>OY771913.1:0-2543441 GCA_963674975.1 Anaerolineaceae bacterium
TGCGGTTCATGGTGTCTTTGAATAAGATGGCGCCGAGAATGTGCTCCGATGTGAAGGCGGGGCTGGTGATAATGCGCGTCCGCATCTCGTGGACGAGATCGAACATCTCTTTGTCGTTGGAATAGACATCTTCCTTGACGCCGTAAAGGCGCAGCGCTTTGGGTGTGCTCCCGCCGCTCTGGTCCAATGCTGCGATGAAGCCTTTTCCTTCATGCATACGTTTCAGTTGTTCTGTGTTCATGATAATCCTTTCAGGTTCATTCAAGAGGAGAACCTCTTGACTATATTGTTTATTATGAATGGTGTTCCATTCATTTGAATAATACCACCAGGAAAGGCAGAAAGACCATAAATAGCTCAAAACCCTTTTTGAGAATATTCCACGGAATTCTTTATTTATTTTGAATCATCCACCAATACAATGAAAATATGGGTATGATAAAATTCGTGAATCACGAAAAATCCAATTAACCAATTTTGAGGTGGAAATGAAAAAATCTAGTTTTATTACGTTCCTGATCGCATTAGTCTTACTGCTCGCATCGTGTACCCCAACGGAAACTGTTGAACCCGCAGTGATGCCAACAGAAATCCCGGAGCAGGAAACGGTAGATGTTTCCGATCAGGAACCAACTCAAGAGCCAGAAATCGCCAATTCTCCAATACAGGAAGAAGTTGTGAGTGCGATGCTTGAAAACCCGGTGGAGTTGTTCCATGAAGGTGCTGAGCAAATGGCGGAGAATATGGGCGGACAATTCGGCTTTATTGATGTCAAAGAACCGGGCGATGGTTATTTCCAGTTTGTCTCCGGTGCAGAAGGTGCATACATGCCGCTCAACACGCGATTCAAAGATTTTGGCGGCGACGGACGCCGGCAGCAAGCTTTTTGGATGCGGTTCATGCTTGATCCGGTCGGCAATCTTTCATTCACGTTTATGGGGATGGGCGAGGTCGCGATCAACTTTGAGGGAGATGGTGTTTACTGCGTATACGTCCAGGAAGTGACCAAAGAGAAGATAAGCGATTTCCAATTCGAACCGGACAAATGGTACAACATCTTATTTGCGACCGATGATGATATGGTACTGCGGGTGGTTGTTTGGGAAGATGGCAGTTCCGAGAACCAGGTGTTCTATGAGAGAGAGCTTTTCATTGGAATGGATGACCTGTATGTAAGCAATTGGGAAGTGACGGTTGGCTTTGATTCAAATACAACACTGAAAGTCACTGATTACAGTGTGTATAGTTTTGATAATTTGATCCAGAATCCCGGTGGTAATTAGTAACTGCGGGGATGCGCAATTTTCAATAGAAAAATGTGCATCCCTGATAATTATTCGAATTATGCAGGAAAGCTAGCCTAATATTGATCCAATGCTGCGATGAAGTCCTTTCTTGCATGCATACGCTTTAATTGTTGTGTGTTCATAATAATCCTTTCAGGTTCATTCAAGAGGAAAGTCTCTTGAGCATATCTTTTTTAAATGGTGACCATTCAGTAGAATAATATATCTCTCTCATCACATGCGGATCAGCCAGTAGATCAAGGTAGAAATCATCTTTGATCGGAGAAAGGCTTTATGAGATGGACACAATTCTGCAAGCCTGCATGCTATGACAAAGTGAGGATGTTGTTATGAATGCAAAAACCCAGCACCAGATTGACAGTAGGTTATCCGATCAATCAAACTGTTTAAGCTTTAGCTGTATGTGCCTTAGGGTTTCTGGATCGGTCATGCCCTGAGTTCGAGTAAAAATGACGTGATCGGTTTCGACGATTCTGTTGAGGCTGACTTTCCGGTGTACGGGGACCGTAGTCAAAACCGGGCAAGCGTTCTCGCTCGATCTTTGTACCCAGTACTTTCTCGATATTGCGGATCATTCCCCCATCCTCCGGCACACAAAAAGTAAAAGCTTTGCCTGTTGCTTGAGCGCGCCCGGTGCGACCGATGCGGTGAATGTAAGCATCTACTGTATCTGGCATGTCAAAATTGATGACATGGGATATATCCGTTACGTCGATACCGCGTGCGGCGATATCGGTAGCAACGAGAATATCATATTTGCCCTTGCGAAAACCATCCAGAGCCCCCTGTCGCTGGTTTTGGGACATGTTCCCCTGCAGTGCTGAGGTGCGGAAACCTTCAATTTCCAATTTGTGTGCAAGATTGCGCGCCCGGTGTTTGGTTCGGGTGAATATCAATACCCGGTCCGAGTTTAGCTGCTGCAGCAAGGTCGTGACCAGTGCGGTTTTCCGTAATTGAGGTACAGGATACAGTGCATGTGACACAGTTTTCGTCGGCGCAATCATGCCAATCTGCACGGTTACAGGATCTTTGAGAATACTTTCTGCCAATGAACGAATTTCATCTGGCATGGTGGCTGCAAAGAACAGTGTCTGGCGCTGCACCGGCACCCGTTTGAGAATACGGCGAATATCAGGGAGGAAGCCCATATCACACATCTGATCGGCTTCATCCAATACCAACACTTCAACGTGCGATAGATCAATGGCTTTGCTATTCAGCAGGTCCAGTAATCGACCGGGACATGCCACAATAATATCCATGCCGCGCCGCAATGATTTCAACTGCGGACCCTTGCTCACTCCTCCGTAGATGGTCGCACTGCGTACATGTGTATTTTTACCCAAGACGATCGCCGTCTGATGAATCTGTTCGGCAAGTTCGCGAGTTGGAACGATGATGAGTGCCCGAATTTGGTGCGTTGGGTTGATGTTGAGAAGCTGCAGGATGGGAAGCATGAATGCTGCGGTTTTCCCGGTGCCGGTTTGTGCCAAGCCAAGAACATCGCGCCTCTTGAGCACAACGGGGATGGCTTGCTGTTGGATCGGGGTAGGTTTGGTATACCCAACGGTTTTAATACCTGCGATGATACGCGGGTCAAAAGAAAATTGTTCGAAAAACATTAAAATACTCCTTGACTCTGTAGAGCCAAGTTGTACTCTTGACCCAATTGATTTATGCGAATGACTTCGCTGTTGATGTTTTGAACAGATTGTTCACGAAACAATAAAACTCATTATACCCATTATTAGGAATCGTGCAGGAAATTCGGTTACGATGAAAAAGCGGTTTTGGTGACTATTCCAGTGGATTGGTCACATACAACCGCGTAGGAGGTAAGAAATATGGCAAACAAATTTGTGATTGAGCGTCCAAACCTCACTCTTGCCTTTTTTTGAACAGGGTAGCAGACCTTATTACTCTCAAATGGATAATAACAAACCTAAAGTTTTTGTTTTTCTTCAGTTTTCTCTTTTCTTTGATCGTCAGCTTCGGTCTTTTTCTTTGTTCTTTTTGCCTGTATCTTTTTCCCCAGCACCACCTATTTCGATCTTAACTAAATTTTTCCTGTTTCCAATTTCCTTTACACTAGGATAGATTTACTAATTTCCATCAAATTTTCTTGATATGATCTAGAAATTTTATTATTCAGATTTAATAATTATAGATACAAATGGCTGCTGGTTACTTGATCTCAACCTGAATAGCTCTTACAATGTAACGACTCATGTAAGAGTTGGTATTCTCGTCATACCCTTTACAGGTCATCAGTGTTATCCATGGAAGATCTTCATGCTGTATGACCGATTCAATGGCATCCGGTGCGATTACGCTGATTGAGCGGACTTCATAGAGATATTGTTGTCCCCAACCGTGGATGATGATTTGGTCTCCATACTGCAGCGTATCCAACTTCCCAAATGGACCGAGGTCGCCATTCACATTGTATACATGTGCGGTCAGCACTGAGTTTCCTGCCCAAGTAGGGAATGCCGTTCCTTGTAGCCAGCCAACCTGGTTTGAAAGCCAGGTGACATCCCAACCGGTTGATGTTGGCGGTACACCCACAATGGGCATCTGAATATCTAGGCGTGGGATTTCCAACCATAGATCTCCCATGCTGGTATATGCTTCATCAGCAGGCTGATTGGGAAGGAAGGATTTAACTGCTGGTGCAAAGCCTGTATCGGGTAAAACAGTGGGTGAAATTACGGTTGGTGTGATCGTCAGTACACCGTCGCTACTGGAAGCACCGTTATTGTTGGCGTCTCCGCTAAATACTGCCTGCCAATAATAAGTTCCGGCTGTATTGAAAGTAATAGAATTTGAATCCGACACGATACCGCTGGCTACTGTCTTGATTCCAGCGGCAATGGGGCTTCCGGTGTGGGCACTGTTCGTATATACAGAGTAGGTCACTGATCCAATCACATCGCTAGTGGCTCCATTTAAAACTGCACTTGTATACACAACAGTTCCTTCCGGTCCACTGGCTGGGGAAAGAGTTATAGCGATGGTTGGAGAGACTTTATTGACTGTCAGTACTTCATTGCAGGCGCTGATACTGCTGTTATTATTATCATCTCCGGTGAATATTGCCCGCCAATAATAAGTTCCGGCTGTAGGGAAGGTAACAGAACTTGAGTCTGGCACAATTCCGGTAGTGCTAGGAACCGTTACGGTTCCAGCATTCATAGCATCCAAGGTGCAGGCGCTGTCAGTGTAATATGTATAAATCACTGATCCATTATCCACACTTGCACCAATTGTGAATCCGCTGGAGAACGACGCAGTATCGTGGATTGAGCTGCCAACTGTTATACTGGAGGAGGAAAGCATAGTCACTAGATTAGGATTGGTTTTGCTGAGGCTGTTAACTACCAGTGTTTCACTAATACAAGCGCTTGTCGCGCCGTAATTGTTGGTGTCCCCGCTATATGATACCTGCCAATAATACGTTCCTGCTGTAGGAAAGGTGACATTACTTGAATCCGGTACAATACCATTTGTAACCGCAGCACTACCAACTGTAGTGGAGCCCCCGGTGCAAGTATTATCCGAATAATATTCATAGGTGACGGTTCCTCCCGCATCATTTGTGACTCCAACTAAAGTCGTACTATCATGTATTATGTCGCCTGCGTTTATTGGGTTAGAGGAAAGTGTCGTCTTGACGGCTGCTTGGCAGATCGAGCGGGAAATAGTGGTATTGTTTAATGTAACTGCCCCATTTCTTGCTAGAAATCTACCATCGATCGTTGAGCTGCCATCGTCTGTGATCGAATCAAGAGCCATAATGGTTCCAACAAATGTACTCCCTGTACCTAAAGTGGCAGAAGAACCTACTTGCCAAAAAACGTTGCAAGCCTGGGCGCTATTAATAAGAACAATCTTGCTGCTAGATGCCGTAGTCAGTGTGGAGCCGGCTTGAAAGATAAAGATGGCATTTGGATCACCACCGCCATCCAATATCACCGTCCCGGTAAGTCCGATTGAGGAAGCTGAATTATAGACTCCAGGTGTCAGCGGCGACATGGTACCGAGGTCAGCGACAATCGAATAATCCAGTCCCTGACCAGCGGCGTTGATGTAGGCTGCTGTCAAATCTGTCTTTGCAGATTGTGTCACAGCATCACCGAAATGGTTCGTTCCGGTCAATGTTACTGTTCCAAATCCGGTTTCTGTTGTAGTTGGAAATGTTCCGACATCCCCGGTAATTGTTGTTGCACCAGTATTTGTGATACCTGAACCCGCAAGAACCGAAAAACTAATTGCTGTACCAAGTGGAATCTGGCTTCCCGCCGCCGAGACAACTTGAATATTTAAAGTGAGTGTTATAACGAGCACCAGACTTATGAGGATTGATAAATGGGTTAACCTAAACAGGAATCTGAGTCTCGGTTTGACACTTTCTTTAATCATAATATAATAGCCTTTCCGCGCAAGCTTCAATTTATTAAATACTCTTGAATAGCTCCATTCTTAAATCATTCGATATCTCCCTCACAATTATCAAGATTGTGCAATGAATGGGTATTGTTGGATAACAAAATTATATAAATCTAAAACCTTGCTGTCAATGCACGTAATAGTGAGTATTTTCAACCTAACAAGGTGATTCTTTATATGCTAGTGCATCTTCAACCAGATGGAATAATTCTTTGGTTTATAAATAGTACTTGGTTGTGAGTTCAAATCTCACTCTTGCTATGCAAAACTGCGCATAAAATCTCGCATAAGCCCCACATCATGATTCAGTGTGATCAGATGATGGTTCCTACAGGGGTGTTGAGGAAATTTCAAATGTCCTCTCAAAAAGAAGCTCAATATTTTTCACGTAATAATCGAATGTTAAGCCTTCAAGAGGTGGGTACTACAACATTATTCTTTTGAATTATTCTAAAATAAAATAAGTATGAAATAAGTGATAATTATCATAATAAAGTAGATTATAATCAATCATGATTTTAGCGATATATCTTGCATGATTGCTATTTTGTCAAAATAAATATTATGTCAAGTGCATATCAATTTTGGAGGATTTGATATCTTAAGGAGGATGCAATCGATAACCATTCATGAAATAAAAATACAAATTCATACTGATAAATAATTCAATCTGTGTAAAAAGAAAAATGCAGATCTGTTGATAGTTTGGTAAAAAATTGAATCATGGGGGAAAATTCAATTCTCTGCATACTTGAAAAAAGGAGTTTCTAAATGAGTTTATTGGAGGTCAAAGGTTTACACGTGGAAGTAAATCACAAAGAGATACTACATGGCGTAGATCTTGAAATCAATGAAGGAGAGGTCCATGCTTTATTGGGACCGAACGGCAGCGGTAAAACCACGTTATTGAAGGCTATCATGGGATTCCCTGCCTATGAAGTTACCCGGGGAGATATTTTGTTTGAAGAGCAAAGTATTCTTGAATTGGGTTTGGAGGAGCGCTCACGCTTGGGAATTGGTATTTCATTGCAGCGTCCACCTACCATTGCCGGAGTGAAGTTGGATAAACTATTGCGCTATGAGTTGGAAAATGCTTCTCAAAATTCCATGGAATATGAGGAAATCGTGAAAATGGCGCAGGTTGAATCATTCCTCGGTCGAGATATCAATGATGGACTATCTGGAGGGGAGATCAAGCGTTCTGAACTGGTTCAGCTTTTTGCCCTGCAGCCCCGTTTCATGATGATGGATGAGCCAGATTCTGGTGTGGATATTGAAGCGCTGGGCGTGGTGGGGTCAGTTGTAAAACAGATTTTTGTATCGAGGGACCATTGCTCTGTTCATCGACGGGCTGGTTTGATTATTACACATACCGGTCAAATCATGAATTATGTGCATCCTGATAAAGGGCATGTAATTGTTGACGGGTTAATGGTTGGTTCTGGAAATCCGGAGCTTATATTTGAGGAAATCAGCAAATCTGGCTATCTAAACTGCAAGAATTGCTTAAAAGATCTGGAAGGATTGGCAGAATGAACGCGAATGCAACAAGTGCAGCATTAAACCCTGTGGATATTAAAACACTTTCAAATGTCGGAATTTTACTGAACAATAAAGAACGGGCGGGAACATACATCTTAAAAAATTATCAAGAACATATGATTCCCCGCTCTTCGGAAGGTCTGGAAGTACTGCCGATCAGTACTGCCCTGAAGAAATATAATTGGCTGAGGGATAAATACTATTTCAAATTGATCAAACCTGATCAGGATGAGATTACGGCAGCCTGCGCTGAACAGGAAGTACCCTTTGGATATTATATCCATGTGGATAAAGGAGCAAAAATTACCAATGCTTTCCAGGCTGGTTTATTTATGACCTGTTCCCAGATGGCGCAGGTGGTTCATAATGTGGTTGTTCTGGAAGAGGGTGCTGAATTGAATTTGATCACGGGCTGTGCGATTGCCGCCGGGATCGGTTCGGTTCAGCATTATGCGGTGAGCGAGCACTTCATTGGCAAGAATGCCAGCTTTACCAATACCATGGTGCATAGCTGGGGTGAAAATGTGAAAGTACGCCCGCGCGCCAGAACGATTGTGGATGATAACGGCGTCTATACCAGCAACTATATCTGCATGCGTCCCGCACAGGACATGGAAAGTGAGCCGGTAACCTGGCTGAACGGGAAAGATTCCAAGGCAAAATATGAGACCATCATTTTCGGGTCGAAAGGTTCATTCATCAAGACCGGCGGAGAGATATTTCTGAATGGGGAAAACTCAGGGGCTGAACTCGCTCACCGGGCAGTTTGCACCGGCGGTCAAATCAGGCAGGAAGGTCTTTTGATCGGTAATGCTCATAACTGCCATGCGCATGTTGATTGTGCAGGTATGCTCCTGGACCCTGGTACCGATGGATATATTGTTTCTATTCCCGGTTTGAAGGCTCTACATCCTGAAGCGCACATGAGCCATGAAGCAAGCATTGGAAAGATTGCGCCGGAGCAGGTGGAATATTTGATGTGCCGTGGAATGGAAGAGTGTGAAGCGATTTCGATGATCATTCGCGGCTTTTTTAATGCAGATTTTGATTATCTGGGCGATGAATTGGATGCTCGCATTGTCGAGATAGCCAAGCTGGCTGGACATGGAGAAGATTAATGGCTTCTGAGATTGAAAGGGGATTCACTTAAAATCTATTCATCTCTTAATATTTTATGAAAAAGAAAGCAGTTAAAAAAAAGGAGATAGCCCGTAGACTATCTCCTTTTTTTTCATTTATATTCTTTGGAGGATGGGAATTTATTATTTCCGATGCTATTTAGATAATCCAAAATATGAATCTTGTTTATTCGATCCAAATTCTTAAAAAGAGTTGACATTAAAAATCACCTGTGTCATAATATCAGTAACGTTACCGGTAATGATACCGGCAACGTTATAGGGAACTGGGATAATCAGAAATGAGCCAAGAAAAACGGTCAACTACAATTCGAGATGTCGCTAAAACCGCTGGAGTATCAGTTTCCACTGTTTCTCGTGTATTGAATGGGAAGATCGATGTTGCGAAAGAAACAAAAACACATGTTTTAGAAGTGATAGAAGATCTTGGATACAGCACGAACCTGGCTGCACGCAGCATGCGCAGTCAAAAGAAAAATCTGATCGGGTTGATCATGCCAGATATTGCGTATCCATATGCAATTGAGATCATGAAGGGGGTAAACCAGGCTATTGCAGAATCCGAGTTTGACCTGCTGGTTTATACATCCGGTGATGTGCGTAAACGCGGGCATGTTACTTCCGAACAGAAATATATTACACTCCTGGCAAAATCCATTTCTGATGGTGTTATCGTTGTAGCTCCAGTCGCATCTGAATACAATATCGATAAGCCGATCGTATCCATCGATCCGGTGATGAGCCATCCAAACTATCCGGCAGTTCATGCGACGAATTATCAGGGATCGCTTGACGCGATGGAATATCTGATCGGGTTAGGACACAAACGGATCGGTTTTATCGGTGGGCGCGTGGAACTGGAAAGCGCAAACCGACGTTTATCAGGATATCGTGATGCCCTGAAAAAAACGGGTCTTCCTGTTGATGAGCAGCTAATTGTCTCGGGAGATTACACGACTAAAACAGGGATCGAGGGCGGGCAAAAGCTTCTAACGCTTGAAGATCGACCAACGGCAATTTTTGCATCTAACGATCAGATGGCAATGGGCGTATATCAGATCGCTGAAAAAATGGGATTGAGCATTCCAAATGACTTTTCATTGGTCGGATTTGATAATATTCCAGAATCAAAATATTTGGGATTAACGACAATCGATCAATTTATTTTAAGAATGGGGTATACCGCTACGCAAATGTTGATCAAGATCATCAATGAAATACCTTTAGAAGATCAAACTTTCCGAATGAAAACGCAGCTAGTAGTACGGAATTCATGCCGTCGATACTCAGAGGTCCATTAGAAACATCAGGTTATTTATTTTCTAATGCTGCTAGTTGGATAAAAATTTTGTGAGAGGAGGTGGCGTAAATCGGATAAAGAATAAAAAAAACAGGTCTTCTCTACCACTATTGAATGTTTCAAGAAGACCTGTGTCTCTGTGTGGAGGTGTTCTCCGCACGTTTCTATTATATCTTGTTGACAAAAAAATGGAGGAATTACATGAATCGCAAGATTTTCTCAATATTCAGCGTGTTGTTTATTGCCCTTTTCATGCTAACCGCATGCCAAACTGCAGCAACTGAAGCAGCACCTGCTGAAGAAGAAAGTACATCTGCTAAAGAACCAGCCGAAGAGGCTGCAGAACCAGTAACAATCACATGGTGGCATATTTCCACAAAAGATCCAGCCTTATCTGATTGGCAAAAAATGGCTGATGATTATATGGCTGCCCATCCAAATGTGACCATCGAAATCACCGTTCTTGAGAATGAAGCTTTCAAGACAAAACTGACCACTGTTCTGCAGTCCGGTGAAGTTCCTGATATTTTCCAGAGCTGGGGCGGCGGTACATTAAAGGAACAGATCGATGCTGGATTACTGCAGGACATCACCCCTTACCTGGATGCTGATGGTGGCGCCTGGCGCGATACATTTGCTCCTGGTGCGCTGGCAGTATTCGCTTCAGATGGCGAAAACTACGGCGTGCCGTGGGATATGGGTATGGTTGGCTGGTGGTACAACAAAGATCTCTTTGCTGATGCTGGAATTACCGCAGTTCCTACCACATGGTCTGAGTTCCTGGCGGATGTACAACTGCTGAAAGATGCTGGTATTACCCCGATTTCTCTGGGTGAGGGAGATACCTGGACCGGTATGCATATCTGGTCATATCTTGCCACCCGCATCGGTGGCGAAGCGGCATTCACCGCAGCAGCCAATCGCACCGGTTCCTTCACCGATCCGGCTTTTGTTCAGGCTGGTGAAGAACTCTTGAAACTGATCGCACTGGATCCATTCCAGGATGGCTATCTGGGTGCAACCCATGATGAAATGCAGGCTACTTTTGGTAATGGTAAAGCTGCCATGGAACTCTCAGGGCAGTGGGCTCCCTCAGTTGAGGCAGCCAACAGCGCAGATGGTGTAGGCGTCGTGAATCTTGGTATGTTCAATTTCCCATCCGTTGAAGGTGGAGTAGGTGATGTAACCGACGTTATCGGAGGTGGAAATGGATTCGCTATTGGGAAAGATGCTGAACCGGAAGCCATTGATTTCGTGAAGTATCTGACCACTGCAGCAAACCAGGCTGTTATCGCAGCTTCAGGTACGGGCATCCCCGTTGTGAAGGGTGGTGAAGTGGGTTTGACTGACGAGAATTTACTGCTTGTACAGCAGAGCTTCGCCAATGCAAAGTACTTCCAGCTGTACTATGATCAGATTCTACCTTCTGCTATGGGCGGCATTATCAATGATGCAGTTCAGAAATTGTTCGCAGGGACTGCAACAGCCGCAGAGGTAGCAGCAGAAATCGAAGCTGGTGCCGTAGAACAAATTGAGTAACTTTTAAATAAAAAACAGACAGGTGCGTGCAGGTTGATCAATACCGAGACGCACCTGTCTCTTATCAATAGAGGGAACCTGAAGATTACCAATAGAAGAGGAATAATAAAAACCTGTAAATACATTTATAAGAATTTCGGTAATTATTCAATGGTAATCCAGATGATGAAAGAAAGAGCAAATTATGCAGTTTCCAATAACTCGAAGTAAAGAAAAGCCAATTAGAACCACTGCTGGAGAAAAACGATTCCAAAATAATCTGGTCGTTGCCATTTTTTTATTACCTGCATTAATTCTTTTTGTTCTCTTTGTGGTCTATCCCATTTTCAGATCCATTCAATACAGTATGTATGATTGGAAAGGATTTGGACCTGCAGTAGATTATATCGGATTGGAAAACTACGAAAAAATTCTATCCGATGAGGTATTCCTGAAAGCAATTAAAAATGTTTTGCTGATCATTGGATTATCTCTTGGTTTACAGCTGCCAATCGCATTGATTTTAGCGACAATGGTAGGACGTGATCTGCCGGGAAGAGCTTTTTTCCGCACCGTCTTTTTTCTACCCTATGTGCTTTCTGAGGTGAATACAGGCATCATGTGGATGCTGCTCTTCAATGCTGATCCGGAGCGAGGCTTTCTGAACGGAGTTATGGTCATGCTGGGGCTGGATCCAATCGCGTGGCTTGCGGATATGAATATTGTGATCTTTGCGGTATTCATCGTTTTAACCTGGAAATACTTTGGGTTACATATGCTGTTGTATCTAACCGGGCTTCAAAATATTCCCAGAGAAATCGAAGAAGCGGCAACGATCGATGGAGCCAGCAAGATCCAGAGTTTCTTTTATATAACGCTGCCTTTATTAAGCGGAACAATAAAAACATCTGTTTATATGTCCGTGTTGGGCTCAATCCAGCAGTTTGTTTTAGTTTGGGTGATGACCAGGGGAGGACCGGTTAACGCCAGTGAAACAATGGCAACCTATATGTATCGCTATGGTTTTGTCAGGTTCCAGCTTGGATATGGGTCAGCAGTTGCCATCATTATGTTCATCATCTGCATGATCTTTTCACTGGTATACCAGGCTCTCACCCGTAAACCAGATTACCTCAGCGGTTTATAGAAAGGAATACTCCATGGGTAAATACGTTAATCCTCCGCAGTGGATAAAGAAAGTTCCTGAAAGACTGCCTATCTATCTCTTTCTAACATTTGCTGCAATCTTGATCCTGATTCCCATTGTGATCTTGCTTTTTGGCAGCGTAAAAACCACCGGACAGATGTATTCACATCCATACTCCATTCCCAACCCTCCTAATTGGGATAATATCATTTCGATTTTAAGGAACCCGACATTTTGGAATATGCTGAGGAATTCTTTGATCGTGATGGTTGCCGCAACTGTTGGAGCAGTTGGTCTAAGCGCGATGGTGGCATTTGTATTCGCCAGAATGCAGTTTCGTGGAAAAAATTTTTTCTTCAATTTGTTTACGATCGGGCTTATGTTCCCGATCAATGTAGCTATTCTGCCTGTTTATTTTGTGCTCAGGCAGCTGGAACAGTTAGGAATTCCCATGATCGATACTCTATGGGGAGTTTTTCTGGTCCAAATTGCGTTTCAGTTATCTGGAAATATCATGATCCTGAAAGGATTTTTCACTGCAGTCCCCACTGAACTTCAGGATGCTGCTTATATGGATGGGTGTACAAATTTTGATTTCTTCTGCCGCATTATGATTCCGCTGGTAAAGCCGTCGCTATCGGCTGTTGGAGCGCTGGTCATGATCTCCAGTTGGAATGATCTGCTTGTTCCCCTGGTTGTTTTAAACAGCAATCAACTCTGGACGCTGCCGCTGGGTACGATGCAGTTCCAGGGTCAATATGGACAGGATCTTGCTTTGGTTTCTGCATTTGTTGCCCTGTCTTCAATACCGACAATCATTTTCTACTTCTTTGCAGAAAAACAAATAGTCTCAGGATTAACTGCTGGCGCGATCAAAGGATAAAAAATCAGATCAGCGTATTTCATTCTGATTTCAGAGAAGGTAGAAAAAGATTCAATTTTTGAAAGTTAGATGATTGATTTTGCGTATAGTCGTAATTATTCTAGAAAGTTTTATTCTTGATTGTTAGAAATTGAGGTGTATGCATGAATGAGAATGACAGACAAGAAAAGCAAACCTACCTTGATACATCATTGCCTTTTCCTGTTCGGGTAAAAGAGCTTATCAAGCTTTTAAACCTTGAAGAGAAAACGGGCTTGTTGAGTCATACGGGAGTGAGCATTCCCCGCCTGGGTATTCCCGGCTATAACTACTGGAGTGAAGCGCTGCATGGGGTAGCCCGCAATGGACGGGCCACGGTTTTTCCACAGGCAATTGGGATGGCTGCTACATGGGATAGGGAAATGATCTATCAGGTGGCAGATGCTATCAGCGATGAAGGGCGTGCAAAATATCATGAGGCACTGCGCAGAAATGGATACACCGATCAATATCAGGGATTGAATTTCTGGTCACCCAATGTGAATATTTTTCGCGATCCCCGCTGGGGGAGAGGGCAAGAAACCTGGGGAGAAGATCCTTTCCTGACCGGCGAAATGGCTTCTGCATTTGTGAAAGGTATGCAGGGGAATGATCCGAAGTATTTGAAAACGGCTGCCTGTGCGAAACACTTTGCAGTTCACTCCGGTCCGGAAAAACAACGCCATACATTTAACGCGGTTGTAACCAGGCGCGAATTATATGACACATACCTGCCGGCTTTTAAAAAATTGGTGCAGGATGCTAATGTGGAAGCAGTCATGGGAGCATATAACCGGACGCTGGGAGAGGTCTGCTGCGCCAGCCAGCTTCTGATTGAAGATATTCTTCGTGGGGAGTGGAAATTCAAGGGGCATTATGTATCAGATTGCGGAGCTTTATCTGATTTTCATCTCAGTCACAAGGTTACAAAGGATGCGGCTGAATCTGCCGCACTGGCATTGAAACATGGCTGCGACCTTGGCTGCGATCATGTTTTCGATGAGATCCCTGAGGCTATCAAGCGCGGATTGATCACCGAAGAAGATGTTGATCATGCTCTGGAACGTGTTTTATTAACTCGCTTCAAGCTTGGCATGTTCGACCCACCTCAGGATGTTCCTTTTGCATCGATCCCGGAAAGTGTTGTTGGGAACGACAAGCACAGAGAACTTGCTTACCAAGCTGCCGTTGAGTCGATCGTTTTATTGAAAAATAAAGATAACATTCTGCCCATTCAACCATCGGTAAGGAAAATCTTTATAACCGGTCCCAACGCGACCAGCACAGAGGTTCTTTTAGGTAATTATTATGGCTTCAATGAAAGAATGGTCACCCTGCTTGAGGGAATCACCGGACGGATCCCTGAGGGAATGGGTATGGAATATACCACCGGTGCTATGTTGAAACATCCCAGAGAGATAGAAGAAACCTGGGCTCCCGGAATGGCACAATCATCTGATCTGGCGATCGTTTGTGGGGGTTTTTCTTCCTTCCTTGAAGGAGAAGAAGGTGAATCTTTGTTATCTCCCCAAAACGGAGATCGGACCAATATCTCGCTGCCTGAAAGCCAGATCAATTATATTAAAGAACTTGCATTGTATGGCACAAAAATCGTGCTTGTATTAACAGGAGGAAGCCCGATTGAATTAAGCGAGATTGAAGATCTGGTGGATGCCATTCTTTTTATCTGGTATCCGGGAATGGAAGGGGGAAAGGCAGTTGCAGATATATTGTTTGGCGATGTCTCTCCATCTGGGAAATTACCTCTGACATTTCCAAAATCATTGGATCAGATCCCTCCATTTGACGATTACTGCATGGATGGAAGGACATATCGCTATATGAAGGAAGAACCACTGTATCCCTTTGGCTTTGGATTGAGCTACAGCAAATTTGAATACCGGGATCTTCACCTTGAAAAGCAGAGCATTGTAATTGATGAATCATTACATCTCAGCTTTGTGCTTCAGAATACAGGAAAAGAACCTGCTGCCGAGGTTGTTCAGTATTATCTATCTGATCTTGAAGCCTCTACGATTGTCCCTTTGCATCACCTGATTGGATTTAAACGCATCGATCTTAAAGCAGGGGAGTGTATGAAGGTGGAGTTTACATTAACTCCAGAAATGATGTCATTCTATAATAATGATGGAAAACTGACTCTCGAACCCGGTGAATTTCGCATTGAAATCGGTGGATGTTCTCCAGGAAAACTTGGACGGGAACTGGGTGCACCGAGACCATTATCGGCAATATTCGAAATAAAATAAATAAAGTCTTCATTTATAAAAAACTGCACTTCAGTGAAGTGCAGTTTTGATTTTTTCAATATGGAGCTTATCCAAGGTATGTTGGATCATATGAATTGAATAGATAGAGCATCAATCAGCTACACTCTATTACTTAGGAAAGCTAACCGTATTGGTATTTTGTTTTTTTTCTTTCTTTGCTTTTCTCTTTTCCTTTATCGTTAGCTTCGGTTTCTTTCTATCTTCCCTATGACTCTTATCTTTTTTTCCAGCTTCTCCCATTTTGTCACTCCTTTTTATCAAACTCAAAATAAAAACTGCTGTTTTAGAAGTCAGCTTGCTTCATGAATGTAGCATATAAGATTATG
This sequence comes from Anaerolineaceae bacterium, assembly GCA_963674975.1. Classification (GTDB taxonomy): domain Bacteria; phylum Chloroflexota; class Anaerolineae; order Anaerolineales; family Anaerolineaceae; genus UBA4781. Next base: position 15,921 of record OY771913.1, read on the forward strand.
ACGACTTTTTCAACACCCCTTCTAAGAAAAGAAATATAATTTATTCCAATTGATTGTCATTAACCATTTTACCATTACATGGATATAAGGAATAAATACAAAAGGCAAATTATCAAGAAAAATATAAGATAATTTATAAAATTGAAAGTAAATAAAGATATGGTTCAAAAAGTCGAACAATTCCTGAAAATGCTTAGCACAGATGAACAGAAGCACGTGCATGAAATGGATTCACCCTTTAAGATACAGCATTTTCTTGATTCAACTTTGTATCCCTCTGGAGATCGTAATCGTTCTTCAATTGAAGTACTGAGGGAGCGGCAGGCACACTGCCTGGATGGTGGTTTGTTTGCCGTAACTATTCTGCGCCTTATCGGATATGAACCTTTGATCGTTGATATGCAGCCAGAACCCGGGACAGATGATGATCATGTTCTGGCATTATTCCGTGAGTTTGACTGCTGGGGAGCAGTGGCGAAATCTAATTACAGCGGACTGCGTTTTCGAGAACCTGTGTATGCTACCATTCGTGAATTGGTGCTTTCTTACTTTGACGATTTTTTCAATGTTGATGGTCAAAAAACGCTGCGGTTTTATACTCAACCGATCAATATGGAAGCTTTTGATAATTGGAATTGGATGACTGAATCTGAGGGGGTCGATAAAGTAGAGCAATATCTGAAACATGCAGATTTAATAACGTTGATCTCGCAGGAACAGGCAGAGTATCTCTCACGGGTGGATGAACGGTCTTTCAAGGCAGGTAGTCTTGGGATCAACCCGGAAGGGACATATAAACCAAGATAATATTCTGGTTATAATAATAGATAGTATTCATTGCAATTTCATGGCGGTAATAGATTTACAGATTTCGATTTGAAATTTAATTCATGATATATTCTTTTCTTCCCGTCGATTTGATATTCTTTGGGGCGGCTATTGTTTCCCTATTTGTCGCCGTTATTATTTTTATTAAAAAAGTTGAACCAGGTGGAACTGCATTTGGATTCACAATGCTGGCAATTGTGTTATGGTTATTTTTTCGTGTGTTCGAAGGTGTATCTGAGGATATTGCCAGCAAGATATTTTGGGCAAAATTCGAATATCTGGGAATTACTATGCTGCCTGCCAGTTATTTTATTTTTTCAAGTCGATTCAGCCGAAAAGATGAGTGGATAACCAAAATAAATTTGTTCTTAATTTACCTGGTACCGATCATTACTCTCATTCTTGTATTTACAAATGAATACCATGGATTAATTTGGAAGGATATTTACCCATCCAATATTCCCGGAGTTGAAAACCTTGTTTATGTACATGGTCTCTTCTTTTGGATCAATATGATTTATAGTTATATTCTGCTGCTATGGGGAATCTATCGTCTTGTTAAAGCTTTTTTAAACTTTTCAAAATCATATCGTCTCCAGGGGTTTTTACTGGTTTTCGCAACTATTGTTCCATGGCTGGGCAATCTTCTATATCTTTTTGGTTTGAGCCCTATTAAAGGACTGGATTTAACACCCATAGGGTTATCATTCACCGGGCTGATTATTGCTGTTTCTATTTATAAAGGTCAAATTTTCGAGGTTGCTCCAGTTGCCCGCAATATCATTTTCGACACAATGCAAGAGGGAATTCTTGTCTTAAATTTAAAAGGGAACATTGTCGATGGAAATATCGCTGCTGAAAATATTCTAGAGATTCCTCTAAAAGAACTCTTAAAAAAATCTTTTACCAAATCTCTCTCAAAATATCCTGACCTAGTTGAGAATCTGCAAAAACAGGACAGCGTTAGATTCGAGATATGTATAGGTCAGAAAACCTGCAAGTATGTTCAGATAAGTAGTTCATTTATTATGACTGGAGCGAATCCTACCGGGCAGTTGATCGTTCTTCAAGATATTTCCAAAAGGAAACAACTTGAGATCTATGAAAAAGAACAGCGAAAATATGCCGAAGCCCTTGCCCACATTGCCGCGACATTAAATAGTTCACTTAATCTAGAAATTGTGCTTGAAAAAATGCTTGATATTCTACATGAGGTTGTTCCACATGATGCAGCAAATGTGGCGTTAATAAAAGATGAATCATTATTTCATTTTGTGAAAATTAAGGGATATAAAGAAAAATCAAAAAAAACATTCGGACCATATGAGTATAAAGTTGATGATATTCCGGGTTTCAAGCAAATGGCTTCTACAAAAGAAGCTCTGGTTATTACAGATACTGTAAAAAGTTCTTTGTGGGTTGCACTTCCAGATACAAAATGGGTTCGTTCCTATATAGGCAGCCCAATTGTTGTAGATGGAAAAGTGATTGGTTTCATCAATGTAGATAGTAAAACCCCAAATTTCTTTACCCAAGAACAGGCAGAACGTTTAAAAGTCTTTGCAGACGAAGCAGCGATCGCTATTCAAAATGCGCGTTATGTTGAAGAACTTCGCGAACGCAATCAAGATTTGACAACTTTGTATGAAATAGGATTATCGATGACAAAAGAATTGAATGATCATGAAATTGTCGATGGATTGATCAAACAGATTGCGCATTTTAAAGAGATCGATATATTCTTGTTGATGTTGTTTAATGAAGGATTGGGAAAAACAATAGCATATATATTTAGTTCAAAAAAGGATAAGCTGCAAAGCATGGAGGTTGATGATAAGAAGATCAGCAGATTCATTGAACTGGTTGTAGAAAATAAGAAAACGTTCTATCTGCCCAGGTTTGATGATCCTGAAATGTTAGAAGGACTTACTCAAAAAAAGGATTATTCATTTGAAAAAATGCAGACCTGTCTTGGCATTCCTTTGATAAAAGGGAAAGAAACCATTGGAGTTCTTTCTGTTTTCAGCATAACCCAAGACGCTTTTAATCAAAAACAGATACAGCTGCTTGAAACGGTTGCTGCACAGCTTTCGATAGTATTCCAAAATGTGAAAATGTATGAGCGGATGAAAGAATTAGCAATCATTGACGAATTGACCGGAATCTATAATAGACGTTTCTTCTACCTGGCAGCTAATAAAGCAATCAATCGTTCGATCCGTTATCATAAAAAGCTTTCACTGATCCTGATCGATATTGATCATTACAAAGATGTTAACGATCATTTTGGACATATCGCGGGTGATAAAGTGCTTCAAAGGATCACGCAGGTCATCCAAAAGGAATTGAGAGATAGCGATATCTTTTCTAGATATGGTGGAGAAGAGTTTTTAATCTTACTGTCAGATACTGGAGTGAAAGCCGCGGTTGATGTGGCGGAACGGCTGCGCAAGAGGGTTGAAGAGTTGCATGTGAAATATAACGAAGAAGAGATTTCGGTAACCATCAGTCTAGGTGTAACACAAATGACTTCCGATCGAACTATACTGCAGGAGTTGATCGCTGTTGTCGATCAGGCACTGTATGGAGCAAAACAAAAGGGCAGAAACAGAGTCGAATTCATTGCCTGAGTGCATTTGTTAACAATCTGTAAAGAATAGAAATTTCATTTCATCAGCGAATACCATTGGGGAAAAAAGGGTTATAAATATAAAAAAGAAGAAATGGCGATAGGATCGTCGGGTTTGTGCAATGACCACTTTCGAGAATATTTCTGAGAATGATCTACGAAAAGCGCTTCTGACCGAGATTGTACGGGCAGCTGGTTTACCAGATAAAGCACTTTGGAGAAAATTCATCAATGCGGTATTCTGGCTGCCGATCAATCGTTTCTCAAAATTAGGTTCCCAATTTGATCAACTGGTATATCAACATGGATTCAGGAAGGCGATCAATAACTGCCTGCGGCTTCTTGTAGAAGATGTAAAAACGATAGGCGAGGTTCATGCTCCTGATAAAGGTCCACTGTTGATCGTTTCAAATCACCCGGGCACTTATGATGCTCTTTGTCTGGCCGCGAAACTACCTCGGGATGATGTGAAAATAGTTTCTTCAAATATACCCTTTTTAAAGATCATGAAGAGTGCAAACGATCACTTTCTCTTTACTTCTATTGATAGTTATGTACGCATGCTTGTTATTCGGAATGCAATCCGGCACCTAAAAAAAGGTGGGGCACTGATCATTTTCCCAAGCGGTCATATGGATCCCGAACCTGCCTGCATGAGCGGCGCCGTGGAAGCGCTTGACGAGTGGTCAAAAAGTATTGAGGTCTTCCTGCATAAAGTACCTGAAACGGTGGTCCAGGTTGCTGTGGTAAGCCATGTTCTGGAAAAGCGATTTTTATCCCATCCGTTAACACGGATAAGAAAAGGGAAACGAGAAAGACAGCGGATTGCAGAATTTTTGCAGGTCGTTAACCAGATGGTGCGCATGCGTAAGACCAACCTTATCCCGCTTGTCTCTTTTGCCGAACCCTTTACAATGGAAGATTTTGACATTCAAAGCGATACCTCTGCATTATTGCCGTTTATTATCAATCAGGCGAAGCAGTTGATAGTATCGCATCTTCCATAAAAAACATTCGTAATAACATCATGAGGAATGAATTCTTCTATTTTTCAATAATGGCTATCAGTTCCATTATAATTTTCTAATGATTAATAACAGCAAGATCCCGGTTATATTAAAGATGATACAGCGTACTATAATCTACGTGATGGTATCTTCTAAAAGAAAACCCTTTCCAAATAAATACTTCCTGAGTTTTTGCTGCTTTGTACTGCTCTTTATGTCTTCGTGCAGTATTCTTCCGTTTGGTTCTGTTCTTTTTTCATCTGATAAGAGTTTACAAAGTACACAGCCGGAAGGGACCATTTATTATGATGACTTCAGCTCAAATACATCAGGCTGGGATAGAACTGAAACCGATTTTGGAGGAACAAATTATTTAAATGGAAGTTATCATATTCTGATTGACGAAGAGAATACGGATTATTTCTCAACGCTTTACCGTAATTATGCTGATATTGGTCTTCAGGTGGATGCTCAATGGATTGAGGGCCCTTACAATAACAATTATGGTCTGATCTGCCGTTATCAGGATGAGAAAAATTTTTACGCGGGAATGATCAGCAGCGATGGATACTATGGCATCTTTAAAATCGAGAATGGCGAATACTCGATCATTGGACATGAAAATATGATGCCGTCAGAACTGCTTGTGAACCCGGAGGAAAAAAAGCAGATTGTATTCAACTGCTATCAAAATTATCTGTTTTTATATGTGAATGGAGATCTGCTGGATGTACAGCAAGATGGGACATTCACAGCTGGTGATGTGGGATTAATAGCGGGTAGTTTTAAAGATGTGGGAGTACATATTCTCTTTGATGACTTCTATCTTATTGATGTAACTCAAACCGTAGATCAGGAAAATTAATATGAAGAAAATTTTCAGCATTCTTTTATTCTCACTCATCCTTTTGAGCGCATGCCAGAATATTTTCCCAAGAACGCAAACCGATGAGTCAGAAGAAATCACTTCCTCGGAAACTCCAACACCTACGGTCTGGGTAACCATAGCTCCCTATCCTGTGACAGCAACCCCATTGACTCTGTATGTTCTTGATCCAACTGTATTGAATGGCAAGATCACTTTTCAATCTGATCGAAGTGGAAATCTGGATATTTATGTTTATAACCTGCAGAGTGAGTCGCTCTCAAGAGTTACGACAGATGAAAACGTAGATGTTTTCCCTTCATGGTCAGATGATGGGAATAAGATCGCGTTTGTATCTGATCGAGATGGGAATCCAGAAATATATATCATGAACAGCAATGGAAGTGGAGTAAAAAGACTAACTGATAATTCTGCAGATGATGTATTCCCGGTGATCTCTCCCGATGGAGAGACAATTGCTTTTGTATCCAATCGCGATGGCGATGATGAGATCTATTTAATGGATTTGGATGGGGAGAATGTAACGCAGCTGACGAATAATACTGCTGCTGATGGTTTCCCTGCCTGGTCGCCTGATGGAGAAAAGATCGTTTATCAATCTGATCGTGATGTGAATAATGAACTTTACATCATGTCGAAAACGGGGCTTGATCTGAAGCGGGTTACGGACAATGTGGCAGAAGATGCCCAGCCTGCCTGGTCTCCTGATGGAACTCGTCTTGTCTTTATTTCAACTCGTACAGAATATGAAGAGATCTATATCTATAATCTTGAGAGCGGTGATATTGAACAGGTAACTGATTTTAGATCTTCCACAGAGATGCCAAAGTGGAGCGCAGATGGAAAATACTTGATCTTTGCATCTAATTTTCAAGGCAATCGCGATATCTATATTATGGATATTGATATTAAAGGACTGTATCAGGTAACATATTCTTCGGGAGAAGATTTCTATCCAAATTGGATTCCATGATTGAATTCTCCTGGAACCAGATAAATTCACGAAAAAATTCAGTAGGCGTGAAACCAAAAAGACAATAACTTCGTACTATATATATCTGGAGAAAAAAATGAAACGATTATATAGAAAACAAGACGATAAGATTCTGGCAGGAGTATGTGCTGGATTAGGTGATTACCTGAACATAGACCCGACCCTGGTGAGAATTGTATTCATAATTTTAGTATTCGCAGGGCTTGAGGGAGTATTGATCTACCTTATTTTATGGTTAATTACACCACTTGAACCTCTTGTCAGCGAAACCACCGTTGTTGTTAAAGAAAAAGAAAAAGAAGAGGAAAAGTAGGAAGAAAAGTAAGAAGTAAGCAATCAAATTTATTCTATTAAAAAGCCTCATTCCTTTTTAAGCCTTTTTCAGAATACATATGTTGATCTGCTAGTTTGAATATTTTCTCAACCTCTGTTCCGGCTTGTGCTGTTGCGAAACCAATAGAGAGGTTGATGCGGCTGGAATCAGTATCGGAGGGCAGCAATGCATTGTGGTTTTCGATCCTTTTTCGAAGACGATCGATAATTCTTACCACCACAGCTTCATCCAATCCAGAAATTACTACTGCAAATTCATCACCCCCCAAACGTGCAACGATATCATCACCGCGAAAAATTTCCTGAAGGATGTTTGCGGTTTTGCAGATAATTGTATCTCCTGCCGGATGTCCGTAGTGGTCATTTGTCTTTTTAAGGTTATCGAGATCACAGATGATTATGCTGATAGGGTATTGACGACCGCGCGATAATCTTTTCAATTCGGCTTCAAAGAAATAGCGGTTGTAGAGCCCTGTCATAGAATCGTGCATTGTCAGGTACCGTAATCTCTCTTCCGCGTATTTTCTTTCGGTGATATCCAGAATTAACAGGTGAACACGTGTCCAATCTCCTTTATCTCCTTTAAATAAAGAGAGTCGTGTGATGGTGTGAATGACCACGCCATCCAGTGAGCAGAAAGTCATTTCTGTTTCAACCTGGTGCGTGCCATTGAACAATGAAAGGATGATTGTACGAATTGAATTCGCTGACTGCTCAATGACTATTTTTTGTATCTTGCATCGCAGGTCTTCCAATGATTTCGCTCGAAAAAGGGAAAGGGTTGCTTGGTTCACATCAATGATATTTATCAGTGAAAGGAATTCTGTTTCGAGATTTGGATACCGCTTCAGATATAAAAGCAGCTCATTCTGGTCTTTTAATTCAAGGCTTTCAACCCACTGTTTCAGTCTGGAAAAATCCAGTTCCCACATCGAAATGGGAGAATCTTGAAAAAGGCTTCGATAACGCAGTTCATTACGTTTAATTAATTCTTCTGATTTGAATCGTTTGGTGATATCAATATACATTCCCAGAACACCGATGCGTTCTCCCTCTAAAAAAATAGGTACTCCGTACATCTCTACATCAATTAGTGTTCCATCTTTTCGCAGTCTTTTTCCGGTGCTATGGATCATTCCACCACCCAGTACCTGTCTGGTGAATCCTTGAGCCTGATCAAAGCTTTCCCCTTTTGCGATTAGCGTATCCAGATCTTTAAGGTGTGCTTCTTCCTGGGTGAATTGAAACAGGTTGGTGAATGCCGGATTAACGGAGATTATTTTCTGGTTTGCATCCATGGTAACGATCGCGATCGGGCTGTTATTTACCAATGATTCATAAAATACTTCTTGTTTATAGATTTCTATATTGTCTTTAAGGTGCTTTTTATTGAAATCCATCGGTAATTAATTCCTTTATTTGTTTTAATGACCATAACCTGCAGCACAAGATGGTGCGAGATTTATTAAGAGGATTTAATATTTGTACAATGGAGTTTGAGTTTTGGTATCTGCTTATTTATTAAAATATATCTGGAAGAGAAATAATGAAAAGATCAATTAACCCAACACTGCGTTTGTATAAATTCTTCTCTATTTTAACGATTCCGCTGTTTCCCTCGTAAGATTGTTTTGTGCTTAAAGTATATTCTAAAATTATTTTTTGTGAAAATAATCTCAATAATCAAGAGATGAAATTCACAAAGGGGAAATGAATTTGGAAAATGACATAATATATATCCATTGCAACTACATATTGTGATAGGAAAGAGCATATCTCATATAATGTCAGGTATCGATCTCACAATTGTAATTAAATATTCTTATTTCGTTTCTGGTATACTATACCAAGGTAATGTTCGGCGGGCTTTTATCACATTGAAAAGTATGCGATATTGTTCAAATCCCCAATTGATTTTTGATTATTTATAGATAAATTTATATTATGACAAACGATGCCTTATCGAAAGAGCAGCATGTCATCGATGCTTTCACTGAATTGGCTCCCAACTATGAACGGAAAATGGATTCGGAATTGAATCTTTTCTGGGGTTGGAGCTATCAAAAGCTTATTGATACACTGCTCGAATCTTGCAAGGACCTTCGATCAAAACGGGTACTTGATCTGGCTACTGGAAAATTAGTGATCCCAAGGGCAATTTTATCTGCGTTTTCATCTGTTAAACAGCTGGTGGGATTGGATATAACCTACCGCATGCTGCATCTTGGAAAGGAAAACCTGGGTAAAAAATCACCAATTGGTTTATTATGTGCCTCTGCACTTGAGATCCCCATTAGTTCAAGAAGCTTCGACCTGGTGACCTGTGCACTGGCAACTCACCATATGGATGTGAAGAAATTATTATCAGAGGTCTATCGAACTCTAGATTCGGAAGGTATTGTGTTAATCGTTGATGTGGGTGCTTCAAAAACCTGGATGAATCCAATTGTCCGTTTTCTTATTCAAGTAATGGCGTTTTTCTATTTCTTATTTCGTGAAAACGCTGCCCGTGCGTGGGCTGAAGCTGAAGCTCTCCCAAATATTCGCACTTCTGAAAACTGGATGGATGAATTAAAAGAAGCAAATTTCTCTGAGATTAAAATAACAAAATTAAAATCACGCCGTCCCTTCATTCCCGATCCAATCCTAATTCAGGCGAAACGAACAGGAGAATAAAAAGATGACGACCTATAAGGAATTATTAAGGCAGGGCAGACATGATCTTATCTGGGAGAAATATTGCGGGTATCTGGACCTTACCATGCATGAGTTTATGGAAATACAAAATCGATTGTTGATGGAACAGGTTGCATTTATCAGGAAGAGTAAATTGGGAGAGCATTTTTTTGGAGATCATGCTGTTGATTCCGCCAATAATTTTAGAGATATTGTTCCTTTAACCACCTATGATGACTATGTTCCATTTTTAATGGATCGTGATGAGAAAAACCTTCCCAAAGGAAAATACATGTGGGCGCGTACATCCGGAAAATCAGGAAAGTATCCATGTAAATGGGTTCCTTATTCTGAGCGCATTTATGAAAAGATGGCTGAGGTTGTGATCAGTGCCATGATCCAGGCTTCCTGTTTGGAGAAGGGTGATATACAAATGGAATCCGGAGATATAGTTCTTCTGGCAACAGCTCCACGTCCATATACCTCCGGATATATCAGCTACACGACCTATGAAAATGCGGATGTTCGTTTTGTACCCCCTCTGGATGAAGCAGAAAAAATGGAATACGGCGAGCGGGTTCAAAAAGGCTTTTTAATGGCGATGAATACCGGACTCGATATTTTCTTTGGTCTGGCAATGATCCTGGGAAAAATGGGAGAACGGTTTGCCAGCGGATCAGGTGGGATGAAGTTTTCGAAAGATCTGCTGAAACCAAACACACTCCGCCGCTTGATCAGCGGGTATATAAAAGCAAAAGTACAAAATCGTCCCCTGCTGCCCAAAGATATCTGGAAACTAAAGGGCATTATGACGGGTGGAATGGATACAGAGATCTACCGGGACAGGCTGGAATATTATTGGGGAAGAAAGCCGCTTGAAGGGTATGCCTGTACGGAAGGTGGAATGATCGCAATGCAAGCCTGGGATTTCAAGGGAATGACACTTTTTCCGGATTGTAATTTTTATGAATTCATTCCTTTTGAGGAATATCTAAAGAACACGGCTGACCCTTCTTATGAACCGAAAACAGTACTGTTTGATGAAGTTAAACCGGGTATTTATGAGATCGTTTTGACGAATTTATTGGGTGGTGCCCTGATGCGTTACCGTATAGGTGATTTGATCAACTTCATTTCAATGGATGATAAAGCAACCGGCGTTAAACTACCTCAATTCAAATTCTATTCACGGGCAGATGATCTCATCGACCTTGGGACAATGGTGAAACTGACCGAAACAGATATCTGGATGGGTATTGAAAAAGCGAAATTGGAATATGTAGATTGGACTGCAAAAAAGGAAGTAATAAATAAGGAAGCAGTTTTACATATTTATATTGAACTAAAACCTCAGGTGTCATTAACCGAAGATAAAGCTACCGCAATGATAAGGAAGAGTATGGCAAAGCAAAATGAAGAATTTGCAGACACTCTGAAAATTATGGGGGATCATATCGTGAAGGTAACTCTACTGCCTGAAGGAGCTTTTAATAATTATATTGATATGCAGAGGAAAGCAGGTGCTGATCTGGCACACCTGAAACCACCACACATGCAGCCAAAAAAAGAAATTATTGCGAAATTGTTAGAAGAGAGTAATTAAAATTTCATGGTTTGGAATCTAGAGCTTATCATCACGATTTTTGCCTTCATAAGCTATCTGGCGTTGTATCTGGTTGTCTTAATATCGAAACCAAGCACGAAAGAAAAGACCGCTTTTCGCCTGTATCTATTGGCAATGGCGATGTGGAAATTCAGCGCCATTATAGTAGTTGGACAGCTTGGAGATATTTATTTCTGGTTCCGTATAATGACTGTTACATCCGTTTTATCTCTGATCGGCAGCCATCGATTTGTACAGACTATTCTCCCCTCTAAAACGGAATGGGATCGCTGGATCTACATTTATATAACGCTAGCGGTTGTTGTGACCCTCGGCACGAACTGGGTGGTCTCTTATGCGTACATGAATGGAACTGAGCTGGTCTATTCCTTTACACCTCTGGTTGGGCTTGTTGCCGGACCGGGGTATGCATTGATGCTCTACAACACCTACCGATTGATTCGCGGATATGACCGCGCACGCAGTCCCCGAATACGCAATCGTTTGAAATATCTTATTCTGGGTTTCATTTTTATCATTATCGGTTCAATCTTCAATTTTACCGATCTGGGGCAGTATCCAATCGATATTTTTGCCAATCTGATAACAGCAATATTGATTTCCGTTGCTATCCTTCGGCATCAGCTGTTGGATATCAATGTAATCATTAGAAAAAGCGTTTTGTATGTAATTCCAACCAGTTTAATCGGCGCACTATATTTTTTAATCATCAATTCGATCGTTGAGATATTTCAATTCTCAGTAAGCCAGCAGATTCTCGTATCAGTATTTGTAGCTATCGGTGCTGCGTTGATATTTCAGCCGTTTCAAAAATTCTTGCAGGACTGGATAAACAAGATATTTTTCAGGGACCGCTATGACTACAATCTGATGCTGCAGAGGGTGATCCTCGATGCTTCGCGCGAAATAGACCTGCAAAGACTGACAGGATTGATCATCACTGAGATCATCACTACCATGCATGTTAAACGCGCCGGACTTTTTGTTTCACAAAAAGAAGGTGACCCTTATATTCTTGCATCCGGAAATGGCTTCAATTATTCCAGGCATAGAGAATTTCGCGTAGATCATCCCCTGATCATGAAATTGAAAAAGATATTTCAACCGATCATGTGGAGTGAACTGGAATCATCACCCATGATCAAATCACTCTGGAAAGATGAACTGGATTATCTGGTTGATCTTCGGGTAGAACTTTTTATTCCACTGACAACTAAGAGTGATCTTGTCGGTATCCTTGTTTTAGGGGAAAAGATGTCCGAAGTGCCTTACTCGCAGGAAGATATTAGTATTCTAACCACGCTGGCAAGTCAGACTTCTCTGGCAATCCAAAACGCAAAATTATATTCCCTGGCGCAGAAAGAATTAACGCAAAGACGAAAAGCAGAAAAAAATTTACAGCTTCAATTAAAACGTCTGTCGGCACTCCAAGATATCAATGTAGCCATTACTGAAAATTTTGATCTGCAAATTCCGCTTGTTATGTTAATTGACCAGGTAGTAAATGAGTTGAATGTGGATGCCGCGGATGTCCTGCTCTACAATCCAGATGACAAAAATTTAAAATATATTGCAGGCAAGGGATTTAAAACGGACGCGTTGAAATTTACGAGCCTGAAAATGGGGCAGGGTATGGCAGGTTTGGCTGCGCTTAAAAGAGAACCCATCTATGTCAGAGATCTCACTGCTGAACTGACCACGTTGTCTCAATCCCCAATGCTGAAAGATGAAAAGTTCGTGTCTTATTATGGATTCCCACTTATTGCACGAAATCAGATTAAGGGTGTTCTGGAGATCTTCCACAGGTCAATCCTGGAATCAGATCAACAGTGGTTGGATTATCTGAACACGCTGATCTCTGAAACGGCGATCGCTCTGGATAATGCTCGAATGTTCACGGATCTTGAAAAAACAAATATGGAATTGGTGAGCGCGTATGAAGCCACTCTGGAGGGTTGGGCGCGTACTCTCGAAATGCGCGATCGTGAAACTGAGGGACACAGCCAGCGTGTTTTAGGATTGACGCTGCGTTTAGCTGAGAAGATGGGAATTCATGGTGAAGAACTGATCCATATACGGAGAGGTTCACTTCTTCATGATATCGGAAAAATTGCGATCCCTGACAGCATTTTACAGAAGCCCGGTCCATTGACCGATGCAGAGTGGGAAACCATGCGCAGACATCCCGCCATTGCGTACGAGATGCTTTCTTCCATTCATTTCTTGGAACCAGCGTTGGAAATTCCATACAGCCATCATGAAAAATGGGATGGCAGCGGATACCCGCAGGGATTGAAGGGAGAAGAAATACCCATATCGGCAAGAATATTTGCCATTATCGATGTATGGGACGCGCTCTCATCAGATCGACCTTATCGAAAAGCCTGGTCTGAAGAAAAAGTTATTGCGCACATAAAAGAACAATCCGGGACTCATTTTGATCCAAAGGTTGTTGAGAAATTTATTTCAATGCTGGATGAAGAAAAGCAGAAAACAAGCAGGAAAAAGAAGAACAAGAGAAAATCTATAAAATAGGTGGGAATAATTATATTTTATGTTATAATACAGGATTGTTTTTGCTAAAACAACTATTGTCTGTATTTAATTTCATCCGAGCGTATTTTGAGGAGGCTCTTAAGTGGAAACTAAAAGTCTGATGGCTCTCCGAGTAAGACTTGCATCTCCCGAAACAATAAAAAGTTGGTCTTATGGGGAAGTAACAAAACCTGAAACGATTAACTATCGCCGTTTGCGCCCAGAAAAAGATGGGTTGTTCTGCGAAGCGATCTTCGGACCAACAAGAGATTATCAGTGTTATTGTGGAAAATATAAGAATCCTAGATATAAAGGGATTGTTTGTGATAAATGTGGTGTAGAGGTAACCCGTTCTTCTGTGCGTCGCGAACGCATGGGGCATATCGAACTGGCTACTCCCGTAGCACATATTTGGTACAGCCGCAGGGTTCCTTCATATCTTGGCTCGCTGCTGAACATTTCACGAAGAAACCTTGACCGTGTTTTATATTTTGCCCAATACATTATTACTTACGTCGATGAAGATTCCAAGCAAAAAGCATTAAATCGAATTGAAGAAGAAGTAAGCGTAAAATACAAAGAACAGATCACAGAACTTGACAACCGTATCGAAACGGTAGAAGCTGATAAAAATTCACGGATCGAAGAAATTAAAAATAAAACAGTCGAACTTTCTAAAAAGAAAGATGAGATGGTCGCCGAGAAAGTTGCTCCGGTCATTAAAGAAGGGCAGGACCTGGAACAATCGATCAAAGAAAAGATCGGCAAGAAAACACGCTCAGATATCAAATTGAAAACGATCGATGAAGTGATCGCAAATGCCGGTGAAGAAGTTACCAACAAGATGATCTCCACTGTTCAGAAATCGATCAAGGCAAAATTAGAAGCGATCGAAGCAGAAATCGGGATCGATATCGACCATGAGAAAGAAAAGAATGAACTCCTGCTGGAACAGGTAAAAGCTGAGGCAGACCTCACACTTCAAAAACTTGCTGATCAAAAAGAAGAATTGACAGTAAAGATCGATAAAGAAACTGATGCGCGACGCGATGAAATCGAAAGCCTGAAACCACTTTCTTTTATCAGTGAAAATAAATATCGTGAACTACGATCCCATTATGGGCAGGTGTTTCGCGCAGATATGGGAGCCGAAGCTTTCTATGATATTCTCAGCCGTTTGGATATGGAGAAGCTGGCTGAAGAATTGTGGATTGAAGTTCGCACTACCAAAAGCAAACAGAAACGGAAGAAAGCTACCAAGCGCTTGAAAGTAGTCGAAGCATTCCGGCGTTCCAAGAACCGCCCGGAGTGGATGATCTTGAAAGTTCTACCGGTTATTCCCCCTGATCTGCGACCAATGGTACAGCTGGATGGCGGACGATTTGCGACGTCTGATCTGAATGATCTCTACCGGCGCGTGATCAACCGCAATAACCGTCTCAAACGATTGCTTGAACTGGGCGCTCCTGATGTGATCGTGCGCAATGAAAAACGCATGCTCCAGGAAGCAGTAGACTCACTGATCGATAACTCACAGCGAGGAAAAGCATTATCTCGACGCGGAAGACGTGAATTGAAATCGCTGAGTGACATGCTGAAAGGGAAGAAAGGACGTTTCCGCCGCAACTTGCTCGGAAAGCGTGTCGATTATTCCGGTCGTTCTGTGATCGTAGTTGGACCGAAATTGAAACTGTATCAATGCGGTTTACCCAAAAACATGGCGCTTGAACTATTCCGACCGTTTGTGATTGCCGGTTTGGTTCATCGTGAGTATGCCGCTAATGTTAAAGGCGCACGACGGCTGATCGAACGCAACCGCCCCGAAGTTTGGGAAGTGCTTGAGAGAGTCATTAAAGACAGACCTGTGATGCTGAATCGTGCTCCTACACTTCACCGTCTTGGTATTCAAGCTTTTGAACCAATTTTAGTAGAGGGAAGCGCAATTCAGCTGCATCCTCTGGTGTGTACTGCTTTCAATGCAGATTTTGATGGTGATCAGATGGCTGTGCATGTTCCTCTCTCTGAAAAGGCTGTGTGGGAAGCACGCAATTTGATGCTGGCTTCAAAGAACTTATTAAAACCGGCTGATGGGGAACCAATTATCTCTCCTTCAAAAGATATGGTGCTTGGTGTCTACTACCTGACCATGGAGGGAGAAAAGAAAAAGGGTGATCTGGATACCTATGCTTCGATCGACGAAGTGGAATTAACATATCAGTTGGAGCAGGTGAAGGTTCATACTCCCATCAAACTGCAAACAAAAACATGGTTTGACGAAAATGGAAAACGGCTGCCCGAACAGGAAACACGTATCATCGAAACAACCGTTGGACGGGCACTTTTTAATCAGATCCTTCCCAAAGAAGTGGTTTTTGAAAATCAAACCTATGATAAGGGTGGCATCAAAGAACTGATCGCCACGATTTATGACCTTTGCGGTGAAGATACAACTACCAAGATCGCCGATGATATTAAGGATATCGGTTTCAAATATGCTATGCTCTCCGGTATAACCATTGCGGTTGGTGATATCACAATCCCGCCTAAGAAGGCGGAGATTCTGGCGGGTTCTCTCCAGAAAGTTGAAACTATCCAGAAGTCTTATCGACGTGGATTGCTGACTGAATTAGAGATGGATGAGCAAGTCATTAAAGTCTGGCAGGATACAACGAAAGAAGTTGCCGATGCCGTCAAGGAACATCTGGATCCGGGCGGGAACCTGGCAACTATGGCAAACTCCGGAGCCACCAAGGGTGGTTTCGGTCCTATTTCTCAGCTGGCTGGAATGCGCGGTTTGATGGCTGACCCGGCAGGACGTATTATTCGTCTGCCCATTCAGTCCAATTTCCGTGAAGGATTGACCGCGCTGGAGTATTTCATTTCCACACACGGTGCTCGAAAAGGCTTGGCTGATACTGCGCTTAGAACGGCGGATGCCGGTTATCTGACCCGCCGTCTGGTGGATATTGCCCAGGATGTGATCATCAATGCTGATGATTGCGAAACGCAGGAAGGCATCTGGATTCGGACTACTGATGATGTCGCCGGGCAGAGCGTGCAGGAACGACTGAAAGGTCGTTTACTGGCTGAAGCTGCTGCTGATCCGAAAACCGGAGAGATCCTGGCAGATCGAAACGATCTGTTAACGATTGAAGTGATTTCCAAACTGCTTGATGCTGGAATAACCGAATTCAAAATTCGCTCACCATTGACATGTGAACTGCGGCATGGTATTTGCTCAAAATGCTATGGCATTGACCTGGGACGCGGAAAAATAGTTGAGCCGGGAACTGCGGTTGGAACCATCGCCGCTCAATCCATCGGTGAGCCAGGCACACAGCTTACATTGAGAACCTTCCATACGGGTGGTGTGGCAGCTGCGACTGATATTACTACCGGTCTTCCCAGAGTTGAAGAATTATTTGAAGCCCGCAAAACACCAAAAGGTGAAGCGGTCATTGCTCCAATTATGGGTAAGATCGCGGTAATTCCATCCAATACTGCAAGTGACCAGAACAGCATCCGCATTACCTATAGTGAACTGGTAAAAGATGAATACAGCGTACCGGAGGATTGGGAAATCCTTGCAAAAGAAGAAACCACCGTTGCAGCGGGCGATGTTCTTGCCAAGAACGAAGAACTGACAATCAACGCGCAGCATGCCGGACGAGTTCGTATCGAAAATAGAACCGTTGTGGTCAGCTACGATAGTGTTGAAACCGAAGAGCTGGATATTCCATCTACACTGCGGATCGTAGTAAAAGATGGTGATGAAGTCGAAGCCGGTCAACCACTAACCGAAGGCTCGATCAATCCGCACGAACTACTGAAATTGAAAGGTCGTGATGCCTGCTATCATTACCTGCTCGAAGAGATTCAGAACGTATATCGAGCACAGGGGCAAAACATCAATGATAAACACTTCGAAGTGATCGTCCGTAAAATGTTAAGCAAAGTGCAGATCATCAACGCAGGTGATACGGATCTCCTTCCAAATGAAATGATCGATCGTTTGAAGATCAAAACAATCAATGAAGAAATGATCGCTCAAGGAAAGAAACCAGCGCGCTATATTGACATACTACTGGGTGTGACCAAAGCATCGTTGAATACAGATTCCTTCCTATCGGCTGCATCTTTCCAGCATACGATCAAGGAACTTTCTAGAGCTGCTGTTTCTGCAGAAAAAGATCCCCTGTATGGGTTGAAAGAGAACGTGATCATCGGAAAACTAATCCCGGCTGGAACAGGATTTTCTGAAAAACGTATCAGATTGATCGAATCGATTGCCAGAGATGAACCCAGAGAACAGGAAAATGGAAACACGATCGAGATCCCAACTGATGAGCATTTCAGCGATGATCTTACCGATCTAGACTTGAGTGACGAATTATCTACTGATGAAATAGATGATGATAGTCATGAAGAGGAATCTGAAGAATAGATCAGAATAGGATAAAAAAGCCGAGAAAATTTTCTCGGCTTTTTATTTTTAATATTGAATGGAAGAATAATGATACATGATCTTCTTCTCATGCAGCCCAATCGTATCCTCAATGGTCAGGGTGGTATTATCGGTTTTTGTAACCTTCCAGGTTACTTTTTTCGTGATCTCGGTTCCAGAAATGGATGCGATGGAAAACTCTGCATCCGGCAGAAGAGTGGTCAATAAGTTTGAGAACCAACCATTGAGAGCATTCTTCCCCTGAATGGTTTGCCTGGCTGTAACAAAGACGGCGTCATCGTTATAAAGAGTTAAGAGAAGGGGGACATTCTTCTTGTTTATATACTCAACGAAAAGCTCTGGAAGAGACTGTACAACGGGGGTTGTACCCGGCCAGGTAAAACTCGAAATAGCCTGCCATAGTTCAGGCAGTTTCGCACGGCAGTAATCCCAGCTCCAGAAGCTGACCGCGGGCATATCCAGAGAAACGGCGGTGTTGAGAAAATCAAGCACATCAGAAACAGTGGGAACCCATCCTCCGGCTGCGTAGGCAGCCCCGGTGGGTATGATGGGGCGGAATGGTTCGATCAGCTGAAATTCTTTAACGCTGCGCAGAAGCTGCTCTCCTGGGTTGTGCGATTGTTCCCAGTATACCTGCGGCATGTTGAAATTACATTTCGTTAGAAAATCTTTCCATGGTAGAGAAAGGTGATAGTTGGGGTAGCGATAAGATGCAAGCGCTATAGGGAAATCTGGTAGGGCTGCGCGCAGTTCGTTCATGTACACACGGCAGGGGGTATATTTATCCTTATATTCACCTTCAGCGTCGATGATATAACCATCTAGAGGTAGTTTATTAATCTGACGGATCGCAGCTTTTGCTTCTTCTTTGGGGAGGTCGCCAAAGACATAATGCCAGCCCCAAATTCTGATCCCTTTTGCCAGCAATGCTTCACAAACTGGTCCAATCAAATCTTTTTTTGTGGATGAATCGTAGTTGTAATCGTAGATGCCGTTTGCGATCTTGATAAATACATGCCCAAGACCTGCCTGCTGGGCAACCGATGCAATTGCATCCGGATCACCGCCTTCGCAGTTGGGTATCTTCCAGATGTAGTAGCCTTTTCCATTAATTATTGACATGGTTTCCCTTTACTGTTGATTCTATTATATATGTAGTTGCAAGTTACGTACCCATTCGTGTTTTGATCTTGATAAGAGACCATATCCAGGCGAAAAGCTCTCTAAAATACCACCAAACGATCGAATTGATTTTAAATGACTTTGTATCCGCTGCGATACCTATTACATCCATGTCGAGCTGTTGAGCAATGCCAATAGCGCGCGGAAGGTGAAATTTCTGGGTAATTAGAAGCACCTGGTTCAGCTGGAAATATTGTTTTGCTCTTTTCAGCGTATCAAAAGTCGAAATACCTTCCTCATCGAGGATCAAAAGATTCGGATTGATGCCGCGCTCAACAAGGTAGGAATACATTGCTTTCGGTTCACTGATTTTCTTTGCTTTACCGCCGCTGAGAAGGATCCGGTCAAGCTGTCCTGCCTGTACAAGCTGGATGGTTTTATCGAGACGATCGCGCAGAACTTTGGTCGGCAGTAGATTCCGGTTTAGTCCCGCACCAAAAACGATCGCTTTGCGATAGGTAGTTTTCTTTTTTTGTTTGATAATAAATGGCTTGGTTTGACGGACCAAATTAATTCGGCATCCAACAAGAAAGAGAAATAGAAGAAAAGCCAGGATTAGAAAAGGATAGAGCATCTCTCTTTATTTCCGCTTAGTCCATTCGGGATTGTTGTATTTCTCTTCGAATAATTGTTTTGCTCTCAATCTTTCCGTTTCACTGAGAGAACCCACTTTGATCTTGATACCCAGAGTATTCTCGAAACCACATAGTATGGCTTGGGCAACTCTTTTCCATGTAATTCTGTGCCCGAATTGCTCTTCCAAGGTGGTGGCATGGTTTTGCAGAAGGATGCGAGATTTTTGCCGTTCTTCTGCGCCTGGATAACGAAGCATCTCGATTATTCTGGTAATATCTCCAAAGAGGGGAATTGTCCCATGCTGAAGTACGCCGTTCTTTTTTCGTGCTTGCGCACTGCCGATGATCTTCTTCCCGTTCAATGTGATCTCGTAATCAGATGGTACTTCAAAACAAATCGGGTTTGTTGTGTTTCTTTCTGATGGTTCTTTGTGCGGCTCAGAATTTGCCTGAAGTCCTAAATTATCCAGGGCAGAGAGGAGACCTTTTGAAAGGTGCCGGTAGCTTTCTAGAACAGAACCCTGTACATGGGGATCATCTTGTGCCGCACAGATGCAGTATGTTAATTCATCTGCATGTAAAATTGCTTTACCGCCGGTTGGTCTGCGCACGACGTCCCAACCTTTTTCTTTCAGAAGTGCATCATCGATATCAGAGAATAGCTGGGCATAACCCAGAGATAAACAAAATGGATTCCATGAATAGAATCGCAACGTAGTGGGCTGCAGATGGTTCGCTGCTGATTCTAAAATTGCCTCATCTACTGCCATATTCCAGGCTCCTGCAGCGGGAGCGTTTACAATAAATCGCCAAAAGTAATTCTCCATTGATCCATCCTAGTGATTATAATCAGAATAGATTTTACAATAAAAGTGAATAAATTATGGATGCAGAAAATATAATAGAAGTCAAAATACCACGAGACAACGTGGAGATTTATCTACCGGATGGTCGGACTTTCAGGGGAAAACGGAATTTACCGATCATTGAATTTATGAAGATACTACCCGAATGGAAGAAACCGCCAATTGTGGGTGCGGTGATCGATGGGGAACTGCGGGAACTTACCTATCCGGTAAAGAAAGATTCTTATGTAAAACCAATAACCATATCTGACTCGGATGGATCGAAGATATACCGCCGCTCGCTGGTTTTTCTGCTGCAGGCATCTTTTGAAGATGTCTTTCCGAAGCTGGAATTAACGGTCGATTTTTCTGTACCAAGCGGTGGTTATTTTTGCAGGATAAAGAACCATGCGCCGTTGAGCAAAAGTGCCGTGAAGAAAATTGAAGACCGGATGTATGAAATCGTAAAAAAGGATTTACCGATTAAAAAGGCGATCGTAAACCTGGAAGATGCAAAAGAATATTTCAGAGAAAAAAAATATGATGATAAGCTTCAATTACTGAAATATAGAAACAAGCAGGACCTGGTTCTATATCAGCTTGAAAAAAATCGTGATTATCACCACGGCTACATGGTTCCTTCAACTGGATTTCTAACCGTTTTTTCTCTGGTTCCTGTGGAAGAGGGATTCATCCTGCAGTATCCCCGCCGAAAAACTCCCATGAAATTACTGCCCATGCCCAAGTATGCCAAGCTGCGGGAGATCTTTCAGCAGTATGGAGATTGGTTATCAAGTCTTGGTATCGGCAGTGTGGGTTCTTTGAATGATGCAGTTCTGAATAATGATATTCATGAAATCATTCTGGTTTCAGAAGCTCTGCACGAACAAAAGATCGCCGAAATTGCTACACAGATAGCCAACAGCAAGCCGGAGAAAAAATTGATCCTCATCGCCGGACCTTCTTCTTCAGGGAAAACAACTTTCTCAAAGCGGCTCGCGATCCAGCTGTTAACCCATGGAATAAAACCATTTGCCTTGGAAATGGATAATTTTTTTGTCGATCGAGAGAAAACACCTCTGGATGAAAATGGGAAGCCGAATTTTGAAGCATTTGAAGCAATCGACAGAAAACTGCTTGAAAAAGATCTGTTGCAGATGATGGCTGGAAAAGAAGTGCGGCTGCCGAGGTTCAATTTTCATGAGGGGAAAAGCGAGCCGGGTGATGTGGTAAAGATCTCAAACGATCAGGTAGTGATAATGGAAGGGATCCACGGGCTGAACACGGCTTTGACCCCCGAATTCCCCGCCAGAAAGATATTTCGTATTTATATTTCCTGTCTGACCCAGCTGAATCTTGACCGCTTCAATCGTATCTCTACAACGGATTCGCGCATGCTTCGACGGGTTGTGCGCGATTCCTGGTCGCGCGGATTTGCTGCACAGCGTACGATCTCTATGTGGGAATCGGTGCGCAGGGGAGAGCGGGAATATATTTTCCCGTATCAAGAAAATGCAAATGCGATCTTCAATTCGGCGCTGGTTTATGAGCTGGCAGCGTTAAAACCTTTTGCAGAACCGCTGCTCCGGCAAATACCTTTTGGTACGGATGAATACAGAGAAGCAAAAAGACTGCTGGCTTTTCTCAATTGGTTTATTCCCATCAGTCAAGACCTGATCCCTGATAATTCCATTTTACGGGAATTTATCGGAGGATCCATTCTGGCTGATTTTAAGATCTGGAACCAGATTTAAGCTTTCTTTGCTTTAACAATGAATTCCTTGATTGCCTTTGCCAGCCTTCCAATACCCTCGTTGATCAAATCGGTATTGGAATAAGAAAAGTTCAGGCGCATGGTGTTGGGGTGACTCGCATCAGCAAAGAAAGAAGAACCAGGTACGAAGGCGACTTTGTATTTCAGAGCCTCGGTTAGCAGTTCTTTTGAATCGATACATTCGGGAAGGGTCAGCCAGAGGAAAAGTCCTCCCTGCGGATGAGTCCAATTAACCCCTTCGGGCATGTGCTCTTCAAGTGTTTCGAGCATGACATCGCGGCGCTCGCGGTAGATTTTGCGGATGTATTTCACGTGTTCATTAATGAAACCGTCTTTTCCTACCTCATACGCTATCATCTGGTTGAAGGTGGCGGTATGCAGATCCGCTCCTTGTTTTGCCATGATCAGTTTATGGATCACCTGAGGCGGAGCGATTACCCATGCCAGGCGGATGCCGGGGGAAAGGGTTTTTGAAAAGGTACTGGTATAGATCACGTTCCCTGAATAACAACCGTCCTGTGCCCTCGTCTGGCTGTCGAGCACTTCAATAGCCGGTAGATTATCACCTTCAAAGCGAAGCTGCCCGTATGGGTCATCTTCGACAATCGGTACGCCATATTTTTCTGATAGTTCAATAAGCTGCAAACGGCGCTCAAAAGAAAGAGTCACTCCGGTGGGATTCTGAAAATTAGGAAGGACATAGATGAATTTCGGGCTGCTGCGAAGGCTTTTTTCTAATTCTGAAGTGATCATACCTTCTTCATCGGTCGGTATTGAAATATATTCCGCTCCGTACACATTGAGAGCCTGCAGTGCTCCAACATAGGTAGGGCTTTCCACAATAATATGATCTCCGGGATTGATAAATATTTTCCCCAGCAGATCCAATGCCTGCTGAGAACCGGAAGTGATGAGAATGTTATCTGTGGTGACCTCGATGCCGTACCGTTTGGATTGTTTGGCGATCATATCGCGCAGAGGTAAATATCCATCCGTTGAACTATACTGGAGTGCCTGGCTGCTTTGCGTTTGAAGAATTCGATTGCATGCTTCGGTAAATTCTTTGGTCGGGAATGCCTCAGGAGCAGGCATACCTCCGGCAAAAGAAATCACTTCCGGGTCTTCTGTGAATTTCAGCAGTTCGCGAATAGCAGAACCCTTCATCCTTTGCGTTCTTTGGGCAAAACGATTATCCCAGAATGTTGTCATGGAATATTCCTCCTCTATTACGCCTTTAAATTTTTATTTCATAAACCGGCTGATAACCGTTGCCGGTGACGGCAGGGAAATGCGGCTTCCATCTTGTAGATTGGCAAAATGAATGTCCTTCAGCGATTCTTTGTTTTGATAGATCAAGATCTTTGTGCCTTCTGCGGCATATTTTTTCTCCACAAAAGCCTGACCGGTAAGGTATTCTTCTTTATCAATGGCACAGCTGGTGACAGTGCCGACCACTTTTCCTTTTTCATCCACAACCGAGTCTCCGAGGTGCGCCATTTTTACGTGCTGCTGGTCGAAGCGGAAGCGGATAACAACTCCCTTGCGTTCCTTCTCGGATTCCAGATAAGCGTCGCGACCAATGAACCAGGGTTTATATGTCTTTACAAAGAGGGAGAAACCAGCTTCATTCACACCCAGGTCAAGCAGACCGCCCATTTCGTGCCCGTAGAGCGGAAGCCCGGCTTCGGTGCGCAGTGAGTCTCTAGCACCCAGACCACAGGGGAGTAAACCCATTTCTTTCCCTTTTTCTAAAAGAAAATTCCAGAGCTGAGGAGCTTTTTCTGGGTGGATGAACAGCTCAAATGCCATCTTTTCACCGGTGTAACCGGTGCGGGAGATGATGATGCTGGTTCCGTTCCATACTGCTTCGCACAATTGGGTGCGTTTTAGATTGTTGATCTTTTTAAGTGTTTCTTCATCCCAGTCCAGCATACACAATATCTGCCGAGATTTCGGACCCTGAAGCGCGATATCCACACGCATTCCTTTTCCTTCGGCGGGATCTTTCAAATTATGGAGCAACACATTGTGCCCATAGGCAGCAGTCCACGGTTTCTGCCGATCTAACAGTACTGAACCGGCTTTTACAGCCTGGAACCATGCCCAGTCTTTTTCTTCATTAGATGCATTCACCACTACTAAATATTTCTCCTGCGCATAGTGATAAACAATGGTGTCGTCGATCACATGCGCATTTGCATCCAGGAAATGCGTATAGCAAGATTCACCGATCTCGAGAGTTCCGATATCATTTGCGCATACGCTGTCCAGAAAAGCAACAGCATCCATTCCTTCTGCAAGGAATACACCCATGTGAGAAACATCAAATAAACCTGCCGCATTACGCACAGCATTATGTTCCTCAACGACTGATGAGTACCAGACAGGCATTTCCCAGCCGGCGAACGGCACCATTTTGGCTCCTGCTTTTCCATGCTCTTCATATAAGCATGTTCGTTTGAGGGTTTCTTCTTTCTCTTCCCACTTGAATTCAGGCAAAGCTTTTTCTTTTTCAGAATCAGAAGATTTGTGAATAAAAAATGGTTTTAGAAGGGAACTGGATGAAGATACTTTCTTTGCATCTTCATTAGATATGGTTTCTTCAATGATGACCGGTCCCGGAAGTTTCTTCAAAAGGTCTTTATCGAAATACACGAATCCATCCGACAGGTCGCGCAGCCAGTTGACCGATTTTCCGGCATCTGTAGAGGAAATTGTCAATAAATATCCTTTTTCTGCATTCAAGAAGGTGAGGGAGGCATTGATAACTTGATCGTCTGCATAGAAGCTAACAGGCATAGTCTCCTGCTCTTTGATGGCTTCTATGTCTTCCACGATGGAGTAGTTCAAGAACTGCCTTACCTGCTTTCCATGGATCGCAAAGGTGATTTCTTTATTATCCAGTGAACCATAATCATCCGTAAAGGAGAAGAAAGGATAGGGATGCTTCTCAATCGTCAGATCGGTCCCCGCACGCTCGGCGATCGAACGAATACGAAGTTTCGCATCTTCCAGAGCGTTGAAGTCTACCTTTGCACGCAGATTCTTTCCCTTTCCGCCCGCAATATAGTATGGTTTTACAGCAAAGAGTAGATCGGCGATCACATCAGCGATTTCCTGCAAGTCTTTTTCACGTAAGCCACGCTGGGTGACCCAGGGAGTACCCATCCGTACGCCGCCTGCTTTCAGGGCTGACACATCTCCGGGGATGGTATTGCGGTTGGCAACGATCCCTACCAGATCGAGAATACGGGCAGCCATATCACCTGATAACACTGCTCCACCTTCTCCTGTGACCGATTTGCAGTCGATATTAAGCAGGTGAGAATCTGTACCCTGGAAAGAAAGGCGCAGCCCCTGTTTGGTAAGCTGGTCTCCCAGTGCCTTGCAGTTAAGCAGAATTTGTTTCTGCAGTTCTTTGAATTTTTCAGATCCGGCGATCTTGAAAGCGGTTGCCATGGCTGCAAAAACCTGCACATGCGGACCGCCCTGTTCACCGGGAAAGACTGCCTTGTTGATCTTCTTTGCCAGAGAGGCATTCTTTGTCAGAATGCAGGCGCCGCGCGGACCACAGAGTGTTTTATGGGTTGTGAATGTGATGACATCTGCAATTCCTACCGGAGAAGGCACCACCTTAGCCGCGATCAACCCGGCAATGTGAGAAATATCAGCAAACATGTATGCGCCCACCGCGTCGGCGATCTCCCTAAATTTCTTCCAATCAGGGATCCATGGATAGGATGAGTAACCGCAGATGATGATCTTAGGCTGCTGCTCCTTTGCCTGTTCCATGATCTTTTCATAATCCAGCTTTTCAGTTTCAGGATCGACTGAATAGTGAACAGCGTTATAGAGCTTCCCTGAACGGTTGACGGGGGAGCCGTGCGAAAGGTGTCCACCATGGAATAAGTCCATTCCCATGATGGTGGTACCGGGGGTGATCAGTGCCTGGTAAACGGCATTATTGGCTGGTGCGCCGGAAAGAGCCTGAATGTTCACGAATAGTTCTTCAGGCTGCATGAAATCGGGACAGAATACCTCGGCACAGCGCCTTCTGGCAAGGGATTCGATGATATCAGCATATTCAACACCCTTGTAATAACGAGGATCAGAGTATCTGCGATAGAGGGCAAGCTGCTGTTCGTAATTCAAGATCTGTTCTTCATCCTGTGTATCCATGTAAGCTGGAGGATACCCTTCGGCATACATGTTCTGCAGAACGGAGGAAAGGCTCGATCGCACGCAGTGCGGTGCTGTACTTTCGCTGGGGATGAAGATCAATTTTCGAACCTGGCGTTCTTCTTCCAGCTTGATCAAATTTTGTACTTCCGGATCGATGCTACCTAATTCATCACGAAAAAGAAAATCATTATTGTTTTGGTCCATTTTGTATTCCTTTAAAAAAATTACCGTATTATAAAAAAACACTTGTCCTTATAGTAAGAGGCAAGCGTTTTCTCTCTTCTTCAGGTCAAACAGCACAATAAAAATAGTATCATAACTATACCATTTTAAAGTTTCTGAATAAGAAGGTCAAGTAAGGATTATTAAAGAAAGGATGTAATCCCTCTTAAAATCACTTTATTAACTTTTTCATCCACGCAAGCGTATATTCAAAAACTTCCTGTTTCTCTGGTTCATTCTGCAGTTCGTGATAAAAGCCATCCCATACTTTGTAGGTAGCGTTTGGGTTGGCTTTCATGAATTGATCGATCTCACCGATGCTGACGATCCGGTCTTTAGAACCAGCCATGGTCAGTAAAGGTAGATCAAATTCCGCGGCATGTTGTTGGATAAAGTGCTTCGCGTCAACCAGAAATACACCGAGCCGAGTGGATGCTTTCCCGAAAATAAACGGATCTGCATTATATGCATCCACTACTTTTTTATCACGAGACAAGCCGGAACGATCCAGGTTGCTATTCAGGGTTAATGTGGGTGCGATCTTGTTCAGGACCCTTGCCAGGAATGTGATCGGTTTGCTCAGTGGAACTGCCGTATCGATCAAAGGGGATGTGGCGATCACTCCCGTAAATGAAGGGTGATACTTTAAGACGTAGGAAATAACGATCATTCCTCCCATGCTGTGTCCGTAGAGGAATACCGGTTTATCAGGAAGAGAATCCTGGATATTCTTTATAAAACCAGAAAGATCATCATAGTATGTGGTCATGGTAGGGATATGACCACGGAGACCGGCGGATTTTCCGTGCCCTCGCAGATCATAGGTCAATACCTGGATGTGGTGCTGGCAATAAAAATCAGCCAGATGTTCGTAGCGGCTGCTGTGTTCCCCAAAGCCATGTACGAGAATGATGGATGCCTGAATATCTTTTTCCGGCATCCATTTTTGAGCAAACATCGTTGCGTTGTCAGTTGTTTTCCATTCCCATGTTTTATGAATCATGAATTTCTCCTATTTGTTGTAACTATTTGGATCATCGCGGTTTTAACCCCATTGATGATAAGATTAAATAAGTTTATTAAATTATATGACAAATAACAAAAATCAAGAAAATTCTGTGGAAAATGTATTGGCAAAGGCTGTCGAGGGAGACCTTGAGGCATTTTCCGTGTTATATAAAGAAAACGTCCAGCGCATCTATACGTATATTTATTACCGAACAGGAAACAAGCACGATGCAGAAGACCTGACTGCCAGGGTATTTCAAAGAGCGCTTGGGCATATCAGGAAATATGAGGATAAAGGCATTCCATTTTCTGCCTGGCTGTACCGAATTGCGCATAACCTGGTGGCAAACTGGCATCGTGATCACAGCAGGAAAAAAGAGATTTCGATTGATGAAACGCCGATGGAACTGCCCGGTGCAGAGATGCCTGAATCTTCCATGATCAAGAATCAGGAAGTTGGAGAACTACTGACCAATGTGCGAAGACTTCCTGCAGATCGGCAGATGCTTTTGATCCTTAAATTTGTAGATGGTCTGACCAACATGGAAATTGCAGCCATTATGGGGAAAAGCGAAGGAGCAATCAAGAGTTTATACCATCGGACCTTACTGCAACTGCGCAGCCGAATAGAGCAAGATGGTAAAGAGGAGCTGTAGCTATGGATAAGATTGCGGGAAATAGTTCAAATAAATTTGAGAATGAGTTAAAGAAGAAATTCATTCGTTTTCAACCGGATGAGAATTTTGTGAAGAAGCTGAGTGATAAATTATTCGAGCAAAGCTCAATAACCCTGGAAAACAGCAAGAAATATCTTTACAATTTTTTCTTCGTTCTATTTGGATTGTTCAGTGGATACTTCCTCATTCGAATTATAAAGAGTATTTTGAAACCGAAAAAGCAGGAAGCAAAGAACAATCATTCAAAAATTTCTCAACCAGGAACATAGTAGGATCTCTCTTCACGAAAGAGATATGATTGAATCGTCCAGATTTAAAAGGAAAGGATCAATGCGGTAAACAATGCAAAGTGCGTTGAAGAACTATAAAGTCATTTTTATGGGATCTCCCCAATTTGCGGTCCCTATTCTCTCGGAGATACACATGAATTGCACCCTTCAAACGGTGGTAACCCAACCTGATAAACCGACTGGACGGGGGAAAAAGATGGTTGCCTGTGCGGTAAAGCAGTTTGCAGTGGAGAGCCATATTCCGGTTTTAGAACCCAGAAAATTACGAAAAGAACCGGAGACCATTGAAAAACTGCAGGGTTATCAACCCGATCTCATTATCGTGGCTGCTTATGGACAGATCCTACCGGCTGTGGTTCTTGAAATTCCTCGATTTGGGTGCATCAATGTGCATGCTTCTCTGCTGCCGCGCTGGAGAGGGGCTTCACCCATTCAAGCTGCGATCCTGCATGGGGACTTGGAGAGCGGAGTAACCATTATGAAAATGGATCCGGGTATGGATACCGGTCCGATCTTGAAGGAAAGAGCGATTCCACTTGATCTTTCAGAAACCGAAGAAAGCCTGTCGGAAAAATTAAGCATGCTGGGGAAAGATCTTCTGATGGAGGTTCTCCCCGATTACCTTGATGGAAAGATCAGTGGTGAGCCACAGGATGACGAAGAAGCTACCTATACTTCCTTGATCAAAAAAGAAGATGGGAAGCTAGACCTGAACGAGCCGGTGGAGATCCTTGAACGAAAGATCCGTGCGTTGAACCCGTGGCCGGGTACATTTCTAATGTGGAATGATGCCGCTTTGAAGGTGCTGGAAGCAGAGATATTTCCTGAAACAGCTCAACAGGTCGGAGAAAGAGGTATTTATCAAAAGTCCCCGATCATTGGCTGCGTGGGAGGTTCGTTGTTATTAAAAAAGGTTCAATTGCCCGGGAAAAAAGTCATTTCAGGGAAAGATTTTCTCAACGGAGCCAGAGATTGGGAGAGCAAGAAAATCTAAATTATTCGATTAATACTTTGTTTCAAAAAGAGTTACTAAATTTATAATAGATAATAGTAAATATTCAAAAATGAGTTATAAAAAAGGAACAGAATGACAATAAAAATCACTGAAGGAATCGGTAAATAAGTGAAGGAGAAAATGATGGAAAAGAATTCAATTTGGCAAAAATTGCTGGCTTTCTTCCTATCGATTTTAGCGGCAGCGATCATTTTACCTGCCATCTTTGCGATACCATTGGAATTCTTGATCATGAATGAATCGACCTATACTGCTCTATCAACCAACACGAGGCTGTTGGAGACCGGGCAGGAAGCGTTTTCTGGATATATCGCTGCTCAGTTGAATACACCGGGTGAAAATGAGAGCGTGCCTCCTATATTCTCAAACGAAGAGGTTTTGGTGCAGGGAATAAAACCATTCATTACATACGAATGGTTGAGTGCGGCATTTACTGATGTCAGCTCCCAGCTTTTGCAGTTTTTTAATTTCAAGCAGCCGTTTGGAATTGTAGAGATCGACCTGAACGATATAAAAGAAAATGTTCTGAATGGTAAAGAGGATCTGGTAGAAAGCATATTGAATTCTTCAGCTCCATGCAGCAGCGCTGAGGTCAAACAGCTTACCTCGATGAACCTTTCGGTTCGGGAAATACCGCTGTGCAACCCACCTGAAGAATTGAGAGCAAATGTTACTGCAGTAGTTTCCGATTATGTCGAGACGTTTCTATACAAGATTCCGGATGGATATCAGATCAATGTTGAAGACGGCATACAAAACAGCATGACCAATCCTGTAGTATCTTACAGCCTCATTCGCTGGTTTTTCCGGATCATTCCGATTGTCTGGCTGGTGCTGTTAATACTGATCGGCATTTGCTTACGGAAAAATAGATCTGAAATGCGAACCTGGATTGGAAGACTGCTCACCATATCAGCTGCGATTTGCTTGATTTTGCTCCTGATATTGTTAATAGGATCAGAGCAGTTCACCGCATTGTTGATCAACCAGACACTCACTTCAGAGAACAGCGCTTTTGGAACGATATTGCTCATTGCGCTTCAAGCGATCACCTATAAAGCATTAATCTGGATGGGAATAATTTCGATTGGTGTTTTCCTGGCAGGTTTTCTCATTCTTTTCTTCAATAAATGGAATGTTCAAAGGAAGATCGCTGCCGAGAGAAAACAGGAAGAAATCCAATATCAGAAAACTGCTGAAGAAATGATCGAAGCCAAGCAGGCAATGGCGGAAGCAGCGGAAGAAGAACCAATTCTAGACGAACCGGTAGAAGAGATAGAGGAACCAAAAGAGGAGAAAAAGGAAGAAACGGGTGCAAAGAAACCAGCCAAAAAGCCGGCTCGCAAAACAAAGAAAAAAGAAGAATAGTTTTTTCCTGTCGTTGAAAATATTTTTGAATGGTGGATTGAAAACCCACCATTCATTATTTAATGCTAATGATGTGTTGGGGACGCACCCTGCCACTGCAATCAGGGGGACAGTCTTACTTTGTAAATTTCCGCTTCCATTCGTATAGAATATTCAGCGCTTCAATAGGAGTAAGCTGGTTGATGTCAACATCCTGCAGAGCTTTCTTGAGCGGATCTATTTCCTGGAATAGTGACGGTTGGTCAGATACCCCAATACCGGAACGCGTATGAGCATTCTCTTTTTCGAGCTGTCGCAGTATTTCAAAAGAGCGCATGATGATGCTCTGGGGCAGCCCGGCAAGTTGAGCCACATGGATGCCGTAAGAACGATCGGTACCGCCTTTGATGATCTTATAGAGGAAGACGACCGTGCCTTCTGATTCGGAGACAGCCACATTGTAGTTGGCAGCATGGGGCAGAGTATCCCCAAGCTGGGTTAGTTCATGATAGTGGGTGGCAAAAAGGGTGCGTGAGCGCAGATCGGGGTGATTATGGATGTATTCAAGCACCGCCCAGGCAATGGACAGTCCGTCATACGTGCTGGTTCCCCGACCGATCTCATCCAGAATAAGCAGACTTCTTGAGGATGCATTGTTCAGGATATTAGCCGTTTCGGTCATTTCAACCATAAATGTTGACTGCCCGGCGTGGATCTCATCCTGCGCGCCGATGCGGGTAAAGATGCGGTCCACTACCCCAATAACGGCACTCTGTGCTGGAACGTAGCTCCCAATTTGAGCCAGCAGGATGATCAATGCGACCTGGCGTAGATAAGTGCTTTTTCCACTCATGTTGGGTCCGGTGATGATCCTGATAAATTCATCGTCCTTGAATTCCAGGTCATTGGGAACGAAGACACGCGCAAGTTGTGTTCTTTCCACAACGGGATGCCTGCCTTCCGTGATCTGAATGGATTTCTCATCGGTGATCACCGGTTTGCAGTACTTATTGCGAACCGCTGCTTCCGATAACCCAACAAAAACATCCAGCTCGGCAAGCGCTTGAGCAGTTGCCGTGATCTCATCCACCGATGCGGCTATTTTCTGACAGAGGTCTTTGAACAGGTTTAACTCCAGTTTATGAATGCGCTCTTCTGCATTCAACACGATGGATTCATATTCTTTCATCTCCGGTGTGATAAAGCGTTCTCCATTGACCAGCGTTTGTTTGCGGATGTATTCTTTCGGAGCCTTAACCAAATAGCTGTTCGAAATTTCAATATAGTATCCAAAAACCTTGTTGTATCCAACCTTGAGTGATTTTATGCCGGTGCGCTCTTTTTCCGTTTTTTCGAGATTCGCGATCCACTGCTGCGCATCATGAGAAGAAGTATAGATGGTATCTAACTCTTCCGAATATCTTTTTTTAAAGATACCGGTATTCTGCAGGGTATTGGGTGGATCATCTGCAATCGCTTTTTTTAACAGCTTCAGCATATCAGGACAGGTGTGGATGCGAGATGCCAGAGTCATGGCAGGTTCCGTCTGCTTATCAAGGAGGGAAACGACGTTTGGGATCACTTCAAGTGAACTACGGAGAGCCACCAGATCACGCGGCAGGGCATGCCCGGCTACAATGCGTGAAGAAATCCTTTCAAGATCGGAGATTTTTTTCAAGCTGCCCTGGAGCTCTTTCCGCAGCAGTCCATCTTGAACGAAAAAATCCACATAATTCAAACGCTCTCTGATCTTCTGTGGATCGATGAGAGGCTTATTCAACCAGCTGCGCATCAGTCTTTTTCCTACCGGGTTGACCGTAAAATCGATAACCGAGAGCAGGGAACCTTCTTCCTGCCCGTTGCGGATCGTTTCAGTAAGTTCCAGGTTACGCCGTGTTTCAGGGTCGAGGATCATGTAATCCTGGGTATGGTAGAAACGTACCCGTTTAATGGATTGCAGCGACTGCGGGTCGGTTTCATCCATATACTGGATGATGGCACCCGCGGCAGAGATGGCGCCGGTTTTATCTTTCAATCCAAACCCGTCCAGAGTGGCTACCTGAAAATTTTGCTGCAGCGCTTCCTGCGCTCGATTGAAGGTAAAGTACCAATCTTCTCGCGGGGTGCAGTGATACCGCTGCAGCTGTTTATCGGAAAGGCTCTTGGGTATGATCAATTCCGCCGGGTTAATACGTGCCAGTTCGGAATAAACAAGGTTGGTATGCCCATCGGTAAGCTCGGTGCAGAAAAACTCGCCGGTGGTGATATCGATATATGCCAGTCCCGTTTTCTCGGCGAAAGGGAAAATAGCTGCCAGGTAATTATTGACTCCTGCTTTCAGAAAGGAGGATTCGATCAGGGTTCCGGGAGTGATGATCCGAACCACTTCGCGTGGAAACAGCCCTCGTTTGGGTTGTTCCCCGATCTGTTCGCATATTGCCACATGGTAGCCCTTGTTGATCAATCGGGAAATATAATTTTCGGCTGCGTGATAGGGTATGCCTGCCATAGGAACTTTGGCGCCCTTGGCAACACGGCGCCCGGTGAGCACAAGATCCAATTCTCGGGAGGTGATCTCCGCGTCATGATCAAAGGTCTCATAAAAATCACCAAGGCGGAAAAACAGGATCGCATCCGGATATTGTCTTTTGATATCCAGATACTGCTGTCGGATGGGTGTTAGATCAGATTTGCTCATAAAACTACTGCACTAGAATTCAGTTTCTATTTCTGCATCCATTTCCCCAATGGAATCCAGATCGATCTCCCCGAACAATTCTGGCTGAGATGCCTCGATCAGGTGGTTTTTGATCAACTCTAGAAGTGCCAGAAAGGTCACGATGACCTCAAGCTTGGTATTCTTATCTGTCAGCGAGGAGAACCTGGTATGTGAAAGAACACTAAACTGCTTCATGATCGTGGCAATACGATTCTTAAGTGTGATGGTTGAGATGGTAACAATATCTTCGATCGGAGAATATTGTTCCTTGGTAATAAGCAGATCACGATAGATCTCTACCAGATCGCTAACTGAAAGATCGGTCAGGTCCAGTACTTCAGGAAGCCGGGGAGGGGGC
This sequence comes from Anaerolineaceae bacterium, assembly GCA_963674975.1. Lineage (GTDB taxonomy): Bacteria > Chloroflexota > Anaerolineae > Anaerolineales > Anaerolineaceae > UBA4781. Next base: position 50,092 of record OY771913.1, read on the forward strand.
GCATCACGGAAATACGTTCGTAAATTTCTCGCTTCACGATCACGGAGCCAGAATCCGGCATTTTTGAATTTTTTATATTCGATCAGCTGCTGTACAAGGTCGGCACTGCCTTCGATTTCAAGTTCCCCGATCTCACTCGCTTCCGCCGGCAGCAAGATCTTTGATTTGATCAGCACCAGCTGGGCAGCGATCACCAGAAAAGCGGAGACTTCAAGCGGATCGCGATTGGTGATCAATTTGAGATGTTCCAGATATTGATCGGTCACTTTTGCCAGAGAAAGCTGGGTGATATCCAATTGCTCTTTTTCAATGAGCTGCAGCAGCAGGTCAAGAGGACCTTCGAAGACATCGGTCTCGATGGTGTATTTGCTGGCAGCTTGTTTGAGGAAAGGAATTTCCATGGACTAAATTATAGCAGGGGGTTTCTGATTAGCAATAGTGATTATGAAATAGTACAATAAAGAAATATAATTATGCTTTTATCTCGGAGGAAAGTATTGAAAGATTTATTAGAATTTGTTCCTGAACATCCAAAAGAACTTGAAAAACGTCTGGGACTGGAGTTTAATAATATACTTTTATTGATCAGAGCACTTACACACCGTTCGTACTTAAATGAAAATCCAGAGGCAATTGAAGATAATGAGCGTCTGGAATTTTTAGGTGATGCTGTACTCGACTTTTTAGTTGGAGAGTGGCTGTATGAAAGATATCCGGAGATGCCTGAGGGTGATCTGACTCAAATGCGATCTGCTCTTGTTCAGACGGAAGAATTGGCTGATTTTGCCCGCTATATCCACCTGGGAAATGCGCTTCGCCTGGGAAAAGGCGAGATAAAAACCGGTGGAAGAGTACGCAGCAGCCTGCTGTGCGATGCTTTTGAAGCGTTGATCGGTGCCATCTATCTAGATCAGGGATTGCCAACCATTCGTACATTTTTGAGTCCTTTACTCAATACGGCAGTAGAGGATATTATTGAGACACACAAAAATGAAGATCCGAAATCAAAGCTGCAGGAATGGTCGCAATCGCTTGGCTATCCTCCTCCTAAGTATGTTACATTAAAAGCGTCTGGACCTGATCACTCGAAATTATTTGAAGTAGAAGTATATATTAATAAAAAGTCGTATGCTCGAGGGAGCGGCAAAAGCAAACAAGCTGCAGAAAAAGACGCTGCGAAAAAAGCACTAGAGAGGATTTATCAGGAATAACAGCCGAATGATTCAAAAACTAGAAGCCCTAGAACTGCATGGTTACAAGACGTTTGCTGCCAAGACGCTATTTGCATTCCCGGACAAGATCACCGCGGTAGTCGGTCCCAATGGATCGGGGAAATCGAACATTGCCGACTCGATCCGCTGGGTGCTGGGGGAACAGGCTTACAGTCTTCTGCGTGGAAAAAAAACAGAAGATATGATCTATTCCGGATCAACCCAGCGATCCAAAATGTCGATGGCATCTGCCACCATTCGATTTAATAATGATGATGGATGGCTGCCTATTGATTACGATGTAGTGAGTATTACACGCAGGGCATACCGCAGCGGTGAGAATGAATATCTCATCAATGAAAAGAGAGTACGCCTGCGTGATATTCAAGAACTGCTTTCCAATTCGGGATTAGCAGAACGAACGTATACGATCATCGGGCAGGGTCTGGTTGATTCTGCGCTTTCTTTGAAACCGCAAGACCGCCGATTGTTCTTTGAGGAGGCAGCCGGCATCCGTTTATTCCGTGCACGCCGCGAAGAGGCGATCCGAAAGCTGGATAAGACCCTTGAAAACATGGACCGGGTGAAAGATATCCTTTATGAGATCCGCCCGCGCATCAAGCGGCTTGAAAAACAGGTGGAACGGTCCAAAGAATATAACCGTATCAATGCTGATCTGCAGTTGCTGTTGAAAGATTGGTATGGCTACCGCTGGAATCTTCTGCAGAAAAATTACCGCGAGTCTTTTGACGCAAAGACCAGAAAAGAAGCGGACCTGAATAATGTGCGCATGAATGTGCTTACCGGCGATGAAGAAATTTCTACAAAAAGAAAAGTTCTTCAAGAAAAACGAGAAGCACTGTCACTTTTGAATAATGAATTTACCGAACTGCAGAGCGAGAAAGAAAAGATCAATCGCGAGCTTGCCATCATCAACGAACGCTTCAAGGGGTATGAGGACCAGCGAGATTCTCTTCGTTCTTCCATGACCTATGCAGAAGAGGAATTGAAGGGACGGCTGGAGCAAAAAGAAGACCTTCAAACCAAGCATCTCGAACAGGAGAAAAACCTCGAAAGCATTCAGGATGAATTAAACATGCTGCAGAAATCCCTGGATCAAAAGAAAGATGACCTTGGAAAGCTGCATGCACAAATCAATGAAATTCAGCAGAAAAAGCTGGAAATCGATAAAAGTATTGCAGGAGATCAGGCAAAAAGCGCTGACCTGGAAACACGTGCTGAAATTTTAATCAAGCGACGTACTGAATTAGATGAAACGATCAAAACTCAGAATGCTCAGTATCAGGAGATGACGGAAAAGATTGGTGATACTCAAACGCTGTTTGATCAGAAACAAGCTCAAGTGGATCAAGAACACGAAGAACTTCGAAGTTTAGACGATGAAAAAGAAAAGATCAGCAAAGAGATCGATAGGATCCAAAGTTCGCTGCAGAAAAATAAGAATGATCTGGCTACCAGAGAAACACAGTTGAATCTTCTGGTTACGGCGAAGAAGAACCTGGAAGGATTCAAGACCGGTACGAAGAAACTGTTGAACACCATTCAAGAGAAGAAAGTGAAAGGTACGATCGAGCTTTTGCTCTCCTGTATTAAAGTAGAAAGTGGTTATGAAAAAGCAGTCGCAGCAGTTCTGGGTGATGCCACAGAAGGTTTGGTGCTGGATCGTACGATGGATCTGAAAGGCATCTTATCCCTTATCCGGGAAGCCGGAGAATCTCATTCGATCCTGATCCCCCAATCATATATACGGTCAGAGAAAGCGGGACCGGTGAAAAAACTTTCCGGCTGCCGTTCAGCGCTGGATTTCGTTCAGGCAGCACCGGAATACCGATCCATTTTGGAGATATTCTTTGCGGATACGTATATTCTGGAAGAACAGGGTGAACTGGAACAGGTTTTAAAGAATTTAGAGTCCGATCAAAAAATAGTCATGAAAGACGGCAGCATCTTCTATGGAAACGGCATTATTTCGATAGGCGGTGCAAACAGCGAATTCATTTTTAAACGCGAAAAAGAGATCGAGGATCTTCAGCAGTCAATAGAGGACCTGCATAGAAAAGTTGCGGATATCCAGAAAACGGAAGAAGATCAGAAAAGTACACTCCTTGAAATCGAGCAAAAAGCTGCATCCGTACAGAAAAAAATCATTTCCTCAGAAGAAGAGCTAAAAACTGTCCAATCTGCTTTGAAAGAACTGCAGGATAAACAGGCAGATGCTGCACAAGATATTCGCTTGAATAAACAGCTGGTTGCCAAACTCCTTGCTGATATTCAGGAAGCGATTGACACCAAGAATAAGATCAAGGTTTCTCTCAAAGAATTCCAATCTCAATCACAGTCATGCAATGCAGAAATCGAAGCCTTGAAGAAACAGACGGCAGTGATCTCATTGGATGAGTTAAACCAGGACCTGTATCAGAAGAAAACAGAACATGCCGTGGTGCAGGAAAGTTTTCAGAGTTCAAAGAATCGTCTGCAGGATGCACTGCATCTGATCTCAAGTCTTGAAACACAGTGTAAAGATTACCGTGAAAAGCTGGATAACCTTGAGAATCAGCATACAGAATTAATGAGCAGATATTCCGCTGATACAAAGCGCGATGAAGAATTAAATTCACAAATCGATACCTTGAATGAGAAGATCGCTCCTGTTGAAAAAGAGATCGCATCTATCAATGATGAGATAGATAAACAACAGGTATCTGCTGAAAACTTACGCAAAAACCAGACTATTATTGAACGACATTTTATCCAGCTGGAAATGCAGGTTGACAAAGTAAAAAACCAGATGGAAACCCTGAAAGAACGTATTTCTGATGATTTTGGATTGGTATCATTTGATTATGAGCCGGAGATCAGCGGACCTAAACCATTGCCAATCGATGGCATGGTGGCGAATCTACCGAAGATAACCCAGATCCCTGAAAATCTTGAAGAACAGATCAAGAACTTAAAATCATCCATTCGCAGAATGGGAGCGGTGAACCCGGAAGCGGAAAAAGAATTCAAAGAAGAAAGTGAGCGGTATGATTTTCTTACCTCACAAATGAGCGATCTTGAGAAAGCTGAAAGTGACCTGCGTAAAGTGGTGGTAGAACTGGAAGAGATCATCAAGAGCAAATTCAAAGATACGTTTACAGCCGTCAATCAAGAGTTCTCTGAGATTTTTAAACAGTTATTTGGTGGAGGAAGTGCAAAACTGGTCATTGAAGATGAAGAAAACATCACTGAAACAGGTATTGAGATCGAAGCCACGCTGCCCGGAAAAAGGAAGCAGGAGCTGGCATTGCTTTCAGGTGGTGAAAGAAGCCTGACAGCCATCGCGTTGATTTTCTCCCTTTTGAAAATTTCCCCCACGCCATTTTGTGTTCTGGATGAAGTGGATGCTATGCTGGATGAATCCAACGTATTAAGGCTGGGGCAGTTGATGACGGAGTTGAGTGATAAAACGCAGTTCATTGTTATCACACATAACCGCAATACGGTGCAGCTGGCGAATGTTATTTATGGGGTAACGATGGGACGAGATTCTGCCAGTCAGGTGATCAGTTTGAAACTGGAAGAAGTCACCGACGAAATGGTGGATTAAAAGAAAAGGAGTTGGAAATTTCCAACTCCTTTTTTGATCGTATTACTCGGTAGTTTAGGGAGTAGCTGTTACGCTGGTGGCAATGCTATCGATACGCATATCCAAAGCAACAGATGGTTCTGTAGGAACATGATCTTTCCAATTATCATTTTTAGTAATGGTCAGATTCGCTTCTGCTTCCTGGAACCAGAGATCATAATAGTTGCTCTGCAATCGCTCAAAATCGTAATCCGACTCAACTGCGCGTGTTTCATGACCCAAAAGCTGGATAATATGCCATCCATAGGAGGATTCAACCGGGTTGCTGACTTCACCGATTTCGAGGCTGAAAGCTTCATTTTCAAACACCTCGATCATCTGTCCTTTAGAGAACCAGCCCAGATCTCCGCAGTTATTCTGATTCGATTGATCCAGGGTAACTTCATTGCAGATATCATTCCAGTCTTCTCCACCGGCTAATCTGTTCATAACGGCGATCGCTTCATCCTGGGTGTCAACAAGAATATGGCGTGCCCAAACCTGTTCCTGCATGCGAGGAACTTCTGAAGTGATTTCTTCGTAGAGCTTCTGCTCCAGCAAATAGTTTCTAATGTAGTTTCTCAGTACAGATTCCTCGACGCCGATTCCCTCAAGACTTGTGATGTAATCCTGGTAGTTTTGCTGATAAATCTCTTCTGTATACACAGTGGGAGATGGAGACGGGGTGGCAGTTCCGCTGATCTCTGTTGCCGTAGGCGTGAGGTCAGTTTCGGCGGAGGTGGCAGTGGGAATTACCTCAGTGGAAGTGGGGGTGATTTCGCTGGTCGCGGTTGCTTCAGGAGTGTTTGTGGGAGTTTCGGTAGCAGTCTCAACGATAGGTTTTACGGCTACAAGAGTCTCCTGCATGCTGGAAAGGGTTGATGTGGGCTCAAATACCCAGCTGTCAACGGTGGGAGTTGCAGTGCCGTTTGGATAGTAGCTGAACAGCTGCTGCATTAAATCATCCACTTCCGCTTCAGTTACAACAATTCCTCGTTTTTCCGCTTCGATCTTGACTACTTCTTCATCGATCATCGAATTAAGAACATTCTCACCTAAATAATCGGCATTATCAAGGAGCGAAAGGATTTGCGACAATTGTTCTTTATAGTAGTTTACGTAATCACTGCTGTCCGACATCAGCACCATCTGAACAGCGATCTGATTGTATTGGAGAACATATGAGTTTCTTTCCAATCGAGCACGCTGATTGAATTCTCTACCACCGATCTCATTTTCTCCAACAACCGCTACCGGCTTGTTGTATTTTAGAACTTTGTCATAGAGAAATGCATAACCGATCAATCCAACCACTACAACGGCGAAAACAATGAATCCAATTATTAATCGTTTTGAATTCTTATTTTCCTTGATGTTAATGTTATGTGGTTTTGGTTCCTCTCCCCGTGCATTATTCTTGGTTGTCATTACAATGCTCCATTCTTATTAACGACTATTTCTTTGCCAGGAACCGGAGACAAATGGTATTAAAGCAATATGCCTGGCTCTTTTGATCTCAGTTGCCAGCGCACGTTGATGTTTTGCACAGGTACCTGTTTGCCGGCGTGGGCGAATTTTTCCTTCATCAGTAACAAAACGTTTGAGTAGTTCGGTGTTTTTATAATCAATTTCCTGAGTTTTATCGGAACAAAATTGACAATATTTCGGGCGAGCGATATAGCGTCTGTTTCCTCGACCCTGAAATCTTCCTCTTTGTTCTTCACCCGAGGATTCATTTCTGTCTTCACTCATAGGTGTATTCCTTTCATATTTCTATAACTTTCTGTTTATTCATCTTGCCTAAAATCACTTGTTTCATCCATGTCGTCATCCTGTTCACTCTCACTGGATGAAACGTGGTCGCCAAGAATCATCATTTCGGAAGCCACAATTTCAACACTGGTTCGTTGGTTTCCATCTGTATCTTCCCAATGGCGTGTTTGTAATCTACCTTCCACGTAAACGCGATCTCCTTTTAAAAGATGATCTTTACATATTTCAGCCAGACTGTTCCAGCAAACGATGTTAAACCATTCGGTTTCGGAATGCTTTTTACCAGTCGTATCAACCCAAATATGATTCGTGGCGACTGAAAATGTAGTTACTGGTTTTCCTGAAGGTGTATAACGCATTTCAGGATCTCTACCTAGATTACCAATAATCATGACCTTGTTAAGACTGCGACTCATAAAAAACTCCGTTTGTGCTTATTTTGCAACCAACATATAACGCATGACCGGTTCAAGAATGCGGATATTGCGTTCTATTTCAGCGTTGCTTGCGGGATCCAATTCGAGCTTCAGAAGATAATAGAGTCCTTCATTCTGCTTTTGAATTTGATATGCCAAACGTCGTTTTCCCCATTCCTGTACTTCTACGATCTTGCCTTTTCCTGTTTCAATCCAACCTTTGATTTTATCAATAGCTTGATTTACTGCCTCATCATCAAGATCAGGGTGAATGATCACCATTAATTCGTATGTACGCATAAGGATTCCTCCTTTCCATGGGTATGCCCTCGATCTTCACCGTAAGTAAAGTCAAGAGCGGAAAGGTAGTTAACATTGAGCTAACTAACTAACCAGAAGCAAGTTTAACATGAATTTCTGAAAATAACCAGCCACGTTTCTTTATTTTGCAGGCGTGAATAACTGGAAAATAGACCGGTGATAGATTTTACCAACTGACTTTCGGGATTTTCTTCCTGCCCTAAAAATATCAAATAGGCTCTTCCCGGGTATAAAAATACCTTATTATTAATCTTGTTGTGCGCCTTTTTAAAAAGATCATATCTATTGAGATATAGCAGAATATAAGAAATCAGGATATGCTATCCTAAAGCTGAAAATGAAAACCAGATATTACAGGAGAATAACGGTATGCCGGATAATTTGAACTATTTCTTTACACCTCAGAGCGTGGCAGTGATCGGCGCATCTTCAAATCCAAACAAGTTGAGCTTTGGAATAATAAAGAATCTCGATCAATATGGATACAATGGCAAGATCTATCCGATCAATCCTAAATCAGATCAAATTCTGGGTCATCCCTGTTTCTCTGGTATTCTGGATGTACCTGAACAGGTAGATCTGGCAGTGATCGTTCTTCCCGCAAACATGATCCCGGATATTCTAAAAGATTGCGGAAAAAAAGGCGTAAAAGCCTGTATTATCATTTCAGGCGGGTTCAAAGAACTAGGAGAAGATGGGAAAGAACGGGAAAACCAGCTAAAGGAGATTGCAGAGCAATTTGGGATGCGAATCATCGGTCCGAATTGTGTTGGGAACATAAACGTTTATTCAGGGTTGAATACAACCTTTATTAAAGGGATGCCGGCAAGGGGTGGGATCGGTTTCGTATCTCAATCGGGAGCGGTATGCGGGGGAGTGGTGGATCACATTGTTCAGGAGGGGATCGGATTCTCCCACCTGCTCAGCCTGGGGAATGAAATGGATGTCAACGAAACGGATATGATCGCGTACCTTGCCGATGATCCGCATACGAATGTAATCGCAGCTTATGTAGAGTCTATCCGTGATGGGGTGCGTTTCTTGCAGGTTGCCAGACAGGTGACTCGTAAAAAGCCGATCATCCTATTAAAGGCAGGGAAAAGCGAATCGGGTGCGAGGGCGGTATCATCGCATACCGGTTCTCTGGCTGGCTCGCAGACAGCCTATTCCACGGCATTCAAGCAAGCGGGCGTGATAGAGGTCAATTCTCTGCGATCTCTGCTGCAGACAGCCATGGCATTCGATTTTCAACCCCTTCCGCAGAATGAGCGGGCGGTCATTTTTACCAATGCGGGCGGACCGGCAGCCCTGCTTTCGGATAGTCTGGATGCGCATGGTTTGAAGCTGGAGCAGTTGGATGAGAACCTGCAGAAAAAACTGGGTGAAAAATTAAATCCGGCTGCTCAGACCATGAATCCTATTGACATGTTGGGCGGAGCGACCGAAGATGAATATGGCTATGCTATCCAAACCATTCAAGCCCATAGTGAAGCTGGCAGCTTACTGCCAGTGCTGGTACCGCAAGCTCTTGTCAATCCCGTAGCGGTTGCCGAATCTATCTGCAAAGAAACAGCAGGAAAGCAGAAGACCACGTTGGTCAGCATGGTAGGAAAGCAGAGCATCCAAGAGGCAAAAAGAGTCCTGCATACCAGCCGCATTCCGGTTTTTGATTACCCGGAAGATGCCGGTGCAGTACTGGGTGCAATGCGCTGCTACCAGCTTTACAAAGAAGAGAAAACGAAAAACCAAGCCCCAGAGGAGCCTTCAGCACCGCAGGGCGCGGTTGAATATTTCAAGAAGATGAAGGGGAAGAAGCAGCTTGGCGAAGCGGATGTGCGTACTTTTTTGGACCTCTATGGCATCTCCAATGCTGCGGGAATAACTGCAGCTTCTCAAAAAGAAACGCTTGTGGCTGCCAAAGAATTAGGTTATCCGGTGGTTCTCAAGATCATATCGGATGAGATTCTGCATAAATCAGATGCGGGCGGGATCCGCCTGAATATCGAAGATGATGCGAGCCTGTCAGCTGCTTATGATGATCTGTTCAAGACGGTTAAAAAGAATGCACCAGACGCTGTTTTGCAGGGGGTGATAGTGGAGAAGATGTATAAAACAGGGGAGGAGATCATCGTGGGAATGAAGCGAGATGCGAATTTCGGTCCGCTGTTGATGATGGGTATGGGAGGAATCTATGTGGAAGCGTTTAAAGATGTCAGCTTTCGTATAGCTCCTGTTAATGAAGATGAGATCAGAAAAATGATCGCGGAAACGGCGGCAGGGAAGGTGCTCGCCGGATTGCGCGGAACGCAATACGATATCGAAGCGGTTGCTGCGATCATCAAGAAGATCGGGCAGATATCTCTTGATTTTCCGGAAATCAAGGAAATAGAGATCAATCCGCTTAAAGTACTGCGAAAGGGAGAAGGAGCCATAGCACTGGATTCAAGAATGATCATGGATTAAGCTGAGGATTTCATATTTTTGTTTTGCTGTATGCATCCAGCGCGCGTTGGCGGGCAAAGGCATGCTCGACAATCCTGTCGGGATAATCTTTCCCAATGACGCACTTGCTTTCCATCTGGATGTCGTCTGGCATTTTCCAGGGAGTGTGAATATAGCGATCAGGGACATTCTCTAATTCCGGAACCCATGTGCGGATGTAATCCCCATCGGGATCAAAGCGCTTGCTCTGGGTGATGGGATTAAAAACTCGAAAAAAAGGAGCCGCATCCGTGCCGCAGCCGGCGCACCACTGCCAGCCGCCGTTGTTGGCTGCCAGATCACCATCCAATAACTGCTCATTGAACCATGCTTCACCCCACTGCCAGTTGATCAGCAGGTCTTTACAGAGAAAAGAAGCAACCACCATACGCGCTCGATTGTGCATCCAGCTTGTTTCCAGCAGCTGGCGCATACCGGCATCCACAAACGGATACCCGGTTTTCCCTGTTTTCCAGCTTTCAATATCTTCTTTACTACTGCGCCAGGGGATACGTTCGTATGCTTTGCGGAAAGGACCCTGTACGACATGTGGGAATTCGGAAAGGATCATGATGAAGAATTCACGCCACAGCAGTTCATTGATCCATGTTTCGATACCTTTTTTCTCCTCGGGCAGGGATACGTTGTTTTGAAGTTGAAAAGCACGCTGGTAGGCGCTGCGGATCGAGAGGACTCCAAAATGGAAATAGGGGGACAGCAGCGACGTGCTTTCTTCTGCAGCAAAATCGCGCCGGGAACCGTAAGAGGTAATCTGGTTTTGTAGAAAATCTGTTAACCTTTTTTGCGCTGCTTCTTCACCGGCGGCGAAAAGGGGATGAGTATGTGATGATGGAATTGGTTTAGAAACAATCTGGGGAATGGCTCCGAACTGATCAGGCGTTGGAAATTCCTTAAATGGTTGGATGACTTTTTTCCACTGGCGGGAGTATGGGGTGAAAATGGTATAAGGATTGCCATCCGCTTTTTTCACTACTGACAGCGGTTGGATCGTCAGACCGGGTAATAAGATGAGAGGAAGATATTCTGATACCAGTTTATCTCTCGATTTCGCATAGGGAGAATAACCTTCTTCTGCGAAGATCGCATTGGCTCCGCTTTCCTGCATCACCTGCTGCAGAATGGGCAGGGGTTTCCCTTTGCGCAGGATGAGCCGGCTGCCTGTTTTGTGTAAGGAAGTATCCAGGTTCTTGAGAATCTCAAACAGGAATTCATTGCGTTTTGGATTGGAGTGATCCAGAATATTTTCATCAAGGATGAAGAGGGGAATCACGGCAGCATCTTCGGATAAGGCAGCTGTGAGAGCCTGATTATCGTGCAACCTCAGGTCTCTGCGCATCCACCAGATGTTTATTCTTTTTCTTTCCATATATTGATTATAGTGAAAGAGAGGAGATTTTCATCCGTGGTTCATTGATGCATTTGTATTTTTAATTTTTGCCAGATCTCACGAACTGCACTGCTGGAAGGAGAGCTGGCAGCGTAACGCGTGATGGGTTGGGCATGGAGAACTGCCTGGTTGAATTGCGGATCGAAAGGAATTCGCCCCAGCACAGGAATAGCATCCCGCTGGCATATTTTTATTATCTGCTCTGTATTTTGCAAGTGGAGATCAGATTTATTGATAACCACGTAGGCGGGGATATGGAAGTGGCGGGTAGTATCGAGGATGCGCTTCATATCATGGATTCCGGAGGGTGTAGGCTCGGTGACAATAACAGCCAGATCACTTTGGTTGCATACTGCAATGACCGGGCAGCCGATTCCCGGAGGACCATCTACCAGTGTGAGGTCGATCGCGTTGGTTTGTGCGTATTGGCGCGCGGCAGAAATGATCGTGGAAACGAGCTTGCCTGAGTTTTCGTGACCGGCAAAGAGATGGGCGTGAAAACACATTCCATATGCGCTTTGTGATTGGTACCAGGCTCCATCCCTGGTGGGATGCATGCTTATAGCAGAAACAGGGCACTGCTGTGCGCAGACCGCGCATCCTTCACATAGATAAGGATCAATTGAGAAGCGTGTGCTCGAACCAGGATCAGTCTGTGTTTTTCTAACTGCATAGAAGCGGCAGTGTTTCAGGCAATCACCGCATTGAATGCATTTTTCCTGGTCGATTACGGCTTTCTGCCCGCCCCAAAAGTCCTGTCGGGTTTGCTGCTTGCAGGAGATCAACAGGTCGAGATTCGATGCGTCAACATCTGCATCTACCATGACTAGGGAATACTCTTGAGCGATCAGGTCAATGAGCGCGGCGCTCAGAGAGGTTTTGCCGCTGCCGCCTTTGCCGCTTAGGATTGCGATCTGTTTCATAGCTTCTTCCCATCCATGATTTTTTGAATGTTCTGCCAGATTACAAGAAAGAGGCTTTTATAGGAGGGATCAGCTTCTATTAATAACTGCCCTTTTGCGTAGATCTCTGCGATCTGTCTTGAAAAAGGAATACGCTGCAGAATAGGAATATTCTGCTCTGTGCAGTAATCGTCAATGATCTTCACTTGAGGATCATTCTTGTTAATGACCACACCGAAGGGGATATGCAGTTCATCACGCATCAGTTGAACAGCCAGACGCAGGTCGTGTAATCCAAAAGGAGTGGGCTCAGTGACGAGAATGATGAAATCAGACCCCTGTGCGCTTGCTACCACCGGGCAGGATACTCCCGGAGGAGAATCAACAAGTGTGAGGAAACGAATTTGCTGTTTGGTTATTATTTGCTGTTGGAGTTTAAACATCTGCTGGATCACACCAACCGGACTGGGATGACCGATATCCAATTCTCCCTGGAAAAAAGATATGTGGTCGCTGCTGCCGCTCTGAATGATCCCTATACGGGAAGGTGTTTCCGTAATAGCTCCCTGCGGGCAGATCAGTTTGCAGCCGCCGCAGGAATGACAGAGATCAGGGAAGAAAAGGATTTTAGAATGAGCGGCAACCAGGGCATTGAATTGACAGTTTTTTACGCAAAGCCCACACAAGTTGCATTTCTCCTCATCTATTTGTGGAATAAGGTTATTCACTACCACGGAAGAATTGAAATGCGGATGCAGAAATAGGGCAGCATTTGGTGCTTCTACATCACAATCCAGAAAAAAAATAGAGGGAAGGTGATTCTGGGAAATAGCCGCTGCAAGATTTACAGCTACCATCGTTTTCCCGGTACCACCTTTCCCGCTGGCAATAGATATCTGCATCGAAATTGATATTTCTATCCGTGGTGGTGTTCAATGCTTTCTTTACAGGGGGCAGCCGCAGAAGATTTTCCCGCAAGAAAAGTTTCAACAGCTTCTTTGACATTTCCACTGCAGCCGGTTACCGGTTGAATAGCGTTTTCCTGAAAGAAACCGATAGCGCGTCCACCCATTCCCTGTGTAAGGATCGCCTGAATTCCATGCGATTTCAAGAAATTAGGAATTTCAAAGGGTTGATGCCCCTGATAAAAAGGATTCTCGATCACTTCAGTTTTTTGAATGGTATTTTCTTCAACCGTGATCATTGTGAAAAATGGGCAGCGACCAAAATGTCCGCTTACCGTGCTTTCTAATCCTTTATTATCATTCGATGACACTGCAATTTTCATATTCTTATCTCCATTTTTATAGTTTTTCCAGGATCCCTTCCTGGTAAGCCGTCAATACTTTTTGAGGGGTTTCTCCAACCTGACGGAAAACGGTGATACCACTGCTGTCAAGAACTTGTTTTGCATTGGGTCCCAGCGCATTGGTGATCAATACATCCACATTTTCATCAAGGATGATCTGAGCCGCATTGGTACCAGCACCGTGCGCTTCATTTTTTGCTGTGTTTTCAATGCTGCGGTATATTTTATCTTGATCGTTATAAATCAGAAAATAGGGAGCACGTCCAAAGACAGAACTGATTTTATCATCGAGGGTTTCTCCCTCACTGCACAAGCAGATTTTCATAAGAATTTCTCCAATTCTATTAGACGCTGTTTGATCATTCTTCCGCGGAATTATTCGTTTTGATCTTTTCCAGGCGTGTGTTGATCAGGTCAAGCTGTTTTTGAAGCCAGGAAGCCTGCTGTGAGAGAACCTGTTCCTCTTCTTCTGCGGTGATAGGACGTGCGTCGAATGCGTCCATTGTTGGTCCGTACATGGCTCCCTGCTGATGGTGAAAGAAGGATCTTCTTCCATAAGAAAAATGGCGAAATCTTCTTCCTCGTCTGCCCATCGACATTCCACCATACCCAAAACCTGGTGAATAGAAACCGGGTTGTGGATAACCGGCGCAATATCCCATTCCTCTTCCAGTCATTGAACCTTCTTCTTCTGGTCCCATTTTATTTCCTGCTGACATTTTTACTCCTTTCAAAATTACAAATGTTTGCTAGTAAATGCCTTGTAATCTTGAATGATTTTTTGCGTGTATTCAAGATGCTTTTCCAGATCGGCGATATATTCCTTGAGAACATTTTCTCCGAGGGGAGTGATATGGTAGACCCGGCGGGGAGGACCCTGGCTGCTCTCCTGTTCTTGATTGGATGTAACCCAGCCAAGAGCTTCCATTTGATGCAGAGCGCGATATAGGATGCTGACGTCGATATTTATTAATCCATATTCCGCCAGATCCTCGATCAGAGAATACCCGTGTGCTGAATTTTTCTGCAGACACAACAAGATGATTGGATCCATCAGGCGCATTCTTCCGCGCCTTCGTCCTATTCCATGTCTTCCGTATGGCATATTACCTCCTCAATAGAATATCACACTATATGCATATTGTCAATAGATAATATGCAAATAGCCTGCAAAAAAAAGAGTGCATGATAATTCATGCACTCAATAGGTTTTCTAATAAATATTATGGAGCAAGGCAAATTTCGGGTTTTGATGCACCCCAACGGGCTCCACAAAGAGGCTGACCATCATAGTTGCCGCTGAATTGGATCATATTATCATCCATGATGACCTCAAAGCTCCCGTTGACGACCATGATCGAATAACCACCGGTAGCAATGGAACCATCTTCATTGATCTCACCATTGAAATTAGCCTGATATCCCTGAGCGGTTTTGGTTTGACCGGTTACAGTTACTCCCTCTTGAACGTAGGTTACTGTGGAATTGTAGAAATCAGAACCAAGCCATACCTGCCATTCACCACTCCAGTTTAGAATGCAGGGATCAGGCATCTCAGCGCCATTTTTTGCGCCGCAGAAGGGAGTATATCCATCAATATTACCTACAAATTGATCTTCATTTTCGAGCATGCGAACGCGGATAGTTCCGTTTTCTGTTTCGGTTTCCCATGTTCCTTTTAAGGTAAGTTCATCTTCGGATTTTCCTGCCTGGAAAGTGACATTACCTCTATCAATTTCGAATTCGGATGAGGTTACTGCTCCATCCATATCCTCAAATGTTATGAAGGATTCTTGGTAATTGTCTCCTGTCCATATAGTCCACTCACCTCGCCATGCGCTGGGCGGTAATGGAGTTGCTGTGGGCGCGGGAAGCGGTGTACTGGTAGGTGGAATGGGAGTGGATGTTGGTTCCGGTGCCAAAGCGGAGCACGCAGTAAGAAGCCAGACAGCCAGCACCAATGCCAGTACGAGTACTTTCTTCATCAATCTCTCCTTTAAAAAAATTAATAAACAACTTTTTATTCTATAGGAGAAATTTTCTCTGTCAATAAAAGGATTTTAACATTATGCGAGAGAGATAGGCGTTTTTCTATTGATAATTTTTATTTTGCTTTCCCTTTAATGACCAGGCTCTTCAGACTTTCGTCGAAGATGGGAAGATAGGTATCAAACACCTTCGTATCGGCAATACAGTCAAAGCTCCAGAAATGACGGCGGATCTGGAAAGCGTGCATCAGGTGTTTGCGCGAAACCTCTGGTTCAGGATTCTTGCGAGTTTTTCTCGGACGTTGAGCGGAGAGCAGGCGGGCGGCGGAAAAGCCCTGAAAATCATAATAATTTTCTTCGAGAGTCTCAAACTCACGCCCCAGGTTCTTTTTTACAATGCGGATATAGTTTTCGATTTTGGGATTGAATTGAAAGAATGGGATCGATTCTGGGATAACGACCAGGCAGGTCAGCGAACTCATGTCTTTATTAAATTCTATATCCGCCGCCAGGAAAACAAAGTTGCGCTGTGAAAATAGATTTTTATAAATATATCTGATCTCTTCGGGGAGTGATTCCACTTCTGCTTTCAAGGTTTTGCGATCAGCGGTGGGGTGTCCACCGATGAACGTGTCGGGTAATTTGATAGAGAGGTGTTCTGTCTCAAATGTTTTCCAGGCGATTTTCTTTTTAGGCATGGGCTTCTCCTGATTTATAAATACTAGATACTTATTGTAAAGCAATAAATT
This sequence comes from Anaerolineaceae bacterium, assembly GCA_963674975.1. Classification (GTDB taxonomy): domain Bacteria; phylum Chloroflexota; class Anaerolineae; order Anaerolineales; family Anaerolineaceae; genus UBA4781. The sequence continues at coordinate 66,278 of OY771913.1, forward strand.
AAAAATAGAATGGGATATAGGTAATAAGAACTTGCAGGGAATTGATGAAAATAAACAGGGGAAATGCAAATTTTATGGTGGAAAAGGTTACAGGTATGATACCTGCCCGGATTGTTGGGGTTCGGGAAATGTTGCAGATCTCAAGGAATACAAAAGTGAAGAACTCGATCTTGATGCTTCATTTATTTGTCCTACATGTCAAGGTTATGGATTTATTAAAAAAGTCTGCTTTTTGTGTAGCGGCAGCGGAGTAGACATTTTTAAACATTGAGATTGGCAAATTAAGTTCGATGACTAGTGGGGCAGAGAAGATTTAAGATTTCTTCTTCTCGCGCCCCACTCATTAATGATCTATTCAAAATAGACCGATAAATCATCATTCTCTAAAAGAAAGGATCTTCCGGAAGAAGGTAAAGAACGCTGAAAGGAAATTAAGATTGTGTTGGTTCGATGTACTCAATCCCATCTTCGCGGATTGACCAGGTATGGCTGCAATCTTTACATTTGTACTCTGCCAATTGAACCTTGTTTTTTTGATGATACACAATAACTTTGGCAACAGCCTGAAAGAGATCGACGATGCCCAAAATAAGAAAGACAATGGCTGGAAAGATGCCTGTCATTCCCAACCACTCAAGAAATTCATCATAAAAACCATATGCAAAGAATAAAAATGCTGCTCCGAAAAATAAATTTAGAGCAAAAGTCAACCACAGATCAAGCGATGAGCCTAATTTTTCCCCGTTTGCAGTGTCTACTGCATTGACTCTGGCTTTTAAATTTTCAGAATCACACTGCGGACATTTCATAGGCGTATCACCAACCGGTGGCTGAAGCGAGGAGACAATGATCGCAATTAATCCACCCAACGGACCTAAACCAATAAAGATCGATACCACTGCAATGGTTTGGATCGTTTTCAACCCCTTTTTCTTTGCCAGTTTAGATGCCCATAAAGGAAAAAGAATATACCCTCCCACTAGTAAGACTATATAAAAGAGTGCCCGTAAAACATTTAATAAGGTTTCCATTTCTATTACTCCGATTAATAACGTATTTTTTTATATTAATAAAAGCATATGATTATTCTATAGGAATTATTTTTTATTTCAATGATCGAAAGCAAAAATATTCACGGAGATGATCGCTGGTTTCAAAGAGACAGAGCAGTAATTATTAAAGGGAAGTGTCTTTCTTGTAGCTGTGGAAACAGCTTTTCTTATAGGGGCACAGGTAGCATTTTGCCGAATGGGCGGGATCGCTGCCGGAGCGCAGTTCATGGATCAATGAAGCAGCGGTCAGGATGCGCTGCTGATACAGCGTTTTGCTTTCAGCCTGCACCTCCACCCGGGTGCGTTGGAAAGCCGGCTTGCGGATGCGATCGAGGTTGTTGACCCAGCGGTAATGATCGTAATACAGGCGGCACTCATAACCGGGATACTGCGCTTGAATATAACCGGCGTAGATGGCGACCTGCAGTTCATCATAGGGATAGAAATTGCGCCCGGTCTTGTGATCGACAAGGATGATCGTATTGCCTTCCTGCAGGACCAGGTCGATAACGCCGACCAAGGGCGGCAGGTTTTCATCAATAGAGATAGCAAAGGGATGTTCGACTGCCAGCACCTGTTCAACCTGCCAGCGGTTTTGATAATAGAGCTGCAAGGCATTGGCGAGATGAATGGGTTCGCATGCTGATTCGGATCTAAATAACTCTTCTTCAAGAGTATCCAGGGAAGGGGAATCCCCATTCATTTGAGCCTGATACCCATGTGCGATGAGCTGGTGCAGGAGTTTTCCCTTGCTGAAATAATCGGGGAGCGGTTCGGGCTGCTGATAAAGAATATACTGCAGGTAGTAGCGATACGGACAGAACTCCACGGTACTGATCTGGCTGAAAGAAAGATGCTGGATCGCCTGCTTTTGGAGCGCTTCCACAAACAAGTCGCTGTCATAACCTACGGTATCAAGGATGCTTTGAATTTCTGTAAGGGTTTGCCGGAAGCTCATCCAATGATTATATACATAAATGAAAAAGCAGGAGAGGTGGAGGATGGGTTCCCGCGAAATATGATCATTTCCGGATTTCAAAATACTATCCAAGGTGCTTTTGTTCCAATGCTGAACCAGATTTGCTATAATAACCACGACGCAGCAGATCACGTCGCTCAATCATCTTCCCCCACAGCATGGAATCAATCAGTTTATCTGTTCGCCGATCTTTTTCGGACAAAGGATGGAACTATGAATAAAAAGAATCCCATGGTCGATGCATTTTTGGATAGTGCTGATCAGTGGAAGGAAGAATTTAGAGAATTGCGGAAGATTATGCTCGATAGTCCGCTGAGTGAAGAATTGAAGTGGGGTGTTCCCTGTTATACCTTCAATGGAATTAATGTTGTTCTCATGCACGGATTCAAAGAGTATTGCGCGCTTCTTTTTATCAAAGGTTCTTTGTTGAAGGATGTCAATAATATTCTGATCAGACAAACGGAGAATGTGCAGGCGGGACGCCAGATCCGCTTTACCGGTGTTCAAGAAATTATCGAGATAGAGTCCATTTTGAAAGCTTATATTCAAGAAGCTATCGAAATAGAAAAAGCCGGTTTGAAGGTAGAGCTCAAGAAGACGGTGGAATATAACATTCCTGAAGAATTTCAACCGAAACTGGATGAAAATCCAGCTTTGAAAAATGCATTTTATGCATTAACTCCGGGAAGGCAGCGGGCTTACCTGCTGTATTTTTCTCAACCCAAGCAGTCGATTACCCGAGAAGCTCGAATTGATAAATCTATTCCGCAGATCCTCAATGGAAAGGGTTTAAATGATTGATCCATTGAAAAAGCATATTTCTTTATTCTCCATTTTCATATGTTTTGTCTTTCTTTTATTAATTGGCTGCACACAAAAAGGAAATAATACACAAACTGCAGCTGATCTTCCCGATCGTGAAAGCCTGATACCGGCTGGAGCAGTCAAGATGTCGCTGGAAAATGATCCCCTGCCGCCGGAACTCCATTCGGATGAATTCGAGGAGCCGGTGCCGCTGCCATACCCTGTCAACACGCGGGGTGCGGAAGATTCGGCATTCATCATGCCCGATGGGCAGACCCTGTATGTATGGTTCACGCCCAACAACCGCATGGATGTGATCGAGCAGGCGCAGGATCAGGTTACCGGCATCTATAAATTCGAAAAGCAGGATGACGGCTGGAGCGATCCGGAGCGCATCTGGCTGGCTGACCCACATGAGCCGCAGCTGGATGGCTGTGGATTTTTCCAGGGGAACACGCTGTGGGTCTACGCGGTCAGGCAGGGGCTGGATGGCATGCATTGGATGACCTCTACCTATGAAAATGGAGAGTGGTCCGAAGCGGTTCTGGCTGATTTCGATCCTGAGTACGAAGTCGGGGAACTGCACATCTCCAATGACGGCAGCGAGCTGTATTTCCATTCCGACCGGGCAGGGGGGAAGGGTGGGCTGGATATCTGGGTTTCCTATAAGGTGGATGGAGAATGGGGTGAACCGGTGAACCTGGAGTATGTGAACAGCGAATATGATGAAGGCTGGCCGGCGCTGAATCCGCAGGAAGACGAATTGTGGATCAGCAAGAATTACGGGCTGTGGCGCTCGAAGAGGGTGGATGGAGTGTGGCAGACGCCGGAATTGATCATCTCAGCTCTGGCAGGGGAAGCCAGCCTCGATCAGGACGGCAATGTGTATTTCACCCACCATTACTATGAAAATGACCAGATGATCGAATCGGATATCTATGTTGCTTATCGCAAATAGCTGATGGAGTTTTTTTAAATCCTATTTTTTATTCAGTTCAGCCTGTCTCTTTAATATCTGCTTTATTATTGCGGCAGGCACTTTTTGATCGAAGCGGATCTGCACAGTGCCCTTTCCGGTCTTATAGCCTGCCTTTTCAAACAGTTCGCGCTCTTTGTCTTGCAGCCCGGCTGCACCAAAGCCCAGGCTGATATGCTGCTTGTAGGTGGCAAAACCTGCCAGGATGCCGTGATATGTATAGATCGGCACGTTCCAGCGTATCCCTTCTTCTACTTCTGGGATCGTGGATTTGATGATCTTCCGCAATTCTAAGAGAATAGAGCGCGCTTCGCTAACTGAATTGGCAAGGTATGCATCGACATCTTGGGGCTTTGATTTTTTTGCATCCATATTTTTATTATATCTGGTCGGGGCGAGAGGATTCGAACCTCCAACTTCATGCACATCATTCAGCGGCGGAAGTATCTTCAGCGTATCCACAGAGTCCATTGTGTTCATAAATAGGTCAAGTAAGTGTCCATCCTATCCATTGTTCCCACAGGGGTTGCACATAAAATTGGGAAAGGCGCCTCAAATCAGACAGATTGAAATGCTTTGAAAAATTATGCTATAGTAGTAGAAACGTTAAAAGAACACACACCAGATAGAAAATAGCATTTTCTCTAATGAAATAAAATAGTTTTAATAAATATATATTATAAATTTTCTACTCGGTTATGATTGATATGTATTATTGTATTCATAGTTCTTTTTGTATAAACATATAAAAGGAGATGACCCTTATGAATATTCAAAACATTCGCATGGCGCAATCGCGAGCATCAGAAGCTCGTCAGGCAGTAGCGGAATTTCATAAGGGGGTGGTACAGCAGGACATGGAGCTGGTGGTCTTCTTTTGTTCCAGTGAATATGACCTAGATGTTTTGGCTGAGGAAATGAACCGCCTGTTTACCGGGATTCAAGTTGTTGGTTGTACTACGGCTGGGGAAATCGGGCCAGCCGGTTATCAAGATCATAGTCTCTCGGGTGCAAGCCTTCCTGCGGGTAGTTTTGTGGCTGTTAGTGGACTAATGGAACATTTAAGCCAATTTGAAATTACTAGAGGGAATGATTTTATCCAAGTCCTATTACAGAAGCTTGAAAGTAGAGCTCCACAAGCAAGCCCGGATAATAGTTTTGCCTTTATGCTGATAGACGGTTTATCTATTCGTGAAGAACCGGTAACGTATGCACTGCAGCATGAGTTGGATAAGATTCCATTGGTCGGTGGTTCAGCGGGGGATGACCTGAAATTCGAAAAGACCCTAATTTTTTGCGATGGGCAATTCCAATCAGACAGCGTCGCACTGATCCTCATCAATACCTCCTTGCCTTTCAGAATATTTAAAACACAGCATTTTATCTCCACCGATGAAAGGATGGTGGTAACAGAAGCTGATCCCGTAAAACGTATTATCAAGGAAATCAACGGAATACCAGCCGCAGAAGAGTATGCACGGCTGGTGGGTGTTGATGTGCATGAGCTCAATCCCCAGCGTTTCGCCACATCACCGGTTGTGGTGATGATAGATGGCACGGACTATGTGCGTTCTATCCAGAAGGTAAATGCCGACAGTAGCCTGACTTTCTTTTGCGCGATCGAGGAGGGGGTGGTGTTTAGAGTGGCTCATGGTGTGAACCTGGTGAATAACCTGGAGGAGGCTTTCGACAAAATCCGAGCGGAAATCGGACCGCCCCAACTTATATTCGGCTGCGATTGCATTCTACGTAAGCTGGAAGTTTCTCAAAATGATTTGAAAGAGCAGGTCGGGAAAATGTTTCAGCAAAACAACATCGTTGGATTTAATAGCTATGGCGAACAGTTCCGCGGTTCACATGTAAATCAGACATTTACTGGGGTGGCGATAGGCTCTACCCCAGAATCAAAATGAAGGTTGTGTGATGCCTGACCAAGAAGAGCCAGTTTCCGGCACGAACGAGCAGACCTTACAAGCTGAAATTACACGTTTGAAAAAGATCATTCTTGCATTAATGAACAGCGCCGAACGCAAAGCAAGCCTTCAGGGGTCGGACTTCAATCTGTTTCATACAGCAATTACTCTGGAAGATCAGGTGCGTCAACGAACCATTGAATTGGAGGAGGCGCGCCTGGAAACCGAGAAAATCACCCGAGCTTTGCGTGAAAGAGAAAAAAATCACCGACTGCTCCTCGAAAACTCACCCGTAAGCATTCACGAGATCGATATGGATGGCAAGATAATTTCCATGAGCCGGGCTGGAGTTCTCATGCATGGGCTAAAAGAGGAAAGCGAAATACAAGGTTCTTTATATCTGGACGGAGTCAGCGATACGGACCGGGAACGCATCGGGAAATTACTTAAAAAGGCTTTTACCGGGGAAACCAGTCATTTCGAGTACAAAGCCAAAGGGCAGCATGAACCGATTTTTAAATCCAGCTTTGTTCCCATCAAGAACAAGAATGGAAGTGTCGAAAAACTAATGGGAATAACGGAGGACATCACAGAGCGCAAGAAAGCAGAGGAGGATATTCGCGCTCTGGCATTCTATGATACCTTAACGCAGCTTCCCAATCGCCGTTTGCTAAAAGACCGCATGGAACAGGTGATGGCTACCGGTAAACGTAGAGGCTTTTATAGTGCGCTGATGTTCCTGGATTTGGATAACTTCAAGTCACTCAATGATACGCATGGACATGATATGGGTGATCTGTTATTGGTCGAAGCGGCGCATCGTATATCCAGTTGTGTGCGTGAAATGGATACTATCGCGCGTTTCGGCGGTGATGAGTTTGTGGTGATGCTCAGCGAGTTGGACACTGATAAGGAAAAATCCGTTGCACGTGCTGGTATTATTGCCGAAAGAATCCGCATTACTCTAGCAGAGCCTTATTTACTGACCCGCAAGCAGGAAGGTGGTACTGACATTGTGATAAAACATTATTCTACAGCTAGCATCGGCTTGATGATGTTCTTTGATCACGAAACCAGCCAAGAAGATATCCTCAAAGGTGCAGATATTGCGATGTATCAAGCGAAAGAGGGTGGGCGCAATACAATACGATTCTTTGATGGGTTATCTTAAAGCTAATCAACCTTGTGGTATTTGCTCATGAGTTAACTGGCGCCTGGATTAAAAACAAGATGATAGAGAATCTAAGGTAAATTGCTTGAAAACGGATATTGGTAACCGAACAATTTTATAAAAAGGGAAATTAAAGAACATTTTGACGTCTATAAGTGGGTGTTCAGTTAGGGTGAGAGGATTTTCTGGCGTTGTCTGCTCCTGCGGACAACGTAGGTACTCAGAGTGAGAGATTATCAAGTTACCATCGCGATGGATAACTCATTTCAGTAGTACTGAGTGGCAAATTTGCGGTTGCGGAAAAAATTGGTTAGGGAGAGAGGATTTAGAGCTCTAGCTTCATAAGTTCTAGTTAATCATAACGATGTCTATAAAGTATTAATGTATTCGTTGTGTTCATGATATCTAGAAATAGGTTAAGAAGACTATTCACTATTTCTATAAAGATTGCACACGGAGGCAATACAATCATTACTTGATTTGACATTATCCGGTTTTCATTCAATAATAAGATCATCGCTTTAACAGCAATGAGAAGAATCTACGAAATGGTTTTATTCATTTAGGCTTGACAGGCTAATATGCTATGTATATAAATTAAAAATCTAAAATATTAAAGGTATTTATCCCCAGAATCAAATTCAAATGGAGACTTTAAATGAAAAAAAGAAGAATACTGGTGTTATTGGTTTGTTGTATGTTAATATTATCCGCTTGTGGTCAAAAAGACATATCCTCCCCACCTGTTTCACCAGCATCAGATACGGATTCTGAACCCGCAGCTGATGTGCAGCAATTTGAAGTATTCAATCCTTATGAAGCTTTAAGTGAAGAAGAAATACTCCAACTGGGGGCTGATGGATTTTCCGGCAGCGATGAGGAAATCGCTCAATCAATCCTGGCATGGCAGCGCGATCATATGCAGTATATTGGAGATCCCAGACAACAGCCAGATATATCGTATCCGATGCGCTGGAACTATTTTCTTCCCGGTATTTTCCCGGTGAGTGAGATGATCCAGGAGAGAATTCTTGATAATGGAATGATATACGGTTTATGCTGGGATTACGCGGCTATTTTCAGCGCTATTGCAAATTATTATGGATTGGAAACCCGGGTAACCGCTTTTAAGGTCCTTATCTCTGATATGAATCCTTCAATCGACAAATCAACTGCTAATGGTATGGGACCTGATGAATTTGAGGCATTAAAACCCCGGTTAGAACAGAACGGAATAACATTAAGCTATGATCAGATCTCCCGGGCTACCAGAGAAACCTGGTCACACTATCGCGCAGAGGTAAACATCGATGGAGAATGGATAGCATTTGATGGCGTTCCCGCGGTCAGCGGCGATTACTCTGATGATGCAAATTATGACGTTGCACCCTGGGATGAAGGATACGATCCGGATTTGTTATATACAGAAGTTACCTATGGAGGTAATGGGATGCCTCCACAACAGGCAAATGGACCAATAGATCTTAATGCTTTAGCAGGTATGTTAGCTTCTGCACCATTACCCGGGTATGAAGGAATTACAGATGATGCAGGGAATCCAAACCGCGCTGAAACCATGGAAGATCTGTTAGCCGGTAAAGGACTTGTCCCATATTTTAAGGACATAGAAAAGATCAATGCTTTCTTGAAAATGAACATTGAAGATGATGAAGTTCGTATTGCTTACGAAAATGGGACCGGTAAAAAATTCTACTGCATTGCAGATGAGATGATCTACACAACAGATGAAATAGAGGCTGAAGACTATATATACCTCTATAACGCTCTAACCGGTGAAGAAATGACCGAAGAGGAATTTTTAACGTACGTCAAATAAGTTCCTGCTTCTCTTCTTGTAGATGAATGATTTATAAAATAGAAAATACCTCTCGTACAATAGTTACCGGAGGTATTTTTCTTTCTTTTCTCGTTTATTAAAATCAATTCAAGCGAGCAGGGGTATTCATGAATCGATTGGCTGCTGGGGAATATCATCTTGTATATGTTAGATTTAACTAACGTTGGAGGATTTTTACCGCATGATCAGAAAACTGAATAAAACTGATATTGATATGGTTGCACAAATCTGGCTTGAAGTTAATATCCAAACGCATCATTTCATCCCTGAAAAATATTGGGAAGAGCAGTTTAATACTGTAAAACAGCTGCTGCCCCGATCAGAAGCATATGTTTATGAAGACAACGGCGAAGTACTTGGATTTGTGGGGCTTACCGGCAACTTTATTGAAGGTATTTTTGTTGCAATGAATTCACAATCTGGTGGAATTGGAAAACAATTGCTAGATTTTGTTAAGGGAATTAAAACAGGATTGTATTTACATGTATATCAAAAGAATAAGCGTGCAATTCGGTTTTATCAAAGGGAAAAATTTATCATTCAGTCTGAAAGCATGGATGAGAATACCGGTGAGCGGGAATTCTTGATGAGTTGGGAACGATGATTTAGCTGCCGATAGAACAAATCAATATGAAGTGACCTTATTCTATTGTTGCAAATTTGACATCTTCCCACTGCAACAGCAGCCTGAACTTGCAGCTGTGTACCAGCATGCCGCACTCGCTGCCATCCTCTCGGATGCGCCAACTTGTCACTGCTGCATCAGAGCGAACACACCCCAACCCATGTATTCACGCGTGTAAGCGGCGTAGCGCTTTGGTTCAGTGGTCAGTTCGGCTCGAATATCTTTTGCGAGTTCGTCGTCGGGATTGGCATCAAGCCAACGGCGCATGGTGAGCCATTTAGCCGCCTCGTATCTATCCCAGCTATCCTGATCAGCCAGAATCATTTCAACGACATCGCAGCCAAGGTTGCTGAAAGATGCGAGCAGGTCTGGAAGTATGAGAAAGTCGGAAATTGAGCTGGCAAGACATCCCCTGGCAATATCTTCCGTTGGTGGTAGCTGCCGCCAGTAGGGCTCGCCTATGAGGATGATCCCTCCAGGGCGCAGGCTTTGTGCCAAAAGTGCAATAGTGCCGGCGACTCCCTCGGCGATCCAGGTGGCGCCGACACAGGCTGCCACGCTGACCTTCTCGTTAGAGATAAAGCCCGCAGCATCGTCATGGATGAACTTGACCTGATTGGCGACGCCGAGTTCTTCCGCTCGGAGTTTCGCTTGTTCGGTGAATAACAGACTCATGTCGATGCCAATGCCGGTAATGCCGTGATCGCGTGCCCAGGTGCACAGCATTTCTCCCGAACCACTGGCGAGGTCGAGTACTCGCGATCCAGATTCCAGACGCAGCGCCGCTCCAAGGTTGGCAAACTTTTCAGATGTGAACGGATTGTGAATGCGGTGAGCACTCTCTGTGATATTGAATATACGAGGTATGTCCATGGTGGATATTCTCCTTATAATAATATTGAAAAAGGAAAGCCCAATAATTTGAGAAAACTTATTAACCGAGCAAATATTAAGTTAAGTATAAATCAGAAAATATTTTCCCTTAATGTAATGCGGGTGAGAGAATCGCTGGTGTTACAATGTTTCTCAAAACATTCTTAGGAGGAAAACTCTTTGAATCCCATCTTGGAGAACTTGCACAGCCGCAAATCGGTGCGTGCCTATGTGGATAAACCCATTCCTGAAGACATCAAGAAAGAGATACTCTTGGCTGCAATGGCTGCTCCCACGGCAGGAAATCAGCAGCTGTATACCATCCTGGATATTACTGACCAGAAGATCAAAGACCATCTGGCGATCAGCTGTGATAACCAGCCATTCATTGCTAAAGCGCCTTTGGTATTGATCTTTTGCGCGGACCTTCAGAAGTGGTGTGATGCCTTTGTAGACAGCGGCTGCAAACCTCGTCAACCCGGAGCCGGGGATCTTCTGCTGGCGGTGGATGATGCCGTTATTGCAGCACAGAATGCAGTAATAGCTGCCTGGAGCTTTGGGATCGGCTCCTGCTACATTGGAGATATTATGGAATTATGCGAAGAGCACCGGGAATTGTTAAATCTGCCAAAATTTGTGTTTCCTGCTGCCATGCTGGTATTTGGCTATCCTACCGAACAACAGAAAAATAGAAGCAAACCTAACCGTTTTGAATTGCAATACATTGTCCATGAAAATGGTTATCGGCGTATGAATGACGTTGAACTTAGAAAGATGTTTGGGAAGAAAATCGGGGATCAAACCTATGAAGGTTGGTTGCAGGCATTCTGCGCCCGCAAATACAACTCAGATTTCGCAAGGGAGATGAACCGTTCGATGGATATGTACATGCAGGAATTTCAACCTAAGAATTCTTCCATAATAAAATAAAAAAAAGACCTCGCAATTGCGAGGTCTTTTTAAGGTCGGGGCGAGAGGATTCGAACCTCCGACCTCTTGCACCCCATGCAAGCTCGAAAGTGTCCACAGCGTCCATTATTTACATTATTCCCACCCTATTTGCACACAAATTGTTTACGAAAATAGGAAAGGCGACTCGAATGTTTTTCATCAATAATTGTTTATTAGCTGTCTACCAGTCATTCAATATAATCTACTCAATTTCTTATATACCAACCATAATTTGATCTATAATAATTTAAATATAATCTAAGGTGGGAAGCCTAATGAAAAAGATTGATCTTCACCTACATACTATCTCGACAGAGAGTGATAGTGACTTTGAATTTAATTTAGAAAAGCTAGAAACATATATTAAAAAAAGAGATATTGATGGTATTGCAATAACGAATCACAATCGCTTTGATCTTGAACAATATAGATTGATCTCTCAAACGATTTCCATTATTATTTTCCCAGGGATTGAAATTGATCTAGAAGATGGTCACATTTTATTAATTGCTGATATATATGAGTTGAATGATTTTAATGAAAAGTGCAAATCTCTAACAAATAAAATAACTGAAACAGGTGAACCAATCAGTGTCTCGGAACTTGAGAAAATATTTGTTGATCTTTCAAAGTATATATTAATTCCTCATTATAAGAAAAAACCAAATCTTAATGATGAGACAATAGATCAGCTGGGTAGCTATATAACAGCAGGTGAGGTAGCTAGTCCCAAAAAATTCAAATACTGTCAAAAAGATTCAAATTCACTTGTTCCAGTATATTTCAGTGATTTCCGAAGTTGCAATAGCATTACAGAATATCCTATTCGGCAGACTTATATTGATGTAGGAAACCTTTGCTTTGATTCTGTTAAAGCTTCTCTAGGAGATAAAAACAAAGTTTTCTTATCAGAAGAGGAAGGACATAGTTTCTTTGATGCCCTTGATAATGGGGTGAAATTGTCTACTGGGTTGAATGTAATAATAGGAGAAAGATCAAGTGGTAAAACTTATACACTCGATCAAATTAATAGATCATTTGAGAATGTTAAGTACATCCAACAATTTTCTTTATTAGAGCGTAACGAAAACGCTGATGAAAAAAAATTTAATGACATGATAAGTCGTGACTATAGTCTCTTCTCTCAAGATTATCTTAGTGAGTTTAAAAATGTAGTAGACAGTATGGCAAGTGTCAATATTGAGCAAAATGAGCGTCTGGCAGATAAATATATTTTCTCCCTAATAAAAAATGCTGATGAATCAGATAAAGCCGATGCTTTCTCAAAAGTAGTGCTTTTTAGTGAAACATCATTTTCAAGGAATGAACTTGGGAACTTGAAATCGTTAATAAGCTCAGTTGAAACATTGATTGAAAATACAGAATATAGAGAAATAATCGATCGCAATATTCCAATTGAAAACCTAAAAAGATTGGCTATTGAATTAATTAAAAAACATAATCATGAAACTGAAAACAATTTGAAAAAGAGCTTTGTAAATGACATGGTTGAAAATATTCGTAAAGCTCTACAGATTCATACTTCAGCTACTGTAATTGAAGAAATTGATTTTTATCGAATGGCAATTGATAACAAAAGAAACGAGAAGTTTAAAAAAATTGTAAATGCAATTCAAACTGAACGAGAAATTTATAGAAAAGAAATTCAAGGATTTAAAATTATAGCAAGACAGAGGAAATTCAGTGGCGCAAAAGAACTTAAAGATCAAAGCAAACAGATGCTGAAATTTAGTGATGCCTATAAAAATTACGGCGATCCATACGAATTCTTAAAAGCACTCAGAAATATAGAAACTCTTGAGGAGGCTGATTACTACAAATTATTTACAAAAATAGAATATCGTATACTCAATAAGCATGATACACCGGTATCAGGTGGGGAAAGGTCAGAATTTCATCTCTTGCATGAAATAAACGATGCCCAACAGTATGATATGTTGTTAATTGATGAACCAGAATCATCATTTGATAATATCTTTCTAATGGAAAAAGTAAATGAATTAATCAAGGATATTTCACAGTCGATACCGGTTGTTATAGTAACTCATAATAATACAGTTGGTGCATCAATCAAACCAGATTATCTTATATATACACATAAGACTATTAATAACGGTATCGTTCAATATGAAGTATATTCAGGGTTTCCAACAGACAAACAACTTAAATCGCCTGATGGAAAAACAATCAAAAACTTTGAAGTAATACTAAATTGTTTAGAAGCAGGCCCAGATGTTTATTATGAAAGGGGTAGTTCATATGAAATGCTTAAAGATTGAAAATGGGAAAGGTTTTTATCGTTTGGATAAGGAAGATTGGCATCCTATTGATAAGTTGAATAAAGAGGATTTATTAACTCTTGTTAATCTTTCGTTAACTGATGATTTTGAAATGGATGAATTCGACAAAGAAAAGCTAGAACATAAAGCTCACCAAGTGATTTATAAAAATATTTTTGAAAAGCTTTCAGAGTTGGGAAAAAAGAAAAATCGATTTAAAGATGAAAGCGAATTATTATACAAATCTGCATTTGAAAAATATAGTCGAGAATAAATCGCTTCCACTAAATCGATTACTTCTTCGTTTTTAGATTTGTTTGAAAGATCTATTCCCCTGAGAAGAGTGTTCCAAGAACAATAGAATGTCCCAATATTGTATTTATTTGTTATCAATCACAGATCAGTGGGGCAATTTTAAACCTGCTCTTTGAAAATCTGGATGAGATATATGAAGATTTCACAACTAAACTCCCAAAGCGGAATAGTGAATGGGCGGGTTATAATCTGATCACACCTGACAATTTAAAATATGGTTGGAGAGTACAAGATAAAGAACTTCTGTTTCTATAAATGGAAAGCGAAACACGGAGAGATGAATATCTCACAACTATATCACATGGAGGAAATGGAATAGGAAAACCGGAAACTCAAGCAAATGTATTCCCAACAAAAAAGGATTGCTGGTCAGCAATCCTTTCTCTGGTCGGGGCGAGAGGATTCGAACCTCCGACCTCTTGCACCCCATGCAAGCGCGCTAAACCGGACTGCGCCACGCCCCGAACGAAAGCCATTATAACATGACCTCGGGAGAATACAAAGGAATTTAAAACCAATTTTTCTCAGGGTACTTTTGCCCAGCCAAAATAGGTGGGAATGAACATACGGCGGGAGCCAGCTGCACGGGCACGTTCATCTTGCATATGGAAGTTTTCAACCTGGTCGGGTCTGAGGTGCCCTCTCTCGACAAGCTGTTGTAGGTCTAGATCGATCACCTGCCATTCCAACAGTGCTTCACGCGGGGTGGGGTGGATAGAAGCGGGTTTGAGCATACTGACATGGATATCTGTCAATTGGAGCTGTTCGAAGAGATTTTTCAGCCGGCTGCCAAGGTCGATCTGTGCTCCCACTGCAAGCAGAGCCATGTTCTGCAGTTCTCCCAGCTTTTGCAGTTCTTCGGGTTCATCCTCGCGGGCAGTGTAATTTGGTTCAGCCAGCACCACCAAATGTCCCCCAAAGCGCGTTACGCGTTTCATCTCTTCCAGCATTGCCAGCGGATCAGGAACCCACATCAAGAAATAATGACAGAGGGTGATCATAAAGCGGTGATCACGAAATGGAAGACGAAAGCCATCTGCACAGGTCATGCGCAGGTGGGGGTTATGTTTCTTTGCGAATTCTATGCTGGAAAATGCAATATCCGCTCCATAGGCACGATGATATCCATCTCTATAGATCTGATGGAGAACCGCTCCCGTGCCGCAGCCAACTTCTAGCAGGGGAGTGGTGCGGGCGGCGCGCAGGGTCTGGAGAATGTAACGGCGGACTTCCTTTGTCCACCCAGCCTGCTGGGTGAAGCGTTTGTGCCAGAAGCGCGGATTGAAGTCCACCGATCTGCTCTCCTATCTTTTCTTCCAGATGGAAGACCAGGGATCGGTCAGCAGATTTCCCATTACCCGGTTGATGCCCTGTGCCGGCAGAACATCTCCATCCGGCTCCACGTACAGCCAGGCGTTTCCTGCACCTTTCTTCATCCGTTTTCCGCCAGTTTTCAATTCCAGGTTGATCGGATTGTACTGGGAATAAGGTACCGGTAGATCCCAGACCATGGAAAGTCCCTGCATGACCGCTTGATCCTGAATTTTCTGGAGCGATCTGGCAAGGCTGTTATCGGCTGCACTCAGGGATAGCGAATGGAGTTCACTGGCGGTTAGTTTGGGCAGCGCCTGTTCGATTTCATTTATATTTTCATTAGTGAGGGTAAAGTGTACGGTCACCGCAATATCATCATCCAGTAGATTCTGCAGGCTTTCCCAGAATCGTTCATCAGCCGGTGCACCCAGCAGCATGATATGGTCCAGCCCGCTGTTGAGGATGGTTTTCATATACCTCTTATTGGTAAAGCGCAGTCCATCGCTCAATAATCCGCAGACAATACCAAGGTCTTCACATTTCGCAATTAAGTCAGGCAGATCTGAACGCAATGTTGGTTCACCGCCGGTGAAGACAACGTGCGGAATACCGGCTTGCTGTACTTTTTCAAGGATGGTGATCCATTCATCTTTGGTAAGCTCGCGCGTTACTCGATAAGTAGGGGCAATATCGGGAGAGGTGTTGTCTTTTGAGACCTGATAGGTCAACGCGCAGTCCAGACGGTAAGGGGCGCTGAGTTTTTTAGAGTAGGGTTCCACACGTTCCAGATCGAGGTAGGTTACCGGGTCGAGGTCGGGAGTCTGGATGATGGTATCCAGTTTTACGCAAAAATCAGCAAAGTCATGTTTTACCTCATCAGGGGTTATCTCATATTTTTCTGCCATTTCTTTAGCTGCCTGTTCAATGGGTGTGTTTTGCATCAGGTGAAAAGCATATTCGGCAGCAGTACGGTTAAGGTGCAGCACGGTACTGGCATCAATGATGAGGATCCCTTCACCATTGGGTTCTACACGCAGGTTGAGACGATAGGGCAGCTGATCTCCCTTCACTCCCTGATACTGATAAGAACCAACCGGTACCGGTTTAATCGGTTCGACCAATTTTTCTATCTTGTCTTTGATTTTCGTGAACATGAATCCTCCCAGTACTTAAACTTGTACGGCGTAATCAGGATTGACCGCAGATTTTTCTGCAACTGTCAGAGGACATCCGCCTCCGCAGGTATCCAGAAGCGCACAACCCCGGCATTCTTCCGGCACATATCGTTTCTCACGGATAAAAACAGCCAGGTCACTTTCCCAAATACTCTGCCAATCTTGCTGCAGGAAATTTCCTAGTGATACATAATAAGATTGACACGGTAGAACATCTCCGTTAGGTTCTATACACATATTATAGCGTGCAGCAGTACAACCTTTCACACCCAACCCCATCAGAATGGGATCAAAATGACAGTATTGGGTGGGTGTGTACCAGATCAAGCGCTGATCGCTGCGGGAAGTCATCTCCTGAGCGATCTTTAATAAGCGTGGCAGCTCGCTTTCATCCAATTCTTCTTCGAATAGTTTTCCTCTACCTGAATGGATGATGCCGTTCAAACCAACCGTAGGAACACCCAGTTCTTTTAAAAATTCCAGCGTGTCAGATAAATAGGCGCTGTTCTTCCTGATCAGGGTAGTGTTTGTCATCACGAAAAGACGGGTAGCCAGCGTATTGCGGATGCCCTGAACGGTTTCTTTCCAGGCGCCCTGACAGACGACCATCTGGTCATGGATATCGGGATTATGCGATTCCAGGGTGATCTGCACGTGATCGAGCCCTGCTTCTACCAGTTTCTGCACGAAGGCAGCATCTTTTAATGCACGTCCGTTGGTGTTCAATCCGGTGATCAGCCCCAGATTTTCTGCATGCCGGACAAGGTCGGGCAGGTACTTTACCAGGGTTGGTTCGCCGCCGGTGAAAACTACGTGCGGAATGCCGGTATCCCATATTTTTTGAAGAACCAGCTTCCATTCATCAAGTGATAGGGTGTGAGAAAAATGACGCTGTTTGACGTTATAGCAGTGAGCGCAGTCATTATCGCAAGCGTAGGTTAAGGCAAGGTCCATGCGGTAGGGGGCAGAGGGTTCTTTTGAGAATGGTCCCTGAACTTCCACATCCAGATCACAAAAAGGGCAGGCATCGCTGGTAGGAGAGGTGATCATTTCAAGCTGATCTTTAAAAATGAGATAATCGATGGCAGCTTGTTTTCGATCTACCCGGAATGTATGCGCCAATCCCTTGACCACTTCTTCATTTGATTTGCCATCCAAAAATGCTTTTGCCATAAAGGCTGCACTAGGATTGAAGTGATACATGCGGTTGGCATTGATCAACAATGTCGCATAATTGTCGGTATCAATGCGCAGGTGAATGCGCTTCTTTTCATCACCTTCCGAACGCAGATAATGATAGATATCCGGCTTTTTTTGCTGCTCTTTATTCTTTTTTGAGAAAAGCATACGATCCTATCTTTTTTAGCGACCACCACCCGCACATGCACAGGCACATCCCGCGCATGCACACGCGCAAGCACATCCTCCTCCGCTGATATGACCGCCGCCGCTGGTTCTGTGGAAGGAGCCAGATGAAGTGGTCTGTGGAATGGGATTTGTCTTGCTGGTGATCTTATCGGTGAAACTGGTCAAATTCCCTACCACGCTGGAAGAAAAACTCTGCACGGTCCCTACAACAGAAGCGGCTGCTGCAGAACCAGCCAGTCTTGGAAGAGTAATGGTGGTCATACTGCTGCCGCCGCCTTTGTACCCTCCTCCAGAGGTTGAAGAAACCGTTTTTGTACCGGTTGAACCTGAAACGGTGTTGCGGGGAATGGAAGGATCAGCTCGCCACCACCAGTAAGGCATAAAAACCGGTCCGGTGCCGAATACTGTGCGCGTTCGGTTGTCATAATCCCTGTCAAGCATGGTCCAATCCATCTGCTCCTGATAGCGCTCACCGCGAACTTCGGGAGTATCGGCTGATTCGACCTGCTGCCAGGCTTTTTCCATAATATCTTTATAAAAGGCGATCGTTTCTTTTCGGCTGAAGCCTTTCATTTTTTCGGAAACAGATTTCACCAGGGCTACCATCATATCTTGCAGTGCCTTGGTTCGCTCTCGTGAATTTTTCAAACGAAATGCTTCAAGAAACTCTTTTTCATATTCACGCAAATCTTCCGGCAGATTCTCTTCTACTTTAATTTCCAGAGGATCACGGGTGACGATCTGAGCCGCTTCTTTTTTCATGGTAGAGAAGAGGATCATGGTCAATATCTTATCCATGGGCTGCTCCATGAGGATGCCCACCTCCACAGGTGTAAGACCGCGCTTGATGCCCATCCCTTCAACAGCAATTTTTGGAGGGAGGTATTTTAACCTGCGGTTCTTTGACGCTTTCAGGGCGAGGACGATAACAAGAATGATCAGGGCAGCAGCCCCACCGCAGCATAATATCGGAACGAGTGTGCCCAGAAGTTTTCCGCTGTCGAAAGTGATGACATTTTCCTGTGAAATAGCAGATGCGGGGACATAGCGGGCGGGGAAAGTGGCACCGAAAGGCTGGTATTGTGTTGAAGGATTTGCTTCGGTAGTAGACCATTGATAAACGATGCGTCCTTCTTCATCTATTCCGGTTAGGGGAGTGGAATCTCCCGGCCAATTTTTCGGCATGATGTAGGTTGCTTCCGGATCAACAACAGCCGCGGGCAGGTGAACGGTGACCGTTAGCTCTGTACTGCCGTGGCTGAGGGAAGAATCAAACCAGGTTGGTGAATAATTAAAACTCGTATATTCCTCTGTGGTGTCTTCTGTGGTGGCAACGAAAAGCATATCTCTCACGGTGCCAATGCGGATATAAATCGTTCCGCTTTGCCCTGCAGGAATGGCATTAGCGCCCAAACCCAGCGCAAAACCATACTCAACATATGGAGAATCTTCAATATCTGTGATGACAGCCCCATCGATGGTGGCGGTGATGCTGCTCAGATCGTAATTATCATTGGGCATACCGATATCCACATAGTCAATGGGAGAGGCGCCGCTGTCATTTTGGAAGGTTATCAGGTATTCAATGGTTGCCGTCCCATCTTCATTGATATAAATATCGGTTGTCAGGGATGGTACTTCAAAAGAATAACTCTGTGCAAAGACAGGGGAAATGAAAGTGAATACGGCGATCAAAACAGAAAGCAATAAACTAAATCGAACTTTCTTCATGGAAATAAGATCCTTTCCTTAATTACCACTTTGGTTCTTCAGTTAATTGATAAGTGGTTCCGCAGCTGGAACAGGTGACCATGGGTGCTCCATTGACCATTTTGACGTCTTTTTCAGAGAGAGGAGAGCCGCACGATTTACATTTAATGGATTCCATGGTTACATCACCGGGAAGATCGATGTTTAGAGTAACGTTGGTGACCTCTTCGGTTGGCTTTTTCATCCGCACTGCGAAGAAGATCAGAATAAAAGCGATAAGTAGGAATGCCCCTGCGTACCAGAGCAGGCTGACGTCGCCATTGGCTGAGATGGAGAGCAGAAAAATAACACCAAAAAATATGAGAATTGCAGCAATAACAAAAAGGATGATTTTACCAGCTTTCATGATTCCTCCAAAAAATTTCACTCGTCATTTATTATATACGGAAATAAACATAAGAAGTTTTCATTCATTGCTATAATACGAATAATGGACGAAAAACAATTAAACGATGAACTGGAACAGCTAAAACAGGAAATAAATTTCCATAATTACCGCTATCATGTGCTGGATGATCCTCTGATCAGTGATGCGGAATTTGACCGGCTCCTCAAGAGATTGAAGGAGATCGAGGAGATGCACCCGGAATGGGTGACGGTCGATTCTCCCACCCAGCGGGCAGGAGCCGTACCGGCAGAAAAGTTCGAAAAGACCCGCCATCCCCATCCAATATTGAGCCTGGCAAATGCCTTTTCGAATGATGATCTCATGGATTGGTATGAGCGGGTGGCAAAGCTGGATGAACGGGTGCGGGAGACAGACTTCGTCGTCGAGCCGAAATTCGATGGGCTGACCGTGGTACTGCATTATGAGAATGGAATTTTCGTCCGCGGCGCGACCCGCGGTGATGGCGTGATCGGGGAAGATATTACCGCAAACATCCGAACCATTCGGGCGTTACCCCTGCGCATTCCGGTCGATAAAAATGGACCGCCAGCTCCCTCACGAATTGTGGTGCGTGGGGAAGCCTTTATAAACCTGGCTGATTTTGAGAAATTGAACAAGGAACTGGAAGAACAGGGATTAAAAACCTATCAGAATCCGCGCAATACAGCCGCCGGCTCGCTACGCCAGCTGGATGCCACCCTGACGGCATCAAGACCGCTGACACTGCTAACGTATGCGATCGTGGCTATAGAAGGAGAAGCTCCTGCCAGCCAGTGGGAACTGTTGAATTATCTGCGGGCGCTGGGATTCCCGGTAACCCGCCATGCAGCATTGTGCAAGAATATGCAGGAAGTTCTCCAGGTTTGCGACAGCTGGCAGACCAGGCGCGATTCGATGCCGTATGAGATCGATGGATTGGTGATCAAGATCAATGATCTGGCGCTGCAGGACGGGCTTGGATTTGTTGGCAAAGATCCGCGCGGTGCGATTGCCTTGAAATTCCCAGCAAAGGAAGCCACTACCGAACTGCTGGATATCAAAGTGAATGTGGGGCGCACCGGTGTGCTTACACCGTATGCGGTCCTGGAACCGGTTGAGATCGGGGGAGTGATCGTGAAGCAAGCCACCCTGCATAATTTCGATTATATTAAGGAAAAGGATATTCGCGTACATGATAGAGTGCGCATAAAAAGAGCGGGGGACGTGATCCCGTATGTGATCGGACCGATCGTTGAACTGCGTACTGATAAAGAAGTGGAATTCATCCCTCCGGCGGTGTGCCCAAGCTGTGGAGCGCCCACCGAACATATCGAAGGCGAGGTAGCCTGGTACTGCGTGAATGCGGCTTGCCCGGAACAATTGATCCGCAATATCGAACATTTTGTTTCCAAAGGTGCCATGAATATTGTGGGTATGGGCATTCGCTATGTGGAAGAATTGGTGCAGAACGATCTGGTGAAAGATGTGGCAGACCTCTATCATCTTAAGGAAGATGAACTGCTGAAACTGGAAGGATTTGCGAAAAAGAAAGCCAGAAATCTGCTGGATGCGATCGAGGCATCGAGAAATCAGCCTCTTGGCAGAGTGATCACCGCCCTTGGAATTCGAGGAGTGGGAGAGATCGCAGCGTTGGAACTGGCATCTCATTTCAAGAGTATTCAACGGTTATCACTTGCCACGTATGAAGAACTGACAGATATCGAGGGTTTTGGACCCAATATCAGCCAGGCGATCCTGGATTGGTTTACCAATCCGCGCAACCAGCAGCTGCTGCAAAAGCTCAAAGCAGTGGGTATCGATCCACAGCAGGAAGAACAGGGTGAAGGATCAATGCCTTTGGCAGGCATGACCTTTGTGATCACCGGTACGCTGCCTTCTTTCAGCCGCGATGAAGCGGCTGAGTTCATTCGTACCAGGGGAGGGAAAGTATCCGGTTCGGTAAGCAAACAGACCACGTATGTATTATGCGGCAGCGAACCGGGTTCAAAATACGATAAAGCGCTGGCATTGAATATTCCCATCATCAACGAAGATGACCTACGAAAGCTGGCAGCACAGAATGAGTGAGTCCTTACTTTTTGTAAAAAAGGGAAGAGAGAAGCCGATCATCAAGGGACATCCCTGGATCTACTCGGGTGCCATTGAGCGGGTGGAGGGAGAACCCGGGATGGGTGAAACGGTTCTGGTTAAAGATGGCTGGAACAACAGCCTTGGATGGGCAGCTTACAGTCCGGTATCCAAGATCAGGGCGCGCATGTGGAGCTGGGATGCAGAAATAACAATCGATGATTCGTTTTTCCGAAACGAACTGCGCATAGCCATTTCTTCACGAGAAAATATCAATTCCAATGCATACCGCCTTGTAAATGCAGAGTCAGATTACCTGCCGGGGCTGGTGGTAGACCGCTACGCGGATCATCTGGTACTGCAAAGTCTCACCGCCGGGGTGGAGTATTGGAAAGACACGATCATAAAGCATCTGGTTGAATTGACCGGGATACAGAATATTTATGAGCGTTCTGATGTAGAAGTCCGCAAACTGGAAGGCTTATCCGAGCAATGCGGTGTGCTGGCAGGTGCAGAACCGCCCGCTGAAATTGAGATCATGGAAAATGGACTGCGCTATCTGGTGGATATCAGGGGCGGACAGAAGACCGGCTTTTACCTCGATCAACGAGAAAATAGAGCGAAAGTGATCCCTTACATGCAGGGAAAAAGCGTGCTGAACTGTTTCTGTTTCAGCGGTGCTTTCAGTACGGCTGCCGTGCAGGGCGGAGCAGCGCAGGTGACATCAATAGATTCCTCGGCAGGGGCGGTCGAACTGGCAAAAAAGAACATGGAATTAAATTTCCCAGATTTCACCAATCTGGAATGGGTAACAGCAGATGTGTTCGAATATTTACGCCAGCTACGGGATGAAGGACGCATGTTTGATGTGATCATCCTCGACCCTCCAAAATTTGCCCCGACCCGCAAACTGGCAGAACAGGCTGCCAGAGGATATAAGGATATCAACCTGCTGGCGATGAAGTTGTTGAATGAGGGGGGAATTCTGGTGACTTTTTCCTGCTCCGGTGGGATCAGCGCGGAGTTCTTTCAGATGATCCTGAAAGAAGCAGCCGCAGATGCGCAGCGACAGGTTTTTCTTCAGGAACGGCTGTTCCAGAGCAGAGATCATACGGTGAGTTTACATTTCCCGGAAGGGGAATATCTCAAGGGATTTATTTGTAAAGTAATTTGATATTGGAACTGATTGCCGTCAATGGTTTATAAAATACTCGAACGCTCTTTATCCTTGTACATCAATTGATCTACAAGTTTCAAGAGATCCTGCGCGTTCATTTTCATTTTGTAATCGTAGAGAAAATATCCAGAGCTGAAACTAAGGGAATAAGGCTTTCCTCTGGTTTGATTGAATTCATTGAAACTCTCTTTTAATCTTTGAATGGTTGCTTCCAGTAATTCAGGAGTGTGAACATCCATCACAATTAAAAATTCATCGCCGCCGTATCTGGCAAGGAAATCATCATATCGTAGGTTTTTTTGCAGTATTTCAACGGTATCCTGCAGCGCTTCATCTCCCACATCGTGTCCAAATTCATCATTGATCTCTTTAAATTTATCCAGATCGATAAGGATAATAGAAAACGAATCCTGTTTCTTCCCTTTAACTTTTGCTTTAATAAAATGATCGAGTTGTTTGCGGTTGTATACCTCTGTTAAAAAATCAGTTGAAGATTCTCGCTCTTGGATTGATAGATAAACGATCAGGAGTGACAGCATCATCCCTGACCAGGTATAGGTGACCCCATAAAAGAGAACCTGCAGTGTTGTACCGATTGTTATCGGAATTGTGAATAAGACCAGAGAAAGAAAATGCTTTTTTGGTATTTCACGTCTGTTTTTAAAAATAAAAGGGAAGGGTGTCAATAGAAGGATAATGCATATTGCAAGGTGGATCAGGTACAGATCACCTCGATGATACACATTTTGTTCAGTAAAGCTGAAGAACCATCCGGTACGCAGGCTTATGATAGAAAGAACTGCATTCAAAATGAGCGGTATGAGCAGGATCTTTTTTACTCTTTGAAGGCGATGTTCATCATGAAAAATAAGATAATTTGAATACAGGTTCCACAGGGCAAGACCGATCGGTTCAAGAACGAATAACAGCGTATTGCTTAACCGGCAGAATATCTCATTGATCAGTCCTGCCTTTCCATCGAAATACCATGTCGAAAGGTCGATGGATATCAAAACCATATTTAACATGACCAGGGAGGTGAACAGATTATAAAGAGTGAATTTTTTTTCCAGGCGGCTTCGGGCATCTAAGAAAATGATTGCTAGAACGATGAAGGATAGAACACTGGAATCAAGAGTTTTTAATGTCATGCGCTATTTTGTCTAGAGAGAATTTAGTTCCTTTGCAGTATATGGTCTATGTGTCCTATATCTATATTGTACAGTTATTTATACAGCATTCAATGGTAGGTAAACAAGCATCAGTTTTTTTGAGAATTCTCCCACCATAAAGAGAAAAAATGAATCAAAGGGTTAATTCACGAACGGCTGCATCGACCAGTATATGCAACGTATCGAATGTCTGCGGGGTTGTATGGTGAAGATCCAGGATCTGCAGAGCGGTGCAGGCTAGCAAGAAACAGTCAATACCAATAGGCAAAAAAAGAATTCTATCGGAACCAAATCTACAAACTCTTTGTAAAAGCACTCTACAATATTTTTGATTTCTCTTTGTCCCTATACATTAATTGGTCAACATGTTTCATTAATTCCTGAGCACTCATCTTTGAGTGCTTATTGTACAGGTAATAACCGGAGCTAAAGCTTAATGAGTATGGTTTTTTCCTGGTTTGATTGAATTCTTTAAAACTCTCTTTTAATCTTTGAATAGTTGCTTCCAGTAATTCAGGAGTGTGGATATCCATAACGATCAAGAATTCATCTCCGCCGTATCTAGAGAGGAAATCATTATGACGAAGATTCCTCTGTAATATTTCAACGGTATCCTGCAGTGCCTCATCACCAACATCATGTCCGTATTTATCATTGATATCTTTGAATTTATCCAGATCAATAAGGATAATAGAAAATGAACTCTTTCTTTTGCAGCGAACTTTATTTTTAATGAAATGATCGAGCTGTTTGCGGTTATAGATTTCAGTTAAGAAATCAGTTGATGATTCCCGGTCCTGGATTGAAAGATATATGATCAGAATTGATAACATCATTCCTGACCAGATGTACGAAACGCCATAAAAAAGAAACTGCAGTATTACTCCAACTGTGAGCGGGAAAACAAAGAGCAGTAGAGAATGGAAATGTTTTTTAGGAATATTCTGTCTATTATTAAATATAAAGGGAAATGGTGCAAATAATATAAAGATACAAAATAAAAGATGGAGTATATAAAAATCTCCACGGTAGTATTCATTTTGTGCAGTGAAACCAAAAAACCATCCGGTATATAGGTTTAGAATGATAAAAACTGCATTGATAATTAGCAGTATAAAAAAGAATTTTTTTAATTTTTGAAGACGGTGTTCATCATGAAACACAAGATAATTCGCATAGAGATTCCATATAACGAGACTGCCTGGTTCTATAATGAATAAGATTACATCACTCAAACGACAACATATCTCATTGAACAATCCTAATTTACCGTCAAAATACCATGCCACCAGGTCATTAACGATAAGGATCATATTTAACAATACAAGAGAAGTGAACAGATTGTAGAGGGTAAATTTTCTTTCCAGCCGGCTTCGGGCATCAAGGAAGATAATTCCTAGAACAATGAACGATAGAACACTGGAATCAAGGGTTTTTAATGTCATCGTGATGGTGTATTAAAAAAGAGTCTATGTCCTTTTCAGTGTGATGTAAGTGTCCTATATATATTGTACAGTTATTTTATTTCGTATTCGATGGCAGATAAGCAACCATCAGTTTTTAGAAATAATTCCCACAGGAAAGAGAATAAATGAATTAGAGGGTTAATTCACGAACGACAGCATCTACCAGTATCTGCATTGTATCAAAGATTGGCAGGGTGGGATGGTGAAGACCCAGGAGCTGCAGATCGGTGCAGGCTAACAGGAGACAATCGATATCTGTATAGGACCGTATGATCGCTTCAAATGTATTGCGATCATCTGCATTGGAAGAGCTATTTACCAGATTGTACACGATGGTATTCAACAATTTTTGCTGTTCTTGTGTGGGATGTGTACATTCGATCCCAAATTTCACCAGAGTCTTTTCGTATAAAAGATGAGAAGCTGTCATGGCGGTCGAGAGAATGCCGGTCTTATGAACAGCATGTTGGATAAGGAACTGCGCTGTTTCTTCCAGAATAGACAGCACCGGTACAGGGACGCTGGATTGCAGTTCATCAATATGAATGTGAAGAGAATTGCACGGCAGAACGATAAAGTCGGCGCCCGCACGTTCTAACCTTTGTGCTTCCTCGATAAGGTAGGGAAGATACCTTTCTACACCTTCATTTTTCAAGATCGCGGTTTGTTCGATCTCGAAGGGCAGAGGGACGCTGGAAATGAGAATATGCGGTTTTACAACCGGATTCAATTTCTGGCAGGAAAAAAAGACTGCCTCGTAGAATTTTGCGGTTGTTTGTGGTCCGAAACCACCCAGAATGCCGACCGTTTTCATCGAATTTCCCTTGATCTATCATTAAAATTTCAATGGATCAGTCACCCGAAAAAGCAAGAGTTCCCTCGAAATTAAATAACTCACATTCTAATATAGATTTGGAAGATGAGATCAAATTGTAATGGGCTTTTTTTTCACCTTAATAAACTCGATGACATCGTTAAGGTCATCCTGATCGAGAATCCTGTAATGGATCCAACCCCCATTAACCCCGCAGGGATAGCGATCTTTCCATAACGCCTGCGCTTTTTGTGATAGGGTGGGCAGAACCTGCTCGATCTTTGGAACACAATTATCACCAAGCTGTAAGGTTGCTGTAATTGCATGAGATTCAAAAAACACATAACAAAGATGACTGGTTTTATGACCGTACTTGTATCCCCAGCCATATCTGTTGCCGAACGGGAACTCCATTTCCTTGGTCAGATGATAGTTATTCTTTAAAAAACCTTCGAACTGCATAAGAATGCCATAACTTTGTTCGCCGATATACGCTTTTATGTGATCGACTGTTGGAGAATTAGTTTTGTCAAGCAAGCGTTCATACATTCGTTTTTATCACCGGAACCTCTGGTTCGCACACTCTTTCGAATTTTTAGGAGAATACTCACAGTAAAGATGAAGTTTTTTTATCTTTCTCCCCAACGATACTTTCTATTAAGTTTCAGAATATCCAGATCACAGTTCAAACATAAACCATTGTGGCAGCAGATCAATCCACCGCATTCCGGGCAGGTCCATTTGGAAGTCTCCTGCTCTAAAAAAGCCTGCATCCCTTGATCTCTGATAAATATCAGGTTCTCGATCATGCTCAAATGGTATTTCGTCCGGTAGCGTTTATCGAGCGCTTTCAAACGCGTGCAGGGAAAATCTTTGCATTCATAACAAAAACGAACGGTTCCTTTCCCTACCAGATCGCATTTATCCTTCATATGAAGGCAGTTCTCACCGCGCGGTATACAGCCCGGGCAGTAGGTTCTATTGAATCCCTCTTTGTTCAGATCGATATGCATGCCTTGATAAGCGATGCACAGAGCACAGTCCATTCCGCATGGAGCAATGATTTTTTCCTCGATCTTTAACTTCATTTGCAATATATCTCTTTATTAACGTCAGTTATAAAAAGAAAAAAGTGGAGATGGCGGGAATCGAACCCGCGTCCGAAAGAATAGAGCCTCGAACATCTACGAGCGTAGGTGATTATTCATCTTATTGCAGACAGGTAAATCACCCAACCAGATCTGCAACCAGCCACTTGGACCCTAAAGTCCGCTTACGCCTGGAGCGCGGCACAAACAGGCGGCACTCCGGTCTTGTGACGTCCGCTCCATCTCTGACCGGAGAACAGGATGGGCAGACGTGGTCTACTTAGAGACCATGAACCCTTTGATCAGCTTATGCAGCTAAAGGAAGGGTTGCATAGTTTGTGCGTTTGGCACTTGTTTTGTGTACTGATTTTATGAGGTCGGTACCTCTCAGCTCGCAGTCCGGGTTCAGCCTCCTCCGTCGAAGCCTATCATCCCCGAATGGATTTATATTATACCGAAGATATATTAAAAATGAATTAGATATTCTTTCAATTCAGGAAATATTGGCATAAAACCTGCACTGTTAATGCCATGATAATCGGAATAGATATTTCAGAAAAAAATACTGTATCTTCATGGGTTGATGTATCAAAAAACCAGGTTCGTTTTGCATACATCAAATGCACCGATGGAATTTCAACCACAGTTGAAAGTTATACAGCCAATAGAAAAAGTGCAAAAGAAAGTGGAATTCTCACCGGCGCTTATCACTGGTTTAATCCCAAGCAAGATGCGGCCGCACAGGTAGATTTTTTCATAAAAAATGCGACCATTGCAAATGATGATCTGCCCCCGGTAGTATGTTTGGAACTCTATACAACCTCTTCAGCAGTCATGGAGCCCGCACTACGGACTTTCGTTGAATCGGTTGAAACCCGCAGCGGAAAACGTCCTATCATCTATACATCTGCCACATACTGGAAAAGATACATGGCGAAGATCGATTGGCCATGTGAATATCCTTTGTGGCTGGATGAACCAGGGGTGATCTGGCCCTCCCAGTTATATCCATGGGTCGGATGGACGATGTGGCAGTTCTCTTATCAGACCAAGATCCCCGGGATCAATGGAGCACCGGGCTTAAATTGGTTCAACGGCAGTAAAGCAGACCTCCAAACACTTGCAAATGAAGGGTTAATAAAGAGGTGAGCCATGATACCAGGAATTGATGTTTCTCACTGGCAGGGTGAGATCGATTGGGCAAAAGTAAAGGCAGCGGGTGTGAAGTTTGCATTTCTAAAAGCATCCGAATTCCCAGACAAAAAACTCACCATGTTCGTAGATGATAAATTTGAGATCAACCGAAAAGGCGCCGAGGAAAATGGTATTTACTGGGGTGCTTATCATTTCTTCCGAACTCATATCGATCCGGTCAATCAAGCTGAAGAATTCTGCAAGCTGGTAGGTACTGTCGACAGTCTTCCTCTGGTGATGGATCTTGAAGTGGCGGGATGCAAAGGATCAAAGCTGGTACGGAAAGTGAAAAGCTTTGTAGAAACCGTTGCATCGATCACCGGAAGGAAACCGATCATTTATACAAGCGGCGGTTTCTGGCGTCCTTATTTAACATATGAAAAGATAACCGATGTCGACTGGGCGCTGGAATATCCCTTCTGGATGGCACGCTATACAAGCCAATGGCCGGGCTCTGTTTATCCATGGAGTGCCTGGGATTTCTGGCAGTATTCAGATAAAGGACGTATTCCGGGCATCAAGGGTTCGGTTGACCTCAACTGGTTTATAGGGACCCTGGAAGAACTGCAGTCCCGGTTCTTGCCCACGCAAGCTGTTAAACAGGAAACCATTCAAACAGAAGCTGTTCTTCAAGAAACGGCAAAGAACACAAACGATCATCCTGTTCTTCTTAAGAATGATTATCAAGAAGATAATATTGTAGGAAATTCTGCGCCTGATGGAATACGTATTCCAGCGAAGAATGCCGGACCGGGTGCAAAGTTAGAGAAAAATGAGATGCAGGGTAAATCTGAGAAAAAAGATCCCTCGTTTCTCACTTTCCTGCATAATAAATTTAAACAAAACAAAAAGAAAACCGTCGATCCGGTGCAATCTCAAGAATGGATAGAAGACGTGATCTACCGGGATAAAGAATAAAAAAATCCTCCCTGACTCAGGGAGGATTATTCTTTAATCCAATCTAGTGATCTCCATTTTTTGTGCGAATGATCAGATCATGTTTCAAATCCCATAATTTCTGGGAAAGTGAAACGTGGTATGTGTGCGGCATCACCAGGCGTTTCACACCGGGGTAGAGGTCCTGCATATCCTTTTCTCGTCTATTCCTGATTTCCTGTAGAGTAGGAAGATCATAAACCAACTTTCCATCCACCAATATATCTTCGAGCAGAGGTTCGACTCTGGATAATTGGGAGGCTGACAGTATGCGGGATTTAGTCTGATCGAAAGGATGATGCAGATGGATCTCTTCTGATTTTTGAGGTTCTTCTTCATCTAAAGCGACCATATCGGCAATTGCCTTTTCTCTGAGGTCATAGAGACGCCAGACCCGTTTTTTGCCGGGGTTGAGTGTCTTGATTGGTGACTCAGAGATCTTCATAGCCGGATTCCAATTCTTCCCATCTTTGATGGAAACCAGTTTGTAAACGCCGTCCAAAGCAGGGTCGCCTGCGGAAGTGATCATTCTGGTCCCCACACCATAAGAAAGGCGATCGATCAGGGTATCTGCATTAACCCCGTAGCGCCCCGCTTCTTCTCGTATCTGGGTGATGATCTGCCATATCAGCAGTTCATCTAATTGATTGGAGAGAACGATGTAAGTATCTTCAAAACCGGCATCATCCAGCATTTTAGCGACCTGAATACTGAGATATGCCAGATCACCCGAATCAAGGCGGATGCCAATTGGTTTATGCCCCTGTGCTTTCAATTCTTCGAAGACTTTGATCGCATTGGGAACACCACTTTCAAGAGTGCTGATGGTATCGACCAGGAGAATACAGTTATCGGGATATTCTGCTGCATACGCTCGAAAAGCATCCAGTTCTGTTCCGCCAAGTGCGATAAAAGCCTGGATCATGCTGTGTGCATGGGTGCCGCTGGGTTGAATTCCCAGATTGCTGCTGATGCCTACGTTGGATGTGCTGTCTGCGCCCCCGATAATGGCTGCCCGCGCACCCGCATTGGCTGCTTTTTCCTGAGCACGGCGTAGTCCAAATTCCATGACCATTTTCCCATGACAGCTTTCATGGATACGGGATGCTTTTGTCGCTATGAGCGTCTGGTAGTTGAGATGGTTGAGAAGTGACGATTCGATCAATTGAGCCTGGATGAT
Source organism: Anaerolineaceae bacterium (assembly GCA_963674975.1). Lineage (GTDB taxonomy): Bacteria > Chloroflexota > Anaerolineae > Anaerolineales > Anaerolineaceae > UBA4781. Next base: position 97,204 of record OY771913.1, read on the forward strand.
CGGTCCTTCGATCACTGCAATGGGAACATTCGGATGGATCACACGTCCTTCAGGAACTGCACGCATAGTGATCTGTGAGAAGGGCAGGTCAGAACCAAGCCAATCTAAAAAGTCTCTGGCGAAAAGGGGACTTTCTTTCGCATTCTTTAAACCGGATAAATAAGAAATTTCTGCTTCCCCAAAACGAGCGTCTTTCACCCAGTCAATAAACCACTCCAGACCGGCGTTGATGCAGTATCCTGCCTGGTGGGACCCATAATCAGGGTAGCTGCGGAAATAGTAATCGAACTGTGCCTGGGTTTTCTGCATTCCATTGCGGAAGTAGATCTGTGCCATGGTAAGTTGATAAAGATCGGTGAATAAAACACCGTTTGAAAGCTCTCTCTCTTTTTGATTCATTTTTCTTTACTCTATTCTTCTTTGTTTTAATCAGGATTATAAAACAAGAAAAGGGCTTTGGTAGAGAAAAGCCCTTTTCTGCAACGTACTGACATGAATCAGCGCCGACTCAATTGAAAACCTTGCCTATTTCATCGCATCTTTCTCTGATGTCTTTTTGATCTTCAGGTACTGGCTTTCCCAGATCGGTTCGCTCAATTTCTGATAGGCTTTCCCATACTCGATCATGCCTTTTCGATAGTCCTCATCCAGCAGCGCTTCACGTGCTGGTTCGTTCTCCGGATCCGGTTCGGTGTCGGCGATGATCTGCCGCATTACATCTTGATGGTCGCGGATGAAGCAGGGAGCCAGGAGGTTTCCACGATGACCGTTTCCTTTCAGATACTTTGCCTGCCACTCGCGGATGCGTTCAAAGAACGATTCTTCCCATGCATCGGCGATGGTTTTATTTTCCTTGTAAATATCATTGATATTTACCGGTGAATAGGGCACAAAGACACAGGGCATGACTTTACCGTCCCAGTTGATATACATGTATCCGCCGCCGCTGCTGCGACCGCCTGCCAGACAGCCATCCACCAGTGTTCCATGGTTCCAGAAGTCAGCCAGGAAGTACTTCTTATCCTTGATCAATTCCCAGGTGCGCTTCCACATCCACTGCCGTTGTTGAATGGTCGGCATTAGATCCAATGTAAAAGAGCGTCCGATCGGCATGTAATGGAAAACCCACCCATAAAGTGCCTGCTGCTCACGGAAGAAATAGTCCATGAACTCATCAGAAAAGAGTTCCTCACAATTATTTGTGGTAGCAGTCAGCGAAATACCGAATGGAACACCGTGCCTGCGCAGTCTTTCCATCGAAGCAAGAATTCCGTCAAATGTACCTGTTCCCCGGCGATCATCTGTTTTTTCGCGCCAGCCCTCAACAGAAATAGCAGGAGAAATATTTCCTAGTTCAGCCATGCGGGCAGCTTTTTCCTCGTTGATAAGTAAGCTGTTGGTATAAGACATGAAAAACATATCATCATGTTTGGCTACCATATCAAGCAGATCTTTTGTTTCTCCATTCACTTTGTCTTTATAAGCAAAGGGTTCTCCACCACTGATGACTACAAAGCGGTTTCCAAAAATATCATGGCTTTCTGTAAGGATTCGATCGAAAGTATCCCAGCTCAGTTTTTCCAGGGACGCCGCAGAAGAACTGGCATAACAGCCTTTACATTTTAAGTTGCAGGCTTTAGTTGGGCTAATTACCATGAAACCTGGCGGTCGACGCCCATGCAGTGCTTTGAATGCCTGCTGTGTCGGAATGTCGCCATTCTCCATGACGACGCTCTTGATCATGATATCAGCCAGTTTTTTCACATAAGTGGGTGATATATTATTGGGGTTGCTTAAAAGACGATCCGCTGATCCGATGATCGCCTGAGAAGTAGCATAGCGGTCTTCACATTCTCCGGGAGAAAATCTTTGCTGCTCCAGGTTTGACTGATAGCCTTCCTCTGATGCTTTCAGAGCTTTTTTGATGGCATAGTTCTTGATCCATGGTTTCGAGGCAATAGATAATCCATGGTTTCCCAGGAAATTTACGCCCATTTTCAATAATTTTTTGTTCATTGTTCTCAACTCCTCTCAGACATCCTAATTACATGCATATGACAACAATACTTGTTCGGGATGAAACCCTAAACGCCTGAATGAGAGAATGACAAGATTAAGGTCGAATAAATGATCTAACAATCCCCGTAAAGCTGCCTGATCGACAATTGGACCGGTAAGAATAGTGACTCCATTTTCTTTGTACTGAATGTGAAATGATTGCAAAGAATCCGCCCAATTCTGACCAAGGCGACCCTGAATATAGATCTGATAATAATCTTTCAATTCTTCCATCTCAGGCATACTCCTATGCGATTCATTCTCAGGATATTGCATGGGTAGTATTAGTTACAACGGAAGAAGGTATTAGTCAGGTATTATTTTGTCGAAGTGGGTAATATTTTGAGGATATTTGCTTTAGAAACTGCTTGAACGCGGCTGTGTACATTCAATTTGCGATAAGTATTGTATGTATGCACTTTCACGGTTGAGAGCGAGAGGTGTAGTTTTAGAGCAATCTGCTGGTTGGAAAACCCCTGAGATATCAGCGTAAGAATTTCCAATTCACGTTCACTTAACGGTTCAATGATCTCATCATTCCAATGGAGAAGGTCATCTTCCTTTTCTTCGTTTTTTAGCTGTGGAAATAATGAAAGGATCTTTCCTGTGAATTCAGCCTGAATATTTTTGTGAGCAGCATCATATAAAAGGTTTAGAATATCATTTCCCTGTTCCAGGAATACTTGAACTTGATCTTCAAGTACGGCTTTATTCAACGCAACTTTCAAATACTGCATGGCTTCTTTTCGATTACCGCTTTTATCATATGCGACGGCTAGCAAAACAGCATATTGAATACCAAGATCATCCAGATGATAGAAATCAGCGTATTTGAACATGATGGACAGATCAGCAATTGCCTCATTAATTTTGCCCTGATATAAGAAAGTCCAGGCACGGGTTAGGGCGTGTAATTCACGAACCGGTGAAAAGAATATTGAGAAAGAATCCAGATTTTGTCCAAGCCCAAGGTCAATATTGGGCAGCTCTATATGGTTCTCCCAATCTGCCACTTCTTCAAGATTACCCATTAATAATTTTATTTGGGCGATACGGCAGGCGACGACAAAATCATCTACATCTGTCATATCAAATTTCTCTGCCAAATTTTCAGCCCGATGCATAGATTCAACAGCTTCTCTTACATTTCCCTTGGCAATGAGTACGCGTGCTAATGTTGTCGAAAGACCAAAGAAGTGGCTGATTTCCCACTGTACGGTCAGGTCAAATCCTTTTTTGAGATATTTTTCAGCCTCATCCAGCTGATTTCTTTTATAAGCAATTTCTCCAATACCGAGTAAAGCCATACTTCCGACAGCCAGAAATTCTTTATCATCAATGCTTGATAGATCAAGCGCTTCTTGGTAGATCGAGAGTGCTTCCTGTAATTTCCCCTGATATTTATAGAGGTCTCCAAGGTAAGAAAGGGCTGTGATGGCAATAACGAGATTGCCGCTTTTTTTTGCACGATTGTATGTTCTTCGAAGCTGGGTGCTGGTGTTCTGAATCCCACCGGTAAAGATGAGAGACTGCAGCAGGTCGTAGGTACCCATTAAAAATTCGTCATGGACAGGAGGATTTTCCTTGATAGTTTTCAGATGTATGGACGCTTCCTGGATTTTCCCCTGTAATGTTGCAATCAAAGATTGGATCAGTGCATAATTGATCGGATTCTTATTCTTAGCCTTTTTCAAGATATCAAGAACGGTCTGGATCTCTTGAAAGGGATTCCCGATCAAGATGATCGCGATCGCGTAGTAGGTGCACAATCGGTTGTTTGAACAAAGGATTGACTTTGGAAGTCGTTCTATCCATTTTGTATAAGTTGTGAATTCACCATGGTTGAGAATGTGGGTTGCCTGCAGTTGAATCAGACGTGCGGCGTTCTCCGGATCACCGGCAGAGTAGCTGTGTTCAATGGCTGAATTAAAATCACCGTGCTGTTCGAACCATTTATTGGCTTGACTGTGGACTGCTTTAATCTTTTTGGGATCAACCTTTGATAACTGGCTTTGTAAAAGATCTGCGAATAGATTGTGATAACGGTACCATATCCTTTGATTGTCTAGTGGGACGATGAATAGATTATTTCTGTCCAGAAAATCAAGCATTTCTTGGCTGTTATCTTTATGAAGAATATGATCACAGAGAGAAGCACAAAAATGATCAAGCAGTGATGTATACAATAAAAACTCACGTATATCATCGGGCTGGTTTTTCAATGCTTCTTCCAGCAAATAGTCCAGAATATAACGGTTTGTTCCTTTAAAAGATTCAATGAAAAGGTCAATGCTGTATTCGTCATGCAGTGTCTTTATAGCAGAAGCAGCCAGCTGCATTCCGGCAATCCAGCCCTCGGTCTTATTTGTAAGCTCACGAATGCTTTTCTTTTTAAAAAGCGAGCCAAGATTATTATTGAAGAATTCCGTCGATTCTTTCATCGTGAAACATAGATCAGCCCGGCGAATTTCTGATAGATAACCACGCACACGCCAATTCGGTAAATAAAGAGGAGGGTCGGCACGTGTTGAGAGGATCATATGAGCATTATCAGGGAGATTTTCAACCAGGTAATTTATCAGATTATGTATTGCGTTAGAGTGGATGAGGTGGTAATCATCCATGATCATGATGATATTCTCTGATGAAGAAAGAAGACAATTCAAAAGGATATCCAGGTTTTGGCGAAGGTTTCCGGAAAATGATTCTTTCTTTTCTTCAAGCAAGTTCTGTAAATGAGTGTACCCCCGATCATAGAAAGAATGAATGAAATAATCCATAAAACGGGCAGGATCATCATCGTTTTCATCCAGTGTCAGCCATGCGATTGGGTGTTGAAATTCCTGCAGCCAATCAGCCAGAAGGCTGGTCTTTCCATACCCGGCTGGTGCTGAGATCAATACGATCCTATCCTGTATATCATCCTCTAATAAATGGGTGAGACGGGACCGATGAACAAGGTGCTCACGGGCTTTGGGCAAATAGAATTTTGTGTGCAGTAAATTAATTTCAACTTCCATGCTGGCAAATCTTACTTTCTTCCCAATACCAAGAGTGTAGCATATTTACAAAAATTGTAGAATGTTAAGCAAGGTTATGAATTGCTTTTTAATAAAAAACCTGTGACGAATCTCGTCACAGGTTTTTGAAAGAAATGCAGCACGCATTTCGAGGATTTTATACCGCGTAATCAAGAAGATTAGTGGAAACAATTATAATATAGTTTTAATGCTCCTGATTGGTTATATTAATATTCATAACTAATATAATCTGTTGGAATAACACAACGAAAACCGCGGTTTATTCCTATTGAATTTGGATCGTGAAAAAGCCGATCGGCGACCCGTGTATGTTCATAGTTATCAAAATATGAACCACCTTTCAGAACTTTTGCAACTCCTGAATCCGGTCCAACAGGGTTTACATAGGAATCCTCGGTGAAATAAGTAGAACTATACCAATCATAAATCCATTCGCGTACATTCCCTGCCATATCCAGAACACCATAATAACTTTCCCCTAATAAATAAGAGCCAACCGGCGTTGTATCTCCAACCGTATTGGCTGCATTAACATTCGCTGCTGAAGGATATCCTTCTTTCCATGGATACTTCCTTCTGCTTGTTCCACGCGCTGCTTTCTCCCATTCAGCTTCAGTGGGTAAACGTCCACCAATCCATGAGCAGTACTCCATAGCACTCTGCCACGTTACATAGACGATAGGATAGTTTGCAAATTGTGGGTCGTAAAATCGAGGATTCACTTCAATGCTGCTCGGAATACCGCAGGCGCCTGCACTAACACATTTTGCATACATGCTGTTGGTCACTTCGGTACGGTCAATATAAAACGTACTAAGGGTGACTTTATGTTCAGGCGTTTCATCTTCTTTATATTCATGGTCCCATTCCCCCGATCCTTCCCATGATTCCCCGCCGGGTATATAGATCAGATCCATACCATCTATTGAGCGATGAAGATTAATACTAAAAGGAAGCAGTAAAACAATAAAAAGGAAAGATTGGTAATGGATAATTTTAGACTTTTTGCTATTCATTTTATGAGATATTCTGAAATTCCATGAATAAACAGAATTCTATCTCAATGGATATGAAAAGAACAGATAGGAAAAACAATATTGATGTCTGCTGTTCATTTGTACAGAAAAGGAAATAAGCGTGACTTCCTGGCTTTTATGGTTAACAACTAAAATGAAGATCTAAATTCATTCCCCGATATAGAGAATGTCGCTGGTTCCTCTTTCTTTATTCTTACCGAGGGGATTATTGACAACTCTGCCCATGAAATACATGGTTGAAGAACCTCCGCCATCGAGATTGTAAGCTTCCGTGCATCCCAGCTCTTTGAACATTTCGGCGAATTCATTCAGCGTAACGCCCATGCTATATCCTTTGCTGCGACCATCGACCACGATAAAAATGAAATGGTTTTCATCAATGATACCCACCCCCGTTCGCGGCTGATTTCCTTGAATGGGGTGGTTGCCAAAGTTGGTATCAATTTCTATTGTAGAGAGATTATCAACGACCAGTCCATCATCCACCAATGCCGGTCCAAACGAGAGGGTATTCCACACCCCATCTGCCAGCAGTTCTTCTGCTGTGGTTTGAGTTTCATCATAGACCTTCATCGATCCATCTAAATAGAATGCCAATCCAATACGGGCAGGTTCATCTCGATAGATAATGCCGTTGCGGATGATGATCCCATCATCACGAAAACCATAATAATCTCCATTAATGGCAATGATGGCATTATTCGTTCCTGCAATTTCTGAGGTATAGGCAATGATATTTCTACCAAACTGGTTATCCGCGAAAGCATTCATTAGCTGGGCTGCGTCTGAGACCGCTACATCAGCGACGAAATAAGTTAGGGCATTATTTCCACTACCGGATGAATATTCCGTGATCGATATCGAAACAGTCGAGCTTTGATAATTCCAATCATCATATATGACAGGAATAGTTGCATTATCCTCCTGACCTGCAGTAGAATTCACGAATTCTGTTTGTGAATCTGTCAGAATGGATTCACCGTTGGAAGCACCTGCGACGGTGCTTGAATACGCATTAACATCCGCGATCTCGACATGCCTGATCAGGTATCGATCTGCGGCAAGGTAGACAGCAATACAAATAATGAGAACAATACCGGTAATGATCAGTTTTTTCTTTTTATTCATCCTGTTCTTCCCTTTTAAACCCAGAGTTATAGAAAATCCATTTTGCATCACATTATTTTGACTGAAAAACGGATATTTTGAATTCTACCTGAGACGGAAATATCCAGACAAAGAATCATCCTGCAGTTACCCGATAAATGGTACCAGCGGGTGATTTGGAGAAAGGGCGTTTTTTCTACAATAAAGGCACAGTTTAACCATGAATAGATTAATCGTGATGATCAACTACTTACTAGCTCAACTATCCGGCAGCAGTATCCTTCCATATTTCGCCATCGGTCTGGCAGCTCTCGTGGAAGGTCCTATCACGATCCTGGCAACAGGTGCCGGCATTTCTATGGGTACACTGCATCCCATTCCTGCATATCTCTCGGTGGTTGTCGGAAACCTGATCGCCGATTTAGGCTGGTATGGGTTAGGGCGTTTTGGAAAGGTCGAATGGTTGAATCGGATCGGTCCGAAGTTCGGGGTGAAGGCTGAGGATGTGGAGCGGCTGAGAAATAGCATACAAGAACAGGCTCCGCGTATGATTTTCCTTTCGAAATTTTCTATTGGACTGCCCATCCCAACGCTCATAGCAGTTGGGATGAATCGAATTCCCAAACGGCGCTGGATGTTTCTCTGGCTGCTGGGTGAGATGCTCAAATCCGCGATCTTTATCACGATCGGATTTTATTTCGCTGCGGGAATTCAAAAAGCTTATGGCGGTATCCAGATCGTTTTATGGGTCATCACGATCATTCTTGTTGCTGCTGTTTTTATCTTTTTCAATAGAAAGGCAAGAAAAAAGCAGCCCGCAGTGGTTCTCTCCACTTCAGAAGGGATTGAAAAAGAGATGATCGAAAAGGAATCCATGAATAATGATCGTGGATTGGTGCTAATTCCGGCATACAACGCCGACCACAATATTAAGGATGTGGTCCAGAAAGCGAAAAAATTCTTACCTGTTCTGGTGATCGATGATGGGTCGACCGATCAAACTGCCGCCTCTGCCCGTCAAGCAGGAGCAATGCTCTTGAAGATCAAGGAAAATCAAGGAAAAGGGAATGCCCTGCAGGCAGGCTTTCAAAAAGCGCTGTCAGAAGGGTACGGATTTGTGATCACACTTGACGCAGACGGACAGCATGATGCGGATGAGATTCCAGATTTCATAAAAGCTTTCAAGAAAAAATCACCTGATCTGATCATCGGGAAGAGAGATTTTTCTCTTATGCCGCCAATCCGCCGGTTCAGCAATATGATTGGAGCATGGATATTTTCATGGGCGGCACGGGAGAACATTCCGGATAATCAATCCGGCTACCGTCTGGTCAGCCGCCGGTTAATACAGGTTTTGAATGAATCCAATGAACAGGGGTATGAATTCGAAGTGGAGATGATCACAAAATGTATCTTCCATCGCTATAAGATGAAATGGGTTCCCATAAGGACAATTTATGGCGATGAAAAAAGTCATATTCACCCGATTAATCATGTGGTCAAATTCATCAGGGTAACGCTCAAAACTCACCGGTTGTTGAAAAAGTCATTTGATAGGATATAAATGCAGGTACTGTGGGGTATTGAAGAATATCATAGAAATTTCTGTAATTTATAATCTCAATGGGGATTGATATCAAGATTTTGGCTGTTAAAGTCAATTCCTAAACTAAATAAACTGAATTTGTAATAACGTTCATGCGAAAAGCAGTATTTATTGGACGAAATATTTCATATTTCGTTCTATATAATAACAAATATAGACTAATGCAATAAATTGAAAATAAACAATATGGTTCCCTTAACCACCCGTCAACGTGATATCTTAAAGGTCTTGTTGAAAACCAACAAACCCATTCGAACCTGCGACTTAGCCAAAAAGATCCAATTGACTCCCCGGCAGGTAAATTACAGTATGAAGGGGGTAAAAAGCTGGCTCAATAGAAATAATGTAATTCTGCAGACGACTCCCGGACTGGGTGTAAAGGTGGATTGCAAACCCCAACAGCAAACAATTCTAATAGAAGAACTAGAGAAGAACGAGAGAGTACAACTGATCCTTACTCCGGAACAGCGGCAGCAGTTGATCTGCTTTCAACTCTTGATCAAGAAAGAGCCGATCCTGCTCACACAGATCAGTTTGAATCTGAAAATCTCCCGCTCGACAGTGGTGAATGATCTTGATCAGGTAGAGCGATGGTTGAGCATCTGGGGAATCTACATTGAAAGAAAGCAGAACTACGGCATTGCGATCAAAGAATCTGAAAAGCTGCGCCAGCAAGCTCTACTTGCCCTGATCTGGGGAAAATGCCCTTTCTGTCCCTCTGTTTTTAAAGTCTCTTATCAGAAGGGATTGATATTTACACTGGTGGATGATGTGCAAAACACCCCTCTGATCGGGGAAGTAAATGACTTTTTATGCCTGTTCAATATGAAAAAGATCTTCAACAAGGTGATCTTCATTGAAGATTCTCTTGGCGGACGCTTTACCGATGAGGCTGTGCTGTACCTTGCGCTGGTTTTTTCCATACTGCTTGCCCGTATCAAAATGGGAATTCATATCCAGATAAGCGATCAGGAATTCAAAGAATTCACCGGAATGCAGGAATGGAAAGCGGCTGAGAGAATTGTCAGAAACCTTGATCCAACCATGTTTGAGAACTGGCAGCGGGGTGATATCGCTTACGTGGTAATGCATATTCTCTCTTCCCCGGTTCTTGAGAATTGGAAGGGTGACCTTGATAAAACTGGTGAATATAAAACTCTCTTCAACGAACTGCTGGATGCCATCAATTCTTTCTATGAGATCGAAGGACTGCGTGAAGACCCAACCCTGCGGGATGGGATCATCAATTATTTGATCCCCATTCTCAACCAGCATATTTATCATCTCTGGTTCCCAAGAGCTACTGTTGAGATCGCGACGGATGCCAGATTTGACAGCGACTTTGATCTAGCCGACCAGCTGGTCGACATTATTTTTAAACGCACAGGCATTCAATTAGAGGAAGAAGATAAATTGATGCTGGTGGCATTTATCAGGGCGGCTCATATTCGTCTACGCTCATATCAATTTAATAATGTACTGCTGGTTTGTCCCAGCGGAATGGCAACCGCGCAGCTGCTGACTGCTCGTTTAAGAACGAGATTCCCACATCTGGGAAAACTCACGGTGGTTTCTTTTCGCGAGCTGGATGAGGAACGCATAGCAAGTGCAGATCTGATCATTACGCTGATGCCGTTATCTGAAGAGATCGGCAAAAAAAAGCCTGTTATTCAAGTATCGCCCCAACTTTCCCCAAGCGACATTGATGCCATTACGGCATTTTTAGGGTGAAACTTGGTTTATATGCCAGTGACCGACAGCACTGACAATATAAAAAGGAGATCACAATGATCTCAAAAAATATAAAAAGGAGACAAAAATGAAAGAAAAAATTCAGAGACTAGGGGGTTACATGGCTGGGATGATCATCCCCAATATGGGCGCGTTCATTGCCTGGGGATTACTCACCGCATTTTTTATTACCACCGGTTGGACTCCAAATGAAATGTTTGCGGAAAATGTCAGCCCAATTCTTAACTACCTGCTGCCGATCCTGATCGGTTATACAGGTGGAAAAATGGTGCATGGAACAAGAGGCGGCGTTGTTGGCGCCATTGCGACCATGGGTGTGGTTGTTGGATCAAGTATTCCTATGTTCCTGGGCGGCATGGTCATGGGTCCTTTGGGTGGCTGGCTGATCAAAAAAATTGATGATGTACTCGAAGATAAGATTCCTGTCGGTTTCGAAATGCTCATCAACAACTTTACTGCAGGCATCTTAGGATTATTACTGGTTCTTCTGGGGAATGTACTGATCGGTCCTGTTGTCGAAGCTGTAAGCAATTGGTTTGGTGGCATTGTGGATGCGTTGATCAATGCAAAGCTGCTGCCGCTGGCTTCTCTCATTATTGAACCTGCAAAGATCTTATTCATGAACAACGCATTGAATCACGGCGTGCTTGCTCCTCTGGGAGTTGCAGCAGTCGAAAAGACGGGGAAAGCCATTCACTTCTTGTTGGAAACAAATCCAGGGCCCGGCCTTGGGCTCCTTGTAGCCTATTACGTAGCTGGTAAAGGCAGGTTAAAAGAGTCAGCACCGGGCGCAATGATTATACACTTTCTTGGTGGAATTCACGAGATTTATTTCCCCTATGTATTGGCTCATCCTATCATGCTTCTGTCGGTGATCGCAGGCGGTTTCTGCGCTGATCTGTGGTTCACGATCACCAATGCCGGTTTGGTTGCTACCCCATCTCCTGGGTCGATCTTTGCTTACCTGGCAGTAATCCCCAAGGGACAGCACTTCAATGTGCTGCTGGGTGTATTGATCGGCGCTGTTGTCTCATTCCTGGTGGGTTCGTTTATCCTGCGTGTGAATCCGATACGCGAAGAAGAAAAAGAAGAATAAAGCATCAGGGAATGTATTCCTGAAACAAGTAGGACGAGAAAAGGTTTCAAACCTGGAAGCCTTGGAACCTTTTCTCAATTTAGAAATGGAAGTATAGAATGGCAAAAACAATTCATACATCGGAAGTGAAAAAGATCTATATCGCATGCGAGGCAGGTATGGGTTCGAGCCTGATGAGCGTGAATGCGCTGCGAAAGCGGTTTAAAAAAGAAAAAATCGAGGGGGTTGAGGTTACGCATGTAGCCACACATGAGATCCCATCGGATGCAAAACTCCTGATCGTTCATAGAGGATTGATGAAAGTAGCAAGCAAAAAAGCCCCTCAGGCAGTTGTTTTGTATTTTGAACAGTTCTTTAACGATCCTATCTTTGATATGGTGATCGATGCCTTTAAGAAAAAAGGTGAGATCATCAGTAATGTGGAGTAGAGATGGATATCCTCTCACAAGAGAGCATCCGTTTGAATGTAAAAGTGAAAGATAAACTGGATGCGATTAACCAATGCGGAAAGTTGTTGGTGGATGGAGGCTATGTATCCCAAAATTATATAGAAGGCATGTTGAAGAGGGAAGAGATCATGTCAACCTATTTAGGCAATGGCGTTGCGATCCCTCATGGTCAATTTGATAACCGCAATGATATTTTCAACACGGGTATTGCTGTTTTACAGATCCCTGCGGGCGTGAAGTGGGAAGAAGATGAACTGGTATATCTGGTCATCGGAATCGCAGCACTTCGCGATGAGCACGTATCTGTTCTGGCGAACCTGGCTGAAGCTATCGACGATGAAAGCATTGCAGAAAAATTAAGAACCACAACAGATGTGAATGTAATTTTGGATTATCTCAATAAATAAAATCGATGATTCTCCGGTTCCAAGCAGGATCAGTGAACCGGCTGCTACAGGTATCTCATGAAAAAATTGAATATACATCTTACTAATCCAAGTGGATTACATGCACGTCCGGCAAAAAACCTGGTGAATATTGCCAAACCATATTCTGCTCAAATCTCAATATTCTATCAGGGGAAAAAAGCCAATGCGAAAAGCTTGATCTCGATCTTAACGCTGGGAGTAGAAAGCGGCGCTTACATCTGCATCGAAATTGACGGAGATGATGAAGATGCTGCATCTGAGGCTCTCAAAGCCTATATCGAGAATGGATTGTTGAAAGAATGAATGCGTAAAAAACATTGAGAGAAATTTTCATAATGGCTGATGGATTCTGTTCGATCGGCTATTACGGATATAGCTTTCAAAAGATGAAAATAAAGAGATGATAAAAATGTCAGATCCAAAATTTCAAGAGTATCAGAATGATTCTCGCATACCAGAAACGACTCTAGCCTGGAACTTATGCGGCGCCGGAGTTGATAGCATCGGGAAGGATGGAAAACCTGAATCTTTTACGGTGCAGCCGCCCAATGATGACCAGCTGCTTGTTCGGGTTGATGCGGTAGGGCTCTGCTATTCCGATGTGAAACTGATCAAGCTGGGAGGCAATCACCCCAAGTTATATGGGCGCGATCTATCGGTTGAACCAACCCGGGTTGGGCATGAGGTTTCTCTGACCGTCATCCAGGTTGGAAAGCACCTTGAAGATCAATTCCAGACCGGGCAAAGGCTGGTGATCCAGCCTGATATCTATATCAATCAGCGCAATACGGCGTATGGATACACCATCTCGGGAGGATTGATCCAGTACCATCTGATCGGAGATGAGATCCTGCATGCGGATGGGGGCGCTTATACCATTCCCGTTAACAAAAAGCTTGGATACGCCGAAGCAGCGCTCACCGAACCCTGGGCTTGTGTGGATGCCGCTTATACCCAGCGCAGACGGTTGGTCCCTAAAAAAGGGGGGATCATGTGGATCGTGGGGAATCGGGAAGATCAAACCATGTACACATTCAGCAGAAAGCTGGATGCACCAAAAACGATCTATTTAACCAACGTTTCAACACAGGTAAAAAACCTCATTCAGGAAAAGATGCCTGAAGAAACGCAGGTGATCGAAACCGGAGAGGATGCCCTTCAAGATCTGGAAGGTTTTTCAAGGAAAACAACCGGAGGGCAGGGATTTGATGACATCATTTTACTGTCTCCGACTTCCGGGAAATTCGTAGGCGAAGCGGCAAAATTGATCGCGTTCCGAGGAGTGTTGAATATTGTCGGGAAAGAAAAGCTGGATGGAAATTCACTCATCGATGCCGGGCGCATTCACTATCATTACACTGCTTACGTGGGGACCAGTGAAACGGATATTTCCGCTGCCTATGGAGAAAGAAGAAACCGCTGTGAGCTGCGAAAAGGGGGCACAGCTCTTTTTGTCGGAGCGGGTGGACCGATGGGGCAGATGCATGTGCAGCGAGCCATTGAAAAAACGGATGGTCCATCGATGATCATCGCTACCGAGGTCAAACAGGAGCGGGCGGATGTGCTGGAACGAGTGATCACTCCGCTGGTAAAAAAGAATGGAAAAGTATTCAAGATCTTCAATCCGCAGGCATCAAGAAAATCGCTCTCTGATCTTATTTATGAGGTTTCAGGAGAAAAAACGGTGGATGATGCGGTGGTGTGCGTGCCGATCGCTGCATTGATGCAGGAAACAGCGCAGGTACTCAAAGAGGATGGAATGCTGATGCTCTTTGCGGGCGTGCCCAACGGCACTTTTATCGAGGCGGACATGAATCCGGTTTTCCTGGGCAGTCAGCAGTTGACAGGAACATCCGGTTCAAAGTTGAGCGATCAGGAAGTAGTGCTGCAGAAAACCCTAAAAGGTGAGTTAAATACAAACCGCTCAGTGGCAGCAGTGGGTGGAATGAACGCTGCGAGAGATGGGATCGATGCATTGATGCAAGGAACTTATGCCGGCAAGATCGTTATTTTCCCGCAGATCCTCGATCTGCCGCTGATGAGTTTGCAGGAATTGAGAGAGCGCTACCCGGAAATCGGCAGAAAAATGGGCGAAAACGATCTATGGACGATAGAAGCCGAACAGGCTCTGATCGATAGATTCTGGATGGAGAATACAAAATGAGCGGGCAGAAGACGGCAAACAGCACTAAGAAAAAGAGCAGCAGTATCTTCATCGGCGCGCTGCTGGGTCTTTACTACGGCGTTTTCTACCAGCCTGCAGAAGTGCCGGATTTCAGCATTGTGCTTGAACTGGCTGCGTTTGCCGCTGCAGTGACGGTTATCATGCGCACGTGGAAAAAGAAATTCCCTTTCAAGATCATCGTGAAAGAATTTCTCATATCCTTTGCGACATTTTTGCTCTTTTTGCTTGCACTGGCAGTTCGCAGATATGCCTATGATCTCTATGGGAAACCGTTGGTGATCGTGGAGACTACAGTCAGCGGGGCAGTTCTCGGATGGCTGTTTTCACGGAAGGCGCCATCTTTGGAGGAACCGGCGCAATGATCTATACCGTAACACTGAATCCTGCTTTGGATAAAGAATACCGCGTGGTGGAACTATCACTCAATACCGTCATGCGAGCTGCCGCAGTAAAAGAAGATTACGGTGGGAAGGGATTCAATATAGCCAGGCTGCTGACAGCCTGGGGAGCAAACTGCACCGCGCTGGGACTGGTGGGCGGGCATACGGGAGAAATATTAAGCAAAGGATTAGAGAAAGGCGGGATCGCCACGAATTTTACGTGGATTGGCGGTGAAACAAGAACCAATATCAGTATCGTGAGTGATCATGCAGCAGGGTATTTCAAGGTAAACGAGCCGGGTCCACACGTATCAGATGTAGAAATAGAAACTCTGCTTCATTTAATAGAGTCATTAGTCCAACCGGATGACTGGTGGATACTGGCGGGCAGCCTGCCGCCCGGCGTCGAACTGGATATCTATGCACATATGATCACCCTGATCCAAAGGGAAAAGGGGAGAGCGGTGCTGGATTCGAGCGGAGAAGCTTTCAAACTGGGCTGCCGGGCAGCACCTTTCCTGATCAAACCGAATGTAGAAGAACTCATCCAGGTCAGTGAAATGGATGGCGGAAAAAGAAATATGGATATTGAGGAGATGATAGGGGAACTGCATGCTGCTGGTGTGAAAAATATCATCCTCTCAGGAGGAAAGGAAAAAGCGATCTGCAGCAATGGAACGCATATATGGGAAGGAATTCCTCCCGAGATCGAAGAAAAGAATCCCATCGGGGCGGGGGATGCCATGCTGGCAGCAACCGTCTACTGCTTGAGCAGGAAAGAACCTTTGCAGGAAGCGTTTGCGTGGGGGATGGCTGCCGGTTCGGCAGCAGCAGGTTTGCCGGGTACACAGATGCCGGCTCGAACGGATGTAGCGCAATTATTAAAGAAAGTCATTATTAAAGAGGAATAAAATGCCGTACGAACAAACGTCAAGTAAAACGATTCCTTATCCCGTGGATCAGGTTTTTCAGGCAGCCAAAGTAACTGTTGCTTCTATGGGCGGAAAGATACTGAAAGAAGATGAAGAAAAGGGAATTCTGCATGCCCAGATGGATAAAAAGCTCTTTGGAGATTATCTGGGTGACCGCAGCAAACTGGAGATCCAGTTCACGGATGAGGGGAAAGAGTCAACCAATGTTTCTATTCTTGCATACCCATTGGATGCGGTAGGGCAGAAATTGATGTTCGGCGCCAGAAAAGGCGTAGTTGAAACGATCATCAAGACTTTTTATGAAGAATTGGAAAAACATCTCAAAAAGAATTTTCCTTCTGAGTAAAGATAAGTCGAGATAATTAATCTCTAAATATGATAATAAAAATTCAAATAAGTCTTCTTATTTGGATCCTTATTTACAGTACCTTTGTCCCGCATTTGGGGCAGTGCGTGCTGCCGGTACCGAGTTCGTGTCCTTTTTTATTTCCGCACTCCAGACAAAAGACTGAACCGCAGGAGGGGCAGATGAATTTACGCTTGCTCATCTGGCGCAGGGTTTCCATAAAATCGTCTCCACCGCCCATCATCATGGTGAGCCCTCCCTGACGGATATAAACCTGTTCATGGCAGAAATCGCATTTCTCTACAGCAGCCATAGTACCCTCCAAAAATAATAAGATTTAGTTGAATATTCGGCTTTAGTGAAGAGCAGCAGTACTATAAATAATTGTATTGAAAATTTCGAATTTGGAAATCATCCCTGAAAATTAAATCTTCACTCTTTTTTCCATGATCTTCGTATAGATACCCTTATCGATGATCATCCAGTAGCGGACAATGAAATAGAGCTCCAGCAAGACAAAGGAAATATTCACCAGTCCATTCGATTGATCATGGAAAAGGTTGTTGAGCAAGAATACGGTAGCGAAAACCGGTACGATATCGCGTATCAAAGTCAGGAGCAGCCAGAACAAGAAGTCCATCGAAAACTGCACGTCAATCTGCGGGCGCAGCCTGAGAAAATCTGAAAACGGATAGTTGATGAGGATTGATCTACTATTCTTGATATCAAGGAGCAGGAGCCTTTTTAATTTATAAGCCAGTGAAACTACCGCAAATGTGATGAAGATGATCAGCAGTGGTCCAATGATACGCAGCAAGTCGATCTTGATATCAATTCCAAATACACTGGTACTTCCATCGTTCACATCAATAAAGAAAAGGGATAATCCGAACATGAATCGAGACCATAACAGGTTCTCGATCTTATCGATAGCCTTTGTGGCGCTTTGCTCTATCATCAATTTCCTCCTTCTACACCTTATATCTATTTTATAAAAACCTGACTGCTTTTCAATACAAAGCAATTTTCTATCAAGAGGATCCGCAAAGTTTGAATGCTAGAATAGTACATAAGAAACAGGAGATAGCCATGCGTAAATGTATTTGTACAGCGTTTGCATTATTTTTTATTTTGCTGGTAGGAGCCTGCACCGCTGTGGAAGTCTTGCCAACCGCTGCCCCGCAGCCTAGTGAAACGCCGCTGACCACCTGGCAGTTCACCCATCCGGAGAATTTGTATACTTTGAACTATCCCATTGGCTGGAGCCATGAGGTGATGGTGCGGAATGGTGAGATCATGGAATTGATCTTCACCAGCCCCGATTACCGCATGTCAGAAGGCTACCCGGTGCTGGAGCAGGGAGCGGAATTCATGATCTTCCGCGATCCTTTGCCTGAAGGCGTTACCAGTGTGGAAGAGTATATGAATTCCAATGATCTATTGAATGAGCTGGCGCAGAACCTGACCACCGTGCAGGTGGCGGATCACCCCGCGCTCCAATTCGATTACAGCTATGAAGGGGTCAATGCGGTAATGACTATTTTTATTGTAAATGAGGAGTTATACAATATCCGCTACAGATACGTGGATCAGGCTGCCAGAGGGGAATATTGGGATGAATATCAAACAATTTTAGCGTCCTTTATGGTATTGGATATTGAATGATATATTGAAAAATTGAAGTTAACAAGATGATATTATATTAATTGATGCAAAAATTTGAAGGAAAGTAAATTTGAAAATAATATTTTTTATATCACTATTGTTATTAATATTTCTATTCTGGAAAGGAGAAGTTCTTGCCTTGGGTTGTTCCGAAATATGTAAAAACTTATTTTTCGTTGCAGTCGAACTTTTTTTTACTTATGGTATTGTGGAAGTAATCAGCAGAAATGTTGAAAAAAATAAGAAAAAACCAATATATAAAAGAATGTATCAAATGATAACAAAATTTTATAACGATTACACAATGTCATTACAATCATTATTTTCAGATGTAATGGATTATCCAATTGAATTGACAATTCGTATGAGTGATAGATCTGACTTAGAAGACCATACTGAAAAAATGAAAAAACTATTTCTAAAAAACAAAACAAATGCTAAGATGGTGGATTTTGATTATATAAAATTTGAATCAATTAATTATGACTTAGAAAAAAATATTACTTTTTTAATTGAATTGTTGAGTTTAGAAATGGAGGTAGATGTTTTGGATTCAATCATGGCGACTCTTCAAGATATTAAAGCATTACGAGAAGGAATAATGGTTGATATTGATAGATATCGAGATGAGAAAATTAATGGATTTGCTTATGGATATACTGTTAACAGAATGAGCACACTATTCGATTTAATTATTAAGCAGTCAAACAAAAAATTTTGGCAAATTCAATAGTTTATTCATAATAAGTGATATGGGGTTTAAACTTGCAACCTCAGCTATAAATAATAAGATCTGATAGGCTAAGTTAGAAAACTTAACCAGACATGTATTTCGATAGATTATTATTTCTAATTAAATTAGGATTTTTCGATCTATACTAAAGAAAAGAGGGTTTCTAATTATAAGGAGGGTACTTTGGCTCAAGGAAAAAGAGTGTGCAGTAATTGCAACAAGAAAATTGGTCTATTATCTGTAGAAAAAATGCATGAATTTGAAGATGGAAATTTCCTTTGCGATTCGTGTTATCTTGATTTATTTAAGTGTGTTATTTGTGGAAAAGTGCCAGAAAGTGAAGATAAAATTACAGGCTCATATTATAAATTGGATGGAAAGTACTACTGCTATGATGATGCACAACCAATTGTAAAACAGAAATTAAATAAATTCATCCTCACCATGACACCAAATATTGAGGGTTATCGCATTGTGGAGTATTTAGGAATAGATAGTGTGGAGATTGTTATTGGAACCGGACTATTCAGCGAGTTCTCTGGTGAAGTTTCAGATGCATTTGGATTGAGATCAGCTGGTTTTGAATCAAAATTAGGTGAAGCGAAGAAACAGGCTATTGAAGCATTAAAAGTCAAGGCAATAGAAAAAGATGCTAATGCAATTGTTGCTGCAGATTTAGATTACACTGAATTTTCCGGTAATAGGGTAGGACTTATATTAAGTGGCACGTTGGTAAAAGTTAAAAAGCTATAACGGATTGGGTAGAAAGAATATAGATTTCGAAGAATTATTAAAACCATAAAATGTGGTGGTAGATATCTTTGTATCTTTAAAGAATCTATTTTAGAATCCTCTTGATCAGTTTATTAAAATACATGCAAGAAATTTTATAAGAATAGGGAAGAAAGGTTTTATTGTGGGCGGAACAGGGCTTGACCCTGAGATTTAACTTATAAAAAGATGCGCTCTGACCAACAGGATTTGAGAGTGTATTTTAACCTGATCTTCGATAAAGTCTTATTTTTTCGAAGTAAAACCGACCCCGCCGCTGAACATATCTAAAGGATTGGGGGAATTTCTTTTTGTCTCTTTGATCTTCTCTAAAGCTTTTTTCGCGGCTCTTTTTATTTTTCCATTCTTATTTTACGTTTCATTCTCCAGAGCTTCGATGGCTTCCTGCTCCGCATCTACCTTTACTCCCAATGCAACCGTATTGCCAAGCAAATTTATAAAAAGAACTTTCTGTTTTTTATCGTCCGTATCCAGACCCTTGATCAACTGCCGCAGCGCTTTGGCTTTCATTTCTTTAGTTTCATCAATTGTAGACAAAATACGCCTCCTTAATCATTTGAGTTAATAATTCTTAACCATAAAATGCTTCAACAGAAAAACTTATTGTCGAACAGCTCTGAGGCGTTTTTCCTGAAATGCTGAGTTCTATGGATTCACAGCGCGTCTTTGGGATTTTCAGGCGCTCCGAAATCGCCGCATATCTTCTTGTATTCTTCCAAACTTACCTCATGAAATTTCGCTCGCGCTTCCGCGATGCCTTCTTTGGTGTAGTTATTCGTGATGATCAAGCGCTCACTTTCGTCTTTCAATCTATAGCGGTTGATCTTGCCGTAGATCCCATGTGTTATCTCTTCGAAAGGATCTTTATTGGTTGGCGCTCGAATAATGACAATGGGCAGGCTTACTTTTTGGGGTATAGGTTTTTGTGTATGGTCTTCTTCCCATTGGGCGATGGCTTCTTTTTCCTTGTCCTCATCTTCGTCTTCGATACGGATTATCTTGAAGCGGTTTTCGACAATCTCAATAAATGCCAGCAGGGCGCGCGTTCCCTGGTCTAATTTATCTTCAAAGGTAATAGTGCAGTATTCCCTTTCATATCCAACGGTGTAGGGTGTAAAGCCGTAGTAAAAGTTATTAATCCCCCTGGATGCATACAATCTTCCATAAAGTTCGTCGCTCAGTTTCTTTAGAGCCGGTCGGTTCTCATTTCCACCTTCAACATAGATGATCATAATATGCTCCTTGCAAACTGTTTGTAGTATTACTATAGGGTAAATGAAATATTAAAACAAGTTATATAGATTATTCAGGATTTTATAAAAAAGAGGGGAATATTGTCTTTGGTGGGCGATACAAGATTCGAACCTGCGACCTAATCTGTGTATGAGATGCGCTCTAATAAACCGAACTGGAGACTGCATCTTGACCTGTTTTTCAATAGATAGTTATCTCAGGTTCATGTATATTAAAGTAACAGATGCTAACTCTGGTTACCTGATTTTTATTTTAACAGCAGGTCAAGATGACGAATGATTGATGTATATATGGGAAAAAGGAGATGAAAGAGTGAACCTATCCAATGATAATTATAGGATTTTCATAGGTACTAAGAACTTTACCGAAGTTTACTATAAAGATGAAAAAGGTTGGATAAAAGTATCGACGAAGGGCAAGCAATTTAGAATGACAGCCGAACAGCTTTTAAACCATTTGCTTCCTGCCATTGCGGGAATAAAACCTAAGATACGATGGAAGGTGGAATATATGGGAAATAAATAGATTAAAAATTTTTAGAGAAGAATAAGAAATCATATGATCTTTTATCTGATTTTTTCTGTCATTGGAAAAGTAAATAAATCGCTGGAATATATTCCGATTTATTAGCTAGATTTCAGTCTCTATGAGATTTAATGTATCGATGGGGATTGAGGTGGGCGGAACAGGGCTCGAACCTGCGACCTCATCTGTGTAAGAGATGCGCTCTGACCAACTGAGCTACCCGCCCAAGTGAAAAGATTTTACCATGAAGGAGCCTATCTTGCGTAGGGTGGTTTTGAAGTCGCGTTGAAAAGAAAAGCCAGATATAATTAGGCAAACACTTATGCGCATCATACGCTACCAAATCGCCAATCAAGAACCCCGCTTTGGCTGGGAAGCAGAGGGCAGGGTGGGTCCTCTCAGCGCTTCACCGCTGGGTCTTTACCGCCGCCTGGAATTGGAACACGACCTGGATAAGGTCAAGCTGCTTCCTCCAATTCTACCGGGCAAGATCATCGCGGTTGGAAGAAATTATCCTCTGCACGCTCAGGAGCAGGCTGTTGAAATTCCGGAGATCCCCATTATTTTTATAAAACCACTCAGCAGTGTGATCGGACCGGGTGATACGATCCAGCTTCCGCCCCAGTCACAACACGTGGAACATGAAGTGGAGTTAGCGGTGGTGATCGGAAAAGGCGGACGCTGGATTCGAGCGCAGCAGGCGCTGCAGCATGTGCTCGGGTACACCATTGCAAATGATGTCACCGCGCGTGATCTGCAGCAGCGCGATAACCAATGGACGCGCGCCAAAGGCTTTGACACTTTCTGCCCCATCGGACCGGTGATCGAAACAGAGCTGGATACCTCGGATGTGCTGGTGACCTGCCGTGTGAATGGCGAAATGCGCCAGATGTCTTCTACCAAAGAAATGGTATTCAGCATTCCGCAATTGATTGCGTTTGTCTCTTCGATAATGACGCTTGATCCGGGGGATATGATTCTTACAGGAACACCATCAGGAGTAAGTGAGTTAAAAGAAGGAGATGTGCTTGAATCTGAGATCGAGGGGATCGGAGTTCTGCGCAATTCCGTAACTTCTCAATCAAGCATCCCTCCACCTTAGAACAGTATCCATAAGCAGGGCAGGGATTTCCCCGGGTCCAAAATGCTATAATTAAAATTCCCATGGAATAATGGTTTTATCTGGATTAAAAAGGAGAAAAGAACATGTCAGGTCACTCAAAGTGGTCTACGATCAAGAGAAAGAAAGGTGCTGCGGATGCAAAACGCGGGCAGGTGTTCACCCGCTTAACCCGTGAAATTGTCATCGCAACGCGAGAAGGAGGCGGCGATCCGGAAGGAAATTTCCGGCTGCGTATTGCTGTTGATCGCGCCCGTGCTCTGAACATGCCCAAAGATAATATCGATCGGGCGATCAGGCGCGGAACCGGTGAAGATAAAGACGGCGTAGTGATCGAGCAGATCACCTACGAAGGCTATGCCCCCAACGGTATTGCGCTCATGGTCGCATGCCTGACCGAAAATCGCAACCGCACCGTTTCGGAGATCCGCCATTTACTCACCAGAGCCGGCGGAAGCATGGGCGAAGTGGGTTCGGTTTCATGGCAGTTCAACCGCATTGCCTATTTTGGCATCGAGGGAGAGGGTGTTGATTTCGATAAAGTTTTCGAACTGGCACTCGAAGGCGGCGCGAACGATATCACCCAGGATGAAGAAAAATACATCGAGATCTTTGCGCCGGTGGATGCGTTCAAAACACTCAATGACGCGCTGAAGAATGCCGAGATCGAGATCGATGAAGCTGAGATGCGTATGGTTCCCAAGCAGGAAATTGCTCTGGATACCGATAAGACCATCAAGATCATGCATTTGATCGAAGAATTGGAAGACCTGGATGATGTACAGGAAGTTTCATCCAATCTGGCGGTCAATGATGAAGCACTGGCTGCCATGGAAGAAGAATGATCCATGATCGTGATCGGCATCGATCCGGGGACCGCCATTACCGGATATGGAGTTCTTGAAGAATATCCTGATAAAACCCTGCATGTTGTGGAGCATGGAGTGATCCGTACTCCCAGCGGAATGGATGCCGACCGGCGTTTGAAGATATTGTATGAATTATTAACCGAGAAACTGCAAACCTTTTCTCCGGATTGTGCAGCAGTAGAGAAATTGTATTTCCAGAAAAATGTTCGCACCGCGCTCAACGTGGGACAGGCGCGCGGTGTGATCCTGCTGGCTCTGGCACAGATTCCCATACCGGTGTACGAGTACAACCCGATGGATATTAAACTGGCAGTGACCGGTTATGGAATGGCAGAAAAACGACAGGTGCAGCTGATGGTAAAAGCGCTGCTCTGCATGCGTGAGATCCCCAAGCCTGATGACGCGGCGGATGCCCTGGCAGTTGCCATCTGTCATGCCCACAGCGCAAAATTGAAAACCCTTGATTGAGAAAATGATCACCAGTACATCCAATTCACAGATCAAAGAGATCCGTAAACTAAGCCAGCGAAAATATCGCAAGCAGAGCGGTTTGTTTTACGTGGAAGGACTGCGGGCAATCACCAGCGCGCTGGAAAATAACGCGCCGGTAGAAAAATTGGTGTACTGCATAGAGCTTTTAGAAAGTGAATTTGGAAAGGAACTCATAAGCAGGGGGGAAGAGATGGGGATAACACTGCTGGAAGTGAGCCGTCCGGTTTTCGAAAGCATCAGCCTGAAAGAAGGACCGCAGGGAATCTGTGCAGTGGTCCATGAAAGCAGTAAAGAACTGCAGCAAGATACTTCGCTCTCCGGTTTATGGGTAGGATTGGAAGGAGTACAGGACCCGGGAAATCTCGGAACGATCCTGCGCACTCTGGATGCGGTGGGCGGGAAGGGGATCATCCTGATCGGGGAAGGAACGGACGCGTTTCATCCCACCAGCGTGCGTGCCAGTATGGGCGCGATTTTTACGCTGGAGCTTTACCTAGCAGCCATCCCGTCCTTCATAGGATGGAAAAAACATCATGCCGTGGATGTAATTGGAGCGGTTTGTGGATCGGTTCCTGATTATCGCGGATATAATTATGAAGAGAATATGCTGCTGTTGATGGGAAGCGAGCAGAAAGGGCTGCCGCAAGAATTAGAGGATATCTGCACTGCGCTGGTAACCATTCCCATGATCGGCACGGTAGATTCTTTGAACCTGGCAAATGCCACTGCGGTGCTGCTGTATGAAATATTCAGCCAGCACCATCCGGTAAGGAAAGTATGATCGCTTCGATAAAAGGAACCATCACGCTAAAAAATGAAACCTATCTGGTTGTAGAAACAACCAGCGGTATCGGATTTAAGGTTTCCTGCACTAAGTCAGCCTGCAGCAGTGCGGTGGTAGGAGAGCATATCAGCCTGTTTACCCACCAGATCACCCGCGAAGACGGCATGTTCCTGTATGGCTTTGAAAAGATCGAGGAGCGAGATCTCTTTGTGCAGATATTGAGCGTCAGCGGGATTGGTCCAAAACTTGGGTTAACTCTGCTCTCGTCTCTCAGCGCAGAATCGATCCAACGGGCGGTAATGAAAGAACAGGATGCGGTATTCAGCCGGGTTCCCGGAGTGGGAGAAAAGACAGCCAAAAAGATCGTGTTGATGTTGAAAGATAAAATTGCACCCTTATTGGAAGAAGCGGGGTTGGAGGGGATCCCGGATACCGATACGGATGTTTTACAGGCATTAGTTCGATTGGGATATTCGTTGAATGAGGCGCAGAAAGCAGTTGCAGCTATCCCTAAAGATACAGCGGATACACTGGAAGAACGGCTGCGCCTGGCACTGCAGTATTTCACCGCATAGCGGCTGCAGTATGTTAGAATTCAGCGTTTGAGATTACGTTGAGGTAATTTGTATGGCAAATTTCGGTAGAGGATTAGGAATAGACCTGGGTACGGCAAATACCGTGATCGTGGAAAACGGGCAGGTTTTACTGCACGAACCCACCGCAGTATCTGTGTTGATCGATGAATGGAAGATGATCGAGGTTGGACAGGCTGCAAAAGATATGACCGGTAGAGTGCCCGACTCCATAGAGGTGTATTACCCGATCCAGAATGGGGTGATCGCCGAATATGAGATCACCGAAAATTTCTTGAAATATCAGATCCGCAAAATTGTAGGATCTATGCTTCTATTCCGTCCGAGCCTTATGCTGACCGTACCGTACGGCATCACCAGCGTGGAGCGCCGGGCGGTGCATGAAGCCGGGCTTGGCGCGGGCGGTAGAGAAGTTATGCTCATTGAAGCCCCGCTGGCTGCAGCGCTGGGAGTAGATCTGCCCATTGGTCCGCCATCCGGGAACATGGTCATCTGTCTGGGCGGTGGTACCAATCAGGTAGGTGTGCTGGCAATGAACAGCATTATCTCCGCCGAGATCGAACGCGGCGGTGGAAATAAATTAGATATGGATATCATCGATCACGTTCGAAAAACATACGGAGTCATTCTCTCCCGTTTCAGCGCGGAGATCGTCAAAATGCGCATCGGCGCCGCGGTGGAAGGGATCGAGGAGGGTGAGATGGAAGTGCAGGGGCAGGACCTGGTGACCGGACTGCCGCGCTCCATTACCCTGCGCACACAGGATATCGTCGAAGCGGTTCAAGAAGGACTGCAGTCGGTCACCAAGCTGGTGCGTAAAACGCTTGAAAAGACACCCCCTGAATTGATCTCAGATATCATGGACCGCGGTGTTGCTCTATGCGGTGGTGGGACGCAGCTGCGCGGCGTCGAACGCTACCTGACCAAAGAATTGGGTATTCCCGCATATCTGGTGGATAATCCGACCACCTGTACTGCCGAAGGAGCTGCCAGAGCTTTGACCATGTTGGATGAACTGAAACGTTCTCTACCGGCATCGTAGGTAGATATGAATACAAAAAACCTCTTGTTCAACGACAAGAGGTTTTTCATTTTTAGCAAAGTTTATCTGCGGCGGCTGCTTCTCCCGCCCAGCAGAAGAACATAGTACAGCACTGTTGAAATTGCCTGAACAGCGGCAGCTACATATGTCCATGCGGCGGCATCCAGTACCTTGTTCACGCCTTCCATTTCCCCACCATAGAGAATACCCTGACCGGCAAGAACGGTTTTCGCACGCTTGGAAGCATCTATTTCAACAGGAATGGTAACAATAGAGAAAATTGCGATTCCCGCGAAAAGGATCACACCGATCAAAGCCAGGTTGTAGTTCGAGAAGAAATATCCGATGAAGAATAAAACAGGACCAAGCCAGCTGCCCAGTTGAACCGTTGGGATCATAAAAGAGCGGATCTTGAGCGGACCGTAGGATTCTTTATGTTGAAGGGCATGTCCTGATTCGTGGGCGGCGATGCCCGCGGCAGCGATGCTGTTGCCCTGAAATACACCCTGACTCAGGTTCAAAGTTCTTTTGCGCGGGTCATAGTTATCGCTCAATGTGCCGCCGGTTTGTTTGATCTCCACATCCGAAAGACCGTTGGAATCCAGAATATGGCGGGCGACATCTGCACCGGTCATCCCATTAGCGGTGCGGACCTGTGAATATTTTTTATAGGCACCCTGTACTTTTGCCTGCGCCCAAAGCCCCAAAATTAGAGCGGGCAACGAGATCAATAAATAAAGACCATAACTGCCGAAATACATGGGTTTTACCTCCGATTTCTTTCTCTTCTATCTACGCGGTTATTATAAAGTGGTTTTCTCTGCTTAATATTAAACCTGTATTAATAATTCCAGGGAGACTTGGATCATGGAATGTTAAAAAAAAGAGAACGAAAAAGAAAATGCTATAATCTTTTAATTATTGAAACCAGTCATCACAAAAAGGAATTTATAAATTTCATGCCGGTATTGAAAAGTGACCAGAAAAAGACAGTCGGAATACTTTTTTATCTAATTCTTCTCTTATTTCTTATTTACTGCGGGGTATTCATTTATAAAACACTCTTTGTTATAGATGGGAATACTTATTCTGCGCTTTTTGATGACGCTATGATCTCCATGACCTATGCCAGGAATTTAGCACAGGGCTACGGGCTGGTATGGAATGCCGGAGAAGCGAGGGTAGAGGGATATACCAATCCGCTGTGGGTGGTTTTCATGGCAGGATTTCACCTGCTTCCGATCGCGGAAAACTGGATGAGTCTGCCTATTCAGATCTGCGGAGCACTCTTTTTATTAAGCAGCCTGATCGTACTGCGCAAGATCGCTTTGAATGTGACCGGGAATCAAGATAAAGTGATGCTGTTGGCGGTTTTTATCACGGCGTTCTATTATCCTCTGATCAACTGGTCTTTGATCGGTCTGGAAGTGAGTATTTTGCTTTTATGGATCAATGCAGTGGTGCTGCTAGCGCTGCAGGTGCTGGATACAGGAAAATATTCCCGCTGGCTGTATCTGCTCATGGGCTTTGCCACACTGATCCGTGTGGATGCCGCGGTAACTTATATTACCGTTTGGGGATTCCTTTTTCTATTTGATAAGCAGAACCGGAAACAGCATTTCTGGGAAGGCTTGATCGTTCTGGTAGCGTTTTTAGGAGGTCAGACTCTCTTTAGAAAACTGTACTACGGCGAATGGCTGCCCAATACATATTACTTAAAAGTAGAAGGCTGGCCGTTATGGTCACGGCTTCGCAGGGGCTGGCTTGTTTTCGTCGAGTTTTCCAAGGGTTTTTTCCTGCCGTTGATGGCAGTCCCTTTTACGATCTTCTTATTCAAGAAAGATAAGAAAACAGTGTTCCTGATGCTGATATTTTTAGCACAGGTTGCGTATAGCATTTATGTGGGCGGGGATGCCTGGGAGCACCGGGGTGGGAGCAACCGCTTCATCTCGCTGGGGATGCCCGTTTTTCTGCTGCTCTTCAGTATGGCGTGTTTTGAATGGTATGCGTGGCTCAGGCAAAAGTTTTCCAAATGGATGCCTGATATCAAGAGCGTTCTATCAAAGATAGGCACTGCTTTCTTTGCCATTTTCATTCTTTTCAGTATGCTGATGTGGAATCGTTTGATCGACAACGGCAATCCCATTTCCAACTTAAGCGATCCCGCTGAAAACAGCCTGCGTTATTTCCTGCTGCTGCAGCCCTCGGTTTATAAATCGGGAACTGAAAGAGAAACCGAAGATGCAGTTTTCATCGAGCGGATGACCACAGCAGATGCCACCGTGGCAACCGTGGCAGCCGGGAATGTCTGCTACTTCTCTCATCGAGAATGTGTCGACCTTTTCGGGAAAAGCGATCCGGTTGTGGCGCATGGAGGCATTCAGGTTCCTTTCGATGCTGATTGGGATGACCTGCGTCCCGGGCACGTGAAGTTCAATTACAAATATTCCATCGGGGAGCTTCAACCTGATATTGTGGTGGAGATCATGAAAAGCACTTTTGACCAGGCTGAACCCTACCTGATGAATTATGAAGCAGCCATGATAAATGGGCATCTTATGTATTTTAAAACAGGTTCAGCCAATATTGACTGGGACATGCTGGAAGCGACCAGAGAAGACTGAAGAGTAAGTTTTTCGCAAAATAGTAAAAACAGACTATATCCTGAACCCCTGCACTTTTTCGCAGGGGTGACATTTATCCTATTGACTTTGACTTTTGATTTTTATATGATGTGCTTATTGGCTGGTGGTTTTACCAGATTTTGAGGGAAAATGGTATTGATCGAACAGATCGAAACAATCAGTTTGAAAAAAGCCTGTATTCAGAAACTGCAGGAGGCTATCCTTTCAGGCATGTTCTTGATAGGGGAAAGGCTTCCCTCGGAACGGGATCTGGCTAAGATGCTGGGGGTAAGCCGCCCGGTGCTGCATGAATCTATCGTAGAACTCAATGCCAGAGGGCTGGTGCATATCGAAGCGCGCAGGGGTGTATATGTAAGCGATTATCGGCGGGAAAGCTCCATGTCCTTGATGAATACATTGCTGGAATATGAGGAAGGAGATCTCAATCCCGACCTGTTCCGCAGTTTGATTCAGGGGCGTTTGTTGATCGAACGTGAGACGGCGGTTCTGGCGGCGAAAAACTGTGATCCAAAGCAGGCAGGGCAGTTCCATGACCTGCTGTACATCGGAAAAAACGCGGAACAGCAATCTGCAGCTGCATTATGTGATTATGATTTTCAGTTCCACCTGGAGATCGCACTGGCTTCTGGAAACCAGATGTACCCGATGATCTTGAATTCATTAAAGGGGGTGCACAAGAACCTTGCCGGAAAATTCTACGAAAGTGTTTATAAAACCAGTGAAATGCATTATGTCCTTGAACTGCATGAAAAGATCGTAGAAGCAATCATCCGGAAGGAACCCGAGACAGCCAGCGCAGTGATGGAGACCTTATTACGGAATGGTGAAGAGATCATCGCCCGGATTTTGTATTCAAAACAAAGTGAAATGGAGGAAAAATGAGTACAATCGCGAAAGCAGTTGAGAAGATAGCTATCAAGGAACCCCACAACCTGTCACCGCGCGTGAAGTGGCTGCGGGATTTTTATTTTCAGGGAATAAACCGCTCCTGGAACAATGAATATACATCCTGGACGACCGGCACCCCATGGGATTTTCAATACCAGGAAGCCAGTTTTCATATTGTGCCGGAGACATTTGGCTTTTTCCAAACCTTTCGCTCTTCCTTCAAGCAAAATGCCCGTCCGGTGGTTCTGCATAAGGATTTCTGGAAGTGGTCCATTGCCGAACGACGGGCGTGGTTTTTAAAAGAAGTGATGGTGAAATATCTTCCCAAGGAGCTTTTACCGGGTGACCTGATCGCCGGTGCTCGGTTCAATGTGATGACCTCTACCTGCCTGACCGAAAAAGAAGCTAAAGAGTATGCAAAGAACATCTTTGGCAAAAACGGTGCACGCCGGGCTTTATTGTGGTTTCACAATCATGGATACGGGAACACCGGCGCAACCAGCGGGCATATCATCCCCGATTATGAGCGAGTTTTAAAAGAAGGCTGGAAAGGGATCTATCGAGAGATCAAGCAGTTCTATGATGCTCTTTCGGCGGTTGAGAAGAAGGGTGAAAAAGGTGCTCAATTACGCGCCATGCTGACTGCAGCTACATTAGCGCGCGATCTGGCAGCGGAATATGCCAAAGCCTGCCGAAAGCAGGCAGGGCAGGAAAAAGATAAAGAGAGAAAAGCGGAACTGGAGCAGATGGCATCCAATCTGGATAGAGTTCCCTGGGAACCGGCACGCACGTTCTGGGAAGCTATGCAGTCGTTATGGCTGACCCATATGCTGGTGATGAGTGATGAGTGCTATCCAGGTCCGGGTGTTTCGTTTGGGCGGCTGGATCAACTGCTGTTCCCTTACTGGCAGCAATCCATTGAAAATGGCATGGATCGTGAATACTGCAAGGAGATCATGAAATGCTTCTGGGTGCATGCCAATACGGCGTACGACGGTATGATCCGCACCGGTGGCAATCAGGGCATTACCGCAGGGTACGGGCAGCTGTTCACCATTTCTGGTATGGGAGCGGATGGAAAAGATATGACCAACGATCTCACTTATGCTATTTTGGAAGTGATCGATGAAATGTCGCCCATTCTGGAACCGAAACCCAACGTTCGTTTGCACCGCAGCAGCCCCGAAAAACTGCTGGATATCGTGGTAGATATGATCGCCGGCAGTCAGGGAGCACCATTTCTGCTCAATTTCGATGAACGCTCTATGGCAGGTATGATGCTGGAAGCCAAACGAGCCGGGGTGGAAAACCTTATCAATGAAAAGAATGTGTTCGATTATGCACCGGTGGGCTGCCTGGAAAACACGATGGTTGGCAATGATCGTTCGGGCACGGTGGATGCAAACCTTAATTTACTGAAAGCCGTTGAATTAACTATGACCGGTGGATATGATCTGAATCCTTATGTGGACAGTATGACCGGGAAAATAGAAAAGATGCAGCGCTGGGGAGCGGATACCGGTGATGTTACCCAATTCAAGAACTGGGAAGAGTTCTGGAATGCGTATGTGTGTCAGACGCAGTCTATCGTGAAGCGTATTGTGAACCTTTACGAAATGACCGAATCCAATCGGGCAAAGTATTCTCCTACACCATACCTTTCATGCTTGATTCGCGGCTGCGCGGAAAGCGGCAGGGATGTAACGCAGGGTGGGGCACAGTTGAACTTTGTCACCATCGAAGCGGTCACCTATGCGACCACGGTAGACTCTTTGCTGGCAGTGAAATATCTGGTTTTTGATGAGAAGATATGCAGTATGGCTGAACTGCTGCAGGCATTGAAAGACAACTGGGTGGGGCATGAAGTACTGCAAGCACGTGCACTGAATAGAGCTCCGAAATATGGTCGCGATGATGATGCCGGAGACCGGATGGCTAAAGCGGTAATGGATGTGTGGACAGAAGAAACATGGAAATATAAAACAATATCAACCGGACGGCAGTTCAGACCCGGTATGTTAAGCTGGAACTACTGGGTGGCAGACAGCAATCTACTGGCAGCCAGCCCGGATGGCAGAGCGAAAGGAAAATTCCTTTCCAACGCGCTGTGTCCCTCCAACGGTGCTGATACCAAGGGACCAACCGCCAATGTTAATTCGGTGGGCAAAGCACTTGGCGGAAAAGCCGCAGACGGTAAAGGAGATTGGGAAGAATATTTCAACTGCCTTCCCAACGGCGGCAGTCACACTATGACCTTCAACCCATCACTGGTACGGGATGCGGAACATCGTGAAAAATTCAAGGGATTTTTACGAGGATATATTGAGAATGGAGGATCAGCCCTGCAGATCAATATGATCGATGCTGATACACTGCGGGATGCGCAGAAGCATCCCGAGAATTACAAGCATCTGCTGGTACGGGTGACAGGATATAATGCATATTTCACCAGTATCGGTAAAGAACTCCAAGATGAGATCATTGCACGAGAAACACATCAATTCTAGGAGAGAACAGCGATGATAGAAACCAACACTCTAACGGCTAACTATCTGCACTTACAGCGTTTATCTACAGAAGATGGTCCTGGCATTCGAACAACAGTCTTTTTCAAGGGCTGCAGTCTGCATTGTGCATGGTGTCATAATCCAGAGAGCATCTCAACGAAACCGCATATTCAATGGCTTTCTCACCTTTGTATCGGCTGTAAGACGTGTGTGCTTTCCTGCCCCGGCGGTTGTATAACGATGAAGAATAACGACCGCCACATCAATATCGAACGGTGCATCCTGTGCGGGAGATGCGTGGAAGCCTGCCCAACGAATGCGCTGGAAATGCTTGGCAAACAGATCACCCTGGAAGAATTAAGCACGGAATTATTCAAGGACAGTGCATTTTTCGTGCAGTCGGATGGCGGGGTGACTTTCTCAGGCGGAGAACCGGCACTGCAGCCGGAATTTGTGGCTGCTCTGGCAAAAATCCTCAAGGAGCGGGGAATCCATACAGCTCTGGATACATGCGGTCTGGTTCCACGGGCGAATCTTGAGATGATCCTGCCTTTTATCGATCTGGTTTTATATGACATTAAATTGATCGATGCCGATCTACATCAGGAATTAACGGGAGCCAGGAACGAGAAGATCCTTGAAAACCTGTTATGGCTGGCAGAAACAATGAAAGAGAAACAGTA
Organism: Anaerolineaceae bacterium; assembly: GCA_963674975.1. Taxonomy (GTDB): domain Bacteria; phylum Chloroflexota; class Anaerolineae; order Anaerolineales; family Anaerolineaceae; genus UBA4781. The sequence goes on from OY771913.1 coordinate 130,213, forward strand.
TGACTTTTCTCTCTGGATCCGCACGCCCCTGATACCCGGTGCTACGGCTAATAAAGAGAATCTTCAAGCCATCGCAACTTACCTCAACGAACATCTGGCAGGGTTTATCGAGCGTTGGGAGTTATGCGCTTTCAATAACCTGTGCCGTGATAAATATGCAAGGCTCGGCATGCAGTGGAAATATTCTGATGAACCCTTGATGAGTCGTGAAGACCTGGATGCCTGTCTGGATTGGGCAAGCCAAATCTTCCATAATCCACAGCATGTATATGTAACGGGATCAGCCCGTGTAGAAGAACAAAAGGACTAGAGATGATTACTCGACAACAACGATCTGATCAAGAATTCACGCAAGAGGATATCCGTGATCTCAACGTGGAATTGAAAGTATGTGCGCTTGGAACCGTATCTCCGGAAGGACTTCCACATCTGACTCTTCTTTCTACAATTCAACCCTGTTCTCCACGGGTCGTAACCTGGGGGCAGTTTACCGAGGGATTCAGCAAGAGATATATCCTTGAGAATCCAAAAACAGGGTTTCTGATCATGAGCCTCGGGAAAGAGGTATGGAGAGGGAAAGCGATCTATCGCGAAAAACGAAAAGATGGACCGGAATATGATAATTACAATAATATGAACATGTTCCGCTACAATGCTTACTTCGGGATCCATACGGTGTATTACATGGATCTGGTAGAACTGCATGGCAGGCAGCCGCTTCCAATGGGGAAGGTGATCAGTGCTGCGGTGGCAACCATGCTGGCACGCACTCTGGGTAAGAAGGACAGACAGGCAGATGCTTTAAACTCCTGGGGGCAGGCTCTGTTGAATAAAGTGGACAATCTAAAATTCCTGAGCTATATTGATGAGGATGGTTTTCCAAAGGTTATTCCGGTAATACAGCTTCAAGCGCTGGATGCAGGTCATCTTATCTTTGCTCTGGGTGCTTATGGAGAAGAGATCCGAGCCATTCCGCAGGGCGCACAGGTATCTATGATGGGGATGAGCTTTGACATGGAAGATGTGATCACACGCGGAACCTACCAGGGTATACAACCGGTAGGTGGAGTGAAATGCGGTGTCCTGGATGTGGAATGGGTTTACAATGCCATGCCACCGGCACCGGCACGGATCTACCCAAAAACAGAATTAGAAAGTGTACGATTCTAAAAAGGATTAATCTTTCCAGGGAAAAACCACATAAATAATGCCACGTCCTCCCTGAGCATCATCGTAGTTTGACCAGGCGAGGTTGTGCTTTTTTCCCGGTTCAAATTCTCCCATTCCGAATCGTTCCATGACCAAGATCAAACGCATCATGGCATATGGATAGCTGCTTGGTTTTCCTCCATCAATATGAGCGGGCATGTTCATATCGACATCGAGTATTGTCAGGGATATTCCTTTTCCAAGGTATTGTGGAAACAAGGTTCTGGCTACGTTATCTGCAAATACCTTTCGATCACCGGATACTTCTTTATTTCTAAAAACCAGGAAAAGATATTCGGGAACCGCCGTACTTGTTTTTTGGGAGTTTTTTTCCGTTTTTTTCTTTTTAAAAATATTCATGCAATTACTCCTCTTTGAACAATTATCAACTTCTTGAAAAATTGTAGAAATAGGAAAGAGCAATGAAATTTTTATAGATATGAGTAAAGAATCATTCCCACTAAAATTATTATAGCAATGAATACAACAGGTTTACTAGAAAACAAAACTGATTTATTTCCCAATGCTATTTTTATTTCTTGACCGTGTTCATTTATAATGAAACCTGTAATTCAACGAACAAAGGAAGGGAAATCAGAATGTTGGATATAAAAAAGCTGCTCTCGAAATTAACCGTATCTGAAAAAGCAGGATTATGTTCTGGCTTAGATGACTGGCATACCAAGCCTGTAGAACGATTGGAAATTCCATCCATTATGGTGGCGGATGGACCGCATGGTCTGCGAAAGGAACGCGTCAGTGATTCTCTGCAGGATTACGTACCGAGTTATCCGGCGACCTGTTTCCCTACCGCTTCCGCGCTGGCTTGCTGCTGGGATCGCGATCTGCTATTCGAAGTCGGTGAAGCATTGGCAGAGGAATGCCTGCAGGAAGGTGTCAGCGTCATTCTGGGTCCGGGCGTCAATATCAAACGCTCTCCTTTATGCGGCAGAAATTTCGAATACTTTTCAGAGGATCCTTATCTTGCCGGGCAGATGGCTGTTAATCATATTCGGGGAGTACAGAGCAGGGGGATAGGGACTTCTTTGAAGCATTTTACAGCCAATAACCAGGAATTCCGGCGTATGGCGATCGATGCGTGCATCGACGAACGTGCTTTACGAGAAATTTATCTGGCTGCTTTTGAGATGGCTGTTAAAGAAGCACAGCCATGGACGGTGATGTGCGCATATAACCGTTTGAACGGCGAGTACTGCAGCGAGAATGAACGATTGCTAACCCGCATCCTACGTGATGAGTGGGGTTTTCAAGGATTGGTCATGTCGGATTGGGGAGCTGTGAACCAGCGTGTGAAGGGTTTGCGGGCGGGGCTGGACCTGGAAATGCCGGGCGGGAAATTTGAAAATGAAGAAAAGATCATTAACGCGGTACAAGCAGGGGAATTGAAAGAAGAGATCCTCGATCGCAGCGTGGAGCGCGTGCTGAAGCTGGTGAATGCCGGGGTCAAGAATAAAAAAGATGGTTTTCGCTGCGATGAAAAGCGCCATCATGCGCTTGCCAGAAAAGTGGCTGCGGAATGTATGGTGCTGTTGAAAAATGAAAATGCTGTTCTGCCTTTGAAAACAAACCAGAAGATCGCTGTGATCGGTGATTTTGCCAGAAATCCTCGTTATCAGGGATACGGCAGCTCGGTCATCAATCCCATTCAATTGGATTGCGCCTATGAAGAAATGCTGAAATACTGCAAAGATAAAAACAATTTGGTTTATGCGCAAGGCTTTTTAAGAGAAAGTTCTCTGGTTGATGAAAAAATGGAGCAGGCTGCATGCGAAGCTGCCCGCCATGCGCAGGTTGTGGTGCTGTTCCTTGGGCTGCCGGAAAGTTATGAAACCGAAGGCATGGAACGCGAAAATATGCGCCTGCCCGACAATCAAGATCACCTGCTGCGGGAATTGAAGAAGGTGAACGCAAACATCGTGGTTGTATTGAGCAATGGCTCACCGGTAGAACTACCATGGGTCGATAAGGTGCAGGGTATTTTAGAAGCTTACCTGAGCGGGCAGGCTGGCGGCGGCGCTATCGCAGATGTGCTGTTTGGAAAGGTCAATCCCAGCGGAAAACTGGCAGAGACTTTTCCCCTGAAGTTGGAGGATAATCCTTCATTCCATGCATTTCCCGGTGGACCAAAGACCGTGGAATATCGTGAGAGCATCTATGTCGGTTACCGGTATTATGATAAAGCGGGAGCGGAAGTACGCTTCCCATTTGGATTTGGGTTAAGCTACACCAGCTTTACGTATGAAAAAATGAAGATCAGTCCAATTAGCATCAGTGCAGGCGAAGAAGTTGAAGTTCACTGCACCATCCGCAACATCGGAAAGCGAGCCGGGAAAGAAATTGTACAGCTCTATGTTGGACGTAAGGATGTGAACGGTTTTCATGCGGTGCGGGAGTTGAAGGATTTTATAAAAGTATCGCTGCAGGCAGGAGAAGAAAAAGATCTGACTTTTATCCTTGGAAAACGCGTTTTTTCCTTCTACGATGCGGCGAAAGGGGAATGGAGTACCGCACCCGGAGAATACCAGATCAGTATGGGAGCATCATCCCGCGATTTGCGCCTGACACAGACGGTCACGATCAAAGGTGAAAAAGAAAAAGCACTGGAGGAGAATCTAGAAAGATTGGAGCAATATATAGAATTCCACGACAACCGATTCAACCATGCAGCTTTTCAGAGATTATATGGAAAACCATTGCCATCCAATGAATTTGCGAAACATGAAAAAATTACTCTCAATACACCCCTGGTAGATTTCCAAAGGAAGCTGCTGGGAAAACCGATCTTCGGTATCTTGAAAAAAGAACTGGGGAAACATGCCGGTTTCACCGAAAATCCCAGATTAAACCAGAGAGTTAAGGAGGCTATGGTCGAAATGCCGCTGCAAGCCATCACGAATTCGAGCAGCGGTACCTTCACCGAAAAAACTGCCAGCGCTCTGGTTCATCTTGCCAATGGTGAAATCATACAGGCGATAAAAATATTCGTGCAGAAATAGAGTTCGCAATTAATATTTGATAGTGTTATACTCGCTCCATTATTTTAAATTAACCTGGGAGGGTTTAAAAGAATGAATATGCTGTTGGGTGGAGGTTATGCCATTATCGCTGCTATTTTATGGGCGGTCTTTTCATCGATGCTTGAGACCATCGCTCGCAGCATTCCTCCAAAAGAATTGAACATCTTCAAGGGGGCGATGGCGTGTGTTTTAATGGTGGCAACCTCATTGCTGCTGCGAGAAAATTTTCATGATCTACCCTGGTCTGATGTCTGGATCCTTTTCTTGAGTGGGATCGTTGGTATCGGTTTGGGTGATACAGCATATTATGCTGGATTGAGCTATATCGGGTCGCGCCGTTCACTGCTTCTTTTTGCCCTGGCTCCTCCCATGGCTGCCCTGATCGCGTGGATATTTCTGGGCGAGAGCTTGAATTTACTTGCCTGGGCAGGCATTCTGATCACCATCAGCGGTGTTGCCTGGGTCATCTCCGAACGAACCCCGCAAGATACCATACATCACGATCCGAAACTGATGCGAAAAGGTATCATTTTGGGAGTGCTGGCATCTTTAGGACAGGCAACCGGATTGGTGCTTTCTCGTGCCGGTATGAGCGATGGGATGGTCACTTCTCTGCAGGGAGCTGCTCTGCGGTTGATAGCAGGCATTCTTTTCACACTGATCTGGCTGTTGGTCAGCCGTCAGCCGATGGGAAAATGGCAGCATACCACAGACAGCAAAAAAATATGGATCACACTGGTGATCACAGCCATTGGAACTTATATCAGTTTATGGCTGCAGCAGCTGGCGATCCAGGGTGCACCGGCAGGGATCACACAGACCCTGCTTTCTACCAGCCCGATCTTCATCCTGCCTGTGGCGGCAATTCGCGGAGAAAAAGTAACGATCCGCGCTGTACTGGGAGCGTTTGTGACCATTTTTGGTGTAATGATGGTATTCGGTTTGATCGGGTGATCAGGAGATTTCGGAAGCTATTTTCGTAAAATAAAGAAAGTATGAACGCTTTTCCAGCGCTCGACTCTCTGCGGATAAAAAGCCATCCACTCGGCTTGCGTGAACTGCAGATCGGTTTCTTTATAGAAATCCAGCCATTCCTTTTCGCTCGTATCGGCGATTTCATCCGGAGTTAAAAGAGATTGCTTGATCTTATATAGTATCTGCCAATCAGAACAGTATTGAAACGCTTCCTCATCGCTGAAAATTGAATGAACCACATTCTCTCCGGCTTCTTCACAAAGAAATTCACCGGGAGCATTTTCCTTTCCATCCATCGGCCAGGTGTCGGTTGACATGAAGCTGACGAAAGCAATCCCACGCGGTTTGAGGACGCGTTTTATTTCCGCAAGTGTTTTACGAATCCCTGCTTTTGGAAGATGAACCATCGCATACATTTCGAACACAAAATCGAAGGAGGCATCCGGAAATGGGATTTCCTGGATATCTCCCTTTTGGATGTTCAACTGCATGTTATGTTCTTTTTCAAAGTTCTGCGCCAGAGCTATCTGTTTATCGGAAATATCGATACCAGCCGTTTGAAAACCATGTTCGTAGAATAAACCCAATGGGGGAGTCTTACCCCCCGCGCCACAATCCAGAATACGGTTTTCACCAGAATGGATCTCGTTGTTACTTTGCAGGTAAAACAGGAATTCATACGCAGGGGGGCGATAAATCGGTTTCATTTTCCCTCTAAAAGAATATTTTAGCCCATTTTAAAGCTTTTTGCTTCCAGGGCACACGATGGCTGACGCCTTCTTCTCCAGTGAAAGAATCTTTGTTTGCCAGGTACCAGCGGTAGTTGCGGATCATGGCATCTTTATTCGAATGCTGCGGTGCAAACCCAATTTGCTGCTGAGCTTTTTCGATGGAGACAAACGAATCCTTGGATGCAGTTTCATAGATCCAGGGATAGAGAGGTGAGAGCTTCATTGCTTCCAGAACTTTCAATACGGCAATGACGGGTTTATCAGGGAAAGGAATGATGCGTTTACCGAATCCAGCTTCATCCAGCACGGCTTGATAATCTTCAAGCATGGTGGTGAATTCTGCCGCACCAATATTGAAGGTATCGTTAACCTGTTTTTCGGGGAGGGTCATACAGGCGTAAATCGCGGCACACAGGTCTTCCACATCCAGAAGCTGGTAGCGGTTTTTGCCGTTGCCGATATTGGGGAAATTCTGTCCTTCGGATGCCCATTCGTAGAAAATGGCAAAAACGCCCAGGCGTTCGGGACCTACAAAAGATTTCGGACGAATAATGGGCACACACATGCCGTTTTTGCGAAATTCAAGACAGACTTCTTCTGCTTTTACCTTGGCTTCTCCATAAGGACCGACACCTTCCACGGGGTCAGTCTCATAAAGGGGGTGATGATCGGGAACGCCATAAACAGCGGTGGAGGAAATTTGAATAAAGCGTTTGACGCCGTAGGCTTTAGCCTGTTCCAGCAGGTTGCGGGTTCCCACCACATCGGTGGTGTAGATATCTTCGGGGGTATAGAGCGGCAAGGCAGCTGCGGTATGGATGACGATATCCGCACCTTGCATGCTCTTGCGCACGGCTTCCTTATCGCGAATGTCGCCCTGCAGGAATTCGATCTGATTTCGTTCAGGGTAGGTGAAATCTACCAGGTCAATGCCGGAGATTTCTTTATAGCCTTTGGATAAAAGATAGCGTACCAGGTTAATGCTGAGAAAGCCGCTGATTCCGCTGATGTAAACTTTCATTCTGTTTATTGTTCTCCTGATTCTAAAAAGTACTTAATTCAGACAGCCATTATACTGCAAACTTTTTTCGAAGATTTTTTATGTACAAAATACATTTTGATTTATTTCGAATTTGATAATTATTAATAAAGAAAGATTGTTTTATGGCTTTAATAAGAAGGTATTGATAATAAGACTAATAGGAATTTATTTATTTAGAAGACTATCAGAAATAGACTGTTTAATATTTTTAAAATCGTGAAAACTATAATCTATTTTGTTTAGTATTTGTCTATTCTTGGAGTTTCTATCAAAAAAACTTCTTATTCTTGAAATAAGTCTTGAAGTTCCTTTTTCAAAATTAATTTTGCTTTCGTTACTTATGTTCCGCAATCTAATCACCAATACATTCAATATTTACAATAATTATACCAATTTTGATTATTTTTCTATTGTTCAACTTGTAAATAAAAGTTATGTCTAGAGAAGACATGGATAACAATACATGATTGACGATACATGTAAAGAGAGTATAATCATTATATGATAGTCTCATTCAAGGATAAAAACACCGAAGAACTTTACATGTATGAGTTTTCTAAACGATTTCCATATGAGATATTGCAGCGAGCTTTTAGAAAACTGATAATATTAAGCGCTGCAACATCAGAGCAAGAATTGAGAGCTATTCCAGGAAATCATTATGAAAAATTATCAGGAAGCAGAAATGGACAATCAAGCATAAGAATAAATGATCAATATCGAGTCTGCTTTATCTGGAAAGATGGTAACGCTCATGAAGTGGAAATAACAGACTATCATTAATTGAAAATGGGAGAAAACAAATGGCACAGAAAGGATTAGTACACCTCGTACATCCAGGGGAAGTGATATTAGAAGAATTTTTAGAACCTCTTGATATCAGCCAGGCAAAACTGGCTTTACAGATGAGGGTTCCGCAGCAGAGAATCAATGAGATCGTAAATGGGAAGCGCGCAGTTACTGCAGATACTGCATTACGCTTAGCTGTTGTCTTTACCGGTACGACTCCAGAATTCTGGATGTCTCTACAAAGTGAATATGATATTCGTATGGCAAGAAGAGAGAATGGAGAGCGTATACTTCGAGAAGCAATACCGATTGAGGTCTCTGGTTAGATTCAAAAATCCCGTAAACAAAGCGGGATTTTTTATAGATATTGAAGAGTGTCCCTGGGGAGACTCGAACTCCCGCCTCAGGCTCCGGAGGCCAGCGCTCTATCCACTGAGCTACAGGGACATATGCCGCGAAAGGATTTTACCACGCAAGCTTCATTGATGAAAATCCTGAATCGTGTACAATAGGTACGTTTACAATTCTTATTACATTGGAGAATTAACCCATGCTTCTTTTTTATATTCGTCACGCCCAATCAGCCAACAATGCCCTGTATGATGCCACCGGCTCTTACGATAAGCGTAATGAGGATGCGCCGCTTTCGGATACCGGCGTTAAACAGCTTCCTTATCTGGCTGCCTTCATGAAAAAGGAGATCGATAAAATCCAAACTGATGGTCAGGGCGGTTCACGGAATGTTCCGGTTACCCTCTACTGCAGTTTGATGGAGCGCGCTGTGACGACTGCTTCTGCCATTGCAGAAGCCTGCCAGCTTCCTCTGAATGGCTATCGCGATCTGCACGAGGTAGGGGGAGTGTATCTGATCGACCATGAAACAGGGGAGTATATTGGAATGCCCGGGAAAAGCAGGGAGTTCCTGACAGAGCATTTTCCGCTGTTGAAATATCCAGCGGGCGTTCGAGAAGATGGCTGGTGGAATCAGCCCCATGAAGACCTGGAGGGAAGAACGGAACGAGCGAAAAGAGTGCTGGATAATTTACTGCATACGCATAACCAGCCCGATGAAGTGGTTATTTTTGTAAGCCACGGCGAGTTCTTCAATCATCTTACCAAGCAAATACTTTCCATCCCTGAAGCATACCCGGTATGGTTTGAATTGATGAATTGCTCGGTGACGTTGTTCGATTTCCAGGAGGATTACATCCGCATTCCATTCCTCAACCGGCACCACTTTCTCCCCAATGATATGATCACCGGATAGAAAGAACACCCTGCTTCGTAATAATGAGCAGGGTGTTTTTACATTGCCAGGATTAGATTGATCCGGGACGATTTCCGATCGTTATTTTTTGATATTAATCTGCCGGATAACCGGTGATGTCGCGAATGCTTTCATAGAGTGGTTTCAGTACTTTATACATTTTACAGTAAACATCATGATACAGCGCATCGTAGATGCGGTGATTTTGTATATTTGGTTCGAAGGTTTCGCCGATGTGGGTCATGTTCGAAACTGCGCTCTCGAAATCAGGATGCAGCTTTAATCCAACTGCCAGGTCAATGGCAGCACCCAGACCGGAAGCCTCAAACGTGTGTGGCTTGGCAGTGGGCATTCCAAAGATATCAGCGGTCAGTTGAGCCGCCGCTTTGCTCTGACTGCCGCCGCCGGTGATGCGAATCTCGGTGATGGGAATTTTGCTGCGCTGGGAAGTTCGTTCAGCCCCTTCGCGCAAGCTGTAGCCCAATCCCTCCAGAATAGAGCGGTACATATGAGCGCGGGTGTGCACATCGCCAAAACCGATAATGGCACCTTTCGCTTCAGGACCGGGATGCTTCAAGCCGGGAGACCAGTAAGGCTGCAGGGTGAGACCCAGCGAGCCGGGGGGAACGGAAGCTACCAGATCATCAAATAATGTTTCCGTCTCGACGCCGCGGTTTTTGGCAACGCGCTGTTCATTATCTGCGAATTCATTTTTGAACCAGCTCACCATCCAAAAACCACGATAGATTTGAATTTCGAGGCTGTAAGCACCCGGAACTGCGGATGGATATGGAGGAATAAGGGGGATCACTTCAACATATTTTTTATGAGTGGTATTGATGGTGGCGGAAGTGCCAAAGCTTAAACAACCGATATGAGAATCGAGACAGCCACTGCCGATCACTTCACAGGCTTTATCCGCGGCTGCCGCAATGATGGGTAATCCCTCAGGGATACCGGTTTCCTGTGCAGCAAAACTGGTGACTTCTCCTAATTTTTCGGTGGGTTTGACCAATTCAACCAGTTTTTCTCTCTCGACAGGGACTGCCTGCCATTTCCAGTCAGAATTACCGCACCAGGTTTGCTTTTTATAATCGAAAGGAATATAGCCTACCTGACTGCCCACGGAATCGATAAAATGCCCGGTGAATTTGTAGATCAGATATCCCGAGAGAAAGAGATACTTGTGTGTTTTATCCCAGATTTCAGGTTGGAAAGTGCGAATCCAGTTCACTTCGGCTTCTGACTGCAGATAGCGAACGGTTTCACCCATGCCGGCAGCTTTCAATAAAAAGCCCCACATTCCGTGCACCGGCTCTAAGCCGTGCGTGCGGCGCTGATCCAGCCAGACCATGGCAGGGCGCAGGGGTTTTCCGGCTTTATCCACATTGATCAGCGTGGAACGCTGTGTGGTGATGGATAATCCGGCAACAGCATCTTTATCAACCTTATGCTCTGTCCATAATTTTTGGCAGGCTTCGCATAGCTTGCTCCAGTAATATTCTGGATCCTGTTCAGCCCAGCCATTTTCAGGAGAAACGTATGGAACGATCTGTACTTTTGATTTCGCGATCAAATTTCCCTGCAGATCGAAAACAAGGGCGCGTACGCTTTGTGTTCCATAATCGATAGTCAGCAATAAATCTTTGGTCATTTTGATTCCTCCTGCAACATTCCAATTATAGATTCATTTAGATGGGATTGAATAGCAATTTTTCCAAACTTTTAAATAATCAATCACTTCCTGTTCCCATTTTTCTTCAGACCAATTCTTTTCCTGAATCACGATCGGTTTTATCGTGTCCAGAAGCTGCTTTCCACCGTTTTGAACCAGCAGTCCAAGACGGGTTCTGCGCAGCATGAGATCAGAAAGATGGCGCACCATTTCATGGCGGACAGCCCAGCGAATCTCTGACAGGGTGAAAGAGGTATTTGCCAGGGTTTTCAGTTCTTCAGGCTGCAGTTCGGATAAGAATTCCTGCAGGGAACTTCCATAAATACCGGAAAGGTGGTGATACTGCCTGGTATCTTCTATCAGGGGAGAATCTTCCTTTTGTACCGTTTCTTTTTTCTGCTTTTCTATATTATTCTCAGGCAGTAAAGGCAGTATCTTCTGGATAAGGTCTTCTGCCATGATCCGAAAAGTGGTGAGTTTTCCGCCCGCGATCGAAAATAGATTTTCATCCATGAATATCTTATGGGTGCGGGAAGCTTTCGAGGGAGCCATTTCACCCATCGAAACGATAGGGCGCAGTCCGGCGAAAGAGGAAACAATATCCTGTTTTTCCACATGCTGCCTGGGGAACAGGAAATCTGCTGCTCTGAGAAGATATTCTTCTTCCTGCATGGTTATGAATGGTTCAGGTTTTTCACGTTCATAAGCTGCCGGGTGATCGAGGTCGGTTGTGCCGACCATGGTCATTCCCTGCCATGGAACAACAAAAAGCGCTCTGCCGTCATCAGGATGGAATAAGGTGAATGCCTGATTTACGGGAACGCGCTCCCGGTTGAAAAGTATATGACTGCCGCGCAGTTTGCGGATCACTTTTTCGGGAACTACCTGAGAGCGAATATCATCTGTCCATGGACCGGTCGCATTTACCACAACCTTTGCATGCAGTTCTTCTTCTTTCCCTGTTATTTCATCCTTAAGCTGTATACCATTGACTTTACCGGAAGGATCACGCATCAAGCCGGTGCATTTTTTATAGTTCAAAGCGCTGCCGCCGTGGTGGATGCCTTCGCTGATCACCCGGTAAACCAGGCGCGCATCGTCCACTTCCGCATCGTAATAATAAAGGACGCTTTTCAACCCTGTCTGGTTGAGAATATTGAAGCGCTTTTCGATCTGCGCGCCGGTGTAGGTACCGTGTTTCCATTTAGAGCCAAAGAGATCATATAGCTCGATTCCCAGTCTGAACAATGACGCCCCAAATTTATAATGTTCATAAACGGGAAGCAGGAACTGCATCGGACGGATCAGATCGGGATATTCTTTCTGCAGGTGTTCTCTTTCACGCACGGATTCATAGGTCACGTTAAACTGCCCATTGGCAATATAACGCAGTCCGCCGTGCACCATTTTCGAGGAACGGCTGGAAGTGCCGAAGGCAAAATCATTTTGATCAACCAGCAATACCTGATAACCACGCGCAGCCAGTTTATAGAAGATCCCTGCGCCGGTTATCCCGCCGCCAATGATGATCACATCCCAGTTTTTCTGTTCAACTGCATTGTTTTCAGGAATCGAAATCTTTTTTATCATATTCTTATCCTTTATACAGTTTGTCAGGATTCATGATCCCTGATGGGTCGAAAGTGCGGTAGAAATTTTGTATGGCTTTCATCCCCAGTTTCCCTTTTTCCTGGGGCAGGTAGGGGCGGTGGTCGATGCCGACGCCGTGCTGATGGCTGATGGTACCGTGATTGTGCACGATCACTTCGCTGGCGGCTGTCTTTAATTTTTTCCAGCGCTCCAATGTTTGATCTGCGTCTTTGGTGCGGCGGAATAGATAGGTCACATAAAGGCTGGCTCCATCGGTGTACATGTGGGAAAGGTGGCTGAACACGATTAATTGCTCATTCTCTTTCGCTAATCCGTTGAATAGAGCTGCTTCGATCTCATCTTTTACCTGTGAAACCTTTGACCATGGAAATACAGATTCCAATGTATCCAGGGCAAAGCCACTTTCCCACAGATTGTTGCGTAAGTAGGGGGTGGTGAAGCGCGAATCGAACCACATCTTCCCAATAAAACTCTTTTCGAGAAAGCCGTTATGCTTATGAGCAATGTGCTGCGCCTGACGCAGCGTTGCGCGCGCACCTGAAGAAGAGCCAGTGATGCCGAACAGCATCATGCAGCGTTCATCTCCTTTACCCAGCAAGCGCAGCCCTTTATCTGCAAGATTGACCAGCTTTTCCTTCCCGGAAAGCTGCAGCGTGGAATCTGTTTCAAATTTATCCAGTAAGCGCAGCATGGATACATCCAGCCGGTTTTGAACCATTTCGCGCTGAGCTGCAAAACCGCTTTCCCAATCGGGATAAAAGACGGCGTAGAAATGTTCAAATTCAGGCACCCGGGAAATGCGAACGGTAGCTTCCGAGATGATTCCCATACGACCTTCAGAGCCGAGAGCGAACTGGCGCAGGTCAGGACCGGCAGCCGAAGCGGAGAAAGGCAGCATTTCAAACGGACCCTGCGGAGTGTGCATCAGCCCGCCTAAAAAGAGATGCTCGATTCTGCCGTAGTAATAACACTGCGTGCCTACCGAGCGGGATGCGATCCAACCACCCAATGTTGAAAATTCGTGGGATTGCGGATAGTGACCGAACCGAAATCCGTGCTGCAGCAGTGTATCTTCCATTTCCGGACCGCGCACACCGGCGCCGAATTTTGCCGTGTTGCTGACTTCATCCAGTTCGAGAAGCTGATTGTATTTTTCAAGATCTACAGTCAGGGTAGGAACGCTGTCGTCTTCGATATTGATATGCCCAACTACCGATGTTCCACCACCATAAGGGATGATCTTGAAGCTTCCCTTTTTTGCCAGCTTCAGAATCGCATCGATCTCATCTTTTGTTGAAGGGGCTGCCACAGCATCCGGGAATTTATCCACCGAACCGTAGCGCATCGCGATCCAGTCGGGCAGGCTTTGACCGCGTGCATGGCGAATGCGGATTTCAGGATCGGAGGAATAGAGCGCATTTTCCGGCAGCCGTGATTTGGGTACTTTTTTGATGACTGCTTCCAGTTTTGCGTCCGGGAATTTCTTTCCTTTTCCTACCACTCCTTCTACAAAAGCCTTTGCGCTATCGGCAAAGTGATAGGTGTAATCTGTTCTTCCCCAACCATTCCATCTTTTCATTTTCCCTCCGAACTGTGTATAGAACTTTTCATAAATTGAATGCTGTCCTGCATCATTTTTTGAGTACGATCAAAAACAGCATCAGGATCATTTTCATGCATGAACTTCAGGATATCTCGATAAAATTGATCGGATGCCTCCCGTGCATCTGTGGGTGAAAAATATATTTCAGCCATCTGGAGATAGACCTGTTCAAATCCATTCAAGATCAGCAGAAATACAGCATTTTCAGAAAGAAGCGCTGCTTTTTTATGCAGATCCCAATCCAATTTACCGGCTTCCTGTGGATCAGAAGATATGGGAATGATGGTCTGTAAGAAATCGATCAGGGATTGAGGGTGCAGAGTGCTGGCGCACTTAAAATAAGCCGGAGCAAGCAGGAGACGTGTTTCAAGCAGATTCAGAACGATATTCAGGGAAACCTCTGCGTTGGCGTTGGCAATCGCGTTAAGAACGTTTAGATTGCCTTCTTGAAGGTAGTTGCGAACGCGGGTGGACTTTCCCTGGTGGATCTCTATCCAGCCATCCCTGCGCATACGCTGCAGGGTTTCTCGCAGAGTGGGGCGGGTTACCCCCAGCTGCTCGCATAATTCCCGCTCTGAAGGCAGGAATGAGTCTATCGGATAAACACCCTGTAGAATAGCTTTGATCAGGCGATTTTCAGTAAAATCAGTGGGTTTTTCAGGAGGATTCCAGTTCATATGCTCCTAACTGGTAAGTGGTCTTACCAGTTAAAGGATACAAAATTACAAAACTACTGGAATGTTATAAAAGTAAGGAAGACTTGATGACATTAATCACAAACTAAGGATGGTTTGAACGGCATTCAGCAACGAGCGAGGGTCGGAATGATTGAATAACTCTATTTTCTCTTTTCGATCTAAATGAAATGGTTCAAGATATTTATTGAGATATTTTCTGAAGAGAATGAGAACTGCATCTTGCGGATAGTCATTCAGCATGAGATCAAGATGTTCATGAATGAAGGCGAAGACTTCTTCGTTTGAAATCTCATTTCGATCTCGCATGGAAAACAGCCAGGGATTGGAGAGGGCGGCTCTTCCGACCATGACCGCATCACAATTGGTCAACTCTTTCATCTTATGAATATCTGCCACGCATGTGACATCTCCATTCCCAATAACAGGTACATGAACGGCATCTTTTATCTCGCGAATTGCGATCCAATTTACCTGTCCGTTAAAGCCCTGTGCTTTTGTGCGGGCATGAACCGCAAGCATGGAGCCGCCGTGTTCCTGGATCAGCTGTGCAATCTCAATATAGTTCTGAGAACTTTCGTCCCATCCCAGACGAATCTTGGCGGTGATGGGGATAGAAAAAGCATCAGTCATTCGGTCGAATATCTCTGCAATCTTTTCCGGATCGAGCAGTAAGCCGGCGCCTGCACCGCGATTGGCAACTCTGGCAACCGAGCAGCCAATGTTGATATCAAAGAAATCGGGTTGAAAAGGGAGCAGCTTTTCTGCAGCCTGAAGAATATTCAGTGGTTCATTATCATAAATTTGAAAGCCAATGGGATGTTCTTCATCGCGCACCAGGGCGGTTTTTCTGGTGAAAAAGATGGAATCATGCAGCACATCGCGGGCATTGATAAATTCCGTGTAGCATAAAGAAGCACCCTGACGGCGCAGCATACAGCGGAATGTTGAGTCTGTGATGCCGTCCATGGGAGCTATCACCAATCCGGGTTGGATAGGTATATTTCCAATCGAAAATTGAGCTTCACCGGCGATCATAATAATTTCTTGAAAAGAGGAAACTTGATGTTTTGATCAGGACCTCAATTTTTTCACTTCTTCAGCCATGGCTGCAAGATGCGCTGGGCTGGTACCGCAGCATCCACCAATGATCACCGCACCTTCTGCAACCCATTCGGCAGCCTTATTTCCCATATCTTCGGGAGTGGTGGAATAGACTGCATTTCCTGATTCGTCCACGTTGGGCAGCCCGGCATTCGGTTTGAACCAGATAGGTAGATCGGTGGCTTTCTTCAATTCCTGCAGACAGGCTAGATTATCCTGCAGGCTTTTCCCACAGTTAATTCCAAGCGCTGTCAGATTCATATTATTGAATGCTTCTGCCATCTTGGTTGGTGAGGTACCCATCATGGTTTTTACTCCGCGGTCGTAGCTAAACGAGCAGATAACGGGAAGGTCGCTGACAGACTGCGTACCCTGGATGGCGGCAGTAGCTTCATTGATATCAAATTGGGTTTCGATCAATAAAAAATCCACCCCTGCTTTATCTAGAGCCTGTGCCTGGTCAGCATAGATCTTTTTCGCATCATCTATTTCAAGCAGCCCAAGTGGTTTCAACATCTGCCCAAGCGGTCCCATGGAGCCTGCGATCAGCACTGGTTTACCGGCAGCAGCTTCTTGTGCGATCTGAACCGCGCGCGTATTCACTTCTGCTACTTTATCCGCCAATCCGGCGTGCTCCAGGCGCAGTTGATTTCCACCAAAGGTACAGGTGAGCAAGATATCAGATCCGGCTTTCAAAAAATCGAGATGAAGCTGTTTGATGGCATCTGGATTTTCAAGAACCCAGGCTTCCGCAGCTTTCCCTTTATCCAGACCGCGCTGTTGAAGGTTGGAGCCGGTGGCTCCATCTGAAATCAATATTTTCTTCTCATGAAGTATCTCTGTGAACTTGCCCATATCTTTAATGTCCTTCTTACTAGAATAAATAGAATTTTATCAGACTGATCGCGATACCGCCGATTATCAGCCAAATTGTTTCGGTTTTGTATCTCCATAATAAGAGCAATCCTACCGCTGCTATCAGCAGGGTAAAGACATCCGTGATGGCTGACTGAAAAATGCGGTAAGCCACAACCACGATCAGGGCGATCACGCCGAGTGTGACCCCCTGTAAGAAATTATGGAAGATGCCGCCCTTCTTGATGCTGGGAAGCCATCGCATGGTAAGCAGAACGATAAAAAAGGAAGGCAGAAAGATACCGATCGTGGCAGCGATTGCGCCAGGGATTCCCGCAATCTGGTAACCGATAAATGTAGCAGTAGAGGACACGGGACCGGGGGTTACCTGTCCGACCGTGATGGCATCGATCAACTGCTGCTGGGTCAACCAGTGAAATCGATTGACTACATCGTTCTGGATCAGCGCGAGCAGAGCGAGCCCGCTGCCAAAGAGAACAGCCCCTGTTTTTAAAAAGTAAAGAAGGATGAACGGAACAGAGGTGTTGGTAGGAGAGACCGTCGCTTGAGAAAGGAAGGGGAAGAAATACAGCAGATTCAAGCGCGTTTTCTCTCCTTTCTTTAGATTGAGAAGGATCCAGACCACGCCAGACAGAATAATGACCAGTGTTTCATTCAACCCCAGCAAAGTAGCTGCTAAAAATGCGACAAAGACGCCGATTGCTTTCCAACCCTTGAGTACTTCTTTCCCCATTCGATATGCAGAAACAATGATGATGCTGATCAGGAGAGGATTGATGGCATAAAAGATCGCTTCGATCTGAGGAACGCTTCCGTAGATCGCGTAGAGAATTCCCAGCAGAAGACTGAGTAAAAAAGAAGGGGTGATATAGGATAAGCCGGCTACGACAAGACCCGCGCTGCCGGCATAGGCATATCCCAAGTGCAGTGCCATTTCCATCGCATTCGGTCCGGGGATGAGATTGGTCACCGCCATCATGTCAAGGAAAAACGGCATATCCACCCATTTACGCTTATTTACCGTTTCTTCCTGCATTAATGCAATATTGGCAGGGGGACCACCAAAGCCGATGGTCCCTAATTTAAGGAATAGTACGAATATTTCGTGCAGTTTGCTTTTATTTTTCATGAAAATTTATGGATGGATTGCCCTCCATACTTTTTCAGGTGTCAGCGGCAGGTCATGCAGCCATACGCCTGCGGCGTTATGCACCGCATTCACCAGTGCCGGAGCTACCCCATCAATAGAAATTTCCGCCACCGACTTTGCTCCGAAAGGACCGGTTGGTTCATCGGTTTGTACAAAGATGACATCGGTAGGCGGCATCTCATCAGCCAGATAAGTATGATAGGTTTTAAATTGCGAATTAAGGATCTGTCCCTTTTTGTCGATATAGGTTTCTTCACAGTGGGCAAAACCCAGCGCCTGCGCCATACCACCCTCTGCCTGACCGGCAGCGGTAATGGGATTGATCACCCGCCCGCAATCCAACACCATCAACAATCGTTCAACCTTGATCTCACCGGTATCTGTATCTACGGCAACCTCAACAAACTGCGCGGCAGTCGGAGGAGGGCTGACGTAGCTGAGATGGGATTCGGTTGCCATGATCTGGTGCTGGTTAAGCTGATGGAGGCTGCTCAATCCAACTTCACGCAGGGTTACCGATTTCCCATCAGGAGTAAATACCTTGCGATCTCTCAATTCCAGGCTGGCAGGATCATCATAATTCAGCATCAAGGCTGCCTGCTCTTGAATCTGCTTCTTGATCGTTTCAGCAGTCTTCTTAACTGCTCCACCGCTGATGTAGGTGGTGGAGCTGGCATAAGCACCTTTATCGAAGGGGGTGAAGTCCGTGTCTGATGAATAGACAATGATATCGTCCACGGGAATTCCCAGAACTTCGGCGGCAATTTGAGCCAGAATCGTATCGGAGCCGGTGCCGATATCGGTGGCGCCGATGAGCAGATTGAAAGAACCATCATCGTTCATTTTCAAGGTTGCCGAAGCCATATCCAGACCGGCGATGCCGCTGCCGTGCATGGCGATCGACATTCCGATCCCACGACGAATCTTGCCCTGCTGATCTTTGTAGGCTGCGCGTTTTTTATAGTAATTGGTAGCTTTTAATCCGATATCCACACACTGGGTTAGCCCCGAAGTGGAAAGGGATTGATCAAATCCTTCGCGACCTTCTCCAAGCTTTTTTGCCATGTGCATCGGCTCTTTGAGCTTCAACCAATTCTTGCGCTTGAATTCAACCACGTCCACTCCAAGTTTTTCGGCGATCTCTTCCATGAACACTTCCAGCGCAAAAAGCTCCTGCATGGTGCCATAACCGCGGTAGGCACCCGCGGTGGGAGTATTGGTATATGCTACATCGCAAATGAAACGGGAATCAGGGGCGTTGTACAGGGTAAGCCCTTTGAAACCACCTACCATACTGGTGGTCAATCCATGAGTACCGTATGCTCCTGTATCTGCCAGCAGTTTTAATTCAACCGCGGTCACTTTTTCATTTTTGACCCCGATTTTGTAGTTGATGAAATGCTGATGACGGGTTCTTCCGCTGGTAAACTCCTGGCGGCGTGAATACTCGAGGCGCACCGGTTTTTTTGTTTTAATGGTCAGCAAAGAACAGATATCTTCAAGCAGGATCTCCTGTTTTCCGCCAAAACCGCCGCCAATGCGTGGCTTGATGACGCGAATATCCTTGATGGGAATGTCGATCAACGGCGAGATGATGCGCCTGACATGAAAAGGCACCTGTGTACTGGATAGAACGATCAAGCGGTTATCCGGATCGAAATAGGTGATGCAGATATGCGGTTCTAACTGGGCATGCTGCTGTTTAGGGGTATGAAATTCACCGGTGAAAACATGGTCTGCTTCAGCAAAGGTTTTATCCGGATCGCCGTTTTGAGCTTCAACATGGTAAACGATATTATGTGAAGCGTCATGGATCCCCTCGGTATCCTTTTCATCATGGATGATCGGTGCTCCATCCTTGATGGCTTCCCGTGGGTCCACCACGGCTTCCAGCATTTCATAATCCACTTCAATGAGCTGAAGGGCTTTATCTGCAATCTCCTGTGTATCAGCTGCCACCACAGCCACACGGTCGCCCATATGACGCACCTTATTATCCAGGCAGACCTGATCGTATGGCAGCGGCTGCGGGTAGCTTTGTCCGCCGGACGTGTATTTAACCCGGGGAACGTCTTTATAAGTTAAAACAGCGCGAACACCCGCAAGCGCTTTGGCTTTTTCGGTGTTGATCGAACGAATGCGCGCATGCGCCACATTGCTGGTTAATAGAGCGCCATACAGCATTCCCTCCGGCTGGAAATCATCCGTAAAAGCGGGTTTCCCAAAAGCTAATTTTTCCGCATCGACCTTTTTTACCGGTTGATTAATAACTTTTGTTTTCAACATAGAAGCAGGTGTGTAAACCAGCGGTGGCAGCGGATGCTGATTCCCATCGCTGCGCAGGTAGGGCTGAGGAAGGTTGAGTTTATTCAAGTCATCAGGCAGATCCAGGTAAATCGGTCCGTAGTCTTCCAGAGATTCACCGCGCAAACGGGCGGCTGCTCGTTTGACCCCGTCGATAATGCGCACATATCCGGTGCAGCGGCAGAGCACACCTTTTAGCGCAGAACGAATTTCTTTATCGGTTGGATCAGGATTCGCATCCAGAAAAGCCTTCGCGGTCAGGATCTGCGCGGGAGTGCAGAAGCCGCATTGAATGGCTCCTGTTTCAATAAAGGATTCCTGCAGGGGATGCATTTTCCCATTTTGCTCTAATCCTTCAAGAGTTAAAACGGATTTCCCGTCCAGATCTTTCACTTTCAGCATACAAGAGCGGACGGGCTTTCCATCTAAAAGGATGGTGCAGACCCCGCAATCACCAACTCTGCAGCCTGCCTTCACGCTGCTGAGGTTCAAGGAATGGAGAAAATCAAGGGCGCTCTGGTCCGGATCGGCGCTGCCTGTCCAGGTGGATCGATTCAATTCAAATTTCACAGCAGTCTCTTTTCCCATTACATTTCTCCATTGATTTTTTTCGATAAAATTCGTTCAATTAAAACCCCTGCCATTTCTTTACGATATTCAGCACTGCCCATGTAAGTATCAACAGGAGTGATCTCTTTTCTAAACTGCCCGGCAATGGTTTTTACCAGCGGTTTATCCAGGGTTTTCCCTGAAAAATCTTTAGAGAAATCGGCAAGAGTATAGGCAGATTTGGAAACACCGGTAGCCGCAATGCGAAGTTGATCTATTTTATTTTCATTGAATTTGATAAATATGATCACGGAAATGATGGGTAGATCGGCAGGAGTGTTACTTACTTTTTCATAAGCCAGCAGATCAGTTCCATTCACATCGAACTGAACTTCCTTAAGGTCATTCAGTGCCCCTGCTTTCTTTTCAAGCAATTCAGAAAGAGGAATACTCTTTTCATTAACAAGAACAGCTGTCGGATCCATGGCGCTCAAGGCAGCACCCCAATCGGCAAAGGTGCTCTTTGCGCGTAAAGATGCCAGGAATTTCGTTTCAACTCTTTCTTGAAGCGTTTTTTGATTAAGTATTGCATTTAAAACAGGGGGAATATTTTTTTGTGAATTTATGATATCAAGGGTTTCAGTCGAGGTGAATGTCAGTTTCATCATCTTCTCCGTGATTTATACTTTGGTTAATTATAAGGTTGAAAGTAAAGGAAATAAGGCGTGTTTTTAGGGGAAGTTCTTTCTTACGATGTGCAGCAAGAAAAAAAATGGAGTGTTACTTTTGTGATCTATTACCGATATATTAATTAATAACAATAGAGACTCTATCGTAGAACAGGAGCGTTGACTTTCATGAATGAAAAGAACGGAATAAAAAATGAAGATGCTCTCGTTGAAAAAGCCAGAAGGGACTTTGATGCTTTTGCTGTTCTTTATCAGCATTACCTTGATCCACTCTATCGGTATTTGTTACAGAGAGTGCATCAGGTGCACGATGCAGAAGACCTGACGACCCAGGTTTTTATGCAGGTCCTTGATGGACTGACCGCAAACCGCTATCAAAAGGGTGGTTGTTTTGCCGCCTGGCTTTTCACCATCGCCAGACGGCGGGTGGCAGATTATTACCGAGAGCACACCTGTGATCCACTGGAGGATCCGCCTAATCCAGCGCCGGATGTATTAACAAACATAGAAAAAGAAGAAGATATTCAACAGCTTACTCATCTGCTGGCACAGCTTGGTGAACAGCAGCAGGAACTCTTGCGATTGCGCTTTTCAGCTAATTTAAGTTTTGCAGAAATAGGTGTTTTAGAAGGGCGCACTGAGGCGGCGATAAAAATGGCGGTTTATCGTATTCTCGACTATCTTCGTGAGCATTGGGAGAAAGATAATGAATAAGAAAAAGCAATTCTTGCAATCAAATCTGGATGAAGCATTGCACCAATTCTATGCTGGTGAGAAACCAGAAAAACCCTTTGCTGATTCTCTAGAAGAACAGCTTCGTCAGCATCATGAGGAGTTGATCCCAAAAGATCGGAAATCATATTCTCAATTAAAAAGGAGATCAATAATGAATAAATTAAGAACGCAGCCTGTTTTTGCGCTTCTTATAACAATCTTTGCTTTCTTAGCATTAACGGGAATCGTCTATGCCGTTGGACGATTGACCGGCTTTATACCGGGCTTTGGTTTTACTGCGGAGGGTGAAAATGTTTATGTGCTGGCAGAACCTGCAGAAAGCACCAGCGGAGAAACCATACTGCAAATAAATAAAGTGGTTAGTGGAGATAATCATCTCTGGATGGAATTGACAATTAAAGGAGAAACATGGTCAGAATGGGAAAACTTTTCAGATGCGTTTATCCTTCAAACCGATGAAGATCCAATAAGATGTAATTCAACTTCCAGCAGCGGTGTTTCAGAAGACGAAGTAGAAGTGAACTATGAGTTTCCTGCACTTGCAGATCCAACTATAGGAATGACACTGCAAGTTGAAAATCTATATGGTCAAGACTTTACAATTCCTTTCACATTGAGACCGATTGAGAATGATGAAGTTATACCTGAGCCAACCGAAATGCAGAATCCACTTCAGAGTGAGAGTATTGGAGGTGTTCAGTTGGTGCTGGACCATGTGGCTGTGGATAGTGACAAGACAATTTTCCAGGTATCTTTGCATTCTGATCAGCCCCATACCGGTACACAAGGATCGGCAGGGTACTGGAGTGTTACCTTAAGCGATGAAAATGGCTCTCTCTATCCATTAACTGATATCACGCCTGAATTGATTGCACAGGGAATCGATGATACCCATATTTATAAAACAATTCCGTTCACAGGATCAGAAAAATTAACGCTAAAACTATCTGTTTTTCCACCTACTGATGAAGTATACCTGACCAAAGACTTTACACCAATAAACTGTCCAACTTTTGCATTTGATCTGGGAGAAAACGTTGAGATCGGAAAAACATGGAAATTGAACCAGGAGATTACCGCAGGGGATTTCAAGCTGAAAGTAGTCGGCGCAGCTTTAACGGATGAAGGATTGGTATTTGAGATCGAGCATGATCCTTCTGTGAGTTCTGTGATGTTCTATTCTTCTGATCCTTTGGTAACCAGTGCTAGTAGTTCACCGGTGCAAAGTGGGAATATTTTTGCTGTGATTAATCTTTCTGGGATCCCCGATCAACCGATGGAAATTCAATTAATGCGGGTTTATTATCAAGTGAAAGGGAATTGGGAAATCCAGTGGCAGCCGCCTGCTGCTCCTGAAAAAGGTAGCGCTGCACCATCCAGTACACCTCTACCTACTTTATATCCAAAGCCAACTCCAACAGCGGTCACGGCAGATCCATTCTTGTTTGAGATGAAGCAGCTGGCTGATGAATTCGATGCGCCTTTCCAGGAAGGACCGACCTGGGTGCATGTGATCAAAGAGACTAATACAGAGCCAGCAGGTGGACAGTATTATCCTCCTGAATATTTAAAAAATGAAAAGTGGTATGAAATTGATGCTGAAGGATTTATCGCGCGATCTGTTTCGCTGGATTATGATAAAGATGGGCGCATACTTCAGCAGAGCGGTACGGTAGGAGATTACTCTGTTAACTTTACTTATGGTTTTTCGGGATTCAATGATGGTACACTCAGCCTATTTTCGATGGATACTTTAACCCATAGTTTAGGCAGTGCAGACCAATATGGTATCCAAGTAACTCATAAAGACAGCACCTGTGAAAATGGGAATGACTGTCTGCTGGTAACATTGCTGGATACTTTTGAATCACCTATGCAAAACCCCGGTGAAGAGCAGGCTTTTACCGGCTCTGGGCAGCATTTTTGGATCGATGAAGAAAGCGGACTTCAGGTGAGATGGCAATCTTTCTGGGTGCTGGAAGATGGTAGTGAATCGATCATTTCAACTGAAAACACGATACTGGTAGAAAAAATCAATACTCCACCCCAGAATATTCTCGACATCCTCAGTAAAGTGATTGTTGTGCCTTGATTGATACTATAGGATATAAAACTATCACTAAAATACCTATTAATAAAGATAACACTCCTTCTGATCCCAGAAGGAGTGTTATCAAATGAATGCCAGAATAAATCTATATGACTGTTGTAATTATTCTTGATTGGGCGGCTCTTGCTGGATCAGTTCAATAGGGGCACCGTTTTCTTCAATGAATGCAACAGTTATTCCAGGTGAAGGACTGTTTGGTTCTATGATCACCTTTTTCCCCTTTAAAGCATCATGGATGTTTTTGACTTCAAAAGCTACATGGGGGATAGTTTTCACGATTTCAGGCAGGGGACAATCCTTTTCATAGCGCATCCACTCGATACCGAATTCACTATCTTCATATCCGAAATGAAATAATTTATATTCAGGCAGATATATTTCACCTTCGATCGGTTGGTGAATGGGTATCCCGATGTGATGATATTTATATTTTTCTCGATCCATATTTATTCCCTCCAAGCTCAATGATATTACAGCATGTCTTATAAAAAAAGACACATCTTCTGTTTATTGAAGATATGTCTCATTTTACTGGCGGGAGCGACGGGATTCGAACCCGCGATCTCGGCCTTGACAGGGCCGCATGTTAAGCCACTACACCACGCCCCCGTGATGTGTGCAAGAGTTTAACACATGATATACCGGGAGTCAAGCAAATTCCTGACAATATTTAATTCTTACCGTAAATCCAGAGATGATGCTGATCTGACCAATCGCACAGCTCTTCGGGGCTGAACCATAAGGCAATTTCTCTTTCCGCCGTGGACGGTGCGTCGGAAGCGTGAATGAGATTGCGGCTGGTAAGCATGGCAAAATCATGCCGGATCGTACCGGGGGCTGCTTCGAGAGGATTGGTCTTTCCCACGGTCTGGCGCACAGCATCAACCGCATGTTCGCCGCCCCAGACCATTGCGATCACAGGAGCGGACATGATGTAATTGACCAAACCCTTGTAAAAACTTTTTCCCTTATGTTCTTTATAATGGGTTTCAGCAAGTTCGCGGCTGACCTGTACCATTTTCATAGCGATCAACTGCAGTCCGCGATCTTCAAAACGAGAAATGATCGCGCCGATCAATTTTCTTTGAACGCCGTCCGGTTTTATAAGAACAAGGGTACTTTCAAATGATTCTTCCATGCAGATTCTTTCTATAAAAATGAAGTCTCTTCCGCTTTACGGAAGGCATTCAATGCCTGCTCTTTCTGGTTGTTCTTTAGATACGCTTTCCCAAGAAGGTACCAGGCATCGGGTTGGTTGGCAAAAATATCAGCAGATTTTTCGATCGTTCCAATGATTTCTTCAATGTGCGAAGAATTTTCAATAAGCTGGTTAAATTTATCAATAACGAGATGCAGATCATTCTTATCAAATGCTTTCAAGGCTGCTTTATAGATCTTTTCGTTATCAACTTTTTCCTTCACTGCTATCTTTTGTGTATCTTCCAGACTGGATTTCGGTCCTGATGCCGGTTCATTTTCCATTTTCACCCAGTGTTTGGAGATCACTTCTGATTCTGGTTCTGAAATGGTTGGCGCATCCTGATCGACCATTCCGCTTTCTGATTGGTCGATCTCTAGATCTGGTGCAATATTTTCAGAAAACTCGGGAAGGTCAGAATCAACGGGAGTCTCATCTTTTAGTTTTTCGTCATCATCAAAGATCCAGCCAGGGATCTCATCAGGAACATGATCCTGTGCAGAGGTATCCGTATCTGTTTCCTCCTGATACACACTTTCATCAGGAAAAGAATCCAGGGGGATCTCTCTGGTTTTCTCTTTTCTTTCATTGAGTTTGGTATCAATGACACTATCCCAGTTGATCTCTGATCCCAGATCCTGGCTTTCATTCCAGCCAGTGTTTGTATTCCAATGCCCGGTGATTTCTTCCTGCAGGTTTAGCGTTTCCGGATCGATGACGGGATTCTTGCCATTATATTTTTCGATACTTACCGCTACATCCGGAACGTTCTCTACATTATTAATTCGATCACCCACATATGCATAATAAGGATCCACGTCGATCAGATGCTGATGAAAAGCCTGTGTATCCAGCGCATCCGATGTTTTTGGAAGAATTTCATATGCGATGCGATTGGCTGTAAAGTTGAATGGAGATTTTCCAAGAATTTCAATGCTGGTTTGCACGGCTTCGATTTTCTCTCCCTGTTTAAGGAGAGCTTCAGCCAGGTATTCTTTAAAATCGACGCGGTTGGGATTGGTATGCAGCCCGATGCGAAGCTCTGCTATTGCCTGCGGGAAGAGCGAACTGCGCAGATACATATTGATCAGTGCTCCGCGGGTTAAGCGAATATTCTGCGGTTCAATTCCTTCCTGTTTCAGGTGAAGCCGCTTCAATTCTTCTCGCAAGACGGGATTGGTGGGCTGTTGTTCGAATGCATATTCCATGTGCTGCACAGCGCTGTCTAATTGTTCATGAACCTCTGAAATAAAGCTCAACCCAATATGGGCGATGAAATCATCAGGAATGACTTCAAGGACTTTATTGAAAATGAAAATAGAATCCTCATAATTTTCTTTTTCCATGAGGATCTTTCCCAACAGGCGATAAGTAGCAATATTTTTGGGATAAGTTTGCAAAATGTAGAGGCAGTGTTTCAGGGCATCTTCAAGGTTTCCATTTTCAATCAAAATTTCAATTTCTTGAATATACCTTCTTAATGGAATCCTTGACATGTTTGTTAAGTCCTAAATTTATTCTCCCAGATAATCACGTAGTTTGCGGCGGATGCTTGGATGTCGCAGCCGGCTGAGAGCCTGAGCCTCTATCTGGCGCACTCGCTCTCGAGTTACGCCCATTTTTCTGCCGACTTCTTCAAGTGTATATGCCTGCCCATCCAGCAATCCATAACGCAGCTGTAAGATCCGCACTTCACGTGGTGGAAGTGAATTTAATATTACACTAAGATGCTCTTTTAATAAATTGTATGTTGCAGTCTCATCCGGGGCAGGGATTTCATCATCTTCAATGAAATCACCCAGAACTGAGTCATCTTCATTATCTGTTGGCGTTTCCAGTGAAAGCGGGCGGCGGGATACCTTGATCATATTCTCCACTTTTTTGGGAGTTACATCCAGGGCATCAGCCAGTTCATCGATGCTGGGATCGCGTCCCAATTTCTGGGTCAGCTGATGTTGAACACGCAGAAGCTTATTAATCTGGTCGCCCATATGCACCGGGACGCGAATTGTGCGCCCCTGATCTGCAATTGCGCGGGTAACCGCCTGCCTGATCCACCAGGTGGCATAGGTGCTGAACTTATGCCCCCTGCGGTAATCAAATTTCTTGGTAGCGCGGATAAGCCCAATATTGCCTTCCTGAATGAGATCGAGGAAAGGCACTCCACGCCCCATGTATTTCTTGGCAACACTGATAACCAGACGGGAATTGGCTGTAACCAGATGCTCTCTGGCAGCCCAACCATCTTCGATCAGATCACGCAGTTCCATTCTCCGATTGCTGGATACGTTGCCTCGTGCAAGTTCTTCGCGAGCCATTCTTCCACGTTCTATTCTCTGTGCCAGGTCAACTTCTTCATCGGCGGTTAGGAGAGGTACACGACTTACTTCTTTGAGATAAAGACCGATGGTATCATCCGTATCGATATGACGTAAATCGTCGATATCCATATCCGTTTCTTCATCATCGATGCTCTCGGAATCTTCGCTTTTTAGAATTTCTTCTTCGGGAGGTTCTGGAAGGCTATCGTCATCCTCTAAATAGGGGATGCCCGCACTCATCAGGGTAGCGAATGCTTCTTCCAGCTGCCCTATATCTTGTTCTGCTTCAGGGAAGAAATGCAAAATATCATCATATGTTACATAGGTTTTCTGTCGACCTAATTCGATAAGCCTTCCGATTGCCGAGTAACCAATGATCTCATCATCTTCTTCGATATCGTTAATTTTGCTTTTTGCCATAAATTAATACGACCTTTTCCATAAATATAAACAAAATTATGGCACGCAAAAATAAATACTCTTTATGAGAATACCTTTTTTCAAAACAAAAATCAATAATACTTTCGTTTTATAGAAACATCTAACAAATTTGCGTGCTGCGCAAGCTTCTACTATACACTTTTGGTATGTAAAAGTCAACTATTAATATTATAGAGATTTTATGAAATGTTGCAAATATGAAGGAAGTAATGCCTCGATATGAGTGCAATCAGTAGTCCTGGGATGTATAAAATCGATGGAAAAGGAATGCAGCAGAAGCGGTTGATCGTTTAGCTTCTTTTCATGTTTCTTCATATCCTTATAGGGGGCGTAAAGTGTATCCCCGATGATCGGGAATCCAATCGAAGATAGATGTGCCCGGATCTGATGTGTAATGCCGGTCTCGATCTGCACTGCAAATAGGCTGCATTCTGTGGATTTCTTAATAACTGTAATAATGGATTTTGCCGGTTTTCCATTCTTGAGATCGACTACTGTGTGATGCCTGCGGTCACCATCTTTCCGCAATGGGAAGCAGATCGATCTTATTTTCCAGCAGGGGACGCCGTGTACTGCCGCTAGATAGACCTTGCGAATTTGGTGTTTTTCAAATTGAGTATTCAATATTCGGTGTGCTTCTGCATTTCGCGCAAAGAGGATCGCCCCGCTGGTCTCCTTATCCAGACGGTGCACTACCCAGACTTTTCCATAGTTATGGCAAAGCAGCTCTTTTAAACAGGGAAGCGATGAATCGTAGCCATCCGGAATGGTGCGTATCCCGGATGGTTTATTCACGATCAGGATGTCAGCATCTATATAAAGGAGATTGATGGCGCTTTGGTTCATCATAAATGAAAACCTTGTTTTATAATGACTTTAACACAATCCAGCAAATTTTGGAGGTTAGAAATGCTTGTCGTAATTGTACATGTTCATGTAAAAAATGAATTTATCGGTGCTTTTTCTAAAGCATCCGTTGAAAATGCGGCGAACAGCTTGAATGAAGAAGGATTGAGCCTTTTTGATGTGATCCAGGAAAATGAGGATCCCTCCAGATTTGTTCTGCTGGAGGTATATCGCGATGAAGCGGCTGCCAAAGCGCATAAAGATACAGCTCATTATAAAAAATGGAGAGCAGCTGTGGAAGAAATGATGGCGGAACCGCGCTACAGCGTGAAATATCATGATGTCTTTCCTCCCACTGAATTCTGGCAGAAAAAATAAAAAGAGGTGGAAGTCTCTTCCACCTCTCTATGTTATTTCAGAGAAGAACGGTAAGAAGGTATATTTTCCAGCGGTTCTGCATTTTTTACTGCATTTAAAATTGCTTCGGCAACCATATCAGCTGCGAATGCTCCTATTGTGTTCACATCACATCTCTTTTTCCCTGTTGAGAGAGCGAATAGGGTATCTCCATCCAGCATGGTATGAGCCGGGCGGATCACTCGCGCAAGACCATCCTGTCCCATTTGTGCAACTTTGTTAGCTTCCTCTTTAGTGAGGGCTGCATTGGTAACAACTGCTCCAATTACCGTATTTTGTTTTGCCGCGATCTGAAGAACTGTTTTCCCGATCATGGAACGCATCAGCTCCTGTGTGTTGGCAAAGTAATCAGAGCTGCCAATCGATACAGGACCTTTTTTCATAGAGCGGGTTCCTGCCAGGATGGAATCAGAATGCGGATCATAGATATCCCCGAAAGCATTGACCGCAATGATCGCCCCAACATAAATACCTCCAGTGATCTCCATGGCAGCCGTGCCAATGCCTGATTTCATTGCCTGAGTCATTCCTAAAATTTTTCCTACTGTGGCACCCGTACCGGCTCCAAAATTTCCATTTTTCGGATCATCGCTGGTTGCCTGTAGGCATGCCTGATAGCCCATATCTGCGTTTGGTCTGACAGAAGGAGAACCTATGCCGAGATCATAGAGAATCGCCGCAGGAACAATGGGGACTTTGGCGAAACCGGTATCCACACCGCACTTCTGTTCCTCCAAATAACGCATCACGCCGGAAGCGGCATCCAACCCGAAGGCAGATCCACCAGACAGCAAAATCGCGTGAACTTTTTCAACCAGATGCATGGGGCGCAGAAGATCGGTTTCCCGTGTACCAGGCGCACCACCACGCTGATCGATCCCGCCGACAGCACCTTCTTTACAGAGAATCACCGTGCAGCCCGTCAATGCTTCATAATCACTGACCTGACCGATCAAGATACCGTCGATATCTGTGATGGACACATGCTTGTCTTTCAATTGTTTCCTCCTTGCTAATCATAAAAAGATGCTTGATTCAATTCTACCCGATTCAGATAAAAGGGAAGAGAAGGATATGTGTAATTATTAATGAATAATTTGAATTGAGGAGCAGGTGGAAAAATGAATAAAAATAATCGTAATATATAGAAAAGAAAAAAGGGAACGAGCATGAAAATAGCAATAATAGGATTAGGAAAAATGGGTGCTAACATGGCGCGCCGTTTACGACAGGCAAATACTGAAGTGGTTGGCTACAACCGCAATCCGGATAGGACACAGCAGCTTGAAAAAGAGATCGGGCTGCATCCTGCGTATAGCCATAAAGAAGTTATAGAGAAACTGGATACACCAAAGATCATCTGGTCAATGGTTCCGGCTGGCGTAGCAACCAATGAGGTGGCTGAAAGCTTTTATGACTTGATGGAGAAGGGTGATTATTTTATCGATGGAGGAAATTCTTATTACAAAGATTCCATGAAACTGGCTTCTATGTTCAAGAAGAAGGGTATCTATTTCTATGATGTTGGAGTGAGTGGTGGGATCTGGGGATTGAAAGAAGGATATTCCATGATGATCGGCGGCGATCAAGATGCAGCGAAATCCATTATTCCAATTTTCGAGGTCCTTGCTCCCGGAAAAGATAGGGGGTGGGGTTTTGTTGGACCGAATGGAGCAGGGCATTTCGTCAAAATGGTCCATAACGGGATCGAGTATGGCATGATGGAAGCAATTGCCGAAGGGTTTGAGGTCATGAACGCCAAGCAGGAATTCGGACTGGATCTCGAAAATGTGGCAGCAATTTGGCAGCACGGCTCGGTAGTACGTTCCTGGCTGCTGGACCTAGCAAAGGATGCACTGGCTGAGAATAAAGAATTAACAGGTATTGATAGCTGGGTGGAAGATTCAGGAGAGGGACGCTGGACGGTTCATGAAGCGATCGATTTGAGCGTTCCCGCCCCGGTGATTTCAGCATCCTTGAACCGACGTTTTGACAGCCGGCAGATAGACAGTTTTACTCTGAAATTATTATCTGCCATGCGGAATAAATTTGGGGGGCATACCATTAAAGAGAAGGATTGAAAATGAATGATTTACGTGAAATTGGATTTGTGATCTTCGGTGCAACCGGCGACCTGACCAGACGAAAATTATTACCCGCACTCTATCAATTAGCCTGTGAAAAGCGAATTCCTGAAAAGATCAGGATCATTGGTTTTGCGCGTAGACCGTGGACCAATTCTGATCTGAAGAAGAATCTTAAGCAGGGTATTCAGGAGTATGCGAGGGTCAAGCCGGTCAATCAGGAAAAGATCGATGCTTTACTCGATAATGCGATCTATGTGCAAGGTGAATTTGAAAAACCGGAGGGATATGAAACCCTGTTCGAGGTTTTAAAAAAGGAAGGGATCCGGCATAGGTTGTATTATCTGGCAACGCCTCCTTCGGTTTACGGCGACATCATCGATAATCTCAATCAATGTAAAAATGCCGCGATAGGTAAAAACCCAGGCTGGACACGAATTGTTGTAGAAAAGCCTTTTGGAAGAGATAGTGAGAGTGCAGGCATCCTGGATGAAAAGCTTCATCAGTGTTTTCGTGAAGATCAAATTTACCGCATTGACCATTATCTAGGCAAAGAGACCGTCCAGAACATTCTGGTTTTCCGATTTGCCAACGGCATCTTTGAGCCGTTATGGAACAATCATTATATCGACAGCGTGCAGATCACAGTGGCTGAGACGGTCGGTGTTGAAACACGAGCCGGATATTTTGATCATGCAGGCATTATCCGCGACATGTTTGCCAACCATATGCTGCAGATGCTGACGTTAACTGCCATGGAAGCGCCCTACGCTTTCAATGCTTTTTCGGTACGTGATGAAAAGCTCAAGGTCTTGAAATCGCTGCGCCCGCTTGAGGGCAGGCAGGCATTTGAGAATACATTCCGCGCCCAATACGGGAGCGGATCAATGGATCAAGTGCTGGTAAAAGGGTATCTTGAAGAAGAACGGGTTAACCCCGGTTCAACTACCGAGACTTATCTGGCGATGAAGCTTTTTATCGATAACTGGCGCTGGTCGGGTGTTCCTTTTTATTTACGCTGCGGGAAGCGCTTAAAAAAGCGCTCTACTGAAATTGCCATTCAATTCAAGCAAGTGCCGCTGTCTTTATTCAACTGGAGAAACCTGGCGGGAGACGCGCCGAATATATTGAAGCTCCGCCTTCAACCTGATGAAGGCATCAATCTTTCATTCGGGGCAAAGACACCCGGACCGGTTAACGAAATCTCTCCCGTACAGATGGATTTTTGCTACGAAGATGCCTTTGGGAGCGAACCACCGGAAGCATATGAGCGATTATTGCTGGACTGTATGCTGGGAGATGCAACATTATTCACCCGCTCTGATGAAGCACTTACCCAATGGGAATTCACAACGAAGATCATGGATGCGTGGGCAGATCATCCCATCAAAAAAATCCCTGTTTATAAACCAGGCTCATGGGGACCGCAGGAAGCGGATGCGTTTATCGAAAAAGATGGGCGTAAATGGTTGAATCCCGATTGAACTAGAGTTTTTTCTTGCAGTTCGGGCAGACGGTGGTATTTTCGTTGATAACATACCCGCAGTACCTGCAGGTAATGGGCTGCACAGAACCCATGGGAGCGCCGCAGGCGATGCAGGTTGCGGTGCCAACCGGGTTGGCGGCGCCGCAGTATTCACAGGTTATTCTACGCAATTTCTCCGAAAGTTCATAACCACTGCCGAGAGTGCGAGCGTTTGTTTCAAGGACTTTCCAGACCTCATCGGTCAACTGCATATATTCAACATCTTGAGCGATATCATCCAGACGGCCTAATAAATTGGCAGGGTTGATAAAAGCAGCCAGGGCAGAATACCCGAGGCTGGCTGCAATCCCTCCCCAGGCTTGCTGTCCAACCTGCACCGAAATACCATCCTCGACCTGCCTGAAAACTACACCCAGCGCGGTTTCTCCCCCGGATGTACGGAAATCACGAGTCTTGATTTGAATTCCTACACCATCTTCATAATCGATCTTTTGAACTTCCAAATTTCCTCGATTGAAGTGGAGTTGAAGACTTTCAGCTAAATCTTCTGGTTTAAATTGACCGTGAAATATCTTGTGTTCCATAGATTGCATTATAATCAAAAAACTAAAAAAACGAGTCAAAGTATGATAAAAAAATTATCCTTGATCCTTGCGGTTGTTTTACCGATTCTGTTGATGGGTTTTGTTAATTATACGGAAAGTGGTGATTATAGTTTTCAGCAGCCGACCATTGCGATTCCTACGGTAACAGGCACACCGCAGGGAGTAATGGCTTATGTAGATCTGAACACAGAAGACCCTATCAATGTGCGATCTGGACCGGGTGTCTTTTATGACGAAATTGGAGTGCTGTTGCCGGGAGAATCCGTACCGGTTCTTGGAAGATCCGCCGGTGGAGATTGGCTTCTGGTTGAATATCTCGGTGTAAAGGAAGGATCCGGGTGGATCTATTCACCACTGGTTTCAATATCAGCTGGTGAGATACAAATTATAGAGCCGCCATCCACACCAACGCCGGAGGTAACGGAAACCATAAATGCAACCATGGCTGCCCAGTTCATCACTACTCCGGTTTCTACCAATCTACCGACATACACAGCTGCACCCCCGCAAACCGTGCCGATCTATAGCGATGAAGTCACTTCCGGACTTTCTCAACATATACCGATCGGGTTGATCATATTGATCATTGGCGGTTTGGGAGTGCTTATTGCCGTGATTTCTATTTTCACTGAACGCTAACCATCCAGAGAAAGATGTAGATCAGAAAGAAATACTCCCGAGAGTTCACTCTTGACCCTCTGAAAACTTAGAACCGCAGACTCAATTCGGTCCAATGATTCTTCAACAATTTTTTGCCCGTTGACGATCAGTTTTAGGGGGTCAACCTCGTCGATAAAGTAATAATTCTGAGTATCGGGTCGCAAGATGACATCTGGTCTGGTGAGTTGAAGCTGCATATCTGCCATAACAATTTGCATCAAGTCCATAGAATTGAGGAATACTTCAAGCGCCTTCCCTAACTTTAAACCTGCGAAATAATCTTTAACTGTTGCCGGAATGGGTGTAATGGTGGGTAATTGCGAACGCGGAATCGAACGGATCGTTTCTCGCGGAGGGGTAAGACAGACGGCGATAATAGGATATTCTCCCCCAATGTGGCGCGCCAGTTCTACCGGAACGGGATCATAAATGCCTCCATCCACCAGAGTGAGCGAATCTAATTTGAAATAAGGGAAAACACCTGGAATGGCGATCGTAGCGCGCAGCGCATCGACGATCTTCCCGATGTCGAAATATACTTCTTGATTAGTGTTTACATCCACAGCTGTTGCCGCAAAAGGGATTTTCATTTGCGATAGGGTATGAATACCGAATTTGGCACGAAGAATTTCGGTCACTCCTTTTAGCCCGATCAAGGAAGGAGGTTCACTGTATACACGATGGAACAATTTAGAATTATCCAGATCGTTAATAAAAGAAAGGATTTCCTGGTATGAATAACCAAAAGCGAAAAAAGCGCCAAATAAAGCTCCTGCGCTGGTTCCAGCAATCCCGGCTATTTCATAACCGTTTTCTTCGAGAGCTGCAATGATCCCGATATGTGCATATCCCTTCAGTCCTCCGCCGCCAAGTGCAAGGGTAACTTTTTTTCCGGTCATAGAACCTCACCTTTGTTTTAATTTATACGTATAAAAGAACTCAGGAGTTTTGTAAACCGAAAAAGTGAATAGAATACATAAAAAGAAAAGCTTTTTTTGAGGAAATAAATTAAAATCAATTCTATGGATAAAAAGATCATTGCAACCAACCGGAAAGCCAGGTTCGAGTTTAATCTGCTTGAGCATTATGAAGCAGGGATCGTTTTGCTTGGTACCGAAATAAAATCGGTTAGGGCGCGCCAGGTAAGCATTGCGGAAGCATATGTCCAGACCGATGGCAGTGAGGTATGGTTGATCAACTCTCATATTTCTCCCTATGATCCTGCCAGCCGAATGAATCATGATCCAAAGAGAAAACGGAAATTACTGCTGAATAAACGCGAAATTCGACAGCTTTGGAATGGAGTGAGGCAAAAAGGACTAACGATCATTCCAGTAGAGATCTATTTAAAGAATGGAAAGGCAAAACTGGATATTGCCCTGGCACGTGGAAAGAAGCTGTATGATAAGAGACACGATATCGCTGAACGAGATATGAAAAGGGAAATGGAAAGGAATAGAAAGATCTAATTATGGTTCATATAACCGGAAATACCTTAACCATTGAACAGATAGTAAAAGTCGCTTTTCAAAAGGAAAAAGTTGAAATTCAGGAAGGTGCAAAAGAAAGGATTGAAGCTTCTCATCAACGATTAATCGAAAATCTTGAAAAAGATTTTCCATATTACGGAGTGAATACCGGGTATGGAATTTTTCAAACAACAAAGATTTCATCCACTCATCTCATCGAATTGAACAGGAATTTGATCCTGAGCCATGCTGTCGGAGCGGGTCCTGATTTCGATGAGGCAACGATCAGGGCTGCTATGCTCATTCGAGCGAACTCTCTTGCGAAAGGATTCTCCGGTGTAAGATTGGATCTCATTCAGACCCTGGTCGATATGCTGAATAAGGGTGTAACTCCAAGAGTACGATCGCAGGGTTCCATGGGATCTTCAGGGGATCTGTGCCAACTGGCACAGATGGCGCTGGTGCTGACAAGAGATGAAAAGGACCTTGCCCGGGAATCAGGAGAAGCATGGTATCAGGATGAACTGCTGGCAGGAAAGGATGCCATGCACGCAGCCGGTATTCCCAGATTACTGCTGGAACCAAAAGAAGGACTTGCCCTTATTAATGGAGCGACTTTCTCCGCCGCTCTGGGTGCGATCAACTGCTGGTATGCAGAGAAACTTTGTGCGTTTGCTGCCCGGAGCCTTGCGCTTTCTATGGAAGCCCTCCTGGCACGCAAAGAAGCATTCGACCCGCGCCTGCAGGATGTGAGAGGAATGAAGGGGCAGAAAAAGACTGCGGTGTTTGTTTGCGAGCAGATCGAGGGAAGCACTTTCATTAATGCATCCAACCATGTGCAGGATGGATATGCTGTTCGCTGTGCGCCGCAGGTGCACGGCAGTGTTGAAGATACACTGGAATATGTTGAGAAAATCATCACGCAGGAGATCAATGCCGCCACAGACAACCCGTTGATCTTTGAAAATGGAGATGTCATTTCGGGTGGTAATTTCCATGGAGAACCTGTTGCGCTGGGTATGGATTTTCTGGGTATCGCGCTGGCTGAACTGGGCGCTATTACCGAGCGCAGAATATTCCGTTTGCTGGATTCGAATTTAAATAACGGACTGCCTTTGATGCTGATTGCCGATAAAGAAAAAGCCGGTCTTGAATCAGGATTGATGATCCCGCAGTATACCGCGGCTTCACTTGCAATGGAAAACCAGCAGCTGGCAAATTCCGATGCAGTGCATTCACTGCCAACGTCAGCCAATCAGGAAGACCATAATTCAAACTCATTGACCGCTGCAAGGCATACGCATACGATCGCGGACAATGTACTGCGGATCATTGCGATCGAAATATACACTGCTGCGCATGCGGTTGAGATCAGAAAAGAACAGTCCCCGGACCAGGAATTAGGAAAAGGAACTGTTCAGTTTTTTGAACAGGTGAGAACCATTGTGCCATTTTACAGGCATGATACGATCTGGGGAGATGAGATCAACAAAGTATTAAAATGGCTGGAAGATTCTATTTTTATGGAAGAATAAGCTAATTACGTTTGACTTTCAAAGAGTAGGTTGGTAAGCTTGATATGATGAAGAACAAGAATAATTATTCACGTAGAGAATTTCTAAAGAAATCACTATTCGGTTTAGGTGGAATGGCGTTTCTGGCAAATTACAAGCCTGGCAGGCTGGCGGACAGTCTGGGTTATTTGGATGAATATACCAGTACTGAATATTTTCTACGAAATGCGGTTCCGGTTGCTAATGGAACGATCAGTTTATGGACAAAGCCTTCTGATGAATCAGCGGTGATCAGAAGTCTGGGAGTAGACGAAGTACTGCCCTGGAATAGAGAAGTGATCGGGAAATCTCCGTCAGGGCGGAACAACAACCGCTGGGTAGAAACACCTGAAGGATATGTGTATCAACCAAGCATCCAAAAAGTGCAGAATTTACCTAACCAGCCGGTTTCTGAGATCCCGAATGTGAATGGTGCGCCGGGAATGTGGGCAGAAGTGACCGTGCCGTATGTGAAGATGAGCCTGGATGGCACCACTCCATTAGCGCCGTGGCTTGGAGGTGTTTCATCGGAATTCTGGCGATTGTATTACAGTCAGGTTGTATGGATCGATCAGATGAGAGTGGATACGGATGGCACTGTTTATTACCGCATCAATGAAGATATGGGGCATGGATATGGTTATGGAGATATTTTCTGGGCAGATGCAACCGCTTTCAGACCGCTCACCGATGAGGATATTTCACCGATCCATCCGGAAGGAGCAGACAAGAGCATTGTCGTCAATGTAAACCAGCAGACGCTATCATGCATGGAAGGGACAAATGAAGTGTATTTCTGCCGCGTTTCAACAGGCATGAAATATGATGAATATGGACAACCTGCTGAAAGCTGGGTAACCCCGGTGGGAGATCACTGGATATGGAGAAAAACCATTTCTCTGCATATGAGCGGAGGAACAACCGGCGCCGGTTGGGATACTATGGCGGTGCCCTGGACATGTCTATTTGTTGGATCCGGTGTATCCATTCATGCTACTTTCTGGCACAGCGATTTCGGAACAGCCCGTTCTCACGGATGCGTGAATGCAAGCCCGGAGGATGCGAAATGGGTATTCCGGTGGACGATGCCGTCGATCAGTTTGATCCCCGGTGATCTGACCATGACCGATTACAGTGGAACCATGGTGCATGTGAAAGAACCTCTTTATTGACATCAAAATAAATGCGATGACCAATTTTTGGTGCTGGTTCTATAAAAAATATATCCTTGTATTTTGTGTTCTTCTCATATTGTTAACCATGGGGGCATTCCTTGCACCTGTGCTGGCTAATGGTGGGCATCCATTTACAGCGCGGATAGTTTACTCATTCTATCGGATCAGCTGTCATCAGCTTGCATATCGAACTTGGTTTCTTTTTGGTGAACAGACTTACTATCCTTTGCGGATGGCTGGAATTCAAGATGTAATTTCTTATGAAGAAATCTCCAAAAGTACGACTGTGGATGTCACAGAAGCACAGGATTTCATTGGATCAACAACAGCAGGATATAAAACTGCACTCTGCCAGCGTGATATCGCAATTTTGATCGGGCTCATCCTCGCCGGGGTGGGATTTGGATTTTCAAAAAGAAGATGGGGAGCAATTCCAATCATCTATTGGATCATTCTGGGAGTACTACCGTTATTTCTGGATGGCAGTGTGCAATTGATTCGAGGTATATTGCCAGATTTGGCAGCCTGTTATTCATGGGAAAGTACACCGCTGCTGCGCACAACCACCGGCTGCTTGTTTGGTTTTACCACAGGCTTGTTCCTATTCCCGAAACTAGAACAAACGTTATGGACGACGAAGAACAATCATAACTGCAGGGAGTGACAAATATAAATGGCTTTTCAAGAACAAAATGGATTACGCTATTTCACCCTATCTTCCTTCGAAGAGCAGAACATCCCGCACGGTTTTTTTACCCGACATGGCGGTGTAAGCCCGGCACCATGGATTTCATTGAATGCGGCTACTTCGGTGGGAGATAGTCGGGAGCATGTGATCGAAAACAGGAATCGTATCCTGAGCGTTTTCGGGAAAAAGTATGATGCGGTTTTCGATACATGGCAGATCCACAGTGATATCGTTCAGTGTTCAGAAGAACCACGACCTGTGGACGAGCAACATAAAAAAGGGGATGCAGTCATGACATCTAACCCTGATGTCGCTCTCATGATGGTTTTTGCAGATTGCGTACCGGTGCTTTTCTATGACACAAAGAAAAAGGTGATCGCTATTGCGCATGCCGGCTGGCAGGGTACGGTGAAGCATATTGTCTGCCGGACTGTCGAAAAAATGCAGCATGAATATGGATCGGAAACAGGGGATATCATAGCGGGGATCGGTCCTTCTATTGGTGTAGATCATTATGAAATTGGAGAGTCAACCGCGAACATTGTAGAAGAGAGTTTTCCGGATGATAAAGAGCGAGTATTGAAATATATTCATGGAAAACCACATTTTGATATGTGGCAGGCAAATGCACTGCTGCTTGAGAGATATTCATTGAAATCAATTGAAATTGCAGGGCTATGTACTGCCTGCGATCTGGAAAATTGGTATTCACATCGCGCCGAAAATGGAAATACAGGACGTTTTGCAGCGGTGCTAACTTTAGAAATATGAAAGAACTTTATTTAGAGATCAAGGCTGTTCCTAATGCTCCAAAAACCGAAATCGCCGGTTTTATGGAAAATGATGTGCTTAAGATAAAGGTAAAAGCTATCCCTGAAAAGGGAAAAGCCAATAAGGAATTGATCCGATTTTTGGCTGAGATCTTTGAGGTGAAGAAGAGGGATGTTCTATTGATTTCGGGAGAAGCATCACGACTGAAGCATTTCAAGATTGACGGGAAAGACCAGTCTGATCTTCAGCAGATCATTGATTCGATGGGGAAGTGATCATTTATGATAAAGAATACGACCGCAAGTGGGACAGAAAAAAATCACTGATTGCTGATGAGTTTTCTGACGCTCACTGGGGGTAAGCTGTGTTCCACATGCCGAGCAGGCATCATTTTCAAGGATGGTAATTGCCAATCCGTTTTTCTTTTTCCGCAGAGCTTCATAACGGGTAAGCAAACCCTGTTCGACGGAAGCAAGCACCACATCACGTTTTCTCAATAAACGTTCAGATTCATGCGTCAGGCTCTCTTTCCGCGCCTGCAGTTGCGATTGGGTAGTTTCGAATTTTGAAGCAACCTGATTCAGGGCATTCTTTGCCTGCTGTTGAGATTTCTGGATCTCTTCCAGTTTAATCATTTGATCTAACTGCTTATCTTCAAGAGTAGAAATTGCTCTTTTTAGATACTGAATTTCCTGCTGCAGATCCTGCAGTTCTTTTGGATTCTGCACTTTCCCGCTGTAAAGAGTGGAATCACTCTGAGAAAGTTTAACTTTTTTTTGTTCGATCTCTTCGATGATCAAATTCAATGCCTGCTGATTGGAATTGACCTTTTCCTGGATGGAAAGCAGATTTTGATTGGCTCTTTCCACATCGTCATTTTTCCCAATCGTGGATTCAATGGTTGCGATTTCAGCTTGAAAGGTGTCGAGCTGAGTATCAATTGCTTGCAGTTCAAAGAGGTTTGTAAGATTCATTTTATTTTTGGCAGGCAAATTTTTATATAAATTATTAATTTATATGACATTCATAATACAATATCATAACATGCAAATAATTTTATTGAAAAAAAGAATACACGAACCTATAATCAAAATAGAGTATTTTTAGGAGGATGCAGCCATGAGTTCACCGGTTTCAACGAATACAAAGATCCTTGTGATTGAAGATGAAGAGAGGATGGCTCGCTTTGTCAGATTGAACCTGGAACAGGATGGTTTTCAGGTGAGTGAAGCATTAACCGGCAGAGAAGGTCTGGATAAACTGCGCACGTTCATGCCGGACCTGATCCTTCTGGATATCATGCTTCCCGATCTGGATGGTTTTGAACTGCTGAAAATGATCAGGGAGATCGACACCGTTCCTGTGATCATGCTGACGGCAAAAAGCGAAGAAGAGGATAAAGTACGCGGATTGGAACTGGGAGCGGATGATTACATCACCAAACCTTTCAGCCCGCGCGAACTGGTCAGCCGCGTGAAAGCCGTGCTGCGCAGAATAGATTCGTCGAATGTCAGCTCTAATGAGATGATCGAAGTAGATGACCGGTTGAAAATTGATTTCAACAGGCGTGAAATCTGGGTTGAAGGAAAGCTGGTGAAACTGCGCCCGACAGAGTACCGCCTGCTGTATCATCTTGTTCAAAATGCGGGTTGGGTTTTAACATACGATCAAATTCTCTCACGCGTGTGGGGCTATGAGTATCGTGATGAACCGCATTATGTGCGCCTGTACATTAATTATCTGCGTCAAAAATTGGAGAAAGATCCATCCAATCCTAAATATATTCTTACCGAGCGTGGTGTAGGATACCGCTTTTTTGATTATCGAAGAAAAAAATAAAGATTTAAGTTTTATAAAAAATATATACAGCGCTTGTATTTTATTAACACAAGCGCTGTATTATTTTCACTGTAGAAGGAGGTCGAAATGACTAAGATAATAAAAAATGATCCATTTTATGATATTGTAAGTGCCCGCGACTCAATGGACAGAATGATTGATAATTATTTCGGTCGTTTACCAATGACATTTGAAGGATATGGTGTCATCGATCTCGATCTGTATCAAACAGACAACGATGTTGTGGTCGAAGCATCTATCCCTGGAATTGACCCGGATGATATCAATATCTCTGTGGCGGGTGAAGTGTTAACCATTAAAGGTGAAGTGAAGAATGAGACAGAATCGAAAAATACCGATTATCATATCAAAGAACGCAGATACGGCAGCTTTAGTCGATCCATCTCGCTTCCAACACAGGTTGTAGCGGATAAGGCTAATGCGGAATTCAAGAATGGAATTCTCAAATTAACTTTGCCGAAAGCGGAAGAGGTCAAGCCTAAAACCATCACGGTGAAGGCTAAATAAAGCCTCAAGAAGATTAGAATTATATAAGTAAAAAAAGAGAACCTTTCCGATTTCGAAAAATCTTGTAAAATGACGGAAAGGTTTTCTAATTAAAACGCAGGAGAAAAAGAAAATGAATGAACCAATCCATGTTACAGATTCAGCTTTCCAAAAATCTGTACTAGACTCACCCGTACCGGTAATTGTTGATTTCTGGGCGCCCTGGTGTGGTCCATGTAAAATGGTGGCACCAATTCTGGAAAAGATAGCCAAAGATTACGATGGAAAGATCATTGTAGCAAAAGTAAACACAGATGAAAATCAAGAATGGGCTTCCCGCTATGGAGTGCAGGGAATTCCCACCATGCTTTTCATTGCTGAAGGGAAAGTGATCCACAGACAGGTCGGATCGATTCCTGAAGGGATGCTGCGTGACGCAGTTGATCAGTTCTTGTCTGTCGTAAAAGAAACCAAGAAAGCGTAAACTGTGAAATAAAAAAGACCTGTGCAGGTCTTTTTTATTTTAACACCGCTCTATAGAAGCACCCAGGGCGGTTAATTTTTCGTCGATCTTTTCATAACCACGATCGATCTGTTTGATATTACGTATCGTGGATGTCCCTGACGCAGAAAGTGATGCCAGAAGCAGGGAGATACCTGCACGAATATCCGGTCCGGAAAGATCATCTCCATATAACTGGCTGGGACCCTGAACGATACAACGGTGGGGATCACACAGCACAATTTGAGCTCCCATATTTGCTAATTTATCTGTGAAAAACATACGGCTGGGGTACATCCAATCATGGAAAAGGATGGTTCCTTTAGATTGTGTTGCCACAACAATGGCGATACTCATTAGATCAGTTGGAAAAGCAGGCCAGGGCATCACACTGATAACCGGGATGGCATTATTCAGATCGGGATCGATGCAGAGGCATTGATCGGAAGGCACAAAGATGTCTTTTCCATCATCCTGCCAATCCACGCCGAGGCGATTGAATACAAGTTTGACCATAGATAAATATTGTGGACCTGCGTTTTTGATCGTGATCTCCCCTTTTGTTACCGCGGCAGCTCCGATGAAGCTGACTACTTCGAGATAATCAGGACCAATGGTAAATTCTCCACCACCAAGTCTTGCAACCCCATCGATTTCAAGAGTATTGGAACCGATGTTATCGATCTTCGCACCAAGCTGATTCAAGAATAGACACAACTCCTGAATATGCGGCTCTGATGCTGCATTACGTATGATCGTTTTTCCTTCAGCAAGAACGCTTGCCATGATCGCATTTTCTGTTGCAGTCACACTCGCTTCATCAAGAAGAATGTCAGCGCCGGTCAATTTATCGCAGTGAAAGGTGAAGATACGATTGTATTCAACCTCAACGCCTAATTTTTGCAGTGCAAGAATATGGGTATCAACCCTTCTTCTTCCGATAACATCCCCTCCGGGTGGGGGGAGAGTGATAGAACCGGAGCGTGCCAGCATGGGTCCTGCTAATAAGATCGATGCCCGAATCATTTTGCACAAATCCGGATCAAGATCTGCAGGACGGATCTCTGCAGCATGAACTTTCATTGAATGTCCATTGAGCTTTTCAAATTGAACTCCCAGACTCTCCAGGAGAGCACACATTGAACGCACGTCCAAGATATCGGGGACATTATGCAGAATAATCGGTTGATCGGTTAAAATACACGCCGCGAGGATAGGCAGTGCAGCATTTTTATTCCCTGAAGGTGTAACCTCACCTTTTAATGGAATTCCCCCCTCAATGACGAATTTATCCATTAAAGTACCTCCGTTTAGAAAGTTTCTGTTACTTTATGCAGCCCTTCCGGTTTATCCGGGTTTAGCCCTCGTTCAATAGCAAGCTGTCTTCCTAAAAACTGTCCGGGAATCACGCTTACGATCGGCGAAAGTGTTTCGGGGACATCAGAGGGGATGCGAAAACCCAGGTTGCTTTCACCTAAGATTTTATCATCTGAAGTGATTGTGATCGTTTCGGCTTGAAGGTTTTTAACATCATTAAACATTTGCTTCATATCGTCGAAAACTTTTCCATGTGGAGCAACAATAATAACAGGGAAGCTTTTATAAATGGTTGCAATAGGACCATGTCTGAAATCTGCCGATGAATAGGGATTAGCGTTAATCCCTGATAATTCCTTGACCTTCAAGGCAATTTCAAAAGTTGTAGAGTAGTTTAGCCCTCTACCTAAAACAGCACAGCCATCAATATAACGATATCGCTGGATCAGGTCAAGCCGGGATTCGGTTTCAGCAATGGTTGCTTTCATCCTATCCGGAATTTGCCGTATCTGGTCCATAAACGCAGCATCATCGGAGAATGCA
This sequence comes from Anaerolineaceae bacterium, assembly GCA_963674975.1. Taxonomy (GTDB): domain Bacteria; phylum Chloroflexota; class Anaerolineae; order Anaerolineales; family Anaerolineaceae; genus UBA4781. The sequence continues at coordinate 174,787 of OY771913.1, forward strand.
GCCGATAGCATTGCCAGGGCAACCAGAGAATTGGTATACGTTTTTGTGGCAGCAATTGCTTTTTCTTCACCCGCATGGATTGGAATGGTGAAATCTGATTCGGATGCAAGCGGGGAATCCGGATTATTTGTAATGCAGATGGAGGCACAATTCTGTGATCTGGCATTATTAACGATCTCCACAATATCCGGAGACATACCCGATTGTGAGATCGAGAGAATCAGCGCATTTCGCAAATTTGGAGGAGAGGAATAAAGAGTAAAGAGTGATGGGGTTGAGAGAGCTACCTGAAAATGATTGTTTATTCCGTATAAGTATTGTGCGTAGCGCCCTGCGTTATCAGAACTGCCGCGGGCTGCAATAAGAATGTAATCAAAACGATCTCGCACTTGTTTTACAATTTTTTGGATATTGGAGAATTCTTTTTCGATCAATTGGTTTGCCAGATCAGGCTGTTGTGTAATTTCTTGGTAGAGACGATCAGTATTCACATTTTTCATTGTTTTTCATCACTTCTTTTTGATTTTCGTGTTATATACTGTACTAGTATAACCAGAAACTAAAACTAGAGTATACTGATTTTTATTCCTTCATGGAGAGAGATTATGTTAACCATTCATAAGATAGATACGAAATCAAGAAAAGAAGTAAATGAATTTGTAGATCTTCCCTTTAAATTATTCAAAGATGTTCCCCAATGGGTACCCCCCTTGAAAAGCGGCGTACGCGATGTACTGAATCGGAATAAGCATCCGTATCATGAACATTCCGACTCCGACTTTTTTGTTATAAAAGATGGGGATGAAGTAGTAGGCAGAATCGCCGTATTGGAAAACAAAGTCTATAATAAGTATCACAATAAAAAACAGGCATCATTTTATCTTTATGATAGTGTAAATGACCAGGATGTTGCGAATAAGCTGTTTGAATGTGCGTTCGACTGGTCGCATAAACGGGGACTTGAATATTTCTTAGGTCCGAAAGGATTTTCTCCCTTTGATGGATATGGTTTTCAAATTGACGGATTTCAACACCGCCAGATGATGAATATGATGAATTATAACGGGGAAGATTATCCCGAGTTCATGAAAAAGTTGGGATTCAAGAAGGTAGTAGATTGGGTCTCATGCTATGCGGAAATAGAGAAATTCAATATGCCTGAAAAAGTTCGCAAAGTAGCGGATAGGGTAAGAGAAAAAGGCACATTTAAAGTACATCAATTCAAAACCAAATCAGAATTGGCAAAGTTTGTTCCCCTAATTGGGCAGGCATATAATAAAACCTTCACCAATAACTGGGAATACTATCCTCTTACACAAAAAGAAGTGGATTGGGCATTCAAGGATCTTACAATGGTGGCAATTCCTGATCTTATCAAGATCATTACCTACAAGGATGAGATCGTTGGATTCCTGCTGGCTTTCCCGGATATTTCTGCGGCATTTCAACGCCACCCCAGGGGTGTACTTACACCTGCAATGCTGGTTGATCTTCAAAGAGAAATAACCCGATCGGATTGGATCGATTTCAATGGCGTGGGCGTATTGCCGGAATATCACGGCTTGGGTGGTGACGCACTTCTCTTCGATGAGATCGAGAAAACAGCCAAAAGCCATAACTTTGTTCATGGTGAGTTGACCAATATTGCGGAAACCGCAGTACAAATGAGAAAAAATCTGGAAAATTTGGGCGTAAAGCCATATAAGAACCATCGAATTTTCGGGAAAGATATTTAAAGATACGACTTTTAGAAGGAGATGAGCTTTTTCATCTCCTTCTTTTTTTATTTCTGCTAAACTTGCATTAGAATTAATTCGGGAGATGCCATGAAAAGAAAGATATTCATTTTCATCATTCTAGCTGTTGTTGTTTTGGGGTTGATCGGATGCTCTGTGAAAAGTGATCCGGCTGAAAGTGTTGTTAATTACCTGAATGCGCTGGTAAAACAAGATGCGGATAGCGCAGTTGCTCTATCCTGTGCGGATTGGGAAGAGCAGGCAAAACTGGAAACGGACTCTTTCCTTTCCGTCGATGCAGTATTGAACAATGTTCAGTGTACGACCTTAAGCAGTGATAATTCCAATGCCGAAGTATCATGCAGCGGCTCGATCGATATGACCTACAATGATGAAGTTCGTTCAATCGATCTCAGTTTACGCACGTATTCCATGCAGTACCAAACCGGTGAATGGCTGGTATGCGGTTATAAATAGAAAACCGATTTCTTTATGAATGTAAAAAATGTCAATGAAAATTTGCTGGTGTTAATTCTGGTTGTGATCGTTCTTGCACTGCTTCTCTTTAGCGTTGACACAACACCACTTTGGATCTATCAAGGTTTCTAGATGAATCTTCTGCAAATCATATGGGCTGGCTTGGGGAGTCTATTATTCCGCTTTATTGATAAAGACAAGAATAAAGAAAAGGCTGTTCTTGTCGCGAATATCTTTTTTCTATTCTTGCTGCAGCCAACCACATCTTTAAGAGGATTGAATATCATTATGCCGTGGAGCACAATTCTCATTATCATGGCTGTAGGATTTGCGGTTTGCGAAACGCTTGACAAAAAAGAACTGCTTCAGGTGATCATTTTCTCTATTCTTGGATTTACCCCTTTTTTACTCATGGAGTTTTTCCCCACACTTGAGATCTCATGGCTGAGTAAGAATATCAATCAAACCATTCTGAGCGGTTTTCTCCTGGCATCTTACTGTGTACTGATCGTTCTTTTTCTGTTCCGCAGACAGAAAGGCTACCTGCATTTTCTATTGTTCTTGATCCTGTTGATTTTTGTGGTCTTGAAGCAGCCCCAGATCAGCATTCTGGCAAGTAAGGGCTGGCGTGCTCTTCTTCAGCAGAACGTTGAGCTGGCTTCAACTGTAGATATTCGGTGGATTGGATATTCCTATATCGCCTTTCGTTTGATCCATGTAATACGAGAATATCAAAAGAAACGGTTTCAAGATATTTCTCTGATCATGTTGATGAATTACTGCCTGTTCTTCCCATCAATAGCTGCCGGACCGATCGCTAAATATGATGATTTTTCCAAACAGATGCAAACACCCGAAAATGATGTGGAAAACGGGATGATCGGGGGTGGGCAGCGATTATTCGTCGGTATGTTTAAAAAATTCATTCTGGCGGACAGCCTGGCAATGATCGCGCTGAATTCTACCAATGCAGCACAGCTGACTACAGCAGGAGGCACATGGCTGGCACTGCTTTTCTATTCGCTCCAGATATATTTCGATTTCAGCGGTTATACAGATATTGCCATTGGTTTGGGATTATTCCTCGGGGTTCGTCTGCCTGAAAATTTCAAATATCCTTACCTGAAAAGCAATTTGACAAAATTCTGGGATAGCTGGCATATCACTCTGGCGCAGTGGATCCGCTCTTATTATTTCAATCCGGTGAACCGCAGTTTGAGAAAATCTCGACTGGCGGAATCTCCGGTTGCGATCTTATTGATCACACAGGTAACAACCATGGCGATCATCGGTGTCTGGCATGGTATAACATGGACCTTTCTGATCTGGGGTTTATGGCATGGTCTAGGTTTGTTTCTGCAGAACAGATGGAGTGCTTTTGTTAAAAACCGATTCCAGAAAATTCGCGAAAATACTGCAGCAAACAGAATGGTAGAGGGTTTATCTACTCTCGGAACTTTCTTCTATGTAAGTCTGGGGTGGGTATGGTTCCTCAGCCCAACCGTAGGAGAAGCGGGGATGATATTCATGAAGTTATTAGGGAAAGGTTTCTAGGAGCATGCAAAAGATGTCAATCAATCCCTGGCGAATTTTATGGAAGACATGTCTGATCCTGCTGATCATCAATTTTGCATTTCCCCTGCTCAATGCTGTCGATCTCCCTGCTGTTTCTCTGTATAACTCTATTTTCCCCGGTAGATTGCGCCTGCCGTTTGGAGAAAATCCAGAGTTATCTTATAACCTGACACTGAATGATATTGATTCCATGTTTGCTTCTCATATTGTAAGCAAGGCGAGCGAAGAAGAATATTCCATCTTTTTAATCGGCGATTCATCCATCTGGGGAACCTTATTGAAGAATGATGAGACGATTGCAGCAAAGCTGCAGGAAATGATCGATACCGATACAGATAGGGGGCAGCAGGTTCGGGTCTACAATCTGGGATATCCTACATCTTCTGTATTAAAGGACCTGGTTCTTTTAGATAAAGCCATGCAGTATAAACCAGATATGGTCATATGGTTTGTAACCTTGAATTCGCTGGTCAAGGATTCATACCTCGAAGCCCCAATCATTCTTAACAATGCCGAAAAGACTAATGCAGTCATTTCGAAATATGATTTGAATATGGAATTGCTGGAAGAACCAGCATATTGGGATCAGACTTTTTATATACAGCGGCGCAATATCTATGACCGAATTCATTTGCAGATCCTGGCTTCTATGTGGGCATCAACAGGAATTGATCAATATATTCCCGATGAGTATGCACAAGCTGCCAGAGACCTGGAGGCAGATGACTCATATCAGTACATCGTGGGACACTTCATCACGGAAAATGACCTTGATCTTGCTTTTCTAGAAAAGTTCATAGAAAAGAACCCTGGTACAGAAATTGTGGTCATAAATGAACCTATCCTGATCAGCAGCGGGTTGAACAGTGATATCCGTTATGATCTCTATTACCCACGCGACACGTATGATGAATATAGAAATATCCTCTCCACTCAATTTAATGAAATGGAGATAAAATATATCGATTTATGGAACGTTGTTCCTGAAGGTCTTTTCACCAACAGCGCCATTCACTATAATGTGCAGGGCGTTGGAATGGTTGCAGAAAAAATATATTCAATGCTTATGAAGGGTTTTACTGAATTGAAATGAAACGCAATGTACTTCTATTAACACCTCTAATTATTCTTCTCCTGACTGGCTGTGCGCAGGGCGGAACGCTGACAGCGACAGATACACCTACGGTTGTAGTGGAACAACCCAGTAGTACGCCGGAAAACACGCCAACCGCGGCTGCTACGGAAACACCACTGCCCACAGAAACGCCTTCCTATACGGCAACTCCAGATACACGTATAAGTTCGGAACAATGGAAAACCTGGAAGGTCGTTCCAGAAGTATCAGGAACCGTACTGGATATCTACCGTCATGGACGGGAATTAGGGAGAAATCCCAATGCTTTTTCAAAGATTGGCGACTGCCAGAATATCAAAGAAGCATTTATGGGCTTTTTTGACAGACAGAATGTCTTTCTTTCTGAAAGCCAGCAGGGATTGCGGGAAACCATAGATAATTTCGCGGGATATTTCAACCGTGATGGCTATGCCGTTGAAGGAGGGCTCAATGCGCCTTCTGCATTGAATCCATTGATGTCTAATCCGGAAGCCTGTGCGGCGGATGAGAACCCGCTGCAGTGCGAGGTGCGCAATAATAACCCCTCTTTTGCATTTGTGAGTTTTGAATTATGGTATAAGGGTCGCTCTGCGGAGAACTATGAAGGATATCTGCGACAGGTTTTAGATTATCTGATCTCAGAAGGTGTTGTACCGATCCTGCTTACCAAAGCAGATAACACAGAAGGGGATGATTCCATTAATTTTACAATCGCGAAATTGGCGTATGAATACGATATTCCCTTGGTGAACTGGTGGTATACAGCGCATACCATGCCCCATAACGGAATGGATACCACACGAAATGATGATTTCCACATTTCTTCAGAAGCCTGGACCGAACGCAGCTATGATGCGCTTGAAACCCTTGATAAAATTTGGAGAGCTGTACGAGATATTCAATAATTAGGGATAAAAACATGGATAAGAATACTATCATTGAACAAGTTGGAAAAAAGATCGCAGAAGAAATATTAAATGAACCGGAAAGGAAAATAAGTGCAGATGAATCATTGATCAGCAGCGGCTTGATCGATTCGTTCTCACTTGTTGATCTGGCATTGATCGCAGAAGATCTCTATGGCGTTCAGATTGATGATGCAGAATTAACTGCTGATACATTCGATACCCTGAACCAGCTGGCGGATTTGATCTTAGAGCGATCATAAAATGAAAAATTTCTCGTCGGTTTTACTGGAAAAGTATCAAAACGCTAAAGATCAAGAAATAATCTACTTCCTGCAAAGTGGGCAGGAAGATATTCCCATTACATACCAGGAATTGATCGAAAAATCATCCTGTTATGCGGAGGCATATCAAGAAAATGGTGTGCTGCCCGGGGATGTTCTCATTTTAGTGCTGCAGCACAGCCAGGAATTAATCTATGCCTACTTTGGAGCAGTTCTGGCAGGGGCTGTGCCTTCCATCATGCCTTTCCTGACAGAAAAATTACTTCCTGAAAAATATCAGCAGGATTTTCAATCGCTAATTCAAATCATACAGCCGCGTGCAGTTGTGACCTACAAAGAATTCAAGCTGCAGGTTTTTGATCAGTTCAGTGAAAAACCGAACGTTGACCATATCTTTTTATGCGAAGATATTTCTTTACAGAGTAAGGGAATCTCAGAATCTCTACCCGGATTAACAAGGAACCCGGAAGATGTGGTTCTACTCCAGCATTCTTCAGGAACAACAGGCTTACAGAAGGGAGTAGCCCTTTCACATCAAGCCGTCTTCCAACAGTTGGAGCAATACTCTGAAGCAATTCACCTCGATTCCCAAAAAGATATTATTGTCAGCTGGCTTCCGCTCTATCATGATATGGGATTGATCGCATGTTTCCTGATGCCCATTTTGCTGGGTGTGCCGCTGGTCATCATGTCGCCCTTCGATTGGGTGAGAGCTCCATATCGGTTGTTTACTTCTATCAGCTCATATAAAGGAACTTTGTGCTGGCTGCCGAATTTTGCATACAACTTCTGCGCTAAAAAGGTGCGTGATTCGCAATTAGAGGGGGTTGATCTATCCAGTTTGCGCGCAGTGATCAACTGCTCGGAACCGGTGCGCTATGCGAGTCACCAGGCTTTCTTAAATCGGTATAAAGGATACGGTTTCAAGGAAAACGCCCTGGCAGCAAGCTATGCAATGGCAGAAAATGTCTTTGGAGTCACACAGGGGGGGATCGATTCTCCCCTGGCAGAAGATCATATCGATCGAGATATTTTCCAAATTCAGAAAAAAGCGCTTCCAGTAAAAAATGGGGAAGCAGAAATGGTCATGGTTTCAACGGGAAAACCGATCCGCAATGTATCTGTTCAGGTTGTAGATGAAAAGGGAAATTGCCTGAACGACAGACAGATTGGAGAAGTTTTGATCAAAAGCAACTGCCTTTTCAACGGTTATTACAATCGACCGGATATTACACAGAAAGCTTTTATGGAAGGATGGTTCAAAACAGGGGATTATGGATATATCGCAGATGGAGAGGTGTATATAACCGGAAGGAAAAAAGACCTGATCATTGTGGGGGGGAAGAATATATACCCGCAAGACCTGGAATCGATCGCTATGGAAATACAGGGAGTTCATCCCGGACGAGTGGTAGCATTTGGAGTGTTTAACGAAACCACCGGTACGGAAGATGTGGTGATCGTTGCTGAGGCTAATAGAGAAAACACCGAAGAAAAAGAAAGCATCGAAGCTGCCATCAAAGAAAAAGTTACCCGAAATTCTGCGGTTGCTTTAAGGCATGTCCTTGTCGTTGATGAAAAATGGTTGATAAAAACAAGCAGTGGAAAAATTGCCAGATTGGCTAATAAAGAAAAATATATCAAGTTCATTAAATCATCGAATTGACAAAAGTTTCGTGGAACACTATCATAGAAAAACATCCATCCTTTTTCATGAGATATTTTGTTGAAAGAAATTCAGAAAAGGATAAATGATCAAAAATGGATTTTGAAAAAGTAAAGAAGGGGATTGAAAATTTCTTTTCTAAAAACAGGTATCTGAAAATCATTGGGTTGATTATCCTTGGAACTGCCGTGCTTTTTGGAATAAATCTGACCATCTCCCGCACGCTGAAGGGAGGGAATGATTTCTATGTCAAGTGGAGTACCCTGGATCTGCTGCAGCAGGATGACCCGATCAATCCATATGGCTATCAAGCATTCCAGAGAATATCAGAAACCACTGATGATGCCACATTTTTACCTCTGCTGGAAGAAGATTCTTTCAGCAATCCAATTTTTTGTTTATTCCTTTATTATCCATTCAACCTGATAAAAGATTTCGAGGCAGCCAGGGCGGTCTGGATGACCCTGATCATGATTATTTTCTTATATGTCTTCTGGGATCAATATATAAAAGATCAGGAAAAAAATTCCACCAGGCAAATAATACTGATTTTCTTTTTAGTATTCAATGTATTTTCAGTGACCTCATTCCTGGCAGGGGATCTTCTTACCATCTCGTTTGCGCTGGTCATTCTGGCATTTAAAAACATCAGAGAAGAAAAATACGAGCTGGCGGGGATCTATTGTGCCCTTGCGACCATAGTCCCCGGTGTTGCACTGGTGAGTATGGTGATATTTGCCATATTAAGCCTGAAAGAACGAAAAATAGGATTTCTTATCTGGTTCCTGATCACTACGGCTTTGTTATGTTTTGCAGGATTCCTTATCCAGGACAACTGGATCGTTCAATTCTTACAAAGCAATATTAAAAAAATTCAGAATATTTTCTCTGCTCTGAACCTTGGAGTGGGAAATATTGGACAAACCATAGAAATAGTACTGCCAATTCTGGTGCTAATTACAGAATGGATACGATCTATGAACCAGCTTGACCAAACGGAGAAGAAAAACTGGCTTTTTCATCTTACACTGGTTCTCTTCCCATTAATACTTGGATCACAGGGCAGGACACTATCCATATTATTCCTACCAGCCTGGCTTCAAATATTTAATGAATGGAAAAAGAGAGAAAGCGCTAACGCAATTCGAATTGGATTTTTCAATATCATACTCTATATAGCATTAGGCATTATTATTGTCCTGGTGAAACCAGGAATACTCATTCGAGAAGAACCCTTACCGCAGATTTTGTTCTGGATCGCTGGATTCCACGTATTTTTGAATATGTATTGGATCAGACCGTGGATTTTTCGCGACACGATGAGGAATTTCATAAAACCAGAATGACATTTGTTCAAATTATGCTATACTTTCTCCGGTTAATCTCAAACTGAAACAATGGAGGACGTGTATGGCAAAAACAATTGGGATTCTTACCGGGGGTGGAGATGTACCTGGTTTAAATCCGGCAATGAAAATGGTGGTATTAAATGCAATTGAAGCAGGATATCAAGTTTTAGGTATTCGGCGTGGATGGATGGGATTGCTGCATTATGATCTGGATGAGCCTGCAACACGTGAATACTATGTAAATGATCTGGATGAGATTTGTGTTCGAAAAGTTGACCGCAATGGTGGAACTTTTCTGCATACCTCGCGAACAAATCCCCAAAAAGTAAAAGAAAAAGATATCCCTGATTTTCTTAAAGGTTCACCCGATGGAAAAGACCTGGGCAACGGCGTGTTTGATTTTACATCTCATGTGCTGAAAATATTGGATCATCTCCATATCGATGCCCTTGTAACGATTGGAGGAGATGATACGTTGAGCTATTCAGCGAGATTGACCAGAGAAGGTTTCCCGACCGTTGGAATTCCCAAAACCATGGATAATGATGTGTTTGGAACTGATTACTGTATCGGGTTTTCAACAGCCATTACCCGCAGTGTTGAAATGATCACCAATATGCGCACATCACTGGGATCACATGAGCGAATTGGCGTCGTTGAATTATTCGGGAGGAATTCAGGAGAAACCAGTCTGATCAGTGCGTTTCTTTCTCATGTAGATCGTGCTGTTATTTCGGAAGTACCGTTTAACATGGAGAAGCTGGCGAATTTACTGGTAGAAGACAAACAGAACAGCCCATCGAATTATTCAATTATGACCGTTTCCGAAGGAGCAACAGTAAAAGATGGTGAAATCATCGAAAGGGGAGAAACTGATGCTTATGGACACAGAAAGTTAGGGGGTATCGGCGACATTATTTCGGAAGAGATCAAGCGGATAACCGGGCAAAATACCATGTATCAGAAACTTGGATATCTCATGCGCTCAGGTCCACCTGATTCACTGGACCGCATGGTAGCCATGTGCTTTGGAACCCTGGCGTTTCAATTATTGAAAAACAATGATTTTGGCAAAATGGTTGCGTTGCAAAAAGGGAAATATACAACTTTCCCGCTGGATCAGGTTACGGAAGGAAGGAAAACCGTTGATGTAGATGCATTCTATGATGAAGAAAACTACAAGCCACGGGTAAAGAATGTAATGAATTTACCCATGTTCCTTTCCTGATATAAATGAAAAGGCGGGTGCAAACCCGCCTTTATTTATCGAATGGATAAGCAAATTACCAATCGCCCCAATACTTTTACCGTAATCCCCCGCGTTCTTGCTTTTATCGAGAAGGACGACGAGGTTCTGCTCATTGAAAGAGCAAAGAAAGAAGCGTTTGCATATAAAAAATTGAATGGTATAGGGGGGCATATCGAAAAGGGAGAAGATCCGCTTACTGCTATACGCCGTGAGGTGAAAGAAGAATCGGGATTGGAGATCCCTGATTTTACGTTGCGTGTAGTGATCTTCATTGATGTTGAGAGTAATGAAGGCGTATGTGTGTTTGTTTATTCGGCTCTATATACAGGAGGAGAGGTACATTCCTCAAAGGAAGGAAAACTTACCTGGGCGAAGAGGAGTGCCATATCTCAAATGCATGTTATTAAAGATGTCCCCTTTATTCTAAAGATTATTGAGGAATCTAAAAGAGACGATGAGGTGAAATATCTTCAGTATCAATACACGAATAAAGAATTAGACATTATCCGGATCGACTAATTTCCTGCAGTAAAACAGTAGAAGTGTACTTCCATAAGACCTTGAATCAAAAAGTTCAAGATTGGTGAACTCCATCTTTTTTTCTTCCACAGGGTGAATTTGAACGATAACCCAGCCATCGTTGGATAACAGCGCTGGGTTTTGATCTACAAGAAGAATTGCTTTTTCCCAGAGTCCCTTATACTGAGGAGGAGCAATGAAGATATATTCAAAAGGTTGCTGAGAAGCTCTTTGCAGATAATGAAAGGCATCACCCATAATAATGGTTGCTTTCGGTGCTACTTTACAGAATTCTACATTTTGTTGAAGGGTTTTATAAGCAAGTCGATTCTTTTCAATAAACACTGCCGAAGAAGCACCCCGGCTGAGTGCTTCGATCCCAACACTGCCTGTTCCCCCGAAAAGATCAAGAAAGTTAGAATCGTAGATATCTGCACCAATAATGTTAAAAAGGGCTTCCTTCACGCGGTCCGTAATGGGGCGGGTAGAATCCCCGGGTACTGATTTTAGGTGCAGCCCCCTGGCGGTTCCTGAAATTATCCTTGGAGAAGACATATTCTCATTCTAAACTACTTTATATCCTTGTAGGTCCACAGACGATTTGCAAAATAATTCCAAAACAACACAACAATGATCGCAGTTGCCAAAGCCAGATTGTGCCCAATGGTCTCCGGTGTGAATAATGTAAAAGAGCTTAATGAAGTTTCTGCAAAATGGATCAAAGGTTCTTCAATGACTGCAAAGAGGGGAGTACGGATCACTAGACCAACAACACTGACAACGGAGAATTTCACCAGCTGCGAACTAACCGAATTTTCTCTGGATTCAGGGTAAGTCCACAATCGGTTCCAGATAAAGTTATTTACTACAGCAATTGAAAAAGAGCACACACTGGAAATAACCGAGGGTAGATGAAAAACACTGAGGCATACATTAAAGATCGTAAAATCCACGATCGTCCCGCTGATACCTACAATAGCAAATTTGATGAAACGTTTTGTTTGAGAGTTTTTCAAAAAACCTCCTACGGCATGCGCTGCTGAAAGTAAGGTATTGTCTTTTTCAATCCGGCGATCAGGTCAATCGAAGGAGACCATTTCAACAAAGTCCTGGCGCGAGTGATGTCCGGCTGCCGGCGATCAGGGTCTTTTCCGGCTACTTTATTATGCTGAAAGACAACTCCTGACGGATTATCGAAGAGGTTATTGATCGTGATTGCCAGGTCTTTGATAGTAATTTCTTGTGGATTGCCGATATTGATCGGGTCATGTTCTTGTGAGTAAAGCAGCTTTACAATACCATCTACCAGATCATCGACATAGCAGAAACTGCGTGTCTGTTCTCCATCTCCGTAAATAGTAAGAGGCTCTTTCTTTAATGCCTGCAACAAAAAATTTGGGACAGCCCGACCATCATCCAGCCTCATGCGGGGACCATAGGTGTTGAAGATGCGAACGATGCCCGTGTTGATCTTGTGGAAACGGTGATATGCCATGGTCAGAGCCTCGGCAAAACGTTTCGCTTCATCATAAACTGACCGTTCTCCGATGGGGTCAACATTGCCCCAGTAGGTTTCTTTTTGAGGGTGTTCCGCAGGATCGCCATAGATCTCGCTGGTAGAAGCCAGGATGTAACGTGCATTGCAGGCACGGGCAACTCCAAGTGTGTTAAGTGTGCCTAAAGCTCCGGCTTTCATAGTTTGAATGGGAAGATTGGGGAAACCATAAGGTGATTCCGGGTTTGGGCTGGCAGGGGAAGCAAAGTGAAGAACCGCGTCCACCTTATCGGGGACAATGATGTAGTTGGCTACATCATGCAGAATGAATGAAAATTTAGGATTGGCGGTCAGGTGGTTCAAATTTTCAGCACTACCGGTGATGAAATTATCCATCCCGATTACTACATGCCCATCGTTTAACAAAAAATCACAGAGATGGGAACCGATAAAACCTGCAGCACCAGTGATCAGAATCTTCATAAACCGTCAGTCTTTTCTTTCGATCCTATTCTCAGTTATAATGGATGTCTATCGAAGGTAAATATTATAGCATGGGACATGGTGATATGGTTGAAGACGCAGTTCAAAAAAAGAAAATACTGGAAGCAATTCTTTTTGTATCTTCCAATTCTATCCCGCTTGCTGATGCCGCAAAAATCGTCGATGTATCTACTGATGATTTAGCAGATCTGATCAAAGAAATGAATGAAGAATACGCAGATTCTCACGGCATCCGTATCATGCTCCATAAAAATCGTGTGCAGTTGACGACGGCTCCGGACCTCTCTGAAAAAGTCGAGGAATTATTAGGGCTTGAGATAACCACAACTTTGAGCCGCGCAGCATTAGAATCACTGGCAATCATTGCATATAAGCAGCCCATTACACGCCCGCAGATCGATGAGATCAGGGGCGTGAACAGCGATGGCGTGGTACGTACCCTGTTAAGCAAGGGACTCATTGAAGAGTTGGGTAGAGCAGAATCAATAGGGAAACCTATTTTATATGGAACAACAGAAGATTTCCTGCATTATTTTGGTCTGGAATCAATCATTGAACTACCGGAAATAAATAGTTTGACAGTAAGCGGTGGTACCGGTCCACAGACCATTCTCAAACAATAGATACAAAAGAAGATCGAAAGAAAATTATGGAAGAACGCATACAAAAAATATTAGCGCGCTACGGCTATGGATCAAGAAGAGAAGCAGAAAAATTGATCGAAGAGGGGCTTATTTCGGTAAATGGGAAAACAGCCGTCCTTGGGCAAAAAGCAGATCTCGAGACTGATTCGATAAAAGTGAGAAATCATTTATTAACAATCAAGAAAATTAAAAATATCTATATTGCTTTTAATAAACCGCGCGGAGTACTATCAGATATTGTAAAAACTCGAGAAGAAAAGATCGTACGTGATTACATTGACGTTCCTGATCATATTTTCATCGTTGGTAGATTGGATAAGGATAGTGAAGGATTAATGCTGCTAACCAATGATGGTGAACTGGCAAATGTGCTTACACATCCACGATATGATCATGAGAAGGAATATGAGGTTCTTCTAAATAGAGTTCCTGATGAAAAACAGCTGAAAGCATGGAGGAATGGGGTGGTATTGGAAGATAGAACTCGAACAAGGAAAGCTGATGTTGATATCATGCACACTGATGGAAAAGGATGCTGGGTGCGTGTAGTCATGAAAGAAGGTAAAAAAAGGCAAATTCGTGAGACGGCTGCCCGTATAGGCTTATTTGTGAAGCGGATCATTCGCATCAGGATCAGCACACTGGAACTGGGAAACCTGGATAAAGGAAGATGGAGATATTTATCAGAAAAAGAAATTATGAGTTTGCAAAACGAAGCATATTCTAGAAAATAAAAAATAATAGCCCTTGAATAAAGGGCTATTGTTCAAAAAATATTTACTATTTAATTCGTATGACTTAATCAACAATATATTGGCATTCCGAATCACAGGTACTGCCGTCTGGTGGATCACACTGCTCCCATGTTTGATTGACAATACCGTCGCCGCAATAAGGTTCTGCTGTTTCAGGTAAAACTTCCGGCTGTCGGAAGAGCACTGAAGCTGATGTGCTGCTAGAACATACCTGTTGATTTCCAAAATAACCGCAAGCAGTTGCAGTGTTTGTGATAGTCCATCGTAAACCTGCATCAATTGTATAGGAACCATAACAATGCATGGTTTCTCCTGGATCCAGTGATGACACTTCTTCACAATACAAGGAGTCAATCAAATTATCTGCGATAGTGAATTCCGGTTTTAGCGTTACGTTGCCTGTGTTTGTAATGGTATATGTATAAACTACATCCTGATAACCACTGTAAAAAGAGGGATTGGCAGTCTTTGAAAGAGATAGCGAAGGCAGTGCATTCCCTTTAATCGTTAAAGAAGCTGATGCCGTCTCTTCATAAGAAATATCTTTAGTCATTGTTTGCATAGTGTTATTAACATAATATGAGCATGAAAGCGTATAGGGAGTTGTAGTGGTTGCCAACGCTTGATTTTCAATTTTTCCATTGATGAGATCCTGTTCCGTAACGGTATAACTGCCTGCGCAGGTGATTGTTTGTCCGGCATTGATAACGGAGCTTGTGCAAGATAAAGGAACCTTATCATCATTGACGACTAAATTTTTTTGTATAAGAGAATCTGTAGATCTGGCGATTTTATATGTATAGGTAATCACTTCGCCAACTGAAGAATAAACCTGTTTATCAACTGTTTTTGTTATAGATAAGAGACCTGGTTTCGAATAACTTTCATCTAGCTGCGATTCATTTTCCGCCAACTCTGATTCGCACTCTTCAAACGTTTTCTTGTCCCCCTCACAACAGCAAGCAGAAAAAATGAAAACCAGAACACAAAGTGCCAGTATATAGAAAATGTTTTTATAACAATAATTATGTTTCATAGCGCCCTCCATGCCTTTATTTTGACTATTGAAAAAGATTCCTAATTGAGTCTAGCAAAAACCAGGTTCCTGTACAACCATCCTGCAAGAAAGGATAACTTTTATCGTACTTGAATAAAAAAAACTGTGAGATTTATTTACCTTAATGAAGTTCACTTATATAATATTTTTATATGTATCCAATCCTATTCTCATTAGGAACTATAAACATTCGGGCGAATACAACATTCTTTATCCTGGGCTGTATTGCAGGATTGTATATTGGGCGAAAAGAAGTTATTCGACAGATATCTGAAAAAAAGCTTGTATTCCAACCAAAAAAGATTTGGTTATTTTTTATTGTTTTTCTACCTTTCGTTTATCTTTCAGGAATGTTCAATGCATGGATAATGAGTTGGGATTTCCTTTTGCAGAATCCGAGCTGGAGGAATTTTGCATTTAGCGGTTGGATATCGTATGGAGGAATTTTAGGTGCTTTGATATTTGGATGGTTGTACCCGCTGATAACAAAAGATGATTCAGTAGGGACCCTTGACATTATTGCACTGATCCTGCCTATTTTTGAGGGGGTATATCGTATCGGATGCTTATTGAACGGGTGTTGCTATGGAAAAGTAACCGAGGGATTTGGGGGTATGTATTTACCCGATGTTTTTGGAAATTGGGCAAGAAGATACCCAACACAAATACTCTATATTATCCTGGGGTTCGGATTGTTTACGATATTATGGTTAGCCCGTAGAAATAAAAAATTCGAAGGTGAAATAGCATTAAAATTTTTGTTTTTATACGGGATAGGAAGATTTTTGATCGATCCAATGAGGGTAAATATTGATAGTTTAGGTTTCCTTAACTTGTATCAGGTATTCGATTTAGGATTGTGCGTTCTTGCATTGATAATTTGGTTAATAATGAAGAGGAAAGTAAATAGACAATGAAATTAAGTAGAAAAGAACTTATTAAGTACTTTTTCATTGCTTTTTTGTGGATGTGGATAATAAACGCACTGCGAATCCTAAATTCAGCTGCTTTGATCAGTTTACCTATAAATATTTCCAATATGCTTGGATACATGGCGGTTTTTGGACCTGCAATAAGCGCATTCTATTTAACCCGGCAGAAATATGGAAACGATGGTGTAAAAAGATTATGGAAAAATGGTTGGATAATTAATTTCAATAAAAAATGGTTAATAATCGCTGTTGGTTTAATGCCTGTAATGGGATTATTTACAGTACTGATAATGAATGGATTCAACATAAAAATCCAATGGGAATATGGATTATCACCGGCAATGATCGTGCCAGTGTGGCTGCTGCTCTTACTGCTTGGGCATCTTCCGCTTCATTTTATTCCGGGAACGACGCAATATAATATTCCATTCTGGCAGTTTATAATACAAACAGTCGGCATCAATTTTTTATATACATGGCTGTTCCTAGAAACAAAAGGGAGTGTGTTAATTGCCAGCTTATTCCATACATCTGCAAACATAACCGGGGCAATAATTCCTTATTGGACGACGGATACTGGAAGGTGGGTGAGTATAATCTTGTTGCTTATTCCAATTATTTACACAGTAAAGCATATTACAGGAAGAAAATTAGATAAAGAAGTAAATTAGGTACAAGAAATTAAAAATAAATTTATATAATGATAAATATGTCTTGACATCTATTTTGTAACCGTGTACTATAAATAAATATTTGCGCAAACAATTGCGCAAATTAAGGAAAATAAAACAATATGGCAAACATAAAAGATGTAGCTAAACGGGCAAATGTTTCAATCACTACCGTTTCACATATCATCAATAAAACGCGTTATGTAAGCGATGAATTGACAGAGCGCGTAAATAAAGCCATGGAAGAACTTGATTATCATCCAAACTCTTTAGCACGTGGATTGAGAAGCGGGAAAACCAAAACTATTGGGCTCGTCATCCCTGATATTTCAAACCAATTTTTTGCAGAAATTTCTAGAAAAATAGAAGATAGAGGTTTCGAAAATGGGTATAGCGTGATTCTATGCAATACCAATGATGATCCGCAAAAAGAGAAGACCTATATTGATGTATTGTTGGCAAAGAAAGTAGAAGGAATTATATTTATTTCCACAATTGTAGAATCAAACAACCTAGATAGAGTTATGGAATTTAATATTCCGATCGTGGTCGTTGATCGTATTATCAAAGATATAAAATCTGATACTGTTTTGGTGGATAACAGCAAAGGTGGCTATGCAGCAGCAAAATATTTAATCGAATTGGGACATCGCAGGATAGGATGTATAGAAGGACCTTCTCTAATTACCCCAAGCGCACAGCGTGCGGAAGGGTATAAACTGGCATTACAGGAGGAGGGAATTAAAATTGATCCGGATCTTTTTGTAACCGGTGATTTTCGATATGAGAGTGGAAATAAAGCAATGCGAGAGTTATTGGCGCTTCCCAATCCACCGACTGCTGTTTTCGCCTGTAATGATATGATGGCGCTTGGTGCGATCCAGGCGATCAACGACAATGGGATGAATATACCGGATGATATTTCTGTGATCGGATTTGATAATATTCCATTCTCTGAAACTGTTTATCCAACATTAACAACAATGGCTCAACCGATCTATGAAATAGCAAATTTGATTGTAGATTTGTTGATCAATCGTATTAAATTACAGCAGCAACGAATTCGAACAAGCGAACAAGAACTGGAATATAAGCACGTTGTATTCGAAACAAAATTAATAGAAAGAGACTCATGTAAAAGGATTCGAGAAAACTGATATGAAAAGCATTATTGTTTTAGGAAGTATCAATATGGATTTAGTGGTAAAGACAGATCGTGCCCCAAAGGGAGGAGAAACTCTATCTGGTACAAGTTTTCAAACAATACCAGGGGGAAAGGGAGCCAACCAAGCTGTTGCGATAGCGCGCCAGGGTGGAGAAATATCAATGATCGCCAGGGTGGGGAATGATGGATTTGGGGATGAATTATTAAATAAACTAAAGGAAAACAACGTAAATGTTGAGTATGTAAGAAAAGATGAAAGTTGTTCAACCGGTGTTGCTATGATCGTGGTTGAAAAAACAGGGCAAAACCGTATTATTGTTGTAGCCGGCGCAAATGGGCAGGTATTTAATGAAGATATTGATTCAGCTGGAAGTCTGTTTGAGCAAAGCGAATATCTTGTTGCTCAGCTTGAAACACCCTTGTCAACCGTTGCGTATGCAATAGACATAGCTAAAAAGAAGAATATAAAAACCGTATTGAATGCGGCACCAGCTCCTGATAAACCACTTGATAGGGAATTATTGAAAAAGATTGATTACCTCCTGGTAAATGAAACGGAAGCGCAGATGATTTCAGGTGAAGTTGTTGATAGTATGGATTCGGCATTAAAAGCTGCCAAGATTTTACACAACCAGACAAATGGATGCATTATTCTTACACTTGGAGAAAAAGGATCAATTACTGCGGACGGTAGCTCAGTATGGCATACGCCATCTTTTCAAATTAATGCTGTTGATACAACTGCAGCGGGCGACGCATTTACCGGTGGTTTGGTTAACTCATTGAATCAAGGATCATCGTTAAAAGAGGCGGTACTGCATGCAACAGCAGCAGGCGCTCTGGCAGCCAGTAAATTCGGAGCTCAACCATCATTGCCTACTTATAAAGAAACCAGAGAGTTTATTGATTCTCATTGATATAAAGATAGTTATTAGTAATAACGTTTCGAGGTGACAATTTATTAGTAAGTGAGACCATAAGAGCATCAATAGTACAAATAATCTCCAAAATTAAAAAAACTTTTCAAAAATGTAAAAAACATGTTCATTCCTTGACATCTAGGATAAAAATGTGTAATATAGGAAAATGATTGCGCAAACCTTTTCTTTTTTTGTTTGCGAGAATAAGAAGAATGGAGGATAAAAGTTCACTATGAAAGCAGATGCGCTTTGGATTGTAGAACCAAATAAAATGGAAATTCGTCCTTTTGAAGTACAGGATCCAAAATTTGATGAAGTTCAGTTTAAAACAAAGGCAGGCGGAGTTTGCTGCTGGGATGCATATTTATACCAGGGTATCAGTGCTCCGGGACCAATGCCTTATGTGATCGGACATGAATCCGTTGGCATCATAGAAAAAGTTGGAGAAGGCGTCAAAAATTTGAAACCGGGTGATAAAGTTTTCTGTGCATCCGGATCCAATGAAATGATGTGTAAATATGTAACTGTAAAAGCTGATTGCGTTGTAAAAATTGCTGATGATACCTCTGATTGGGTAGCAGCTGTAACAGAACCAACTTGCTGTGTAGTGAATTTGCTCTATAAAACATTTATTGAACCCGGAGATCATGTGGTTCTGATCGGTGCAGGATATATGGGAACACTGACACTGCAGGGTTTAACGAGAGGATCTCAAGCCGGTAGAATCACTGTATTTGAAATTCGCGAAGATCGTAGAGAGATGGCAAAAGCGTATCATCCTACTGAAGTCCTTGATCCGGAAAGTGAAGAGGGGAAAAAGGTAATCAATGAGATCATTGCTAAAGGTGGAGTGGACGTAGTCATTGAATTCAGCGCGGCAAAATCAGGATTTGAACTTGCCAATAAGCTCTTTAAACAGGGAGGGAAGCTTGTTATTGGCAGCTGGCATCGCAGCCCGATGGAATTTGATGGAACTCGCTGGCATTTGGGAGGTGTTATTGTTTACAACCTGTCTCCAATGAGTAATATTCATTACACTGAAATCTTACCGCGTACTTATGAATTAATTAAACGTGGTATTTATGAACCGGGAAAACTGGTTACGCATGTAGCAAATTATAAAGATTGCAATGACGTATTCATCAGAGCATTTGATAAAAAAGATGGATATATGAAAGGTGTGATCCTGTTCGAAGATTAAAAAATATGAGCTTCTATTGAAATTTGAAATCGATAGAAGCTCATTGTGTTTATAAATAAGATCTAGAAATTTTGGAATTTATTACTAATAAATTAAAAGTGGACTGAATATGAAAAAAGAAAAACTCCTTAATCCAGAAATTGTCGCAGCAGTTGCAGCGTTGGGACATACAGAATATATTGCGATCGCAGATTGTGGGCTGCCAATTCCCAGAGAAGTAAAGGTCATCGATGTATCGGTAACTGCCACGATCCCTACTTTCTTACAGGTACTTAAAGCGGTTGAAGAAGAATTGGTTGTTGAATCATTCATCTATGCGAGTGAAATCGAAAAATCCAATCCCGAAACATTGAAGAAAATAAAAGAAATTCTTGACGGTAAAGACGGAAAGAAAGTACCCCATGAAGATTTTAAAAAGCTCATTGCGGATGCGAAACATGTTATCAGAACAGGAGAAACATCGTCATACGCGAATGTGATTCTTGTTGGTGGTGTCAATTTTTAAGCAGAAAAGGATTTTACTGTTGTGAGTAAACCATTCCCCCGAACAATAGTTGGCAATGTTTCATTACCGCGGTTGATCATAGGATGCAACTGGATATCAGGATTCAGTCACCTGAGTGCCGCCGGCGATACTATGATCCGAAAAACACACAATGCTCCAGGATCAGTTAGCTCAATTTTTGAGACTTTTCTTGAGCAGGATATTAATGCCGTTTTGGGTTTATTTGGCATTGACCAGAATTTACTCCCTGCGGTGGAGCTTGCACAGGAACGGACTGGTAAGAAAATGATCATCATCGATGAACCTATTATCAATGTTGATGATTCAGCAGCCGCACGTCTTGAGGCAAAGAAAAAGATCGATGAATGTGCAAAACGAGGCGCGGCTTTCTGCATGCCTCTTCATTCATGTATTGAACAGCTTATAAACAAGAATACTCAAACAATGGACCGCTTACCTGATTATCTCTATATGATCCGGGAAGCAGGAATGATCCCCGGTCTCTCTGCGCATATGCCCGAAGTTGTTCAATATGCTGACCTCAATGAATACGATGTACAGACATATATTCAAATTTATAACTGCATGGGTTTCTTGATGCAGGTAGAAATAGAAAGCGTTGCTAAAGTTATACAGAATGCAAAAAAGCCGGTTATGACGATCAAACCGCTGGCAGCAGGAAGGACATCTCCTTTTGTAGGTTTGAATTTTGTGTTCAATACGATTCGTGAGAAGGATATGGTAGCAATCGGATGCTTTGATTCAAATGAAGCAGCAGAAGATATTGAGTTTGCAAGGGCTGCAATGGAACGAAGAGCGCCGGATATAACAAATAGAAATAGTCCCCTTGAGACCTCGGTTATAAAAGGAAAAATATAGGAGCAAGATTGTATGTTTTTTTACTTGAGAAAGGAGGATGAGCAATAAGTATTATTTTTTAGAAGTTTATGAATTCTCTTTACCAATAAAAAATTTAGGAGAAGATTGATGAATAAAAAATTGTTTGTAGTACTCTCTTTTATCATTGTTGCAACTTTACTGTTATCGGCATGTGCACCAAAAGCAGATGTAGCAACAACTGATGAAGCAGCTTCTGTGGAAGAAGTTTCAAGTGAACCATTGAAGATCGGTTTTTCCTTACCAACTCTACAATTCCCCTTCTACGTCAGAATGCATGATGCATTGATCGCCGAAGCCGAGAAGCGTGGTTGGGAAGTGGTCTTTGTTGATGGGAACCTTGATTCATTGACCCAGGTAAACTCAACCCTTGATCTTTTAGCACAGGATGTTGATGCTCTGGTAATGGCAACCTGGTGGATCGATGCGATGGCTGATGTATTTGATATCGCTG
This sequence comes from Anaerolineaceae bacterium, assembly GCA_963674975.1. Taxonomy (GTDB): domain Bacteria; phylum Chloroflexota; class Anaerolineae; order Anaerolineales; family Anaerolineaceae; genus UBA4781. The sequence continues at coordinate 196,861 of OY771913.1, forward strand.
AGAAGAGTGACATTCCTGTATTTCTGATGGATCACTCAGCAGCATCCATTCCGGAAGGCTTTACTTACGTTTCAGCTGCCGGTACTGACAACTATGATGCAGGTTATGTTGGTGGTGTATGGATGGCAGAGCGCTTGAAAGCAGATGGTAAAGATAGTGTCAACCTTGTTCTCGTTACCATGACGAGTGAAACTGCCGTAAAACGCTGTGATGGTTTTGTTGCTGGTATGGCTGAAAATGGCATTACTGTAAATGTTCTTAATGAATACATCGGCGATACTCGCGCGAATGGTATGCGCTCCATGGAAGATGCCCTCGTGACCTATCCCGAAGGTGAGGTTGATCTTGTATTCGGTTACAGTGCCCAGTCAAGCCTTGGCGCTTATGATGCCATTGTTGCAGCCAATCGCTCGGAAATCCAGGTAGTTGGTTTCGATGGTGAAGATGATGAGATCGCTCTGATCGATGCCGGAACTCAATACATTGGTACGATTGTCCAGTATCCTGATCAGATGGCAATCCTGACAGCAGAATTGATTGAAAGAGTTGTGGTCAATGGTGAAACTGTTGAACAAGCTCAACCAGTTGCTGCGGGTGTTTACGACGGTAAATAATCCATCTCATGGTCTGAAATAATCAGACCCCTTATTATTATTGCCTGGCAGAGGAATTTATCGTTTTCTAACTCTGTCAGGCAAAACATCATTTATGTTGTACGGAGGATGAAGATGCAAGGTGATGGAAACATACTGGTACTGAAACAAGTATGTAAGGAATTTCCAGGGGTAAAAGCATTGAATAATGTTGATTTTTCTTTACGAAAGGGAGAAGTACATGCTCTTGTCGGAGAGAATGGGGCTGGAAAATCAACACTAATGAAGATCCTTTCCGGTGCATACGCTAAAGATAACGGAACCATTGAATTTGATGGAAAAGAAGTTGAAATACCATCTCCAAAAGCATCAGAAAAGTTAGGTATTGCAATTATTTATCAAGAATTAAACTTGATCAATCGTATTAGCGTGGCAGAGAACGTTTTCCTGGGTCGTGCACCGAAAAAGAATGGTGTGATCCATTGGAAAAAAATGTACAAAGATGCAAAAGAGTTATTCAATAGTTTTGATATTAACATTGACGTTTCAAAATTTGCACGCGATTTCAGTATCGCTCAGCAGCAGATCATCGAGATCATCAAAGCAGTTAGCATCAATGCAAAAGTTGTGATCATGGATGAGCCAACCTCTTCATTGACAGAAAATGAAACTCAAATACTTTTCAAGATAATACGATCCTTGAAGGCAAAGGGGATCTCGATCATTTTTATTACCCATCGCCTGGACGAGATATTCGAGATCTCTGATAGATTAACGGTTCTTCGTGATGGCTGCTACATCGGCACAAAGGATGTAAAAGATATCACCAAGAGTGAATTAATCAAGATGATGATAGGGCGAGAACTAAAACAACAATTTCCACAGAGGAATGTCCAAATTGGAGATGAATGCTTTCGCGTAGAGCATATTTCTGATGACAATAAGGTAAAGGATGTTTCTTTCTGTGTCCATAAAGGTGAAGTTCTTGGTTTTGCCGGACTTGTTGGCGCAGGGCGGACGGAAACAATGCGCCTTATTTTTGGAGCTGATAAGAAAACAAAAGGAAAAGTGTTCATAAGTAATAAGGAAGTTCAAATCAAGCGTCCGAAACAATCTGTTGGAGAAAAAGTTGGTTTTGTAACCGAAAACCGTAAAGAAGAAGGGCTATTCTTGAAACTTCCCGTAAAAAATAATATTGTTTCTGTTGCTATTGACAAGATAAAGACACTTAAGGTATTGGATTTTAAAAAGGAAAAAGCCTTTTGCGAGAAATATATTACTGACCTCAGAATTCATACTCCTTCTATTAATCAATCTGTCGTTTTCCTCAGTGGTGGGAATCAACAGAAAGTTGTACTGGCAAAATGGCTCTTCTCTGATTCAGAAGTGATGATCCTGGATGAACCTACAAGAGGAATCGACGTAGGAGCGAAAAGAGAGATTTTTGAGATCATCAATCAGCTTGCAGCTCAAGGGAAAGCGATCATTTTCATTTCATCGGAAATGGAAGAAATCCTTGGTGTAAGCGACAGAATTATCGTAATGCATGAAGGAAAAATCTCAGGGGAAGTGATGAAAAAAGATTTTTCAGAACAAGTCATTACCGAATACGCGTTTGGAGGAGCATAAAGAATGCAAACAAAAGAAAACATTATGAAAAAGAATTCTTTTTTTGAAGGAATCAATAAGTTTGTTAATGCAATGGGCGTCTGGTTGGTCGTTGTTCTGTTCTTTGTAATCCTTTCCCTGACAACAGATACATTTTTATCCTATGCCAATCTCATCAATGTTGTTAGGCAGATCTGTGTTAATGCATTGGTAGCACTGGGTACTGCCTATGTAATTCTGGGTGGAGAGATCGACCTCAGCACTGGAAATATGTGTGCATTTACTGGATGTGGTACCGCTTTATTGATGGTGGCAGGGGTGAATATGTGGATCGCTATTATCATCATGCTGATTGTTGGTTCACTTATCGGTGCGTTGACAGGTTTAATAGTGACATTTTTACGTATACCCTCGTTTATCGCAAGTTTAGGCATGTCTTACGTCATTCTGGGCGCGACATTATTATTAACCAATAGCGAACCTATTTCAGGTTTACCGCAGTCGTTTATGACCTTTGGAAGAGGATATATTGCGGATGTCGTCCCGGTCCCAGTGATCATTCTTTTCATATTCTTTGCCATTGGAGCTTTCTTTCTGAAATATACATCTTTTGGAAGAAGCGTTATCTCGGTTGGAGAAAACCCTGTGGCGGCGAGATTATCAGGTATCGATGTTCTATTAACAAAGATCCTTATTTTCGCAATTGGAGGATTTACCGCTTCGGCAGCCGGCATCGTTCTAGCTTCACGGTTGTCTTCAGGTCAACCAATGGCGGCTGGCGATGTAGGATTAACTGCGATCGCCGCAGTATTTGTAGGTGGCACTGAAAAGGGAAGTGCAATGAATGTTCTGGCAGGAGCTTTTGTGCTCGGTCTGGTGAATAATGGCTTGAACTTGCTTGAAGTCAATGCTTACTGGCAGAAGGTAGCATTAGGTCTCATTATTATCCTTGCTGTATTACTGGATCAGATTCGTGCAAGTAGAGCTGTTTCTGTAAAGAAAAAATAAAACATAGGAGCGAAAGATGAAACAGAAAGCATTAATATTCTATGGCGGTTGGTCAGGACACCAACCAGAATTAGTGAGTCAACGAATTAAAAAAATGTTGGAAAAAGAAGGCTTTGAAGTTAAATTAAGCGATACGCTGGAATGTCTTGCTGATAAAGAAGCTTTAAAAGACCTTGACCTGATCATCCCTATGTGGACGCAGGGACAAATGGATGACCGATATGCTTTTCATATTTCCGAAGCAGTGGAATCAGGTGTGGGGATCGGCGGAAATCATGGTGGAATGTGTGATTCATTTAGGTGGAACATTGAGTACCAATTCATTACCGGCAGCCAGTGGGTTTCACATCCCGGCGATAAATGGTATCACCATATTTCAGACTTATCCAAAGAAAATCTTGATTATGTGACAAAGTACTACCCGTCACCGGATGGTGCTTTTGAGACTGATTATGTTGTGAACATTAAAAGAGGCGTTGCTTCACCGATCATTGAGGGAATTCAGGATTTCAGTGTTCACTCTGAACAATATTACCTGCATCTTGACCCCTGCGTGAATGTTCTTGCCACCACGCAGGTGAAAACAGTTGGTCCGCACAGCGCAAATGGCGTTGTAACCATGCCTGTGGTTTATACCAAGCTGTGGGGTAAAGGGAGAGTATTTTACTGCTCAGTGGGACATATCGATAAGATCTATGAGATCCCGGAGGTTGCTGAAATCACCCGGCGTGGATTGCTTTGGGCAGCTAGAAAACGATAAGAAAGAGAATAAATCGAGAGAGATAAAATTGCGGCAAAGTAATATTACGATGCCGCAATTTTTATAGATTAATCAAGAGTGTTGTATGAAATTGATAGAGGAATTATGAAAGTGATCATTGGGGCTTTTGCCCACGAATCGAATGATTTTTGTCCTGGTAAAACTACAAGAGAGCAGTTTGAGTTCTATGAGGGAAATGATGTGATCGATCGACTTCCCGTTGAAGATATATTTCGAGAAGCAGGATTCGAAATTATTCCTTCTATCTATGCTGATGCGCAGTCATTTGGACCTGTAGAAGAAGAAACGTATCTATATTTTGAAAAGAAAATACTGGATGTGGTTAAAGCGAATCCTGATGTTGATGGGATATGGATGTTTTGTCATGGTGCCATGAATGTCGAAAATATTGGCAGTGGAGAATACCGGTTAGCCTGCGATATCTGTAAAATTGTCGGAGACAATTGCGTGATTTCATTTGGGATGGACTTGCATGGGAATATAGAAGCGGATTTTGCCAGCAAGGTGAATATCTTCCGCTGTTATCATACCGCGCCGCATACCGACCAGGTGGATACCTATCGACGAACAGCCAGGGCACTGGTTCATTACCTGAAAAATGGATACACATCACACTGCCAGATGCGGAAAATCCCCATGATCTTCCCGGGTGAAATGGCTGCCACAACGGTTGAACCTTTTAAAGGGATCATACGGGAAATGAAAAAATGGGAGGATGAAGATCCAAAAATATTGTGTGCGAGTACTTTCATTGGTTTTGCATGGACGGACGCTGAACGGACCTCCTCAACGGCAGTAATAGTTCCTGCAGCGCCGGAGTTTGAAGAATACTGTTCAAAAAAAGCGGATGAACTGGCGAAATTCGTTTTTTCAAAACGGGCAGAGTTTGATTTTGAGATGCTGAGCCTTCCTCCAAAAGAAACTGCAGAGACTTCTTTGTATAAGCTGGAGCCACCGGTTTGTATCACCGATATGGGAGATAATCCCACAGCAGGAACGACAGGGGGCAGCATTGTGCTGATCAATGAATTCTTGAAGATCGATGACAGGAAGAAGCATGTTCTTATCGCGGGCATACTTGATAAAAAAGCATTTGATATCTGCAAAAAACATAATAGGGGAGATCGTTTTGAATTATCCATCGGAATGGATATCGATGCTGTGACAAGACCCGTAACCGTAGAAGTTGTTTATAAAGAGAAGTATGATGTTTTAGGCTATACAATCCCAACCAATCCTCCAATTAAGCGTTGTGAAGGTGTATTCATATCGATTGGAAATATCGATGTGATCATAACCGACAAAGCATACGCATTTACCCAGGAAATTAATTTCAAATCATGCAATATTAATATTTCAGATTATGATGTTTTTGTGACCAAGTTTGGCTATATTTTCCCTGAATTGAAGAAAATGGGAAAAAGCTTTATCATGTCGAACACTCCGGGTGAAAGCTATCAGATGATCAAAACCTTCGATTATAAGAAGATCAAAAGACCGATCTATCCCATTGATGAAATTTGAGGAAATAGGAGCGCATGGTTCATCAATTAATGAATGAAGTAACTCTGCAGGTAAATTTAAATGGGAAAGTGATATTTCAGAGCAAGGGGAAATGGATCTATCCAATCTTTGAGTTGCAGGATTTCCTGAATAATAATTCCGTGGAGCTATCATTGCTAGAAGTACACGATAAAGTAGTTGGAAAGGCAGCCGCAATGCTTTTTCTCTATTTAGGGATAGGATGCATCTACGGGGATATTATGAGTGAGTTGGCTGATACAGCCTTGTGCAATCATGGAATAAAACATTCATACGGTAAATTGGTCGAAAGAATTGATTGCAAGACGGAAGAGCTGCTTTTCGAGATCGATGATGTGAAAACTGCTTATGAAATTCTATGCAAACGAGCCAATCGCTGTTAAACTAGAAACGGTTTTGTAAGATTTTTCAAACATAAAAATACGATCTAGTAGAGTTTAACCAAATCAAGCGGATCATCAGCAGGAGTAATTAATGGTATCAAGACATGATGTGCGATTAAAAGTATGGAACGAACTAAAGAAAGTAGCTTATCCTGACAGTCGATTTCATTTTGATTTTAGTGAATTTATCGCTGATTTTGAAGGCAGTGAAAAAGCAACTAGCAGGTTGATCGATCTGGATATCTATAAGAATTCTCAGGTTGTTTTTGTAACTCCGGATAACTGCCTGGAGACGCTGCGCAGTCAGGTGATAGAAGACAAGAAAGTTCTATTGACCACAACATACGGGATCAGGAGGGGGTTCGTTGAACTGCTGCCTGAACAAGTTCCTAATGGATTGGGTAAGTATGCAGTGATGCTGGATGTAATCGAAAAAATCGGACGGCTCATTTCACTGAAAGAAATCAAAGAAAAATATATCGTTGATCTTCTTGTAACTGGCGGATCGGCAGTGACATTAGATGGATTGCGTGTAGGAAAAGGACACGGCTTCTTCGATATCGAATGGGCGACTATGTTCACGCTGGGAGTGGTCAATACTGATACACCGGTGGTTGATCTTGTTCATGATTGCCAGATCGTTGACGAAGATTTCAAACCGGAGCCATATGACACCGTTTGCGATTATATTGTGACCCCATCAAAGGTGGTTCATGTGGAATCACCCCAAAAACCGACCGGCGGGATTTTATGGGATAAATTAAACCCTGAAATGCTGCAAGACATTTCAATTCTTGAAGAAATAAAGAATTACGATTAACAGTTGAACGCTCAAAAGAATGCGGGAAAAGATCTTTTTACCCTATTCGGACGGAAGTGATTCCCAAATAGAATTCAATTCATCCCTTGCCAGACCAATATAGCTAGTTCCCATTGATAGATGATTAGTTGCATTATCTAAAGAATTACCATCAAGGTTATTAAAGCCATCCCGTATATAATCGGCAGCCTTTTTATTCTCCTGGTTGGCAAGTAATAAATAATCATTTACAACTTTCATCGCTGTGGGAGGATCCTTCTGCCCCATGCTTGTACAATATGTCACATAATCATCAATTTCACTATTAACTTTGTCAATGTGAGTTTGATCGAAAAGGAGATCTGCATTGTCAACTATTTCAAGAAAACTAGCTGTCATTGTATCAATTGCTGTGGAGCAATTACTTATTTTTTCTTCTTCAATGGTCAGATATTCTATATTTTGAACAAAACTATCATCAACGGTTTGAGATTCAGGTGTACTGGTTGCATTTGGAGTTGCGATTGATTTATCGGTTGGAGTAGATGCAGATTGCGCTTTTTCTGTAATACGTGCAATTACTGTGTTTGCTATGACAGCAGCTTCTTGGTTATTTTTTGTATCGGTTGAACATGCCGTAAAAAGGAAGAGATTACACAGAACCAGAAGGATTATCCATTGATTAAGTTTATTATTGTTTTTCATTGCTGGTACCTTTCATGCAGTTTTGAATAGTAATGTAAAAGTAAATCAATGTAATAACAATATAATTATTAAAAATGATTGTTTCCTATATCTAAAAATAAAGTATATATTCTATTATTACGAAAAACAATTTAAAGGGTAGTTCCTTTAAAAAGTAGAACTACCCTTTGAAGTAAAAAGGGAGATCCTTTTGACCTATTCGGATTGAAGTGAATCCAGGATGGTGTTTAGCTCATCCGTCGCGAGATTGATATAGCTTGATCCGATCGTAAGATGATCAGCCGCTGTGTTTAAATGATCGGCATCCAGATTATTAATACCATACCGCATATCATCAGAAGCCTGCTGGTATTCATCATCAGCCAGCAGTAAATAATCATTAACGGCTTCCATCGCCGATGGAGGATTTTCCTGCCCCATGTTTGTGCAGTAAGTCTCAAAATCATCAATTTCAGCGTTGAGTTTTGCAAGGTAGGTTGGGTCGAGTAAGAGGGAAACATCATCTCCTACTTCTGTAAAGCTGGCTGCCATTGTATTAAGGGAGGAAGAACATTCGATCATTTTTTCTTCTTCGACAGTCAGGTATTCCAGGTTTTCAGCAAGCTCATCATCGCTGATTTGAGATTCGGGGGCGCTGGTAGAAGTTGGCTCGCTGGTTGGGGTGGATGTAGACTGTGCGGTTTCTGTAATTTCTACAGCAATAGTGTTTGTTATATCGGGAGAAACTTTATCTTCTTTTGGATCCGACGAGCAGGAGGTAGAAAGAAGGATACTGCACAAAACCAGGATGATGATCCATAAATTGAATTTATTATTTTTCATTGCAGCTGCCTTTCATTTGTTATTAAATTGAATCGGAAGTAGAAATCAGTGAAAATTTTACGTGAAAACTAGGCAAAATTATTATTGAAAAAGAAATGAACTAAATCTACGGCTAAAGTATATATTTTTGCTTTAAGAAAAGCAACTGATAAAAAAGGTAGCTCTCCTTTTTTTGAGAGCTACCCGACGGAGAAAAAATTTATTTTCCTAAAACGAGACAGTTGGTGATCTTATCGTGTAGAGCCTGCCGCTTGTCGGTGAAACCAGCCATAATAAAACCAATGAAAAGAATTACTGCAGAGATTATTTTCGCGAAATAGCGACCGGTAGCTTTTCCAAAGGAAACACGTTTTCCTTCCATGTCAGTAACATAAATGCCGACAGCCAGTTTCCCAATGGTTGCCTGCAGCGGAGAGCTTTCCATTCCACAAAAATATAGCCAAGAAATAAGTAAACTAAAGATTGAGATCATAAGAGCATAAATTTCGTAGGTAAAATTATAAGGCGAGTATCCCTTGACATAGGGTAGAACATGTGTTATATTTAATGTCATAAGGAACTCGCAAAATGACTACTAAAACCAAAATGACAAAATTCACACTCAAGCAGTTTCAACAGGTTTTTCCTGATGATGATACCTGCCTTGACTATATCCGCTATAAAAGATTTCCAGAACGTATTGATTGCCCAAAATGCGGAAAGAATAGCTTGTTCCACCACGACAAAGGCAAGAAATCCTATTCCTGCGATAGTTGCGGTTATCAAATCTCCCCGACTGCCAACACCATTTTTCATAAGTCCAGCACTTCCTTGACTATCTGGTTCTACGTGATCTACCTGATGGCGCAAACCCGTGGCGGTATTTCCGCAAAGCAAATCGAACGGGAGACGGGCGTTACCTACAAAACAGCTTGGAGAATGTGCAAGCAGGTGCGCTCTGTTCTTTTTGAAGATGGTAAGCCTTTTGATGGTGAAGTTGAGATTGACGAAGCCTACTTCGGCGGTCGCAAGCATGGAAAACGCGGGCGTGGCGCAGAAGGCAAAACCCCTGTAGTTGGAATGGTTGAAAGAAACGGTATGCTGGAAGTTCGCAAGGTTGAAAACACCACTCGCAAAACCGTTATCCCAATGGTTATTTCCAATATTCAAAAGGGTGCGCAGATTTTCACCGATGAATACCCCGTTTATAAATGCCTTCCTTCCTTTGGCTTCAACCATTCCACCGTTCCCCATGCAGATAAAATCTATGTGCTGGGCAACTGCCACACCAACACCATCGAGGGCTTTTGGTCTCTTGCTAAAAATGGTATCAAGGGCGTTTATCATTCTGTTTCTTCCAAATATCTTCAATATTATCTGAATGAATATGCTTTCCGGTACAACCATCGCAAAGATACTACCCCGATGTTTTTTTCTTTCCTTTCGCAGGCGATTTCGGCTTCCTGACAGTCAAAATAACCTTATCTAATGCTTTGAAGAAGTCCTCTTTTGTGAGGATTTCTTTTCTTCCTTTTTTATTTGTCTCTTTTGTATTCATTCTATTTTAAATAAGATTCAACAAAGTCAATAATTTTATTCTGGGTATCAGTTGCTTGCACTTGATATTTATCTAATTCTTCTTCCAGTATTGCCAACTGTTTAATATCATCTGGATTTGGTTTTGGGATTTTTATTCTAATTAACTCACTAAAAGGCAAGTTCGCTCTTGCAGAGGATAACGAGTAATTCATGATTACTTTTTGATAACGGGGGGTTTTTAAAACTGAATGAATATAAGATGATGGATACTCGTCATTAATTGATCTGAACACAACATAGGCTGGGCTTACTAAATGATTTTCATAGTACGAAGGCACCAAACCGATACTTCCAATGTTTACTCTATATGGGTTGTATACCAAATCCCCAGTATGAACAACCTTATAACTCTGTGTAGCTTCATCCCCTAAAAATACATCATCCAAGAAAACGCCATTTTGAGAAACTCGTAAAAGTCCAAATATTTTATCTGGGTTATTTTTAGGGTTTATTTTTTCTTTACTTTCCTCAATTATTGTTTCATCAAGATAAACCATTTCGTATTTAGATTCTGGGACATCTTCCATGTAATAAAAAGGACGCAAATTATAATTACCGCTTGCGATTATTGTGTCCTTTTCTACGATATTGGCTTGCGCCTTTATAAATTTTGGCGAATCTAAATTACTTAGTAATTTCTTGAGATCACTATCTCCCTTTACTGGCTTTCGTTTTGTATTAAGCTCGAATCCATCGTTGAAAATTACAAAGAAGAATATGTTTTTAAATTGATTTATGTTCTTTTTCTTGAAATAAATAATATTTGTCTTTGTAGGTGTATAGGGCATAAAAACTCCACGTGGCAACGAGACAACTGTGAATGCTTCGGAATCACGCATTATTAATTCTCTTGTTTGCCCAATTACACCATCTTCATACAAGAAAGTCTCTGGAACGATCACGGCTGCGCGACCTCCAGGTTTCAATGCTTTATAAATATGTTGTATAAAAACTGAATCCCCATTCGAGGTTGGTATAGGGTAAAAAGATCCATAATCAACTTTTTGCGAATACGGAATATTTGAAAGAACTACATCAAATTCTTCATTAATGGGTTTTGATAGGCAATCAATTTGATCAATATTGCTATGCCCATCATCAAAGAGTATCATATTCATTTTTGCTATTCGTGCGGTTGATGTTATTTCACGCCCATAAATTGTTTCGTTTTTTAATTTCTCAATAATTTCAGGGTTTGAAACATCAACACGTAGAGATAAATATTTGAACGCTTCCAATAAAAAACCCCCTGTCCCGCAACATGGATCATATAGGCGTTCGCCGTAAATAGGTTTCACAAGATTAACCATCGTTCTCACAATATGACGGGGGGTAAAATATTCGCCTAAGTCTTTATTTCCATTAGTAACACTTTTTAAAAAGTATTCAAATGCATCCCCTTTCACATCCGTATCCGTTGAACTAAGGTTAATAGGATCAATTACCTCAATAACAGATTCAAGTGTCGCTGGATTTCTTACGGCAAATTGGTTGCTAAAAATATCACCGTATAGTTCGTTTAACCTTTTCCATACCGAGTCAGCAATAAAATCTAATAATCTTTGACCTTCATAATCATGAATAAAGCTTGACCAACAAAATCTTTTTTCTATAACTCTTTTCACGCCACGGGCTTCATTTAGGCGATCTGATTCGTCAAGTAACTTTAAAAACAAAATTTCGGCGAATGTTGAAAACCTCTCATACCCTTCACGCAAGCCCTCTTTGCGCAATAAGTTATTGGTTTTCTTATATATTCTTAGCAGTTCTTCTCTTGTGAAATTAATGTCTTTAGGCGCCGATAAAATTTCAGGTCCTTCGCGGATAAAACGCAGCGCCGTTATTTGATCAATAAAATCTTGTAGTTCCTCCCCGTCTATTTTTAAAGGCCTTCCTTTTCCAACATGCTCAGCAATTACAAACGTGTCATTAAATGCAAAAGCAAGGGGAACATTAAGGGGTTTTGCATATCTTTCTTTTGCTTGTAAAAGTGCTTTATCTAAGTCTTGTCCAGGTTTTTTTGCCTCTATAATTCCAATAGGAACATCTGTTCCAGTTTCATATAATACATAATCCGGTTTTTTACCACCAAAAACCTCGTTTTGCTTCTGTGTTTTCGCCTGCTCTTGAAATACATTGCAATTGGGATCGTGTTCATTTAACACCCATCCAAGATTTTGTAGGCGAAGATTTATCTGTGTCCGTGTATGCGATTCCAATGGGCTACGCCTGTTCATTTTTTTATTCCTAAAAACATTATTTATTCTTTATAATTATAGCGAAGAGAAGCAATCAGCGGTACCCTACGATAGGGGATACTCGCCAATTATAATATCCAAGATTTGCGATCACGCTCATATTCGTGCTCTGGTAGCTTAGAAATTCATAATTGGCAAATGCCAAAATGACCATATCGATGACATAGGCTGCCAGACGACGCCAGAAACCTGCATACTGTACTGATTTTTCTTCCATTTTAAATAATCCTCCTGAATTAGTATATTAAGGAGTATAAGATTATTAAAGTCGAAGTAAAGATAAAACATTTACCTATCTCTAAAAATCTCTCCCTCCTTTTCTATTTTTATTATAAGTTATTGAGCGGGTTGTGAAAAGAGACTAACGCTTCCAGATAATTTACATAATGAAAAGGGGACATTGAAAAAATATTAAAACCCTATATAGTATTAGTAGCAATCTCAAGTGGGAATACAGGATTCTATCAATCTACACTTCCAGATATAAAAAATATTAACAACAAGCAGCTATTTCATTTAAAAATTAAAACGAAATGAAGTGAGGAGGCGTTAAAAGAATTCGTGCAATTGAGAATAGTAAAAAGAAAGGAAATATGAAATGACAGACAATAAAAAGGATAAAACTGAAGAAAAGAAGGAAGAAAAAAAAGGGACAGAAAGCAGCTTCCTTGGAAAGGATATTGGAGCAACCTTCATAGGGATTGCAATTTTCGTAATATTCATCATTCTGATCTTTCGATTATTGAATCGGGTTACCACAGAGGATGAGGTTGAATGGACACGCCTGGTTTATTTATTAAGTGGGGTTGAAGCGATCCTCTTTTCTGCAACCGGATATTTCTTTGGCGAGAAAGCGAGCCGTGAGCGAGCTGAAAATGCTGAAAGCAGTGCTGAAGGCGCAGAAGAAGAAAAGAAAGAGGCTGTCAAAGAGGCGAACAACGCAAAGATCACTGAAAATGTAGCGAAAGAAAAAGTAAAAATACTGGCAGCTTCGATCGATAGTTTGGAAAAGAAGCAAAGCAGAACCGCTGGCTTCTATGCGACCAAAGGGGAGGGGCAGGTTAGGGAGCAATCTTCGGAAGATATAAAACTTCTCAACAACTTAGCGAAGAATATTTTAAAAGATTTGTGATATTAACAAAAAACAGGCAGCTTTTTATGGCTGCCTGTTTTCCATCAAAATTAGAACTTTTTGAATTTTTCTTTGGGAGCGTTGCAGATAGGGCAGTTATCGGGCGGTTCGCCTACATGTGTCCAACCACAAAATGGGCAGACATAAATTTCTTCATTTTTTATATCCTGCTGTTTATCAACAGATTCTTTGGCGTTCTGATACATGACCGCATGGACCTTTTCTGCTTCCATTGCCCAGCGGGTCGAGCGGGACGCACCGGCTTCTTCTTGAAGTTCGGCTACTGCATTGTAGGCAGGATACATTTCTTCGACCTCAAAGGTTTCTCCATCGATTCCGACCTGAAGATTAGCAGAGGTATCTGATAATTTCTTGAGGACTTTAAAGTGGCTGGTGGCGTGCACCTGTTCAGCATAAGCATTGGCACGGAAGGTGCGAGCCACATTGGGAAAACCATCTTTCTCTGCCTGATCGGCGAAGATGAGATATTTCATGTGCGCCTGGCTCTCGCCAGCAAAAGCGGCTTCAAGATTAGCTTTGGTCATATCATGCATGGTGTTTTCTCCTTGATAAAAGATAATTTAGATTCACTTTGTAATGATTATATAAGATATTTAAACAATGTACGCATCTATATTAAATATTTATATAAAAGAATAATGAATATCTTGTAGAAAATTGTTATTGTGGTAATATATATCCGTTTATCCGAATATAGGAAAATAACAATGGATATAAAAACTCTGGAAAAAGAAGTGACACTGCTGCATGAACGCATCTGTTCTGCCATGAGCGATACCACACGCATCATGATCCTTTATCTGCTGTCAGAGAAGAGCATGTATGTGAATGAGATCGCCGATGTACTTGAGCAACCGCAATCCACCATATCACGCCATCTCAAAGTACTGCGCGAACGGGGATTGGTGGTAACTGAAAGGCAAGGTACCGCGATCCTCTATTCTCTACCAGATAACCGTATCATAGAGGCACTAGATCTGATGCGCTTCATTCTGAGTGATCAGGTCATGGCGGCAGCATTGATCACAAATCCAAAACAAATTACAAACCATCCTAAGAAGGAGCAAGGAAAATGAAAGTACTAATTGTTGGTGGTGTAGCAGGTGGTGCCAGCACTGCGACCCGTCTGCGCCGCAATGATGAAAAAGCAGAGATCGTTCTTTTTGAACGAGGGGAGTACATCTCCTTTGCAAACTGCGGTTTACCGTATCATATTGGGAATGTGATAGCCGAACGGGATAAACTGCTGGTGGTTACCCCTGAAAAATTAAAACAAACTGTCAATATCGATGTACGTGTACGTCAGGAAGTACTCAGTATTGACCGAAAGAAAAAGACTGTAAAAGTACACGATCTGACCAGCGGACGCGAGTATACCGAAAATTATGACAAACTGGTGCTTTCACCGGGTGCTTCACCGATCGTTCCGCCAATTGAAGGGACAGGTTTACCGGGTGTGTACAGCCTGCGTTCGATAACCGATATGGACCGCATCAGCGATTCCATTCTTCTGCAGAAGCCCACGCGCGCGGTAGTGGTAGGCGGCGGTTTTATTGGTTTGGAGATTGCCGAAAACCTGCAGCACCGTGGTATTGAAGTAACCATTGTCGAAATGCTGAATCAGGTCATGGCACCCATTGATTATGAAATGGCAGCTATGGTGCACCAGCATCTTGATTTCAAACATGTTCGTCTGGCTTTAGGTGATGGGATTAAAAAGATTTCGCAGGACGGCGCTTTGAAAGTTACGCTGGCGAGCGGGAAAACCGTGGATACCGATATGGTGATCCTCTCGGTAGGAGTACGACCCGAAAACAAGCTGGCAAAGGATGCCGGATTGGAACTGGGTGTGCGAGGTGCTATCAAAGTAGACAGTCATATGCTCACCAGTGACAAAGATATCTATGCCATCGGTGATGCTGCTACTGTAACCAATATCGTCAGCGGGAAGGAAGTAAACCTGCCGCTGGCAGGTCCTGCCAGCAAACAAGCGCGCATTGTGGCAGATGAGATCTGCGGGCGCAAGACAGAATTCTCTGGAGTGCAGGGCACATCGGTGGTTAAAGTATTTGACCTGACCGTTGCCAGCACCGGTTTGAATACTCATCAATTG
This sequence comes from Anaerolineaceae bacterium, assembly GCA_963674975.1. Lineage (GTDB taxonomy): Bacteria > Chloroflexota > Anaerolineae > Anaerolineales > Anaerolineaceae > UBA4781. The sequence continues at coordinate 212,204 of OY771913.1, forward strand.
AATGAAGCGGGTTTGAAATTCGAAGATATCCTTATTCATAATTCCAATCATGCCGGTTATTACCCGGGCGCTTCACCGCTTGTGATCAAGCTGCTGTTCTCTCCTGAAGGGAAAGTATACGGAGCGCAGGCGGTAGGGCTGGAAGGCGTGGATAAACGCATTGATGTGCTGGCTACTGCTATTCGTGCCGGGATGAGCGTGTATGATCTGGAACAATTGGAACTGGCTTATGCCCCGCCTTACGGATCCTCCCGTGATCCGGTCAATATTGCAGGCTTTATGGCTGCAAATATGCTGCAGGGCAATGTGAAATCCATGGATTGGAATGAAGTAGATGAACTGGACCGCAGTCAATACACAATCCTGGATGTACGCAATCCCGAAGAATTAGCGATTGGAACGATCAAGGATTACATCAATATCCCACTGCCGGAACTGCGGGAGCGGATTAATGAGATCCCACGCGGCAAGAAAGTAATGGTTTACTGCCAGGTTGGCAAACGTGGATATTTCGCAGCGCGTATTTTGACCCAGAATGGGCTGGATGCAACCAATCTGAACGGTGGGTATAAGACCTATTCGCATGCTGTGAGCAAGCAATCGAATTTTGATACCTATGAACACACAACCATCACGAGCCGTGAGGATATCAAGGAAGTACCTCCATTCAATATCGGCGATGGGGAAGAGGTCGTGGTAGATGCCTGCGGTTTGCAGTGCCCGGGACCGATCATGAAGCTGTACAACACATCTAAAGAAGTACAGCCGGGCGATGTGATCACCGTACGCGCTACTGACTATGGATTCACCAGCGATGTAAAAGCCTGGGCAGATCGCACCGGAAACAAGCTGCTTTCTCTCGATTCAGCGGATGGAGTGATCACAGCTCGCATCCAAAAGGGCGTGGAAAAGAAAACAGAGGGTACCGTGGGTACAATGACCCAGGATAAGACCATGGTGGTCTTCTCCGGCGACTTGGATAAAGCCATCGCAGCTTTCATCATTGCCAATGGAGCGGCTTCCATGGGGCACAAGGTGACCATGTTCTTCACATTCTGGGGATTGAACATTCTGCGCAAGCCCAAAGCCCCCAAAGTGCGCAAGAATTTCATCGAGCGTATGTTCGGCATGATGATGCCGCGCGGTACCGAGAAGCTGACCATATCGCGTATGAATATGGGCGGCGCCGGAACTGCCATGATCAAGGGCATTATGAAGAAGAAGAACGTCAGCTCACTGCATGAGTTGATGCAGAGCGCTCTGGCGAGCGGCGTGACCATTCAAGCCTGCCAGATGTCAATGGACCTGATGGGCATCAAGAAAGAAGAGCTTATCGACGGTATCGATGTGGTGGGGGTGGCAACCTTCATCCATGCGTCGGATGACTCGAACGCAACATTATTTATCTAAAAACAAAACCGCCCTGCGAGGGGCGGTTTTGTTATATTTCCCAATAAAAAGCAGGAAGGTTTATTCAGACATGAAAACAGTCATCTCGTCTGATTTATCCATTTCTGCCCAATCGACAACGACGGCTTCGCCGCGGGCATAGCGATCAGCAGTATCACGAGCTGACGCATCGCGGAATTCCCATTCACCGTCGATCATCACTTCAGCCCAATAGTGCGCCCAGTTATCTTCGACAACCGAGTTGATCGCATCAAGTGAGAAATCAAGTCCATTTTGTGAAAGCAGTGGCTGAAAAGCCATGTAATCAAAGATCATCCAGCCTGCTTCATCTTCTTCGTCGCAGTACATTTCATCGCAGTAATGGGTGGTGGAACGCATCACGCGGCATTCCAATCCATAATATTCCGCAATGGAGCAGTACACTGCTGCGTAATCCATGCAAATACCCGCAATCTTGTCATCAATTCTATTATTGTAAATAACATCATTGCTGGTCATAATTCCGGGGAGAATTTCGTTATATTCCAGAAAATAAGAACATTCCGGGATGAGGTCTTCTCCGTCCGAACCGACGCAGAACGTGAAATTATCAGACTGCCAGTCTTTAATACAGTCGGCAATCTCTTCATCGCTGCCAGAGCAAGAGATTTCAAGGAAAGCGATGTCTTCATCTGTGAATTTTGCTACAGGGCTGGAAGCAGTCCATTTAGACTCTTCCTGTGAGGATGTGTCTTCAACAACCGATGGTTCTTCTACGCTTTCGTCAGATACTACTGCTTCTTCTTCAACCGCTGCAGCAGCCTCTGCTTCCTTTTCCACTGCGGTTGAGCACCCAATGAGCAGCAGACAGCATAGAAACAGAATTAGGTGCCATTTTTTTTGTCGAATCATTGATTCCTCCAGAAGGTTTAGATAGTTGAGTATATAAAATGGTATAGGGTATTGTCAATCATTTAATTTTATAGAAATTTTGAAAAAAGTAGGAAATTTATAAATCAATCTCTTCTTCACAATTTATAAATGTATCCGTACCCGCGCCCCCGATACAGATATCATATCCATCGCCGCCGTCGATCGTGTCATCGCCGCTGCCGGCATAGATGCAGTCATCCCCATTATTTCCATTCAATGAATTATCTCCTGCCGTTCCCAGCAGCAGATCGCTGCTGGAGGAACCAGTATCATTGGCAATGATATTCGTAAGGCTGAGTTCAGCACAATCATAGGGCTTTGCCTGATTCGCGGTAATGGGGATCACTTCATAATCCAGACCGGATTCTGCAACCGTGTTGGATGCAGAATAAGCGTATATAGAATTTAACAGTATTAAAAGAACAATGCTGAAAACAAGAATGCTGAAGATGATTCTAGAATTTTTTATCATCGTGGTTTTCCTGTGATGGCTATTTCTCATTTTCTGTATTCTGATGATTAGCCTGATAGTGATAAAGAAGTTCAGCATTATTACGAGCAACAGCATAGTAATGGTCTACTCCATCCTGGTCGTAATGGTAGATTCGTGATCCTTCATCGCTGGCTATCTGTACTAAATCTTCCATATTTGGAATTTCTATTTTCTGTTGAGAAGGTAAAAAATCGTTCTTGATATCAACAAATGAGATCCCATACTGTGCTTTTAACATGGAAATTGAATCACTATTTTGCGAATTGGCATATTTCCTGTTGAACCAGATAAGCAAGAGTATTGTGAAAATGATCCCGTAAACAGAAACGATGCGGAGAATTAATATATTAAAGTGAATACCGAGGAAAGAGATCGTATTACCAACAACTTTTGTCTCCGGGATTGTTCCCTCATCCGATGGATTTAGGAGATCGGCTAATGTATCTTTGTTCTGGTTCAATAAGCGCATACTCAGATCATCGATGAGAAAGGTAAGCGATGGTGAAAAATCAATCTCAAACTGTTCTTGAGAAACAGTGCCCTGCAGGTCGATTTCAGGATGAAGGGTCAAGTAGTAGGTTGAGTTAGTGATCCCGGTTTGATCTTCAAGAGTGTCAATAACTTGTTGGACCTGGTTGAGTTCCAGTACGCTGGAGACAGAAAAATTGGTACCGGTAAAATCTGTTGCCGGAACCAATTCAATAGGATATGACCATCCTGAAGCGTCGCTGACTTCCACAATAACCTGATAAGTGCCGTATGCAAGTACCGGCTGCTCAATTTCAAGCTGATATTGAAAGACAATGTTTATCGTATCGGTTAATAAACGGAAAACTTTATCGCCGGATTCAAGATATCCCTCTTTATAAACAGCATCAGAAGTGATTGCAAAATAATCGAAACTTCCTTTGTTTTCATATTCAATATTGTTGGTAGTCTCCTGTGTGATCGGTTTTGAAAAGGAAATGAATGCAAGGAAAACTGCAATAAGAAGGAGTAAAAAAATAAAAAAGAACCAATCTGTTTGTTTGTATGTCATAGTAAACTTTCCAACTTTTGTAGAATGACCATGATTTCCTTTAGAGCTTAGGGTAGGGAAATAATTCTTTTGATCTTGAATGATTGAAAATCCGAATATGATCAACGAAAAGGTGATCAACAAAGAAAATATCTTTGGCTTTCTTACCGACATCAATAATGAACCGAAATTGGGCAGGTGGATCCAGAGTTTTCCATAGATCTCTTCGATGGTCGGCTGATAGGAATCTACCCAGGAATTATTATCACCCTTCAAAAAGAAGGTACTGCCAGTAGAACCAATGATCCGGTGAAACACGGTACCAAGCGTACTATTCTTATAAAGAACAATATCGCCAACCTGATATGGTTCGTTTCTACGGACTAGTACCAGGTCTCCTTCCTTGAATTCCGTGTTCATGCTGTTTCCGTGTAAAACAGCATATGTGGTACTTCCTCCAATATTGGTGGGTGCAAAACAAATCCACATAATGACAGGAACAAGAATCAGAAAAAGCGAGAATAGAGTAGAGGGATTCGATTTCTTTCTAAGCATTAATGGTAATTAAGGGATTGGATAATAGAATACCAATCCCTTTTTTATTTGTATTAGCTTTTATTCCATCGCAATGACTTGCAGACTGGTAATATCAGCGATAGATGGTTCAGATTCGGCTGTAAACGCACAAGCCCATGTATTTGTTGTTGGTCCTGTGCAGGTCACCCAGGTGGTGCCGCCATCAACTGTAATTTGAACAGATGAAGCTGCCCCTGCAGTAGAGGTGGGCGCTACATCGATGGAGATACTCTGGACTTTGGTTGGGTCAGTGCTGAGCAATGTGTAATCGACATTTGAGATATTATATCCACTTACGGTACCAGAACCTTCGCCAGCGCCGGTCTCAGGAACATCATTGGCAGCAGCCAAACCATACGCTGCTGAACCCAGAATGACGATAATCAGCATAAAAGTTAAGAATTTGGGTTGTAATAGTTTTTTGAAAAACATGTTCGTACCTTTCTTTTTAAAAGATTAATGGTGGTTTAAAGTAAAAAGAAATTGTTAGGATGCCCTCCTTCCATATTTAAACGAAAAAGCCATTTATTAAAATGGCTAAGAGACGTCGCGTTTATATATTTTCTTCGGTAGCCTAGCTATCATAGTGATTGATCAGTTCACCGTAGACCTATGGCTTTGCGTCGCCGTCTTTCGCCGGATTTGCCTTTTCGGTATTAAATTGTGTAGATATTGTAACCTAAAAAAGATAAAAATCAATTGAAAGAGAAATATATTAATTAAAAAATGTTCAAATAGCTGGCGTGTCAGAGATACATGCTGATGGGATGATATAAACAGAAAATCTGCCTGCATGGAATATTATTTATCCAAAATGTAAAGAAGCATTATCAAAAATAGCCCTTTTTTCACAACTGTATGATCAAAAAAATAAACATGATGAATGGATTAATTTGTTTTTAGTAAAGAGGGATTTTCTATGGTATATAAGAATTCTTGCTGATTTATTAAAATTGAACAGCCATAATAGATTCCAGAGATATAAGTATTCTCTGAACTTGGAATAAGAATATAACGATTTTCCTTTGTTTGCAGATCAGTAACAACGGAAAAGATATATTCTTTCTCATCCAGTGTATTTTCTTTTAATAAGTCAAAAAGGGTATGATTCTTGCTCATTCCATATTGGATAAATTTATCGTAACAAAGATTTGGGAATATAGAACAATTATCATCATGCGAGAGAATAAAATAAGAACCATATTCAAGATCAAAGATGATTGGAACTTCTGAATCACTGCATTGGAGATCAAATTCAGGGAGATTACTAGATTTAGTGAAAACATTCAGCGGCACACCAATAAACAATAATCCTAATAGAAGGTAGCTGAAATAATCGAAAGGAACAGATACAGTTGTGGATTTATTTAGATCATTCATTGGATTTCGTTTGAGAGCTCTATCCAGGAGATCATTGAATCCAAGGGCGGGAAAAACTAATAAAAATGGGATTACAGCAGCATAGGTGCGTAAATGCCCGGAATCTTTCGGAACAGCAAAGGGAATAGAAAGGAAAATGCCGATGAATATAAAAAGCATTAATGAATGAAAACTTCCCTTTCTGTTTTTTATTAATTGAATAAAACCTAAAATAGAAAGCACGGAAAAAAAGGACCAGGAGATATAATTCCCTAACGTTTTAATAGGATTGGTAATATACACAAAAGCCCAATCATTGGAAGGTAGGAAGAAATCGCGATAAGCTTTAAGTGTTCCAAGTACGATACCAATTGGATTTCGTAAAATATTATCAAAAGAAAGAGATAATATCTCAGAAGAATCCGTAACGCCGGGAAAGTCTTCATAAATTTGTGTCCAGCCTGCTCCACCTTTTGTTTGCCCATAAAAACCATAAGCAAATGAGGAGAACATGTGGGTACCGGATTCTGAAAAGGATGATTGAAAAAAAGAATTGATTAAAAATCCCAGGCATAACATGAACCCTAGAGCAATAAGAGGTAGATTTATCTTCTTATTATTTTTATAAAAGAAATACCATAGCAGGATCATAGGTAAAATCACAAGAGAGCTTGGGCGGGTGTTTTGAGATAGTGAGAGGAATAAAAATCCAAGCAGAAAAGAAGCAAAGTTTTTAGTCCTTATTCCCTGCATGAGAAAGGTAAATGCAATAAGAACAAGCGGTAGACCAAGATCTTCTGTCATGAAGGAATATTGGTAATTACGAATAAAATAAAAGAGTCCTAGAACGAAGAAAAAGAGGGTACGCTTGAGGATACTACGGTTAATTTCTTTCAAAAAGAAGTAAAGAGATGTAATAAAGACAAATGTTTGAAACAGCAAGGCAAAACGGATGTTGGATTTTGTAAGAAATAAGATAAGGGATAAAAAAGCTGGATAGATTGGTCTACCTGGTAACAGAGGATCTAGATTTATTCCATTATTAAGATTCCCTGCACTTAAATAATAATACATGCTGTCACGATGGGGGATTAATCCGCCGATAATTGCTTGATTGGTAGAACCAGTACTCCACATATAAGACAAGGGCAATGAGAATAAAACCAATAGAACAAAAAAGAATGCAAAATCGATCCGTATCACTGCTTGAGCGATTAACGAGATGATTAAGATGACGATAAATGATACTATACCTGTACCCATAAACATACCGGATATATCAGGTGAAAATCTGGGTAACAAACGAGTTGAAAATAATAAAAAGAGAATCGAGAGTAATAAAAATAAACTATTGATCAGAAAGTATTTTTGCTTGTAGAAGAACATTTTGCTCCTTATAAAAAATATACGAAAGCAGGTAATTTAAACTGTCTTTGATATATTGATGAATATTTAAAGCGAATATCTTCCCGGTAGGTCCGGGACTTGCTTGATGAAATTCATTATGAATTTCTTGTGCCCTTCATTTAAAAAAGAATACCAGATAGCTCCGCCAGCTGCCAGCAAGAGTAAAACAAATAAAAATCTCAAAAAACCATGGTGATTGCGCATAGGTATTATTTCTCCCTGACTTAATTTAATGTTCATATTTTTCTATCAAATTAGCGGCGATCATTCCTGAGGCAATAGTGGATGGCACGCCTCCGCCCGGGTGGGTGGATGCGCCCACCAGATATAATCCCTTGATGTTCTTGGAGCGCGCAGCCGGTCTAAAGATAGCCTGCGCGGGAAGGTCCTGCTGGAGGGCGTAGATGGCTCCCTGCGGCAGGCACAAACGCCGTTCATAATCAAGCGGGGTGGAGCATTCAACATATTTCACATGCTCTTTCAACCCGGGTATGGCAAAGCGTGAGTAGTAATCGATCTCCTTCTCGATGAATTCCTGCTTGATATCATCCCAGTTGCCCTGTGCGAGATTGTAGAAACCTTCAGGAATGAGGTTGATGACATGCTTGCCTTTGGGGGCAAGAGAGGTATCTGAATGTGATGGCCAGCAGATGAGACCGATCGTTTCATAATTCAACTCACCATGATCTACATATTTCCACCAGTACTGGTTGACGTCTTCCGGGGTGGCAGCGATCAGGTTGTGGTGCGCTTCCAACGGGGGAATATAATCCACGCCCAGGTAGATCATCGGAACGGCTTTGGAATAGGCATAGCTGCGGATGCCTTTACGGGCAATCGGTGGGAGATATTCCTCGCCGATCAATTTCTGATAAAGGGTTTTGGCGTTGATATCCGAAACCACCACCTGGGTGGTGATCTCCGTTCCATCTGCAAGAAACACGCTCTGCGTACGCTGACCGCGTACGACCACTTTCTCTACCTTGCTGTTCAGCTTCACCTGCATCCCAAAACGCTCTCCCATGCGCTTGAGTGCTTCAGGGATCTTGATCATCCCACCACGAGGGTAATAAATACCCATCTGCTCGGTGTAGGGGATCATGGCATAGGGTCCGGGAACCAGCGCGGGCGGCAATCCAAAATATAATGATTGATAACCCATAGTCTGGAGAACGCGTTCATCCTTGAAGAAGCGTTCAAGAACGCACTGATAGCTGGAAAGGAAAGTCGGCAGGTATTTTGCCATGCGCGGCTGTTTGCCCAGCATGGCGAACATGTCTGCCATGGTATCGGCGGGCATGCTGAAGAAAGTATCCAGTGTGACATCCGCCATTTCGGAGCAAAATGCTACGAAATCCTTCCAACGCCTGCCGTCTTCAGGTGAAATAGAGTTGATCAATTCCCCGGTTTTTTCAATAGAAAAGGGAATGGTTATGCGGCTGCCATCCAGACGGATGACGGACATGACCGGATCGCAGGGAATGAGATCTACTTCATTCTGCAGGGTGGTACCCAGCTTCTTAAAAACATCTTCAATGGGTTTGATGATCTCCACGATCGAAGCGCCGGTATCAAAATGAAAACCATCCCGCTCAAAAGAAGAGCAGCATCCTCCAATTCGATCGGTTTGTTCTAGAACTAGCACTCTGTGACCCTGGGAAGCCAGAAGAGCTCCGGCTGATAATCCCCCCAGACCTGCACCGATAACAATAACATCCATGTCTTTCATAGGTTTGTCCTTTTTTCTTGTTCGACGTCTTACCGGTTAATTCTTTAAATATTTTATTCTATTTTTCTTGTTATGGATAAAAAGAAATCATAGAAATTAGAGTACTGCATAATGAAACAATGCTCTGAATGGATATAATGATTTTATAATCAGGAAAGCGATCAAGGAGAATTATCATACACATGTTTAAAACAATGAATAGTCATGAATATGAGAAATATATCAAAGAATCCTTGCAGGAGTTTAAAAGGCAACTACTGATCACAGGTGATAGAACCGAGCAAGAAGTCGAAGAAAACACTCGCAAACAAATAGAAGATATCCTGCCTGATGGTATTAAAACCAAAGGACATTATTTCTTCAATGTTATGGATGGAAAGACCAATGAAAAAATTGGGAATCTCTGGCTGGCAGTTAAAAATGGTGACGATGGGCTGCCCACTGTTTTCATTTACGATATCATAGTCAATGCTGATTACAGGGGGAAAGGATATGGGGAAAAAACCCTTTTAGAAGTTGAAGAATTTGCCAGAGAATACAAAGCGAAAAAAGTCTTTTTACATGTATTCGCGCACAATCTTATCGCTTTTGAATTGTACAAAAAGATCGGATACAGGGTGGTAAAGGAATTCAAAGATAAAAAGGAAGAACATATTCTCAGCTACCGCATGGTAAAAGAAATAGATTGAATCTCTTTACTTTTTCTCTTCACGAACAAAGGGAATGCCCAGAGCGGTGGGTGTACCCAGTTTCTTACTTTTTCTCTCTATCATGGTGATAAGCACCAGCACCAGGATGGTGGCAATATAAGGAAGCATATTCAAGAATGATGAGGGAAGGGTGGTGCCGGCAGCCTGCATACGGAACTGCAGAGCATTAATACCGCCAAACAGGAGCGCCCCCAGTACCGCGCGCAGGGGATTCCAGGTGGAAAATATAACCAGAGCAATAGCGATCCAACCGCGACCGCCTGTGATATTATCAGCCCAACCCTGCAGATAGCCAAGAGAAAGATGCGCACCGGCAATTCCCATCAGGATAGCACCGACTACTGTATAGATAAAGCGAGTTTTGGTTACATTCATCCCCAACGCGTCGATCGCCTGTGGGTTTTCACCAACTGCCCGAAGTTCCAGCCCTTGCCGGGTCTTATAGATAAAGAACCAGATCAGTGGAATAAGGATATAAAGGATATAGACCATAATATCCTGGTTGAAGAGTGCTTCACCGATGAACGGTATCTCTCGAAGGTAGGGGATCGCAATGCGCTCGAAAGCAGGACCCTGCAGCCCAACCATGGTTGTATTTCCGGGTCCAAGGCGCTGACCCATAAAGCTTGCCAATCCGGTACCGAAAATGGTCATTGCCAGACCACAAACAACCTGTTCGGCACGCAGAGTGATGGTGAGAAAAGCATGGATGCAGCCCAGGATCAATCCAACGAACATTGCGGTTAACAAACCTATCCAGGCATTGCCGGAATGATACGCAGCAGCGAAAGCGGAAGCAGCGCCAACCATCATGATCCCTTCGACTCCCAGATTCTGAATTCCGGAACGTTCTGTAAGAATGGCGCCAAAGGTGGCATACAGCAGAGATGTTCCTGCCCGAATTGTGATTATTAAAATAGAAAGGATGAAAGCCTCATTCATGTTCCGACTCTCCGTGTACGATTGTTTTTTTGTGAATTATCTTTATCCTGTAGGTATGGAATATTGAACCACCCAGCATGAAGAAGAGGATGGCACCCTGTAGAATATCTGCAACTGCCGCAGGGGTCTGCATGGCGATCTGCAGTTGATCACCGCCAACCAGCAATGCTCCCATAAAGAAGGCAACGAATAGAATAGACCAGGGGTTCAAACTTGCCAGCCAGGCAACGATAATGGCTGTATACCCGTACCCAACAGCCAAACCAGTATAGAGCCTGTGGGAGATGCCAGAAACCTCTGCCATACCGGCAATACCTGAAAGACCGCCTGAGAGCAGCATGACAACAAGGATGTTTTTTGTAATATTGATGCCCGTATAGCGGGCAGCTTTAGGATTTTCACCGATCAATCGGATCTCATACCCAAATTTTGTGTATTTCAAGATAAACCATAGCATTACAGCACCCAGCACGGCAAAGATAATGCCGTAATGCACGCGTCCTGTCAGACGAGGAAGCCAGGCAGCTTCGACAAACTGCGCTGTTCCCGGAAAACCATATCCTTTTGGGTCTCTCCATGGTCCGAGATACAAATATTCAACCAGAAGGATGGCAATGTAATTCATCATCAGGGTTGTCAGGATCTCATTGACGCCAATCGCCGCTTTCAACATTGCCGGGATCAAAGCCCAAAAAGCACCGATCAATGCGCCAGCCAGAAACATAACGGGGAGAAGGAGGGAAGAAGGGATGACATCCTTCAGAAATAGGGCTACATAGGCTGCAGCGATTCCACCCATAGCAAGCTGCCCTTCGGCACCAATGTTCCAGAAATGCATCTGGAATGCGATGGAAACACCCAACCCTGTCAGCATAAGCGGAACGGCTTTCACCAGCGTTTCAGTAAGCGAATAGGTGCTGCCTAATGCCCCTTTGACCATAACTGAATATGCCTGAATGGGATTGATGCCAAATATGATCAGGATTACTGCACAAAAAACGAGGGCGAGAAAGAAGGATATCAATGGGATCAGAAATCCGGATAATCTACTCTGATCGGTTCTTTTTTCGAATTGAATTCTCACGTGGTCTTTTTCTCCTTCCCAATTTTTGTGATGTTTGCAAGCGGTTGTCCCGCCATCATCATTCCGATCGTTTCGAGGCTTGTTGATTCAGGATCAACCGTACCCATGATCTTGCCTTCGTACAGCACGATGATGCGATCAGATAGCTGTGTGATCTCTTCCAGATCTTCTGAAATGAGGAGGATCGCAGAACCCTTATCACGCTGTTCAAGCAGTGTGGAGCGGACTGATTCTGTCGCACCCACATCCAAACCGCGGCTCGGGTAAACAGCTATCAACATACCCTGGCTGGCAGTGATCTCACGGGCGAGGATTAAGCGCTGCTGGTTTCCTCCCGAAAGCAGGCGGGCTGGCGTTTCGGCTGAAGGTGTTTTGATCTCAAATACCTCGATAAGATTCTTTGTGAATTGAAGGATGTTTTTCTTTTTTACAAGCTGTCCCTGCAAAATAGGGGGTTTGCGGTAAGCTTTCATTACCAGATTATCGGAAACGGGAAGATTGGCAGCCAGACCTACTCCAATCCTGTCTCCGGGTACATGACTGATACCAGCGTGGATCACTTCAAATGGTGAAGAATTGGAAATATCTTTTCCATTTACCGATATCTTGCCGCTGGTAATATCCCTTAACCCGGTGATCACTTCTGCCAGCTCGCGCTGACCGTTCCCGGCAACGCCAGCTACTCCCAATATCTCACCGGTACAAATCTGCAGGTTCACATCAACCAGAGCCGGCAGCCCTTTATCATTGGTGGTGTGGATGTGCTCCAATTTAAGGACCGAATCTCCCTTTTTACATTTCTTCTTTTCAAGGTGGAAAAGAATATCTCTACCGACCATCAAGCGTGCCAATTCTTTCTTGGATGTATCTTTCGTTAATAGATTGGAAACCACATGACCTGCGCGCAGTACCGTCACTCGATCGGAGAATGATGTGACTTCATTCAACTTGTGAGTGATAAGAATTACTGCTTTTCCTTCTTCAGTCATCTTCCGTAAAATCTTTGCCAGATCTGCTGCTTCTTCTGGGGTTAGAACTGCTGTGGGTTCATCAAGGATCAATATTTCCGCACCGCGATAAAGCAGGCGCATGATCTCAACTCTTTGTTGTTCTCCAACCGAAAGCTGCCAGATGGCGGCATCAGGATCAACCATTAGGTGATATTGTTTTGAAAGCTCAAGGACACGTTTTTTCACCTGATTGGCATGAATATTTATTCCGCTGCTCTGCAAGCTGAGGATGATATTTTCAGTTACAGTGAGGCTTTCCACCAGCATAAAATGCTGATGAACCATTCCAATTCCATGAGAAATAGCATCTTTTGGTGATTGGAACTCCACCTCTTTCCCTTTTAGTGAGATCTGACCAGCATCCGGTTGATACAGTCCTGCAAGAATGTTCATCAGGGTAGTTTTACCAGCCCCATTTTCTCCTAAAAGAGCCAGGATTTCATGTGAATGAACGTCAAGATCGATCCCGTCATTCGCAAGGACTCCTGGAAATTGTTTGGTGATGCCCCGCATCTGAACGGTAATGCTTTTATTTTCTGTGCCCATGATTTCATCCCGATTTTTAAATATATTAGAAAGAAGCCCCCAGAAGATAGTTTATCTTTCATCTGGGGGCAATATTATAAGTTGACCTTATTCGTCAGCCGGAATTGTGCCAACTACACCATCAACAAACCAATTGAGGCTAAGCAAATCAGCATCACTCATGCATTCGCCTTCAGGAACGATTATTTCACCATCCTGATTTAAAATGGGTCCGCAGAAGGGGTCGTAGCTGCCATCAACAATGAGGGCTTTTTCTTCTTCTACAAGTGCAATTACATCAGCGGGCACCAATGGACTGAAATCAGCCAGCATGACAACATTGTCAGCCAAACCACCCCAATATGAATGGGGCGTCCATGTGCCATCCAGAACTGCCTGCACGGTGGAAATGTAATAAACACCCCAGTTCCACATTGGACCGGTCAATACCGTATCACCGACGAACTGCGCCATATCGGAATCATAACCAATACTTAATTTACCGGCTTCCTGTGCAGCCTTTTGTGGCTCGGTCGTATCCTGGTGCTGAGCAATAATGTCCGCGCCTTCATCCAATAAGGCAACAGCCGCTTCGCGCTCAATTACAGGATCGTACCAGGTATTGGTCCATACCACATGTACTTCAACATCCGGATTTACACTCTTGGCGCCAATGGTGAAAGCATCGATACCGCGAATAACTTCGGGAATCGCGAAGGCACCTACATAACCGATAAAGTTGTTTTCAGTCATCTTACCGGCAACGATACCCGCAAGATAGCGTGCCTGGTAGATGCGACCGAAATAATTTGACATATTATCAGATGTGAGATATCCGGAGCAGTGTTCGAATATTACATCCGGGTACTCTGCTGCCACTGCCGCTGTGGGATCCATATACCCATAGCTGGTGGTGAAGACGATCTTCGCACCTGCTTCTACAACGTCGCGAATGGCTTTCTCGGCATCCGGTCCTTCTGGAACATCGGGAACAGTGATCGTTTCCACCTGATCACCAAGCGCTTCTTCAAGCATCAATCGACCGCGTTCATGTTCATAAGTATAGCCAAGATCTCCGGGCTGACCGATGTAAATGAAAGCGATTTTAAGCTTCTCGGCAGGAGCCTCTTCTTCCACAACTGATTCTTCGGCTGCTGCTGGTTCTACTGCTGCTGCTTCCTTTGTAGTTCCACAAGAGCAAAACAGAATTGCGAGAATAAGGAAAGCAGATAAAATGAGCCATCGATTCTTACGCATAACTTTCTCCTCCTTGAAATTGGTTAAATTCTTAACGAACTAACTAGATTTCATTAAAAGATTTCCCCACCTCCTTCTTTGAAAAAATAAAATATCTCGATGGAACCACAATGGAAGCTGATTTTTAATATTATATACTGGCATTTTTTAAAAGACATAGATTTTCATCACCCATTTTCTCAGTTAAATGATTAGGAAAATCAACGGCTGCTATAAGTGAAGTAAAATAAAAAGGTTCCCTTATGGAATCTACAAGGTAAACCTGGTTTATCAATACAACACGAAACGAGATTTTATAATGCCTCTTAGTATTTATTTCGATTGCTATCCCTGCCTGCTGCGTCAGGTACTGCATGTGGTACGTTATTTAGGACTGGATGAAGGAACTACCCAAGAGCTTATGAATCAAGCCATGGAGAAACTGATCCATATAAACGGAAATCTTACTTCTGCAGAGATTGCAGCAGAAATTCATCAAAGCGTCAGTAAAAAGATTGGTAAAAAAGATCCCTATGCCGAATTGAAAAAGATAAGCTTCGAAAATGCGATGCAGTTTTATGATTTTGGAAAAGAAAAAATCCTGGCATCTCCTGATCCTCTCGAAACGGCTGTTAAACTATGCACGGCAGGGAATATCATAGATTTTGGACCCGGCTCAAAATTTGATCTGGAAGCAACTATCGATCAGGTACTGAGCACACCGTTCGAACATTTCGATTATGCAGTGTTCAAGGAAATATTGGGAAAAGCAAAGCGGATCCTCTTTTTAGCGGATAATGCGGGAGAAACCGTATTTGATAAATTACTGATCGAACAAATTAAAAAGCCATTGGAATATGTTGTAAAAAGCGAGCCGATCATGAACGATGCCCTGCGTGAAGATGCCGAAATGACCGAATTTCCCGATTATGTGACCATCATCGAAAATGGGTCGGGTATTCAAGGGACGGTTCTTCCTCATTGCTCAGAAGAATTCAAGAAGAAATATGAAATGGCAGACATGATCATTGCCAAGGGAATGGCAAACTTTGAAACCCTGCCAAAAGCAGGGGAGCGGGCATTCTTTTTACTGAAGATCAAGTGCCAGACGATCGCAAACTTATCAGGTATTCCATTCGAAAGTTATGTGTTGAAACGGGGCGGGCTGTTTTTTTAATTAGAGGAGGAAAAATAAAGAAAATGGATGAGAAAGAGTATAAATTCCTGGATGAGATCGAAGTCTGGATATTGGATATGGATGGAACGATCTTTCTGGATGATGCCCTGATCGAAGGAGCAAAAGAATTCATAGAATCCTTACGACAGAAAGGAAAGCGCTTTCTTTTCCTGACCAATAATTCATCAAACAGCTGCCAGGCGTATGTACGGAAACTACAGAGTCTTGGATTGAAAACTATTACGGAAAAGGATATTTATACTTCCGGGCAGGCAGCTATCCAGTACATCAAAAAGCATCATCCGAATAAAACAGCTTTTTTACTTGGAACACCAGAACTGGAGGAAGAATTTATACGCTCCGGGATCCAGCTCTCTGATGAATCGAATATCGTAGTCATCGGATTTGATACAAGCATTACCTATCAGAAATTATGGAAGGTATGCGATCTGGTCAGAAAGGGGCTGCCCTATATTGCCACCCATCCTGATCTGAATTGTCCAACAAAAACCGGATTTAAACCTGATATTGGTGCGATCATTGCATTCATCAAAGCATCTACGGGAAGGGAACCGGATGCGGTCATTGGAAAACCCAATCGATATATTCTTCAAATGATCAGTGAAAAATGGGATACCCCTTTTTCAAAAATGGTGATGATAGGCGATCGACTTTATACAGATATTGCCATGGGAAAAGAAGGAATAAAAACAGTGCTGGTTCTCAGCGGTGAATCTAAAGAAGAGGACCTCAAAAACAGCAGCTTTCATCCAGATCTGGTCGTTTCATCGGTGAAAAAAATTGCTGAATATTTACAATCTGATATTCATTACAATCAATCAAAATAAAATTAATGATGGACAAACGTGAAAAACCCGTGCTAGAATTAATTGCTTGAAATAGTAGTTCTAGAAAGAAAGATAAGTCTTTTAATTTGGAACTTGTTCAAGAATACTTAGAAAGGAGTTCCAAAATATGTCCGAAAAAGAACAGGGTACCGTGAAATGGTTCAATGGATCAAAAGGATATGGATTCATCGAACGGGATTCCGGTGAAGATGTATTCGTACATTACACTTCTATTCAGCAAGATGGATATCGTACCCTTACCGAAGGACAACGTGTTGAGTTCGTAGTAACTCAAGGCGAAAAAGGTCCCCAGGCGCAGGAAGTTATCATTCTTTAAACTGAAATCTAAAATTGACGAATAACAGAAAAGAGCGGAAGTCGGATTCCGCTCTTTTTATATTGAGAGCGGGCGATGGGGCTCGAACCCACAACCTTCTGCTTGGGAAGCAGACATTCTACCATTGAACTACACCCGCAACACATGCATTATAACGAGCGGTGAAAACTCTGTCAATAGAATGGCAATATATATGATAAATATGATAATATATATAGAAATAATACAGGACAGGTGTAAATATGAAAGAATATGATGTGGTTGTTATTGGAGCAGGTCCGTCAGGACAATCCTGTGCTGTGCGTACAGCTCAACTGGGTGCGAAAGTCGCCATCGTTGAAAGGGACTATATCGGCGGCATTTGTACAAATTGGGGCTGCACACCAAGTAAGTCCATGATCGAATCAGCCAAAATCGTGCAAACCATAAAAGAAAGCAGTAAGTATGGCGTAAATGTTGATACTTTTACCGTCGATTTTCCTGCAGTAGCCAGAAGAAGAGATATGGTTATCGAAACAGTAAGAGAAGAGATTCGCGATCTGCTTGAACATCATTTAGTAGATATTTATTATGGACAGGCAGAACCACAGAAAGATCGAACCATCATTATCCGCGAAGGGAAACTGGATAAAGATGGAGAAACAATGCATTTTACAGGAAAGACTGAGATGATTCATGGCAAGAATATTGTTTTTGCCACCGGTTCTCAACCGCTTGATCTGCCAACATTCAATAAACAAAATCCAATGATTGTCAGCAGCAATCGGTTGATCTCTATCCGTGAACTGCCTGAGACATTGACCATTATCGGTGGGGGCGTGATCGGGCTGGAATTTGCAACGATTTTCTCAAATCTTGGAAGCAAAGTAATCATCATTGAATTCCTGGATCGGGTTGCCGCCGGAATGGATGCAGATATTTCGGAAGCGATCACAACGATACTCAAGAAAAAAGGTGTGGAAATCTATACCGGACATGAAGTGATATCGGCGGATAATGGAATTGTCCAATTCAAAGAAAGAAAAAGTGGAAAAATAAAAAACGTCAATTCTGATCTGGTGCTGGTTGCCATCGGGAGAAAACCGGTTATCCTTAACGACGCATTAGATAATCTAGAAATAAAGTATACGAAAAAAGGTATAACCGTAGATGATTTTATGCTGACCAATCAACCAGGTGTTTGGGCGGTAGGAGATGCCACCGGGAAATCGATCCTGGCGCATGCAGGTATTCAGCAAGGGATCATCTGCGGTGAAAACATCATGGTAGAGAAAAAGAAGTACCGGAAAATGGATTACAGTGTGATCCCTGCGGTGATCTATTCGATCCCTGAAGTAGCGGTAGTAGGAACGGTTCCCGTAGAAACAGATGGAATAAAAATAGTAAAAGTACCTTTCTCGATAAACCTCAGAGCGAATATCGAGGATTATAAAGAGGGATTTGTCAAATTATGGATAGCTGATGGAAAACTGGCAGCGGTGCAGATGATCGGGCATAATGTGTCGGAGATCATTCAAGAGTTCGCGAATATGATCGCATTCAATACCTCCATCGAAGAGGCGGCATCTGTCATTCACGCTCATCCATCTTATGCCGAAATAGCCCGCCTGGCTTTTAATTACTCGTTAGGGAAAGCTGTTGATTTTTATCTATAAAAACTAAATTTTTCACCATTCCCAAGGCGGATGGCAAATAGTGGTATCATGTTATAATATTGCCCGATTTTGTTGGTAGAAAAAGGATAACTTTTACCACAGGAGTCTCGTTTGGTTGCAAATCCATTTAATTGGCTATTAGGCTTATTCTCTCTTGATCTCGGTATAGACCTGGGTACCGCAAATACACTGATCTATGTACGAGGGAAAGGGATCATTGTTCAGGAACCGTCATGGGTAGCCATTGAAAAGCGCACAAGGCGACCTGTTGCAATTGGAACACAGGCAAAACAAATGGTGGGACGTACCCCGAACAACATCATCACCATCCGACCCATACGTGATGGTGTGATATCTGAATTTGAAATAACGCAGGCAATGTTGGCGTATTTCATCGGACGCGTTCACCAGCAGGCTATTGTACCCATGCCGCGACCGCGTGTGGTAATTGGTATTCCCACAGGCGCTACCGAGGTTGAAAAAAGAGCAGTATTTGATGCAACTATGGCGGCGGGAGCGCGTGAGGTGTATCTGATCGATGAACCTATTGCAGCGAGCATTGGAGCCGGATTACCCTTATCGGATGTATCCGGCAGCATGATCGTTGATATCGGAGGCGGGACATCTGAAATCGCCATCAATTCAATGGGTGGAATTGTGGTATCCCGATCACTGCGTGTGGCAGGGGATGAGATGGATCAGGATATCATTGATTATGTGCGGAATAAATACAGCCTGTTTATCGGTGAGCGTATGGCGGAACAGGTTAAATGGGAAATTGGTTCTGCTTTTCCATTTGAAACGGAAAAAACAATGCAGGTACGCGGACGCAATTTAATCACGGGGCTGCCTGAATCCATCGAAATATCTTCTATCGAGATACGTGATGCTTTGAATAATTCTATACAGGTTATCATCGATACGATTAAAAATGCACTGGACGAAGTTCCACCAGAATTAAGTTCTGATCTGCTGGATACGGGAATCTGCCTGGCAGGGGGAGGATCCATGCTGCATGGTATGGTCCAGCGGTTAACTGATGAGTTGAAAATGCGCATATGGCTGGCAGATGATCCCATGACGTGTGTTGCACGGGGAGCAGGCATTGTGCTTGAGGATCTGGATAGGTTTAAGCATTTTCTCACCGATGTTGACGTCAACAGGCAGAATATGTAGTTTGCTATTATTCCTTGAATTATTAAAAAACGAGAATAAAAATGCGTTTTAAAAATTCGCGCACTTTACGAACAATAGTAACAGGTTTGGTAATCATGGGTGTTATATTACTGGCATTCAGCGGTATATTACGACCGGTGCTGGGTGCTATAATGGACCCATTCGTGAAAATACAGGGGTGGATATCAAACCAGTTCATGGCAATCTATGATTTCTTTACACTGCCACGAGATGTGACGGACCTAATGGCAGAAAACTCTGAATTGAAAAATGAGGTATCCCAACTACAGAGCCAGATCATAGAACTGCAGGAGCAGCTCAGTGAAGCAGATATTCTCTATGCTCTGCTTGATTTTGCCAGAGCCAAGCCGGAAAATACTTACATTGCAGCCTCTGTGATCGGTCGAGATTCGAATCCCTTTATGCATTACCTGATCATCGATCACGGTTCTGATGACGGCATTCGCTACGGTATGCCGGTAGTAACACAGCAGGGTTTGGTGGGCAAGATCGATGCGGTTACAGCCAGTGCTGCACGCATTCAATTGATCAATGATCCAGATTCCAATATCAATATAAGAATGCAATCACTGGATAAGGAAGCACAGCTGGTTGGTTCGATCACCGGCGATATGCAGCTGACCATGATCCCATCGGATGTGGAACTGCAGGCTGGTGAAATTCTACTGACTTCCGGTTTAGGTGGAAATTACCCATCTGACATTGTTGTTGGACAGGTCGTGAATGTGCAGAAAAAGGAAAGTGATATTTTTCAAACAGCAAATGTAGATTCGACTATCGATTTTTCAACACTGCGAGCTGTGCTGGTGATCACAAACTTCAGTGCGATCGATATTGATCTATTGACTGGTGAGTAAGGAAAGAGACCATGGATATTGTAGTTTCATCCGTTCTGGTGCTTATCTTTACTTCTCTCCAATTAAGTGTGGTAAGCAGACTTCCAATCGGAAATGGAATGGCAGATATTGTCCTACTGCTGTTGATCGTCTGGTGTCTGCATCCACAGGCGAAGAAATTTTATATTCCGACTCTATTAGCCGGGTGGATCATCACTTTCATTTCTTCAGTTCCCATACCTGCAGTTTTTATCAGTTATTTTCTGGCTGCGATATTAACGCGGTTACTCATCAACCGCTTATGGGAAATGCCATTATTTTCGATGTTGATCATTACCATCACTGCAACTTTTGCACAACATATCATCTATATCATTGCTATGCAATTTCAGGGTTCAGCTATCCCATTTATCGAAGGGCTGCGGGAAATTACACTTCCAAGCGTATTCATTAATATCATTTTTTCATTCCCAATCTACTTAATTGTGCGTGATGCCCAGAAATTCGTGTATCAAGAGATAGAAAATGAATAAAGTATTTAAACAATTCGGCAGCTGGAACAATTGGCGTATTCGTATCCTGTATATCATCATCCTGTTGATCTTTGGGTTTTATGGATTCCGATTGTTCAATATGCAGGTCATCGATTATCAAGATTATAAAGATCAGGCAGATGAAAATAGGATCACCAATATCAGCCTGCAAACAGAAAGAGGGATCATTTACGATCGAAACGGGATCGTACTGGCAGAAAATGCGGCATCATATAACATCGTAATAACACCGGCTGATCTACCGGCAGATAAAGGCGCAACACAGGAGATCTATCGAGAGCTTTCCAAAGTGATCGGCATTCCAGTTTCAACCGGCGAACTCACTGATGAGGTCGTTACGACGTTTTCACCGTGTAATACAGACCTGGGAATCACCCAGATTGTTGAAATTGCCGTTACAAATGCTCCTTATACACCCATGAAGATTGTTTGCGATGTCGATAAAGAAATCGCCATGCTGGTTGAATCGAAATCCGATGAATGGCAGGGTGTCACAGTCGAAGTCGAACCTATTAGAGATTATCCGACTGGAGAATTAACTGCGGAGATCATCGGATTCCTTGGACCAATTCCAGAATCAATGGAAGAATATTATACAGGTCTCGGATTTGTAGCAGGACGAGATAAGGTTGGCTACGCAGGTATCGAATCGACCATGCAGGATATTCTAGCAGGGAAAAATGGGCTGCGTGTTGTTGAAGAAGATGTTGGTGGAAAAGTCATCCGTGATGTGGAGCCGCCTGTTGAAGCAGAGCCGGGGATGAATATCATGCTGACTATTGACACCCGCCTGCAGGAAGCCGCAGAGGCTGCCCTGGTAGGAAATATTAATTGGTGGAACCGCTGGTTCAATGATGTACGTTTTACCAATGGTGTGATCATTGCCATGAATCCAAAGACGGGTGAGATCCTGGCACTGGTTTCTTATCCGAAATATGAGAACAACCGCATGACGCGGTTTATTCCAGCCTATTATTACCAACAGTTGAGTGCTGATCCCAATCGACCGCTTTTCAATCACGCCATCTCGGCAGAACACCCGCCCGGATCGGTATATAAGATCGTGACTGCGATCGGGGCGTTGAATGAAGGTGTGGTAACCCCTTATCAGAGTCTGATCACGCCATATTCGATCTTCATTACTGAAAAATATGCTGACAACGAAACAGGCACCGAGCGCGAATTTGTGGATTGGAAAGAGGGCGGGCACGGACAGGCTAATTACTTTAAAGGATTATCAAGTTCTGTGGATGTCTATTTCTACAAAATCAGCGGTGGTTACGAGAATGAAGTACCAGAAGGACTTGGTATATGGCGCATGAGCGAATATGCCAAAGCGCTGGGTTATGGAGCGGTGACAGGTATCGAACTTCCGGGTGAGTCGGAAGGGCTGGTACCGACACCTACCTGGAAACGTATTAACTTGAGTGAAGCCTGGTCAACCGGCGATACTTATATTGCCGGTATGGGGCAGGGATATGTATTGGCGACTCCATTGCAGATCCTCGTATCCTATGCGATTGTTGCAAATGACGGAGTATACATGAAACCTACCCTCATCAGGGAGATCACCGATGCTGACGGCAATGTGGTGCAGGAATTTTCTCCAACCGAGGTATGGGATGTAACAAAAGATCCTCTGATCAATGTCTTCGATGAAAATTTTGTTCCAACAGGAGAACTAAAAACCATTGATCCCTCGGTGATTGCAGACACGCAGCAGGCGCTGCGAATGACGGTCACTGAAGGGACTGCATTGAGCATCTTTGAGGGATTCGAAATTCCTACATCGGGAAAAACAGGGACAGCAGAATACTGCGATAACATTGCCCAGGAAAAAGGTTTATGCGGAAGCGGAAACTGGCCGGCTCATGCCTGGTATGTGGGATATGCTCCCAGCGATGACCCCGAAGTTGTTGTGATCGCTTTTGTGTATAACGGCACCGAAGGTTCCAGCGTGGCAGCTCCAATTGTGCGAGAATTCTTTGAAGCGTATTTTGCACTGAAGGAGATTGATGAAGGAAACCAGTAAAGACAATACTAAAGATAAGAAAAAAAGAAAAGAATTTAGAATAAAAGGAATACGCGATGTACTGATGATCACGATTGAAGAGGGGGAATGGAAAGATGAACTAGATGACCTGTTGGAATACATCAAAGAAAAGAAAGATTTCTTCGGCAGCGCAAAATTGGCTGCTGATGTTGGCGAAAGAAAATTAAAAGCAACGCAGATCGCAGATCTGCGAGATGGATTGGCAGAGCAGAAAATAAACCTGGTCGCTGTTTTCACAAGTTCGGCTCAAACGAAAAGTAATGCCAGATCTTTTGGATTGGAAACAGAGCCAGAAGCCATCAGGATAACAACAAAAAATAAAATGCAGATATTACCGGATGGGGGAGAAAATGCGATCATCTATTCACATACCCTGCGATCGGGTACCAGCGTGAATTATTCAGGCAGTGTGATGGTGGTGGGTGATGTGAACCCCGGCGCGGAAATCATTGCAGGAGGAAGTGTGCTTGTTTGGGGCTGTATACGCGGGAAAGTGATCGCAGGATCTGACGGAGATGAAAACGCGGTGATCTGTGCGCTTGAGGTAAAACCGCTAGAAATGCGCATAGCTAATAATGAAATAAAGAAAAATACAAAAATCAAAAATCCTGTTAAAATCAATTGCCAGAATTCAGAATTGAACTACACTGTCTGGAAACAATAATCAATTATTCAAGGAGAAGTATGTCGGCTCATATCATTACCATTACATCAGGAAAAGGTGGCGTAGGAAAAACCACAGCAACGGCAAACATCAGCGTTGGGCTTGCCGAAATGGGAAAGAAAGTAACCTGTATTGACAGCGATATTGGTTTGAGAAACCTGGATGTAGTATTAGGATTGGAAAATAGGATTGTCTATGATCTGGTCGATGTTGTGGAAGGACGCTGCAAGGTAAACCAGGCAATGATTCGAGATAAACGATTTGAGAACTTATTCCTGATACCGGCTGCACAAACCCGAGATAAAAACGCGATCACTCCGAAAGAAATGGTGACTTTATGTGAAAGCATTCGGGAAGAGATGGATTTTATTCTCATTGATTCCCCCGCAGGGATCGAAGGCGGTTTTAAGAATGCCATTGCACCGGCTGATGAAGCAATTGTCATTACCAACCCGGATGTATCTGCTGTAAGGGATGCAGATCGCATTATCGGATTGATCGAGGCTGCTGAAAAAGGTCCAGCGCGGCTCATTCTCAACCGGGTTAATCCCGAAATGGTAAAACGCGGTGATATGATGGAGTCGGATGATGTGCTTGAACTGTTAGCCATCAAACTGCTCGGAATTGTGCCGGATGATGATAATGTCCTCATCAGCACTAATAAAGGGCAGCCTGTTGTTCTTAATGAAAAATCTCGCGCCGGGCAGGCTTTTAAAAATATTGCCGAACGATTAAACGGTAAAGAGGTTCCCTTCCTTGATATCAACGCCAAAGATGATTTCATGAAGCGTTTGTCGAGAGTTTTTGGTAAAGAAAACTAGATATGGCAGATTGGATGAAAATAATGGGAAGAAGAGATAGCGCTGAAACCGCAAAACAAAGATTAAAGCTGGTTCTCATTAATGATCGTACAAATCTAAATGCGCGAGTTCTGGAAGAGATGAAAGATGAATTGATCGAAGTAATTTCCAGACATGTTTCCATTGACGCAACAGAAGTTCAAATTACGATGAAGCATGAGGGTAGGGAGCAGCGTTTGATTTGTGATATTCCTGTAATGCCAAAGTAAAGAATATGCGAAGAAACATTTGGCGTAATTTTGACTTTTTCTTGTTTGGGGCGGTCATCTTCATGTGTATTTTCGGCATCATCATGATCCAATCTGCAATTGCCGGAAATGAGGAACTGGAAACATCTCCAAGAAGGCAGGCTCTTTTTGTCGCAGCGGGAATTGTGCTGGTGATCATAATGGCAGCCATTGATTATCATCTGTGGGCATCTATCGCCAAATTTATCTACGTTTTCGCATTTGTAGCACTTCTTGTGATTTATGTGTACGGAGAAGCGCGTTTTGGTTCAGCACGCTGGATCGATACTGGATTGATCCTGATCCAGCCTTCAGAAATTGTGAAGATCTTGATGATCATGGTTCTGGCAGATCATTTTGACCGGACAAAAGATGATGAAAAAAATATGCATTGGATTGGGCGCAGCTTCTTATTGACATTTGGTATTGTAGTCTGGATCTTGCTGCAGCCCAATTTATCCACTTCGATCGTGATCTTCGTGATCTGGTTCGCGATGCTGTGGATCTCTGGACTGCCGGTAAAATATCTTGCTATCCTGGCGGTAGTTGGGATTCTTCTTATCGCGGTTGCTTTCCCGTTTCTTGAAGACTATCAACAAGCTAGAATATTGAATTATTTATTTCCCAATCCGGATGCAAGTTACGGTGAAGAATACAACATTCAGCAGTCCAAGATCGCAATTGGGGCAGGTGGCTGGTTTGGAGAGGGCTACGGGCAGGGAACACAGGTGCAGCTGCGATTTATGAAAGTAAGGCACACCGATTTCATCTTCTCGGTTGTAGCAGAGGAATTTGGATTCGTAGGAGCCATGGCAGTTATTGGGTTGATGATATTCATCATTTTACGCTGTTTGCGTATAGCACAGACTGCTTCTGATAATTATGGGTCACTGCTGGCGTTTGGATATTCCGCAATGCTTTTCTTCCAGGTCGCTGTGAACGTTGGAGTGAATCTCAACCTGATTCCGGTTTCTGGTTTACCATTTCCTTTTCTCAGTTATGGAGGAAGCTCACTGATATCTACTATAATTGGAATTGGATTGGTAGAATCTGTTGCATTACGAAAGAAAATCATTGAATAAAGGAAATCTATGGCACAAGAAATGAAACCTGTACGTGTTCGATTTGCTCCTTCTCCCACCGGGTATCTGCATTTGGGCAGCGCACGGACGGCATTATACGATTATTTGATCGCGAGAAAGACCAATGGACAGTTCATTCTGCGTATTGAGGATACCGACCGCAAACGGCTGGTAGAAGGCGCAGAGCAGGAGATGATGGATAATCTGCACTGGCTGGGGATGAACTGGGACGAAGGACCGGATGTGGGTGGTCCTTATGAACCTTACCGCCAATCAGACAGAAAACAGATTTACCAGGAATATGGTGAAAAACTGGTTGAAATGGGCTGTGCTTATTACTGTTTCTGCACACCGGAACGACTTGCAAAAGTTCGGGAAGAAAAACAAAAGAAAAAAGAGCCGCCGCATTATGATAGAACCTGCCGTTCCATTCCTCTTGAAGAGGCACGGGAGCGAATAGCCGCGGGCGAACCCTATGTACTGCGTTTTAAAACACCGCTGGAAGGGACGACAGTTGTAAAAGACCTTTTACGCGGGGAGATCACTTTTGAAAACAAGACGCTGGATGACTATATTTTGATCAAATCGGACGGCTGGGCATTATATCACCTGGCGGCTGCAGTTGATGACCATTTGATGAAGATCACGCATGTGGTGCGCAGCTCCGAATGGCTGCCAACTTCACCTCTTCATTCCCTTATTCATCAAGCATTTGGATGGGAAGAACCTATCTGGGTACACCTTTCTGTGCTCCTGAAACCAAGCGGGAAAGGAAAAATGAGCAAGCGTGAAGCAGCAGAATTGAGCAGCGAAGGGCATTCCATCTTCATCAAAGACATGGCAAATCTGGGATATCTACCTGAAGCAGTGGTAAATTGGGTAGCGCTGATGGGTTGGAGTTATGATGATCATACTGAATTCTTCACCATGCAGGATCTTATTGAAAAATTCTCGCTGGAGAAATTAAATCCTTCACCCGCCGCAATAAATTTTTCAAAGCTAGATCACTTCAATAAACTGCATATTAAAACATTGAGTGATGTGAAACTGGCAGAACGCCTGCAACCTTATTATGAATCTGCGGGAATTCACGCTGAATTACCCCTACTGGAAAAGTTAGCCCCGATCATAAAAGAGCGCATTATCACGCTGGACGAAGCTGTTGAGATGACGCGCTTCTTCTTTACAGAAAAAGCAGCCTATACCACAGAGCGCATTCTTATGAATGGCTGCAGCAGTGAGGAAACCATTACCTGTGGCGAACTGGTATTGAGCGCAC
The DNA here is from genome assembly GCA_963674975.1 of Anaerolineaceae bacterium. Taxonomy (GTDB): domain Bacteria; phylum Chloroflexota; class Anaerolineae; order Anaerolineales; family Anaerolineaceae; genus UBA4781. The sequence continues at coordinate 239,384 of OY771913.1, forward strand.
TGAATGAGCTGGAAGATTGGTCAATAGAGAACCTTGATTTGGTAGTACGCGGTTTAATGGAAAAAGCCGGAAAGAACCCACGGCAGTTTCTGGGCTTCATACGCGAAGCTATCAGCGGGCAGAAAATCACCCCACCGCTTTTCGAATCCATGGAGATTTTGGGAAAAGAAGTAGTGCTGCAGCGGCTGAAAGATGCCCTTGAATTTATAAAAGCTAGTTTCTAGCAGGGAATCGCAAAATGCGGTGAATAGTGGTAAAATAATCCGCGCGAGCAATTGGGGGCTCGTCTAACGGCAGGACAGCAGACTCTGAATCTGTTAGTAGAGGTTCGAATCCTTTGCCCCCAGCTAAAAGACTTTCTTTATAATATAAGAAGGTCTTTTTTATTCTTCTACTGAAGAATACTATATGCTGTAATTAACTCAGTGCATGAAATATGATCAATACAATATTGGATACTTATTCAATGTATCAAATCATCAGCCGTTTATAATGGAAGAGTAAGATGAGGTGAAATAATGGAAAATATTTATAAAATCATTGTCTTTGCAGTAATAATTTTGTTACTCATCTTCTTTTTCGTATTTCGAAAGAAATATCCACGCAACAAGCGCTTTACAAATTACGAACTGCTGGGAATTATGCTGGTGATCGTCAGCATGTTCTTCAGCGACGCCAACCGCTATCTTGGATATGGGATCATGGGGGCAGGGATCATCATTGCGGTGTACGCTGCAGTGCGCGAAAATAGAAGAAAACTATAAAGAATTGACCTTAGATCGACAAAGCCGCAAAATTTTCTAAATAGAGTTCGCGCTCATGGATCAATTGATGAGCGATCTGCTCATATTCTTCTTTTCTTCCCTGCTGTTTGTATAACTTGAACGGATTCAACAACTCGGGATCATCGAACCCGGGCAGGATGGCAGCGATCTCATAATGGAATAAGGGATCTTCTTTCCAGTGTATGGAATGATTGATAATGCCTTCGATGACCGCAGAACTATGTCTGATCTTTACTTTTTTTGAGCGCGGATCGGAATCATGCCCGCCAACACGCCCGGTATTCAGCAGATAAACTTCGATATCGGGAATAGTCTGCAACAATTCATGGAAACGGTTTGCCTGCAAAGCATCGTCCATGGTGAAGAATGGATTGGTGCCCGGAACGCGCAGGGATTTACCGGCTTCTGATTTGCCGCCTGCCGATGTGCCGGTAGTCTCTCCCAGCATGAAGTACTGTGCTGCCTGTTGAGCGTTCAAACGCGCCACGGCAGGGATGATGTTGAAGTTGCGGTTAAGCAAAAAGATATATTTCACAGGGGGTAGATCCGTTGGGTTACGATGCGGAATGGCATTCAATTGAAAAGTACCCCGACCATTGGTTGTACTGGAGCCGTCCATGAAATCGATGCTGCCATCATCTTTAATGACCACGTTTTCAAGCCATGAATTCTGCTGTGTTAGTGCTTTATAAATGGTCGGTTCATCATCGCAATCCAGACCATATGTTTTTGCAAAACAACCATTTTCAGTGGCAAATACCTTACCGGACGGAAAGAGAGCGCAAAAATCGTCCTGTACAGGCAGACTGCCCAGCTGCTGTCGAAAAGTAGTGGTTGTTTTCCCGGTTCCAGAAAGACCGATGATCAAAGCCAGTTCATCACGACCAGCCAGATTGGGGAACACCTTGCAGCCGGAATGCAGCGCCAATCCGCCCTGCTGGTAGATCCAGTGATTCCACATGCGCAGACCGCCTTTTTTGGATTCACCGAAATAATCCGAACCCAGTACACGGGTGGTCCAGTTTTCCAGGTCGACCGCGATCAGGCGCTGGTTTGGATAACCAGATGCGGGAAGATCGGGAGTGATGATGATCGTAAACATGGCTTCAAATGAGTCATCAGGTGGAAAGTAGAGCTGCTGCTGCATGGCGGCGATATTGGCATGAGAACGCTCCACAATCAGCCTGCAGCCCATGTGAAAATCAGGGTCAGGACCGATATAGCCTTCTACGGCGATCATATCATGACCTGCGATGTAGTCATCCTGAAGAGCAGCAATCTTTTCATAATCAACACGGCTGATGGAAGGTTTCTCCTGTGGATCATCACAGACAAAGAAGGTTGATTCGCTGGAACGAGCAGTCACTTTAGTGAAGATGGAAAAATTACCTTTATTGGTGCGATTCGCGCAGGGAATACCAGCCATCATCGTGCGAAATCCTGCTTGAGTGGGGTTCAAATTATAGGAAAGTGCTTTTGGGTAAAAATTCATATTGAATACTTTTTTCCTGATTTCTTGTTGATAGTTTATTCAGAAAATCAACGTATAAGAATTCTATGATACAATGCTGAAAGAGTGCATCTTCGAGTCTCTTAATCTACGACGACAAATGTTATGGTTCTGAGACCGTTTAGGGTGTACGTGGAAACGCGTATGCCTCCCTGATTGGAAAGGAGATGTGCATGGATAACCGCATGGAATTATCCTGCCTGGAACGCCTTTCCAAGGGCGTTTTTTTTATTTTCTGTTTTATGGAGTGAAGTATGAAGAAGAATTATTATTTCACCACCAAAGATCTCCTGTTCATTGCCGGTTTTTCTGCTATTGGAGGACTGGCAAGCACCTATCTCAATATGGTGGGAGATTTCTTTCAATCCCTGCTTGGTTTTGCCGGAACAACACAATGGGCTGCCGGTATTCATATTTTATGGATACTGCTGGCGGTGGGCATTGTCAATAAACCGGGAACCGCAGTATTGACGGGTATTCTTAAAGGGATCGTTGAATTATTGAGCGGAAATACACATGGAGTGCTGGTTCTGCTTGTGGATGTGGTGGCAGGATTGATCGTGGAACTTGTATTTTTCCTGCCAGTTCTAAGTAAATATCTAAAGAACATCATTGCGGGTGGGCTGGCAGCTATGTCGAATGTGTTCGTGTTCCAGATATTTGCCTCTGTGCCGGCTGATAGCCTGGCATTTTGGAGTATGCTTGCTGTTGCGGGTGTGGCGCTGTTATCCGGCGTACTTTTTGGCGGAATATTAAGCCAGGTCGTTTTGAAAAATATAGCAAAAACAGGAGTGATATCTCAAGAACTTGAAAAAAGCAAAACAAAATGGGCACGATATGGATTTGTATTGCTAGGAGTTCTGGTCTTTGCAATCTCTGCTTATGTTTACATTCAGATATCTAAAGGAGAAGGTTCTGTTGCAATACTGGGCAACGTGGCGGAAAATCAGCACTTCAGCACAAAAGAAACAGATATTGATCCTGTCACCATCGAATCCAGTTTACAGGGGCAGGAAGGTACATATACAGGGTATCCGCTTGAACAGGTTATTTTAGCTGCGGATCCAGGAGAAAACTCGGATTTGATTCTGGTAACAGCAACAGATGGATACAGCTTCTTTATTACCATGGACGAGGTACAGACCAATCCCAATCTCATTCTGGTTGCAAGCGGAGAAGGTACAGATGCTTCCTACAGCATCGTTGGTGCTGAAAACAGCAAAGCCTGGGTGCGCGGTGTAGCAGAAATCGATGTTATCCAGAGCATACCTGTTCGGATATTTTATGAATCAAAAGCCGTAACAGAATTCAAGCCTCAAAAATGGCAGTACGAAATGGACAGCGCTCGGATTAACCTTGCAGAGGGTTCAAAAAAATTGCAGGGAGTAGCAGTAAACAAAGTATTATCTCCCATAGATGACCCGGCAATTGCTTATTCAACGGTCAAGTTTTCCAACGCGGATGCTGATTATTCGATCGACTTATCTGCAATCCAGGAAGATGATTCGATCCGAATTTTCGTAAACATCACGGATTATAAAATGAAATATGTGATTGGAACGATACAAGGAGAAGTTTTCCTGGAGAATATTGAACGCATAGATCTACAATAAAAAAGATGGATATAGAAATTACTCATCTCTCTTATCGTTATAAAGAAGAAGGAAAGCCTGTTCTTCACGATATTAATTTGCATATTGATAAAGGAGAATGGCTTATGATCAGTGGAGGTTCCGGAAGCGGAAAAACCACACTGGCGTATGCAATAGCAGGAATCCTCTTTCATCAGGAGATGGGAATTTATCAGGGTAATGTGCGTATAGGCAATAAATCCATTGAAGAAACACAACTTTATGAAATAGCCGATGCCGTTGGCTTTGTTCAACAAAACGCGGATGATCAATTTTGTACGTTGAATACGGCTGATGAACTGGCTTTCGGTTTAGAAAACCGCCGTGTCCCACCGGATGAAATGAGAAGGAGGATATCAGCGTCTCTGAAGATCACTAAGGCAGAAGAGCTTAATCAAAGGAATCTTTTCGAACTGTCAGGTGGTGAGAAGCAGAAAATTGCCATTGCCTCCATACTGGCTTTAAATCCTATGGTGCTGATATTGGATGAGCCAACTTCAAATCTCGATCAGAATTCAACACGTGCAATATTCAATGTACTGAATGACCTGCGAAAAACAAGGAAGTTAACGGTCATTATCATAGAACATAGGATTCAATACTTCAAAGACCTTTTTAAGCGCTGTGTGCATCTTGAAAACGGCGAAATTGTCTTTGATGGAAAAGTTGAAGAATCTCCGTTCTATACAATCCCTGAAAAGCATTCTATTCGTGAAAGTAGTCTGGAATCTGATCGGAAGGAACCATCTTTAACTCTCCACAATTGGAATTACGAGAACGGAGATGGTTTCAAACTTGAAATTGGAGATCTAGAGATCAAGCAGGGGGAAATTATTGCGTTGATGGGGGAGAACGGTTCGGGAAAAACAACTTTTCTGAAAACGCTTCTCGGTATTTTAAAATGCAAGCAGGGGAAGATGGAATTCAGAGAAAAGAAAAGCACCGGTCCTGTTCGATTTGGATACGTTTTCCAGAATGCCGATGAGCAGATCTTCATGAATTCGGTAAAAGATGAAATTGCCTACGGATTGAAAAATTACCACCTTGATGATGCGCTACATCAGGCAAGGTCAAGAGAGCTTCTGGAACTCTTTGGCTTGCAGAACAGGGAAAACGAGAATCCACACCAATTAAGTTATGGTGAAAAGAAAAGATTGAATTTAATATCCACACTGATCTTTTCACCATCTATATTGCTACTGGATGAAATCTTCATAGGACAGGACATATTTCAGGTAAACTATATTCTGCGCAAATTAATGCAATTGCGAAAAATAGGTGTTACCATTATAGCGGCTATCCATGACCCGGCATTGATGAAACAGATGGCAGATCGCATTCTCTTTATAGAGGATGGCAGCTTGCGATTCTGCCTACCAACGCAGCAAGCGGTCATTTGGTGGCAAGTGAATGGGTACAGGGATTTTTTACCGGAGAAGGAATCGGGGGCATGAGAAAGATCTCCTACCTCCCTGCTACAACATTGATGCACAACCTGCACCCATTCACAAAATTCATCCTTCTTTTGGGAATCAGTATTTGCGTTTTCTTTATTTCTTCTCCTTTTTCCATGATTGTTTTATTTAGCCTGTTAATTCTTTGCTTTTTCTTTGTAAGTAAGAATCCATTTGATTATCTGGGGATGCGAACAACAATTCTTACAGCTCTATCGATTGGATTAATCCAGATCCTTTTCTTTCATCAGGGTAAAGCAATTATCCATTTTGGGGGTTTCTCTATTACGGATGCGGCAATTCAGAGGGCTGTTTTTATATCTCTCCGATTTCTCATTATTGTATTCAGCAGTTATCTTTTTATCCTGACAACATCCCCTTCAGATTTTGCCTATGCATTTATGCAGATGGGGATTCCATATCGCTACGCGTTCATGGTAATCACTTCCATGCGGCTTGTCCCAATTCTTTCAATTGATGGAGAAAGGATCATCATTGCGCAGAAAATGCGCGGAGCAAGCTTCGATGCGAGAAAACCGGGACAGCTTTTTTACCATACAGGAATCTTTGTCAGTGGAGTACTCTATTCATTGTTTGATAGGGTGAATAAGCTCGCAATTTCCATGGAAAGCCGTAGTTTTGGAAGATATAGGACTCGCACATATCAAAGACCCATCCATTTCACATATTTTGATGGAATTGCTGCGGGATTAGTTTTTTTACTATCCTTTTTATTCAATTATCTGGAGATGAAAGGAATTCTATGAAATCACCCAAAACAAAGAAAGCATTAAAGATAATCGGCATCATCCTGGGAATAGTGGCTGCAGTTGCAATCATATTCAGCTTATCACTCAAACAGCTTCCGATCAGAGTTATAACCGAGTATCCGGTCAGCATGCTGTGGGAAGAAAGCGAAACAATGCATGAATGTGCGGAGTGCCATGAACCAGAAGAAGATTTTCATACCTGCAGCACCTGCCATGATGAACATGGATCGGTAGAATTTCCAGACCTGTCTTTTTATAACATGGTTGAGCTTACGGGAGATGTTGAAGAAGTGATTTTCATCCCGTGGAATCATTTTTTCCTCAATTATTCTGATCTGCCCAATACTTTCATTACCATAAGCGAATTCATGGAAAAATGGGAGATCCCGGATTATGAAAGCTTTACCCTGTATTCGCGCGATGGATCGTTCATAAGGATCAGCAAAGAAAATATTACCGATAACGCCATGTTTCTTCCGTATGAAGACGGAATTCGTTTTGCTTCTGACGATCTGCACGAATCGACCTGGGCAAAAGGGATCGCCAGGATCATCATTGTTGGAGAAGAAAAACCGCTTCAGATCGGCGAAGAAAAAACATCTATCGGGAGATTACTGTTAGGAAAAACAACTTCTATTACCGTTGAAGAAGCAAAAGTGATGTTCCGCAGTGAGGATGATGGAATTACCAGAGAAGCTTTTACTTCCAGCCGGATTGAGGGGGCAGCCTTATCCGATCTGGTGGACCTGGACACATACGAAACCATAAGCTTCACCATGCAGGACGGAACTAGCGTTGAACTGCCTGCAGCGGATGTGCAGGATGCTGTTCTTACAAAGCAATACGGATCGGTTGTCTTGATCATCCCGGATAAGGGGCGCAGCGGCTGGGTGTTTGACATCATAAAAATCGAAGGGAAGAATTAAATACAATGAAGCGATGGTTTAACATTATTCTGATATTAACCCTGCTTGGTCTGGGGGTTTCCTGTAAAGCCAGTCGTGATATGGTTTTATCTATTGATGGGCAGGAATATATCATAAATAGTGATACTTATAAAGAAATAGAAGGAAAGGTCAATGTAGATGAAGAAAAAGATTACGATCTTTATCTGGAATACCTTTTTTATTACTATGGTGTAAAAACTGTTGATGAGATCAGCCTGGTGCAGGGTGAAGTTTCCATTCAAGTACCGTGGGGACAAATTGCCGAAACTGCTTTTTGGCGAAATGTAAGCATGGTTGAGATCGATGGGGAGGAATACCTTGTAGATCAAATCAATGTACAAACCGCAGCACCTGAAACATCGATTAATCATTCCATTACAGATATTTCAGCATTGACTGCCGAAGCATTGGGTATTTCATTCGGAGATAAAGCTTCCGGATTCGAGTTTCCTACCGGTTCAGTGGAACATGTAGTGTGGTTCTTTCTAGATGGATTTGGATATCTGGCTCTTGAAACTGCGAAAACAGAAGGATTGATCCCTTATTTAGGTTCTCTTGAAGCTGTTTATCCATCTTATACTATCTATCCTCCTAAAACGAGTACTTCAACCGCGGCTTTGCTATCGGGTCTTGATTCTACTAAAAATGGCATTTGGGCTACCGGTATCCGTAATCTAGCTGTTCCAAGTATTATCGATGCAGTGGTCGATTCGGGTATGCAGTTCACTATTGTAGAAGGAGAAAGCACACCCTTCAATTATCCAAATGCAGAGGTTATTTTATCGGGGGATCGTAATAACAATGATTCGACCGACGATAATGTTTTTATCAATGCGGAAGAAAGGATTGCGGAAGGTGTACCTGAAGTATTGATGATCCACTTTCATGGTATTGATGACGTGGGTCATACATATGGACCTTATTCAACAGAATGGAATGCAAAAATAGCTGAAGTGGATGATTATGTCGAACAGCTTATTGAACAGCTGCCGGAAAGCACATTGATCATCCTGTTCCCTGATCATGGAATGCATCATGTTACAAACGATTCCTCACTGGGGAATCATGGAAATCTGATTCTCGATGATATGGAAACCTATATCATCCTGGTTCAAAAATAAAATGTTCGAAAGCCGAAAATAAAAGGAGAAAAAATGATGAAAAAAAATACTGCACTTCTCACACTTGTATTATTAATGACTGTATTGGTTGGATGTGGATCCAAAATTCCGGATGTGGATTGGACTTTGAAAATTTCCGGAGATGTAGCAACCCCTACAGAAATATCTTTTAAAGAACTGGCTGCCATGGAACAGGTGGATATTTCAGAAATTTTGATGGAAAAATCAACCGGTGAAGATGAAATTACCTCATGGTCAGGCCCTTCTCTGGATGCAGTCCTGGCATTGGCTGGAGCACCTGATGATTTTGTTTCTCTCACGGTATTCGCTTCGGATGGATATTCGATCGAGATCACCAAGGAGGAACTCACAAATGGGATCGTCGCATTGAAAGACAGCGGAGAATGGATCATAGAAGTTACTCCCGATAAAGGACCGATTCGCCTCGTAACACCTGAAACACCCGCCAACCGCTGGGTTTTTTCCGTAGTAGAAATACAGGTAAATCAATAAGTTAATAATTTCAGAGGGCTTTCTGAACGAAGAACTAGCGGGATGGCTTTCATCCCGCTGTTCTTTTAACCGGGGTGAAAGCGAAACGCTTCCATTATATTTGGAAGCGATTCTATTCTGGTTAGCACACGGCTGAGCTGCGTAATATCTGTAATTTCAAGGATCAAATTAATGATCGCCAGGTTATCAGAGAGATTGATCTTGATATCTCGCAGATTGATGCCTTCATTACTCAGGATGGTGGAGATATCATTCATCAATCCCTGTCTATCGTAAGCTTTGATCTGAATATCGACCGGGAAGGTTCGGTGCGCTTCTCCCCAGTTCACTTTGATGATCCGTTCATGATCCTTTATAGAGAGAATATTGGGACAATCCTGACGGTGAATAGTAACGCCGCGACCGCGAGTAATATAGCCTACGATCGCGTCACCGGGAGCAGGGCTGCAGCAGCGTGCAAAATGAGTCAGAATGCCTTTTAAACCCAATACATTTACTGCATCAGATCCTTCTCTTTCAGTAACGGGTGCATGAATTTGAAACAGCGGATCTTCTGAACCTTTTTCAACATCATCAAGCTTATTGACAAGTTTGCGAATGGATAGATCACCGCAGCCCAGTGCGATGAACAATTCTTCTTCATTCTTTAGGTCAAGAGAATGCGCCAGATTCTCGATATTGATATTACCCAAACCAAGCCGGTGAAATTCCTTATCCAGGATATCGCGTCCCTGGGTAAGGTTCTGTTCACGATCTTGTTTTTTAAACCACTGGCGGATCTTGGAGCGGGCACGCTGTGTTTTTACCAAACCCAGATTGATATTCAACCAGTCACGTGAAGGACCGCCCCGTTTCGAAGTCAAGATCTCCAATTGATCACCGGTTTGAAGGTGATAATCGAGAGAAACCAGCTTTCCATTCACCTTGGCTCCACGGCAGCGATGCCCAATTTCAGTATGGACATGATACGCAAAATCAATGGGGGTGGAGCCGCGCGGCAGATCGATGATGTCTCCATGCGGAGTGAAGATATACACACGATCTTCAAACACATCGCTTTTCATTCCATCAACAAATTCCTGCGCATCATCAACATCCTGCTTCCAATCCATCAATTTGCGCAGCCAGTTGATGCGCTGCTGATAAGAATCATTAAATGGCTTTTTCTCTTTATAGATCCAGTGTGCGGCAATACCGAACTCCGCATTTTGATTCATATCAGGAGTGCGGATCTGTACTTCAAGCGGTTTTCCATCGGTGTAGATCACGGCAGTGTGCAGCGAGCGGTAAAAATTATCTTTGGGTGCAGCGATATAGTCATCAAACTCATTGGGAATGGGGCGCCAGTTGGTATGGATCAAACCAAGGGCTGCATAACAGGAAGGGACATCGGGCACGATAAGGCGGACACCGCGCAGGTCGCGCACCATTTCAAACGCCATTCCTTTTTCCATCATTTTGCGGTAGATGGAGTAAATATGTTTGGGTCTTCCCGTGATCTCTGCTTCGATTTTCCCCTTTTTCATCAATGAATCAAGATCGTCGATGATTTTTGTGATCTCTGCTTCTCTATTTTTACGGCGGTCGGATAATTTTTGAGCGATCTCTTTATAGACATCGGGCTCCAGGTATCGGAAAGATAAGTCTTCAAGCTCCCATTTTAACTGCCAGATACCCAGACGGTTGGCAAGCGGGGCAATGATATCCAGCGTTTCTCTGGATATGCTTTTGCGCTTTTTTTCAGGCATATGGCTTAAAGTACGCATGTTATGAAGACGGTCGGCAAGCTTGATCACAATAACGCGAATGTCATCACCCATAGCAAGCAGCATTTTCCGAAGCGTTTCATTTGCCAGTTCACTTCTGCGGCTGCTTATCAGGCTGGAAGCCTTAATATCTTCATCTTCATCATCCTGATCTGCAGATGGAGCATTTTTCCCGCTCTTTTTACCGGTGTTTATCTGGTCCGCTCTTGAAACCTTGGGAATATTGGTTAACTTGGTAACCCCATCAACCAATTTTGCGATCTCAGGGCTGAACTTATTTTCAAGGTCTTTCAAGGTTACAGAAGTGTCTTCAACGGTATCATGAAGAAGTCCGGCAGCGATCACTTCAGGTGGAACTTTCAATTCGGTTAATATTTCCGCCACAGCCAGGCAGTGGGTGATATAAGGTTCTCCGGAAAGGCGCTTTTGTCCCTCATGCGCCTTTTCAGCAAACGTATAAGCGCGCATGATCAAATCACGGTCTACTACCGTGTAAGAATCGGGTAATTTCGCAAGCAGAGCATCAATATCCATAGTATTAAGCGGTTAATTACTCATAAGTATAATATTCAATTGTTAAATTCGTATAATAATACGTTATTTTTCAAAGATTCGTATTAAATTTTGGAGATCGATATTATCAAATGAGTTAAATGACAAATCCTGATCAATAAAATCCAACTGAACTGTGATCTGATTGGGAACAGCCACACAAAAAACTCCCGCATTCTTTGCCGCGGAAACTCCATTAGGAGAATCTTCGAATGCAATCACTTCTTGAGGTATAAAATTCCATTTTTTCAAAACGAGATTGTATAGATCAGGGCTTGGTTTTGAATTAGAAACTTCATCTCTTGTGCAGATAGGATCGAAATACTGATCCAATTTTAAATTTTGCAGATGGCTGATCACCCAATCTTTATATGAATTCGAAGCGACAGCCAGGCATAAATGCGCATTTTTGCCAGATTGAATGATCTGCCTCACACCGGTTCTTGGGGTTTGGAAATAAGTCGATGTTTTCATCAATTCATCATATATCTTTACAGCAAGTGTGATCTGGTCCGGAGAAAATCCGATCTCTTTCATGAAATCAAAAACAAAATTATTATCCGTCGCATGACCGATATGACTGAAATAGAGATCGATAGGGAATATCTTCCCAAAATGATCAAATACTTCTTCCCATATTTTTACTTCACCGGTCTCAGTATCCAAAATAAGACCATCAAAATCAAAAATAAGACCTTTAATTTTCATAGTTTTTAAAAAAGAGTTTCTGTAAGATTTAATTCTTGCTGTAAATAGAGCAGGTCTTTACGAAGATTGGCATTAACCGGCACACCCTGTTCGGTGACGATTTTCTCCATCTCGAATTCTTTTTCACCGGCAGTATAGATACGCGCTTCTCCGGGAGCTTTGCGTGTTGAGCGCAGTGTGCGCAGCAGATCACCGATGTTTTTCTTGAATTCGTCAACAGGCAGGAAGTTTTCGATATTCATTACCATAAAAAAATGACCAACTCTGAAACGGGTGGGATTGTTGTTTTCATCAAGCCCGGAAAGCTGAAATAAAAAGGCACCGCTTTGCAGTGCGGAAGATAATATCTCAACCATGGTCGAAAGACAGTAACCCTTGTGCCCTCCGGATATTTCACTGGTTCCACCCAATGGAAGGAGTGCGGCATCATCCAGAAGGATTTGATCTAATATTTTGTCCGCATCGGTCATGGGAGCATTCTCTTTATCAATGACCCATCCTTCGGGAACCGGTTTTTCGGCGCGGGCTAAAACTTCGATTTTGCCGCGCTGGGTGATAGAGGTAGCACCATCATAGAGGAATGGACATTCTTCATCCGTGGGAGCACCAAACGCAATGGGATTCGTCCCCAGGGTCGGCTGTGTTCCATGGGTTGGAGAGACGCAGGGACGGGCGTTGGTAAAGCTCATCCCGATCATATTTTGATGAACAGCCATCAATGGATAAAAACCATCGATGCCAAAATGAGTAGAGTTGCGCACCGCCACTGCGCCCATACCCAATTCTTTTGCTTTTTGGATCGCAAGCTGCATGGCTTTCGTGGCGACGACCATCCCAATGCCATGATTGCCGTCAATAACTGCCGTGGTTGGTGATTCACGAACGATGGATAGCTTTGTTTGCTTTTCGATAAGACCGCTTTTCAAACGATCATAATACATACGCAATCTTCCAACTCCGTGCGATTCGGTGCCGCGCAGATCAGATTTGATCAGCACATCGGCGCACAGGATAGCGTCTTCTTCGGAGACGCCTGATCTCTGGAAGACGGTGAGCATGAACTGGTAGAGCTTTTTTACGGGTATATAAACAATTTCCTGGTCCATTAAATTCCTTTGAATAAGATATTCAGTTATTTTAACATCTCTATGTGAGATATGGACCGCGAAAGCGAAAGATCGTGAAGAACCTTTTGCTGAGATTCATTAATTGTACCGGTTAGGCTGGCTGCCAGCAGTTCACCAACTCCCGGACCCAGCATGAATCCCTGACCGCACATGCCGGCTGCCAGGATCATCCCTGGTGTGTCCTTTACAGCGCCGAGGAAGGGTGAACCATCGGGCGTCATCGGATAAAGACCGCGCCAGGTTCTGCGGACTCTGATATTTTTCAGTCTGGGGATCAGATCAAGCAGGCGTCTGGAAGCGATGGGGAGAAAAGCAGAGGTTGATCTTCTATCATAGCCCAAAATAGAAGGTTCAGGAGTATAGCAGAACAGCACCTGTCCGGTGGCATGCTGGTAAAAATAGAAGTTGGAGGTAATCCACATTGGACGCATATCCACGATCATGGGTTTAAGAAAAGTGCGCACCGGTTCGGTTATACCGGCTTCGTGTGATTCGGAGGTAATGGGAATCTCGATGCCTGCTAGTTCTCCGAGTTTACCAGCCCATGAACCGGCAGCATTGATCACTATCTCAGAGGCATATTCACCTTGAGAAGTACGAACTCCGATAATCTTTCCATCCTGCATAATGAATCCGGTTACTTCTTCATTGAAGTGAAATTCTGCATTCAGGGAAAGCGCTTTTGTATAAAAGGCATAGCTGGATAAAAGGGGAGAAGCATTCCCATCATCCGGTGAATAAGTTCCACCCAGCAACCCGTCAGGATTCAGGTCCGGAACGACCTTCAGCAGCGCCTGCGGATCCAACCAGTCGATATTCATCTTCCAGGATTTTTGCCTGACCAGCAGGTTTTTCAGGGTTAGTTCATCTTCTTCTCTATAAACTGCATAGACATAACCGCCTTTTCTCCATTCGAGGTCATCCCCATACGTATCTTCCCAGGTAGAAAAGATATGCAGACTGCGCTGGCACAGCCATGCTTTAGCGGGATCGGAATGGGTGGCTCGAACACCGCCGATAGCAGCTTTATTCGAAGCCTGGCTGATGCTGGGACGGCTTTCCAGCACCAGTACCTTCATCCCTGATCTGGCAAGAAAAAAAGCAGTTGGGACGCCGACGGAACCGGCGCCGATAATGATCGCATCAAAGCTTTTATGATTCATGATTGTCTGCTTTACCTTCGTATTCATCTTCTGCCGCAAATGTATTCAAGGTTATTTCTGTAGAAAGAGGGCGCCTTGATAGTAGGGTAATATCATCAACGGTAACTCCCTCCTCACGCATCACCTGAACGATCAACGATTCGCAGGTTTTCCCACCGCAGGCTCCCATGCCGGCTCTGGTGATGGCTTTGATCAGATTTAGATCATGAATACCGCTGCGTATCAGATCGCGAATTTCTTTTTCGGAAACCCGTTCACAGCGGCAGAGGATAGTATCCCGCGTTCCTTCGGTACCGATTTCTTGAAATGTTTCAGATCGGGGAGATGGAATCAATTGGATACCTGCAATTCGTTCTGCGATATCCAGTGGAGCGATCACTTTGACCAGCGAAGTATGATTCATCTTGTTCGTTTGAACTACCTGAACCACTTCGACATTTCCGATCACTTTCCCTTCCTGTTCTGTTACAGGGAAGGATTTACCAATGACTTCTTCTTTTAGAATGGGAAGCTCATATGGAATGGTCACGGTAGGATTTGACGCATCCTTGCGGTAATCCACCAGTGTGATGGCTAAGCCAGGGCAGCCGATCACGCATTGAGCGCAGCCGGTGCAATTCCCTTCGAGATCGCAGAAAACAGGTGCCGACAGGATATTTTCAGCTGGAATAGTGATCAAATGCTGCACACACAGCCCTGAACAGGGATCACAGGGTATTTCCTGCGTACAGTGCAGCACAGGTCTTACACCCTGATGGACAGCGGGTTTTTCAGCCTGTATGATCTTCCCCGGTTTTGCAGATAATATCTTTTTCAGGCTTTTTAATTTTTCTAGTTCAATACTTGAAAGAGGGGAATCCTGTATTTCAGAGAGAATATTTTTCGCTGTAATCTTACCTGAAACGATGGCTGCGGATGCTTCTGCGATTTCCTCAGCATCACCGGCGGAAAAGACGTTAAAGCCAAATTCCTGCGCCTGAACAAAAAATTCATTGACCGGGTTTAAACCGGCGGCAATGAGAACTCCATCGCAGGGAATAGTCCTTTCTGTTCCTGAAATGGGGTGAAAATATTCATCAACCTGTGCAATGGTTACACTCTCAACTTTTTCTTTCCCATCCGTCTGCAGTATTGTGTGTGAAGTATAGATAGGAATGCCCAAGCGCTTGATTTTATCCAGATGAACTTTATATCCGCCGCACTGCGGAAGGATTTCAGCCAGACCAGCGATGTGTATGCCTGCTTGAAGAGCGTGATAAGCAGCGATCAAACCGACATTTCCACCGCCCACGATGAAGTAATTTTCTCCGGGGATGACCAGATCTCGATTGAGCAGGGTTTGAAAGGCTCCAGCTCCCAGGATTCCGGGAAGCGTATTCCCGGGAAAACGCAGTGTTTTTTCACGAGCCCCTGTGGCAATAAGCAGGATATCCGGTTCAATCAATGCGTATTGTTGATTATCTTTCAAAACTCCCACTTTATGGTCGCTGAAAACAGCCACGGCAGGTGAATTGAGCCACACTTCAACCACTGGATATTGTTTGACTTCGGAAGAAAGTATTTTCGCAATATCGATGCCGCGCGTACCGGCATACACGAATTTTTTTGATCCAAAGAATCGATGTGTTTGCAGTACCAGTTTTCCACCTGATTGGTTTTTATCATCCACAAGAACCGTTTCTATCCCAGCTTTTCCAAGCTCAATAGCAGCTGAAAGACCCGCAGGACCCGCTCCGATGATCATGACGTTTATTTTTTTATGGATGATGGGTGGAGCAGATTCTTTAGAGGTATCAGCAGGGAGAGTATAGAAACCGTCTAAAGGTTGGATGTGCATTCCATCATGAATGAGTTCCATACATGCTTTCTTGGGATAGCCATCTACCAGTACCAGGCATTGGGAACACTGCCCGTTGGCACAAAATAAACCCTGCGGGGAATGATCTTTCGCGTGATGTTGGAATATATGGATCCCATTGGCAATGAGCGCTGAAGCGATCGTCTCATTTTCATAGCCTTCACAGGGCTGGGATATCCACTGAAAACTGATTTTCTTCCCCCGTTCAGCATCCAGGATCGGATGTGTTTGAATACGGTTATTTTTGTTTGACATTGGCATTTGCTTCTTGTAATAGTGTAGATTTTTATGCAGATACCTATTGAACCAGAAATTGATTTAAAATTCCAGTTAATTAGGTCATAAATCTATATAGAAATTGATTATGCCTATGTTAGAATTCATTGATTTTTAAAAATCGGAGTTTGTTTATGAATAAAATTGCAGTATTAACAAGCGGTGGAGATGCTCCCGGAATGAATGCAGCCATACGGGCTGTTGTAAGAACAGGGACGGCGAAAGATATGGAAGTATTCGGGGTTCCTCTGGGATACTCTGGATTGATCGAAGGGAAATTCATTCCTATGGGTCCGCGCGACGTAGGCGGAGTCATTCAAAAAGGCGGGACCATGTTGGGGAGTGCCCGCTGTGAGGAGTTTAAAACAGAAGCCGGCAGGATGAAAGCGCTGCGGGCATTGAATGGAAATGGTATAGAAGGGCTAGTCGTCATTGGCGGTAATGGATCGCAAACCGGATCTTATTATCTATCTGAAATGGGTTTCCCGGTGGTGGGTGTTGCTTCAACCATCGACAATGATCTGGTAGGGTCAGACATTACCATTGGTGTAGATACTGCATTGAATATTGCTCTCGAAGCGATTGACCGCTTGAAAGTGACCGGTTCCTCCCACCAAAGAGCGTTTTTGATCGAAGTTATGGGCAGGAATTGCGGCTACCTGGCTCTGATGGCTGCCATAGCCGGTGGTGCAGAAACAGTCATTTTGCCGGAAGTAGAAGTAGATCCGGAAGAAACTGTGGAAATCCTCGCAAAAGCATACGAACGTGGTAAATCTCACGCTATCGTGGTAGTGGCGGAAGGCGCAAAATATAATGCCACGAAGCTGGCTGAATACTTCGAAAAACACAACGAAGAAATCGGATTTACATTAAGGGTAACTATCCTTGGACATGTACAGCGCGGAGGCGTACCCAGCGCCCAGGACCGTATTCTCGGCAGTCGTTTAGGCGCCGGAGCGGTAGATAGTTTGATGAATGGGGAATATGGGGTACTGGTGGGGTGGGTGAACAATGCGTTGAAAACCACTCCGCTGAAAGATGTTGTCGGAAAGACAAAATCGATCGATATGAAACTCTTCGAGCTGGCAAGTACGCTCGATTAAGAAAGAAAAAGAGCCTGCAATTTGCAGGCTCTTATTTTTGTGTTGATTTCAAGTACGATTGGATGAAACCATCGATTTCTCCATCCAAAACTGCCTGTGTGTTCCCTTCTTCATAATCCGTGCGGTGATCTTTTACCATTTGATAGGGATGCAGTACATAGGAGCGAATCTGGCTGCCCCATTCAATTTTCTGGAACTCACCTTTCAAAGCGGATATTTGCTTCTCCTGTTCTTCCAGTTTTATCTCGTAAAGACGACCGCGCAGAACTTTTAGGGCATTCTCTTTATTCTGCAGTTGTGAGCGTTCATTCTGGCAGGTTACCACCATCCCTGTTGGTTTATGGGTGATACGGATTGCGGTGGCATTTTTCTGGACGTTCTGACCACCGGCACCCGCAGATTTATATACATCAATGATCAGATCATCCGGATTGATCGTGATGACAGGGTCTTCTGCGGTAACTTCGGGAAGGACTTCAACCTGAACGAAAGAAGTGTGACGGCGATGGGCGGCATCAAATGGGGATAAGCGCACAAGACGGTGCACTCCTTTTTCTGTACGCAGATACCCGTAGGCGTATTTACCGGATATGGATATGGTGACACTTTTGATACCGGCTTCTTCTCCTTCGGTAAGATGGATGATCTCGCTTGAAAAACCTGAACGTTCAGCCCAACGCAGATACATGCGCTCAAGCATGGCTGCCCAATCCTGTGCATCGGTTCCGCCTGCACCGGCATTAATAGAAAGGATAGCATTACCCTTATCGTAGGGACCGGATAGAAGGATATCAAATTCAAGCGTATCTATCTTCTTTTCGATCAGCAGAATTTCATTTTCCAGTTCAGGGAGGAGAGAATCATCATTCATCCCGATCAAATCCTGCAGTGACTTGGCTCTTTTATAAAGCTCTTCCCATGACTCAATCTCGTCATTGAGGTCTGCGATCGTCTTCATCTTTTCACGAGCCTGATTGGGATTATCCCAGAATTTTGGATCTTCAGTTTCTTTGGAAAGCCTGGCTAGTTTTTCTTTTTTAGCATCCCAGTCAAAGATGCTCCTTGAGAGTGTTTAGTTTTGAAATACAGGTGCTTACTCTGTCTAATAAATCTTGCACAATATTCTCCTGGGTTTTCTTTATTAAAATCGAACAATATTATATGCGGAAACGATGAATCAGGATAGCTTTCCTGCTAATTGACCGCAGCCGGCTTTAATTTGAGTACCCTTGCTGAAACGGACGGTAGCCGGTATGTGATATTCCTCCAGCTTTTCCTTGAAAAGCGCGATGCGTTCACGGGAAGGTGATCTTTGATTAAAAGCAACGGTGGGATTCAAGGGGATCAAGTTCACGTGGCATAACATTCCCTGTAAAAGCGTTCCAAGGTGCTCTGCATCGGTTAACGAATCATTGAAATCAGCTATCAGCACATATTCAAAAGTAACCCGCCGATTTGTCAGGGTAATATACTGCCTGACTGCTGAAATGATCTTCTCGATCGGATATTTTCTGTTGATGGGAATCAACTTATCACGCTGCTCGTTGGTGGGGGCATGCAGGCTTACTGCCAGATTAACCTGGGTAAAGTCGTACCCAAATTCAACGATATTTTCAGGAATGCCGATCGTGGAAACGGTGATCCTGCGAGCACCGATATTCAATCCATCATGATCGTTCATAAGAAGAATGGCTTTTTTCAGGTTCTCATAATTCAAGAATGGTTCACCCATGCCCATAATGACGATATTGGTCAATCTCTGCTGTTCTTCCTCCAGCTCTCTGAGAAAATACAGGATCTGTGCTGCGATCTCTCCGCTGGTCAGATCCTGCTTCCAGCCCAATCTGCCTGTCGCACAGAATGTGCACCCGATAGAACAGCCGGATTGGCTTGAAATACAGATGGAGGTGCGGTCTTCATATTTCATCAGCACTGTTTCAATGGGATTACCGCTAGGCAGTTGAAACAATACCTTTTTCGTTGATCCATCTGACGAGAGCAGGTGATCGACCTCGTGGAGGGGAAGGATCACAAAATCATCTTGAAGTTTCTGGCGAAGTTCTTTTGGCAGGGTGGTAAATTGATCCCAGGAATGAAAATGAGAAACATACAGTCCGCGCCAAACCTGGCTGCAGCGAAAATCAGGCTGTTTGATAGCCTGAAAATACGCCTGCAGCTCATCTTTCCCAAGATCAAGAATACATTTCATATTTATTATTTTAGAATATCAGTCAAAAAGATGCATGACACCATCAAATACAAAATCCGGTCTTGGATCATAGCTGTCAACATCCTTTTTTGTTGCGATCCCTGTGAGCACCAGAGCAGTCCTGCATCCTGAACGATATCCACCAATAATATCCGTTTCATAACGATCACCGACTGCGAGTGTTTCAGCAGGAGAAGTTCCCAGACGATCGAAACATGCTTCATAAAGATATGGATTTGGTTTACCGGCTATTTTTGCCTTTGCACCGGAAGCTGTTTCTAGGGCAGCCAGAAACGTACCTGCGCCCGGCGCATTCCCTTCAGGTGTCGGATAGGTGGCATCGATATTGGTAAAGTAAAAAGGAAGCCCCGACTGTATCAAAAGAGATGCTTTTTTCAGGCGATCGTAGGAAACCTCAGGGTCAAAGCCGCCCACAACGGCAATCGGATCAATATCTGAATTGTTAAAGTTATAGTCGCGCAGGGTATCTTCCAACGCTTTGGACCCCATCACATGGACCGGTCCGCCATTTGGAAAATCTTTTGATAAGAGATAACCGGTTGCCATGCCTGAAGAAAAGATCTGCTCTTCTTGAACAGCAACTCCAAACGATTTGAATTTTTCTACATACTGCGCGGTAGTGCGCATAGCATTATTCGTGGCAAAGAGATATTCTAAATTATGCTCTTCAAATTTATGAAAAAGTGCTGACAAATCGCAGAGCGCTTCATCCGTCTTCCACAATACTCCATCCATATCCAGAATTAATGCCCGAATTCCCAATTCCTCAAAATTCATTTTTTCTTCTCCATAATAATAAAATGCCGGTTGCTTTATAAGGCAATCGGCATAATTTTACCTCATTGCAGACTGGTATTCATTTTATTGTGGTGGGATCAATACCTTATCAACCAATCCATACTCCACCGCCTGCTCTGCACTCAGATACAGGTCGCGCTCGGTGTCTTTTTCAATGACATCAATAGTCTGCTTGGTGCAGGTGGAAAGGATCTTGTTCAGGCTGGCTTTCAAGCGCATGATCTCTTTTGCCTGAATTTCAATGTCTGAAGCTTGCCCTTCCGCGCCGCCCAGGGGCTGATGCATATGAATGGTGGCATGCGGCAGCGCATAACGCTTGCCAATGGTTCCAGCAGCCAGTAAAACGGTGCCAAAGGAAGCTGTAACGCCGACAGCCACCGTGCTGATCGGGTTCGGGATCATTTTCATAGTGTCGTAGATCGCCAATCCGGAATAGATCTGACCGCCGGGGGAATTGATATACATATGGATTTCTTTTTCCGAGTCTTCACGATTGAGATAGAGCAGTTGAGCCACAACCAGATTTGCTATCTGATCATTGATGGCGGATCCCACAAATACGATACGTTCTCGTAAAAGAAGAGAGAAAATATCATAGGATCTTTCGCCACGGCTCGATGATTCGATCACCATTGGGATGACATCAGAGAACTCTCGGTTATTCATTTTCTTTTACCTCTTTCTTCTGAGCAGCAGGTTTTTTGGCAGGCTTTTTTACCTTTTCTTTCTCATTTTCCTGCATCTCAGGTTCAACCTGTTTCTTGTCAGTTTTTTCTTTGGTATCAGCTTCATCTTCGATAGGTTCGCCATTCGCATATTTCTTGATGCGATCCAGGACCTGGTGATTCATCAAGCGTGAAGCCGCCTGCATTAAAACTGAATTAGACAATTTTTTTGGAGATAATTCCCTTTTGATCTTATTGAAATCATCTCTTGTCTGGTATTCATACATGGTCTGGCGGTACACCTTTTCAAGGTCATCCTGCTTCAACTCAATTTTTTCTTCTTCAGCAATCTGTTCAAGCACAAGAGAATGTTCTAACTGTCTCTTGGCAACCGGTTTGATCTCTTTTTCGATGAAATCATCTTTTTCCATTTTATTCAACTTCAAAAAGGTGTCCAGATCCAGATTTTGATGTACAAGGCGGTGTTCAAAATCATGGACCACATGATCGATTTCTTCATCCAGAAGGACGGGAGGGTAGGCAAGCTTTGAAACCTTGATGATCTCGTCGATCAGATCGTTGTAGTATTTTTCTTCATAATCCGAATTTTTGGTATAAGTCAGCTGGTTCTTGATCGATGTTTTCAGCATTTCAACATTGTTCAACCCGCTGATGCTCTTCGCGAATTCATCAGTAACTTCAGGCAGCTTCAATTCTTTGACATTGATCACATCAATGGACAGTTTGACTTCTTTTCCCTGAAGTTTTTCAAAAGATGAATTTTTGGGGTACTTATGGGTTAATTCTTTTTTGCTGCCGGCTTTAAGACCGATTAATTCTTTATCAAACCCATCATAAGGGAACTCTTCTTTTTGTTTCTCACCAATGACCATCTGATAGGGTGAGTCTTTAAGCAGTTCCCCGGAATCTCCCTCATCGGGATTGCTGATAAGCGCAGTAAGCTTGAAATGAACGAGGTCTCCTTCCCGGGCTTCCCGTTCCACTTCTGAGGCTGTTGCGTAATTCATCTGCAGATTATGAATTACTTCATCAACTTCTTTATCTTCGATATTAGGTAATTCATACTTTTTCTGGATCTCTTTATATTTTCCAAGTTCAATGCTTGGTTCCAGAGGAACGATAAAAGTAAGGTCGGGGGGATCCAGTTTTTCTACTTTTTCCAACTTTCCAGCGGCTGCCGGCTTCACTTCCGCTTCATCCAGTAAAACAGGGTATTTATCCTTTACAAGAAGTTCAAGCGCCTCTTCATTGAGATAATCTTCCCCGTATACGCGTTTTACAACATCCAGAGGGGCTTTCCCAGGGCGAAAACCCGGTACTTTGGATTTCATGGAAATAGAATGAGCAGCTTTCGATTTGTACTGCTCAAATGTCTTCTCGTCAAAATGAACGGTTAACTGAATTTGATGGTCTTTTAAAAGCTTCTTTTCGAATTTCAAGATATGATTTCCTTGCTGTAAATTATTATTTGCAAATGGGGAAGGAGGGACTTGAACCCTCACGCCTTGCGGCACATGATCCTAAGTCATGCCTGTCTGCCAATTCCAGCACTTCCCCAATAGCCAAGAAATTATATGCGATTGCTGAAATGACGTCAATGCAGAGTATAATCCTTCTTTTATTTCGTTAATAGAAGAGGTCCGCATGGCTCCTGTGATAAATCGCAATAATTATTCAAGCCAGCGCAGTGCTTATTTGCGCTTCATTTCCAGTGCTCTGATTGAGTTGGAAAACAAAAATGCTGCTGATGTTGCATATAAAGATATCTGGACGTTTATTTACCTGACTATGGTGGAAATACAAAAATCCATTCAGAAAACGATCCAGCCCTGGGAAAAGAGAGACTACTGGGTGAAGGTCGAGAAATTTCGTGCGGATTGGGTCTGGCTGGACCTGGTGCTGAATTCGATCAAAAAGAAGTTCAATATACAGGATTGGAAGGCACTGGAAAGTGATGGAAAAACGCTGAAAGATATCTGCCAGGATTACCCTCCTTATCAGCGGATGACGATCAAGGAACCGTGGATTGGGGCATGGAAAAAGTGGAAGGAAATGAAAAAAGCGTCTGGATCATGAACCCAGACGCTTTTTAATTTACTCACATTTCTTTATTTCTTTTTCAAGATCATACGGGCATCGGCAATCTTCAAACCTTTACCCTGTTCATAAAGAAGTACAGGATTTGCGTCTGATTCACTGACTTCATCTGCCAGATCGAGAACCATATTCGCATAGTTAACAACCGTATCTGCCATTACATCCAGATCACGCGGTTTTTCGCCACGAACACCCTGCAAAATGGGCGCACCCTTGATCTCCGACATCATTTCCAGCGCCTGCTTCTTGGAGAAGGGGGCAACCCGGAAAGTAACATCTTTAAGGACTTCTACAAAGATGCCGCCCAGACCGAACATAACGGTTGGACCAAATGTAGCATCATTCACGGAACCCAGAATAACCTCTGTTCCCATGGGAGCCATTTCCTGTACCAATATTCCGTGGATCACAGCATCAGACTTGTAAGCCCTGGCATTTTTCAAGATCGTATTGTAGGCACTGCGTACGCCTGCTTCGTCTTTAATATTGACCTTCACACCACCGGCATCTGATTTGTGCAGAATTTGAGGAGAAACGATCTTCATAACGATAGGGTAGCCGATCTTTTCTGCAAACTCTACCGCTTCATCTTCCGATTTGGCTACTTTTGAATGGGTAACCGGCATCTGATAGGCTTCGAAGATCTGCTTTGCTTCAATTTCAGTAAGAGCGTTGCGCCCATCATCGCGGGCTTTCTGGATCACTTCCAAAGCGCGTTTCTTATCGTATGATTTGGTCTCGACGTTATTGTTATGAATGTTCTCTTTATTCAAAGCGAATTCGCGTAAGGCAGCAATGGTATTTACAGCCAGGTCCGGAGCGTTGTAAGCGGGAATACCATTTTCAACCAGCCATTTCATGGCTTTCTCGGAGTTTTCACCACCAACGTAAGAAACGGTAACCGGCTTATCCGTCACACCGGATTCTTTAACCGCTTTTTGGATGCCTTCGGCGATCTCGATGGGGTTTGTCATGGCAGTTTCGCAGTAAAGAACCACAACGCCATCGACCCAGGGATGCTGAATGGCATATTTGACCGAATCATAGTACCACTCGGTTCCTGCCATACCGGTCAGATCAACAGGATTCTTCGCTGAACCAAATTCAGGCATATGCTTTTTTAATTCAACCTGTACGTCATCCGGAGCAAATTTGAGGGGAATACCATATTTTTCAGCAGCATCGGTTGCCAGCACACCTACACCACCACCATTGGTGATGATAAGCAGATTATCACCCTTCATGGGGGGCTGCATGGAAAGTGCCAGGGTGCGGTCGAAAAGGTTATTCAGATCGTTTGCCCAGATGATCCCAGCCTGTTTGAATGCAGCCTGGTAGACTTTTGCTGCACCAGCCAGAGAACCGGTATGGGATGCGGCTGCTGCCGCACCGTGGGCAGAAATGCCGGATTTCAAACCAATAATAGGTTTTGTCGCTTTTTTAGCGGCTTCAATAACCCTACGACCCTGTTTGAAACCTTCGATATAGAGGGAAATGCATTTCGTATCTTCATCCTGATCGAGCCATTCGATGGTATCGGCAAAATTTACATCCGACATGTTCCCGATCGAGATCAGTTTGTCGAAGCCAACGCCTTTCAAATAGGTTGAAGCATCAATACCGATCAGCAGCGCGCCGCTTTGTGATACCAGGGAGCCGCTGCCGTTGAAAGGAAGGAATGGAGCAAAGGAGCCGTTGAATTTATCGGAGTTAGAAAGAACACCTACAATGTTCGGTCCAAGAATACGCATTCCATAAGAATTTGCGGTTTCGACAAGTTCTTTCTCAAGGTCTTTTTTACCAACTTCACTGAAGCCGGAAGTAATGATAATTGCACCCTTGACGCCTTTTTCGCCACATTCCTTGATAGAATCAAGTACTATTACAGCGGGAACAGTGATGATAGCGGCATCGATATCTCCTGCTACTTCTGAAACCGAATGATAGCATTTCAAACCAAGGATCTCATCCGATTTTGGATTGATCGGATAGATTTTTCCTTCATATTTGCTGTCAATAAGATTTTTTACAACGGTATGCCCTATTTTTCCGGGTGTTGCGGACGCTCCAACGATTGCCACAGATTTGGGAGTGAGCAAACCGTTCATTACGTTAAGATCCACAGTAAAACCTCCTGTAATAATTGATAGTTTTTGATAGTTTTCCAGCTATCATCCAACACAGGATATAATTTTACCCTTATTAAAGAAAAACTGCAGGTCAAAGGATGGAACATTTGTGAGTAGAATATCACTATGTATAAAAAAATAGACTTTCATTGTGCTTATTTAGAAAAAATTCCCGTAAAAAATGAGATCCTTGAAGTTTTGGGAGCGGCTTTTTCCAGTGTGGATCCGGTTCGAGCGGTAAAGAATAGTGTTGAATATACAGATTCGCATCTAAAAATTGTGGATGCGGAAATACCGATAGATAAAGATACGAGGATCCTGGTGTGGGGGTTGGGAAAAGCTTCTCAAGCAATGGCTGTTGGATTGAAAGAAGTGCTGGGGAATGCCATTAAAACAGGGGCGGTGATCACAAAACACGCCTCGCGCAAATTGGAAGACAGGCTTTGCCCCGAAATTGAAACATTTGAAGGCTCTCATCCTATTCCATCCGATAAAAGCATTCATGCGGCTGAATCTGCGCTGGAGAGAATGGGAAAATTGAGCGAAAAAGACCTTGTTATTGCCCTTATTTCAGGAGGTGGCTCTGCACTGGCTGTACTGCCGAAAAAAGGCATCACACTGGATGATTACCGCCGTATGACGCAGCTGCTGCTGGATTGCGGTGCGTCCATCCAGGAGATCAACACCATCCGCAAGCAAATTGACCGTATTAAAGGCGGTGGATTACTGGGTATTCTTTATCCAGCTCAA
Organism: Anaerolineaceae bacterium; assembly: GCA_963674975.1. Lineage (GTDB taxonomy): Bacteria > Chloroflexota > Anaerolineae > Anaerolineales > Anaerolineaceae > UBA4781. The sequence goes on from OY771913.1 coordinate 265,358, forward strand.
GTTGTATCCCTGATCCTCTCGGATGTGGTGGACGATCCACTGGATGTGATTGCGTCAGGACCTACTGTGCCTTCAACACAGACGAAAAAGGATGCATTCGCTGTGATAAAGAAGTATGAATTGGATTCAAAAGTGCCGAAAAATATCCCTTCCTTGTTGAAAAGCGAAGAAAATACTAGTAATTGCGTATATACAAACATTATTAAAAATATCCTTGTCGGAAACAATAAAATTGCAACATCTAATGCAAAACTAATGGCTGAAAGCCTTGGATTTCAAGCAGAAGTGGTGTCCACAACACTGCAGGGAGAAGCGCGTGAACTGGGGGAGAAGCTGGGAAAAGAGTTGAGGGACCATTTAAAAAGTGGAAATAAGCGAAAATGCTGGATCTATGGGGGTGAAACTACCGTAACCATCCATGGAAAGGGCAAAGGGGGCAGGAATCAGGAATTCATCCTGGCTGCAGCACAGGAAATAGCAAGATTAGAAGGCGGATGTATTCTATCTATTGCTACGGATGGGGAAGATGGACCCACAGACGCCGCAGGAGCGATTGCTGATGGAAACACTCTCGCTGAAGGTGATCAGTTGGGGTTAAATGCCGCAGAATACCTGCAAAACAACGATGCGTATCCATACCTGGATGCGGTGGGAAGCCTGATCAGAACCGGACCCAGCGGTACAAATGTCAACGATCTGGTAATTTTATTTTCGTATTGATTAATACAGTTTCTTTATAGATGGCAGCAGGTATTCATTGAATGCTCTCTGCATATCATAATCCGGCTGCCAGCCCCAATCTCGGCGCGCGGCAGAATCATCACAGTCCTGCGGCCAGGTATCAACGATCGCCTGGCGGGGAGCATTGGCATCAAAGGTAATCGCGGCATCAGTGTAGGCAGTTTTCACCATCTCAAAGAGTTCCTGCGCGGTGGGAGAGAAGCTGGTGACATTGTAAACAGAGCGGGTCAGCGTATCGCAGGAAGCATTTTCAAGCATGAGCAGTGATTTGATGGCATCTGGCATTGCCATGAAGGGGATGCGTGTATCCGGGCGCACAAAGCAGGAATAGGGTTCGCCTTTAGCAGCAGCATGGATCATTTCAGGACCGTAATCGCTGGTACCGCCGGTAGGGACGGTATCAGCAGAGATCAACCCGGGGAAGCGCACGCAGCGGAAATCAATGGAATGCTTCCCGCGGTCTTTGGCAAGCTGGCGGTAGTGGGCGGTGTAGTACTGCCCCAAATTCTCACAGTACAGCTTGTTGCAGCCGTACATGGTGATGGGATTACACCACATCCATTCTTTGATCTTGCCTTCTTTCTGCTTTGTTTCCAGATCGGGCAATCCATACACCGCGATCGAGCTGGGGTAGATGAATTTAACAGAATTTCCCTGCCAGGTGGAGAGTTCCACGCCCATGCGCAGCAGGTTCAGGGTGCCTTCCACGTTGATCTTGTGGGCGGTTTCGGGGTTGTATTCCGCCTTGGTGGAGAGAATGGAAGCCAGGTGGTAGATGGTGGTGATCTCATATTCTGCCATCAGTCTGCCCAGCAGCATGGAATCCAGGATATCTCCCTGCACGAAACGTTCACAAAGAGAAGCGAGGTCATCATCCAGAGGTTTTAGATCCAACGCCACAATGCGTTTGCCCTGCTGTTTGGCGAGGGCTTTGATCAAACCATGCCCGATCTCGCCATTGGCGCCTGTGATCATTACGACTTCATTTCTCATAAGTATTCTCCGTTATCCTGTTTATAATCGATTTTTGAGGAAGAATAAAGGTTTTCTTTCTTAAATGAAAAATCATTTGTCATGAGAAATACAAAGAATAATATTTTATTAAGTACTAGTATATTTCATAAATCTATAATAGAAAGGAGGTAAGAAAGATTGAACATAGTTTGAATACATTGGATGGGCATTGTTCTTAATACTAAATGGACAACAATGCACAAAACACCAAATGTAAAACTAATAAGATACTTGGGATTTTAAAATAGTAAGATGATAATCAAATTATTAAACGAACACAAAGTAGTAATATTGATATACGTTTTGGTGCATTAAAAACCATACTCATTTATATTTTAATAACACCTATTATTAGTAAAAGGGATTAATAATTTATTTTCTTCTGTTGTATGGACTTTGATTCCAAGGTGCAAGTGATTTATTTAGATCTTGTGCTTTAGACCTTATTGCGTTTTCTGTTCTTTCAAGTTTCAGTGCAATCAATCTAGTTGGAGTATTGTGATCAATAAGATCAACAAGTTTATTTTCATCCTTTTTAGACCAAGGTTTACCAGAATTAGAAGGTTTCTTCGCCATCGTTTCCTCCTTATATTACACATATTATGAAATGATAATATGGAAAAGTCAATGAATGTAATACCTCCTACTAAGTGTAGAATTAATACATGGAAAAATATACTTATAGGGATTTTTTGTATGATATTTGTAAATACACTTGGAGTGAATTCAAAATACTATGGGGATTTACAAATTGGTTACAAGGAATATTAACCATCATAGTATGGTTAGGTGGAATTGGTCTACTTGTTATATTCCAATATATTGATTATGCTGTGGAGTCAATTATTACACAGCTAGTGATGATTTTATCTGGATTAATAATTTCGGTTGTTTGTTTATTTTTCTTGGGTGCATTTGTTTCTCCATTTAAAATATATAAAGAATTAAAAGACAAGGAAATTTACAACGAATATTATTCAAAAAATATCAGAATTACTAAAACGCCTGATAATAAAGGTTTAACTCTATACAATCTTTCGGATTCAATTTTCTCTGGAAATATTTATCTCCTTGCTGTTATTGAATTGGATGATTTTCCTGCTTTAACTTTACAGACAATTGATGGAGATTCAATACTAAAGCTTTCGCCTAAAATACCTATTCAAATAAACCTTGTAGATGTAGAAGAAAACAATGTAACCTGTGTAGATAATAAAGGTCGAATTGTGAACTACAGAGAAGGTAATAACACATTGATTATAAGGTTGTCAGGAGAATTCAAGGGTTATTCTAAAACTATAACCAAAGATACTTATTGGATTCTTAATGTTAATAAAAAAAAGAGAGTAGTTCGGTTAAGGTGCACGGCAAATTGATCTTTTACTTATATAAATTACTAATTCTTATTATCTTTTGAATACAGAGGAACATAACGTATGAAGTATTGCCAAAAGTGTGGGAAAAAGAATGTGGACGATGCAAATTATTGTTTCTATTGTGGGAATAAATTTAATGGGAATAAAAGAAATAATATAATAATTATACTGTCAATGCTTATTATTACATCTTTATTATTTGTATTTATTTATTATTTCATTATAAAAAATAGTAAGGATGGCATAATCCAAGAAAAAGCATTTGTTGAATTAACACAAGAACAAACAAACTCCACCATAATACCAAGTATTACTCCTACAGATCAATCTTGTGAAGAATTTACTACTCTGCCAGAATTAAATATTTCCTATAATAAAAAATATCGATGTTTGTATGGTGTTGCTATTGTTGCAGAATTAATTTTCCCCAATAACGAAAAAACGTATTTTGTTATTGCTTATATGGACAAAGAAAATGATTATAAAATATTAAGATTCAACATAGATGGTGATTATTCTAAGAAGAATAAAAATTGTATAGTTGTTAGCGGATTGTTGGAAACAAAAGACGGAAATGAATTTACTTTACATAATGACACAGCAAAAATTTTCACATGTTCTGATTCTCAAAAAGAAATAGCACCATTTGTTTCTATATCTAGTTCGATTACATTTTGGGAGAACGATAATCTACCGGATTTATATGATTGGGATTTATATTTTTCAAATGAATGAACAATTAAAATGCACTACTTTCATATATAAAAGGGATATTATAAGAAATTAATACAATTAATAAAAATGCCCCCGGTGAGACTCGAACTCACAACCGCCAGATTAGAAGTCTGATGCGCTGTCCAATTGCGCTACGAGGGCATGTATTTATATGCGGCAAAATTATACCGCAAGATTTGTTCAATCTTGTAAAGGTCGGATGCCCTTAAATATCTGGGCTCCCGAAAAAGTACGCAGAATGGTGGTGGCAGATTTGCCGGTAAGTTCTGCCAGCTGTGTGGAATTCAGCGGCTTATTTCCATTTGCCAGAAATAACTTGAAGATCATGTTTACCAGGGTGGTATTCTGTGAAATGAATCCTTCCTGCTGGGCGCAGTGTTCAACCAGGGTATGCAGCAAGCCGTCCACGCGTTTCACTTCGGCGGTTGCGGGATCGATGAAATCGATCTGGATATTTTGATCCTGACCCTCGTATAGAACGCGATGCTCGTCACACAAAAAATCCAACAGAAAGACCCTCCAATTCGAGTCATGTTCTTTCCACCAATCGAAATCGATGTGAAATGGTGTTTCTAAGGTGGGTTTAACAAGGCTGAAATGGCTAACAGGGTTCATAAATTTTATCCTTCATTATCCTTAAAATGAAAATATAGATCACCGAGATGCTGAATGGTCGGGTTGGTAAGCAGGAAATCAAGCACCGGGCTGGGCGGGCAGCGGAAAACTACATTGACCGAGGCATACATCTCCTGTGCATGGATATGCCCCTGCGGGTTCAACTTTGCCAGTTCATGACCAACCTGCAGGAAGATCTTTTCAGGGTTCAAGTTTTCACGCTCCATCCATACCGCGTCCAGTGCGTCCTGATCGGGAATGGCAATGGACATGCGCTCGTCAAAATTGACTTCAATGGGATGCTTCAACATGGCGAACACGATTCCCTTATCTGTGCCGACCAGAACAGTCTTGATCCATTCCTTGTTCTGACGGCTTTTTTCGCAGCTGATGCTGATCTCACCCGGTTTCTTGGCTTTTTCAAGCGTGATCAGGCTGCCGGGAAGGATGCCCTTTTCAGTAAACCAATCTTGTAAACCGTACACATACTTTTGCTTTCGAACTACCCAGCCGTTGAATATATCTCCGGTTTCTTTATCGATGAAGTTAAAACGTACACGGGGAGATTCAATTGCGGTTGGGAAAATATGTATTAGTGAATTCGAGAGAGGGAGAGTGCCTGACCGCCAGTGGGGATACAGCAGGCTGATGGTTTCGGCAGGTTCTGTATTTTCAGGTTCCCTGGGCTCCAGTTCATCGGCGAGCACACCCTCGAAAAGGGAAAGACACTGATCTACTTCCGGATTTACGACAGGTATCTCTTTATATTTCAAGAAAAGCGGTGTATTTTTCACATCTTCCGGTTCCATGGATTGAAGATACCAGAGGACTTCACCCGAAGGACCGACTTCATCGTAGCGTATATCTTCCTGAAGCGCCAGATTCAATGAAAATTCAACTAATTTCTGGTTCTCATTGGTATCCATCTCGATCTGCTGCATTAATTCTCTGGTGGTAAGCGGTCCGCCTTTGGCTTCTTCAAGGATAGCTTCTATCAAATTCAGGTACCCTTTATTGATATCAACCAGAAGTGCGCGCGGGAACCATGCTTCTGCGATCTGCACCAGGTCATCATTCTTTTCGAGGGCAGTTTCAATACATTCAAGAAATTCACTGCGGTGTTCTGCCAGAATTTTCGATTTATCAAAAGCAGGGTTTTCATCAACCAGATCGATGGGTGTATTCAGACTATGGTCAGCCAATTCGCAGGCGATCTCTTTTGTTTCGCCGTCATCGAATTGCACTTTCATAACCTTGAAAGATGAGAATTCCGGATTGATCCCTTCTCTGATCTCAAGCACCTTGCCATTCTTCCAACCATAGGCAGGAAAAACGAGCTCTTCTTCAACTTCATAAGAGTCTTTGGGCAAATATACTTTCCCTTTGCCGCGGGTCTTTTTCAAGATCAGTTCTTTTTCCTTTTTAATTCGATTGACGATCACCGCTTCAAGAAGGTCTGAAGCAGGCAAAGGGATTTCTTTCTCCAGCAGATAGGAATAAATAAAATCTATGTCTTCTTCTTCAACCTGGAAATTATCCCATTTATTCTTGACTGAGATATCGGGTAAAACCATCTGTAATTTATAAATTCCTTTCAAACAAAATAATATACCATATAAATATTTATGGATATGTATTCAAAACCCAATCTACGGGATTTACCTGAACACCATTTGCCCAGATCTCCCAATGCAGGTGAGGACCGGTAACACGACCAGTTGAACCGATCAGCCCGATCAATTGTCCTTTTTCTACCAAATCACCCACATTCACCAGTATTTCCGATTGATGGAAATATCCGCTGAAAATTCCCTGACCGTGATCAATGAAGGTTGCGTTACCACGTACGGTAAGGGGTCCGGCATAGACAACCACGCCGGCTTCGGCGGCATAGATGTTCAGACTGTTCAGATAAATTCCAAAATCAAGACCGGTATGGAAATAAATGTAATCACTCCCGTTATAGGAACGGCGATTTCCATAAGTAGACATGAAGCCGATCGTGTCATCTTCAACAGAGCCATCTACGGGATAGATGAATGAACCCTGCCAGTATTTCTGCGGGGAAACCTGGAGAGTATAGGAACGTATAAGGTCATCTTCAGGACCGGTGATAGCTGGATCGACCGTTTCATCTTGAACATATAAAGGAGGATCCTGAATAAAAGTACCTGCTTCTTGAAGCAGCATCTGATCATAAGAAAATAGCTGCACGGCTTGTGAACTGCCAGCTAAATTGAATGATATCAGACCCGGATCCGCCATTGCATGGATGCCCTGAATTGCATAATAAGCGTTATCCTGATCGCTGTATGGGAAAAAGTGCAGGGTATGGTCACCCATAATACCGGTAAGATCCAATGGTTCGGTTGTATCGACCCTGATCAATATCGTGTCGCCCTGAACGAGCGGGAGAGGAGCGATCTCCACATCACGGATGAATGGAGATATCTTGCTGATTGCCTGCTCTTTATCGATAGCTGCGAAGATGGGTGTATTGCCGATCAATGCATTTCCTGAATTTATCTCATTCTGCTGCAGCAGAACCCAGGGATTCAACTGCTGGCGGACAGCATTCTCGATTAATGTATCCTGGGTTTGCATGGTATGAGCGATAAAAAGAGAAGTATCTTCATCCTGCACCGGAACAATGATATTCGTTCCAACATAGACTTCGTTCGGTGAGGTGATCTTGTTTAAAGATAAAAGGGTATCCATCGGAATGCCATTCGCAATGGATAGATCTTCGAGCGACTCTCCAATATTGATCGCACGGGTGAGCAGCTGTCCTGTGATCCCTTCCAGACCGGGGATATATAAGGCAGTTCCTTCTGAAATAAGGTCTTGATTGACAATACCGTTGAGTAAAATAATATCGTCAACTGACGTATTGAATTTTTCTGCGATCAGTGTTAATGTTTCACCGGATTGAACAATGTAAACAGGATAGTCAGTATCATCTTGTGCGAAACCGGTGCTTACATTGGTTGTTATAAGGAAAAGAGATAGAAAGAACGAGATAAAAAGTCTTTTGCGCATTTTTGTTTCTATGCTTCCAATCTGCTACAATTAGGAATAGAAGGCAATTAAGTTTACCACAGTGAGAACCATGAAAATTACGACCTGGAATATAAACGGAATTCGCGCAGCATTAAAAAAAGACATAGCAAAATGGATAGGGGATTATAAGCCAGACATACTCTGTCTTCAAGAAGTAAAAGCAAAATTTGAGCAGGTTGATTTAAGCCCAATACTGGATCTGGGTTATTCCGTGATCTGGAACGCCGCTGAACGACCTGGATACAGTGGTGTCGCAACATTCTATCTCAACGAACCTGAGGCTGTGATCAAGGGAATGGGAATTGAACAATTCGATGCCGAGGGGAGGATCATTCAAACCAGTTTTCAGGGTTTTGAACTTTTCAATATTTATTTTCCCAATGGGGGGCAGGAGAATAAGCGGGTTCCTTTTAAACTTGAGTTTTATAAAGAACTGCTCGATAAATGTGATGCGCTGCATAAAGAGGGGAAAAATATCATAATCACAGGAGATTTCAACACGGCTCACAACGAGATCGATCTAAAGAATCCCAAGCAAAATGAAAAGAACACCGGATTTCTTCCCGAAGAAAGAGCTTGGATCGATACTTATTTGGAACATGATTTTATAGATATCTTTCGAAAACGATACCCGGAGAAAGAACAATATTCCTGGTGGACATATCGATTCAATTCAAGAGAAAAAAACATAGGATGGCGTCTGGATTATTATCTGATATCATCCCGGTTGGAAGAAAAGATCATAGATGTAACTATACATGATGAGGTCATGGGATCTGATCATTGTCCAGTAACTCTGGAAATCAAAAATTAGAAGGATGGAGGTTGAATGCCAAAAAGCAAAATTATGATTGTTGATGACCATGAAGTGGTCAGACTGGGATTGATTTCACTGCTGGAGCAAAATTCACAATATGAGGTTGTTGCACAAGCAGAAAATGCGTTGGAAGCAATTAAAAAAGTTGAAACCTATAAGCCTGATATTGTATTAATGGATATTCGTTTACCGGGTATGTCCGGGATCGAAGCCTGCGAAAAGATCTGCAGTAAATATCCGGATACAAAGGTGATCATGCTCACCTCTTATGCAGAAGATGAAATGCTGTTTTCGGCGATCAAAGCTGGAGCTTCGGGTTATGTGCTGAAACAGATCAACGCAAAAGACCTGATCAATTCAATCGAATCCGTGGCTCGAGGCGAAGCCTCACTTGACCCGGCTGTAACACAGCGTGTTTTTCAAGAGGTGCGTAAGGCAGTTCAGGAAGAAGAAGCATCTGCTTTTTCAAGCCTCAGCCAGCAGGAAAAGATGGTGCTTAAACTCGTCTCTGAAGGAAAAACTAATCGTGATATCGCTCAAAACTTGTTTCTGGGCGAAGGAACGGTGCGGAACTATGTAAGCAGCATCCTTTCTAAGTTGAATGTCAGCAATCGAGCCGAAGCGGCTGCTTATGCGGTCGAACATAATCTAAAGGATTATCTAAATTAAAAGCAGAAAGCGATGGGATCCCATCGCTTTCTATTTTTTATTTTAGAAGTGCTGTAAATTTCGGCAGATAAATGATCAGTCCGATAATGACTGATGTGATGGCTATGAAAAGAACGGCTGCAGCACTGAGATCTTTGATCGTTTTTGCCAGGGGATTATATTCCGTTACGATCAGATCGATCGTTTTTTCAATTGCTGTATTGAGTATTTCGGAAACGATAACCAGTGCGATCAAAATAAAAAGAACAACCCATTCAATACGTTCCATAGGAAGAAAAGTGCTGAGTAGAATAATAAGGATACCTGCGATCAATTGAATGCGCAGATTCCTTTGTGTTTGCATAGCATATCGAAAACCATCAAACGCAAAGTGAAAAGCTTCTTGAAGGGTATATTTTTTATTCATTCTTTTTTTTTAGCTGCCTTTTCAAATATCTCATCTTGAAGTGCAAACATCTTTTTCTCTTTCAATGGGGTGTCATGATCGTGCCCAAGAAGATGAAGTAAACCATGAATGAACAGGAAAACTATTTCATCTTCAACCGGTTGATGATGTTCTCTTGCCTGTTTCCTGGCGGTGGGGAAGGAGATAATAATATCTCCCAGATATTCTTCATCTGATTGTGGGTCTCGATATGGAATCGAAAACGACAGCACATCAGTAGTACGATCAACCTCTCGATAGGTCTTATTCAATGAACGTATTTCACGATCATTGCAAATTTTCAGGCTCAAATTCTTCGTTTTTACATCTAACAAATGAAGTGCTGCTTCGGTACGTTCCCTGACAGCATCTTGATCCATTCTCAGGTTGTAGATCTCAGGAATAATAAATTGGATCATTTCGGGTATTTTAACCTTTGGTGATAGGTGTTCTTAAGCGTATTGAAGAACGATCTCTTGATCGATTGAATGCTTTTCATGGATAGACTGGTATCGTTCAGGTATCCATTCTGCAGAAGAGAATCAATGGATGTATCGACAATCTTATGGATCTCATCATCATCTTTGGGTATTTCTGCCCTGGCGCGTGCTTCGACTTTATCTGCCATCATGAGAATAGCGGTTTCCCTGGAATGAGGATTGGGACCGGGATACTGGAAATTTGACAGATCAATTTCCTTTTTATCACCATATAGTTTTTTTGCTTTGCTTAACTGATATTTTGTTGTCGAAATTCCATGGTGCTCGGAAATGAATGCTTCGATTTCAGGCGGAAGATGATATTCTCTGGCGAGCTTCAATCCATCTTCTACATGTTTGATAATGGTGGAGGCAGATTCAGCAGGATCCATATCATCATGAGTGTCGATGGCTCCAGATACCTGGTTTTCGATAAAGAAAGATGGGTTCATTGCTTTTCCGGCATCATGATAAAGCGCTCCAACTCGAGTCAATAACGGGTCGGCATCGATACTGCGGGCAGCCTGTTCTGCCAGATTGGCTACCTGCAGACTGTGCTGGTAGCTTCCGGGAGCATTGGTCATGATCAACTGCAGCAGTGGATGATCGGGACGGGAAAGATCCATCAGCTGGAGTGCGGTTGTTTTTCCTAAAAACGACGCCACAGCATACTGCATGATGAGGGTGATGCTGACGGATGCCATACCATTCAAGAAAGAAGCGCCGACCAGGGTTAGAATTCCCTCGGTATCAAAGTAAGTGGAGATCAGGCGGTACGCAACAACAGCAGCCGCTCCAACAAGACCCTGTATCAATCCGGTATAGAAGAAGACGGTGATCCTGCGCCCGCGCTGTAGAATAAAAATAGCCACGATACTAGAGATGAGATAAAAAACGGTTAATTCTACCGAGTTGTTCTGACCATACGCGGTCAATGTGCCTAATCCGATCGTGAAAATGATCCCTACTTCATAATTGATCAGGCTGGAAACAACCAAACCGAAAGCAGCTAATGGGAAGATATAAGGTACAACCGTGCGATTGACAATGAAGAATCTCGCCAGAAACAGAAAAACCAGATATAAGAAGAGAATAGTTAACAGCGATTTGAAATCATATTCAATCAGGTTCTTACGGTAGCGGTAAACATAAACTCCCTCCATCAAAACTACTGTAAAAACAAGCAGAAGTGATGAAATATATTTTAGAAGTGTGCTTTGCGGTGAGATTAAGCCCAGTTCCTGCAGAGCTTCCCATATTACCGGGGTGATCACTTCTCCTGTAGAAACGATCGTTTCACCGGAAATATATGTTTTGGTGATCGGTTCAACTTCAGCGCGCGCCTGTTCAATGGATTCATTGGTTTTATCGGCGCTGAAAAGGCTGGTTGCCACAACCATTGGTGTAACTAGCGAATTGATGATCTCTGTTTCAGAATCGTTGAAAGAATAGCTGATTAAAGGCAGAACACTCCGCTTTGCCTGGGCTAATTGATCTTCCCTGATGGTACTGCGCATCACTTCTTCAAGCACAAAGAGCGCTTCGTTTTGCACAGATTCCCATTTTTCTTCATTGAAATTGAGAATATTTGTTGCCATATCAGTTGTTACTGTAATGTTTTCAAGCGCTTGCAGATCAGCGATCTTCTGCTCCTGCGTGGCATATTCATCCTCACGAACAGAACTGATATAGTTCAGCACATTTTTCATGTTTTCCAGCTGCTGTCTGCTTATTGCAGGGTCAGCAGCAAGGTAAATAGGAAGGACCGACTGTTCAGCCAGGTCCTGCGCATTCTCGGTCAGTGTGCTGCTGACAAAGGTGAATGTTTCTGGAGCACGAATGTCCTGCGTGGCAACACTCCCAACGCTGAATGAGACGGTGGATTGCCGGTATGTGAAGGGGAGGATCAAAGAAGCATAGCATAAACCTGTGAAAACAAGGAAGGTTAAAATGGTTTTCAGGCTAATCTTTGACCATAATTTTTCCATAATTTATCCTGCAAGGAACTTGCGAACTGCCTGGCTGATCGCGCTGTTGGCAGCACGCCCCTGAACCTGCTGAACCGCAGCAGGCATGACTTTCCCCATATCTTTGATAGATTCTGCACCGGTTTCAACAATGATCTTCTTTACCAGTTCTTCCAGCTCTGTTTCAGAAAGAGGAGCAGGAAGATATTTTTCGAGAATACTGATATCATGCTCATTTTCATCGATGATATCCTGTCGATTCCCTTTTTGGGCTTCTTCGATGGATTCCTGCCGGACTTTGATCTCTTTCTGCAGAACGTTTACAACTTCCAACTCATCCAGCGGTTTACGTTTATCTTTTTCTGCATATTTAATGGATGCCATTGCCATACGAAGCGTACGTACGATATCAGATTTCTTATCTTTCATCGCCGCAAAAAGATCTTTTTCTATATTTTCAACAATTTTCATATCTTCCTCTTTTTCTTGATCTACTCAACTTTTTCCAATTGAAGCAGACGTTTGAAAGCATATAAGGCAACTTCAACCATATCATCAGACGGTTGATTCGTGGTTAATTTTTGAAGCCATAGATTGGGTTTTGAAATGATTTTTACGAATGGGTTCTTTTCATATTTGCCCAGTATACGGATGAATTCATAAGAAATCATCGCAATAACAGGAATAAGAATAATCCTGCTTAATAAACGCAGGAAAACATTTGAAGATGGAAACAAAGAAAAGACCAGGATGGAAACAACCATGACGGTCAGCAGAAATGAAGTTCCACAGCGCGGATGGGCAGTGGAATATTTCTGTACAGATGCGGCTTCAAGGGCATCGCCGTGTTCATAGGCAGCAATTGTCTTATGTTCGGCGCCATGATATGAGAAAACCCGCTTGATATCTTCCATTTTCCCTATCAGCGCGAGGTACACGATCATAATGACCAACCGGAGAACACCTTCGATAAAATTGATGGTGAACGATGAAAAATTGGTTGATTTATAAAGGAACTGCATCAGCAGAGTTGGTATGAAAAAGAAAATGGTCAAAGCGAATAACAAAGAGACCAGTATGGTGAAATAGAATACAGGTCCTTCGATCTTTTCTTCCTCGTCTGGAATCTGCATATTCGATGAAATGGTTATATATTTCATTCCAAGCACCAGAGAATCCCATAGAATAACGAGTCCTCGTAAAAAGGGAATGTCTCTGATCTTTTTTGTGTAAATGCCGGTTAATTTTTCTTCAACTACCTTGATCGAACCATCCGGAAGTCGAAAAGCAGCGGTCAGATAGCTGCGACCGCGCATCAAGATGCCTTCAATGAGAGCCTGTCCGCCATAATTGACCAGGGGAATCGCTTGTTTTTCAGGCATCCTTCTCTCCTAGAGCATAGAAAAAGCGAATGGTAGCTTCAATGCCCTTCTTCCAGGTAGGAATGTGGATGTGTTCATTCGGACTGTGGATCAAATCACCTGGCAGGCAGAAACCACTTAATATCGATTCGGTTCCCAGAAAATCTTTCATGTGAGAAACGATCGGAATACTTCCGCCCTCATGTTTATAAATGGGGTCAATACCCCAGGTTTCTTTCAGAGCTTTCGCAAAAGCCTGCGTTGCAAAGTAATTCGGGTCTGCAATGCTGGCTGGGTCGCTGGATAACTGTACAACCTTCCATTTAATCTGTGAAGGCGCATGTTCTTTCATATACTGTACAAGCTGGTCATTCACTTCTGCAGGAGTCTGGCTGGGAACAAGCCGCATGGATATTTTTGCCATCGCTGTCGAGGGAATGACTGTTTTTGGACCTTCTCCGATGTAACCGGAATTGAATCCATTGACATCCAGGGTGGGGCGTGCGCCGATCCTTTCTACTGCGGTATATCCTTCTTCTCCATATAATTCATTCACGCCGGTCTGTTTTTTATAAAAATCATCGGTGATATTAAGGCGGGCTAATTCTTTTCGTTCTTCTTCAGTGAGGGGTTTGACCGAATCATAAAAACCGGGCAGCAGGATTTTTCCATGACTGTCTTTCATCCCGGCGATCAGCTCGGATAATGCCTGCGCTGGATTGTAAACAACACCACCGAATAAACCAGAATGCAGATCGTGATCGGGACCCTGTACATAAATTTCAAAATATGCCAGTCCTCTTAAACCGTATACGATGGTTGGTTCGTTTTCACCCATCATACCGGCATCCAGATTGAGCACAAAGTCTGATTTCAAGAGTTCTGTGTGATCGCGCAAAAAATCAACAATCGAAGGTGATCCAATTTCTTCTTCACCTTCATAGATGAACTTCAAATTCACATTGAGTGCATTTACCGCTAAAAGTGATTCAATTGCGTATAGGCTTGCAAGGATCTGACCTTTCATGTCCGATGATCCTCGTGCAGCCAGATTCTCTCCATCCATTACTGGTTCAAAAGGTCCGCTTTTCCATTCGTTCATCGGATCTGGAGGCTGTACATCATAATGTCCGTAAATAAGGACGGTGGGTTTTTCAGAACCTGCTTTCAGGTAATCACCATAAACAATGGGGTGTTTCCTTGTTTGGAAGATCTGAACATTTTCCATTCCCATTGATTTGAGATAATCTGATAGCCAGTTGGCAGCTTTCTCTATATCACCATTCCATTTCGAATCTGCAGAAATAGAAGGTATCTTTAGAAAATCGATAAATTTATTAAAATAATCTTGATAATTTGAGTGAAAAGCTTCAATTGCATTGTTTAGTTTTGTATTGTTTGTCATCTTTATCTCCATGCATAGTTAGGTCGATTATATTACATAATAAAAGAACTTGTTTCTTCACGCTATGCTACAATAATCTGTAAATTCAGGTTGAGTGAAAAATGATCATAACAAATGCAAATATCATCACCTGTGAAACTCCCAATACCATTCTAGAAGGGTATTCTCTTTTTATAAAAGAAAATACAATCGTAAAAATCCAAAAAGGAACAGTTAATAAAAGTGATTTCCCCAATGAGGAGTTCCTGGATGCCGATGGGCAGTATGTGATGCCCGGTTCGATCTGCTCGCATACCCATTTTTATGGAGCCTATTCACGTGGAATGAGTATCCCGGGAAAACCACCAGCCGATTTTCCTGAAATATTGGATAAGCTGTGGTGGAAATTAGATAAGGCGCTGGACCATAAAGCTGTTTATTATTCAGCGCTGGTATGTATGCTGGATGCCATCAGATATGGAACCACCACATTAATTGATCATCATGCTTCTCCTAATGCAATCGCGGGATCACTGGATGATATTGCTCAAGCTGCATTGGAAAGCGGATTAAGAGTATCCACCTGCTACGAAGTGACCGATCGGGATGGAAAGAAAAAATCAAAAGCCGGTATCGATGAAAATATCCGCTTTATTGAACGCTATCAAAAGGGAGAACTTCCGGAAAGAATATTTCCCACGTTCGGGCTGCATGCCAGCCTGACCCTGGATGATGACACCCTTGAGCAATGCGCCTCCAGCATACCCGAAGGATTTGGTTTTCACATCCACGTGGCAGAACATCCTGTGGATGAATATGATAGTATTTACCGCTGCGGAAAACGCATCATTGAGCGGTTAGATGGTTTTCATGTCTTAAATCCTTCCACGATCATTGTGCACGCAGTGCATATCGATGCAAAAGAAATGGAGATCATCAAAGATCGAAAAGCCTGGGTATCGCATCAGCCGCGCTCGAACATGAATAATGCGGTAGGGCTGCCGCAGGTAGAATCCATGCTGCATCTGGATATCCCCGTATGTTTGGGAAATGATGGTTTCTCGAATTCCATGTGGGATGAATGGAAAGCCGCTTATCTGGCACATAAATTGATCCACTATGATCCGCGCAGTATGGGTGCCGACACGATCGCTGCCATGGCATGGAAGAATAATGCCGCATTGGTCAAGAAGCTTAGCGGATCAGATGTGGGTATCATTCGAAATGGAGCAAAAGCAGATATTATTTTCGTAGACTATAAATCATTTACCCCGGTAACCGCGAGTAATTTACCGTGGCATATGGTTTTTGGCTTTCAAAACAACATGGTTACCACTACCATTGTGGATGGAAAAGTTCTCATGAGAAATGGGGAGATAATCTCCCTTGATGAAGAAAAGATCATCCATGAGGCAGTGAAAATTGCTCCTGCTGTATGGGAGCGGTATGGAAAACAGTTTTAACACCTATTGATCATCTCAGGAGAGAATTTATGATAATTGCAATTATTGGTGGAACCGGTAAGGAAGGCAAGGGTCTGGCATACCGCTGGGCAAAAGCCGGGCATCAGATCATTATCGGTTCACGACAATATGAAAAAGCGCAGCACGCTGCCAGCGAACTCAATGATACTTTTCCAGCAATCAAGCCGGTTCAGGGAGAACAGAATGTGGATGCAGCCAGAAAAGCCGAGCTGGTTGTGATCACCGTTCCTTATGCTGCTCATATTCCAACACTGGAATCCATCCATGATGCCGTGCAGGGCAAGATCGTGATCGATGTGACCGTACCATTAGTGCCGCCAAAAGTAAGCCGTGTACATATTCCTGCCGGTGGAAGCGCCGCACAGGAAGCGCAGGAGAAATTAGGAGAAAATGTAAAAGTAGTTTCTGCCTTTCAAAATGTATCTTATGAAAAATTACTCAACGATGAAGACCTTAACTGTGATGTGCTGGTATGCGGAAATAACAAAGAAGCCAAAGAAACTGTGCTTGATTTGATAAAAGATGCTGACTTAAAGGGATATAATGCCGGTTCGCTGCAGAATTCGATCGTTAGCGAAGGGATGACTTCTGTATTGATCTTTATCAACAAGCAATTTGGAGTACAATCCGCCGGAATAAAAATTACAGGGATTGAATAATCTTCAGTAATCTATGACACGTAAGCCTTTAATCTTTACCCCTATCGATGCAATCCCGCTCATCCAGCCTGGTCAGGATATGCCAGAACTGATCGGACAGGCTTTGCGGGAGAAAAAAATTAAACTTGATAATGGAGATATTCTGGTAGTTACCCAGAAGATCATATCGAAAGCGGAAGGAAGGTTAGTTAATTTATCTACTATTATCCCCTCAACAAAAGCTATCAAACTGGCAAAAAAAACAAAAAAAGATGCTCGTCTGGTTGAATTGGTCCTATCAGAAAGCAAAGCAGTCATTCGAGCGAAAGAAAATACCCTGATTGTTGAACACAAATTAGGCTTTATCTGCGCCAATGCCGGTATCGATCATTCCAATGTAAAAGGAGATTGGGGTGAAGGAGATGACTGGTATTTACTGCTGCCCGCTGATCCGGATGCTTCCTGCACAAGAATTCGCTCATTTTTCAAAAGAGAAACAGGGTTAGATATCGGGGTCATGATCATCGATTCGCATGGGCGCGCCTGGCGCAAGGGAACCGTGGGTATTTCAATCGGCGCATCAGGAGTGCCGGGTATCGTCGATATGCGCGGTAAAGAAGATATTTATAAATATCACCTGAAGATAACACAGATCGCAGCAGCCGATGAACTGGCAGCCTCCGCATCTCTCTTGATGGGGCAGGCGGATGAACTGATCCCAATTGTGCATGTGCGGGGCTTTCCATATCCATTTTCTGATGAACCCTTCCATACTATCCTTCGAAACAAGGAAGATGATCTTTTCCGATGAAAAAGAAAATGAAGATTGTTGCATTTGCCGGTGGTGTGGGGGGAGCGAAATTAGCGGATGGATTAGCCCACTGTCTTGACCCCGAAAATTTAACGATTATTGTCAATACCGGGGATGATTTTGAGCATTTTGGTCTTTCTATATCACCTGATCTGGATACGGTTTGCTACACGCTGGCGAATCTTGCCAATCCTGCAACCGGCTGGGGAAGGGATCACGAAACCTGGAACACACTCAACGAGATCAAACAATTAAACGGATCAGACTGGTTCAACCTCGGTGATCTAGACCTTGCAACCCATCTCGAAAGAACAAGATTGTTGAACGAGGGATATCGTTTATCCGAAATAACCAGCACATTTTGTAAAAAATGGAAAATCGATGTGCCTGTTTTCCCGATGAGCAACACACCGGTTCGAACATTCATTCACTGCATAGACGGCAGGCGACTGCCATTCCAGGAGTATTTTGTTAAGTATCGTTTCGAGCCGGAAATACGATCTATTGAATTCGAGAACATCGAAAATGCTCTTGTACCGGATCAGGCATTAAAAGCAATAGAGGAAGCTGATTGCATAATCTTTTGTCCCTCCAATCCATTTGTAAGCATCGATCCCATCATAAAGATAAAGGATATTCAAGAGCGATTGTGGAATAAGAAAGTCGCTGCAGTATCACCGATCATTGGGGGAAAAGCCTTGAAAGGACCGGCTGCCAAGATGTTTACCGAATTAGGGAAGGAAGCAAGTTCCCTTGAAGTAGCAAAGCATTATAAAAATATACTCTCCTTCTTTTTCCTCGATAATCAGGATAAAGATCAAATTATGGCAATCGAGGGGTGGGGTATAATGTGCAGGGCTTTGGATATTATCATGACCAATAAACCTGATAGAAAAAGACTGGCTGTTCAGATCATTAAACTAATAGAAAACTTTTTATAGAGATAAAACAAACATGTCGCTCTGGGCGATCGTACCGGTAAAATCATTACGGAGAGGGAAATCCCGTTTAGCAAGTGTATTGACAGATAAAGAAAGATCAGCACTCAATATCGATCTCCTGCTCAGAACAGTACACTGCCTGCAAACAGTATCAAAAATCGATCAGGTCCTGGTTATCAGTTATGACCCAGAAGTGCTTGCAAAGGCACGGGAATCTGGAGCGATCACGGTTCAGGAGGGAAAGCGGACGAACTTGAATAATGCTCTTCGCCAGGCAACCATTGCGGCAAAAGCCTATAATGCCAAGAAAATAATCATCGTTCCCGCCGATCTTCCCTTTATTAATAAAGAAGATATTGAAGAATTCATACCGCAGGAAGATAAACCACCAGAGATCATCATTTCTTCCGATCGAAAGTCGGACGGAACCAATGCACTCTTTATTAATCCCATAGGGATCCTTGAATATAATTTTGGAGATTGGTCTTTTAGAAAGCATGTCGAACAGGCAGAACAGAAAAAAATCAATGTAAAGATAAAGAATATCGAATCTTTCACATTTGACCTAGATACCCCGGAAGATTTGGAAATCTTCATGAATGCCAGTAAAATTAATAAAGAATAAACTAATCCATGGAGGATAATGTGAAAAATAGGATCGCATTGTACTTGCAGGATGCACATGATTTGCGAGATGGATTGGATTATGTGCGCTATGCCGAACAGAAGGGGTTTGAAGCAGTATGGCAGGCAGAAAGTCGATTGGTGCGTGATGCAATTGTTCCCATGGCAGCTTATGCGGCTGTAACAGAAAAATTGAAAGTTGGTTCCGGAGTTATCAATAACTGGACCAGAAATATCGGTCTTCTGGCTTCTACATTTCTTACTCTGGATGATCTTGCTCCGAACCGCATCATTTGCGGAATTGGAGCCTGGTGGGATCCACTGGCAAAGAATGTGGGCATCGATCGCAGTAAACCGCTGCTGGCGATGAAAGAAACGGTTACGGTCATGAAACGCCTGCTCAATATGGAGAGGGTGACTTTTGACGGTGAATTCATTCACGTAAACAATATTGAGCTGGATGTGGTGCACGGTAGAAAAGAACCGCGCAATGTTCCAATCTATATTGGGGCAACCGGCGATATGATGCTTGAAATGAGCGGAGAAATTGCCGATGGGGTAGTTCTCAATTACTGCGTTCCACCTGAATATAATCTCAAAGCGCTGGATTTGATCGAGAAGGGAGCGAAGAAAGCCGGTAGAAAACTCTCTGATCTGGACCTGCCGCAATTGGTGGTGTGTTCTGTAGATGAAGACCACGATAAAGCCATTGATACCACCCGAGAACTTTTAACGCAGTATCTTGCGCAGCAGCCGCATATTGCGAAAGCATCTGAGGTATCCAGCGGCATCGTGCATGAAATACAATCCATTCTGGGTTGGCCGGCAACTCATGAGCAGATCCAGAAAGCAAAACACCTTGTTCCAGAAGAATTGATCCACCGCATTACCGCATCTGGAACTCCTGATGAAGCAAAGGCAAAAGTGCATGAATATATTAAAAATGGCTGCAGCTGCCCGATACTTTATCCGGTTGGTGGAGATGTACATTTATTAATAGATACGTTTTCAGAAGAGTGAACAAAGATTTAAGGATTAATAATGACAGTTTATGTAATTGGGCATGTAAACCCGGATACCGATTCAATCGCAGCAGCGCTGGGATACGCCTGGCTGCTGCATGAGCGAGATGGGGCAGAAGTTATCGCTGCAAGATCAGGAGTGATTAATCAGCAAACTTCTTGGGTTTTGAATTTCTTGAAATTAAAACCGCCATATCTTCTAAACGATGCCTCACCAAAATTTGGTTCGGTTGCGATCCGATTGGATACAACCACCCCGGACCGCCCGTTATGGGAAGCCTGGGAAATTGCCACGCGCACTGGTGGGATCGCACCGATCGTCACAGAAGATAACAAGCCATTTGGTCTGGTGACCGGTGCAAGTTTGTTTAAAATAATGGCTGATTTTGTCGGTCCAAACGCTCACGGCAGTAATGTGGCAGTGAATCAGGTTCTTGATCTACCCTGCAAAGAAGGAGCCGATACTTCGGTACAGCATTTTAATGCTTCAACACGTATCAAGGATCTGATCCGTAAGGTGCTGCGAGAAGAAGGTGATAATTTCTGGGTTGTCGACGACAGCGGGAATTATGTCGGGATTGCCAGAAAAAGCGATCTTATCCACCCGCCGCGTCTCAAGCTGATTCTGGTCGACCATAATGAAGCTCAACAGGCGGTTTCTTCGTTTGAGGAAGCTGAATTGATCGAGATCCTGGATCACCACCGATTGGGAAACCTTCCGACCAATTCTCCAATTCATTTTACGGTGGTTCCTGTGGGCAGTACATCGACCCTTGTTACCGAACGTATTGCAGAAGCAGGTCTTTCAGCAACACCGGAAATTGCCGGTGTTTTATTAGCAGGTATCATCTCAGATACATTGAATCTCATTTCTCCGACCACCACAGATCGTGATAAAGCAGCCGTAAAACGCCTATCTCGCTGGGCATTTATCAGCGGTTCGACGCTTGAAAAAGAAACAGTAGACAGCTATGCCGAAAAGATTCTTAATTCCGGTTCGGGGCTGAGCGCACGTGATCCGCGCGATATCATTACCAGCGATATAAAGGCATACGATGTTGGTGAGTATAAATTCTCCATTTCACAGGTTGAAGTCAGCGACCTGTATGAATTGGGTGAACATATTGAAGAGCTGCGGGAAGCGCTGGAAGAATACCGGGAAAGTAAAGGAAACAACTTTGCCGTTCTGATGGTAACCGATGTAGTGAGAGGATCGAGCCGTATTCTGATGGTTCACACACCGGCAATTCTTGATGATCTGCCTTTCAATCCGAATCAGGATGGTACTCTATTTGCCGAAGGGATGGTTTCAAGAAAAAAACAGCTTGTTCCCATCATCCTCAGCCAGCTGCAGGTATAATGTGAATGATTAATGGATTTTGATTGCAGTATAAGAATCTTTAAAAGATGCCCTGTGAGGAAAAGCACGGCATCTTTTTATAATGGAAATAACAAACAGATAAGAAAGTTCATAATTTTCGTTCTATTTATAAAAAAGATTGCTGGTAATATATTAATGAATACAATCAAGTAGAAGATCGACATTGGAGGCAGTATGTGGAGCACATATTGGACGGTAACAACGATAGAAGAAGCTCTTGAAATCCTCGCTGAAGAAAAAGAAAAAGCACGCATTATTGCAGGTGGGACGGATCTGCTGCTCGAACTAAAGCATGAGCAGCGTCCTGAAGTGGAAACCCTGATCGATATCAGTCGTATACAGTCCAATGAACCGGTGTGGGAAGATCAGGATGGAATGATCCACATCAGCCCTACAGCCACCCACAATCACTGCATAAGTTCTCCCTTGATCCAGGAAAAAGCATTTTTACTTTCACAGGCATCTTATTCGATCGGTACACCCCAGATACGCAATGCGGGGACCATCTACGGCAATGTGATCACTGCTTCTCCGGCAAATGACACCATTCCGCCGCTGATGGCATTGAACCCAACGCTTGAAATACGATCGAAGAACGGTAAACGAACAGTCGCGCTGCGCGATTTTTATTTTGGTGTAAGAAAAGTGGATATGAAAGCAGATGAAATGATCACCGATCTGTGTTTCAAACCACTGGAAAAAAACCAGCGCAGCATCTTCTTGAAATTCATGCTGCGTAAGATCCACGCCATTTCTCTGGTGAGTGTAGCGATCATTCTTACTATGGATAAAGACACCATCAGTGATGCAGTGATCACCCTTGGGGCGGTAGCGCCAGTTATCATCCACGCAAAACAATGCGAAGCGTACCTCAAAGGGAAACAATTAAACGCCGAAGTAATTGAAAAAGCTGCTGAAATAATCATGGGAGATGCGACACCGATCACCGATATCCGCTCAACTGATCAATATCGAAGCCGCCTGCTATCAGTCCTGACGAAGAATGGACTGAGCGCTATAGCTGCCGGTGAAGAAAAGGAAAATTTTCCTGAAAAACCAGTGCTGTTGTGGGGTAAAAATCCCTACCAGCCCAGTAAACTGGATAAAAAGATAAAACATACACCTGAAACACCTATTAAAACAACACTTAATGGTAAAGAACAAGCTGTTTCAGGATATAACGACGAAACATTATTGAGCCTGATCCGGGAAGGGGCAGGTTTAACTGGCTCGAAATTAGGCTGCGGAGAAGGTGAGTGCGGCGCTTGCACCGTTCAATTGGATGGAATACCGGTTTTAAGCTGCCTGATACCAGCACCGCGCGCACATGGGGCGTATATCAAAACGATCGAGGGCATAGCACCTGAAAACGGTCTTCACCCAATTCAGCAGGCTTATGTAGATGAAGGTGCTGTTCAATGCGGCTACTGCACCCCCGGATTCATCGTTTCTACGCTGACACTACTGGAAGAATTCTCCCATCCCACCCGGGAAGAGATCGAAATTGGTCTGGCGGGCAACATCTGCCGCTGTACGGGCTACTACAACATAATCAATGCGGTAGAAAAAGCAGCAGATCTTATGTCAGGCAAGGAGTAGGAGTAAATATGGCAAACTACATTGGCAAATCAGTTCCTCGATTTGATACGGTTGATAAGGTCACCGGAACTGCGAAATATCCCGGTGATTTTTCCTTTGAAAATCAGGTATATATGCAGGTGGTTTTTGCCGAACGACCGCATGCCATCATTCGGAAATTAGATGTAACGAAAGCAGAAGCTTTTCCGGGTGTTCTGGCAGTTATTACCGCAAAAGACGTGCCCTGCAATGAATACGGACTCATTATGCCCGACCAACCGGTTCTGTGCGGTCCCGGATCATCCAAAAAAGATGCGGATCACGTTCGTTTTTATGGGGATCAAATTGCCCTGATACTGGCAGAAAATGAACATATTGCACGAAAAGCTGCCAAATTGGTAGAAGCGGAATATGAAGATCTGCCCATTCTGGAAGATCCACGCGAAGCCATGCAGCCGGGAGCTTTTCAAATACATCCTGATAAAGAAAATAATGTCGTTCTGCATTACAAAGTGCGCAATGGAGACATTTCGGAAGGTTTTAAACAATCCGATGTGGTCATTGAGTGTGATTATGCAACACCTGTTCAGGAGCATGCATTCTTACAGCCAGAATCAGGTATCAGCTATATCGATGAAGAAGACAGAATTACAGTTGTAGTTGGCGGGCAGTGGGCACATGAAGACCAGGAGCAGATCGCGCATGCGTTGAAATTACCGGTTGAGAAAGTACGCATCATCTACCCGGCGATTGGCGGTGCTTTTGGCGGTAGGGAGGATATGTCCGTGCAAATCATACTGGCGCTGTCTGTGAAGTATCTGCATGATCATGGTATTGACAGACCTGTTAAAACGGTCTGGAGCCGTGAAGAATCCTTTATCGGGCACCACAAACGACACCCTTATTATATTCATACGAAATGGGGAGCCAGTAAAGAAGGGAAGATCCTTGCCGTAGAAACCACCCTGATCGCGGATTCTGGTGCTTATGCGTATACATCCACAAAAGTCCAGGGGAACGCAACACTGCTTTCAACCGGACCTTATTTTGTGCCAAATGTGAAAATAGATTCCTATTCAATTTATACTAATAATATTCCCAATGGAGCTTTTCGAGGCTTCGGCGGACCGCAAGGCTGTTATGCGGTCGAAATGCAGATGAATAAGCTGGCAGACGCACTTAAAATCGATCCAGTCGAATTGCGGATGAGAAATGCGATCAAAGAGGGTCAGCCAACCGCGGTGCGGACCGCTTTACCCAAGGGGATCAGTATAGAAAAGGTGATGGAAGAATGTGCGCTGGCTGCCGGCTGGAAGAGAACCGAGGCAGGTTGGAAATATGAAGGCAGTAAAGGATCCAATAACCCGGATACCTGTATTGGCATTGGATTTTCAGCAGGTTATAAGAATGTGGGTTTTTCCTTTGGTTCAAACGAAAACTGCTGGGCAAAAGTAGAAATACATGGGGACAAGGAAATTGAAAAGGTTATATTAAGCCATGCCGGTGCTGATGTAGGGCAGGGAGCACACTCAGCTTTTCGACAATTCGCTGCATCAGTATTGAATGTTGACCTTGAAAAAGTAGAATTGGTCGCTTCGGATACCTCAAAAACTGGTTCTTCGGGCAGCGCGTCTGCCTCAAGAATGACGTTTATGGCAGGGAATTCAATTATAGGAGCGGCAAAAGCAGCATTGGAGAAATGGAATGCCGAAGAAAGACCCGCAGAAGCCACATTTACCTATATTCCGCCTTCTACCACTCCTCTGGCACCAGAAACAGGAGAATGTTATCCAAATTTCGCCTATGGATATACTGCTGAAGCGATTGTGCTGGAAATAAGTAAAATCACAGGTGAAACCACCTACAAACGCGTTATCTGTGCAGATGATGTTGGAAAAGCAATCAATCCACTGCAGGTAAAAGGACAGATCGAAGGTGCCGTGGTTCAGGCGATGGGATATGCCAGCATGGAAAAATTCATTCAGGAAAAGGGCGTGACCAAGACAACCGGTCTTTCTACCTACCTGATCCCAACCATCAAAGATATTCCACAAGAAACAGTATCTCTGATCGTTGAAACAGCAGATCCTTTGGGACCGAATGGAGCACGCGGCATGGGTGAGATGCCTTATTTACCCTTTGCGCCGGCTGTCTGCAGCGCGGTTCATGATGCAACCGGTATCTGGTTCAATGAATTCCCGGTTACGCAGGAAATGATCTTGCGGGGCATGGGTGAACTGTAAAAATATCTCTGCAGTCGTACTGGCAGCAGGTCAATCATCACGCCTGGGAAAGCCCAAGCAACTTCTGATATGGCATGGGACGACATTACTTGAATATACCCTTGACTGTATTCGGGAAAGTGGAATCGAAGATATCGTGCTGGTGCTGGGTGCGCAGGCTGAGATTATCAAAAGTGCAATAAATAATAGAGGATTGCGTATAGTTGTAAATGCTGGCTGGCAAACAGGCAAAGCCGGTTCCATTCGTGCTGGTCTAAACGCAGTTTCACAGGATGTTGAGGGGGTGATGATCTTTCTCTGCGATCAACCATATCTAACACCTGACCTGATCAGGGCAGTTCTTCAAACCGGGAGTCAAACAAGTGCGAATATTACTGCACCAGTAGTGGGGGAACAGGTAATAAATCCGGTATTATTCAAAAAAGAGATCTTTTATGACTTTCTTCTGCTGCAGGGAGAGGAAGGCGGCAAGAAATTGTTCAAAAGTCACCACATTCAACGTGTTCCATGGAAAGATGAGCGTATATTACTTGATATTGATATACCGGATGATCTAAAAAACCTCGACTAATCTTCTTCCAGCTGTCCGTTTTGATATTCTTTTATGATCTGTTTGGCTTTTTCAGCATCTTCGTTGCGCACCATAACATCTACTTTCCCCACCGGTGTAACGGTCAATCCATATGTTGAACCAACACTTTCACCTAATAAAACGCATTCGATCTCAAAAGATTCCAGCAGATTCTTCATCATCTCCCCATCCAATTTCCCGGAGGCGGCATACACGCTGGTAAAATCGTCAATTTTTGTCATTTTTCTCTGCCTTTCGTTTCAAACGAAGTGATCTTTTCGTCAGATCATCTTTAGTATCATTTTGTACCTGCATATCACAATCCTTGATCTTATTCATCCATTCCAAAGCATGTTGTACATCTTTTTCTTGATGTTCATAGTATTTCGCAAGTTCAATCATAGACGGCAAGTGATCTTTTTGTGCTGCCATGAGCCAATAATTTACCGCTTCCTGCCAGTTTTCACGTCTGCGCTGCAGCCAGGCATAATCATACATCACTTCTGGCGATGCGTTATTATGTTTTTCGGAAAAATATGCCCTGAAATAGGATGTTGACAAGTCAAATTGCTTCAATTTCCCATATAAATAGCCCAGGGATGCAAAATCATCGGCATTATCGATGCTGTAAACGTCTTTTTCATCATTCAACATGGCATGAACCACATTGAATAGAGCAGCCAGTGAGATCACATCCTGGGCATTGTGATAAACGACGTCTTTGAGCGGCTCCGCTTTTCCTTCGCGCAGGTAGTCTTGATACACGATGGGTACCAGCCAGCCCGGTACATCCTCCCCGGAACGGCTGAAATGCAGGATAGATTCCTCGATTTCCACCAGCCGGCAGGATTCCAGTCGTCTTTTCCATAGGCTGCGCGCTAGAAAAAGCAAATCCAGATGCATTTTGTCAAGTCCATCATCCTCCATATCTTTCAAAATAAAGCGCGTACGCAGCATGGGCACGTCAAAACTTTTTCCGTTATAGGAAGAAATAATAGAATACTGCGCTAAAAATTCCTGTACAGCATGAATAAAAGCTTTTTCTTCGGAGGGATGCGGCAGGAAGAACTGGTCCACACGCACGCTGCCATCTTCCATGAAGTGGCTGAAACCGGTTAAAAACACAAAAGCGCCGCTGCCAATGTTCAAACTGCTGGTTTCTGTATCAAAGAAGCAAATTTGGGTGGGCGAAAGGGAAGATTCTTCAAGAACATGAGAAATGTTGAAGAGGTCCAGCACATTGCTTTCGATTTTGGTGCATTTCAGGGGTATTTTGCCCTGAAGCGCGCCGGGATCAAGGTCTTTCTGGATATGCAACGTTCTGCCGTAGGGTGTTTCGATCCATTCTCCGCCCAAAACAGCAGACAAGTCGATCTTTTCCCGCTGTTTGAAATTTTTTTTCTCTTTCCCCAGCTCCACACCCAGGGTTTTCAATTGGTCCAGTAGCTTATTCATAGAACTTTAATGCTATTTTACAATAAATATTCGCGATTTGGCCGGAGAGTATTGTGAATATGAGAATAGACTCCTTGTTTTAGTTTTCGTATAAGGTAGCTATATCATGAATTTTACGCTTCATTTCTATGCGGATATGGTACGGCTCTAAACACTCGCATCTATCCCCAAAACTGAAAAGAATATTGTAGTAGTATTCGTTCTCTATGAAAGGAAAACTAACAATGTAATGTTCATCACCGTCTGGCGAAAAGTGTTCATAGGTGCAATAATCAAGTACCCTGTCCATGACAGATTTATGAATACGAATTTTTATTTGCATGATCGCAAAAATATCATCGAAATCTAACTTCGGTTTTTCATAATCTCGTGGCGAAAAAGATTCCTCTTGTATTTGTAAGTTTGATGTGCGGGATAGTTTGAATAGGCGAAAATCATTTCTTTTATAGCAATAGCCTTGCCAATACCAATGACTACTTTTCAATACAAGCTGATACGGTTCGGCTGTACGTGCAGTTTTATTTCCGTAGCGATCTGTATAATCAAACGAAAGCAGCTTGCTTTCCTGCAAAGCTGTTTTGATAATTTCTAGATATGGTTGTACGTTCCTGTTGCCCATCCACGGACTTAAATCAATATATATTTGATTTGCTTTTAATTCAATATCTTTCGCTTTGTCGGCAGGGATAAAACTCTTGACTTTCGCAAGGGCGTTTACCAATTCATTACCTCGTACCATGTTGGAAAGACTGGAAAGCCCCATCAAGATAGCGGAAAGGTCGGCAGTTGAAAAAACCTTTTTATCGATCTTGTATTCCTGCATGATTTCAAAACCGCCGCCCACTCCCGATGTTGAGCGAATAGGAATACCCGCCATGTCGATAGTGTCTATATCGCGGTAGATTGTGCGGGGTGAAACTTCAAACATATCTGCTAACTCCTGTGCGCCCATACGCTCTTTATCAAGGAGTAGCATAATAATGCTAACAAGCCGGTCAACTTTCATCTGATAGCCACCTTTTAATATTTCTTTTTAATATTAAAGATTATTGCCATACTGTTGTCAACAATTACACAATACAATAATAAAGCAAACAAATCAATCAACCTATCAGGAGGAGACACTATGCAGAAAAAAGCCTTAGTAATAATTGATATTCAAAAAGACATAACAAAGAATTACAAGGATATTATTGATAATATCAATGAAGCTATTGATTGGGCAGTCAATAATGATATTTATGTTATATATATAAGGCATGAAAATTTATCAGCCGGCACGAGGACATTTAAACCCAATACACGTGGGTCTGAATTAGCTTCAGACTTGAAAATAGTATCAAAAAATATTTTTACAAAATACAAAGGAAATGCATTAACCAGTGAAGAATTTACAGACTTTATTAATAAAAATGAAATATGTGAGTTCTACATAGCAGGAGCAGATGCTGTTGCCTGTGTTAAATCAACCTGTTACAACTTATGCAAAGCAAATTATGGCGTTAATGTCTTATCAGATTGCATTACCAGTTATGATAAAAGGAAGATTGACGAAATGCTGCGCTATTATGAAAGTAAAGGCAGTAAAATCATTAGTTTAAATGAATTGTTACTCTAATCACATCTTTGAAACATAGAAAAATTACTGAACTCAGTCAATGAAGAATGCCAACTAGGACTATGGCGGCGATATTTCAGTTTTGGATGATATCCTTCGACTTCGCCCGGGATAACGCCCCTCTCTAATCTCCCCCATGCTTTGTATAGGGGAGAAGACCAATCAATCTTTTTCTATCCTTCTTACGATATCACCCGTCTCTACAATCCTGAATTTGTAATAATTAATTGGATCTACATGGTAATTCTCGTCGGTTCGATATTCGGTTTTACCCGGATATTCAGCGTCCGGATTTTTGGGATTATATCCGACTATAAAATCTCGAAGCACCAAGATCGTATATATTTTTCCATCTTCGGTTTTTGCCTGAAATTGATCGATGACTTTCGTTTTTATTGTCATAATTCCCTTTAACAACAACTTATTTAATAATTTCCTTCAGCAGTGCCAGGGTGGCTGCTTTGGTGTTCACAAACTCCTGATTGACCGGTCCAACACACGCCGGGCAGCCCAATTTACAGGGGCAGTGCTCGATCACCGAACGCACATCATCCAGAATATCCGCATATTTTCTATATAAAGCCTCACTCAGCCCAATTCCACCCGGAAAAGCATCATACAGCATGATCACAGGTGCATAGCCTGCCGGTTTCCAGCGCGGTTCGATAAAAATACCCATATCATGCAGGTCGCACATCAAATATAGAGGCGCAAGATGAGAAAAAGCATATCCCAAGCCGCTTAACCCTGATTTAATGCGTACAGCCTGTTCCACGCGCTGGTGGCAGGGCTCACACAGCGTGATCAGATTGCTCAGATGATTAGCGGCTGCAGGATCTGAAAACGCGCGGAAGGGCTTTTTATGGTGTACATGCAGCGGAAGTGCAGGACTGCCTGGTTTTCCGCAAAGAGAACAGCGGTACGCGTCACGTTTCAGCACTTGCTGGCGAATTTCCTCCCAATTTTCTCCGTAATCATTCGGATCACTGTACCATAATGTATCTTTTCGAAGTTTTTCAACAGTCTTCTCAGAGATAACTATCCAAAAAGCCTGCGTGTTCAATTCCGAGGAAGGCAGATCGAGTGATTCAGAGCCGATCACCTCATTGCTCTGCCAGTCAACCTTATCAAATCCAACCACCTGGCTGGTCACCAGTACATTTCCGTAAGAAAAACTGGCTTGTTGCTGCGGGTCTTTTTCCAGTACATCTTGAATTTCGATATCCTGCTGCTCATTTGGGCTGGTGTAATAAGGGAAATTGCCGGTTTCAAGGATAATTTTATGTTCTTCTACATTCAGATCCTGGACCAGATAGGTTTCTCCTGCCTGTAAATAGATGGCACCCGGATGGGTCATCCAGAACACGCTTTCTCCGTCCACCTCTCCGATCTTTTGCAAGCTGTCTTTTCCTTGTACGAGAAGATCATAGGGAGCAGTGGAGATACTGCGAATGGAGATATCAGCTGCCGGATAATCATCTCCTATCCAGAAATAACACTCATTTCTCTCCACCAGGTCACCTTTCGCGCAGAGAACATCCAGATAATTCCTGAGAAGATCCACAGAAATAGCGCCGAAATGATCATTTTCATGAAAAGGCAGTTCATAAGCTGCACAGCGCAGCTGGTTGAACAAAATCAGCAGGTTCTGTGGGTCTATCAGGGGCTGCTCGGGGCTGTTTTCAAGAATAAAATCAGGATTATTCAATAAATATTGATCCAATGGGTCCATGGAAGCCACAAAAACAGCCGAAGAATCCGCTGCAGTTCGCCCCGCGCGACCAATTTGCTGTCTGAAAGAGGCAATAGTTCCAGGGTAACCCAGCAGGATCACCCGATCCATACCTCCGATATCGATACCCAATTCCAGCGCATTGGTAGCTACCACGCAGGATGTTATACCGCTTTTCAATCCTTGTTCGATCTTCCTGCGTTCTTCAGCAAGGTATCCGCTTCGGTAGCCCAACATGCTGTCGTGAGGGAAAATACCCTTCGAGCGGCGTAGAATGAGTTCCACTGACCGGCGCGTACGCACAAAAACCAGTGTTTGCAAAGAGTTTTTTATAGAAATTGAAGCGATCTTCAATCCTTCTTCTAGAATTCCTCTGCGCACATTCAATATTTCATCAATAATGGGTGGGTTGTAGAAATAGATCTTTTTTTCGCCATGTGCCGATCTATCTTCATCGATATGAGAAAAAGGATTTTCAAGCAATTTTTCTACAAATGATGCTGGATCATGAACGGTAGCACTGGTGCAGATAAAGCGCGGATTGGAACCATAAAACTCCAAAATCCTTTTCAAGCGGCGCATCACATTTGCAAAATGAGAGCCAAAAACACCTTTATAGATGTGGATCTCATCGATCACAATAAATTTTAGGTTGGAAAAAAATCGCTTCCAGCCTGTATGATGCGGCATTAATCCCAGATGGAGCATATCCGGATTCGTTAATAAAATTGATGCGCTATTGCGTATAGCTGTTCTTTTTTGTGAGTTTGTATCTCCATCATATATAAATGCATTTAGACGACATTCAGGCTCTTTTTTATAAATAAAATCACTCATTTCCTTAAATAGGTTAAGTTGATCATTTTCCAATGCTTTGGTAGGGTAGAGCAGCAAAGCAGTTGAAGAGGAGTCTTTCATCCATTCTTCCATGATAGATGTCTGGTAGACAAGTGATTTCCCGCTGGAGGTACCGGTTGTGATCACAACATGGTGATTTTGATTCAGCTCATCGAGAGCCTGTACTTGATGGGTATACAGTGAGCGGATGTTGTGAGATCTGAAAAAATCCAATGTAGTGGGGGATAGATAGGCAGGAAATGGCAAATACTCTGCGGGTTTTGGAGGAATTGTATAAAGAGCGGAAACGTTCTTTTGAAATTCATTCACTAAACTATTTGACATGATGTTTATGAGCCTATTTAAGAAGAATAAGTCATATTTCTATAAAAAAGACATCCCATTTTCTCATAGTTTATTATAAAATACAGTGAAGTGGGTATTATATATCGCTTGTGTTCTAAATGTACAACTAAAACATGGAGGTAGAAAGAAGTGAAAAAAGCAAAAAGCGTAAAATATTCAAATAAAACATTTCTTGTGATCATTTTCTTTTCGTTTATGCTCTTGCATCAGACGGATAAACTGCTGATCAATCCTATGGGAAATTTGATCATCTCGGAATTCAGTCTGACGGATACACAATGGGGATCGGTTGCAACCGCCGCTTTGATCGTTGGTTCGATATTTTATCCGGTATGGGGATACTTATATGACCGTTATTCCCGCGGCAAACTTCTGGCTCTGGCAGCCCTTATCTGGGGTTCCACAACCTGGTTAAGTGCAATTGCACCTACTTTTCCTCTATTTGTTGCCTCACGCGCATCTACCGGCATCGATGATTCCAGCTACCCGGGTTTATACAGCCTGATCGCAGACTATTTTGTTCCCAAAGTTCGCGGAAAGATATACGGATTGCTGCAGTTGACTATGCCTATTGGGTATATGATAGGTATGCTGATTTCCATGACCGTTGCAGAAGGCATGGGGTGGCGGAAAGTGTTTTATATCACCGGTGGGTTGGGAATTGCCCTTTCACTTATTATTTTCTTCTTCGTTAAAGACATTCCACGCGGAAGAAGTGAGCCCGAACTGGAAAATGTAAAAGACGTTCCCGAACTGCAGAAATTCCACTTTGAATGGAGCAAGGTAAAAGAAATTGTCAAAAAACCAAGCCTGATATTCATGTATTTGCAGGGATTTTTTGGCGTGTTCCCATGGAATACCATTGTTGCATTCATTTTCCTTTACCTGGGTGAAGAAAGAGGCTACAGCGATACGCAAGTCCTGCTGACCATGATTCCGGCTATTTTGATCCTGGCTCTGGGTTATCCAGTGGGCGGTATGATCGGTGATCACTTCTTTTCCAAGACCAATAAAGGACGGGTTTATGTTGCTATGATAGGTGTCATTCTGGGTGCGATTTTCCTCTACTTCACGCTCAATGTACCGATCGGCAATCCCACTCTGTTTGCCGTTTTACTGGGAATCACCGCACTCTTTATCCCATTTGCATCTCCGAATGTGACATCGATCGTAAACGACATCACATTGCCTGAAATGCGCAGTACGGCAACCGCAATTCAGTACTTCATTGAATCCAGCGGCGCTGCACTGGCACCTTTAATGACAGGGGTCATCTCTGATGCTCTGCGAGCTGCGGGAAACCCGTATCCGCGGGGGACGGCAATTCTGATCATCTGCACATGCACCTGGGCACTCTGCGGTCTATTCTTCTTTGTCACCTCAAAATTCATCGACAAAGATGTGAACAGCCTGCGTGAAACCTTGAAAAAGAGAGCAAAATCTCTCTCAGGCAGTAAATAGAATAAAAATACAGGGTTCATTGGAGCCCTGTAAATAAAATTAAACAGAAAAAGGTACAGGTTTGATACCTGTACCTTTTTTTTACCTGCAATCTAGTTAGAGGATGGGATAGTCAGACTCCACTGCAGGACTTCATCAGAAATCGTTCCTGAAATGGATGTGATCGCCGAAACAGATATTCCGGTGCTGGCAATGATGCCATCGGATGCGTCACACTGCTCATTCCGGCAGTAGCGGTAAGTGGAATTCACAATTACGTCCAGAGGACTGTAAATGGTCAGCAGCCATTCATTATTTCCTAATGCCCACATCGGCAGGGGATTCATCCATGTATAGGGATTCAACTGCAGGAAAATGCTCTCATTTGCCGGCGTTGTAGAAGGTACCTTTACGCGGATGGTCAGGGGACCCTCATTGTTTACCTGCCAGGTGGCAACCGTATCGTAGATGATCACATCATGTTCAGGTACTACCAGCTGGCGTATGCGTAAGCTTCCATCGCTCTTTCTTTCTGCATTCCAAAACCCATCACCAAGAGAATACTTGTAGCGGATATCTGCTCCCACAGGCAGCTGAAGGATCAATAAATATGAACCATCCTCCTGATAACTCATGGTTGGTGCTTGTGATGCCAGCACGCTGCAGCTTGCAACCATCTCGGTAAAGGTGTTGCCCAGCTGTAGAAGATTCCCAAGTAGACGCATTGGAGCGCCTTTGATCGTGTTTTCAGGGACATTCACATAAAAACTAACATTTACCAGTTGAGCAGGCTGCATTCCAAACACTGCTGGTGTCTGCTGTCCGCTTGCGATCACTGCTTTTTGCTGAAATACCTGGTAGGAGCCAGTTGGATGGTAGGCTACCAGATTATGTTCGCCAACAGGAATATTCTCAAGGGTGAAAGATCCATCCGTGCTGGTAAAAGTTTGATTTCCTGCGATCGTTACCAGAACCGAAGGAAGAGCAATATTGCTGGTCGCATCTACAATATACCCGTTAAGTGTTCCGGTTTCTGTTGAAGCCGCTGAATTGCTCCAGTTGGCTACGGTATCCTGAAATATATTAGGTTCGTCGATCGAAGCCATACGATAGAGGACATCATTTCCATCAATATCTTTTTCGATAACGGAAGGAGAAGTATTCAGGATATAACGGTATTTGACCACCGAATCAATGGGCAGGGGGATTCGTACAAAATATGTTGTTTCTCCCTTTAAACTCATATCGTAGAAGGTAGGGTTAAAGTCCAAACAGCTGACTTCATCTAGAATTTCAAGCTGAATGCCGGTATTTTCATCCAGAACTTGCGGCAGTGTTGCTTCAAATACCACTTCTGCATACACAGGATCGGCTGAATAGCCATGATTTGAGGTACTGCAGCCAGTAGTTGCAAGAAGCAGTCCGGCGATAAGTGAAAGAATAAAGAAATGTGAAATTTTTATATGGTATTTCATGATCTATCCCTAAGTTTTCTCTTACCGGGTTGGGTTCTCTCTAAACATAGCCGAGATTTTCGCTACCTGCGTAGAAAGACTTCCTAAAACACCATTTACAAAGCGTGGGGAAGAGTCAGATCCATAAACTTTTGCCAGTTCAACGGCTTCATTGATGGCTACTTTTATTGGCGTTATTTTAGAAACTGCAAATTCCCACATTGCTATTCTAATGATGTTTTTATCGATTGATGAAATTTGATCCAGCGGCCATTCAGGGGCATTTTCAGCGATCATTTCATCCAGCTTGGCGCTGATGGGAGTTACACCGCTGATGATCTGCCTGGCAAATTCGACCATTAACTTATCCTTTGGTTCATCACGAAGACGGGTGGATAATATTTCTCCCACCGGATGTCCGGAAAGGTCATATTCATAGAGAATTTGCAGTGCTAAACCCCTGGCTTCTGTTCTCGGTTTCATTTAGATTACGCTGTTTCTTTTTTTCTCAATTCGATATCTTCGATATGAACATCCACACGACCAACACTCATGCCAACCATATCTTCAATAGAGCGTTCCACTTCTTTTTGGACCTTTTTTGCAGTATCTCGCAGATCAACATCACGGTATAGTACAAGGTAGATATCAATATAAACTGTATGATCTTCCACGTCGATCTTGACGCCTTCTGAATAGTACTTTTTTACCAGATCGTCAATTCCTGCGGGTCCAGATGATGTTCTGCACACACCGGGAACGCCCAGAGCTGCCATGCGTATGATGGTAAGAATTACCTCAGGGTCAACAGTCGTATTTCCAATTATTTCTTTTGTTTTATTCATCGAATCTCCAGTTCCTGGATTCATGGTCCTTCAATTATAACCCGGTTCATATCGAATCGCTTCTGTCCCAGTAAGGCACAGTAGAAGCTCCATAGGGTAGAACTGCAATTCTCATGCCAGAATAATCATAGGCATCCAGAAACTCCTGAATAGAGCGAACGGGAGACAGCAGCAGCTGGTGAATCAGCTCATCAGGCATTGAAGATTTGAGATAAAGTGAGTATTTTAAACCCTGACGCGCGATCAAATATGCTTTATGGGGACCGATCTGGAAGGGTACTTTCGCAAATTCATCAAGAACCTGATTGAAACTGGTCTTATCTTTCATAAAATCTGCATACTTCTGGTTTCCGGATCCCTCACGGCATTCTGCCGCCAGTAGAATGCTGCCACCGGGTTTACAGATCATGCAGGCATTGGTCAGGGCTTTTTGCGCCTGGTAGAGATTGATATCTTTCGGAAAACCATTCGCAGAAGTGATCACCAGGTCGTAGAGTGGGGGAATCGCTACCTGCGTTAATCTCCTGCTTTCAGGAATTCCTTCCTGCATGACAGCACGCGGGGTATTCCAGAGAACACGCAGCACGTTCTTTTTATAGTCCATAACCGCATTCAAACAAGCGGTAATTTGGATAAAATCACCAATTTCCTCCAGATCCTGCCGCATGGGGTTTTTCTCGTATATACCGGATACCGTATCAGGCTGCAGCAGGAGGTGATGATTGGCTTCGATCGTTATTCGCCCTGCCAGTCCAATTCCTGCAGTCTTTGCCCCTCCAGAGAAACCCATAAAATGATGTGGTTCGATATTTCCGAGGGTGATCTTGATATCAGAAGTGTAAAAATCTTTATTAATTAGAACGGGTGTTCCTCTGGATGTCGTGCCAAGATGCTGCAAGTGATCTTGGGCATCACAATCATGACAGACAATATGATAATTCTCAATAACTTCTGAAGGGATAAAACCATTAAATTGATCCGCAGAAATTGGTGAATGGGTGCCGGTTGAGATAAAAATAGTGATCTTTCGGTCCGGAATACCTTTTGATTTGAGATAATGGAGCAGGGGAATCAATAGAATATCATAGCGCATTGGTCGGGTTTTATCGTTTACAGCAACAGCAACGCTGCTATTTTCAGGTACATCGAACCTGTCTTCCTGCAAGATACGATATACATCTTCTGCATTTACATACACATCATTAATTTTTGGTGGATAAAAAATATCAATATTTGACGATGTTGTGGGTATTTTAAAGGAAATCTCACCAGATCCATAGGGAAGAATATAGTTATTTTTCATTAATTATCTTTATTTGCGTATAGTATTACTTTTCCAAATTCACTATCTCTAAATATTTACAATTCTAGTATACATTCTTACGATATATTTCTCACTTTTCAATCTATTTCAGGGAACGATCGATGATCTATTATTAAAGAGGGGATATATCAAACCAATTTA
Organism: Anaerolineaceae bacterium; assembly: GCA_963674975.1. Taxonomy (GTDB): domain Bacteria; phylum Chloroflexota; class Anaerolineae; order Anaerolineales; family Anaerolineaceae; genus UBA4781. The sequence continues at coordinate 302,505 of OY771913.1, forward strand.
TGTGTGTATTTGTTAATTCTTATATAAAATTCTTTCCTGTACATCAATGTCAGTATATTGATATGTTGTATTTGCTGAAAACCTTTGTTTTCCTTATTGCAGGGCAGTAGATTGTATGCTAAAATTATATTATGGTTTCGATAAGTACTATTATAGCAAGCATATATTCAATATAGATAGTGCACCGAAAGAGGTAAAAAATGAGTAAATTCAGCACCATCGATACAGCCATCAATGCATATCTGGATACCGTTCATTTGGCAAGATCGCAGCATACATTCATAACATACAAAAATGCTCTCAATAATTTTAAACATTGTCTGCTTAAAAACAATATCGATCCTGAGAAATGCCCTGTTGAGAACATTAATACGGATGCCATTGCCTGGTATGCCAATTATCTAAAAGATTACGCAGCTACAACAGAACAGCTCTACCTTACGGCAGTTAAAGGATTCTATGACTTTCTGGCAGCTGAAGAAGCCGTAGACATCAACCTGCCTAAAGTAAAACTACTGATAAAACAGCGGTCCAGACGACCCGGTCGCAGACTTCCTCAGTTTCCAGCTGATGCGATCGGTCAACTGCTTGAATATTATGAGAATAAAGAGCTGCCCATCGGGAAAGATCAGGAAATAATACTACGCGAAATGCGAGATAAAGCCTTTTTGATCACCCTGGCTGATACTGGGTTACGTGTGCATGAAGCCTGCGGACTGCGTCGTGGAGATATCGATTGGAATGAGGGAAAAGCATTGATCATCGGTAAAGGCAATAAACAGGCTATAGTTCGCTTTTCTAAACGCTCTCTGCGGGCAATGAAAACCTATCTGCAGGCACGCTCAGATATGGACGGTTCATCAGGACGTCCTCTTACATCACTTCCTCTGTTTGCCAGGCATGATAAAGGCGCCGGATCAAAAGTAAAGCCGATCACGCCGACCACCGGTAGAAATATTGTCAGGGAGCGCGTTATTGAATCTCTGGGTGCTGAAGCAGTCGGAACCATTACGCCCCACTCTTTCAGGCATTATTTTGTCACCCGTGTGCTTCTTTCAACCGGCAACCTGAAGCTGGCTCAGAGTCTTGCACGCCATCAAAATATCGCTGTAACCCAGCGTTATGCTCACCTGGCAGATGATGAACTTGATAAAGGTTATTGGCAGGTTTTCGAGGACAAATAGTACAATTTATTACTTCACGAGGTAAGAAAAGAACATGAGCAAGAATAGAATATTCAATAAACTCTTTTTATTAGCACGACCCGGTGCCGGAAAAAGTGAGATCATGAGCTTTCTTGATAAAACACCACTTGATGAACGTATTTCACGCTACCATGTAGGGAAATTGGTTCATATTGATGATTTCCCCATGCTGTGGTCCTGGTTCGAGGATGATGACCTGTTAGATGCAATGGGAAAGCCGCGACTGCATACAGATCCGCAGGGATACTTTAAATACTCTTATTTATGGGACCTTCTCATCCGTAGAATCGGTCTGGAATATAAAAAACTGCTTCGTGATGACGACATTGAAGATACAACCGTGATCATCGAATTCTCACGTGGGAAAGAACATGGCGGTTATCGATCTGCCTTTCAAAATCTTGATCCTGTTTTGGTTCAGAATGCGGCAATCTTATATGTAGATGTCTCCTGGGAAGAATCATTGCGCAAGAATAAGCATCGATTCAATCCTGAAAAGCCTGATAGTATTTTAGAACATGGTCTTCCAGATGCGAAACTGAAAAAGCTTTACTTTGAAGAAGACTGGCACGAGCTTACAGCTCAATCCCCAACCTATCTTGATATTTCAGGAGTGAAAGTGCCTTACGTGGTCTTTGACAATGAAAAAGACCTGACCAGTAAACTGGATCACGAATTTGAAAAGGAACTGCAAGAGTGTTTGAGTAATCTGTGGAAAGAATATACTACTTCTTCTTAAAAAAGTTATTTTGTTACGTTGAGCACTTCCTGCCTATTAAAACGTTCTTCCAGAACTGCACAGAGATGAGCACCTATAATAGTGATATAGCATATTAAATAGATCCAGAATAATAAAGCCAGAAGCGTACCAATTGATCCATAAATTACTTCATATCGGATAAATCCCTCACTGACCATCCAGGTAAATAGTCGTGATGATGTTTCCCATCCCATAGATGTGAATGCGGATGTGATCAGCACACTTTTCTTACGAGATTTTCTCCCCGGCACGAAGCGGTAGAGAAAAACGAAGAATAAAAATGATGCCAGTATAGGGATTATTTTTGATAAATATGTCCATAAGACGCTTTTCTGTATGTTGATCATATCCCACAAGGCACCAAATTGAGGCAGAACATTCACCAGAGTGCTTGAAACAAGCGCTAATCCAAAGAAAACGATCATAAGAATTACGATCACCAAAGCGATCGCCCGGTTTTGAAAGAAGTTCCTTTTGGTAGCATTCTGTGCGGTGGTATTCAGGTTACGGGAAAGAGCTGTAAAAAAAGAAGAGCTTGACCATATATACCCGATAATACCGATCGATCCTGATGCACCACGCAACCCGATCATTTCACGAAGATTCGTTTCGATCATATTTTGCGCAAATGGTAGAACCTGGGTGGCAAGAGAAGCCACCTTCTGAAAAGCTATTTCATTGTCAAGCCAGAAACTGGCAATAACGATAAGAACCAACAATAATGGAAATAATGAGAAGAAAGCATAAAATGCCATAGCCGCCGCTGCTTGAGCCGCATTTGTCTTCCCTAACCTATCATAAACAATACGAAAAATTCTTAAATATCCGTGTGAATTGTAATTCAATTTAAGATAAACTATGCGCAATCTTGTAAGGATTTTTGGTGAATCTAATTTTCCCATAGATGAAGGAATTTTACTATTCTTTTTTCCACATGAAGGTCGAATATTTGCTTTACTACTTGATAAAATTCAGAAAGTAATATATTTTTCCTTTTTTCGTGGAGATATTCATGCGAAAGAGAAATCGAAGCGGATCATTTATAGAAAGGTTTCCACCATCAGAAAAATGTCAGTGTAAGATCTGCCTTTCATACTGCGATCGTCCCGGCTGGTGGAGCGTGGATCAGGCTCGTTTAGCAATGAAAGCCGGTTATTCCACCCGAATGATGCTGGAGGTTTCTCCTGAGCTTACTTTTGGTGTGCTCTCCCCTGCCTTTAAGGGATGTGAAGGTTTATTTTCCTTACAATGTTATTCAAAAAATAAATGTACTTTCCTTATAAAGGATCTGTGCGAACTTCACACAAGCGGACTTGTTCCTCTTGAATGCCAATTCTGTCATCATTCTCGCCCTGGTCTTGGTCCACAGTGTCATCGTGCCCTGGAAAATGATTGGAAGACAAAAGCCGGTCAATTTCTGGTGGAACAATGGACAAAAACGTTTCATCTCTGGGATACATTTCGAAAGATCGTGAAAGCAGATGGATCAAACTCACTTCAATAAACGAGCATTACATTTGATATAGAACCAGCATACTAACAAAATAGATAAGTATCAGGGCGATCGCGTCAAATTCAAAGAAAAACAGGCGTTTTTCAATTTTCGCAAGGTTTCCAATAATCGCCATACATGTCATTAATAAACCTGCCATACCTACCATTAAAAAGCTCGGATCAACCACATCTAGAAAGCGACCTGAGGTAAAGAATACATCAGTCAAGCCGAGCGCAAACATATTGAACATGTTGCTCCCAAACAGGTTCCCGATAGCCATATCGATGGCTCCTATTTTTATTGCTGCAAACGTAGTTACCATTTCAGGCATGGAAGTTACGAGAGCAACAAGTGCCGTACCGATGAATGTTGTTCCGATTCCTGTAATCTCCGAAATTTCACCGGCAGTGCCTACCATCATAGGTACAGTAAAAATAAGCACACCAACTGCAATGGAGAAACCAAGAATTCCTTTCCATAAAGGCGGAGTTCCCTCAGGAATTTCTTTTTCTTCCGGAACTTCAGGATTAAGAGAGGAATTCTTCTCGATGATCCGTACGCCAACGATATACATAGCGATAATGATCAAACTATCAAGACCTACCCATCCAATTTTAATATTGGTGTCAGCCATCATCGAAAAAACAGCCAAGCCAATAAGGAAAACAGCAATACTACCGGTCAGAGCATGCTGGAATCCCACCTTTCGCATGATCCTGCGTTTTGAGTGGATAATGCTTACAAATGCAAGAATAAGCATATTAATGGTATTGCTACCAAATACATTTCCAGCCGCTAAATTGGGTTCCCCTTTTCCAATCGAAGTAATGGATGTAAGCAATTCAGGAAGCGAGGTGGCGCCAGCAAGCAAAAGCACACCGATGAACATACCACTGATCTTTGTACGAATAGCGATAATATCTCCGTATTTTGCCAGCTGCGTTGCTGCCGCCGTGATCAATACAGCAGAGAGGATAAATTTAAACCAGACCATTCTTATTCCTTATCCTGCTCCTTTGTTTTTATTCCTTTAGTCATTGCCAACGGCCATGCAGAAAATACGCCTGTATTCGGTTCGTTCAAATCACCCACCACCGATTCAACAGCTTTCAGGCATTCTTCTACCATCTGCTTATTCCGAACAATTGCAAATACAGAAATATTACCTACTTCTTCCGTATTATATAAATTGCTGTACGTGAATCGCATGGGAATCCTTTTCTTTCGAAAGCGATGGAGTCCACTTGTTTCTGCGATCGTTGCACCACCTACTCCTAACTCGTACCAGGCTTTCAAAACTGCTTCAAGATAATCATAATTATCCAGAACGAACATGATCATGAACATCGTATCTTCCTCCTTTCCACTTTGCTTCTTTCAATATTCAAAAATCATCCTTTAATATAATATATGATTATAAATAATAAAAAATGGATGATTACATAATGAATAGGATCATCCATTTTTATTATTAAATTAGTATTCTGCTCTATTTATACCGTTCCCGAATCTCCGCACTAACGTAATCCAGGATCATTACTGTGATGGCGATGAACCAAACCGCAATACCAGCAGATCGATAGTCAAGCAGTCTGATCCACTGCTGCAGCAGGAAACCGATACCACCACCACCTACGAAACCGATAACCGTGGACATACGAATATTGATATCCCAACGATAGATCGTGAAAGAAACAAAAGGTGGAATGATCTGCGGTATTACAGCATATACGATAGTTTGCAGCCAGTTTGCACCGGTTGCATGGATCGCTTCAATAGGTCCTGTATCGATGCTCTCGATTGCTTCTGAATACAATTTAGCCAGAGCGGCAATAGAGTGTACCGTAAGCGCGATAATACCTGCAAATGGTCCAAGCCCCACGATGATCGTTGCAATGATCGCCCAAATAAGCGGCTCAATTGAGCGAATTACATTCAAAATAGTTCGGACAAAGTAGTAAATTACTTTGGTAAAGAAATTTTGCGACATGAGGTTTCTGGCTGCCAGGAAGCTGATGGGAATTGAGAGAATAACACCGAACAAGGTAGCCATCATACCGATAATGATCGTTTCGATCATCTTTTCGATGGCCAGCTTGAATTCTTCACTGAGCTGTGCTTCTCCCACACTCAATAGCTGTCTGGCTTGAATTTCCCAGATCCTATTTTCATTCTCAACGGTTGTAGTCACCAGGCGATAAGGCATAATGATATCGAGTTCAAAACTTCCGTCTTCATCCGGCATTACTTTCACGTACTCCCCTCCTTGCCGCTGTCTGAACTCATTTCCGTTTGGATCTTTCCACCAGATCTCAATTTCCTGCCCAGTCATGAAATTGCCGCCAACCAGATGGAACTCGGTTCCTGGTGTTCCATCAACTTCTGTTGGATCTCCACATGTTGGGGAGATAATGACGTAAGGATCGATCTCCAATGCTTCTGCCCCAGGGATTTCTGTATCCTGGCATGGAGAAATGATATCCGCAGTGATCGTCAGAATATCTTCCGGACGTTCAATTGCTTTTTCCCACGGCCACATAAGCCTTCCAATGGTTGGCAGGGCATCATCTGCCTGTGAGAAAAAATCTCCCATATTGATATCGCCAATTTGCCATCCCAACAGAAATAGTATCGCCAAAATAAAAAACAGCAATCCCGATCCATAAGACCGACTACCTCTGTTGCTTTTCTTCGCAGCTGCATATGCATCAACAATGATCCATAGATAAAGGAGAACCAGCAATATAGTTATTACAAGCAAGATGGGAGAAAATTTATAAGCTTTCGATATGATTTCTTTTAATTCTACATATCGTCGTCCCTTTTCATAAATTCTCCATACCAATAATCCACCGATCGATGCAAAACTGGCAAGAATGATTATTCCTCTACTGTATGCTCTTGCGAGAAATTGTCCAAGCCCGGGAATGATTGCAGAAAGGAGAGAAGCGAAAAATGGCGGCACCAAACTGGGTTTCTGCAGTTCTTTTGCTTTCATATTTTGTTTTTTCATAATTTTCTCTTCTTTTACTGACCTAATGTGCCTTCAAGACCATTACCAACACGCTCTGCTTCCTGACCATACACTTCCTTGAATTGGTCATCGGTCATTGCCACAACATCTTTCTTCAATCCTTCATAGACAATTTCACCTTCACGCAGCCCGATCACTCTGCTCGCGTAGCGCTGAACTAGATCGAGGTAATGCAAGCTGCAGATCACGGTCATTTTATCTTCTTGATTCAGCTTTTCAAGATTCAAGAGAATTGAATGTGCTAAAACAGGATCAAGACTGGCTACCGGCTCATCCGCCAGGATCATCTTCGGGTCCTGCATTAATGCTCTTGCAATTCCTACACGCTGCTGTTGTCCACCGCTTAATTCATCAGCCCGTTTATGAGTTTGATCTTCAATATCTAAGCGATCGATAACCTGTATGGCTTTCTCTTTGTCTTTTTCACTGAATCGATTAAAGACACTTGCTGCGGTACTTGTGTATCCCAATCTTCCAGCCATTACATTCTTCAATACAGAAGATCGTTTTACCAGGTTGAAATGCTGGAAAACCATACCTATCTCACGACGAACATGACGCAGCTCGTCGCCTTTTATATGAGTAATGTCTTTTCCATTCCAGATTATTCTTCCTTCAGTCGGCTCGATCAACCTGTTGATGCATCTTAATAAAGTGGACTTCCCTGAACCACTTAATCCGATGACCACTAAAAATTCCCCCTCTTCGACATTGAAGCTTACATCTTTTAATGCAACAGTTCCATCATCATAAATTTTTGTTAGGTTTTTAATTTCTAGCATAACTGCTTTCTCCGCATCTTTTTTTCCAAACCCTTTAAAATTATAACCTTATTAAAAAAAAGAGAAAGGAATTTCTCCTTTCTCTTTTTTTCTAAAACTAACTTTTTTGCTCTATTCAGCACTCAATGATGCGTAATCGACACCAGCCGCATCGAGAATCTGGCGGAAAGCATCGTAGAAAGTATCATCATGCTCTTCCATACCGGTGTACTGATAGGCTTCGTCCATGGCTGCTGCGCCTTCTTCAGTCTCAAAGAGATGTAAGAATTCTGCAACCAAAATTGCCTTTACATCCTCGGGGAAGTCTGGGCGGAATTGGAAACCATCGTTCGGGATGTCAGGTTCGAGAGCGATAACCTTGGTCATATCCATGATATCGGGATAGGTTTCTTCCACGGTTGCGCGTGCATCCACATAAGTGGTTCCGAAATCGCAATCGCCATTGTATACTGCTGCGGCTACTGCGTCATGGGAACCGGCATCAACAATACCTGCCAGATCAGTGTCAGGATCGATTCCTTCTGCTTTCAGCATAATGGAGGGGATGATCCAACCACTGGTGCTGGTCTCATCAACACGGCAGTAGGTTTTCCCAGCAAGATCTGCAAGGGATTCAATGCCACTGTCGTTGCGAACGATGAATTGACCATTGTATGAAGCGCTACCATAGCGGGTTGAAACCAGAGCTGCATTTGCACAACCCTTTTCATGTGCTAAAACATATGAGAAGGTTGCTAATGCGCCCATGTGTGCTTGCGGAACTTCCGCGCACATTGCTTCGATAGCTGCAGCATAGCTGGTGGCAACGAATGGTTCAATGACCAATCCGGTGTCTGCATAAACCATATCTGCTACTGCTTCAAAGCTAGCTAACACACGCTCGGTTTCACCTGAGGGTACAGCTACAAAAATAATGGGATTTTCTTCTGTACCAATGTTCTCCCAGGGATCGGCTTTTGCTTTGCAGGCGGTTAATGCTAATGCCAATACGACCAATATTGCACAAAAAGCGAATAACCTATTTTTTGACATACGATTCTCTCCTTCTTGGGTTTTATTATATAGTTCATCATATATCACAACGTAAAATTTTTCAAATAGATATTCTTAAAATTAACTATTACTTATCCTTGACCATTTCCATTTTTTCGCATAGAATCTTTCTTTGCTAAATTGGGTTTCCCAGCGAAGGTAACTCAAGAAATTCAAAGAGTGAGAGGCGCAAAAGGAAAATGGATAAAATTGTTTTAGATGCTACTAAACGTGATGTTATTGGAAAGAAAGTAAAACTCCTTCGCCAAGAAGGTAAACTTCCAGCAGTTCTTTATGGAAAAAGCATAAAAGCTACCCCTATCGTTCTCGATTCACGGTCAACCACCAACATTCTAAAGAAAGTCAGTGAATCAACGATCGTTACCGTTGCATTGGATGGGAAAGAACATGCAGCGTTGATCAGAGACCGTCAGATCGATTACATTAAAGGCACGATCCTGCATCTTGACTTCCAGGTTGTTTCACTGACAGAAAAGATCCGTACCAATGTACATATTGAACTCATCGGGGAGTCACCCGCCGAAGCATCTCTGGGTGCAATGATCGTGAATGGTATTTCTGATGTTGAGGTAGAAGCCTTGCCGAATGACCTGCCTGAAAAGATCACCGTTGATATCTCAATTCTGGCAGAAATCGGTGACGCAATCTATGTAAAAGATTTGCCCTCTATTGATAAGGTTGCAATTCTGACCGATCCTGAAGAATTGATCGCCATTACATCAGTTGTCAAAGAAGAAGTTATCGAAGAGCCTGTTGAAGAGGTTGAAGGTGAAGTTGCTGAAGGTGCAGAACCTGAAGTTATCGAACACGGTAAACAGGAAGAAGAATCAGAAGAATAAAAAATAATTCATTCTTCAATATGACACTAAAATAGAAAGCGCTGAAAAATCGCTTTCTATTTTTTTATATTGTCAACGAAATCTTTCAAAATGGCAGCAGTGATTCCCCAAACAACCTGCCCATGATATTCCTTGAAATAGTATACCTGTCTCTTTGAGGTTTGATCTACCTGTAGTTCTTTGGTATTCAGATTCTTCTTATCAAGGAACCAGAATAATGGAATTGTGAATATCTCATCCACTTCCCAATTTGGAGATGCCTGCATGAATTTATAATCGGGGATTGAGCTGATAAACGGGAAAATCCTTAATCCATAGTGTGTATCGAATGGGTCTATACAGCCAATGTAATGAACTGAACTTTTGCATATATTGATCTCTTCACATGTCTCTCGCAATGCTGTTTGATAGAGATCAGCATCTTTTCTTTCTTTTGCTCCCCCCGGAAGTGAAATTTCAAGCTTGTGATTCCCTACAAAGGATGAACGTTTTGTTAATACCACATCCATGGTTGAATTTTCCAGGATTAATATATGAACAGCAGCCAGATTTTTATAGACCAATGTGGAAGCAGGTATATCTTTTTTTATCTTTAACCCAATTGTTTCAATTGAAATAGATTCCTGCAGTCGCATACAATTTACTTCTCACTGTTCAAAATCACATTACAGAATGGACACTGCGCAATTACATCGTTGAACCATTCCACTTCTTTGGGATCAACGGGAGCACCGCATTGAGAGCAGACCGAAGGGAGCTTTATCTTTGTATCCGTTTTTATCTGAAAAGCCTGTTCTGTCCATGCTGTTGAATCTTTGATGGAATCGGGAACCTGATCTCTCAACCATTGATCTAATTCCTTCGCTTCATCAGAAAAGCCTTCTTCATTCAATCGGTTCATACTGATACGAGAACCCTTGCGTAGTTCTTTCCACTGTTTTCTTTCTATCCAGATCTCAAAACCGGTTTTAATGATCTGAACACCTTTTTCTTTTTCACCTGTATTAAGCCATGCAAAGCCAGCCTGCAGTGCCAGTCTGGGAGCAAAGGGAGCGTTCCTCTTTTGCGCTTTCAGAAAAGCTTCTTCAAATAATTTCGCTGCCTCTTCATATTCCCCTCTTTTAAACAATTGATTGGCTTTTTGGATTTTCGGTGGGAGTGCCGGTCGCCGGCTTTCTGCAATTGGTCTGATCGGGACTCTTCTTGGTCTACGGAATGGAGGTCGCCTCATCTTCTTTTCTATCTCCTTTTGCTTTGATTGATCTGGCAAAGATCAAATAACCGGTGTGCGCTACCATCCTATCTGTTGGGCGGAATCGATTTTCCTCCGGTTGATAGTAACGCAGCATGATCTCACAAACATCGATAAATGAGAAATCATTTCGACGCAGAGCGTTCAATAATCGAATTACTTGATTGGCGGTCGGTAAAATACAGCCAAGGCTTCCCCCCGGTCGCAGCGCTTTCTTCACCTGCTGGATATAATCCTGCGGTGTGGGCAGATCCAGGAACATCGCATCGATATTTTCCTCATCGAATCCTTCAATAATATCCCGCATTTTGAAATCCACCCTGTCCTGCAGCCCGATCAGTGTAAGATTCTTTTTCGCCAGATCGATCATCTGCTGTCTGCACTCATAGCTGTAAACATGACCGCTGTCCCCCACATAAAAAGCAAGCGCTTGCGTTAAGCCACCGGAGCCTGAACCGGCTTCGATAACCGTTGACCCGGGTCCAATTCCAAGGGTGATAAGGATGTATCCGATATCTTTCGGATAAAGGATCTGCGTATTTCTCCTGGTGTTCTTTATCATGCCGCTCAAGGTGACGGGATACAGGTAGAAAGGTTTATCCATGTGGCTTAAGATCTCACTGCCCCATTCTTTCCCGATCAGGTCATCATGTGCGATGATGCCGCGGTGCGTCTGCAGTTCCTTTCCTTTTTCTATGCGAAATATGAAATATCCTTTTCTGATACCGGTTAATTCCACCAGATCGCCTTCGCGAGCGGTTTCTTCATATTGAAAGATCAATTATTTATCCTCCTTGGATTCTTGATTCTCCTCTGAACCTTTATCGATCCAGTAGATCAATAACAAAACTAAAATACTGCAAACGGTATTGATACCTATATCCAGAATTCCCAGTTTCCATATGGAGAACGCGATCTGATTGCTCACATAATATCCTACCCAGAATCCCAACCATGAAAAGAATAAATAGGAGAGGTATTTCCCCAGATTTCCATCGACAATAAGATGGAAAAGCGAAGCGATCAGGACGGAGATCAATGATCCGATTAGAAAGGCTGGAAATGTCATAATTCAATTATAGGAGATTTCCCCTCCGGCGATGACGGCATCTTTAGAATAGAGCACCGCATATTGACCGGGAGTAATATCTCGCAGCTTTTTCTTCAATTCTATTTCAAACACATCCGTTTCACCAGCCGGTTTTATTTTTGCCAGTACCGGTTTGGATCTATAGCGGATCTTTACGGCATACTGCTTTTCTGATCTTTGTGGTATTCCTGATATCCAATGAATATTTTTTATACAAAACGTATCTTTACCCAGTTCCTCTTCAAACCCGACGATCAGCCGGTTCCCTTCAATGGATTTATTAACAATAAAATATGCCTCTTTCGCGCTGATCTTGATCCCTTTCCTCTGCCCAATGGTATAAAATGCCAATCCATCATGGACGCCCAGATGATTGCCCGCTGTATCGACGATTTCACCACTGCGCAGGCTTTCGGGAGCATATTTTTGCAAGAATGTGCGGTAATCATATCCGGATAAAAAGCAGAGATTCTGGCTTTCCATGAGATCCGCTTCCTGATCAATGACTTCTTTATAGATCTTTTTAACATCTTTCTTCTTACTCTCTCCAAGTGGGAAAATAGTCCTGCACAGCACTTCTTGATCCAGTAGAGAGAGATAATATGATTGGTCCTTAGACTCATCCAATCCCTTCAATAATGACACACTTCCATCCGCATTCTTCCTGGTCCGGGCATAATGACCGGTGGCAATGATATCCGCGTCCATTTCCTGAAGAACATCAAAAAGCACCTTGAACTTAATGTGCTTGTTGCAGATCACGCATGGATTGGGTGTCAATCCTCTTTTTAATGTATCGATAAAATAGGTTACGATCGTCTTTCTAAATTCTTCCTTTATATCGATGATCCGGATGGGAAAATTTAGCTCTTTTGAAAGTTTCTCGATCTTTTGAATGGTCGCATCAGAGTTTTGCTTAATACTGACTTCTTCCGAAAAGCCCTTCCATAGATCAAGATAAATACCATATACTTCATACCCGCTTTTTAAAAGCTGGTAGGCAGCGGTTGAACTATCAATTCCGCCGCTCACAGCCAGTATTACTTTCTTCTTTACACTCATGCTTGAAATTGTAACAAGTTTTACCTTTTTCCGCTTTTCTTCTGTTGATATAATCAAACTTGAATTACGCATCTATTTTTTATCTTATCTGGAGGTTTAATGACAACCAAGATCATTTTTGGAACAGACGGCTGGCGCGGGACGATCGCAGATAGTTACACGTTCGAAAACGTGCGCAGGTGTGCAGCCGGTTTTGCTGCCTACCAGAAGAAAACAGCTTCTCAAGGTTCATGGATCGTTGTTGGATATGACAAGCGTTTTCTCTCTGAAGAGTTCGCGATAGCCGTATCCGAAGTGCTGTGCGGATCAGGTTTTCGGGTGTACCTCACCCAGGGACCAACCCCCACTCCGGTGATCTCTTATGCTGTAGTTGATAAAAAAGCGATCGCAGCGGTGAATATCACCGCTTCCCACAATCCCCCCATCGACAACGGTTTTAAAGTCCGTGATGAGCACGGCGGCGCAATTGCGCCGGAGGGATTGAAGGAAATTGAATCCTTGATCCCCGATAACCTTGATGCGGTCCCACTTAAACCCTATAAATCCGCCATAGATGAGAGTTTGATCGAACGTTTTGATCCCGCCCCCAATTACATCACGCATATCAGTAAACTGGTTGATATCGAGAAACTCAAGAATGCCGGTCTCAAGGTACTGGTGGATGCCATGTGGGGCAACGGCGCCGGCTGGTTTACACGCATCCTGGGTGGATCAAACACCGAAGTCATCGAGATCCACAACACGCGCAATCCTATTTTCCCCGAAATGAAGCGACCCGAACCCATCCGACCAAATATCGATGTTGGACTGCAGAAAACAACTGAAATTCATGCCGATGTCCTGCTGATCAACGACGGCGATGCTGACCGGGTCGGCTTTGGAGATGAAAACGGCGAGTTTATCAATCAACTGCAAGCATACGGCTTACTGGCATATTACCTGCTGGAAGTTCGCAAAGAGCGCGGACCGATCGTGAAAACCCTATCCACCACCAGCATGCTGAACAAGCTCGGCAAGCTGTATGATGTACCGGTTTATGAAACCGGTGTCGGTTTCAAATACGTGGCTCCCAAGATGCTTGAAGTGGATGCCATGGTCGGCGGTGAGGAATCGGGCGGTTACGCTTTCAAAGGTAATGTTCCGGAGCGTGATGGCATCTTAGCAGGCTTGTACTTCCTGGATATGATGGTGAGCCTTAAAAAAACCCCTTCTCAACTGCTGCAGCTTCTTTTTGAAAAGGTCGGTCCGCATTATTACGACCGCATCGATACCCAGTTCAAGGGAGATAAAACCGAGAAGATCAACAATATTCTCAACGCCAATCCCGAAGAGATCGGCGGATTCAAGGTTACCAGTCTGAACACCCTGGATGGCTATAAATTCTCTCTGGATGATGGCGGCTGGCTGCTGATCCGTTTTTCAGGCACCGAACCCATCATTCGCGTGTACTGCGAAACAACCAAAGAAGAACGCATCCCGGCGATCCTGTCTGATGGGATGAAGTTAGCGGGTTTGAAATAGGTGTACCCTCTTTTCGATACCCACTGCCATCTCTACGATCGACAGTTTGAGCCTGATCTGGATGCAGTTATCGAAAGAGCTTTAGAAAATTCGGTGGGAGCAGTCCTTGTTCCCACCGAAAATTTATCTACCTGTATACAGACTATTAACCTATGCGCATCTCATAAGAATATTACCCTATATGCAGCCGGCGGTATCCATCCGCACGAAGCGGAACAGGGGAAAAAGAATTTTCCTGAACTCAAGCAATACTTCAAGGATCATGATTTTTCAGCAGTTGGAGAGATCGGGCTGGATTATTATCGCATGCTTTCCGATAAAGCAGCCCAGATTGAAGTATTCAGGGAATGCCTGGAATTTGCTGCCGAAGTGGAAAAACCGGTCTTGCTGCACAATCGCGACGCGACAGAAGATATGCTTTCTATTCTTGATGATTGGCTAAGCCAGCTTCCTGATGACTCACCTTTAAAAGAACTTCCGGGAGTATTTCATTCTTTCACCGGGGATCCACTGGTACTTGATTTTGCCCTAAAGTATCATTTTTACCTTGGAATCGGGGGAATGATCACATTTAAAAAATCAGATGAACTTCGCGCAATTATCAAAAAGGTCTCTCTCGATTCTCTCCTGCTGGAAACCGATGCACCCTACATGACTCCACACCCTTATCGCGGCAAACGCAACGAACCGGCTTATGTGCGCTTTGTGGCACAGGAAGTAGCGAACGTTTTAGAAATTCCTCTGGAACAAGTCGTAGAGCAAACCACCCTCAACGCGCGCAAATTACTCAGAATTGGTTATTAAATGAAATATGCGCTGGGGGGGACTTGAACCCCCATGCCTTGCGGCACATGGCCCTCAACCATGCCTGTCTGCCAGTTCCAGCACCAGCGCACTTGCGAATGAAATTATAACCGGGTATAAGGATGTGTCAAGGTAACTGGAGAATTTTGCAAAATAGCGCGCAATATCCGTTTCATCCCCATAATTGAAGCTGCTGGGGCGGTTTCTCGGGTGATTCCCACTGCCAGACATGATCGATCTCCTGCAGCAGCATATCCATCAAAAATTTGCGCTTCTCCGATTGGCGCGGCGGGAATACGCTCACCAGCACCGGCAGATTAGCGCTGTAGCGCTTGAGATGCGCGATGCAGCGCCCCAGCAGGCGCCGGCTCTGCGCATCATCCACATTTTCGTCATAGAAAGTGCCCAGCAGATCGAGCACCAGCAGCGCTCCCCGATTGATATCCAGGTCCGCCAGCATGGCTTCCATCTGGTAGCAGGTAAACGCGCGCGAAATGTAGATGCGGTTCAGCACCTCCACCACACTGGATGTGCGCTGACGCACCATGCGGCTGAGGATGAGCACATTGAAGAGGTTTCCCCCATCCACAACGCGCAGCGGCTTCTTCAGCGCCAGGTCAGCCGCCAGGGTTAATACATCCGGTAGCCGGCGGCGCGGCAGCAGCAGTGCGGCGAACTGGTTGAGCGAAAGAGCCTGAGAGGATTCCATGCTCTTATTATAGAATAATAGTTCTATAATAACAAGAAGGATATATTATTCTTCTTACTCATACATAATCTTACCGTTTCCCAGAAAATTAATCTTAAATTTTTTGCTAAGTTTTTTAAAGACTTTTCCCCTGTATTTTCCACTTTCATAAATTGAATATATATATTCCGTTTTATCTGAAGTGTAAAATTTACTTCCATTTAAAAGGACATATAAATAATCTCCCCTAACTTCTCCTACTTTAACACGAAAAATATCTTTTCCGCTTATTACTTTTTTATACAAATTGGGTTTTATACCCAATAATTGCGTTTGTAAATTTCGATCTGCATCAGCATTTTTGTATGCACGAAATTCATCGAAATCCAAAGAGAGACTGAACTTTCCATTAAACATGTTACTTTCAACTTTTAGATAAATTTCTTTTACATTTCCATTCTCTACTGTTTCAAGAGAATATATTACTCGTGGTCTAAAAATAATATTGAAAAAGTATTGCTTTATTTTTCTATTCAGCTCTCTTTTTGGATTAATAATAAACAATATACCATCCATAAATAAGCATAAAATCAAAAAAAATATCATAAAAAAAAGCGCTGTAATGAAGATATGAAGAATGTTAACTACAGAACCACAATAGATAGAAAATGGAGGATTTGAGATATTAATCCCCAACAAAGTATCTCTTGAGCAATAATACTCAATCACACTATTACGTTCCTGTACAGTAAGAATACTAGATCCAATTATAGATATTAGAGATAAAACTATTTTTCCCGCACCCTGAAAATACCACTTTGTACAATACATTTGTTAACATTCTACACCTCTAATTATTGACTCTTCTACACAAAAATTCTTGTAATACATCTATAAAAAAGAGAAACCATCGATTTCTTTTCTATAGGAAAATAGTATACAAATCGCTCCTAATCTCTGCAAAATCAATCCTCCCTTGAATAAATAGTACAAGTGTTCTATAATAACAGTATGAATACTGTTATTCCCTTTTACCTTTATATCCAACAGGAGAACCGTCATGGGACGCACACTGCCATCCGCTAACCAGTACCTGATCCAGGAGCAGGACTCTTTCAGCAGCTTCCGGCGCGCGCTGCGCCGCAGCGACCAGCTGGCTCTGGATGATCTGTTCGCGGCTGCCCGCCGGCATTCCGCCGCCATTGCGTTTGCCTCCCACGCCCTGCCCTTCGAAGCCGCCCTGCTCTCCATGCTGCTGGAAGAGCATAAAGAGGTCATGCGCCTGCGCCAGCAGGTGGAAGAACTGCAGAAACAGCGATGATATGGCAGAGTTCACCGGCTGGCTGCTGGATCTCTTCGAGAATCCGCAGGGGGGCATCATTTTATGGTTCATCGGGGCGGATGCAGCGCGCATGCGCCTGCGCCAGCCTTTCACGGTAAGCTTTTATGCCAGCGGGACGCCGGCGCTCCTGAAACAGGTAGAAACTTTCCTGCATTCCCAGCCCGCCGCACTGGAATACTCCCATACCCGCCGCCAGGACCTGTACCGGCACGACGCCATCCCCGTGCTGGCGGTCAGCGTGCAGCCCTGCACGCTCTCCAGCCTGGTGCACCGCGTCGCCAGGCAGTTCCCTAATCTGGACCTGTACGACGCCGATGTGCCGCTGGCGATCCGCTACGCCGTCCATCACGATACTTTCCCGCTGGCGCGCTGCCGCGTGACCTATGCCGGCGAGCAGCTGCAGAGTCTCAGCGTGCTGGATTCGCCGTGGGACCTAGACCCGCCGCCCGTGCCCCTGCGCACGGTGAGCATGGAAGCGGATGCCGACCCGCGCTGCCAGACGCCGCGCGAACTGCTGGTGCGCTTTGAAGAGAAGGAACACCATATTCCCCTGCGCTACACGCGCTCCTCGCTCATCCGCCTGAACACCATCTTGCAGCAGTACGACCCGGATCTCATCCTGACCACTAACGGGGATGTGTGGCTGCTGCCTTATCTGCTGGAACTGGCAGAGAAGAACCGCATCAAACTGCAGTTGAACCGCGAGCCGAACCGCGACCCGCTGATCAAGAAAGAAGGTTCTTTCTTCTCCTACGGGCGCATCGTGTACCGCGGACAGCAGTTTCTGCTCTACGGCAGGTGCCACATCGACAGCCGCAACGCCATGCTGTGGCAGAACTACGAGCTGACCAGCGCGCTGGAAATGGCACGCGTCACGCGCCTGCCCATCCAGAATGCCGCGCGCTGTTCGCCCGGTACCGGCATCAACGTGATGGAGGTGCTGACTGCCCTGCGCCACGATATCCTGGTCCCCTGGCAGAAAACGCACGGCGAAGAGATCAAGACCGCCTACGACCTGCTTCAGAGCGACCAGGGCGGGCTGGTCTACCAGCCCCTCGGCGGCGTGCACGAGAACGTGGGCATGATCGATTTCGTCTCGCTCTACCCGAGCATCATGACCACCTGCAACATCTCCCCGGAGCTGCCCATTCCCACCCAGATCGGCAAATCTCCTTTCCCGCCGGGCATCATCCCGCAGACGCTCAAGCCTCTGCTGGAGAAGCGCATCACCCTGAAACAGCGCATGCTTTCCGCCGAGACCGATGAAACGCTGCGCCCCTACTACAAGGCGCAGGCTTCCACCCTGAAAATGCTGCTGGTATGCTGCTTCGGCTACCTGGGCTACAAGGCTGCCAAGTTCGGACGCATCGAATCGCACGAAGCTATTTCTGCGCTGGGCAGAGAAGCGCTGCTGCGCGCCAAGGAAGCCGCCGAGGAACTGGGTTTCGAAGTGCTGCACCTGTACGTGGACGGGATCTGGATCAAGAAAGCGGGCTGCGACCAGCCGGATGACTTTCTGCCGCTGCTGAACACCATCATCGACCGCACCGCCCTGCCCATCTCGCTCGACTGCATCTACCGCTGGGTGGCTTTTCTGCCCGCGCGCGTTGACAGCCGTCTGACTGTGCCCAACCGCTATTTCGGAGTCAGGCAGGACGGCAGTATCACGGTGCGCGGCGTCGAGATCCGCAAGCACGACACGGCGCCCTATATTTCGCGCATGCAGGAAAACCTGTTGGGCATCTTTCAGAACGCCGCGAACCGGACAGAATTGCAGCAGCACATCCCACAGGCGCTGGAGATGGTGCTGGCGCGCTACCGCCGGCTGGTGCTGGGCGAGGTGCCGCTGGAAGAACTGGTGATGCACCGCCGCATGGGAAAGGAACTGGAGACATACAAAGTAGCTTCGCCTGCCGCCACTGCCGCCCGCCAGATGGTGGAGATCGGGCATCCGCCCAGGCTGGGGCAGCGTGTGCCGCTCGTCTTCACCCTGGGCAAGCCGGGAGCGTGTGCCTGGCACTCGCAGATCCCTCTCGATCCGCAATCGGTGAACTACGTCTATTACGGCAGGCTGCTGGTGCGGGCTGCCGCGGCTATTCTGCAGCCCTTCGGCATCGCAGAGCCGCAGGTTTGGGAATATGTGCTGGGAGATGGCACCACACAATTGCCATTGAAGAGTATGAGAATTGCAGTTCTGCCCGCGTAATTGATTGCTGCTTTAGTGATCCACCATTTATAATTTATTTGTATTTTCCCCTATCTTTTTCCATATGAAATTTGTAGTAATACTGAGGGTCCTCAACCTACTACTTGAATTTGGAGATGTTATGGATGAAGAACAGGTAATTGTTCAACTAAAGCAAGGAAACATCGATGCCCTGGAATTTCTGGTGAATCGCTACTATTTCAAGGCAGTCCATTCGGCATATCTGATCGTACAGGATAGATCACTGGCGGAAGATGTCGTGCAAAATATTTTTATTGATCTTCCTAAAAAGATCAAACGATTTAATGCTGACTCTGCATTTGAACCATGGTTTTTCACATGCATCATTAATGCTGCTAAGAACACTGCATACAAGCAATCCCGCTTGATTCCCATCAATGGTAATTTGGAAGATATTGAAAGTTCAGTCAGCATTTTGTTTCAAAGTATCGATCTGCTTCCTGAAGACCAGATTATTTCCGATGAGAATCGCCAGATGGTCTGGAGTGCATTAAGTCAACTGAATCCGCAGCAGAGAGCGGTGATCGTCATGCGTTATTACCTGCAAATGGATGAGGATGAAATGGTTTCTGAACTTGACAGCCCAAAAAGTTCCATTAAATGGTGGCTGCATAGAGCGAAGGAACTTTTAAAGGTGAAACTCTATCCATTAAAACCAGAAAAGAGAATGCCCTCTTCTGCTCACGATTGTCCTGAAAAAAAGGAGTAAGACATGATCAAGAATAAAAATATGATCCATCGAATCTTGGATGATTTAGCAAATGAAGCGATCCCTACGAATGAAAATCCATGGGATGGTATTCAGAAAATATTATCTATGAAAAAAGATCCATTAATTTTAAAAAACAAAAAAATAACAGGCTGGTCTGGTAAAAATCAACGCTGGGTTACCGTAAGAGGAATGTTGATCTTTTCCATAATCATCATTCTGGCATTGTTTGCCAGTCTGCCGCAAGGACGGGTATGGGCACAACAGATCCTTCATTTTTTCATCAGGGATAAAGATGAAATTGCGCTGCCAACCTCAATACCGGTCAATATGGTAGAAATAACGCCCGGAACCATGCAGCCTACTTCTACCCCCATCAACACATCTGGTCAGTTTGAATTCTATGATCAATGTGGTGGGCTTCCCACACCGTACTGTTCAGGTGAAGAAATTCGCGAATTGGTCAGTTTCCCTGTAAAGGGATTGATTGATCTACCAACAGGGATGTTTTTTGCCGGTGCAACGGGTGGGAAAGATGGCATCACCCTTGTTTACCAGATCGGTGAAACGCGAGAAATCAGTCTACTTTTGAATGAAGGTCCAACCACGGATGCTGCCTTGCAGGCGATCCCTGTTGGCAGCAGTGCAGATATTGAAGAAGTACAGATCAATGGCAACACAGGGGAATATGTAAAAGGTTCCTACTTCAACTATGCCGGCGATACTTCAGCAATATGGACATCAGATATCGACTTGCAGTCGCTGCGTTGGGAGGAAGATGGAATGCTTTATACCATTTCCTTGTTCAGTTCTGCTGATTCAGCTTTTTTAGAAATAGATAAATCTGGCTTGATCCATCTGGCTGAATCCCTTAGCGAAAAAGCCGATCTGTCTGTAAAGAATCCGGCCCAGAACGGATCAACAACAATTTCTAAAGTTGAAAAAGAAGCTGGTTTTTCGATCAAAGTACCGGAATGGCTGCCTGAGAATATTCAGTTCAAACAAGCCACTTATCTGGCAGATCAAAAAATGGTGTGTCTGGAATATCAATATCCGGCTGACCAGCAAACAGATACCCTGCAAGATACCGCTATCAGTATCCTTGAAAGCGTGGTGACTCCCCTGCCTGATATCAATGATCTGGTTTTCTCGAATCTTCTTCCTGATCAAATAGCTCTGTATACTTCTAATCCAACCGTTGGTGGTGCAGTTAATGGAACAGGGCTTTATGCTTATGGCAGTATTGATGGGAGCAGGATTTGCGGCAGCAGATTTCAAAACCAGGTCTTGGAGGTCCAGATGGAAGATATGAACATCACCATCTTTGCCAGACAATCAGCATCGATCAGTCCCACGCACAACTGGATGACCTTGCAGGAAATGGTCCAGCTGGCTGAGAGCATCACCGGTGTTCAAACGACTAAAAAGGATCAAATTGACCCTGATTACATCACGTCAGAAACGACCGTAAAAGATATTAGTTCATTCACCCTGAAATTTGCGACAGTGCTTCCAGAAGGGATGAATTTCACTTATGCCCAATATCAGCAAAATGGAAATGAACAGGAGGTAATTCTCCATTACAGTGATGGAAATCAGATCATCAATATCTCCCAGATAAAAGGCAGCACAAATTCATTGGAGAATTACATCAATCAAAATCCTGAGATCTACCATGAAGTCACCGTTCATGGGCAGCCCGCCATTTTGACACAGGGTTATTGGGATGACAAAGGTTGGAAAGATATTCCGAATGGTGGTGATGGCGGTGCCAGTGTGATCTGGTTTGAAGACGGAATTGAGTATATGGTGGGAGGATTCAACAATTATCCTTCTGCAATATGGCTGGAGATCGCAGAAAGTCTGGAGTAAATAACAGCTTTTTATAAATAATTTTGCATAAAGAAAAGGAACGGTTTCCTTCTTTTATGAAACCGCTCCTTTTTTAAATATTAAGATAGGTTGGGAATTTACCTACCATCTCAGCATATATAGCCGCTTGATTATTTAGTTCAAACTTCTATAATGTTAATAGTACTTTTCAGAATCATAGAAGTTTCCAACATGGGGTATTGTGAGCATTGTTTCAATCTTCTTCTATTTCAATAGAACAATCTTCGTAATTCGTTAAGCAAAATTCATACCTAAAATATTTCAAAGAGTTCGTATATGAATGAAATTTGGGGTAATTTTGAAAGTCTTGTTAAGTCAATTTATTTTTCTTTTAAGAATAATAAGAGAGACCGGATTCTTATAATCATCATTTCATCGATCCTGCTCATTCTTCTATGTCTATGCAGTTCACCTCGATCCACAGGCAATGATGATGAACCTATCATTCCGAACCACACGGAAATTGCTGGGACCATCTATTCTGAAATCTATCTTCGTACTGAAATCGCGGCAACTATTTATGCCGAGTTGGCATTAACTGATACGAACACACTGATCCCCACAGATACTCTATTTCCCACAAATACAATGACTCCTACTAATACTGTATTCCCTACAAATACTCCCATACCCATCAGGACAAGCGCGCCAACATCCAATTGTGATCCTTCTTATCCGGATGTATGTATCCCTTCTCCACCCCCTGATCTGGATTGTGATGATATTCCTTATCGCCGGTTTCGTGTTCTGCCGCCTGATCCGCATGGCTTTGATGGCGATAATGATGGAGTTGGTTGTGAAAGCTGAAAAATAAAGTTTATTTCAATGAATTCATGTGGTGAGTTGTACCAATCCACCCTACTATAAAATATAATCACCGATCCGTATAGTTTTGATGAAAACAAAGATAGCATTGATTTTGAAAGTTTAGGAACAACCATCCTTATTTTCTTTTTAAAATGCTTGTTTAAATTTCTGTTTCTTTTATAATTTAACAAACATCTTATTAGTGGGTAATTAGTAATATTCCGAATATTTTTAAATGTCACCATTGTACCTCCAATATTAGAAGACATTCTCTATATTAGATATTGGAGTCAAAATGAAAAGATATAAAAAATTACCGTGGAAAAAGAATTTTCTTAAAATTCCTGAAAACATTGAATTGAAAGTAATGAGTATTAAAGAAGATAATCTACGGGTTACTTCCATTCTTTCAATAAACAAAAAAGTTATTAAATCTGGTATTTTTTCTCATCTTAACATTTGGATAAATAATAACGAAATTAATTTTCCAAAAGTAATTTCGCCAGATTACAATATTGGTAGATATTCTTCTTATAACATTTTTGGTAGAGAAATTGTACGAAGGGATTTACCCCAATATTATAAAACCTGGTATGTAGAGACGCCCAATTTTGGTGATTGGTCAAAAGGTTCTCATGAAGTTGAATTTGGAAAATGGGTTTATCAAAGAGATTTTTTTCCACCAAGATTTATTGATATTGAAATTGAGTTAATAAATGATTTTGATTGCGATGATAATGTAACTTTAAAATTTCAATTGTCTGAAATATTAAATAAAAATGATTCATCATTTATTGATGATTTATTGTTTAATCTTAATTTGTTACAAGAGAATACTGGAGCATCTGATTTATATAGTAGTAATGCAACGCGTGAAGAATTTTTAAAAACAATTTTTATTAATTGGGAAATATTGCCACCTGGAGAACGAGAAGAAAACTTAGAAAAGATATTTTCTGGAACAAATTTATCTTCAATCGAAAGGAAAACAGCAGAAGGTAGATATGATTTTCTGCAAAAATTTAAACCAATAAATTACATAAAAGGTACCAGTGGTTTTCAAAGATATTTTGGAGCAAAATTTTCAGAAAATCTAGTAGTTTTTGAAAATCTAAAATATGGAAACGCAATTTACATTATGCATGATAATTGGAGAGATTTAAGTAAAAAAACTAGGTTGGAACTACTAAATAGCAATATTTTTAGCTTTGATCGAATTATCCATTCAAAGAATTGGAAAATGAATCTCTACAAAAAATTGATTCCTTTGATTGGCAATCAAAGGAATTTTCAAAAAGAAGATTTTTATTAAATATCATTCAATTTCCTTACCACTTTGTATGGTGTTCTTCCGTAAAGCCAATCAAATCTTTTATAGTGATAATGATGGTTTCAGTTGTAAAACTTTTCACTATTTTTGTTTGTAACTCTCTTTATTTATTCTATTTTATCTATTTAATTCTTCCATCTTAAGTCCGGGATGAGGTAAATTGGTGCTTTGAAAACCACATTTCTGGCAGATAAAGGATACAGACCAATCATATCCCCGACGTTCCACGCTATACAAATTGCTGACAGACATTGCATCTGCGGGAGCTCTGGGTGAATTGAGAATATGGATATACCTGCATTTTTTACAAATAAAACACCAGGTATGGGATGGAGGGGAGAATTTTTCCCAGGCGGAATCCCCGGTGAGAAGCACGATATTTGTGGGTGTACTATAGAAGCCTTCACGCGCAAGATCAGGTATTCCGGCTGCTTCGATGTTGATAAGACATCCTTTATTTTTAAGGAATATCTTTTTAATGAATGCATATTTTTGTTCTTTATTTTGTGAAACGGCGGTGTGCTCACCCTCAACAAGTCGATTATCCAGACCATGCGGCTGCCCGCATTTATAACATTTTCCCTCTAAAATGGTAAACCATGTTTGTATGTGTTCCCCGCAGTGCGGGCACTCGACATATACTTCACCTTTATCCATAAGATCTTTTAACAAAGAACTATCACCCCATGAACCTTCGTATTTCTTTGCCATCTTTTATTTACTTCCCCAGGTTACAATGTTTTGAGTATCGAGGGCGGCACTAATTTCATAACCATGCAATTCTGCCCATGCCCGTGCAGCATCTTCCAGTTGAATATTTCCACAATTTAAATAATCATCGGCAGTATCTATTGTTCCATATACATTCAATGCATCGATAAAAATATTTTCTGTCCCTTCTGCGCCTCTTAAAACAAAGAAAGCAGATTCATGTGCAATAACAGCCAGGTCTTCGTTATCCAACGCCCTTATTAATGGTTCCACAGCCAGATCATCATCAATACTGACCAAAGCGTGGGCAGCACTTACCCGAACATCCTGATCGTCGTCATTTAATAAAACGATCAATGGTTCTACGGTACGTTCATTTTGTGTATAACCAAGTGCTGCAGCGATCCATTTTCGAACAATGGGACTTTCGTCATACAATGCAGGAAGCATCGAATCTACCATTGAATCATCGACATCCCATCCAGATTGAAGCATTATTTTAGAAAGTGCCTCGGCTGCTCCCTCTCGAATATCCACATTTTCATCATCTAGAGCTCCAATCAATGGCTCGATTGCATATGTTCCGATATCCGTTAGTTCATCAACTGCATTGGCTTTGCTGTTTTCATTGGCAAAACTTTGAATTAATTTGGGAATTGAATTTTCTATATTTTTATTATCATTTTTGATTATAAGAAAAAATATTCCACTAATTAATGGAATGATCACCAGCCATCCAAGGATTATTCGCTGTTTCACTTTTTTCATAAAACTGGGAGATTCCCATGGCGCAAGTAAATTTATATTTTTATCATCGCCATTTTCTTTTTTAAAAATGTTGGTAAGTTTTTCCCAGAGCGACATATACACTCGTAATGCAATATATTTATCGCTTTCTATTTTATGTTTTCGAATATTTATATAATCCCAGGTTGATATTCCAATCAACATAGAAATCAATATAAAGAATATCGCATATACGATAATTCCACTCATAATTGATCGCTATCTTCTTTTACCACTTGGCGTGGTGTTCTTCAGCAAAACCGATCAGATCCTTGATGGCAATCTTTTTCCCTTCATCTGTTATGAAGAAGCCGTTGTATTTGCCAAACATCTGGTGCACTTCGCTGTCGATGATAAGCAAATTTGTCTTTGCCACTCGCTCCTTGAAGGGAGTAAATGTCAGATCCAACCTACCTTCATTATCCTTGAAAATCCAGGGTTTCATATAATCGCTGCTATCATATTTGAAAGGCACCTGATCCAGTTTATGGACCTTGCCCTTATAAATGACTGCATTTTCGGTGGCATTTGAAATATCGCCAAAACCACAGCCCAGGTTCAAACCGATGGTATCCCCATTGGACATAAAGCCGGAAGCGCTTGCCCAGTTCCAGAAGCTGGAATACTCCCACACGCCACGCCCCCAATCCAGAGATGCGATGCTGCTTTTTTCATCCAGTTTTTCCTCAGCATCTCCATATTTGATCGCACCTTTTACCGGCATGCAGTTTGTCTTGCGGTTGTAGTAAAAACGCTTTTCCCCAATGGGAATAACGATGACCATGGAATCATGTTCTTTCAGTTCATGCATTGTCAGATCGGCAGAAATGCCCTTCCCGCCATCAAACTCAGGCCAATCCACAACCACACGTCTATTCTTCCCATCCACACTGAATTTCAAACTGGCTTTATCGTTCTCAAAGAAGGTTTCTCCTTCTTTGCTGTTGCGCGGAATTTGAACGCCCTTGCCAAATGGGATCACCAGCCCTTCTTCATGCAGCCTGCTGGTGGCAAAATCCATGTGATACACAAAAACGTTGCCCGCGTAGCCCAGATCAGCAACCGTGGCAGAGAAAAAGCGCTGCGGGGTGAACACGGCATAATAGTCCCAGCGTTTGATACGGAACGGCTGAAACGCTTTCAGCGCATAAAAATTGGTGTTTTCCAGGTTGCAGTCCAGGTTCTGGGTGCGAGCCCATCCGACCTGCTCCAATGTGCCATCTTTTTTCAATAATTTTCCGGGTTTTGTGATCTCGTGCTGCATAATATCCCTCCAGAAGTTTGATGATTCTTGTACTAGTTATTATTTTAATATACTATAGGGCAAGAAATAAAGAGGTGGATAATGAAAAAGCGTTTTATTTTCATATTTTTTTATTCCATTCTATTAATTTTCATAATAGCATGTGGATGTGGTCCCGATATAAAAGTAAATACTCCCTCGGATGATACGATACAAAAAACTTCCACTTTATCACCATTGGGTACTTCAAGAGATAATCCCGCACCACTTGGATCTGAAGTAGAGTCAGATTTCATGAAATTTGTAATTCTTGGTTCAACCAGACCAGCCGATGATATTGTTTTATCTGCAAGCATGTTCAATATTGAACCAGAAGCTGGGCAAGAATACCTTTTCGTACAAATACAGATTACTTGCATGAAATCCACCAATCAAGAATGTTCGATAAGTTTATTTGAATTTAAAACTGTAGGATCTCTTGGAATTGAATATAACACTGAATGGTTAGTTTCTGATGTAGATGGCTTACTTGAAGGTACAAATTTTTATGGTGGTACTACAATTTCCGGAATTCTTCCTTTCATAATTCAATCTGATGATACGAATATTCTTTTTAAATATGAACCACTCATAGGTTCTTCTTTTTTTATGAGTACTCCATAAGATTATTTCCTATACAACATTCTTAATATACGACCAAAGGATGATATTCATTCGTAAAATATCATCCTTTAGTTATTTTTATTTCAAACTTTTATCTCATTTATTAATACTCTCTCTTTATTAGAATGTAACCATTGAACGCACAAATCTCTCCTCCTCAATCCGGGTCCAGCCCGGAACCAATTGGAAGCGCTGAACATCAAATAAACCCTCCTCATATTTGGTGAACTGCGCTGTGGGGAACCTTATGGGTTCCCCACAGACTAGTGGAGTAAAAAATGCAATTATCTATGAAACACTACTAACCAAACAGCATAAATCTCTCTTCTTCCCTCACTTTGATGATGCGGAGCAACGATTCCATGCAAGTTGTCTCCGCATCATTGTTTAATACAACTCTTATATCACTTATAATTAGTTCAAGGCAAAATAAAGCTGGTGAATTATTATGCAGGTGAAGTATGGATAGAATACAAATTGAATTAACCCCTTCCGGATCGCGACCATTCGATGAGAATGATCCCATCCAATTTTCGGCGCGCATCACCCACTGGCAGATGCACAACAAGCCGCATGCCTGGCGTCCGCCTACCGATCTGATCGAAACCAATGATGCCTTTATTGTGCGGATGGAGATCGCGGGAATGAACGTTGCTGATTTCAGCATCAACATCGACCACAGTCTTCTCACGATCAACGGTACTCGCTGGGAAAGCTATCCGGACTGCGCGTTTCATCAAATGGAAATTCCCAGCGGTGATTTCTCTTCATCGGTAGAAATTCCTACCCCGATCGATGAAGAAAAGACCACAGCCGTTTATGAAAACGGTTTTCTGCATATCACCCTGCCTAAAGCAAAAATCAAACAGATAAAGGTGAATTAGCACATGCCGGCTTCTCGATGGAAGACGAACTTATTAGAAATTCTTGGTCTCTTTGCAGATGAAGAAGAAGATTTCAATGAAACGGTTCTAGCAATGAATATGGAAGATTTAATGAACAATGAAAACCTGATAGAAGAAGAAAACAGAGAAGATAAGAATGAGAATTCCAGCGATCTTCCTGAAGAAATTCCTATCCTACCTTTACGTGGGCTGGTGGTTTATCCGCAAACAGCAGTACCGCTGACCATCGGGCAGGCACGTTCCATCCGCTTGGTAGATGAAGTGGTGAAATCCGATCGTCTGGTTGGTCTGGTCGCATCAAAAGACTCCGGTGTGGATGAACCTGGTCCGGAAATGCTGTATTCTTATGGCACCCTGGCAGTCATCCACCGCCTGTTTCGCGCTCCTGACGGCACCATTCGACTGCTTGTGCAGGGTTCCACTCGTTTTAAAGTTAATAAATATACCCAAACCAAGCCCTATCTAAAGGCATTGGTAGAATCGGCACCTGAAAAAGTTGAAAAAGGGCTGCGCATTGAAGCACTGGCTCGCAATGTACGTGATCAGTTCAGTCAGATCGCAGATCTGGTGCCTTCCATCCCGGCTGAGATCGTTGTTTCCATCAATTCTCTGCAAGATCCTCTGCAAACCGTCTACAATATTGCTAACCTGCAGCGCATGGAAGTACAGGACGCCGAGGAGATATTGGAACTGGATTCCACAACCGATAAACTGCGCAAACTGGTCGGCATCCTCACGCGTGAAAGTGAAGTGCTGAATCTTGGGAAAAAGATCCAGAACGAAGCGCGTGAAGAGATAGAAAAAGTACAGCGTGAATATTACCTGCGCGAGCAGTTGAAAGCTATTCAGAAAGAATTAGGCGATTCCAACGAGCAGCAGGCTGAAATCAATGAATTTCGTGAAAAGATCAAGAAGGCTGGAATGAGTGAGGAAGCCGAAAAGATGGCAAGCCGCGAACTGGAGCGTCTTGCAGGTCTTCCCACCGCTGCTGCGGAATACGGCGTGATCCGCACCTATCTGGATTGGCTGGTTTCACTGCCCTGGTCGAAATTAAAAGAAGACGATCTGGATATCAAACATGCAAAAACAATACTGGATCGAGATCATTACGGATTGGAAGATGTCAAAAAACGAATTCTGGAATATTTAGCCGTTCGTAAGTTAAGGCTGCAGCGTAAGGATGAATTATCGAAAGAAGAGTATCACGATTCCATCCGTCAGGAACGTGAAGGGATCATCCTGTGCTTTGTGGGTCCCCCCGGAGTTGGAAAGACCTCTCTTGGTAAATCCATTGCGGCTGCCATGGGGCGCGAATTCGTCCGTGCTTCATTGGGCGGAACGCGCGATGAAGCCGAGATCCGCGGACACCGGCGCACGTATATCGGCGCCATGCCGGGCAGAATCATTCAATCGCTGCGCCGTATCGAATCCCGCAACCCGGTTTTTATGCTGGATGAAATCGATAAGCTGTCTTCTGATTTCCACGGTGACCCTTCTTCTGCCCTGCTGGAAGTGCTTGATCCTGAACAGAATGTAGAATTTCGCGATAATTATCTTGAAGTAGCCTTTGATCTTTCTCAGATCATGTTCATCACCACCGCAAACACGATCGAGACCATCCCCGCTCCACTGCTGGATCGCATGGAGATCATTCAAATTTCCGGCTACACAGAAAATGAAAAACTACAGATCGCAAAGAATTACCTCATTCCGCGCCAGTTGAAAGAAAACGGACTGCTGCAGCATGAGGTAGCCTTTGATGACGATGCAGTCCTTTCCATCATTCGAGAATACACGCGCGAATCCGGTGTGCGCAACCTGGAGCGGAATATCGGCGGCGTGCTGCGCAAGATCGTCACCCGTAAATATGAAAAGAAGCGCCTGATCAAAGATGTGACCGTCAAACATGTCCATTCGATGCTGGGACATCCTATTTTCAAACCCAGCGAAGAGATCATGAAACGCACCTCCATCCCGGGTGTCGCCACCGGTCTGGCATGGACCCCTGTCGGAGGGGATGTTCTCTTTATCGAGGCTTCCCGCATGCCCGGCAGCCAGAAATTCCATATTACCGGGTCCATCGGGGATGTCATGGAAGAATCAGCTGAAGCCGCTTTATCCTATGTGCGCGCTCATGCAGCAGATTATGGGATTGATCCCAATTTTTTTGAAAAGACGGACATCCATTTACATATACCCGCCGGAGCGACCCCCAAAGATGGTCCTTCTGCCGGAGTTACCATGACCACCGCTCTGGTTTCCCTTCTAACGCAGAAACCTGTCCGCCCGGATGTGGGCATGACAGGCGAGATCACCCTGCGCGGTCAGGTGCTGCCTGTTGGTGGTATCAAAGAGAAAATGCTGGCAGCGCACCGAGCCGGTCTGAAGACAATTTTCCTTCCAAAAGAAAATAAAGATGACCTGACCGAACTTCCGGAGGAAGTGAAGAAGAGCATCAAGTTCATTCCGGTCGAGGATGTGAATCAGATCTTGAAGAAAGCACTGGTAACTGAAAAGAAATAGTGTTTTATTGAATTAGAGAAAGCCTTAAAACTCAATTTAAGGCTTTTTTTATTTCATTGTTTTACTCTCGAAATGGTTAAATGCTTCTCCCCTATACAAAACATGGGGGAGATCGAGATGGGGTGTTTTTAATGATCGAGGATTCTTTGCGAGAAAACCCTATTCTCAAGGCTGTTTTTGATATCCGTCCCATACTGAAGCTTGTAAACCGGTACCGCACGCGCGGCTAGCTGTTCGATCACCGATTCATCAACTCTGGTTTTTTCTTCTTCAACAAAAGACTCTTTTTGGATCCATACATAGATCGGTTCCAGACCGCGAGCCAGTGCCAGATCAGATATTCTAGCCACTTCACTGGTATGCAGTGTTGAAATGAATATGACCGTGCTTCCACGGGTTATCTGCTTGATATATTCCCCAACAAATACATCAAAGGGAACATCTCCATCTGCCTGCAGAGAAGACAGCGTGTCCAGAGCTTTGCCCAGCTGCCGGTATCCATGGTCAGTTGCCAGGATCTGCTTTTGCTTATTAGAGGACATCAATCCGACCCCAAAATTATGTTCGATGTAATATTTCGTGATCGATGCCGCTGCTGTTACAGCATATTCAAAGGTGCTGCATGGCAGTTCATAACGTGTTTGCCTGCGCACACTCCAATAATCGGAGGGATGGCTGATCTGTTCTTCCTGCCAGAATTCCACATGGTTTTCTTCGGCACAGTCGATCAATATCCAGGTATTCATCTGTGGATCCCGGTCAAATTCCTTCACCATAAGCTTATTCTTCCGCGCAGTGGTCGGCCAGTGGATTCGGCGCAGCGAATCACCGGGAAAGTATTCACGCACCCCGGCTGCAAATGGTGTTGTTTCAGGAGAAGCGATCTTTAATTCTTTACCGCCGCTGAGAAATGCCGGTAGATGGGCAAACTGATCAAGGTTAAGAATGCGCGGCAGCACTATGAGCCTTCGCTTATTCTCAACTTGTTTGGATAATTCAAAGAAACCAAAAGGATCGCCGGCTTTCATTTGCAGCGGTCCAAGTGCATATTCTCCCCTTTTTCTGAGGAAAGTATAAGTGTTGAATGTGCGGATCTTCTTTGCATCGATGCCTGAAATTACCCGTATCTCTTCCGGATTTCCTGAAATTCCGGAATAATCATGAATCTCAAGCCACTGTTTCCATATCGGGTATTTATTTTCGATATCGAAATGATCTTCGAAATAATTTCCCACATTCATCTTTTGTAAGCGTGAAGTCCGTTGAAGAATGATCCCTTCCAGTGAGATCTTTGCGATTAGGTAGCTGGCGGTCATTAAAGATAAAACCAGAGTCCATAGAGTTAAAAATAGATTATCTCTAAAGATAATCCATAACACAAAGAACGTAATAACAGGGAGGAACAGAAAGTAGAATTTCTTTTTTATCTTCATTACTAAATATGCACTGGAACCTCAACTCGGTCCAATATCTCATCGATCAGGGTATCTTTGCTGATATCCTTGATCCGAGCAGAGGGATGCAGCACAATGCGGTGTGCCAGTACACACACGGCAACCTTTTTAATATCATCCGGGGTTACATAATCTCTCCCCTGCAAAATAGCAAACATCTGCCCTGTTCTATATAATCCCAGACTTCCTCGCGGAGATGCCCCCAGATAAATATCTTTATCCTGGCGGGTTGTTTCCACGATTTCTACGATGTATTTCTTGATCGGATCGGAAACGTGTACTTCTTTCACTGCCTGCTGCGCATCCAATATATCCGTATTTTTAACCACCGGCTGCAGTGTTTCGATGGGATGGGAAAGTTTTTGTGATTCGAGAATGCGCATTTCATCGATGAAAACAGGATACCCAATACGCACCCTTATCAAGAAACGATCCAGCTGTGCTTCAGGGAGTGGGAAAGTACCTTCATATTCAATCGGGTTCTGCGTGGCAAACACCAGAAATCCTTTTGACAGAGGATGAGTTTTCCCATCCACGGTTATCTGCCGTTCTTCCATCGCTTCCAGTAAAGCGGATTGGGTTTTGGGAGTGGCACGGTTGATCTCATCTGCCAGCACGATCTCTGCCATCACCGGACCCGGACGAAACTCAAATTCCCGGGTTGCCTGATTGTACATGGAAATTCCGGTTACATCACTGGGAAGCATATCGGGAGTAAATTGAATACGGCTGAACTTTCCGCCCATACTGATCGCCAGGCTTTTTGCCAGCATGGTCTTTCCGGTACCGGGTACATCCTCAATGAGAATATGCCCCCGGCAGAATAATCCCAGGACGACCATTTCCAGTACATCCCGTTTCCCGATGATGACCTTCTCAAGATTATCGATGATCTTTACTGCAAGCGTGTTTACTTCATCCATTTTCATGGCAAACTCTTTTCCAGCCTATTGATATTCAGCAGATAGATAGTCCTGCACAGCCCAGCCCTCAATTCCAGATCCCTGTGATTGAATCTTCCACCAAATTCTGCTTTCGCTGATAATTGGTCCATCTATTATTATCCACAGACTGTCTTCTGCCGCTATTGTCAAGGTGTCCGATTCTATATCTGGCTCGTTGTGTACTTTTAATCCATCCCCATCTGTATTCGAGACACGTACCTTCATATTAAGCGCGAATACACCGGGGATCGCAGTACCTTCTTCAGAAACGGCAGATTCTGTTTGCTGTTCATTGAAAACTGTTGCGGTTGGCTGAAAAGAAGTAATTTTTATTACTGCAGTTGGTATGGCTCTTGTTTTGGTTTGAGGAATAGACAGGACAGCGATCAGGGTCAGAATAAAGATTCCTATCCCAAAAGCCAGCCCTACATAAATCGTCCATTTATGGTTTCTCATTCCATTCGAATCCATATAGAATAGTATTATCTTCTATCTTACCTGATTATGATGAACTTGGCACAACGAGATAATGAATTCCTTAATAAAAATTTAGAGAACCGTTTCCTTCTTGAGAAGAAGATCGAAACGGGTGGTATGTCGCTTCTCTTTCTAGGACTTGATCAAGATTCAGGGGAAAAGATTGTAGCCAAGCTCTGCTCTGCTGCTGCGGAAAAGAATAGATTTTTTGATGAGATCAAGCTTCTGCGCTCGCTTCACCATCCCGGTATTCAAGAAATTCTCGCCTATGGAGAGGTTGAGGGTACTCTTTATTACATCATGCCGTATTACGGAAAGAAGAATCTTCGTGAATATCTATCTGATAAAACGATCCTGACTGAAAAAGAGATTCTGGATCATTTTCTGCAGATCACCAATGCTGCCGCTTATTTACATCGCAAGAAGATCCTGCACAATGACCTGAAACCTCAAAACATCCTGCTTACGAATGAAAATCGTCTGATTTTGAGCGATTTCGGATTAGCCAGTCGTGTTAACCGTAAAAAATATCTTCCTGTAAAGCAAAAAACGATCTGGGGATCACCGGTTTATCTGGCGCCAGAACTGCCGCAGGGGTTCAGCCCCACCTACGCATCGGATGTGTATTCTCTGGGGATCATCTTATTCATCCTTGCCGTTGGTTATCCACCTTTCTATCACGATGATCTTGATATTCTTATCATGATGCATCAAAAGAACGAACCGCCTCATCCTCATGTTTTGATACCTTCAATTTCGGAAGAACTGGAAAACATTATCCTATGCGCAATTGCGAAGATTCCCGAAGTCCGGTTTGCCTCAGCAGGGAAAATGCAGGATTCTATTCTTAATTACAAAAAGAAATTCA
This sequence comes from Anaerolineaceae bacterium, assembly GCA_963674975.1. Classification (GTDB taxonomy): domain Bacteria; phylum Chloroflexota; class Anaerolineae; order Anaerolineales; family Anaerolineaceae; genus UBA4781. The sequence goes on from OY771913.1 coordinate 336,972, forward strand.
GTTCACGAATCGAGTCCAATTCCATTTATAGATATCCGCAGATCATTTCACTCAATCAGGAAAAAACCAGACCCATTCCACGTGATTCCTGAACCTCATTTATAGTAAGATTAATGAAACAATTTATGGAGAAGATTTGTGAAAAAGATCATTAATGCATCCATTCTCAACGCAGATTTTGGGAATCTTAAAGATCAAATTGAACAGGCTGTTTCCGGAGGGATCGATTGGGTTCATCTGGATATCATGGATGGACATTTTGTCCCCAATATATCCTTTGGACCAGCCATCGCAAAAATTTGCCGGCAGATCACCAGCCTGCCAATGGATGCTCACCTTATGATCTCAAACCCCAATGATTTCATCCCTACTTTTGCAGAGGCAGGAGTAAACCTTATCTCTGTTCACATTGAGGGAGATGCTCATATCCACCGCACAATACAAAATGTAAAAAACCACGGCTGTAAAGCCGGTATTGTGATCAATCCGGGCACACCGGTAAGTGCGATCACTTCCGTTCTAGATATGGTTGATCTCGTGCTGGTTATGAGCGTTGACCCCGGATTCGGCGGGCAAAAGTTTCTCTCCTCTGTACTGCCTAAAGTCAGGCAGGTTCGTAAACTGATCGACGAGCAAAAGCGGGATATTTATCTTCAGATGGACGGCGGTATCGATATCCACACTCTGCCAGAAGCAGTTCAAGCTGGCGCCGATTCTTTTGTTATTGGTTCAGCGATATTTCATAATGAATCTGGAATTGTACCCGCCGTAAAGCAGCTTAAATCTCTGTTATAGATTAATTATTAAATAAAAAGCAGGGTTGTTATAAGATCAACCCTGCTTTTATTTACTCTAAAAAACTTCCGCAGTTTCGAACTGGCTGTTGTACATCGATGCATAGAAACCGCTACGCGTCAGCAGTTCTTCGTGCTTCCCCTGTTCGACAATGTCTCCATTATTCATCACCAGGATCATATCCGCATTCCGAATCGTGGAAAGACGGTGCGCAATAATAAAGCTGGTGCGGTTTTTCATTAATACATCCATCGCTTTCTGGATCAATACTTCCGTTCTGGTATCTACAGAACTGGTAGCTTCATCCAGAATCAGAATGCTTGGATCAGCCAGAATCGCTCTGGCGATGGTCAATAATTGTTTTTGACCCTGTGATACATTGGATGCTTCTTCATCAAGAACCATGTTATATCCATCGGGTAAGGTCCGGATGAAGTGATCTACATAGGCTGTTTTCGCAGCTGTGACGACTTCTTTATCTGTTGCATCTAATCGACCGTAGCGGATATTCTCCATGATCGTGGTGTTATACAACCAGGCATCCTGAAGCACCATGCCAAACTTATCTCTTAAGCCCTGTCGTGTGAACTCTTTAATGTTATATCCATCCACGGTGATCGATCCGCTGTTAATGTCATAAAAACGCATCAGCAGTTTCACCATGGTTGTTTTTCCTGCTCCCGTTGGTCCCACAATGGCGATCTTTTGCCCGGGTTTGATCGCAGCACTGAAATCATGGATGATGACCTTATCCGGTGAATACCCAAATCGAACATGATTGAATTCCACATTCCCTTTTACTCTGGTGAGTTTTACAGGATCGGTTGTCTCCTGACTTTCTTCTGCCTCATTCAAAAATTCAAAAACCCGTTCAGCCGCTGCAGCGGTTTGCTGTAAAGTATTTGAAATATTGGCGATTTGCATGATCGGTTGTGTAAAAGAGCGTACATATTGAATAAACGCTTGAATATCTCCAATTGTGATCGCATTCCGTACAGCCAGGTATCCACCAAGGATACAGACCACTACATAGCCAAGGTTTCCAATAAAGGTCATGATCGGCATCATCAAGCCGGATAAAAACTGCGATTTCCAAGTTGATTTATATAGAACATTATTCGATTCATCAAATTCTTCAACGCTGCGCTGCTCTCCATTGAAAGCCTTCATAACAATGTGGCTTCCGTACATTTCTTCCACATGTCCATTCACATGTCCCAGATAATCCTGCTGCTGCTTGAAATATTTTTGTGAATTTTTCACAACAATGCTGATAAATGTTGCAGATAAAGGCAGAATTATCAGTGTTACCACTGTCAACAACCAGCTGATGGAAAACATCATTATAAGAATACCAACCATTGTTACTATGGAAGTTACGATCTGTGTCATGCTTTGATTGAGCGTTTGACTGACCGTATCTACATCATTCGTTATTCTTGAGAGAACTTCTCCATGTGTTGTGCCATCAAAGTATTTCAGCGGCATACGATTGATCTTTTTTGAAATCTCTTTTCTGAAACGATAGGTCAATTTCATGGAGATATCGGTCATGACCCACCCCTGGGCATAACTAAGAAGTGCTGAAAGCAGATACAATCCGATCAATATCAGCATGATCCTGCCTATATAGACAAAATCGATCCCAGTTCCGGTGCCTGCAATTTGCGCAACCACGCCTTCATAGAGCTTCGTGGTCGCTTTCCCCAATATTTTAGGGCTTACGATTGAAAAAATAGTCGAAGTACTGGCAGCGATCAGGACAAGGATGATTTTGGTTTTATACTCCTTGAGATAATCTATCAATTTCTGAATAGTGCCCTTAAAATCACGCGCTTTCTCTCCTCCGCGCATCATTCCACCACCGGGTCCACCGTGCATGCCGCCGCCCCCAAAAGGTCCGCGCTTTTGTGTTGTTTCTTTCTTTAAATTGGATTGGTTGTTATTATTCATGCTCATGCTAATTCCTCCTTGTTCAACTGCGACAAGGCAATTTCACGATAGGTCTGACAGTTTTCCATGAGTTCACCATGTGTCCCTTTTCCAACAATGCGACCTTCGTCTAAAACTATAATTTGCTCTGCATTTTTTATTGTTGCAATACGTTGTGCGACGATCATGATCGTGGCACCGCTGGTATCTTTCTTTAAAGCATTTCTTAATGCCAAATCGGTTGTATAGTCCAGCGCTGAAAAACTATCATCAAAGATATAAATGGGTGGATTTTTTACCAATGCGCGAGCGATTGACAGCCTCTGTTTCTGTCCTCCTGATACATTCATACCCCCCTGGGCAATTTCACTCGTCATTCCTTCCGGCTTGCTTTCGACAAATTCAGTTGCCTGCGCAATCTCAACCGCTTTTTCCAAAACCTTCATACTTGCGTGTTCATCGGCATAACGCAGGTTGCTTTCGATCGTGCCCGAGAAAAGCATGCCTTTTTGTGGAATATAACCGATCTTGTCACGAAGTTCGCTCTGCCTTACATCACGAATATCTACTCCATCGATCAATATTTTTCCGGAAGTCACATCAAAAAATCGAGGTACCAGGTTCACCACCGTTGACTTTCCCGATCCGGTCGATCCAATGATGGCAGTAGTTTGCCCTGGCATAGCTGTGAAATTAATATCATGCAGAACATCTGCCTCTGCGTCCGGATAGCGGAAGGAAACATGCTGAAATTCAACTTTCCATTGTGCATTTTCTTGAAAATGCTTGGGGTTTTCGGGATCCTTGATCACCGGTTTTACATCCAGTACATCGGCAATACGATTCGCTGAAACACTTGCTCTGGGTAAAATGATGAACATGAGTGAAAGCATCAAAAATGACATGACAACCTGGATGGCGTACTGCATAAATGCCATCATATCGCCTACCTGCATGGCTGATTGGGCTACTTCATGCGAACCTACCCAAATGATCAGCAAAGACAATCCATTCATCAACAGCATCATCACCGGCATCATGGTTGTCATTACACGATTGATGAAAAGGCTGTTATCAGTTAAATTGACGTTTGCTTTATCAAAACGATTTTCTTCATATTTCTGGTTATTGAATGCCCTGATAACCATCATCCCAGAAAGATCTTCACGCATTACCAGATTCAGCTTATCTACCAAACTCTGAATGATCTTGAACTTGGGCATCGCAACGGAATATACTACCAATACCAGTCCCAGTAGAAGCACCACACCCAATACAATGATCCATGAAAGTGATGGACTTTTTTCAACAGCATGAATCACTGCGCCAACGCCCATGATTGGAGCATAGAAAGCCAAACGAGTGATCATAGTAACAGCGCTTTGAATCTGGGTCACATCATTGGTTGTACGGGTGATCAGCGAAGCAGTTGAAAATTTATCAAATTCAGATTTAGAGAAGCTTTCAACCTTTTTAAACGTATCTCGTCTTAAATCTCGTGCAATCCCTGACGCAACTCTTGCAGATATGAACCCTACACCCACAGCACATGCGACAGATGCCAGGGTTAACATCAACATTAAACTACCAATTTTTAATATATAACTGGTTTGAATTTTTGCCGGGTCTATCCCTAAAGCCGAATATTCAGCTTTAACTGAAGCGATAGCTGCCTGGGTGATCAGATTGTCGCTCATCGACGCAAATCTTTCATCAATCATCGAAAGCATTTCCGTACGCTGTTCATCTGGCAGATTGGAAAGAACGCTGTAAATGTCCATACCTGCAGGCAAAGCGGAAAATTCGGAATTCATTCCCTGGAATAATTCAGCTGCTTTTTCCGGATCATTCATCAATTCCACAACATTAGAATTGATCAAAAGAGCTTTTGCTAAAATAGGATCGAGCATCCTTATTTCATCTTCATCCGTGGTGGTCAACACATATATTGATTCATTTTCTACTACTGGATATTCAGTAAGGATTTCTTCATAATTGGATGAATTCTGGTCGATAAGTTCATAATCTTCCAGTACATTGGTCTTCTCATCAGATGTCATGAAAACAGTGATCTTATCCATTTCACTTTTTCTGATAGCTTCTGGTACAGCATTAACCACACCACCCTGTTGAATACCCACATTCACAATATCGGACATATAATCTGGCAAAGCCAGGTCAGCCATTACCTGCGCATACAACAAACCAATTGCGGCTAGCAGCAGAAAAAAATAAGGTTTTATATAACGAATTATGCGAAGCATAGAGGTCTTACTCCTTTTTTAAATTAATTACCTTCGAAAAGAATGCTGTCTTCTTCGGAAGACACCTTGATGCCTGATGTTATTCTTCATGGAAACCATCAGTTTTGTAAGCAGATCAATGAGTTGTTCTTTTTCAATATCGGTGAGTTCAGATGAAATAACATTCATATAATCTATTTGCGTTGGAATTAATGCTTTTACTACATCACGTCCTGCATCAGTGATCTTCAAACGAATCATTCTGCGATCATTGGCATCTTTTTCACGAACCAGCAATCCCTGGCTTTCCAAACCATTGATCAGAGAACTTATCGTGTTTTTATTAACACTCTGAAAATGGCTTAAACTGGTGGGGGTAATTTTTTCACTTTTGTCAATTTCACTAATAATATAAAGTTGTGCCAGAATCTCTAATCGCCGATTTGAGATTTCCGAATCACCGTATTCAACATTGAGGATTGTGTCATACATATTTCCAATTTTGCGGATCATATTTCCAATCTCAAAACCCTGAAGTGTTTTTTCTCCCGCAATATTTTTCATATGTCTTAAAAAATATTGCCTCATTCTGCAATACTTTTTTCTTTCTTCTCTTGAAAGATGGTGAAAAGATCTGTGCATAACATCTCCTAATTAGTACGAGGTCGTACTATACTACGTCGAACTATTCTTGTCTATCAAAAAAACGGGATTTATATAAAAATCTAATACAATTTATTAAACAAAAAAAGCACCGAAAACGGTGCTTTTATCTGTAAGTCTAAATTTAGTTCTATTTGTCTTTTACCAGAGTTTTCAGACATTTTGCACAAACCGTTTTCTTAACAGGCTTTCCATTTTCAATGATCGTGGTTTTCTGCAGATTGGGTTTGAATTTGCGGTTTGTTGCCCTCTGTGAGAAACTGCGGTTATGCCCAAAAGTGGTTGTTTTTCCACAAATTTCACATTTTGCCATTTTTTATTCCCTTTCGAAGATTCGCTAATCTTATAAAATCAAAGTAAAATAACGAGAAAATAGTTTACCATATACCGTAACTATCAGCAAGCTTTTATGTTTTATATAGAAGGCAAATAAGAAAGAAAAATTAAATATATTATGAATGTACCAGAAAATCAATTAGGCAATATTTATATTTCGTATCATGCAATTGCTGTCATTGCTTTTCAAGCCGCCCTTGAATCGTACGGTGTGGTGGGTTTGGCTTTTGAAGGCATGGCAAGAGGGATCACAAAACTCTTTCAAAAAGATCCTACCTCCGGTGTTGTTGTTCACTACAATGAAAATAATTCGATTTCCGTTGATATGTTCCTTGTTATTGAATATGGAACCAGGATTTCATCAGTGGCGGACAGCGTAGCCAGTAACGTGAAATTTCAGATCGAAAAAACAACCGGAATCGCAGTTGAGGATGTAAACATCCATGTACGTGGGTTAAGAGTAAGCGACCCCGATTAATCTATTCTTATCTTTGAGGTTATTATGCTGCATGATGAATCTACCCCACAAAAAGTGGATGCGAGTACCAATTTGTCTTGTACCAAAATCAATGGACAGGACTTAAAGAAATTTCTCAATGCCAGCCTGATTTGGCTGAAAACAAATCAACCATTGGTAAACTCTTTAAATGTATTCCCCGTTCCGGATGGTGACACCGGGACGAATATGTTTTTAACTCTTAAAACAGCTTACGCTGAAATAGAAAATGAAAAAACGACAAATGCCGGTTCGATCGCAAAAAAGTTTGCTCACGGCGCTCTCATGGGAGCTCGTGGTAATTCCGGTGTTATCCTTTCTCAGATATTGCGCGGATTTGCCAGAGCACTTGATGAAAAAGAAGAACTCGACGCAGATCTATTAACTGCAGCGCTGGCAGAAAGCCGCAACACTGCCTATAAAGGCGTCGTTCGACCGGTCGAAGGAACTATCCTGACCGTGATCAAAGATGTTGCCCGAGCAGCGGATGAATCTCGACGATCAACCGATGATCTTTTTAGAATGCTGGAAGATATTATCAAAGCTGCCGATGTTTCAGTAAAAAACACACCAGAGCTACTTCCGATTTTAAAGCAAGCCGGTGTCGTTGATTCAGGCGGAAAAGGGCTTTATATCATTCTGGAAGGAATACTCCGCACTATCAAGGGAGAATCCATCGATGTTGCCGAAGAGATCATCATTCCCCTTTCCTTGGAGCAAATGGAAAGTGAAGAACTCAACGAATCCATTGAAGAAGGACAGGATTTTGAAGTAGTGGTTGATTTCAAGCCCGTATCAGGTTTTGAACTTACTTCTTTTTATAATGCCCTTGAAAAAATCGGTACTTCCATCCAGGTTGGTGAAGGTGAAGACCTTTACCGTATGCATATCCATGTTCCCAAAGAAAATAAATATGAACCCATTGAACTGGTGTCTGATTACGGCACCGTTGAAAAAATTTATATTGAAAACCTGATGGAACAGATGAAAGAAAAGAAAGCATCCGCTCCCAAAATAGAACAGCCTAAAATACAAGAAGGACAGATTGGAGTGGTGGCTGTTTCTCCCGGTGAAGGCATTACCCGCATCTTCTACAGTCTCGGTCTGGCATCCGTTATTCAAGGTGGGCAAACCATGAATCCCAGCACCGAAGAGATCGTGGATGCCTTTAAAGACCTTCCAACCGATAAGATCATTATTCTTCCAAACAATAAAAATATTATCCTTGCTGCAGAAGCTGCCAGTTCTATGACCGACAAAAATGTGCGTGTCATTCCAACGCGCAGCATCCCTGAAGGTTTGACGGCATCATTGATGATCGATCCTGATGGAGATCTGGACGCGGTTGCAGACAGCATGAAAGATATGATGAAAAGCGTTGATTCCGGCGAGATCACTACGGCAACCCGCTCTATTACGATCAACGGGATCAAGGTGAAATCCGGCGAGGTTATATCGCTTCTTAATGACGATCTGGTTGGTTCAGCAGACACACTTGAAAAAGCCTGCGATAATCTGCTGAATGCTGTTGATCTTGATGATAAAGAGCATCTAACGATCTTATATGGAAATAATATAACCAAAGATCAGGTGGACGGCGTAATGGCTCATATTCAAGACACTTACCCTGATCTGGAATTAGAACTGCATGAAGGCGGTCAGCCTTTCTATCAATTCATCATTGCAATTGAATAAGTATTCATCTAAATATCGAGAAGCATGCGAAAATCCTTGGGGTAAAATATTTTTATGCATGCTTCCTTTCAAGAACTCTACAAATTTTTAAAACTTGAAGCGCAAAAAGGCTTTAACAATAAAGCAATCATTGGCGGTTTTGAAAGTATGATCCCAGCCTGGCAGGATCGAGCTTTTCAGGCTGGTGCCGATCAAGAAAAAGTGATCGATATTGTCTCCCTTTTTGAGCCATATACAAACAGTGATATCGAAACGAGAAAAAAGATCATTCGTTCTGCTCTTGAGATAATCAAAGATCCGTCTCCCGCACCTGTAAATAGTTCAACAGATTCTCCACAACAGGCATCCAAATCGCTCTCCTACCAGCCGAAAGCTGTTTTTGCACCATTAACAGTGATCCAGGGGATAGGCGAAAAGATGGCAGTGAAGCTGGAAAAGCTTAATCTGCACACGATCTATGATCTCCTGCATTACTATCCCCGCCGCTATAACGATTATTCTCACCTCATTCCCATTCGAAACTTGAAACCCGGCGATGAAGTGACGATCAGTGGCGCTATTCAAACCATTCAAAAGAGAAAGTCTAAAAATAAGCGGGTTCAGATGGTCGAAACCATTCTTGGGGATGGAACCGGAAACATATGGATCACCTGGTTCAATCAGCCCTGGTTGACGAACCGCCTGAATATCGGCACTCAGATCGTCGCTTCCGGGAAAGTTGATACCTATCTGGGCAGAATATGTCTTAATAACCCGGAGTGGGAACCGATAAATACCGATCATCTGCACACCAATCGAATTGTTCCCGTATACCCGCTGACTGCTGGAATTCAGCAAAAATGGCTTCGTGAAAGAGTTTTTCAAGCCATCAATTTTTGGACAGAGAAAATAAAGGATTATCTTCCGGAGAAAATTCAACAAAAGGAAAAGCTTTTCACACTCAATCAAGCCCTGCAATTTGTTCATTTCCCTGCTTCTCAAAAAGACCTTGAACGAGCCAGAGAACGCCTTTCGTTCGATGAAGTCTTCTTCATGCAGTTAGGTGTGATACGCCAAAAACGCGAGTGGCAGGCGTCTACAGCAGGTTCCTATGAGATAGATCAGTCCCTTTTGGAAAAAGAAATTAAAAATCTTCCTTTTCAACTGACAAATTCTCAAAAAAATGTACTATCTGAAATTCAGACTGATCTGCGCTCAGGGCAGCAGATGAACCGCCTTCTGCAGGGGGATGTTGGTTCAGGTAAGACCGTCATTGCGCGTTTTGCCATGGAAATTGTGATGCGCTTCGGAAAGCAGACAGCCTTTCTGGCACCTACCGCCATCCTGGCGCAGCAGCATTTTACAACAATCCGCTCCATGCTGCTTAAAGATAAAGTTATCGATGAAGAAGAAATCGCTTTATTGATCGGAGATACTCCGGAAAAACAGAAAGAAGAGATTCGGAAAGGGCTTTCATCCGGCGCGATCAAGATCATAATTGGAACCCATGCACTGCTGGAAGACCCAATTACTTTTCAGGCGCTTCAAATGGTAGTCGTTGACGAACAACACCGTTTTGGGGTGGCTCAAAGAGCAATCCTGCGCTCGAAAGGCGAGAATCCTCATATTCTCATCATGTCCGCCACCCCGATTCCACGTTCACTGAACCTGACGATCTATGGGGATCTCGATATTTCAATTCTAAATGAGATGCCTGGCGGGCGTATTCCCGTTGAAACTTATCTACTCCATCCATTCCAAAAAGAAATTGCGTATGAAAAGGTCAAAGAACAGATCGAAAACGGCTTTCAGGCATTTATCATATTTCCTCAGATCGAAGGGGATGAGGATGAAATGTCCTCCACTCCGGCTGTGATTCCCGGTTATGAGGAACTGGTTGAGAAAGTATTTCCGCAGTTCAGGATCGGTTTGCTGCATGGTAGGCTGAAACAGGAAGAAAAAGATTCCATCATGTCCCAGTTCCGCAATAAAGAGTTGAATATTCTCGCGTCTACAACCGTGATCGAAGTGGGCATGGATATTCCCAATGCAACCATTATCTTGATCGAAGGTGCCAACCATTTTGGATTGGCACAACTTCACCAGCTGCGCGGTCGTGTCGGTCGTGGAGAAGCACAGTCTTTCTGCTATTTAGTTCCTGATGAAGATATGAAAATGGAAAACGAGCGCCTGCGGAAAATGACCGAAACGAATGACGGGTTTGAACTTGCAGAATTCGATCTCAAAACACGCGGTCCCGGTGATTTCTTTGGCACCCGCCAATCAGGATACAGGGGATTGAAATTAGCTAATATATCTGATATAAAGCTTATAACAAGAGCCAGGGATGAAGCAGAGGCATTGATCGAACGGGACCCTGAACTTGAAAATGAGGAAAACAGCGCACTCCGTTTCGAATTAGAAAATCTTTGGAATGCTGAAAATGGAGAATTAAGTTAGATCATGACAAAAGCAATTTTTCCAGGCACTTTTGACCCAATCCATTATGGACATATCGATATTGCTCAACGGGCAGCAAAATTGTTTGAAACCCTATATGTTGCTGTTTACGACCGACCATTAAAAAACCTTCTCTTCTCTCCAGATGAACGAATCAGTCTGGTAAAGCAGAGCTTTAAAGAACCCAATATCGAAGTGATCGGATATAGTTCACTTACAGTTGATCTGTGTAAAAAAGTAGGTGCTTCTATAATTGTTCGTGGTCTGCGGGTTTTTTCGGATTTTGAATATGAATTCCGTATGGCTCTGGCAAACAATCGTCTTGCACCTGAAATTGATGTGGTTGCCTTTATCACCAGCGAGCAGCATACTTTTCTATCTTCAACTACCGTTCGAGAGATCGCTGCTCTTGATGGTAATGTAAGCAGTATGGTTCCTCCTCATGTAGTTACCGCGTTGGATGTAAAATTAAAGAATATAAATATTGAAAAACGTCAGGGATATTCATCATCCTTACGCGATTAGACACAAAGGTTAAGAGCATGGATATTCTACATTTGATAGATCAGTTGGAAGAACTTTTTAATGAAAGTAAATCTCTATGGTTAACCAATGATGTAATGATCAAGGAGGAGCGGCTGCTTGATCTGATTGATCAAATGCGCCTTGCCGTACCTGAAGAAATAAAAAAATCTCAACAGATCATCAACCAGAAAGATCGAATTCTCGCTCAAGCTCAAGAAGAAGCAGCCCGTACTGTCAACCTGGCACGCGAAAAAAGTGTAGAAATGGTTGAAAGAGATGGCATTGTAGAATCTGCCCGCCTGAAAGCAGATCAAATAATCAGCAGAGCAGAAGAACAAAGCACTGCAATGAAGCGCGATGCAGATGAATATGCCGTTGAAACATTAAAAGAACTAAGGGATGAACTTGCGAAGATCCTCAATCAGGTAACAAATGGGATCAATTCGCTGGAGGGCGAACTGATCCCAACCCCTCAAGAAAAAGCCAGATCTCAATCGGCTGAAGAATACAGTGATACCTCTAAAACTTCATCTAAATGATCTACCTTGATCACCTCAAGCCCTTTTAGGGCAGATGCGGGTATCTCAACAAGGTCTTTCTCATTTTTTCGTGGAATTACAATGCGTTTTATCCCTGCACGGCGTGCAGCAGTAATTTTTTCTCGTATACCGCCAACAGGAAGAACTTTTCCTCTCAGAGTAATTTCACCGGTTAATCCGATATCCTTATAAACTTTTCGCCTCGTCAGCGCCGAAACCAGTGCCGTTGTGATCGTTACACCCGCGCTTGGTCCATCTTTAGGGATTGCCCCTTCCGGAATATGGATATGAATATCGATCTTTTCAAAATCAAGTCTTTTCAATTTTAAACAGCTGCTTTTTGATTTTAGATAAGATAAAGCAGCCTGCGCGGATTCCTGCATCACATTTCCAACCTGCCCTGTTATTTGTAGATTTCCTTTTCCTTCTGTGATCAATACCTCAACAGGCATGATCTCTCCCCCATTTTCAGTCCAGGCGATCGCCATTGCAGTACCAATTTCATCCTCGGTTCCGGCTTCAAAGAAGAAATACTTTGGTGGTCCGAGATAGGTCTCCACCATTTTTCTGGTGACTTTTCCGGTAATTTTCTTGTTTTCTGTATACTGCCGGGCTATCTTTCGAAAAACTTTTCCAATTTCGCGTTCCAGGTTCCTGACTCCAGCTTCGTAGGTATAATCGCGGATTATTTTATTAACAGCAGCATCAGGAAGCTCTATTGGGAAATCTTTCAATCCATTTTCTTCTAACTGCCGTGGTATGAGGAATTGTTTAGCGATTTCCCGTTTTTCTTCCTCGATATAACCGGAAAATTCGATGATCTCCATCCGGTCAAGCAGTGCTGATGGAATGGTATCGGTTGAATTGGCAGTTGTAATGAACATGATCTTGGAAAGATCATAGGGCATTTCAAGATAATGGTCTGAAAACGCATAATTTTGTTCTCGATCCAGCACTTCAAGTAGAGCGGCAGCAGGGTCACCTCTGAAATCATTGCCGATTTTATCCACTTCATCCAGCATGAACACCGGGTTTATCGTCCCTGCCCGCCGCATGGTTTGGATCACTCTGCCCGGCAGAGCGCCAATATATGTTCTGCGATGTCCGCGGATTTCCGCCTCATCCCGAATTCCCCCCAGACTCAAACGAACGAATTTTCGCCCTAATGATTGTGCAATCGATCTGCCCAGTGAAGTTTTACCTGTTCCGGGAGGACCAACAAAGCACAGGATAGGTTGTTTTGTTTTTCCTTTCCCCAATTTTTCAACTGCCAGGTATTCCAGAATTCGATCTTTTGCCTTCTCCAAGCCATAGTGGTTTTCAGTCATGATTTTAATGGCATGGCTAATATCCAGATTATCTTTTGTCTGTTCTGACCACGGTAGATCAATGATCCAATCCAGATAATTCCGTATGATACCCATTTCCGGTGAAAATGAAGGACCTTCTTTTAAACGACCTAATTCCTTATTAGCAACTTTTCTCACTTCTTCAGGAAGCATCATCTTTCCCAGTTTTTGCTGATATTCAATGATCTCCTGCTCCCATATATCTCTTTCGCCCAATTCCATCTGGATCGCTTTGATCTGTTCGCGTAAGTAGAATTCTCGTTGGTTCTTATCCACTTCGTGCTGTACTTTGTTTTGCAGATCATCCTCGATCCTTAAAACGTCTAATTCTTGTGCGAGGCAGGAATTAATATATTCAAGACGTTCTTGAATATCTACCATCTGTAGAATTCTGGTTCTTTTTTCAATGGGTAAAGAGATCGCAGAGGCAATCACATCTGCCTGCCAATCGATCTCCGAAATGCTCATCACATAAACGCCAATATCTTCAGGCAGGCTGCGATCAAGTTGAACACATTGCGTAAAGAGATCCATTGTGATCTTGCATAAAGCTTTGGTAGTCTTCTCATATTCCTGAATATCAGGTACGGGAACTGCGGTTACCTTATATCCGTTTTCAGCTTCGGTTACACTTTTGACCAAAACCCTTCTTCGTCCCTGAATCAATGCCGAGTAATTGCCCTCTCCCAAATCGATCAGTTTTCCTATGGCGAATTCAATACCCACATCATAAAAACTATCATCATCTTTTTTCCCGATCAGCCCGATCAGGGTTGCTTTTTCTTCAATGACATTCAGAATGATCTGGATATCATTCATATCCGTCACAAAAATTGGGGAGATCATCTTGGGGAAAATGATGAAATCTTTTAAAATCAATGCCTTTCCATGAATCAGCCCATTTTCATCAGGAGAGAGGTTTGAAATTTTATTTAACTCATCAGATCTCTGTAATAATGCAGCTGATATATTTTCATGATCGGTTGATTTACTCATTTACCATTTTTCTCCGCATATTTTTTAAACCATATCTCCCTGATTGCAGCGGCGATGAAAATACTTCCACTTGCAAGGATTATATCGTTCTTTTTAGCATGCTTGAGCGCATAATTCAAAGCCTGCCCGATCCTATTAATACTAATCGTTTTGCAAACTGTTTTTCCTGCAGCCGCCTTCATAACACTGGGCTGCGCAGCGCGCGGGTGTGTTGACTTGGTCAGGATGATCAATTCTGATATCTTTGAGAAATTGTTCAACATGCCTTTTATATCTTTGTCTTCAGAGGCGCCAAAAAGAAGAATCACCTTTTTCTCGGGGAAAATCTCCTGGATAGTTTGGACCAACCGTTGTGAGGAATCGTAATTATGCGCAGCATCGATCACCAGGTACGGCTCTTTGTTGAGAATTTCAAATCTGCCTGGCCAATATACCTTTTTAAACCCATCTTTCACTGCCTGTTCTGGTATTTTGATTCCCATTTCTTTCAAGACTTGTATTGTACAGAAAGCAGTGCCTGCGTTTTCCATCTGGTGGCTTCCTAACAAAGGGAGTTCCAGCTTCATCTCTTTTTTTGTCTGTTCACTTCCATAGTTCAAGATCGCATTCGGATATGAAACTGTAAAGGTCTGTTTCGAAAGATCACCGGAACGACCAGAGAACTCAACAATTTCTCCAGTCTTTATAAGAACAGTTTTTTTGTTTTCTGCCGTTTTCTTAAATACCTTTAATACTGATGGCTTTTGAGGAGAAACAACAACAGGAATATTTTCCTTGATGATCCCGGCTTTTTCTCCCGCGATCGCTTCAAGGGTATTCCCCAGAATGGTCATGTGATCCATCGAAATTGATGCAATTACCGAAACAATCGGATGGACTATGTTGGTTGCATCCAATCTACCGCCAAGACCTACTTCGATAACCCCAAAATCGATTTTCTGTTCTTTAAAATATTGGAAAGCAATTGCGGTAGTAAGTTCAAAGGTGGTTAAACCCTTTGTTTCTTGAACAAAAGTGTACAGCTCATTGACGATTTTAACAAAATCGTCTTTTGATATCATTTTTCCCCCAACCTGTATTCTCTCAGTAAAATCAACCATATGCGGGGAGGAATATAGACCGGTTCGATATCCCTCCTCTGTCAATACAGAAGCGATCATCGCAGAAATAGAGCCTTTTCCTTTTGTACCCGCAACATGGATGGTTTTATAACTATCCTGCGGATCATTCAGCAGATGCATGAAATTCCGCATTCTATCTAAATTAAAAACTTCTTCCGAATAACGCTGCTGTTTGGTAAAGCTAAAATCTATTCTTGAATAGATGAAATCCAGTGCTTGATCATATGTCCTGATAATTCTCTTCATCCGGAAAAAACCTTTCAATGAACAATCTTACTATTAATCCACCACTAAGACTATAATTTTATTAATGCATGTCGGTATTTTAACTTTTCAGGTACTGCTGTATAATTCCAGGTCGCTGAAAGCTAAGCGCAGTCAGATCAAACCGCTCCTGAATTATCTTCATAAGAAATTCAATGTGTCCGCATCAGAAATTGATCTATTGGACAGCTGGGATCATAGTATGATAGCCTGCGCGCTAATTGGAAATGACCATCGGTTTTTGGAAAGTACGCTTATGAATATTTTCAAACAAACAGAAGAGTACTTTCGGGACATTCAATTTTTAGATTCAAAAATCGAAATCTGGTAGGAGTTTTATGGATTTATATTTAAAAGATAAAATCGCTCTGGTAGCCGCATCCAGCAGAGGATTAGGCTTTGCCACTGCCAGGCAGCTGGTTTTAGAGGGTGCCACCGTTATCATAAACGGAAGAGATAAAAATACCCTCACCGCTGCCAAGGAAAAACTGGATGAAATCCCCAATGCCTCGGTGATCGCAGTGGCAGGAGACGTTTCCGATCCTGTCTTTCCTTCTCTGCTGATGCAGGAAATTCAATACCATTTTGATGGTTTGGATATCCTCATCACGAATGCGGGAGGTCCATTAGCTGGTTCATTCGATGATTTTTCGGATGAAGACTGGGAAAAAGCCATCAATATTACCTTTCTAAGCCACATCCGTCTTATTCGGGCTGCCAAACCTCTTTTATTAAAATCATCGACCCCCAGCATCCTCACCGTCACCTCCGCAGCTGTAAAACAGCCGATGCCTAATATGGTCCTTTCTAATTCCATTCGCTCTGCCACAGTTGGACTGACCAAAACACTGGCAAATGAATTGGGGTATTCTGGCATCAGGGTAAATTCCATTCTCCCCGGTTGGACGGATACGGAACGCGTCCAGAGCCTTATGCAAACACGTGCCAGCGCAAATCATACTTCCATTGAGGAAGAATATCAGAAACAGGCAGCCGAATCACCATTACATCGCATTGGCAAGCCTGAAGAATTCGCGCGTGTGGCTGCATTTCTGGTCTCTCCGGCAGCTTCTTATATCAATGGCGTCATGCTGGTAGTGGACGGCGGCTTGAATAAAGGACTTCTATAATTGATCAAAAAGTACGCCACTCCTCAAGAAATCACCACATTTCTTGATAAAACTCTTTTTAATATCAAAAAACCCGGGCGTTATGTAGGCGGCGAATTCAATCAAATCATCAAGGATTGGAATTCCATACCGGTAAAAATCGCATTAGCATTTCCTGATGTTTATGAGATCGGTTTTTCCAATTTAGGTCTGAATATCCTTTATGAGGAAATAAATCGAGAACCAAATTTCTTGGCAGAGAGATGTTTTTCTGTCTGGAATGATATGGAACAATCGATGCGCGCTTCCGGTATTCCATTGTATTCCCTCGAATCAAAACACCCCGTTTCAGAGTTTAACGTATTGGGTATTTCTCTCCCTTATGAAACACTGTATACCAATACACTCAATCTGCTCGATCTTTCGGGAATACCAATCTATCGAGAACAGCGCGAAGAAACAGATCCGCTGGTGATCGCTGGCGGACATGCTACTTTTAATCCCGCTCCGATGAGTGCTTTCATGGATGCTTTCGTGATCGGCGATGGTGAAACTATTTTCGTCAAGATCCTGCAGATCGTTTCTGAGAAACTATCAAGAGAAAAAACGCTTGAAAAGATCAGTGCTTTGGAAAGTGTCTATGTACCTTCCTTTTATGATCCACGTACATATTTTTTATCTCCGGAAAATTCTCGTAATCCAATAAAAAAGAATATTGTTGAGCAGCTGCCTCCGGCACCTGAGAAACCGCTGGTACCGAATATCGAAACTACCCATAACCGCATTGCCGTTGAAGTGATGCGCGGCTGCTCCCACGGCTGCCGCTTCTGTCAGGCAGGTTTTATAACCCGTCCTGTCAGAGAACGCCCTTTAAATGAAATTCTTACTTTTCTGCACAACGCTATTCATCAAACCGGTTATGACGAAATTTCACTGCTCTCCTTGAGCATCTCTGATTATTCCGCAATCCAGGAACTTGTTTCCAGGATTTCAAGTGCATATAAGAGTCTGAACATCAATCTTTCCCTGCCATCGCTGCGCATTGAATCTTTTTCAGATGAACTGATGCAAGAGATCGACCAGCGTAAAGGAAATTTCACCCTGGCACCTGAATCGGCTTCCGAAACCATGCGCCGCTCCATCAATAAACCAATTTCAGAGGATGCCCTTCTGGAAACAACCTCTTTCATTTTTCAAAAAGGTTGGACTTCTATAAAGCTTTACTTTTTAATAGGTCTTCCCGGTGAAACGATGGATGATGTACAGCAAATTGTAGACCTGTGCAAGAAAGTAAAAGCCGTTGGAAAGAAATGGGTCGGCGGACGGGCTCGTATTGCCGTCAGTATCAATACCTTTATCCCTAAATGCCACACTCCTTTCCAATGGGCTGCCATGGATTCTGTTGAGAATGTTGCTCAAAAACATAGAATACTGCGCGAAGGGTTGCAGAAAACCGGGATCCGGCTCAGCTATCCTTCTATCGACACTTCTCTGCTCGAAGGATGGCTTTCTCGCGCAGATGAAGCTGTCTCCGAAGTCATTTATACAGCCTGGGAAAAAGGCGCCTGCTTTGATGCCTGGCAAGATAATATGGACCTGAATCGCTGGAAAGAAGCCTTTGAAGAGAAAGGCATCGATCCTTTTTCCTACAGTCACCGGCTTCGTTCGCAGGATGAGAATTTACCCTGGGATTTCATCGATAGCGGTGTTTCAAAAACTTACCTGAAAGAGGAATACCAAAAATCGATGGATGGTCTGTTAACCAGCGATTGCCGATTCAACTGCCACGCCTGCGGGATTCAATCTGCCTATCATATCCTCTGCCACGATCTTGTAGGAGAGCAAAATGGATCAAATTGAGTATCGCTTTCGTTTGAATTATTCCAAGCACTCCTTCATTCGCTTTACATCTATTCTGGATATTCAGAAAATATGGGAAAGGTCTTTCCGCCGTGCAGGCATAAAACTTTCCTATTCAAAAGGATTTCACCCTCAGGCGAAAATACAGCAGGCTTCTCCACTGCCATTGGGTTTTTGTGGAGATGACGAAGTTCTGGATATCTGGGTGGAAGAAATACAGGGCAATACAATTGAAACCGATCAAATCAATTCTTTCCTGCCCTCAGGATTAGAAATCTACCAAATCACCCCCATTGACCTATCTATGCCTTCTCTGCAGCAGTTTATCGAGTCTTCGGATTATTCCATATCCATCATCGATCCTGCAACTCTAATCCCATTATCATCGCTGATCGATGATGTAAACATGGCTGAGCAGATCCTCTTCATGAAACACAATGGGAAAAAATATGATCTAAAACCTCTTATTCAATCGATATGTTTTAATGTGGAAGAAGGCTCATCGCTTCTTGTTTCTTTTTCAGGTGCATCGGGCAGACCCGACCATCTTCTGCAGTATTTTAATCTTGATCCTTCTCAATTCATTATTACTCGAAAGAAGATCCATTTTACAGACCATGGCTAAATATGTTATCTTGCAGTGTTCAAATGCTGAATGTAATTTCCGCTTCCCGGCTGAAATAAATAACTATGGAATATATTGCCCTATTTGTGGAAATAAATTAAGTATTCAGGAATTTGATTTAGATAATGGCTACGCGCAATTTATAGAAAAACCAACGTTTCGATTAGAGTGTGTACTAGATAATATTCGCTCAAGCTATAATGTTGGATCGATCTTCCGCACGGCAAGCGCTTTTTCACTATATCACCTGTATTTATGCGGCTTTACCCCCACTCCAGATCAACCAAAAGTAAAAAAGACCAGTCTTGACGCGGAAACGCATGTGCCCTGGAGTCATGAACCGAACGCATTAGCCCTTGTGCAGCAGAAAAAAGCACAATCCTTTCAAATCTATTCCATTGAAGCATCCCAAACTGCAGGTTCACTGGTGGACCTCAAGGAAAAGTCACTGGAAAGCCCTATTTTATTTATACTGGGTAATGAAAACTTCGGAATAGATCCTGAAATTCGGACGATCAGCGATGCCGTTCTGCAAATCCCTATTACTGGCTATAAGAAATCGTTGAATGTATCTACCGCTTTTGCTATTGCATTATTCCATTTCTCAATGACATTCTCGTAGATCCTTGATAATTTCAAGAATTTCCATCTGCCTTGACTTTTCCAGATCGTCAATATCAATTACTTTATATAAAATATCTTCTTTTTCGCATATATTAATTAATTCAGGTAAGATCTCTTTTCTTACAGAAATGAATGCCTTTTTGTAGGTTTTTTCCTGTATGATTTTCAGCCCCGTTTGCCAGCCTTTGTTATCCAGAATCTCATAAATTCCAACTTCATCCAAAAAGAATATTTTTTCTATTGGATCGATATTCTGCAGCTGTTTCTCCCCCCATTGGAATACATCTTCTCGTATTTTCCATTTTTTAGCAGGAAAATTCGGATCCCACCCCGGTTTTAAGTCTGCCAGGATCTTCTTTTCGTCCGTTTCCAGGTTTACAGCACTAATTGCAACTCTTTTATTCTTTATATAAGTACCCGGTGATACCAGCCCACAAATAGGGAATCCCATCTTTTTCGATCGATCGATAATATCCAGGATCATCAATGTTTTCCCTGAACTCTGCCTTCCTGTGATCAGCCACACATCAGGCATAAATACTCTCCCTCTGATTCTCAATAATTTGGGTTAAACAATACAGCTGCGATTCTCTATTCACACTATTCTGGAGTTCAATATCGTTCTTTTAACCCTTCCAGCCAATCAAAATAGCTTTTAAACTGCATTGTCCGGAATGATTTTACCGTTTGTGTATATTGCGGTTCATCGTTCAAAGATAGTTTTGAGTTTTCCAACCACAGTTTGCATTCAGTTAATTGGTCAAGGATCAATTGATGAGCTAAATGCGGGTCATTTCTTTCTGCAAAATACAGTTTTGATAGAAATACCTGCCGCATCTCTCTGCCATGTTTTACAGGTTCAGAAAGCCATTTCTTAAGTATTTCTTCCCCTTTTGAAGTCATTTCAAAATATTTCTTGGGTGGATAACTTGAATCATCACTGATCTGATCTGAGGGCTTGATGCAGTTTTTCTTCTCAAGAACATCCAATAAACCATATATATTGGTGATCTTTATTTTCCAGATCATTCCTATTCCCTCTGGATCGTTGATGCATTTATGGATCTGATAACCGTGCTTTGGTCCATCACTGAGAATTCCAAGAAGAATATAATGAATGCTCCGAATATCCATATTTAAACCCATCTTTATTCATTTTATCATGGCATTTTATGATGATAATTGACGCATATTCTTTTCAAAGTTACAATCATATTTTTGAAAGGAATTTGTTATGCCCATCTATGAATACGTTTGCACACACTGTGGAGCAACTTTTGATCAGATAAGGTGTTATGAAGAAGCAGATGACCCTATTGCCTGCCCCAACTGCTCGCATACCGAAACAAAGAGAAAACTCTCTAAATGTTTTTCTCACAACGATTCAGCATCCGGTTCATCTGGTTCTCATTCCTGTGGTTCCTGCAGTAGTGGCTGCTGCTCATCCTGTCATTAGTGAAACGAGGCTCTTATGAAAACTTTCGCCAAGAAAAATGTTCTTATCACCGGCGGTTCCAGCGGAATTGGCTTCGCACTGGCTGAACAGCTGGTTGAAGCCGGCGCCAATGTTTGGATTCTGGCTCGCCGTGATGAATTACTGGATAAATCCGTTAAGCTCTTGGAGAAGAAAAAAGTTACGGATAACCAGATCATTGGGAAAATCAAAGCGGATGTATCGAATTTTCCTGAATTGAAGACAGCCATTGAAAAAGTTTTCTCTGATAAAACCTCCCCCGACCTTTTGATAAATTCTGCCGGTGTGGTTCATCCCGGTGAATTCTTGAAAATGGATCCCCAGGACTTTGCTTCGGATATCTCCATAGATTATTTGGGAACTGTTTATGCGACTAAAATCATCGCACCTTTTATGGTAGCAAAAAGATCTGGGCATATTGTTAACATCAGTTCCCTTGCCGGTTTGGTTCCCGTATATGGATATTCTGGATACTCTGCTGCAAAAAGCGCAATTAAAATGTTTTCCAGTATTTTGATGACCGAACTTGCCCCATATAATATCCATGTTTCGGTTGTCTATCCTTCAGATACCGATACACCACAGCTCGAATTTGATAATGCCCATAAACCGGAGATCACAAAAGAGATTTCCAAAGGCGGAGGCCTTCAAACAGCTCCGTATGTCGCCAGTGTGATCTTAAAAGGCATTCAGAAAGAAAAATTCTCCATTGTGCCCGCTTTCATCGCAAAAATACTGAAACCTTTCGCTCCAATAGTAGGTAAAGTTTTTCATATTTTTGCGGTTTCAGCCTTAAAAAAGCAGCAATAACCTTTCGTAATAATCGTTTCGTCAAATACCGAGGTTAGTCTTAACCTAACCATGTTGGCAGTGTTATACTGGACATGATTCTATTTCCATTTAAACAGAGGTGAAGATGAAAAAGGATTTTATTGCTATTGCAGATTTCTCCCCGCAGGAATTAAATGAACTCATCGATCTTGCTATTGACCTGAAAAAGGAATATTTTCAACACGGGAATCAACCTCTTTTAAAAGGGAAAGTTCTCGGGTTGATCTTCAGCAAACCCAGCCTGCGCACGCGCATCAGTTTCGAGATGGCAATGCGCCATTTGGGTGGTGATGCCTTATTCATTTCCCCGAATGAAATTGGTCTTGGAAAAAGAGAATCCATTGCAGATGTTGCCCGCGTGCTTTCAGGCTATGTTCAGGGAATCATGGCAAGAGTGTTCGAACATGAGCATGTACTGGAACTGGCAAAATGGTCTGATATCCCCGTGATCAATGGGCTCAGTGATTATAATCATCCCTGCCAGGCAATGGCAGATATTCTTACTGTGAAGGAAAATTTTGGTACCTTACCCGGCTTGAATGTGACATACATTGGGGATGGAAATAATGTAGCAGTATCTCTTCTCCATATTTGCACAAAACTGGGTACGAATTTCTCCATTGCGAATCCTGAAGGATATGATATGGGTGAAGAAGCAGTTGCCCTTGGTAGAAAATTCGCCGAAATCTCAGGCAGTAAGATCAATTTCTATCGTGATCCTCATGAAGCAGTTGCTGGCGCCGATGTGATCTATACCGATACATGGACAAGCATGGGACAGGAAGAAGAAGCCAGGGCGCGTGAAAAAGTTTTCCCACCATATCAGGTCAACCAGGCTCTGCTGGCAGAAGCAAAACCCGAAACAATTGTCATGCACTGTCTGCCGGCTCACAGAGGGCAGGAAATTACGGACGAGGTCGCAGATGGACCTCAATCACGCCTTTTCCCCCAAGCTCACAATCGACTGCATGCACAGAAAGCAATCGTACTCCGATTAATGCAAGGATAATTCTCAAGGACAAATCTTTATGAAAACTGCTGATTATATTGAACTCGCCGATCGATACGGCGCACATAACTATAAACCGCTTGATGTCGTCATTTCCAAAGGACAGGGAGTTTGGGTTTACAACGTCGATGGAAATAAATATCTTGACTGCCTCAGCGCCTATTCTGCTCTGAACCAGGGGCATGTCCATCCCACAATTCTAAAAGCCCTTGTCGAACAGGCTGAAAATCTAACCCTTACTTCTCGCGCATTCCGCAATGACCAGCTTCCTCTCTTTTATAAAGAAATTGTGGATCTTACCGGTTATGAAATGGTGATCGCCATGAACAGCGGAGCTGAAGCAGTTGAAACAGCGCTCAAACTCGCACGTAAATGGGCATACGTCGTCAAAAAGGTCCCCAGACCGCAAGCAGAGATCATCGTTGCAGATGGCAACTTTCATGGAAGAACCATTTCCATCGTTTCTTTTTCTTCAGAGCATTTTTATAAAGATGATTTTGCACCTCTTACCCCCGGATTCGTTTCCGTTCCCTACGGCAATGCACAGGCTATTACAGATGCCATTACACCCAATACTGCAGCCGTTCTCATCGAACCAATTCAGGGTGAAGGTGGTGTGATCGTTCCTCCTGCCGGTTTTCTGAAAACAGTCCGCGATATCTGCGATAGAAACAACATATTGTTCATTGCAGACGAAATTCAAACCGGGTTAGGCAGAACCGGTAAATTATTTGCCTGCGATCATGAAAATATTCGTCCTGATATGATGATCCTTGGAAAAGCACTGGGCGGCGGTTTCTATCCCGTATCTGCTGTTTTATCCAGCCATGACATCTTAGGATTATTCCAACCAGGAGAACACGGTTCTACCTTTGGAGGAAATCCTCTGGCTGCCGCTGTTGCACGTGCGTCATTGAAAGTAATTGTTGACGAACATCTTATCGAAAATGCAGCCACCCTGGGTGAGTACTTCCTCGATCAGCTTGCCGAAATTCCTCCCAAAAACATCAAAGAAGTAAGAGGAAAAGGATTGTTGATCGGAGTAGAATTAAAACCGGAAGCAGGTGGAGCTAGAAAATATTGTGAACAGTTACAGGCTGCCGGTATTCTTGCAAAAGAAACTCATGAAACAATCATTCGCTTTGCACCACCTCTGATCATTGACAAGCCCACGATTGATTGGGCATTGGATAGAATTCGTAATATCCTGACGTGAGAGGCATATGGTATCTTTTTCAAATATTAAAGATTTCAGACGAACCAAAATCGTTGCAACACTTGGTCCAAGCAGCAGCAGTTCAGCTATTCTTGAAGAACTTATCAAAAGTGGATTAGACGTAGCTCGATTGAATTTTTCTCATGGAACCCACGAAA
Organism: Anaerolineaceae bacterium; assembly: GCA_963674975.1. Classification (GTDB taxonomy): domain Bacteria; phylum Chloroflexota; class Anaerolineae; order Anaerolineales; family Anaerolineaceae; genus UBA4781. Next base: position 361,271 of record OY771913.1, read on the forward strand.
GCCATGGGGAACTGATCAAGCTGATCCGCAGTCTCTCTATAAAAACAGGGAAACCGGTATCCATTCTGCAAGACTTACAGGGTCCCAAGCTGCGTGTTGGCGATCTGCCTTCGGATTCCATTCAGCTTACAGCCGGTCAAAAAGTTCGTTTTGTCTGTATCAGAAAAGAAAAAGAATTCATTGATGATAAGGTCCAGACCATTCCGCTGGATATTCCTAATGTATTTTCTTCTTTATCAGCCGGAAACCGCGTACTGCTTGATGACGGAAAACTTGAAATGGAAATCCTTGAGGTCGGCAATGAAGAAGCGCTTGCCAAGGTCACACTGGGTGGAGAACTACGCTCGAATAAAGGCGTAAACCTGCCCGGTATCAGTCTGGATATCCCTGGATTCACCGATAAAGACCATGATGATCTGATCTTTGGTTTATCGCAGGGGGTAGACGCCATTGCGATCTCATTTGTCCGTGATGCGGATGATATCACCCATGTTCGTAATGCCATCCGTTCAATCGATCCCGAGCAGCAGAACATCCCCATTATCGCAAAATTGGAGCTACCTGAAGCGATCAAGAATCTGGCTGCTATTGTTTCCTCTGCAGACGGTGTGATGGTGGCAAGAGGTGACCTGGCTGTTGAAACTTCGGCTGCCGCTGTTCCGATCCTTCAAAAAGAGATCATCGAAATGGCAAACCATAAGGCGAAACTGGTCATCACAGCCACTCAGATGCTGGATTCGATGATACACAATCCCCGTCCCACCCGTGCGGAAGCATCAGATGTTGCCAATGCAATTCTGGACGGCACAGATGCAGTTATGCTCTCGGGAGAAACAGCCAGCGGAGAATATCCGGTTGAGAGCGTCAAAATGATGGCTGCGATCGTCCGCGAAGCAGAAAAAAATATGCGCCGTTGGGGAAAATTCTCCGTTTTCAAACAGATCAACAACGAAGACGATTCCATGGCGCTTTCATTAGCTGCTCGTGAATTAGCCAATGAACAGAATGTCTCCGCTGTTGCTGTTTTTACTCAGAGCGGGCGCTCTGCTGTTTTGCAGTCAAAAGCTCGTCCTAACATTCCCATCCTTGCTTTCACGCCATCAAAGCGTACTTATCAGCGTTTGGGATTGTACTGGGGCGTCATTCCTTTCTTTGTCCCGTTTTCTAACACACTTGAAGATATGATCACCCATGTTGAGGAAACCATGTTTGAATATACGGACATCAAAGAAGGGCAGAAAGTGATCATCGTATCGGGATTCCCAATTGGCGCCATGCGATCCACCAACCTTGCGCTGCTGCATACCATTGGCAGCCTGAAAAACACGAAATAGATTACCTATTCGAATCCTTGATTGATCTTTTCCAGCGTGCTCCGGGGAGGACGAATCTTTTCGTTGGGCAGCCTGTTCAAGGGTGTTTTTCCAAGATCATACATATCCAGCATGTTGACCGCATCTGGATTGACATAGATCAATCCGGTGATCAGCCATTTATTTTTAATGGCATCAGATAAGATCCTTAATGCTTCTTTTCGATTGGTCGGATCATATTCTTTATCCACTTTTTTTAGCATAATGGTTGATCCATCATGGAGGGCTACTTCGCGGACCTCACCATGTGTGAAATCTTCAATAGTAATTTCATCCCTGGATGGCACAAATTCAACCTCATGCAGTGGATCTTCATGCCCTTTTCCCCAGGAATACGAATGCAGCGTATTCTCTTGATTATTGAACGTTACGCAGGGGCTGATGATATCGATCACAGCCGTACCTTCATGACTGAGTGCCGCTTTAATGATCTCTTTTAACTGCTTGGGATCACCGGCAAACGACCTGGCTACAAATGTGGCATTAGCAGCCAGCGCTTCTAGGCAGATATCAACAGGCAGGTACACATTTTGCCCCTGCCGTTTCAGAGAAAGCCCATAATCGGCTGTTGCCGAAAACTGACCTTTGGTAAGCCCATACACACCGTTATTTTCAACGATGTAAACAAGCGGCATATTCCGACGTACCAGGTGCTTGAATTGTCCCAATCCGATATTCGCAGTATCTCCATCACCGCTGACACCAAGACCTTTCAATTGAACATCGGCAAATAGTGCTCCCGTTGCCATGGATGGCATTCTTCCATGCAGTCCATTAAAACCGAAAGAATCTTTCAAGAAATATGTGGGACTTTTACTTGAACAACCAATTCCGCTGAACTTTACAACCTGTTCAGGTTTCAGGTTTAATTCATAGCAGGCAGTGATAATGGTATTTGAAATGCTGTTATGTCCGCAGCCTTTACATAAAGTACTTGGTTCCCCAATATAATCACTGCGTGATAATCCAATACCATTTGTTTTTGCAGTTTTATTGACCGAGTTCATACTACTTCTCCTGCTTTTCAAAACACTTGATGATCCATTTCGCCGTTAGAGAAAGCCCATCCAGGCAGGCAATCTTTTTTATTCTCCCGGCCAGGTTCGGATAATTTATCATCAGGATTTGCGCCATCTGTCCATCACGATTTGCTTCGACCACATAGGTTCGTTCATGACTTTCAATGAATTCTTTTACTTCATCCTGAAAAGGAATGGATCGAATTCTCAGATAATCTATTTTTATCCCATTCCCTTTAAGCAGGTCGCAGGCTTCTTCCGTTCCATAATGGGAAGATCCATACGAGATGAAACCAACTGCTCCTCGATTCTCTCTCTCCAAAATTGGAGCAGGATCTATTTCTAGTGCTTTCTTGAATTTTCTCTTTAAACGTTCATGCTGTTCTTTCCAAACATCGGGTTCTTCCGAATAATTAGCAAAAGCATCATGCCCGGTGCCTCTGGCAAAATACGCAGCTCTGTGATCTGTATTCCCCGGTAGGGTGCGGTATGGAATTCCATCCCCATCAACATCCACGTAGCGTCCCCATTTCCCCTTTGTTTTTTCCATGATCTTCTGAATGTCCTCTTCCCAGAGGATCTTCCCGCGTTGTATGGGAGTTTCGGGATATTTGAATTTCGGGGTCATCCACTGATTCATCCCTAATTCCAGGTCGCTTAAAACCAGTACTGGCGTTTGCAGTGTTTCTGCGATATCCAATGCTTTCCAACCGAATTCAAAGCATTCAGAAACGCTGTCCGGCAGCAATATCACATACTCAGTATCTCCATGACTTAGAAAATAGCAAAACGATAGGTCGCCCTGTGATGTTCGTGTGGGCAGCCCTGTGCTTGGTCCAACGCGCTGTACGTCCCAGACAACAATAGGCACTTCACTCTGATATGCCAATCCGATATATTCAGCCATCAGGCACAATCCCGGACCTGAAGTCGAAGTCATCGATCGCAGCCCTGCCCAACCCGCCCCAATGGTCATGCCGACAGCAGCCAATTCATCTTCAGCTTGCACCACCACGCAGGTGATCTTTCCAGTTTCCGGATCCTTTCGAAGCTGGGGAATATATTCATTCAAACATTCTGCCAGTTCGGTGGCAGGCGTGATCGGGTACCAGGCAGAAAACTGCAGTCCACCGTATAAAGCACCCAGCGCCGCAGCCAGGTTGCCATCGGTCATAATATAATCTTGAGTTTTATTATCCTTTTTCAATAGATATGGACATGATTCTATCCACTCCGTTTTCACATATTTAAAAGCAGCATTCACGATATCCATGTTCGGCTTTACAGCTTTTTCTATGTTCTTAAAATGCTGCTGTAGAGTTTCTTCTATTAGGGATGCTTCAATCCCAATCAGTGCAGCTAATACTCCAACATAAACCATGTTCTTGAGATATACCTTTAAATTGGATGGCGACTGCACTTCTTCGAGAATCTCCTCGATTGGCAGCGTCAATACTTGAAACTGTTTATTGATATCTTCCGTTAGCGGTTGATCACAAAGGATCATTCCTCCCTTTTTTACTTTCTGGATATCTTCCAGCAGGACAGTTTTATTAAGATTGATGAGAATATCATATTCATCTACCCTTGCCAGATATCCTTTTTCGTCCACGCGCAGTGAATACCAGGTAGGAAGCCCTTGAATATTGGATGGGAAAATATTCCGGGCAGAGATGGGTATTCCCATTTTAAAGATTGCCTTCATGATCGCATTATTGGCAGTTGCACTTCCTGATCCATTTACCGTACTTACTAACATTGAAAACTTGTTTGTAATTTTTTGCATGGCATCCCTTTTAGCGCATATAGAGCAGCTTCATATGGTCTTCAAGCAGGTGCAGCCCTTTTTCCAAATCCCCGCTGCGGATCGCAGCAACGATATTTCCATGAAAATCCCATACTTTTTGTTGATAAGTCAAATCGGTGTACAAATTCATTCCTACCGCTTCGTAAAGAGTCCAATAGGTATTCAAAATTCCTAACACAAATACATTATCTAAATTCTTATAAATATTCAAATGTAATTCTTTATGTTCTTGATAGGGTATTTGTATTGGTTTTCCGTTTAATTTTTCTTTTGCGTGGTCAACACACTTCTGCAGTTCCGCAATATCACTCTTTTCCAGTTTTCTGGCTGCTTGCATAAACCACGCCTGCTCTACCTTATCTCTTAGGTCAGAGAATTGGTAAAAATATTTCACATCAATAGAAGTGGCGATCAAGGCTGTATTTTTTAAACCGGCAGAATAATCAATTGCATGGATCCTCAATCCATGGCGCGGTCGAGCATCCAGTAATCCCAGCATTTTCAAGACTTCCAGCTGCTCACGCAGGGTTGGCACACTCATTTCCAGCAGTTCACTTAACTCTTGAATAGATGGAAGGTCATCTCTTCCTTCTTTCATCCTTCCCATAATGAACCGCAGAAGCTTTTTTTGATTTTCACTAAAATGTTGTTCCAGCATAGCTGCTCTTATTAATCTGTTTAATCAGTTTATTAAGCATAATGCATCCTGGAGAATAATCAATATCCTCTGAACATGTAATGATTTTTTGCTGATCTTTTTATTATTTTCGTATCATCAATCGATGAAATTCTTCAAAATATTTTGTTTTTCCAAAAATTCTTCTTCCCCTATTTCGCATTCGTTTTTGGAAAGCTGCTGCATCTCCAATTTGTGATTTGTGTTCCAGGAGTGCATTTATTTTGATCTCCCAGGTTGAAGTCACATCAATGACGACATTTGCTTCTCTTGGAAGAGACAACCATAATTCCTGCACATGGTGCTGTTCCAACCCTTCCTTCGCCAATTCGGGGAAGAAATCTTTATTCTGTACAGCAGGGAATACTGCATCAACTGCTGCCTGCCCTGCAGCTCGATGATCGGGATGATTGATCGATTCATTATGAATAAAATAATTGCTTGGATCACAGGACATAACGATATCGGGCTTTTCCTTTCGCATAAACTGAACCAGTTCTTTTCTTACTCCGATCGTTGCTTCCAAAAATCCGTCCGGATGGTCAGTATACATAACCGCTTTTACGCCAATTACGTCAGCAGCTTTGCGTTGTTCTTTTTCACGAATTTCTTTTATATGCTCGATATCTGAAAATTCTGCATTAGTTCCCTTTTCACCGCGGGTTAGCAGGCAGTAGGTTATTTGATGCCCTTCCCTTGCCCATCTTGTCAGAACTGCCCCACAAAAAAATTCCGGATCATCCGGATGTGCCAGAATCACCAGAATTTTCTTTTTATCATTCCATGTTCTTTTATTGTTTGTGAAAATCGTTTTTCGAGTTTTTTTGATCATTTCCATTGTTTTTTATCTGTGGTTTAGCATGGTTTTGATTTTGCGGTTTCGCCTGGTTTTGGTTCTGCGGTGCCTCATTGATAACTTCTATTTCATCTATTGGCAGTTCTTTCATGCCCATTTCAGGTAAACTCACCAATACTGTTCTACGCAATGGATAAATATCTCTGATTCGTCCTTCCCCTTTAGAAGTTCGCACTCGTTTATTTTTCTTTGGCATCCCTTTCATTGCTTCACGATACAGGCAGTATTCATAATTGAGGCAGCAGCGCAGTCTCTCGCACATTCCGGTAATATCCGTGGGGGTAAGGGATATACCCTGTGTTTTTGCCATTCGGATCGAAATGGAGTCAAAATCTGTTAAAAATTTCGTACAGCAGCGCGATTCCAGCCCGCATGCTCCCATACCGCCAAAATACTTGGCAGCATCGCGCGGTCCGATCTTATGAAAATTGATCTTGTGCTTCGGGAAATCTTTCTTCAAAGAATCCTGCATTTTTTTAAAATTCGTGATCTTATCATCTTCGCTGGTGTAATGAAACGTTATACTTTTTCCATCAAAACTGATCTCGGTATAGATGAACTTCATCCCTTCTACATTTAGCTCGCGAATGCATTTCGCTATACGCATATTCGCTTCTTGTTCATCTTCTTCCAATTCCTCATGTTTTTTTATATCTGTTTCAGTAGCTTTACGATCGATCTTCTTGATCTTATCTAATTCCAGGTTCTCAGTTTCTTCAACAAACTTGATCACTTCACCAAGCTGCCATCCCCTTGATGTTTGTACAACCACATATTCACCAAACTTGATATCAGGTACGGTCGTAGCATCGAAGTTGTAGCTTTTACTGATCTTTGAAAATCGTACACCTACAATCAGGGGTTTCTGTTTTTCCTGAATATTTTCCTGTTCAGCCATAGATATCTCTATTCCTGCATAACAATTTTTGAAATTTTCCCTGCGATCGTGCACGCCAATTCACTGAATTGTTTTGAAATAGCTGATTCAGCATCAGCAATAACGATGGGATTCCCCGCATCACCACCTTCACGAATCGACGGATTCAGCGGAATCTGACTTAGCAGTGGAATTCCGGTTTTTTCAGATAATGTTTTCCCCCCACCATTTCCGAACACTTCCATTTTGTCCCCATTTTCAAGTTCCAGGTAGCTCATGTTTTCAATGATCCCAAGAATTGGAATGTTCAGCTTTCTAAACATTTCCAGTCCTCGTTCTGCATCATCTACCGATACTTTTTGAGGAAGTGTAACGATAATTCCGCCCGTCAGGCTTAAATGCTGTGCTACGCTCAATTGAACATCTCCGGTGCCCGGCGGCATATCGATAATGAGGTAATCAAGATCACCCCAATCAACATCAACCAGGAACTGTCTGATCGTTGAATGCAGCAGCGGACCGCGCCATATTAATGGCTGTCCATCTTTTACCAGAAATCCTATCGAGATCACCTTCACACCAAATGCTTCAGCTGGCATGATCTTCTTGTTCTGTACTGGCGGTAGTTCTGTGATCCCCATCATCCTGGGAATATTGGGACCATATATATCGGCATCCAGCAGCCCTACTTTGGCGCCAGTTTTTGCCAGGGCAACCGCCAAATTGACAGCAACCGTTGATTTTCCAACCCCGCCTTTTCCAGAAGCAACTGCAATTGAATTCTTGATAGGCAGTACTACTGCATCATCACTGCTTGACTGATGCGATGCCACATTAGCATCCATTTTTATTTCAACTTCCTTTACTCCATTAACTGCCATAACAGCATCGTACGCTGCTTTTTTCAGCTGGTTTTTCAACGGGCATGCAGGAGTGGTTAATACTAAAGTAAACGACACCTTCCAATCCTGAATCTTAATATCCCGGATCATATTTAAACTTATCAGGTCTTTTTTTAACTCTGGATCCATTACAGCGCTGAGAGCACTAATAATATCTTTTTCGGAAATTTGCATTGTACCTTTCCCTGTATCGTTATTTGTTGCTATTGTAACATAATGGCTTCTGGATTGATTTATGATAATCATTCTTTTATATTTCTGATAAAATCATGAAGATTTTGTTTTAGGAGTAAATTATGACAAAAAATATTTTAGTTGGCTATTCCACCTGGTCAGGGGCGACTCATGAAATTGCAGATGCAATAGCAAAGCACCTTTCTGATACAGGTTTTCAAACGAGCACTGTAGATCTAAAGAAAGCAAGTGATGTCAATGATTTTGACGCCTACGTTCTCGGTACATCCATTCATGCAAGTCATCCCAACAAGTCCTTCCTTAATTTTCTAAAAAATAACCACGCTCTCTTGAGCACAAAACCAACAGCATTGTTTGTGGTTTGCGCAAATCTCTTTCAAGATACCCCTGAAAACCGGGAAGAAACTTTAGACTGGCTCAAGGATTCCCTAAAAAATGTTCCGGAAATCCCTTACCTCGATATCGGATTATTCGGCGGTGCAACTATTACCGAAGGATCGGATTATCAAAATTTAAATCCATTCGCCAAAATGATCATCAAATCTATGAAGAAGACCATTGTGGAAAAGCTAGGAAATGAAGATTTCCGTGATTGGGAAAAGATCAAAGCCTGGACAAAGGAAATTGCTAAAAAGTTGAAATAGTGAAACTCCCCGAATGGGGAGTTTCTTTTTCTTTATTCTACGGTTACCGATTTGGCAAGATTTCTCGGTTGATCCACATCCAATCCCCTCAGAGCTGCGATATGGTATGCCAGTATTTGCAGGGGGATGGTCGTGAACACAGGCGTCAGCATCCATGGCGCTTCAGGGATGTACAGAACATAGTCTCCCAGGTTCTTGGCATTTTCATCTCCATCCGTTGCGACAAGGATTACTACCCCACCCCTGGCTTTGGCTTGCTCTACCTGGCTGACCATCTTTTCGTACCATTTGTCTTTCGGCATGATTGCCAGCACAGGCATTTCCTTATCGATCAGTGCAATAGGTCCATGCTTCATTTCACCGGCTGGATATGCCTCAGCATGGATATAAGAGATCTCTTTCAACTTCAATGCGCCTTCATAGGCAATCGGCATATTGATTCCTCTCCCAAGATAGAGGATGTTTTGAATGTTCTTTATCTTTTCTGCAACTTTCTCAACTTCGGGTTCTCTTTTCAAGCATTCTCCTGCTAATTCAGGAACAACGCGCAGATCGTGAATGTATTGGAATTTTTTCTCTTCACTGATCGTTCCCCGTAGATCAGCCAGATAGATAGCGAACATATACAGGTCTACCAGTGGAGCGGTAAATGCTTTTGTAGAAGCCACACCGATTTCAGGTCCAACCTGCATGGAAATATATCCATCAGCCACGCGCATCGCTTGAGAACCGATCGCATTGACGATCGAAAGAACCATTGCGCCGCGTTTGCGTGCTTCATCCATGGCAGCCAGTGTATCGGCAGTTTCTCCCGATTGGCTGATGCTGAGCACACAGGTATGTTCATCCACGATCGGATCACGATAGCGAAATTCTGATGCAATATCCACTTCTACCGGTATTCTGGTGATCTCTTCAATGACGGTCTTTCCAACCAACCCGGCGTGATAAGCTGTTCCACAGGCTGTGATCGTGATCTTCTGGATCGCTTTAGCCTTTTCAGGCGTAAGTTTGAGAGTGGGGAGATTGATCCGATTCTTTTCAAAGTCTACTCTTCCGGAAAGAGTATCGGTTAAAGAGCGGACCTGTTCATGGATCTCTTTCTGCATGAAATGGCGGTAATTTCCCTTTTCAGCAGCGATCGGATCCCATGCTATGGAATCGATCTTGGGCTCGATCGTTTCCCCATCCAGAGTTTTGATCGTGATATCCTGTTTTGTCACTATTGCCATTTGATGGCTTTCAAGGAAACTCATTTTTCTGGTGTATTCAATCAGAGCCGGGATATCGGAGGCGACAAAGTTTTCTCCTTCCCCATATCCGATCACCACCCCGCCAGCATTTCCGATGCGTGCCGCGATGATCTTATCCGGTTCCAGGCTTGAGATGACCACAATGCCGTGGGCACCCTTTATCCGCAGCAGGCTTTTCCGCACCGCATCTTCCAGATTTTTGGTTGTCGCCAGATTTCTCTCGATCAAATGCACGATCGTTTCCGTATCTGTCTCGGAATTGAATTTCGCACCTTCAGATTCCAATTCTTCTTTCAGCTCTAAATAGTTCTCAACAATACCGTTGTGTACAATAACGACCTTGCCTGTTTCCCCAATATGAGGATGGGCATTTCTCGTGCTCGGTTCCCCATGAGTAGCCCAGCGTGTATGTCCAATTCCTATATTCCCGCTTAATGGTTTTTCCCGTACCAATTTTTCCAGGTTCGTGAGTTTACCAACGTCCCTTCTTAATTCAATCTGTCCATCTTCAATTACCGCAATTCCCGCAGAATCATATCCCCTGTATTCCAGCTTTTTAAGTCCTCCCAGGATAATTGGTGTAGCATTCTTCTCACCAATGTAACCAACAATACCGCACATGTTTACCTCCATGGTTTTCGGTAGTATTAAGATTTGCCAGTTTTGTCTGGCATTAAATTATCTTGGGGAAAGGTCACGGATAGTGTTTTTCTTTTTATCCGGGAAGGCATCCGCCGAACTTTCGATTTTCCTGCGTTTCAGGCAGTTAGTTCTACCCTGCGGTAGAAAACCTTCATCCTCGTCATCCTATCTTTCGATAGGCTCAGGCGCTAGTCCTTTCCTGCACTTTGTTCGCACAAAGCCATTGCGTATTATAATGCAAGTTCAGGTAAAAATTATATCTTGACAGGGAGTTTAGGCTTCCATAGAATAAGTAAAAATTGAAAGGGCATGAGAAGAGTCCGAATAGATCGGCACCGAAGGGGCAATTCTGTAGAAACTACAGAAGAATCTCTCAGGTAAACAAACTCATCGCCAGGAGACTCTGGAGAGCATAATGGATGCACCGACGGGGCAAGCCTAGTTCGTAAAGGCGAATCTCTCAGGTAAAGAGACAGAGAAGTACAATTTTTATTATGTACCTCAAATAAAAAACAGGAGTAAAAGATGTCGACCCCAAAAGATCTCAAGTTCTCAGAATCCGATGAATGGATCAAAGTAAAAGGCAGCACAGCGCTTATCGGGATCACTGATTTCGCGCAAAACCAACTCTCAGATATCGTTTATGTTGAGTATGAGCTTGATATAGATGATGATTTCGAGAAAGATGAAACCGTTGCAACGATCGAATCTGTAAAAGCCGCTGCTGATATCCATGCACCCGTCGCGGGTACTGTTCTTGAAATCAATGAAACTCTGATCGATAATCCCGAACATTTGAACGACGATCCATACGGCAGCTGGCTGTTCAAGATCGCAATCGATGAACCCTCTGAATTAGATGCTCTGATGGATGCGGAGACATACGATAGATTCTGCGAAGATCGGGGGGAGTAATGTTCACGCCGCACACAGATGCGGAACGAAAAGAAATGTTGACAGCTCTTGGATTAAATTCCATCGAAGAGCTGTTTTCTGACGTTCCACAACAGTTCCGTTTCCCTGCTCTAGACCTTCCCAAAGGGATGAACGAGATGTTCGTTCGTGAATATGTGGAAGGTTTTTCTCAGGCAAATATAAGCACTAAAGAATTCATCTGCTTTTTAGGTGCGGGTGCGTATGACCACTATATTCCATCCGCAGTCGACAGCATCTTACGCCGGGGAGAATTCTTTACAGCCTATACGCCCTATCAGCCGGAAATATCACAGGGCACACTGCAGACGATCTTTGAATTTCAAACCCTGATCTGCAATCTAACTTCTCTGGAAGCAAGCAATGCTTCTCATTATGACGGAGCTACTGCCGCCGCGGAAGCCTGCATCACCGCATATTCGCATTTTCATGGAAAAAGAAAAAAGATCCTTCTTTCCAGTGCTATCAATCCCCAATACAGAGAGGTGGTTCATACCTATCTAAGCGGCATCCAGGATATTGCCATTGAAACAATCTTGGATGATCAAAACTCTCTTCCCGATCCGTTTGCGATCGAAGGATCGATAGATGAAAATACCGCACTGGTTATGGTGCAGTATCCTGATTTCTTTGGCAGAATTTATGATTTCTCCAATCTGATCGAGAAATCTCACCAAAAAGGCGCTCTGGTCTGCTTAATCGTAAATCCGATCGCTCTTGGATTATTGAAAACTCCCGGTGAGATGGGAGCAGACATTGCAGTTGGCGAAGGACAGCCGCTTGGTATCCCGCTCTCTTTTGGAGGACCTTATCTCGGTTTTATCGCAGCCAGAAAAGAACTGGTTCGAAAACTCTCCGGACGTCTGGTTGGAGAGACGGTAGATAAAGATGGAAAACGGGGCTACGTCCTTACTCTCACCGCCCGCGAGCAGCATATCCGCCGCGAAAAGGCAACCTCAAATATATGTTCTAACCAGGGGCTGATGGCTCTGGCTGCCACCGTGTATATGAGCCTGCTGGGGAAGACCGGCATGCGTCAGGTCAGCAATCTCTGTTATCAAAATGCCCATTATGCAGCACAAAAGATCGCCCAATTGGATGGATTCAAAGTCCTTACTCCCGAACCATTTTTCCATGAGATCGTGATCCAATGCCCAACCTCTGTTGAGCATATTAATCACCATCTTCTTGAAGAAGGTATTCTGGGAGGATACGCACTGGAATCGGTATATCCCGATCTAAAAAACTGCATGCTGCTGGCTTTCACTGAAAAGACCAACAAAGAGGTCATCGATGTGTTATGCGACATTTTGAAGGAGAGCGATCATGACTGAACCAACTATCTATGAGCTTTCCTCCCCTGACCGCACTGGTTTCCTGTTCCAGGAACCGAATGTCCCAGCTTCTCCTCTGCCCAAAGATTTGCTGCGCGATGATCTTCCTTTTCCTGAAATGTCTGAGATCGATGTCATTCGACATTTCACCCGATTATCACAGTTGAACTACTGTATTGACGTTGGTTTTTACCCGCTGGGTTCCTGCACCATGAAATACAACCCGCGCATCAATGAAGAAATGGCGCGCCTGCCGGGTTTTGCCATGTCCCATCCACTGCAGCCCATTGAAACCGTGCAGGGAAACCTTGCACTGATGTATCAACTGCAGGAATGGCTGAAGGAGGTCAGCGGGTTCGCGGGCATTACCCTGCAGCCGGCAGCCGGCGCTCATGGCGAATTTGTGGGCGGCTTGATCATGCGGGCATATCACCGCAGCCGAAATGACCTGAAAAGGACCAAGGTCCTTGTTCCTGATTCTGCTCACGGCACCAATCCAGCCACTTCCTCTATGAGCGGTTTCGATGTGATAAACGTTCCTTCAGATGAGCGCGGAAACATCGATCTTGAAAAGCTAAAAGAGATCTGCGATGACTGCGTCGCCGGGCTTATGCTCACCAACCCCAACACACTGGGATTGTTTGAAGAGCATCTCAAGGAAGTCATTGATATCATCCATCAAAAAGGCGGGTTGGTATATGGCGATGGAGCCAACTTCAACGCCCTGCTGGGGATCATCAAACCCGGTGAGATCGGTTTTGATATCATGCATTTCAACCTGCACAAGACGTTTTCCACACCACATGGTGGCGGCGGTCCAGGCTCCGGTCCGGTGGCAGTGGCTGCCCCACTGATTGATTTCCTTCCTTCTCCGGTGGTAGGTATCGTGGAAGCAGGCGATGAGGAAACACCACCATTATACGGATTCATAAATCCAACGCAAAGTATTGGAAGGATGAAAGCTTTCTACGGTCATTTTGGAGTTTTGGTGCGCGCCTTTACATATATTGCCATGCAGGGTGCAGATGGATTGAGAAATATTGCCGAGAATGCCGTTCTCAACGCGAATTATTTGAAGCATTTACTGGGAGATACGTATTCCATTCCGTTTAACCGCAACTGCATGCACGAATTCGTTGCCGAAGGATTCTGGGATGATGCGCCGGGTGTTCATGCGCTGGATGTCGCCAAGCGTATGATGGATTACGGCGTCCATCCACCCACCAATTATTTTCCCCTGATCGTCAAGGAAGCCCTGATGATCGAGCCCACGGAAACCGAATCGAAGCAGGAGCTTGAGAAATTTGCAGACATCATGAAAAAGATCGCTCAAGAAGCGCACAGCGATCCCGAGCTGCTGCACAATGCCCCGCATAATACCCCATTAGGAAGGTTGGATGAAGTAAAAGCAGCGAAAGAACTGGTGTTGTGCTGCTGGATTCCTCCTGAAGAATAGAATGATGATGAACAGTTGCAATAGAAGCTGATCCCCATTTCAAATGTTCTGATCTCAAATAAGAAAAATGATTAAAAAAGGCACTATCGAATGGATAGTGTCTTTTTCTTATTACTTTGTTCAAGAGTTAATTGTCTAGTAAAAATATTGTATGAGCTTCTATCAAATATCCTTTATTCTTCTTTTTCTTTACGCCACTCCAAGATATCCCCTGGTTGACAATCAAGAGCTTTACAAATCTTATCCAGCGTATCAATTTTAATTGCTTTAGCTTTCCCATTTTTTAAAATAGAAATATTTGATAATGTGATTCCCACTTTTTCAGAAAGCTCAGTGACACTCATTTTTCTTTTTGCAAGAATTACGTCAATATTGATAATGATCATATCTTCAACTCTCAAATGATTAATTCATTTTCTTCATGGATCTTCACTTCTTTATAAACAAGATGGGAAATAGAAGCAGATAGAACTGCAACAGCAATTCCAATAAACTCTATAAAGAAAGATAAAAGCACAATTCCTGGATGATTCATATTCAATAATAAGAAGAGAAGATTTCCCACAAAGATATAGATTGAATCTCCAGCAGATAAAAGTGAGATTGTTTTTAAATATTTCACATTTTTCATGCTGATCGTATTATCTTTCCCCACCGCGTTGGCAATCTTCCATGCACAGATAAGTATTCCAATACAAGGAACCGCAGCAATCCAAAGGAACAAGAGCCATGGTAAATAATAATAAGAAAACTCTGGATTTGCAGTAACGATATCCTTACCCCAATCTGGGATTATATAAAAACAGATAATCCCTCCACAGAAACCAGCTCCATAAATAATCCATTTTAACCATTTGGATAATTTTGATTGACTCATCTATATCTCCATTTCGATTAACGCTTTGCGTCTTTGTTGTTAAATATTTATTGTATTACCGTATATATTTATTGTTTTACAATATTTTTTTATTATACTACAATATTTTCATTCTTTCCAATAATAGAGAATTTTCAGCTGCAATTCATTGAATACATGGCTTCTTTTTTGTATATCCCTTCAATACTGATAGATAAAATAAAAACCGGGATATAGAGCAAACTTCCTCTAAATATCTCGGCTTTTTTGAACAACAAAGCTTTCTTTATATTAGGTGATTCTTAACAAACTCTTTTGCTTTGTTCAACGCTTCATCAATCTTCGAGGCATCTTTCCCGCCAGCCTGCGCCATATCGGGTCTGCCTCCTCCACGTCCCCCAACCTCTTCGGCGGCTGCATTCACTACATCACCGGCTTTTATACCTTTTTTTATAACTGTTGGAGTGCAGGCTGCCAGTAGAACAGGTTCCCCTTTTCCATTTGTCGTAGCGAATACTGCAACACCGGCATTAAATTCACTCTTGAATCGATCCGCTAAATCTCGTAAGGCAGCGGGATCGACATCCTTCACATATAAGGTAAGAACAGCTATCTCACCAATACTTTCTATCTTCTTTTTTGCTTCGTTATACTTGACAGAAGCATCCTTCTTCTGCAGATCGTGATTTTCTTTTTCTAACTGTTTTTCTAGTTCAAGAACAGCATCCAGTTTATCTTCAACCTGATCCACAGGAACCTGTAATTTTTCTGCAGTGCTCTCTAACTGTTCCAGCCGCTTTTTAATGAGTGCTTGCGCTTCTCTACCAGTCACCGCTTCGATCCGGCGAATTCCTGCCGCAGCGCTTCCCTCACTGATGATCACGAATGTTCCTATCTCACCGGTATCATCCACATGGGTGCCTCCGCATAATTCGTAGGAGGTAACCTCTTCTTCACCGATCACCACCGTTCTGACCCGTTCCCCGTACTTTTCACCAAACAAAGCCATAGCCCCTTCATCAATGGCTTGCTGTAGACTCTTTTCCACTTTATGCAGCGGCTTGTTATCCAGAACTGCCTGATTGACGAAATCTTCCACTTTTCTGATCTCATCTTTCGTCATCGCATCAGGATGGGTGAAATCGAAGCGCAGACGGTCAGGAGCCACCAGAGAACCCGCCTGTCTCACATGCGTACCCAATACTTTTCGCAGCCCGGCATGTAAAAGATGTGTTGCGGTATGATTGCGCATGATATCCTGCCGGCGTTTGAAGTCGATGGCAGTAACCGCCTTATCTGCAACCATAGGGCTTCCTTTAGATACCTTTCCCAGATGCACGATCAACCCTGTGGTGGGTTTACGGACATCTTCGACAGTTATCTCCCAGCTTCCATCTTTTGCAGCGATCATACCCGTATCCGCTACCTGTCCACCGGATTGAATGTAGAAATTGGTTTTCTTCAATACGACTTCGACCGTATCCCCTTCACTGACCGTATCCACCAGATCACCATCCTGGATCAGAGCCAGGATGGGCTGCTCCATATTGGAGGCATCATAAGGATCATAGATCACGCCCTCTTTAGGCAGTTTCCCTGAACTGCAAATTTCCTTGAAAAACGCAGCATATTTTTCTGCGTCTTCTCCGCCCAATGGTCCAAATTCTTTCCCTGCACCGGATTCGATGCGGTGCTGTTCCATAGCCTTTTGATAGGCTGTTTCGTCTACCTTATAACCATTTTCTGCGGCAATATCGCGTGTGATCTCAAAAGGCAGTCCGTGAGTTGCATATAGTTCAAAGGCAGCTTCACCTGAGATCAATTTCGATTGCTTATTTTCTTCCATCATCTGATCCAGGTACGATAGCCCTGTATCCAATGTTTTTTTGAAACGCTTTTCCTCCCGCGTAAGATTATCCAGAATGGTAGCTTGATTCTTTTTCAAGTCTGGGTAAGCATGCCCATAGATACGGATCACTTCCCGGGCTACTTTTGCTAAAAATGGCTCATGCAGGTTCAGTTTGGTGCCAAAGCGTGCAGCCCTGCGGATGATCATACGGCAGATATAATTTCTACCAATATTTCCGGGCACCACACCGTCACTGATCAAAAACGAAGCTGCTCGTGCGTGATCGGCGATCACGCGATAGGGTGTCAAATTACGATCACGCTCTTCTACACTGCCTCCGGTTAATCCCAGAACAACATCCATGAGCGGCAGGAGAAGGTCGGTCTTGTAGTTAGAATCCACATCCTGAAGAACAGATACGATTCGTTCAAAGCCCATACCGGTATCCACATGCTTCTTGGGAAGCGGGATCAATTCTTTAGGGCTGATGCGGTTGTACTGCATGAAAACCAGATTCCATAGTTCCACATAACGTGTACAATTCCCATTCACTCTGCATTCATGCTTGGGATCGTCCTTTTTATTGCAGAACTTTTCTCCCCGGTCGATATGGATCTCGCTGCACGGTCCGCAGGGTCCTACATCTGCCATTTCCCAGAAATTTTCTTTTCTACCAAATTTTAAAATATGCGATGGATCGATGCCCGGCTGTTCTTTCCAGGCATTGAAAGCTTCTATATCAGCATCAATCTCGCCTAATTCATCTTCAAAGCAGGTAACCCATAACTTTGTTTTATCCAGTTTCCATACCTCTGTGAGCAGTTCCCATGCCCATGCAACAGCTTCCTTCTTGTAATAATCACCAAATGACCAGTTGCCCAGCATTTCGAAAAAGGTATGATGGATATCGTCTCTTCCCACATCTTCCAGATCGTTATGCTTACCGGCTACGCGCATGCATTTCTGAGAGTTCACCGCTCTGCTGTAAGGACGTTTATCCAAACCCAGGAACACATCTTTGAACTGCACCATGCCTGCGTTGGTGAAAAGCAGGGTCTGGTCACCTCCTGGTACAAGTGAGGAAGATGGCACAAAGGTATGTCCCTTCTTTTCAAAGAATTCAATAAAAGTTTTTCGAATGGAATTGCCATCTGGTTTATTTTGCATAGGTGTTCCTTAAAAAATAATAATTTCTTAAATTTTCTTGATTATAAATGAGGAAAACCGACATTTCAATTCAAAACCGGCGTTTTTATTTCGACACGGAGAATTTGATCATCTTCCCGCGGTCATCCAGGGTAATTCTGGTATATTGGCGTAATGTTTTCTTATTAACTTGAAAACTCTTTTTATAAGTGAGAAAAACTCTACCAGCGGTTTGGCTCTGCATGGTTACAGCGCCTTTCGCATCGTGCACCTTATTCATCACTTTCATCTGCTTTTCACGAATATCCAGGTCTGCGCTTTCAATACCGGGCAAGTATTCTTTTACTACTTCCTTGATATTCATTAATACTTCTGTTGAAACCTTGGGAACCGCAACCGCATCCAGATCCTGATCTCGCACAACCTGATACGATTCCATGATCTTTTCAGATTCCTGTATCAGATGATCTTCTGCTTGCGTATCGCTGTAATAAAGAGGGTCTCCATAAAGCACAAATGACAACAGCGTTTTCTGATCCTCGCCATCCAGATATCCCTGCCTGCGTAAAATGGACTTGACCAGATTCAATTTTCCTCTTACAAAAGCATCGCCAGCCGAATAACTTCTTTCGATCATGCTCCAGAACAGGTAGGCAAACTGATCGGCTCCGATCAATGGTGGATATACAGAACCGTAAGCAATGCAGGTAGAACCAACAAAAGTGCGGCAGCCGGAGGTTAGAAAACGTAGGCTGAGTGCATCACTGTTGGTTTTATTGATGATATAAGCACCATAGCATGCTTCAGAGAGAACGATCTTGGGATTTGCTGCTTGAGAATCGATCAAATTCGGCTGCAGAGCAACCGGGTAATCGGGAGAGGAATCTATATTAGAAATATCTTTCTGCCCATACCAGTTTGGAGAATCATCCAGCCCATGCAGATTGAAATAAGCGTATTCTGATTCTGTAATACTGATCGCATCCAAATTATTTACGTTGTATGGAGGGGAAATGCGCAGTAAATTGGCTTTTCCTATCGGGCGAAATGCAGATATGGATGAACGCTGCCAGATGGCTGTTGAATAACCGTAGTTGATCTTCTTTTCTGTTATTTCCTGGAAGAAATCTGAAATGGAATCCCAGATGCGCAGTGAATCAGCGACTTTTTCTGCAAATGTCTTGGTTTTTGCATTCTTTTGATGCCATTTGATCGCTTCACGCAGCTGCTTTAACAACAAACCGGGATCAGTTCCTTTTTCATCCGGGAATCTACCTACAGCCCATTCCGGCACGAAATAATTGCTGTCACTGCTGGCATAGGGATTATCAGAAAGAACTTCACTATCAGCGTCATCGGTTGGATTGGGTAGATGATGGAAAGGAACGATCTCATCCCCTCCCACGATCAGCACTGCTCCGATCTTTTTATCATGCTCCTGCAGATAAGCCGATAGATCCTGTAGTGCCAGTTTTATCTGCCAGGGATCGGTGCCGTCAACTGCTTCCAATCCGTACAGCATCATATTGTTCTCATCATCTGGCAGAAAGCTTACCGTACTCCAATTCTTCAGCAGACTGATCGCATCTGCGAGTTCTGTCATGCGAGTTAGAACGATATTCAGGGTATTGGTTCCGTATTTCTTTTCAATACCCGCCTTTGTGGTCAGGATCACATAAACCGATTTAGTGAACAACCCCTTATCAGGTAGTTCGCTGATCTCTTTCGAATGTACTCGTCTGCTTCCAGTGCGTTTGGCTTCCTGCGGTTCTTTTGTTTTAAGACCATTCAGGATATCTGTTGCATCTTTTTCTATCGAGAATGCACTGGAATCTGGCCACAAATGAGCATAGGAATGATCGGGTCCCCAAATCGTATCGATTACCATGCCCAGATGATCATAAAAAACTGCCTCGCGGATCACATTCATGGCATTTATTTCGGAACTGAAATTGAAAAGCGCATTTGCATAGATAACGATGAAATAGACACACTGCGCCCATTTCTCATGATATAGTTTGGCAAACTGCAGGGTTGAGTAATCGTCCTTTGCTTCTTGAATGATTCGCAGATGATAGATCGCAAACAGCGGGTTTTCGGGATACTCCTGAATCAGATCAAGAACATCTTTTTCTGCTTCTAAAGATTCACCCTTGGATATTGCTTCTTTTACATTTATTAATCGACCAGCCCAGGGTGAGCTGCTGTTGGTTGATTTTCCCTGAAAGAAAGAGAGAAATTCGAAATAGAGGTTGCGTTCTTCATCCGTCTCGCTGCTTTTATAAAGGCTCTCATAAGCGCTTTCATATTCAGGATGAACTGCGACTATCTTTTTAAGAAGTTCTCTTGCCTGTTCCCATTCGTTCTGCTCAAGAAGAAAACGAGCATACACAAGGGCGATCTCCAGATCTCCGGGGAAAGTGGTATTCCATGTCTTCAAACAGTCTACCAGCGCACTGCGCTCTTCCTGGGTGGAAGCTGTTTTTTCCCATTTGAGCAGATCACTCCTGTTAATTTTCATGAATAAAAGCAGTCCCTATTCTTTATTGAAGATACGTTTTGCCAGAAGGATCCCAAGCTTTTCACGCAAATCATCATCATTGGGATTAAGTGCTGCCGCTTTTCGAAGGGAGGCTTCTGCTTGTTCCACATCTCCTAGTTGATTATATACTTTGGATGCTTTTTCATATATTAAATAATGCTCTTTACAGTTTTCCAGCGCCATTTTAATCACTTTTTCGGCTCGCTGTGTTTCTCGGCGTGAAAGAAGTACATCTGCCATATTCAGATATACCTGCATCTCATGCGGTTCAAAATGAATGGCTTTATCAAAATGAAAGATCGCTTTATCGAGATTCCCTTTTTTCATCGAAAGAATCCCGATCATCTTGTGAACTTCTGCTTGAGATTCATTGACCTGAATGGACATCTCATACATGTTCAATGCTTCATCGTGTTTTCCGTTTTGCTCAAGTAAATCTGCATACTTGTTTAATACTTGAAAATTCGGATCCTGTATCTTTTCCAGATATCCTTCCAAAAAATCGATCGCGCGTTTCTTTCCACGCACGCGCTCCAGGTAAGCGGCTTTTTCAAGGACTAATTCCATACTGGAGATATTCGATTCCAGTGCTTTTTCAATGATTTCCAATCCAAAAGCATCATTTTCCTGCATCGATTTGATCCTTGCCAGTTCAATGATCACCTCGGGTGATTTAGGATCGATACGGTATGCGTCGCGGATGATCTCTATTGCTTTCGGTATGCTTCCAAGTTTTTCAGCAATGCGCGCCTGGATCAGCAGCATCTCGAGATCATCCTTCACATGCTTCATTTGAATATAGCTCAAGGCTTTACGGTATTCTCCAATTTGGAAATATGCATTGATAATTTTACGGATGATCTCATCATCACCGTTGAATTGCTGCTGATTCACTTCAAAAATATCAATGACCTTTTTATAATTTTGAAGAGCATACAGATCTTCAAGGTATTCTTTTTTATTATTTTGGTTTTCAGGATCCAGCGCTACCGCCTGTTCTGAATGCAGAAGTGCCTTTTGCATCTCTCCCTTTTCTTCATACAGTTTCGCCAGCTTGGTACGCCAGACAGGTTCATCTTCCAATATGCTTAATGCTGTTTCATACGCATCGATCGCCAGATCGGTTTCCTTCTGAGTGGTAAAGATCACCGCCATCCCGGCATACAGGTATGGATCTTTCTTATATTCGGATAAAACACTATGAAAAGCGGGGATCAATTCACCATACTTATTATCCGGGAACAATCCCAGAGCGATTAGCGGTAAATTCTTATTCTTATTATTCTGCTCCATAATCTGCAGAACTGCATCATATTGTTCCTGCCGGCTGCTGCTGATCATCAGACAGACAGCAGATAATGGGTTCCCGTTCGATTTTTCGAAAGATAAAACCTGTTCATCCTTTAAAAACGCCTGCAGGAATTTGTATTGATCCTGCAGTTCCATGGAAAGGGATGAAAACTGGTCAGAGATATGGGAAAATTCCTTCTTCTGCAGTATTTCTGGTAAATTCTTCTGCACACCGATCTTTTTATAGCTCCATTCCTTCAACGCCAAATTGAAAATTCTATCCATCCCGGTCTCTTTCAGTTCGGCATAATACGCTGGGAAATTCAGGTTTTGGATCGAAGCCGAAACCGCATTCTGCCAATCCCCCAGCTCAGCCGCGCAATCCGCCTGCCATTTTGGCAGGTTCGCAAGAATGGAGAGAATGCTCTCTTCCAGACCGCTGCCTGTCTTTATTTCTACCGGCATATTCAATGCCCGCTGATAACTGTCTTTGGCATCAGCTGTATTTTTATTTCTCTGCAGTAAGCGTGCTTTGGCAAACAGGATCGTTTTTCCATCTATGGATTCATCAGCAAGAGGATTGATAACCGAGGCAGCCGCAATTTCATTGGCGTTATCCAGCAGAATATTAAGAATGATTCCGGTTAATTCTTTTCTATTTTGAATATCCTTGATTTTATTAAGATCGTTTAGCAGTTGAACCCAGTCAATATCTTTATTCTTTCCATCTCTCAACCATCTGCAAATGGATTGGAAAGCAGTGATGGATACCTGCTCTGCCTGTAGGTCAAAAAGAGAATCCAGGTATTTGGAATTATCTTCGCTGCTGTCTTCAAACGTCTTCAAGAGAAGAAGCTTGATCCAGAGATCATCTGATGAAAAAGCATTCAGCCATTCCTCAGGCAGGATGCCGTTTATATATTCCGGCAGTTCCTTGAACTGTGTTTCAATATTGGCTCTGCTTTCGATGATCGAATGGATATCCGCCGGATTAGAACTAGTAGGATCGCTTAACACTTTAAGCGCATTTTGGATCATATTCCACGGCTGCCCCTCACCAAGAGGATTCAAACTGGCAATGGCAGCTTGATGGTCACCCTGATTCCAATATACGCAGGCTTTCAATATGCACGATTCCGGATCATTCTGATCGATCTTTTGTAACTTTTGGATGATATTCAAACTCAGATCATGGTATTTCGATGCCTGTGCTATCTCCAATGCGGTATGCAGATCCTTTACGCTGGTCTTTTCAAGTAAAACCAGGTCTTTTATGATCTTCCTTGTTGTCTCTGGAGAACCATAGCGATTTTCAAAGGTCAACTGCTCTACCAGAAACTCAGGAGAAGCCTGATGCAGTGCTGCTTCTTTTGAAAAATATGAACGGATTTCTTCCGGTTTCCCTAGTTTTAACATCTGTGTGACATACCATGTGGTGAATTTCTTTTCACCCAAGCATATGTTTTTCGCCATTTTTATGGTTGCTTCTGCTTCTTCACCAAGATTTTTATTCCTATACGCATCTGCCAGTAATTCATAGAGAGCAAGACTCTCCGGTTGAGCCTTTACCGCTTCATTGAGCAGTGTGATAGCAGTCTCGGTTTGATTTACATTCATCAGGGTCTGCGCTAAACCTACCTGCGCCCGCCATAGGTCATTTCGATGTTGACTCAATGAATTCTCAAAGATCAAATTTTTGAATTTTTCTACTGCTTTGTTATGAAATTCCTGAAGGGAGAGAACCTGTGCTTCGATCAAACCACGCCAGTAATCTCCCTCTGGCAATCTCTTTATACTTTCCAGAATGCTGGTTAAGGTCGAATCATCCACTTTTAACGATCCCAATGGAAAAGTCGATACATTGCTTTTCAATGCAGTCAGGGAGCGGAAAAGAATAAACTCCTGGTCATTCTCCTTGGCATCATGAACCAAATCAAGGCGTCTGGCTGCTTTATCATATTCTTCATTTTCCATGTATACACGGGCAGTTTGAACCCCTAAATCTGCATGCAGTGGAAAATAATGAACAGCCTTCGAAGCCAGATCATAGGCATGTTCATGATATTTCTTGCTCTCCAGATATTGGATGATGGATGCAACAGCATCGGGATCTCCATTTTCTATGTCGATCTTTTCAATGAACGATTGTCCTTTATCTTCTTCCCCGCAGGTTAACAGTGCCGCGATCAATCGTTCGTAGAAACCATTTTGCTCATAGAAGGTCCCGATCGCCTGGTCTAATACCAGTTCTGCCTCTTCTTTTTTATTCTGCTTGAATAAACAGATATAAGAATTGATCCATGCTTGATAATTTTCTGTACCTGCATCGATACTGCTCTTGAAATAATTTTGAGCTTTCTCCCATTCTTCTGAACTCAGAAAGAGATCACCAATTTCAAATAATATGCCAGCATCTGTACTGGTAAACGCTTCCGTAAGTCCCTTGAGACGCTGTTTGACTGCTGCGATATTTCCTTCGGCAAGCAGTTGTTTTGATTCAAGATAGGAACTTTTAAGATCAGCGCCCTTTTCTTTTGAATCTCCTGCACAGATATATGGGAGAGCAGCCTTCCATAGACGACCCTCAATACAGGCATTGACTAATTTCTCATCGATTTCTGAATTACTGCTGTCCAGGATCTTCGCGATCTTCAGGTATTCAATAGAACGTCGATAATCTCCCATTGCTTGAAATATTTCTGCCAATTGGATAAAGAATTTACCATCAGAGGAATGATAGGAAATTTCTTTTTCAACCGCACTTATAAATTCCTCCACGGTTTGATCAGTTGGTCTCTTCCAGTAGAAGGAGCGCTCTATTTCGGGTACATCCTTCCAACTGTAGTGATACGGCTTAAACTGCGGCGGAACGGATTTCCTTTCTTCATTAATCGAAACAAGCGAACTCTTTTTCTTTTGAGCCTCCAGTTTCAATTGATCTAATTTTTGGATCAACTGGTCGATCTCATTTTGAGATTCAAGATGTTTTCCTTCCAGATAATGAATATCGGAGAGAAAATTCAGTTTTTCCAAAACGTTCAGCTCTTTTTGCAGCGCTTCTTTTTGACCGGAAGAATTTGAATTATCCAGGCTCTGCAGTCCATTCATTATGAGCAACCGGGAGAGTTGAATTCTTCCTTCTTCACCCAGGAACTGCAGTATCTCGATCTGCTCTTCCTGATCCAGGTTTTCGATCAGTTTCGCTATAAATTTATTAAGAGTTTCTTCTGCTATAGGATTGCACAAAAGCCCATAACAGAACATTTTTTTTACTTCACAATCACTGGATTGTGAAATTTCCTTCTCGATGAATGCATCCACATCAACCAATCCAAGTAGACAGGCAGCAGTTAGCCCTGCATTCGGGTTGAATTGAAAATCAGCTAAGAATTCCTTTTCAACTTCATTCCACCCTATTTTGTGGATCAAATTCAAAAGCTCAACGGCTGTATTTGCAGCTTCAACAAGATCGATGCTATCTTCCCCATTGAGTGCCGCTTGTATTGATAAATTGTCTTTTCCAGTTTTTAACAGGTTATTCCGAATGATCGTAGAAAGATCACGATTCCAATTATTTTGATCCTGTAAAAGAAATGCAAAATAAACCGGTTTCCAGTTTTCCAGGGTTTTTAACCGATTTACGTCCTTTTCCTCGTTCTGTTCTAGATTCGAAAGTGCTGTGAGAACTCTTCCATCTTGCAGAAGGCAAGGAATCAGTACCTGTTTTTCTTCCTCTTGGAAAGTATTCTCGATGAACTCGAGGAATTTCGCAGGTATCATAAGATCCTTTCTAGAGATTCGTGATCAGGTAATAAGCTACCCCAAATAAAATAAATGTGATCAGAACAAGGAATACACCTATTCCTGCTTTTGTCTTGACCATTTGATTGATCGTATCCAGCAAGGAAGAGGTACTTCCCATTAATTCCGAGACATCATCGACAACACCCTTTTCCATTAATTTTGCGGATTGCTCGGTAATACTGTTAAATTCATCACTTTTTACCTTGAAAGCCAAAATTATGATGCCTACCAGGAAAGTAATAATGCCCATTACAGCTAAAATGATCGCCAGTGTCAGGGTAAATTCATTCGCATTTATCGTGATCATAATATCTCCTTTTCATGAGATATTGTTGCAATATTTATGCCACTTTTTCTGTCATATCAAGCTGCAGGTCAGCTACATCGATCTTTTCTCCATCACAGAAAAGCATGGCACGTTCTAGCGTGTTTCGTAATTCTCGAATATTCCCGGGCCATGAATAATTTTTCAAGATTTCCATGGCAGGAGCCGTGACATCGATTACATTCAATCCCAGATGAGGATTCAGGTCTTTGATAAAGTATCCGACGAATTCCGGTATATCGTTTTTTCGCTCTCGCAGTGGTGGAAGTTCCAGATCCACTACTTTCAAACGATAATATAGATCCTGTCGAAAAGCCTTTTCTTTGATCAATTCTTTGAGGTTCCGGTTCGAAGCTGCCAGTATCTGTACATCAACCTTTACCATATCCGTGCCGCCTACCCGCCGAAATGCCCTTTCTTCGATGGCACGCAGCAATTTTGCCTGCATCTCAAAAGGCATGGAAGAGATTTCATCCAGGAACAGGATTCCATCATCCGCAACTTCCATTAGTCCATGTTTTCGGGTTTTTGCATCGGTAAAACTGCCTGCATCATGTCCGAATAGTTCCGATTCCAGTAAAGTAGGCTGGATCGCGGCGCAGTTAATGGCAACGAATTGTTTTGAAGCACGCGGACCGGATTTATGGATATAGCGCGCTAGCACTTCCTTTCCTGTTCCCGTTTCTCCCGTGATCAAAACAGATACCATAGCTCGTGCCGCTTTTAACGCCTGCGAAACCACTTTCTTCATCTCTTCATTGGAACCGAGCACAAAATCAACCGAATCAACCTGTTTTTGCCGGTAATGCTCTATTTCTCTGCGCATCTGGATCAATTCACAGGCGCGGGCAATAGAATTCTCAAGCACTTTAAAATCCGTGATCGGTTTGGTCAAAAAGTCATGTGCGCCGTTGCGCATGGCATCCACAGCCATCTCAATATCCCCATATCCGGTGATCAGAATAACCGGTGGTTTGTTCTGCTGTTTCTGCAGTTCTTTGAGCAGTGTTTGCCCATATCCATCCGGAAGCTGGACATCCAGCAGAATAATATCCCCGTTACCCAGCTGCAGCTGCTTGCGTGCTTCTTCCAGAGATCCCGCCTCGAAAACCTCAAAATCCTTTGATTTTAAGAATACATGCAGATTCTTTCGCGCGTTTTCTTCATCGTCTACGATCAGAACTGAATAACTCACCTTATTCTCCTTCTTTTATTGGCAGCGTAATATGAAAAACGGTTCCTCCCGGGAAAGATTCCACAGAAATCTCCCCGTAATGTGCGGCGATGATCTCCTTACTGATCGCGAGCCCTAAACCTGTCCCTTTTAAGCTGAACGAGACAAAAGGTGTGAAAAGATTCTTTAAAATCTCTTCTGGAATTCCCGGACCAGTATCCGATACATTTACCTTGATCGATCTCTCTTTGTCTTTCTCGATCTTTATGGCAAGCGTTCCTCCGTTTTGCTGTTTCATCGCATCCACAGCGTTACTGATAAGATTGGTAAAAACCTGTTCTAGAGATCGCAGATCTCCAAGTATCTCAGGCAGGTCTTCTTCACACTGATACACCATCTTCACATTATTTCTGACCAGTTTTGCGTCCCACTTATCGAGCGTATTTTTTACCAGTAAATTTAAATTTATCGGTTTCAGCTTATTCTCCAGTGGTTTTGCGTACGAGAGAATCGAGTCCATTAAATGGTTCAAGCGCATACAGTCATTCATCATGCGGGTGATCATATCGATTTGCATCTCATTTTCACCTACCAGGCTCTGCAAGGTTTGCAGCCCTGTCATCATATTATTGATCGGGTTGCGTACTTCATGCGCGAAGGTTGCCACTGATTTCCCTAAAGCAGCCTGATGCTCCAGCTCCTTGAGGTTTCTTTTCAATCCATCCACTTCTCTGGTAGATTTCACCAGAATGATAAATTGCATATCAGAATTCTCTTCATTCAGAGGGATCACACAAACCCGCACCGGTTCTTTTCCCCCATCTCTCCTTCGAACGGTCAAGAAATTTTCGTTAATTGCTTTTCTTTCTTCAAAAGTATCCTTGAATACCGTGGTGAGGCTGGGCTCTGATACCAGATAAGAATCCACATCCAGAGCCTGGGCTTCCCATTGAGAGTAGCCTAGCAATTTCTCCATGTTCTGATTGATCTCAAGAATGCCTTTCTCCCCATCCAGATAGATCACTCCCTCATCAACAGCTTCGGTGAGAGACTGAAGAGTTTTCTTGATCCTTTCCACATCACTCTCAATATCCGTATGGACTGTTTTTTGTTCATATAACGCTGTACCATATTCAAACAGCCCCATGAATTCTTCAACTATCTCTATAAGAGAATCATCCCTTATGTAATCGCCCCATCCGGCGATCAATATTGCGTTTTCATTTCTGTCCGTGTGAAAACGCTGCACGATCAGGGTATTGATCTGCTTCTCTCTTGCAGATCGTTGAAGCTGGTTGATCGCCCTGTTCCCCTGCTGCCATAGATGATACTCTGATACGCTTTTTAGCTCTTGAACGGGAATCTTTTCAGGCATTTCCATCAATTTCTGATTGGAAAAACCAGAGAGGATGAATTCTTCATCTTGTTCTATGTAAATACTGAGAAGATCAAAGTGAAAAACCTGGTCAAAAATGTTCAATCCTTTTTCACAGAATTCCGAAAAAGATTTTTCTCTTGTCTCGATCAGTGCGGCAGCAGGGTGAAGAATTGCTTTCAATTCTTCATAGTTTTGAAAATCCTGCTCATTCTTTTTAATGATCGTATAGATCTTCCAGCGCTGTTTATCATCCAGAAATTCACGATTGATTTCAATTTCCATCGCGCTTCTGTTTTTCCGCAGCACCTTGTATAGAATTTTTCCCTTCTCCGAGCGCTCTTCAACGATCAAAGAACGCAGAGGAGTGCGGATCACTTCCTGTTTTGTAAAAGCTATTAGTTCAATCAACGCGCTGTTCACCAGGGCGATCTCGTCATCCTGGTCAACCAGCAGGATCGGTTGATCGAACAGATTAATAAGAGATTCCACTTCGATGAATGAAAGGTTTTTATTCTTTACTAGATCTATGAATGCTGTCATTTTTTTCTTTCTTTTCTCTGATAAGCCGGCAGAATTCCTTCCATATCCCGGTATTTGGCGACCGTTCTGCGTGCAATATCGATCCCTTTCTTTTCCAGCTTCTTTTTTATTGCAATATCGCTCATTGGGTTTTTTTCTTTTTCAACGATCTCTTTTATTTCTGTGCGAATTTGCAGGCTCCGATCAAAGAATACGGAAAGCGGATACACTTTTTTATTCGGAAGCTGGATCGTCTTGCTGGATACTGCTCTGGATATGGTGGATTCATGCACTTCTAGTTTTTTGGCTATCTCTGCCCGTGTGATCGGTTTTAGATACTTATCTCCTTCGCGGATATATTTCTCCTGTATTTCAACCAACGTTTGCGCCATTCTCAAAATGGTATTGGTGCGCTGCTGAAGACATTTGATAAAGAGGGAAGCTTTTTCCAGGTCTTTCCTCATTTTCATTTTCGTCTCTTTATCCACATTCTTCATGGCAGTGTGATATTTCGCATTCAAGATCAGATTGCTGTTGGCTGGCTGGAATATTTCAATGACAATGGGATTCTGTGGATTGTTCTCTAGATAACTTAAGATAATATCCGGAGAGCCGATAGCCAGCATATCGTTTTCCTGCGGATTCCTCACATCACCCCAGTTGGAACGGGCAGGAAAAGGATTCAGATTTACCGTGATGAAATTGGCGATTTCTTCAACCTGTCTGGTCGAAACTCCATATTCCTGGGCAATTTCTGGAAATTGTTTTTTCAATAAAGCGTGGTACTGCTTTGAAATGATCTCTTCGGTCAATGCCGGGATCGTTTTTACTTTTTTCAATTCGTCGATCTGGACCAGCATAGCTTCCTGTGAATTCCTGCATCCTGAGCCCACAGGATCGGCATGCTGGATCAGGCTGATCACATTCTCTACACTGGAGATGGGTATATGATGATAGCTGGCTAATTCCAGCACATCTACATCGACAAAGCCATCTTCATCGAGCTGGGTAAGAATCGTGGCAGCAACCATTTTTTCACTATCATCCAGCTCCATTCCCACCTGCCGCAGAATGTATTCGGGAAGGGTTTGCCGATCCATCGTACCGTCTTCAAAGTAATCTTCGCTGTCCTCATTCTGTTCTGAAACCGGATATTCTCTGGTTGATACAAAAGTAAGATATTGTGTATCCTGTTTCAACTGCTCTTTCAGACAGTTTCTACAAAGCACACCATAAGAGATTTCGGCTCCACAGATGGCACAATGGATAGTTTCATCGATCTCCAGGGCAGGATTTTCAGCCAGGTTCTTCTGAATTTCCTCTTCCACTTCCCCGTTTCCCATATTCAATAGTGTCATGGTCTGAGCCAAATGCGCAGTTGCCTGCGGCTTCATCTCATGCTTGGGACTGATCGTGATTTTTTGATACATTTGATTTTGAGTATAGCGCAAATGGTTTGCCTATGCAATATTTATACCAACCTATTCGATGATAAAATTCCCGCAATGGAACCGCGTTTGGTGATTGTAGGTGGTGGATTAGCCGGATGTGAAGCAGCCTGGCAGGCTGCCAACCGTGGTATTTCTGTGCTTCTTTATGAAATGCGACCGCAAAAGATGACCGAAGCTCACCAAACCGATCTGTTGGGGGAACTGGTATGCTCCAATTCTCTTGGCTCTACCCTGACAAACAATGGAAGCGGACTGCTGTTTCATGAGATGAAAGCATTTCATTCTCTAATCTGCAAGGTCGCGGAGGAAACAGCCGTTCCAGCCGGCACAGCGCTGGCAGTCGATCGCACCCTATTTGCCCAGAAGTTAACCAATACAATGGAAAACCATCCCGGCATCCAGATCGTCCGCGAAGAGATCACCACCCTCCCTGATTCCCCCTGCATCGTTGCAACGGGTCCTCTTACCTCCCCTTCATTGATCGCTGCGCTTCAAGATTTTCATGGAGAAAAGAACCTTTTTTTTTATGATGCCATTGCCCCAATTATCGAATCAGATTCTATTGATATGGATATTGCTTTTCGCGCTTCACGCTATGGAAAAGAAGAATTTGGCAGGGGAGATTATATCAACTGTCCCCTTGATAAAGAGACCTACGAAGCTTTTGTTGACCAGTTGATTCATGCACAGCAGATCAAGCTGAAATCTTTTGAGCAGGATATTCAAAATGGTGTAAAGACCGGTCACAGTCACTTTTTTGAAGCCTGCCTGCCGGTAGAAGTCCTCGCTCGCCGCGGAATCAATTCCCTGGCTTATGGTCCGCTCCGACCAGTCGGTCTGCGCAGATCCTACCAGGGAGACCCGCCTTATGCAGTGGTACAGCTGCGTCAGGATAATCTGAACAATACATCCTACAATATGGTCGGTTTTCAAACCAACCTTACCTATGCCGAGCAGAAACGTGTTTTCAGGATGATCCCGGGGTTGGAAAACGCCGAATTTGTGCGCTTGGGGCAGATGCACCGCAATACCTTTTTCTACGCTCCCTCTCTGATAAATCAAGACCTGCGGTCAATCGAGCGAAAAGACCTTTTCTTCGCAGGTCAATTGATCGGTGTGGAAGGATACCTGGGAAATGCCGTCAGTGGGCTGGTGGCGGGCATCAACGCCGCCAGATTTCTTCAAGATAAGCCTCTGTTGACATTCCCCAGAGAGACAATGATCGGAGCACTCTGCTTCTATATTTCCCACTCCGATAAAGAATGCTTCCAACCCATGAAAGCCAACTTTGGTCTCTTCCCACCGCTTACGCCTCCCATAAAGAATAAGGGAGAACGTAAGATCGCAAATGCAGAGCGTGCTCTGAAGACCATCCGGATCCTTGCCGGTAAGGAAGACTAATGCGCAGAAATAAATTCATCCTTTTATTTATCCTCCTTCTTACCCTTCTCTCCGCTTGTACGCAGCCGAACGAGGAAGATGTAATTTCCAATGAAGAGAACGTTTTTTCAGGAGAACGGTCGCTCCAACACATTCAGACTTTATTAGATTGCGGTGTGCGTATTCCGGGCAGCGCTGGCAGGGAAAATGCGGCTGCTTACATCGAAACGACTTTACAGCAAAATGGCTGGAAAGTTGAAATGCAGGATTTTGAATTTGATGAAGTCCCTTTGCAAAACATTATTGCGAAAAAAGGAGATGGAGAGAATCTCATTATCCTTGGAACGCATTACGATACCCGCGCTGTTTCCGACCAGGAAGATGATCCGGAGAAGCAAGCTGAACCGGTACCGGGCGCCAATGATGGAAGTTCAGGAACTGCCATTCTCCTTGAATTAAGCCGCGTTCTAACTATTCCACAGGATGCACAATTATGGCTTGTATTTTTTGATGGAGAAGATCAGGGTCATTTAAATAATTGGAACTGGAGCATCGGTGCCGATTACTTCGTGCATCAGCTGCAAATCACGCCCGATAAAGCGATTGTTATCGATATGGTTGGTGATGAGGACTTGAATATTTATCAGGAGAAGAATTCTGATACGGATCTGGTCGATGAGATCTGGAATGCAGCGGCAGACCTTGATTACCAGTCCTATTTCATCCCACAGTATAAATACACCATGATCGATGATCATCTGCCCTTTGTGAACGCGGGTTATTCAGCCGCTTTGGTGATCGATTTTGATTATCCCTACTGGCACACAACCGCTGATACACTGGAGCATGTTTCCAGCCAGAGCCTGCAGATCGTGGGGGATGTGATCATGAAATGGGTTGAAGAACAATAACTAGCTTCTCCCCTATGCGAAGCATGAGGAAGATCGAGAGGGAATATTATATTAGCCCTATTTATGCAAATTTAAATTTACTATAGAGGATAAGCCAGGATGAACAACCGTCCCCAGGTATCGATCGAATTGCGCTCGATGCAGGTCTGCAGTGTAAGATGTGGATCACCGGTATACATTTGATAGAAAACTTCTGCCGCCGAGTAAGTTTCACCGGTCTCAAGATCGACAAAACTACTGGTTGCTGAATTGGGAGAAAGCGCCTGGTATTGATAGACTTCTTTCACCTGATACTGTGAAATCGTTCCATCCCCATAGATCACACTGATGATCTTTCCATCTGCTACGTCAAAGAAATATTGACCGGCCGCCGTATTATGTGCTAGCAGTCCGATGGTGTTATATTTTCTTGCCAGACTGAACTGTGTTACCGTTTCATTTTCAGAGGAAACATATCCGGCATTGTTGGAGGGCTGCTGAACAACCTTTAATGCAAAAACACTGTCGGTATATACTCCCCGAATGCTGTCGCTTTGACCATCTACAATATTGGAAATAAATTGATCGATGCTGACCAGGTCCGGCTGGACACTCGTAAGATCAAAATTGTGTGTATTTATTTCAGTCTGTGTAGTTGAAAAACCAGATACAGGTATGATCGCACTGCTGGCGTTATTAATAAAAATACAACCCGCTGCAATCAAGATGATCTGGATCAATTTTTTTACTGACTTCGCTCTCATCAAAAATTCCTTTTCGATAAGAGCGCTGGAAAAACTGATCAAATGCAGCTGGTCTCGTTTTCGGTAGTCTGGCGATCATAGCGGTTTACGCTTTAGATCCATAACTTTGCGTCCTCAGTTTTCACCGAGTTTGCTCTTATCGAACGATCTCTTCCACGAAAATCTGTGTTTTCACACAGTGCTCAGTCTTTTTAATAAATAAAAAAAGACTTCGGCAGCCTGGCGATCATGGCGTTTTCACGCTTTAGACCCATAGTTTTGCGCCCCCGGCTTTCGCCGGGTTAACCTTTTCGTGTCTTACTTTTTCAATGTTCTAGTAAAATTCTATCATAAATCTCCATAGAAAGAATCCTTCTTCTATTAGAGAAAAATCAGAAATCAGGTCATTTTATGCCAAAAAATTCTCCCTATGAGACCACTCCACCGCTTGAAAAAGCAATTCTTGTCGGTGTAGAAATTCAAGATGGTAAATCTCTGCTTTCCATGGAAAGCTCACTTGATGAATTAGCCCTTCTAACCGAAACCGCCGGAGCAGAAGTGGTTGGAGAATTAACGCAAAAAATCGCGAGACCGAATCCCTCCACTTATATCGGTTCAGGGAAAGTTAGCGAATTAAAAGAACTGGTTTCCGCATTCAATGCAGAACTTGTTATCTTTGACGATGAATTGAATCCGCGCAACTTCCGTGAGCTGGAAGAACAGCTTCCCACCGGAACCAAGGTGCTCGATCGCACCGGTCTGATCCTTGAT
Source organism: Anaerolineaceae bacterium (assembly GCA_963674975.1). Lineage (GTDB taxonomy): Bacteria > Chloroflexota > Anaerolineae > Anaerolineales > Anaerolineaceae > UBA4781. The sequence goes on from OY771913.1 coordinate 395,356, forward strand.
ATTTTTGCACAGCATGCCAATACCAGCGAAGGGAAACTGCAGGTTCAACTTGCGCAGTATGAATACCTCTACCCCCGTTTGACCCGCGCCTGGACGCACCTGGTTCGCCAGGCAGGCGGCGGCGGTGGTCGTGCCGGCAGCGTTGGCGGAGTTGGGCTGCGCGGTCCCGGTGAAACCCAGCTTGAAGTTGACCGACGCAAGATCCGCTCACAGATCAGTCTATTAAAAAAGGAAATAGAAAAAGTCCAAAGCCACCGCCAGCAATCTCGCTCAAAAAGAAGGAAATCAAATGTACCTCTGGTAGCTCTTGTTGGCTATACGAATGCTGGAAAATCCACCCTGTTGAACCGGCTGACCAAAGCTAACGTGTATGTGGCAGATAAACTCTTCGCCACGCTGGATCCCACTACCCGCCAGTTATGGCTGGCAGAGGGAAAACAGATCCTTCTCACCGATACCGTTGGATTCATCCAGAAGCTGCCCCATCAGTTGGTCGCCGCGTTTCGCGCCACCCTGGAAGATATCGTAGAAGCAGACCTCCTGCTGCATGTTGTGGATATTTCGAATCTGGATGCCGCCGCTCAGTGGCAGGCAGTTCTTCAAACACTGACCGAGATAAAGGCAGAAGATATCCCCATGTTAACCGTTCTGAATAAGGTTGATAGGATCACTGATTCCAGTGAGATCAATAGAGATTTTCCCCAGTTTCAAAATGCCGTGCAGGTGTCAGCCAAAACAGGGCAAGGCATGGAGAATTTACAGAAGCAGTTAAATGAATTCTTGTACAAAACGATGATCGAAATCTCTGTGAAAATCCCTTACCAGCAAATGAACCTTGTCAATCTATTTCACCAATCCGGGATCGTTATTCAAGCAACTCACGAGATCGATTACTCCATTATTCACGGAAAAATACCAACTCGCCTTTATAAACTTTATACACCCTATAAATATGAATAAAAAAAGCGCTGAATGATTCAGCGCTTGATTGGTAGTTAAAAAGGATTAGTCATTTTCGACTTTTATAATTTCACGCCCTTTATAAAAACCACAACTTGGGCACACGGTATGCGGCAATCGCATTTCTCCACAGTTGCTGCATTTCACCAGTTTTTTTACTTCCAGCGCATCATGTGCTCTACGGCGATCTCTGCGCCCTTTTGATAACTTCCGTTTTGGAAGAGGAGTCATCTTTTACCTCCAATAATATTCATAAAGCGACCCACTATTATAAGCATAAGCCTCTATTTATGTCAAGAAAAAGTTTCGATCAATCAAGATGCTAACTTTCTTTCCAGTGCTGTGTTTATTGTATATAAGAGATTCGGTTTAGTATATTATAATTTTCAGGACAACTAAATCCGATGGTACAGAACCAGGAGAAAAAGATGGCAATTATATTAGATGCGATGGGAAGTGATAATTATCCCCACCCCGAAATAGAAGCCGCTGTAAAATTCACCACCGAAAAGCAAGAAAAGTTGTTCCTTGTAGGTCATAAAGACATCATTTTCAAAGAATTAGAAAAATATCAATATAATAAAGAACTCATTGAAATTATTCATGCACCAGAAATCGTTGAAATGTGGGATAAACCGGTCGAATCAGCACGTTCAAAGCCTAACAATTCAATGGCTGTTGGCATCAACCAGTTGAAACAGCAAAAGAACAGTGCGTTTGTAACTGCCGGCAACACCGGCGGCGCCATGTTCAACGCCATCCGTACACTTGGAAGGATCAAAGGTGTAGATCGTCCTGCCCTCCCGGCTGTCCTTCCCACCGCTGGTGGGAAATGTGTGGCGGTGGATGTGGGGGTAAATGTAGATTGCAGACCGGAATTCCTTCTTCAATTCGCCCTTTTCGGCAGCACCTACGCCAAACTCATGCTGGGGATCAAGAAACCCAGGATCGGGCTGCTTTCCAACGGCGAAGAAGAGGGAAAAGGGAATGAGTTGGTAAAAGAAACCCATCAATTGTTGAAAGCCAGCAAATTGAATTTCGTTGGCAATGTCGAGGGGAAAGAGGTCTTCGGCGGTAAAGTCGATGTTGTTGTCATGGATGGCTTTGTGGGAAATGTTTTCATAAAAACCAGCGAAGCTGTTGCGAAATTCATGTTTGAAACTTTGAAAACTGAATTATATTCTTCTACACGCAATAAGCTTGGTGCAGCCCTGGCAAAACCGGCATTTCGGAATCTCAAGAAATTGATGGACCCTGATGAGATCGGCGCAATGCCCCTTTTAGGTGTGGATGGACTGGTGCTGATCGGACATGGTCGCTCAAACAGCCGGGCTATCGAAAGCGCACTGCTGCAGGCGCAGCGTTCTATTGATGCAAATTTGTTGAAAGCTATGAAAACCGCCCTTGAGAGAGAAATCAAATAAGAAGAGGATTCGATGAAGATCATTCAGAATGATAAATTAATAAAAAGGAATTCAAAGATCAGCCAGTTCGTCCTTATCATCGCACTGGCTACACTGGCAGCAGGTATTTATTTTGCGCTCACAAAAAATACAGCTGAGGAAATTGGGTGGGCATATTTATTCCTGGTTCCATCTTTTTTCCTTGTTCAAATTTCTTCCAGCATGGGAAACCGATGGAGCCGTTCTCCACGCCCCGATGAAGTGGTAGTGCAATCATTAAAAGGTCTCGATAACCAATATTCTTTATACATCTATACGACTGCTGTCCCCCACCTTCTGATCGGACCTGCTGGGATATGGGTCATTAAGACATACCCCCAATCAGGGAAAATCTATGTGGATGAGAAAAAACATGTATTGAAACAAAAGGGCGGAGGGAATTTTTTCACAAAAGCTCTACTGTCTGAAGGGGTCGGTAATGTAGAACGCGAATCGAAAGACTTGATAAACCGGTTGGAAAAAGATCTGCAAAAAGCAGAAGTTACGAACCATCCTGAAATAAAAGCATTGAGTGTTTTTATTGATCCTAATGTTGAAGTTGATGTCCATAAATTCAATGAAGTTGTGATCACTTCTGCAAAATTAAAAGACTTTATACGCCGTACAGCAAAGCAGGTGAACTTGCCTGCATCCAAGTTTGAACCAGTAATCAGCAAATTACCTGCAGTAGACTAAATTCAACCAAAAAAAGAGGACCTATGAAAAGTCCTCTTTTTTTCTGGGTGGCTGATGGGGGTCGAACCCACAACATCGTGATCCACAGTCACGCACTCTGCCATTGAGCTACAGCCACCATGTGTCTTCGATTTTATCATGAGCCATTTTTAGCGGCAAGCCATTCGCCGACATTCTTTTCAAGGTCGACATTTGGAAAAGAGATTTGTTCCCGGGTCAAGAGATCCTTGAGAACCACTTCTTCTTTTTGCAGTTCATCAGGTCCAAGTATCAGGACGCCCTTGAATCCACAACGGTCGGCATATTTGAATTGCTTTCCAAGTTTCTCTGCTTCCGGATACAGAGCAACAGCAATACCTTTTTCGCGCAACCGGTTGCAAAGCGCTATGGATGCTTTATATGTTTCTTTATCAAACACTGTCACCATTACTGCTGCAGGCTGCACTTTTAATGCAGGCAGCTTGCCGCAGCTTGCCAGTACCAATGGAAAAACTACATCACCCATGGCAAAACCTACGCCCGGCAGTGGATCTCCACCCACATCTCCTACCAGATTGCCGTAATGACCTCCACCCAAAATCGCACGATTCTTTTCGCTGATATCTTTACCCTCGAATACAACCCCTGTGTAATAATCCAATCCGCGGATGATACGTGCATCATAGCTAACATAATCTCCCAATCCATAAAGATCGAGAATACTGAAAATATTCGTCAATCTTTCAGATTTCTTCCACAGGTCTTTATCCTGTATTAGGTTTTTCAGCGCATCCAGTTGACTGGCATTTAATCCAGCTTCCAGTACATAATTTTCCCAATCTTTCAATGAAAGCTTATCCTGGCGATCGATCAGTTTATAGATAAGGGCATACTGTTCAGCTGCAAAACCTGATTTTCCCAGTTCACCTGCCATCAATTGACGGTCATTTATAAATAACTGTACTTCATTCGTTGTCAATCCGGCTTTCTTGAAGAACGTTGCACAGATGGCGATCACTTCAGCATCAGCCTCATCCGCATCCATCCCGATCAGATCGGCATTCCATTGAAAGAATTCTCTGGTTCTACCTTTCTGCGGTTTTTCATAGCGCCAGAAAGGACCATAGGACCACCAGCGCAGAGGGAATGCCAACTCGTTCTGGCGTTGGGCGACCATACGTGCCAGGCTGGGGGTCAGTTCAGGACGCAGTGTGATCTCATTTCCACCACGATCTTGAAATACAAAAGACTGTTCCTTCACCAGTTCCTCTCCTGATTTCGCCGCATACAATTCCAGCGTTTCTAGAAAAGGTCCATCATATTCTTGATAGCCAAATGATTCTGACACTTCGCGGATCAACCTATACATCCACTGGCGTAAAACCATATCTTCGGGGTAGAATTCGCGTGTTCCTTTAACTGCAGGGATAATATTTTTCATATTCCATCCATAGAACTACATTATGCGAAGGATTTTAACATATAATTACAATAGACTTTCAAAATCGATAAAACTATGAAAATTTCAGAACTGATCGACTTAACAAAAGGGAAACTTCTCACGCAGGAAAGCAACCTGGATCCCGATAATGAGATTAATGGTGGCTGCAGTGCTGATCTGATGAGTGATGTACTTGCATATATTCAGCCGCATGCGGTTTTATTGACCGGCTTGGTTAACCCGCAGGTGGTTCGCACTGCTCAAATGGCAGATATTGCAGCCATTGTTTTTGTACGCGGGAAAATACCCCCGGATGAAACCATCGCTCTGGCTGAAGAGGCTCAGATTCCACTGATCAGCTCTCCTCTCGGTATGTATGAACTTTCAGGACGTTTATATCAGACAGGGCTGCCAAGTTTGGAGAACGCAATCCAAGAATAAAAACTCCATGAGAGACATAAACTTTAAAAACCAGCCCCCCCGATTTAAAGGCAAGGTGATCACCGATCAACTCGCCGGAAGCATTACTCGGGTGGAGGAATTGGCATATATCATTCGTGTTGATGAGGTTATGACAACCAAACTCATCACGATACCTCCTTCGGATTCCATGGAAAAAGTGGCAAAACTCATGCGAGAAAAGCACATTTCCGGTGTGCTGGTAACAGAAAATGAAGTCCTGATAGGATTAGTAAGTACTGAGGATCTAATTAAATGCCTTACGAATGGTGATCTGGATAAACCGGTCAGCGCATACATGGCAACAGACATTATTACGCTGAACTCTTTTGATTATCTTACCGAAGCGTTGAAAACCTTTGCGAAAACAGGTCTGGGGCGTCTACCAGTTTTGGATAAAAACAAAAAATTGGCTGGTATTATCACTAAAGGGGATATTACTTATGGTTTTCTCAGAGCACTTGAACATGACTATCATGAAGAAGAAGTCCGCCGTTACAGGGCATCACATCTTTTCGAAGATATCGAATCCGACCGCACCAGTCTAATCTTGCGTTATGTTATCAAACACTATGATTTTACGCATGGCGGAGCAGCTTCAAGCAATATTAAAAAGGCACTGCTCCGTCTGGGTGCCAATCCGCAGTTAGCGCGCCGGGTTGGTATTGCAGTATACGAAGCTGAGATGAACCTCATCATTCATACTGACCATGGCGGCTCGATCCATGTTGAAATAGAACCGCATCAAATCAGCATCTATGCCTGGGATAATGGTCCTGGAATTCCTAATGTCGAAGAAGCAATGAAACCGGGTTATTCCACCGCGTCCGAAGAAATCCGTGAACTGGGTTTTGGAGCAGGCATGGGGCTTTGCAATATCTCACGATGTGTGGATGAAATGAAATTAGAATCTGAACTGGGTAAAGGCACCCAGTTAACCATGAAAGTATTTCTTAAAGATAATGAAGCAGTTGGAGAAGGTTATCAAACAGATAAGGAGTAACGTATGACACTTGAGCAAATAATCAAAACATTAAACCTCGAAGTTCTTTCCGCTCCCAAAGATGTATCTGAGGTCAGCCCTTCCAGCGGTTATATTTCAGATATGCTCAGCTGTGTAATGACCGGTGCGAAGAGTCAAAGTCTGTGGGTTACTCTTCAGAGCCATAACAACATTGTCGCCGTAGCCTGTTTGCTGGATGTAGCAGCCGTTATCATTACAGAAGGCTCCAAACCGGATGATGAAACCATTCAGAAAGCAGATGAAGAAGGTGTGATCCTCTTATCTACACCACATAAATCTTTTTATGTCGTTGGTAAATTATGGGAAATGGGCATCCGGGATTGATTTTCGGATGCTCCTTTTTTAATACTGTTGAAAACTTACCGCGCTGAACTACATATTCATACTGTACTCTCACCATGTGCAGCTGTTGAAATGATCCCCCCTATCATTGTAGCTGAAGCGCAAAAATGTGCGATCGATCTCATCGCCATCACCGATCATAATCACACCGCTAATATCCGGGCAGTTCAAAAAGCTGCAGAAGGGACGGGTCTGACGGTGCTGCCTGGAATGGAGCTACAAACAAAAGAAGAAGTACATTCCTTATGTTTGTTCGATACCATTAAACAGGCTGAAGTTTTTCAAGAAATAATCAATAAACATCTCCCTCCTATTCAAAATAATCCCGATTTTTTCGGAGAGCAATTCGTTGTTGATCCTACCGGTGATTTCATTCGCCGCGAAAGCCAGCTGCTTATTGTTTCCTGTGATCTTTCGTTGAAAGAAGCATATCAGATCGTCCTCGATCTGGGAGGGTTGTTCATTCCCGCTCATATCAATCGTATGAAATTCGGATTATTACCAGTGCTTGGTTTTGTGCCGGGAGATATTCCACTGCATACACTTGAGATTTCGCGTCATGTCACCCCTCAACAAATGGTTGATCAGTATCCTTATCTGAAGAACTATCAATTGATCCGGGGAGGAGATGTACATTTCCCGAATGAGTTCTTAGGCGCGAATCTTTTTCAATTAGAAGAGCCTACCATCTCAGAGATTCAGCAGGCACTTACGCATCAGAATGGACGAAATGTTACAGTTCTAGGTTAATTCCTCCTCTTTTTTTTCACCTTTTCCATTATTAGCGCCTTTTTATAGAAATATCACTTCAAACATGATAAAATCATTTGGTTTAATCTAAATTAGATCGGTGAGAGTAATGGAAACAGCAAAAACAAATACCGTACTATTCAATCCCCTTGAAGATGCAAAATCAAAAGCGCAAATTGATGCAATTCTCGAAAAAAATAAGGATAAACCGGGCAGCATCATGGTCATTCTCAATGAATTGCAGAATACAATCGGTTTTGTGTCAGAGGAGCTGCAGCAATATGTAGCAAACTATCTGCACACGCCTGTCAGTAAGATCCACGGCGTGATTTCTTTTTATTCATTTTTTACTACAAAACCACGTGGTAAACATACTATCAAAATTTGTCTGGGCACCGCCTGTTATGTTGGAGGTGCATCACAAATTATTGAAAAGATCAAACAGCTTATCGGAATCGGACCCGGCGAAACCAACGACGATTGGACAATTACCGTTGAAGAATGCCGCTGCGTAGGCGCCTGCAGTCAGGCTCCGGTAGTCGTGATCGATGATGAAATTCATGGGAGAGTCAAACCTAGCACCATCGCCAAACTCCTCAGATCGATAACAGTAGAAGAGAAATCTGTTTAAGGGACACACACTAGAATGATGAAGGAGCTTTCACTTCATATTCTGGATATCGCAGAGAACAGCGTTAATGCTGACGCGAACACAGTATCCATCAATATTGAAGAAGATAGCCGGAAAAATCTGCTCAATATCATCATTCAAGATGACGGGAAAGGCATGGATTCAGAAATGTTGAGGATGGTAACGGATCCTTTTATAACCACACGCACAACGCGAAAAGTTGGCCTGGGTATACCTTTTTTAAAAGAAGCCGCTGAAGCATGCAACGGTCAATTCTCGATCACTTCCCAACCCGGAAAAGGCACGTGCGTGGAATCCAGTTTCCAAAGAGATCACATCGATCGGATGCCTATGGGAGCGATCCAAAACACCTTTCTTGATCTTTTGGTCGGGTTCCCTGATGTGCATTGGATTTTTAAGTATAGAATTGATGAAGAAGAATTCGATCTGGATAGTGAACCCATCCATAAGACCCTGGATGGAATTCCACTTTCTGATCCGGCAGTTCTAAAGTATTTGAAGAATGAAATTGAAAATGGAATAAAACGAGTTCAAAGGAAATAATACAGAAACAGGAGATACCATGAACAAAATTAAAAGTCTTGATGATCTGAAGAGAGTTCGTGAAGAGGCTCTTGAAAAGCGATCGAAAACAGCCGTATCCGGGAAAGCACATGTCATCATTGGCATGGGAACCTGTGGTATCGCCGCTGGTGCACGTGAGACAATGAAAGCCGTGCTTGACTATATTGAATCAGAAAAAATGGAAGGCATCCTGGTAACGCAAACCGGCTGTATCGGCTTATGTGAACAGGAACCTATCTTACAGGTGGTACGCGGTGATGAAGAAAAAGTCACCTATGGAAAAGTGGATCCGGAAGTTGCAAAAAGGATTCTTAAAGAACATGTATCAGATGGGAAAATCGTTAAAGATCACGTAGTGAATCTTTAACAAGTTTTATTGATTGGAGGAAAACTTTTTTTATTATGGCATATTTTCGTTCACATGTTCTTTTCAGCACTGATCCCACCATTGTTGAACAAGGTGGAATGCAAGTAAAAGAAGCTCTGCTGAAAGAGATTAAAAATAAAAACCTATCAGAAGAAGTCGAAGTTATTGATACCCCCAGAATTGGAGATAGCAAACACGGACCTGAAATCATGGTCTATCCTGAGGGATATCATTACGTTGGTTTAACGACCAAAGACATTCCTTTTATTGTTGAAGAGCAGTTTCTCAAAGGTAGACCGGTAGAAAAATTCCTTGCACCTGCCCTAAAAGAAAAAGCGCAGGAATTAAGAGCCCCCACAGCTAAAGAAGTACGTGTTGTACTTCGCAACTGCGGCAAGATCAACCCTGGAAATATTGAAGAATATATTGCTGAAAATGGTTATGAAGCCCTCGCCAAGGTCATTACTGATTACTCACAGGATGAGGTACTGGAAATCATCAAAGCTTCTGGTCTGAGAGGACGTGGAGGAGCCGGTTTTCCAACCTGGTTGAAATGGGATCTGACTAAGAAAGCCACCGGTTCTCCTAAATATCTCATCTGTAACGCAGATGAAGGTGATCCCGGTGCATTCATGAACCGCTCCGTTCTCGAAAGTGATCCTCATTCCGTTCTTGAAGGAATGATCATCGCTGCCTATACCATTGGAGCCAGCCAGGGATACATTTACTGCCGCGCTGAGTACCCCATTGCTGTAAAGACTTTAAATATTGCTATTGGACAGGCACGAGAATATGGTCTTTTAGGAAACAATATTTTTGGAACAGATTTTTCCTTTGATATTGAAGTTCGTAAAGGAGCCGGCGCTTTTGTTTGTGGTGAAGAAACCGCTCTCATCAGTTCAATTGAGGGAAAACGCGGTGAACCATATCCCAAGCCGCCATTCCCAGCCACCCAGGGTGTTTTTGGAAAACCCACCAATATTAACAATGTTGAAACCTATGCCAACATTCCTCAGATCATCTTCCATGGAGCAGATTGGTTCGCATCAATGGGAACCGAGAAAAGCAAAGGCACCAAGACTTTTGCATTAGCCGGAGATGTCAAGCAAACCGGTCTGATCGAAGTTCCTTTTGGTATTACTTTGCGCGAGATCGTCTTTGATGTTGGCGGTGGGATTAAAAACGATAAAGGTTTTAAAGCTATTCAGACAGGCGGTCCAATGGGCGGTTGCTTGCCAGCCTCCTTCCTGGATCTACCAGTTGATTATGAATCCCTCACATCAGCCGGTTCTATGATGGGTTCCGGCGGTATGGTTGTTATGGATGAAGATACCTGCATGGTGGATATCGCCCGCTTTTTCATGGAATTCACACAAGCAGAAAGCTGCGGTAAATGTGTACCCTGTCGTGTAGGTACCAAACGCATTCTTGAGATCTTGACCCGCATTTGTGATGGGGAAGGAAAAGACGGCGATATCGAGACATTGGAAGAGTTGTGCAAAGACATCATGTCAAACAGCCTTTGCGGTCTTGGTAAAGGCGCACCTAACCCCGTTGTCAGCACGCTAAAGCATTTCCGTGATGAGTATGAAGCTCATATTTTCGAGAAAAAATGCCCGGCAAAAACCTGCAAAGCTCTCATTCATTACGAGATCAATCCGGAAAATTGTGTTGGCTGCACTATGTGCGCAAGAAATTGTCCGGTTAATGCAATTACTGGATCTCCCAAACAGACTCACGTTATCAATCCAGATATTTGTATTCGTTGTGGCATCTGTAAACAGGTCTGCAACTACGAGGCAGTAGAAGTGACGTAAATCTTTACATAAATAGGAGGTTCTTTATGGCAAGTCGGACAGAGATTACCATTCGTGTGACCGATGCAGTTAAAGATGCTCTGGAAACATACGAAAAGAAAGAGGAGGAACTCATTCCAATCCTTTCGAAAGTAAACAGAGATCTGGGTTTTCTTCCTCAAGAAGCATTGGAACTGATCAGTGATGGACTTAAGGTGCCAAAAAGCAGGGTGAAATCAGTCGCAAGCTTTTATCATATGCTTTCGACAAAACCACTAGGCAGGCACGTGATTAGATTCTGTGAAAATGCTCCCTGTCATGTCGCCGGGGGCGGTGAGATCTGGTCCGCACTTAAAGAAGCTACCAATTTACAGGCTGGTGAAACAAGCTCTGATGGAAAATGGTCTTTGATCACCACGAGCTGTCTTGGTCTTTGTGCAGTGGGTCCGGTAATGGTGGTCGATGGCGATGTTTATGGGAACTTGACTGTCGATAAAATACCTGAAATTTTGGGTCGGTATGAATAGGAGATGACATCATGAAATATTATCGGTCTATGGTGCTGATTTCAAACGATCCGCAGAGCATGGTTCAGGGAGCGCAAGAAATTTTTGATTGTATTAAAGCAGAAGTGAAGAAACATAAATTGGAAGATGAAATTTCTATTGCAATGGCTTCTGATATCAGCCGTATGGATATTTCACCTGTGGTGATTGTCTATCCTGAAGCGGTTGTATATGGACCTGTGAAAGTTGAAGACGTGCCCTTCCTCGTTGAAGAACATCTCTACAAAGGTCGTATCGCAACCCGTCTGCAAGCCCCCAAGAAAGCTCTGTCAGGACCTATCGCCTGGCTCTCTACACGAGAGGGTTCTCTTCCCGCCGAACAACGCATCGTATTGGAGCGTGCGGGAATCATTGATCCGGAATCAATCGATGATTACATCATTCATGAAGGATATAGAGCACTTGGAAAAGTTCTCTCTGAGATGAAACCCGCAGATGTAATCGCTACTATTAAAGAATCCGGTTTACGCGGTCGTGGCGGTGCTGGTTTTCCTACCGGAACAAAATGGGGATTCGTTGCCGGTGCCAAAGGTGACAAGAAATATGTCGTCTGCAATGCTGATGAAAGTGAACCCGGTACCTTCAAAGATCGCTTAATCCTTGAAGGAGATCCGCATTCCATCATTGAAGCCCTCATCATCGCCAGTTATGCGGTCGGAGCAGATGAAGGATATATCTATGTGCGCGGCGAATATGAGCTGGCGCAATCACGATTAAAAGCAGCCATTCAACAGGCAAAAGAATATGGTATTTTAGGCAAAAATATTTTCGGCTCCGACCATTCATTTGAACTTCATGTACACGCAGGAGCCGGAGCCTATATTTGCGGTGAAGAAACCGCATTACTTGAATCTATTGAAGGAAAACGCGGCGAACCGCGCCCACGCCCACCCTACCCAACCACCGAAGGACTGTGGGGAAAACCTACTCTGATCAATAATGTTGAAACCCTGGCAAATATTCCGGCTATCATCAGGCACGGCGCGAAATGGTTCAGATCATTTGGCACTCCATCCAGCCCCGGAACAAAGGTTTACACAATTCTTGGTAATGTCAATAAGACAGGTTTGGTTGAAGTACCTATGGGGATCACCTTACGTGAAGTGATCTCGATCTATGCAAAAGGTATGAAAAACGGAATCTCGTTCAAACTGGCGCAAACAGGTGGTTCCAGCGGTTCCATCATTCCAGCCAGTCTGCAGGATACCCCTATGGATTACGATTCTTACTCGAAAGCGGGCGTTTCTCTGGGTTCGGGAGCTCTGCTTATCTGCAATGAGGAAATCTGCGTAGTTGACCTCGCTAAAGTACTTATGAAATTCTTCAAGTTTGAAAGCTGCGGTAAGTGCAATCCATGCCGCATAGGAAATATCAGAGCACTGCAAACACTTGATCGAATATCTGAAGGTCTGGGAACAGAAGCTGATATTGAAACACTGCAAATGATCAGCAAGAATCTGTATGAAATGTCAAATTGTGGATTAGGGCAAACATCAGGCGCTCCATTACGAGATATCATCAATCATTTCCGCGCCGAAGTAGATGCTCATATCAAATTAAAAGTTTGTCCCGCCGGTATATGCGCAATGAGCGGGCAATCCAATCTCTATAATAACTAATGGAAAGGTTCAATATGGTTAATGTAACAATTGATGATAAGAAAGTAGAAGTTCCTGCAGGAACGACTGTATTGAATGCAGCGCGCAAGGCGGGTGTTGAAATCCCAACCCTGTGCGATCATCCTCAGCTTACTCCTTATGGTGGATGCCGCTTATGCTTGGTTGAAGTTGAAGGAGCCCGCACATTACAGCCCTCCTGCACTATGCCTGTATCAGATAATATGGTTGTTCATACGGATACACCCAAAACTCGTGAGGCACGTAAGTTTGTCCTCTCGATGATCTTCAGCGAAAGAAACCATTTCTGCCCATACTGCCAGGTAAGTGGTGGCGACTGCGAGCTGCAGAATGCTGCTTACGCAGAAGATATGACCCACTGGCCGCTGCAGCCAAACTGGCAGCCATATCCGGTAGATGCCTCCCATCCATTCATTATCATTGAAAACAACCGCTGTATTCTCTGCCGGCGCTGCGTGCGGGCGTGCGGAGAATTAGTCGGGAACTTCACACTTGGCATTGAAGAACGAGGCTCCAACAGCAAATTGATCGCCGATCTTGGCACCCCTCTGGGCGAAAGCAGCTGTATTGGCTGCGGCACCTGTGTACAGGTCTGTCCGACCGGCGCAATGATCGACCGCTGGAGTGCCTATCAGGGTAGGGAAACTGAAGTAGAAACCACCAAAACCACCTGCGTTGGCTGCAGTGTAGGCTGTGGTTTGGATGTTTTAACACGCGATAACCGTCTGGTAAGGATCGAAGGCGATTGGGATGTGGAAGCAAACAAAGGATTGCTATGCGAAGTTGGTCGATTTGATCCTATGGAAGAAGATCGAGAACGCATTCTTACACCTATGGTTCGAAAAGATGGCGCACTTAAAGCCGCCACCTGGGACGATGCATATGAAGCCATTGCTTCGAAATTAGGGGAGAAAAAATCTATAGCAGGTTTTATTTCCACCCGCCTGCCCATTGAATCGATGTATTTCTTCAAACAATTATTCAAAGACGGCTTGAAAGCAAAGACTACAACCATTGTCAACGGGAACAGCAAGAGCACCATGAATCTTGCCGCTGAAGCTTCTCTAGCCGCCACATACGATGATGTAAAAAACGCAGACTGCGTGGTTGTTGTGGATGAAGATATTACCAAAGAGCACCAGGTGATCAGTTTCTTTGTGAAGCGAAACCTTCCTAATGGGAGCAAACTCATCACCGTAACCAACGGTGAAGATGGTTTGGATACTTTTGCCCATGTAACGATCAAAAATGATGATCTCTGCGAAGGGATCAAAAGTATTGAAAATCAGGCAAAGGCAGTAGAGATATTGAAAGCATCAGACAGTAGTGTGATCATTTTTGGTGGTCATGCAGCAGAATGCAGTAACTGCGGTAAAGTACTGGTTGATCTGGCAAAGAAATATAATGCAAAATTGTTCAACACCTATGATGGCGCAAACGGAAAAGCAGCCGCCATCTTTGGGCTGGTTGAAAAGGTCGATCTGAAAAATGCAGATGCAGCTTACATTGCCCTTGGTGATGAAAAGGTCTCGCAGACATTCATGAAAAGCCTTGAAAATACACCCTTTATGGTTGTACAGAGCAGTTTCAACTCCTCCCTGACAGCTAAGGCGGATGTAGTATTACCTTCTTTCACCTGGCTTGAACAGGACGGGCACTATATGGATTTAGATGGTAAACTAACCTCCGCGAAAGCAGCTTTGAACGCACCCGAAGGTGTTGCAGGTAACACAGCCATTTTGAAGGATGTCGCCGATAAGCTTGGCGTAAAAGTTAAAGAAGACTGGCAAGCAGCCATTCAGTAAGCACGAATTTATTTTTTGAGGAGTATTGATTATGGCAAAACCCAAAGTAGCAAGTGACTGGCTGTGCAGTTGTGCAGGATGTCACATGTCTTTACTGGATATCGATGAGCGGATCGTAAAACTGGTTGAACTGGTTGATCTACGTTCAACACCGATCACCGATCTAAAGCACCCCGATGAAAGCGGTGTGGATGTGGGTATTCTGGAAGGTGGAATCAACAACACCTATAATGAAGAAGTTGCGAAAATGATGCGCAAACGCGCAAAGATTCTCATCGCCCTGGGTGATTGCGCCGTTTTTGGCGGCGTTCCAGCCATGCGCAATCTGTTCACCATTGATGAAACACTGCAGCGGGCTTACGTGGATACAGAAAGTACCGATTCAAACGGTCTTATTCCCAACAGCCCGGAATTGGCTACCATGACGCGCGTCCGTGCACTTCAAGAAGTTGTGCCTGTTGATATATTTATTCCGGGTTGCCCGCCTGATGCTGATATTATTTTCTACGCATTGAGCGAACTGGCACAGGGGCGTATACCTGAACTTAAAAATGAAAACCTAATGTGGAACTAGCGTGAGGTAGTTGAATATGACACAAAAAATTACAATTGAACCCGTCACCAGGATCGAAGGACACGCAAAGATTACCATTAACATGAACGACGATGGCAGTGTGGACCATGCATACATGCATGTGAATGAGTTCCGCGGTTTCGAGAAATTCTGCGAAGGACGCATGATCTTCGAAATGCCGCTGATCACTCCCCGTATTTGCGGTATCTGCCCCGTCAGCCACCACCTGGCATCAGCCAAGGCAGGCGATGCCGTTCTTGGCGTTGAACCACCCCGCCCCGCTTCTCTGCTCAGAGAACTCATGCATATGGGGCAGATCATTCAAAGCCATGGAATGCATTTTTTTGAATTAGCCGGTCCTGATCTGTTGTTGGGTTTTGATGCAGATCCTGCAATTCGTAATGTCGTTGGGATCATTCAAGCCAACCCGGCTTTGGCTTTGCAGGCAGTAAATTTGAGAAAATACGGTCAGGAGATCATCAAGACCGTTGGCGGTCGCAAGATCCATCCCATCTTTGCCGTTCCCGGCGGTGTTAACAAAGCTTTGACCATGCAGGATCGAGACAGCATTCTTGCCGGGATCGATGCCAGCATTGCTGCTATCAAAGTAGGGTTAGACCTGTTCAAAGGCTGGGCAGCCCAAAATGCAGATCAGATTGCTGAATTTGCAGTTTTTCCTTCCGGATATTTAGGGTTGGTTACTCCTGAAAACGGTCTCGAACTGTTTGACGGCAAGATCCGCCTTATTGATAAGAATGGAAAGCAGTTGGAACTTTTCGCAGGTTCGGATTATCTGGATTATATTGCCGAGCACGTTGAAAACTGGTCATACCTGAAATTCCCTTATTATAAAAAGATGGGATATCCCGATGGCGTGTATCGCGTTGGTCCTCTGGGAAGATTGAACACCTGCGAGAAGATCGATACCCCTCTAGCACAGGAAGAGTTTGTGGAATATCGCAAGTTGAATGGTGGGAAACCCATTGAAAACACTCTCCATTTCCACTATGCCCGCCTGATCGAAACTCTCTTTGCGGTTGAAAGAGTACGCATGCTTCTGGATGATCCTGATATTCTCTCCAAGGATATTCTCAACACCCATCACAACTATCAGGGTGAAGGCGTTGGCATCATTGAAGCCCCACGCGGAACACTTTTCCATCATTACTGGGCTGATAAGAACGGTCAGATTAAAAAGGTAAATCTGATTGTTGCCACCGGAAACAACAACTGGGCAATGTGCAACGCTGTTGATATGGTTGCCAAACGCTACGTAAAAGGTCCAGATATTACTGAGGGTATGTTAAACCGCGTTGAAGCTGCCGTTCGTGCGCATGATCCATGCTTGAGCTGTTCAACACACGCGGTAGGTCAAATGCCAATGGTTGTTGAAATTCGTGATATGCAGGGAAATCTGCTGAACGTAGTAAAGCGCGATTAAACTGCGGATTGCTGAAATAGAATATAAAGACGGTGCCTCAGAGATTCTTTGCGGCACCGTCTATTTATGTGTGAGATACAATTAAATGATGCGTAAAAAATTTATACTGCTTGGATATGGGAATCCTGATCGCGGTGATGATGGGGCTGCTTTTTACCTTCTAAAAGAACTGATCAAGAAATTCAGCTCCGATGAGAATGCTATCACGGTTTTTCAAGAAGCTGGCTTTCTTGAATTAACTCCAGAAATCGACCTATGGTTTAATCTGCAGCTATATCCTGAGCTATCTCAAGATCTTGCCGAGTATGAACATGCAATCTTTATCGATGCACACACTGCTGAAATCCCCGATCCACTCCTTATCCAGGAGATCAAACCGGGCTATAAGAATTCTCCCTTCACCCACCATCTGACCCCTTCCAGCTGCCTTGAATTAGCGGAAATATTATACCAGCATGCACCGCATGCTACCCTGGTTACTGTTCGTGGCTATGCCTTTGATTTTTCACGCGAGCTTTCAGTACAGACAAAGAGTCTGGTAGATCAAGCACTCCAAGTCATCCTTGAAATGCTGCGTTGATTAATATTTATTATTTTTACTATAAATATCTAGTTTAGATTATAATTCGACCATGCATGAACTGTCAGTAACAGAAGAAATCCTGCGAAAATCTGAAGAGATCGCTGAACATGAACAAGCCAGCAAGGTCACCGATATCTTTCTTGAGATCGGGAAGCTTTCCGGGATCATCGATGAATCTGTACAATTTTACTGGGATTTCATCAGTAAAGACACAGTTTGTGCGGAAGCAAAACTGCATTTTGAGTTCGTCCCTGCCAGAATACACTGCGAGGATTGTGGAAACGAGTATGAGCTTGATCATGATCTCATTCCCTGCCCCGTCTGCAGCAGTATGAACATCAAGATAGCAGGTGGAGATGAATTCATTTTAAAAAGCATTGAAGTTGAAAAATGAAAGAAGGACAACCTATGGCAAATAAACGAATTGAGATCGTTCAGGATATTTTGAATGTCAATGACCAAATTGCAGCTGAAACTAATAAACTGCTTCATTCAAAACACATTTTTTCGATCAATATCATGGCATCTCCGGGTGCCGGTAAAACCAGCGTGATCTTGAAAACCCTGCAGAAATTATCCCCGGCTATCCGCTGTGCTGTATTAGAAGGAGATACTGCTCCCGTGACCATCGATTCGGAAAAAGTTGCAGGAATCGGCATCCCAGCCATTCAGATCAATACCGGCGGTGATTGTCATTTGAATGCCAATCTGGTAAGTAAAGGCATCCAGGCTCTGGATCTGGACAATCTCGATTTCATTTTGATCGAAAATGTTGGTAACTTGATCTGTCCGGCTTCCTGGAAGCTTGGTACAGATATGAATGTGGTCATTGCTTCTATTCCTGAAGGGGATGATAAACCTTACAAATATCCCAATATCTATCGTGGAATTCAAGCACTGGTGCTTAATAAGATCGATCTGAAACCCTATGTTGATTTTAATGTTCCTTTTTTTAAAGATGGCATCAAGGCTTTGAACTCGGATGTTCAATTCTTTGAGGTATCGGCAAAATCCGGAGAAGGGATCTCCGCTTGGGCTGATTGGCTGGAAACTAAGATCAGGGAAGTTAAATAAATTATTAAAATGGCTGGCAGAAGAATTGAAGTCAAAGGGATCGTACAGGGAGTAGGGTTCAGACCATTTATCTTCAATTTGGCAAAGCAGTATCAACTAAATGGATGGGTTAAGAACACATCGAAAGGCGTGATTATCGAAGTGGATGGAAAAGAAGAGACGATCCAATCTTTTCTTAAAGCCATTTCTGCTTCCCCCCCGCCCCTGGCTCACATAGACAACATAATAAGCAATGCTGTTCCACCCAACGGCTTTACTTCTTTTCAGATCATCGAGAGCGAAGCCATTCCCGGTGAATTTGTACCTATTTCTCCCGATATGTCGATTTGTGATGACTGCCGGCGCGAGCTGTTCGATCCAACAGATCCGCGCTTCCGCTATCCTTTCATCAACTGCACAAACTGCGGACCGCGCTTCACCATCATCAAGGATATTCCTTACGATCGTCCCAAAACCACCATGAGCTCTTTTCCCATGTGTGATTTTTGCGAACAGGAATATCACGATCCCTCCAACAGACGTTTTCACGCGCAGCCGGTAGCCTGCCCTACCTGTGGTCCCCATATCTGGCTGGAAGTAGATCATAAAGAAATTGCCAATCATGAAGCTGCTCTGCAGCAGGCACGTCAAATGCTTCGTGATGGGAAGATCCTTGCCATTAAGGGGATGGGAGGCTTTCATCTGACTTGTGATGCCTGTAATGATCTGGCAGTTAAAACACTTCGAGATCGGAAGCACAGAACCGATAAACCTTTTGCCGTGATGGTATTTGGTTCGGAGATCGCGGAGCATTTCTGCAATTTTTCTCCATCCGAACTGTCGCTGCTTGAATCCAAAGAAAAACCCATTGTTCTGGTTCCCGCGAAACCGCATAGCGGTATCTCTGAACTGGTGGCACCCTGCAACAACCGCATTGGCATCATGCTGCCCTATACTCCGTTACATCTGCTTTTATTAGAACCTGCACCCGGTTTTCCTGAGATATTGGTGATGACCAGTGCTAATGTATCTGAGGAACCAATTGCCTACACGAATAATGATGCGTTTGCCCGATTGGAAGATATTGCAGATGGTTTTCTGCTGCACGATCGCGATATTCATATGCGTATTGATGACTCAGTGCTTTCTGAGTTTCGCGGTGAAGCCTATTTCTCACGAAGGGCGCGCGGCTTTGCTCCCCAACCTGTTCCCCTGCCTTTCGAAGCTCCTATGCTTCTGGCAGTGGGAGCTGAACTGAAAAATACTTTCTGCCTGAGTAAAGAGAAATATGCTTTTCTCAGCCACCACATTGGTGATCTGGAAAACGCTGAAACTCTGCATAGTTTTGAAGAGGCAGTTGCGCATTATGAGCATATTTTTAGGGTATCTCCATCTGCGATCGCCTGCGACCTGCATCCCGATTACCTGTCATCTCAATATGCCTCCGAGCGTGCCTGCCGGGAAGAGATCCCTCTGCTCCAGATCCAGCATCATCATGCCCATCTGGCAGCCTGTCTGGCAGATCATGGCTGGATAAAGCAGGAACCTGTTATCGGCATTATTTTTGATGGCACCGGATTGGGCACCGATGATACCATCTGGGGCGGTGAGATCCTGATCGGGAATTATGCCGGCTTTGAGAGAAGGTATCATCTGGATTATGTTCCGCAGCCCGGTGGAGATGCTGCTACACGCACGCCGGCGAAAATGGCGCTGGCTCACCTTTGGAAGTCAACTATTCCCTGGGATGAAGAGCTTGCGCCGGTTCAATTTTTATCTTCTGAAGAACAAAATATACTGCATAAACAGCTGGAAAAATCGATCAATACCCCCCTCACATCCAGCATGGGACGTCTCTTTGATGCTGCTTCCGCCCTAATGGGCGTACGTCAGAAAGTGAATTATGAAGCACAGGCAGCCATTGAAATGGAAGCACTGTGCGCCGAAGATGAGGAAGACAGTTATCCCATCGCCATTCATGAAGACATTCTGGATACTGCCCCACTCTGGGCAGCGCTGCTGGAAGATATAAAGTCAGGGACTCCGAAATCGATCATGGCAGCCCGTTTTCATAACGCCGCTGCTGTAATGGTGCTCTCAGTTTCAGAAGCTATTCGACGTGAAAGAGGAATCAGTACGGTTGTGCTGAGCGGCGGAGTATGGCAAAATAAAAGGCTGCTCTCACGCAGTGCTGCATTATTGGAAAATGCTGATTTCCAGGTTCTCTGGCATCAGCATGTTCCCACCAATGATGGCGGGATTGCGCTGGGTCAGGTCATGGTTGCTCTGCATGAAATTAGAGAAAAAAGTTGAGGTAAAGTTTATGTGCCTTGGTGTACCCGGAAAGATATTGAAAATTTACGAAGAGAATTCCATCAAAATGTCTGATGTTGATTTCAACGGCGTGACCGTAAAGGTCTGCCTTGAAACCACCCCGCAGGCTGAAGTTGGCAATTACGTGATCGTGCATGCCGGTTTTGCGATCAGTTTACTCGAAGAAAGTGAAGCGCTGGAAACCCTGGCTATGCTGGATCAGATCTCCAAACTTGGAGAAAAGGAGTCAAGCTAGGATGGCTTTTGCCGAAACCTATCGTGATCCCTCCCTTGTGAAAGAAACCATCCGGAAGATCCATGCGGTTGCTAAACACCCATGGACCATCATGGAAATTTGCGGCGGGCAAACCCACGCCCTCATGCAGCATGGTTTTGATGATCTGCTTCCCAGGGAGATCGAGATGGTGCACGGTCCGGGCTGCCCGGTCTGTGTGACTCCGTTGGAACTGATCGATAAGGGGATTGCGATCGCAGAGCAGAAAGATGTGATTTTTACCAGCTACGGGGATATGCTGCGCGTTCCCGGTTCATCCAAAGACCTGTTTTCTGTCCGCGCCGCCGGGGGAAAGGTCAAGATCGTCTACTCTCCCATCGAAGCGCTGCAGATCGCGCAAAAGAATCCTGATAAGCAGGTAGTTTTTTTTGCTATTGGTTTTGAAACTACCGCTCCTGCCAATGCGCTGAGCGTCTTGAAAGCCAGAGAATTGAATTTGAAGAACTATTCCGTGCTGGTATCTCAAGTGCGCGTGCCTCCCGCCATCCGCACCATTCTAAGCGCGCGCCAAAACCGTGTGCAGGGTTTCCTGGCAGCAGGGCATGTATGCTCGGTAATGGGTTATCATGAATACATTCCGCTTGCACAGGAATTCCAGTTACCGATCGTGGTTACTGGCTTTGAACCTCTCGACCTGGCACTTGGTATTCTTGAAACGGTAAAAGCACTGGAAAACCAGCAGAATATTGTGATCAATGCCTACCCGCGTGGTGTGGTGAAAGAAGGCAATCAAAGTGCACAGGAGATCATAGAAAAGGTATATAAATCCTGCGACCAAAAATGGCGCGGCATCGGCATCATACCCAACAGCGGCTGGAAATTGAATGATGCCTTCACCGATTTCGATGCAGAGAATCGCTTTGATGTCGGTCAAATTCAAACCAAGGAATCGGAAATATGCATTTCCGGTTTGATCCTGCAGGGACGCAAGAAACCCATCGATTGCCCTGCTTTCGGGACGCTCTGTACCCCGCAGAATCCACTGGGCGCCACCATGGTTTCATCTGAGGGAACCTGTGCCGCATACTACCGCTATCAAAGAAAATAATTATGGATACGAATAAGGAAAAGAAGAATAAAGCAAGTTTTGAAAATGCTTCCTGCCCCCTACCGCTCAAGCATGACGATCACGTGATGATCGGTCACGGCAGCGGAGGGCGCATGACCCAGGAATTGATCAAGCGTATCTTTCTGGCTCATTTCAACCATCCTCAGTTGACACTGGGAAACGATTTTGCATCTCTCCTTCCCCCCGAGTATGCGTCTTCCAAAGGACGGTTATCTGTTTCTACCGATGCACACATCGTGAAACCGCTGTTCTTCCCCGGAGGAGATATCGGCAGGCTGGCGGTATGCGGTACGGTGAATGACGTTGCCATGGCAGGAGCTGTTCCGCTCTACCTCACCGCTTCCTTTATCATCGAAGAGGGGCTTCTCATGAGTGTACTGGAACGCATTGTGGCTTCAATGGCAGCAGCTGCCATTGAAGCGGGTGTAGCGATCATCGCCGGAGACACGAAAGTGGCTGAAAAAGGTAGTGTGGATGAGCTTTTCATCTCCACCAGCGGCATCGGCTGGATCCCGGATGGTCGCGAGATCAACGGTCAATCTGCCCGTACAGGAGATGTTGTTCTTCTCTCAGGAAGTATGGGAGATCATGGAATTGCCGTACTGGCTGAACGCGGAGAACTGGGTTTTTCCACTACCATTGAATCAGATGTAGCTCCTCTGAATGGGTTGATCGAGAAACTGCTGACCGCCGCTCCCCACACCCACGTTCTGCGTGATCCAACCCGCGGCGGTGTGGCTACTACATTGAATGAGATCGCTCAGCAAAGCCGCGTTAAAATCATGCTTCAGGAAGAATTCCTTCCAGTCAAGAAACAGGTACAGGCAGCCTGCGAAATGCTTGGATTTGACCCGCTTTACATTGCCAATGAAGGAAAGCTGTTAGCTTTTGTGCCTGAAGAGGAAGCAGATTCAGCATTGAAAGCCCTTCACTCCCACCCTCTGGGAAAAGAAGCAGTGTTGATCGGCAAAGTATTACCGGTTGAAGGAAATATGCCGCGCGTTTTGATGAAAACACAAATTGGCGGGCAGCGCATTCTGGATACGCTGGCAGGAGAACTGCTGCCGCGCATCTGCTAGCGGAAACTTGACAACATGCCAGCAGCACTTATACTTATTCAAAATTCAATTTAAGGTGAATCATGAAAATTGACTATAAAGAAACTACTTCCGATCTGTTAGCGAGAATTAACATTCATGAGAAGTATGGCACACGCAATATCGACGATTGGATGATCGAAACCGTTCCTTTGAAAGAAGGAATGCACATTTTGGATGTTGGCTGCGGAGCAGGGAAACAATGCTTTTCCTATTTCGATACCCTGCGCGGAAATGCAAAAATCGTCGGCGGAGATGTTTCTGAAGAGCTGCTTGCTAAAGCAAAAGAAGAAAATAAAAAACGCGGCACGGATATTGTTTTTACCGAATTGAACTTTAATAAGCCCTTTGCCTTCGAAGACAACTCCTTCGATCTGGCATCCTGCAGTTTTGCAATCTATTATGCTGAAGATATACCCTTCACCATCAAAGAAATGCACCGCGTTCTCAAACCCGGCGGATATCTTTTCACTACCGGTCCCATGCCCCAAAACAAGCAGGTTTTTTATGACATTATCAAAGAAGCGACCGGTAAAGTCATTCCACCCATGCCCGGCAGTTCACGTTATTCAACCGAGATCCTGAGAGCGGTAAAAGCGCTCTTCTCACATACAGACCTGATCATCTTTGAAAACCCGCTTACGTTCGATGAAGCAGAACCATTTCTCATCTACACGCGCGCTTCACTCAGTGAAGACCGTAAATTATGGACCAGTTTCTTCAGCGGGAAGGATGAATTTGAGATCGTCATGGACAAGATCAAAGCAGTTGCTGATAAAATGATTAAGGATGAAGGAAAGATCGTGATGACCAAGGTGGTAGGTGGAATTCTAGCGAGTAAATAAGATCATGACAAAAGATATGCAGTTTTACGGTAAGAGAATTTTTTTCATAGGCGCACACCCGGATGACATTGAATTGGGCTGCGGTGGATTGATCGCCCATCTTGCCGGGAAAGCCGAAATATTCTGCTTCACACTATCGGATAATCAGAAAAATCCGCTGCTCACTCATCTTCCTATCGAACATCACAACAGCATGAAGATACTGGGAGTGGATAAAGATCATGTGATCCTGCACCATTTCACCACCCGCCGTTTTCAACATGAACGGCAGGAGATTCTTGAATTCCTTTTCGAGCAAAACAAGATATATCAGCCGGATATCGTTTTCACGCATACCAATGCTGATCTTCATCAAGACCACAGCACGGTAACCATGGAAACGCTGCGTGCTTTTCGTGGTATCAGTGTTTTTGGTTTTGATGTCATCCGCAGCAGCAGCGGTTTTTTCCCGCGGTTTCTGGTGAAGATCGATGAAGCAGATGTTGAGAAGAAAATTCAATCTCTGGCAGCCTATACGACCTATAAGGATAAATACTATTTTTCTGCTGAACTTACCAGAGCGATCCTGCTCCGTAATGGTTCTCTGGCTGAGAGCCGATATGCAGAAGGGTTTGAGATCTTCCGTATGATTGGATCTTTTGGGAATAATTAGTTTGAATTGTTTATCAAGCCGGAAAAATATTCCGGCTTTTTTTCTTAAAATAAGAGGGTTGTCATTCCTCGCTGCTCTCGGAATCTCATCAATAATTAGACGAACCAGCTGACCATCTCAACGTGCTTACGACTTACTTAATCATTAATCTTGAAATGGATAGATTCCTCAGTCACGCTGCTCCTTCGGGATGACTGATTCTTTTTATAAATTTGAATCCATAACTTTTTTCCAATTCCGGCAGGAGTAAAATACATTTTCAAGGAACTAGTTGAGAAAATTTATTGAAAATTACTAAATTTACAATACTTTTATTTTAGAATTTTGAAAGTCAAAAATATTTGAACAGCTCCACAAAAATCATAGAGGTTTCATTATGACACATCAATAAGTAATGGAAACCTATAAACCCAAGGAATTGATCACGTCCATCGTAACCCCCATTCTGGGTGTACATACCGGTCCACAGGCTATCGTATTATGTAGATATTCAGAAGGATGATTGATATTTCTTCTGTATCTCAATAGATGCAGAGATTAATGTTATTCCAGGTCTTCTTGTTCTTCTTTATCGAGATCGTATAGGGCAGCTTTTACCACCTTTAAAGGCAGCAGCGCGCATTTCAAGCGCACCGGACCCAATTCAATACCCAGCAGGTCAAGCAGGGCTTGTTTATCGAGATGCTTTATCTCATCGATGCTTTTTCCAATGATGAAATCAAGCAAAATATCGGCGGAAGCCTGTGAAATTGCACAGCCATGCCCGCTGAAAACAGCATCCTGAATGATACCTTCTTTATCCACCTGCAAATCAATGTGGATAAAATCACCGCATAAAGGATTCTCATCTTCAAAATCATGATTATGCGTTTCTAACTCGCCTTTGTGATTGGGGTTTTTATAATGATCCAGTATTACTTCGCGGTACAAATCATCCATCATATTTATCACACTACCTGAATATCTTTTTGACCTTCTGAATTCCTGCTGTGAGGGCATCTACATCTTCAACAGTATTATATAGATAAAGACTGGCGCGCGTTGAAGCCTGTGCTTTCAATTTCTGATGCAGCGGCATGGCACAGTGATGCCCTGCCCGTACTGCAATTCCCTCAGAATCAAGAATTTGTGCAACATCATGAGGATGGATGCCATCCAATGTAAACGCCAGCACTCCACCCCGCTCTTCTCCTGATGGTCCAAGGATATGGATACCCGATATTTCACTTAACCGATCATAAGCATACTTGGTCATGTTTTTCTCATGTTCAAAGATCTCATCCATGCCTATGGCATTCAAATATTCAACCGCTGCTTTAAAACCGATCGCTTCTGCAATGGCAGGGGTGCCTGCTTCAAATTTATGCGGTATATCATTGACGGTAAAACCCTCCAGGGTTACCTTCTTGATCATATCCCCGCCGCCCAGGAAAGGATCCATTGCTTCCAGCAGGCTCCTTTTTCCATAAAGCGCTCCAATTCCGGAAGGTCCGCACATTTTATGAGCCGAGAAAGCATAGAAATCGGCATCGATCTTTCCTATATCTACCGGGAAGTGTGGAACGGATTGAGCGCCATCGATGAGCACAAGTGCCCCTATCTGATGGGCTTTTACCGTCATTTCTTCCACCGGATTGATCGTCCCCAGCACATTCGACATGTGCGTGAATGCGACCAGTTTGGGTTCTTTTTTCAGTTCAGCATAGAATTTTTCTATATCCAACAGCCCATTTTCAAGGATCGGAATAAAATCGATATGGATATCTTTTTCAGAAGCCAGCATGTACCACGGCACCAGATTGGAATGGTGTTCCATCTCAGTCAACAAGATATGGTCACCGGGTTTCAAGAACTTCCGACCCCAGGCATACGCCACCAGGTTGATCGATTCGGTAGTATTGCGGGTGAATATTATTTCAGCGGCATTTTTCACATGGACAAAATCAGCTACACTCCGGCGAGATCTTTCATAAGCCGCCGTCGCTTCTTCTGCCAGCTCATGGATCCCGCGGTGAATATTGGCATAGCTTTTTTCATAGAGTTCATCCATCGCATCGAAAACGATCTGCGGTTTCTGGCTTGATGCTGCAGAATCAAGATAGACAAGTCTTTTATTCCCGTGTATTTTTCGTTGAAAGATTGGGAAATCTTCACGAACGACCGCTGGCTCAAACATATTCAGAACCTTATTTCACTTTGCTTTTCTTGCGGAGATTTGGTGAATCATTGGGATACCAGAGAATATGATCGGGTACCATCCATCCATCGGTCAGATATACATTTTCTTTAAACTGTACTGCAATAAGCTTGGAATCGACCTGTACCACCGTTCCTTTCAACCATCCTTTGATCCTATCTTTCCCCTTATCATGGTCACAATTTGCTTCAACTGTATCTCCTACTTCATATGCATCGTCAAAAATAGGTGGACGCATGAACGGTGTACTTGCCATATAACTATCTCCTCAATAAAAAATCTATATATTCTAGCATTAAAGCATAACTTTATTAATTCTAGATATGAATTCGCTGGAAATCATCTTTTTTAATGTTTCTGAAGATATTCGATCGATCGCTTTACGAATAAACCCGCTCACAATCAGATCAATTCCCTCTTCTTCCGGAATGCCGCGCGATTTTAGATAGAATAACTGCTCGTCATCAATATTCGTAATGGTAACTCCATGAGAACAGCGCACATCATCTGTCAGGATCTCTAACCCGGGGATGGCATCGATCTTCGCTGTTTTGCTGAGGATCAGGTTATTATCTGCCTGATACCCATCCGTTCGAATGGCTTTCTCGTCCACATAGATCATGCCCTGCCATCTGCTCTGGCTTTCTCCATCGATAATACCGCGATATAAAAGATCGCTGGTCGTATTTTCCTTCATGTGGCTCTGGTAGGTATCCATGTAAAAACGCTGCTTTCCCTCCGGCAGGAACAATCCGGTGATAAGAGCCTGACTGCCTTTTCCATTCAAGTCAACTCGCAGGTGTGATTTGGAAAATCCACTGCCGCTCAGAAGCGTAAACCAGTTCAAAGCAGCGTCTTTCTCCATTTCTGCCCTTTCATGGATGAAATTCCAATCCTGTTTTCCGTTGGTTGATAGGTCAAGAAAATCTAATCTGGCTCCTTCTTCCAGATAGATCTCCAGTATCTCTGAACTAAAATTATTCTGTGCATCAGTACTTTTTTGCTGTCTGACCAGTGTGGCAGAAGAGTCACGTCCAAGATAGATCAGAGTTGTACCCGGAACAGCCAGCTTCTCCCCCTGAATTCTCTCCTGATAAAAAACAGGTTTAGTGAGATGCACATCGTCTTCCACATACATAATGGTGGAAGCTTTTGAAAACGCGAATCCGAATGCGCTGAATTTATCGGTATCGGGTTGAATGATTGTTCCTATTTTGGTAATCACTTTTTCAGGAAATGAAATATCCTTATCCGCAGTTGATCCAAAATTAAATCCCTGTTCAAGAGATTCTGATAAGAAGATATCGGTTCCCTTTTCAGAGAATACCTTTTGGATCAGATTCATGTCTTTGGAATAAATCTCCGGCAAAATAAAGTCTGCCTTTTGCTGAGAGCTGTGATCCTCTGTTACTAAAGAATATTCCTGCGGGCTAAGATCCTGCCATTTCACCTTGCGCCAATCTGTCTTTTTTTCATCTGGGAAAGGCATATTTTTATAGGTATTCAATGCCTGCCGGTGCAGATCATCAAGATAAGCAGAACTACCGGAAATCGGTTGGAAACCATCCACAAAATTAAATTCAGGCATTTCTATTTTTTCCTGAACAGAGGAAAGGGTTTTCTTGTTCATCTCAACCTACCGATCCTTCCATCTGTAATTGGATCAGGCGGTTCATCTCTACGGCATATTCCATTGGTAGTTCCTTCACCAATGGTTCAATGAATCCCGAAATAATCATCGTGGTGGCTTCTTCTTCACTCAATCCGCGGCTGGTCAGGTAAAATAGCTGTTCTTCGCCAACCTTTGATACTGATGCTTCATGCCCAATGGAAACATTTTCAGCACGATTTTCCAGATGGGGATAGGTATCCGATCGTGATGTTCCATCCAATATCAAGGCATCGCAAACCACATTGGCTTTTGAAGCTTCACCCTTTTTATCCACGTATACCAATCCACGGAATGAAGATCTTCCTCCATCCTTGCTGATCGATTTAGAGGTGATCTTGCTGGATGTATGTTCTGCCAGATGCAGCATCTTGCCGCCGGTATCCTGGATCTGGTTTTTTCCTGCAAAAGCCATGGATAAGATTTCTCCATGCGCATGCGGTCCCACCAGGTAACAGGCTGGATATTTCATAGTTGCTTTTGAGCCCAAGTTGCTGTCGATCCATTCCATGGTACCTTCTTCATGCACCACTGCCCGCTGAGTTACCAGATTGTAAACATTGGTTGACCAGTTTTGAATGGTGGTATAGCGCACCCGTGCTCCCTTTTTCACAATGATCTCGATCACACCACTGTGAAAAGAATTCCTGGAATACTGCGGCGCCGTGCAGCCTTCAACATAGTGAACCTGAGAGCCTTCATCCGCAATGATAATGCTGCGTTCAAATTGCCCAATACTGGCTGTATTCAATCGAAAATACGCCTGCAGAGGCAGCTCAACTTTTACAAAAGGAGGGATATAAACAAACGACCCACCCGACCAAACTGCGGTATTCAACGCTGCAAACTTATTATCATCAAACGGGACTACCGTTCCGAAGTGCTCCTTGAAAATATCCGGATACTGTTTTAATCCTTCTTCAATGCTCAGAAATATAACGCCCTGGTTTTCGAGCTGCTTCTGGATATTGTGATACACCATTTCCGATTCATACTGCGCCCCAACCCCAGCTAAAAACTTCTGCTCGGCTTCCGGAATTCCCAATCGCTCAAAGGTATTCTTGATCGTATCAGGGATCTCATCCCAATCATTCTGGATCTCATCAGTTGGCTTTACATAATAATACAGATCGTTCAGATCAAAATCCGTCAGATCGACTCCCCAGGCAGGCAAAGGCATGGAATTAAACTGTTTCAATGCCTTCAAGCGATTTTCAAGCATCCATTCCGGTTCATTTTTATACGCAGAAATCTGTCTTACGATCTCTTCATCCAGCCCCTTGCGGGATTTGAAAACATATTTCTCCGGGTCTTTGAAATCATAGCGCTGGGTATCTATACCGCGTAAGATGTCTTCTTGTGCCGTCACAGTTATTTCTCTCTACTCCACGATTTTCCGGTTATTCCGCTTTTACCCACCGGTAGCCTTCTTTTTCCAACCGCAGTGCCAGTTCAGGTCCGCCGCTTTCCACAACCTTTCCATCAACCATAACATGCACAACATCAGGCTTCAGGTAATTCAAAATACGCTGGTAGTGAGTGATGACCAGAATGCCCATCTTTTTGCTTTTCAATGTATTGATACCTTCTGCAACGATACGTAAAGCATCGATATCCAACCCTGAATCCGTTTCATCCAGTACAGCCATTTTCGGATCCAGCATTGCCATCTGCAGTATCTCAACTCGCTTCTTCTCCCCACCCGAAAAACCATCGTTCAGATAACGCCCCCCCATTTTTGGATCCATTTCCAATAATTTCATTTTTTCAAGCATCAGTTTGCGGAATTCTGGAATAGATATTCCACGATAATCCGGATCGGATGCTTTTCTATGCGCATTAAGCGCTGTTCTCAAAAAATTGGCTACAGTCACACCTGGAATTGCCACCGGATACTGAAACGCAAGAAATAATCCCGCATGCGATCGCTCCTGGGGAGACAATGAGAGAATACTTTTATCGTTCAGGAGAATATCCCCTAACTCTACATGGTATTTAGGATGCCCCATCAGGGTATAAGCAAGGGTTGATTTTCCCGTCCCATTGGGACCCATAATGGCATGTACCTCCCCCGCAGGCACTATAAGATCGATCCCATGTAAAATTTCGACTTCTTCTACCCTGACATGCAGATCTTTTATTTCTAAACCAATCATGTTTTCTTTCCTTTCCGGTAGCAGGCGTGAGTATACCACGCGGATCTCTTTTGGTCAATATTTATTATAAATATCACTAATATTGACATTTTCCTGTGTGCATGATATAGTGATACCTGAAAACAAATCTATGAAAACGATGAAAACTACCCGTGATAAAGTTCTAGCAACCATAAAACTGCATCCAAAATCAACCATTTTGGAAATTGCAGAACAGGTAAATATCAATGCTATTTCAGTACGCCATCATCTCACTAATTTACAGGCAGATGGATTGATCGTAGCCGAAGAAGAACGGCACGGAGTTGGAAGACCACGGTTAGTCTATTCATTAACTGAAAAAGGGGTTGAAAATTTCCCGTCACGTTATTTCCACCTGGTGAATTCTTTGATGGATCAGATCAAAGAGAAATTGCCGGAAAAGGATGTGAACTCCATCTTTCATAACATGGCTGAGAAATTAACCTCTGATTATGAATCTATTCTGAAGAATATGACCATTGAGGAACGTCTTGATTTGCTAAAGATCATCCTTAACAAGGAAGGTTTTGAGATGGAATGGGAAAAGAAAGGAAATGAATGTGTTATCAAAGAAATTTCCTGCCCATATTTCAAGATCGGAGATCAACATCCTGAAGTATGCCTGTTTGATAGATCCCTTATATCTAACATTCTGAATGTTCCCATGAGCAAGATTTCGCATCATGAGCGTGAAGAAAACCTGTGCACCTATACCATTGACTTTAGCGAGCAAAAATGAGCGAAGAAGAAACCCTTCCCAACTGGAAAGTCAGCACAACCGATCCTGAACTTGCTGCGAAGATAAAAAATTCCCTGCGTCAGGTTCGCGATCCAGAGATCGGCAGCGATGTTGTCCAGTTAGGCTTGATCCGTGAAGTTGAGATTTCCGATACAAACGTAACCGTTACCATGATCTTGACCACACCTTACTGCCCTTTTGGTCCCGCTTTGATGGAATCAGCCCGCCGCGTTGTAGAAAAAGAAACAGGGAAGCCCACCACCGTTATTTATGGAAATGAAATGTGGGATCAATCCATGATGGAAGATCCTTCCGCTTTTGGCTGGGGTTTATTCTAGTTTTTCAAAACACAGGGAAATGGAAGCCCCTTCTTCCTTTTTATCCAGTATACGAAATCCAAGACCTGTTATTGTTTTTTCGATCTCCTGCATGGTAAAAAATTTACTGCGCATTCCCAGCAGCTTTTCAATCAGTGCAATGATCTTCACAGATACTTTCTTGATATTCGGTTCAAAGATATAAATATTCCCCTTTTTACAGAGCGCGCGCCAGACCTCTTTAATTACAAGTTCTCTTTTTAGAAAGTGATGATAAGCATCTGCGATCAACACCGCTTGAATGCTTTCACCTCTCAGCGGCAGCAAACCACCATCCGCTATCATTGGTAGAACATGATCATACTGCTGCGCCTGCGCTACCATCTTGAAAGATAGATCAGCGATCAGAATTTTCTGGTTGCTGTTCCGCAGGCTGCTTGCGATCCTTCCTGTTCCACCTCCAATGTCGAGGATAAAACCGTCACTTACAAATCCACCCTGCCTGCAAAATTCATTCAAGGCAGGGTGAAATAATTTATCGTATATCGGAGCGATAAGGTCGAAAAAACCGTTTGCTTTAAATAATTCCCAGTTCTTTTCCAACTTTTCCAAATGTTTGCAGCACTTTCTCGACCTGCTCATCGGTGTGGGTAGCCATATAGCTGGTGCGCAGCAGCTGCTGTCCGGGCGAGACTGCTGGTGAAATAACCGGATTCACAAACACGCCGTTTTCGAACAGGGCTTTCCAGGTTCTGAATGTGAGTTCATCATCACCGATGATGACAGGGATAATGGGTGTTACAGAATTGCCGATGTTGAATCCTAAAGCACGCAGTTCTTTGCGGATCGTATCTCCAATAGCATTTACCCGCTTCACCCGTTCGGGTTCTTCGCGGATCACCTGCAGGGCTGCCAGCACTGCCGCCGCATTGGAAGCCGGAATACTCGCACTGAAGATGAGAGCCCGCGCGGTGTGTTTTATATAATGTACCACATCACTATCGCCAGCGATAAATCCGCCCAGAGATGCAAAAGATTTACTGAAGGTCGACATGATCAGGTCAGCATCATCATCCATGCCAAACTCATGGGCAGTTCCGCGTCCATCGCCTACCACACCCATACCATGGGCATCATCGACCATAACCCGGGCGCCATATTTTTTAGCCATTGGAATGATATGAGGAAGATCCGCCAGGTCACCGCCCATTGAAAAGACACCATCTACCACAACCAGTTTCCCTTTATCATCAGGGATCGATTTCAGCACACGTTCAAGGTGTTCCACATCATTATGAGGATAGCGTTCGATCTTTCCAAATCCAAGGCGCGCCCCATCAACAATACTGGCGTGATCTTCTTTATCCAGAATGACCACATCATCACGACCCACCAAAGCGCTGATGGTTCCCAGATTAGTTTGCATTCCGGTAGAGAAGATCAAAGCTTCTTCTTTTCCGACGAATTCGGCGATTTCTTTTTCCACCTGCTCGTGCAGTTCCAGCGTTCCATTCAGAAAACGAGAACCGGTGCAGCTTGTTCCATAGCGTTCCAGAGCTTTTACAGCAGCTTCTTTTACTTTTGGATGAGTGGTTAATCCCAGATAGTTATTGGAACCGCACATGATCATACGTTTCCCATTGAAAACTACCTCGGTACCTTCATTTTCCGCCAGCGGCAGGAAATAAGGATAGATTCCTTTTTCCATCACCTCTTTGGCATCAGTGTATTCTCTACATTTTTTAAAAATGTCCATGCGTGATGAATCCTTTCGGTATAAATTCCATTTAATCTATAACCCATAAATTATACAGGCGTTGTGTTTTCCCGCCCACCATTTTCACGTTAAAATAAGTTAATCTAACTTGAGGGAGAAAACCATGTTTGTTGGAATTGAAGCTGGCGGGACAAAGTTTAATTGTATCATTGCAGGGGACCAAAACACAGTCTTTTCAGAAAAGAGAATTCAAACTACTACACCCCAAAAAACCATTCATGAAGTTGTGCAATATATCAACCAATCCAACCAGGATGTGCGTTCGGTGGGGATTGGTTCTTTTGGACCACTTGATCTTGACCCTTCTTCTGCTGATTTTGGATCCATCACCTCCACCCCCAAAACAGCCTGGAAATTCTTCAATATTAAAAAAGCTTTCGAAGATGCCCTGCAGGTTCCTGTTGTACTGGATACTGATGTCAATGCTGCTGCGTATGGTGAATATTTATGGGGCGCCGGTAAAGAAAAGCGACATATTCTCTATCTCACCATCGGCACGGGGATCGGCGGCGGGCTGGTGGTTGATGGAAAACCTTATCACGGCATGCTCCATCCCGAAATGGGACATATCTACCTGCCGGAAGCAAGTGATTTCAAGGGTGTTTGCCCTTACCACGGCAATTGTTTTGAAGGATTAGCCAGCGGACCGGCTTTACAAAAGCGATGGGGAGTAGAAGCCAGCACATTGGAAAAAGATCAT
This sequence comes from Anaerolineaceae bacterium, assembly GCA_963674975.1. Classification (GTDB taxonomy): domain Bacteria; phylum Chloroflexota; class Anaerolineae; order Anaerolineales; family Anaerolineaceae; genus UBA4781. The sequence goes on from OY771913.1 coordinate 429,334, forward strand.
CCAGCCTGGGAAGAGGAAGCGCACGTGATCGCGCTGGCGCTGTGCAGCTATATCTGTATTCTCTCTCCGGATATCATCATTCTGGGTGGAGGGGTTATGCAGCAGCAGCAGCTCTTCCCATTGATAAGAAAAGAGGTCCTTGAATTACTGCATAACTACGTGCAGGCTGACAGCATTACACAGCATATCGACTCATATATCGTCCCGCCTGGGTTGGGAATCAGATCGGGAGTGCTGGGATCGCTGGCACTGGCTAATCTGGCTTTCTAGCGAAAAGCCTTTTTTAATAAATCAATGTTTGGTTTTTTGATATGGATATACAATACTCTTCTTTGTGCTGCCTGCAGTGCTTCAATATCACCCAGCGTTTGAGCCAGCAGCATCTGCTGGAAAGTCACAGCCTGTCCGGGTATGGGTATATCTTTTTCGGCTTCACAGCTTAACACTATAAAAAATCCATTATTCTTCCCGCCCTTATGCAGCTGTCCGGTCGAATGTAAAAAGCGCGGTCCATAACCCAGTGTGACTGCCAGCTCATATTTCTCGGCAAGTTTTTTCCTGAAAGTCTGTAAAATGACTTCATTTTTTTCATTTCTCTCTACAAAAGCATTGACCGCAATATAGTCAGCTGCTTTATGCCCGCTCAAGAATTGATCCACAGTTTTATCCAGCTCAAGTTCATTCACAGCCAGCTTTTGCTTCGAAAAGAACTGAAAGTCACCATTTTCCGCAAGCGGCGGCTCTTGAACCAGCTGCCCTTTTTCTTCGATAGCTTTGACCTTTTGTTTGGTTCGTGTTTTGCTGTCCTGTACATTGGGTTGGTCGAAAGCGTTCACACCCAGAATAGAGCAGGCTGTTGCCGTTGCAAATTCCCACTGGTAGAACTGCTCTGCCAGTGCATAGGCATGATCAATTTCAATGGTCAGGCAGGGATGCCCGGCTTTCTTTAATTCTTCGACTCGCTTATCTTTTTCTCCATTCTCCCGTAGATAAACGAAGATATGGTCGGGAGCAAATACATCCGCTGGAAGTTCTGGTTCTTTGTCAATGGGTAGAATTCCCTTTCCTTCTTTACCGCTGCTTTCGGCTATCAACTGTTCTACCCATGAACCAAAAGATGCCCAATTCGCATCGGTTAGAACACTTAATTTATCTCTTCCCTGAAGATAGGCTTCACCCAGGATGGTACCTAGTACCAGCCCCGGGTTGCGCCCTGCCGGAACCGCAGGATCACAGGTGATCCGTGCGCTCTGTGCGGTTTTCAGGAATGCAGGCAGTGAAACACCAAGCAGCGCAGCAGGAACCAATCCAAAAGCGGTCAGGGCTGAATATCTACCGCCCACGTTCGGATCTGCCTGAAACACGGCGCGGAATTGATGTGATTCAGCCAGGTTCTGAAGAGCTGTTCCGGGATCAGTGATCGCGATAAAGAAATCTCCCGGCTTTTCCGCTCCGGATTCTTTTATTCGCTCCCAGGCATAAGAGAAATTCGCTTTTACCTCAGCCGTCGTGCCGGATTTACTGCTGACCAGAAAAACAGTCTTCTCTTCCTGCGCCCATTTCATTGTATGAGCTACCTGCATTGGATCTGTAGAATCCAAAATCCGCAGCTCCAGCCCGTTCTTCTGTGTTCCGAGGATGAGGGACATGACTTCCGCAGCCAGTGAAGAGCCACCCATACCAATCAATACTACCCGTTTGAAATTTTCTTCGATTAATTTGCAGGCTTCTTTCTGAATAGTGGAAACCTGAGAAATACCCATACGGGGAGCTTCCAGCCAGCCTAATCGTTTTTCTACTTCCTGCTGCCCTTCGGGAGATTTCGTCCAAAGAGCTGCGTCTTTTCGAAATACAGAAGCGGTAAATTTTGACTCTTCCAGAAGACGAATGTGGTCTTTTACCGGTTCCTTAAGGGTACTCAGGTCTTTTTCATACTGCTTTCGCTGAGACTCGATTAAGTCAAGCATTTCACGAAATGCCACCTGGAATGCCGATACACCCTCCTGCTCTAATTCCTGGGCAGCTTCCTCAAGGGAGATCCCTAATCCAGCTAATTTTTCAACAACACTTTTCTCATCAGAGGGAGAAGAAAGATTATCTTTGACTTTTCCATGCTCAAAGAAAGCATCCAGCGTTGCCGGCGGTACGGTATTAACTGTATCCGGTCCGATCAATTCTTCTATATACAGCACATCGCTATAAGCGGGATTTTTCGTGCTGGTGGATGCCCACAGCGGTCTCTGGATACAAGCACCCTTTTTCTTCAACGCCAAGAAACGTGGAGTTGAAAAGGCAGCCTGGTAGGTTCTATATGCCATTTTGGCATTCGCCACAGCAGATTTGCCCATTAACTCTTGTGCTGTTTCATCTTTTAATTTTTCCAGGCGTGTATCGATTTTGGTATCGAATCGGGAAACGAAGAAAGATGCCACAGAAACAACATCTTTCAGAGGTAGTCCCCTGCGTTCACGCTCTTCAAGTCCCTGTAAATATGCTTCGATTACCTCTTGATATCGCTGAACCGAAAATATCAGAGTTACATTGACATTGATACCAGCCGCAATCGCACTTCGTATGGCAGGAGCACCTGCTTTGGTCGCAGGGATCTTGATCATAAGGTTAGGTCGGTTCACCTTCTCCCATAGACGCAGTGCTTCTCGAATAGTTGCTTTCGTATCGTTGGCTAATTCCGGATCCACTTCGAGGCTTACAAATCCGTCGCCTCCGTTGGTTCTTGTATAGACCGGAAGCAGCAGATCGGCAGCATTGCGAATATCTTCAACCGCAAGCTGTTCATAGATCTCGGCAGCCGTCCAGCCTGCCCATGCCATGGTGCGCAGAGGAATACGATACATTGCTGAACCCAGGATTGCTTTCTTGAATATGGATGGATTGGATGTTATCCCGGTGATCCTTCCGGTATCGATCAATTTTTGGATCGTTCCATCCTTGATCTGATCGCGCAGGATATTGTCATACCATAGTGATTGTCCAATTTTCTTGAGTTCAGCAGTTCTATCCATTATTCACCCTTGCATGCGCCCTGTTCGATCTCTTTGATCTTCTTGCGTCGTTTTTGATGCCGTTCGACCTGCTCAACCGATGCTTTGAGAAAACTCAAGGCAATTTCATTTGCCAGTTCAGAGCCGATGATGCGCGAACCCATACAGAGCACATTCATACCATCATGCTCCACTCCTTGATGCGCCGAATACGTATCATGGCAGATACCTGCATAAATACCCTTCATTTTATTGGAGGCAATGCAGGCGCCAATCCCGGAACCGCAGATCATGATCCCTTTTTCAGCTTTGCCATCCTGAATTGCTTTTCCGACCTTATAGGCATAATCGGGGTAATCGACCGGATCTGGAGAGTTGGTTCCCACATCCAGTACCTCATATCCGGCTTTACGAACAACTTCAATCACTTCTTCTTTCAGCGGAAAACCGGCATGATCAGAGCCGAATACAACTTTCATCTCAATTCCTTTCAACCCAGCATCTGCATGGCGTGCTTCACAATATTTTCTACGGTGAAACCAAATTTTTCATAGAGGATCTCTGCGGGTGCCGAAGCGCCGTAACCGGTCATTCCGATCATTACACCTTCATCACCCAGCCATTTTTCCCATCCCTGTTTGATGCCGGCTTCTACTGCAATACGCTTTTTCACGGAAGGCAGTAGAACAGAATCCTGATATTCTTTTGACTGTTTTTTGAACAATTCCCAGGATGGGAACGAAACAATGCGGACATTCTTTCCCTTTTCTGCCAGTACATTCGCTGCGTCCAGAACAAGCTGCATTTCAGTTCCGGTGCCCATCAGAATGATCTCCGGTTCGCCCTCTCCTAGATCAGCCAGTACATATGCACCCTTCTGCAGTCCATTGGCAGGTGCAACCTTTGTTCGATCCATTGTGGGGGCATTTTGCCGACTGAATACTAATACCGTGGGTCCATCTTTCCGTTCCACCGCCGCTTTCCAGGCTTCACATGTTTCATTGGCATCCGCTGGGCGAATGATGATCAGATTCGGGATAGCCCGCAGTGCAGCCAGATGTTCCACCGGTTGGTGAGTCGGTCCATCTTCTCCCAATCCGATGCTGTCATGGGTAAATACCCAGATCACCGGATAATCTGATAATGCCGATACCCGGATCGCAGGGCGGTTATAATCCGAAAAGACCAGGAAGGTAGCACCGTAAGGAATCACTCCCTTGTGAACTGCCATTCCATTGAGAATTGAACCCATCCCATGTTCACGTACGCCAAAATGCAGGTTTGCGCCTGCTGGATTATCGGCAGAGAAAGCACTGCTCTGATCGATCCACGTTTTGTTAGAGGGAGTCAGGTCCGCGGAACCGCCCATCAATTCAGGCAGGCTCTTGTAAAGCGCATTGATCACCTTGCCCGAAGAAACACGGGTTGCCATTCCTTTGGCATCAGCAGGAAATTCAGGCAAAACTTTTTCCCAATCAGCCGGGAACTTTCCTTCAATACGGCGTGTTAACTCTGCCGCTTTTTGCGGGAATTGCGTCTGATAGGATGAATACAATTTCTTCCACTCATCTTCATAAACCGCCCCATTTTTCTTTACGGAACGATAGTGCTCCAGCACATCATCGGGAATATAAAAATGAGGTTCCACCGGCCAATCTTGCGCTTTCTTCGAAGCATCGATCTCATCCCATCCCGGAGGAGAACCATGAACGCCCGCGGTATCCTGCTTGGTGGGCAAACTGTAGCCAATATGCGTCCGGCAGACAATAATAGAGGGGCGCGGGTCTTTTTTCGCATTTTTAATCGCTGCATCGATGGCATCTACATCATTTCCATCAGCCACTTTTTGAACATGCCAACCGTATGCTTCAAAGCGCATGGCGCGATCTTCGGTGAAAGCAAGATCGGTCGATCCATCAATGGAAATGCGGTTGTCATCATATAAATAGATCAACTTCCCAAGCTTTAATGTTCCAGCCAGAGAAGCTGCTTCTGAAGCGACACCTTCCATCAGATCACCATCGGTCACAATTGCGTAGGTATAATGATCAACCACCGAAAAGTCGGGCTCATTGAATTCTGCCGCCATGTGCGCCTCGGCAATTGCCATCCCTACACCATTGGCAAAACCCTGTCCTAACGGACCAGTGGTCACTTCCACACCGGGTGTCATTCCATATTCGGGATGACCGGGAGTATGGCTGCCCCACTGTCTGAAATTTTTTAATTCATCCAGGCTGAGATCAAAACCGGTAAGATGCAGCAGGCTGTAAATAAGCATCGACCCATGCCCGCCTGACAGAATGAAGCGATCACGGTTAAACCAGTTTGGATCTCCCGGATTGATCCTGAGATGCTTTGTCCAGATAGTATATGCAATTGCGGCAGTACCCATGGGCAGCCCGGGATGTCCGGAATTGGCTGTTTGTACACCATCTACCGATAAATATCGTAAGGTTTTAATAGCTCTAGATTCCAGGTCTTTTTGTGTGCTCATAAATTTTTCCCTCGGGATAATAATTTTTGTTATTCTACCATGCGGTTAATATATAGAACAATTAACCATTTCATCCACCTGAAATGAAATGGTTATTAATTATTGATTTGTAGATATCGAATCTAGAGTTTCGCTCTTTTTAAGCGTAAGCTGTTGGTCACCACAAACACGCTGGAAAATGCCATGGCACCTGCTGCAAACATGGGAGGGAGAGAACCTAATGCAGCCACCGGGATGAGAATAACATTGTAGAAGAATGCCCAGAAGAGGTTCTGCTTGATGGTACTCAGGGTTTTTCTGGATAGCTGGATCACTTCTACGACTTTCCCAAGTTCGCCGCTGAGTAGTGTGATAGGAGCGGTTGAAAGAGCCACATCTGTGCCAGTACCAACTGCAATGCCTACATCAGCCTGCGCCAGAGCCGGCGCGTCATTCACGCCATCTCCAACCATGACAACATTTCTGCCCTTTTCCTGCAAGCTTTTGATCGCATCCGCTTTTCCCATGGGGAGCACTTCTGCCAGCACATCATCAATGCCGACCTGCCGCGCAATCGCTTCGGCGGTCGCCCGGTTATCTCCTGTCAGCAGAACAACCCGTATTCCCATGGCTTTCAATTTTTCCACGGTAGCGACAGATTCACTTTTGATCTGGTCTGCGATCCCAAATACACCTGCCGGCTTTTTATCGACGGCAATGTAAATAGCAGTGAGCGCTTTCTCTTGAAGGGTCCTGGAAACAGTTTCATCTATCCTGTTCTGGATACCATTTTGAGTGAGGAAGCGTTCATTTCCGAGCTCAACCAGCTGCGCGCCCACCCTGGCGGATACTCCCAGCCCGGCGTAGGCTTGAAAATCGGTCATACCAGCAAGCTTCAGTCCACGATTGCCCGCTTCTGCCAGGATCGCTTCTCCCAGCACATGTTCACTGCCGTTTTCCACACTGGCAGCCAATCGTACTAATTCATCTTCTTTATATTTTTTATCAAGCAGGAAAATATCGATCACTGCCGGCTGTCCTTTGGTAATGGTGCCGGTTTTATCAAAAACCAGCGTATCCACTTTTCCGGCGCGTTCCAGCGCTTCGGCAGAGCGGAAAAGAATACCGCGCTCCGCTCCCTTACCGGAACCAACCATCACAGCCGTAGGAGTAGCCAGACCCATGGCGCACGGGCAAGCGATCACCAGTACGGCAGTCATGCGGATGATGGCACGCGAGAGTACTGTTTGATCGGCAGATGTCAGGGGAATTTTCAACACAAAATACCACAAAACAAATGTGATCAACGCCAGTAAAATGACGATGGGAACAAAATACGCTGAAACGGTATCTGCCAGACGCTGAATAGGCGCTTTGCTGCTTTGGGCTTCTTCCACCATGCGAATGATCTGTGAAAGGACCGTTTCTTTCCCGATCTTGGTGGCTTTGAAAGCGATCAGACCCTGTTTATTGATCGTTCCCCCGATCACCTTATCACCAGGCTGTTTTACAACAGGCAGTGATTCTCCGGTGATGAGAGATTCATCTACTGATGTATTTCCTTCGACTACCTCTCCATCCACCGCTACTTTTTCACCGGGTCGTACTATCAGAATATCTCCGACCTGAATTTCTTCTACCGGAATTTTTATTTCTTTTCCATCTCGCTTGATGGTTGCGTTTTTCGCCTGCAAATTCACCAGTTTTTTCATCGCTTCACTGGTGCGTCCTTTGGCTTTTACTTCCAGATACTTCCCCAACCTGATCAATGTGATGATCATGGCAGAAGTTTCGAAATAAACATGCCCCTGCACAATTCCCGCCATAACCAGAATAGAGAAGATATAAGCTACCGTGGAACCCAACGCGATCAGCACATCCATATTAGCCGAACCACCGCGCAGCGATTTCACCGCTCCACTGTAGAACTGAGCGCCTATATAGAATTGAACAGGGGTTGCCAGCGCCAGAAAAAGATAATTCAACCATCCTGCATTCTGCAGGAACGCCGGCAGCAAATTGAAATCACGCCCCATTGATAAAACAAACAGCGGGATGGTAAAGATCAGCCCAAGCACTAATAATTTTTTTTGATGCTTGATCTCCCGTTCGCGTGCTTTTTGTTCAGAATCCTGCGCTCCCTCTGGAATGATGGGATGAAATCCAATTTTTCGCAGGGCTTTATAAAGATCCTGCAGGTCGACCATGGTGGGAATATAGGTGATTGTTATCTTTTCCTTCACCACATTCCCTACAACTTTCGTCACCCCTTCCAGAGAATTCAGTTTTTCGATGATGCGATCCAGCTCATGTGCATCGTTAAGCTTTTCAAGGAGAATATCATTCTCAACCTGCAGCACGCCATATCCGGCGCGCTCTACCCGATGAATAAGGGCATCCAGATTGGTTTCGCTTTGAGAATAATTGACTACCGCTCGTTCAGATGATAGATTTACCGAGACAGTACCAACTCCCTTTTCTTTTTTCAAATTTCGTTCGACGGTTGCAACACAGTTTGCACATGTCATTCCCTTGATCGGCAAAATGACATTCTTGGTGTCTTCCATTGTTTTCTCTCAATCTTATAATTCGGCAGGATATCCAATCTCAGTTAATGTTTTCAACACTTCTTCTTCCACTTCAGGAGATGTCATACTGACGCTGGCTTTTTTCGTGTTCAGGTCAACATCGACCTTTTCTACACAATCAAGTTCTTCTAATTCCATTTTCACAGTATGCACACAGTGCTGGCAGTGAATATTGGGAATCGTATAAGTCTTGTTCATCTTTTTATTCCTTTCTTCCTTAGGTGATTATATTATATGATTTTTTTCATAATTATTAATATTTTTGTAGAATTTTCCTATTGACGAAACTTTGTTTTCCGATAGGATAGAATAAAAGAGTAGAAATGAAATCACTTAAGGGAAAAAAGATACTAATTACAGGGGCATCAAAACGCATCGGCAGGGAATTTGCACTGACTGCCGCGCGTGAGGGTGCAATGATATTTCTGCATTACGGACGTTCTGAAAAAGATGCTATCAAAACGCAGAAAGATATTCGGGAATTAGGCAGCACCTGTGAACTTCTGCAGGCTGATTTCAGCAGCCCACGGCAGGCAATTTCCACTTTCGAATCACTTTTTCAAAAGCATGTGATCTATGCCCTGGTGAATAACGCATCGATTTTTAAGCAGAATAAGCTGCAGGATGCAAATATTCAGGATTGGGACCTCCATCTGGCAGTCAACCTGACCATGCCCTTTTTGCTTACTCAAGCCTATGTGAAATCGCCGAAAAACCTTTCAGGGAAGATCATCAACATGCTTGATTGGCGTGCCCTGCGTCCAGGAAAAGACCATTTTGCCTATACCATCAGTAAAGCCGGATTGGCGGCGTTAACACAGGCTTCCGCCCTCTCGCTTGCCCCACAATTTCAGGTAAATGGATTAGCATTAGGAGCGATTCTCCCACCTTCTGATGGCAGCGATGTCAGCCAGATCATCAAGCAGGTACCTGCCGGACGCTGGGCTGAATTAGATGAAGTGGTGCGCACCTTCCTATTTCTCCTGACCGCACCACAATACATCACAGGTGAAATCATTCACATTGACGGAGGAAGGCATTTAGTCTAAAACGTATGGACAAAGTATTTATTGATGATTTAATGGTTCGGGGAGTTATCGGCATCAGCGATCGCGAGCGCTCGCAGCCGCAGGATATTGTGGTCAGTCTCGTCCTCTATACCGATATCAGTAAAGGTGGAGAGACAGATAAGATCAGCGACTGTGTCAATTACCGCACGATCGCAAAATCGATCATCACACAAATTGAAAAAGTATCCCGCTACACCGTTGAAGCGCTGGCAACGGATATCGCAGAACTTTGCCTCCAGACAGAGGGAGTAAAGAAAGTGCGTGTCAGAGTTGAAAAACCAGGCGCAGTTCGATTTTCCAAATCAGTAGGAGTGGAGATTACCAGAAAAAAAGAAAGCACCTGAAATGCATCAGATAATCCTTTTGATCGGTTCCAACATTGAACCGCAGAAGAACATTCCGGCGGCTCTAAAAATGCTGGAAGAGGTTTACCCGTTCAAGAGGTGCTCCCGGATATGGAAGACCACAGCATTCGGCAGTAAGGGTCCTGATTTTCTTAATATCGCCGTTCAGACCGATACATCGTTGAGCATGATCGAATATAAAGCTCAGGTGATCAAGAAAATTGAGACTGCGTTAAAACGAGAACGCCTCCCTGATAAGAACGCACCCAGAACCATCGATATCGACATCATCGTATTTGATGACAAAATAATCGATCGTGGAATATGGAATAAATTTTTTATTACTGTTCCATTGGCAGATCTTTTACCCGAATGGAAAAACCCTGATTCGGGATTATCTCTGCGCGATCACGCGCAGGAGATGCTCGATCAGGGTCTCGCTTCTTTTTATGCAGACTGCTTGAAATCTTAGAATTCCAGTGGTTTGGCTCCTCTAGAAATATTATCCAGGAATTCAAGACGGGTCGCTTCTCGATTGCGGAATGCACCCAGCATGGATGAGGTGGTCATGCGCGCATCATGTTTTTTCACGCCGCGCAGCATGGCGCACATATGTACGGCTTCTATAACAACCGCGACACCGCGCGGCTTTAATAGGATATTTATAAAATCAGCGATCTGGCGCGTCAGTCTTTCTTGAACCTGCAGACGGTGTGAAAACATATCGACAATTCGTGGAATCTTTGACAATCCAATCACTTTATCTTTGGGTAAATATGCTACATGTGCTCTTCCAATAAAAGGGAGCATATGATGTTCGCACATACTGTACAGCTCGATATCGCGAACGATGACCATATCATCATATTCCACAGAAAACAGTGCTTTATTGACCATTTTTATCGGGTCCGTACGATAGCCGTCCAGCATCTCTCGATAAGCACGGGCAACACGGTCGGGGGTCTTTACCAATCCTTCACGTCCCTTATCTTCCCCAATTGCTTCCAGAATATTTTCAACGGATGATTCGATCTTCTTCAGATCCATTTCTGAATCACAAAATAGTTCTGCAAATTGGAATAACTCTGATTCATTACATTCAACACGAGTCATTTTTTCCTCTCCAGCTAAAGCTTTCTTTTTATTAATTTCTCTGCAGTTTTCCGCAGTTCAATTTTTGCAGCTTCTCTCCCATCAATAGATTCAAGCGCTTTCAAGCTCTTATCATTATAATATGCAGCTTTTTCCAAAACTTCATCCTCGATTTCAGTTTCATCCAGCATGTTTTTCAAGGTTTGCACTGCTTCCAAAGAACTTTTTCCAGCCGTTCTCCATAATTCAGAGAATTTGGAGTTTTGTCGAAGTGCCAGTAAAACAGGGTAACTGAGCTTCTTCTCTATCAAATCACTGCATTCTGTCTTGCCGGTTTTTTCTGCACTGCCCCAGATACCCAACCAATCATCATAGATCTGGAATGCCATACCAATGTTCAGACCAAACGTATACAGAGCCTGGCATATTTCTTGAGGACTTCCCACTAACAATGCGCTGACTTCACAGGCATAGGCAAATAAAGCAGCAGTTTTGTTTTCTATCATCTGCAGATACTTCTCCACTTTTAAGTTTTCTTCCCCCTCAAAAGCCATATCCATCTGCTGCCCCTGCATGATGGAATATGCTGCCTGCATGAACTGATAAGCTGCCTGCTGGCTTTTCTCTGCACCATAGAAAGCCTGCGTGGATTGTATGGTTTGTACTGCCAGAATGAAGAGCATATCACCAATATTTACCGCTTTTTCGATACCCCATTTTTTCCAGATGGTTTCTCTCCCCCTGCGTAAGGAGCTGTGATCTTCGATATCATCATGGATAAGAGAGAAATTATGCAGCATCTCAACAGCGCAAGCAGCCGGCAGCATTTTACGCCAATCATGAGCAAGCAGATCGGTTGTTAACAAAACCAGCATCGGTCGGATATGTTTTCCTTTCATCCCAGTTTGCTGTTCACTGGAAAAACCGAACTGATAAAAGATCGACTCTCGTAATTCCGGGAATGCATCCCGCAGCCTTTCATCTAGAATAGACCAGAGATATTCTTCTACTGCAGGTAATAAAGAATCAAATGGATTTGCTGGCTGCATAGACTAACGCTTTCTTATTACACTCTTTTTTAATGCAGGAATATCAGGTACACCTGCTGCGAACATACAAATCTGCATTTCCCTTATAACCTCAAGAATGGTTTCATGCAATTTTTCTTCAGATTGGACAGCCGCTCTGAAAAACATGCCCGCAAAACCACAGTAATCCGCTCCAAGCGCAATGCATTTCGCAGCATCTACGCCATTCCGCAATCCACCTGACGCAAAAATGGACAGCTTTGGAGATGCGTTCTTCACATTTTCAATGGATTCGGCAGTCGAAATACCCCAATCGCGGAAAGAAGAAGCAATGTTTCGCTCAGTCTGGGTTTCCATGCGGTATTTTTCCACTTCCGCCCAAGAGGTTCCACCCGCCCCTGCCACATCGATCGCCGCTATTCCGGTTCCCGCCAGTTGACGGGCAGCACGTTCCGATATTCCCCAACCCACTTCCTTTACGAGAACAGGTACATCGATCTGATTGCAAAGCTGCTCGATCTTCTTCAACAAACCGGAAAAATTGGTATTCCCTTCCTGCTGCAGTGCTTCCTGCAGTGGATTCAGGTGCAGGATCAATCCATCCGCTCCGGTTTGATCGATGATCTTTCTACAATCATCCACTGTGACCGAATTATTGAGCTGAACAGCCCCAATATTTGCCAGCAGGAGAATATCAGGAGCTGCCGTGCGCAGTTTGAAATACTGCATTTGTTCGGGGTGCTGTAATCCAATTCGCAAGGAACCTATCCCCATACCAATGCCCTGTGCCTGTGCTTCACGGGCAAATCGCATGTTCAATTCATGCGCCTCTTGTGTTCCTCCCACCATGGAAGAAATGAAAATGGGGGCATTCTGCTTCTTCTTGAAGATAATGGTGGAGAGATCAACCTGATCGAGATCAATTTCAGGCAGCGCTTGATGTTCGAAATAGAATTCTCCCAATCCCTGAACAACAGCAGAACTTACATCTTCTTCAGTGTTGATACGGATATGGTCATCTTTACGAATATGGATCTTCTTTTCATTCATTCGTTGTGCATCACTTCTTGATTTTTTGTGTTTAATACTATAATTGATTTTACATTTAAAATAGCATTTGGAGGTATCTGCATGAGTGATGTAATGAAAGGCGTCAAAGAAGTGATCGTAGATGTATTGAAGGTCGACGAAAAAGACATTTCGCTGGACACAAGTTTCGTAGACGATCTGAAAGCAGATTCAATGGATCAGTTCTTTCTTATCGACGGTTTTTGTGAAAAGTTCGATCTTTCAATTTCTGATGAAGATGCCAAGAATATTCACACTGTCAAAGACGTTGTAGATTTCATAGAAAAAAAGAAGAAATAGGATTTTCGAAAGTCAAGATCTTTAAAGAAGAGCAGGAATATCTTCAGGATATTCTGCTACTTTGACACCAGCTTTTTTGAAAAGCTCAATTTTCTGGGTGGCAGAACCTGCTCTTCCTTCAATGATCGCACCCGCATGTCCCATACGCTTTCCCTGGGGTGCAGTAAGTCCTGCGATGTAAGCAATTACCGGCTTGGTCATTTCGGTTGTGATGTAATCTGCAGCCATTTCTTCTTCTTTTCCCCCAATTTCTCCAATTAAAACGATCTTTTCTGTATTCGGATCCTGCTCGAATAGAGAAAGCATTTCCACAAATCCCGTCCCTGTAACAGCATCCCCCCCGATACCCACACAGGTTGATACCCCGATCTTTTTCTCTTTCATGGCATAGAGAATTTCATACGTAAGTGTCCCTGAGCGAGAAACTACGCCCACACTGCCCGGGATGGTTACACTTCCGGGGATGATGCCCGCCTTACATTCCTCCACGGTCAGTACTCCCGGAGAGTTCGGTCCGATCAGCATTGTTTCAGAAGTTTTCAGGATGGATTTGATCTTCAACATATCCATCGATGGAATTCCCTCTGTGATGCAGATGATGAGAGGAATACGGGCATCGATCGCTTCATAGATGGAATCAAAAGCAAATTTCGCCGGTACAAAGATCACACTCGCATTTGCTTCAGTAGCTCGAACAGCCGTTTCCACCGTGTCAAAAACCGGTATCTTTTCATCCAGCGCCCATTCCCCGCCCTTTCCGGGTGTAACACCGGCTACAATATTCGTTCCATATTTGCGCATCAGCTCGCTGTGAAATAGTCCCTCTTTCCCGGTAATTCCCTGCACCAGCAGGCGGGTATTCTTATTGATCAGGATGCTCATTTTGTTTTTACTCCGGCAAGAGCAATGGTTTTTTCCGCAGCTTCTACAAAAGAACGAGCGACCGGCAGCTTATGTTTTTTCAGGATCGTGTATCCTTCATTGGCATTGGTTCCAACCAATCGAACCACCATAGGAGTCTTTTTTCTCTTTTGTTCTGCAAGAGCGGTGGTAATTCCGCGCGCGATTTCATCACAGCGTGTTATCCCTCCAAAAACATTGATGAGAACCGCTTTCACCTGTGAATCGGAAAGGATGATACGCAATGCTGAAGATACTTTTTCAGCTCCGGCTCCTCCACCAATATCCAGAAAGTTTGCCGGTTCCCCACCCTTTAATTTTAAAATATCCATTGTTGCCATAGCCAATCCGGCACCGTTTACCAGGCAGCCAATATTGCCATTCATATGGATATAGGTAATCCCATATTTTTGGGCTTCCACTTCGGATGGGTCTTCCATATCAAGATCGCGCAGATCTGCCAGCTCCGGATGCCGGAAAAGAGCATTATCATCGATCGTCATTTTTGCATCCAGTGCGATCAATCCGTTCTGTTCGGAAATAACCAGCGGATTGATCTCAACCAGAGAGGCATCATTGTTTTGATAGATCATCCAGAGGGCGTTTGCGATCTTGGTAAACTGCTTCCAATGTTTGCGGGGCAGATCAATAGATACTGCCAGACCTCGAATTTGAAAATCGCACAAACCAGCCAGCGGATCGATAGGAATGCGTGAAATTTTTTCCGGTGCTTCTTCAGAAGTGTCCTCAATATCAATTCCGCCGTATTGAGATGCAATGATCACCGGTGAAGCATTCATACGATCGGTACCTATGCTTAAATAGATCTCACGGTTGATATCGATCGCTTCTTCAACCAGCACCTTGTGGATAGAAAGCCCATGAATCTCCATCCCCATCATTTCAGTAGCAATTTCTTCAGCTCTATCCGGATTATCTGCCAGCCTTATCCCCCCTGCTTTTCCGCGACCGCCCACCAAGACCTGCGCTTTAACAACGACTTTATTTCCCAGATCTTCTGCGATCTGCCTTACAAAACTTGCATTGAGTGCTACCTGTCCGCGGGGAATTGGGATTTCGTACTTTTGAAAGATTTGTTTAGCCTGATACTCTTGTATTTTCATTGTATCCAGTTATTTTAGGTTTCTGCCCACCGCCCAGATTATAACATAGGGGGTATACAGAAAAAGCCCGATGAAAATCACCGGGCTTTATGTCACTAGGTACTTTCTTATCCTTTGAGGAATTCTTCCAATGCCTCTTTGCTGATGCGGTAAGCCTTCCCGATCTTCCTGGCTTTCAATGATTTATCTTCGATGGCAGCCACCACATCTTCTTCAGAAACCCGCAGAATACCAGCGGCTTCGGCTGGAGTCATAATTGATGGAATTACCGCAGGAGTATCTGTTTTTTCACCATTCGTCTTTCCAGTATTTTTCAGAGATTCTGAGATCACATTCCCCAATCCCATACCGGCACCAATACCAGCGGTCAAACCGGCTCCTCCGCTAGGATTCTTGGCAGCATCACGCAGTGCATCTGCAGCCTGCAGTTGAGTATAGGTTGTCATATCCAGCATACCCATCGCCCGCAGTTCTTCTGCTGATTTGTCGGATGGTTTTAGGCTTGAAATATAGAATGATTTCAAGGTTAAACCGATCGCATTGAAATCATCCTGCGCCTTTGCCCGCACACCGGCACTTAATTCATCAGTCAAACCGATGAGATCAAGAACCGATTTTTTGCCTGTCGTTTCACCCAATAGGTCTTGCAGTTTCGAAAGCAGCATCGATCGCAATCGACCTTCAATATCATCCATGTTGTAAGCGCCCTGCGCGCCTACCAGCTGGGTTACCACCTGTTGAGCATCTTTCACCTGGAAGCTGTAGGAGCCAAAGCCTTGTATCAAAGCCACTCCCAAACCGACACCGGCATTACGCACAATGATCGGCTGCGGTGTGCCCCATTTTTGATCCGCAAATTCTTTCTTAGCCACATAATATACTTCGGCAGTAAATGGGGTGCGATTATTAAACGCCTTTCCAATGAAGTCAATAAGCAGAGGAATATTGGCAGTGGTAATGGTATGTCTTCCCGGACCCAGTACGTCAAGCGCCCTTCCGTCCCGGAAAAATACCACCTCCTGCGATTCTCTCACAATCACTTGCGATCCAATACGCAGATCAGCTATCCCTTGTTCCGGAAAGCGGTGTACGAGTTCATCTTTCATCTCGTTTGGATATTCAACTACATCAAAAATTCTTGCCATCTTTTTTCTCCGTATGAATTTAGATCAAGTATTTCACATTAGTTTGCTGAATCATCATCAGCCACTTCCCCTTGCAGGGATAGGATCACTTCTTCTCTTTTCTGGAATGCATCAACGCAGTGTTGAGATAAAGTTGTGAGATTTCTAATTGCAGCAGGTAATCCGTCCGTTCCAACGGATGATTGGATGTTTTCAATGCCTCTCATTACCTCATTCTCCAATTCCAGGAATTGAAGGTCATAATTATAGATTGCCGCTAATTCCTCCTGTTTTACTTTAATTGCATCAAAGAAACCTGCATAGCCGTATCCTGCATTCTTGATGCGATCAATAAATTGGCGCAGTTTGATCGCAGCAGCTTCAAGGTCATCGACTAATCCAATTTCACCTTCTGCAATAAAAGAACGCTGCAGTTCAGATATCTGCTGCCACAGGCTTTCAAAATGCGCCGCAATCGTTTCACGCAGCAGCTTATCAGCAGACCGACGGTCAGCGCGTTCTACATATCCGCTGAAACCTGGAATCTTTGCGACCAGTTTCTTCAGGGCATCTTGTTCATCACTAACTCGCTGGTAAAAATCAGTCATTTCTTCCTCCACAGGATTTCGAATTCTTTTTCATCTTTATTATATATTTCATTTTACAATACGCATTCTATAAAAAAAAGTTGCGGTTATAAAAGAATAACAGTATACTGAAAAAAAGAGAACGAGCTATGAAATCATCGAATTTTGAAGCCAAGGGTATTATTGAGATCATTCTCATTATCATTCTGGTTTTTTTAATTTTCCGCGTTCTTTACAACCTGCTTGGTCCTGCGGTCAGAGCCTTTATTGAAAATTTATTAGAAACGGTTTCAACGCAATAAAATCGAAATAAATTGTTGTATGATTAGATTATAGAATCTGGATCATATGAAAGAAAGCGAGATGCAGATAGCCTTAAATAAAAAAACAGGTTGGCTAAAAGCATATTCTCTTGCGTGGAAATTTATTGATCTTGTCTATCCCCCTCAATGTATCTGCTGCGGAAAAATCGGATATCGCTGCTGCCCTGATTGCTGGGGTAAACGTATTCTCTATAACGAGAATATCTGTCAAAAATGCGGAAAACCCCTCCCGAAAAAAGCAGTTTGCTCGGACTGTAAAACTACCCCCTCCCCAATAAATAGAATTCGCTCTCTGGGTGAATACAATGGCGTGCTGCGCAGTCTGATCCTTGCTCTTAAATATCAGCGTGATATTGGTCTGGCAGAGATGCTTCTCCCAGATCTGGCACAGGTCCTTTCCTGTACACAATTTGTATTTGACTGCATCGTTCCAGTGCCGCTTAATAAAATCAGACAGCGTGAACGTGGATACAATCAGGTAGTCATCTGGGGGAAACTGCTCAGTGAATTCTTGAGAGTTCCTATGATCCCTCACGCATTGATCCGTACTAAAAACACCGTTTCTCAAGTAACACTCTCTGCTGATAAAAGGATACAGAATGTACGTAATGCTTTCTCCGTACAGCCAGAATATGTCCGGGGAAAAAATGTCCTTTTGCTTGATGATGTGATCACAACAGGCGCAACACTGACGGAATGCGCGAATCAATTGAAAC
Organism: Anaerolineaceae bacterium; assembly: GCA_963674975.1. Lineage (GTDB taxonomy): Bacteria > Chloroflexota > Anaerolineae > Anaerolineales > Anaerolineaceae > UBA4781. The sequence goes on from OY771913.1 coordinate 447,076, forward strand.
AAGGAGGTGCAGAGCAGATATTTGCTCTAACAATTGCTCGATCTTCAATGAAACCTAAAAAATCAGGAGGTATCTATGTCTAAAGAAATTGAAGTATTTGTTAAAAACCTAACTCTGACGGAAGAACTGCAAAAATATGTCAACAAGAAGGCATCTAAGCTGAATAAATACCTCAAGTCGATTGAAGAAACTCGTGTTGATCTTTCGTACGCTAAAACTGCTCGAGAGGCGACTAACCGTTTTATCGCTCAAATCACATTACGTGGAAAGGGATTTATCCTGCGCGCCGAAGAACGCGCAGATGAGATCACTACTGCCATCGATAAGGTGATGGATAAGATCGAACGTCAGATCGAGAGATATAGAGGGAAAAAGTATCTAAAGCGAGCTGAGAGCATGGAAAAAGCAATGGAAAGCTATGCAGAAGATGAAGAGAACCGCTTTTCTATCATTGCCCGCCGCAAGACCTTTACTCTGATCCCGATGGATGAAATTGAAGCGATTGAACAGATGACATTACTGGGGCATGAAGACTTCTTTATCTTTTACAATGCCAATACCAATAAGATTAATGTGCTGTATAAACGCCGCGATGGAACCTTCGGACTGATCGATCCGGTAGTAGGCTGAATAAAAATATTTCTTGGATAGAAATTTACATGCTATAATCTCAGGGTTTGTTGAATAATCCTGAGAAGGTGTAGACATGATTGATGTAAATGAACTGCGAAAAGGTGTTACCTTTCAAATTGACAATGATATTTTCAAGGTATTAGATTACCATCACAATAAACCGGGCAGAGGAGCGGCAACTATTCGTATAAAAGCCAGAAACCTCCGCACTGGAAGTACGATCGATAAAACTTTTAACTCTGGAGAACGGATCCGGGATATCCGGTTGGATTATCGTACTGTTCAATATTTATATCCCGATGGAGATCTTTACTATTTCATGGATACGGAGACATTTGAGCAGCCAGCCATTTCCAAAGACCTCCTTGGCGATAGTGTTCATTATCTGAAGGAAGGTATTGAGGTAAAGCTCACCTATTTCGGAAATGAACCCATCGATGTTGAATTACCCAATGCCATTGATTTTAAAGTAGTGCAATCAGAAGCAGCCGTTCGCGGAGATACCGCAACTGGTGTGAGTAAAAAAGTAAAAGTCGAAACCGGTCAGGAATTCAATGTTCCGGCATTTATTAATGCAGGTGATATCATCCGAATTGACACACGCACCGGTGAATATGTAACTCGTGTTCAAAACGGATAAAAAATATTTCTTAAAATAAAAAGAATCTCAATGATGTTGAGATTCTTTTTTTATATGAATTCTCTTAATAATTCATTTCGATCAAATATTTCGATTATGTTTTAGATTATGTTAATGAATGATTGGTATAATCTTTCGTGTATTAACTATTATCGGAGGTTTATGTGAAATCTAGTTTTCAGACCAATTTTGTATACTTGCTAATTTTCATTGCAATTATTGCAATGGTTTTCTTAAACTTTAACCAAAACACCGATCAGAGCGCTGTTTCGATCAATGAGCTGGCTTCAATGATCCAGTCTGGAGAAGTTCAAAAGATTACAGAGAATGAGAATGCGCTGACGGTCGTCACCACAAGCGGACAGGAATTAACCTCTACAAAAGAAAGTAATTCCACTCTGGTTGAGCAACTGACTCAATATGGATTAACCGCAGATGATCTGAAATCATCCAATGTTTCCATTGAGATTCAGGAACCCGGTGTTTGGGTCGATATCCTTTCCATTCTCAGTTATCTTCTTCCATTCCTGATCATGGGCAGTTTATTCTTCTTTATTTTCCGTCAGGCACAGGGCAGCAATAACTCTGCAATATCCTTCGGAAAAACCCGTGCGCGTATGTTCACCGGTGATAAGCCGAAAGTGACCTTTCAAGACGTAGCCGGTGTTGAAGAATCAAAAGAAGAATTGGCGGAAGTGGTTGAATTCCTGCGCGAACCGCAGAAATTCATCTCACTGGGCGCCCGTATTCCAAAAGGTGTACTTTTAGTCGGTCCTCCCGGTGGTGGGAAAACCCTTCTGGCAAAAGCAGTATCGGGGGAAGCTGGGGTACCTTTCTTCTCCGTTTCCGGTTCTGAATTTGTAGAAATGTTCGTCGGTGTTGGCGCCAGCCGTGTGCGCGACCTGTTTGACCAAGCAAAGAAACATTCTCCATGTATCGTTTTCATCGACGAGATCGATGCGGTTGGACGACAGCGCGGTGCCGGTCTTGGAGGAAGTCATGACGAACGCGAACAGACCCTGAACCAGATGCTGGTTGAAATGGATGGCTTTGATACCGATACCAATATCATTGTCATGGCAGCCACAAACCGACCTGATATTCTTGACCCAGCTCTAATGCGCCCCGGAAGATTCGACCGTCGTGTAGTGCTGGATCGTCCAGATGTGCGCGGTCGTGAAGCGATCTTTAAAGTTCATGTGCGCGGGAAACCGATAGCAAAGAATGTAGATCTTTCCATCCTTGCAAAAGGGACACCTGGTTTCGTCGGTGCTGATATTGAAAACATGGTCAATGAAGCGGCTATTCTGGCTGCCCGCGAAAATAAAAAGATCATTGAACAGGTCGATTTTGAAGAAGCAATTGAACGGGTAATTGCCGGACCGCAGCGAAAAAGTCGACTCATTAATGAAAATGAAAAACGGATCATTGCCTATCATGAGGCGGGACACGCCATTGTTATCGCTTCACTTCCAGAAGCAGATCAGGTGCAGAAAATTTCGATCATTTCTCGCGGTATGGCGGCAGGCTACACCATTGCTCTACCCGATGATGATCATATGTTGAAATCAAAGAAAAAATTCATTGCCGATATGACCGGCTTACTGGGCGGTCGAGCTGCTGAAGAGATCATTTTTAATGATATTACTTCGGGAGCTGCCAATGATATCGAGAATGTCACAAAACTGGCGCGCAAGATGGTCACCCGGCTTGGTATGAGCAATGAACTGGGTCCTATGGTTTACGGTCAGAAAGATGAGTTGATTTTCCTCGGTCGCGAAATTGGAGAACAGCGCGATTATTCTGAGGCAATTGCTGAAAAGATCGATGTAGAGGTTCAGAATCTGGTCGACGCGGCATATAAAAATGCTAAAAAGATACTGCTGAAACATAAATCGAAACTTGATGAGGTGGCGGCAAAACTTCTTGAAGTAGAAACATTATCCAGAGAAGAATTCGAGATAATTTTTGAACCACTTGCTGAGAAAAACAGCGGCGGTATTCCGCAGCTGAATCATGGGTAAGATAAAAACGGCTTTGAGAATCTCAAAGCCGTTTTTCATTATATAGTCTTACCAATTCTCTCCGCAGTGTTTTCCCTACCCCTGTACGGGGAATTTCATTGACAACATACACTTCTTTTGGGATCTTATATGCGGTTAAAGATTTTCGACAGTGATCTTGAATTTCAGCTGTCGTATATGTTATTCCTTTTTCAAAAACTATCCAGGCAACTACCTTTTCTTCATCCATTTCATTTTTTATCCCGGCGACTGCTGCACTCTGAATACCTTTCAGGGTAAGCAGAACTTCTTCGATTTCTTTAGGCCATACTTGAAATCCGCCTACTTTGATCACATCTTTTTTTCTATCCACAAAATAGAAATACCCGCCTGCATCCATTTTTACGATATCACCGGTATGCAGCCAGCCGTCTTTTAGCGTCGATTCTGTTTCCTGAATATTCTGGTAATATCCCGCCATCACCTGCGGACCCCTGATCAGCAGTTCTCCTGTTTCGCCAATCTCTACAGGCTGGGTGTCGTCTTCAATTTCCACAACCATGCAGTCCACATCCGGTAAAGGGAGTCCAAAAGAACCTGCAGGGTTTTTCCCAAATAAAGGATTGCAGTGTGTGGCTGTAGGTGCCTCGGATAATCCATACCCCTCAACCAGTTTCCCTTTGGTCAATTTCTCAAACTGCTTTTTTACTTTTGGATGGAGTGTTGCTGAACCCGAAATGCAGGCTTTGATCGACTGAAGATAATATTTTCCATCCAGTACTGCCTGATTCCGAATGATAGCGGCATACATGGTCGGCACACCGGGATAGAAAGTCACCTGCTGCTCTGCGATCGCTCGCAGAATTGCATCACTATCACGCGCGTCTTCAATTAGAATGATACGCGCAGCCAGCCTTATCCCCAGCATCATTGCCAGTACCATTCCGTATACATGATACAGGGGAATCGCAGCTAAAAAGATTTCTTCAGCTATCTGCAGGCTGCACCAGGTCATGAATTGGATAGTATTAGCAACGATGTTTCGATGCAACCCAATCGCCGCTTTTGGAGTACCGGTTGTACCGCCAGAATACTGATAGATCGCCGGTTCATCAGGACTGTAAGAATAATCAAGCGGAATATCCACGATCTTACATTCAATACAGCTCTTGAAAGAAAGCGGAAATGCGATAGGTTGTATTTCTCCACTTTTTATTTGATCCCGGCTGATAGAATCCGGGAATCCTTTTTGTTTGAAATCCTCTTTTTCAGAAACGATCACGACTTCAATCGGATGGATTTCTCCAATTTCATTGAGAATCTGTATGTGATCTCTCAGGCAAATGACGCACTGTATGGCACACTCGTTGATGATCGTTGAAAACTCAGGTTTTTTATAAAAGGGATTCATTGCCACCACAACAGCGCCTGCCTTCTGAACTGCAAAGAAAGAGATAACAAATTGGGGTGAATTCAGCAGCATCAAGCCTACCCTGTCTCCTTTTTTTACTCCCGAAGCGATCAACCATCTGGCTAAATTATCAGAAGCATCTGAAACCTGTTGATAGGTTAGGTCGGTTCCCTGAAAATGAAGACAGACCTTTCCCGGATATTCTTTTACAGCAAGATCTAGAATCTGGGGAATATTCAAATCAGGATACTGCAGTGAATAGGGGACAGAAGGATCATAGTGTGCCAGCCAGGGTTTTGCGTGATGGAGATTTTTCATTTATTCCTTTCCTTGCTGCATCCAGCCATCTGCTGATTGAATAAATTCATAGATTTCCCGTTCAACCGCATCGTTCTGCATATCAAACCAGCGGATGCGTGGATCATCCTTCTTGAACCAGTTCGCCTGATGCCGGATGAAATTTCGGGTGCGCCTCTTTATGAAAGCAACCGCCTCATCCAGTGATATTTCATTATTTAGGTAGCAAATTATTTCCTTGTACCCGATAGCAGAGAGAGAGGATAAATCAGGATCATATCCTTTTTTTTTCAATGTTTCTGTTTCCCTGATCAAGCCATCCCGGATCATTTTATCGATCCGTTCATCTACCCGCTGATAAAGCTGAGGGCGGGGACGCTGTAGTCCAATGATCTTGAATGAATATGGTGGAGGATTCTTTTCTTTTTGTTTCGAAAACAATTCTCCTGTTGAAAAGATCACTTCCAGTGCGCGGATCGAACGACGCAGATTTTTGGGTTCGATCTTCCCTGCTGCAGCAGGATCAAGAAAAACAACCATCTGGTAAATGTATTCGGTTCCCCTTACAGAAGCGATCTCCTCCAGTACTTTTCGGAATCGTTCATCGGGTAGCGTGCCCGGCGGCTGCCATCCTTCCATAACACCCCACAGGTACTGTCCTGTTCCACCTACTAAAAATGGGATCTTTTTACGTTCCAATATTTCTTCGATCTTTTGATACACAGCATTCTGAAAGAAACCCAGACTGATACGTTCATCCGGTTCAGCAATATCGATAAAATAATGCGGAACTCCCTGCATTTCATCTTTCTGCGGTTTCGCAGTTCCGATATCCATTCCTCTATAGAAATAACGCGAATCGACAGAAATGATCTCCCCCGAAACATGCTTTGCCAGGGCAATCGAAAGAGCTGTTTTACCCACAGCGGTAGGACCTAAAATTACAATAACGGGATTACTCACTGGTAACTGCATTTTCGATCCAATCATACTGCACGGTATGTCCATTTTTAAGAATCGAGATCACATCGATCCGCCAGGAAGAATCCAGCAGATCATTCTCCTGTAAATAAAACAGGCTGGAATTGATCAAGGCATTCTTTTTCTTCATAGTGACGCTCTCTTCTGGGAATCCGTATTTCTGTGAGGTGCGCGTTTTTACTTCACAGAAGATCAGTAAATCCCCTTTTTTTCCGATAATATCGATCTCCCCATAAGGCGTATGGTAGTTCATGGTAAGAACAGCCACTCCATTGCCCTCAAGATACCTGGCAGCTTGTTTTTCACCAGTTTTTCCAATTTGCATGGTACGCCTAGTCATAGTAATATCATAATTGAATTTCTTCCCAACGGGAGGATAAAATCACAACTATGAAAACAAAACAATATGCAATTAAGAACACCCGGGGAACACTTACTTTATGCATGGTTCTCGTCGGAATGCTTCTCTTTACGGGATGCAAAGCAAATAACGATCAAACTGATCTATCCCTTCTACAGATCTCTTCCGTCAGTCCTGACCTGATTGTTGAGGAGTATGAGATGGTGGATATCGAAACGGACTCACCAACCCATATGGAATTTACTCAATGGTTGACTTCCGATATGATCACTAAACGTGCAGTATGGAAGAACCTCACTCCCAATCGCGCCGTTCAGGAAACCAACGCTATTCTTACCAAATATGGGTACAGTATCGAACATGAAGCCATGCTGTCTTCCTATACTTATCGCCTGTTGGAAAACTACGCCATTCTTCTGAATGATATCTATCCGGTCGGAGGCGCTACCGAAAATCAGGCTCAGGATGATTTCGCCCTGCTGGTTCAAAATAATGAAGGTGATTCCTATCTGCTTCAAAAATCGGGAGTACAGGAATGGCATCCGGATGATGTTTTTGTTTATGCCCCTGTTTACTATCAAAATGAATTGATCTATCCGGTTGTTGATTCCAATATCCAGATAGTGTCTGAAAGTGGAGAGGTTATCTACGAAACCTCCCTGCCTTCCAATCCGGTAATGGCACCCATTCAAACATTTCAGAGCTGGAACAATCACTGGATACTTGAAAAACAAGGGGAAGTGATCATGGATGGAAAATCTTTGAATGAAGAACTCGGATTTGATGAAATCTTTGAGTGGCACATTATTCAGGGAGAACCATTCTTCTTTGTATACGACAAAAAAAGCAGCACCTATTCCATGGTTTATGCCGGACAGATGCTTGACCAGAAATATGACGATATTGTCCATTACCAGTGCTGCGAACCCGCTATTTTTAACCCGAATGGCGATAGCTATATGGTGTGGTTCTATGCTGCACGCGACGGGAAGTGGTATTACGTGGAAGCAGGAATATATCCAGATCTGGCAGATTAGCTATTTCCTGTATCCTACTCCTTAAAGTTCTGCTAAAATTGTTGAAATTTTAAGAGGCAACAATGGCTACTGCCGAGATTATCACAATTGGAACAGAACTGCTGCTGGGCGATATAACCGATACCAACGCACAATACCTCGCCAAGCTGCTGAACAAAGAAGGTTTTGACGTCTATCGCGTCACCACGGTCGGAGATAATGTAAATCGGATCGCTCGGGCAATGCAGGAAGCGTTAGCCCGCAGCGATCTCGTTATCACCACTGGTGGGCTTGGTCCCACCGTGGATGACCCCACGCGCGAAGCTGCCGCAAAAGCATGCAATACCGAACTGGTTTTTCATGATGAGCTTTGGGAGCAGATCAATGATCGTTTCCATGAGCTTGGACGTTCACCCACAGAAAATAACGAAAAACAGGCATATCTTCCAGAAAACGCAGAAGGAATAAGAAACCTTGTTGGGACCGCACCGGCTTTTTATATCAAAAAGGACAAAGCCTTGTTATGCTGCCTGCCCGGTGTTCCTTCTGAAATGCATTTCCTTATGGAAACTGAATTCATTCCGCTCTACAGGCAGTACTTTCACACGGAAGCTGTATTGAAAACTACCGTTATGCACACCATCGGGATCGGAGAATCTCAGATCGATCAATTGATCGGACATCTTGAGAAATTAGAAAATCCAACCATCGGATTGGCTGCGCATGCAGGCAGCGTCGATATTCGCATTACCGCCAAGGCAAAAAACCATCAAAAAACTACCGCTCTGATCGGACCTGTTCTGGAAGAAATCAACAATTCTCTGGGGCAGTATGTTTTTGGCTATGATGAGACGACTATCGTTGAGGCAGTTTGCAGGGAACTCACACGTAAGGGATTTCGACAAATCGATTTCATCCAGCAAAATATTTCTTTCATGAGCAAACATTTTCAGGAAATAATGTCAAAGATCCAGTCTGTTTCTGTAAATAATAATCCTAATAATCAGTACAATAAAGATAGACCGCGTAATTTAATCATCAAAGCTTCATCAAAAGAATTGAATACAGGCAAAGAATTATCCGTCTCTATTGAAGATGAAAAGAATTGTACTGCTGAGAAATATAAATTCATGAACAATCCGGATGATTTTGAAGAATGGACGTTGAATAGAATCATGGGTTTGATCTTCAAACATCTGGATAAAAAAGGATAAAAAAAAATGGGAAAAGTCTTAGTCTTGAAAAATGCGATCGTACTGACAATGGATAAGGCTCTCGATAAATATGACCCGGGAGCTGTCGCAGTCGATGGATCGAAGATTGCCGCTGTTGGAAATGAGGAGGATATTTTAGAACAATATCCCGACGCAGACACGATTGACTGCCAGGGGAAAGTCCTCATGCCCGGATTTGTGAATACACATACCCATATTGCCATGAACCTGATCCGCGGTTTTTCGGATGACCTGCGTCTGGATGTATGGCTGAACGGGTATATCATGCCGGTAGAACGTGAATTTGTCACTCCTGATTTTGTACGCCTTGGAACACAACTGGGTTGTGCGGAATTGATAAAAACCGGCGTTACTTCTTTTCTTGATATGTATTACTTCGAGGATGTGGTTGCAGAAACTACCGCTGCCATAGGTCTACGCGGTATCCTATCACAAACGGTGATGAAATACCCCACACCAGATGCACATTCGTATGAAGAATCGATGGAATACTGCCGACAATTCATCAAGAAATGGAAAGGGCATGAACTCATCACCCCCTCGGTAGCGCCGCATGCCCCCTACACCACAGGAGAAGAGATCCTCAAAGCTACGAAAGACCTTGCGCTTGAATTCGATGTTCCCCTGCACATCCATATCTCCGAAACCGCGCAGGAAGTAGAAGCTATGCGCAAAGAAATCGGTATGCCTGTTGTACCTTTTGTTAAAAAACAGGGAGTCTTTGAAGCAAAAACCACTGCAGCCCACTGCGTGCATATCGATGAGGGTGAAATGCGAACCCTGGAACACGCAAATGTTGGCGTTGCGCACAATCCCTCCTCCAATCTCAAGCTTGCATCAGGGATCGCTCCTGTCACCCGCATGCTCGAACTGGGTTTAAAAGTCGGTATTGGCACGGATGGAACTGCATCGAATAACGATCTGGATTTCTTCGAAGAAATGCGCCTGGCTTCTTTCCTCGCGAAAGGCTCAAGCGGAGATCCAACCGTGGTGCCGGCACAGCAAACACTGGAAATGGCAACCCGCATTGGGGCTGAAGCAATTCATATGGAAGACCAGATCGGCAGCCTGGAAACCGGGAAAAAAGCCGACCTCATTTTGATTGAGATCAATACACTGCATAACAGCCCCAGTTTCAGACACAGCGAATTCGGTGTCTATGCACAATTAGTCTACGCCGGTAAATCGACGGATGTCAGTGATGTGATGGTAAATGGAAATTGGCTTATGCAGGATCATCAGCTGCTTACGGCGGATGAAAAAGATCTGATCGCGCAAAGTCAGGTTTACGCCGCGAAGATGGATGCATTCATCATCACCAGAGAAAAATCGGTGCTTTCGAAATTGATCGCTATTGGTGGAGCCAGCCAGGAAGAAAGCTTTGAAGTTCAGGCAAAAGTTACCGTCCCTGACCGATTTAAAGTGATCGATAAGATCAATGGATCCGATTTCAAGATCATACGCAAGCGTCATTATCATGAATACGACACATATTTCAAATTCAAATCCAGTGATGAAGGTACAGTGCGCTTTAGAGAAGACCATTTTGTAGAAGCAGATGGAAAAGTATCTCATGTACGTTCCCGCCTGACTCTCATTGGACCTTCACGTGAGCATCACTATCCTCAAGATGTGCTGCTTTCCCGCAGTCGCTATCTGGCTCCAGCCACGCAGAGTCTGCGGTTCTACAAAGAATACTTCAAACCTGATTCAGAAATTGAGATCGAGAAGGACCGGCTGCGCTTCCTGGTCGAATTCGAGAGGGAAGAATTCTTCATTAACCTCGATCAGGTGAATAAACCCGATATGGGAAGCTTCCTAGAAATTAAAGCCACAACCTGGAGCATGCGCGACGCTGAAGAAAAATCTGAAAAGATCGAAAAATTGATGAAACTCCTGGGAGTTGTAAAGGAAGAAAAGATCTGCAAAGATTATCTGGAACTGGTCGAGGATCATTTGAAATAGTATGACCAATGGACAAGAAAATATCAAAATACTCTTCATGGCGGCTGAAGCCGCCCCGCTGGTAAAAATCGGCGGATTGGGAGATTATATTGGTTCATTACCGGCAGCACTGCTGGATACAATAAAAAACCATAACAATGCGGATATCTCACTCGATATCCGCATTGCCGTTCCATATTCAAAAATGATGGATGCGCATTATTTTGAAAATGCGTCTATCTTTCCGCTGCAAAGCCGGCACGGCAAAGCAGTTAATTTCTATGATGTATATTCAATAACAATTGATGACATCCAGTATTACGTTCTGGATAATAAGGACATGGAAGACAAACAGGATATCGTCTATTCTGTTGATCCGGCTGAAGATGGGGAGAAATTTATTGCTTTCTCTCTTGCCTGTCTTGATCTGATGGAAATATTGAACTGGAAAGCCGATATCATTCAAGCCAATGACTGGCAGACAGGCGTTATATGCGCTGCTGTGAAAAAAGCTGAATGGCAGAGCGTGAAAAGCATCTTTACCATCCATAATCTACCGTATATGGGTGCAGGAACAGAACCGTACCTAAAGAAATTTGGAATTTCAAGAGCAAAGGGTTTGGCAATACCTTCATGGGGGAAACAGCTTCCTTTGGTTATTGGAATCGATCAGGCAGACCGGGTCCTTACGGTCTCACCCAGATATGCAGAAGAGATCCTAACCCCCCTCTTTGGCAATGATCTCCAGGATTATCTTGCAACCCAGAAACAGAAGATCAGCGGTATTTTAAATGGCATCGATGAAAAACAATGGGACCCGGAAACAGACCCCTTGATCCAATCGAATTTTGATTCGGAAAACCTGGAGCTTCGTAAAGATAACAAGGCTTATATTCAAAAAACCCTCGATCTACCATTAGAAGAAAATACTCCGCTTTTTGTCATGGTAAGTCGTCTCGACCGGCAAAAAGGCATCCGCCTGTTATGCGATACGCTGCGTGATTTTTCTAACGGCAAATGGCAGGCGGTTATTCTGGGCACCGGAAGTATCGACCAGGAAGAACTGGTGCATGCTCTGGGGAAAGCTTATCCTAATTCCGTACGGTTCTTAAATCGATATGATGCATCTTTTTCCCATCAACTGCCCGCGGGAGGTGATATGTTTTTAATGCCCTCTTTATATGAACCCTGCGGGATCTCCCAGATGATTGCCATGCACTTCGGTTGTATTCCCATTGCTAATGCCGTGGGAGGTCTGGTTGACTCGATCGATGAAACAGAAGAGAAGCGCACCGGGTTTCTATTCCATGAACCTGATAAGCAGGCTTTTCTGGCTGTGCTGGAACAGGCTGTAACGTGCTATCATCAAACTGACAAATGGAGGAAGATACAAACCAGAGCAATGCAGAAAGATTTCTCCTGGAAGAAATCAGCAGAGGAGTATCTGAAGGTTTATCAAGAATTATTAAGGAAGTGAATCATGCGTACAAGAGCGGTAATTTTAGCTGGGGGAGAAGGTACCCGGCTGGGTGTTCTGACCGCAAAACGAACTAAACCGGCTGTTTCGTTCGCAGGAAAATACCGCATCATTGATTTCTCCCTATCAAATTGTGTCAACTCGAAAATTTTTGATGTAATGTTGATCACTCAATACCTTCCTCAATCGCTGATCCATCATATCGGATCCGGCGGTCCATGGGATTTGAATCGGGAGTTCACCGGCGGGATAAAGATCTTCACTCCTTTCAAAGGGAAAGGAATTAACTGGTTTACAGGGACCGCAGATGCTGTTAAACAGAATTTAAATTATATTCTCAGTAATGATCCCGATTATGTCCTCATTCTTTCAGGCGACCAGGTTTACTCGATGGATTTTGAAAAACTGATCCAGTTCCATCAGCACACGAATGCTGAGGTTACTCTCTGCGTTCACAGTGTTCCCAAAGAACAGGCTTCGAATTTTGGCGTGATCGAGGCAGATGAATCCATGCAGGTGCGAAAATTTATTGAGAAACCGGATAAACCTTTCTCCAATCTGGTGAATATGGGCATCTATCTTTTCAATTCGAAAACCCTGCTGAAGTATCTAGCCGCTGATGCTCATGATAAGACATCTCAACATGATTTTGGGAAGAACGTACTACCTGCCATCGTAAAAGATAAAGTAAAAATTTTCGCATACCACTATGACGATTACTGGGTGGATGTCGGAACCATCCAATCATACTGGAAATCTCATATGGACCTGCTTACCAGCCCTCCTAAATATGATATCCGTAAAAGAAATTGGGTCATCCACACACGCTCGGAAGAACGTCCACCTGCTTTCATCCACGCCAATGCTCATGTCAATGCTTCGCTGATTTGTGATGGTTGTATAATTGAGCCCGATGTGCAGATCGATAACAGCGTTATTTCACCCGGCGTGGTAATTAAACGGGGAACAAGAATAGAAAAATCAATCATTCTGACGGATACCATGATCGCACCAAACACAGCTATTTATAAAGCTATTATCGATAAACATGTTTTTATCGGTGAAAGCTGCCAGATTGGTTCTTTGAAAAAACAGAAGAAAGCGATTGCCATGATCGGGAAAAATGCGATTCTCCCTGAAGAAACCATTCTTGAAGGAGGCGGAATGATCGGTTGTGATACTGCCCCTCGAGATTTTCATGAAAAAATAATCCATTTTGGAGAATTTGTATTACCGAAAGGAAGCAGTTATGACATTTGATCGTTCTTCAGGTGTGCTGCTGCACGTAAGCAGTCTTCCCGGTTCCGATGGAATCGGAGACCTTGGAAAACCAGCTTTTGATTTTGTAGATTTTCTTGTAAAAACAAAAACCAATTTCTGGCAGGTGCTTCCGCTGAATCCAACCGGATATGGGAACTCCCCCTATCAGGGTCTCTCGGCAACCGCCGGAAATCCCCTCTTTATTTCTCTGGATGCTCTTATTCCAATGGGGTTATTAACAAAAAAAGATCTCACCCATCGACCCCGCTTTGCACGCAGGAAAGTGGATTTTGGGGCGGTGCTTCCCTGGAAAATGGAAAAACTGCATCAGGCTTTTATCCATTATCATGAACAGCAGCCCGCTGAACTTGCATCACAATTTAAGAGTTTCTGTAGAAAGAACAAAAGCTGGTTAGATGATTATGCCCTCTTCATGACCATCAAAGACCAGCAGGGTTTACAGCCCTGGGATACCTGGCCAAAGGAACTGCGCTTTCGCGATCCGACAGCTTTGAAAAAATTCCAGGAAGAAAACAGTAAAGCAGTAGAAGAGCATAAATTCCTGCAGTTCTTGTTTTTCATCCAGTGGCAGAAGGTAAAAAAGTACGCCAACGATCATGGTGTACAGATCATTGGAGATATTCCAATTTTCGTCGGATATGACTGCGCCGACACCTGGACTAATCCGGAACTTTTCTTTTTTGATAAGGAATACAAGCCAACCGTGGTAGCAGGAGTTCCACCAGATTTCTTTTCGAAGACAGGACAATTATGGGGAAATCCGCTCTATGATTGGAAAAAGCACAAGAGAACTGCGTATGCCTGGTGGATCGAGCGTATCCGCCAGACCTTGAATTTGGTGGATATCATCCGCCTGGATCATTTTAGAGGATTTGCCGGATATTACGAAATACCTGCCGGCTCGAAAACCGCCGAAAAGGGGCGATGGGTTAATGGACCCGGTAAAGATCTTTTTGATGCCCTGTACAAGCATTTCGGAGACCTGCCGTTCATTGCTGAAGATCTGGGCGTGATCACCCCGGATGTTGTTGAACTGCGTGAACGCTATCACCTGCCGGGAATGAGGATCGTTCAATTTGGGTTCAATCCCATGCCTGAAAAAGGTTTTATCCCGCATAATTTCGAATCCAATACTGTTGCTTATACTGGAACACATGATAACTCTACCGCATTGGGCTGGTACAGATCTGTACCCAGATCAGCCCGGGAAAGATTCAGAGCTTATACCGGTAATACCAGTGAAAGCGTTCCACACGCCATGATCCGCATTTTATGGCAGTCGGTTGCCCTGTTTGCCATCGCACCCATGCAGGATTTTTTGAACCTGGGAGACGAGGCGCGCATGAATTACCCGAGTACCCTCGGTGGAAACTGGGAATGGAAAATGGATTCACGATGGAATTCTGCCAAACTTGAAAAATGGCTGTTGGAGATCAATCAATTGTATGATCGCGTTTGAGGCTGCCGTTCTGCAGCAGAAAAGCCAGCGAAATACCGGCAATCACGAAAAAACCGCCGATCAAATCATAATGCCCCGGGCTTTCTTTAAGAAATATCCAGGCTAGAATTACAGAACCAATCGGCTCACCAAGCAATGCAATGGATGCGTACACCGCATCCATTTTTCTTACCGCTGCATTGAACAGGGTATGTCCGAGAACCTGCGGGATCAATCCCAGCAGAAAAACCCAGCCCAATCCTGCTATCCATCCGGAAGAACAGGTATCCAGATCAGGGATAGAAAAAAGAAACGCAACCAAAGCGCTGATGCCATATACCAGAAAAACATAGCTCTTTAAGGATATCTCTTCCCTCGCGCTGCGTCCAGTCATAGTATACGCGGCTGCCATCCACGCTCCCACCAACGCGAGGAAATTTCCGGCTATCGTTGACAGATCAAATGAATTGAATTTCAGTCTCCCGGAAGGTCCTAAAAACAGAACTAAAATCCCAATCATGGCGATCGTCAATCCAATCATCACGCTTTTCGTGATCTTTTCTTTGAGAATAATGGGGGAAAACAATGCCACCCAGATCGGTGTGGTTGTTACCAGGATCACGGAACTTGCAATCCCGGTCAATTCCAATGACTTTATCCATACAATGAAGTGAATCCCGAGGAACAATCCTGCCAGCCCCACACGCATCTTCTCTTTCCACTCCAGAGAAATGAAATCGTGCAGTGCAGTCTTCCCTCCAAAGGGGGCAAGCAGCAAAGTAGCAAAGAATAAACGACCAAATGCAATCAAGCTGGATGGTAGAAATTGTTGAGCGGTTCGGATTAAAATGGAAGCAGTAGAAACCGCCAAAATTCCAATAAAAAGCATCAACGCAGGTTTGTTAAGAGTTTTCATATAATTAATTCTTATTATTTAGACTATATTTATCTTAAATAAAATCTATATAATAAAATTACAAGGAGGCAATGATGAGCTTTATTTTACCCGAACTTCCCTATGCATTCGATGCGCTTGAACCACATATGGATGCCCAAACCATGGAGATTCACCATGACAAGCATCATGCAGGCTACACCAAGAACCTGAATGCAGCTCTTGAAAAGTATCCTGAGTATTTTGACAAATCTATTGAAAGCATTCTGGCTGATATTAATTCCATTCCCGAAGAAATTCGTACCGCGGTACGGAATAACGGCGGCGGTTATTTCCATCACAATCTATGGTGGACCGAACTAAGCCCCACTGCCGGCGGTGAACCAGATGGAACCCTGTTGGATGCCATCAAGAAGGATTTTGGTGATTTTGAAGCATTCAAAGATCAATTGACTGCTGCCGCCACAGGACGTTTTGGAAGCGGCTGGGCATGGTTGAGCAAAAGAAGCGACAAAACGCTGATCATTCACTCAACGCCCAATCAAGATTCTCCCCTTTCGCAGGGATTGATCCCTCTCCTGGGAATCGATGTCTGGGAACATGCTTACTATCTGAAATACCAGAACAGGCGGAAAGATTTTGTTGATGCTTTCTGGAATGTTGTGAACTGGGAAGAAATAGAACGTCGTTTTGTTGAAAGTACTCTTCCCGAGTAGTAATCAAAAAAGGAGTAGATATCTCTACTCCTTTTTTATTTTTTAGCATGTGCCGCATACCAGGCTGCTCCAATGATTCCCGCCATATTCAAATGCTGTGCAGGCAGCAATTTTGCTTTTACTTTTAGGTACTGGAAAAACTTTTCATGATACTTGCTTGCCCCGCCCCCAATGATGAGTACATCCGGGCTGAATAATAATTCCAATCGATCGATATATTCCTGTAATAATTTAGACCATTCTTTCCATTTCAGATCTTTTTTTTGCCTGATCGCATCGGAAGCACGTTTCTCTGCAATTTTCCCTCTGATTTCAAGATGCCCCATCTCGGTATTGGGCAGCATTTCTCCACGCACAAAAATCGAGCTCCCAATTCCGGTGCCCAGAGTCAGCACAATGACGATTTCTTTTTGATAAGGTTTTCCGGCTCCAAAGCGCATTTCTGCAATACCGGCAGCATCGGCATCATTAATGGTGCTTGTCCTCAAACCGGTTTTTTGAAATACCTGCTCATTGATATTCAACCCGACCCATTTCTTGCTGATATTGGCAGCGCTTAAAGCAACACCATCCTTGACGATGGCAGGAAAACCAATCCCAATTGATCCCGCCCATTCAAGGGATGATACATATCCCGCAATGATTTCAATTGCTTTTTCCGGTTTGATATTCTTTTTTGTGGGATAGCGTTTTCTTTCTGTGATGAGTACGCCTTTTTTAGTATCGACCAACGCCCCTTTGATCGCCGTCCCGCCAATATCAATACCCAGTACTTTCGTCATGACTCCTCCTATGGACAAGCGTTGGATTGCTGTTCGTTGTAGGTTTCCGCAAACACATGATATCCACTTCCGTCACAGGCTGATCGGAAATAAAAATAATTCGTTTGCTGCGGAAAAGCCACCGCGATCAGGCTGTTGATGCTGACCGAACAGATCGGTGTGGGTGGCAATCCATTGACTATATATGTATTATACGGAGAAATAACCGAAAGGTCCGCACCTGTGAGGGGCGTCTTCCACCAGGTCTGCGTTTGTTCATCCCAACCAAGCGCATACTGCGCGGTCGGATCGCTCTGCAGAGCCATATTCACCAGCAGCCGGTTGAGAAACACCGATGCAATGGTAGATTTTTCATCATCATGAACAGCTTCCCTTTCGATGATGGATGCAAGAGTAATGGCTTGATAGGGTGTCAAGCCCTGTTGAGAAAAAGCAGCGATCACTTCCGGTGTAAATTGAGCAGCAGTTTGATCGATCAGGTGCTGCACGAATTCCACCACACTGCTGTCGCGCTGAATTTCATACTTTCCGGCGAAGAGTAAACCCTCCAGATCGGGGGCATCTTGAAAAACTGCTGGCAGGGTTAGACCCGCCCGTGAGTCAATCAGTGCAAGAAAATCATCGGAAGAAAAATTCAACCCCGAGGTAGGAATGAGTTGGGCAATTTCTTCTATGCGCAAACCCGGCAAGATCACGAAATCCACGTCTTCGGGCGTTGGATCAAGCATGGCAGCCGCGATCTCAAGGGGTGTTTGAGCGGGAGAAAGAAAATAGGTCCCGCTTTGTAAAATGCGGTCATAACCTTTATAGATCAGATAATTTAGAAAACTGCCTTCATCGGCGACCAAACCTGCTCTGGCAAGATTTTCGCTGATCTGAGCTGCGGAATCACCCGCTTGAACCAGGAATTCCTGCACTGTATTTGTATTCATAACTGCTGGTTCTGTTAAAACTCCGCGCTTTAAAAAGAGTTGAACTTCCAGCTGTATCTTTTGATACACGCCCAGATTCCCATCTGCCGTTCCGAATACTGCTGTTGTTTGGAAAGGAATTAAAAAGAAAAAAAGAAACAGAGCAGCAATAGAAAAAAGCAATAGAATTCCCGGCACGATCAATAATTTTTTCATAGTCGGTCTTCCTTTTCAAAATGAGCATCGATATACGACTGCAGCAAGATACAGGCTGCCACATCATCCAGATGACCCCGGCGCTGCTTGCGCCGTACACCCATCTCTCGCCGCGACTGCTGGGCAGCTTTTGTGGTGTCTGTTTCGTCCCAATATTCCAGCGGTATTTCCTCAATGTTCAAGATCGCTTCTCCTAACCGTTGCGCTCTGCGCCCCGCATAAGTGGGTTCGCCTTCATCGGTATAGGTAATGCCCACAATGATCCTGCCTACATTCTGTTCTCGACAGATCACGACGATAGCTTTCGCGCTGCTTGCATAAGAAGCATGTGGAATAACGATGAGCGGGCGCGAGATCGTTCCGGTAGGATCGGAAATGGAAATCCCGATGCGCTTCTCTCCCGGATCGATACCCAGCAACCTTTTTTTCATTTCATTATCTGCCATCTCTGGCATTATACATTACTTGATTTAGAAAAAATATTGTTCATAAAAATGAACAGAATTTGAAAATTGATATCTAATATTTTGATAATATGTTCTCCCCAAGATATCCGTATAATAGAAACATGGACAAAAAACTCAATTCAAATATAAAAACTATCTTTCTACTCGGTTTTCTATTGGTCGGATTGGGAGCTTGCAATTTCCCCTTATCCCAAGATAATACTTTTGATGCCCAGGTTGCCACTCAGGCAGCTTATGCTTTTACACAGACCGCCCAGGTGGCGCAGATCCTTGCCACCAGTAATCCGGTCACTGCAACTCCTGAAATGCCTACCCTCACCCCCACCAATGAACCGGATAATCCTAAAGAGCAGTTGGGAGCAGCCGCCTGGCAGGATACCCTGACAAACGGCAGCAGCTTCGGGTTGGATGCCAGTGAACTGCAGATCAGCGGCACCAATGCGACCGTTTGGGTGGATGATGGTAGTTTCAACATGTACCGCCCCACCGCATCGGGTGGATATATTTGGTACTGCGCTTATCCCAACATCACCGATTTTTACGTCGAGGCGAAATTCGAAACACAGAACTGCAACGGAAGCGATGAGTATGGAATGTTCGTCCGCAAATCAGATTTCAGTGAAAATACAGGTTATTACTTCATTGCCACCGGTGAAGGCAAATACAACCTGATGCGCTGGACCTCCAGCGGTTCCACGCTGCTGGGAGACTGGGAAACCAGCGAGTTTCTCAACAAGGGACCCAATGCGATTAACACCCTGGGCATTTGGGCTGAAGGCACCACTCTCAAGCTTTACATCAACGATCATTTCGTTGCAGAATTCGAAGACAGCGCACTGACATCAGGATATTTTGGATTATTCACCAACGCCAGACAATCTGGCGGCATGCTTGTGAAAATGGATGAGATCACTTATTGGAATCTACCCTGAGAAATTCGAGGCATCATGCCTGATAAAAAGATCGAAGAGATTACCCCCGAAAAGCTTTATCAATCACGGCGCGCTTTCATAAAAAGCGCTCTAACCTATTCATCCGCTGCTTTTCTTGCAGCCTGTAAGGCAAGCGCAACCGGAACGACCGTGCAGCCTACCTCCAGCGGAATCACTGACGAATTCGGAGATCCAGCCACAACCGGAGAGGATGTTTTTGGTTTTACCAACTATTATGAATTCTCCTCCGATAAAAATGAACCAACCAAACTGGCAGAGGATTTCCAAACTTCTCCGTGGACCATTCAGATTGGCGGATTGGTGAAAAATCCGCTGGAATTAACTGCAGAAGACTTGAAATCCCAGTTTTCACAAATTGAGCGGGTATACCGCATGCGCTGTGTTGAAGGCTGGTCTATGGTCATCCCGTGGCTCGGCATTCCATTGAAGGAAGTTTTGGATGCAGTTAAACCGACATCCGCTGTGCAGTATGTTCGCTTTGAAGGGGTATTCGATCCCGAACAGCTGCCGGGGCAGAAATATTCAACTTACCCTTGGCCTTACATAGAAGGGCTGCGACTTGATGAAGCCATGCACGACCTCACCCTGCTGGGAACAGGCATCTATGGCAAAGACCTGACTCCGCAAAACGGTGCACCTCTCCGCCTAGTGGTTCCCTGGAAATACGGATTTAAATCCATCAAAGCCATAAAAAAGATCGAACTTGTAAAAGAGATGCCCACCTCATTCTGGATGGCGCTTGCTCCCCACGAGTATGGCTTTTATGCCAATGTCAATCCCAATGTTCCCCACCCGCGCTGGTCGCAGGCTACAGAACGCCGCATCGGGGAATCGGGGCGGCGGGATACACTGCTTTTCAACGGCTACGATGAAGTGGCAGAGCTATATTCCGGCATGGACCTCAGTATCAATTTCTGATGAGAAAAAAGCCTTCTACTATCCAGATCCTTTCGTTTTTAGCCTCACTTATTCCTGCCACCTGGTTTATTATTAACTATGCGAAAGGGGCATATTCTTCATACCCCACCTTGTTCCTGACGCAGTTTTCAGGGAAATGGGCGATCATATTCCTATTGATATCGCTTGCCTGCACACCCCTGCAGACGATCTTTCACATGAATTTCTTTATACAGGCGCGCAAAATCATTGGATTGGCAGCTTTTTACTATGCGGCAGTTCACGCAGGTACCTTTATCATCCTCGATTATCAATTCAATCTACGCTGGTTGATCCCTGAATTCCAAACCAAGCCCTATCTGCTGCTGGGATTGGCAGCCCTTCTCCTCCTACTCTGCCTGGCTTTGACCTCAGGGAAGCATTTTCAAAGGAAATTCTCGAAACTGTGGATAAAAATCCACCGCTTCGTATATCTGATCGGGCTGCTGGTATTACTGCACAGTTACTTCGCCATCAAGGGAGAGAAAAGCACCGCTTTTGTGAATCTTGCCATTTATCTCATTCTGATGCTTCTGCGCATTCCGACGATCAGGGATAAAATTTCCTTAAAAGACCACAAAACCTTTCAAAACTTGAACCATTGGCTGAATTCCTGATAGGATTAAGGGGATGAATGCGAATCACTTCAATGCCCAACAACAGGCTGTGCTGGATATGGATATCCATTCCCACATCTTTCTGGAAGGACCTTTTAAAAGCGGAAAAACTTCCATCGGTATGGCTTTTCTGCGCAAAGCCGCAGCAGGTTCTGACCCTTCCCGTCAAATTCTGGTCTTGACCCCTCAGCGTTCGCTTTCAAATCCCTACCGGGCTTGCACTCGTGATCCCAATTTCTCTTCCGGTGTGCTGCCCACCATAACCACCTTTACCGGATTATCCCGGCAGTTCATCCGCTTATATTTTCCTCAGATCGCCGGCAGTTATGGCTTTCAAAAACCGTACCAGCAGCCAGTTTTCTTGAGCATGGAAACCGCTCAATATTTCATGCGTCAGATCTGTACACCGCTGCTTGAAAAACGCTATTTCCTCGAAGTGCGCATCGATCAGGCGCGCCTTTTCAGCCAGATCCTAGATACCATGAACAAAGCTGCCCTGGTTGGTTATCCTCTGCAAGAAACCGCTATGCGGTTGAAAGAAGCCTGGAGTGGGGATTCGATCAGGGAAAAGCATTACGAACAGGCACAAGAATGTGCTCTGGCATTTCGTAATTACTGCTTGAAGAACAATCTGCTGGATTTTTCGCTGCAGGTGGAAATCTTCCGTAGTTGCATGGCAAAAGAAAAGGAACTCAAGAATACCTTCTTTTCTCCGTTTCAATATCTCATCGCAGATAACCTGGAAGAAGATGTACCGGTTCTTCATGATCTGATCATCTCCCTATCTGCAAACACCCCATCCATGCTGCTCATCAAAGACGATCAGGCTGGTTTCCGCTCATTTCTTGGGGCTGACCCGACCAGCGCAGACAGATTAAAAAGCATCTGCCAGCAAGAAATTAAATTCACCGAGCAGTTTGACATTCCCGAAAATATGCAAGCATTCAATACCTCACTCACAAACTGCATCCTGCGAGAGAATACATCTAATCTCCCTGCTAGCGCAATGCAGGCATATACCCTGCGTACGGTGCAGTTCTATCCCGAAATGATCGCAGATATCTGCCATACCATTCATGAACTCGTGCTGCAAAAACAAGCGGAACCGGGAGATATCGCGGTTCTTTCCCCATTTCTACCGGATTCTTTGAAATTCTCCCTTGCACAAAAACTGCAGGAACTGGATATTCCATTTCTTACCTCACGCCCGTCGCGGACACTGGAAGAAGAACCTATAACCCGCGCCGTGCTGACCTTCGCCAGGGCAGCCCACCCGCAGTGGGAACTGCCCATCACGGTTGAAGAACTGCGTCATGCCATCATGACCCTCATTCCCGGTTGTGATGTCATCCGCGCTGCCCTGCTGGCAAAGAATACGCTGAAAGAAAAATGTACATTGGATCATTATTACAATATCCCGGAATTCACGCGGGATCGTATCACCAATGCCATCGGAGTTCAATTTGACACGCTCTTGAAGTGGATAGAAGAGTATAAAAATAAAGAATCAGTACCGCTGGATATTTTTCTTTCCATTTTCTTTGGAGAAATTTTATCTCAACCTGGCTTCAGCCTGCATAGCAACTTCGATGATGCCGCCCTGCTCACCAGCCTGATCCAATCCGTGCGAGATTTTCGCCGGTTGTTTGCCGATCTGGCAGAAGGACAGCAGCAGGATGTCAGCAAGATGTATATTGAAACACTGCAAGCCGGTTTGCTGCCCTCCGTTTACCCGCTCCCTCCAGAAGAGATTAATGCAGTCATCGTTTCTCCGGCTTTCACTTTCTTGATGCGAAATCGATCCGTTAAATACAAATTCTGGCTGGATATCGGCAATATTGGCTGGTGGGAGCGGCTTGATCAGCCCCTCACCCATCCGTATGTTCTCAGCCGCAACTGGTCGCGTGAAAAACAGTGGACGGATGCTGATGAATTTCAAACCAACCAATCTACCCTGGCACGCCTGGTGCGCGGGCTGCTGAACCGCTGCGAGGGACATGTTTATCTCTATGCCGCCGGGCTCAATCAGGCAGGCATTAACCAGAGCAGCCCTCTGCTGAGTGGGATGCAGTTGTTCCTGAAAAGAAGCTACCGGGAGCAAGCCCATGAGTGAGTTCATCCCCCGCCCCGCTCAAGCAGAAATACTGCGCTACACGCACGGCAAAATGGGCATTGCCGCCGTACCCGGCAGCGGGAAAACGCATACCCTTTCTTATCTGGCAGCCAGCCTGATCGCTTCGGATATGGTTCAAGATGGACAGGAAGTGCTGGTAGTGACTCTGGTTAACGCTGCCGTTCAGAATTTCGCAAAACGTATTTCCGGTTTCATTCAGCAGTTTCACCTGCTGCAGAACATCGGCTACCGCGTACGCACACTGCACGGGCTGGCACATGATATTGTTCGCGAGCGACCGGATCTGGCGGGCTTGAGCAATAATTTCCAGATCCTCGACGAGCGCGCAAGCAGCGATACGCTCGATCAGATCGTTTCCACCTGGCAGCGCAACAACCAGGATTTCCTGCTTACCTATACCCATCCTGATTCTCAGGATAATATGCAGTTCATCAGCAGTAAATGGAGGCTGCTGCTTCTATCCATGGCTAACAATTTCATCCGTCAAGCCAAAGATATGGAGCTGAACCCCGATCAGATCCAGACAGCCATGGCACAGAATGACATGGAGTACGACCTGCTGCGCTTTGGGGTAGAAATCTACCGTGATTATCAAAATGCCTTGAGTTATCAGGCTGCCATTGATTTTCAGGATCTTATCCGTCTGGCATACCATACTCTGCAAAGCGATCCAGACTATCTACAGCGCCTGCAGGAACGCTGGCCTTATATTCTGGAAGATGAAGCACAGGATTCTTCCGCGCTGCAGGAAAAGATCTTGCGTTTACTGTGCGGGGAAAACGGAAACTGGGTGCGCGTTGGTGACCCGAATCAGGCAATTTATGAGACCTTTACCACTGCCAATCCGCAATACCTGCTGGATTTCTTGAAAGAAAAAGATGTGCAGGCGCACGATCTGCCGGATTCAGGACGCTCCACACCCAGCATTATCCAGCTTGCCAATCATCTCATCGAGTGGAACCAGACCCAACCCTCCCCTGAATTGATAGACTCCCTGGTACCGCCCCTCATTCAGCCGACGGGAGCCAATGACCCGCAGCCCAATCCACCGGATGAACCGGACAAGATATTCCTTTACAGCAAGCAGCTTACCTCTGATAAAGAAGAAGCGATGATCGTGCAGTCCGTATCACGCTGGCTGCAGGATAATCCGGACGAAACGGTAGCGGTTCTGGTAACCCGCAACGATAAGGGTGCCAGTATCGTCCAAAAATTGAAAGATAAGCAGATTCCAACCATTGAACTTCTCCAGACCAGCTTTGCCACCCGTAAAACTGCCAAAAAATTGGCTGCCCTGCTCTCTTTCTTTGCCGATCCTGTCAGTTCCAAGAAATTGGGAACCGCTTTCGAAGCACTGTATGCAGATCAATTCGAGGAACCGGAGCAGAAAAAAGATTTTCACTTATTTTGCACCGCCCTCAAGAAAAAAGACAAGCTGGAGGATTTCCTTTTTAGGGACAATTCCCCGGTAAAAGAAGATGAGGCAGAGGGACCGACCGCAGTTCAGGAAGCCTACCAGCAGTTTGATCGCTTTCTCAAGGAGAATCAGGCGGCAGCACTACTTCCTATCCATCAATTTCTATTGACCCTCTCCATGCACCTGTTCACCGATCCCCATGATCTGGCGCTGACTTATAAATTAGCCGAAATGATGGAATGGGCAGTTCGAGAAAACCCATCCTTTTCTCTGCGAGATTGCGCCGCAGAACTGGATAAAGTCTATCGAAACCGGCTGCGCATCAATGGTTTTTCGGAAGAAGAGCTGGAATTCGATCCGGATCAGCACAAAGGCGAAGTGGTAGTAGCTACCATCCATAAAGCCAAAGGGCTGGAATGGGATCGAGTCTACATTGTGTCCGCCAATAATTACGATTTTCCCGGCAATCAGGATTATGACCAGTTCATTTCCGAGCGCTATTTCATCCGTGAACACCTCAACCTTGAAGCAGAACTGCTGGCACTGCTGCAGTCGCTGCAGGGCTCGAAAGTACTTCGGGAGGGAGAGGCAACCAGCCAGGCGCGTATCGGCTACAGCGCAGAACGGCTGCGCCTGTTCTATGTGGGCATCACACGCGCCCGCAAAGAGCTGGTGATCACCTGGAATGAGGGGAAATTTAATAATTGTGTGATATCCATTCCTTTTGCGGAATTGACCGCCTACTGGGAGGAATTCAATGCCGACCATGCCTGATTTTCGTTTCAGCGCCCAATCGCTGCAGGATTATATCGATTGCCCGCGCCGTTTTGAACTGCGCTACATTCAGAAGCTGGATTGGCCAGCCGAAGAAAGCAAACCCTATCTGGATTTCGAGCTATTTCGCCAGAGAGGCAACCTCTTTCACACCTGCGTTGACCGCTATTTTCATCATGTGGACCCCAGAGCAATCGAAAGCCAGCTCCAGGATGAAGAACTGCGCGTATGGTGGCGGAATTTTATGGATTTCATAAAAAACAGGCAATTCAAAACTGCCTCCTCTGAAATCACTTATCAAACCGGTTTAAACGAACAGTCATTGATCGCAAAATATGATCTGCTCGTACAGACTGAAACCGGTACATTCACCATTTTTGATTGGAAAACCAAAGCCGGAAAGAAAGATCCCATTCGCAAGTTCTACGCGGAAAAAATGCAGACCCATATCTACCCCTATGTGTTGAGCAGATCCGCAGCGCTCACCGCAGAGAAAAAACCCATCGATCCCGCACAGGTGGAATTGGTTTACTGGTTCCCTCAATTCCCCGAACAGGCTTTTTCTTTTCCTTATTCTTCGATCATTATGCTGGAAGATGAAAAGCTGCTTTCTGATCTCATACAGGAGATCATTCAGAAAGCAGTAGGCACTTTTGAAAAAACCGAAGAAAAGAAACGCTGCAGTTTCTGCGTGTACCGCTCCTACTGTGAGCGCGGAAAACAGGCAGGCAACCTTTTTGAGGGCGAGGCAGAATTCAACTTTGATGTGGATGATCTCGACCTGGATATCGAAAAAGTAGAGGAAATTTCCTATTGAACAAGCGCTGGATATCCCCGCAGCCGATCATCATCCCTGATTCTCTTCAGGAATATTTCGATGTTTGCCCATATCTGGCAGAAGCGCTGGTGAAGAAAGGCATTGTCGATCCGGAACATGCCCTTCCCTTTCTGGATTACACCCGCTATACCCCCACCGATCCGGCGGAATTATCAGGCGTGGAAAAAGCAGTTCCGCGTATTCTAGACGCAATTCACAAAAAGGAGAGGATCGGTATCTGGGGAGATTTCGATGTGGATGGACAGACCTCCACTTCGCTGCTGGTAAGTTTTTTCCGAAAGCTGGATATTCCGGTACACTACCATATCCCCGTACGCAGTAAGGAATCACACGGAATCCTAAAAAAGCCACTGCAAAATTTTCTGTCGCAGGGCATCGATCTGCTCATCACCTGTGATACCGGTATTACCGCCAATGCTGCCCTGAATTTCGCCGCCCAGCAGGGAGTAGATGTGATCTTGACCGATCATCACACCCTGCCGCAAGAACTGCCTGATGTCTATTCCGTGATCAACCCGCACCTCGTAAGGGAGGATCATCCATTTGCCGCAATGGCGGGTGTTGGCACTGCCTATATTCTCACCCGCGCGCTGGCAGCCGAACTGAACATGCTAAAAGAATGGGAAAGCTCTGTTCTTGATCTGGTTGCCATGGGAACCGTCGCGGATGTGGCTGCGCTGGTGCAGGAAAACCGCTATATGGTGCAGTACGGGCTTGATCTGATGCGCAGCCAGCCCCGCCTGGCGCTGCGTGAGCTCTTGGCTGTCTCTGAATCCAATACAGAGAGATTGGATGAACAGGATATCAGCTTCATTATTGCTCCGCGCTTGAACGCCCTTGGTCGCCTGAAAGATGCAAACCCAATTGTGGAATTCCTGCTTACGGATGACCTATCTCTCGCCAGGCGTACCGCTACGGAATTGGAAGGTTTGAACAACCAGCGCAAGATGCTGGTAAACCAGGTTTATCAAGCTGCTGAAGCTCAGATCGAGCAGGATGCCAATTTTGATAAGAGAACCATCATCATTCTGGCAAATCCCACCTGGCCGGCAGGCATTCTGGGTATCGTTGCCAATCATCTGGTGGATGCCTATGGAAAGCCGGCTATCCTGCTTTCGGGTGATGCGAAAGGACATTTGAAAGGATCAGCACGTTCGGTAGAAGGCATCAATATCACCACCCAACTGAATAAGCAGGCAGCCCTGCTGCTTTCTTACGGCGGGCATGCCATGGCAGCCGGGATGGCATTGAAAGAAGAAAATCTGGATCGATTCATCCAGTCCATGAATGCCGGTATTGCCGAATTGGCAGAAGTGCAGGCTATCGAAACCACCCTGCCCATCGACGCTTACTTTCCACTAAGGAATGTCAATGAAGCATTCATGCAGGTACTGGATAGGCTGGCGCCTTTTGGAGCGGGAAATCCGGCACCGACCTTTCTGGCAGAAAAGCTGAAGCTGGTCAGCTCCCGATATCTGGATCACGACAAGATTCACCGCTCCGTTCAGGTAGCAGATGAAGATGGAAAAACCTTTGAGGTCAAATGGTGGCATGCCTTTGATACTCCCCTGCCGAGCGATAGGATCGATCTGGCGTACAGCGTCCATCGTAAAGTATTTCGCGGAGAAGAAAGGATCGATATCGAATGGGTAGACGCGCGCAGTTCTATTGCAGAACAACCACTTGCTGAAATTTCCCTGCCCAAGATCACCATTCATGATTTTCGTTTTTCAGAAGCACCGCTAAAAGACCTGCAGGCATTCATGCAGCAGGATCCTGCGATGTGCTGGGGAGAAAACCTGCAAGCCGGCGATCTGCCCATCTTCAACCGCGCCACCATTTCGGAAAGTGCAAACCTCATTTTTCTGCACATGCCGCCCGATGCAGAGGTGATGAAGCAAATCCTGCAGAAAGTCCATCCATCTTCCATTGCGCTGTTCACCCTTCCGCAAAAACCGGTAAAAATAAAACAGCTTTTGCAAAAGCTGCTCGGAATGGTCAAGTTCGCCATTCATGAAAAAGGAGGCAAGGTATCGTTGGAGCAGTACGCTGCTCTGACCGGTTTGACAGCCGAATGTATTGATGCCAGCCTGTCTCTGCTGACTGCCAGCGGACAGATCATCATTCAACCAATCAATGAAGATGAGAGGACCGTCAGCATTGGGAAGAAATCTGAAACTGCAGCCGAGAAAACGAAGTATCAGCAGGAACTGATCCAGTCGTTGAAAGAAATCCAGGCATTTCAACGTTTCTTGCTGCGCCTGCCGCCTGAAAATATCCTCAGTGAATACGCTGAGAGGGAGAAATAAAATAATACCAATTTTATCCAATTCGTTGGTATAATGCGCGCAGATGAGCACAATCAGCCGAAGAGATTTTCTAAAATATATGGGTGCCGGGGCATTCGGTTTGGCTTTAAGCGGACGCTTTGATAAGTTAAGCTTCCTCTCTTCCACACAGCAATTGGGAAGGGTTACCAGGGAATCCATCAGCGTGTATAAAGAAGCCAGCGAAAACAGCACTATTCTATTCCAGCGCTACCGGGATGAAATTCTGCATCTCTATGATGAAGTCACCTCACCCGATGGTCCAGGCTATAATCCGGTATGGTACCGCATCTGGGGAGGATATGTGCACAGCGGGTACGTTCAGAAAGTGCAGTACCGTCTCAACACCCTTATCGATGAATTCCCCAGTCAGGGGCAGTTGATGGAATTGACCGTGCCTTATTCTGATTCCTACCGCCACCGCGCTAATTCCGATTGGGAAAAATTCTACCGGCTGTATTACAGCTCCACGCATTGGGTTTTCAGTGCAAAGGAAGGACCCGATGGCATGCAGTGGTATGAAATTCGCGATGGATTGGTCGATCTGTCTTACTACGTTCCGGTGGAGCACCTGCGTCCGGTTCTCTCGGAAGAATTGACGCCCATCCATGCGGATATTTCACCCAGCTTGAAGCGCATCGAGATCTCCATTGATTTTCAAAAATTATTGGCGTACGAGGGTAATGAATTGGTCAGAGAAATGGGTGTCTCCACGGGTGTTCCCTACCTCAGCAGTGATCCGGATGCCATCCCCACCGATACACCCAAAGGGAACTTCAAGATCCATGCCAAACGTCCCAGCGTGCATATGGGTGATGGCACCTTGCGCTCGGATGCAGAAGCTTATGAACTGCCCGGCGTGCCCTGGGTTTCCTATTTCGAAGCATCCACCGGCGTCGCCATTCATGGTACGTACTGGCACCATAATTTCGGCACGGTCATGAGCCACGGCTGTATCAACATGCAATCAGAAGACGCCAAGTGGATCTACCGCTGGACGAATATCCCGGATGACGGCAACAACGAAGGTTTCCGCACTCCCGTGCTGGTGTATTGATCTCTCAATTCAAAATGTCAGGTACCAACCACTCAATCCAATAAAAACCGCATGAAAACCTGATTTCCCACCATTCTGCCGTGCTTGGTCAGGCGGATCGCACGTACATCACCTTCTACCACTTCCAGCAGCCCCAAGCGAACCAGATCTTCGATCTGCTTCTCATATACACTGAACAACGATTCACCATACTTTTCCTTGAAAATATCATCTCGCAGCCCCTCCTGCACCAGGCGCAAGCCCATCATGGCAGTCTCGCCCATAGCATCACCGGGAGATAATTGAATAAATGTCTCCACCCATGGAAAAGATTGATCGTTCTTCTCGTGTTCCGAATAGATCGTACCACTCTGGATATAGCGTGCAGTATCCGCTTCATTCGCCCAGCGTTGATTCCCTATATGGCTGTGCGCGGCTGCTCCAAAACCAAAATAATCCTGGTTGTGCCAGTACAAAATATTATGCCGGCAGCGCTGATCTCTCTTTTCCTGCTTCGCCCAGTTGGATATCTCATACTGCGCAAATCCCTGTGTTGGAAGGAAATCCATCACCCATTCAAACATATCCGCAGCCAGGTCATTATCCGGCGCCGGAAGAATGGCAGCTTCGATATCGGCAGCCAGAGGTGTCCCCTCTTCAACGGTCAGGGCATACAGTGAAAGATGTGTTGGAAAAAGACCAAGCGCTTTCTTAATGGAATCCTGCCAGCTCTGTAAAGATTGATTCGGCAGCCCAAACATCAGGTCCAGATTAAAATTATCGAATCCTGCTTTGCGTATGTTCTCAACTGCCCGGCAGACATCATCAAAACTATGGCGCCTACCCAGCATTTTTAATTCCGCATCATGGGCGCTCTGCATCCCGATACTGATTCGGTTCACCCCTGCTTCTCTCCATTGTTCACTCTTTCGAGGGGTGATATCAGCCGGATTGGTTTCCATGGAAATCTCAACATCGGGAAGAATGGGAAAACTTCCCTCAACTGCTTGAATTACCTCACTAATAGAATCAGTGGGAAGATAGGAAGGAGTTCCTCCGCCCAGATAGATCGAGCAAATGGAAAATATACTGCTGTACTTCTCCCCATAAACCTGGATCTCTTCGATCAGATACCGGCAGTACTCCGGCATAAAAGCTTCCATCCCGGCACTTGTGTTAAAATCACAGTACTGGCAGCGACTTTTACAGAAAGGGAAATGGATATAAACTCCTGCTTCTTTCATGTCTAAAAACTATCATATCATTGATGTTATAATATTTCGGCTTTTACAAAAAAAGAGTGAAGCACTATGAATCCTAAAAATAAACAAACGAACGACAAAGTATGTCCTACCTGTGGAACCCATCTAAACGCCAATGCTACGCGCTGTTTGGTCTGCGGAAGAACATTTACTGATGTACCTGCCCCGACTCCTACCAATAAGATCAAATCACGCGGGCTGCCTCAATTCACAATGAGTTTACCGATCGCGTTGGGCGCCATTCTGATCCTGATCGCGATTGGAGCGGGCATTATTTATTTCGTTCTACGCGGCTCCGGGCAAATTGCTTCGGCGCAACCAACCACAACCCCCACCCCCACTGCGACGCTGGAACAAAGCCCAACTCCTACATTAACATCCACGCCGGAACCAACCTCAACGACCGAACCACCGATCGAATATTCCGTTCAAGACGGAGATACCTGCAGTTCGATCGCGCTTGTTTACAACGTGAGTGTAAAAAGCATTGCAGATCTGAATAATCTTGAATCTGACTGCGGCGTATTGACGCTCAATCAGAAACTTCTCATCCCACGCCCTACCCCCACATCTTCACCGGAACCCACCGGCACACTCAGCGCTGTTCAGAAAACAGATACTGCCTGCACAAAGATATCTTACACTGTTGGTGAAAATGACACACTCGGTGCCATTGCCGCAAATTACAACGTTTCTGTAGAAACACTGAAAACGTACAATGGGAAAACTACCGATAACGTTTATCTCAATGAAGTGCTGACCATTCCATTGTGTGAACGCCTCCCAACCAGCGGACCTACCCCTACGGCAACACTTCCGGCACCTTTCACTGCCACCAATCTTCTGCTGCCGGCTGATGGGACCGTATTTACTGCCACCAATGATTCCGTTACCCTGCAATGGGCTGCTATCGGTGGAATGCTGGAAGGCGATTCATATGCCGTTACGATCGAAGATCTGACTGCCGGCGAAGGCAAGAAATTGACCGATTACACCAAAGATACCAAGTACATCGTGCCGGTCAGCTTCCGACCTGCCGAGAGCAATCCGCATATCATCCGCTGGTACGTACAGCCAGTCCGCCAATCAGGTACAACCGAAAATGGAGATCCCATCTACGTAACTGCCGGATATCCCAGCGATCCACGCGTCTTTGTCTGGTCAGGTTTGGGAACAACCCAGTAAAGCAAAAAGAGCGAGAGATACTCTCGCTCTTTTTTTTTATTCCTCTGCTTCAAGGAAATGGGTGGCTTCGATCGCTGCTGCCGCGCCCATTCCCGCGGATGTGATCACCTGGCGGTAGCGGGCATCTGCCGCTTCTCCAGCTGCATACACACCCGGAATACTGGTCTGCATTCTCTCGTTTACACGGATATAGCCCTTCTCATCCAGATCCAGAGATCCATTGAAAAGCCCTGTGTTGGGTGTATGACCGATAAAGACAAAGAGCCCATCCACATCCAGCTGGCTGAATTCTCCTGTTTTCACATTCTTGATCTTGAGCGCTTTGACCGCATCCCCGCCCAGCACTTCTTCCACCACCGAATCCCATAAGAATGAGATCTTGGCATTCTCTTTGGCTCGTTTCTGCAGCAGAGCACCGGCTCGCAGTTCATTGCGGCGGTGGATGATGGTCACGGAAGAAACATAGCGGGTCAGGAAGATACCTTCCTCCAGGGCGCTGTCTCCGCCGCCCACCACAGCCACTTTTTTATCCTTGAAAAACCAGCCGTCGCAGGTTGCGCAGTAAGAAACTCCCCGACCGGTTAATTCTCTTTCACCCGGCACATTCAGCTTTTGGGGACTCGCACCGGTAGTGATGATCAGTGATCTGGCAAAGAACTCTCTATCGTACGTATTCAGCTTGAACGGTTTCTGAGAAAGGTCCACCGAGGTGACCATATCATATTCAAAGCGGGTACCGAACTTCTCTGCATTCTTGGTAAAAAGGTCGGAGAGTTCACTGCCGCCCACTCCTTCGGGAAAACCCGGATAGTTCTCAATTACCGATGTGGTAGCTGCCTGCCCGCCGATATCCGTTCCTGTAAACACCAGCGGCTGCAATTCTGCGCGGGCAGTATACAGCGCTGCCGCCAAGCCTGCAGGACCGGACCCTAAAATGATCACATTTTCGATTTTCTTAACATTGTTTTCCATAGATCGCATATCCTTTTAAAGGATGTCATCCACTTTGCTTAATGCTTCATCTAGGATTCCGATTCCGGCTTCCAATTCTTCCTCATTGATGATAAGAGGCGGAATGACCAGGATCAGATTATCATGAACATAGTGGAATAATCCCTTTGATAGTGTATATTCCTGTAAATCACTGATAATTTTAGGGGTTTTTCCGTACTCTCCAAGGGGTATTTGAGATTTCTTATCTTTTATTAATTCTATGGCTCCAAACAGCCCAATCCCGCGTACATCTCCTACGCAGGGATGTTTTTCTTTCAATCCATTGAAAAACTTCAACATGACCGGCTGCATGACTTGTGCATGTTCAACCAGATGCTGGGATTGCAGCACGTCGATGTTGGCTGCCCCGGCAGCAAAAGATAAGGGATGCCCGTTATAAGTAAGCCCGCTGTCAAATTTAAGATGATCAAAATAAGATGCGATCTCTTCGCGCATACCCACCACACCCAGCGGCGCATAAGCGGATGTCAATCCTTTTGCCATAGTCATGATATCCGGCTTTACCCGCCAGTTATCTACCGCAAACCATGCCCCGGTTCTTCCGAACCCGGTCATCACCTCATCTACAATCATCAACATGCCGTATTTATCACACAACGCGCGAATTCCCTGTAAATATCCATCAGGTGGAATAAGGATCCCATTGGTACCCGTTACCGCTTCGATAAAAATAGCCGCAATGGTGCCAGCTCCTTCGTAATGGATGATGCGCTCCAGATAGTCCAGATGGCGCGCGGCATACTCTTCATCAGAAAGCTTTATCGCATCAGGAACCAGGTCATCACGGTAGCGGTATGCAGGCGGAAAATGCACCACACCCCCCATGATGTTGGGCTCCCATGTCACCCGGCGTAGATCGCCTGAAAGGGCAACCGCACCATGCGAAGCACCGTGATAGGAGCGGTAGCGCGCCAATATCTTATGCTTTCCGGTAACCGCGCGGGCGAGCTTGATGGCGTTCTCATTGGCATCCGCTCCACCCATGGTGAATAAAAAGCGCGTGATCCCCTGTGGAACCACCTCACTCAGTTTTTCGAGCAGCAGCGCCCTGGCTTCGGTTGCCATGTGCGGACCGGCAAAGGTAAGTTCGCGCGCCTGATGGCAGATCGCTTCGATCACCTGCTGATTGCCGTGCCCGATATTGGAACACATCACCAGGGAGTTGAAATCCAGATAACGGTTTCCTTCAAAATCCCAGAAATACACCCCCTCCGCCCGTTCAACCGGGATCGGTTGAATTTCTTTTTGCTTACTCCAGGTCCAAAAATTATGCGCCATACAGCGATCGATGATCTCTTGATTTCTTTTTTGAGCCATTTACCCTGCTCCAATTCTGAGTATAAGAGTATCCTATCATAACTTGTGGGGGTTAAAATAGGGAGGAAATCAATGGATTCTCTGACAAACCGCAAAAAGGAGCTTCCCATGAAAGAAGATGCAGCAGGAAAGTTCAAGGATAAGATCGCTCTGGTAACCGGGTCCAGCCGCGGCATCGGACAGGCGATCGCGCTGGAACTGGCTCGCCAGGGCGCGCATATCATCATCAATTATGTGCGCAACCAGGAACCGGCAGAAGAAACAGCCAAAGAAATTCAAGCAATGGGACGCAAAGCGCTGGTAGTGCGCGCCAACGTGGGAAAAATGGATAATCTCGAGCGCCTCTTCCAAGCCATAGAGCAGGAATTCGGCGCGCTGGACATTTTCATCAGCAACGCCGCTTCAGGCTTCAACCACCCGGCTATGCAGCAGCGCCCTGAAGGATGGGATCACACTATGAACGTGAACGCACGGGCTTTCTTATTCGGAGCGCAGCTTGCAGTGCCTTTGATGGAAAAGCGCGGAGGCGGGAAAATGGTCGCCATCACCAGTCAGGGTTCTACCCGTGTTATGCAGGAATACATTGCCGTAGGAGCCAGCAAAGCCGCCCTTGAAAGCCTGACGCGCTATCTGGCGGTGGAATTGGCGCCAATGAATATCGCAGTCAATGCGGTTTCACCTGGAGTGGTGGAAACGAAAGCCCTGCAGCATTTCAGCCAGTTATCCAATGATATGATAATCCGGCGCATTGCCAGAAGCACTCCCGCCGGTCGTATTGCCACCCCGCAGGATATCGCTCATGCGGTAGCCTTTCTGTGTTCGGAAGAAGCAGCCATGATCCGCGGGCAGGTGATCGTGGTAGACGGCGGTTTCAGCTTACAGATATCCCGCTAATCCCGCATCAATACTGCACGCACCGGAGCGCCTTCCACTCCCTTTAATTTCAGCGGCAGGCATACCAGGGTGTAGATGCCCGGGTCCACTTTCGAAAGATCGAGCGTTTCGATGATGGCAATATTCTTCTCCATCAGGCGGGAATGAACCGGTCTGAAATCATCCGCAGGCGAAATGGAAAGATAATCGATGCCAACCAGCTTTACTCCCTGATCGATCAAATAATCCGCTCCATCCAGGCTGAGCGACACAAAATCTTCTTGAAAATCATTGGGACAGGTTTTCCAGTACTGCGAATTGCACGTCTTGAACAGCACCCGTTGAATGCCCTTTTTCAATCCGGCAGCTTCCAATACCTGTGCATCGATGCTTTCCGCCTCATCGAGAATCCGTACTACCTGTGCTTCTCCGATCAACAGATCTAGCGGAAAATCTTCGATCAGCCCTCCACCCGGTAGAAAATGCCTGGGGGCATCCATATGCGTGCCGGTGTGCACGCTCATTTTCATCTCACTGAGGTTGTAGGGAGCGCCCCTTGCAATATCCATAACCTGACGAATTTTCACCGGGCTGTCGCCTTCCCACTTGACCATATCCGGGGATATGTCGATGCTGATATCAAAGATCATAGGTATGCTCCTGATGGTATTAATAAATGTTTTTGGATAGAATCTGATAGGTACGCAACATATAATAACAGAAACTGATATTTTAGGAGCAGGTATGCGCGCAGTAGCAGCAATCGGTGTTGGACAGACAAAGATCGAAGAAAAGTGGGATAAATCACTCAAGGAGATCGCGGGAGAAGCCATCTTCGCCGCAGTACAGGATTGCGGTATCGACCATATAGACGGTGTCTTCGTCGGAAACATGATGTCTGCCTCCGCCAACCAGCAGCAAAACCTGGGAGCTTACATCACCGACTGGATCGGAGCCAAGCACGTCAGCGCGATACGCCTGGAATCCGCCTGCAGTTCCGGTTCGGCTGCTTTCCGCGCCGCTTTCCTGGCAGTGGCTTCCGGCGAGGTGGAGGTGGCACTGGTGGTCGGCGTGGAAAAAATGACCGATTCTCCTACTGCTGAAATTACCTCCCACCTGGCAACCGCCGCCAGCGCTGACTGGGAAGTGGATCAGGGGCTCTCATTTGTGGCTTTGAATGCCCTGCTCATGCGGCGCTACATGCACGAAACCGGCTGGCAGCACAAAGATTTCGCCAATTTTTCGATCAATGCACATACCAATGCGATGAATAATCCTTATGCCCGCTTTCACATGCAAATAACAGAAGAAAAATACACTAACTCCGGCATGATCTGTGACCCGATCAACCTGCTGGATGCTTCTTCCATTGGAGATGGCGCAGCTGCGGTAATCCTCGTCCCGGCAGAAAAAGTGAGCGGCAGGGTCATCCGTGTGGCAGGTTCGGCAGCCGCTACCGATTCCATTGCCATTCATGATCGTAAAGATCCCACCTGGTTGGGAGCTGCAGAAAAATCATGTAAAGAAGCTTACGCGCAGGCTGGAATTACTGCAAAGGATATCGATTTCTTTGAATATCATGATGCTTTTTCCATCATGGCTGCCCTATCGCTGGAAGCCTGCGGTTTTGCAGAACGCGGAAAAGGTCCCATCTGCGCGGTGGAAGGACAGATCGGCAGAGATGGAAAACTTCCGGTTGCAACCATGGGCGGATTGAAAGCCCGTGGTCACCCGGTGGGAGCAACCGGTATCTATCAAATTGTAGAAGTGATCCAGCAGCTGCGCGGCACCGCCGGCAAGAATCAGCTTGAAAAAGCCCGCATCGGCATGACGCAGAATATTGGCGGCAGCGGATCGAATATCATTACTCACATCCTGCGCAATGACTGATCTGAAAACACTGCAGAAAAAAGCAAAAACTTATCGGGAGAAAACCTATCGAATTCCCCGTTCCCTTCGTCTGCATGGTCCGCAGGACGCGGTCAATTTTGTGAATGAGCGCGGCTTTGCCTTTTTCTGGCCGATCAAAGATTACGACATGCCCAACCTGTGGTATGCCACGGTTGGCGAACGCCCGGTACCTAACAACCACGATGATCCGGGTCACGTCACCTGGGGTTGGAAAGACGGTTTGCTGGATAAACGGGTATGGTACTACGCAAAACTGATCCGCAAGAAAGCCACCATTCTCTCTTTTGAAATGGCAGCCTGTTTTTACGCTCTTTCTCCAAATTATGGCGATTATGAAAATGATTATCTGGTGCAGTATAAGAATGGTTTGATGAGCGTGGAAATGAAGAACATATATGAAGCGCTCCTCGAACACGGTCCTCTGCACACCCTGGACCTGCATAAACAGGCGCGCATGACTTCATCAGACAAGAAATATATTTTTGATAAATCCCTCACCGACCTGCAGACCGAAATGAAGATCATTCCGGTAGGTATTGCGCAGGCAGGACGCTGGGGCTATGCCATGATCTATGATATCGCCGCCCGCTACTATCCCGAGATAGTGGAAAAAGCACGTTTTCTCAGCGAAGCAAAAGCACAGCAGGATATCATTTTGACTTACCTGCGATCTATTGGAATGGCAAAACTGAAAACGATCGACCGCCTGTTTGGATGGAAAACAGTATATATCGATCAGGCATGCCGGGCTCTTGAGAAGCAGGGGAAAATACTTCCTTTCAAAGAGGGGGAAGAATCCGATCTAATCTATTACATCGGGGATATTTTTCATCTACAATAATAGAGGATGGAAAATAATCGATGCAATATGATTCACGATCGAAAAATAAAAAGCCTGCTGGTGTTTCCTGGAAAAAGAATGTCGTTCTAATTTCCAAGAACGCCAACGTCTGGCTGGTGCAGTTAAGTAAAAAATATCAAAGAGAGATCACCCACCTCGACCAGATTCCCGAAGAAGAACTGAAAAAGCTGGCGGATTGGGGGATCAACGGACTCTGGTTGATCGGGGTATGGGAACGCAGCCCGGCTTCGAGAAAGATCAAGGAGCTGTACGGGAAGCAGGATATTGCTGCATCGGCATACTCGATCAAGGAATACAAGATATCCCGATCGCTGGGAGGAGACGAAGCAGCCGATCAACTGCGAACCGTCTGCAGCAGGCATGGCATTCGCCTGTGCGTCGATATCGTCCCCAACCATACCGGTATCGATTCCAACTGGCTCATGAAGCATCCGGATTGGTATATTTCCGTTCCGAAGAACCCCATACCCGATTTTCATTTCGACAGCCCCGACCTCTCTCCCGATCCAGCCATCAGCCTCAAGCTGGAAGAAGGCTACTACAACCAGACCGGAGCCGCAGAGGTCTTTTTGCACGAAGATAACCGCAGCGGTGAAAAAAGATATATCTATCACGGCAACGATGGTACCAGCATGCCCTGGAATGATACTGCACAGCTCGATTATTTGAATGCTGTGGTTCGCGAGCATATGATCCAAACCATCCTCGCCATCCTCAAACGCTTTCCCCTCATTCGTTTTGACGCTGCCATGACGCTCAGCAAGAAGCAGTTCCAGCGCCTGTGGTATCCCCTGCCCAACAGCGGGGAACGCTGCATTCCAACCCGTGAAAGCAATACCATGACGGCAGAAGAATTCGACAAAGCGATGCCGCGTGAATTCTGGCGTGAAGTGATCGAACGGGTCGAAAAAGAAAACCCGGAAGCGCTTTTAATGGCAGAAGCTTTCTGGTACATGGAAAATTTTTTCATCCAGGAATTGGGCATGCACCGCGTATACAACATTGCGTTCATGCAGTCGCTGCGTGATGAAGACAACAGCACCTATCAGAAAATTCTGCGAAATGCACTGGAAACCGATCCCCGACTGTTGGAAAAGTATGTCAACTTTTTGAGCAACCCGGATGAACGACCTGCTCTGGATCAGTTTGGCAAAGATGAAAAATATTTCGCCGCCTGCACCATGCTGGCAACCCTGCCGGGTATACCCATGTTCAATCATGGGCAGATCGAAGGTTTTTCCGAACGCTACGGTATGGATTTTCTCGTTCCACTCATGGATGAAATAGAAGACGATCATCTCATTCAACAGCATGAAAATTTTATCTTCCCGCTTCTGCACATTCGAGAATATTTCTCAAATGCAAAAACCTTCCGTTTATTCGATGTGCTGGATAAGAAGAATGATGCGCTCCCGGATGTGTATGCTTATTTCAATCGGTTCGAGGAACATCAATCGCTTGTAGTCGTCAACGATTCCTCGCATAAGCACACTGTTCATTTCCACCAGTCCTGCCCTGTGCTGGTCGATAAAAAGAAAAAGAGATTTTCACTGCTGGAACTGCTGCCGGAAAGCTCCGCTGAAGCGATGTTGATCTGTGAAGAAATTCGTACAGGGGAAAAAAATATTTTTTCTCGAAAAGCATTAGAAAAAGACGGCTTCTCATTTTTCCTGAAACCGTATCAACATCTGGTTTTTGAACTTACCTGGAACGAGCAGTCGGTAGATAACGCTTCATCTTCTCACTGAAGCGCCCGGGCAGAATATTGAATTGATGAGGTAAGGAATCCAGAGAACAGGTGCGGTCAGATGCAAGATAATCGATCCAGTATGTCGAAAGGGTGGAAGCTTTGGGAGATTCACCCAGCCATAAGTTGCGTGCCCGCAAAGCGGCAGGTGCAATAGGCACCAGGAACCTTCGTTTTCCCGTATCTTCCATGATCATGCGCAGGATAGTTTGAAACGTTAAATATTCTCCCCCGCCCAGTTCATAGGTTTTACCGGTGTACTCCGTGTTCTGATACGCTAGATATAGGCAGTTGACCAGGTCATTGATCCAAAGCGGCTGCAGCAGGATCTCATCGCTTCCGGGTATGGGATAGATCAGCTTGCTGGCTGCCAGCCCGCGCGCAAAATACGAGATGAATCCATCATTTTTCCCGAAAATAACGGATGTTCTGAAAATGGTGGTGGCTGCTCCGCTGTTCTGCAGCATTTTTTCAGCGATCGCTTTCGCCCTGAAGGGAGGAAAGCCGGAAGAACGATCAGCGCCGATATGGCTGAAGAAGAAGATGCGTTCCACTCCTACCTGTTCCGCCGCGCGCAGCAGGTTTTCCAATCCACCTACATCAACAGCTTCCAGATCAATGTGCTGTCCTTCTCTTTCAGAGCTTGCCAGATGAAAAACGCAGTCTACCCCTTTCAGGGCAGCCCTGATGCCGCGCTCATCCTGCATACTGCTGACTGCCACCTCAACGGGGATATCCCGCGGCAGCCGTGGAGAATAACGGGATGGGCGCAGTAAAGCTCGTACCGGCAGTCCGCGCCTGGATAAGAAAGCCACCAATGCGCTTCCAACAAATCCCGATGCACCTGTTACCAGAATCATGAAACTGATTATAGCAGAGAGAAATCGTCAGTTTTGGCATACAACTTGCTACATTACGGGCAGGAAGCAGAAAATTATGGAACACAACACATCGAAAACAGCTCAAATACAATCACGTCACGCCTTTCACATTCCGGCAGAGATCATGCAGAACGACCCCACCTATCTCGACCAATTCATCAGCTTCGCTAAAGTCAGTGGTACAGCCCGCGCACTGGTGGAGGTGCTCTCTCCTCAATCGCTGCCTGCCAATTCCATCAGCACCCTGACCCAGAACGGGATCCATGTGGATGTCTTTCTCAAGAGCACCCTCAATGAAGAATTTGACCTGTTCTCCTATCAGGACCTGCTGAATAATCTGGCTGGATTGAAAGTCGAGCGCGTGATCTTGTTCGATCGCCCCAACCAGCAGAATTTTTGGAAA
Organism: Anaerolineaceae bacterium; assembly: GCA_963674975.1. GTDB lineage: Bacteria > Chloroflexota > Anaerolineae > Anaerolineales > Anaerolineaceae > UBA4781. Next base: position 488,267 of record OY771913.1, read on the forward strand.
CCGGAGACCTGGATCCAGCCTGACCTGGTGGAGCACTTCCTTGAAAAATATATCCTGCTTGCCGAATACTGTCTTGAAAAGAATTTACAACCTGTCTTTCCGCCTCTGCAGCCCGCCGGAGATTACTGGGATACCGCTTTCCTGCGTCTTGCGCTGCAAAGCCTGAAAGAAAAAGGCAAAACCAATTTGCTCAATGCTCTCGTTTTAAGTTCCTACGGCTGGACGTATGAGCACCCCATGAATTGGGGCGCCGGCGGTCCGGAATGCTGGCCTTCCTCTGCTCCCTACTACACTCCCGAAGACAGCCAGGACCAGCAGGGCTTTCGCGGCTATGAATGGTACCAGGCTCAAGCGAAAGCGGTTCTGGACAGCAGAGTGCCCATCCTTCTCCTGCAGGCAGGTCGCCAGGCAGAATATGGCAAAGAATTGACCGAAGATGCCGGCACCCAACAGGCTGAAACAGTGCAGGGAATCTTGAAAATGCTCTACCCTGATGCCTTCCAGAATACACAAGAAAACACCGCCAATCTGCTTCCTGAAACGGTCGTCTCCTGTAATTTTCTGGTAGATCTGGATTGGGACAAACTCAAGAGCCTGTTCAACGGTCTTTCCTCCTCGCAGAACACGCTAACCGAAATCGAAACACCCGCAGAAGAAAAGAATATCCCCGCTCCCAAAGTGGAGCATTATTTACTGCTGCCGGATGATACCTGGCAGTTAGATGAAAAGAAAGCAGCACTCTTGAAACCATTTCTCAACCGCTACCATCCGGTGGTGGGTACTTCGCTGAACATCGCGCTGGATGCCAAAGAAGTGACCCTGGTTGTCACCAATCAGGAAGAAGCAGAAGAAAAGATATCCGTATTACAGCAAAATGAAGGGATCATGATCCGCAAGATGCGGATGAAATCCATTCCTTCATTGGAGGTCAGTCATGATCATTAGAGGTAAAGACACGGCAGAATTCAAAGAAAACATGCCCGTAATCAAAGTAATGGGATTGGGCGGCGCGGGCTGCAACACCATCAACCGCATGCTCGCCCTTGGGATCGATCACGTGGAATACATCGCAGCCAACACCGACCAGCAGGCGCTGCATGCCAGCAAAGCCCAGCGCACCATCCTGCTTGGACCGGAACTGACCAAAGGACTGGGCGCTGGCGGCAATCCCCAGATGGGAAAGCTGGCAGCCGAAGAGAGCTTCCGCGAGATCTATAATGCACTGGAAGGAGCCGATATGGTCTTTATGACCGCCGGAATGGGCGGCGGAACCGGCACCGGTGCCATCGCCATCGCGGCGCGCATCGCTAAATCGATGGGAATTCTGGTGATCGCTTTTGTGACCACCCCCTTCTCCTTCGAGTTCGGAAAGCGCAAGAATAATGCCGATGAAGGTATTTCACAGCTGCGCCCCTACACCGATACCCTCATCACCATCCCCAACGATAAATTACTGCAGGTTGCCCCGCACGACCTGCCGCTGGATATGTCTTTCCGCCTTGCAGATGACGCCCTGCGCATGGGCATCCAAAGCATTTCGGAACTGATCGCCAAACCCGGGCTGATCAACATCGATTCTTCCCACATTCTGCGCCTGATGGAATCAGGCGGCGGAACCTATATGGCAATGGGAAGCGGATCAGGCGACAGCCGCACCATGCAGGCGATCAACAAAGCCATCAACCACCCCCTGCTGGATGCCGTCGCGCTGGATCAGGCGCAGGGAGTGATCGTCAATTTCCGCGTGAACGCTGCGCTGCCCTTTGAAGAATTGAATGACGCGCTGAACCTCATCAAGCGCAGCACGGGTGAAAACTGCGAGATCATCCCCGGCGTGATGCTGGATGAAAACATGAAAGAAGATTGCGAAGTTATCCTGATCGCCACCGGCATCGGCTGCACGGATGTCAGTGATCCCGACCTGGCTTACCTCAAGCATTTCGGCAGACCGCAGGTACCCGCCAGTCCGGAGCAGAAAATTCCATCTGCCGTACCGGCACAGGAAGAAAAGAAGAACGACATCTTATCTGTCCCTTCGTATTTGCGCAACCGTCAAATTCCGATAGAATTAATTGAGGAAGAATATGCAAAAAAACATTTACGACCAGATCTGCAGCCAGATCTATAAGAAATACCCCGCTGTCAAGAACAGCAAGCCGGAAGTCAAGGCGCAGCCCAATGGAGATTTCCTGCTCATCTTTGGCGCCCGGCAGAAGACCGCCAACGGGCATACCATGCCCACCACCCTGCGCGTCACCGCGGATGAAAAAGGCAAGATCAAAAAGGTCAGCAGTTCGAGGTAAACCTGTAATTATCCACCTGTGTTCCTCTTGGTCTATTTTCTTTTTCGTTTTCTTTTGCGCTTTCTTCGATGTTTTTCTTTTTCTATTGGATATTCATACACAATTTCTTCATGTTTTTTAACGTTATTGAGTAGATTAAAGTCTATCTTTAATTTTGACGCTTCAGCATTTTTGGTTTGATCCCATTCTCTTGCATTTAAATATAATGCATCTTCCGAGTGATATTCGCCAAAACCTGATTCTGTAGCTATACCTATAATATCTAAAGCATCAGGAAAATCATGTTTTACCACCATACAATAGCTTTGAAGAAAAAAATCCCGTGCTTCTCTGTATTCTTCTTCAGTTTTCTTTTTTGATTTTGGTAATAAAAGAAAAACATAATATGGATCACTAGGAATAATAGGTGTAACTACTCTCACTCCTCTCTCAGATGCAGGAGTTTTTTCTATTAATTCAAATAATAAATGCGTTAAAAATCTTCTTTTTGTTCTCGATTCACGCGCTAAAAATCTTAATATAATTTCTTGATCATTTGATCCATCAGGATATTTTTTATACTGCGTGTCATTCAGAATATGAGTTACAAACTCTTCAATCAATGCATCCCAAGCATAACTCACTTCATTAGCTTCTTTTTGTGACTTATATTCAGGACTGTTAATAAAATCTATCCATAAACCTTCATCAAAATAGACCATTTGAAATTTACCTTGAAGTTCATCGTCGAAAATGAAGTCATGTTCACCAATGCTATCAATACCTTTTAGGTAATAAGCTAGCAGTTCTTCCTCTCCTGCTGCACAGATTATTTTTTTATTTCCGAATAGCTTTTCTTTTTTTTCAAGATATAACGTAAAGTCAGAAATTGTATCGAGATAATTTAATAAGATTTCAACTGTTGTATCATCAAATACATGGACAAATCCTCGCTTTAGGTTTATTTGTCCAATAAAAAAAGGTAGCCCCCCACTTTCTATTTTTTTCAAATGATCGTCACCAATGATATTAGAAAGAATCATTAAACTCCCACTGCCACCCAATCTCAATTTACATTGATCTGAAGCTCCATGTGCAACAATTATTCTATGGAATTTTGTTTCTGATAAATCCGGAAGGTTTATTGGAAATTTCTGGTTACAATGCTTATCAATAAATATCCGTTCTGGATGTTCACGAATCCATCTCTCTGCACCATATAATTGTTTACCAGATTCAAGAATTGCTTTTCTCACCCATCTTGACCAATCGATACCAATATCTCCTGTATTAGGAAATGCAATATCCTTATCTGAGAAAATAATTACATGGTTCTCAAATACAACTAAGAGATCACAGATTTCTTTTCCACCCTTCGAATCTCCTCCACTTGACTGATCACGAAAGACTCCAGGATAACTCCACAACCTTAAGAAGGATTTTTCACATAATTTTTGAAGATATTTTTCAGATGCATTAATACCATCTGATCGAATAATTTTTTTCCCCATATATACTAATCCTTTTCCACTAGATTTAGCGAAATAAAAAACACCCTTTTATGAAATTGTACATTCTCTATTCAGAGTTTTTTATATTCCCTACTTATTTTTAAAAAAGAGTTTTTACTAGAATTATTCCTAGTCATTATTTAACATAATCCCTTGTCAAATTTCCACCTCACTAAAATAACAGAGGTATTGCCTTTACTATTAATTACCGCTTTCATACAAAGAATACGATAAGAATATCAAATCCCGCTACCTTTATAATTCATCCCACCTTGTTAGCAAGTTCGAAACGTTTCATGGATTACGGCTTGAAATGATGGATTAAAAATATTCCCGGTCCCATAATGATCGCGCCAATACCAAATCCTAATAGAGCTGTGTCAAGCATAATAATCCCTCCCTGATGGTTTCACTCTTCAGTAATTATAGTGAATAATCAATATCATGAGTATAGAAAAAGCAGCGGATCATTCGATATATAAACCGCTGCTTCTTATTTTTTCTAGCATCTTTTCTTTACAATGCCCGGGTAAGGATCTCTTCCATCTCTTCTGGAGTCAGTTTAATGCAGTTGCCTTTCATGCTGCTGGAAACCGCTGATTTTTCAATGATCATCGGGAAATCCTCTTTCTTCATGCCGTATGAGGAAAGCCCCTTGATGTTCATGGATTTCACCAGATCGGCGATCCAGCGCACCCCGTCTTCCACGGTCGCTTTTGGATTATTAGTGATGATCTGCGCCACTTCCGTATAGCGTCCCAATATGGGGTTCTCCGCGTCACGCGCTTTCAATGCCTTGACGTTGACGTCCATCACATGCGGCAGCAGGGCTGCGCAGATGGCTCCGTGTGGTCCGTGATAGATGCCGCCCAGCGGACCGGCAAATCCATGTACCGCACCCAGCTTGGCATTCGCCAGTGCAATGCCGCCGAACAAACTGGCGATGGACATATCTTCGCGTGCATCAATATCCTGCCCATTCGTATAAGCTTTATACAGCGAGCGGCTGGCACGCAGCATTCCTTCCCGGCATAGAGAATCCGTGAGCGGATTTGCCAGCCAGGAGACGTACGGTTCGATCACCTGTGTGAACGCATCCAGCCCGGTGCTGGCAGTAACCGCCGGCGGAACGCTGAGAGTTAACTCGGGGTCCACAATCGCCAGTTCTGCGATCATCAGCGGGCTGCGCAGGCTGACCTTCACATTATGCTCCGGGGAAGACAGCACCGCGTTGGCGGATACTTCCGCTCCGGTTCCCGAGGTGGTGGGAACAGCAATGAAAGGCATCGATCTTTTGGTGATCTTTTTCCCCTTCCCGATCACTTCCAGGTAATCGATACATTCGCCGGAATTCGCCATGATCGCGCTGATGGCTTTGGCGGTATCGATGGCGCTTCCCCCGCCAATCCCCACAAACACATCGACCTGATTCTCTTTTGAAAAGAGAATCCCCTTTTCGATCAGGTCTATGGTCGGTTCACTGGTCACCAGATAGCGGAATGTCTGGATACCCTTAGCCATTAATTCTTTTTCAATATCTACACCAAGTTCTTTAATGGCATCCAGATTTGTATAATCTGGCTCCTTGATCTTGTTTGTGGTAATTAAAACCCGCTTCCCCAATGCAGGAATTGCTGTAATCAGTTCTTTTACTTTCGATCGTCCAAACAAAATGCTGGTTGCCGTTGAAAACTTGAAATCCATAATATCTCCTTCTTGTTCTTTATTATATCGGATTTATGAAATGTCCACTAATTGAACACACTGTTTTATTATTGAACATTATAATAGATAAGCAGTATTTTATGCAATTCTTTTTGCGGAAAAAGCTGCCTTTGATAAGAATCTGCGGGTACTCTTTCTTGACACATGGAACGATCGTAATTATAATGTTCATAATACAAACTACGTGTCCATATATTGAACATATAAAAGTGATTGGAGAGAAATCAATGGGAAAAGAGGATCTGGCGCAAACCCTGCTGAAGGGGCTGGACATTCTCGAATGTGTAGCTGCCGCGGAAAAACCGATTTCGGCTGTCAGTGTGGCAGAGCGCACCGGTATTTCCAGACCTACCGCCTACCGTCTGCTGATCACGCTGGAAGAAAAAGGATACGTGACCCGCGAAAGCTCAAGTACCTTCAAGATCGGCTCCTCCGTGATGAAATTATGCAAAAATGAGCTTGACAAACATGAGCTTACAGAAATTGCGAGACCTTCCCTGAAAAAACTCTGCGAAGCTATTGGAGAAACATCCATCCTCTCTATTCTTTCAGGGACCGATGTGATCAATATTGCCCGGATCGAAAGCCCCAAGACCATCAAGATCGAATCAAAAGTGGGATCCATTACTCCCGCTTACTGCACAGCCACCGGGAAAGCGATCCTGGCATTTCTGGAGTCATTTAAAAGAAATGAACTCTTATCAAAAATGGAATTCATCCGGAGAACCGGGAATACTATAACCAGCGCTGAGGAGCTTCAAGCGCATCTCAAGCAGGTTAAAGCACAGGGCTATGCAGTGGATGATCATGAATATGATGACGAAATGAAATGCATCAGCGCCCCGGTATTTGACATGAACGGGAAAGTGATCGCAGCTCTTGGATTCTCTGGGGTTGCTTTTCGAGTTGAAAAATTGGATCAGGATGAAACCGTCCGTCAGGTAGTAAATGCAGCCAATGATGTGTCTATGAAACTTGGCTATAAGAAGTAGACGAAAAATATTATTAATAAAAAGGAGCGCGCAATGGAATATTTATCATTTACCAAATATCAGATCGAGGAAGTTGGCAGGAAAGTTCTTGATCTCCATCTACAAAAATATCACTGCTCTGAAAGTCTGATCCGGGCAGTCTGGCCCTATGTTCTCCCTGAAAATGAGCTGACCTCGAGGATATTGAAAATCGCCATGCCCTTCCGCGGTGGTATTGGTGCATCGATGAGCAGTCACTGCGGCGGTCTCACCATTGGTTTTATGCTCATCGGTGCGATCTATGGGCGCGATAATATCAATGGCGATGGAAAACTTGCTCCGGCTCTCTGCCGCCAGTACTGGAAAATGTTCCTGGATGAATTCGGCACATCCAACTGCACCCTGCTCCGCCAGGGAGAGCCGGGTCCCGAAGCACCCACCCGCTGCGGCTGCATTATGGTGCGCTCTGCCCAGCTCATGCTGAAATTTTTCAATAAGATCCATGAAGAAAACCAGCATATTGAAGATATTTATGCCTTCAAACTGGACCGCAGTCACGAACCCTGCCACGAGCAGGTAGTACCCATAAAATCGAGCGACGAAAAATAAACGATCGAATTATATATTTCCTGATAATTGATCCCAAAGCATCGATTTCATTTATCAGGTTTTATGAATCATTTTTAAAATTTATTGTTTTATGAAGGTTTTAATGTTTAATAAAAAGATTAACAGCATTATTGATCAAGAAAGCGGCACCGAAAAAGTCGCCACCGGATTTGTCTTTCTGGAAGGTCCCGTGTGGAATACAAAAGAAAAGAAACTGGTTTTCAGCGATATCCGTGGAGACTGCATGTACCAGTGGTCAACCGAGCAAGGCGTGCAGATCTACCGCAAACCAAGCCATAAAGCCAATGGAAACGCGTATGATGCCGAAGGACGTCTGGTTACCTGCGAACACGCCACCAGCCGCCTCGTTCGTGAAGAATTCAATGGCGAAATAACCATTCTTGCAGATACATACCGGGGTAAAGAATTGAACAGCCCCAACGATGTCATTGTCAGCCCGGATGGGACTATCTATTTCTCAGACCCGCCCCTGGGGCGCGGCGCCAAATATGGAGTCGAGCGGGAACGGGAGTTGGATTTTCAGGGTGTTTACCGCATCGATCCGAAAACGAATGAGACCATTTTGCTCGATAAGGACTTTGAAGTTCCCAACGGTTTATGCCTCTCACTGGATGGAAGACGCCTCTTCGTGAATGATACCCCTAAGATGCTGGTCAGAGTATTCGACGTTCTGCCTAATGGAGATACCGAGAATGGGCGCGATTGGGTTATTGTGAGCGGCGAAGGCGAAGGAAAACCGGATGGCATGAAGATCGACAGCCAGGGGAACCTCTATACATGCGGTCCCAGCGGAATTCACGTATTCGATCCGGACGCCAATCATCTCGGATTCATTCCGGTACCTCAAAAAACAGCTAATTTCAACTGGGGCGGCGAGGATCGCTGTGACCTGTTCATCACCGCACAGGACAGTTTATATAAAGTTCGCACCCTGATCCCCGGAAGAAAAGATATCTAGCTTGTTCGTAAACAGGGAATGTGTGATTTCTACACATTCCCTGTTTATTTTTAATGATTCCCATTGAAAATCCAGTAGAATACATATATTCAGAGTGAACCATGCAGATAACCGCAATAGCCCATCCTAATATTGCTTTCATCAAATACTGGGGAAACCGTGAGGATGCCCTGCGTATTCCCATGAACGGTTCTATTTCCATGAACCTGGATTCTCTCTCCACCACTACCAGCGTGGAATTCAATAAAGACCTCAAGCAGGACGTTCTGGTCATCGATGGAGAAAACGCATCTCCGCAGGCTTTGCAGCGTGTTACCGCCTTTCTGGATATCATCCGCGAGCAGATGCCCGAAAAACTGTACGCCATTGTCATCAGCCAGAACAGCTTTCCCATGGGCACGGGAATTGCTTCTTCCGCCTCCGCGTTCGCCGCGCTGGCAGCCGCAGCTTCAAAAGCCGCCGGACAGGAACTGGATACCCCTGCCCTCTCCCGCCTGGCACGTCGCGGTTCGGGCTCAGCCTGCCGCTCGATCCCGGATGGATTTGTGGAATGGCAGGTCGGGGCAACGGATGAAGATTCTTATGCCTTCTCCATTGCACCTGCCGATCACTGGCATCTGGTAGACCTGATCGCGGTAGTCAGCAGATCGCATAAAGAGGTCGGCTCAAGCACCGGTCATACGCTGGCATCCACCAGCCCGCTGCAAGCTGCCCGCACAGCCGACTGCCCGCGCCGCCTGCAAATATGCCGGCAGGCGATCCTCGAAAAGGATTTCAAGACTTTCGCTGATATCGTGGAACTGGACAGCAACCTGATGCATGCAGTTATGATGACCTCAACACCCGCTCTTTTCTACTGGGAGCCTGCCACGCTTGACCTCATCCAAAAAATGCGCACCTGGCGCAGCAATGGACTGCAGGTATGCTTCACCATCGACGCCGGACCCAATGTGCACCTGATCTGTCCTGCAGAAGATGCTGCCGCGCTTGAGAGCCAGTTGAACTCCGTAAACGGCATAGAAACCATTTATCGATCCGATCCCGGGCAGGGAGTGCGCCTTGCATAATGGTTTTCTTAGGTTTTTCCAATAATTCCCTTTTTTAATCTAGGTATAATACACTCACTTATGAAAAAGACAGGAAACAGAGAATGCTGATCGAATTTATCATCGCGCTGGGATTGCTGATCTTGCTGCACGAAGCCGGACACTTTTTAGTCGGGCTGCTCTTCAAATTTAAAATTGAAGAATTCGGCATCGGATATCCACCACGCTTGTTCAAACTCTTTACCAAAAATGGAGTCGATTACACCATTAATATGATCCCCTTTGGCGGGTTTACCCGGTTTAAAGGGGAAAACGATCCTGATGTAAAAGATGGTTTCTATGAACAAAATAAATGGAAGCGGCTGGGCGTAATGCTGGCTGGTCCAGCCATGAACGTTCTGATCGGGATCATCCTTTTCACCGCTGTTTACCTCAACACGGGAAAAGCAGTAACCGATCAGGTGCTGATCCAGGAAGTGCAGACGGATACCCCTGCCGCGGCAGCCGGTTTGCTGGCAGGAGATCACATTCTGAAAATCAACGATACGACCGTCGATTCCATGAGCATCTTATCTACCACTGTTTCCGACAACCTTGGTGAAGAAATATCGGTTCTTGTTGAGCGGGATGGAGAAGAACTTTCTTTTTCCATCACGCCGCGTGAAGAATACCCCGATGATCAGGGACCGTTGGGCATTGTGATGGCAAATCCCGTTGAACCTATCGGCTTTTCAGGAAGCATCTCTTCTGCCTTCCGCATGACAAAGTATCTGGGAGAACAGCTTATCAGCATCCCATCCCAGCTGATCAAAGGGGAGGTTAGTTTAGGAGAGGTGCGCCCGGTCAGTCCTAAAGGCATCTATGATATCTATGCTCAGGTGCGTACCGAAGAAGCAGCCAGTGGTATCGATCAAAAAACAGAAATCCTTGATATTCTCTGGTTCTTTGGGATCATTTCCGTCTCACTGGGATTCAGCAACCTCATCCCGATCCCCGCATTAGATGGCGGGCGGATCCTGTTCCTGCTCCCTGAGCTGATCGCAGGCAAGAGAATCCCCCAGAAGCTTGAGGGAATGGTCAATTTAATAGGGTTTACAATATTAATGGTGTTGATGATATTCGTGTTTATACAAGACTTTACAAATCCGATTGTGCTGCCATAATGACAGAAGAAAAAAAAGGAACTCCATTTGAACAGGTGCTGATCGAATTGGCGGATGAGAATCAACCTTTCTCACCCAAGAATTTGCGCTCCTTTTCTGACCTGGATGCAACTTCACTGGAAAAATTGAGCAAATCCTGGGCAGATATTCCCATTCATCGTAAAGTTACCCTGCTGAATGATCTTGAAGACCTCATGGAAGCAGACACATTGATATCCTGCGATGCGCTGGCAAAGTTCGCCATACATGATGAAGATCCGCAGGTGCGCAGCCAGGCTGTTCAACTGCTCTGGGATTGTGAAGAAGTAAGCCTTATCTCTACTTTAATGGATATGCTTGAAAACGATCCAGCTGAGATCGTGCGGGCTGCAGCTGCCGCTGCATTGGGAAAATTCATCCTGCTGGGTGAACTGGAAGAAATTACAAAAGAAAAAGCGGCTCCCGTGGTAGAAAAATTGATCGAAGTGGCTCAAAGAAAACTGGGAGGGATGATCCAACGCAAAGCGCTGGAATCACTGGGCTACTCGTCCGAAGATATCGTCCCCCACCTGATCCATCAGGCGATGCAGCGCGACGATACTCAATGGACTGCCAGCGCGCTCTATGCCATGGGGCGCTCGCTGGATGAGCGCTGGGAAGACACCGTACTGGAGCATATTTCCCATCAAGACCTCACCGTTCAGATCGAAGCCATCCGCGCAGCCGGAGAACTTGAGATCAAGGCTGCCATTGAACTGCTCTTCGATCTGCTCGATGATGAGGAACTGGATGATGAACTGCTGTACCACATCTACTGGGCATTATCGAAGATCGGCGGCAAAGGGGTGCGAGAACGCCTGGAGCGGGAACTGGAGAATAACGAAGATGAAGACCTGATGGATGTTCTTGATCTAGCACTGGAGAATTTAGATTTCACCGAAGACTCGGAAGATTTCGATCTCTTCGATATAGAATAATTTAGGAGTAGAAAGAGAATGGATTCCCCTCAACCTGCTCGCTTACATGCCATCGTTCACGGACGTGTTCAAGGAGTAGGTTTTCGTTTTTTCACCATGCAGTCAGCATGGGCTCTTGAAGTAACCGGGTGGGTGCGCAATCGGTTCGACGGAACAGTAGAAGTAACTGCCGAGGGGGATCGTCCCAAGCTGGAGACTCTGCTGGATGAGATCAAGAGAGGTCCGGCATCAGCATTCGTTGCCAGCGTTGATGCAGAGTGGCTGCCCTATACCGGTGAATTCACCAGCTTTGATCCCAGAGAAACGATCTAAAGATTTATTCTTCCAACTCTTCTTCGCCAGAAAGCAGCATGGCTTTTTTCCATGGGGGTGCGTCTGATTCTTCGACCAGAATCCGCTTCAATTCATAGATCTGATCACGCAGTACTGCTGCGCGCTCGAAGTCGAGCTCTTTCGCGGCATTCTGCATTTTTTGATTGGTTTCTTCGATCAGTTTCTGAAGCGCATCTTTGGGAATATGCACAAGCTGTCCGGATTTTCCATCGTATGAGCCACTTTCTTCGCTTACCATCTGCCCTGAGAGCCGCTCGGTGATATCGTAGATTTCCTTGATGATCGAAATAGGTTCAATGTTGTGATCTTTATTGTATTTTTCCTGTTTTTCTCTGCGTCGATTGGTCTCATCAATTGCAGCTTTCATCGCTGATGTAACCTTATCCGCATACATGATCACCAACCCATGCACATTGCGGGCAGCCCGCCCGATGGTCTGAATGAGGGCGGTTTCACTGCGCAGGAAACCCTCTTTATCCGCATCCAGGATCGCCACCAGTGAAACTTCCGGCAGATCGAGTCCTTCACGCAGCAGGTTGATACCAACCAGTACATCAAACACACCCATACGCAGGTCGCGTAGAATGCTCACCCGTTCCAGTGTTTCCACCTCAGAGTGCAGGTAATTCACTTTCATACCCAGTTCCCCGAGATAGGTGGAGAGGTCTTCTGCCATTCGTTTTGTAAGGGTGGTCACCAGCACCCGCTCTCCGCGTCCAACTCGTAATTTGACCTCATTAACGAGGTCGTCCACCTGCCCTTTTACCGGACGTACTTCAACCTCAGGATCCACCAAGCCGGTCGGACGGATGATCTGATCGACCACATGATCTACATTCCCCATCTCATACGGTCCCGGGGTAGCCGAAGTATAGATGGTGTAGCCCATCCTCTCCTCAAATTCATCGAAGGTCAGCGGGCGGTTATCCAGCGCAGATGGCAGACGAAAACCATATTCAACCAGCGTCGCTTTTCTGGAACGGTCACCGTTGAACATCCCCCTTACCTGCGGTATGGTCATATGCGATTCGTCGATCACCAATAAATAATCAGAAGGGAGAAAATCCATTAATGTCCAGGGAGCCGATCCGGTAGGTCGCTGGTCCAGATGGCGTGAGTAGTTTTCAATATCGGAACAATACCCGATCTCACGCAGCATTTCCAGATCGAAATTCGTACGCTGGCGCAGCCGCTGTGCTTCTAACAGCTTATTATGATTCTCCAGATAGGTAAGCTGTTCTTCCAGCTCTGTTTCAATATCACCGACCGCTTTTTTCAGCATATCATCTTCTGTGATGAAATGCTTGGCTGGATAAATATCAGCTTCCTGAAGATCTTCGATGACTTCTCCGGTCAGTGAATCAATTTCTGAAATTTTCTCTACTTCATCCCCGAAGAATTCAATGCGGATCACTTTCCTTTTTTCATATGCGGGGAAAACTTCCAGTGTATCTCCACGCACGCGGAATACTCCCGGATGGAGATCGATATCATTGCGCGAATACTGCTGCTCGATCAACCTGCGCAGCAGTGCATTCCGGCGGGTAATTCCGCCCACCTGCAAATGGATCACAATATTGCGGTATGCTTCGGGGCTCCCCAAACCATAGATAGCCGATACGGAAGCAACGATGATCACATCTTTTCTTGAAACCAGAGATGTGGTCGCCGCCAGCCGCAGCCGTTCGATCTCCTCATTGATATCCGTTTCCTTTTCTATATATAGGTCCTGGCGCGGCACATACGCTTCAGGCTGGTAGTAATCATAATAAGAGACGAAGTATTCAACAGCATTATTGGGGAAAAATTCTTTGAATTCTGCATATAACTGGGCTGCCAGTGTCTTGTTATGCACCAGCACCAGCGCCGGCATCTGTACCTGCTGGATCACATTCGCGATGGTGAAGGTCTTTCCGGTGCCGGTGGCACCCAGCAGCACCTGGTGCTTTTCTTTATTCTGCATTCCTTCTACCAGCTTTTTGATCGCTTCTGGTTGATCCCCCATTGGTTGATAGGGCGCTTTCAATTGAAAATCCACTTATTCTTCTCCTATTTTTAATCTGCTTTCACCAGGGTATTCAAGGCATCCTCAAGGTAGGTTTTCCAGTTGTTCTCATCCAGTGTAAAACGAGGCCAGTATTCATTCTTCCCGCTGCGCCAATGGGGTTCCAGAGAAATTAAATTTCTCCGTTTGATATCTTTGGGCAGAGGTGGAAAACGCAGTACCAGTTGATGCGATTCTGAAGTGATAGAGTATAAACCCGACTTTTCAGCTAATAATTTTATCTTGTTTTGCCAGATCAGGTTTAAAACATCCTGTGAAGGTTCTCCAAAACGATCGCGGAATTCAGCTTCGATCTCTTCAAATCCTTCTGTTTTTGAAATGCGCGCCATCTTGCGGTACATCTCCAAACGGAGGCTGGCATCGGGGATGTAGTTCACCGGGATGGATGTGGGCAGAGGCAGATCAACGCTCACAAACGGACGCAGATCCTGTTCGGTGAGGGCTGCATTCAGCTGTTCTGCCAGTGATCCGTCTTCATGCCGGATATTCTTGACCGCGTTCGCCAGCAAGCGGGTATAGAGATGGAATCCCACTGCTGCAATATGCCCATGCTGCTGCGTGCCCAGCAGGTCTCCGGCGCCGCGCATCTCAAGGTCGCGCATAGCAATGGTATAGCCGGAACCAAGCTGCGTATTTTCGGCGATCACTTCCAGCCGTTCCAGTCCTTCCACGGTGGGTTTGTTCCTGGTATTGAAGAAGAAATATGCGTACGCTTTCTGTGTACCGCGACCCACCCTGCCGCGCAGCTGGTAGAGTTGTGCCAGTCCAAACGTATCCCCGCGATCCACGATCAACGTATTCGCATTAGGAATATCCAGACCGGATTCGATAATAGAGGTGGAAAGCAGTACATCCACTTTCTGCTCGGTGAATTGGTGCATCACGGTTGCCAGTCTCTGTTCAGGCATCTGTCCATGTGCTATGGCAATGCGTGCTTCGGGCACGATCGCCTGCAGCTGCGCCGCAAAAGTATTGATGGTTTGCACACGGTTATGTACAAAGAAAACCTGTCCGCCCCTATCGATCTCACGCAATATCGCGCGCCGCACCAGGTCCGAATCATAACCGCCCACATGGGTGGTCACCGGCAGGCGGTCGGTTGGTGCAGTATTGATCATGGAAATATCACGAATTCCCGATAACGCCATATACAGGGTGCGCGGAATAGGTGTAGCAGTTAGGGTGAGCACATCAATCTTCTCGCGCATCTTCTTGAAAAATTCCTTGTGCATTACTCCAAAACGCTGCTCCTCATCGATGATAAGCAATCCCAGGTCTTTAAAATCCACATCTCTTTGAAGCAGGCGGTGAGTTCCGATAATGATATCGATCTCCCCTGTTTCAAGAGAATGTAAAATATCCTCCTGTTCGGCATCTGTACGAAAACGGGAGAGCATCTCCACCTGCACCGGGAAAGGTGCCAGCCGGTGTCTGAATGTATCAAAGTGCTGCTGTGCCAGCACGGTGGTGGGCACCAGCATGGCAACCTGCTTGCCGTTCAGTGCAGCTTTGAATGCCGCCCGCACCGCTACTTCTGTTTTTCCATAACCTACATCTCCACACAGCAGGCGGTCCATCGGCTTTGCGCGCTCCATATCCTGCTTTACATCTTCAATAGCCTGCAGCTGGTCTTCTGTCTCTTCATATGGAAAACTGGCTTCCAATTCCTGCTGCCAATCGGTATCTTCTGAAAAGGCATACCCATCCACTGCCTGTCTGCGGGTATATAGTTCCAGCAGTTCGCCTGCCACATACTGCACAGCCTGTTTGACCCGGCTCTTTATTCCGCTCCAGTTGGGGCTGCCGAGTGCAGAAAGCTTGGGAGGACGGGCATCGGGACCAATATACAGAGAAATGCGATCCGCCTGATGAACCGGTACATACAGTTCATCTCCGTCCGCAAATTCCAGCATCAGGTATTCTTTTTCCACTCCATCAAGAGAACGCATTACCAATCCCTGATAGCGTGCAATTCCGTACTCGAAATGCACTACATAATCTCCCGGCTCAAAAGAACCAAAGTCGAAGACAGTGAGGTCTTTTTTCCTTCTACTACGTTTGGCACGGATCGCAGGCTGCCATCCGAATATCTCCTCATCGGTAACGCAGGTCTGAATAGATGCATCGGGATAGATGATCTTCCATCCAGAACTCAGGCTGCCATCATAGAAAACTGCATTCCCACCATTCAGGGTTTCTTCAAGTACTGTTTGCTCCCGCCACAGTTTCTGCAGGCGTTCCATCTGCCGGCTTACGACCACAACTTCATGCTGCTGAGAGATTTCCTCCTTCACGAATCCTAGAAAATCGTCCGTTCTCCCACCAAAGCGGGGAGCAGGTTGAACATTCTCTCGAAACAGCTGAAGTGCATCCATACCGGAATAACTCATATTCACCGGATTAAAAGGCTGCATCTGGTCATACAGTTCTGACCAGGAGTAATATGGAGGCGGGAAATCTTTTTCCAGTTGACGATCTTTGATAAGCTGATCGCGCAGTTCCATGGCATCTTTTTCCACTTCTTCAGATACCGTGATCAAGATATCCTGATCATCAAAGAAGATCAACGTCCCTACGGGCAGGTACGAAACCAGGCTGGAAGCATACGGGTGTAAAACACTGATGTCACGTTCAGTGTAATGATGCACATCTTCATCCCCCTGTTCTTTGGGAAGGAGAAATTCCCTCGCCGGAAGGAGAAGACATTCCTGCAGTTGTTCGATGGAACGCTGATTGGTCTCATCGAAAGTTCTGATCGAGTCAACTTCATCGCCGAAAAACTCAATACGGATAGGATGGCTTTGATTTACCAGCCAGATATCGAGTATTCCTCCGCGCCTCGAAAACTGCCCCATTCCTGTTACGATCTCATGGAATTCATACCCCAGGTTCACAACATGCCTGATCAGCTTTTCCAGAGCATATTCTTCATTTACTTTTATGCACTTTCTTGCCAGAATAAAATCTCGGCGCGGAAGGGTGCGCGTCATAAGCGCTTTGATGGTTGTGATGATAAAAGGATTACCGGCATCCCCTTTTTTCCCCGGTATCCAGTATTGGGCTAATTCTTCCAGTACTGCCAGGCGGGCAGATCGCGTACGCTCATCCCAATCGATGGATTCATAAAAAAGCGGCGCCGGCTCTTCATAGAGTTTGCTGTTTCCCTCTTTTTCCCAGATCGGAATCTCTTCCATAAGCATCTGGGCGCGGTTAATATGACCGGTTACAAAGAGCACCGGTACATGAAACTCATTCTGTAGGGCAATTGCCAGGGGAAGACGGGTAGATTTAACAAGCCCCAGAGAACCCGGAGCTCTTTTCTCCTGCAAAGCTTCCAGAACAGAAGAATAACCTTCCAGTTGTGAAAAACGGATTGCGATCATTCATCATCCAAATAGGTACCATTGAAGCGGGTCATGGCGATCTCTATCCCCGATTTCAGGTATGTTTCTACTGCATCGGCAGCCTGATCGAGGACGGTTTTCAATTTTTTCTTATCAGCCCCATGAAAACCCGTTAAAACGAAATCGATAACTTCTTCTCCCTCATGCTTTGGTCGTCCAATGCCTACGCGCAAGCGGGGAAATTCATTGGTAGATATTTTCGCGATGATCGATTCCATTCCATGATGTCCACCCGCGCTGCCCGAAGCCCGCAGGCGAATACGCCCAAATGACAGATCAAGATCATCATAGATCACCAGTAAGTTTTCGGGGGAGATGTTGTACAACCGGCAGAGCGGACCAACCGAGAAACCGGAATTATTCATGAACGTTTGCGGCTTGGCAAGCACTAAGGCATGCTCAAGATATTTTCCCTCCCCAGTTAACGCATTTTTGCGCTTCCGCTTTATCTCGATCCCCCAGCGTTCAGCCAGCAGGTCCATCACCATAAAACCTATATTATGGCGATTCGCCTCAAATCGATCACCCGGATTACCCAGTCCAACAATGAGATATTTTTCTACTGCCATATTTTCCTTTAACGAACGACAATCAAGCAATCTACTAGTTTAATACAGAAATCGAGATTTTCCAAATCTTTACATGCTGTAACAAATCCGTATCTTTTCACTTCTTAAATTGTTCTCTTAATATAAATAATAACTATTTGTCTCTTCATTCTAGCAAAAGAAAGCGGGCTGTGAATTATTAATTTATTATCTTTTTTTTCTGCAGAGAATCGTTGAAAACATCGGTATGTTATAATCAATTTACATAAAAGATGGCGAAAATGACACAGGTACCGCAACAGCAGCAAGAATATACTCCGCAAACCGATTCAAATATGATCGATAAGAAAAAAGTTGTCTGGGTGATTATTATCTTCTTATTGGTTATCGCAGCATCTGTATTCGGTGTTTTTGAATTGGTTCAAGCTGGTCCGGATATCACCAGCCAGGTACGCGATATTTTCATTATTGTTCTGGCTCTAGAATCGTTTATCATCGGCGCCGCGCTGGTCATTCTTGTCATCCAGCTGGCATCTTTGACAAATATGCTGCAGAATGAGATCAAACCGATTATTACGGATACAAAAGATACCATCTCAACCGTCAAAGGCACAGCTAACTTTCTCAGCAAACGTGCTGTAAAACCCGTCATCGCAGCTAACAGCTATGTGGCAGGCGCAAAGAAGTTTTTTGAAATTCTCGGAATTATGAAAAAATAAGGTCGTTTATATAAAACGGAGGTAAATAGAATGTCAGATCGTGATAATTTTGGATCGTTTTTTTCCGGTTTTCTTATCGGTGGTATTACCGGTGCAGTAGTGGCTTTCTTACTGGCTCCTCAATCAGGAGAAGAAACCCGCAAACAGATCAAAGAGAAAGCTATCGAACTGCAAGATAAAGCAGCCACCTACACCGATGAACTGCTTGCACAGACAGAGAAAGCGGTTGATGATGTCTCGAAAAAAACAGCAGATCTCATCGATACTACCAAGAAAAGAGCATCAGAGGTTGCTGAAAAAGGACAGGTGATTTTGGAGAGCAAGAAAGAAAAAGCAGCTCCAAAGAAGAAACCCGCTAAATCTGAAGAATAAGGATTGTCATAAACAGGAGATCGATCGATCTCCTGTTTTTATTTTAAATCGTGAAAAACCCGTGGAATCGCATTTAGAATATCGCCCGCCAGCACACAGGCTGCATGCCCCACACTCTCTTCTGCCAACACGCCGGCTCTGCCGTGTATCCAGGCTGCCGTACAGGCAGCATCAAACGATTCCATTCCTTGAGCGAGAAACCCGGTCAGCATACCTGCCAAAACATCGCCACTGCCAGCCCGAGCCAGAGCCGGTGTAGCCACAGGGATAACTGCTACTCTTCCAGATGGTTCAGCAATGACAGTTAAAGCTCCTTTGAGAATAACAATGCCCTGCCATCGATGGGCGTATTCTCGAGCAACTGCCTTCCTGTCTTTCTGGATTTCTTCGATGGAGAGTCCTGTCAGGCGCTTCATTTCACCCGGATGAGGTGTGAACACACAACGGGGAGTAAGTTTATCTATTAATTCCGGATGCTGACTGAGTAAATTCAGTCCATCGGCATCCAGCACTATCCCTTTTTGCAGGGTCGTTTGCACTTCGCTGATTATTTTTTCAAGCAGGTTCAGCGCAGAGGAATGGATACCCCACCCCGGTCCGATCAAAACAGCGGATGCTTTTTTCAAGGCATCACTTAATGATAATTCTTCATCCCAGTCAAATCCGCCCTGATCAGATTTCAACAAACTCCAGGTAGCTTCAGGAAGCACACCCGCAATGGCATGCTGCACCTCCGGGATGCTGGCAATGGTCACCAACCCTGCCCCAGCCAGATACGCAGCTTTCCCTGCCAGATAAGCTGCCCCTGGATAATTCTGCGAACCAGCAAACAGCAGAGCGGTGCCAAAGGTGCCTTTGTGAGAATCTACCGACCGTGGCAGTATTTTCTTCAGCACTGCAGTTTCTTCAACACAGAAGTCATTTCCGTCTTCCCATGCCTTTAGATCTTCCGGTAGTCCGATTTCGATCACGCTGAGATCACCGACATATTGAAAAGCAGGAAAACATAGCATGCCCTGTTTTACAGCTGCCATGCTGATCGTCCAATTCGCTTGAAGTGTATGCTCATCTGCCTTCCCCGAATCACAATCCACTCCCGATGGACAATCAACCGCAATGGTGTATGGCAATGACTTTATCTCATGCAGAATACCTAATAATTCCTGTGCCGCTCCACGCAAAGGCAGTTGAATACCGGTACCCAGAATCCCATCCAGAATAAAATGTGATAATTCAATGGACTCTTCCAATTCTCTATGATCCTCATCGTACTCAAACAGATACAATCTCCCCCCATTGGAGAGATACTCTCTTATTAGAGGATCATTGTTGCGTTCTTTTAACAAATAAGCTGTGGTTTCCCATTGATGTTTTTGTAAGTAGGTTAGAGCTACCAACGTATCTCCCCCGTTGTTCCCTGTTCCAACCAACCCCAGGATCGTTTTATTCTCCTGTTCTTCAAACTTCTTGCAGATCAATGCGCCGATTCCTACCCCCGCATTCTGCATCATTTGGGCATAACTGAACCCGCCGGCATCGGCTTCCTTTTCCAGATTCCGCATTTGAGCTACACTGATAATCCGGTACACAAGAACCTCCACTTCAATATCTTCATTATATTTTAATTCGTTATAATCAAAGAATGCAGCGGAGAATTTATTTGGCAGTATTCAGCGCAGGATTGGTCAGTCTGGCTATTGAAGTCTCTGCTTCACGATTATTATCTAATTATTTTGGTTCAAGCAATCTCATCTGGGCATGTATCATTGGTTCGATCCTGGTATATATGACCATCGGTTCGATCATCGGGGGAAAATGGGCAGATCGTAATCCCAAACCAGAAATGCTCTATTCCATTCTGACCTGGGGTGCATTCACAACCGGGTTGATCCCCTGTATTGCCAAGCCTGTTTTGCGTGCCGCAAGCACCGCCATGGATAATCTGGAAATTGGTCTGCTGATCCTTGCTTTTGTTGTTGTCCTGATCCTTTTCAGTATTCCGATGATCTTATTGAGCATGACTTCTCCTTTTTCCATCCGCTTGCTGTTAGATAAGGATAAAACCCGCAGTTCCGGGAACATTTCAGGAAGAGTGTATGCGGTATCCACCGCCGGCTCTTTTCTTGGCACCTTTCTACCTACGCTGCTTCTTATCCCCAGCATTGGAACCTATAAAAATTTTTTGGTGCTGTCTGGATTCTTGTTTGTAATAGGAATCTGGGGATTGTTTTCCACAAAAATGGGGCTGAAACAGATTCTTTTAAAATATGGCTGGATGTTCCTTATCATCTTTTTCAGCGCGTGGTTTGGTTTACAAGGAACAGATAAGAACGCAACAGGGCAGGTCTATGAAAAAGAATCCGCTTACAACTACATCCAGGTCCAACAGGTCAATGGATATACCCTGCTGAGGCTGAATGAAGGACAGGGTATTCACTCCATTTACAATTCAGATACATTGGATTATGGAGGAACCTGGCAGCAAGTGCTGGCAGCTCCTTTCTTCAATGCTTCACCATACTCACTTGAAAGTATTCATACTATGGCAATTCTGGGATTAGCCGGCGGCACCAGCGCCAGGCAGGCGGCATCTGTCTTTAATGATATCCAGATCGACGGCTTTGAGATCGACCCAAGCGTGATCGAAGTCGGCTACGATTACTTCGATATGAACATCCCCAACCTGACCGTTTATGCACAGGATGCACGAGTAGGTTTACGGAATATGGATAAGAAATACCAGATCATCTCTATCGATGCTTACCGCCCTCCCTACATTCCCGCTCACCTTGTAACAATGGAGTTCTTTCAGGAAGTATACGATCATCTATCAGAAGATGGCGTTCTGGTGTTGAACGTAGCACAGATCGGAGGAGACAGGCGTCTGGTAAATGCGCTGACCGCTACCATCAGCCAGGTATTTCCATCGGTTTATGTCAGTGATGTGCCCGATACGTTCAACAGTATGGTTTATGCTACACGTTCCACAACCAGTGTGCAGAATCTCTATGCCAATTATCTGCAGCTGGATGAATCAGGAGATTTCCCTGCGATATTGCGAGAAACGTTTGAAACGACCATTTTGAATCTTAAACCCCTCGAAAACAGTGATCTCTTTTTTACTGATGATCGTGCTCCTATTGAGAACCTGATCAACACAATGCTCATTGATTTCTACCGTGAAGGAGGTATAAAAGAACTTCAATGAAATTCATATTTAAAGCAATTATGATCCTTTCAATCTGTTTGATCATTCTGATCGGGGGGATTCGTTTATGCCTGACACATCTCTTCATCGATCTCGAATACAATCTACCCGGCTTTCCAGGAGATAAATATGGATTTGGAAAGGATATACGCACCGAATATGCCTATCAATCTGTAGATTACCTGCTTGGGAAAGTTAGTGATTCTGAATTTCAAGCGCTCACCCTCCCCGATGGGAAACTTTTATTTAACGAACGAGAAATAAGCCATATGCAAGATGTGCGAGATCTTACCCTGATCGTTCTGCGTATCGGATATGCTGCTTTAGGTATAACGGCTTTAGGTATTCTTCTGGCTGTAAAATTTCACTGGAAAACCTATCTGCTGCAAGCGGGGAGTACCGCAGGGCTGGTACTGATATTATTCATCTGCCTTGTTATCCTGGGGGTGGTTATTAATTTCAACCAGCTTTTTACGTCATTCCATTCGATCTTCTTTGAGGGTGATACCTGGCTGTTTTATTCGGATGATTCTTTAATCCGTTTATTCCCAACACCATTCTGGATCAACATATTTGTTGCGATCGGGATTTTCAGCTTTACGCTTTCTTTTATTCTCCACTTTATCTGTGGATGGATACTTAAACAAAAAAGAGAAGAGGTATAAACAAAATTACCTCTTCTCTGGTAAATACACTTGATCTTTTTTCTAACGAACTGCTACAGGATTTTCCTTATTCTTTGAGGGATCAAAAATATGGATGTTTTCCATATTGAATGCAACCTGAATTACATCACCAATTTTCACGCGCGTTCGCGGGTCAACGCGGGCAACATAAACCGGATCGTTTTCACGCGGCTTGAGATGTAGAACGATTTCATTCCCCATCAGCTCGGTTACATCAACAATACTCTTGATGACTGCCGGCTTGATTCCTGCAGCCAGGTATTCAGGATTATGAATATCTTCAGGGCGAATACCAAAGATGATCTTCTTTCCTTCTAGATATTCATAGGGTTTAACCCGATCTTTGGGAATCTCAACTTCAAATCCATCTACCTCGATCAAAAACTTGCTGTTCTTCTTTACGATCTTCCCATTGAAGAAGTTCATTGCAGGAGAACCAATAAAACCGGCAACGAACAGGTTGTCAGGCTTGTCATAAAGAGTATGAGGTGTATCGATTTGCTGTAATACACCGTGATTCAATACAGCAATTCGCGTTCCCATCGTCATAGCTTCCATCTGATCATGGGTAACATAAATAAAGGTTGTCTGCAATCTCTGGTGAAGCTTGGTTATTTCTGTTCTCATCTGTACACGTAATTTCGCGTCCAGGTTTGAAAGAGGTTCGTCAAAGAGAAAAACTTTTGGCTCACGAACAATAGCGCGCCCAACTGCGACACGCTGTCTTTGACCACCTGATAATTCTTTCGGTTTTCTCTTTAAAAGGGTTTCGATATTCAAGACTTTTGCAGCTTCTTCTACCTTTTTCTTGATCTGGTCTTTTGGAACTTTCCTCAGTTTCAACCCAAATGCCATGTTATCAAAAACTGTCATGTGTGGGTAAAGCGCGTAAGACTGGAACACCATCGCGATATCGCGATCTTTTGGCGCCACATCATTTACGATTTTCCCATCAATCTTGATTTCACCCGAAGTCACTTCTTCCAATCCCGCCAGACAGCGCAGAGCGGTGGTTTTACCGCATCCCGAAGGACCAACTAAAACCAGGAATTCTTTGTCTTCCAAAACAAAACTAAGATCATTTACTGCGACAACGTCACCGAACTTTTTAACCACATGGTCAAATATAACATTTGCCATTTTTCTCTCCTTTCAGAACGAATATAGTGGCTTAATTATAGACTTAATTTATAAAAAAGAACCGATAAATTATCGGTTCTTTTTTCCCAAATGTTATTTCGGAAATGATTTCAAAGCTTCACAAATGAACGTAATATCTTCTTTCGTCATGACCGGAGACATGTGCCCAATACGGAAGATCTTCGATTTTAATTCCCCCAAACCCCCAGATATCTGAATTGCATATTCATTCAACAAATATTTTACGATCTCAGCGCTGTTCACCCCTGCAGGAGCAACACCAGCGGTGAGAACCGGATTCAATTCCTCATCCGGGGTAAAAGGCGGCATTCCAGCTTCCCGTAATCCTTCTCGCAATTGCAGTGCGAACTCGCGGAAACGAGCCATCCGTACTGGAATTCCTTCTTCTTTCAACTGCGTTAGAGAAACCAGCAGTGCATTTACATTATTGGTCGCCATGGTGATCGGTGAGGGATGCCAGTCGCCCCACTCTGTCGCATATTTTCTCCAGATACGCAGATCGGTATACCAACCATGCTGTCCTTCTTTTAATCGATCGATATTCTTCCATGCTCTCTCATTGAGCGCAATAGGAGCCAGACCGGGAGGCGAACCCAGACATTTTTGCGATGCCGATGCGCATACATCCACACACCACGCATCCATCTTCAAGGGAACTCCTCCAAAAGAAGAAACCGCATCAACAATAAAAAGACCTCCTTGCTCGCGCACAATGGGTCCGATCTCTTCAATGGGGTTGATAACCGTGGTTGCCGTTTCGCTGTGTACAACCGCAACTGCTTTTATGGAAGGATCGTGCAGTAATGCTTTTTTGATCTCCTGCGGATCAAGCTTTTTCCCCCATTCCGCTTTTATTTCCACCACATCCAATCCATTATGTTTCGCGATCGAAGTCAGGCGATCTCCAAAAAAACCGTTATTCCCAACCAATATTTTTTCCCCACTCTGCAAACAGCTCCCAATTGCAGCATCGATCGCACAGGTTCCAGATCCAACAAGCAAATAAACATCCCCTTTTGTTTCGAATATTTCCTTCAAGATTTCAAGAACATGGCTGTATTTCTCTACCCATGCATCTCCATAATGTGGTTCAACCGCAGATCCCATCGCCTTTAAAACATCAGGATGTACCTCTACCGGACCAGGGATCATCATCTTGATCCTTCTTTTTTGTTCCATGAAATCACTCCCTTTCCATACTACTAATCATAGCGTCTATTTCCGTTTATTTACTCTGAAACAAATCAGGAAATTCACCAGAAAATATCGTAAATTTCCGATTTATTCAAAAAGAACTGGAAACTTTCTTATATTTCTGGTACAGTAATTCCAGCTATTTTATTACAAGTTTTATTATTTTAACAAGTAAATATAAAACTTCACGTATAATACAAATTACTTCTGCCATAACTAATTCTAGGAAATGTATTCATGATCGATAAAAAACAGTACTTGGATTTAAAAAAGATTTTATGCAAAGACCGGTTAAAAGGTCTATGGCTGTTAATGAGTGGATATCAGGCGCAGTATATCAGCGCAATGTTATTTCAGGTTCTTTCAGCACTGGCAAAATCAGGCACTTACCTGCTGCTTGAATATTTCACAGATGAATTTCTTCTAACTCAAACTGCACAGGTGGGTATTTGGGTTGTTGCGGCTGGATTTGTATTCCTTTTTGTATTTCAAGGGTACTCAACATTCCTCAGCCAGAGAGCAGCTGCAAAGACCTCTGAAGGGACAATACAGCGCTTAAGAGATTATCTTTACGACCATATTCAGAACCTAACCTTCGCCTATCATGCAAAAACCGATACCGGGGATCTGATTCAGCGCTGCACATCTGATGTGGATGCTATCCGGCGCTTTTATTCGGATCAAGCAATTGGGGTAGGAAGAATTATTATCCTCTTTCTTGTGAACTTTATTGCCCTGCTGAGATTAAATGTCAAACTGGCGTTTTCATCCGTGGTCGCCGTACCGATCGTCGTTTTTATCTCCTTATATTTCTTCCGAAAGGTGACCAAAGCGTATGAGGCATATCAGGAGCAGGACGCGATCCTTTCTACCACACTGCAGGAGAATTTGAGCGGTGTGCGGGTGGTAAAAGCCTTCGCCCGCCAACCTTATGAGATCGATAAATTTCAACGCGATAATCTTGAAAAGTACAAGCGCGGCAGAAAATTATTGACTCTGCATTCATTGTTTTGGCCAATTTCAGATATTCTCTGCGGGGCACAACTGCTGGTTGGATATTATCTAGGCGCCAGAATGGCAATGGCAGGCACTATTTCCGTCGGTACCTATATCGCCTATTCCGGTCTGGTGATCTGGATCATCTACCCGCTGAGAAATTTAGGCAGAATGATCGTGCAGATGTCGAATGGTCTTGTATCCTACGACCGCATCTATAAGATCATCGAAGAAGATAGAGAACCTCTGGATCAGGGCAGCATCACATCGGGTAAAAAAGTACAGGGGAATATAGTTTTTGACCATGTTTCATTCCATTATGAAGATGGAAGTGAAATACTGCACGATATTTCGTTTCAATGTAAATCGGGCACCTCAATAGCCCTGCTTGGTTCTACCGGTTCAGGAAAGACAACACTGGTGAACCTCATCCCGCGTTTTTACGATGCAACGGATGGCGCTATTTTGCTGGATGGGTACGATCTGCGCCTTTACTCACGACGTTTCTTGCGAGAGCAGATTGGTATCGTGGAGCAGGAACCTTTCTTGTTCTCCCGCTCTATCTATGAGAACATTACCTTCGGGATAGAAGAACAGGTTACACAGGAGCAGGTGGAAGAAGCTGCCAAAATGGCTGCGATCCATGATGTGATCCTTTCCTTCCCACAGGGCTACAAGACGCTGGTTGGAGAACGCGGCGTTACGCTTTCAGGAGGACAGAAGCAGCGCGTTGCAATTGCCAGAACCTTTATCAAAAATCCGCGTATTCTTATTCTGGACGATTCCACCTCTTCGGTGGATGCAGAAACAGAAGCGCATATTCAGGCTGCCATCCACAAGCTCATGCAGAACCGCACAACCTTTATCATCGCCCACCGCGTGCAGAGCATTATGAATGCAGACCTTATCCTGGTGCTTGATAAGGGCAGGATCATTCAAAAAGGAAACCACCAGGAGCTCCTCCAGCAAGAAGGAGTCTACCGCAGCATATTTGATATACAAACCAGAATTGAAGAAGATCTTCAGGAGGAGATCAACAGTGCCAGTTAATACGTTTGAAGAAACCGACTATTCCCAAACAGGAAAAACAGGAAAGATATTCCTGCGGCTCTTGAAATTCATGAAACCGCATTGGGGCTATATGGCTGTTTTTCTTATTGCAGTCATCCTGACCTCGATCATCGACGCATACATTACCTATTTAACGAAAAGCATCATCGATGAGGGAATTCTCTCTGGGCAAGGCGGTATCTTACTGAAGATCCTCTATAAATATGGGGCATTGGTTATTATTGAAGCAGGGACAGTATTTACATTCATTTACATGGTTGGTATTGCCGGTGAAAAGGTCAGATACGATCTGCGTCAAAAGATGTTCAACCATCTGCAGCGCCTATCCCTCTCTTATTACAATCAAACCCCTATTGGCTGGATCATGTCGCGCGTTACCAACGATACCGAACGCGTTGCGGAGCTGGTGACATGGGGAATCCTGGATTCAACATGGGGGATCGTGAATATTGCTACATCCATGTATTTCATGTTCATCATCAACTACAAATTGGCATTCATCGTTCTGGGTATTCTGCCGCTGCTGCTGATCGTCGCTGTCAAGTTCCAGACCCGTATTTTACGGCAATATCGTGTAGTGAGGAAGATAAACTCACAGATCACGGCTTCATATAATGAAAATATCACCGGTGTTCGAATCATCAAAGCATTGGGGCGAGAAAAAGAGAACCTGCTCGAATTTGGGGTGCTTACAAAAAATATGTTTACTTCATCTTATAAAGCAGCCTGGATCAGCGCACTTTTCCTGCCCACCGTACAGTTGATCTCTTCATTGGCTTTTGGGGGTGTGGTCTGGTACAGTGGTGCGCAGGTATCGATCGGCGGGATCAGTATTGGCGGCATGCAGGTATTTCTCGCTTATATTACCTCGATGATGTGGCCTATTCAAGACCTGGCAAGGGTTATTGCCGAAATGCAGCGTGCCATTGCTTCTGCCGAGCGTATCTTCACCCTTGTTGATACCGTCCCGGATGTAAAAGATAAACCGGAAGCATATGATCCCGGTTCGATGCGCGGCAATATTGAATTTGAAAAGATCTCATTCTGGTATGAAGACGATACCCCGGTCATTAAAGACCTCAGTTTCAAGGTTGATCAGGGAGAAACGATCGCGCTGGTTGGTTCAACCGGAGGTGGTAAAACAACCATCGTCAATTTGATCTGCCGGTTCTTCGAGCCCAAACGAGGACGAATCTTAATTGGAGGAAAAGACTACACCGATTTTTCATTGAGCGCTATTCAATCGCGCATTGGGGTAGTTCTGCAAACACCGCATTTATTTTCAGGGACGATCAAAGAGAATATTGCTTACGGACGGCTGGATGCCTCAGAACAGGATATCGAAACAGCCGCAAAGCTGGTTGGTGCACACGAATTCATCATCAAGATGGAACATGGATATGATGAACAGGTAGGTGAAGGCGGCGTTCTTCTCTCTGTAGGACAGAAGCAGCTCATCAGTTTGGCAAGGGCAGTGCTTTCTGACCCGGAAATTTTCATCATGGATGAGGCAACTTCATCAGTGGATACGCTTACTGAATCAGCCATCCAGCGCGGTATTGAATCGATCATGGTCAACCGTACCACTTTTGTCATTGCTCACCGATTATCAACCATTAAAAACTCCGACCGTATTCTGGTCATTGAAAATGGACAGATCAGTGAGATGGGCAACCATAGAGAATTGATCCATAAAAAGGGAAAGTATTACGACCTGTACACACAGCAGTTTCGTCAAGAACAGGAGAAGAAATATTCTCTTTTTGAAGAATAAAGTTTATTTGATACAAATTCTTTCACGTGGTATCCTTAAAAGCAGGAACAATGCCTGAAAAAAATTGATATGTATTCTTCGTGTATAATACATATTCATTCTTGATGGAGAAAGAGAGCCATGACAAAAAAAATGAAAAAATTCAGCGGATTCCTTATTCTTGGTTTACTGGTAATTCTATTGAGCGCCTGTTCTGGTGGCGCGAATGCAGAGCCAACGCAGGATCCGAATGTTGTGTTTACACAGGTTGCTGAAACGGTTATGGTCAGCATGACACAGACAGCAGAAGCGGTACCTCCCACCTCAACCCCTGCACCCACGATAACCCCGATGCCGTCCTTGACCCCAACCATCGTTTCTTCTGCAGCCACTGCTACCCCGCAAACCAACGTTCAGCAGGCATATCCGACTGCTACTACTCAGGTTTATGGAGATGGGGCAAAATGGAATACCCAGAGCCCTGTTGATGGAACGGTACTCGAAAAGAGCGAAAACTTTGCATTCCATGTTTGTCTTGCCAATACCGGCTCCACCGAGTGGACTACCAAATACTATCTCAATTATGTAAGTGGGCAGCAGCTCTGGTGGGACACAACCGTATTCTATATTGGTGAAACGGTTAAAACAGGGGAAAAATGGTGCTTTGATCTACCCTCCATAGCTCCCGACAAATCAGGAGAATATACCACCCGCTGGTACCTGAAGAACGGTTCAGGAGATTCTTTCTTCGAGGTTTACTTCCACTACTTTGTAGGTCAATAAAAAGTATTTAGCTTATAAAAAAGGTTTCGATTTCTCGAAACCTTTTTTTTTATATTTCTTCTCCCATACAGGTTCCTACCCGTTTGGCAGCTTTAATCCATGAATGTTCCATTGGGACCATTTTCCGGCGGTTTACGACTTTCTCCAGCGGAACTGATTCCATGCACTCTTCATGAACCGCAACCATACAGCCATATTTCTCTTTAGCCAGCATTGAAGCAGCCGCCGTCCCCAATTCGGTTGCCAGCAGCCGGTCGCGCGCCGAAGGGATTCCTCCCCGCTGCACATACCCGAGGATAGTAACACGCGACTCAAGTCCAGTTAGATGCTCCAGCTCTTGAGCCAGCATCATGGTCTTATTGGTTTGCGAACTCTGCCAGTTATCGATCTTTTTCTGGATGGTTTCTTTTTCGCTTTTCGTTTTCGCGTCTTTCTTTGCCTTTTCCAGCACTTCGATCTCAGCTGCCGCTTCTTTCGAAACAGCCCCCTCCGAAATAGCCACTATACTGAAGCGTTTGCCGCTGCGCACTCTTCCCAAGATCGCTTCCGCGATCACTTTCGAATCATATGGGATCTCTGGGATCAGGATTACATCAGCGCCACCTGCCACTCCAGCGCCTAATGCCAGCCAGCCGGTATTATGCCCCATCATTTCTACCAGAATGATGCGGTGGTGGCTGTGTGCCGTACTGTGAAGGCGATCCACGGCATCGGTTGCGATCCCCAATGCGGTATCAAACCCAATGGTGGTATCGGTCATGGCAATATCGCGGTCAATGGTCTTGGGGATAGTGATCACATTCATCCCCTTTTTCAACAGTCGATACGCATTCTTCTGTGTGCCACCTCCCCCAATGCAGACCAATGCATCCAGATGATGTTTTTGATAGATATCCAGCATGGCTTCCGTCATATCCAGCAGTTTATCGCCAACGGGCATGCGGTGAGGTTTATCGCGGCTTGTTCCCAGGATCGTTCCCCCGAACGTGAGAATTCCGGATAATTTTTGTTCATCCAGAATTATCGAACGATCATTCATCAATCCGCGAAACCCATCATAAAACCCGATCAACTGCATGCTGTATTCCCCCATAGCAGATTTTCCCAGAGCTCGTAATGCCGCATTCAACCCGGGGGTATCACCACCGGCTGTTAATACACCAATATATTTCGCCATCCTTACCTTCCATTCTTGCGATTCTGTACATTTTAATTATACGGTAAGAACGGTAGGCAGAAAGAAAGTACAATGCCTGCTGGATTAACTATCGATAGTAGATTGCTTGAAATCCAATGGGAAAGGATCCTTCAGAGATCAACTGAAAATTCTTTCGAGTACGGTAGCAGATGTTTTTACAAATAAGGCGCCAATCTTTCGATGTTCTTTTTGATATTTTCCCCTGAACTTCTTGCATGCTATCCAACTGCCGCTTGGCGCGTTTTGATCTTTTGCGCCTTAGATGTCCCTTATTCCCCTTTGTGCGCAAGAGTTTTCCCGAACCACTTTTCTTGAATCGTTTCGCAGTAGCCTTATGCGTTTTTAGCTTATATTTCTTTCCCATCATCTTTGTCTATTCATTATGAGCCAACTTAAGAACACTTGTATCAAGCGCTTCTTCTAATTTCTTTACAGCTTCTTTATGCTCACACTGAAATGCAATTGCCCATTCATCAACAAATTGCCCCTTTAATTTATCCAATACCTTTTCTTCATAGATATTATCGCGTTGTGTGTTGATCCTTGCATTCAGATCACGCATCAATTCCACTTTTGAATGAAGGCTTCCTTTGTTGATAATTTCATTAATGCGAGCCCTGCGCGAACGATAATCATTTTCCAATTTCTGCGGTTTATGGCGAATGGTAGTAAGTGCTTTTTGCAACGTTGAAACGGATGAAATTGCTCTGATGTGTTGAACATTCATTTCACCTATTGGGATCCAATAGGTCAATTCATCTGTCTTTACTTTAAAAAAAGATTTATCCTTTCCATCCAACATCTTTCTATCTAATCCTTCAATATGGCTCACACCGTGATAGGAATGCACAATCCAATCATCTTTCTTGACGATAATTCCGGATTTTTGTTCGAATTTTTCTTTCACCTTTTCACTCCTATCCGTCAGACTCTCTATCCTGTTTTTTTGATCAGCCTCTTTTGCGCACGTCGTATACCTTTTTTCTTATCTATTCTTTTCTGTTCACCTTTCGAAACAAACCAGCGCTTTTTGCGTACTGATGACATGATATTGCTGCGCATTATTCGCTTTCGAAAACGCCGGAACATTTGTACTTCACTTTCACCTGGTTTCTTTGTGATTTTCACTAACTGTTATGTCCTTTCCTTTTCTATTTTAAAATTTTCTCCATTTATTTTTAAATGGAAATCCCCTTATAAATAAATCAATGAATATATTGGCTGCTTCTTACCTGAAAAGCCTTCCCCCTGATACACTCGCTAAAAATCCAATTACATCATCTGTCCTTTTCAGGGCACAATTTAATTATTAATATCATTATACCACATGATGTCTATGCGAAGTATTCAAATTCCTTGCATTCTTATCATTTGATGGCATAATGAGCTACATTAATAACCAGCATTTGAACAAAGGATTCCTCATGAAGAAAACTACCCGCACCACTTTACTTTTTGCCCTATTTTTTGGTGTACTTCTGATTACTCCAGCCTGTTCCGGAAAGATCAATTCCGTTGCCATTACCAAAGCTTTCCCTGATGCCACATTGTCAGCCCTCCGTGGTGCTTATGAAGAAGCGGATTTTTCTTTCGAGCCAGTGGAGGAATATAAAGGTTACGAATTGACCAGGGCAGTTTCACCAGATGGACTTGCAAACCTGCAAGTTTTGGGGACCGGTGATGAAGTACTGGCAGCACGGATCTTGATCTACCTCCCTATCGATGCTACCGCTGAATATGCCAATGCTCAGAATGACCATCTGACACTTCTTCTGGATACTATTTTTGGAGATTCCTGGCCTGCGGAAGAATGGATCTTCACTGCTACCACATCCATTTCCACCCGCAGTAACACCTCTCTCAGAGGAGGGGCAACGGAACTACCAATCGCGAGACAGATGCCGGAGAGTTGCCGGTTAGTTTGTATGTCCGCCTAACCGAAAACGACGAGGGTATCATAATGGGCGTGGTGATCGGCGACTGGACAAAGGATATCAACTTCGATCCCGAACAAAATTCGTGGGATCTTTAAATAAGCAAAGAATGAAATAGTTCATATTTCATTCTTTGCCTGTCGTTCTTCAGATGTGTTTATTTCATCGATAAATACTTGTCCCTATCAATGGATCATTAACGATATTGGGGATCTTCCAATGCGCTATCCATGAAATCCGCATAATCAAAAGCTTCATTCCATTCCACGATCCCATTCGCATTCGAATCCACCGGAAGAGGAGCTGCCGGGTAAGGACGTCCCCATGGATCGGCTCCATTCAATGCAGAGATGAAATAGTATAAGAATTCATCAAAGATTGGCCAACCACCCATGCTCCATGATACTTGATCTTCGGAAGCAGCCGTTGCAATATTCGTGACTTCCCTTGTTGGAAGGGTAAGATCCGCGATAAACCCTCCGCTAAAGCACTGTTCCATCATGACATAGATATCAATCGCAACTCCTCTCTCTGCAAGGGCTGCATTCATGTTGCTGATCTCATCACGAAATGAATCATCATACAGAATGCTACCCGATAAAATTAATCCCTCATCTACATCATCACCATTATCAGCATTTACCGAATTCCCTACGCCTGTTACAGCCGGTTGGTTCTCATCAAATGGGAATAGATCTCCTTCCGGAACAACCCTATCAGCCGGTGCACCGTCAATACGACCCAGTCCTGAACGCAGATAATTATTACCCGGACCAAATCCGACTAAATTCGGTGGTTCCCACCCTACACCATGATCCGTGGTAATAATCCATAGTTCACAATCTGCAGGGATATATTTTTCAATATAAGCTAAAGAACACCAAAAATTCCATCGTGTAGCAGCCAGCAAATCTACTGCCGGAATCATTCCCGGTAAACGACCGAAAAAAGCTGGAGGTGCAGCACCATTGGCAAACAAGACCTGCACCCATTGTGCTCCAAGTCCAACTGCGGTTTTATAAGTGAATAAAACATCATTCCAATAACGATTCTCATTAGAACCCGAGATGATCAATGACCAGATACAGTCTCTTTCAGCCCGAGCCTCGTAAACAATTTCATCAGGCGTTTCTACTTCATCAGAATCCGGGATATTCAATTGCGAGGGCTCGATGATTTCATAATCTTCAACATACAGGATCAAAATTTCTCTCTCTTCAAGATCAGCAACAATTCTCTGGTACTCATCTTCATAGATCCGCAATGTACCGGTTACTTTGATATATGCCCCACTTTCTTGAGGCAGGATTATATCCTGCTCCAAAATCAGCATGGTCTCAATAGGAATCAAGGAATTGCGTAGAAAATCATCCAAATCATCTACCAAAAGAGAAGGATTATCATCCCCAAAATACCCTTCCACCGCAATCGTTTCCCCCAGCCAGTTGTCATATTGATCATATAGTTCAGCCACAGATGAAAAGACAGGGATCTCATCCGTCGAAGAAGCTTCCTCTTCTGCGACTGCCTCCTCCACAGCTACCTCTTCCGCTACTGGCTCCTCTTTAATAACCTCTTCTGCAGAATTCCCACCACATCCCATGAATGTACACATACAGCAAAAGACAATAAATATATTTACGACTTTTTTCATCATTCCCTCCCTTTATTTAATTACAAAACAACAAATAGCCACAATTGATGATTAGTCTCTTGCATGCGGATGTATCGTGAATATAAGATGCACAGCCCCCAGATTGAATTCTAATCTTTGCTATTTCTATTTTACAAAATTGAAGAGTTTTTTCAATGCTAATTCAGAGGCAACCATTCAAAGAAATTCCAGATTTTGCCGCTCTTCATAGGAAAGAGGGCACCAGATATTTTTTTCAATAGCAGATAGATGGGAATTAAATAAGGCAATATCAGAATAGAGAAAAGGAAATGCTGAAAGAAGGAATTCTCTAATTCTTTATTGTGATCGTTAGATTTGAAAGTTTAATGACAATTTTTATTTTCAAGGACTAACCTTTCATGAACAAGACATTTTCGCTATTTCCTGATCGTTGATTCTTTATACCATATTTTGATATATTACTAATTAATATTTATATCTTTTTTTTCTTAGAATTCTTGCACTTACTCTGCAAATTCGTATAATTATTTCATTGGTTCATTGTATGCTTCATGGAGGGAAAACGTGGAAGTTATCCTGGAATTGGTAAAAAATAGTTCTGTTCAAGTAGTAATTAATGGAAAGAAATCGCACGAATTTGAATTTGATGCCTTATCTCTTGAACAATTCTATAAGAATTTACAGGATAAACCTAACGAGCGCGATAGAATAATTCAAGAATGGGGATCTAGATTATTTCAAATAGTTTTTAACAACCAGGAATTTTCATTTAAACAATTTCGCGAAATAGAATTTTTAAATTTAGTTTGCATTGATCCAACGCTACAAGCAATTCCATGGGAATTAATGAATCAAGATGGAGATTTTATTACCTGTCAACTATCATTTGTTCGCTGTTTGCCACTTGAAGAACGAAATACTTATCGATATAATCCGGAAAATCTCCATATTATTGGAATATTTTCTTCCCCTCTCTCTGATGACATTACTCCACTGAATTGTGAAAAAGAATGGGATCAATTAAGTCAAGATATTGAACAGCTTGAATTTCCAATTGTACTTGAGCGCTGTAATCCGCCAACTCTTGCTAAAATGCGCTCTTTAATTACAGGCAAGAAAGGGATTATTCTTCATTTTAATGGACACGGTGGGCAAGAAAAAGATAGCGGATTTCTATGTTTCGAGAAAAAAAACGGAAGCCTGGATAAAGTTTTTACAAAAGACTTCTTATCCTATGTAGAAAATATCCCTCTTTTAATTGATCTCAACGCCTGTGTTTCCGCAACCAGTGGGCAATCTGAAATGAATAATATTGCATTTTCATTGATAAAAAATGGGATAACCTATGCATTAGGAATGCAGTTTCCTATTTTTATTGATGACGCAAATTTATTCTCAAAAACATTTTATTCAGAGTTAGCCAGAGGGAATTCAGTAGAAAACTCTGTAAGGCAGGCACGTTTAGAGCTCACTCGTAATGGAACATTGCCATGGGCAGCAGATATCCCTGTTTTATATTCTTCAATAAAATCCCCCTTAACTAATATATTCCTTCAACAAAAGGGGAAACCGGTTATTAAAGATAACAATCCTGTTATTGACCTCTTTCAACTTCCAGCAATAGAAGGTGGATTTAAAGGAAGAAATGATGAAATGGTGCAATTGGGAAATTGGTTAACTGACTCTAAACGTTCTCATCTCATCACCATTCATGCTGGACCCGGTATGGGAAAAACATCCTTAGCGCGCCAGGCAGCGCAACGTTTTGCGTACGCTTTTCCTGGTGGCGTTTATGCTATCAGTATGGATAAATTTACCACTTTCCAAAATTTCCTTGATCAGCTTATAACACTGTTCAATGGTCCAATAGCAGCGAATACGAAAGAAGCAAAAGAATTAGTTTTACATTTATTATCCCGTCACGATGTATTATTAATATTGGATAATTTTGAAACAGTTTTGCAAAAAGCAGATATTTCGGATAAAGAAGCAATTTCCGCAATCAATTTTATTAAAAATCAGCTACGGGCAACAAAAACATCTTTTCTATTAACTTCCTGGGAATTAACAAATTGGACTGAAGAGAAAGTCAGACCATTAATTGGACTATCAGATAAATTCGGAGCTCAATTATTTGAAGAATGGGTACCTCACAGAAAAGAATATATCGATTTTCAAACAGCGAAAGAAATTTCGAGACAGGTTGGTGGGCATCCTATCAGTTTACGTTTATTGGGTGGTGCTTTCAATTCTTCACCATCCATGAATATTCAGAGTTTTTTATCCAATTTGAAAGAAGTACTCGCTAACGCTCAAGAACGATATTCCGGAGAAGATGACCGTCATCGTTCCTTATATGCTTGTTTTGAAGCCAGTTTAGAATTTTTAAATAATTCTCTTAAAGAACTCCTTTTTAAGCTGCAATTAATTCCTACTGCCTTACCTATAGAAACCATTGCAAAAATAATCAACGTAGATCAAAATGAATCAGATGATCTCTATATAACCATTGATCAAATCAATACCCTCCATGAAAAAGGATGGTTAAGCGTATTCATGATTCGTACAAAAAAAGGCTTTTATAAATTTTATCAAATACCAGAAGCGATCAAGCTCTATTTAGAGCATTATCACCCCCTTTTACATGATACAGAGAAATTGAATATTAATTTAGCGAATTCATATTATGATATTGTGCGTTTTATATCGAATCGATATGATCTTGAGGAGTTACCCCATTTTCTCATCCAAATTATTTACCCGGAAATTTCTAAAATTGATATTAATTATTTCAAAGACAAAAAACATCATTTTTTAAGTTTCCTCGGTCAGTCTCTTTGGCATGCAGGAATCTGGCAGCCAGGTCTAGATTATCTTCTACAATCATTGCGGGGTTTCCAAGAAGTTGGAGATCGCTCCGGCGAAGCCTCCACCCTCAATAATATCGGCGGTATTTACCATTCAATCGGATTGCAGCAGAAAGCGCTTGCCTTTTTTAATCTATCTCTGCTTATCAGTAAAGAGATAGGAGATCGCTCCGGTGAAGCAACTACTCTTAATAATGTCGGTTTGATATATCAGAGTATTGGACAACCACAAAAAGCTCTAGTTTTCTTTGAACAAGCTCTACCTATTATGCAAGAAACAGAACATCGCGGTGGTCAAGCTACTACTTTGCATAATATTGGTATGGTATTTCAAAACATTGGACAACCGCAGAAAGCGCTCGTATTCTACAATCAAGCTCTTCCTATTTTCAGAGAGGTAGGAGATCGCTCCGGTGAGGCTACTACTTTTAATAATATCGGTTTGATATATCAGAGTATTGGACAACCACAAAAAGCTCTCGATTTCCTTGAAAAAGCTCTTCCAATAACACAAGAAACAGGAAACCGCGGTGTTGAAGCCACTACTCTTAATAATATCGGTATGGTATTTCAAAACATTGGACAGCCGCAGAAAGCTCTTGATTTCTTTGAACAAGCTCTACCGATTTTACATGAAACTGGTAACCGCGCTGTTGAAGCTACTACTCTTAATAATATCGGTATGATATATCAGAGTACTGGATATCCACGGAAAGCTCTTGGTTTCTTTGAACAAGCTCTCCCCATTTTGCATGAAACTGAAAACCGCGCCGTTGAACCTACAACTCTTAATAATATCGGTATGGTATTTCAAAGTACTGGACAACCAAAGAAAGCTCTCACTTTCCTTGAAAAGGCTCTTCCTATAACACAAGAAACAAAAAACCGTTCTGTTGAAGCTACTACTCTTAACAATATCGGTATGGTATTTCAAAATATTGGACAAACACAGAAAGCTCTCGCTTTCTTTGAAAAAGCTCTCCCTATTTTGCATGAAACAAAAAACCGCGCTGGTGAAGCAATGACTCTTTGTAATATCGGTTTGATATTTCTAAACACTGGGCAACCACAGAAAGCTCTTAATTTCCTTGAACAAGCTCTACCTATCATGCGTGAAACAAAAAATCGCGTTGGTGAAGCAATGACTCTTAATAATATCGGCATAGTACTTCAAAGCACTGGGCAACCACAGGAAGCTCTCGATTTCTTTGAAAAAACGCTACCTATCATGCGTGAAACAAAAAATCGCGCTGGTGAAGCAATGACTCTTATTAATATCGGTATGATTTATCAGAGTATTGGACAGCCGCAGAAAGCGCTTGACTTCTATAATTTTACTCTGCATATCAGTAAGGAAACAGGAGATCGCTCCAGCGAGGCTACAACTCTTAATAATATCGGTATGATATATCAAAGTACTGGACAACCGCAGAAAGCTCGTGCTTTCTTTGAAAAAGCTCTCCCTATTTTGCATGAAACTGGAAACCGCGGTGTTGAAGCCACTACTCTTAATAATATTGGTTTGGTATTTCAAAATACTGGACAACCACAGAAAGCTCTCAATTTCTTTGAAAAGGCTCTACCTATCATGCGTGAAATAAAAAATCGCGTTGGTGAAGCAATGACTCTTAATAATATCGGTATGATTTATCAAAGTACTGGACAGCTGCAAAAAGCGCTTAATTTCCTTGAAAAAGTTTTACCTATCATGCGTGAAACGAAAAATCGTGCTGGTGAAGCAATGACTCTTAATAATATCGGTATGATTTATCAGAGTACTGGACAGCCGCAGAAAGCGCTTGACTTCTATGATCTGTCTCTGCCTATCAGTAAGGAAATAGGAGATCGCTCCGGTGAGGCTACAACTCTTAATAATATCGGTATGATATATCAGAGTACTGGACAACCGCAGAAAGCTCTCGATTTCCTTGAAAAAGCTCTTCCAATAACACAAGAAACAGGAAACCGCGGTGTTGAAGCCACTACTCTTAATAATATCGGTATGGTATTTCAAAACATTGGACAGCCGCAGAAAGCTCTTGATTTCTTTGAACAAGCTTTACCGATTTTACATGAAACTGGTAACCGCGCTGTTGAAGCTACTACTCTTAATAATATCGGTCTTGTATACTTTAATAACAAACAGCACCAGAAGTCTCTTCAATTCCTTGAACAAGCCCTACAAACTATGGAAGTAATTAATAATCCCTCTGGTGAAGCTTTGGTAATAAATAATATTTCTTTCATCAACTTTACTTTAAAAAACTATACAGAAGCATTGGAATTTAAAAAGAAAGCAATAATTATTCTTCAAAATGCTAGCCTTCCCTGTGATGCAAATGGAACAACCGAAGCTCAAATAAAAGAAGAAATAGAGATTCTAGAGCAATTGGTTAAATAGGAGAAACAAGATGAAAAAGGAAGATAGATATTTTCAAGTAAAATGTCCAAAATGTGGGTATATTAACACATTCGATAAAAATATTGTTTGTAAAGAAAATCATGAAGTAATCAAGGCAGATAAAAAAGGAGAACCCGATACACTTCTTCTAAAATGCCAAAACCTAAAATGTGAGGAAACTTTTACTTATATTACAAATTGTGAAAGATTCAAATGAGCAGTGATCAAATTCCCATTGGCTCACCGGTAAAAGATAACGAAAAGATTTATTACGACCTTCTTTGCCAGTATGAAAAGGCTCAAGTTGAAACACTGGACGAATCAGGTAAACTTTTGATCGATCGTACTTCTGCTGTATTGGGACTGCTTTTTACTATCGCGGCAATAGGAAAGGATAGCCTTCCTGCATATCTATCTGAAATGAAAAACATAGTGCCATTACTGATCACATTGTTAGTTTCGACAAATTTATCCCTTCTCTCTGGTTTCTTTTTATTAATGCCAAGAAAATATAAATTTTTTGCTTATAACCTTACTGAAAATGAAAAGGAATTCAAGAAATTATTAGGGCGAAAATCATTTTTATCAGTTCTGGGTAATATCTTTTTCTTTATCGCGATGATAACTTTATCAGCCATAATCGCCATGATCTTGCTTGGATTAAATTCACAATAAATATTTTTTAAAAGGCATAATTTAGAGAAATATCTATTTATTGAATTTCATTAAAAATGCCGCTAGTTAATTACAAAACAATTTTCTTTAAACCTTATTTTAATTTAATACTTTTCGGCAGTGTGATATAAAAAGTAGCGCCCTTCCCCAATTCGCTTTCCACCGATATATTTCCCTTATGGGCATTGACAATGAACTTGGCAATATACAGCCCTATCCCGCCCATCTTTCCATTCCCCTGTTCGCCGGCTTTGGGATGATAATATTTCTCGAAGATAAAGGGAATATCCAGAGAGGCAATCCCCGGACCCGAATTTTGTACTTCCAGCGTTATATCTTTTTCGCTCTCATTGAGATTGATCTCAACCTCACCATCCAGTTCGGAGAACTTGATGGCATTGTGAACAATATTGTAGAAAGCCTGCTTCAATAAAACGGCGTCACCCTGAACCGCCAGATCAGGATTCATTTCAACCAGAGAGACCTTTACCCGCTTCTGATTTGCCAGTGAATCAAGCTGGGTCACAATATCCCGAATCATGCCCGCCAGCGGTATTTCTGTGGTATTAATGATCGAACCTTTCTCAATACGATCTTCCGTCAAAATACCTTCCACCAGGCTGGTAATGGTATCCAGACCGCCCCTGATCTTCTCCAGATAATCCTGCTGGGTTGGATTCAGCTTTCCAACCATCGGGATCATCTTTGAGTACCCCTCCAATATCGTGATGGGAGAACGCAGGTCATGGCTGAGCATGGTGATGAAGTCATGGGTGAGTTCTTCCTGTTTCTTTTCACGGGTTTGATCTTTCAATAGTAAAACAGATACCCGCCCGATCCCGGGGTCATCACTATTCAGGATCTCGATCTCATATTTTTCACCGGTTGGCATTTCTTTCGTAACAATCGCTTTTTCTCTGGAACTGTTCCGCTGCATGATGTTGAATATTTCATTTTCATACACCCGTTTTTCCACACTGGTATGCCCTTCACCAGAATCCATTTTCAGGAAAGCCGATGCGGTTTTATTGCCATACCACAATTTTTGATCGATAAAAATAAATAATGGATAGTTTAATTCTTCAAAGAGAGACGCCAGTATCTTCTTTTCCGTCAGCCACTGCTGCAGCTTAACAAGATCACTGACCTGCTCAAAGAAAGATGCTGTATTTTTATTGATCGCGGCGATATTTTCTTTGGAAAATTCATGGATGGAACGAAAAGCATGAATAAAAATTCCAGTATGATCTTCATCAATTGAGAATTTTGTGATCACAAGCGCCTGCGGGAACGGCTTCCCTATGGCTCTGATCAGCTGGTGAAAACGGCTGGTATTCCCGATTACCAGCTGTTCCTGATCTTCCAGAACATTGATGATCTGTTCATCAAGATAGGAGAAATCTTCAAAGCCCTTTTCCGTAGAAAGCACAAACCGTTCAGAAACCTGCTCATCCTGATTTTTCCTGATCATCACTTCTAAAAAGAGGGTATCTTCCTCTTCAAAAGCACTCAATGCTTTCTTTGCTGTAGTATGGAATAATTCCAGGTTTCCATAACTCTGCCATAATTCCAGAAGTGTTTGTGTATTCTGCTGTCGCTTATCCAACCGTTTAAATATTCCCTTTAAAATATCCAGAAAATCAAGCACAACTTTTGGAAAGAAAACAGCGGACTGCGGTTTTCCATTCTCAGAGCCATCAGAAGAAAAGCGTGTTGAGAGAGAAAGGATCGCTTTTTCAAGATTGACCCATTTAATATAGTAAAAACCGCTGATCAGCAGTGTACTCAAAAAGGCTGTCAATAGATAAGGGAACTGTGAAGATGCAAACTCATCAAGAAAAGCTTTCTTCCCGATATTCATTTCGATCCCCCATCCCTCTAAACCGGATGCGGCATAAACAGAAGCGGCAGATTCATCATTCAATACAATCGTAGATTGCCAATCAACTCTCGCATTCAGCAGCGCATTGACAAATGTGATTTCAAGTCCTTCTTCCTGATAGGATTGAACCAGAGCTGCCAGCGGCAGCAAGGTGGGATTGTTTACCATATTCGTTCTTGCGATCACCGCCGCTTGAACCTGCGCATCTTTTCCGTTAATTGGATAGAGCACATCCATAAAAATCATATTAGTGTCAAATGATGAAAAAGCCGCTTGAATTTCATTTCCCTGTACTGCAGTTTGAAAAGAACGAATTTCCTGATCAGAGATCTGAAGTTCTTCTTCCTGGATCTGTGGGTATGAAAACAGCAGTTCTCCCTGAGAATCAAAAAGATAGAACTGATCAATATTTTGAACCGGCTGGAAAAGCGGTTTAATTTCATCGCGAATTGTTAATGTTTCTCCCGAAAGAAGAACGTCGCTCGATAATTGATCAATCCGTATCGCGTTTGAGGTAAAGGAAGATAGAATAGTTGTATCCAGCAGGTTGATGCGTTTGGTGATCGTTTCTTTCCATTCATTAAGCGCGCCGGCTCGCGATATATTCCAGAAAACAGTCATTCCTACCAGCAGCAGATAGAACAATCCCACCAGGTGAAATACGATCTTTTTTTCTTCGGGGACCCTTTCTGCAGACAGTTTTCTTTTATCCGATCTTTCTTTTCTCTGCATCAGAATTTCAGCCGTCAATCCGCCTACCAGCAGTTCCAGTATCCGTGAAAGATAGGAGATCCAACCACCATAGAAAC
The DNA here is from genome assembly GCA_963674975.1 of Anaerolineaceae bacterium. GTDB lineage: Bacteria > Chloroflexota > Anaerolineae > Anaerolineales > Anaerolineaceae > UBA4781. The sequence goes on from OY771913.1 coordinate 531,204, forward strand.
AGAGATCCAGGCGCAGAGGAAGGTCACTTTCAAAACCTGCATACTTCTCCAGATAGAAAAGCGGGAAAGCGCAAACGATGGTTAATCCAAGCATAACCAGCGGATGACTCTTGAATCGTAAAAACAGGGGATTCAATTCAGACAACAGGTAGTTGAAGAAAACCGCCAGAGAAACCATCAGAAGAATGAAAAATACAGTGTGTTCATAAAAGCCACTGAACACCATGCTTCCAAGAAGTGCCAGGACAATGCTCAGGAATCGTTTTTCGAATACAGCAGCAGCGATCCAGGGAACAGCCTGGAAAAAGATCAGGAATAATTCATTGCCTACCTGCATGCTTGAAGGGAAGACTTGAATATGAAACGGGAGCAGATCAATGCGAAAGAGTGATGAACAAATAAGAGATAAGAAAATATAGAATAGCCAATCCATTGGATTGGTTTCAACCAGTTTGATTTCTTTTGAAAAACGATGAATGAAAAAGGATAAGACTGTGATCCAGAGACAAAGCAACAACCAATCCACCCAGCTTTGGGGGAGATTCAGGAAAAAGCTATCGGAGATTTGTTGTAAGAATATATCCATACTGAATCATTAATTTTTCTTTATCCTTTATTTTATACCGGTATATTCACTTTTTCATTATTCTTCTGCCAATAGTTCCGATAGTAAACAGCATTCTTATGTCCGCTTTCCACGGAATTGATCATGCTGTTCCAAGCATCGAATGCTTCTTTTTCCATCTGAAAAGCCTTATCAGAAATCTGACGCATTGTTTTCATGTTTGACTTCAATCCTGCAGGGATCATGGAATCGATCTTTTCTTCCATGTTCTCGATCTGTTCTTTCAATATAGGCTGTCGATTTGCGAAATCTTGAAGAACTCTGCGGTGCAGCAGTTCATGTTTCCACCAGAGTGATTTTTCATCAAAGAGCTGTCCAGGTTCCGGACCGATATCGGGCAGTCCGCCATCCATCCAAACCGGCTTGAAAACAGAAAGACACGGGGAAGAAGTTCCGGTTGTCCATAAGGTCTGGTTCTCTCCTGAGAATTGTGCGATCAAGGAACCGGTCGTCTGGCTGTTGCGAATCGGTCCCGGTCCGGCGTGCATGCAGACATTCCAGGCAGTCAATGAGCGATCCGGAAAACTTTTTTGTGGATTCAAGGTGTGAGAGCGCAGCAGTTCTTTCATGAACAGCAGATCGATCTGCCCTTTGCCATTTCGCATACAGTTCATGGAATTTTGACGGCGTTCGCGACCCTGGCTGAAACGCGTAAAAATCAGGTCAGAATAGGCTTCTGCGAAATTGAATTTGCCCTTATCTTTACACCATTTTCGATCCAGTGCATCCTCAATCAATCCATCAGAAATAGAATCCCATTCGGTGGTGATGCTCAAAGCATTAGAGATGGCGTAGAATTCCTGCACTTTTTTAGCTATCCACATGCGGTCAACCGTTTCCAATACATAGGCTTCATTTCCATCCATGATCAGGTAGCTGTTGTTGTAGTACAGACCATGTTCGATACTGCAGTTCCCGCTCTGTCCATACTGTTTCAGCAAACCAGTGATCGTTTCCAGCGCCTCTTTTGCCGTACTGGAACGTTCCAGCGCCAGGCGCAGGTAATCCATCCCGATCAAACCGGGTTCTTTCTTCGCGGGCAGTTTTGTAAAAACCGCTTCGTTACCGATCACTACACCGCATTCGTTGGCACCCATTTCAGCCCCCCATATCCAATATGGTTTGGAAAGCAGTACCTGATAGGTATGATTCACCTGCGGTATGGATATATAGGTACAGCGAACAGTTTCCCCTTTGGAAAAATCATGAGCCGGCAGCATTACCAGAGCCTGTGCTTCATTGGGCTCCCGATCGGAGTTTTTGGCAAAGAAAGCCTCTCCATTTTTTGCTGCTGATTTGAGTACTACGCTGGTATCACACATTGTCTCCCTCTCTAGATCATATTGATTATTTCTGAAACGACTTCTTGCGCAGTTTTTCCATCCGTATTGATAATTTTCGCGTCCTCTGCCGCTTTTAAAGGAGCAAGAACGCGTGATGAATCCTTTTTATCCCGTTCTTCCAGGGCATGCTGGATCTCTGCCAGATCCGCATTTTTGCCACCTGCTTTAATCTCGCTGAATCGCCGGCGAGCCCTTTCTTCAACAGAAGCTACCAGGAAAAATTTATGGCTGGCATCGGGCAAAACCACCGTACCGATATCTCTGCCTACCATCACGATTTTTCCCTTCAATCCGATCTGCCGCTGCTTCTCGGTTAGTGCCTGGCGCACCCGCTTGTATGAAGAAACCAAAGAAACCGCATCACGGACATTATTTTCGAATAATTTTTTCGTTACTTCAACCCCATCAATAAGTACATCATTTTGACGCCCATCCTGAACCGATGGGGGCAGTATATCAATGTGCATATGTTCTGCTCTTTCGCTGACTGCATTTTCATCACTCAGCTCGATCCCTTCTTCCAGTACCGCCAGCGTAACCGCACGATACATGATGCCGGTATCTAAAAATTGATATCCTAATTTTTCAGCCAGCTGCTTCCCTACTGTTGTCTTTCCTGATGCAACAGGTCCATCGATAGTGATCACGTCGTCCAATTTCATATGTCCTTCCAGAATTCCTAAAATTTAAACCACACCATATAACTGCTTACCCGCACATCAGATGTACGATATATTAACCATTCTAATATCTGATCGGGTAGAAAGCCAGAAAAATCCTTTTGAACCCAGGCTACATCACTCGAAAGGAACAAAATTTCACTTTCATGCGAATTAAAAGATGGCTGTGTATCCGCATCAAGGATATAAACTTCATATTTATTTTCCGGAATGTTCTCGATATCACCGATCCCATCCACCACATAATTCCGCAGCATCCATTCCAGGCTTTCCGATTTCTCATCCAGAGACAGCGCCACAGTCATATTTTCAAGCTGAATATCATTCTCTGTTCGAAAGCTCTCCATCTCCGTCAATAAAATATCCTCATTCTTGGAATAAGGTCCATCCCGCACCAGTTCATATTCATAGGTACCGCTAATATCTGCTGCATGACTTGCGTTCTGCAGCAGAGAAAACACAGCACATAAAAGGAAGAGTGTGGAAACCACCTGCAGGGCGGATTGCATCGACCACCCATATCCATATAAGAGTATAAAAAGGATACATAAAACAATGGGAGCCATCAACAAAGCTATATTCCTGGAAAGATCCAGACCAACGGATAATAAATAATGCAGCCGGATGACCTGAAGAGAAAGGAACACCAGGATCACCACCCCGATCAAGATCGGAATGATATTCTTCTTCCATGTTCGTATTGTTTTCTCTCCGGCAGCAAGCATGCTCTCTGCGGCAAAAACCCACAGCGGAATGCAGACCCATGCTGCTTGCTGAAATGAAAACTGCGGGATCAAGAAGACTATCGATCCGAAAATGATCCACAGGATCAAGAAAAGATTGCGCCTGTTTTGCTCCGGCTTTCCACGGAAAATACCGATAATACAGAAAACCAACCCGAAGGAACTGTACAGCAGGAAGACTACCATCCGCACATCCGTTGCAAGGGCATACTCAGCGCTCCCACCGGCTGCAGAGGGGAAAATGGTCAGCAGGGACTGGAACGGAGAGAGGAGAGCGGCTGTATCGGACAGTAAACGGGTGCAGATAACCACCCACAGGAGAAACAGGGCTAAAACGATATTTCTATTCTTCTTGGTGCTCTGTATTCTTTCGGGAAGTACAAACACAATATCTTCTTCCTGAATTTGTTTACGCGTCAGCAGCCAGGTTACTCCGTATGCCAATCCTAATATAACCAAACCGATCCAGAACGCTGAGCCGGACAGCAAACCAAATGCCGCGATCATCAGCGCAGTGCGCCAATCTCGTTTCAACAGAAAAACCAGCGCAAAGAGGATTAAAACGATACCCGGCATCAGTCCACCGGCTGTGCGGGAGGTTTGTATGAGGATCGGATCGAGTGCCAGGCATACCGCCAGTACCATGCCTGCTTTTCTTTCAACGAGGGGCTGCAGAAGATAGGGGATCAAGACGATCAGACTTCCGATCAAAGCAGGAAAGACCCTGGCTGTAAAATTCGTGTCACCGAAAAGCTTGAAGATGATATCGGTGAAAAAGGTGTACAGGGCAGATACATCCCCGCAGTTCTGCCGGTTCACATCCAACGCGCACAAAGCAGAGCGGGCTTCTTCATTGGTAAGAGATACCGTATCAAGGTTCACCATACGAAAGGTGATCGCAGTGATCAGGATCACAATATATATCAGATGTGTAAGCGTCAATTTTTCAAAGATTTTCATGATTCATCCTTCTATGGAACCTTGTATAAAGCCGTACCGTTCTCCTGCGACATCAGCGTAAGATTCTCTATGAATTTTTGCTCATCCACCGCATAGGTATTCCGCTCCAGGTATCCCACCACAACATAGCGTATGTCATATTGTTCAAGGATCGGCTGTGCGATCAACCATTCGGAGGTCTCATAGAGCGTCTGGATATCCGATTTCCGCGAGCCCATTTCAGTATAACCACCCCGCCATTGAACTTCATGACCGGGCCAGCCCAACACATTGGGATAGCCGCTGAGAGTAGCTATGCGTGCATACCCGCTGTAGCTTCCTCCAACCGCTTCGACCACCACTCCATACGGCAGCGTTTGAAGCTTTTCAACAACCGCCATATCCCCCGGATTGCTCCAATTCATATAGATTGTGCCGTCCAGCGTCCAATTTTCCGGGCTGGTATAGCGAATGCGATCGCGATAGATGAAAAATGTATAGGTGCTGCAGATCAGCAAAATCAGAATCGAGAAAACACGAAAGACGACACCGCCCGCCTTTTTCCATTCATTCCACAGTACTACCAGAATGAATGACCCAGCCAGCGAAAACAGGATCCAGGCTTGAAAATAAAATTTGAAGATCGTGTTCATGCGATCGGAGAAGACATCCACCAGGAAAAAGAATTCCGGTATCAGGCATAAACCCGCCCCTACGAATAGAAGCAGGTGCACAAAATCATGGATGGGCGCTTTTTGCTCAGAGGGATCAGTTTCGGGAACCTTTTCCTCTTTCGATGAACGGAATAGGAAACGCAGTGCCAGATACAGGAATACCAGCAGCACGATCACAACACTTGAATCCCGCATGCGATTGCTGAAGGTTAACTGCATAAGCGTTTTGATATCATTTGCCCCATAGATCGCGGCAAAAGACTGCGCGCGCTGAATTACCTGGCTGAGCTGGCTGGCAAACTTCCCTTTCCACTCCTGCAGCCTTATCCAGAGAGAAACAGCAAGCTGCTTGACTGCCGGGAAAAGCAGGCAGAAAAGAGAGATCAGCAGAACGAAGATCAAGAAATAAGGAAGGATCTTTTTATCGGGAGATTTTTCTTTTCGGTTGGACCAGAACAGATAACCGGGCAGCAGGAAAAGGAAAGGAAAGAACATAACCAGGAACTGCACTCCGCGCGTGTTGTACAGTAAGCTGGGCAAAATGCCGCCCGCCTGCGATGAAAATCCTAAGAAGAAGGGCAGATAGACAAGCATGGAAGTAAAAGCCATGAGGACAATTTTCCAGAGTGCTTCTTTCCATGCGTCCCCATTCCAGCCCTTTTCTTTCAGAATGCGCAGCAGAATTACCAGCGCAAACAATCCAAAACTGGCAGGGAAATCCCAGGTGTTCAGGAAAAGAATACTGCCCAAAAGAACTGCGGTCAGCCAGAATTCCCACCGCCTGAGCATCTCCTTCCAATGGTGTGATTCCTCCAGCCACGTACTTCCGCCCAAAAACAGGTTCAAACCAGCTCCAACTACAAGCAGAAAGAATGGGATCGAAAGCACGTGCGGGTGCAGATCAGCTAAATAAAAAGTAAAAGCTGGAATTTCATCGATCACCTCGCGAAAATTCCCCGCCGCATCATAATCGCTGATCACTCGTGAAGCACGCCACCACCAGTTTCCGCCCGATCGCTGTGGGATCCACTGCAAATCTGCAGCTGGTGGTTCATTCAATTCTTGAATATCCAGCCATTCCCAGAATGTAGACTGCTGGTTCCCTTCGGCATCCGTACTCCAAAATGCCCCGGAAGCGTGCAGCATTTCTAATCCGCCCTCTGCATTGCTGACCACCAGCAGCAGAATAGGAGCGAAGAAACTCAACCACAGCAGCTTGCTTTTTATCTTTTCGGGCTTCTTCTGTTTATGCGCGAAATAAGCATGCAGCAGATCATACAGGATTCCATAAGAAGCTGTACAGATCAGCCCCACCCAAACAGCAATACCCAGATTGAAAGCCACTCCCCCGGCAACACCGCTGATCTTCGCCAGCAACGCCACCATGAGATAGCCAAAATAGTAATAGGAGATGGCATAACCCGATAACCAGGGATCGTTGGGCGGGAAAGCGGGGGTTTCAAGAATGGAATTGATGAATGCCAGTTCCATTGGCTTTTCCGTCCCTGATGCAGCGGGTGACATGGCACGTAAAATACTGGCTGCCACAAAAGATACCAGGAAAAGCAGTTCCACCATCAGGATATAGCTTTTCCCTTCTAAAATTGCTTTTTTAATTTCCTCTTTTTTATGGAAATAGATCCACCCATTCAAAGCTGCGACCAACATCAGAGCTGCGATTGCACCAACAATTGAATTGGGAAGCAGTTGGAAGATATTCGCGATCCAATATAAAAAACCCCATAACAGCAAACCGATGATCTTTGAAAATACGTATCCCCTGCTTTTTAACTTTGGAAGCAAAGAACTGGTAACCGGGTAATTGAGTAATCCCAGACCCAGCAGAATGAGGTACCAGGTAATGATTTGAACAGTCATTCTTTACTCCATCACTTCCAGGATAATTGTATCTTTATATGAAAAAACCGTCCTCCAATAAACACCTTCATAGGCAGTGAATTTCTGCAGCCCCTCTTCAGTGTAGCGGATGCGTTCCAGCTGCCCCACCACAATATATTTCACCTCATATTTATCCAGAAAACTACGGGCGGCTTCCACATCGGTCGTGTTGTAGAATGCTTCCACTTCCGTAATGCGGTCTGTGACCCAGTTGGAGGGCAGAATAGTTTTCTGCTGACGCTGATGCCAGTCCCACCCGATCACGGCAGGTAAACCGGTATAGATAGAATAACGATTTCCCCACTGATAGAGCGACGCGGTGCCTTCCACGATCACCGGAGAACCCTGGATATTTTCCTGCATCCACAGGATTCCTTGATAATCCTGTTCCAGATCCATTTCGATCCCATCCTGCCAGTAGATCGAGGACTGCATATAATCCATGCCATCCAGAGTCAACGGGACGTTATCGGATATGCGGTCGGTGATCTTATCCATGCTGGCAGCGATCGGGAAAAGCAGTCCACACCCCACCAGCAGAATACCGCAAATATGCCAGGCTTTCTTCCAATCTGACACAACGGGTTTCCATAAACGCGGGAGAAGGTCCACAAAGCTATAGGCAGCGCTAATACCAAGGAAAGTCCAGGCTTGCAGGTAGAATTTGAAAACCGTGTTCATCCTACCCACATCACCGGTTAACACAATCACCTCTACCATCAGGATCATGGCAAACCCTGCTAACTGGAAAAGCAGAATGACCCAATCAAACAAAGATGTCCTTTTGTTGATGAACAATAAAAACGTCCATACCAGCAGCGGCAGCATAACCAGCGCGATCATCACCCCTTTCGCTAACAGCCAGACCAGCATTCCGAAGAGGACGAATCCCCCCACCCATAAAAAAGGTTGATTGGAACGCAGTGTTTTGAGATAAGAAATGGGGGTCTCTGCCAGCCAGTCGCGCGTCTTGAGGATCAACCAGGAAATGATGAAGAACAGGAAGATACCCCAATGCACGATCAGGGAAACCAGCGGTGTATGCGTACCCGTCCAACCCTGAATGCTGGTGTAGCCTGCTCCGTACGCGCTGTGGTAAGGCTGGAAGAATAGATAGCTCGAACCAGCGAAGAGCAGCAGGGAGATCGTACAGGAAATCACAATTCTCATGATCTGAGAAAACTGCGGGAAGATATCCGGGTAATAGCGCTTCTGCTTGAAATGTTCATAGATGATGGCGATCATTCCGAACAACAAGTACACCGGGTAATCCCAGGTATTGACTGCTGCCAGGCATCCCACGATCAGCCCGCCGCCCAACAGTACAACCAGCCATTCGTGATCTTTATGCCCGTCATACTTCTTCTGTCTGAAAACGATGGAGAGGGCAAATCCCAGAGCCATTAGTGTGATCGGATAGGCAAAGAGATGCGCGTGCGGATCGCCATACAAAAAAGTGAAATAAGGGAATTCCGTGATCGCCTCTCCCGGAATGGTGCGGCTTGGGATCCAGTACCAATCGCCGGGGTAATAGGCAAATTTCGTGCCTTTCAACCACAGGAAAAGCCCCTTGACCCCCGCGGTAAAGGAAGCGAAGATACCGCTGCCCGTCTGCAGTCCGGCATTGATCGCGATCTGCTTGAAACCTCCGAAAATCATATTCAGTGTTCCAAGATTGCCAATGATCAAGACAGCACCCGCAAAGATGATGCCTGCCATGAACGGAGAAAACTTCTTCTTATCCGTTTTATTTTCAAGCCGCTTCGATTGAAAATTCCAACCGATGCCGAAAGCAGCCGTTCCCACGAACGCAAAGAAAGCCGCCAGAGAAAAGTTGTAAGCAATCGAAGGAATGATTCCCAGCCATTTGGTATAGATGCCTGCAATCAGGGAACCGAAATAGTAGTAGTTGATGTACCCACCGGCATACCAGGGATCGTAAGGAGGAAAAACGGTGCTTTTCACGATAGCATTGAAGTAGGCAAAATCCATAGGCTTTTCCCCACCCTTATATTCATGCCACAGGTCAGGATTTCCCAGCCGGATGAGCGTAAAGAAGATAAAGAAAGCGAGAAAAACCGCTTCTACCTGCAGGAAATATTGCCGGTTTTCCTTGAATTCCTGCTGAATGGCAGTTCGATCTTTCCAATATAACCAGGCATTGACGCCTAGTACGCCTGTAAATGTCAGACTGATCAACCAGCGTTCCGTGGGCACTGATAGAGAACCAAGCAGCCACACTAAAAATGCCAGCAGCAGCATTCCAAACAGGCGGGAGAAAGCATACCCTTTTTCTTTCAAACCCCTGAAAATCACACGGGTGGTCGGATACACCACCACGCCCAGTAGGAAAAGAACCAGATACCACACCAGAATGCCCACAAATTGATTTTGATTTAGAAGTGAATCACGCGAGAATAATACACTCCATGTGCCCCCGCTGGTTTGTATTTCTTCCTGACTCTCGGTCAGGGAGAGATCACCGGGCGTCTCGCTGGCTGCCGCCGGGGTGAGATACATCGCCTTACTCAAATCCACTTTCCCCAATATCGAGCGCACGGTAGCCATATCAAAAGAGTCGCTCTTCTTGAAAATGAGCACCTTGGGATGGTCATAAACCGTAAATGCTTCTTCGGCATACTGGGTATTGATAGTGAGATTCCCGATGACAGGTTCTGATTGGAAGACCTCCACCAGTTCAAAGCCCAGTTCCCCGCTGTACATGCCTGGCTGTGCGTCGCGGTAGCAATCCTGCAGATCCTGATCCACCGGGCAGCCAAGCAGCGCGCGGTAATACGCCATATTCAGCGGATAACGTTCCGGGATCTGGGTGGTGCTGCCCCACTGCCGGTTGGATGTGATATAGATATAATCCGCTTCTTCCAAAGAAGTGTAGAAACGCTCCAGCTTACTTGCGTCATCATCGTAATAAAGTTCCAGATTCAGATCAGAAGAATATACGCCCGTATTTTCATTGAAGGGATCATATCCAAACATATACAGCGGCAGCCCATCATCCCATGAACTCTCGTTCAAGCGTTTGCTGCCATAGATCGCTAGATTTCCCACTCCCTGGTCTGTTTCCAGGGTCAATGAATAGACTTTCCCCTGCTGAAGTAAGATAGGCTCGTCAAGGGTGATCGTATATTCACTCCCTCGATAATCCTGTTTTTCATTGAATGAAGAAGTCAGTGTTCCGGTCGCAAGAGCATTCTCCTCTGCATCCATAGATTGGATGCGAACGCGGATCTCTTTTTCCTCTTGGCTTCCTTCCCAATCCAGAACACGGAAAAGTGTTACACCGGTTAACATTCCCTCCTCGAAAGGAGTGAACTGCACCGTACAGATGCCCATCTGAGAAAGGGAGGGGGCACATTCGAAAATCGTTTCTGTAAGGCTGTTGGAATCTGCATCATAACCACTGGTTTGAACAAACCCATAGAAGCGCAGCTCGGCAGATTGACCGGATAGCTCTACCTCCACCTGATATTCTTTATCCTGCTGCACTGTCTGAACAGAGGGAAACATCACCAGTTGAGAATTGATCACATTACTGTCATTCCAATCCACCAGAGAAACCAGGGTGCTCTGTAAAAGCACCGGTTCTCCGTCGCCGATCACATACAGATTCACAGTAAGCGCCTGGTTTTCAAATTGACCGGAAGTATTCTGGATCTTCGTAAAAAGGAGCGCAGAGATCGATTGATCCTGTGCGGGAGAGAACGTAAACGTGATGGGATTGGTCAGCGTGAGGTCGATATAGTGAGGATATGACAGCGCCTGGCTGTAATCTTCATCTATAGCAGCAATTTCCAGATTGATAGGACCTTCCACATTTTTATAGATCCACTCCGTGGCTGCCACACGCGTAACCGGTCGGGTATAGATCTCTGAAAAGCTGAACGCCCAGGCTGCACTTCCACCCAGCAGCACTGCCAGCAGGCAGCCTGCCAGAATGACCTTGAATATTCTTTTCTCTTTGAGCAGCCAGTCCACCGCCTTCACCACCAGCCAGGCAGCACAGATGGCAAGACCCGGGTAAACATACAGCATATAGCGCATGGTCGGATTCCACACCTGACTCTGCCATCCGCCATACAGCACGATCCAGATCCACAACAAGAAATAAGGCTTCCAATTTCCTTTGATAATCTTCCACCCTATTACCAGCAATCCAATGAGTGCAGGAATACCGATCGGCAGCCCAAAGCCCCACAGCAGCATATTCTGCCACGCGAAATAGAACGGTCGGCGTGCCCACTGCACGGAGGGAGGATAATTAATATCCCCCGAACTGTAGATGGATTGTTCACGCAGGTTGTTCAGCCAGTTCTGGTTAAGGGAAAATCCAAAGAAACCGGGACCCTGAAAAGCATAGGGTTGAAAAATTCGGAAAGTGAGCAGACACACAAAGGCAGCCACAGCCAGATCGATCAGCGTTTGTGTACGCTTTTGCGGCGACTGCTTCAATTCCGGATAATCGCGTAAAATATCTGCCAGCGGCAGCAGGAGCACGCAGATCACCGCGTTGATCTTGGAAGCGGCTGCCAACCCGGCGATGAATCCAAAAAACACATGCAGCCAGCGATCCTGTACGGCGGCTTTCTTTTCATCCGCAGCTTTCTTATCTTTATATAAAGAAAAGATACAGATCGCCAGATACAGCGCCGCTGCTACAAAAAAGTTGGCAAAGGTATCAACGGTAAAGAAATGCGATTGCTGGATCGATAAGGTTGCCAATCCATAAAACAGAGCGCTCAACAGGCTGAGGAATGGTTTTTTAAACAGCTTTTCTGCGATGAAATAGACCAGCAAAACCACACCCAGATCAAATATCGCGGAAAGATATCTGCCTACGATATGAACCTCTGAATATCCAGTTTGCTGGAACCATTCAGCCGCATATCGTACCAGAAAGATTGGAAAGGTTCCGTAGACGAAGAAAGTATGCCCCATATTGTTAGGGTTTAAAGTAGAAGTGCTGGTATCGAAATATTCGCTGAGTGAATGGACGGGGTAAATACTGTTTTCTACCATCGTTAAAAAGCGCTCATCCGGATGGAGATGATAGTTCTCATCCCATTTCATGTCCCGCATGCGTAAAAATCCACTTACGAAAAGGATCAGGACAAGAAGGATTATTTGTACATATTTTGAATGGAACGTCTTCTTCATAGGATTTCCAGATGATCTCTAATTTTGCACTCGTATTTCAATGAAGTTTTTACCCGGAATATCTGAAACATAAGTATACAGCGTATTGTCAGGGAACAGTCTCTGCAGTAATTCCACCGTTTCCACATCTTCCGGTTTCAGAATGAAAAGATAGTTTCCGGGTTCCTTTTTGATCGACCCGAAGTCTTCTGACCAGAGGGCATAATCTTTGCGCGGCAGCCCGGCATTGATACCCACCAGGCGTGTATCTACCCAGTAAGGATACGGCACCACAAAAGCATTATCCACCGCTCCGCCCTCCTGGTAAAAACGATTGATCTCGGCAGCGATCTCCGAGGTATTCCAGATGTTGAGGTCATACTGCTCGCGGTACTGATTGAAAACCAGATCGTAGTTTTGAATTCCACTGATGACCACAAAGATCAGACTCAAGACGATGATACAGCTTTTTTTAAGCTTGCTCGTATTTTCACCCAGAAATATCTGCGCCATCTGCACCCACCCGTAGCCAGCCAGAACAAATGCCATTATATAAGCACCCCCGGTTCGATTCAGGCAGGGATTTTCATCGGGGAAAACAAGCGAAAGGATGGAAGGCATCAGTAATAGAGGAATTGAGACCAGTATTGCAGCTGCCAGCCAGTTCTTTTTTCTGACAACCTGCCATAACGCGAAGAATGTTCCTATGAAGTAGAAAGCTGCACTGACCAAATCCAGCGCCGGTCGATGGGTTACTGAATGCACCCATACCACACCGTTATCATTGAAGAACATAGTGACCGCGTTCCAGAAATTGCTCAAGAAGATAAGCAGCGGATTGCCGGTATAATCCTGCTCGATCGGGAACAGCCGTGTTGATGCTCGATAGCTGAACATTTCAGGATTTTCTATTAAATAGCGGAAAAGCGGTAGAAAAACCAGAAAGGCGGTCAATGCTACCAGCAGGAACATCCACCATAGATGGCTTTTTTCCTGTTTTGTTTTTAATCTAAAAGAATAAATGAGGAACGCTGCGGTTACCACAATGGGGAGAAAACGCGCCGAGCTGTAACCGTAAAGTCCCAATCCCAGCATCAATCCGGTCAGCAGAAAATCATTACGCTGCCGGGTGCGCAGTGCACGGATGAGAAAATAAAAAACCGCCGCCGTAAACAAAGGATAAAAAGCATAACGCAGTGCTACACGCGAGATCACATTGGGCCAGTAGCCGATCCCTGCCAATACAAGCGCAGCCAGTCCGGTCCACTTACCTCCCAGTTCTTTTCCAATTAAATAAATAAAAGGCAGTGTCAGCAGTCCTGCCAGCACAGTCCCTATCTTCAGACTTAAAAAAGAGATCCCAGTGTTGAAAATCTTGATGATCGCCGCGGTCAGATAGAACTGCAGCGGTTCCCTGCCGGTATTGCGTACAAAGAAGATCGAGGTATCCCCATCCAGCACATCGGCTACATCCAGCAGTTTTTCTGCATGGTCGCTGAACATTTCAGAGGGAACCCCTTGAAGATCATAGACGCGGAAGAAAATGCTTATCAGAACTCCCCCAATAATCAGAAGAATGAAAAGGTCGGGCTTCTTTCGATTTGAATGGGGTCCCTCCTGCTTTTCCCAGAATGCCAGGATAAACAGCACCAATCCGATCACCCATAAGGTCACATTGAATAGAGTGAATTGATTATCCTGAAAGAACCAAAAAGCGGCTGCAAGGAAGATGGTAGCCGGAAAAAGGTACTGCATACGCACATCCTGCGATACCAGCCATGCTTTTTCTTTTATCTTTCCTGCCTGATAATTCACACGATTACCAAAGAAGAAAGATAGTAGAACAATTCCTGCTGTCCCATAACAAACAATGCCGGTATTGGTATTGCGGTGTGCCGGTTCCAGAAAATATTGCCCCATCAATGCGAAAGCCAGGGCAATGAAAGGTAAAAAAGGAAATTGATATTTTTCTTTTTTCTTTACTGGTTTATCTTCAGAGAGCAGCTCTTCTTTTTCAGGTTCGCGAAGATATTCACGATACCTGTCTGGTTGAAAATCGATCAGGGATTTCAGGTAGTCCAGTAAACTGGGTTCTTTCTCGGGCATTTAATCCTTTCTGGTTATATAGAAAGTATAACTGCCTTCAGGATGAACGGGATCCTTGTCGTACTGTTTTCGCAATCTTTTTTCCGGAATGAAAGGATTTCCATGAAAAGGAAATAGGATCCACCTGCCAAAAACCTTTTTATTGATCAATGAGGGCAGTCCCAAATAATGGCCCCATTCGAGGGTATGCAGATTATGCGGTGAAAAGTAGTTCCACCATTTTTCGATCGTGAAACCGCTTCTTTCCAGGCGCTTCTGCCATACCGTGTAGGGATCTGCGTGGTGGTGGCGGGAAATGGTGTTGAAGAACTTTCGATAAGCGTTGGCGAGAGAATGCAGTCCAACTGCATCCAGCCCATTGCTAATTGATAGATTCTTCAACAAATTGTCATTGGGTACACAAAATACAAAAAGTCCGCCCGGTTTCAACACCCGCCGTATTTCAGGGATCACCACATCCAGGTCAGGGATATGCTCCAGAACCGAGTTGCTGATAACGGTGGAAAAAGATCCATCGGCAAAGGGGATGAATGCACCTTCTGCTTGCAGAATGTTATCGTAGGCTTTCCGGTTCGCCGGCTCGCACAGGCTTTGCAGGGATGGGTCAAAACCAACCGTGATCTTTTCTGCAAAGGTGATCTCGGCAAAGATGCCGTCACCGCAACCCACATCCAGAACCGGTTCTTTCAGGGATATATCTTCATAGAAACGGCTTTCCACCGCCCGCAGGAATGACCTGAAATACGGCAGCCGTTTTAGATTTTCCCAGAGAAAATCCTTTTTCTCAATCGCTGTTTGTTCTGCTTTCATCCTTGATCTCATCCATTATCTCAGCAAAGAGAATTTCATACTGTCTGGCAATTTCATCAGGAGTATACATCGCCTTGATCTTTTTGCTATCCGCTTTATACTGTCCGGGATCTCTGGCAATGGCGATGATCGCATCCGCCAATCCATGGGCATCGCCAATCTCTACAACCTTCCCCATATTATGGCATTGAGGGGGTTGGCGTACTCCCGGCAGATTGGAGGCAATGCTCGGTTTTCCATTCAGCATGGCTTCGATCTGCACCAATCCAAATGCCTCGGTGGAATTCAGGCTGGGAATAACCAGCATATCGATATTGGGATAAAAGACAGCCATCTGTTCCGGTGTGAGGGAACCCATGAATTTCCAGGCGCCTTCCTGGATCAGTTTCTGAATGGTGGGCTCCAGTCGTTTGAAATATGCCTCTTCGCCCATGATATGTTCATAGGGTCCGGCAAACCACACCTCTGCCTGCGGGAAAACTTCCCGCACCTGCGGCATCGCATTCAAGAGAATTTCTACGCCCTTTTCAGAAGCAAAACGAGCTGCCATGCCAATGATCGGATGTTTGTCAGAGGGATTGTTCTTCTTTTTAAATTTCTTGATCTCAAGATCCGCTGCTGCCGGCAGTTCTACCGGCGGGGAAATGATGCGCAGCTTTTTATGAAATCGACGTAAATAAGGAGAATGATCTGCATAGTCCTGAGTATAGGTAATGATGCGATCACTGAATAAGGCAGCCAGATTGTTCATCATATGCACACCCTGGTTGGCTAACCAGCTCAAGATGCCCCACGGCATGCGCAGATCGCAGTGATAAGTAAGTACGGTAGGTTTCTTCCAGATTTTCCCTCGTAACGCGATCCCGGCTGCATCGATCTGGGGTAAATGGAGTTGAATGACGTCATGCTCTTTCACTAATTTCGTCGCCATTCGCCCAAGAGAAGGCATCACCACTCCCTTGCTGATCCTGACCAGCACCGGCAGGCGGATGACATGCACCCCTTCCATCCACTCTTCGCGTGCCAGATTCTTATCAAACTGGGAAGTCAATACCGTTACCTGATGCCCGCGTTTTGCCAGCGCTTTTGCCAGTCGTTCGGCATAGATGGTCAGACCACTGGTATGTGGTCGATAGTAGGTAAGCTCAATTAATATCTTCATGCCGGTCAATCAGATGGGATGCTCTCAACCCATTCTACCAATCTGGAGATTCCTTCATCAACACCAACTTTGGGCTGCCATTGTAGAATGTCCTTCGCCTTGCTGATATCCGAAACATAGATCTTTTGATCACCCGGACGCCAGGTGGATATTTCGGTAGGTATCTTCTTTCCCAGTTTCTTTTCCAAAATGGGGGCAAATTCCTTCCAAACAGAAATGGTGTTGGCTGGTCCACCTCCCACATTGAATACTTCACCTGCTGCCTGATCGATATTGGCAACAGCAGCATCATAAGCGTTCAATAGATCTTCCACAAAAAGCACATCGCGCACCTGTTTTCCATCTCCATAGATGGTAATGGGCTTGTTCTGAACGGCTGCGATCACAAACCAGGCTAACCAGCCCTGATCTTCAATACCAAACTGACGTGTTCCGTAAATGCAGCTCTGGCGGAATACCACCGACCGGATCCCATACATACGCTGGTAATCACGCACATACTGGTCGCCGCAGCCCTTTGAACAGCCATAGGGTGAATGAAAATCCAGAGGATAAAGCTCACTGATGCCTTTTGGAAAATCCACATAAGCATAACGGGTGGGTTCTTCCTTTACAAGCACATTTTCCATACCACCATATACCTTGTTGGTGGAAGCATACAGCACGATGGGTTTTTCATTTATTTTTCGTGCAGCTTCCAGTGTATTGAACGTACCCAGCCCATTGATCTCGAAATCTTCGCGCGGATCGGTCACCGAAGTGGTAACCGCTACCTGTGCCGCCAGATGAACAATAACCTGTTTTCCGGATACAGCTTCTTCAATGGCTTCCCTGTCACGCACATCTCCCTGGATGAACTGAAAGGCATTCTTGCCGTGCTGCATATACAGCCATTCCAAATTTTTCTCCGTACCTTCTCTTGAAAGATTATCGAAGATGGTCACATCTTCTCCTCTTTCCAGCAGTCGATGGGCGTAATTCGATCCAATGAATCCTGCCCCACCGGTGATCAAGTATTGATAAGCCATCGTTCCTTACTACTCCTTCTTTTTTCGCAGTCTATCCATAACCTTTTCGATCAATGAAGTAAGTGAATTACCCTGTTTCACCAGACTGTATATTCCAAGAACTGCGATCGATATCAGCTGTACCATGTGCATAATGATCGCAAAACCCAGCGCGGTTTCCTTTTCAACAGAGAGCACGGTCATCGCTGCCACCAGGGTGCCCTCATACACGCCTAATCCAGCCGGGGCTGAAGGCAGCGCGATTCCAAGCGCCAGTACGGACTGTATAAATACAGCCCACCAGAAAGGCTGATTTCCCACAAAGCTGATCATCAGGACCACAGATACCAGGATCCAGAAAAGCCAGCATATGATGATCCAGAAGATTGCCATGAAAATCCTTCTGGGATCTTGGATCACTTCCGCGCCATTAATGATCGCGCTCAAATTGGGAGAAATATATTTCTTGAAAAATGCAGATTTTTGATCCACACGCTCCATCCAGCGTTCTACCACATCTTTTTTCTTGATCGCCCAGAACAGGAAAATAAAACCTGCAGCCACAATACACAGAATGGTAATTGCAATGGGGACAATCCAATCCATTGTCAGTGCATCCCCAATGGTAGCCAGGAACATTATCGCAACAATTCCCAGATCAATGGCGCGTTCGATGATGACGGTCGAAAGAGACTGGAAAAAATTCATCTCTATTACACTGTTTACCAGAAGTGCGCGCCCTATTTCACCGGAACGGGGAATAATTTGATTCAAGAGATAGCCTTCGTTGACAATATAAAATGCATCAATTAAACGAATTTTTCTTCCCAACAGTTCCCGCCAGGCAGCCGCCCTTGCAATGGTCGCCAGCAGCATAAAACAGAATGCAGCAATCACATACAGGTAATTTATCTTCTGCAGTGCTAGAAGAAGTGCATTCATATCGATCAAACGGATCAGCACATAAATGACCACGACACTGACCACCAGACCGGGCAGCCAGCGTTTCCAGGAATTTCGAGAGGTCGTTTGTTCGGGCATCTCATTCATCTCCCAGTTTCAGAATTGCCATAAATGCTTCCTGCGGGATCTCCACATTCCCCACCATCTTCATGCGTCTCTTCCCTTTTTTCTGCTTTTCCAGCAGCTTTTTCTTTCTGGTCAAATCACCGCCGTAGCATTTCGCGAGCACATCTTTACGCATGGCTTTAACATTAGCGCGAGAAATGATCCGTCCATCTGCTGATGCTTGAATGGCAACATCGAATAATTGCCGCGGGATCAGGTTTTTCAGTTTTGTGACCAGTTTCTGTCCAAGATGATAAGCATTATCTTTATGCACAATACTGGCAAGCGCATCCACAGGCTCACCACCGATCAATACTTCCAGTTTTACCAGATTGCTGGCGCGGTAATCTTTGAACGAATAATCCATTGAGGCGTATCCACGGGTTTTCGACTTCAACTCGTCAAAGAAATCCACGATCATCTCTGAAAGCGGGAGCTCAAAATTCAATTGTACGCGGTTGGGAGACGGATACTCCTGTGAAACGAAATTTCCAAGTCTACGCTTCACCAGTTCCATCACTGCTCCGTAAAACTCGGTGGGGGTGAATATAGATAGATCCATCCATGGTTCTCTAATTTCTTCGATAGTCGATTCCTCCGGGAGCATGGCGGGAGAATCGATCAGAACCTCTTCCCCGGTTCGCAGGATCACCTTGTATTCCACCGTGGGCGCGGTCAGGACGATATCCATATCATATTCGCGCTCTAACCGCTCCTGAAAAATTTCCATATGGAAAAGACCCAGAAAACCACAGCGAAAACCAAAATTCAGCGCCTGTGATGTTTCAGGAGCATAGACCAGGGAAGCATCATTCAATTGAAGTTTTGCCAGAGCATCCTTCAGATCATCGTAGTCTTCACCGTCCACAGGATACACTCCGGCAAAAACCATGGGTTTGGGATGTTTATAACCGGGCAGACTGTGCTTTGCCGGATCATTCTTATCTGTTAGCGTATCCCCAACCCGGCAGTCTTTTACGGTTTTCAATCCGGTGGCGATATAACCCACATCGCCAGTTGAAAGTACCTGCACCGGCTTCATACCGGGTGCGAATATGCCGATTTCGATCGGATCGGTTTCTACCTGATTGGACATTAATAGGAACTGTCCCTTCATATCCACTTTTCCATTGAATACTCTTACATAGGCGATCACGCCTTTATAAGAATCATAATGCGAATCAAAAATAAGCGCTTTTAGCGGCTCATCTTCATTACCTTTTGGAGGAGGAATACGATCGATTACCGCATCCAGCACCTGTTCGACATTAAGCCCTGTTTTCGCGGAAATACGAATGATGGAATCCTTATCGCAGCCCAGCAGATTGCTCAGATCTTCCGCCACCTCATCTGCATGAGCGGATGGAAGATCGATCTTGTTCAAGACCGGAACGATCACCAGGTCCGATTCAAGTGCCAGATACAGGTTTGCCAGTGTTTGGGCTTCGATTCCCTGCGCGGCATCCACCACCAGCACAGCGCCTTCACAAGCGATCAACGAGCGGCTGACTTCATAAGAAAAATCGACATGTCCGGGCGTGTCGATGAGATTCAGTTCATAGGTAGAACCGTTTTTTGTATATTCCATGCGTACTGCGGAGGCTTTGATGGTGACTCCTTTTTCCCTCTCCAAGTCCATATTATCCAGCACCTGATTGACCATTTCGCGCTCAGGAATAAGCCCGGTCATCTGCAGCATACGATCTGCCAGGGTTGATTTTCCATGGTCAACATGGGCAATAATACAGAAATTTCTCTTTTTTGTTAATTGCATGGCAACTGACTAGTATAATCGATTTTCCCGAAGGTATTTATTTCTACTATTTAACCATATCCATCGCATGCCGGATGGATTCTGCGAGGTCCTTTTCAGCGGATTTCTGCTTGAAATGGGCAAGAAATTCGATATTTCCCTTTGGTCCTTTGATCGGGGATCGGATCAACCCATGCAGGTAAAGCCCCTGCTCCTGGGCTGCCTGCAGGACGTTTTCCAATACCTTCCGGTGAACATCAGGGTCATGAATGACTCCCCGCCCTCTGGCTGCTTCTTTTTTCCCTGCTTCGAACTGCGGCTTGATCAGCGTAATAAGATCAACGGCATCTTCTTTCATCAAATTCTTTAGATTCGGGAAAATGGTGCGCAGGGAAATGAAGGATACATCCACCACAACCATATCCACTTTCTCAGGGAGCGATTGAAGATTTCTTACATTGGTTTTCTCCATCACGACCACTCTGGGATCGTTGCGCAGTTTCCAGTGAAGCTGTCCGTGCCCCACATCGACGGCGTAAACCTTGTCTGCTCCATGCTGCAGCAGACAATCGGTAAAGCCTCCCGTAGAAGCGCCAATATCTGCACATATCTTTCCATTCAGATCGGTCAGGTGAAAAGCCTGCAAAGCACCTTCCAGTTTTTCTCCACCCCTCGAGATGAAAGGAGGCTGTTCCTTTAATGTGATCTCTGCATCGTCCGCAACAGATTCGGATGGTTTAAGCGCAGTATTCCCATTTATCTGCACTTCTCCAGCCATGATCATGCGCTGTGCTTGATTCCGGCTTTCCGCCAGACCTTTCTCAACGATCGCTACATCCAATCTCTTTTTAGGCATAGGTACATTTTACATCCTGATAGTTAGGATTTTGCTTTTCATGTTATTATTCGTATATGTTAAAAGCAATCATCCAGAGCATGCGCCCCAAACAGTGGGCTAAGAACATTTTTATAATGGCAGCGCTTGTGTTTGATCGCCAGCTTACCCACTGGTCAGCTACGAAACCTACCCTGATCGGTGTGTTTATTTTCTGTATGCTCTCCGGAGCGGTTTACCTTATCAATGATATTTTTGATAAGAAAGCCGACCAAAACCATCCCAAAAAGAAGAATCGTCCCATCGCTTCGGGCAAGCTGCCCGTCAATACAGCTGCCGTCGCTGCCGTTGTAATCGTGGCAGGTTCTCTATTCTGGGCATTTCGCCTATCAATGGGTTTTGGCATCATCAGCACCGTTTATTTTCTGCTCAATATAGCTTATTCCTTCAAACTGAAACAAATACCCTTGATCGATGTAATGGTCATCGCCACCGGTTTCGTACTGCGAGTTGGCGCAGGGGTTACTCTGATCAATGTAGAACGTTTTTCACCGTGGTTGTATGTATGCACCACCCTGCTGGCATTGTTTATCGGTTTTGGAAAACGCCGGGCAGAAATTGTCTGCCTCAGCGAGAATGCGACCCAGCACCGCAAAGTACTGGATGGCTATTCACTTGAGTTCCTGGATCAGCTGATCACGATCGTATCGGGTACTACCATTGTGGCATACAGCTTATACACTTTTTCAGCGCCGAATCTTCCCGAAAACAACACCATGATGCTCACCATTCCCTTTGTTTTATACGGATTGTTCCGCTACCTGTACCTGATCAAGATCAAAAATTCGGGTGGAGCACCTGAAGAGGTGGTCCTTTCAGATCGACCACTCCAGGTTTGCATTTTACTGTGGGGGATCAGTGTGGTGATCATCTTCTACTGGTCCGGTATTATTGCTTTGATCTCATAAGAATATGCCTGCGATTGTAGTTCATTCCATTGGAAAGTCTATTTTATTTGGGGAACATGCCGTAGTGTACGGGTATCCAGCGATTGCTGTACCCATTCATGATCTGCAAACGACTATAAAAATTTTCCCTCTTATTAGAGAAGAACAGGAAACTTATTTTTATGATGCTCCCGACCTAGAGATCAATGCCAATATCGTCGAACTGCCTGATGAAAATATCCTCAATCAAGCCATTGAATTATTCAAGAAAGCATACGGAATACAAAGAATTCCCTCGTTTCGTCTAAGAATCGAATCACAAATTCCGGTCGCTTCCGGGTTAGGATCCAGCGCTTCGGTTTCTGTCGGAGTGGTCAGGGCGCTTTCGCAACACTTGGGATTAAAACTCTCCACGCAAAAACTCAATGAATATGCCTATGAATTGGAAAAGATCCATCACGGAAATCCATCTGGAATCGACAACACCATTGTCAGTTATGAGAAAGCACTGTTCTATATAAAAGGGCAGGAACCCGAGTTCATCCAATCCCCTGTTCCCATCCATCTTCTATTGATAAACAGCGGTATACCTTCCCTGACTGCCGAAGTAGTAGAAGCGGTGCGGCAAAACAGAGAAAAAGACCCACAACACATCAACGGTTTCCTTGATGCAATTGGCTCGCTGGTAAACATCGCAAGAGAGTCTTTTGAACAGGGAAACCTTATAGAACTTGGGAAATTAATGGTTCAAAATCACCAGCTCCTGCAGGAACTTGATATCTCACTGCCGGAACTGGATGCATTGGTCGCTCTGGCAGTGGAGAACGGCGCTTACGGCGCCAAGCTGTGCGGAGCGGGTCGTGGTGGAAATGTGATAGCATTGGTGAAAAAAGACGACGCTTCATCAATCCAGCAGGTGTTCGAATCCCGTGGAGTACACGGGATCGTGCATACGGTTGTTCAATAATCATGCTTACATTTGTGAAACTAGGTGGTTCGTTAATTACCGATAAAAACCAGGTGTCCACTGCCAGGCGTGCGGTCATTGCCCGTTTAGCACAGGAATTACACCAGGCAGTATCCGGTGATCCTGATCTACAGATCATCCTTGGGCATGGTTCCGGCTCTTTTGGTCACCCTCCAGCGAAAATATTTAAAACCAGAGAAGGTGTCCGGAGCGCGGAAGAGTGGCAGGGATTCCTTGAAGTCAGGAAGCAGGCTGATGCCCTGCACCGCATTGTCATGGATGAACTTGGACAGGCAGGATTGGGAGTGGTTAGTTTTCCCCCCTCGGCAGCTGCAGTTGCCCGGCATCATGAAGAAATTCAATGGGACCTTACCTCGATGAAGAATGCCCTGCAGCATGCACTGATCCCGGTTGTATTTGGCGATGTGGTCTTTGACGAGGGGATCGGCGGAACCATCCTTTCGACGGAGGAAATTCTGGCATATCTCTGCAGCCATCTGCCCATAGAAAGAGTCTTGATGGCAGGTATCGAACCGGGAGTATGGAAAAGCGCAAACCAGCCCGCAGATATTTATCCCATCATTACTCCCGAATTATTTAAAACAGATATTTCCAATATCAAGAATTCGACCGCAACCGACGTAACCGGCGGAATGCGTTCAAAAGTTGAAATTCTGCTTTCTACTCTCAAAGAACATCCTCATATCGAAGTTTCCATTTTCAGCGGGGCAGAACCGAACAATCTATTGAATGCACTGCGGGGGGAAAACATCGGTACAGTATTAAGGAATCGGTGAAATTCCTGGTTTTATGTTAAAATTTTTTCTCGATTGAGGTAATAAAACATGGCAGATCCAGTATATTTAACATCAGATGGTCTTATTAAATTACAGCAAGAACTTGCTGAATTAAAAGGTCCGGTACGAGCTTCCCTTTCAAAACGTCTGAAAATTGCGATCGAACAGGGTGATCTTTCAGAAAATGCAGATTATATCAAAGCCAAAGAAGATCAGGGCTTTATAGAAGGTCGCATTCAGGAACTTGAAGCCATGCTGAACAGCTACAAAATCATTGACCAGACAAAGAATATCAATGAAAAAGTGGAAATCGGTTCGACGATCACCATTAAAGAAGGGTCTGATGACCCGGAAACATATTTCCTGGTAGGTTCTGCCGAAGCAGATCCGATCAACGGGAGAATTTCATTTGAATCGCCAATCGGCAGCGCACTTTTAAACCATAAAGTTGGAGACAAGGTTAAAGTATCTGTACCCGGTGGAGATATAATCCTTCAAATTCTTGAGATTAAATAGAAAAACTGCCCTTTCGGGCAGTTTTTTTTACATCTTATTCCAGACCGAGATTTCCAGGGTCAACCTGGAGAAATGGCTGTTTTCAGGTAAAGCATCCCGCGCGTAAACCATATCCACAATACGCGCTTCAAGCTGCAGTGTGGCTGTTTCCATTACAAAACGCTGACCCGGTTCCACCAGAATCGTTTCTCCCTTGGCAGCCAGGCGCTGGCGTGTTTCGGCATCTTTGAAAGCATGTCCACTCATCAACACTTTCGTAATGGTTTGAATATCATTCTTATCAAAGAGCCAAACCTCTAAAGCACTCACCTTCTTAGGATCGCCAACTCCGATGGTTTCTGTGATCCCCACGCCGCATTCTCCAAGGAATTCACCGGTTGGTGAATCGATGCTGAAAGAATCGTCATACAGATCATCTCCCAGCCGATAAGTGGTCATAAATTGAGCCAGTGCAGGTTCCTGATTGGATTCTTCGGTCTCCTCACTGAATGTAGGAGTTTCTGCAAAACCTTCCTTTACCACTCTCTTTTGGGAAACGGGTTTCGAGAGGTTGATCTTTCCACGTTTCACCAGAATATAGAAAGATACGCCAATCACCACCAACCCGATCAAAGCTCCCAGCAGTACGGTACTCAAAGAAGATTTTTCACCCTCATTGTTCTGCGCACTGGTTATTGCCGCTGCCTGTTCTTCAAGGGTATGCTCGGCGGTGGTGTCAGCAGAAGCGGTTGAAGCAGTGAATTTCAAAGCTTTGAAACTGTCGATCTCATCCATCGATGCAAAACCGCATAATTCGGGTGTGAGCTGGTTTAGATACGTCTCCGCATCATCCCCAAGCAAATACAGCCGCTTATTTACCAGATCTTCATCATGATTGCGTACATAAGAATCGATCACCATACAAAGATAATCGCGTTTATATTCATTTTGCAATTGAGATGGGGCTGCATCAACCCATTCCACGGGCCATACTCCCCAACCAAGAACGACCAATCCAATAATGATTCCTACCACTAATGCAGCAATGGGCAAAAAATAGGATTTTTCGTATATTTTTTTTATTTTGTTCATGGTTTCTTCTCCCATCGGATCTATCTAATCCATTCGATTCAATACATTAATAGCAAGTTTTATGCCATATCTTCTTGATTCTCAAGGATTTCCATGGAGAAAGTATTTCCACAATCTGCGCAAACCAGCTGTTTGCTGTTTTTGATTGTAAGAAGTCCCTTACAGGCAGGGCATGGAGTTGAAACTGGTCTCTTCCAGGATGTAAAATCGCATTTGGGATAGTTTTCACAACCATAGAAAATGCGCCCTCTGCGGGTTTTTCGCTGAACGATCTCCCCGCCATCTTTGGGGCATTTCACACCGATCTTTTCCAAGAAAGGCTCGGTATAGCGGCATTCCGGGAAGTTGCTGCAGCTGATAAATTTCCCATAGCGACCCCAGCGGATGATCAGGTCATGCCCGCATTTCGGGCAGGCTCGCCCCACCTTCTCCGGTTCCGCATTCATCTCCGGCATATCTTCGCGCGCATGCTCCAGGCGTGGCTCGAACGCGTTGTAAAAGTTTTTCAGAACATCGATCCAATTCTTTTCACCATTGGCAACTTTATCCAGGTCCTCTTCCATCTCTGCCGTGAAATTAATCTCCAGCACATCCGGAAAATATTCCACGAGCAGATCATTGACCGTATAGGCGATATCCGTTGGTTTTAATTTAGCTGCTTCCCGCTCCACGTATCCTCTGGTTTGAATGGTGGAAATGATCGGTGCATAGGTTGAAGGTCGTCCAATGCCAAATTTTTCCAGCGCCTGGATGAGCGTGGCTTCTGAGTAGCGGGGTGGCGGTTGAGTAAAATGCTGCAGCGGATTGATATTCACTACCTCTTGCTTCTGTCCCTCGAAAATCCCATCCGGGATCTGAATGTTCGCTTCGTCATTCTTCTGGTCTTCTTCCTTCGCATCTTCATAGAGCGTCAAGAAACCGGGGAATTTGATCTTGGAACCGGAAGCGCGCAGCAAATACTGGTGCTGGTTTCCCTTTCCTTCAATTTGTACTGAAACCGTATCATAGACCGCATTCTCCATTTGAGATGCGACGAATCGCTTCCAGATCAATTGATACAGTCGATACTGGTCCCGGCTCAAAAAGCTCTTAAGCTGTTCAGGAGTGCGCTGAACGGAAGTGGGACGAATCGCTTCATGTGCTTCCTGTGCGACTACTGCACGTGTATGGTAAAAACGCGGGCTGGCAGGTAAGAACGATTCACCATAAACCGCCTTGATATAAGATCGTGCTTCATTCAAGGCAATAGGCGAAACGTTGGTTGAGTCGGTTCTCATATAAGTGATCAAACCGGTCTGGCTCCCGCCGTTGACTGAAATTCCTTCATAGAGCTGCTGCGCGATCATCATGGTGCGCTTCGCCCTGAACTTCAATTGGCGGGCTGCCTGCTGCTGCAGCGTGCTGGTTATAAAAGGAGCAGAAGGGCTGCGTTTCCTTTGCCCTTTCTTGATATTGCTGATAGCATAAGAAGCTTCCCTGATATCTTCCAGAATTTCATCAACTACCGCTTTATTTTCCAGCGATAATTCTTTTCCATCGATCTTATTGAGCTGTGCAACATATGTCTTCTTCAATCCATCCGGTTTGAATTCAACATCGACCGACCAATATTCTTGAGGGACAAAAGCATCTATTTCACGCTCACGATCAACAATCAAACGGGTTGCGATCGACTGCACCCTGCCTGCCGATAAACGACCGCGTACTTTCTGCCAGAGCAGAGGGGTGAGATTATATCCAACCAGACGATCCAGAATGCGGCGAGCCTGCTGTGCGTTCACCAGGTCCATATCGATGTCTTTAGGATGCGCGAAAGATTCCTGAATGGCTGGTTTGGTGATCTCGTGGAAAACCACCCGATGAACCCGCGCATCTTCCATTTCGGTTGATTCCTTTAAATGCCAGGCAATGGCTTCCCCTTCACGGTCAGGGTCAGTCGCGATGTATATTTCTTCAGCGCCTTTAACATCTTTGGTTAATTCTTTTACGATAGGACGTTTCTCATTGGGAACGCGGTATTTAGGAGTGAAATTATTTTCAACATCCACAGATAACTGTGAACGCAGCAGGTCGCGCACATGTCCAACAGATGCCTTGACCTTATATTCCTTGCCAAGATAATTTCCAATGGTCTTCGCTTTGGCAGGAGATTCTACGATCACCAGTTTTCCGGAACGGATTTCTTTCTTTTCCACCTTTGGAGGCGGAACCAATCCCTCGTGCTCTTTTGTCTTCCCAATGCGCACCATTTTGGTTCCGCATACGCCGCACTGTCCAACAGTGACCGGTGTCCCGCGCTTATTGAAATCCGCTTTTGGATTTTGGATTTCCCGCTTTTCTT
Source organism: Anaerolineaceae bacterium (assembly GCA_963674975.1). GTDB lineage: Bacteria > Chloroflexota > Anaerolineae > Anaerolineales > Anaerolineaceae > UBA4781. The sequence goes on from OY771913.1 coordinate 558,641, forward strand.
TACACTTCATGCAATACGCTTCCACGTAAGTACTCCTATAGAAATTGATCTAGCTTCTTCTGTTTTAATTCATTTACGATTTCTTTTACTTTTTGTGATTGTCCCTTTTGACATATAAGAAGCGCATCTTTGGTATCTACGATGATGATATCCTTCAATCCTGCCAGAACAATCATCTTCTGCTCATTATCGGTCTTGATCAGGCAATTTCCACTTTCATGGATCACAGTCAGGTCAGCGAGTTTGATATTCCCGTTCTCATCTGCTGGGATGATCTCAAACAACGAATCCCAGCTGCCCACATCACTCCATTCCAATCCTTCGGCGGGAATCACCGCAACGTGCTGAGCGTGCTCCATAATACCATAATCAATGGTCTGGGGAACGATTTTTTCCCATGTTTCTGCAAGGAACGCTTCATAACCCGCTTTTCCATATTTCTTTCCCAGCGATTCCAAACTGGCAAACAGTTCCGGCATCTGCCTTTCAAATTCTGTGAGGATCGTGGTTGTTTTCCAGATGAACATACCCGAATTCCAGTAATAATCGTCAGAAGCGAGATATTTCTTCGCCCGTTCCAGATCCGGTTTTTCCACGAAAGATTCCACCAGATATGCATCAAATGAAAAGCCATTCAGCTTCTTTTCTTTATGGATATATCCATATCCGGTAGCCGGAAATGTGGGTTGAATACCCAGGGTGACCAGGTGATCTTTTTGAGCGACCTGATAGGCATTTTCAAGGATCTGATGAAATAAAGGCACATTCTCAATGATATGGTCTGAAGTGAGAACTGCCATGACCGCATCAGGATGGGTTTGCTGCAGTATCTCAGCTGCATATCCAACCACCGAAGCAGTTCCACGCGGCATGGGTTCGATCAGGTAATTCTCCAGCGGAATGGCATCCACCTGACCGCGCAGGTCTGCCACTTGGGATGCAACCGTTACCACCAGAATGTGGTCAGCCGGAAAGACGGGCAAAAGCCGATCTACGGCAAGCTGGAAAAAAGTTTTTTCATTGTATAAGGTCAATAATTGTTTGGGTTTCGAACGGCGAGAAAGAGGCCATAATCGCGTCCCCCCTCCACCAGCCATTATCACAGCAAAATAATCACCATGCATATCAGGAATACTCCTCTTTGAAATCATACATTGCAGAAAAGATCATATTACCAATTTTTTCCACATATCCTTTCAGCTCTAAGAAACTCAATGCTGATGAGACCTTATCGATCGGGATCCCGGAAACCGCTTGAATATCGTCAATATGCAGTGCTTCTTTCTGTAAAAGCTTCAAGATCAGCAATTCGGTCTCATCAGTCGGCAGTTCTTGCCGTATTTTCTTCTGATATTGTACATTGTCCAGGTCTAAAATTTCAAAGATGCTTTCGAATCGGATCAGGGGATAGGCACCATCTGAGATCAGCCGATTGGTTCCTTTACTTTGTGGAGCATAAATAGAACCCGGTACGGCAAAAACCTCTTTACCCTGATCAGCCGCAAAAGAAGCGGTGATCAGAGCCCCGCTGCGCTGCCCGGCTTCAATCACAATGGTTGCCAGAGATAAGCCTGAAATGATGCGGTTTCTGGGAGGAAAATTGATCCCTTCTGGCGGCGTTCCCGGCGCGTAATCGCTGATCAAAGCACCGTGCTCTATGATCTTTTCAGCAAGGTCGCGGTTTTCGGGGGGATAAACTATATCGATCCCGCAGCCCAGAACGGCGATGGTGCGTCCTCCGGCTTTGAGAACCGCCTGATGCGCTTCCGAATCCACCCCACGCGCCATACCGCTGATCACCGTGATCTGATTCTGTGCCAGAAGCGCCCCCAGTTCATGCGCCACGTTTTTCCCATACGCGGTTACTTTCCTTGTTCCCACGATGGCGATCGATTTTAAATCTTCTTCGAGGATGCTCCCTTTTACATAGAGAACAGGCGGCGGATTATTGATCTGTTTCAATGCCGCTGGATAGTTCAGATCCATCACAGTAATGATGTCAATCTCTTTTTCTAATATTGCCTCATAAATTCGATCGAGGTCATTTTGAACGCGAAAATGGATCAGGCTGGTCAACGGTTTTTCCCCGATTCCCGCCCCTCTCAGTTCATTTTCAGATGCATTCCAGGCTGTTTGCAGATTTTCAAAGTGATCCAGCAGACGTTGAAACCGTACAGCACCAATACCTCGTACATGGTTAAATCCCACCCAATATTTCCTGTCGTCCATGCTATTTCCATTCTTGTTTTTTAATGATGATTTCGTTGTCCTCTTTATTGATATTTACAATGACCTGTTCAATGAATGGTATTAATTCTTCTTTCCCTGAACAGGTAACGACAAGAACATCGTTTGCGCCGGTTTCCAAAACCTCATTAACCGAGCCAAGCAGCTCTCCCTCCTGCGTTTTAACTTTCATTCCAATTAACTCATGAAAGTAATATTCATCTTCAGGCAGCTTTGGTAAATTGACCGCCTCGATATATACAAGCTGATTTCTAAAAATACCCGCTTTATCGCGGTCATCAATATCTTTGAATTTCAATAACATGCCTGTATGGGTAAAACGTACGGTTTCAATCTCCTGCACGTGTTTTTTTTCACCCAAGAAGACTTCCCCGTCTGGCTTAATACGCTCCGGAAACTCTGTCAGGATTTCGACCAGCAGTTCGCCCCGCACACCATGAGGTTTTCTTATCTTTCCAATGATTAAAAATAATGGCTCTCCATTTTTGGGTGAGCCATCATTTCTGTCTTTCTTGTTAGAAAGGGGTCGAGCCATTATGGTTCAATCACATCCAACGACGCACGTTTCCCTTCACGCGCGGCAGCAACACGCAGTAATGTTCGGATAGAATTTGCAACCCGCCCACCTTTTCCAATGATGCGACCCATATCCTCTTTAGCAACAGTTAATTCAATGCGAATATGATCGCCTTCTTCTGTTTCTACAACATTAACCTTTGTAGGGTCTTCCACTAAGGACTTCGCGATATATTCTACTAGTTCTTTCACGTTAACTCCTTTGTTAGAAAATGCTCTTTCCTAATCTTTCCTGGTTTGTTGCTTTACCTTCCTGCTCTCATAGAAACTCTGTGCTTCTTTCAAGACTTCTTCTTCCGATGCACCGGCTTTTACTTTCTCGTAACGTTCGGTCAATCCTACTGATTTGAACAAAGTCGCCAGTGATTCACTTGGCTGCGCACCCTTACTAAGCCAGTGATACACACGATCTTCCTTTACGATAAAAGTAAACGGTTCTGTGCGAGGATTGTATTCACCAATAATCTCGAGGAAGCGACCATCTCGAGGTGCTTCTTTATCACATACTACTATTCTATAGCTTGGCTGGTTCCGTAAACCAGTTCTTCGCAAACGGATTTTTACCATATCTTACTCCTGCAATCTCCTATTTTTCAATTGTAGAGGTAGTTGACTGCGAGGGGCGCGAAAGGATGCGCTTTCAAAGTCATTCCTCATTTATTTAACGCATTTATTATAAACGTGTTTTTAAAATATTCATATAGGTTTAAATTACCCAGTAACCAAAGAATTACATGCGGGTTATAATTTTTTAGTGGAATTTTAATTTTGAAAGGAGATGGTATGTCAAACGTAGTTATTGTAACTGATAGTACTGCATATATCCCGGATCATATTTTAAAGGATTTAAATATCCAGGTTGTTCCTCTCCAGGTAATTTGGGGAGATAAGGTTTATAAAGATGGAGTCGATCTAAAGGCTGAAGAGTTTTATCCCATGTTGAAGAAAGCGAAAGAACTTCCCACCACCTCGCAACCGTCCCCCAAGGAATTCATGGATGTTTATAAACCATTCCTTGATAAAGGAGATAAGATCATCAGTATTCATATCTCCTCTGGAATATCCGGAACGATCAATTCTGCCAACCAGGCAAAAGAACTGCTGGAAACAAAAGATGTTGAGATCATTGATTCGCTATCGTCGGGGATGGCATTGGGATATGTCACCATGCTGACCGCGCGATTGGCAAAGAATAACGGCAGCTTCGAAGAGTGCGTGAAAGTTGCCAAACAGGCAGCCGGGAACATCGATGTTTACTTCCTGGTAGATACCCTGGAATACCTTCATAAAGGTGGTCGCATTGGAGGAGCCGCAGCACTGCTCGGTTCAGCCCTTGACCTGAAACCGATCCTGCATTTCGATAAAGAAGGAAAACTGGATTCCTACGAGAAGGTGCGTACCAAGAAAAAAGGTTTGCGCCGCCTCATTGAGATCGGGAAAGAAAAGATCGGTGAAAAACGCCCTATTCATTTCGGTATGATGCAGGTAGAAGCCGAAGAGGACGCAGCCTTCCTGGTAGAAGAGTTTAAAAAGATCTATCCCGCGGAAGATATTGTTGACATGATGGTGGTGACATTAAGCCCTGTTTTGGGAGCGCATACCGGACCTGGTTTGATCGCAATTTCATTTTTAACCGGAATGTAAAATATTATGTTTGTCCTGAAAAAGCCATCACAAAAGATGGCTTTTTTTCTTTAAGCTCCTTTTGGTACAATAGGAATCATCGTTTGGAGAAAACCATGTCAACTAATGATGCTTATCAAAAACCTGTGTTTTACCTCCCAAAAGAAACCATCGATCTGCAAAAATGGGCGGTCATTGCCTGCGACCAATTCACCAGCCAGCCTGACTACTGGCAGGAAGTGGAAAACCTGGTCGGGGATTCCCCATCCACCTACCACCTCATTCTTCCCGAAGCATATCTGGGCACTCCCAAAACGGAAGAACATGGACAAAAGGTCAACTACTGGATGCAAACCTATCTTGAGCAGCAGATCTTCACTCAGTATGAAGGGTATGTCTACATCGAAAGAAATTTGGGTTCAAAGACGCGAAAAGGATTACTGCTGAATCTTGATCTGGAACAGTACGATTTCAATAAAGGATCGCAGTCCCTGATCCGTGCCAGTGAAGGAACCATTCTCGACCGCCTTCCCCCCCGCATCAAGATCAGAGAAAAAGCACTGCTTGAACTGCCCCACATCATGGTTTTAATAGACGATCGGAAGAACGAGCTGTTCTCTTTCTTCACCGAAAACAAAGAGCAGTATCAAAAGATCTATGATTTCGACCTGATGCAGGAAAGTGGATCGCTCAAAGGATATCTCGTCAACAAGCAGGGCGAACAGAAAATCCATGACGTGTTTTCCACCCTGTGTAATGCCAATGAATTTAAACAAAAATATGACCTTCAAGAGGACCTGCCGCCACTCCTGTTTGCAGTAGGAGACGGAAATCACTCTTTAGCCACCGCGAAAGCCATCTGGGAGAAAATCAAAGATACCGTTCCCCCTGACCACCCTGCCCGTTATGCTCTGGTTGAGGTGGTGAATATCCATGACGAAAGTTTAATTTTTGAACCGATCCATCGCGTCCTGTTTAATTTCAGGGGCAATATACTGGCAGCAATGCAAAGCTACTACCAGAACACGCTTGAAATACAGGAAGCGGATTCATTCCCCGCACTGCAAGCCGCAGTTCAGCACACCGGCGCCGATCAGTGCATCGGCTTGCTGCAGGGAGAAAAACAATATCTGGTCTACTTTAAAAAGCCCTCCACCAATCTTGCGGTGGGAACTCTGCAGCAGTTCCTGGATGATCTGCTTGAAAAACAAGCTGATGTTTCTCTTGATTATGTGCACGGAGATGGTGTCTTAAAAGACCTGAGTATGAAAGAAGGCAGCATTGGCTTTCTCCTGCCTGCCATGCGAAAAAATGATTTCTTCCGCACCGTCATTCTGGATGGTGCTCTCCCTCGAAAAACTTTTTCGATGGGAGATGCAAAAGAAAAACGATTCTACCTGGAATGCCGCAAAATTCAATGAAAAAAAACATCATATTCTTTTTAATTAGTCTTTTCATTCTGTCTGCCTGCAGTTCAAAAACAGAAGTGCTGCCCACAGAAACTGCCGCACCGGTATTACCAACAGCCACCGCTACCGTGGAGCCGACCAGCACAGCTACCCCTCTTCCACCTACAGCTACCCCCATTCCCTACACCAGCGTCAGTTCTCCTTTAAAAAACATTTCTTTGGATGAACTGGATTCGGTCAATACCAACGCTTACGATCCACCGCCGGTTGGTTTTGATGAGCCGCATCAAGGGATCGATTACAGCTATTATCGCTTTCAGAATGATCTCATGACCGATAATGACGGTATCGAAGGGCTGGATATTCTCTCCGTTTTCGATGGAACAGTTGCTTCCGTGATCGTTGATCGCTATCCGTATGGAAATGCGATCATCATTGAAACCCCGTTGAGTTTGCTGCGACCCGAATGGGTGGCTGCCATGAATGTTCCGGAGATCGCCGCTACCATCGAACCTGATCCCCGCAACAACTGCCCCGAATTGATCGACAGCTCAGACTGGGATAACGCAAATCGTTCTGTTTACCTGGTTTATGCTCACCTGCAGAACGCACCGCAGCTTTCCGTAGGGCAGACCGTTAGCAGTGGTGAGGTCATCGGGCAGGTAGGCAATACAGGAAACTCCTCGAATGCACACCTTCATTTTGAGGTGAGGATCGGTCCCGGAGGAGCATCTTTTGAAAGCATGGCAAAGTATGACACCCGTGCCAGTGAAGAGGAAAATGCTAATTACTGCACCTGGCGTCTCAGCAACCGCTTTGAATTGCTCGATCCGGCGCTCATTCTTCAATTCAGACCCTGAACGTAGAAGGCTATGGAAATACTGAAAGAACAGGTAAGAACATACTGCCGCTCGCTGGGTTTCTCACTTGTCAGTTTTTCAGCTCCTGAAAAAGCAGAGCATTTTTCAAAATTTCAAGAATGGGTAAAGAAAGGTCATCAGGCTGGAATGCAGTATCTTTCCAGCGAACACGCCCTCTTTCTGCGCGAAAACCCACGCAACCTGATGCCTTCCTGCCAGACCATTCTGATCCTGGCATACCCCTATCTACCCATTCCGTTGAACCTACCGCTAGAAAAAAAAGCGGTTCCCATGATTGCGGCGTATGCCTGCCGCAAGGATTACCATGTATTCCTTCCCCCGCTGCTTGAAAGGATCATTGAATTTATCCGGGATAAAACCGGCGATCCCATTCAAAGTAAATACTATACCGATTCAGGTCCGCTCCTTGAGCGAGAACTTGCCTGTCAGGCAGGCATGGGCTGGATCGGCAAGAATTCCTGCCTTATCCATGAAGAAATTGGATCATTTTTCTTTTTATCAGAAATTTTGCTCGATGTTCCGCTCATTGAGAAAGAACCGAAACAGCCTATCCACCCCGATCGCTGCGGAACCTGCCAGCGCTGTATCGATGCCTGCCCTACCCGCTGCATCCAAGCAGACCGCACGCTGGATTCACGCCGGTGCATATCGTATCTGACGATTGAAAATAAAGGGGAGATCCCCATCGATCTCCGTCCTTTGATAGGAGATCATTTGTTCGGCTGCGATATCTGCCAGCAGGTATGCCCCTGGAATCAGAAAATTCTCGCTTTATCCAAACCCGGAGAGATGCCACTTTTTCTGCAAACCTGCCTGCAGAACCTGGATCCGGCAAAGATCATGGAGGCAGCCGAATTCAAAAGGATTTTTGCTGATTACCCGATCCTGCGGGCAAAGCGCAGCGGCTTTTACCGCAATCTGGCTGTGGTGCTGGGCAATCAAAAAAACACTGACAGTATTCCCCTTTTATCGAAGCTGCTTACTGATCCGGATGCCCTTATCCGTCAGCATGCTGCCTGGGCATTGGGCTGCTTTCACTCTGGATCGATCAAGCGTATTCTCGAAGATGCTTTCGTATATGAAAAGGATGAGAGAGTAAAACAGGAAATTATTCTTGCTGTAAAAAAGTAAAAGCCCAATATTGCTATTGGGCCTTTTTCTAAACTAAGTAGCCAGTGTACTGGTTGGAGCGTACGTTGGCGTTGGCGTTACAATGTTCACTCGAATGGTCAAAACGATTCCAACCGCAATGTTATCCTGGTCTTCTGCATCGATCACATTTTTGTTCAAAGAAATGATGTCATCTACGGTTGTATTGAACTTGCTTGCGATGGACGCCAGTGAATCTCCCGATTGAACAGTATAGCTTATCTTTGTTCCTGCTGCTGTATCAGCCGGTACATCTGTTGGGGTAGGCAGCGATTGATCGGGTGAAGGGATCAAGATCGTATCGCCCGGATTAATAGGACAGTCACCTTCAAAATTATTGATCGCCAGCAGCGTCAGAAAATCCACGTCGAATTTGTCTGCAATATTCCAGCAGTTATCATCCACCTGAACCTCGTATTCAAAAGGTCCGCTGATCGTAGGGGTGATGCTCGGTTCGGGAGTGAATGTCTCGGTAGGAATCAAGCTGGGAGTCGGTGACATGATTGGCGTTGGCGGCATGGTGCTGGTGGGAGTAGGTTTCTTAGAAAACAGGGAGAACGAAAAACCTCCACCGGCGATCCATAGAACGATCATTACAATGCCGATGATCACCAGAATAATAGCAAGAATTGTGAGCATCGTAAGCATGGAGAATTTTTTCCCATTTCTTCCGCCCATAAAATTCTGTGTCTTTTTTCTATCTAGCATTTTTCCTTTTGTCCTTCTGGTTATTTATACTGTTTTTAAGTACCTTATTGTACCTGATTTTGTCAACCCAATTTAATCCCCACCAAATAAAAAATTTTTCCAGATCTCCCAGTTTTCCAGAGAGGATGGCGTGGGAGTGGATGCCGTTGAGGATCCCGCGGCAATCGAATTAGGTGTCAGGGGAACGATCACCATATCCCCTGACTGCGCCATGTGGGCTTCCCCTCGCGCCCAATCTTCTACTGCATTATCTCCCGAAGCATAAGCGATCTGCGTTCTGAGTGCAATTTCCGTACTCTGCAGTCCATATACTTCGGTAGCGATCTCGTTGCGCTGCCTCGAGAGCTTAAAATACTCTGTCAACCGATCATTCAATCCCAGAAGCATGAAAAAGAAGACAACGATCAGGAGAAAACTGATCACTTTTTGGGGTTTCTTCGGTTCACCGCTCATAATTCAATGATACCCTAGAGAGTAAAGTTGTCAATAAAAAAAAGCCCTATGAAACATAGGGTTTTCTGTGCCGAAGGTGGGATTTGAACCCACATGAGCGTAATGCTCACTACGCCCTGAACGTAGCGCGTCTGCCAGTTCCGCCACTCCGGCTTTTCTGCTTGCTTGAGTATTCTATCAAAAGTGTACCTTTTGTCAACCCGGAAATTAATGTACCTGTTTTTTCCCATGCTATAATGTCTGCAATCATGGAAATGATAGCGGAATCAATCCTTTCTATTGTCGTGTTTCTAAGCACTCCTTCAGGATTAGCCCTTCAATCCATTGTTATCATCTTCCTGGTCATCAGTTCACTCTCCCTCTTGAATGCCGTTAAGAATCAGATCTCGAAAAAAGATCTTCAACGTGCCAGAATATCATTTCTGGTTGTACTCATCTTGAATGTATGCGCTGCCTGCGCTTATTTCCTCAATATTTCCGATCTGCTTCCCATTCCAGAATCATTCTATGAGGCTCTTCATCAATTTGTCTGGTGCTTGAATCTCATTCTGATTGGATGGCTGTGGATACCTCCCTACCATTATGAGCGGGTTAAGATCTTCCAGCGTATCTTTGCCTGGGCAGCAGTCGCATTCTTCTTTTTCCAGGCATTTCAATTCATTGAATGGATGGTTTCTCCCTTTGAAGTTTTGATTCCTTACCCAATGATCTGGCGGGTATTTGAATTCACAGCCGGTATCTTTCTCTTTTTCCTCTATATTCCCCGGTTCAAGGAAATATCTTTTCCCGGTTTTGTCTTCCTCCTGTTGCAAATTTTTGGGCTGGGGGCAGACGAGATCTTCATCATTTCACCGCAGTTTTCACAGATGTTTTCCCAGCTTCTGGCATTTCTGGTATCCACGCAGGTATTCCTGGTCATGGAATTCAATCCCGTTAAACAGAAAAACGCTTCTCCGGTCAAACCTGTAATTCTTTCTGAAAACATGACTGTGATCCCCGACTCAGCGCTTGCCAACGCCTGGCTGCAGACCACTCTGGTCAATGACACTTCGCTTTTACCATTTTCGTTCTGTAAAGCTTTATCCCTTACCCTGTGCGCTGACTGCTGTCTGATCCTGGAGATCAAAAAGTTAAAATCGGAATTCAAGCTTGTGTGTGGTTATTCAACCCACCAAAAAAAGCAGATACTTCCACAGGCAGTTCTGTTAAATGAAGATATCGTGATTCAGAATAAATCAGTTCTTTTTCATCAATCAGAAAACTTCCCTCATTGGATAAAAGCGGTCATCCAAAAAACACACCATACCGGCACTCTTTCTGCCTTGTATATCCCGGTACCAATCGAAAATAAAGAATATGTTTTACTGTTCTCTTCAACTCAAGACCAGTGGAGCGAACCGCATCTCACCTATCTAAAAGAAATAATGCCTGGACTGGTACAAATCTTGCATGCTTACTTTGGTGAAGAACATTTACTTCTTCCAGAGAATAAGCCGGAGAAAACCAGTTCCAATCCATTTTTAGATTTGATGCGGTCGGAGATCGATCACACAAAGGATATTCAGGAAGTAGAAGCAGAACTGCAGCTGGCTCTTGAAGAATACAACCGCATTCGAAAAATTCTGGAAGAACGTGGAATAGGACAGTAAAAGAGTGAAAAATTCTATCGTTCGTTATGGACCAGCAATTTTTGCTGTTATGCTGATGGTTTCGGTTATTTCGGGCTGTGCCGTGATCGGGAATGCGTTAGGCTATTCCTCCGGTTCGACGCCTGAAGTCCGTCTTCTGGCTGATAAAAACAGCGATGGTACAGAACCTACTCCTTTTCAGCCTTATGCCTATACTCCCACCGTGGAGGCAGAGGTAATTACCGATACTCTTGTCCCCAATGAGGGATATTCCAAACCGGATGGACAGATCAATGTACTCCTGCTGGGTTCCGATTGGCGCGCCGACAGCGGATACCGTACCGATGTGATCATGCTGGTTTCTTTCTATACAAAAGAAGAAAAGATCAGCGTTGTATCCTTTCCCCGTGATCTTTGGGTTTCCATTCCGGGTGTCGGAGAACAGCGTATCAATACCACGCAGGCTTACGGCGGTTTTCCACTCACCCAGAAAACCTTTGCATATAATTTTGGCGTCGATGTTGATTATTACATGATGACCAATTTCAGCGGATTTTTAAGCATTATCGATACGCTGGGTGGAATCGAGATCAATGCTGCTCAAAACTTATACGACCGCTGCGATCTTTCTTACTCTCATGGCGGTTACTGCTCTATCGGTCCGGGTACTGCCACGCTGGATAGCGAACTGGCTCTCTGGTATGTGCGTTCCCGCTATACTTCGAATGACTTCTACCGCATGGATCGAGCGCGGGAAGTTATTATGGGTATTCTGAAGAAAATCATCAGTCTGGATGGCGTTACCAAAGCAGCCGATATTTACAACACACTCTCTGACTGCGTGGTGACCGACCTCTCCCTTTCTGACCTGGTACCGCTGGTCACCCTGGCTGCCAAGGTCATGAACGATTCTTCGCGCATTACTATGTACGAAATCGGAGAAGCCCAGGTAACCCAGTATGTCATGCCCTCCAGCGGAGCGAATGTGCTGCTGCCCAATTACAGCGCGATCTGGCAGGTGTTGAAAACCGCCCTGTTTACTCCCTAATCCTTGACAAATCTATGCGAAACAGATACACTGTGTGCATATCTATACGCATTTAAGGAGGCACCATGCCATCAGATCAAGAAAACCTGGTCTATATCGATAAAGATACTTCTCTGCAGCCGGCTATTCAAACCTGGAAGCTGTATCTGCGCGACCAAAATAAATCTATATACACCATCAAAGCTTTCGAAGGAGACCTGAAACTTCTTTCTGATTTTCTCCCCGCCGATAAAACGATCGGCAGCATTACCACCAAAGAACTGCAGCATTTTCTGGATTGGGTAAATACCGGACGCGGGAAGAATATCCCCTGCTCTGAGAAAAGCCTGAGCCGCCGCATCACCACCCTCAAATCTTTTTTCAACTGGCTGTTCACTAATGGGCGCATCTCGATGGATCCGGCAGAAAAGATCCTGCAAAAAAGCGTGATCAGCCCCCTGCCTGAAGTGCTGACGGATGATGAACAGATCCTGGCTCTGGCAGCCGCGGCGGATATGATCACACAGGCTCATCCCGATACCCGCCCCTATGCCCTCTTCAAACTGCTGCTGGAAACCGGTATCAAGAAAAGCGAATGTTTGAACCTGCGCCTTCAGCACATCGATGACAGCGATCCGCAAAACCCGTTCCTCTTTGTGCGCTATCCCGAAGCAAAGGATCGTAATAAAGAGCGCAAGATCCCCATTTCACCCGCCTGGATGCAGTATTACGAGCAGTATCTGGAACAGTACCAACCAGACGATGCCGTTTTCCCCTGGTCGCCGAGAAGGCTGGAATATATTCTGGAAGATATCAGTAAAGCGGCAAATCTGGAAAAGCATATCTCCTTCAGCATGTGCCGCTGGACCTGTGCTTTGAATGATATGCACAATGGAGTTGACCGGGATACGATTCGCCAGAAGCTGGGTATTTCCAAAATCCAGTGGCGCGAGATCAAAATGAAGCTGCAGGAATTGAGTCAAAAGGCTGATTAAATTCCTTATCTTTGATTAATTGCAGATGCCATACCCTGCCTGTATCCTTTTGAAACCGAAAGGTATGTGCGGGTTGAAATCCCGGGATCCATGCCACCTCATCCTCTACCAGGACGAGCGGCCAGTTTTTACGGATGGGAACCGGGATTTTTTTATTGGTGAAAAAGTCTGAGACCTTGATCTCTTTTCCATCCATTCCCAGCGGCGCGTAGCGCTCACCAGAGCGGAAGGCACGCACCACCGCCTTCCTGCCGGAGATATTCTCCGCAGCCAGATAACATTCCCAGAGAAACCCTTCTTCAAGTTCCGGCTGTTGATACTGGTCCATCGATTCAAACCTTCCGCTCAACTTGAAACAGGGAGAGATCTTGATTTCAAATGATCCGTCAGTTGGAATGGTCTGCGTTCCGCTGCATTGGGGGAAATCCCGGAAAAATGGTACTTGGGAAAAGCGAGTGAATATCAGATGATCTTTTTCTAAAAAAGCATGGCAGTGAGCCGGCATAGTGATATGGTTTGTTTTTGTCGGCTGCAGCATAAATTGAAGGATCGCATCGATGGTGCGGTATTCAACCTGATCTTGAGGTTGCTGCATTATAAAATTCAATCCCCGCACCATAAGTGCTTTCTGCGCTCCCTTATCCAGCTTTTGAAGTTCTTTCACAGAAATAGAAATACTATCAGGATTTTTTTGAATAAATAATTTCTCAAATAACTGTGTGTACTGCTTTTCAAGGAAAGACCAGTCATCCTGAACGATCTCGGTTAAATGCAGTAAATTGTCTTTCACAGCAGGATTATATGTTTCAAGATCAGGAATCAATTCATGCCGGATGCGGTTGCGGAAATAGGTTACTTCCTGATTGCTGGCATCCTGCACCGGGTTCAACCTATTTTCCCGGCAGTATTTCTCGATATCCTCCCGCCATACCGTGAGCATTGGTCGCACCAGAGGGATACGGGGATGAAATTCGCTGATCGCGGAAAGCTGCATGCCAGCCAGCCCCCGCAGTCCGCTCCCGCGGATCAGGTGCATAAGTACCGTTTCGATCTGGTCATCGGCTGTGTGCGCCGTCAGCACGGCTTTTGCCCCGATCTTCTCTGCCGTATCGAATATAAAACCATAGCGGTATGCGCGCGCCGCATCTTCTATGGAACGTTTTTCCTGCCCGGCTTTTAGCTGAACATCTTCCCTGCCTGCATAGAAAGCCACCTTGAATGAATCAGCAGTTTCCTTCACAAATTGACAGTCGGCTGCAGATTGCTCGCGCAGCTGGTGGTCAAAATGTGCCAGGGCGATCTTCCATTTCAGGGAATGGAGCACGTGCGCCAGAACCAGAGAATCCGGTCCGCCGGAAACCGCCACCAGCAGCAGATCATCTGGGGAAAAACCTGCGGATTCTAGATGAAGACGGGTATCGTTTGCAATGATCACACTGCGATTATAGCATTTTCAGCCGTACTGTCAGCGGGTGCCTCTGCGTCCAAACTGCTTTTCCAACACATCTACTGAAAGATGGATCATGGTCGGTCTGCCGTGCGGGCAGGTGCGTGGATTCTGGCAGGCTTCGAGCTGGCGGATCAATCCTTCCTGTTCTTCTCTTGAAAGCACCGTTCTACCCTTCACCGCCGCTCCCTTACAGATGGAGCGCACGAGGATCTCTTCCTTTTCCTTCAAAATAGCAGATCTGTTTTCCTCCCCCAACTCATGCAGCGCATCGGTGAGAATGGTCAGAGAAAAGGTATGCCGCATGAACGATGGTATGGTGCGGATGGAATAGGAAGCAGGACCAAAGTGCTCGATCTGGAATCCCATCCCGGTCAATATATCTACGACAGAATCAAGCAGTTCCGCTTCTCTGGCATTGGGGGTAAAGAGTATCGGTTCCAGCAGAAACTGCGCATCCTTCTGCGAGATGCGTTTTTCTAATAGCTGTTCATAGAGAATGCGTTCGTGCGCGGCATGTTGATCGATCAGGTACAGTCCATCCGGTCCTTCTGCTACAAGATAGGTGCCGCCTACCTGCCCTACCAACCGCAGGAGAGGGATGTGATCCTCCAATCCAAAAGAAGTCTGTGATTGTGGCGCACTCTGTTCCAGAGCTGATGACTCCGGTGAGATCGTTGGAGAATTCTGAAAAAGAAAACCGTCCGCTGTCTTTTCCATGTTTTCAGAATTCATGACTTCCGTAGAAGTACCCACCCACAGCGATTGGCTGAAATCATGAGCCGGTGAAGAAGCCAGCAGCGCCATGCGCACCGCCCTCACCACCCTTCCAGTTACCCCGCGGGCATCCGCAAAGCGAACCTCCGCCTTGGCAGGATGGATATTAATATCCACTTCATCAGGAGGAACCTCAATGAAAACCGCCGCGATCGGATACCTCCCCACCATCAGGTACGAATGATAAGCGTTCACCAGCGCCGAAGTGAGCCCCACATCTTTCACCAGACGACCATTCACAAAAAAGTGAATATCGCGCCGGTTGGAACGCGTGATGCCCACCGGACTGCAGAACCCGTTTACACGATACCCCGCTTCTTCCAGGGTTATTTCAAGGGATTGTTTGGCAGTTTCAAGATCAGCCATCACAGCCAGTATCTCCCGCTGATTACCGCTGCCGGAAGTCTGGATCGTTGTGCGTCCCTCCATCTGCAGGGTAAAGCGCAGATGCGGGTACGCCAGTGCGTACAGGCTGACCAATTCTGAAATGCGGCTGCGCTCGGTGCGTTCTGATTTAAGAAATTTCAAGCGGGCAGGCACATTGGCAAACAGATCGCGCACTTCAAAACGACTGCCCTGTGGAAATCCTTTGCGGGCAATATTTTTCATCTTGCCGTGCTCGCAGATCAGTTCGCTGCCCTCCCGCTCTTCTTTCGAGCGGCTTTGAATGCACAGGGTGGAAACTGCCGCAATGGATGCCAGCGCTTCCCCGCGGAATCCCAACGAATGAATGGACTGCAGGTCATCGATCGAGACTATTTTGCTGGTTGCGAAGCGTTTTACAGCCAGGGCAACTTCCTGTGAGGGAATGCCGATCCCGTCATCGCTTATTTCGATCAGATCTTTTCCCCCTCCTTCGATGCGTATCTGAATGCTGAGCGCGGAAGCGTCAATGGCGTTTTCCATTAATTCTTTCACCACCGAGGCGGGATTTTCCACCACCTCGCCGGCAGCGATCTTATTGGTAACGGATTCTGGCAGAATTCTAATTGGCAAATCGCACCTCTCCAAAGATTATATCCCAGTGGATTTTGTTTTAAACAAAATATGCGAATCTAAAATGAGAATGCGGTGACCCGGATTATAATTTCACGACTTAAAAATTATGCGAGAGAAAGACAGCCAAAATGATCGAAATCAACCTGTGGATGAAAGAATATCAAAATGCTGTTCAAGACCTGTTCGCAAACCGCATTCTCTTTATCGGTCTGCAGGGCAGCTACGGTAGGAATGAAGCCAGCGAGCAAAGTGATATCGATGTTGTGCTGATCCTGGATGAAGCAACCATTGAGGATCTGAAGCAGTATAAACAGGCGATCCGGACCCTTCCCCATTCTTCTCAGATCTGCGGTTTTGTATCGGGGAAGCAGGAACTGGCAGGCTGGTGCAGGTGGGATCTTTTTCAGTTCTATCACGATACCATCCCTTATTACGGTAGTTTGGATACGATCATCCCGAAAATAACGGATGCCGATGCACACAGCGCTGTTCTGCTGGAAGCCTGCAATCTCTATCATCTGTGCAGCCATAATTTCATTCACAGGGGTAATATGAAAACGCTCAAGGGTCTCTATAAATCCGCCTTTTTCATCCTGCAGGCAAAGCATTATCTTGAAAGCGGAAGATACATCAGAAGTCATGCCGAACTGGTAAAAGTTTTGACAGGCACAGATTTGGACATTCTGCAGTCTTCCATGTACATCAGGAACGCGGATGATCCACAGACCTCACTGGAGCCGTATACAGAGCGGCTGCTGCGCTGGACCGGCGCACTGATCTGTGAATATAGAGCCGCTTCGTAAATAAAATACCTCCCGGTAGAAATCTTTTTCCAATGATTTATATTATTCGGTATACTTACGACGATGAAAAAACAATACAACATTTTATTATTTGATCTGGATAGAACTTTATATCCGCCTGAATGTGGTGTCTGGGATGCAGTTGGTGATAGAATCCACACCTTTATCCAAATGAAATTGAATCTTTCACTTGAAGATGCGATGAATTTACGTATTCGTTTACGGGAAAAATATCAGAGCACTATGCGGGGAATGCATGAGGAATTTAATACCAATAACCAGGAATTCCTGGAATTTGTACACGATATAAACCTCAATTCGCTCATCCCGGCTAATCCTGCTCTCCCAAAAATTCTTTCAGCAATTCCACAAAGAAAATATATTTTTACGAATTCCATTACATTTCATGCAGTCCGCATCTTGAAATATCTCCATATTTCAGAGTATTTTGAAGATATTATTGACGCCCAAAATATAACCCCCTACACAAAATTTGAACGCGAGGCGTTCCCGATCGCCCTGGGGCTGCTCGGTAACCCCGATCCGGCGGAGTGCGTGATGATCGATGATGAAGAATCGATCGTTGAAAATGCAAAACAGGAAGGTCTGCGGGGAATTCTCGTGAACAAGCAGCCTCAGCAGAACGGGTATGGTCATATTCAGATTCCTTCGATCGATCAAATCGAGGAAGGACTGCGGCAGTTAGCAGACTAGTCTTCTAATCGACTTAGCTTAAATGGGCATACAATATAGAATTGTGTATCAATGGAGTTGAACCATGAATAAATTCTTAAAAACCTTATTGATCGTCTTTTTAGCGCTGACCGGTCTGGCTGGCGCGTTCTACGGAGGGATGTGGGTAGGCAGCAGTTTTCAAACTGTTGAAGAAGAACCCGATTATCTCACCAGTTCCGATCCCGAATTAGGAACGCTGTTTTCACCCTTCTTTCAGGTATGGGATATCATCCACCAGCAGTATATCGACCAGCCGCTCGATGACACCGCATTGATGCAGAGCGCCATCGGCGGATTGATGGAAGGATTGGGAGATGAGCATTCCTCCTATATGGATCCTTTCACCTATCAGCAGGTGAACGCTGATCTGGAAGGCAGCTATACCGGCATCGGCGCCTGGGTAGATACCTCCGGTGAATATGTGGTCATTGTTGCGCCCATGCCCGGGTCTCCGGCTGAAGATGTCGGTATTCAAACTGGCGATAAAGTGATCGCGATCGATGGAAAAGATATGACCGGCATCGATCCAAGCCTTGCCCTGCAGAGCATTCTCGGTCCGGCGGATACGGTGGTTGTACTGACCATTGAACGCGAGGGAGAGGATGACCTTCTGGATTTTTCCATCACACGCGCAGAGATCGAGATACCCGTCATCGAATATAAAATGCTGGACGACAATATCGCCTATATCTACCTCTCCCAATTCAGCATCAACGCCGGTGAAAAGGTTCGTGAAGCTCTAAATGAACTGCTACCACAGAACCCGGTGGGCGTGATCCTTGATCTGCGCAGCAATACCGGCGGCTATCTGGATGCCGCTTTTGACGTTACCTCCGCTTTCATTGAAAGCGGTCCGATCATGATCGAAGAAATTGGAGATGGCTCACAGCAAACATACAACGCGTATGAAAACGCGATTGCCGCTGATATTCCGCTGGTAGTTCTGGTGAACGGCGGCTCGGCTTCTGCTTCTGAGATCACCGCCGGCGCTATTCAAGACCGCGGAAGAGGGACACTGGTCGGCACCATCACCTACGGTAAAGGTTCCGTGCAAAACTGGATCCAACTCGAAGGTGATAATGGCGCGATTCGTGTGACCATTGCCCGCTGGCTGACACCTGACGGCAATCAGATCAACAAGGTCGGCTTGACCCCCGATGTGGAGGTCGAATACACACAGGAAGATGCCGATGCTGGCGTCGATCCGCAGTTGGATAAAGCCGTGGAAATTCTGCTCGGGACAGCGGAATAAAGCTGTTTTATGCCGGTTAAGGTTTTAATTGACAGATGAATATGTGAAGGGTATAATGAACGACCGTTTGACAAAATATACGGGAGTATGAAAGCATGGATTCAAGTTTAATTACCAATATTACCAATTCCGAAAACCTCGAAAGGAAAATGCATTTAAAGGGAAAAGTGCTGAAGACCAGCACTGCCGGGGCAATTGTTGATATTGGTGTTGAACAACCTGCTCTTCTGCATGTATCACAGATCAATACTCCCGATAGCCAGCCTTTGAAGCATGTTTCAGATATTTTAAAAGAAGGTCAGGATATCGATGTCTGGATACGCAATGTGCGCAAAGACCAGATCGAAGTGACCATGAAAAAACCTTTTAACCTGGAATGGCGAGAGATCGAAAAGGACCAGGTGGTGAAAGGGAAAGTGATCGAGATCGAGAAGTTCGGTATCTCTGTGGATATCGGCGCAGAAAAACCCGGTTTTGTTCACATCAGCGAACTTACTCACGGATATGTAAAAGCTGCCAACGATGTGGTGAATGTAGGCGATGAAGTTGAAGCAAAAGTCATTGATTTCAACCGCCGCAAGCACCAGATCAAATTGAGCATGCGCGCATTGGAACCTGAACCGGAAGCGATCGAAGGCGTGACCATTACCTCCGCCCGCAAACCGCGTAAATCCAAGAAATCCAAAGGCGAAAGCAAGCAAGTTGAGAATGCAGCCCCGGCTGTTCCAGAGCCAACCGCTATGGAAATCGCGATACGAGCTGCAATGGAAAAATCAGACGAAGGTGATCTTACCCAATCTATGAAAGCAAAGAAGGGCAAGAAAATATCTTCGGAGCAGGAAAGTATCCTGAAACGCACTCTCAGCAGCCGCTAGAATCGATCAATTGATCACAGGTGTTTCACTGTGATCAATTTTTTAATGTGAAGTCCTGATTGGATTGGACTTTTCCATGCTATGATTAAGAAAGAATGAAATGAAACCGATGTATGTCTTGCAAATATTGAAGCAGGTTTTGTACTCCTTGGGAGGGTTCTTGAAACAACCCTCCCTTCTTCTTTTAAATCCAAAAATATAGATAAAACTGAGAGAAAGTGAATATGGGAAAGAAGAGCATTCAAGCGAAATTTATTTTTTTTACAGGTGGTGTGGTAAGTTCGGTAGGTAAAGGGCTGACCGCCGCATCGTTGGGCAGATTGTTGAAAGAACGCGGCTTTAAAGTAGGTGTTCAGAAATTGGATCCCTACCTGAACGTGGATCCCGGCACCATGAGCCCCTACCAGCACGGGGAAGTATTCGTGCTGGATGATGGCGCTGAAACCGATCTCGACCTTGGGCACTACGAGCGTTTCATCGATATTCGTTTGAACAAGGACTGCAACGTGACCACCGGTCAGGTATATGCCGAGGTGATCAGTAAAGAACGCCAGGGTGTGTATCTGGGCGGCACCATTCAGGTCATCCCCCATATCACCAATGAGATCAAGCGCCGCATTATGAAGGTATTGGAATCATCCGATGCGGATTTCATCCTGATCGAGGTGGGCGGCACGGTTGGCGATATTGAAAGCCAGCCCTATCTCGAAGCCATCCGCCAGCTCAGAAACGAGATCGGCAGAGACCATACATTCCATATTCACGTTACCTGGCTGCCCTATATCGGGGCAACAAATGAATTGAAGACCAAGCCAACCCAGCACTCGGTGCGTGAACTGCGCTCGATGGGTATTACCCCCAATATGATCATTGCCCGCGCCGACCAGCCCATCGATGATTCTCTGTGTGAAAAGATCTCCCTTTTCTGCGATGTGGAAAAGAAAGCGGTTATTCCCATGCAGACGCAAAACTCATATTATGAAGTTCCCCTCGAACTGGAAAAATACCACGTGAGCGATTACCTGCTGGAATATTTCGGCATGGAACCGCGCAAGAAACCTGAATGGCAGCAGTGGAATGCTCTGGTGGATGCAATTCACTTCCCGGAGCGGGAAGTGCACATTGCCATCGTGGGAAAGTACGTGGAACTGCACGATGCCTATATCAGCGTGAAGGAAGCCATCAACCATGCAGCGCTGGGGTATAGAGCCAAACTGCGCGTCCTGTGGATCCATTCCTGCGAGTTGGAAAATGGGGAGCACTGGGATGAATTGAAGCAAGCCGCCGGTATTGTGGTTCCGGGCGGATTCGGCAGCCGCGGCATCGAAGGCAAGATCGCTGCCGCCCGCTACGCCCGCGAAAACAAGGTGCCTTATCTGGGCTTGTGCCTGGGTATGCAGATGATGGTGGTGGAATTCACCCGTTTTCATTTGAACAATGAAAAAGCGAACTCGACCGAGTTCGATGAAGATACTCCCCTGCCCGTCATCGACCTGATGCCCGATCAAAAGACCATCACCGATAAAGGCGGCACCATGCGCCTGGGTCTGTATCCCTGCCATCTCACCCCCGGTTCGGCGGCAGCCAGAGCCTATAAGACGGATCTGGTGGAAGAACGCCACCGCCACCGCTACGAATTCAATAACGCCTACCGCGAGGCGCTGGCAGAAAAGGGCATGCTTTTCTCCGGATTATCTCCGGATAAGCGGCTGGTGGAGATCGCCGAGATCAAAGATCATCCTTTCATGCTCGGCACGCAGTTCCACCCCGAATTCCTGTCACGCCCCAACCGCCCGCACCCACTTTTTGATGAATTCATGCAGGCAGCCTTGAAATATAAGCCGGAATGACCTGTATTTAGTGCATCGATAAGGAATTTACGGGTAAAAAAGTTTTCGTATTATACTTAAGCGCTGGATCATAAACCTACTAAAGATCAAAGGATAAAAGATGGACGCTTATATTGAATCAATTACTGCCCAGGAGATTCTCGACTCTCGCGGCAATCCCACTGTAGAAGTGGACGTAATTCTCGCTGACGGAAGCTGGGGGCGCGCTGCGGTTCCCTCAGGCGCTTCTACCGGCGTGCACGAAGCGCTAGAACTGCGCGATGGTGATAAAGCCCGCTACAACGGCAAGGGTGTCACCAAAGCCGTGCAAAACGTAAACGATATCATTCAGGATAACCTGATGGGCTGGGATGCTACCGAGCAGCGCGCCATCGACGCCGCACTGCTTGAAATGGACGGCACGCCCAACAAATCCAAACTGGGTGCCAATGCCATCCTCGGCACCAGCCTGGCAGTTGCCAAAGCAGCCGCCAACTACGTGGGTCTGCCCCTCTACCGCTATATCGGCGGTGTGTATGCCCATGTACTGCCCGTTCCAATGATGAACATCCTCAACGGCGGCGCACACACCGGCTGGCAGTCAACCGACGCGCAGGAATTCATGGTCATGCCCTTCGGCGCACCTTCTTTCGCGGAATGTCTGCGCTGGGGAGCCGAGATCTACCACACGCTGAAGAGCGTATTGAAAGAACACGGCTACATCACCCTGGTTGGCGATGAAGGCGGTTATGCTCCGGCGTTGAAAGCCAATGTGGAAGCGGTGGAAGTAATCCTGGAAGCCATTGAAAAAGCCGGTTTCAAAGCCGGAAAAGACGTGGCGATCGCCCTCGATCCCGCTGCCTCCGAATTTTATGACGAAGAAGCCAAAGTTTACAACCTGCGCTGTGAAGGCAAGAAGCTGGATCCCGCGCAAATGGTTGCTTTCTGGAAATCCTGGGTTGACCAGTTCCCCATTGTATCGCTGGAAGATGGACTGGCTCAAGACGACTGGGAAGGCTGGAAGATGCTCACCAAAGAGATCGGCGACCGCGTGCAGATCGTGGGAGATGACCTGCTGGTCACCAATCCCAAACGCGTAAAGCGCGCCATCGAAGAAAAAGCCTGCAACTCCCTGCTGGTCAAGGTCAACCAGATCGGTTCTCTCACCGAGACCATCGAAGCGGTTACCCTGTGCCAGCGCGCCGGTTGGACCGCGGTCACCTCGCACCGCTCCGGCGAGACGGAAGATTCCACCATTGCCGACCTGGCAGTGGCTCTCAACACCGGGCAGATCAAGACCGGTGCCCCCGCCCGCTCTGACCGTGTGGCGAAATACAACCAGCTGCTGCGCATTGAAGCCGAACTGGGCGAAAGCGGCACCTTCGCCGGTTGGGATGCGCTGAAAATAAAGCGATAAATTTTTCTTAGTGAAGATGAACAAGGAGAGCAAATTGCTCTCCTTGTTTGTTATGATATTTAGTAAAGAATAAAGCGAATATTTCATTTTCAATTATAAGAAATCGATTGATTTTAATAGTAATTTAAAAGATAAATACTCTTAGGAGAAATATAAAATTGACATATTTTAAAAATTATATTAGGTTTTAAATTAATCACTTCATAATATAAAAGCTTCCTATGAGATAATTCAATAAAAATTATATATAATAACTTTTATAAAAGTATTGATTAATGAATAAGCAAATTGGGGAAAATCAAAATCTTGAAAAAATTCTTTTTTCAGATACAAGTATTGCTGAAAAAAATTTATTAATTAAATCTGCACTTATTTGTTATGGTCTTCGAAGCAATCAATATTCAAATATCCTGGCAAAACAGTTTAATCCTCAAAATAGAAAAAGAACCGGGCATGTTGGTATAAATGCTACCTTAGAAAATTTACCATTGAACCTACAAATGGACTACTTGTATTCAAATAAAGGAATCTATACAGAACTATCACCTTTTGAAATTATTCCCACAAAAAAGCAAAATGTAACTTTCTCTAAATGGCAATTATTTTTTAAAAATAAAATATTATCGGAACTTCAATTGCGGGAAACTCCCTCATGGTATCAGAAAAAAACAAATAATGGAATTCCTATGCCTGAATTATTTCTATATGAAGGCGATGGGAACCTGATGGGATCAATTCCTGGTATTTGTGCATATCAGGGTAATGACTCATTATGTTTGTTTTGTGGCTTTGAAGGTAAGGAAATTGGTCAAATTAAACCAGAAGATTATGGTGAAGTGGTTTGTTCGGCTTTATACGAGAATCCAAATATCACTATTACATTAACTGGTGGCAATTCAAACAAAAAGGATAATGGATTGAAAAGGTATATTCCTTATATTTTATCAATCAGAGAGAAGATTCAAGAAATTACATTAAATAATTCATTTCCAAGTATTCAACTTGAATGTTCCCCCTCAATTAACGTTCAAGATTTTGATGAACTAATCCAATTAGGTGTATCTTCCTTTAGCATTAATTTAGAGATATTCAACGAGAGATTACGTAAACACTACTGCAAAGGTAAATCAAAAATTCCACGTTCTTTATACGTTGATACGTGGAAATATTTGGTAGAGAAACTAGGTAAATTTAAATTAGGTTCCGCATTGATTTATGGTTTAGAACCAGAAAATGAAACTCTTGAAGGTGCCATTTTTCTCTTGGAAATGGGAGTCCAACCTAACCTTATTCCATTTATGCCAGTTCCTGGTTCAATACTTGAAAATAAGACACCACCGAATTTTTTAGATTATTATGAAACATGCAAAAAAATTGCATATGAGATGTATAAAGTAAATGTAGATGTAAAACAGAATTTAGGATGTACAACTTGTAACGCATGCACACTGGAAAGTGATATTTATAAAAGTATTCTTACTAGGGAGGATAGTATAAACCATGATAAATCCAATTTATTTTCCTTGGAGTAAGTTAGTATTTAATGAATGTCAAAGGATATATAAAGAAGGGGGAATGCCAATATTAGATCTTGAAATAACTGGACTCTGTTCTCATGGATCATGTATATATTGCGACTCAAAAACTGGATTTATCAAAGACGAATTCACAAAAACTGACATTATAAGGATTATTAATGAAGCTAGTATGCATAATCTTAAGTGGATTTTTATCTGTGGTTTAGGAGAGCCTCTTGATAGTCCTTATTTCTTGGATTTACTTGATTTAATCTCTGAACAGAATTTAAGATTATCTTTTTTTACAAATGGATTGAATATAACACCAGATATCATAAACAGATTAAAAAGAGTAAATGCAAATCTTATTTTGAAACTAGACAGTTTCGATGAGAATATTTTCGATCTTATTTTAGGGAAAAAAGGACAAGCAAGAATAATTTACAACCTATTAAATTTACTAATTGATATGGATTTTTCTACTAATAAAGATCGAGCAAATCTAACAAATCTAGCATTATCAATTGTTCCTACGAAATATAATATTGATGAATTACCAGAAATAGTAAATTTCTGCAAACAAAATCATATTTTCCCAAATATTGGTGAACTAGAATTCGCTGGTAAAGGTCGTTCTCGATATACTCAATTAGCTGTCAGCAGTAATGATTTAACTGAAATTCGTAAGAGAATTGATGAGATTTGGGGAGAAGAATATTGTAGACCTATATGCCCATCTGTATTTTTTAGTTTACATCTCACCCCAAATGGAGATTGTGTGGTTGATAAATCAACTGGTTTTAGCTGTCCATGGTTCAAATTAAAAGATCCTAGTTTTCAATTACTAGGTAGTATTCATAATAATTCCATTACTGATCTACTTCAGAAAATGAAAGTTTATAGAAATGTTAATATTGATGGAATTAGACTATTAAATCCTGATCCTGATATCCCATGTGTTTTTAGTGGTTGTGGAGGGAAAATTGAAGAAATAAAATCATTTGCTATTGAAAATTTTTATAGTCAAAAGAAATCACAATAATAAATACAATCGTTATCATTCGAATTAGGAGGGACAATGGGTAAAAAAAAGATTAAAAGAAAAAACAATTTCGATAAGATATGGCCATTTTTAATTGAGCCAATCTCAACTGCAATAATTGGTCTTATCGCTTTTCTTAAACCTTTCAACCAACCTGATATTGCAATAATCATCTGGGCAATTGGTGCAATTGATAGTATAAGCTCTATTGTTTCTAGAAAACAATTAATATCAGATGCTAAAGAAGTTCTCGATGAAAAAATGAGAGATGTACAAAGCGCATCAAAAATATTAAGCTTATATTCAGAAATCCATGATCCTGATTTAATACAATTAAAAAAAGAATCATTAAATAAATGTTTATCTGAATTAGAGAACCTAAGTAATGGTTACCTTCCGGATATCAGAAATACTACTTTTTATATGTGGTTTATTAATCAATTCAATAATGCAGAAATATCAATAAGTTCTGTTAGTTCTATGCCAGAAAAATTCTGGGTTGAATTTGAGGCTGAACGGAAATCATTGCAAGCAAATTACGAAGCAGCAGAAAGAGGCTGTGAATCAAAAAGGATATTTATTTTAAAGAATATGGATTCATTAACTGAAGGTGAATCCAGAAAGGTTTTTTTTGAGCATTATGAGCATTCTGTTCAATCTCTTATTACATATGAAGAGCAAATTAATGACCATGATTTGTGGGAGATTGTTAAGAACGGATTTGTAATTATTGACGATAGAGTCTTATTACTGGATATTGGAGAACCTCCAAATACAACAGGAAGAATGTCAAAAATCGTTGCAGAAATTGGAAATTATAGAAAAGCATTTAACCAATTAGAAATTACAAGTATTCCAGCTATGACTTTTTTAAAATCATTTCTCAATAGAAAAATCAATGAATATGAAAAAGAATATAAATCTATTACAGAATTGAAAAAAAATAGAATCAATGAAAAACAAAGCTTCCAAATAATAAACAATTGGGAATCAATGTTAACAGACCTAGATAGAATAAATAAAATTGAAGAGAAATAGTAAATCATGATAGAAGTAAAAAATAATTTTATTTCATCTTCAGTTCAAGTCCTTTTAATAAATCCCAATAGAATTATTCCACCAGTCGCACCTTTAGCACTTGAATATCTTTCAGACGCACTCGCAAAATGCAATATTAGTTATAATATTATTGATTTCTGTTTTGAAAAAGAACCCATAAGAACTATTAAAAATATCATTAATCAAAATACTATCACTTGTATTGGTATTACGATTAGAAATACAGATAATTCATGTTTTCCAAATTCGGAATATTTTCTCCCAGAAATAAAAAATCTAGTATCAATACTAAAAAGCATATCTCCAGAAGTACCTATAGTTGTTGGTGGCTCTGGTTTTTCAACGATGCCAGAAAAGATTATCGATTTCTGTAAAGCTGATTATGGAATTATTGGTGCAAGTTCAGATTCTTTTCCTATTTTAGTAAATCAATTAATGAATAAAACAAAAGTGCAAGTACCTGGTTTAGTCAAATATGAATCAAGTAAAAATATCACTATAAATGAACCTTTAAAGAATTCCCCTATTCCCAATCTTAAAAGAGATTTGGATATGAATAGAAAATATTTTAAAAAAAGTGGGATTGTTGGGATTGAAACAAAAATTGGATGCAATTTTTCATGTATATATTGCATTGACCCAATTAGTAAATGTCACAAAATAAAACAAAAAAATATTGATAATATTGGAAATGAGTTTAGTGATTTCCTATCAATAGGAATAAATAATTTTCATATTTGCGATAGTGAATTCAATGATCCATTAAACCATGCAATAGATGTGTGCAAAGAAATTTATAAAAGAAGTAAAGGGAAAGAAATTGGTTGGTATTGTTATGCTACGCCTGCCTATTTTTCAGAAGAATTAGGCTTTTGGTTACAGAAATCAAAATGCAATGGGGTAATATTTTGTTCTGATCATTGTGATGACTCTATGCTTTTGTATTTAAATAAGCAGTTTACTTATAGAGATATTGTAACTTCCTCGAGCATTTGTTCAAAATATAAAATTCCTCAACTACACTGTATTCTTTTAGGTGGACCTGGTGAAAATCACGAATCTATTAAAACATGTATTGAAAAAATAAAAATAGTAAAAACAGATATTATAAAAATTAATGTTGGTTTTCGCGTTTATCCAAATACACAACTTGAATCGAGAATAAAAACAAATAATTATTCTTTAATAAATCAATATGGAAAAATAATTAACCAAAGAAAAGACAACTTACTTGAACCAGCTTTTTTTATTTCGAAAGATATTTTAGATGATCATAACTTTGATCTCTTTGTAAGAAATATTATTAATGAAGATCGAAGATTCATTTTTTATGGAATACAATCTCAATCCAATAGAGCAGCATATCATTATGATTGGATGAAATTAAAAGAAATTTATAATAATTAATTTCCAATGATTTTCTTAGCATAAATAAGAAAAATTATGGGTACTGAGGATGGATTGGTTTTTCAACCCACCAACATTTTACTTTCTACCCCATGCTCCGCATGGGGTAGACAAAGAGAGGGCGTCATTCAGAGCGCAGCGAGGAATCTCACCAAAAACGGAATAAACCAACCAACAATAGAAAAACCATTACCTCATAAATATCCATTGCGACTTATCGTAAACTGGAAAGATTTCTCGGTCGCTATGCTCTCTCAAAATGACAGTTCACAGGCATAATACTTTTAGTGTATTAGGAACGCACCCTACCCCGATTAAACAACAGGGTGGGTTGATTTCTCAACCCACTCCTTAGCATCAAGAATATCCTTTCCCTAGTCAGAAAAATCCATTTTCTTAAACCGGATGATCGAAAGAACAAAGAACAGCGTGGTAAACGATACAAAAGTAATGACCGGCATCGAAAAATCCATGGGATCAGAACTGCTCATCCGGAAAAAGAAATGGGAGGGGATCATCCAGGGATAGAAATAAGACTGCCCCAGATTGATGAGCGGGATGCCGACCGCCGTCCCCAGGAAGGTCACGACTACCGGCAGGACAAAGTTCCTGCAAAGAAGAGTTATGTAGATCATCATGGGCACCAGAACCACCGTGGTCATTCCGGTGATAGTAACCCGCTTGAACACACCAATAACATCAGAAAATGTGGTTTCCAATCCGATCAGCATGCCCGACAACAATACAAGAACCCCCGCCGCGATATATAAACCAATGACGAACAGGAAAACATAGAGTATCTTGGAAACGATGATCTGTGTTCGGCTGTAAGGCGAAGTGAGGATATTCTTGATCGTGCCCTCGCTGAATTCATAAAAGACGGAGAAGATCGCAATGAAAGATGGGATCAAAGCACCGATGAATATGCCGTAGAACAGATGCAGACTGTTAACGTAGGCGTACCAGGTAAATGCAAAGCTGTCAGTGAAATAATAGATCAGAGAAGTGAATATCACAGGAAACAGCATAGCGCCAAACGAAACGTAATTGATATACGAATTGCTGAATTTTTTAAATTCAGTTCGAATAAGTTTAACCATTCTAAAACCTCCAATAACACAGTGAATTTTGAATCGTGGAAAGACTATTGCCCTTCACCGATGATCGACATAAACCTGTCTTCCAGGCTGTTTTTAACAGAGCTCATATTTGAGATATTGATTCCTTTTGAAGCGACCAGGCTGTTGATCTTTCCGTTTTCATCTTTTCTGCAGAAAACTTTGATCTCATTTCCTGAGATCGTGTATTCGATCTTCAATTCGTCAAGGATCACAGCCGCTTCCCGCGGTTTATCCACTTCCAGAAGCAAATGCACCTGCTCCATATTGTCAAACTCTTTCATTGATAATTCCTCAACCATTATCCCTTTCTCAATGATCCCGACATGATCGGCAAGCTGCTGCACCTCGGTTAAGATGTGGCTGGACATGATGACCGTGATATGCAGCTGCTTTGAAAGATTCTTGATCAGGCTGCGCAGTTGGTTAACACCCTGCGGGTCAAGCCCATTGGTAGGTTCATCCAGGATCAGGATTTTGGGAGAATGGATAAGGGCGGCGGCGATGCCCAGACGCTGCTTCATCCCGGTAGAAAAGCCTCTTACCTTCTTTTTACCCGCATCGGCAAGTCCCACCAGATCCAGCATTTCATCAACACGTTTCTTATCCGTATCAAAGAGGTCTGCAATGATCTCAAGATTCTGCCGGGCATTAAGATTCCGGTATAAACCGGGGTTTTCAATGATCGCGCCGATATTCCTCAACGCGAACATCCTGTTCTTTTCTGCGTCCTTCCCCAGAACATGAACACTTCCCCCATCCGCTTTCACCAATCCCATGATCACCTGGAAAGTTGTTGTTTTGCCGGCACCATTTCTACCAAGCAAACCGTAGACAACTCCCTCGGGGACCGTCATATCCACACTTTTCAGCGCCACCGCTTTCTTATATTTCTTGCTGACATTTTTTACTTCAATGGCATTGCTCATAAGACACGCTCCTAAAACCGCAGGATTTTTCTCCAATTGGTGAAGATCTCATCCACCAGCCAGAGAAAACTGTATATTATCATATACACAATATATATTTTACTATACTTTTTATATATCTCCATATACTTTTAATACGTTTTTTCTCGGAATCGAGCAATCAATAACCCACCGTTCAGATTCGACCGCGTCAGTGTGATTGGCGTACATCCTATTTACCTCCTTCATCTTTCTCTTTGCTTTGTGATCGCTGAACATACCTGACTTTGTTCAGGTAAGATCGTTCGTTTCACTCCTTCAGGATGGCGTACTGGCAAGAGTATTCGAGACCTATCAGGTTGACCCATTGAAGTCCCCCCTGCAATTAATAAATGAATACTCTCTTTATTTCCTCTTTTTCATAATATATAATCTTCTCCTGGGAGATGAACATGAAATGTCAAAATTGCGGCTTCAAGAATCCAGATTCAAATACGTATTGTGAAAATTGCGGAACACTGTTGAAAGATACCGGCAGCAACAAGAACGTAAGATCACATACTTCAAAAATAAATCGTGTTCTGCTTTATGGATTTATTGCATTTGTAGTTTTCTTTATCATTTTTGGAATCATAAAGTTAATAAAGAAACCGGTGGATATACCATCTCTGCAGGATGCTCTTTCGCAAACAGGAGATGCAGAAAATGTTCAGGATGTCGATGGGAAAAACAGCCGATCAGATGAAGATACAGCGCCCACACAAACATCCGATGAACCCTCAGGGAAGATCGCATTCACCTGTCAGGTGGATCGTCAGGTAAACCATGACCAGATCTGCATTATCAACGCTGACGGGAGCGGTTGGCAGCAGCTCACCGATAATATTAGCTATGAACATTATTATTCATCCCTATCCACTGACGGCAGTGAAATCGTTTTCTCCTCTTCTCTCCCCGATCGCAAGGGGTTCAACATTTTCATCATGAACAGCGACGGCAGCAGCCTGCGCCAGCTGACATCCGGTCTGGGAGATTTTTACGCGCCAGACTTATCTCCCGATGGGCAGTATATTATCGCAACGCGCCACATCAACAGCACAAACTATATATCCCTGCTTACTCGTGATGGGGATTTCATAAAAGACCTGAACAGCTATTACGATTGTAAAGATCCAGTCTGGTCTCCGGATGGACAGCAGATCTTGTTTGCCGCCGATCCTGACAAAACCGGCATCCAATTCTATATCATGAACAAAGACGGAAGCAACGTTCATAAAGTTACCGCTATGGATGGTCTGCGCGGGCGCAGCGACTGGAGTATTGACGGGACAATGGCATCCTATACCGGTGAATATTCGCTGCACAACCGGGAGCTGTTTTTATTCGGAGAAAACGGCAGCACGCAGATCATCACAGACGGCGGCGACAATCTGGCACCTTCTTTTTCTCCGGACGGCAAATGGATCACGTTCATGTCTTATCGTGATAATTACTGGGATTCTGACGGCTGCGAGATATACATCATGCGCCTTGAAGATGGATACACTGTCAGGCTTACCGATAATAATTACTGCGATTACCAGCCGCGTTGGAGTAAATAAAACTGCATAGTGGGTTGGATTTTCACCTCACCATTACCCTGCTTCTTCTCTTTTCGCCGTATGTGATTTGTAATCGAGCCATGTAGCAGATACAATGCCGGATAATTTTTCAGCGGTAGTCTCTTCAAACGGCATCACCCGTCCATGATATTGAAAGTACAGCAGAAATGACCATAATACTTCAAATCCACCTTTTCTGAATTCTTCAGCAGTGGGTAGATAACTATTGCAGCCATTGGTGTACCCTGCAAAATGGAGGAAATTATCATTCGCTTTTTTTGAAGCACCCAGTGCAATTTCGCACATGATTTCATTCGGAACACCACACCAGCATCCTTCATTCAAACAAAAATATTGAATTTCAACATTCGTGTACTGCTTTTGAATTCCACCCGTTCGAAGCCTTTGCACTTCATGGAGCCAGTTAGTACCATCAATATTCGCTTTACTCATAGCTTCTTCAGCAATTTCCATCGCTTTCTGGGCACATGGAACATCTGAAGAGAATTTCTCCATTACGGAAAACATATCGATCGTATGAACAGATTGTGGAACAAGTTCATTAACCACCATTTTGATAGAATCACGAATTTCAACAGCCATCTTATTCAATGCATCCATACTCTCTTGAAAGTACTTTCTCTGTACGGAGGGATCCACATCCACCATCGATGCTTCGCGAGAATGAATTTCTAGAAACTCTGCATTGGACTGCTGGAATTTTGGTCTTATGTTCCCCGATGCTCCCTGCGTCAATACAACCTTGCAGCCGTATTCTTTTTCAAGCAGTGTTCTGGTTACACCAAAATAATCGGAAGAAATAGAATAGTTATCGCTGGTAAGAACATTAGCATGTGCAGTAACCCGCATTAAAAGCAATCGTAGTTTATTGGTAACAGGATCAGTAATTTTAAGGATACTGATCCTTCGATCTACAGCACCTTTTGACGATCTTCTATTGATCCCAATATCAGCTTTTGCAATTCCCCAGGCAGCCTTTATCGGTTTTAAACTCCTTACAGCATGCTCTACACCCTGAAGGATCTGCTCATGCAGATATTCAAAGTATTCTTTTTCTACAGCGGCGTTGGGCGCAGCATGGGTATGGGAAAAGCACACCATCACCTTATCACGGCTGGTATTCAGCTTTTTAGAAACCGCATCCCTTAGACTATTGGTGATCTCCACTGTGAATCCAAGGCTGTCAATCGTAATAATACAGATTCCTTTTCTTTCCGTTTGAAACAGAATAATCTGAGCGAGCAGGTTATGAAGAATGCCCTTCGATAAATTACTCTTTCGGTCAAAACCGATCATTTCAACTGGTTCTTTCGGGGTAATATCAACTTCCGAAAAACCTAAAAGCGTATCGTTATTAAATTCTTTCATGTATGTTGCCTTGTGTATCTTTAAACTATATTCTCATATTCTTCTCAATTATTTATAATACATTCTTCGAGTTTAGTAATCAGAGTTTGGTTTTGGTTTAAAAAGTCCTTTGATCCTCTGGCTCACCCGAGCTGATAGAAGTTTTTGCTTCTTGCATTTTCTGTAAATTCCCTATAAAATAATTCTTTGGAAATTTAACAATGGTCAACCAATTTACTTTAAATCCCACTTTCATTCAAATGCAGAAAGATCGCATTTCCTTGTTGTACTGTACCTGTGGTTAAAGTAAATAGTTAATATTGAGTTTTATTTTTACCGCGGGCGGTACTTCAAAGCCCGCGGTAATTTTTTAAATTGAATCAGGAGATTTAATCATGGAGCTATCAAAATTAATAAAAGACAAAAAAATGCAGGTGTTCTTCTGGGTTTGGGCAGGTCAGGTGGTCTCAATATTGGGTTCCGCTATGACCCGTTTCGCCTTGATGATCTGGGCATACAAGCAATCGGGAAGTGCGACCACTCTGGCTTTGATAGGTACCTTCAATAGTTTGCCTTTTCTGCTTTTCAGCCCGCTGGCGGGAGTTCTCATCGATCGCTGGGACCGCCGCAAGATCATGCTTTTTTCCGACCTGTTCGCCGGATTTACCACCGTCTTCATGCTGGTTATGTATAGAACCGGGAATCTGGAACTGTGGCATATGTATCTGGCTGAAGGTATTACGGGCGCCCTGGAAGCATTTCAAATACCGGCTTACAGCGCTGTCATGTCCGTACTGGTGCCGAAGGAGCAGTACGCCCGCACCAATGGACTGCGCTCGTTGGGTGCACATATCTCTTATGTGCTGGCTCCTGCCCTGGCAGGCTTGCTGCTTCCCTTCATCCAGATCTCTGGCATCATGACCATTGACATTGCAACATTTTTGTTTTCAACGCTGGTCCTGCTGTGTGTGTCTATTCCCAAACCTCCGGTAAGTGAGGAAGGGACCGCCGCGAATAAAAATCTACAACAAAACCTCAAGTTTGGGATGGAATATATTTTCAAGCGCAAGGGATTAACGCATCTTCTGCTCCTTATGCTGGTGATCAATATGCTTTCTGCCCTAACTTATTTTTCGATCCTGCCCGCTATGGTTCTGGCACGCAGCGGTGAGCAGGAGGCAGTTCTTGGATGGGTGCAATCCATGCTGGCAGCCGGCGGGGTGATCGGGTCAGCCCTCTTGAGTATCTGGGGCGGACCGCGCAAGAAGATCTACGGCGTCTTATTCGGTGGTGTATTCACTTTTCTTCTGGGAGATCTTTTATTCGGGCTTGGTCGCAGTCTTCCTGTATGGATCGTTGCCGCACTGGGTTCAACGATCCCCATCCCATTTATTTCCGGCGAAGCACAAACGATCTGGCAGCTTCGCGTGCCGCCCGATTTGCAGGGGCGTGTCTTCTCAACGAAAAACATGATCCAGCAGATCACAAATCCGGTCATGTATCTGGTGGGTGGTATTCTGGCAGATCAGATATTTGAACCCGCGTTTCTGCCAGGGGGAAAACTGGTGAATACGTTTGCCGTCAATCTGGTCGGCTCCGGACCCGGCGCAGGCATGGGATTCATGTTCCTGTTCACATTTCTGCTGGGAACCACAAGCTGCCTGCTGGGATTTCTCTCTCCCGCGTTGAGAAGTGTTGAAAAAGAACAGTGATCACAGGGTGGATTGGATGGTCAATCCACCCTCAGCTTCAATATGATGGCTGTATTCTCTGAATGCAGCCTGTTCCTGCTAGACTGTAAGGTATGTTCGGTCCGTACCCTACCCTAACTTCTGGTTGATCTTCCCCAAAGCAGAACTGGCATTGTAGCGCACATAAAAATTACTGTCGTTTTCCGCTTCTTTCAGCGGTTCGATGGCGCGTGCATCGCCCAGGTTTCCTAACGCTACAGCGGCATAACGGCGCACCTCTCTGGTTTTATCTTTCAAGGCAGCGATGAGCGGTTCCACCGCGCGTTTATCGCCGATCTCACCCAGCGCTTTGGAAGCCAGTTCACCCACCTCATCATCAGGATGCATGATGAGAGGAATCAATGCGTTAACCGCCGGTTCACCGATCTCGATCAGTGCCACGGTCGCCTTGGTGCGCACGTAGGTTGGATCACCTTTCAAGGTTTCGATCAATGCCGGAACCGCTCTGGCATCTTTCAGCAGCTCCAATGCCTTGGCTGCTTCAGAGCGGATATCCTTTGGTTTTTCGGATGTCAATATACTCACCAGACCATCCACATCCTTACCATCCAGCATGTCCTTGATTTCTGAGAACTCAAAAATATACATAGTATGCCCTCCGATGTAACTTTATCTATGCTTACTAATAATTATATTTTACGAATTGGAAATTTTCTTTAATAAAAGCAAAATGTTCAATTATTTCTCACCCATTCTTTATCCTTTATTTTTCAATCACTGTATAATGAACAGGATCATATTTCGCGGAGGAATATACAACCATGCCAGCAGCTCAATCCAATCCCTTTGAAATACTCAAAAACAGCATTCTCAGCCGCCCGCGCATGATGGGCACAGACGGGGAAAAAGAAACGACCGCTTTTCTGCTTGATTTCCTGACTAAACAAAAACTGGACCCTTTTACCGAAGAGATAGAATGGTCAACCGCTTTTGTGGAAGGACGAAAGCATCTCTTTCTGGTCTTGAGCATATTCGTCGTCCTTTTCAATCTGTGCCTGCAGCTGAGTTCTCCATGGAACGGATTTCTTTCTATCCTGCTGGTCATATCTTCCATTTTCACATTTATCTTTTTCATAAAAGGATTGCTCAACGACCAATTCAATAATCTGGGAAAATCCTTCAAGGGTAAGAATGTGCTGTGCACGATCGAAGCACAAAAGAAGGAAGAAGCAGGCACTATTTACCTGACCGCTCATTCTGACAGTATTTCCTCCAGTCTTCCTAAACTGAATATGCTCACAATGATCGGATTATTGATCGGACTTGTAGCCAGTATTTTGCTTACAACTGCAATAAGCATCCTTCATTTAATTAGTTATTATGGAGCACAGTACTCTTTTGATTCCGCTATTAAGATTCTCAACCTGATCTTGCTGATCTTCACCGGGATCGTGCTTATCGGTATCGTATTCAGCCGCTTAATCAAGAAAATGAACGATGGTCCCGGTGCCGTGGATAACGGGAGCGGCTCCGCCATTCTGCTCAGCCTGGCAGCATTTTTCAAAGATCATCCCCTGCCGCATACACATTTGAAGTTCATCTGGTGCACCGCAGAAGAATGGGGTTTATACGGTTCAAAGGGATACGTGAAGGCGCATCAAAAAGAGATCGATGCAGCGCGCGATAGCAGCTGCGTGATCAATGTGGATATGGTCGGCTCAGAGCTGGCATATCTGGATAAATCCGGTTTTATTTCCAGAAAACCTTTGAATGAAAAACTGAACACGATCATCGCACAAACCGCAAAAGAAGCAGATATCGAAGCGCGTCCGTTCAACTCTATCATTGGCGGCAACAGCGATCATGCTTCTTTTCAAAAAGAGAAGGTAGAAGTATGTTTCTTTCTCGCTAATAAAGACAGCAAGTTCATCCACAGCCCACAGGATACGATCGATAAAGTGAAACCGGAAAAGCTCACGGACGCCGTGGAATTGATCAAACGAATGGCTGTAAAGATTGATAAAAGTTGGGGAAAGAATGAGTAAAAGCAAGCTGGCTGGTCATGTATATCCAAAAGAATATTCCTAACACACCAAATAAGAATAACCTGCAAATCTAGAAATTATGCTAGAATATAGCGTTTGACTAAATCAACATATTCCTACGGTAAAGATTTTCGCATCGTCAGACATCCTTCCGATGTCTGAATTGTCATACCATCATATCAAATACAGCATTAGGTACGAAACACCGCAATCACTGCCCCTCGTGTTTGTGGTCTAAACATCTCGATCTGAATATCCCCGGCGACAGAAGATCGACCTGCGGCGCGCGCATGCAGCCCATCGGATTGACCTTCAAGAAAGAGAAATCAAAGCGGTATTCTGCGAATTCGAATGGTGAATTGATGATCGTCCATCTATGCCTGAACTGCGGAAAAATATCAACAAACCGCATTGCCGGCGACGATAATGGCTACGCGATTTTAAATGTATTCAACGATTCATTATTACTGGATGAGAATATCAGGATCAAAGCAGCGGATTTGACCATCTATTTATTAACAATGGAAAACAAAGAACTCATGCTGAGAAGCCTGTTTGGAAATAATTATTCTCAATTCACTGAATAGTCCGCAGCATTAAAAAAGAGAGCAGTTTCTATAGCTGCTCTCCTTTCAATTTTCACGAGAGTCTGCTTTATTTTTTCCCTTTTGATGCGATGAAAGCGGTTAACGCTGAAAGACCTGTTAAAACCAATCCAAAGACCGCTACAAATAAACTCTGGATAATCGCTTGAAAACCAATGAACATAGAATTGAACTCCGGTAGAGTCCAGGTGATCAATACTCCATTACGGCAGCAATTCCAGAGAATCAGCAGCATCAGCAAATATAGAGCAACCAGGGTGAAATCCAAACTGTTTTTTGCAGCAGAATGCCCGGCATCCTCAAAACCCTTCGTCCAGAACATACTGATAACCCAGGCAGCCACAAAGCCGATGCCCACATATTTCGCAGTACTGATAATAAAATCCGTGGCACTGATTAGAGAACTGAGAGAATAAGTTTTCCCTTCGATCAAGGCATAGAAAACATGGAAAATGCCAATAGACACGATTGCGCCCAGTATATACTTCCATATCTTTCGATCACGACTGCGAATCATGAAATATGCAGGAGCGGCTGCCAATAGTATAGCGATCACCAGGCGGAATATGCGCTCTCTATTCAAGCGCTGTGAACGGATCGTCTGAATTGCCGCTGCAGCTGAACCATTCTCATCTACAGAAAAACCATTTACATTCATGGCTGTTTGATAGGCTTGCAGCAGCAGATCCTGTTGTTGTTCCCATTCAGCATGAAAATTAGCTGCCTGCTCCTCCGAAAAAGCCAGCATTTCTGTTAATCCACGTCCCTGGCTGCTGGCAGGGATTGATATACCCAGCAGCGCAGCGACTGTTGGTGCAACATCGACCATCTCCACATCGCCATACTGACCGGGAATCACACCTGCTCCAAGCAGTACAAATGGCTCTATTAATGTGACCGGATCATCGCCACCATGTCCCCCCTGATCGATCTGCCCATGATCAGAGATAACCAGCAGAGTATCTTGCTCAAGATCAAGATGGGCAGCAATAGTTTGCAGCATATTATCTACTCTTCTGGCAGCCGACTGCCATCCTTCACCAAGTGGTCCTCCCTGATGATGACCGGCATAATCCACCTGGTCGAGATGAATGAGGACCAGTTTAAAATCCGCATCTTCCAACCAGGGAACGGATGCATACAGCACATCAACATCCGCACTGCTGTCTTCTCCGGGTGTGTAGAAGCCATCATCCACACCTGAATTTGCCAGCATCTGCTTAAACCAGGTAAATCCAGAAACAGCAGTTTTATATCCCGCACGATCAGCAGCTGCGAAGATATCATCCTGTGTAAAAGTGCGTACAGATTCATCATCGGGAGGGTTGGCAGATTGGCTATCGTTAATATCCGGCCAGGCACCGCTGAGGATGGTTGTCCACCCCGGAGCCGAGTAAGAAGGTGCCTGACTATGCATAGTAGCTACCGCTGCATTCTCACGCAGTTTATTGAGATACGGCATTATTTCTGTATCCAGGGAGGTATCTTCCCGCAGTGCATCAACCAACACGATCACTACGCGCCGAGTAAGTGCTTCTCCAGAAGCCTGCCCCGCAACGGGAGGATTCTCTACAAGGGGGGAGCGATATTCCAGTAATGAATCCATGAGAACATTCGCCCAGAAATAAGAGAGCACGGCAGTGAGCAGCAGAACAACACAGCCTACTAGCAATTTCTTTTTAAACATATTTCTCCCTTTTTTAAAATATATTGACGATCGAATTGAACAACAGGAAAACTGTCTATCATCATTTTAGTTTTTAATAAACAGTACCAATCTTCAAGATAATAATATTCCAGTAATTATAAAGTTTAATAATCG
Organism: Anaerolineaceae bacterium; assembly: GCA_963674975.1. Classification (GTDB taxonomy): domain Bacteria; phylum Chloroflexota; class Anaerolineae; order Anaerolineales; family Anaerolineaceae; genus UBA4781. The sequence continues at coordinate 597,654 of OY771913.1, forward strand.
AATTTTAAATATCTTATTTCCAATCAATCTAAATTAACGATAATTTTCCCTAGTTTTAATAAGAAAATTTTCAGGGATTAATGGAAGAAATAATTGTGTATAAAGTGAGAAAATACAGAATCCTGTTCAAGGGTGAACAGGATTCTGTCAAGCTTACTCATTGGCTTTTGTCAGTTGTTTTCTACGTAAAATTATAAGAACCGATAAAAGGATCACACATCCGAATAGGAGGATCAATCCAAGTACAGGTTTATTGGTGCTCGCAAATCCAAAGATCGGCCCAAAGATCACCGGACTCTCGATGCCCAAGAATGCATAAGTACCAGCCAGCAGTACTGAAGTGAACATATTGATAGGGATCATATACTTTGGATCAGCAAACATAAACGGTAATGCCGGCTCAGAGAAGCTTAAAAAGCCCAGCAGGAAAGCTGTTTTACCCATCGCGCGTTCTTCTTCGGTAAAAAGACGTTTCTTTCTATCAAAAAAGGTCGCCAATCCCACACCCAGGGATGGAAGCATAAAGCACGCTAATCCCATCGTCATCGGCCAGAAAATTCCCTCCGCATATAGGGTAAAAGCAACTACTCCGGCAATCTTATTGATCGGACCACCCAGATCAAAGCCCCACATCGCGCCCATGATAATAGCCAGGATCAGTGCATGTGTTCCTACCATCCCAGAGAGTGCAGTGGTTAAAGTTTGATTGAAAAGTGTTAGTGGATTGGCAACCAAGAATTTAACAATAAGAATCGAAATAAGCGCAACCAAAAATGGGGATAAAGCTATTGAAAATATCGCCCTTGTTGATTCTTTGAATTTCAAGCTCATAATCGCTTTATTCAGATAACCTACCAATAAACCGGTAACAAGCCCTCCAAAAATACCCAGTCCAAGCTGATTTGAGAAATAACCCACAATAAATGCCGGCGCGAGCGCAATCTTCCCGGAGATCGAATTGGCGATACAAATTGCCACGAAAATATCAAACTTATTCATTCCAATATCAGCCAGAAAAGTAAATACCTCTTTCAGAGGTCCTTCTACAGGAACCATACTTGTTATCATTGAGAAAAGACCACCGATGACAAGGAACGGGATCATACCAACCAATCCGGTCGAAAGATGCTGCTGCAGATCTTTAAAAACATCCTTTGCTTTCATTAATTCACCTCACTATTTTTTTTGCATCTTCTAGAACACCCGATGCATTTTTTAAAACCTTCGATGTTGATACAGTTAATACAGGTTTATTAGTAAAACGCTCCCTCCTTTCTATACTGGTATCGATCGCAAGAATAACCACGTCTGCCTGATCAATCTTTTCCTGACTCAATTCATTTTCGATACCCGATGCTGATTGGGTTTCAATTTCAATACTGTCTCCAGTTTTTTGGGCAGCATTCCTCAATCCTATTTCCGCCATAAAGGTATGCATCACTCCTGCCATGCAGGCTGTTACAGCAACAATGTTCATTATTCATCTCCTTCTGAATTTAATAGGGTTATGATCTCATCTACATTTTTTGCAGCATTTAAAGCTTGTCGAAAATCGGCATCTACCAACCGGACAGCCAGCTGGGAAAGAACTTTCAGGTGAAGGTTATTTTCATTACTCCGGGGAACTGCGATAAGGAAAATAAGTTCAACTTTTTTACCATCCAATGTCTGCCATTTAATAGGATTTTTGCTTCTTCCAACACAAACTGCTGGTTTTTTTACTCCGCCTGAACGGGCATGCGGAATGGCAATTCCATCACTCAATCCAGTAGTTATTTGACTTTCCCGATCCATGATATCTGTGTAGAAAGTATCCCTGGAATTGAGATATCCGTTTACATCCAGGACATCGACCAGTTCTCCGATCACCTGCTCTTTTGTAGTCCAGCTGCCGCTTAACCTGATAAGCTCAGGTCGAACAAGATCAGATATTTTCATTTTCTGCTCCAAACTGTAAATAACTTCTAGAGATCAGCACCATTACTGGCGATTACTCTTTTGAACCAATAAAAGCTTTTCTTCTTGTAGCGTTTCAAATCTAAAACTTCTTTATCGGTACGATTTACATAAATAAAGCCATATCGTTTGCACATTTCCCCCTGTGAACTCAAAATATCGATGGGTGCCCAGGTTAGATATCCCATACACTCCACGCCATCTTCTAAAATCGCCAGCTTCATTTGACGAATGTGCTCACGATGGTAATCAATACGATAATCATCTTCTACCGTTAACCCGCTATTTAGCTCTTCTTTCACCCCGATCCCATTTTCAAAAATAAAAATCGGAACATGGTATCTGGCATAGATTTGATTCATAGAAATTCGCAAGCCCACCGGATCAATCTTCCAGCCCCACTGCGTTTCTTCAAGGTAAGGGTTATCGGGTAATTTGCTCTTCTGCCCTAATATAAAAGGCAATAACATATCTCCCATGCTTACTTTCCCGATCTTGCCGTTTACAACCATGGATGAGTAATAGCTGAAAGCAAGAAAAGAAACGGTATTTTTCTGTAATAATTCCAGATCCCCGGGCTGCATCTGTGGAACGATCTTGTTTTCTTCCCATAATTTCATCAATCGCTGAGGGTATTTCCCATGCACAAAGATATCCAGTGTATTAAAACTGTACTCATTGACAGTAAGGATGCTGTTCATTACATCGTCTGGAGCGCAGCTTTCTGGATAAACCGGGGTATAGTTAACCATACCGCCAACACAGCAATCGGGATTTACTTCTTTTACCATCTTGATCAAAATTGCTGAAGCCATCGTCACATGATGAAGCAATTGAGCCTGAGATTGCATAAAATCGGGAGAATCTGATTTTGTTCCCTCGGAAAGCAGCATTAACGCAACGAATGCATTCTGCTCATTCATCGGAATCCAGTATTTAACTTTTCCGGCAAACCTCTCGGCAAGGATGCGAATGTACTTTTCATAAGCATCAACCGTTTTTCGAGAGAGCCAACCATTATATTTCACCTGTAATGCCAGAGGAAGATCGAAATGATAAGTGCAGATGATCGGTTCAATGCCATTTTCGATCAATGTATCAATAAAATCATCATAGAATGCTAATCCCTTTTCGTTGATCTCTCCCTCGCCATCCGGGAGCACTCTACTCCAGGCAATTGTGAAGCGATATGCTTTTAAACCCAATTCCTTGAATAATCTGGCATCTTCGCGATAATGATGATAGGTATCAATGGCAGTATTCCAATCAGCGCATCCCGTACGCATCTCCATGGCATCATAAAGAGATTTCCCTTTTCCCGTATCGGATGCAGTGCCGCCCTCTGTTTGATGGGCAGAAACCGAACCACCCCATAAAAAATTCTCAGGTAATTCTTGCTTTTGCATTTTCGTCTCCCTGTATTAATAGAAAATCGTTGTGTATTTCATACAATGCCAATCATAAAGTGAACTGCATATAGAGAATTGTCAACAGTTCTGCTATTTGTTAGGTTTTTAATGATGTTTTCCTGAAAATTGATTTATTTTGGAAGAATTTCGCTATTATTAAGATGGAAGGATTAGACGAACTAAAGGACTGAATATGGTCACCCCTATTTTTATCTCCTATCAGAATTACTTTGGGACAAAATCTTCTTATTTTGTTGATTTCAACACATTACAATCCGATTTTCCCTTACACCGTCACAGTTTCATTGAACTAGAGTTGATCGTTGGTGGAATGGGGAAAAATATAATCAACGGTTTTCCATACAATCTCTCTGAAGGTTCTCTTAGCATGACCCTCCCCTGGCATGTGCATGAATTGATCATTAACAAGGAAAATCCACTTCAGATCCATAAATGTAATTTCGACGTTGAATTTTTGATCAATAAAGACACTCCTTTAGGTGAATTGAATGATATTCTCACCCAAAGCATTCATCTTCCCCCGGTTACTAAATTAGATGAAAAATCATTTCAAAAAGTTAGGCGGCTTTTCACCGACCTGCAGGAAGAATATCGTGATACCAGGCAATGGAAAGATACACTGTTCGCGGTAAAAATTGCAGAAATCTTGATCTATTTCGACCGCAATAGAAAGAACCTGAGTCAGAATAAAATCCAAGAGAATGCTGAAATCGACAACTTTAATATCTGGAAGGTAATTGAATACATCCATGCCAGCTTCAATCAAGAAATTTCTATTCACGCTGTAGCCGATAAATTTCATTACAGTGAGAATCATTTAAATAAGCTGCTTAAAGATAATGTTGGACTCAATTTCTACGACCTTCTTCAAGAGATAAGGGTAAGGAATGCAAGTACATTATTGATGTCATCTATAATTTCAATACAAGATGTTGCCAATATGGTCGGTTTCCACTCAAGGGATGGATTATATCGAGCATTTGAAAAAGTGAAAGGTATTTCACCCGAAAAATATCGCAAAACAGTTCTGGAAAGCGTACAAAGGTTGAATTATCAAAACACTTATCCAATTCTGTATGCACAAATTATTTATTACCTCCATCTGCACTATAAAGAGGACATCACGTTGGCTGATCTGGCACAGGCATTTCATTACAATCGTACTTATTTCTGCAAAATTCTGCTTGAGAATGGAAAAAACTTTACCGATATGCTGCAGGAGATTCGCATCTATCATGCCTGCACTCAACTGCTTACTACAGATAATATGGTTAATGAAATTGGTTTCAATGTCGGATTCAGTTCTGTAAAAACTTTCTACCGTACATTTAAAAAGATCAAGGGAATTACTCCGGGTAAATTCAGATTGGAGAATATGGCAGTTTAAGATTAATTAGAAAACAGCTCTTTAGTTCTTGTTTTACTTTCTTCCATATTTCATCAAACATAGCTTCGGTCAACCTGCCAGTTTACATATTCTGCCGGCTGGGATGATAGGATGCAAGCAGCCAGGTATCATCACCATTTTTACGCAAAAGCAGTATTTCTACCTTTCCACCTGTCGGTTTGCGGTCAAAGATGCGTACCGGAATGACACGTGTCTTGTTCACAACCAGAAGATCTCCGGGATACAGATATGTTCCCACATCATAGTATTATCGATTCATGTAAGAATTTTTTCCAAATAATTGAGATAATCATCCATTTTTTAATAAAAAAAATATTCCTATTCGAGACTGAACAGGACTTTTTTAGAATAATATTTAGCTTTTGACAAGTTGTTTTCTGAGCAGAATTCTAGAAACCGATTGGATTTGACTGCTTCCTCTTAATTTTTTAATCCACCAAATTTCTTACTTACAGGATCCACCGATAAAAAAGATCGGAGTCTTTACCTCATTATATTTTTATAGACGGATTAAATGATATAAAGCTTGAACCATTATAATTAAAAACAAAGTTGTTGAGAAAAACCTTTTTGCAGGCATTCACAACTTTTTTTTCATAAATCTGTCCGCTTTTTTCGTTGATCTCCTGAAGGGCTTTATCAATCCCAAGTGCAGGTCGATACGGGCGATGAGAAGACATGGCTTCCACAACATCCGCTACAGCAATGATCTTTGCTTCTATCATGATCTCCTCACCCTTCAATCCTCTCGGGTATCCAGAGCCATCGATCCTTTCATGGTGCTGGTAGATGATCTCAGCCAGCGGCCAGGGAAAATCCGTGTGCTTTAACAATTCGGCTCCAACGTAAGGATGATTCTTGATCAGATTAAATTCCAGAGGACTTAAAACACCAGGTTTACTGAGAATTTCAGAGGGTATTTGAATTTTCCCCAGATCATGAATTTCTGCTGCCATTTCAATCGCCTTGATGACATTTTCCTTTAAATTCATTTCGTGCGCAATCTGTACTGCTAATTCTGCGACTCTTTTCTGGTGACCGCTTGTATATGGATCACGTACTTCAATTGTTTTGGCGATCGTACGGATCGAATCTTCTATAGTTCGGTTCACATGTTCGTAAGATTTATTCAGGTTTTCATGGACGATCTGCAGATCAGATAGAGTTTTATTAATACGTTTTTCGGCGATCTTCCTTTCGGTGATATCACGCATGATGTAGGTATAAAAATATCTTCCAGAATCTTTCCACTTCGAGATTGAGACCTCAATTGGAATTTCTGATCCATTTTTTGCCAGGCTGCTTACTTCTTGAGATGCTCCTGAAGTTAACATTTCTACGATGGCAATTTTAAATAGATCCGGTTTTAATTCAGGTCCTTGAGATTTTCGGAAAATGATACTGGAAATATGATTATTTAAAACCTCGTCTTTTGTAAAACCAAAAATCTTCTGCGCAGCCAGGTTCCAGGTAACGATCTTATAATCTTCATCGGTACAGACAATAGCATCAGAAGCCAGATCGGTTATAGAACGATTCCTTTCTTCACTAGCGCGAAGTTCTTCCACAATTCGAAATCGCTCAATAGAATAATTAATGGCACGAGAAAGATTTGTAAAATCTAATCTTCCTTTAATTAAATAATCCTGAGCCCCGAGCCTAACCGCATCAAGTCCAACTCTTTCATTATCAAGCCCTGTTAATACAATGATCGGTAACTTGGAGAAATTTGTCGTTACTGAATTTAATGTATCTAAACCAAAACTATCAGGAAGACTGAGATCAACAAGAATAATATCAAATTCATTATTCGAAAGATAATCTAATCCTTTTTTAAGCTTTTCTACCCATGTTACCTTATATTCAACCAGTGTTGATTCTGATAACATCTCTCTGATCAGACGCGCATCTCCAGGGTTATCTTCAATCATTAATAAATTAATTGAATCTTTTATTTCCAAAGTACTTCCTCACCTTTAAATTACTTTTTATTTGTAAAAAAACTTATAAAAAGCTAGAAGGTTCATATAAACCCATCTTCAATGGTGTGATCTCGCAAATTTAGTCTTTGAACAACTTCCTAGACTCTTAGGAAAGAGGTTTTATATTTTTTCCTCTTCTTCTATATCTTTGGCAGCTTAACGATTGTCATCCAGAATTCTTCTATAGATTTGATCACCGTATAGAACTGTTCGAAATCCACTGGTTTTGTGATGTAGCAATTTGCATGTAGATCATATGTTTTTAAAATATCAGATTCACTATTGGAAGTGGTGAGGATGACAATCGGAATTCTCTTCAAACTATCATCACTCTTGATCTCTGCCAATAACTCCCTTCCATCTTTCTTGGGAAGGTTGAGGTCCAATAGTATTAGATCTGGACGAACTGCATCTTTAAATTGATTCGTCTTGTGAAGAAAATCCATCGCTTCTACGCCATCTTTCGCCACACTTAGATTATTCTTTACCTTGGCTTCTTTAAGCGCTTCTATCGTCAGGCGAACATCCCCAGGACTATCTTCTACTAAAAGGATCTCGATCGGTTTTCCATAATCTGTATCTGTCATCTCTTCTTCCTCGCTTTCATTCACTTTTTTTATGCCGGAAAAGTGAAGTAAAACGTTGTCCCTTCTCCGGGTTTAGAATCCAACCAAATTTTTCCACCGTGTCTTTCGACAATACGTTTGCATATTGCTAACCCAATACCGGTACCGGGATATTCCTCCTTCGTATGAAGTCTTTGAAAAATGACAAAAATCCTTTCAAAGTACTCTGGTGCTATCCCAATCCCATCATCAGAAATTGAAAACTCCCAAAACTTCGCATCTTTCTTCTGAACGCTGATTTGAATAACTGGCTTTTCATTCTTCTTGTGAAATTTGATCGCGTTTCCGATCAGATTTTGAAAAAGCTGTACAACTTGCTCCTCATCAGCTTTGATTTCAGGCAGTTCTTCGATAGTAATCTGCGCTCCGCTTTCTTCGATGATCGGATTCAAATTTCTTAAAATCCGGCGAAGAATTCCATTCATATCTGTTAATTCAAACGGTTTTCCACGCGATTCAACCCGAGAGTAATCCAGTAGATCATTGATAAGTACTTTCATCCGCTCAGCACCATCGATTGCATAATCCATAAATTCTCTGGCATCTCCATCCAATCGATCCCCATACCGCCTTTCCAGCAGCTGAAGATAGCTTCCAACCATGCGGAGTGGTTCTTGAAGATCATGAGAGGCTACATAGGCAAATCGCTGTAATTCTTCGTTGCTCTCCATTAATTCTTTTTGTGCTTTTTTTAAATCGCTGATATCCTGCACCATCACGATCTGTTGAAGGGGTTTTCCATTTTCATCCGTAATGATCGAAACACTCTGCAAAACCCAAACGATGGAACCATTTTTATGAATATATCTTTTTTCATAGACATAGTTCACGGGTTTTCCCCCATGATTCTCTTCAACATAATTATGATATAAGCCCACATCCTCAGCATGAGTGATTTTGCTCAGATTCTTGAACTGCATCAATTCATCTTCACTGTACCCCACTAAATCGCAATACTTTTGATTAATACGAATAAAATTGTCATCAAGAGTCTTAATCAGTATTCCTACGCCTGCCTGCTCGAAAAAAGCATCCAAAATGAAATGATTTTCATTAGAGTCATCGAAGGTTTTTCTTGTTGTCATACTATTCTTTGCATCATCCATTTCTTATTTTCTCTTATTGATTTATGTAAAACCTTTTTTTTGAATAAAAATTTCTATTTATATGTTCTCGTTCTTAATAATTCTTTTATATAAACAAAAAAGAATTCCAATAAATTAGAATTCTTTCTACCCACATCAATTAAGTAAAATTATCTGATTCTCATCAGAGAATAAAATTGAACCAGAAATGTCTACATGTAATAAATAATTATTAATAAAAAAATTTGCCATTAAATCTCAATAATAAAATTTTTATGTACTTTGATGGTACAAATCTTTATTTCATTCTATCATTCTTTTTTAAATTTATTATATTTAAACCGCATCATACTAGAGGTTTTATTTTCTCCTGAGTCATTTTCCATATTTCATCGAACATGGCTTCGGTCAACCTGCCGGTTTGCGTATTCTGACGGCTGGGATGATAGGATGCCAACAGCCAGGGTAATCCGCTGAACTGATAAAAAGCACCATGTGCGAATTTTAGTTTTTCCTGAAAAACATAGTCATAATGGGTTTGATAGATCCGCAGTAGATTTGTAAAGGCAATGCTGCCTAAAGCGACAAAACCCTGTAGATCCTTGAGCAGACGGATCTCCTGTTCCAGATACGGCAGACAGTTGGCAATTTCCTCACCGGTCGGTTTATTCTGAGGTGGAGCACAGCGCCCTACTGCCGTTATGTAAATATCATTCAGCCGCAGTCCATCTCCTCGTCGTTCGGCAGCAGGTTGACTGCAGAAACCTGCCCGAAATAATGCCGGATATAGAAAATCTCCCGAAGCATCCCCGGTGAACATGCGTCCGGTGCGGTTTGAACCATGCGCTCCCGGAGCCAGCCCCACGATCATGACACGCGCATGTTGATCTCCAAAGCCAGGTACCGGCTTTCCCCAGTAATCCCAATCGCGAAATGCAGCCCGCTTCTCTCTGGCAACCTGCTCGCGCCATGCCACCAATCGCGGACATTTCCGGCAGGCAATCAACTCTTGTTCATGTGTTTTCCAATCCATCATTTCACCGAATGAACATCGCATCGCCAAAGGAATAGAAGCGGTAGTGTTCCTGCTTGGCAACTTCATAGGCACCACGGATATTATCCCATCCTGCAAAGGCGCTCACCAGCATGATAAGTGTAGACTTCGGCAAATGGAAATTGGTGATCATGGCATCAACCACGCGGAATTGATATCCCGGCAAGATGAATAAGTCAGTCATTCCTTCGTACGGTCGCAGAATCTCTGTCTTTGAAGCTCCTCGTGCGGCAGACTCCAGAGTGCGCACCGTGGTAGTTCCAACCGCGATCACCCGCCCACCTCTATATTTGACTGCCCGGATCTTCTCAACCACTTCCTCACTCACCTGGCACCATTCACGGTGTATATGATGATCTTCCACGTTTTCCTCATTTACAGGTGCAAAAGTGTCCAATCCTACATGCAGCAGCACTTCCGTAAAGCCAATGCCGCTGTTTTTCAGTCGTTGTATCAGATCTTCTGTGAAATGCAGTCCTGCCGTTGGGGCAGCCGCAGAACCGGATATTTTGCTGTAAATTGTTTGATAGCGTTCGGGATCATGTAGTTTTTCATGGATGTAAGGTGGTAGAGGAGTGTTTCCAATAGAAGGTAAAAACATCTCCACCGGCTGGTCAAAGCGGATGGTGCGGTTGGCACCGTCTTCTTCAGCCAGAATTTCCACCCGGGGACCGTCTTCAATTGTCAATTGCATACCAGCTTTCAGGTGTTTTCCACCCAGCATTGCCAGCCAGGTATTATCACCATTTTTACGCAAAAGCAGAATTTCTACCTTTCCACCTGTCGGTTTGCGGGCAAAGATGCGTGCCGGAATGACACGCGTCTTGTTCACAACCAGAAGATCTCCGGGATACAGATATGTTCCCACATCATGGAAAATTGAATGGGTAATGGAACCATCTGCTCTTGAAAGCACCAGCAGCTTCGAAGAATCGCGGGGTTCTAATGGGGTTTGTGCAATAAACTCCGGCGGGAGGTCATAATCAAAATCAATAGTTTTCACGATGCAAGTAAACTCGGTTGAGAAGGATTTTCGGAATCGTCAAAAGTATATCCCAGATGTTCATAAGCCTGTTTGGTAGCTGTTCTACCTTGAGGTGTACGGCTGAGAAATCCAATCTGCAACAGATATGGTTCCACCACATCCATGATAGTATCGGCTTCTTCGCTGATCGAAGCAGCAATAGTGCTCAACCCGACCGGTCCGCCGTTATATTTGCGGATTATGGTGCTCAACATCATACGGTCGATTTCATCTAAACCCAATTCATCGATACTCAGCAGTTTCATTGCCTCGATGGCAGCTGCCTGGTTGATAGTGCCTTCTGCCCGCACCTGGGCATAATCACGTACCCGTCGAAGCAGGCGCAGCGCCACACGGGGTGTTCCGCGCGAACGTCTGGCAATTTCTTCCACTCCCTCTTCTTCCGCTTGAATATTTAAATTCTCGGCAGCATTCAAGATGATACGTTTAAGAGCATTCTGTGAGTAATAATCCAGGCGGTAGATGGCGCCGAAACGCGTGCGCAGCGGGGAGCTTACCAGCGCCAATCGGGTGGTAGCACCGATTACAGTAAAACGCGGCAGGGGCAAACGGATCGATCGTGCCGATGGTCCTTTGCCGATGACAATATCAAGAGCAAAATCTTCCATTGCCGGGTACAGCACTTCTTCCACTGCCTTTCCCAGACGATGAATCTCATCAATAAAAAGAATATCGCCACTGCTCAGATTTGAAAGGATCGCAGCCAGATCACCCGGGCGTTCAATGGCAGGACCGGATGAAACTTTAATGTTCACCCGCATCTCGTTTGCCAGCACATGCGCCAGGGTCGTTTTTCCCAGCCCTGGAGGTCCATAGAAAAGCACATGATCCAGAGCATCTTTACGCTGTTGGGCAGCTTCGATCAGGATCTGCAAATTTTCGATGATCTGTCTCTGCCCGATCATATCTTTAAGAAACTTCGGGCGCAGAGCATTATCAAGCTGTTCACCATCATTCGATTGCGGATCAACAATTCGGCGTTCTTCTTTGTCCATAAAAAAGATTATACCTTTAGATATAAACCAGTTTCTGTTATTATATAGGTTTGTAGGAAATAATTCTAATGGAGATTGGCTTATGGAAAATGTTTTTGTTTCAAACCATCCCCTCATCTGTCACAAAGTGGCTAAACTGCGCAGCAAGTCAACCGAGCCCAAAAAATTTCGCGAATTGGTCCGCGAAATCGCCGGTTTGCTGACCTACGAAGCCACACAGGACCTTGAGGTGGATCCAATGGAGGTAGAAACCCCACTGGAGAGGATGCAGGGGGTAACCCTGAAAGAAAAGATCGGACTTGTTCCCATATTACGGGCGGGGCTGGGGATGGTAGAAGGAGTATGGGAGCTGATGCCTTCTGCTGAAGTATGGCATATCGGTTTATACCGTGATGAAAAGACCCTGAAACCTGTTGAATATTACAACAAACTGCCCGTAGAACCACGTGTTTCAGTCTGCATGATCCTTGATCCGATGCTCGCCACCGGCGGTTCCGCAACCGCAACCATCGATCTGCTTAAGAATTGGGGAGTGAAGCGTATTAAATTTGTGGGCATCATCGGTGCGCCGGAAGGCATCGAACTGCTGCACAAAGATCATCCTGACGTGCCCGTTTATCTGGCAGCCATCGACCGTCAATTAAACGAGCATGGTTATATCTTGCCTGGTTTGGGTGATGCGGGCGACCGCCAATTCGGTACCGGATAAAAAAACGGCTGATTAATTTCTCAGCCGTTTTTTCTTTGTAATCTGGAAAAAGATTTACTTTATTGAATCTTTAGCAGCCTGGCAGATGGTTACAAAATCATCTGCCTTCAGGCTGGCTCCACCAACCAGCGCCCCATCAATATTCGGCATACTGAAGATCTCTGCCGCATTACTTCCTTTTACTGAACCACCATATAGAATACGGATCTGGTCAGCAGCTTTGTTTCCAAAGCTATCAGCCAGACTGCCGCGCACGATCTTTCCAATGATCTCTTCAGCCTGCTCTGCAGTGGCAGCTTTTCCGGTTCCGATCGCCCAGATCGGTTCATACGCGATCACCAGTTTCACCGCATCACTCTCACTCAATTCTTTCAGACCTTCCACCACTTCCTGTTTCACAACCTCTGCGGTTTTCCCGGCTTCATTTTCTTCAAGTGTTTCTCCCACACAAACAATAGGTGTCAACCCATGCTTCAGGGCGGCTTTCACTTTAAGATTCACCGTTTCATTCGTTTCCCCAAAATACTGGCGTCGTTCAGAGTGACCGATGATCACATATTCACATAATTCTTTCACCATGGCTGGAGCAATTTCTGCAGTGAACGCACCGGATTCTTCCCAGTGCATGTTCTGTGCGCCCAAGCCGATTTCAGTTCCCGCAATCATCTGTGAAATAACCATAAGCGAAGTATAGGGAGGGCATAACACACGATCGATCTCTTGAACGGCTTGCAAACCGGGCAGCAGATCGGCTACCAGCAGGGAAGCCTGTTCAACAGTTTTGTTCATTTTCCAATTTCCAGCAACAAAAGGTTTTCTCATGAATAACTCCGTTTTGTAAAATTTCATTGAATTATTATAACCGTTTCTTTCACCATCAATATTCAGACTGCCGCGGTTAAAGCAAGCGCTTTTCGCATTTGACCCATTTTTCTATTCAAGTTATGATTCAATTACCGGGTTGGTCGGGTGATAGCGGCGGAACTCGTTCCGTTGAGGAAAGTCCGTACTCCACAGGGCGCAAAACCGGGGAAACCCCGGGGCGGGGAAACCTGCCGGCAGGGCCACAGAAACATACCGCCCGCAAGGGTAAGGGTGAAAAGGTGGTGTAAGAGACCACCGGCTGCTGCAGCAATGCAGCAGTCAGGCAACCCCTTTTAGGAGCAAGGTCGAACAGGCGCTGAAAACTCGGAACAGCCCCTTCCCTCACTGCAATGTGAGAGCGCCGGGTAGACCGCATAGATAGATTATCACCACGGTGACCTGGTCACCGAACAGAATGCGGCTTATAGACCAACCCGATATTTTTATAAAAGGAGAATGAAATATGTCTGTGATCAAACATTTTGATGAAAATTCCGCCAGTTTTCAATGGGAATCTGTGACACCGCGGAAGATTGATAAAGAAGGTCTTGCAGGTGTAACCAAACATATTCTTATCGGTCGTGAAGATCAATCTCCTCACTACATCATGCGTTTCTTCTGGCTGGAGCCGGGCGGGCACAGTATGCTGGAACGCCATCCCCAGGAACATGGTGTGATCGTTTTAAAAGGAAAAGGCACCATTCAGATCGGTGAAGAGATAACTGAAATCCACCCAAATGATGTGGTTTTTGTATCTCCCAACGAACTGCACCAGTTCAAGAACCCCTTTGATGAGCCATTTGGTTTTATCTGCGTTATCCCACGCCTCACTCCGGAAATGGAATAGAAAGGGATGAATTCTTATTGAAAAGAGCTTCTTTAACATGATCTTTTCCTATCTAGTATGGGCAGCATGTGGAGTTCTGCTGGGCTTTCTATATACCTTCAGCATTCAAGAAGAGATTCGGCTTTCACAAAAACAAACTGTCCAGCCCAAACAAAGAAATCCACTTTTTTCGATCTCACGCATTATTGTTTGCAGTGCTGTTCTCATTTATGGGTTATCAAGATCCATACTGCATGGATCGATCTGCCTGGCTTGCTTTCTAATTTCGAAAAACCTATTCTTGTTTGTGTTTCTTAAAAGAAAAGAAAAAAAATAAAATTCACTGTTATCAGTTCTATTATTTTCTCATCCTTTTTAAAGTAAACGTTTTCTTCAGCATAATTTCAGCAGCTTGCTTGACTTTGGTTTGGTAATTTCGTATAATATTGCTAACACGTTTTAGTAAAACGAGTTAGCATATCACGATGATAAACAAAAGAATTACCGCCAAAGATGTTGCAAATGCAGCCGGTGTTTCACGCAGTACGGTTTCATTTGTCCTAAACAATACCGAAGGCATGCGTATTAGTGATGAAACCCGCAAAAAAGTTCTTGAAGCTGCGGAGGAATTAAACTATCATCCCGATGCTTCCGCTCGCAGTATGGTCAAGGGAAAAACATATATTATTGGCTTTGTAATTCGGCAGGAACCCGATAAAGCTTATGCTGACCTGCTCCTTTCCGAAGTCATGCGCGGGATCAGCGAAGCCGCTGCCGATCACAATTATCATATGATCTTTAAACCGGTTCCCCCTGAAGACGAGTCAAACAGCCTCACCACTCTCTTCCTCGAACATCAGGTAGATGGATTGATCGTTTCAGGACCGCTTGCCAATGATCAGGAAATCGTTGATCTATTCAATGCGAATGCTCCCATCATCCTTCAGGGGCGCATTGATTATCCTGATATTCCATCAGTAGATATCAACAATCGCAAAGCAGCCGAAAAAGCAGTCAACCATCTGATCAATCTGGGGCATAAAGAAATCGCTTTTTTATCCAATGCGTCACTGAGTTATTCCAGCAGTAAAGACAGGTTGACTGGTTATCGAAGAGCATTGGAACAGGCAGGTATCGCATATAACGAGAATCTGGTCTTTTTCGGAGATCGAACTCCCGATTCGGGATATCAAGCTATAAAAACCATACTTCAATCCCCCATCAAACCAAGTGCAATTTTCATCGCTTCCGATACGGTTGCACTGGGTTGTTTGAATGCACTCTACGAAAAAAACATCCGCGTTCCAGAAGATATTGCCATCATGGGTTTTGATGATATTCCATTATCAAAACATCTGGCACCTCCTCTTTCCACCATCCGTATCCCTGCTTACGAGCTGGGTTGGAATGCGGCGAATCTTCTGATCAAATGGCTGGATAAAAAGGAAATCCCAGGGCAGGATTGTATTCTGGAAACAGAATTAATTGTGCGTGAATCATGTGGATTACATCAAAAAAAGAAAAAGGAACAAAATAATTAAGGAGGTGAATGAAAAAGAAAAATTAATTTTGATCTTGAAGAATATTACAAAAAGAGGAGAAAAAATGAAAAAACGTTTTTGGTTACCTATTGCGCTGCTCACCATCATAGCGATGGTTCTGGTATCTTGCCAGACAGCGGCAGAAACTACTCCCGCAGAAGAAGCACCAGCGGAAGAAGTAGTTGAAGAAGAAGTGGTAGAAGATCCCTGCATGGGAGCACAACCCGGCGATGAAATCACACTTCTGTACCAGTGGTCAGGCGCAGAAGAGGAAATGCTGAATGAAATCCTCGCTCCCTTTGTGGAGGAATGCGGCGTCGTTTTAGTGCCCGAATCCACCCGTGATCAGGCTCTTTTAGACACCAAGGTTCAGGCTGGAACTCCACCAGATGTTGCATTTTGGAACGTTGCTCAACTTGAACAGTATAAAGACATCCTTATCCCAATGGATACTCTGGGTGCACATGGAGAAAATTACAAAGACTTCTTCAAGACTCCCGGAATAATCGATGGTGTATGGCTCGGTTTGCCTGTCAAGGCTGATATCAAGACTATCATCTGGTACAGCCCTGCAGTATTTGATGCAAAAGGCTACACCGTTCCGACCACATGGGCAGAATTGGATGACCTGGTTGAAGCAATGGTTGCCAATGGTGACGTACCGTGGAGTATGGGTATGGAATCAGGCGACGCTACCGGTTGGACCGGCTCCGACTTCATCCAGGACATCCTCCTTGTCCAGCAAGGTCCCGATTATGTCAACAAACTGATCACCGGCGAAGTTGCTTATAATGACGCAGGTGTTAAGCAAGCCTACGAAACCTATGGAAAATGGGCATCAGATGCGACATACACCGTTGGTGGCGCAGAGGGAACTCTCTCTACCGGATTCAACGATGCTATTTTGAAAGTCTTCTCTGATCCGCCAGAGGCAATGATGGTAAAGCAGTCTGGTTTTGCAGGTGGAACAGTTACCGAACAGTATCCTGATATGGTCTACGGCGAAGATTATGACTTCTTCGCAGTTCCCGGTGCGCAGGGTATGCAGGGTGGTGCAGACTGGTTGATGGTCTTCAATGACACTCCCGCAGTCCGTGCTCTCATCTCCTACCTGTCTTCACTGGAAGGTGGTGCAAATTGGGCAAAAGCCGGCTTTGACCTGTCACCTAACAAGGGTGCTGACGGCAACTACGTTAGTCCTGCTTTGATCAAGAAGGGTGCAGCTTTAGCAAATGCTACCGGTTTCACTCCTGATCTTGGCGACACCATCCCCGGTGGCTTTGGCAGTGCAGAATGGGCAGCCATTGTAAGTTACATCAATGGCGGCGACCTGGATACAGCGCTCGATTCTGTTGCTCAAGCGCAAGCTGAAGCACTACAATAACTAGTATGATGATCGGGTGTCTGTGAACCAGACGCCCGATCCTTTTAAGCAATCATTCATATTATTCTTAATACAATCTTTATGGAGGTGAAAAATGGCAAAAAGGTCCTATGGAATCATGCGGCAGAAACCGCTTACACCGTGGCTGTACTTGCTGCCCGCTCTGATCGTGATGTCAACGTTCATCGTTTACCCCGGCTTTAACACCTTCTACCTCAGTATTCGCAACAACGATAACACAGGCTGGGCAGGCACACGCTGTATGGCTGGACAGCCATGCTGGGGAATCTTTGAGAATTATCGCTATGCACTAACATCCACCATCATGCAGACCGCTTTCTTGAATAACCTGAAATGGATCGTCCTCATGGTGAGCGGATCCGTTGCCCTGGGGCTGCTGATCGCAGTTTTAGCAGACAGGGTGAAATATGAATCCCTGGCAAAATCCATTATCTTTCTGCCCATGGCGATTTCGTTTGTGGGTGCAGGCGTTATCTGGAAATTCGTTTACAACTATGGAACAACCCAGGTTCAGGTTGGACTGCTTAACGCCATTATCACCGGGTTGGGTGGAAAGCCCGTTTCATGGCTGACCGAACCTAACATCAACACCATTGCCCTGATCGTAGTTGGAGTCTGGATGTGGACCGGCTTCTGTATGACCATATTGGCAGCAGCTCTGAAGGGAGTTTCCGTGGAAATCCTGGAAGCTGCCCGTGTGGATGGGGCTAACGAGTGGCAGGTTTTCTGGAAGATCATGATCCCGCAGATCCTGCCCACCATCACCGTGGTTGTTACCACCATGATCATCAATGTATTGAAGATCTTTGATATCGTATATGTCATGACAGGCGGTAATTACGGGACAGAGGTCATTGCGAATCGTATGTACATTGAAATGTATAAGAATTATGATCCCGGTCGTGCCTCTGCCATAGCCGTATTGTTGATCATTGTCATTATCCCTGCCATGATCATGAATATCCGTCGTTTTCAGAAGCAGGAGGAAACACGATGAGCACCAAAAAAAATAAAAAAGCCCATGGGTTGAAAGATCTTCCGATTCATATCATCCTGATCCTTCTATGTCTTGCCTGGTTGATCCCGACACTGGGTCTATTGGTCACCTCATTTAGACCGCTGCAGGATATCAACACCAGCGGTTGGTGGACGATCTTTGCTAAGACAAAAGGATATGAAGAATACCAGACCTACTGCGCAAGCTGCCATGGAGAAGATGGCAGTGCAATTGCTGAAGCAGATCTTTCCGACCCTGAATTAGTCGGAGGTTATAAGCGGTCTCTCACCCTCATCCCTGTTCTTGAGGCTGATATCAATGGTGAGCCGCATATGGGTGAAATCAGCCTGCCTGATGAAAATGAAAGCGCATCGATCCTTTCATACATGAAACGTCTATCAGGGATTGATACCAGCACCACATTCACGCTGGATAACTACATCGATGCATTCACCGGATATCGAGGAAATAAAACCTACCGCGAAGATTGTGCCAGTGGAACCCAATCACTGGATCTGTACTGCGATATTCGCGATCTTTTAAACCCACGTGGAATGGGTAGAGCATTCATCAACAGTGTATTCGTCGCTGTCCCATGTACTGTTTTACCAATTCTGATCGCCTCATTTGCAGCGTATGCGTTCTCCTGGATGGATTTCAAGGGTCGCCAATGGCTGTTTGCCCTGCTGGTCGGTTTACAGGTCGTTCCCCTGCAGATGACTCTCATACCGGTTTCACGCTTATATGCCCAATTGGGTTTGAATGGTACCTTCCTTGGTATCTGGCTCTTCCATACCGGTTTTGGACTACCCTATGCAATTTATCTGATGCGCAACTTCATGGGCAGCCTGCCCAAAGAGGTTTTCGAATCAGCCTATATCGATGGGGCATCGCACTGGACAGCTTTTCGAAGATTAGCAATTCCTCTTTCTGTTCCAGCTATCGCTTCTCTCACCATTTTCCAATTTTTGTGGATCTGGAACGACCTGCTGGTCGCGCTGGTTTTCCTGGGCGGCAAACACCCGGTATTGACCTATCAGATCGGGAACATGGTCACTTCCCTCGGCAGCGGATGGCAGCTGCTGACTGCTGCAGCCTTTATTTCAATGGCGCTCCCCATGCTCGTCTTCCTGCTGCTGCAGAAATACTTCGTACGCGGAATGATGGCAGGCTCAGTAAAGGGATAAGATCTATATACTGATGAATTCACTGCTGGAGAGTTTAGAGAATAAAATCGAGATCCAGGAAGTACCTTTCAGCTACCCTGGATCTCGCCTGACCGTCTTCCGTTATCCAGATAAAAGTTCGCTTTATATTTGGCTGGCAGAGCGGTTGATAAAATATTTTCCGGATATCGAATCCTATCCCGAGCAGCCGCCTCTGCTGGATGAACTCACCTTTATTGATGGAAACCGGAATTCACTTGACTTTCAGATCATAGCATCTCCCTGGCAGCTTGAATTCATCACCGAGATCGGGAAATTTCTTCTCTCATTCGTGGATGAATCAACCCTTTGCATCCAGATGCCCCCTGGAGTTGAAGCAGGAATTCATTTTCAGATCCCTGCTTTCGAATGGAAACCCAATCCAACGGGAGGATTGATCATTTCGTACCGTGATCTCCATTATTCATCAGATGGAGATATTCTAGTAAATGAGCTTTTAAAATCAGAAGAACGATCAACACTTGATTTTATTTGCAGCAACGGGCAGGGTCGATTTATCCTGCTTTCAATAGGAAAAGATGAAAAAAATAAACCGGCTGCCTTACTGCAGCACTCAACGAGCAGGGCTGCCGCGGTCTGGCAGAACTGGTTTGAACATGTCCCCCCGGTCGATAAAGCCTACCAGCCCATGTACGCTTATGCCTGGTGGGTGCTTTTCAACAATATGTTCAGTCCTGCCGGAAATTTAAAACATACGGTCATCGCACCCTCAAAAAAGAACTATATCGGTATCTGGTTGTGGGACAACGCGCTGCATGCCCTTGCGCTGCGCCACCTTGATCCCCAACTGGCACGCGATCAAATTCTCGCATTTCTCCCCTATCAGCAAAAAGACGGCATGCTGCCGGACGTTGTTTTCGATGAGGGCATCGTCACCGAACTCAACCACCCCACAAACGCAAAAGTCACCAAGCCTCCCGTCCTTGCTTGGGCAGCCATGAAAATTCATGAGATTGATCCCGACCTTGCATTTTTAGATCAAATTTATAAACCGCTGGTTCAATGGAACCGCTGGTGGTTTAAGTCCAACGATGCCGATAGAGATGGATATATCGGATACAATCATCCTTTTTCATCGGGCATGGACGATAATCCAACCTGGGATAAGGGCATGCCGGTAGAATCCCCGGATATTAATACCTACCTGTATCTTCAGATGGGAGCATTATCTAAAATGGCGCTGATGCTGGGGAGGCAGGACGATGCCAAAATTTGGGAAACACGCGCATCGCAGCTTCTGACCATTATGATCGGGCATGCCTGGAATGAAAAAAAAGGATTCTTCCAGGCAACATATCATCACGAGCCTGTTGCCGTACTCTCACCACTTAATTTATTCCCCCTGTGGATACCCGCTTTACCGGAGCATATGAAGAAAAGTCTGATCGCTCATTTAACAGATCCCCGACAGTTCTGGGGACAATGGATGCTGCCCAGTGTTGCTTACTGCGATCTTGATTACAACCCCGATAAAATGTGGCGCGGTCCGGTTTGGATCAATGTAAATTATTTCTTTATTGACGCACTACAGAAAAATGGAGAAGTGAAGCTGGCTGATGAACTGCTAAAAAAAACCTTAACCATGATGATGAACAACTCGGGGATCTATGAATACTACAACTCGAAAACCGGCGGTCCCGGCACACATGCCGCGGCTGCCTTCGGTTGGAGCGCTGCACTATTCATCGATCTCGCGATTCAAGCATCAAAAGGATGTTATTAATACTCGAAGGGAAGATTATGAAAAAAAATCAGAACGCCTGGTACAAGAATGCAGTTTTTTATGAAGTTTCTACCAGAGCTTATTATGATTCCAATGGAGATGGGATCGGAGATCTTCAGGGACTGACAAAAAAACTGGATTACATCAAACATCTGGGAGTTGACTGCATCTGGCTGCTTCCCATTTTTCCATCGCCATTGATAGACGATGGATATGATATTTCTGACTACTACAACATACACCCAGATCTGGGCACCATTGATGATTTCAAGAAGTTGGTACGGGCAGCACATGAACGCGGTATGCGCATCGTTGCCGACCTGGTCGTCAATCATACATCCAACCAGTGTGAATGGTTCAAGCAGGCGGAAGAGGATGAAAATTCGCCATATCACGATTATTACGTTTGGAGCGACACGAACCAGCGTTATAAAGATGCGCGTATCATCTTTGTCGATACGGAGACATCCAACTGGGCATGGAGTGAAAAAGCGCAGAAATATTACTGGCACCGTTTTTATGCCAGCCAACCCGACCTGAATTATGATAATCCGGCGGTGCGCGAGGAAATGAAAAATATCATGCGTTTCTGGCTGGATATGGGTATCGATGGATTCCGGGCAGATGCCGTCCCCTATTTGATCGAACGGGAAGGCACAATCTGCGAGAATTTGCCGGAAACACATGACTATCTGAAAGAAATGCGCAAACTGATCGATGACGAATATCCCGACTGTATTCTGCTGGCAGAAGCAAACCAGTGGCCGCGCGATTTGCGCCCATATTTTGCCGATGGCGATGAATTTCATATGGCATTTCAATTCCCGCTTATGCCGCGTATTTTTAACTCCCTTGCTAAAAGCGATATTTCACCCATTCGTGATATCTTGGAGATAACACCTCAAATTCCAGATAGCTGCCAGTGGTGCACCTTCCTGCGCAATCATGATGAATTGACGCTGGAAATGGTCACTATTGAAGACCGTAAATTCATGTGGGATTTCTATGCACCCATCCCAAGGATGCGGTTGAATCTGGGGATCCGGCGCAGGCTGGCACCGCTTCTGGATGGAGACTGCCGAAAGATACAGCTTCTGTATGCAGTACTTTTCTCTCTACCCGGCACACCTATTATCTATTATGGGGATGAGATCGGCATGGGTGACAATATCTATCTTGAAGACCGAGATGGTGTGCGTACACCCATGCAATGGACTGATGATAAAAATGCCGGCTTTTCAAATGCGATGGAAGAAAAGCTTTATCTGCCGGTAATTAAAAGCGACCAATATTCTTATACGCATATCAATGTGGATGCTCAGAAAAAAGATCCCAATTCCCTTTTCAATACTATCCGAAAAATGTTGGCTATACGCAAATCCAACCCGGTTATGGCACTTGGAGATTATGAGATCATCCGGCAAAAGCAATTCCCGGCTCTGCTCTTCACCAAGCGCATGGATGAAAAAAGCACCATTTTCGCGGTCCACAACCTCTCTGCGAAATCCATCCCTGTTGATCTGAATGAACAGTTAAACGGAAAGCAGGTACTGTTCAATTTGATGCTGGAGAAGAATATACAGGAGCATCACTTCGATCTGGAGCCGTACTCCTTTATCTGGTTAAAAGCTATCAAATCTTGACATTCTGTTTTGATCGTTTCCTCCAAGCAAACAAGGAATGTGATTAACACATTCCTTGTTTGTTTTAACGTCTTTATAAATCGTTTTCTCTATTCCATTTCACCAAAAGCATCCAGCACACGGGTGATATGTTTGGCGCTTTTCAGGTAATCTGAAATGCGGATATTTTCGTTCGGTGAATGAGCCCCGGTGCCGGGATATCCCGCGCCCAGTGAAGCGATAGGAACATGCAACGCTTCCTGCACAATAAAATTGGGTCCGGAACCTCCTGACATGGGAACAATCTGCATGGGCACTCCGTAAACATCTTTGGCTGTATTCACAACCATCTGCACAAAAGGATCATCGGCGCGGGTTTTCGATGGAGATTCTCCACCCCAGTATGTTACTTTAATATCTTCAAAGCCGTGCTCATCCAGATGACGGCGGAGTAGTTTCAGTGTCTTTTCTGGTTTTTGATTGGGGATCAACCTGAAATCGACTTTGGCTGATGCCTTCGCCGGCATCACCGTCTTTGATCCTTTACCCTGGTAGCCAGAGTTCAATCCGCAGATCGTACAGGATGCTTTATGTGCTTCAGAAAAATTCAAATCCATCCCACCCTGCATATCTCCCAGGAATTTTTTAATACCATATCGGGTGCGGTATTCCTCGGCAGTATTCGGCAGCTCTTTCAGGTACAGCAGATCAACCGTAGAAGGCGGGATCACATCATCATAGAACCCCTTGATGAGCACCTCTTCTTCATCATTTTTCAAAGAAGCCAGCGCCCATACCAACCGCCAGGCAGCATTCGGGAAAATGGTGCCGCCCAGCCCTGAATGGACATCCATCGCGGCAGTTTCCACTTCTAGCTCCACATAACAGATACCGCGCAGCCCTAAATACTGGGTCGGGATATCATTTTGATCGACTCCACCCGATTCCCAAATACATGCATCGGCAGCCAGTTCTTCAGTATGGGTTGAAACGAAATCTTCCAGGTTTACGCTGCTGGTTTCTTCTTCTCCCTCGATCAAGAATTTCACCGTACAGGGCAGCTCATCGACACTGGTCAGGATGCTGTCAATAGCAAACAGGCGGTTGACGATATTTCCCTTGTTATCGCTTACCCCTCTACCATAGAGCTTTCCCTCTCGAACTTCGGGCTGAAACGGTTCACTCAACCACAGTTCCAGCGGTTCGGGGGGCTGCACATCGTAGTGATCATAGAACAGCAGGGTTCGCTCTCCCCTGCCTTTTCTTTCAGCGGTAACGATAGGAGCACCCTTTGTCTGGTTGACCTTTACCGAGAAACCGCGTTTTTCCAGCATATGCTTTACCAGGTCGGCACACTCTTCTAATCCCAGGTTCTGGGCGGAGATACTTTTTTGCGAGACCAACTGCTTTAGTTCTTCAATGCTTGTATTAAGGTTGTCATCAAGATATTGGTCTATCTTTTCATAAGGCAGCATTTCATTCTTTCCTTTCTACTATATTGAAAAATGGGATAATGAAAAACCGGAATAGGAGAAAAAGAGCATCTTCAGGATCTTTCCTGTTCCGCAGAACAGCAGGAACTTCCACAACGGTACATGGAGAACTCCCGCTGCAATACCTGCCAGATCAAAGAATGGATTGGGAATGATCGCCAGCACAAGAATTATCCATGCTCCATATTTTTGCATGGCAGTCATGATCTTCTCATACCAATCCTTCTTTTCCACCACAAATTTCCCTGCCACACCTGCCAGATAACCGGAGAGTTCCCCCAATGCAGCCCCTAATCCTGCTGCAACGGCTACCCAAAAAGGATTGAAAACAGCGCCCATAGCAGAAGTAATCAGCACACCCGGCAGTGGGAAGATAATGGTGGAATTGGAGAGAAGAGAGATCAGGAAAATCCCCGGATAACCCAGGTGCGCAAAGCGCTGAATTTTATCTCGATTTTGAAATAGGACGACAGAAAAACCCACAAGAAGGAGAAGGATCAACACACTGATAATGATCTGGCGTCGATTCTTTCTTTCCATCGAGATCAACCCTGTTTCATCAGCAGTGATTCGATGCGCGCGATCACCATATCCATGGCGACCTGATTCAATCCTCCTTCAGGGATGATCACATCGGCATATCGTTTGGAGGGATCGACAAATTCAAGGTGCATGGGGCGCACAGTCTTAAGATATTGATTGATGACCATTTCCATTGTTCTTCCGCGTTCCGCAATATCGCGCTGCAGTCTGCGGATAAAACGAATATCTGGATCTGTATCAACAAATAATTTCATATCAAACTGCTCACGCAGCAGCTTTTCGGCAAAGATTAGAATGCCTTCCACAATGATGACGCGCTGCGGTTCTACATGGATCGTCTTCCCGGTTCGCGAATGGATAGAGAAATCATAAACCGGGATATCTACCGCATTCCCCGCCTTCAACTGCTTCACATGCTCGATCATTAATTCTGTTTCCAGAGAATTGGGGTGGTCAAAGTTAACCTCCGCCTTCTGCACAGGGGGAAGATCGGTCAGATCACGATAATAAGCATCATGCGGCAAATACGCAATACGGTGTCTGCCAACTGCATCCAGAATCACATTCGCAACGGTGGTTTTCCCTGAACCCGTGCCACCGGCTATACCAATAACAATAGGAACATAATCGTTTTGCATGATGAAATTATACTGCACACCCTTTTCAAAAGGCATATAATTTAAATTCAAGGTTCGAAATGAATAAAATTAATGTGAAATTTTTCTCTCATCTCAAGGAAAAAGCAGGAACTGCCGGTACGATGCTGGATGTTGCACCAAATGCAACCATTGCCGATCTCAAGAAGCAGGTCATTCAGCAGTATCCTGCTCTTGAAACACATTTACGCAATATTCTTATTTTGATCGACAATAAGATCGCGATTGATGAAGACACCATCCCGGATGGCTGCACGGTTTCTTTCATGACCCCCATCGGCGGGGGATAAATTTATTTTTTCTTTGCTTTTTTCCTCTTTTTATTATTTTGTATTCTACAATATGTGCAATTTTTTTGTATATTATTCTTTTGTAAAAGATTAATATTAGAGAGACCCCTATATATTCTCGGTACTCTAAATTTCGATGGATATATTTTTTTATTTTTAAGATATTTATTCGCAGATGAATCTTTTGAGCAGATGAAGCTACATCCAGACACTATCGCAATTGCGACTAAATGCGAATCATCAAAGCTTTTACTAGTAACTTTTAATAAAACTTGATTTTCCTCATTATCGACAATAGAACCATCAATTTCCCTTGCTCGATTCCCTTTTTTAAGTTCAGCAATATATTTATAATAAGATGAAGCATTATTTAGCTCTTTTTTATATGTTGAACCTCCATATACCATACAACCATCTCCATCCTCAAGCCAATCAAGCAAAGGTTTAAATTCAATAGAATCCACACTCTTTCCGAATACTGAAGCGAAAGCATTGGTATCAATAATTACACACATATTACAAGCCTAATAATCTTCTTTGCTCTTTAATAAAGAATTCTCGGAAACTTTTTGGCTGTTCCTTTGAATATTCTCCTTGATTATTAATATTTATGCTTGTAACATGATTCCCATTAATATCTTTTTCGAAAAATAAGACTTGAGATTCTATATTTAAATTACCTTTCCCCTCCATAATCTTTAAACGGAAACGATCTATTATATAGTCGCTATGGGTCTCGATAATAAACATTTTCTTATCATTTTCAGCTAATTGAAAAAAAAGATCACCCAATGCTGCTTGAGCTTTAGGATGTAAATGAATCTCAGGTTGTTGGATAGCAAACCAAAAACTATCATTTCTGGCAATTGAATCTACTACTATTGGTAATGATTGAGAGATACCATAACCAGTATTAATAATATTTAATTCTTTTTTATCGATTAATAAATCGATTGAAAATGGAGAATCAAAACTTTTTCCATACTTTTTTATTTTTATCTTATCAAATAATCCACTATTTCTGCCAAATTCCTCAATTAATGATATGCTATCTTCCGTTTTTTGATCTTTCTTATTCAATATCCTTTTTAATATATAAGGAATATGTTCACCTTCTGCAGAGAAAGTTGAATTAATCTCATCATATGTACGTTTAGGCTTCGTCCTAATTGGACCATTTGAGCTAAATCCAGCTGCAAAACTTGGCAGTTTTATTGGACTTTGGGAAATACCCAAACCTTCTCGCCTTTCTAAGAAAGAGATTACATATCCCAATAATAATGATCGGGAAAATGGAATTTCTTTTTGATCTATTCGTTTAAAACCTTCTTGTTTTTCATTTTCATAAATCCACTTATTGAAAATATCTATTGGATCACAATTAATCTCTTGAAATTTTTTTGGAATAATTTTGTACTCAATCGATTTATTATGAAATATAATTCGAAACTCATTTTCATTATTCATAAAATTGTATTTTTGGATAATAGGTAAACTATTATTATTAATAAATGTTAATAAAAATGAGCTTAATATTTGTTCTTGTTTATTTATTGAATAAGATTCAAAAACCCCAATTTTAAACTTTGTTTTATCCTCAGATTCTATGCTTACAATATCTTTAAATGAGCCAAATTCAATATTTTCTGTATTAAACAATTGATTAAACCAAAAATTTGGGGTAGTTAATAAATTAAAAAGATTTAGAAATGAAGTCTTTCCAGTACTATTTTCACCAACGAGAAAGTTAACATTGTATAATGGAACAAATGAATCTTTAAATCCTCGAAAATTATCCAAATATATTATCAGCATATTTAGCCCCTTCTAGAAAATCTAGATATATTATATAGAATTATTAATCAAAATATTCTATGTTTTTTTAAGGACAAATATGCTTAATCTTTTTATTAAAAAACGCTATACCTCTTTAGTAAAAACAATGGAATAATTCTCGGGTGCTTAATAAAAATTTAGAAATTGCGCTTTGAATCATCCATAATAAAGTGTTGTATTTTTTTTTATTACTCCTGTTGTGGGAGAATAATTTTTCATACCAACTATTGATTAAACTTTCTTAATCACCAGCAACAAGCTCCAAATGCTGTTTCTCCAGCAGATAGGTCTGATCACAAAGGATGGTGATCTCGTCCATATTGTTGCTGGTAAAAAGGATGGTAGTTCCCATTTCTTTTAGTTGGATGAGGTATTCATAGACATTCTTCCAACCCGCCTGATCGATAGAATCCGTCGGTTCATCCAGCAGTAAAAGCTCCGGTTCTTCCAGCACTGCCTGAGCGATTCCCAGACGTTTGCGCATGCCAACCGAATAGGTGGATACAGGCTGCGTATTCTTCTTATCCAATCCGACAATCGATAAAACCTCATCGATGCGCTTCTGATCCACCTTACCGCCGATATCAGCAAGGATCTTCAGGTTTTTCTCCGCCGAGTAAGCCGGCAGAAATCCCGGAATGTCGATCAACGCTCCGGTGCGGGGTGGAAAATCGCAATCGATCCCTACTCGACTTCCCAAAACCGTCACCACCCCATGTGTGGGCTTTATCAATCCGCAGATAATGCGCAGGAGCATGCTTTTCCCTGCCCCATTCGGTCCAATGATGCCGGTGATGCTTCCTCCCGGTAGGATTTGTAGATCGATATCTTCAAAGATCAATGTGTTTTTAAAACTCTTTGTAATTTGATGTAACTCAAGAATTGGCAATTGTTTATCCACTTAACTAATCCTCCTGCCGGTCGATTGAATAGAAACTTGCTTTTTTGCATAAATAGAATCCCAGTCCCAGACAGATCATGATCCATAATCCCCAGAACAACCACGAATAAATCTCCGGGATAATACGCATTGGCGCCCATAAAGGGGTAAACTCAAGATGGTTCTGCAGTAAGAAGAAAGAATTGATACCATTTCCTCCTATCGCTCCACCTGCTATATCACCAAGGCTGGCGCAAACGATCAGAAAAACTCCGCAGATAAAACCCATCCAGCGGCGCTGGCTTATCAGGTTGACGATCTGAATCAGCAGCCCGATCGCGAACCAGCCAATGAACAAAAATAAAAGGATGCTCCAAAAAGCCTGAACAGGGGTGCCGTTCTTGATTGAATATCCCAGTCCAATGCCGTAATTATTCAACCCGGCTGTGCTCCATTCTCCTGACAGCGGATATTTCACCAGTACAGGGATGAAGAAACTGCCCATCAGCAAGAATGCATATACCAGCGTGGAAAGGAACACAAAGCTGGTTTTCCCCAACCACCAGACCTTGCGCGAGCGAAGGCGAAGCAGCACCTGCTGTCCGTACGCATTTTCCGGCAGCAGATCAGAAAGCAGATAAATATAGAGAATAGATACTACAAAATAGACGATCTCCGGTTTTCCGAATGCCCAGATGAACGCTTCAAGAGCATTTCCCTGCAAACCATTTGAAACCGGCATACTCAACACACTGACCACGTTTTGCGCCCAGTATCCCAGGCTGAGCCCAACCATGATCGGGAGGAGCCAGCGCCAGCGGAAAAAATAGTAGGCGGACTGATATTTCAAGAACGCAGTGAATTTCATCTTTTTCATTTGATCACCTGCCGCTCTTTCTTTCCGAAAGAAAGCACACAGATCCCGAAAAATAGACCTGCTGCAAGGCATTGAGCCGCTGCCGAAACCAGATTCCCTGTCGGAATTAAAACCGCCTCCGTTGAAATAAAGTTATGCAGAATACGGGAAGATGGAATAAAGTAATATCCAAAGCTGTAGCACAGAAAAGGGAATCCGAAGACCAACAAACTGTTTTTCGTTTGGAAAGATATTCCCATCGCCAAAACCGCATAGATCATTCCGAAAAGAGCCAGAAATACTATACACACAGCCAGATAAGCCAGGGGAGAAATATTTTCCCATACGGTACCGGGAGAAATCACCTGCCCTGGAAACAGCTCAGCCGCATCGAAAGCAAGCGTGGGAATTTGAATTGGATCTGATGGATATAAAAGTACACATACGATCAACAAAATAATAGCCGGTAAAACCACAGCTGCTGCCCCTGATACTGCAACCGCAACGAATTTCGCGCGAATATATTTTGGATACTTCACCCGGGTGAGAAAATAATTAATAAAGCGCTGGCTCTTTTCTACACTCAGCGAATCGGCAAACGGCAGCACTGCCATCAAGCAGGCGAAAAAACCATAATACCCGCGTTTTAATATTTCCTGCCAGACCGTGATAGCGCCCAGCGACAATTCCGGAATAGCTTTCACTTGAAAGAATCCATAAATAAAACTGATGCCAGCCAGCAGAAAAACAAGAAAAAAGCGCTTGTTCAGTAATGCACGTGATAATTCTTCTTTATAGATATTTTGCATTTTTATTTATTCCTCTTTCCCTGCCGGGTCTGGATATACTGCGCGATGATCTGTGCAAGTTCCTGCTCGTTATATCCCAGCTGTTTCATCTCACCGATAAAGCTCTCAATGGCATAGGTCTGCATATCCGTTTCCATTTTTTTCAGAATCTTTACATCACCTGTAACAAAAGTTCCTTCTCCACGTTTTGAAACAGCAATACCTTCTCTGATCAACTCCTGGTAAACCCGTTGAATGGTATTGTGATTGACCTTGAACTGCATGGCGGTCTCCACGATACCGGGTAATTTATCTCCGGGTTTATATTTCCCTTTGAGAATATCCGCGCAAATATGCTGCTTGATCTGTAAATAAATGGGCTGATTTTCGTCAAATATGTAGTTCATCAAAATTCCTGTGTGAAGTGCTTTTTTCCAAAACTTTTTCTATATTATTATAGCTTTCCTGTTTATAACATCCTGTTCGATTGGTCCTTTTATTTTTCCAGGGATGGGAATAAACCCATCCCTGGAATGTGTTCATTTTTCAACCACACCCATCAAATAAGCCACTCCACCGTTTGTATAAGCCAAAAACCTTCCATCCGGTGAAAAGAGGTATTCATCCCCATAGGTAGGCACCGGTTCCTGGGTGGCAGCCAGACCCAGAAAATCCAAACTGCTGCCTTTCAATTCCCAGGCATGCATTCCGAATCCATTACCAGAGATGATCAACCGGTTATCCGGTGAGATAGCCGCTGTTGTGAGCGCACCATTCCCATAAGGAGATTGGAAGGTGGTGATCACATTCATACTGCCATCCTCATGAAATGCTCCAACCGCCATACCGGTTGAATAGCCAACAAAAAGGCTTTGATCCGAAGACAGTGAAGATATATGGGTATCGGTTCCGCCTATGCTCTGACTTTCACCGCTCTTTGTGTTCCAGATCTTCTGCTCCGTGATAAAGCCAACATATGGTGATGGATACTTTTCGATCCGGTAAACAACTGAAGTGTTATCCTTGAGAATATCCAGGAATCCAACACGCCAGTTTTCGTCGCCCAGTTCCAGCGTTTCCAGCAATTCCCCGCCGGCTACATCCCACCTGCGCAGTGTATTATCGTCCGCGCCTGAGACCAACCAGGTTGAATCAGGAGAGAATACCAGGCGATTGACCCTTCCCTGGTGCCCTTCCAGCACATTAAGCAGTTCTCCCGTTTGTGCATCCCACAGCCGAATAGTATTGTCATTAGAGCCGGTGGCAATGGTTTCGCCATCTGGCGAGAAAGCGACCTGATTGACCGTCTGGCTGTGTCCGCTGAGCAGCATTACGGGTGTGCCATCAGCAGTATTGAATATCTCTACACTTCCATCCATCGATCCCGCCAAAGCAATCAAACTGCTGTCTGGAGAAAACGCGATCTCAAGCGTTTCACTACCCATAGAATAATCGACAAGGTCCAATTTTTCTTCTCCATCAGGCAGATCAAAAATGCGGATATGGATCGTTTGCCCAGCGGTGGTTATATTATCGGAAACGATCAGCGATGCGCCGTCGCTGCTGATGATCACATTGTTTATCGAAGCCGCCATTTCCGTAGAATTATCCCCTTCCATGTTCATCGTTTGAGAGTACCCCGTCCAGGTAAAAGGTCCTAACTGTTTGGTAACTTCTCCGGTGTCCATTGAATAGATCTCAACATATCCATACTGTGTTCCCACAACCACCCGGTTGTTCTGAGCATCCACATCGAAGGAAAGAACAACATCATCTTCTATAGAGATTTCCTTCGAAAACACCATTTCTCCATCTTCTACATTAAAAATCTGGAACAGCTTTGTGGATGAGTCAAGATCCTGATTCAATCCAAAATACTGTCCATCCTGTGAAAACAGCAGATAAAAATAAACAACAGAATCAGTCGTGATCTCGGATACAGTATGAAAATCCTGTGTTGAATAGATGGTGATCAGTTTTTCATTGTTTTGGGTGTCGGGTACAAAGCCAGCGGCATAATTCCCGCCGGGGGAAATCGTCATTTGTGATTTCGCGGGTAAATCTTTGGTGCGCACGATCTTTTCTTCTTCAACGGACAGCACACAGAATTTTCTTTCATCATCCTGCCCGCTGTATTTCTTCTCAAAGACCAGTTCAGAGCCATCCGGTGAATATGCCAGAGCCAGAATATTGGTATCACCGCACTCTCCTAATTCTTCATTGGTCACCTCCCCTTTTCCGGCACCATCAGGCAGTGAGTAAAACTGGATTTGCGGATTGAATCCGGAAAGACCCATGAATCCATCCAATTCTCCTGTGGGGTAATTGATGATCACTGCCAGAGTATTCCCATCCGGGGAAACAGCCAGAGCTCTGGGTGCCAATCCAACCGGGATAAAGCCCACCTGCTCACCGTTTTGTGAATCAAATAATTTGATCCCAGCTGTGGTTGCGGCAGCGATCAAATTTCCGTCAGGCTGCTGGGCAACCAAACCGGTCAAAGCGCCTTCTCCAACCCAGTGCAGCAGTCCCAGATCCTGCACATTTTGCGGGGTGATCGGATTTATTGTCCCGGGATTTTCAGCCTGCGCCTGCACCCCACGAACATTCATTTGCATGAAAGGGATCAATATCAGCAAAGCTGCGCCCAATCGAATGCATATTTTTTGTATGTTTTTTTTCATATCGACCTCTTGACATTTTCTTGATTTATCTGTATCATGTAATTATAGTTTACTAGCTTACTAGTATTATAGTCATGACAGAAAGGATTGTCAAGACCCAAAAATGAGGAGTAACTATGAAAATAAAACTTAACAAAATTTCAATTGCCATACTGCTGATCTTGCTCATTCTATCCGCATGTCAGGGATCGGAAAGCACAATTGCCGAACAAGATCAGATCGGTTCTGATAACGAAGGTGAAGCAGCGGAAGAAAAAATCTATACCGATCCGCATGACATCAAGATCATACTCGATGAGTTGGAGCGTATACGGCATGAGCAGTGGCAGTCAGATTCAGGCTGGTGGCATGAACAAATGACGATTCAAGCCCAATCAGGGAATTTCTACGGCATCAATAGAGAATGGTGGTTCCAATATGGAGATGCTTCCCCCTGCCCGATCGTTCTGCAGATCATTTCACAGGAAGATGGACAAATTCTGGAAACCAGTCTTCTCATCGATGAAAACAGCATCGCAGCCATGCCGGAAAGTCCGGATATTTCTGAAAGAGAACAGAAGGTGAAGCTGGTTCAATTAACCGATCAATCCTGTCCTTCCCTGATGGAAATTTCACTGACCCAAACCAGGCAGATGCTTGACAGTTCTACACTGAGATCTGTTCAGGCATCCATCCAGGATGGTCTTTTGACCATTACCTACAGTCAGGAGGATAATCCTTATTACCAGGAAATCACCCTGCGGCTGGATACGGCAACCGGCTTTCTTCTATATGAAAAAAACAGGCTTTTTACTCATGAACAGACGGTTCTGGAGGGTGAAATTGAATATAATTACACCTATCAATATTACGATGAACTGCCGGTTGAAATTCAAGTGCAACTCAATGAAGGATTGATGGAACTCCGGTAAGAATATTTCCACTACTTCAATACAAAAAGGGCGTTTTCCCAAAAAAGGAGGATGCCCTTTTCTTGATCGATCAGTACATAATTCAAATCCAGTAAACATGGAATAATTTCCGCAATACTTAAGGAAAATTAAAAAATTGCGTTTCAAATCATCCTTGATACAATCTCATTATAGAGGAATATACGGATTCTTCTCTCTTCAAGGACCCTCTTAAATAAAAGCAGTTTATCGGCGGGCATATGTCTGTACGGACAATCAATCGCAAAAAGGAATTACTGAAAGAACTGATCACCCATAAGGGCTATATTACCGGTGGATATCTCTCAAAAAAAATGGGGGTTTCTCCAAGGACGATCCGTCAGGATATAAAAAAACTGTCCATCGAACTGGAAGAAAGCGGAATAAAACTGCAAGCGGTTTCCAGTAAAGGTTATATTTTCGATCAAAAAGACCTGGAAAAGGCAAAAATGTATCTTGACTCTATCCTTTACAGCGGTGCGGGTATCCCTGTACTGCCGATGGAAAGAACCAAATTCATTGTAAAAATACTTCTGTTTGAAGACGAGATCATTGATATCGACACCCTGACAGAAAAACTATGTGTCAGCCGCTCAACAATAGAAAAAGATATTCAGGATGTAAAGAAATGGTTTTCCAAACAGGAACTGGAACTGCTTTATAAAAAAGAACAGGGTATCTATATAAAGGGCAGTGAGCTATTAATACGATACGCCATGGTGAATTATTTTGCAGGGATGGATTTCTATTCGACCCTTCCCAGACTTTCAGATCTGTCGGACGTATTCGGTACAGCGTATGTAAACTCCATCAGACAATTTTTCACCCAGATCCATAAAACTGAGAAGATCAACTTATCAGATGCCGATTTCTTGAACCTGGCTGCATATCTCATTGTTTCGATATCAAGAATTAAAAAGCAGAAAGAGATCGAACAAATTGATCCCGAATTTCTCCGATTTGAAAAGAAAAAGGAATATACGGTTGCCAGGAGTATTTCCGGGTTAATAGAACAGAGATTTTCAATCACTTTATCCAAAGCTGAACTGCTCCATCTCACAAAACATCTCATGCAGGTTAATATCATCAGTCCCACCGTTCGAGATCCTTCCATCTCAGAAGAAAAAGACCTGCTGAAATTCATGGGCAGGGTATTAGAGAAAATCAATACGCGTTATTATCTGGATTTTTCAAAAGACGATGAACTGATTGTCAGCCTTTCTCACTACCTGATTTCATTGATCAACCGTAGAAAATATAAAACGCTGGCAAAAAATCCGGGACTGGGAGAAATTGCCGCACAATACCCCGATGCGCTTGAAATTGCAATCACCATATCCAATATGCTGCAGGAAGAATACGAAATAACCGCCAATGAGCATGAGATCGGCTATATCGCGCTGTATATTTGCGCAGGAATAGAAAGACAAAAAGGACGGCAAGAGAGACCACAAAAAAAAGTAGTCATTATCTGCACAACCGGCAGTGGCGGCTCTCAGTTACTGGCTGTAAAGATCAGACATAGTTTCCCTAACCTGAAAATCATTGGTGTTTATCCTACCTATCGATTGAATGAAGCGATCAAACAGAATCCCGATTTCATCATCAGCACCAATCCTATTGAAAATGCCGAATGCCCGGTGGTACAGATCAGCCATTTATTGAATGATGAGGATCTTATCAATATAAAAAAGGTTCTTTACGATGCAAGCCGAAAAGGGAAAATGGGACTTGAACATTTATTCCGCCCTGAACTCTATTTTCCTGAGATCGATCTGAATAAAAGAGAGATTGTCATTCAATATCTGTGTAAAAAAGTGGAAACATTGGGATTGGGAAATGAAGGTTTCACAAAAATGGTCATAGAAAGGGAATCGATATTCTCTACGGCGATCGGAAACCTTGTGGCTATTCCTCATGCTCTGAACAATCCATTTTTTGATTCTTGGATCGCTGTGGGAATATTAAAGAAACCGATCCTCTGGGGGAATGAACTCGTGCAGCTGGTGCTGCTCTTGAATATTGACAATTCAAGGGAAGAAAATTTCAGCACCATCTATGAAATTTTATATGACAGGATAAACAATAAAAAAACTATTGAACAGTTACTGAGAACGACAAATTTTGAAAATTTCATGAAGGTAATTATTAATGAACAATGATCGTGTGAATTTCAATGAGGTGATCAATCCCTCAATAATAGATTTGAATATGGAAGCGAAATCTAAAACAGAAGCCATTGGGAAATTGGCAGATATATTGATCAAAGAAAAAAGGATCGAAGAAAAGGAGGTATTTATTGAAGATATTCTAGAAAGAGAAGAATTAGAATCTACCAATATGGGCGTCGGAGTAGCAATTCCGCATGGGAAATCATCATCCGTATTGAAGAACTCGATTGCCATCGCCCGATTAACACAACCCATTTGTTGGGATTCAAAGCAAGGGGGGAAATCTGTCAGGATCATTTTCCTGCTCGCTGTCTGTGATGACGTCAACAAAAACAGGGTGCACCTGGAATTGATTTCCAAAGTAGCTGCCCTGTTAATACAGGAAAATTTCCTGAAAACTCTTTTTATTACTGAAAGTAAAACGGAATTGATCGATCAAATTTTTAAATTAATTGGAGAAATGTAAGTATGAAACTTGTTGCAGTTACATCTTGTCCGGTAGGTATGGCACATACATTTATGGCAAGCGCCGCCTTGAAAGAAGCAGCAAAAAAAATGGGAATTGACATTAAAGTTGAAACCCAGGGCATGGCCGGGATCAGCAACAGGATCACTCAATCAGATATCCAGGAAGCTGATGCCGCAATCTTGACGAATGATGTAGTCATCGAAGAGCAGGAACGATTCGAAGGATTGCCGGTTTATACAACCTCTACCAGCAAGATCATTAAAAATGTAAATGAAATAATACAAGAAACCATCGCTTTGATAAAAAAGGAGAAGCCGTAATGAACAAAGATAGTAGTTTCAAGGGTTTTTTCGGGGACATCAAGAAGCATTTAATGAGCGGCGTATCATATATGCTTCCCCTGATCATCACATATGCCTTATTCATGATATTGTCACAAATCCCGGGCGCCACTCAGGATGCCTTCAGTAAGATCAGCGGATATGCCCAAATGCTGATTGTCCCGGTCCTGACCACCTTTATCGCCTATTCCATTGCAGGGAAACCCGCCATTGCCACCGGTCTGGTGGTTGGATTATTAAGTGATCAGATGGGGATGGGTTTCATCGGCGGTCTGATTGTCGGTTTGCTTGCAGGTTACTTTGTAAAGCTGGAGATGATTGTCCTTCAGAAGAAAGAAGGAGGACAATTAGCGAATTTTCTGGTCAGCCTCTTTGTGATCCCCATCCTCACCCCCCTGGTGGTCGGATTGTTCGTCTATTTCGTGATCGCCACTCCCGTCAGCTCTCTCATGACCATGTTGAGCGGTTGGCTGGATAATTTATCCACCACGAACGCTGTTGTTTTATCCATTGTTCTGGGAGCCATGATGGGCTTTGATATGGGCGGTCCGGTGAACAAAATCGCATTTACCTTCGCGCTGGCTGCCTTTACTGAGGGTGCATTCAACGTGAGCACTCCTGTGTGGGTATCTATTGCTATTCCTCCACTCGGGATGGCATTAGCCACAATGCTTGCTCCAAACAAATACAGCGAGGAAGAAAAAGCTGCCGGTAAAAACGCACTTATCATGGGTTTGATCGGGCTGACCGAAGGAGCCATTCCTTTCGCAGCTGTTGATCCTTTCAGGGTAATTCCTTCCATCATGATCGGCAGCGCGCTCGGAGCAGCCATGACAACCCTGCTGGGTGTTACCACTACCGTCATGTTCCCATCTCTACTGGGAATGCTCGGTGTAAATAACATTTTCTTATACCTCATCTGCCACATCGTTCCGGTTATTGTTACAGCTTTGCTGGTCAATGCTCTAAAGAAGAAAGTCGTTAAAAAATAAAGCCGGTTCATTCTTCAATATGAACAGTAAAATGATAGAGACACACGAAAATGTGTCTCTATCGTTATCAGGCAGGAATTAAAAAACATGAAAAAGATACATATAATCTCGCATACACATTGGGACAGAGAATGGTATCGTCCCTTTGAATATTTCCGCAGCAAACTGGTTTTTGTCATGGACAGCCTCATTTCCATTCTGGAGAAGGACAACAGGTATGCACATTTTCTTCTCGATGGACAGACCAGCCCTCTGGAAGATTACTTGGAGGTTAAGCCGGAAAATGCTCAAAAGCTAGCAGATTTCATCAAAGCAGGTCGCATTATCATCGGTCCCTGGTATATCCAGCCGGATGAATTTGCCCCGGATGGAGAATCGTTGATCAGAAACCTGCAAATGGGGATAAGAACTGCCGAGAAATTTGGTAAATCCATGATGATCGGTTATCTCCCGGACACCTTTGGACATACCGGGCAGCTGCCGCAGATATTGAAAGGATTCGGTATCGATTCTGCCGTTATCATGCGCGGCGTTCCTGCGCACAAGATCAAATCTTCCGAGTTCATCTGGGAAGGACTCAACGGTGATAAGGTGCTGGCTGTCTTTCTCCCGCATGGCTACAGCAATGCCCTGTTCATGCCAGCTGATTTCGAAAAATTCAAACTCAGATTATCCATTGCCGTCCAGCAGTTGAAAAAATGGGTGAGCACCGATAACTACCTCATCATGAATGGCGTCGATCACCAGTTTCCACAGGCGTTTATCGGAGAATTCATCGAGCGGTTGAACGCATCGCATAAGAATGAAATCTACCTGCACAGCACCCTGCAGGAATACATTGCCGATGTTCGGAAAAGCAGAAGTGATTTTGTCCATTATCAGGGTGAGTTGATCAGCCCTGTTCTGCAGCGCGTGCATACCAGCATCGCATCCACCAGGATCTATCAAAAACAGAAGAATCGCCGTATAGAAGCTCTTCTGGAGAATTACACCGAACCGGTCGCCGCTGCAGCCTGGCTGTTTGGAGCAGATTATCCGAAGGGGCTTATCAGGCAAGCCTGGAAATACCTTATCCAGAACCAGACCCATGATGGAATCGGCGGCTGCTGCACGGATGAAGTTCATAGAGAAATGGATCAGCGCTTTATAAAATCAGAAACGATCTGTGACACCCTAATCAAAGCATATTCCCGCGCAATAGCCAAACGAATTTCCCCGGATCAATACATATTGACGGTTTTCAACAGCGCCATGCTGCCGGGGAAACAGGTGGTTCATGCCACCGTTTATGTTAAAAATGAATCGTTCTCTCTTGAAAACCCTGATGGGAAAAAGATCCCGTTTCAGATCGAAAACAGCGAAGAAGTGGATACTTCACAATTCAGCATCTGGTCTTTATATTTGGCATCGAAACAGATCATGAAAAAGGTAACCATCTGTTTTACTGTCGATTTCGATTTCAATGTTGGCTACAAGATATTCAAGATCAAGGATAAAGGTCATCCGCAGAAAGCGCAGAGCGAATTAACCGTCTATGGAAATACCATTGAAAATAAATATTTCATTCTGAAGATCTGTAAGAACGGCAGCTTTGACCTGTTCGATAAAGAGCTGGATACACAATTCAACAACCTGCATCTCTTTGAAGACTGCGGAGACGCAGGTGATTCTTATAATTCATCCCCTGTCAGGCAGGATACCGTTGTTACCTCGCAAGATGCCTCTGCCGTCGTTGAGATTGAGCAAAATGGAGAAAAGCAGGTTACCGCAAAGGTCGCATTAACCCTGAATATACCCATAAGCCTGATGCCCGGTGACAGCGCTCGATCACCGGAAAAAACTGCTTTACCAATCACAACCCGGGTTACCCTATATTCTGATATCAAGCGCATCGATTTCAAAACTACGATCGAGAACACCGCCCGCGATCATCGCCTGCGTATCCTATTCCCTACCGGTATCCGCACGCATTGCTCCCTGGCTGAAACACAGTTTGGGATCGTAGAGCGATCCAATGATATGGAAGATGTGGATTGGGAAAAGGATGGGTGGAAAGAAAAACCGCTCCCCATCTATTCTCATCAAAAATTTGTTGAACTGAACGATGGTGAAAAAGGCTTCGCGGTAATGAACCGTGGTTTATCGGAATATGAGATCTACGATCACTCAACTATTGCCATCACGCTGCTGCGATCCTTCGGATTCATGGGCAAGCAGGATCTGCTGATCAGACCCGGCAGGTATTCCGGCATGCCCACCCCAACCCCGGATGCTCAGTGCCTGGGAAGTCACAGCTGTGAATACGCGATCCTGCCCCATAAGGGGAGCATTACGGAAAGTAATGTGTTCGATTCTGCCATGAACTTTCATGCCCCGGCATTAGCCGTACAAAACAATATCCGTCCAAAACGGGTATTAAGCAGAGAAAACATCCTCGGTGAATTCGGTTCTATCGAAACGATCACTTCCCACATTCAAGACCAATTGAATGAGATGCCTGAAGATCTGGCAATCCTTACGCTTGATCCGCCAGAGCTGATCATCAGCGCCTTTAAAAAAGCAGAAGATGAAGAAGCAATCATCGTGCGTCTCTATAATCCTGGGAAAGAGTTAATAAGAGATGCTGCTTTACAATTCGGGATTGGTGTAAAAGAAGGATATCTAACCGATTTCAATGAAAAAGAATTAAGACCTTTGGAAAAGGGAAAGAAGAATACTTTCAAGGTTCCTGAACTACGAGGCTTTACTGTAGTGACAATGAAGTTTTTTCTTGAATGATCACCAATCTTATTGATCCGCCAGAAGCAAAAATTCATGGCAGGCAGTATCTGGCGGATACTCTTTCACTTCAGCTGCACCTTCTTTCACCAGCTCAAAGTTCACGAATCCATCCGCGGTAAATACATAGCGCAGCAGGCGGTCATATTTATCTCGATCAGAAACATCCCTGATCAGCAGTACATATTGTCCTTCTACCAAACTTCGATTCAATGCAGTTGCTCGCTCTGCCTCATCTCGTTTATCGCTGTAATATTCCGGGGTGTT
The DNA here is from genome assembly GCA_963674975.1 of Anaerolineaceae bacterium. GTDB lineage: Bacteria > Chloroflexota > Anaerolineae > Anaerolineales > Anaerolineaceae > UBA4781. Next base: position 638,121 of record OY771913.1, read on the forward strand.
CATGCCAATATAGCGCACCTGTTCTTCCGTTCCGTTCACTTCAACTTCAATTGAATCACCATCGATCACGCGGGTTACATAAGCAATCTCATAACCGGTTGAGCCCTGAACGCAAGCTGGCAGATCAATTTCTTCCAGCTGCCGCGCCGCCTGCGGCAGTACTGCCAGGGTGCTTTCCAATTCAGAAAGTTCTCCCTGCACACTGTATCCTCCCCTGATGCAGGCACACAAGAAAGTTGAAAGAAAAATACAGCAGAATATGTTTTTAATAATTTGTTTGGTCAACACTGCTCCCGAATTTTACTAATCCACCGATCGCCCTATGGATTCGCCCCCCATCATCATTTATAATACAAAAGCCACCGAAGGGAATTGAACCCTTGACCCGTCGCTTACGAAGCGACTGCTCTGCCGACTGAGCTACGGTGGCGCGTCTTGAATTCTATCAGGGAGAGTTTTTTTTTACAAGGTTGCTAATGAACATTGCCATTATCTCCTATCACACCTGCCCTCTGGCTACGCTGGGCGGAAAAGACACTGGCGGCATGAATGTATATGTGCGCGATCTGACTCGCTATCTGGGTGAGCAGGGCATTCATGCCGATGTTTTTACCCGTTCACAGGATGAACATGTTCCGCACGTGCTGCACGACCTGGGCTACGGAAACCGTATCGTCCATATACCTGCCGGACCGGAAACCCCGCTCCCCAAGGTAGAACTTTACAGGCATCTGGATACTTTCACCAGGAACATCCAGGAATTCGCACAATTCAAAGGGATCCATTACGATCTCATCCACAGCCACTACTGGTTGTCGGGCATGGCAGCCTTGAAGCTGCGGGAAATATGGAATATTCCTGTTCTGCAGATGTTCCACACACTGGCATATCTAAAAAACAGTGTTGCCAGAACCCCGCAGGAATTCGAAAGTCCGCTGCGCCTTTCATCTGAAAAGAAGCTAGTGCAGGAAGCAGATGGCATTATCAGCGCCACCGAGATCGAGAAAAAGGACCTGCAGCAGTACTATGACGCAGATCCGCAGAAGATCATGGTTCTACCCCCCGGTGTTGACCTGTGCCGTTTTTATCCAATTCCAAAGGACGAGGCAAAAGCGGTCATCGGAATTCCACCCAATGAAAAAGTGATCCTGTATGTTGGACGGATCGAACCGTTGAAAGGGATCGATAATCTCCTGAAAGCGATCGCTCTGCTGCGTAAAACAAATGTATTAACCTCTTGCCCGCATTATGTTGCCATTATCGGCGGTGATCCCGATAAGCCGCGAGAATCGCTCGATCGTGAAATGCGTAATCTGAAAGATTTGAACCACAGCCTGGGATTGGACGACATGGTTGTATTCCTGGGAAAGAAAGCGCAGGATTCCCTTCCTTACTATTACTCGGCAGCTGAAGTGGTGGTAATGCCATCGCATTATGAATCTTTCGGTATGGTAGCGCTGGAATCGATGGCATGCGGTACTCCGTTGATCGCGACCAAAGTGGGTGGGCTGGAACTGCTGGTGCAGAATGAAATCACCGGGTTGAGTGTACCTGATGATGACCCGGAATCACTGGCAGATCAATTAAAAAGACTCATCTGTAAAGAAGGACTGCGGGAGGTATTAAGCAAGAACTGCCTGCAGTTCACAAAAAATTACAGCTGGTCAATTATCACCTTCAAACTGATCGAGATCTACCAGCGTATGCTCAATCATCCCGGTCAGGATCAGGTTTAAGATCCCATCCGCGAACGATCATCCGCTTTCCAAAACGCTCTTTGATCTCATCCATCGCCTGCAGCAGGCTGTCTTCCCTTTGAAAATTATTATCCAGAATGGATAACTGCTGCACGGTTGTGCTCAGGTTCGCCACCGCCACCCCTAACAGACGCACTTTCATGCCCGTCTTCCAGATCTCATGCAGCAGCTGCAGGATGGATTGATAGATCACCGTGTCATGATTGGTCGGCTGTCCGAGACTGAACTGGCGGGTATGCGTCTCAAAATCTGGCCAGCGGATCTTCAAGCGGATGGTTTTCCCACTCAATCCGTGCCTGCGCAGGCGGTAAGCCACTTTCTCACTCAATGCTCTCAAGGTGCACTCGATTTCAATCCTATCAGCAATATCTTTCCCAAAAGTGATCTCATTGCTGATCGATTTGATCTCCTCTTCATTTCCAACCGGACGACTATCTATGCCCGCTGCCCGTTTCTTTAAGGTCAGGGCAAAATTTCCCACCTGTTTTTCCAGAAGCGAATCTGACGCTTTTGCCAGATCTCCAATGGTCTTGTATCCCATCTGGATGAACTGCGGTACGCTTTTCTTTCCAAGTCCCCACAATTCTTTGATGGGCAGCGGGGCAAGGAACTCCGCTTCGCCGCCCGCCGGCACCTCCAGAACAGTCCGGGGTGTTTGATCCCCCTGATAAGACGATTTGGCAATATTTGTCGCGATCTTTGCCACCAGTTTATTGGATGCGATCCCAATGGAACAGGGCAGTCCCGTTTCATCAAGAATCCGTTTCTGCAGAGAAAACGCGATCTCTTTTCCCATTTGCGGCATATCGGTCACATCGATAAACGCTTCATCGATTGAAATTTGCTCTATCAGCGGGGTCGTATCACATAATATTTCCATTACCTTCTTAGAATAGAACTGATACTTCTCATAATGCCCGTGGATCAGTTTCAAGCCGGGTGCTTTCAACAGGGCAGTTTTCACAGGCATCGCTGAATGAATTCCCAGATTGCGAGCTGCGTAAGAACAGGAACTCACCACTCCCCTGCTCTCCGGCGAACCACCCACGGCAAAAACCTTTCCCCGTAAATCGGGATCCAGGAGTTCTTCTACGGAACAGAAGAAAGCGTCCAGATCAATATGCAGAATTTTTCGGTAGCGCATGGTTAGTATATATGTTCTATTATACGACCAAAAAAAAGCAGCCCCGCGGGCTACTTTTTCAAAGCTTGTTTCAAACTGCTCAGCGCATCAACCGGTGTTGGATCAACATCGTATGAAAGCGCTAGGTAATAAGAGAAATAGTCTCCGAACAAGATCGCGTCCCACATTTCGGATAAGCGGGAAGCTCCCTTGAACTCGATCGCATCAACTGCAATTCCAGCAACCATCATTTCCTGCTTCGTCAGATCAGCCCGCATCAGATTTCTGGGGTGCGTGTGGCTTCCTTTCAGGAAAAGAGCTGAAACCTTCTCTAGTGTCTTTTCATCATTTTCAATGCCTGCCAGTGTATTATGATCGGCTTCCGGCAAAAATTCGAATTGTGCCCAGGCTTTTGCCAGTTCATTGACCTGTGTTTTCCAGCGGCGGGCAACGGGCGCCAGATGATCGGCACCAAAAACCGAGACATATTTGCTGATCGCCTGTCCCGCCAGCCGTTTAGCAGGATTCTTCGCAATGGGGCTTTCTGCTTTGTAGCTTTCCTTTTTCATTTCGATTTCTTCCACCGCCTCTGCCAGCAGTTGTTTTTGTGAAGGGATCACATCCAACCGTTCGAGCAAAGCCAGGAGAATTCCAAACGAAAAACCAACCGCCGCACGCGGTTGACCCTGGTGTTCGAATTCCCAAAACGGGATGTTTTCTTTTTGCGCCCTTTTCGCAATTTCTCCGCCGGTTGTCACTGCAAGCAGTGGAATTCCAACCGCAAATGCCTGCTCGAAAACAGAAAGTGCTTCTTCGGTATTCCCGGAATGAGAAGAAGCTACCACCAGCGTATTCTTCTTCATTGCCCATGCAGGCAGTGTATATTCACGCAAACCGATAACCGGAATTGAACAGAAAGGTGAACAATAAGAAGACAGCAGGTCTGCTCCAATCGCAGAACCACCCATTCCAGCCACAACAATGATATCCGGTCGCTTCACTCCTGTGAGATCATAGTTCGCACTGTTGGAATATGCCGAAAACAGCTGCTGCGGCAGCCCGTCGATTTCAGCCAGCATATTTTCTTTATCGATCTGATGAAAATTCAAAGCGTTGTCAAGATGCATACTTTTTCTTCTTTCTTTATTTTGTTTCCTTTATAACTTTCTGGATCAATTCCATAAATTCCTGCCATTCTTCAATAAAGAAGTGAAGCGTGACATTGTTCAATTCCAGATGATAAACATCCTCGCCATCGGGTTCCGCTGATTTCCAGGCAATATAACTATCTGTTTCAGCAAGTGTTACAATGGTTGTTTTCTCAGGTTCAGCCATTTTTCTTTCTCCTTATTTTTTTCTTTCCAGTTTCTATCGCTTTTTGAATACCTGCGCTGGTCTTCCTGTATACATTCCCATAGAATCCCTTTACTTCACCAGAAGAGTGTTCTTCTTCAATATCTTCCCATGGATCCTGATCCAGCAGTCTCTTGAAAGTATAGCGCAGAATCAGCTTGCCTGTCGCAAGCAGAGGTGAAGCCAGGATCATTCCTAAAACGCCGAATAAATCAAGCCCAACAAATGCAGCGATCATCACCGCCGCCGGATGCAGTTTCAACGTACCTGCCATCACACGCGGAGTATACACATTGTCATAAATATTATCGATCAGCCAGCCCGATAGGCTGACAATAGCGGCATACGGCAGCGGCTCCAGTCCAAAAACCGTGGTTCCCTGGAATACTGCCACCAGGAAATAGACTGCCCAGGCAACAGCAACACCGACATAGGGAATAAAGTTCGCGATCCCTGCCAGAAATGCCAGCAGCACAAAGTAACGCACCCGTAAGAATCCAAGCAGCACCAGATAGATGCAAACACGGACTGCGAACACTTTTGCCTGCCCGCGGAAGAAAGCATTCCATATGATGTTGATCTCTCGCTTGAAATGTCTTACATCATCCTCATATCCGGGGATGAGCATAAAAATGCTGCTTTTCTTTCCTCTACTGTCGCTAAGAATGAGAGAAGCGATGATCATAGTAAGGAAAAACTTCCAGAAGAAATTAAACGTTCCGGATGCAATATCCCCAATGGAATTCCCGACACCAGACAGCAGCGGTTGCGCATATTCCAGAATATTCTGCCCGATGATATCCCAATTAATGATAGAGAGGTCCAGTTCCCAGGGTCCGATCTTTAAAGCTGTATTTGAAAGATTGTTGATGAATTGGGTAACATCGGTCGTAATGGAAAGCAGGAAATTGATCAAGCCCTGAATCTGGTCTATTATCGAAACACCGCCCCAGATAATAGCTCCTAGAAAGATCAGCACCAGCAGGATGATCAACAATGCTGTTCCCAATCCCCATGGTATCTTTAGTTTTTGATTCAAAAACCGGACCACCGGCTGCAGTATGGAGGAAATGATCAATCCTCCTACAACGATCGGCAGTAGCTCGGAAAAACGGAGGATCAACGCACAGGCAAGGATCAAAAAGATCACTACAATAATGCTCTTTGTAGTGGCTGACCATTTTGATAAATTATCTCGTTTTTGAGCCATGAAAAATCAATAAGCTTTCATTCTCAGAAATATGGACAAACACCCGGTTGGATCTGATTGAAAATTGTACCAAACAGGCTGCACCATTGATCCGTCCAATCAATAATGAGAAATGGGATCAGGCAGAACACAATTAAAAACAGCAAGACGATCACAATGACCAGAACCCATGTCGGAGTTTTGCGAAGCTTCTCACTGCTCAACAATGCAGGTTTTTTTGATCCTGCATCAGGTTTTGCTTCAGCCTTTTCGTTTTTTTTCTGCTTTGTGGTTTCTTTCTTTACAGCAATCTTTTTAATTTCCTTTGTTCCCTCTTGCTTTTTCTGCTGTTCATCTTTTACTTCTTCCACCTCGGGAACAATTCCCTTTTCTTCGGCAATAAATTCGAAAACGATGCTTTTTCCTAAAGCGATCGAATCTCCATTTTTAAGCTGAACCGGTTTGGTTAGACGTTTTCCCGAATAGAAAGTTCCATTCGTTGATCCAAGATCTTCCACAAAATACTGCTCTTTCTTTTTGAACAGTCTTGCATGCCGGCGTGAGATTTCAGGATCACTGATGATGAGATCATTAATTAACTCTCGACCGATAACACATTCCTCTTTTTCAAGCGGATATTCTTTGTTCTCTTCCGGTCCAGATTTCATGACTAGCTTGTATAAAAATGCCATTTCATCCTCCGTAATCATCTGATGCTTTAGTTTATAACGAACTGCGCAAGACGTCAACGCAATCTAATTAAAGCAGATACCCCACCATGCCGTGTGCAACGTAGTTTTGAACCTGCTTGCGCAGGTTGGGCTCGGACCTGATGGATCCGCCTTGGCTTGCGCCTATCGCGTAACCATCAAGAGATAAGAACCCATCAATTAAAGTGTTGGCTCAAAACACATAGTGCTGCATCACGAACACAGCAGGGTAACGTTCTTATACCATGATTTCCTGCCGCTGACTAGGTCGTTTGAAACGCTTTAACAATTACCAGAATTTGATAAAATTCGTGAGGAGGAACTTAATGAGCTATCGCATCTTTACAGCATTCGATCTTTCTGCTGAAGTGATCCGGGACATCACAGAATTCAGGAATAAATTGCCCAAACAGTCTTCATCCGTTCTGCGCTGGACAAAAACCGAGCAGCTGCATATCACCTTGAATTTTGTTGGGGAGCTAAGAGAACAGGACCTAAAACCCATTCAAGAAAAGCTGCTGAAAACCCTTACAGAGACAAAACCATTCTCTCTCGAATTCAGCGGCTCGGGGATCTTCCCCAATGAGAGAAATCCGCGCATTTTATGGATCGGTATGCAGCCCACTTATGACCTGCTGGCTGTTGTCGAAAAGAATAAAACCATTTTCCAGGAATTTGGATATCCCCCGGAAAAACGTCCATTTCAAGCCCATATCACCATCGGGCGTTTTAAAGATTACTCCTCACGCGTTGAACTGGATCAATTCCTGTCTGGATGGAATGGACAGAAATCCACTTTTCATGCACAGCAGATGATCGACCACCTTACCTATTATAAAAGCACCCTTACACCACAGGGTCCGATCTACTCGGCGATCACCCGTATTCAATTTCAATGATGCTTTGCTCGTGATAGAATTGTGCATGTCGTTAGCATGAGGTGAAAACTGGGAACACAAAAAACATTAGAACTCGCACGTCAAATCGTTACATCCCTGGAAGAAAAAAAAGGTGAAGATGTCGTATTAATGGATCTAACCGGCATCTCCCAATTTACAGATTATTTCGTTATCTGCAGCGGGACAAGCGAACGTATGCTGCAGAGTTTATCAAGAGCAGTTGATGAAGCTGCCAAAACCCATTATGGTCTTGACGCCAAGATAAATGGAAAAGGTGTCGAGGGTTGGATAACCCTCGACTTTGGTGATCTTGTTGTGCATCTCTTTTCAGAACATCAGCGTGATTATTATCAGCTTGAAGACCTATGGGCTGAAGGGAAGATTCTCCTTCGTGTTAAATAAAGCGTACTAGTGCGCCAGATCGGCGGTCTTCTTCGCTAATTCTTTGATAGATAACTTCTCTTTCCCAACAATATAGGTTTCGAGAAGATCCCCAATCGGTTCCGCCCATTTGGCAGGTACTCCATTCATGATCCCAAAGACATTTCCAACAGGACCACCATTGCAGTCCACATCCATACCGGCAACAGCGAGCAGTGAAAGAGAATCTGTGAAATCACCGCCTCCCAACTCAAGGGAAAACAGGATCGCGGCAAGGTTTGGATATGCATGGATCCAGTTGTAGTGCGTCAGATCCTGCTCGATGGCATCCCAGATTTCAACGGGGTCTCCACCCTTCTTGATCTTCTGCATTGCACTGTCGGCAACGGCATAATACTGGCTCTTCTGAGGGATGAATTTCAAGGTGTTTTCAATCAGTTCATGCACATCCTTCGTTGAGAATGCCAGGGCGATAAGAACTGCGGTGAACATTTCACCATACACACCATTCTTAGAGTGGGAAACGATCCCATCAATATAAGCAAGTCTGGCTGCTTCCATGGGTTGAGCAGGAGCGATCATACCGCATACCATACCGCGCATCTGTGCCCCGATCCATTCGGAATAAGGATTGAACCAGGCACCTGATGCGGGTGGGAAGATACCCATGTTCAGATTTCGAATCGCGATCCACTCTGCTGACCAGCCGAATGGAATCTGCTTGATCCATTCCACGGCAATGTCATTGGCTGTGATCTTCTTTCCATATTTTTCGTATGCATCCAGGAAAACTAATTCATAAACGACATCGTCGTTTGTCGTTTCTGGTTCGGAAATATAACTGTCAATCTTTCCATATACTTTGGCAATATTCTTTCCCGTATATCCTTCGATACAGGTGCCGAAGGATCCACCCGCTAACTGCCCGATCCATCCCTGATAGATTTGATCAGTATATTGGGGTTTCCATTCAGCATCTTCTTTTACACTCCTGACATTGCCCATACTGTTCTGAATTTCTTCCCATGTATCAGGATTTTGAAAAGCGTGATATTCATCATCCATATCGAATTCAGCATTTTTAAGCGCATTGAAAATTTTTGCAGTTATCACACGCAGGGTGTCTTTATCACCACTGGCATGACATTTAATACCTTCTTCCAGAAACTGCTCAGCGGCACTGACATCATAACCTTTATTCCCCATAGCCTGCACCATGGAAACATAAGAAATCTCCGGAGCCCGCGATCCGGGTACTTTTGATCCCCAAAACATATCGATCAGGGTATCACCATAAGGGACCTCAAATCCTGCCTCATACCAGTTGCTGGATTGTGTTCGTCGATCCACGGGGATAGCATTCACCCTCATTTCTCTATCGATCTGCCATGCTTTTTTCATCGAAGTTCCTCCTTGTTATTGAATGATTAAAATAGATTTAAAAGAAAAGCAAACGTTTTAATTGTACATGGAAATACAATTTTTTCTGTTTTTTTAACTTTTTAATTCAAAAACCAGCTTTAGAGGGCTTTTAACGCTTCCAGCACTTCCTGGCTGTGTTCAGATGGTTTCACATTTTCAAAAACCTTCGCGATTATACCCTTCCCGTCGATCAAGTACGTGGTCCGTGCAATGCCCATGTATGTTCTTCCCATCATCTTTTTTTCTTTCCAGACTCCATACTGTTCAACTACCTTGTGATCGACATCAGCCAATAAAGGAAATGGCAGAGAATATTTTTCCTGGAATTTTTTATGAGATTTCACCGAATCTACACTCACACCCAATATCTGCACATTTTCTTTTTCATAGGCACTGTAGTTATCCCGAAAGCTGCAGGCTTCGGTTGTGCAGCCTGGTGTATTATCTTTAGGATAAAAATATAAAACGATGGGAGTTCCCGCATAATCAGACAGCTTGTGTACTTTCCCATTTTCATCCTGAAGCTCAAATTCAGGTGCTTTTTCTTTTTCGTTTAACATATTGAATCTCCTTTCTTCTTATTATATAAAAGGCGATTGGAGAATAATGATTAATGAAATATAAATAATTGCTACCCGAGCAAGTACAGGAACAAGAACAGCATCAAATTGAGGAAGATTAGAGATTTGGATAGGAAATCGATTAACTTCCAGTTTGGTTTTTCACCCGAAAGAACTTTATTCAGATTCCAGATCAAATAGATTGCCAGCGGGATGCTGATGAACCAGCGTATGATGAAGCGCCAGGGAATAGCAATCAATCCCAGCAGAAGAATGAATATATAAGAAAACGCGATGAGGTACAGCGCGATACGCAGGGTAAGTACACTGCCAAAACGCATCACAGCTGTGGTATGGTAGCGATCGATATCTCGTGAAAGCGACCGATTTTCAGAGATGAAACGATCAGCAAGCATCAGCACGAAATATGGAATACATAAATAAGTCAACGTAAAATAAAGGCTTCCCTGTGATTGGATGGTAAAACCGAATGTTGGAATCAGGAACGTGACCAGGACAGCGTAAATGATCTCTCCGTAACCCGAATAGATTAGGCGAAAAGGTTTCACCGTATAGAAGATGATAAAGAAAACCATCAAACCTGTCGCAAGAAGAGATGTGGAATTCTTGATCTGCAGAACACATATTACTATAGCGATCAAAACAAAGGCGGCTGCCAGAGAAAAGAAAATCAAGCGGTAATCCAGATTTCCAAAACGCTGAATAAGTGTTTGATCAAGCTCCTGCTCTCTACAGAAAAGCAAGTTAAGAAATTCCATAGCAGCCAACAAGAAAAGAACAACCAGTAAACCGAAGCACAGAGATGCGATATCGATCTTCATGCCCAGATAATCAGAGTAAAGAGATCCAAACAAGTAAAAACTGACCGAGGAGATGAAATCTGTTATATGCAAATTTGAATAAAAGTAAATAAAGAGGGATGCCAGACTCTTTTTTTCTTTATTTTCTTTCAAAGTCATTTTCCTCATATTCTATTTAGGATACAATGTACCTATGCAGCGTAGAGTAAAAAAAAGCCATTCCAAAAAAACAATGTCTCCACTTCTTCCTCTGCTGCCTATCATTCTGGTAATAAGCGCGCTACAGGGTATTATAGCCATTTTTTCAGGAATTCACTTCCCCATTCTGCTCATTGATCTTCTCTTTGTGCTTTTTTACTTCTGCATCATGCTGCTGGAATTATGGGGTGTTTATCAAGATCGCCCATTTAAGAATAAAAATGACCTTTTTAAACTTATCGGCTGGATAATTACCGCCCGGTCATACGCCAGCATTCAGGTCGAAAACGGAGCTCCGGAGATCGATCGTCCCCTGAGCCGCCAAAGGAAATTGATATCGATTGATCCCGCCAGCGCTGCGGCATTCCTAAAAAAAACAGATCAGCAAATACAAATCCTCCCTCCCGGTGTTTATTGCATTGATAAAAACACCACTCTCCTTTCTGCTTTTGATCTGCGGGTGCAAACCGCTCTTTTTCCTTTCCAGGGAAAAACAGATCAGGTAATGACCATCGATGAAAATATTGGTTCCAGTGCAAAATCCGATTTCCAATCTTCATTTCTCAACGCATCCACCAATGACTCTTATCAGGTAGGAGCAAAATTTTTGGTTCGATATAAATACGACATCGAATTTGGGCAGGGTGAGAATCCTTATGGCTTTGATCCTGCCGTTTTACGAAATGTCCATGCGGGAGATACATTTCGCGCAGGAACTATTCTTGACCCTCAGTTAATCTCCAAACGACGCATCCAGCAGATTCTGCTCTCAACCTGGCAAACCGCTATCAGCCAGTTTTCATTATTGGAGATCATTCCACAGGAAAGCGTCCAGAATTCAGCCCTTGAAAATATTGAGATAGAGATTCAACGACAGATGATCAAAGGAAAGAACGGGGAATCATCCCTGCCCGCAAAGCAGCTGCAAGGTTTTGGACTGAAGATCCTTTCAATCGCTTTCCATTCACTCTGGCTGCCAGAAGAAACCGAGATCGCAATTCAGCATCACTGGCAGCCGCAAGCCAGGCAGCTGGTTGATACCTACCAGAGCTACCAGCAGCAAAAACGAGAGCTTTATCAGGAGATCGGTGAAATGCAGGCGCTCTATGCCTATCTTGATGAACAAAGGAAAGCAGGTTAAGATGAATACCCCTGCATCTTCGATAATCAATCTATCTGCTTACCAGCATTACCGCTCGCAGCAGCAGAAAAAATGGATCGCCGCTATTCTCCTTCTCGTGCTTCTGCTCATTCTTCTTTTTTCCCTGATCTTTGATCGTACCATTCAAGCACAAGAAGCTGCAGGTGGTCTACTTTCTCTTGATGCACAAACAGTGATTTTCAAACAGATCGTAAATCCGGTCAGCATCATACTGGTTGTCGGTAGTCTCCTGGTCACAGGTTACGCAGCGATCCGCTATCTGCGCCTGCAGGGAATATGCGATCAAGCGCTGAAAGAAACATTAGAGATCCAGGAGATAGAAACCGGCACTTTTCCTTCCGGTCCAGGATTCATCAATACAGGTGTCAGGAATATCCTGATACTCAAGAATTATCAGGGGTATTTGCGCATCCTGCGTCCGGGTCACCCTGCTCAGAAAAACCTATTCTTCTTCACAGCTGTAGAAAAAGTAGATCAAACCATCAACCTGCAGCCGCAGCACATCTCGATGCGAATATTCTGCCGTACGATGGATGGCATCCAGGTTCTTTTTCCATCCGTCCAAATTGAATACCGCTTTATGGTCAATACCCCTTCAAATAATTTGCGTACTTCTTCAGGAAATTCGGCAACCGATATGGAGATCATCAAGACCTATCTATACCGCAAAGGCAGTCTTGGCGATCAGGAGATCATCCGCTTTTCTTCCGAACTTGTCTTTGCACAGATCATGCGCAGCCTCTCACTGGATGCATTGAATGGAGAAACTCCATCCAGAGAAAAAAAACCGGTTGATGAAAAGATCACCCGGCAGATAGAATCCATCCGGCGCTATAAAATTAACGCATTGAGTAAACACTGGCGGAACAGGAAAATTCTGGCAGAAAGAGCTGAAGTTTCACAAAAAAAGCTGCGAAAGCCCTATGCGGGAAGAACACATCATAAACTGCTACACTCCTTGCAGAAAAGCTTATTCACATCTGCAGTCAGTCATGAAAACTGGGAAGCTTCTCCGGTTCAATCTTTCTCCCTGCTGGAAGAAAAATTGAGAACAGCGCTGCAAGAAAAATTGACACAATTCAATATCCTTCTTCTTTCGCTCCAGGTCTCCAGCTGGCAGCCGGTCGAATCCATGGTGAAGCAGAAAATCTCGCAAAATCAGGGAAAAAAGGCTGAACTGCTGCTGGCTCAAAAGAAAACCGGGAATCGACAAATCCAGCAGGCAGCCCGGCAGGCATATCTGGATATACTGCATGAGCAGTCATTATTTACCAGCCCAAATCAGATGAACCACTCCTTTTCATCCACTGATCAGGTTTTAATAAAAGCAAAGAAATATCGAATCCCACCTTTTACTCCGGTGAAAAATCCTTTAAAAGACAAGGGATTATAATAGAGGCATCACATCTTAAAAAAGGAAAACACTATGGAATCAATTACGATTAATCCTGAAGTAAAAAAGCACATTGCCACACATGATGTGGTGGCACTTGAATCTACCGTTATCACCCATGGTTTACCCTATCCTCAAAACGAAGACCTGGCACTTGAAATGGAACAAACTGTCCGTGAAAATGGAGGTGTTCCCGCAACCGTTGGAATGGTGGAAGGAAAATTAATCGTAGGTCTTGATAAAGATCAGATCCATCGACTTTCCACCGTAAAAGCTTCCCGCAAGATCAGCGAACGTGATTTCGGGATCGGGATCGCAAAGAAAATGGACGGCGGAACAACCGTTGCAGGCACCATCATCACCTGCCATCAGGTTGGGATCAAAGTTTTCGCCACAGGCGGAATCGGTGGAGTTCACCGCGGTTCTATCTTTGATGTTTCCGCCGACCTGCAGGTCCTCTCAAAATACCCGATGATCGTAGTCTGCGCGGGCGCGAAATCCATCCTGGATCTACCCGCCACCGTTGAAAAACTGGAAACAAACGGCATCCCGGTACTTGGATATCAGACAGACAGCTTCCCAGCTTTTTACTCAACTTCCAGCGGACTAAATATAGATGCCAGAGTGGATACTCCTGAAGAAGTGGTGGATATTGCCCTCCATCATTGGGGAATGGATCTTCCCTCTTCCATACTGGTTGTAGTTCCCCCTCCAGCCGATGTAGCCATTCCAAATGATGAAATCGAGAAAGAGATTCAGAAAGCGGTCCACGATGCAGAAGAAAACGGCATCCACGGCAATAAGATTACTCCTTACCTGCTTGAAAGAATGAATCAGATCACTGGCGGGAAGAGTTTGCACACCAATCTGGCTTTATTGAACAACAATGCTCGTGTAGCCGGTTTGATCGCAAAAGCATATTCACAATATAAATAGAAATTTAATCGCCAGGTAATTCTTCATCCTCTACACCTGAGACGCGGAAAGTACCGGTTTGTTTCCATGTCTCACCGACAAAGATCTGAACCGAATAATTACCTGGCTGCCATTTATCGGCATCCTGTTCACATTCCGTGTACCCATAACCTCCCGATGCGCCATTCCACGGAATGGTTTCCATACAGATCAATTCCCCTTCTCGAAACCATAAAGCAGTCCATTGCGCATTACGCGTCATGCTGTCATATGAAAACGTGGCATACATTGTTTCAATGGGAGGGGCAAACACATCACCGGGATCCACAGCCTGATAATTCGCATCGATCTTTTGCGAAAACACAAGCGGGCTGAAGATGGCGTCGGCATTGGGTGTTGTTTCAGAAGTGAACTGGCTGCTGATAATAACCGATAAAAATGGAGTCGGCGTATACAGCGGAACAGGAGTGGCTGTCGGGATCGGTGTGAGGGTCGGGGTTAGCGTGATGGTGGGCGTCAGGGTAACGGTAGGCGTTAACGTTGGAGTGGGTGAAGGAATATACACCTGATAGATGAGAGGCTCTACAAAAATTCCAATATTCACAGCAAAGACAAAGATCAGAATTCCACACAGGATGATCAGAACTGCCGTTTGCTTTCGCACCCGTTTTTTATTGAAAAACAGCATGCTGTTCGCTTCACGGTAGCTGCGGTAGCCGCGTATGAATGTTGCAGCCGCCACCAGAACCAGCAGAAGTACAATAACCACCACTCCTGCATGAATATCAAGATTCATGAATTCTGGTCCATCTCCACTGCCATCGTTTTCCTGCGCTGTTTTCTGTTGATCGAAGATAATCTTGGAAGAATTTGCTGGTAAAAGAAATAGAGCATCTTTCTGGCAGGATAATCCCATGCGCCAATGGTTCTCTGAACCTTTCCTCCTAATCCCTGTTTAAAGCGAAAGACATTCCACATTCGATCCGTTTCTTCAAATTCATCGGGAGCACCCCATAGATCATAAATCGTGCATCCTCTGGCTTTGGCGAAACGCATGGCTTCCCACTGCAGCAGGTAATTGGGCATCTTTTCTTTATGCTTGTTGGTGGACATACCGTAAAAATACCAGGCACAGTTTCCAATATAAAACAGGAATAAACCGGAAACCGGTTCTCCCTCCACCTCGGCGATAAAGGCGGTTGCCATTTTATTGTGGGTAAAGAGGTTCCACACATCCATATAGTATTCTTCTTCACGAATGATGAATCCGTCACGCAGGGAGGTCTCAAGGTACATTTGATAGATAAGCGGGAAATCTTTGGGTGTCGCAATACGCACCTTCACACCCTTCTTTTCAGACAGGCGGATGTTATAGCGGGTTTTTTGCTTCATCGCCGCCAGCAGTTCCTCTACAGAAGGTTCCAGGTTCAAGATCACGGTGTTGCGGAATTGAACCTGGTCAGGTGAGAAAATCCAACCACGACTTTTTAATTCTTTTTGAAGAAGAGCTGTTTCTTTTGAGATCGTTTCTTCAGGTTCTCCCGGCAGTCCTGTGGCAGTCACCAGTTCCGGATCCATCTTGAGAAACACCACTTTTTGCTTTCTGGCATAGGTTTGCAGATCACTCAGGATCCTGCGCAAAAGCGTATCGCCCCGCACCATAAAAAGAGGACCGCGCGGAATATAGCAGATGCGGATGGTAACCATTCCCCGCAGAAAAGACATGGACCGTATCAACAGCATACAGGCTGCCTGCAGGTTTCCTTTTTCATCTTTCCAAACCAGGAAGTCTTTTTCCCATCCATATTTTTCTTTTATCTCACCCCATTCCCATGTTTGCAGAAAATGTGGATTGGAAAAACTCAAAACGATTTCATTCCAGGTGTTACGATCCAAAACTACCTTTACTTTCTTGTTCTTGAAGCCACTGTTGAACCACCAGCGTATGGCTTGATCCGGCGATATGCAGTGAACGAACTTCTTCCGGCAGGAAGAAACCCAGCGCTGTAGATTCTACGCTGTTTCTTAAACCACCACCGATCTTTTTGCCATTATACATAATCAAAATACCATTTCCACGCGGATCATCCTGATACATGCTGATACCGCGTAATCCGGTGATGGATATATCCAGTCCTGTTTCTTCTTTTACCTCCCGCAGCGCACCTGCCAGTGGATCCTCATCCACCTCGATATAACCCGCAGGTAAATACCATAATCCTTTCCATGGGTCGAGCGCCCTCTGCACCAGCAGGAGCTTTCCATCTTCTTCGATTAGGACACCGGCGGTCACTTTCAACTGCGGATAATAGATCCAACCGCACTGCCGGCAAACCAGTCGCGGGCGATTTTCTAGAACTTTCTCTTGCAGTTCTTCACCGCAAAGCAGACAATGATATGCCATATTTAGAATCCCTTACGTGAATATGCCCGATAGGCTGAATACAGGGGCTTATTATATACTTTATCCCATGCTCCCACCGTGCGTTTGATTTCTCCCCCAAAGCCGCGCTTGAATCGATAAACACCCCACAACCCATCACTGCGTGAAGCGAAATCTTTTTCCAGGATATCCTCCGGCGCATCCGGGACACCCCACAGGTCATACTCTTCACAACCGTGCTTTTTTGCCCACTTGATAGCTTCCCACTGCAGCAAGTAGGTCGGCATGCGGTTGCGCTCCATATTATTTGAAGCCCCGTATAAATACCAGGCTCGTTTTCCTCTTCGAAAAACCATCAATCCTGCAAGTGGAGTATCTTTATATGACGCGATCAATAGACTGCATGATCCCTGCGGATTGAAAAGGTCATAGGCACGCTGGTAGTATTCATCTTCATGAATGCCAAACTCATCGCGCTCACCGGTGGCATGCATCAACTCATTGAACACATCCACCCTGTCGCTTTCGGCAACCGTGATCTCTTTCTTTTCAGCCAGGCGAATGTTGTAGCGTGTTTTCTGCTTCATACGCTCCAACCAATCTTCTTCCGTTCCCTGCAGCGATAAAACAATGGTACAGCGCGGCTGAACCGTGCGCGACTCCGCATGAAAACCGGGCAAAAGCTGCTGTATATTCTTCCCTTCTGAATCCCACTGATCTGGTTCCACTTTTAGGAATACAACATGTTCTTTCCGGCAGAAATCATCCAATTCTTTCCATAAAGGATCCCACCCGCTGCCAACAGGACCTTTAGGAATATATACTACTTTAAAACCAAGCGGAATATCTTTCAGAAGAACAAGAGCACCACATTGGTCATGTAAAAAATAATATGGGTTCCATCCAAAATCAGCTTTTAATGCTCCCCATTGAGCGCTCTGCAGTATATGTGCGCGGGGATCTTGCTGAATAAACTGCTGCCATTCTTTTTCGCTAACCAAACTCATGAGTCAATCGCCGTTATATTAATGGATTGTGAACTGCGTACTGCCGCACCGGGAATCACCTTATCGAGCAGGGTGAGAATCGCTTCCGTTTTCCCGGCATGCGCCAGGTCAAGCAGTTTATTTATCGTATCTTGCAAGGCTTTGCCCGTCAATTGATCCTGCCCCTCTTCAAAGAACACATCGGGGTGGGAGGTCTTGCCGAACTTCCGCCCATCATTCCAGAGATCTTCGCTGAGCTTCTCGCCTTCTCTCACTCCGGTATATACGATTTCGATATCTTTCTCGGGTTCTAATCCTGAAAGGCGGATCAGATCTTTTGCCAGGTCCAGAATGCGTATCTGCTCACCCATATTGAGGATAAAGGTTTCTCCGCCTTTTCCCATACCGGCTGTCTGCAGAACAAGATATACCGCTTCTGGGATGGTCATAAAATATCGTTTCATATCCCGATGGGTGATCGTGACCGGTCCTCCCCTGGCGATCTGCCGTTTGAACAGGGGAACCACACTCCCGCGACTGCCAAGCACATTTCCAAAGCGCACCACTGTGTATGGATTGCCGGTCTTTTTCGCGGCATCAATGACCATCATTTCTGCCACTCGTTTAGTAGCTCCCATTACATTAACAGGGCGAATAGCTTTATCGGTGGAGATCAAGACAAATCGCTGAACGTTATTATCAACAGAAACATCCAGCAAATTTTTCGTTCCACCGATATTATTCAAAACACATTCATCCACATTGCTTTCCATCAGCGGTACATGTTTATGAGCCGCCGCATGGAAAACAACATCCGGTTTCTTTTTCTTGAAAATGCGTGCGATCCGATCATGATCGCGGATATCTGCGATGACCGTTTGAATATGCAGCCCGGGATACTGCTCCATGATCTCAAGGTATGCTTCAAAAATAGCATTTTCGCCATGTCCAAGCATGATCAGCGCCCTGGGTTCCCAGCGGGCGATCTGACGGCACAACTCTCTTCCGATCGAACCGCCAGCCCCCGTTACCAGCACGACTTTTCCTTTGATAACTTGCCCTACCTGCTCATCGTTGGTATGAGCCGGCTGCCGGCGCAGAAGGTCAGCAATATCCACCTCACGCAGCCGTGAAATGCTCACCATACCGCCCAGCAGTTCATATAATCCCGGCATAGTGCGGTAAACAATATTCCGTTTTCGACATAACTCAGCGATCTCCCGGATCGTCATCCCCGAAGCGCTGGGAATGGCAATGATCACTTCATCAATATGGCGAATTGATAATATTTTTGGCAGGCTTTTGATCTCACCAAAAACGGGGATTCCATGAATGGTCTTCCCTTTCTTTTCCGGGTTATCATCCAAAAAACCAACCGGATGCATTGCCAGCTGTGGATTGCGCTGTAATTCCTTGACAGTCATCACTCCAGCATCCCCGGCGCCGATCACCAGAATTTGACGCTCCGCTTTTGTATGTTTTAGCAAAGCAGACCGCCGTGCGCTCTCTGAAAAGATTCGGAAGGAAAAACGCTGCCCGCCCACCAGCAGGAGCGAAAGGATCCAGTCTATGACTAATACAGAGCGGGGGAAAGAATAAAAAACATTCCCGTACAAAACGAAATACATAAGTGTGGAAACAAGAGCAGAAGCTGTGGTAACCGCAAGGAAGATCAATTTGATCTCCGGAACACTTGCATAAACCCACATTCTTCGATACAAGCCAAACAGGTAGTAGGTAATCGGCTTGATGATCAGCGAAACCCCGATCATCCACAACAGCGAATAGAGATATGTGTCAAATATTTCGAATAATTCCAGCCTTAAAACATAAGCCGACAGAATGGAAATTGGAATGATCAAAATATCTATGATGAAAACATGACGATTGCGGAGTATGAACTTCCCCTTCACTCATACACCCCGCAGTCCAATAACCTGCCCCATGGTGCGCATGATGATAGTGATGTCCAACCAGATATTGCGATGTTTTATGTAATACAGATCATATTCCAGCTTGATAGCGGATTCTTCCACATTGGACGCATACCGGTAATTGATCTGCGCCCAGCCCGTCATACCCGGTTTGACAAACAATCTCGCCCGATAAAATGGGATCTCTTTTTGAAGCTGGTTCACGAATTCAGGTCGCTCAGCCCGCGGACCGACCATAGAAATATCCCCTTTTAATACATTGAGGAACTGCGGCAGTTCATCCAGGTGGCTGCGCCGTAGAAATCTCCCAACTTTGGTCACCCGCTCATCATTTTCAACCGCCAAGCGTGCCACGCCATCTTCCTCCGCATCCAAACGCATGGTGCGGAATTTCATCAGGGTAAAGGGTCTCCCGTTGATGCCAATCCGCTCCTGCCGGTAGAGAATAGGCTTTCCATCATTGAGAAAAATAATAAGCGCAATAATGGGAGCAAGAGGAACAAGCAGGATAAAACCCACGCATGCCACACAAATATCCACGATACGCTTCAAAGTTTCATATCCTGAAGTCGAGCGCGCATGGTCAACAAACGAACGCAAGATCCAGTCATCTTCCAGCAAGAAGATCGGCACACGACCGATCAATTCTTCATACAGGATAGGCATAGTGGTGATCTCGATCCCATTTTCTTTCGCCTGCAAAATAGAGCTGAATGTTTCAGGCTGCATCTCACCGGAAATAGAAAAGATCAGGTCGGTAATGTGTTCTTTTTCGATGATCTCCAACAGGTTGCTGCTGCTTCCCATTACCTGTAGACCATCAATGTTCTTCCCTACTTTTTGCGCATCGTCATCGATGTATCCTACCAGGTAAAAAGGTGATGGCCAGAGATTCTTGATGATCTTCGCCATGGTGCATCCGGAACGACCTGCGCCGATGATCAAAACCCTTCGCAGAAATGCCGGAGCAGTAAATACCGTGATATAGAGATTTCTCCATATCAGGGTCAGTACTGCCACCGAACCGATAAATGCAGCCACTCCACGACGCGGAAGGGTTTTCGGTTCGGCAATGAAGAAGATAAAAAGATAGAAAATGGTTGATACAACCGTGGCGATCAATATGCCCTGGATCGTATCCCGGCGGTTGCCCGCTTTTCGAACGTTGTATAGATCAATGATCAATATCATCCACAAAAGCGGTAGGATATAAAACCAGAAAGGAGGTCGTTCACGAATGAACTGCAGTGAAAAACTGATCCATTGATCTTTTTGTGCCCAGATGTATAAAGCAATGAACAATGAAATGATGCCGATTACCAAATCCCCCAGGATCAGTATCCATTGTCGTTCCTGTGGTTTTATCAACCAGCGTTTGTTTCTTGTTCTCTGCATATTTGCCATTTCGATTATATATTGTACTCAATTATTTCTTTGTAATAGCGCTGACAAGAAAACCCATCCCCCAGGCAAAATGCATGGTGATCGTGGCAGCGGGAAAACCCAGAATAAGCGCCGGTTCTTTTTTCTTGACGGCACCGGAGATACTTGCTGAAAATAGAATGAGAAGGTAAATTCCCAGTATAGATAGATAGCTATACGCAATATATTTATTGAACGGTGAAAAAAGAATACCTAGAATATTCACCAATACGAAGAGAGGTGGTAAAGCCTGGCGCCAGCGAATGGTTTTCGGATAGCGTTTCAACATCTGCAGCTTCCAGTAGCCGTAACGCCAGTATTGTTTCACCAATTCCTTTAAATTCTTTCTCGCGAAGTACACGCAGCGAATGGAAGGGTCAAACCAGACCTTCCCCCCATTCTGGCGAATGCGCGCGTTGAATTCGTAGTCTTCATTGGAAAGCAGGGTTTCATCAAACTTGCCGACGCTGAAAAACAGATCTCTGCGAAATGAGCCGAACGGGACCGTATCAACCTCACCGGTCTGGTTCGAATAGCGGTAGCGTGCATCTCCTACTCCCAGCGGGTGTGCAGCCGCGGCAGCAATGGCTTTTGCCATGCAGGTATCGGCTCCCGGTTTGATCTCCCATACACCGCCGACATTCTCACCTTTCTTTTCTTCCAGGTCGCGAATACAGGTGGAAATGTAGCCGGGATACGGCATGGAATGCGCGTCAAGCCGCACCAGATATTCCCCTTGCGCCGCATCTGCAGCCGCATTGACCGCGGCAGGGATGGTCCGCTGGGGATTATCTACAATTTTCACCGCCAGCTGCGGATGCGCTTTGCTGAATTCCATGATCTTCTCTCTCGTTTTATCTTGAGAAAGAGCATCAGCAATAACAACTTCCATATCTACCCGTGGAAAATCTTGCTCGAGAATTGCTTTTAACAAAAGCTGGATCGTGTTTTCTTCGTTATAACAGGGAACGATCACAGACACTTTTTTTTGGGGTTGTATATCCAATTTTCAACTCGTTTTCAACATGACCGGATTTTTTTTTATTGTGTTCTTTATTATCCAGATTGCTCATTATCCAGCTTTTTTATACTATTGGATGGATAATCATTTGAACAGTAAGATAATCCTAAACCAAAACCTTTCTTTTTTCCATGTTCTCGTACAATATCAATCCGCTAGAATCGTTTCGTGTGATCGGTTTTTCGATCCAGGAATCCCAATTTCTGATACCAATAAGGAACATACCTCAATGTCTATTTTATATGATTTTATCTTTGTGTATTTTAAGGCATTCTTATTAAAATAGAAAATGTTTATCGATTTTGATGCGCTACATTTTCCATCAATCAAGAACAGCAATTGCTTCGATCTCTACTAATCCTCCCTTGGGGAGTGCTGCTACTTCAACTGCCGAACGCGCAGGAGGATTCTCGCTGAAAAATTTTGCATAGATCTCGTTCATGGCACCGAAATCAGCCATGTTCTGCAAGAAAACAGTTGTCTTGATCACCTGAGAAAGATTAGCGCCGGCTGCGGTCAGAATCGCATTGAGATTTTGCAGTGCTTTTTCAGTCTGTGCCTGAATACCGCCCTCTACCAGCATCCCGGTTTCGGCATCCATGCCCAGCTGACCGGCTGTAATGAGCAGGTTTCCGGCTTTGACAGCCAGGGAATAAGGACCCACTGCCTGGGGTGCATTTGCAACAGAGGCGAAAGTTTTTATTTTATTTGCAGTCATTGTTTCATCCTCCAACCTATTTCTATTCTGGCTTCATTATATTTGAAATAAAGAAAAGAGGGGGATTGCTGCACTGGTATAATACGATGAGATTATAAGTTTGGAATTCATTTCGGACAAAATCCAACACTATTTGTGAGGTCTTATGTTATTAGATAGTCTTGCTGCCCTCGAGTCAAAGTATGAAGAGATCAAGCAGCAAATTGAAGAAAATATGAATGATTATCAAAAAGTCGCCGAGCTTTCAAAAGAACGCTCGGAACTTGAGCCAATCATTGAGAAAAGCACTTTATATCATCAGAAACTGAAGAGTCTGCAGGAGTCGCAAGCACTGCTGGATGGTAATGATGAAGAAATGCGCGCACTGGCAGCAGATGAGGTGCAAACTCTCGAACCGGAAATTGAGCAGCTTGAAAAAGAATTAAAAAGCATGCTGGTTCCCAAAGATCCGCGCGACCACCGCAACGTCATCATGGAGATCCGCGCCGGAACCGGAGGAGATGAAGCCGGACTGTTTGCAGCAGATCTTTTCCGCATGTACTCACGCTATGCTGACTCCAGAGGTTGGAAGATCGAAGTGCTCTCTCAAAATGAGACCGGTATTGGCGGGTTTAAAGAGATCATTTTCATGATCAAAGGGAGAGGCGCTTACTCTCGCCTGAAATTCGAATCCGGCGTGCACCGCGTGCAGCGTATTCCCACCACCGAATCCTCCGGTCGCATCCATACCTCGACTGTTACCGTAGCTGTGCTGGCAGAGGTGGAAGATGTAGATATTCAGATCCCGGATACAGACCTGCGTATCGATGTATATAAATCTTCCGGAGCCGGCGGTCAGAACGTGCAGAAGAACGCCACCGCGGTCCGCATCACCCACCTTCCCACCGGTATGGTGATCGCCTGCCAGGATGAACGCTCCCAGCTTCAGAACCGTCTGCGCGCCCTCAGCATTTTACGCGCCCGCCTGTATGAGATCGAAGAAGAAAAACGCAAACAGGAGCGTGATGCCACCCGCCTATCCCAGGTAGGCAGCGGAGAACGAGCCGAAAAGATCCGCACCTACAACTACCCGCAATCCCGCGTGACCGATCACCGCATCGACGTTTCTTCTCACAACCTCCCCTCGGTCATGGAAGGCAACCTGGATGCGTTCATCGATGAATTGACTCTGCGATATGAAACAGAACGGCTATCGCTCGTGGAAGAACAGGGTGAAAAATAGCATCTTGCTGGCTGATTGGTTTTCACAGGCACGATCTGACCTTAATCACTTCCTTCCAGAAGAACCGCTTTCTTCCTTATATGCGATCCTTGAGAAAAATACAGGGTTATCCCGCGGGCAGCTGATGGCTGATCCGCAATTCACGCTAGATGCATCTATACTTTCTCAGCTTGAAGATGATTTCCTTGATCTGAAAAAGGGCAAACCATTAGCTTATATCCTGGGAAGCTGGGATTTCTATGGGCTTTCTTTTACAGTAAATCCCGCTGTCCTGATCCCCCGCCCTGAAACAGAACTGCTGGTGGAAACTGCGCTTGAAATTCTCGACCAAAAAGCAGACCCCGCTTCTCTGGCTGATATCGGGACCGGAAGCGGCTGTATCGCTTCAGCCATCGCGAAAAACCAGACAAATGTTAAGATCATCGCCACAGATAAATCAAGAGATGCTTTGAATACTGCTCAACGTAATATTAAAAGGCACGCTCTGACAGAGCAGATCTCTTTGCTGCAAAGCGACCTTCTGGAAGGCATACAGGCTCGTTTTAACCTGATCTGTGCCAATCTGCCTTACATCCCCCGGAAAACACTTCAGTGGCTGGAAGTATCCCGCTTTGAACCGTACCTGGCGCTGGATGGCGGAAGTGACGGGTTATCCCTGTTCCGCAGGTTGTTCGATCAGCTTCCCAAGCATACAGCCGAAGGCGGCAGCATTCTGCTTGAAATGCAGTTCGATCAGGCAGAAGCGCTGCAGGAATTGGCACATTTGCATTTTCCGCAAGCAAAGATGATAATTAAACGCGATCTGGCTGGCTGCGACCGGCTGTTGATCATTCATACTGGTTGAGGAGTTATCGTATGTTCACAGAAGTACTCCCCATGACTCATCCTGAGACCATGGGAATAGCCGCGGAAGAATTGAAAAAGGGAAATGTTATTGCCATCCCAACCGACACCGTGTACGGCATCGCCTGCCTGCTCGATAAAGAAACAGCCATTCAAGAGATCTACAAGATCAAAGAACGGGATTCTTCGAAAGCGATTCCCCTGCTGATCGGTGAGTATGAACAGATCATCTGTGCCACAGACGGCATCTCGGAACAGGCGCAGAGCCTTGCCAAACGCTTCTGGCCTGGTCCGCTTACACTGGTCATCCCCAAACGGGTGGAGCTTCCCGAAGCCCTCACCCCATACGCCACGGTAGGAATTCGCATGCCCGACCATACCTGGTTAAGGAATCTGATCAAAAAGGTGGGTGTGCTGGCAGCTACATCTGCCAATATTTCAGGCGGTGAGAATCCGCGCACTGCAAAAGATGTGCTGAAACAATTGGATGGGCGCATTCCGCTGATCATTGATGGCGGCGCCTGTGAAGGGGGTATTCCCTCGACGGTTGTGGATTGCTCTAAAGGAGCGATCAAGATACTGAGAATAGGCGGAATAAGTGAAGAAGATATCTGGCATTCGTTATTTAAAAAATAATCTAACTTCACATAAACAATAAAGTTTCGGGGAAACTATAATGGAATCATCGATCAAAAAATTCTACCTCGCCAGTTTTTTAGGTGGGCTTTCATTTACAAATGGAATTTTGATCCTTTATTATAGAAATATCGGCTTTAGTTATACACAAATATTTACATTAAGTATTATTTATGAAATCCTGACATTCTTGCTGGAAATTCCAACAGGAATTCTTGCAGATCTTTGGTCAAGGAAATGGGTAATAACTATTGGACATGCAATATCAGGGTTCAGTTTTCTTGTTGTTCTTACAGCACCCACTTCATTTATTACTTTTGTGATATGGGCAATCTTATCTGCCATTTGTACTGCTTTGAATTCAGGAACCATGACCGCTATTATTTTTGATACATTGAAAAATGAAAATAGAGAAGCAGAGTATCTGAGAGTACAGAGTAATATCACCATCCTCATCCTTTTCTCTCAAACCATATCAATTATTTGTGGTGGATGGATTGCCAATTCACTCGGTTTTCAATATACTTTAATTCTTTCTGCGCTTTCAGGAATCTCACAAGCTTGTATACTCGCCGGAGTAAAAGAACCGGATTCTTTCAAAGATAGGGTAATCCATAAACAGAAAAATGCATTCTGTAATATATTTGGAAATTCTTTTCAGCATTTTAAAATATCTTTGTATCATCTTTACAAAAATAAATATGTACGTTTGATATCGATCTTTTGTATTCTTGGATTTGTTACCTGCTCTATTTTCAATAATATTCTTCAGCCCTTAATTGCGATTTCTGGCTTAAATTCATACATAGAGGTTTCACTGATAATTGCAGGCATAAACTTATTAACAATGATATCCATCTATTTCGCTCAAAAAACAAAGGGAATCTTAACTAAAAGAAGCACACTCCTCATATTGTTTATATCAATTGCATGTATGTTCTTTGCAGTTAATTCGATTCATTCATTCGGGTTGATTTTCATTCTTGCCGGATTGAATATCTTGCTTGAGATCTATCAATTAATTACAGATAACAAAATGAATCTATTGATCCCATCAAAAAATAGAGCGACAATTCTTTCTACTCAAAATCAAATGAACAGCCTTACTTATTCTTTTTTAGCTTTGTTTATCGGCAATTCCATTGATAAAGAAGGAATGAATATTGCGACAAATATTCTGGGTTTTTGTTTCTTGATCATTGCGCTATTTTATTTAGTTCAGAAGGAAACAGAATAGTTTTTATACAAAATCCTTTATATTGAATCTAAATTTTTCCTTCCCATTCCAGCCTTTTAAATATTCGGCAGTAAATTTCAAAATAGCATAATCCTCGTTTAGATACCCGCTTTCTCCCGGGTAATATCTCACCCATTCATCAAGCCAGATCGATTTTTTAATTTCCAGATCCGTCACAATTTCTATCCTACCGGTAAACATGAGCCCCAGCCATTCACTTTCCAGAACAAAATAAATGCTGCTTTTATCATTTCCCTTCACCTGCTCGATCTTTTTGGATGAGGTATTGGTGCTGAAATAGAATGCATAGGGAGGAAACACCAAAACATTTTCCAGGGATGGGAACTGCACCCGGTTATACAAATTCATCATGGCTCTGATTTCCGGCTCACCATTTTGTTTGAGCGTTGTCAGATATATGAAATTCGATCGTTCGATCAGTTTTTTACAAAAAGATGGTAATTCCTTGCTTTCCATATTTCCTCCTTAAATCCAAGCACTGCCATCAGGTGCTGCCCGCACCCCATTCATACTTGCACCAGCAGATAGTATTCTCAAGAATTGAATTTCCATCCTATGGATTATTCTCCGCCACATCCGCAGCGCAGCGAAAGCCGACAGTGGAAAAATACCATTCGGAATTCACCTCATCGCGCAGGGTTGAGCGCACATTAGCAGCACTGTAGTCAAAACAACCACCGCGCACCAATCGTTTGTCTGCGTATTCGGGTCCTATAGGATTCTTTAAGGGTGATTCTTGATAGTAATCATACTCAAACCAATCTGCCACCCACTCGCTTACATTACCTGCCATATCCAGCACCCCGTATGGGCTGGCACCCTGCGGATAGCTGCCCACAGGAGCTGTTTCTCGATACCCATCATCCCATTTTTCATCGGGGATCTTGCATTCACCATTTTTATCACAGTAGTTTACACGATCGCCATAGAATGTATCTCCCCATGGATATTGGCGTCCATCACTACCTCGTGCGGCTTTTTCCCATTCCGCTTCGCTGGGAAGATGCCCGCCTACCCATTGGCAGTAACTTTGAGCTTGTTCCCACTGCACCCAAATGACTGGATGCTGGTTCAGGTCAGGATTGTTAAAATATTCATCCAATACTGATTCAGAATTATCTTTGAAGAAAATCCTGGTAAAAAAGTTATCATCATTGTATGGGAGTGTGCAAACACCAGCTTGCACGCATTTTCGATACTGTGCATTAGTCACTTCAGTCTGGTCGATCCAATAGGCATCCAGATAGACTGTATGCATCGGTCGCTCATCATTGTTGCCGTCATCCAGACCCATTTTGAAATCTCCGGCAGGAATGTATTGCATTTGCATACCGTCAATTTCCCGAATTGCGATGCCTGTTTTTTCAGAAGTGGAAAGAAAAACAGGGAATGTCTTATCCTCTGATTGTGTTTTTTCTCCCTCGAAAACAGGATCATCGCTTGTGCAGCAAGCTAGTAAAGTAAAAAGAAACACCCAATATATGTTCATACGTACTTTTTTTACTTTATACTTCATACCCTCCTCCTTTTTTCAGATCGAAGGATTGACTTACTTAAATAATATCAGTAAAAAACACCAAGGTTATCTATATCAAGTATAAATAGAAATCGATCCAGACTTACTCGTTATAATTATCTTCATCTTATTACTAAGGTTATTTTAGACAACATAAATTACTGTTTTAAAGCGCATTTTTTGATTAATAGTCACCAAGACAATCTTATTTCCTGATTCTATTGTCACTAAAGTGAAGTGTTTCTAAAAATCATCAAATGCTCTATCCTATACACTTTACAATCTTCCCTTTTTTCCCTATAATCTCATTTGTAGTAATTCATACAGGTTCTCCACCTGTTATTGTGTTTTTCGATTTTTATTGATTCGCTGTTAAAACTTATTTTATAGAATCCGCAGTATTTCAATCACAATTTCAGAGGAATAGAGGTTAAAGGATCGAAGAGCAGATTTCTTCTTCTAACCAGACTTCCTGACAATCTTTTGAATCAATACAGTACAAAATAGGGATTCCCTGAAGAAATTCAAGGTTCTCTGTTCATTCTTATTACAAAACGGAGGAAACAATAATGGTATTCACAATCCAATCAACAGTTACAGCAATCTTATTTCTTATTATGGGATTAGCTCTTATGATCTATTCCAGTAAAAAGGCGATCGATTATTCCATCGAACTGGCTTCTATTCTAAAAATTCCTCCCCTGATCATCGGTTTAGTGTTGGTTTCTTTTGGCACCGATCTACCTGAGATCGTGAATTCCATCCTTTCAAATTACCTGGGGCACGCCGATATCAGCATTGGAGATTCGGTCGGTTCCATTGTGAACCAGTTAACGCTGGTCTTTGGGATTCTGCCATTCATCGGGGGAGCGATCAAATTCAAACGGCGAGAACTGGCTGTTATCGGAAGCTGCCTGATCTTGGCTCTGATGCTTCTATTCATAATCTTTGAAAAAGGAACCTTCACAAGATTAAACGCATTTTTCCTGGTAGCCAGTCTTGGATTATTCACCTTCATTATTACCTCCAGTGTAGCCACCAATGATTTTGAAAAGGACAGTGATCCGATCGTTCCCAAGAATGGAAAGAGAAAAGTAATTCTCAGTTTCCTGGTCATCGTTTTCTTACTGGGAGTAGCAATCGGTTCAATACTGATCATCAATTCGGTGGTCAAGCTTGCAGAAGATATCAACCTCCCTGAATACTTGATCAGCTTTTTTATAGTAGGAATTGGGACATCCCTGCCGGAACTTTTTGTTGATATCGCCGCCATCCGGAAAAAACAATACAACATCGCAGTAGGAGATATTCTCGGAAGCTGTCTTGTTGATGCCACCCTATCTATTGGATTGGGTCAGCTCATTTTTCCGCGCACAGTATCCACCGTACTGGCAAACCGCACGATCTTATATGCGATCATAGCCGCGGCTATTGTGATCACTGTGCTTTTTATTAAGCGGAAGCTTGACAGGAAAACAGGATTTTTATTTATCCTGATCTATCTGGCTTCATACATACTTCTGATCGTATAGGAGCACGCAGAGAGAGGAGAAAATTATCTCCTCTCTTTTTATTTCGAGCGCCTGGCAATGAATTCCAGAATATCTGCACCAAATTTTGACTCATTCGAGATCTCGTGCCCCTTGCCGGGATAGAGGATCAACATCGCGTTCGGTATCATTTCAGCCATTTCCTGGGCAGAACCAGCCTGAAAATAAATATCCTTTTCACCATCCAGCAGCAGAACCGGAACTTTGATCCGTCTCAGACTTTCCACCGTATCAGCAGTTTTTTCTGCTTTAGCTTCAACAAGAACATCCTGGCTGTAGGTACTGCTCTTTTCCCCGATGAAAGAAGGTCCCATCAGCCATAATAATGCAGACATCAAACTGCGTTCGATGCCAGGAGGATAAAGCGCCCTGGTGATGGCAACACATGCGTCGCGGTCTTTTCCCTGGCTGGCTAGGTCGGCATACTGCAGATCGATGTTCACACCCTGTTCTGTGGCTTTGTGCGTCGCCATCGCGATGACCAGATGGTCGCAAAGATTCGCGTGGTCGGCTGCAAAATGCTGCCCTACCATACCGCCATATGATATACCCACCACAAGGTCTACATGTCCGCCGAATTCCTGCTTGATCAATTCTGCATAATCATCAGACATCATGCGCGTGGTATAGCCTTCTTTCAGCCCTGATTTCCGGCTGACCGCGTACATGGTATATTCATTGAGCAGCGGTTTCAAACCGGCGACCATGATCGAAAAGGCAAGTCCGCGGGGAATTCCGTTCCCGGGACCTCCGATGAACAACAGCAGCGTTTTCTTTCCTAATCCAACTTTGGCATAAGGGATTGAGTTCTTAAAGATTCCATAGATTGTTTTTGCCATGTTTTACTACCCCATTCGTATATTGTTTAGAAAATTATATAATGCATCGCTCATTTTTAAACAAAATACTTTTTACCCCGTTTAAACTAAAAACGCATACTGCCTGTAAAAACAATATGCGTTTACTAAATTCGAATTCTTTCTACTTTACTATATTAACCAGCCTGCCCTTCACATAGATCAGCTTGCGCGGAGCAGCTCCATCCAAATATTTTTGTATTACTTCATTCGCCAGTGCCATTTCTTTTACTTTTTCTTCAGTAGTATCCACCAGAACCACCAATTTATCGCGCAGTTTTCCATTCACCTGCAGCACAATGGTGATCTCATCTTCTTTGGTAGCCTGCTCATCCAGCTCAGGCCACGGCTGGGTATGGATCGAATAAGGTAATCCCAATTGCTTCCATAATTCTTCCGCAATATGCGGGCAGATAGGCGCCAGCATACGCAGATAAATACTGCGAACTTCCTTCCAAACAGGTGCAGCAGCTGCACCTTCAGCTTTTGCTTCCTGCATATAGTTGGCAAGCTCCATCAAACCAGACACAATGGTGTTGAATTCAAAGCGTTCATAATCATTGGTAACTGCTTTCAGGGTCTGGTGTAGTTTGCGGCGCAGCAGTTTCACCTTTTCCGCATCAAATTTACCTTGTTCGGCTTCATCAAGGAATATATTCCAGACGCGGTTCAACCAGCGCTGAACACCGGTGATATTACCCGGTTCCCACGGTCCGCCTTCTGCCCAGCGATAACCGAACATCAGGAAAGCCCGCACGGTATCCGCGCCATATAAGCGCACCTGCTCATCCGGATCGATGACATTGCCGCGCGATTTGCTCATACGCTGCCCATCCGGTCCCAGGATCTGTCCCTGATTGCGCAGCTGCAGCATGGGTTCATTTCCTTTTACCACACCCAGGTCACGAAATGCCTTATGAAAGAAGCGGGTGTACATCAAATGCATGGTGGCATGCTCCACTCCACCGGTATAGGTATCCACCGGCATCCAGTAATCATATTCTTTCTGATCAAAGGGAGCATCCATATCATCCGGGCTTAAATAGCGCAGGTGATACCAGGAAGAACACATGAAGGTATCCATAGTATCTGTTTCGCGCTCAGCTTTTCCACCGCATTTCGGGCAGGTGGTGAAGCGCCAGGTGGGATGCAGTTTTAAGGGGCTTTCTCCGGTCGGCTTCCATTCTACATCATCCGGCAGCAGCACCGGCAGATCTTCATCGGGAACGGGCACCACACCGCATTTTTCGCAGTACAGCACCGGGATTGGGGCGCCCCAGTAGCGCTGGCGCGAGATCAACCAATCGCGCAGGCGGTAATTGACCGCACCCTTTCCCATTCCATGTTCTTCTACATATTTAACTGCCTCACCAAACGCCTGGTCCGCCGGAGTTCCATCCAAAACGCCGGAATTGACGATCTTACCGTGCGCCGGGACAGATTCCAGCATAGTGGCGCCATCCAGCTTGGGCATATCATCCGGTTGAATGACCACACGTACTTCCAGCCCGTATTTTCGAGCAAACTCGAAATCGCGCTGGTCGTGTGCCGGAACTGCCATGATGGCACCGGTACCGTAAGTCATCAAAACATAGTCTGCAACCCAGATGGGGATGCGCTCCTGATTTACAGGATTGATGGCATAGCCGCCGGTGAAAACACCTGTTTTTTCCTTATCGGTCGCCTCACGCTGGATCTCGGTCTGCCGGATCGCATCAGCTACATAAGCTTCCACTTTTTCCTTTTGTTCTGTGGTGGTGATCTTCTTCACCAGCGGATGTTCCGGTGCCAGTACCATAAAGGTAGCGCCCCATAACGTATCCGGTCGGGTAGTGAAGATCTCCATCGGATCGCCCTGTTCGGTATGGAAAACAACCGAAGCGCCCTCCGAACGACCGATCCAGTTGGTCTGCAGTATTTTGACCGGCTCCGGCCAATCGATACCGGTAAAATCGAGCAGCTCATCAGCATAATTAGTGATGCGGAAAAACCATTGTTTCAGTTCCTTCTTGATCACAGGGGTATGGCAGCGTTCGCAGTGGCGGTCTTCACCAACCACCTGTTCGCGCGCCAGCGTGGTATTGCAGGTTGGGCACCAATCAACCAGTGATTTTTGCCGGTAAGCCAGCCCGTTCTTTAATAATTGGTTAAAAAACCACTGTGTCCAGCGATAATATTTCGGATCAGAAGAGATGGCTTCCCGCCGCCAATCGAACATGTTGCCCATGCTGCGCATTTGCTCGCGCATGTGATCGATGTTTTTATAAGTCCATTCTTTGGGATGGATGTTATGCTTGATGGCAGCGTTTTCGGCGGGCAGCCCGAATGCATCAAAGCCCATGGGGAAAAGCACATTATATCCCTTCATGCGCAAGTAGCGCGCCCGCGCATCCGAAGGCGTCATGGCATACCAGTGACCGATATGCAGATTCCCCGAAGGGTATGGGAGCATCGTCATCGCATAGTATTTCTTCTTCTTTGGGTCGATATCAGAATGATACAATTCATCCGCTTCCCATTTCTTCTGCCATTTTGGTTCTATGGTAGATGGTATATAACGTGGTGTTTTTGAAATTGGCATTCTCTTCCCTTTCTCTTAAAAAAAGAATCCCTCATCCTCAGGGACGAAGGGTTTCTCCGTGGTACCACCCTGATTGTTCGCTTGCGAACCTCTCAGGCAGCTCTATCGGGCTTATCCGGCTGTGACTACTTTAATCACCACAGCAGTGCAGCGTTTCCGCTCAAGAGGCGAGTTCTTTCTTTTGCGCTCCAGGGGCACAGTATCGGGCTCACACCTCACTCTCCCGAATCGCTGCTGGATGAAATACTGCTCCTCTTCTCACTTTTTCTTTTATTAATGTCAGGTGGACCCAGAGAGATTCGAACTCTCGACCTTCTCAATGCCATTGAGACGCGCTCCCAACTGCGCTATGGGCCCTTACTTTACCCAGTGGACCTGGAGAGATTCGAACTCTCGACCTCTTCAGTGCGATTGAAGCGCGCTCCCAACTGCGCTACAGGCCCGTTTTCAAGGGTAGCAAAATTCTACCCAAGTGCCATCAAGCTGTCAAGCAAAAACAGCACTCCAAGAGTATATCACACCCATCCTGTTCTTGTGGCAGAAGTATCCAGAATTGATTTCAGATACGAGAAAGCTGCATCCCTATCGTGGTACCAAACCGTTTGAATACCCATCTTCTGCGCACCTTTGATATTTTCAATGAAGTCATCGATGAAAAGAACATCCGACGGTTCAACCTGTAAGGCATTCAGGATCAGCTGGAAAAAGGGTTCCTCCGGTTTACGCATGCCCACTTCCGCTGAGAAATAACTCACATCAAATAAGTCAAGGAATTCGTGTCGTGCTTCCATCCATTCTCTGGTCCCTGGAAAGGCATTGCTCAGCAAGCCTAATTTATACTGCGGGCGCAGTGTGCGCACATAATCCACCAGTTCTTTATCCTCATAATCATTGCTGAAAAATTCTTCCATAAAATGCCGGGTGTTTTTCTCATCCTCTCCCAGCGAAAGCATCAACTGGCGCATTAATTCATCTCTGGAGATCAATCCTTTTTCTGCCTTGATGCTGTCTGAGCTGAGAAAAACCATCCTGTTTAATTCTTCTGGACTCACCCCATATTTGCGCGCCAATTCCTCCCGAGCTTCTTGCTGCTTCGTTCGGATAAAAACTCCACCCATATCGAAAATGACCGCTTTGAACGGCTGCTGTAATTTATTCACTTTCTTTCTCACCTTATTTGTTTTCTTGCAATTTTATCCATTCATTCTTGAGGACACCCATCATAGGCATATCCCAGCGCTGCCCTTCTCGGTGAATAAAACCGCGCAGAGAGCCCTCTTTTTTAAAACCGACTTTCTCATAAGAGCGAATTGCCCTTTCATTATACCCAAGCACAGATAGAGAAACCCGATGCAAATTCCATTCAAGAAAACCCAATTTCAGAATCAGATTCATGGCTTCGGTGCCATAACCTTTGCCCCAGTTTTCTCTTTCGCCAATACCGATCCCCAGCCAGGCATTCCCGCTGTGCCAATCATAACCGGCTAATTCAATAAACCCAATAGGTTGATCATCTTCTTTTCGCATGATGATAAAAGCACTGATATGTGAGATCTGTTTTTCATACCATTCTTTCATCTGATCCTTGTTATACATCACGGCAGGCATGCTATCCATAAAGCGATCAAACAGGGCATCCCGGTACCATTTGGAATAGAGTTCCATATCTTTCTCAATGTCCATGGAACGCAGATACACATTTTTTCCCTGTAAATACTTGTTATTCATGACAAACCTTTCTTATGCCGCCATTCTTCGCCTACAATTCCTAAAATGATCCGATCATGATATTTTCCTGCGTGATAGATCATCTCCCGCAGGCAGGCTTCCTGCACAAAACCGGCTTTCTCAAACGCCTTGATGGCATCAATATCATAGGATGGGATCTCACAGAAGATATGGTACAAATTCAATTCATCGAATGCGTAGCGTAAAGCCAGAGAGAGAGTTTCCGCCAGGTATTCCTTATTAATTTCTTCAGTTCCCATTAATACCTGCAAAAGCCCCTGCCCATTTGGCCATTCAATATCGATGATATGCAGGAATCCCAGCAGATCTTTTTCACCTGTTTTCAACCGAATTGCATAATAGAAGCTGCTTCTTTCTTGATCTGATTCTTTCAGCTTCTCTTCAAGGTCTTTACTGACCTCGCTAACAGACATCGGGCGTACTGGATTTTCTGTACGAAAACGCGCATATTCAATGGAATGCATCCATTGGCTTTCTTTTTCCGCGTCCTCTTTCGGGTTGATTTCAGTTAATCGAATCCGCTCACCCTCGAAAATATTGGTTTGATCCATTTTCAATTCCTTATGAAATATGATTATGCCCCTTGAATTCTATCCTATGAATAGGATTTGTTAAAAGTGTTTCTATTATCATTTAATACTATGCAACTATTCTCTTCTTTATGCGGAATCCCTTCCCATCAACAATCATACCTATCAATCAACAGATGGCAATTGTTCAACTTTCCTTGTTTATAATTGGAGTATGACCAATCTGGCAGAGTTTTATCAAAATCTGGGTAAAGAACCAATCTCTCCTGAGATGCTGAATCAATTCATCCATTACAGGAACCAATTACTGGAATGGAACAGCCAGTTCAACCTGACCGCCATCCGCACCCCAGAAGAGATTGAAACCAAACACTTCATGGATTCTCTCAGCATACTGCTCACCCTGCAAAAATATCAGGTTAAATCGCTGATCGACATTGGTACCGGCGCCGGCTTTCCGGGCATCCCCCTCAAGATCGTGGATCCATCTCTGAAATTGGTGCTGGTGGAATCGGTGGAAAAAAAAGCTAACTTCTGCCGGCATATCATCCAGACACTGAATTTAGAAGATGCCGGTGTGGTGGTAGAACGTGCGGAGACCATCGGACAGGATAAAGCCTACCGCGAACAATTCGATTGCGCGGCAGCACGCGCGGTGGCAGCGCTGCCGGTACTGCTCGAATACCTGCTCCCACTGGTACATGTGGGTGGAATTGTCATCGCCCAGAAAAGTGCTGCCGTAGAAGATGAGATCAAACAGGCAAAGAACGCCTGCGCCGTCCTGGGGGGAGGAACAATGCAGGTAGAACCCATCATCATCCCCGGTCTGGATGCAGAACGAGCCCTGGTCATTATCGAAAAGGTAAAACCCACTCCAGCTGCATATCCGCGGCGGGTGGGGCTGCCTGCCAAGAAACCTTTATGAATATTTGATCAAATTTCCCTTAATTTGAGAAGCAAGCGTGGTATACCCATGTTTCACCGCCAGTGCATATGCTTTTTGCATCAATGCCAATCCCTTGCTTCTTTCATTCAACCTGAGATAGATAGTGCCCTGATTCACCCATGAGTAGCATAATCCTTCAGCTGAATTCATCTCCTCACTGAGTCGTTCCTCTTCTTTATGCAGTTCCAATGCTTCCTGCAGCTTTCCCCTGCTCTTCAGCATAGCCGCCTGGTTGCCCAGAGATATCGAGAGGCTTTCCTTATTCCCTAATTTCCGGCAGATAGATTCCTGTTCTTTCAGCATAGCAATGGCTTCATCGATCTTCCCCCCCTGATACAGGATCAGTGCCTGATTCCCAAGGGAATTCTGCAGGCTATCCAGATCACCCAGCTGCCGGCAGATGCGTTCTTTTTCTTTATGATATTTCCAGGCATTCCCCAGATCCCCCGCTTTCAGGTATATATTTGCCTGGTTTCCCAGTGAGATCTGTAGGCTGTATAAATTTCCAATTTCATGGCAAATACGCTCTTCTTCTTTGTGGTACTGCATGGATTTATTGAATTCGCCCCATGAGAAGAAAATATTCGCCTGGTTCCCCAGACAGCGCTGCAGTCCATCATAATCTTTATTCAAGCGGCAAAAGGTTTCCTCAAGTTTAAACAAGCTCATAGCATCATCCAGTTTTCCCCATGCTTTCAGGATCAACGCTTGATGATCCAGAGCAGCCGTCAGCCCCACCCAATCATCCAGTTCCTTACATATGTTTTCTTTTTCTTTCAAAAGGGTTAAAGCTTGATCCAGTTCTCCCATTGTTTTCAAGATCAGCGCCCTGTTGCCCAGACAAAGCTGAAGAGCAGTTCGATCATTCTGCTGCCGGCATTTCTGCTCTTCGATCTCATGTATTTTTAAAGCTTCTTTCAATTTTCCTGAATCTCTATAAAGAACAGCCAGCCAGTTGAATAGATACAGATCATACTTATCCGGATTCTGAATTACATCCTTATATGCATCAGTCCGGTCATATTCACTGTTTTGTTCGATCGAGGTCCAGTATGCATACACATCAAAATGATTCTCTTCCCAGACAGCCGTAAAGAATTCCAGATCAGACAACAGCATATACAAACGCCCCCATGCCTGTGCCTGCTGCAGCTGCCAGGGTAATTCCACAACCTTGCGGATGGGAGTGCCGGGCTGCCGTGTGAAATAATCTGCCAGCGTGATATGAGATTGCTGTTTAGCGGTATCTGCAGCAAGATAGCGCTGCTCCACGGCTTTTCGTATGTAATCATGAGAGAAATCGATCAACCCCTCACGTTCAAATAACATCCCTTCTAAAGCGAGATGGAGGGGCGACCAGATACGCTGCGGCAGCGGCTGTCCATCCTTCCCTAATACTTCCAGCAGTTCCATTTCGGATATGCCCTGCCTGGCAGCCCAGATGCAGCGCAGCGCGTCACCTACCAGTTGAGGACGGTCTTTTTCAAAATCACCTTCGCAGCGTTCCAGCACCAACTCCAGCAGCGCCGGAATAGAATCTGCCTTTATATAATGGTTAATTCGTTCATCCAGCTGTTCATGCACTCCAAACTGGCGCAGTTCATCCAATAAGATGCGCAATCCAAGCGGGCTGGCAGATTGAGGAGCCGTGATAATGCTGAGCAATTGCATATCCGTAAGGCTTTTCGAGTAGTGGGATAGAAATTTCTGTGCCAGCTCTTTTTCTTCATCCCACGTTAATACTTGCACCGTTAGCGTTGGGTATCCCCTTTCTTCACACGCCTGCAGCACTTTTCCGGGCAGCGTAGAAAGGACCACTGCGACGTTCTCCGGCAGCCGCGATGGCAGCCAGGTCAGTTCCTGTGCACCCTGCCTGTCATCCAATTGATTCAACGCATCCAGAACGAGCACCACTCTGCCTTTTTGCCCAGCTCGATACAGCCATTGGGGGAAAGCTGCTCGTAGCGCATTAACGTCGGACGGTATTTCTTCCTGCAGGTTGAAGAAGCGTTTCAGTTCCCCCATCACATAGCGCAGCATGTTCGCCCAATCAGCCGAACTGGTGCTTGCGCCGCAGAAATGCATTATCACCAGGTCATTCGAATGTTCCTGCTGATATTTTAATCCCCAGTTTGCCAGCAGAGCAGATTTTCCAACTCCTGATGCTCCTGCAATTACCAGAGGCGTATGGCTTGACGACACACGATCATCCAACCATGTGAAGTATTTTTCTCCTCCAATATAGACCCTGGCACGGTTGGCAGCAAATGCGGTATGGATCTGCCTTTCCCGCATCAGCGGGTCAGGTTGAGAACCCAGCGGGTATAGTTGATCGATGATGGCGGTAAGATCTTTCAGCACCCATTCCCCAAGTTCCTGCGGATCGTGGAAATTCTCTCTGAGAGGTAATTTACTCTGACGAATGCGCTCTTTCAAAGCAATCAATTTGGTTTTCCGTTCAGCCGCTCTCTTCTGTGCTTCTTCTAAACCAAACTGCTCGATCTCTTCAGGCTGTACTGTTTCATCGTGAAGGGCTTGTTGTTCAGGGGGTAAGCGCTTGACCAGTTCTGGATCACGAAAATAAAAGAGGGCGTGCCCTTCCATGGAAGGATCATTCAGTACTCCGTGTAAAATCTCAAGTTCAGTCACGGAATGCCCCTTATGTTCAGCCAGCCACGGCTGTCTTTCGATCAGCTCCGCATCGATCTCCTCCGGTACCCAGCCATAGCGTTCTCCCAGTATCCCGATGAAGTACGGGCGGCAGCGCTGTATCTCTTCCAGGCAGATAGGCAGCACCTTGCCTTCGGCAGATTGTTCGTCGGTGATTCCCCAGCGCAGGTCTACTTCACTCCATGCTACTCCACGTGTTTCACACAGCTTCCTTAATTGCGGAAAAATGAACTTGACCAGATAATCCCGCTCTACCTGCATATCTCGAAAGGTGGAAGAAACAAACACCCGTATTTGTCTCGTATTTTGCTGTGGCATGTGCCCTCCTTTGATGGTCATGATGCCTTATTTTAATACCCTGAATGTAATTAATTCCTTTAGCCCTGATAAAAACAAAAACAGCAATGAGCCCGAATCATGGCTATATGGAAATATTCTCAGGAAAAATATCATGAAATTTTTTCTAGAAGTTTTTTAGTTCGCTGTGCAAGTACTTCATATCCGTTCTGATTCGCTGTATCCAATGCCTTATGCAGCAATTTCAATGCTGCTGGTTTATCACCTTTGATAAGGTAATTCGTTCCCTGATACACCCACGTCAGGCATAAGCCGCGCGGATTCTTCAGCTGCTGGCAGATCCTTTCTTTTTCCATAAGCAGATTCATGGATTCATCTATTTTTCCCCATTTCTGCAAGATTATCGCCTCATCACCCAAAGATTCCTGGATCCCATCCAGATTCCCAAGCTCCCGGCAAATATGCTCTTTTTCTTTATGCATTGCCATGGCTTCTTGAGATTTCCCCTGCGCATGCAGGATCTGCGCCTGAGAGCCCAGTGATTGTTGGAGAGCATCTTTATTATTCAACTCCCTGACGATCTGTTCCTGCTCTTTTAATAATGCTGCAGCTTCCTCCAGCTTGCCTTTGTTTTTCAAGATCAAAGCCTGGTTTCCGAGGGAAATTTGGATGCCGTCTTTATTTCCCAATTCTCTGCAGATCAATTCCTTTTCTTTCTGCATAGCCATGGCTTCATCAAATTTGCCCCAGTTCTTCAAGATCAATGCTTGATTGCCCAGAGAACGCTGCAAACCATCCTTATCCCCCATTTTGCGATATATACTCTCCTGATCCTTGAACAGTTTCATGGCTTCATCCAACCTGCCCTGCGCCATCAGGATGATGGCCTGGTTTCCCAGAGCAGCCTGTAATCCAGATGAATTTCCTAATTGACCGCAGATGCGTTCCTTTTCTTTCTGCATTGCCATGGCTTCATCTAATTTGCCCCAGGTTTTCAGGATCAAAGCCTGGTGACCCAGAGAATTCTGTATGTAATTGAGATCCCCGCCGGCTCTGCCAATTCTCTCCTGCTTTTTAAATAGGGTCATGGCATCTTCCAGATAGCCTGAACTCATAAGGAATAAAGAAAGCTCGATCAGGAAAAGTTTATAACCGGGGATAAGGGGATCTTTTAATACATCCTGATATGCTTGAGCCCTATTTCGATCTGAGTTTTCTTCAATGAAAGTCCAATATGTATAAAGATCATATTGATTGATCTTCCATTGATTCATAAAGAAAGCAGGGTCTTTTAAAACCAAATATAATCTTTCCCAATCGCTTATTCTCAGCAGCTGCCAGGGAAGTTCATTAACTTTCCGCGGTGGAAAACCCTGAATGTTCTGAAAATAATCAACCAGCCCCCTGCGAACCACATCTCGTTTAACTTCACCGTCAAGATAATGCTTTTCTACCGCTTGACGGATATATGCATGGGAGAAACCGATTAAACCGCTGCGTTCTATTAATGATTCTTCAAGTGCGAGATGCAGCGGTGACCAGATGCGCTGGGCTAATGGTTTCCCTTCTTTTCCCAGCACATCCAACAACTCTGCTTCCGATAAACCCTGCCTGGCTGCCCAGAGGCTGCAGAGCGTATCTTTTACCAGATCCGGACGTTCTGCTTCAAAATCATTTTCACAACGCTTAAAAACCATCTCCAGTAATCCGATTATTGAATCTGCATCCAAATAATGCTGGATAGTTTCATTCAAGCGTTCATAAGATCCAAATTGGCGTAGTTCATCCAGCAATATACGCAATCCTAAAGGATTGGTAAATTTGGGGTTTTCTACGATCATTCTTACCTGCTGTGCATCCAATTGCTTTGAATATTGAGCTAGAAACTTCTGTATGAATTCTTCCTGTTCCTGTCGGCTCAGCGGTTCGATCAACAGTACGGGATATCCTCTTTTATTCAGTGAATCCAATGGTTTCCCCGGCAGCGTTGAAAGGATCACCTTCACGGAATCCGGGAATGTGTCTGGGAGCCAGGTCAATTCCTGTGCTCCCTGCTTATCTTCCATCTGATTCAGGGCATCGATAATGAGCAGTACATGTCCCTTTTGATCGGCTTTAAACAGCCAATCAGAGAAAACCTCCCGCAGTTCATTTACGTCCGTTGGAATTTCGCCATCGATATCAAACCGCTCCTGCAGCTCACTTAATATTCTGCGCAGCATGGCAGCCCAATCACCTGAAACTACGCTGGCTCCAACAAAATGCATCAATACCAGAGTATCAGGGTGCTCTTTGCGATATTTCAACCCCCAATTAGCAAGCAGGGCTGACTTTCCGATACCGGATTCACCTAAAACCACCAGCGGTAAATGATCGGTCGATAAGTATTCATCGATCTTTTTAAAATATTTTTCACCCCCGATATAGACTTTTGCTCGGTTCACAGCAAAAGCTTCATGTATCAATCCTTCGAGTTTCAACGGCGTGGGCTGCAAGTTTTCAGGATAGATACGGTTAATAATCGCGGTCATATCCTCCAGAACCCATGCTCCCAATTGCTGGGGATTCTGAAATCCTTCTTTTAATGGCATCCCGCTTTTACGGATGCGCTCTTTTAATTCGATCAATTTTGTTTGGCGATCTTGAGTTCTTTTTTGTGCTTCTTCCCGCCCATATTTCTCAATTTCGTCGTGATTTAGAACTTCGAGATAATTTTTCTGCCGTTCTGCTGGAAGATGTTGAATGGAAGCAGGATCACGAAAATAAAAAAGCACCTTGCCAGCCATTTCAGGATTGTTCAGCACACCGTGCAGTATTTCCAGTTCGGTGACTGAATGGTGCAGATGTTTGGCTAACCATGGTTCACGCTCGATCAGCGCTTGATTGATCTTGTCAGGAACCCACCCATAGCGTTCTCCCAGAATACCGATGAAGTATGGGCGGCAGCGCTGGATCTCTTCCAAACAGATAGGCAGCACCTGTTCTTCTGCAGATTGTTCAGCAGTGATCCCCCAGCGCAGATCCACTTCACTCCATGCAACTCCCCGCTGCTCGCACAGCTTTCTTAATTGTGGGAATATGAATTTGACCAGGTAATCCCGTTCTTCCTGCATATCACGAAAAGTGGAAGAAATGAACACCCGCACAGACCGATCAGAAATATCACCCATAGAACCCTCCTGTGAAAATTTAATAAACTTTTGGTTCCATTATTGAAAAGTGCTTTTCGAATGACCTAATTCTAAATCATAAAATCTTTTTTATCAGACTGCCTGGTATCAATTCGCAAAATCTCTTCAAACCTCTTTTTTTACAATGACCATGGCAGGCAGCATGAAAAGAAATGCAAACAGAAAAAAGAACATCTCAAAGAAGATTGAACTGTCCTTTGCCGGGTTCCCTTTCAACCGGTTCATCACGGCATTCCAGGTATTACCCGAGAGATTCCCAAAAAAGATCATGCGGATGAAGAGGATGATATGCAAAGCAGTTTTTTCTCCATAAAAGGAATATAGTTTCTCCGTCATTTCCGGTGTCGGATTCCGATTTGTCTCTGCATAATGCTGGGCATACAGCAGCGCCGGTATTTCACGCTCCGCCGCATCCGCTTGGAACTGCAAATTCAGCAGGTTTTTCAATTCATTTTCGCTGATACCGCTTTCTACAGCCACCTTGGCATGGAACCACGTGCAGTAAGTGCATTCATTGATAGCAGTCACTACCGTCATGATCTTTTCCCGAAATGCTTTCCCGATCTCTTTATCATGAGAAGCTGCAATGATCTGTGGAGTGTGAATGATCAAAAAGCCGATATCTTTGAAAAAAGTGCCCGCGGTAAATATTCTTTTGTGAAAATCCTGATCCATTAATACGTTCTCCCAACAGGGATATTATTTCACATAACACCTTGTTCCTGCATGGCTGGAATCCGGATAATATCTTTTATTAATAATCCGCTGTGCCCCCTTTTTCGCAAGCTTTCAAATACAAAAGAGAGAGCAGTTTCCGGTTTACGGGTTTTTCTTGATCAACCCCTGTTCAACATATAGAAGGGTACTTTCTTTTAGAAAATCCGCATTGAACATTCCTACATCCGTAGCAGTTAAGATCGCCTGTTCAGAATCACTCAGCGCCCCCAGCAGTGCGGCACGGTGCGGGAGATCCAATTCTGCCAGGGTTTCATCCAGCAGCAGCACCGGCCATTCATCTGTTTTTTCGTGCAGCCAGTGCATTTCTCCGATCTTGAGCGCCATCAGAACCGTACGGATCTGTCCGCGGGAACCATAGGTACCCGCATCCACCTGATTAATGAAAAAACGCAGGTCATCTCGATGCGGTCCAACGGTAGTCACACCGCGCAAGATCTCTTCATTACGAATAGAACGAAGTCTATTCAGAAATGCAGTGTGCAGTTCTTTTTGAGCAGGAATAGTACTGTGTGCATCGTTACTGAAGGAGAAAGTAAATGCTTCCTGTCCACCCTCTTTGTCTTTCAAAGAAAAGCTGGGTTGATAACAGATCATCAGGTCTGATTCCCCTTCAGAGAGAACCAGATGAACGCGGGCAGCCTGCACCTCAAATTCCTCCAGCATGTGCATACGCGTATGCATGATAAAACTGCCTTTTTCAGAAACCTGCTCATCCCAGAAATCGAGCTGTTGTGTATCGCCACCGCGTTCTGCCAGCATCTTCAGCAACGCATTGCGCTGGCTGATCGCCTGTATATATTCCGATAGTTCCCGCGCATAACCGGGGTACACCTGTGAGATGGTCATATCCAGATAACGACGTCTTCCATCGGGAGACCCATCGACGATATCGGTCATCTGCGGTAAAAAGATCACCGAATTAAAATTTCCCAATGCCTGCTGCAGCGGACGTTTTATCCCGTCCACCAATACTTCTTTGCGCAGCCTTCCGTTCCCGTTTCCCCCATTTCCTAATATCAGGCGGGCTTCCATGGAATGTGCGGCATTGGCGCGCTGGAACTCCATGACCAATCGCGCAACGGGCAATTCTTCTTCTAATGCCAGAAAATTGACCAATTCACGATCTTTGCCCGCCTGCACGGAAGTCAAGGTGGAGAAAAAATTGACCGCTTCTAAAAAGCTGGTTTTTCCCTGCGCATTATTTCCAACCAAAACGGTAACATGCGGTGGAATATCCAATTCCAGACGTTTAAAGGTTCGGAAATTGGTCAGGGAAATATGTTTCAGGAACATGCTTCTGGATCCGCCTAAACCTGTTCAGCCTGTTCGGCTTCTTCATCTGTGGTTTTATAAAGCTTGGTAGCGCGGTCCACAAAGAGAATACCATTTAGATGATCGATCTCATGCTGAAAGACGCGCGCCAGCCACCCTTTTACATGGATTTTCGATTTCTTTCCATATCGATTCAATCCCCTGACTTCAACCCGTGAAAATCGTTCCACCTCACCCACAATATCAGGTACGGAAAGGCATCCTTCAATTCCAAGTTCGGTTTCTTCAGATCGTTTTACTATCTCGGGATTCGCCATGACATATAATTTCTTTTTCGAATCCTCTTTCGTATCATCCACAGCATATTCAATCACGATCACACGCAGCGATTGATTTACCTGTGGTGCAGCCAGACCCACCCCATCTTCTTCCCGCATGGTGGTGACCATATCATCTACGAGAATCTGAAAATTATCTC
The DNA here is from genome assembly GCA_963674975.1 of Anaerolineaceae bacterium. Classification (GTDB taxonomy): domain Bacteria; phylum Chloroflexota; class Anaerolineae; order Anaerolineales; family Anaerolineaceae; genus UBA4781. The sequence continues at coordinate 682,802 of OY771913.1, forward strand.
CGAAATCTCGCACATCATGCGCTTTTTTCCGCAGTATGGGATCAGGTAGTTTTATTACTTCTCGCAAACTCATTCTTCATACATCCAAAATTTATTATTTTTATTATAAAAATCGCTCAAATTATAACACGCTCAATCCGATCGCTCTTCTTCCCCGTTCTGCAGTGTATCCTGTGTGTGAATGACCTTGTGATATGCATCCATCCAGGTCACCAGCCGTTCATTGTTCAGCACCCTGGTTTCCTTTTTTTCACGATCCTTGATGCGCTGAAAACGAGTGTAGATCTCCTGCTGTACATAGGAGGGATGCGGAACATAATCAAAGGTGAATTCAACATCTCCCACCCGGATAAAGACCGTACCAAAATTGAAAAGCAGCCCAAAGATGCTCTGGCGTTTATATTCGATAGTTTGAATGTTCCGAATCGGCGCAGCACGCCTTTCTTCCATTCCCAGAGGTTTTTTATCCACATCCACGATCTGTTCAGGAGTGATCAGAAAATAATCATTACGCCAATCAATCGCAGCATAGATCCACCAGATACCCATGAAAATACACACTCCCAGCAGGATATCGCGATAGATCGCTGTTACTTCCGGTACCATACCAAACCAGCCGTAGGCAGGAGCAAACTGGAAGATCAGGCTGGTCGCAATTCCTAGAAATGGAAGGATCGTTTTCCGAATAAAAACGAACCAATGGGTGCGGTAGATGATAGTGTTATTCTCAACTTTGCGTAATCTCAAGAGACGTGAGAATAGATCAGGCACATAGGTTGAAGAAAGGGTATCCTCAGCATCCACCTGAGCTTTTTTTGATTGGAGATCAACCTCACCGGAAGGTTCGCTCTGCATATGCTTTCTCAAGAACGTTTCCGGGTCTTCTGCTTCTTCTTCCGCAAGCTTTTCCTTATGGTTCAACCACTGCTCTTCAACAATGGCTGAAACAGCTTCTGCATACGCCACGTTACGAAATTTGACCAACCCGGTAAACGTGCGCAGCAGCACATCTCCATATCGATACAATCTACCAAGCAGCGGTTTTTGCCTGGTAATAGAAAGGATCGCGCTTAAAGGAGTCTCTTTGCGGCTGTCATAGATCAGAGCGATCTTCTCCAGAAACACCACCCGCTGATTGGTGATCACGTAGTAATCATTCATCCAATCGAAAGCATTCCAGACAGCCCAGCCTACGCCCAGAACGCCAAGGATCGAACCCATCCACAGTACAAGGTCTGCCGGGATCACCCGTGCATTGAAAAGAATTCCGGTGAGTGCCAGCAAAGCCAGCATAAGGATCACCGGGCGCAGCATGCGGGAGATCAGGATGAAAGAATGTTCCCGGCTTATATAATGCACGCTTTCATCATCTTGAAGCCAATCCATCGGTTTTTTTAGTAAGAATTCCAGGCTTTGAAGCTGCAGATCAAACTGCACCTCAAAGAATGGATATTCTTCTATAATTCTCTGGATCAACCGCATCGGTACCGCCAGCACCAGGGTGGTGTCGGTCGCTTTTGCCGATGTCATGCGCACACCTTTTTTTGAGATCACCTCAAAACCGAAATAACTGCCAGGCTGATAGCTGTTGATAAGATACTGTACGTCCTCTTCTTCCAGAAAGATAGAAACATTTCCAGAGATAAGGAAGAAAAACTTTTCAGCGGCAGCATCTTTTTCATAGATCAGGGCATCCGTTTGAAACCGGAGTATCTGGGAGCGATCGATGATCCACTGGATGAAATTATCTGGGATATCGTGAAAAAAGATCCCGTTTTTTAAAGTATTGAAAAGTTTTTCTTTTGAAATATTCATACGATTTAAGTATATCCAATAAATCATAGTTAACATTGAATAGTTCTGCAAGAGGATAGCAAAAATAGAAAATCCTTTTATAATCACGATTCTGGTAAAATGGGAAGTCAGTATTAGGAGATATGCATATGAAATTACAGAGAATTTCTCTGTTGCGGTGGATCGCCATTGGACTGCTGGTTCTGGCAGCCGTCATCCTTGTTCTTCAATTAATATCGTTCAGCCGCCTTCGCGCCGGATTTCCTTCCGGGACTGTTATTGCAGATATCCCGATAGGTGGATTAGATCAGCAGGATGCTGCCGACAGGGTAACGCAGGCATACAACTATCCCATTGAAGTTCAATACGGCGAGAATATTTTTTATCTGAAGCCATCCTCTCTGGGTTTTACCCTTGATGTTGACACCATGATCGCAGCCGCAGACCAACAGCGTGTAAATGCTCCCTTCTGGAATTCTTTCTGGGATTATCTATGGAATCACAATGCAGAAGCGCAAACCACACCTCTGGCATATTCGATCGACGAAAAACAGTTGAAGATGTTCCTGTATGATGAGATCGCTGCTCGTTATGATAATGATCCGGAGCAATCGCAGCCCATCCCGGGCAGCACCCGTTTTGAGATCGGGACCTCCGGCAAAATCCTGAATGTGGATGCATCGGTCCCATTCATCGAAAAAGCTTTGATATCTTCCACAGACCGGACAGTGAATCTGGTAGTTTCCGAAGTCAATCCACCAAAACCATCCTTCGAAAATCTGGAAGTGATGCTGAAACAGTTGATCGATGAATCGGAATATGATGGTCTGACCGAGATCTATCTCCTTGACCTGGAAACAGGGAAAGAGATTGATTTTGCTTATGAGAATGGCGTTGATTACGATCCCGGCATTGCCTTCACTGCCGCCAGCACGATCAAAATTCCCATCATGGTTACCACGTTCCAGTACCTTTCAGAACCCACTACTCAGGCTGCAGCAGAATTAATGCAGTTGATGATCGAGCAGTCAAAAAATGATCCCGCGGATGAATTAATGGAAAACTACCTCAGCCCCACTCTGGGTCCATTGATCGTTACGGAAACCATGCAGGACCTCGGATTAGATAATACATTTCTTGCAGGGCACTTCTATATCGGAGCTCCACTTCTGCAGCGATTTACTACAACTGCAAACAGCCGTACAGATTACACCACCGACCCTGATTCTTACAACCAAACCACTACCGCTGATATGGGAATGCTGCTTGAAGATATTTATCAATGTGCAAAAAACGACGGCGGAACTTTCAGAGCACTTTTCCCCGATGAGATCAGTCAAAATGAATGCCAGACCATGGTTACCTACCTTACCAGCAATAAAATTGCAGTTTTACTTCAGGCAGGGCTTCCGGATGGCACACGCATCGGGCATAAACATGGCTGGATCACCGAAGCAGATGGTCTCATGCACTCCATCTTTGATGTAGGTATCGTCTACAGCTCAGGCGGAGATTATGTGATCTGTGTAGCCATGTACCACCCGGTACAGCTGATCTTCGATACCGCCAATTTACTGACGGCAAATATTTCTACTACGGTTTATAACTACTTCAATATCGATCAGTAGGAAGCCGTATCTTTCTTCCCGAAGATCGCAGGCAGCAGCGGGATCGCCAGTAAATTCAATAATGCCAGAACCAGGAAAGCGGGTTTATATCCGAATGCTTCTGCCATTGAACCGCTTAATGCCAATCCAACACCCGTTCCCAGGTTCGCAACTGCCATCAAGATAGAAAACATCGTAGCTGCGATATGAACATTGGTCTCCCGCATTGCAATGGCAAAATAGACCGTTTCGTAGAGTCCAAAGGCAATTCCGAAGATGAAAACCAGTATCCAGGCAACAATGGGCGTGTTGATCAGGCATAGCGCTGCTACTGACAGCAGGGTTGCTCCCAGTGATAATTGAACAGATTTCTTCTGTCCAATTTGATCAACCAGTTTTCCACCCAGCAGGCTCCCCGCAACAATACCAATACCCAGAACAGAAGAAACAATACCGGCAATAGTGTAGCTGATCGTAAAACGCTGCTCAAGAAATGGATTCACCAGCTGGGTCGTTCCATTGATGATCAGCGAATATAAAGCGCCTAAAAGTCCCAGCGCAATGATCGAAAATTTCTTGAACTCTTTGAATGCGCCCCAATTGAATTCTTTTTCGACCGTTTTTTCTGATTCTTTGGTATTGAGGATGAATGGAATGGGAAGTGCGGTCAGCACTGCCAAAGCAATAAAACCTGCCATCCACGATATCTTGTCTACCAGCAGACCCAGAATACCTGAGATCAAAACCATTCCCATTGCTCGTCCGGCAACCATGATGCCCTGTATTTTCCCTTCATCTTCCGGAGCAGTAGTATCCAGCGCCAGACCATCGGTGCAGGTATCATAGAGCGCCATACCTGCCATCAAAAGGAATGCATTCAGCGCATAAAGATAAAAATTCTTTGCAGGATTGATAAAATCAACGACGATCAGGGCTGCCATCTGGATAAATAACCCGATCAGGATGTAGGGTTTTCGATGTCCAAGGTGAAAGAAATTCACCTTGTCGCTCAATAAACCAAAGAAAATCTTTAAAACAAAGGGGATCATAGCAATGGAGCTGATCAGACCAATTTTATCCATCCCCAACCCATACGTTTGTAAATACAGGGAATTCAGAGATGAGAAATAGCCCATGACAGCACCTTGCGCCATATAAAGTGTTGCAAACAAGGCAAAGCGGATATTCTTTTTCATTAATGTTCCTCCTGTGGTTTCTATGACAGAATGGATAAAACCTCCGGTCCATTTTCTGTGATAGAGATTGTATGTTCAAACTGAGCCGAAAGGCTCCCATCTGCGGTTACAACGGTCCATTCGTCTTTTAGAATTCGCGTATATGGTTTACCCATATTCAGCATAGGCTCGATATTGAGAACCATACCGGCTTTCAATATAGGTCCACGATCAACCGGACCAATATGAGGAACAAAGGGATCCTCCCACAGCTCCCTTCCAATCCCATGACCACCGTACTCACGAACAACCGAGTATCCTTCTTTTTCCGCATAACTTTGAATCGCTGCTCCAATCGCTCCGAGGCGGTTGCCCGGAATACAGGCAGCAATTCCCCTTTTTAAACTCTCATAAGTAGTATCTACCAGCTTTTTTACTTCCGGTTTGACCTGACCTACCATATGGGTTACACAGACATCGCCGCACCAGCCTTTATACCGCACTCCAATATCGATCCCGACAATATCCCCTTCTTTTAATATTCGCCCATTGGGAAGACCGTGACAGATCTCATTATTAACCGATGCGCAGATCACTCCCGGAAAGGGTCGTTGGTTGGGCATCTGACGGATGCCCTTATACAAGGTAGCTGCACCTTGAGACTTAATATATTTTTCTGCGATGGCATCCAGATCTTTCAGGCACACTCCTGCATGGATCGCTTCTCCCAATCGTGCGTGGGTTTGAGCTACAATCTGTGCTGCCGCCCTTAATGCTTCAATTTCATGCTTCGTTTTTAATTCGATCAAAAGCTTCCTCCAATTTGAAAAGCGGTTGTAGACAGGATCATTATCCGTATTTCAAATTCTCTTTATTCTACGCAATTCTAATTAAAAAAGGAAGCGCTCTTCTTAAAGAAGTTTTTAATTTTTCATTAATAGGAAGTTCCCTATCTTGGGCTATAATCGAAGAAGCATACATTTTGAAAACAGGTATGCAAAACGAGGTCAAGGTGAATGAAAAAAAACCTTCTCCCACTATTGAAGACTATCTGGGAGTAATCTATACATTAGTACACGATGGAGAAACCATCATAGGGGTAAAACTTGCTGAACTCCTAGATGTATCTGCTCCGACAGTGACAGAAACATTGAAAAGAATGATCCGCGACAAATGGATAACCATGGATGACAAAAAGGAAATCCATCTGACGGAAAAAGGGAATCAAGCCGCGGCAAGCATTATCCGAAAACATATGTTAACCGAATGGATGCTTTCACGGATACTGGATGTTCCATGGTCGCAGCTGCATGAAGAAGCTCATAAAATTGAACATTCCATTTCTGCCGATGTCGCAGAAAAAATGCAGGAACGCCTGGATGATCCTAAATTAAGCCCGCACGGTACTCCTTTCCCCGGTTACGAAGATATGGCAAAAAATTGGGCTCCCCTGGTGCATCTGGAGGAAGGGGATCATTTCATCGTCCGACGCATCCATGAATTTGGTGCAGTAGATCTGGAATTAATGGATTTCCTGCAAAAGAATGGTGTTCAGCCCTCAGCAGAGGGTTCTATAAAAGAGAAACTTCCTTTTAACGAAACGATCACTCTGAAAATAGGTCCAGAAACAGTATCACTTGGTTTTAAAACAGCGAAATTAATTTTCGCAGAGAAAATAGATAAAAAATAATGAATGAAAGGTTTTTTTGACAATGCTGCACACATCGAACCTGGGTTTCCCGCGCATCGGTTTTCATCGAGAGTTGAAAAAGGGGCTTGAAAAATACTGGAAAGCCGAACTCACACAGCAAGATCTGCTTGAAATCGCAAAAACAATACGAATGACAAACTGGCAGCTTCAGCATGATCTGGGTATAGAAGTTATTCCCTCGAATGATTTTTCTTTTTATGATCAGATACTGGATACCATCTGCATGGTTGGAGCAGTTCCATCCCGCTACCAGGTGATCTCAAAGGAATTCGATCTGGATGTCTATTTTGCGATGGCACGTGGAAAACAAAAAGACAATGTTAATATCCCCGCAATGGAAATGACCAAATGGTTCAATACCAACTATCATTACATTGTTCCCGAGATCGAACCGGACAGCCGCTTTTCCTTTACCTATCAAAAGATACTTGCTGATTATCTTGAAGCACATAAAGCAGGTTTTCAAACCCGTCCTGTTCTCATTGGACCGCTTACCTTCCTTTTACTCAGTAAAACGACCGCACCGGGTTTTTCCCCGCTTGAGAAATTGGAGGAACTTCTCCCTGTCTATCAATCGGTATTAACAGAACTATATAAAGCAGGAGCGGAATGGATCCAGATCGATGAACCGATCCTGGTAAAAGAACTATCAACGCAGGCAAAAGAAGCATTTCAGACCGCCTATCAAATATTGTGCGGCATTCCAAACCGACCGCAGCTCATGTTGGCCAGCTACTTTGGCAGCCCCGGAGAGAATACCGACCTGGCTTTTTCTTTACCAGTTGAAGGAATACACCTCGATCTGGTTTCGGAAGAAAGCAGCTGGGATATTCTCGATGCGATCCCACTGGAAGGAAGAATCCTCTCACTCGGTATCGTCAACGGGCACAACATTTGGCGTACAGATCTCGAACACGTTCTGGAGGAATTAAAGAAACATCCTTCCCTTTCAGGCGATATCTACCTCGCACCCTCATGCTCGCTTATCCACGTCCCGCTGGATGTCAACCTTGAAGAACATATCGCAGAACCGATGAAAAGCTGGCTTTCCTTTGCCGTTCAAAAATTGGAAGAGATCAGCGCATTGGCTACCGCATTCAACGAAGGTAAAAAGTCAAGCAGGTTTATAAAGAACCAGGAAGCGTTAAAAAGCCGCTCGTCATTTTTATCGCAGCATGGATCAGGAATTGAGCAAAAAGCTTTCCTGGAAAGGAACACGGAGAGAAAGCACGCTTTTCCAAAACGCAAAGAAGTTCAGCAATCCCTTTTGAACTTACCGCTCTTCCCCACCACCACCATCGGATCATTCCCTCAAACGAAAGAAATTCGCAGAGCACGCTCACGTTTTTCTAAAGGGGAGCTTTCACGGGAAGAATATGAAAGCTTCATGAAGAACGAGATCAACAATGTCATCCAGATCCAGGAGGAGATTGGGCTGGATGTTCTGGTGCATGGCGAATTTGAGCGAAATGACATGGTGCAGTACTTTGCCGAACAGCTTGAAGGCTTTATTTTCACAGAAAACGGCTGGGTGCAGAGTTTTGGCTCGCGCTATGTGCGCCCCCCTATCCTGTTTGGCAATGTCAGCCGTCCGCACGCCATGACCATCCGGTGGATATCCTATGCGCAATCTTTGACCTCTAAACCTGTCAAAGGCATGCTCACCGGACCCGTGACCATCTTACAGTGGTCTTTCGTCCGTGATGACCAGCCGCGCTCACTCACCTGTTTTCAAATCGCAGACGCCATCAACGCAGAAGTGCTTGATCTTGAAAAAGCGGGCATTCATATCATTCAGATCGATGAACCCGCCCTGCGCGAAGGCTTACCACTTAAAAAAGATAACTGGCAGGCATATCTTGATTGGGCTGTACGAGCTTTTCATATTGCTTTTGCCGGTGTTGCAGATGAAACACAAATTCACACACATATGTGCTATTCAGAATTCAATGAGATCATCGCTTCGATCGCAGCGCTTGACGCGGATGTGATTTCCATCGAAGCTGCTCGCTCCGGGATGGAATTATTGAATGCCTTCTCCGATTTTCAATATCCCAATGATATTGGTCCCGGTATCTACGATATTCACTCACCACGTATACCGTCGATCGCCGAAATGACAGCACTCCTTGAAAAAGCAGCTCAGGTAATTCCTCCACAACAGTTGTGGGTCAATCCTGATTGCGGATTGAAAACTAGAAATTGGCAGGAGGTAACCCCTGCTCTGCAGAATATGGTGGAAGCAGCAAAAATCCTGCGAAGCAATACAAAATGAAGGAAGTCGACAATGAATAGAATAGAAACCCTGCAAAGCATTATGCAAGAAAACCAGATACCGCTGGTAGCACTTACTGCCGGTCCTGATCTGGTTTATCTCACCGGATTGGAATTTCACATCTCCGAGAGACCCGCCATTCTTCTACTTGCAGACAGCGGAAAGCCTCATCTGGTTCATCCCGAATTGGAGATGATAAAAGTAAAAGGCTGCAAATATCCAATTGTTTCTTTTCCTTATAATGAGGTGAAAACTACCTGGGCAAATGTATGCGCTCAGGCGCTGGCAGATCTGCCCGGGAATGAACAGAAGATCGGTGTTGTTTCCACCGAAATGCGGTTCCTGGAAATGGAACTGCTGCATAGGGCAAAACCGGAACTCCGCTTTGTGTCAATCGACACCCTGCTTCAGGAAATGCGTACAAAAAAAGAGATCGGCGAAGTTTCAAGCATCCGTAAAGCCGTGGAAATTGCAGAAAGAGCATTTCTGGAAATAATAAAAGTAATAGAACCCGGGCGTACTGAAAAAGAAATCGCCGGCATGCTCGTTTCGAATCTGCTGCGGAATGGATCAGAGCCCGAACTTCCCTTCAGCCCTATCGTAGCTTCAGGACCCAATTCAGCGAACCCGCATGCCACTCCCACAGAACGTATCGTGGAAAAAGGTGACCTGATCGTGATCGATTGGGGCGCAGCTTACAATCATTACATTTCTGATCTCACACGCACCGTTTCAATCGGAAAACCCACTGAAGAATTTGAGAAAATTGCCCAAATCGTGAAAAAGGCGAACACCGCTGGGAGAGAAATTGCGAAAGCACAAGTCTTCTGCAATGAAGTGGATGCAGCCGCCCGAACGGTAATTCACCTGGCTGGTTATGGAGAATATTTCACCCACCGCACCGGGCATGGCATCGGGATGGAAGCTCATGAAGCTCCCTTTATTTCATCCGATTACCACCACCCGTTGGAAATTGGGAACACTTTCACCATCGAACCCGGTATCTATCTGCCGAGGCGCGGTGGAGTGCGTATCGAAGATAATGTTTTGATTACAGAAGAGGGCGCAGAAACGTTATCTACGCTTTCGCGTGACCTTTTCATCGTTGGTTAGGAGGAATTAATGAAACACTTTCTCATGAACAATGCAGAACCTTTTCTTTTCAAAGGAGATGATCTGGGTTTTCTATTGATCCACGGCTTTACCGGTACTCCCAAAGAAATGCGCTTACCCGGTGAATATCTGGCAAAACAGGGACATACCGTTCTGGGAATCCGTTTGGCTGGTCATGCTACGCAAATAGAAGATATGCGGCGTATGCGCTGGCAGGACTGGGCGGCATCGGTGGAAGATGGGGTCGAAATGCTTAGATCCTGCTGTTCTAAAGTTGTAACTGTCGGTCTATCAATGGGAGGAGCTCTCTCTATATTCGCCGCTGCTAATTTTCCAGTAGAAGGGGCAGTGGCTATTTCAGCACCCTACACACTGGATGACAAGCGCCTTCCTTTTCTGCGTCCGATCAGCCTTATCAAACCGTATGTAGGCAAAGGTTCCAGCGACCTAAAAGACCCGGAGCAAGCCGCCGCTCATGCAAATTACACCATGTACCCTACCCGCTCCATCATCGAACTCAATGAGCTTTTGAAAGAAACACGGAAAGGCTTATCAGCAATTTCCATTCCGATCCTGCTGATCCACTCCAAAGGTGATCAGGGAGTTCCCGTTCGAAACCTTGACCGTTATTATAAAAAGATCGCCTCTCCAAAGAAATCAAAGCTGGTCCTTGAAAGAAGCGGGCATGTGGTAACAGAAGATATTGAACGCGAAGTCGCATTTCAAGCGATCTCTGAATTCGTCAAGAATGATATTCTTTAAGTCAGGTTTTTCCTCATGCATTTCTCGATGAACATCGAATCCTTTATGTTGGGGCAGCTCCAAAACAATACTTACCTCATCAGCGATACCGAAAATAAACAGGCGGTTATTATCGATCCCGCGGCAGGAACCGAAGCGGTGATCGGGGTGATCAAGCAGCGCGCTCTGCAGCTTTCGGCAATATGGATCACCCATGCGCATTTTGACCACATTGCAGGTATTTATCAGCTTCTACAGGCATACGGAGAAAATACTCCCATTTATCTACATCCCGCCGATCTGCCTCTCTGGGAATCAGGAGGGGGAGCGAGTGATTTCGGCTTTCATCTTGATCTCAAGGCAAAACCGACCGATTTCTTTCATCATGGGCAGATACTTCAGTTTGGTAAATCTGGAGTAGAAGTCCGCCATACTCCCGGGCATTCTCCCGGAAGTGTCATGCTGTACTGGCAGGAGAAGCAAACCGCTTTCTGCGGCGACCTGATCTTCTATCACAGCGTGGGCAGAACAGATCTTCCTTATGGGGATGAAAAGGCACTCCTGCGCAGTATACACGAGCATGTGCTGACTCTGCCCGATCCAACTGCACTGCTGTGCGGGCATGGTCCTTCCACCACTGTTGGGGAAGAACGAGCTGATAATCCATTTCTTCAGTATTAAAAAAAGAAGCAGATAGTTAAACCATCTGCTTCTTTCAATTTTTCTCTTTCTCTATTTCGCGAAATCTACTGCACGCATTTCACGGATCACCGTCACCCTGATCTGTCCGGGATACTGCATGGTTTCTTCAATATTCTTTGCAATATCTCTTGCCAGTCGGGTGGCTTCCAGATCATCGATCTTTTCCGGTTCCACAATGATGCGCACTTCACGTCCGGCTTGAATGGCATACGCCTGGCTTACGCCTTCGTAGGAATTCGCCATCTCTTCCAATGCTTTCAAACGTTTGATGTACTGTTCCAGATTTTCGCGGCGGGCACCCGGGCGAGCGCCTGAAATTGCATCAGCCGCTTCGCATATCACTGCCTCCAGTGTCTGCTGGTCCGCTTCATGATGATGGCTGGCTATTGCATTGACAACTGCTTCGTTTACGCGGTTGCGTTTGCAGAATTCCGCGCCGATCAACGCATGAGTGCCTTCAACGTTATGGTCCATCGCTTTTCCGATATCATGCAGTAAACCGGCAGCTTTTGCCACTTCCACATCACCGCCCAATTCAGATGCGATCAATGCAGATATTCTCGCAGTTTCAACTGCATGAGACAATTGATTCTGTCCAAAGGATGTGCGGAATTTCAGTCTTCCCAGCATGGTTAGAACCTGCGGAGGAAGCCCCGCTACACCAGCATCAAAAGCGGCTTCTTCACCGGCTGCTTCGATGATCTTTTCAACTTCTTTCTTTTCTTCTGCCAGGATCTTCTCGATATGCGCCGGATGAATGCGCCCATCATCGATCAGGCGCTGTAAAGAGCGGCGTGCAATTTCACGGCGGGTTGGATCAAAACAGGAAATGGTAACCGCTTCGGGAGTATCATCAACGATCACATCCACTCCGGCTGCCTGCTCGAATGCGCGAATATTGCGCCCATTTCGTCCAACGATCCGACCCTTCATCTCTTCATTTGGCAGCGATACGGTAGAAGAAGTGATCTGAGCCACCTGATCAGAAGCGACACGCTGTATCGAGTCTGTGATGATCTCACGAGCCCGTTTTTCACCTTCCGAACGCGCTTCGGCTTCGATCTGCCGGTAAATGCGCGCCATATCTCCACGTGCTTCTTTTTCCACTTCCTGCAGTAAAATTTGCTTTGCCTCATCACCGGTTGTGCCGGAGATCTGCTGTAATTTTTCAATCTCCTGCTGATACAGCGCATCAACCTCGTTCATGCGCTTATCAATGGCACTTTGCCGTTTATTAATGTTTACTTCCCGCTGTTCGATCCGTTCAAAACGCTGGTCAAGACTGGCACGGCGGTTCTGTATACGGTCTTCCTCACGCGATAGATCAGAACGCCGGCGGCTTATTTCAGCTTCTGCATCTTGCTTCATTTTCAAAGCATTATCGCGTGCATGCAGTTCAATTTCACGAGCCGATTCTTTACTTTCTTGAATTAGCTGCTCGCTTTTTCGTGTTATTTCCTTTGTTCTGGCTTTTCCGATCAGTAATCCTAGAACAACTGCCAGAATTATGGATCCACCGACCTCAATAATAATTCGTACCCAATCATGCATTTTTTAATACCTCGTTTTCTTTAGAATTTACGCTTGCCTTTTCCTCCCACATCTCGTCGACTATTGGCTTTATATCCTCATATGAAAAACCTCGTCTTGCCAGAAAGCCATACAGCCTCTTTTTATACGAAACCTTATCCAATCCCTTTAATCTGGAGCAGTATTTTTGCGCAGTAGAACGAACCAGGTTTTCCTCATCAGGGACTGTCTCCAGAGCAATTTGGATCTTTTCTTCATCCACATGCTTTTTTCTCAATTCGATTTGCAGCAGCCGCTTCCCTCTCGGGTGCAGTGCTGTACGATTTTCAACCCATTCTTCTGCGAACTTCTGATCGTCCAGGTATTCTTTTTCATGCAGGTTTTCTATAACGGATTCAATGACCGAATCAGAAAAGCCATACGTTCCCAACCTGGACCGCACCTCGTATTCGGTACGCGGTCGATAGCTAAGAAAGCGTAAAGCTTTCTGATATGCATCTTCTTTTGTGTCTTCTGCTTCCAGTTTTTTAAGCGCTGCTTCATCCAAAATATCCCCAATTTGTAGATGGAATGCAACTATTTTATATAAACCCAGGGCAAATTGATCATCAAGAAAAATGTTTACTCGATCAGAATTCTTTTTTTGCTGTTCAATTCCAGTAATTCTTCGTTTATCCATTTAAAAAGCCTTAACTTATCAGGTTAAGGCTAAAACAGGTCCTTACATATGTTCTATGGGTTAATTAAATCTTAAATGTTTGATTAAACTAAACATTTTTCGAGCAGACTTAACCACCTTAAATTGTACGGTTTTCCCATATACTCCCTTAGGAGTAGTTCCAATCTCAAAAACTGCCTTAATCCTGAATAATAGGACAATTAAGTCCTGAAAATATCCAATAAATACGTTAATATTATACAATAATTTCTTCCATAAGAAAAACCTTAAAAAGACAGGACAGTGAAAAAACACTGCTTCAAAGAACAAAATCAAAAGGGATAAGAAGGAAAACAAGAATTATGGGAAAAATGATTGTAGAAAAGATCTATTCTTTCAGTCAAAAAAAGAGCTTTATACCGATCATACTCTTGGCATTCACTATTCTGGCTTTTGCCCCACTCATCCCTTTTCTCGGATTCTACTGGGACGCCTGGCCTTATCTATGGCAGTATCATGTTTTTGGACCATCAGGATATCCTGCTTTCGTGGCTTCTGACCGCCCCTATTCTGCTTTCATTTTCCAAATCCTGACCTATCTCTTTGGCACTCATGCCATTTATTATCATATTTTCACCCTTATCTGCCGCTGGTTGGCTGGCTGGGCTTTCTGGTGGATACTGCAGCAGGTCTGGTCAAAGAACCGCACCCTGAATATCTATGCGGCTATTTTATTCATTATCTATCCAGGTTTTCTCGAGCAGCCCATTGCTCTCCCTTACTGCCATCATTTCAGTCACCTGGCTTTATTCCTGTACTCCATTGGAGCAATGCTCGCCGCGCAGCGAGATCGAAAAAGATTCTGGTTGTATACGATCTCTGCCCTTATCGCGCAATTATCGATTTTCTCGCTTGAATATTTCGCATCGCTTGAGTTCATCAGACCGGTTCTGCTCTGGTTGATGCTGCGTAAAGAGATCCCCTCTTCAAAAAATCGAATCAAGAAAGTACTGAAAACCTGGCTCCCCTACTTCATTTTGCTGGCATTTTTCTACTACTGGCGCATATTCCTGTTCTCTTTCCCCACCTACGAACCCAAAATGCTGAATGAGTTAAGTCAGGATTTCTCCACCGGGATACTCAATTTGATCTACCAGGCATTCAAGGATTTCTTCACCGTTACCGTAAAAGCTTACCGGAACCTGTTTAATTTTCCAAAAGTGGCAGAAGTCGGCTTCTTTGCCACCTACGGCTACTGGGGAATTATGCTGATCGCCTGCATCTTCACAGTACTGATCCTCACCGGACTGGAGCTGAAAAAGAATTCAGCAGGATCGGAGAAAAAAGCGCTCTTTGAAACCTTAGCCACCGGAGTTCTTTCCATTTTCCTTGCAGGCGCCATCTTCTGGATCACAAAACTCACCGTACGGATCGAATTTGCCTGGGATCGCCTCACCATTTCATATATGTTTGGAGTTGCCCTGTTCATCATCAGCCTGCTCTATCTCATCCTGCGCAACAAACATCTGCGGATTGCCGGGATCACCCTTTTTATCAGTCTGACGATCGGTTTCCAATTTTTGAACGCGATGGATTTCAAACATGATTGGGATTCATTTAAAGATTTCTTCTGGCAGTTGACCTGGCGTATTCCAGATCTTGAAGAAAACACCATCATCATGACCACGCTGTTCCCCTTGAAATATTACAGCGATAATTCGCTTACTTCCCCTCTGAATTGGACTTACGATCCCGAATCCACGGATGATACATTGTCATATGTGTTTTATTTCTCCGATGTCCGCTTGAAAGTTGGACGACTGACCGCACTTGAAAAAAACTTACCGGTAGATCAATGGTACCGCTCCTTCTCTTTCACCGGGAACACCACAGATACAGTGGTCATTCGCTACGATCCACCCGGCTGTCTGCAGGTGCTGGATTCGGAATATGCGAATGCTGGTGTTATCCCCAATCTCACCGATCAGGAAGCCGCTCAGATCCCGCTCTCGAATTTGGACCGCATCATCACCTCACCTGCAGAAGAGAAATATCCACCAATCGAGATCATTGGAGAAGAGATCGAGCGCAGTTGGTGTTATTATTTTGAGAAGGCTGATCTGGCAAGACAAACCGGAGATTGGGATAAAGTCATTTCACTAAAAAACACGGCAGATGAATTAGGATTATCTCCGCGTAATCCAAGTGAATGGCTGCCTTTCTTTGAAGCCTACGTTCAAAGTGGTGATTGGGAGAACGCAGCAGTACTGGTGAATGCCAGTCTGGCAGTGGATGATAAATATACTCCCGGAATCCTGATCACCTGGGATCGGATCATGGAAGCACAGGATCTGGAACCGGATACAGAGATGCTGAACCTGATCAACTCTCTGCGTGAATAAGATAAAATAAAGAGGTGAGTAATTCGTTATGAGCAGAAAAAGCGCCATCTGGCAAATTTGGGTTCCTTTGATCGTTGTTTTAATCCTTGTGGGAATACTGGCATATTTCCTCTTCGCATCTACCGCAGGTGGTGAAGGGAGTGGACTTGCTCAATGGGCAGATGTCTCATTGATTTATTTGCTCGCCCCTGTG
Organism: Anaerolineaceae bacterium; assembly: GCA_963674975.1. Taxonomy (GTDB): domain Bacteria; phylum Chloroflexota; class Anaerolineae; order Anaerolineales; family Anaerolineaceae; genus UBA4781. Next base: position 698,703 of record OY771913.1, read on the forward strand.
ATCGCTTTATCGGTAATCATACCGATCATTTTCATTGCCTGTATCTCTTTTGTAAATCTATCCCATACAAAAATTCACGGCTGGCTGGGAACCGCACAGGGATATTCCTCCCGTATCAGCCAAAAAACACAGCAGGTCAGTAAGAAGACGATCACGATCTTTTCAGGACCATCTGCCTGGTTTAGAAAACAGGAGAAGGATGAAGAAGATGGAAGAGAATAATAATAAAAGCTGGATCTATATCATCGGTGGCACAGTTGGTGCGCTGATTGGGCTAACCGTTGCTCATAACTTGATAAAATCTTCTGAATATGAAGAAAAACCTGTTCAGGTGTCCCCGCAAAAAGGGATCCAGATCGGACTTCAAACGGTCAATTTTGCACGCAGCTTAATCAACCTACTCAGAAAAACATAAAACAAGCGGTACCCGCAACATGTCCATTGAAAAAAACATCCAAACCATCATTTGCGGAGTTATTGACCGAGAAACAATCATCAATAATTTAAACCAGGTGAGTATTGATCGTCCCGGGGGAAGTTTATTATATGCAGCCAGCGGACATGCCCTGTTCAACAAGAAAATTGGATTGATCGCGAAAACAAATAAAACGCTGCTCGATGAATTCAGCAAAGAGCTTGAAAAAATTGATGCTGATCTGCATGGTATTTTCCCCTGCCCTTTTCCGATCGATGATATCCGTTATTACCGCATCTACAGCCGGGATCGATGGGATACTGCAAACTATATGCGCCATTTTTATGAACTGGGTCATCCGGTTCCAAAATCCCTGCTTTCGTGGGAAAACAAAACCCACTTCACGAAAGAAATAAAACGGGCAGAAAATCTGTCCCTCACATCCTCCGATTTTCCACCAGAATACAGCGGAGCCAGAGCATTATTGATCACCCCTCTCAACTATACGGCTCACTTTTCATGTCCTCCTTCGCTGCGCGCCAGAGGAGTGGAAACTATTTTCCTGCGGTCTTCCTCATCCTACATGATCCCGGGTAAACTGGCTGCTATTTCAAGCCTTTTAGATGGTGTGGATTTCTTCTTTACCACCGAACACGAGATCAGGGCTCTATTTAAAACCCGCTTCAGCCGATATAGAATGATGCTTGAAGCTTTGCAAAACTTTGGAGCAAAAACATTCATTATCAAAGAGAAAAAGGGAGGATATTTCTTGATGAGTGCGGAAAGCCAGCGGCTCTGCATCATTCCAGATTGCTCTGTTTTCACCGTTGATCCGATCGGAGAAGATGACTGCTTTTGCGGTGCATTCCTGGGCAGCTTTGAAAATGGTCTATCTCTGGAAGAATGTGCGGCGAATGCCAGTGCGGCAGCCTCCATCTGCCGTGAAGGCAGCGGATTTACATATATTCTTAATACTTTCTCCATGCTTCTGCAGTTAAGAGCAGAACTGACTGTTCAAGGTATTACTTATTCGACAATTTCTTCCATAACAGATTGAATTTATAAACAAGCAAAGCAAGAGCTACTTCTTTGCGAAGACGGCGGAATGGTTTTCGCAGGTCGCGTTCCTCTACGGTTCGCGCGCTGTAGATCTCTTCCTGGTATTCCTGCAGAATGTTTTCTATTTCACCCGCCGCTTTTGGTACAAATTTCTGGAGCAAACGGGCTTTTTCCAAAGGTGTCCTTTGTGGAGTTTCGCCTGCATCAAAGGCATTCAGGTAATGGTCAAACTGCATGAAACTGCGCTGTAGAGAAGACATTGACCGGTAATCTGCCCATGCCTTCATCCAGTGGGGAGGCGTTTTCCCGGATCGTTCAAGTGAAAGAACCAGATATTCTTGCAGCACTACTGTGGTTCCCTGATATCTCAATTTTCCAAAGAACAGGAACAGGATGAATCCCGCTGCAGCAAATGCGACGGCACCCGGCAGCAGCCAATTGCTTGAAGGTTCGACAATTCCACCAAAATCATATAATCCCTCCCCCTGCTCTGCCAGACGCCTTTCGATCGCCTCATAACGCGAAGAATCATTCGCATTCGTTTGTATATCACTTAAAGCTGTTTGTCTCGCCCAATCCAACTGATCATTTTCGATGGATTCATTTTCTTCTATCAAAGCAGCTTCGGAAGGAAAATATACCGCTGGTTGAGCGCTGGTTGGTTCAAAGATCACCCAGCCTATTTCCGGGAAATATACTTCAACCCATACATGGCTATCTTTACTGCGGACTTCAAATACCTTATCCCTCTCGATCTCCACTCCCTGCGCATACCCCGCAGCCAGACGGGCGGGAATGCCGATGGAACGCAGAAGAAGCACCTCAGAGGAAGCATAATAATTGCAGTAACCGCTTTTGGTTTCAAATAAGAACCAGAAAACCGGATCTAAATTTTGAGGGATTTCATCGATATCTGTTGTGTAGGTCATCTGGCTGCGCAGGTAATTTGTGATTGCCAGGGTTTTCTCAAAATCAGAATCCAATCCATCGGTGATCGCTCTAGCAAGCTGGCGGAAGCGGCTTGAAAAATTCTCCGGAAGCTGCAGGTAAATATTTTTCACCCGGGCAGGATAAGAACCGCCGGCTTCTGCCAATGCTTCATAAGTTAAAGACAGGAAATATGATTCAGATTGGTATGAATCATTTTCTTCCAATGGCAAAAACGGCTTCCAGGCAAGCACATCAAAATCTTGTGTGTCTTTGAATATCTCCGTGATGCGCGCCGGTTTATCAATTGAGACAGTTATTCCAGGTAGATAATAGTAGCTCAGCTCAGCATTGACAACAAATATGAAATTGCCGGTTTCGTACTGCTCCATATTGGGAAATTGAATCAGGGTATCTGCCTCGATCGATTGCCCCTCAACATCAATAGAACTCCATTTTCCATTATCATACGTAGAATAACTGCGCGCTTTCCAGTAATAATTACCGCTAATAAAATCATCGCTGGGGGCAATGGCAGTAAATAAGACCTCTTCCCCCAATGGCTGCGACAAACCAAGCTGAAAGGTATCGCCGAAAACAGTTTCTTTCTGAATTGGCTGCGATCTGAAAGAAGAAAAGAAATCAGAGAAAAAATCCCCGCTATCTTCCATGGTCTGCACGAATGCTTTATGTTGTTTTGTACCCGGAGTAGCCACATCAATAACAAATGGAGTCCCCCAGGCAAGGATGATTAAAAAGATCGAGAGAAACAGGGTTGTTCGTAAAAAGACAACCGCGGATTCATGATCTTCATACGCTCGCTGTTCTTTCCACTCTTGATGCACTTCAAGATAACGTAGGCGACCCGCCAGAAATAGTAAAAGGAAGAAAAATATTCCGCTCAGCAAAGCGCTGCGATAGGCAGTGAGCTGAAAAAACTGCGTTGCTATCACGCTGACAGCCAGGATACCCAGCGGTATCCAGGGATTTTTCTTCCTGATCAAATCAATACCAGCCCATAATGAGAGCACCCAGTACATAGAACCTGTGATGAGAATGAACAGAATATTATCCGGCACCGGTTCTCCCTGCAGCAAAGCGCTGACCGCCGTACGGGCACGCTCCACGATGATCAACCAGCTCTCAGCCCATAAGTTTTTTTGAGTGGGAATTACGATCAAAAACAGGAAAAGGATTACCAGACTGTAAAGAGAGGAAATCAGGAAAAGCTGTTTCTTGCGAAAAGAAGTGGTTCCCAGTGCCAGCCCAAGGATCACCCCGATACAAGCCAGGCTTGTGACAAGATTTAGATTCTCGGTCCAGTGAGTTGATTCAAGGGAATACGCAGAAAGAAATACCATCAAGATCAGTGATAGGCAGGATAAACCATCAAAACCACGATTTTTGTATTTCTTAAACATACATCTTTACATTATACTTAAAATAACGGTTGTCCATCCGACATTTGGCTATAATGGATTTCAGTAAGGAGAATCATGAGCAAAACATCAAATTTTCTTGCAGGTGCTTTTTTAGGGGCTGCAGTTGGAAGCATACTGGCTCTCCTCTTCGCTCCGAAAAGTGGTGAAGAACTGCTTAAAGATTTACAGGAAAAAGCAGATCAAATCTCTGTTGAAGTAAAGAAAGCCGCAGAGCAGCGCAAGCAGGAACTGGAAGAAGAGATCATATAAGGTCTTTCAGTTCCCGGTCTGATCTATTATTTTCAAAGAGTATTCTGCCGGTACTTCTGTAAAACGCGTGGTTCCGCTTACGACTAAATATATTTCATCATTTTCCTGCGGGTTCATTTCAAGATTCAAAACATCATCACCCTGAACGGTCATGCGGGTTATGCGTGTTTGCTCTCCACTTTTTTCGATCATGGTGACCCGATATGTTTGCGGGAGAATATTCATAATGCGGACAAAGCCTTCTGCTTTCCACCCGCCATCATCCGTTTCAAAATCGGTTTGATATGAAATGCTGTCGATGCTGATATCATCCAGCACAAACCCCTCTCCATTCAGAGAAGCATCTGTCAGGTATTCAAACTGCAGCGTGATCATTTTTCCGGCATACTGCGAGAGATCGACCACTTCCTGTACCCAACCATCGCTTGCCCCATTATATCCACAGCCCTGATTCGATCCGGTGATGTTTTCTTCCGAGCAGTGCTGCGGGTTCAATTGATCCCAATTTTCTCCATCTTCACTGGCAAGGAGATATGCATAATCCCAATCGGTTTCCAGATCATACCAGACATAATATTTCAGCAGGATTGGACCTTCCACATCGGTAAAATCAAAAGTCTGTGTCAGGGTCATTGTGCTCTGGTCGCCTTTATTCGACCAGAAATAATACTCACCCGAATGCGGGTCTGCCGGGATCACCGGCACAGTCTGCTGCCCTGTGAACTGCAGGGTGAAGGGCTGCTCGCAATCGACATCGAAATAATCCACGCCATATTGTCGAACGGTATAAGATCCGTCGGTCATGTTTTCGCAGTCGATCGCACCATCTACCCGAAAACTGGATAGATCGGGAAAATCCAAATAACCAAATTCACCATCACCCAGAGAATTATCCTGCAGCAAATTCGCCACAGCCCAATCTTGAAAAACATCATCGCTGTTTAGAGGCTGTTCTGCAGCATTATTTTCTGATAATTTCGCCAGTTCGGCGTCAATGGCAGTGAATCCATCTAATGGATTGGAAACCAGAGCCTTGGAAAAATCTTCTCCAAAACGATCGTATAGATACGTCATGAACAGGAAGGAAGCGCCATAATGCGGAAGGGTGCTTTCCACCTCATCCCGAGGCCAAAAATCAAGCTGAATATCCGGATCGCGCGCATACAGCCAATCAGAGCCACCCGTACCGTATCCATTGAGCCGCATAGCCAGCTCAGAAAAGCCCTCATTGACCCATGTGCTTTCATTGGAATCAAGATTCTGATGGATCATATGCTGAAACTCATGCGCCAGTATACTGTAGGTATATTCCTGCCCCAGTCTCGCAGATACCGCGGACAGCATGAATATTTCCGCCTCGTTGGAATAAGGTTCGATCTCTCGTGGAAAGGTATCCGCAGAAGAAAAATATCCCGCAGCTCCATTCATCTGGTTGTTGTAGAGAATAAATAAATGTTCATCCTGGTCTATACCCGGTGTATCTTCACTGCCGAAAAACTCGCGATTTAGTGGATAGATCTGATTTTCAAATGTCTCACAGAGGTTCTCCACATCTTCCATTTCATAATCCACGCCATCCTGTATCCAGAAATAAAGATGCGGAGTGATATACACAAGATCTGCCGTTACCGAAGAATATTGATTGGTGACCGAATCCAGCACAAAGAAATCACGGCTGTCTCCCACCAAATAATCGATCTTCTCATGAGCCGGTTCATCCGGATCGATGGAAATATGCTTATATTTCATGGCAGTTTCATACGCATCATAGATCGGGACAATCACTTCTTCGATATTTTGAAGATTCTGCTGTTCGGGGGAAAGTTCAACTTCCCCTTCCTGAAGGCTTCTTGACCCCAGACAGGTCGATCCTGATCCAAATAGGAGGGAAATAGACACAAACGCAAGGAAAAACAAACTTTTCTTCAATCTATGATCCTTTACTTTTTAACGCAGTCAGATCTGATGCTGCCAATCCCAAGCCGACCCACATATAGGGCATAGCGAAAGAATCGATACTGAAACCTTCTGCCAGCAGGGCGCATAAAATAAAAACGCCGGATAACGCAAAAACGCCTTTTATATTGTGCTTCATCTCAGCCCGCTTCACGAACTTTCTTGCCAGTGAATACAGCCACCCGCAAAAAACCGCGAATCCCACCAACCCGGTTTCTGCGAGCAGGCGCGCCCATAGACTTTTCACATTCAATAAAATGGATGTACGATAAGCAAGCTCACGAACTTCGATCAGCGTCCAGCCGTATGGAGTTATGGCTTTAGGGAAATAATAACCTGCATTTCCCAATCCAACCCCCAATACAGGATATTCTGTAAAAACATTCCAACCAGCCAGCCAGTATACAACCCGTTCTCCGAAACTCAACTCATTGAAATAAGCCAGCAGCGGATTATCGGTTCCAACCGAAAAATCAAATAGAGATGCCATTCGCGGATCGATCCGTGAAAACACATACAGGGCTGTTAAGATAATCAGGAGATAGATAAATATGAAAAAGACCGAAATGATCAGTTTCACCTGTTTTTGATTCTTCTCAGAAAAATTCTCTTTCTTCCTCAGAATAAAAGCCATTCCTTTCTTTACCAGAAAAGAATGCAGCTTCACAAAGAGGAAGGTGAACATCAATAAGAATCCACCCCAACCCACCCGCGAAAGGGTCAGCATGAGTGAACCAATGCCTACGACCAGCAGCATGCTCTCAACCGTAAGAAAACCCCAGCGCTTCTTGAAAGCAGTAACGCCCTTGATCGTAGCTGCCATCCAGATAGGCAGGTACACCATATTCAATTGATGGGCAAACCACGAAGGTTCCAGCGCCAATCCATTCACCCGCTGCCTGTACAGTACACGAGAAGAGATCAGTCCCTGCAGATCAAACATCCAGCCCGGGTAGTGACCGAAACCATGCCAGGCAACCACCTGAAAACCGGTCCAGATGAACATAACAATCCCACTCCAGTTGATCACTTTCAGGGTCAGCCGGGCTTTTTCTTCATCTTTTATATAAGTCGAGGTGACAAGGAAAAAAGCAACTCCGATCAAAAGTGTAACGATCGCTTCTATCGAATTCTTGAGATAAGGGATATCTTTATAAGGCGGGATGATATGAAAACTGGAAAGCACGGTTGCAGCCAATGCAACCACAACAAAACACAGCAAAGGAATACTTTCCCTGACCATCTTCCCCCTCCGCCAGAGATAGGGAATGAACCATACCAATATCAGGAAAAATACAGCAAGGATAGAAGGAGCAGCAACTGTATCAGAACCCAGCAGGCGGGCAATAACAGGCATGCTGGTGATCGGCAGCAAAGCAACCATGATGATCCACAGGATATCTGCGATCTTTTGTGCGGCAAGCCAGAGTGTGTTCTTTGAATTCATCTATTCCTTCTCTTTGTTCGGTAGAAGGACGGCGACCAGAAAACCCAGTATCGCGCCGGAGAAGACGAGGATGCCGGTCGTTCCCTGCACAGCAGCGGTGTTCAATGGGGCTTCATCAGCCAGGAAGAACTGCAGGGCGGGCATCAAGCCATAACTCAGACTTTGTTCTTCTCGAATTGCCGCTGAGGTTTTTTCTATTTCACCGCTTAAATATATGAAATCAATGTTCGCACAGGGCTCGCTGCTCGTACCTTCAGGCGCCTGACGCTGCAGGCAGTAATCCAGTGAATCCAGGTACTGCTGATAATGATCAGCGGCAATGGCATGCAGCATGGCTGCATCCAGAGTGCTCATGGCTTGTTGTGCCCATAAATTAGCCAGGTCTGCTGCCTTCTGCGGATCCGCATCTCGTACACGCAAGAGCCAGCGGAAATCTTCCCGCTCCAGCGTGAAATTTTCCGCCAGACTTTGCTCATCGAACTGAATACCATTTTCTTCCGCCTGAGTTAGAACTGCCTGCCTGACAATCTCAGAATCGATCAGGCAGCCCAGACCACGCATAGCCTGGTCTTCTTGAATATCCGAAAGAGCGCCGGTGCGGGTGTAATCGATGGTTACCGCGATGGCAGCTTTTGTTTCATAAATTGGGGTAAGCAGTTTGCCAGCAGCCATCCCGCATAAGCCGCCGATCACCATCAAGATGGCAATACGCTTCCAGCCAGCCAGCAATTTTTTAATATAATCAAACAGAATAAAACCATCATTCGAGTCCATGGAAAACCTCTTTCAGGAATGAAATTTCTTTTTATTTTCGTACGAAGTTAATGATGATCAGGTTTTGATCGCACTGATCGAAAGTATCAAAGAAATATGGTTCGGTGAGAATATTTCCATTCAAATCAAGGACTTGAATGGAAAAGACGTCACTGGTTTCCAGTACGGAATTTTTGAGAACTGCTTCATATCCTCCCGGTCCGTATTTCGCGCCTTCGGCAGTACCTGTCAATGCAATCGCCTCAAAAGGCTGCTCATTGATCGAGCCGCGGATCCAGATCACCAGATTGATGATCGGTTCCCCATCGCTGTCAAATATCTGACCACCCACCCCCAGCCAATTGCAGCCGGCATCAGGATAAGCGTAATTCTCTGTATAGACTGGTGTGTCAGCCTGGATCGCAAAAGGAAGCTGGGTAGGAGTAGCAGAAGGCAGGCTGGTAGGAGTCAAACTGGGTACCACTGTTTCAGTAGAAACAACTTCTTCTGTTGCCGTGGGAACAGTCGATTCAACTGTATTGGTTGGCTCAATATCCATCGTTGCTACTTGAACAGCCGTTTGCGTATACACCACGGTGGTGGGGGTGGCAGTAGAAACACCTTCCAGCTGGATACAGGAAGACAAGAAAAGAAATACAACCAATACGATCAATACTATTCCTTTTTTCATCGCATCACTCCTTCAATGGTCCTTCTGTATTATATAATCCCATTTCAATAATTTGGTCATAAACTCCCGACGGTAAATAATATCGGAACGGCTTTTTCTTATATGCCAGGGCTCTGATCTTGTTGGAAGAAATTTCCAACAAAGGCGCATCGATAAATTCAATTTTCTCTTTGATGCCGGTCAGTTCTTGCTCCAGGTGAGAGAGATCGATGGTTTCCCCCGGTCTGCGCATCACTCCAATGCTTGCGCACTGGTCAATAAATTTTTGCGCCTCATGCCAGCTTGGTAGATCATGCAGAGAATCACCGCCCATAATAAACACCAGACAATCGTCAGGAAATTCTTCATGCAGCAGCAGCATGGTATCCAGCACATAGTGAGGACCCGGTCGGTCGATATCCACCCTGGAAAGGGAAAACATCTCATCCCCATCGATCGCCGCTTCTACCATCGTAATTCTTTTTTCAATGCTGGTCATAGGTTTTCCCATTTTATGGGGTGGATCGGGGGCGATCGCCCAGAATACCTTATCCAGGTTCAATTGGTCAAACGCTTCCATTGCCAGGATCAAATGCCCTACGTGAGGTGGATCAAATGTGCCGCCGAAGATACCTAATCGCATATACGTTACCTCTTTTACTCGTAATTTCCAAATTCATTTGTCCAGCTTAACTCATACTCACCGATCTTAACAGAGTTCCCCTCTTGAACTCCCGCTTCACGCAGTGCCTCGGTGATGCCAAGTGCCTGCAGTATACGCTGAAAACGGCGGATGGATTCATAATTATCCCAGTAAGTCATTGCCGCAGCCCGCTCAATAGCGACTCCTTTTACCTCATATCCTTCACCGGTAGATGCAACAGTAAAAGCTTTTTCATCCACTTCCGCTGTATAGAGCGGTATTTCAGTTTCAACAGCTTTATCAGGAATAGACTTCAACATCTCATATGTTTTCCAGAGAATTTCGTTTAAATTTTTCTTTTGAAGCGCTGAACAGGAGAATAAATTGACGCCAATTTTCTTGAACTGCTTTTTCAAAACAGAATATTTCTCTTCCATATCCGGAAGATCCATTTTATTCAACACAACGATCTGTGGTTTTTCTTTCAATTTTGGATCAAAGAGAGATAATTCTGTATTGATCTGTGAAAAATCAGCCATCGCATCCTGCGAACTTCCATCCAGCACATGGATCAATACCTTTGTGCGCTGAATGTGTTTTAAGAATGTGTCACCCAGCCCGATTCCCATATGGGCACCTTCGATCAGCCCCGGAATATCCGCCAGCACCAGAGAGGTATCCATATCCAGCGCCGCGACTCCTAAATTGGGTACCAGTGTGGTAAATGGATAATCGGCGATCTTGGGCTTTGCGTTGGTAACGACAGACAAAAAACTTGATTTTCCCGCATTTGGCATACCAATGATCCCAACATCGGCGATCAATTTCAGTTCTAACCGCAGGTCCAATTCCTGCCCGGGTTCTCCTCGTTCCGCAATGCGTGGAGCCTGATGCATGGAATTCGCGAAGTGGGCATTTCCTCTCCCACCTCTACCACCTTTGCATAGAATGACCGACTGCCCCTCTTGCGTCAGATCAGCCAGAACACGATTTGTTTTTTCTTCGTGAATGACCGTTCCCGGCGGCACTTCGATGACTAGTGCCTCAGCGGATTTTCCGGTTTGATTGGAAGAACCTCCGCGCTTTCCATCTTCTGCAACATACCAGTGGTTATGCTGAAATTTAAACAGGGTATTCAAATGAGGATTAACAGAAAAAACAATATCACCTCCGCGCCCCCCATTTCCTCCATCAGGACCACCGCGGTTGACAAATTTCTCTTTCCTAAAATGCATCATCCCATCGCCGCCCTTGCCGGATCGTACATGAATTTGTGCTTCGTCTACAAACATGCTGATATTATAACCAAAAAGAGGAGGCTGCCCAAAAGGCGCCTCCTCTATTAGACATTTATTATCTATTTTTTAAATTTCTTCTCAAGGATATCTTTCAGTGTAGGAACACCGATTTCCTGCAATTCATAGCGAACGCGCTGCATTGGTTTATTTATCTTGATGATTCGTGTGAGATCAATAGGTGTTCCTGAAAGAACCATATCAACATCAGAAGCATTGATGGTTTTTTCAAGATCCTTGACCATGGCATCCCCATATCCCATGGCAGGCAAAATAGTTCCTGTCCCAGGATATTTTTTATAGGTTGCGGCAATAGAGCCAACGGCGAATGGTCGCGGATCGACGATCTCACCGGCGCCGAAGCGCTTGGCAGCGACCCATCCGGCTCCATATGCCATTCCACCGTGCGTCAGGGTTGGTCCATCTTCGATCACCAGAACTCGCTTCCCCTTGATGCCATCCGGATCATCCACAAACAGTGGTGAAGCGCCTTCGATGATCACTGCATCAGGATTGAGCCTGCGCAGGTTTTCTCGCACGCTGATGACATTTTCTGGCTCGGCGGTATCCACTTTATTAATCACAAATACATCCGCAAGATACAGGTTTGTTTCGCCGGGATAATACTTCACTTCATGCCCGGGGCGGTGTGGATCAGCAACCACGATGGAGAGATCAGATTTATAGAATGGAATATCATTATTTCCACCATCCCACAGGATGATATCGGCTTCTTTTTCGGCTTCCCGCAATATCGCTTCATAATCCACGCCTGCAAAGACCAGCACGCCGTTATCGATATGGGGTTCGTATTCTTCTCTTTCCTCAATCGTGCATTCGTGCTTGTCCAGGTCAGCATAATCGGCAAAACGCTGTACTTTTTGTTTTACCAGATCTCCATACGGCATCGGGTGGCGGATAGCAGCAACTTTATATCCCATATCGATCAGGATCTTTGAAACAAGACGGGTAGTCTGGCTCTTTCCACAACCGGTGCGAACTGCGCAGATGGAAACAACCGGTTTGGTTGATTTAATTTGGGTGGTATTGGTTCCCATCAGACGGAAATCTGCACCGCAGGCATTTACCAGGCAGGCTTTATGCATCACATACTCATGTGGTACATCGCTGTAAGCAAACACAACCAGTTCAACCTTCTTTTCGGCGATCAATTTTTCCAGATCACTCTCGGGATAGATCGGAATTCCCTGAGGATATAACGATCCTGCTAATTCTTTCGGGTATTTTCTTTCATCAATATTTGGGATTTGGGTGGCGGTAAAAGCTACAACTTCATACTCCGCATTATCTCGGAAATACACATTGAAATTATGGAAATCTCTACCAGCAGCGCCCATTATGATAGTTCGCGTTTTTCCCATGCAACTCTCCTTCTATAAATGTAATTACATGATTTCTGGGACTTCGATTCCTAACAAACCCAGACTATTAATAATAGTCTGTTTTGCGGCTGCTACAAGTCTTAATCGGAAAGAACGAACCTCATCTTTTGCTGAAAGGACATGGCAGTTGGTGTAGAAATCATTAAATGCCTTGGCAACATCATAGGCATAATTCGCTATTTGCAGTGGTTTCAATTCTTTGCTCGCTTTTGCAACTTCCTGCGGGAAACGCGAGAGTAGATCAACCAGCACAATTTCTTTCGTATCGAGATCGTATTTAATAGCTGCAGCATTCGGAATTTTATAATCCACTTTCCGTAAGATGCTGTTTGCGCGGACAGCTGCATATTGAATATAAGGAGCCGCCTGCCCGTTGACATCCAGGGCAGATTCCCAATCAAAGGTTACGATGCGAGTGTTATCCCGCGACAACAGAGAATACTTGATCGAACCCAGCGCCACCATTCTGGCGATTTTTTCTTTTTGTTCAAGCGGCAGTTCAGGGTTTTTCTGGTCAACAATGACCATGGCGCGCTTTTCTGCTTCGTGAATGAGATCTTCCAGCAGCACCACGGTTCCCTCGCGGGAAGCAAGCGTTACATTCCCCGGCAGGTTCACGATCTCATAAGCCAGGTGATAGCACTTTTTTGCCCAGGGGTATCCCATCAGTTCCAGCACTTTGAATATCTGCTTCAAGTACAGCGACTGGCGCACATCCACCACGTAAATGGAACGATCCAGATCGAATTCTTCGAACTTCTTTACAGCTAATGGAATATCTTTGGTTGCATATAAGGAAGTGCCATCCGAGCGTAAAAGAACGAGCACCCGATATTCTTCCTTTGTACCAAGGACCGCATCCAGATCAATGATCACTGCTCCTTCAGGGCGTTCATCTTTTGCCAGTCCTTTTTGAATGAGGTTTTCTACAAAATCCTTTCCCTCATGCTCTACTTCACTTTCAAAATACAATTTGTCAAAATGAATATCCAGCACGTCATAGATCTGCTTAAACGCATCCAGCGACCATTGGCGTGTCTCTTTCCATAAAGCTAAAATTTCAGGATCATGCGCATCCCATGCTCTAAAGTAATTGCGCACGGCTTCTTCATTTTCTTCTGATTCTTCACGGCGTTTGATCGCCTCGGCATACAAATTCCCGATCCAGCTGGTGGTATTTTCTTTGGGTGGTTTTTCTCCATCATGGAATTTCTCATAATTCCACAGCCAGGTGATGACATGCAAACCGATATCACCCAGGTAATTCGCCCGGATGACCTCATTCCCGCCGAATTCCAGGATGTTGGAAACAGATGCTCCCAGAACCATGTTTCTTAAATGACCCACATGAAAAGCTTTGTGTGTATTCGGCTGGGAAAATTCCACCATCACTTTTTGATGGGCATTCGGTAGAGAACCAAATTCTTTTTTTTCGGTGAGAACCCGATCGATCACCATGCGTGAAAAACTCTCAGGCTGGAAGTAGATATTTAAATAACCCTTTACCGCTTCACATTTATTGAAATCTTCAGGTAATACCAGTTTATCAGCACACAGGGCAGCCAGTTCTGCTGCTCGCTGTGGTACATTTATTTTTTTCCCTGAATGAGCCTCTTGAGCTGCAATTTGAAAAAATGATGTAGAAATTCCCCACTGACCGCTGAAAGGGATATCACTCCATTGAAATCCTTCAGGTTTGATCCCCTCCTGCTTCAGGATCTGTTCAAGCTGTTCTTCGATTTGTGTTTTATATTTGTCAAACATAAGACCTTATAAATTGAAAAGCGGGAGAACTGCCCTCCCGCATTCAAACTCGAAGAAATAAAAAAGATCAGAGAAGGTTATTTCTCGAGGGCAACGAACTGCTTCATTAAACGGCTTTTTCGACGTGCAGCATTATTCTTATGAATAACACCTTTGCTGGCTGCTTTATCAAGAGCTTTCACGGCTTCCATTACTTTTGCCTGTGCTTCTTCTTTTTTCTCATCTTTCAAAGCAACACGTGCTTTTTTAACAGCCGTACGAGCCTGCCCTCGAAATACTCGATTTGCCTGTCGCTTCTTTTCATTTTGCTTATTTCTTTTAATAGCAGATTTAATATTTGCCAAAACAACCTCCAAAAATTGCATTCTTGCAAGGTTCGATTTTACTAGACAGTATCCATTTTGTCCAGCAAAAAAGGAGCTCTTGCGAGCTCCTTTTTACTTTATTTATCCTGTAAAACTGCCAAACCCGGTAGTTCCAATCCCTCCAGCATTTCCAGTGAGGCACCCCCACCGGTTGAGATGTGGGATATCTTGTCTGCAAGACCAGATTTGTTCACGGCTGAAACGGAATCACCACCGCCAATGATGCTGACCGCACTGCTTTCAGCTACTGCTTTGGCAATCGCGAACGTTCCTTCTGCAAAATTGGGGAATTCAAAAACACCCATGGGACCGTTCCAGACGACAGTCTTGGCATTGGCGATCACTTTGGAGTACTGCGCAACCGTGTCAGGTCCGATATCCAGAATCCGCCATCCATCAGGAATAGGTCCGGTTGGCATGATTTTCTTTGCTGCTCCATCTTCGAATTTATCCGCGATGACCACATCCACCGGCAAATGCAGCTTGGTGGTTCCTTCTTTTACCAGCTCACGAGCCACATCCAGAACCTCGTCTTCTACCAGTGAGTCTCCCACCGGGTATCCCTGCGCTTTGAAGAAGGTATTCGCCATACCACCGCCGATCAATACTTCGTCAGCTTTTTTCAAGAGGTTGCGGATCACACCGATCTTATCACTGACCTTGGCACCGCCCAGAATCGCTACAAAGGGTCGCTTTGGGTCTTCAATTGCCTGCCCCAAATACTGGATCTCTTTTTCCATCAAGAAACCCGCAACTGCCGGTAAATAAGCTGCCACACCCGCTGTGGATGCATGCGCACGATGCGCTGAACCGAATGCGTCATTGACAAAAATATCCGCCAGGCTGGCTAACTGCTTTGCCATCTCTGGATCGTTTTTCTTCTCTTCTGCATGAAAACGAGTGTTCTCAAGCACCAAAACTTCCCCATTTTTCAATGTGTCTGCTGCAGTTTTTGCCACAGGTCCGATACAATCTTCTGCAAAAATCACTTTTTGCGGGATCAATGTACCAAGATATTCGGCTACCGGTTTTAAACTATACTGCGGATCAACGCAGTCTTTGGGTCTGCCTAGGTGAGAGCAGAGGATAACTGCTGCATTATTCTCCAGCAAATATTGAATGGTTGGCAAAGCTGCACGAATGCGGGTATCATCATTGACTTTTCCGTCTTTCAAAGGGACGTTGAAATCAACCCGTACAAGTACTTTCTTATTTTTGACATCGATATCTTTGATTGTCTTTTTTGCAAACATAGCTTCCTCTCATTTCAAGATATAAAAAAGGCATAATCGGATTTTTCTTGCTAGATTATGCCTTTCATTTTACATGAAGTCTATTAGAAATTTACAGGTCTTTTGCAATCTTTGCTGCCAGATCGGCGGTACGGCAGGAGTAACCCCATTCATTGTCATACCAGGTCACGATCTTGATCATGGTTCCACCCATTACCATGGTCAGCTGGCTGTCAATAATGGATGAATGAGAATCACCCTTGAAATCCATAGAAACCAATGGTTCTGTGCAGTAACCGAGAATGCCCTTCAATTTCCCTTCTGATGCTTCCTTGAAGGCAGCGTTCAACTCTTCTACTGATGTTGGTTTTTCAACCGTAGCAACGAAATCCACAATAGAAACTGTGGGAGTTGGAACGCGCAATGCCATTCCATCGAATTTACCCTTCAGATCAGGAATTACCAGGGCAACAGCTTTTGCTGCGCCTGTGGTGGTGGGAATGATGTTTAAAGCTGCAGCGCGTGCTCTGCGCAGGTCGCTGTGGGCAAGATCAAGGATCTTCTGATCATTTGTGTAAGAGTGAATGGTCGTCATCATACCGCGGGTAACCGTCCAATTATCATGGACGATCTTCACTGCGGGAGCCAGACAGTTGGTAGTGCAGGATGCATTGGAAATGACATGATGATTCGCGGGATCATACATTTCATCATTTACACCCAGCACGATCGTGATATCTTCATGTTTGGCAGGAGCAGAAATAATGACTTTCTTTGCTCCGCCTTTTTCAATATGAGCTACTGCACCGGGTTTTCCCTTGGCAGGATCACCCAATTTATCTTTGAAAATACCAGTTGATTCAATGACAATATCAACGCCGAGATCCTTCCAGGGAAGGTTCCCGGGATCTTTCTCTGCTAAAACTTTTACCGGTTTTCCATCAATAACAATAGAATCACCCTCTACTGTTACAGGACCGGGATAGGTGCCGTAATTTGAATCGTATTTAAACAAATGGGCATTGGTAGCTGCAGAAAAAAGATCATTTACTGCGACTACTTCTAATTCACTTCCATGTCGTTCTTTGATAGCTTTTAATACTTGGCGACCAATACGGCCAAATCCATTAATTCCAACTTTTACTGCCATAACCGTACTCCTCCGAGATTTTTTTGTATTTTACCACGCCTTTATTTTGCGTGTCTTATGATTTTGTTAACGGACCGGTTTTTTCTTCCAGCAGATCGACCACAACCTGCGCCAATTTTTGATAATCGTGACGCCATGGGTATTCTTTATCTACCAGCGAAGCATAATAAATGGAATACTGTTCCTCAAACTGAACATCAGGCATCACCCATTCCACTCCTGCCGGAAGCTTTGGATCGAAATTGTTGTTGCAGATGATGACATCAAAATGGATATCGCTGAGATGCTGTTCAATAACGCGAATATGATCGATGCAGCGGTAGCCATCGGTTTCGCCGTGCTCATTGGCGACATTGCAGATAAAAAATTTCATAGCTTTGCTGGAATTGATCGCTTCAACGATCCCTGGAACCAGCAAGTTGGGAAGAATACTGGTATAAAGACTGCCCGGACCGATAACGATCAGGTTTGCCCCTAAGATCGCCTGTACAGCCGGAGGATAAGGTAAAGGATTATCCGGATCGATCCATACACGTCTGATCTTTCCTTCAACCAAAGCAATACGGCTCTCCCCGGCAATATTCACTACTTCTTGTTTCTCTCTATTCTCAATTTCAGCCACCAGATTGACGTTATGCAGGGTCGATGGCAGCACCTGACCGCGAATAGCCAGAACACGCCCCGATTCAGCCACTGCCTCTTCAAAACTGCCCGTGATATCGGTCAGCGCGCTGATGAGAAGATTTCCCAGCGAGTGACCGTTCACTCCCGCTCTTTGTCCAAAGCGGTACTGGAAAACCTGTGTCAGTAATTCTTCGTCGTTGGAAAGGGCTGTCAGGCAGTTGCGAATATCTCCGGGAGGAAGAATTCCAAGGCTCTGCCTTAACTGCCCTGATGAGCCGCCATCATCTGCCACCGTAACAACCGCGGTAAGGTTATGAGAATGCAGCTTCAATCCGCGCAGCAGGGTTGCCAGCCCATTGCCGCCACCAATGGTGACGATGCGTGGTCCTTTTTCCCTTTTTTGAAAACTGGAAATCGTATCCAGCAATGGGGTGCCAGGTTTGATAAAGGGGCGCATGAGTGAATGATAAAAACGATAAAAGCCGTATGCAGATAGAAGCACACCGGCTGCTAGAAGAATGCCTCTTAAAAATGATGTGTTAGTAATCGAGAAAGTTAAAAAGCGAATTTCCTGCTCATTTTTCGCATCAAGCTGCAGGGTCAGGAAAAATGCGAAGCACAGGATCCCGATCAGCATCACCAGCAGCCAGCGTTTGATATTGATGCCGGGTTTCAGCCAGCGCATAATTTTGCTGATAGTGCTTTGGAGTCTTCGCTTGAGATTGGTAGAAATTTCACCCATCAGCCTGCATAATAGCAGTGATTTACCCATTCGTCAACTTCTTCTGTGAAAAAATTAGTATAATCAGTGCCATGAAAACGATTCTAGCATTTGATATCGGAGGGACAAATATTCGGACAGGATTGTTTTCGGAAGAATCCATTGAACCCCTCTATATAAAAAAGATCAGAACAACTGATAAGAATCATTCCGCACTGGATAACATCCTTTCTTTGATTGAAGAGACTCTTATAAAATATCCTTCTCTTACAGCCATCAGTATGGCAGTTCCCGGCAGCGTGGATAACAAGCAGGGCATTGTCTTCAACGCACCCAATGTGGATGGCTGGAAGAACGTACCTTTACGTCAGACCATCAACGAAAAGTTCGGTATCAATCCTTTCATTGAAAATGATGCCAGTATGGCAGCCTATGGAGAATGGAAACACGGCGCCGGAAGAGGACACAATTATCTCCTTTATATGACCATCAGCACGGGCGTGGGAGGTGCAGTGATCGATGATGGACATCTGCTGACGGGATTCCGCGGGTTGGGCACGGAAAAAGGTCATATGACCATTGTTGAAAATGGTCCATTATGCTCCTGCGGGCAGCGCGGGCATCTGGAAGCGCTGGCATCCGGTCCTGCCATAGCGGCATATGTCTGCCGGAAAATGGCTGAAGGTGCTAAAAGCCTATTAGAAGCTGATCCCGCCCCTACTGCAGAAACGATCGCAGAAGCTGCCAGGAAAGGGGATGCACTCTCCATTGAAGCATACCGCAGAGCAGGCTACTACCTTGGAATTGGACTGGCGAGCTACCTGCATATCTTCAATCCATCCTGCATCATTCTGGGGGGCGGCGTCTCTTTCAGCGGTGATCTTTTCTATAAACCACTCTATGAATCGCTGAAAGAGCATGTGATGAACGAGCAGTACCTGGTAGGACTCGAGATTAAATATGTGGAACTGGGAGATATGGCAGGATTGATCGGCGCCTACCAGTGGAGTCTGGATAATCTCTAGATCAGATTGATGAAGAATGAGGAAATCCGTTCCGGATTTCAAGATAGAAGTTCATTCTCAAAAGAGTCTTCTACCGCTACAATTACCTGGTATTTATCCGGAAGGAGTATAACTATGCGCATCAATCCAGGACCGATCGCAGCAAATCTTGTGAATAGAGATAAGAAGGTCATCTCATCTTCTTATCCCCGCGGGTACCCTTTTGTTATGGACCACGGAAAAGGCGTTGAAGTATGGGATGTGGATGGGAAGCGCTATCTCGATTTTGCCGCAGGTATCGCGGTTAACTCGACAGGACATTCCCACCCAGAAGTGGTCGCCGCTATTACCGAACAGGCGCAAAAATTTATTCACATTTCTTCCGACTTCTATCATGAAAAATGGATCGAACTGGCTGAAAAGCTGGATGAAATATCACCCTTCCACTTACCAGCCATCTCTTTTATGGCGAATTCAGGCACCGAAGCCGTGGAAAGCGCGTTAAAACTTGCCAGGTATCATACCGAACGATCCCAGTTCATCGGTTTTCTGGGTGGTTTCCATGGACGTACCGCCGGCTCACTCGCCATGACCGCTTCCAAGATGCTCTATCACCGCAATTTTTATCCGCTGATGAACGGCGTCACTCATATCCCATTCCCCAATCCTTACCGCCCTCTCCTGCAAATGCAGGAAGGTGAAGACGTGGGAGATGCAGTGATCCGCTACCTGGAAGAAATCGTGTTTCACAAGCTGCTGCCCCCCAATGAAGTGGCAGGAATACTGGTTGAACCGGTGCAGGGAGAAGGCGGCTACATCTTCCCACCCGAAAATTTCTATAAAGCTTTACGCGAGATCTGCGATAAATATGGAATTTTATTGATCGCCGATGAAGTGCAGTCGGGTATGGGTAGGACCGGAAAATGGTGGGCGATCGAACATTACGGTGTGGAACCCGATATCATCTGCATCGCAAAAGGGATCGCATCGGGAGTTCCCCTGGGCGTGATGATGGCAAAAGCCGAATTGATGACCTGGCCCAACGGTTCGCACGGCAACACCTTTGGCGGCAATCCCTTAGCCTGTGCAGCTGCTCTTAAGACCATTGAATTGATCGAAAATCAATACCTGGAAAACACACAAAAAGTGGGCAAGATCGCCCTCGATATCCTTCGAAGAATACAAAAAAAACATGCCTGCATCGGCGACGTGCGCGGAAAAGGGCTGATGATCGGCGTGGAATTCGTCAAAGACAGCACCAGCAAAGAACCTGCGGTTGATCTTCGCAACGAGATCGTTGACCGCTGTTTCGAGAAAGGACTGCTGGTATTAGGCTGCGGTGACAGCACCATCCGCGTCACACCCCCATTGTGCATTACCGAACAGGAGATAAGAGAAGGATTAGAAATCTTTGCACTGTCTGTAAAAGAGGCTGAATCTCATTTATAATCTTTCCATATTAATGTAGCTAGGAAAGATTATGTTTCCTGATTTTCGAGTTCGCCAGCGCGATTATTTATTAGAAATTTCTCAGGCAATGACCCAGGAATTAGATCCGGATGCATTGCTGAATAAGATTTTAAAATACGCTATTGAAATGTTGAGCGGACATGCAGGCTTGATCGCCCTACGCAGCGAAGAAAGCGGCTGGCGCATTCAAGTTTCTGAAGGCATTTCTCCTGATTTTCTGGCGCACATGAAGCCATTTCTTGAGAAAATACCCGATGATCAGGACCCCGAAAAATTCGAGATCCCTGAAGTAAATCGAATTCTCAACGAGATCACTTTTTCTGCCACGCTTGGACTGTTAAGCGGTGTAGGGTTACCCCTTATCTCCAGAAAAACAGTAATGGGTTTGATCTTCATCTTCCGCAGCACCGCCGGTCTTTTTACCAACAATGATCGCATTTTGCTGCGCAGTTTTGCCAACCAGGCTGCTATTGCCGTGCAGAACGCACAGCTCTACCGCAGCGTGATCCGGAATAAACAGCGCCTGGATGCTCTCTTTGATTCCGCAGCAGATGGGATCCTTTTACTGACATCCAATCAGGTTGTTGAACACTGCAATCCGGCTTTCACCCGCTTACTGAGTCAACCAGCCGATACCATTATCGGAAAACCGCATGACCAGATCGTACGCCTGGAAAAAACAACCCAGGATATCACCCTTGAAAAAGCTATTGCCGGCGGCTGGCCATTAACCCCGCACGCACAGCTATATGTTGAGGGTGATCTGATCCGCAAGGGGCTGCCCTCCCTTCCCATTGGGATCACCTATGCACCTATGCTTTCTTCGGATAATAAACTGATGAATATCATCGCCACTTTTCGCGATATCACGAATTTTCGAAAAGCCGATGAAGCCAAAACGACCTTCATTTCTATTGTGAGCCATGAATTAAAAACACCTGTGGCGCTTATTAAAGGGTATGTATGCACCCTGAACCGAAAAGATGTAAATTGGGACAGCGCCTTTGTAGATGAAAGCTTGAAGATCATAGAAGAAGAAGCTGACCATTTGAATGAACTGATCGAAAACCTGCTGGATGCGACCCGCCTGCAAACAGGGAAATTTTCCATTCAAAAAACGGATATTTCCATTCCCGATATCGCGCGTCGGCTGGTTGACCGCTTTTCAACACAGACGGATAAACACACCTTCAAGATCGATTTTCCGGAAGATTTTCCCTCGGTCATGGCAGACGATACCCGTATTGAACAGGTTCTTTCCAATCTTCTTTCCAATTCCATCAAATACTCACCGGGTGGAGAGATCACCATCAGCGGAGAACCCCGCCGCGATAAAGTGATCGTCTGCGTCAGCGATGAAGGACCCGGCATTGCCCCGCAGGACGTACCCTTCATCTTTGACCGTTTCTACCGCTCACCTGATGCGGCTCGCAAGACGAAAGGAACCGGATTGGGGCTTTACCTCACCCAGCAGATCATCGAAGCCCATAAAGGGAGAATATGGATCGATACCGAAAGGGATAAAGGAGCACGTTTTTGCTTCTCTCTCCCAAGAACTGAATAAAAGACCAAGAAATTATATTTTGCTGTAGAGAAAGGATTTCTTTAATCATGCCAAAAACCCAAGTAACCTGTCCACAATGTCATCAACCTGCCGTTGTGGAAGTTCAGCAGATCTTCGATCTCGCTCAAGATCCACTGGCAAAACAAAAACTGTTGAATGGAGCGGTCAATGTGATCCAATGCCAGACCTGTGGATACACCGGAATGCTGGGAACACCGATCGTTTACCACGACCCGGAAAAAGAACTGTTTTTAACCTTTTTCCCGCCTGAAAGCGGTGTTCCACTCAATGAACAGGAAAAGCAGTTAGGTCCCCTGATCAATCGCGTCATTGATGCGCTGCCCCCCGAAAAAAGGAAAGCGTATGTGCTGCAGCCCAAGTCGATGCTGACCTACCAAACATTGATCGAAACGATTCTGGAAGCAGATGGGATCACCAAAGAGATGCTGGAAGAACAGCAGAAAAAGATCAAACTCATCCAGCGGCTGCTTACCGTTCCCGAGAATGAACTGGAAACGATCATCGAGCAGGAAAAAGATCAATTTGATATGGCATTCTTCGCCCTTTACTCGCGGTTGATGCAATCTGCCATGTCACAAAATGATAAGGAATCTATAGAAAAGCTGGATAAAGTTCAAAACCTTCTGTTTGAAAAGACAGAAACAGGGAAACAGCTTTACAAATCCTCTCAAGAAACTCAACAGGCGATCAAAACATTACAGGATGCCAGCAAAGATGGCGGGTTGACTCGCGAGAAGCTGCTGGATGTCATTGTTAATGCAAAAAGCGATACTGCCGTTTCTACGATCGTCAGTCTGGCGCGAAACGGTATGGACTACACCTTCTTCCAGCTGCTCAGCCAGAAGATCGATGAAGCCAAAGATGATGAGAAAAAGCGCCTTGAAAAGCTGCGTGAAGATCTACTCAACCTAACTGCTGAAATCGATAAAAGAATGCAGGAAGAATTCAAGAAAACCAAAGACTTGCTTGAGAAGATCATCAGCGCTGAAGATATTGAAGCGGAAACAGAAAAGAATTTTGAAAATATTTCTGAATTGTTCCTTCAGGTAGTGGAAGATGAAATTGATAAAGCCAGAAAAGAAGGCAATCTGGATCGCATTCAAAAGCTGGAACGCGTCATGATCATCATCCGTAAAGCGATGGAACCACCGGCGGAAGTAAAATTGATCGAAGAAATGCTGGCGCTGATTGATAAAGAAGAGGAGCTGGAAAAATTCATGGACGCTCATCAAGAATCCATCACACCCGAATTCATTCAGCTCTTGAACAGTATCATCACCCAGGCTGGAAGCTCAAAAGATGAAAACTTTCAGAAGATCGATCAACTCTATAAAGCAGTGCTGCATTACTCAATGAAAAAGAATATCAGCAAGTAATTCCGCAAAAGAGAATAAAAAAAGAACGGACCGTTATCCGTTCTTTTTTTATAATTCCTTATATCAAATTTATTTACTGATCGGATTTATAAACCGGAACCCATAACCTCTGACTGTTTCGATAAATTCCGTATCCGCATCATATTCGGCAAGGCGGTAGCGCAAACGGCGTGCCAGGGCATCGATCGCTTCATTGGATATTCCTGCCCCGGACGAATCAGCCCACACCCGTGCAACGATATCAGCCCGCGAGACAATTCCATCCATATGATCTGAAAGGCATAATAAAAGCGTGTACTGCTGGATCGATAAAGGAGGATCGATCTTCTTCCCATTGATCCATACAACATGGGTTTCTTTATCAATATACAGGATCCTGAATGAATCGTCTTCAGGAAGCGGGATGGTTGCATCGGAAGCAATGAACAGGAACTCCTGGACAAGAGCGATCTGGATCACATCTCCTTCGTTGATCAGTACTTTACCTTCAATTTTCTTATGGTTGACATACGAACCATTTTTGCTGTTCAGGTCTTCAAAGAAAACGCCTTCGGGGGTCTGACTTACTCTGGCATGCCTGCGTGAAACCTGCCGGTCATCGATCACCAGGTCGCAGTCATTTTCCCGACCGATGATCATTTCATCTTCGATCAGCCACTGCATGCTGTTCAATTTCCCATTTTGGGCAATCAGGAGAGGTGTATTCTTAATTTCCATTGTCTATATAATAATAATACATTCAAACCAGCGAGTATAATTCTATTTCAGGAAATTTAATGTCAGTTACCAGAAAACCGGGCGAGGTTCTACAAAATCGCTACCTAATCAAGAAGATAATCGGGCGTGGCGGCATGGGCAGCGTTTACCTTGCTGATGATACTCTTTTAAAGGGCAGACAATGCGCCCTTAAAGAAGTGGAGTACGATCGTTCACTGGATGCCGCATTGGTAAAAGAAGCGCAGGATCAATTCATGCGTGAAGCGACCATCCTGGCAAGACTAGACCACCCCAACCTGCCCAAGGTATCCGATTTCTTCACCATCGAATCCTGTGATTACCTTGTCATGGACTACGTTCCCGGCGAAGATCTGCGCACCATCATCCTGCAGGCGAAACATAATGAAACCTTCTTACCGGTCAGCGATATTCGCAGCTGGGCGCAGCAGTTGGGCGACGCTCTTGATTTTCTGCACAAGCAGGATCCTCCCATTGTGCACCGCGATATCAAACCTGGCAATTTGAAGATCACGCCTAATGGGATTTTGAAACTGGTCGATTTCGGATTGGTGAAGATCATGGTTCCGGATGATGTAACCATCACGGTAATTCAAGGACAGGGCACAGCAATTTATACTCCCCTTGAACAATATGGAGGAGATGGCATCCATACCGATGTGCGCAGTGATATCTACTCTTTTGGGGCAACGCTGTATCATCTTGCCACCAATACCCAGCCAGCCGATGCGCGTGAACGTTTCCTGCAGCCGGATAAATTGATCCCCCCGAGTGAGATCAATCCCGCCATTTCATCTCAAATGGAAAAAGCCATCTTCTGGGCACTCCAGCTTCACCCGGATGATCGCCCACAAACCATAAAGCAGTTCACAGATAATTTTTTAGGAAATACAAAAAAATTGATCGAAAAGGTCAATCCGCGCATTGATTTTCGCAGGTTTTCTTCAAATAAAGATGTCAAGAATCTATTCTGGTTTGCGGGTGGATTAATCTTTCTCAGTCTTTTGATCAGTCTCTTTAACTGAAATATCCGCCTTTTTTTTCAACCGAAGCGCCTGTTTCCCCGCACAAATTCCCGCTCCTATACAGGTAAATAATCCTGCCCACAGCATTAAATAGAGTAATTCAAGCAAATTCGTGCGTTGAAAACTTCCCGGCAGGCTCAGCTGGAACCACAAAAGGCAGCCATAGCCGCCGATCACTGCATATAATGCAATTACCGCTCCCCCGATCAGAGAGAAATAGCGTTGCGTCAGAAGATAGATACTGTAAGCGATCCCCAGGATCATAAGCGAAGCAAACAACCACTGTACCGTTCCTGGGATAGAATTAACTGCATCACTGGTAGAGCCGTTCAGGTTTTCTACATTCCCCTGATTGATCGCGGCACTGATGTTCTCCACCGTTGGTATAGGAGTTGGAGTGATCTGACTGATCACACCTCCCGCCTCACTGGTAATATCGAGAACAAAGATCTCTGAATTCTTCGCCGGATCACTTTGCACCCTGATCTCCACCCTTCCATAAGATTGGATCGGATAGGACATGGTTGCAATTCCGCTTTTTGTTTCCGCTTCAACAATGGTTGATTGTTCGTTTTCTCCCAGATGATCGATCATGAAATACACCACCGTTCCATCCGGTACAATCAAGCCATTGCGGTCCAGAATGGGACCGGTTTTGATCGGCAGAGCATCACCCAACCGAAATACCAGGTTTTCAACCCCAACATTCTCACTTTCGGCTTTTTTACTCTCTGAAAGCCGATCGCTATCTATTTCCAGTGATATGGTTTGATTCGGATCAGGATATGTCATTTCGATCAAATCGTATCCCACTACCGGGATAGAGACCGGTGAATGCCCTCTTGAATTGATCTCTTGAAACAGCAGGCGGGCAGCGGTTTCGATGAAAACCGACGTTTTGCTGTACAGGCAGTAATAAGCATCAATAAAAGTGAGATCGGTCGCATCTAAATAGAACGGCACGTTGAAGGCGAATACCACTACTTTTTTATCGCGCAGCAGGTCAGGTTTTTCTGCCAGCAGTCGTTTTAGCGCATCAGATCCAGCCCTGTTTTCATCCAGATCCAGGATAGAAAACACCAGCCAGTTCGCTTCTGAAATAAAACTTCCCACATCAGGGCGGTCTGATGTATTATCCAGATATTCGCTGAGATCCTCAAAAGAAAATGAACGCAGACGCCTTTCTATGACCTGTTCGGTACCATTTTCACCATAGAGGCGTAAAACCGTCTCTTCCAGCGCATCTTTTGAAAGGACAGCCTCTTCATCACAGGTACTGCATTGGGCAGCGTCAATGGTATCGGTGATGAACACAATCCGATCACCGGTCGTGGGAGGATCAGGTAAAATGGAAGGCAGCTCTTCGGCAGATGGATTGATCAAAGTGGCTGCATTGCGGGCAATCTTCGAAAGAATATCATATCCCTGCTCGATAAGGTCAAGCTGTGTTTCATCAGAAACCACAGATGAAAGAGAAAAATTCCCATAGATCTTGTATTTCAAGGTCAAAATTCTGAGCACAGATTCATCCACCCGTTCGGCAAATGCATTGTCTTCACGATATTTCTGTGCGAAGAAATCCAGTGTATTGCGGATGGTTTCCATCTCGCTCTCATCACCGGTGGATTGAAAATCATCCAGGAATAACACATCATTTCCGGCTAAAAACGCACTCAAAGCAATCTGTTTGCCATCAAAATCTTCATCGTCCGGGTCAAAGAAACTTCGAATCGCATTTCCTCCCAGGCTGTCTGAGACCAAAATTCCGCTCGCGCTGCGCCAGGTGCTGAACTGCTCCAGATTCATGATAGAACTGAGCGCAGAAGAATCGAAACTAACCGGCTTGGTTGTCTCACGAATATTACCCTGAAATCCCTGGTAGCGAATATGGCTCACCAGAAATCCATCAGCCGTAGTGGTTGTATCAGCCGTATTGATGGCTGCTGTGGAAAAAAAGGGCGCCAGCTCAATTAATTTGAGCTGTTCCAATGATTTTCGAACCGTAGCCACTTCTTCTTCCGGCAGCCGGTCGGAGCTGCCCCTGCCCGGAAAGTGTTTGGCAATCACCACCATTTGTGAATCGCTTCCGGTGTGCAGTCCGCTGATGAACGCTTTTCCCAGCTCCCCCACCCAGTAAGGGTCTCCTCCAAAAGTACGCGTACCGAGGCTTATATCGCTCTCGGAATAACTGGAATCCAGCACATCCAGGGATGGTCCCAGAAATAAATTGAATCCCATGGCATGCAGTTCCTGCCCCAGCAGCTCTCCGCTCGATTTTGCCAGTTCGGTTGAAAAAGTAGCCCCGATCGCCATTTGATTTGGCAGTGTGGATAATCCGGATAAGATCTGGTCAAATGGATAGGAATCACCATCCTGTGATATTCCTATGAACAGCGGAGCATAGTTCCTTTTTATCTGTTTCCCATCTTCGCTATCTACCGTCGACATGCTGTTCTGCCAGGTTTCCATCTGCAGCTGTGTGATCAATGCAGCAGAACTTTCTACCGTTCCATCCGGACCGGTAAAATTATCATCTGACCGTGAAAGGACCACACCCCCTACCTGGTAATCCTGCAGTAAAGCAGAAAGCTCCCCATCCTCACTGATCGTATCTCCCTGAAAAGTGATCAAGAACAACTGCCCGACCTTTTCTTCGGGATTCATTTTATTCAACAGCTGTTGGGCTTTTTGAGTATAGGTATCCTGAACACCCTGCGAATTTGCCAGAACCGAACCGGTTGAGGAAAAAACCAGTATCAGAATACTTAAAATCAAAAAGAGTTTGAAGCTCTTCTTCTCCATTTGACCTAATTATAAAGGGATTTAACTTAATAGGAGATTTTTGCCAGTGTTTGCTGCGCTAGCAGGAGATCATCGCAGAAAAATCCATCCACTTTCCACGAAGCCAGTCTTCTCATCAGTTCCGGATCATTGACCGTGTAGGTATGCACCCGTTTCAAATGCGCATGCTGCCGTTGAATGAACTTCGCTGAAAGGCTGGAGAAATGCGGATGGATCATATCGGGGCTTACCCCTCCTAACAATCCTATTTCGATTTTCCCCACAAAACCAGGCAGGGTTAACAAGCCTACCGGACATTCCGGGATCGCTTTCTGTACCCCGCGAACATTTTGCAGGTAAAAAGAAGAGAAGATGATCGTCTCCTGCAATTTCATAGATTTAACTAGCGCTGCAGCTTTCTGCACCAGCTCCACATTGCGTTTGCCGGCATTCTTCAATTCGATATTGATCAGCGCTTTCGATCCGACCAGTGCGAATATTTCTTTTAGAGTTGGTATTCTTTCACCGGCGAATTCTTTCGAAAAATACGATCCGGCATCCAATGCTTTTATTTCATCCAGGGTAAGGTCGCTTACTGCTCCTGTGCCGTTCGTGGTGCGGTCAACCATATCATCATGAATGACCACTACTTCACCATCGCGGCTGAGTGTGATATCCAATTCCAGCGCCTGGGTGTTCAATTCCAATGCTTTTTGAAAAGAAGCCAGGGTGTTCTCAGGTGCGTATTTTGGTGCTCCCCGATGGGCAAAAACAACAGGTTTGGAAAGTTCAAATAAACGATGATTGTTCATGAGCGCCTCAATTTCGCATTATAGCACAGCATCTCCATTACACATCTCTTAATTCAGCAGGGTCCTATTTTATGAAATAGAAGTAGGGATTATTGTTTCACTTTTCCCACCTTCTTTCATTTATAATCTTCATTATGAAAGTCAGTGTGGTCATCCCTGTCTACAATGAAGAGTCATCGATCCTCGCCACCTATCAGAAAGTGAAAGAAACGAATCTGGTGCATGAAATCCTTTTCGTTGATGACGGTTCCTCCGACAGCACCAGGAGCATTCTGGATTCCATCGACGATCCGGTAGTCGTGACCTACCACCACCCGGTAAACCGCGGCAAAGGAGCCGCAGTGCGCACCGGCTTGAAACATGCCAGCGGCGAGATCATCATCATCCAGGATGCCGATCTGGAATACGACCCCTGCGACTACCCTGATCTGTTTGATCCAATCCAGAGCGGAAAAGCGTTGGTAGTTTACGGCTCACGCTTTCTCAAATCTGTTCCGGAGGGCATTCTATTCTGGAACAAGCTCGCCAATCGCTTTCTCACCTTCACCACTAATTTACTATATAAAACCCACCTCACCGACATGGAAACCGGCTATAAAGTTTTTCATAAAGATGTATTAAAGAAAATACTTCTCACTGCTGATGGATTTGAGATCGAACCGGAGATCACCGCACGGCTCATCAAGAAAAAGATCCCAATTTATGAAGTGCCGGCGCATTTTCACCCGCGCGCTTACCATCAGGGGAAAAAGATACGCCCACGCGATGCATTCATCGCATTGTGGACCCTCATTAAATTACGATTGAAAAAGAATTAATCGCTGGCTGTACGCAGATCACGCACCACCATTTGAATCCCCCCATTGAAATCATTGATCCCAAAATGATAGGCTGCATCTACATACTGCGCAATCTCATCCACTTTATCTCCAAAGCCAAAGGCAATGGCGTCCCAGAAAATATTTCCATCACGAAATTTTAATTTCAGATGTTTTCCGGTTTTCCCAACCACGCGTTTTTCAACTACGCGCAGTTTATGGCTGTAGATCAACGGACGGCGATTCCCTTCACCGGTCGGTTCAAACAATTCCAGCGCCTTCATAATATCTGCTATCTTGCCGTTTACTTTTTCAGCAGAAAACTCTGCATCCAAATGGATCTTGGCACTGGCATCTTCCCAATCGACTTCTTCCTTTGCGATCTGCCACAGCTTCTCTTTTAAGGATTCCATATTCTTTTTTTCCACTGTCAGCCCGGCAGCCATGCTGTGACCGCCGTATTGCACCAGCAAATCAGAACATTGATCCAGCGCGTAAGTAATATTGAATTCTTCCACACTACGGCAGGAAGCGCGGATCAATCCCTGATGGTCTGTGCCCACAATCGCTGGGCGATGATATTCTTCAGTTAATTTAGAAGCCACCAAACCGACAATTCCTTCATGGAATAGTTCATTGATGGAAAACAGGATCGGTTCATTATCTGAGGCACTCAGCTCCACTGCAGCGATTTCATACGCTTCTGCCGTCTTGGTTTGACGGTCAGCATTGAGTGTATTCAGCGAAGCTGCCAGCTTGCACGCTTCCGCTTCATCCCGGGTGGTCAGCAATCTCCAGGCTACCAGAGCCGAATCCAGCCTGCCGGCTGCATTCAAGCGCGGTCCGATACGAAAACCGATATGCTCTGATTTAACTTGCGCCATATTGATAATTCCGCTCTCAGCCACCAGTGCGCGCAGCCCCGGGCGCCTGCCCTCATGGATCATGGCAAGCCCTTTCTTTACAAAAGCACGGTTTTCGCCTGTCAGCGAAACCACATCCGCCACCGTGCCCAGCGCTACCAGGTCCAGATACTTCTCGATATCATCCTTACTTTTATCTTTTTGCTGGAAGAGCGCCATCATCAACTTATAGGCTAACCCAACCCCGGCAATATGCCGGTTGGGGTACATTTCATCGTCTTTCTTCTGACAGATCACCGTAAAAGCCGGAGGCAGTTCCGCGGATGGCAGGTGGTGATCGGTGAGGATCACATCCATACCCAATTCCTGTGCAAGTTGAATTTCCTGCGGTGAACGGATACCGCAGTCCACCGTGATCAATAAATTCGTGCCATCCTGTGCCAGGCTGCGCATGGCATCCATATTCAACCCATATCCTTCTGAAAAACGGTCCGGGATATAGGGAACCACTTCCGCGCCCAGTTCCTGCAGCGCCTGGGTAAGCAGTGCCGTTCCGGTGATGCCGTCCACATCAAAATCACCGTACACGGTGATCTTCTGCTCCGCATCAATTGCGTGTAAGATACGGCCAACTGCTTTCGGAACATCACTCAACAGGTAAGGATCGAGAATCTCCCCCTCACCGTGCAAAAATTCTTCTGCCTTTTGGGCAGTATCCACAGCACGGTTGTGTAGGATCTGTTGAATAAAAACAGGATATCCGGCTAATTCCTCTGCCTCCGATTCAGGAAGAGGTTCAGGTAAGATCCATTCTTTATGGGTATAGCTGAGGTCTTTTTTATTCAATGTCATCGAATATAGCGCCGTGGAATTCTATCTGCCATTCCACAGATGACCTCATAATTTATCGTCTTCCAATCCTGTGCAACTTCGGTTGCACTGAGAGTAGATCCATTTTGAGAACCGATCAGCACCACTTCATCCCCCACCTCTGCATCAGGCACCGCGTCAATATTGATCATACATTGATCCATACATACCGAACCAACCACCGGTACTTTTTTCCCGCGCAGCAGCACATGATTGCCGATCACGCGCCGCATACCATCTCCATAGCCCACAGCCACCGCACCGATGCGCTCTCCTTCGTTCGTGTGGTAGCGGTGACCGTAACTGATACCGTATCCCTCAGACATGGTCTTGATGGAGATCAGGCGCGTCTTCCACGTTAGCGCGGGGGTGAATTCCTGCGGAAGGCTCATAGAATCAGCAGGAGTCAGCCCGTACATGGCGATACCGCAGCGCACCATGTTGTAGTGCGCCTGCGGGTAGTTAAGCGTGCCGGCAGAATTGGCGGCATGCACAATACCCGGATCGATGCCTTTTTCTCGCAGCTGCCCAACGATCTTTTCAAAGCGCCTGATCTGCTTATCGGTCACATCCTTCTCCGGTTCATCAGCACAGGCAAAATGGGTAAAAACGCCTTCCAGGTCAAACGCCGGAACGCGCGTCAGATTTTCAATAAATGGCAGCGCAACATTAGAGGGTACCCCCAGGCGCCCCATGCCCGTATCGATCTTGGCATGCAGATGCAGCTTGCCAAAACGAGAGTCGATTTCCTTTTCATATAATTCCGCAACCAGCGGATCGTATACCGTCAGGTGAATGCCGGCTTTTTGGGCATCCCGCACACGTTTGTGCGAGGTATAACCCAGCACCAGAACAGGCACCGTCACTCCGCTTTCACGCAGCTGCAGCGCTTCCTCGATACGCGCCACCCCCAGACAGCTCGCACCGATGCTCTGCAAATGCAGCGCCGTTTCATTCAAACCGTGCCCGTAGGCATTGGCTTTCACCACACCCATCACCGGTACGCCGCTGATTTTTTTTAACAGATTGTAGTTACTGGTAATGGCATTCAGGTCAATTTCCAGCCAGGTCGCATAATGATCGTTATTCATCATGGGTTCTAGTATATAACCCCATCGCAAAACCATCAAGAGAAAATCTTCTGCTCCCCTGCCGTTTCGGCTATAATCAGCGCAGGAAAAACAAAGCCTATGGAAAACTTTCAATATGAGGTGATCGCCCAAGACGGTAAAGCGCGTGCCGGAGTTTTCAAAACTCCGCACGGAGAGATACCCACACCGGTTTTCATGCCGGTTGGCACGCAAGCCACGGTCAAAGCGGTCACCCCCGAACAGCTGCTCGAGATCGATGCTTCCATCATCCTATCCAATACCTATCATTTATATCTACGCCCCGGAGATGAACTCATCCGTGATCTGGGCGGTCTGCATAAATTCATGCATTGGGAACGCCCCATTCTCACCGACTCAGGCGGCTTCCAGGTTTTTTCACTGGGCGGATTGCGAAAGATCGATGAGGATGGCGTTACCTTTAAAAGCTATCTAGACGGCAGCATTCACCGCTTTACCCCTGAAAAATCCATCGCCATCCAGGAAAATCTGGGGGCAGATATCATCATGTCATTCGATGAATGTGCCAATCCAACAGATCATGACTACAACAAACGATCCATGCGGCGCACCCACCACTGGGCGGAGCGCGGTCTGGCAGCCAAAAAACGTTCCGATCAGGCACTTTTCGGCATCGTGCAGGGTGGAGTTTTCAAAGATCTGCGTGAGCAATCTGCTGCTTTCATCAGTTCGCTGGATTTTCCGGGGCATGCCATTGGCGGGCTTTCGGTGGGGGAAACAAAAGAAGAGATGTTAACTTCTATTGAAGTGGTGAATGCTGTTCTTCCTGAAAACAAACCGCGCTACCTGATGGGAGTGGGTACGCCCTACGATCTCATTGAGAGCATTCGGCGCGGGGTGGATATGTTCGACTGTGTGCTGCCCACCCGTCTGGCACGTCACAGTGCGGCGCAAACCCTGAGCGGGCGTATGAACTTGATGAATGCCCAATATGCAGCTGATGAACACCCGATCGATGAAAACTGCACCTGCTACACCTGCCGCTACTATTCCCGCGCCTACCTGCGCCATCTCATCCGCGCACGCGAAATGCTGGGCGCCACCCTCATCTCTATTCACAATATCCACACGCTGGTGCATCTGGCGCGCACCCTGCGCCAGGCGATCATCAACGGTAAGTTTGAAGAAACTGCAGCGGAACTGCTTGCGTATATTCCCTTAAATGAAAGGAACAACACATGACCATACCCCAATCCATCCTTTTAGGAATCCTGCAGGGGCTCACCGAATTTCTGCCCATTTCCAGCTCCGGGCATCTGGTGATCATGCCCTATTTACTCGGCTGGGATATCCCCGCCGAACAGAGCTTTTCTTTCGATGTACTGGTTCAGCTGGGCACTTTGATTGCGGTAATCATTTATTTCCGCAAAGATATTCTCGATATCTTCAAGGGGCTGGGATCAGATATCAAGGCGAAAAAGTTAGGCTCAACCGTAGAAAGTAAGATCGGCTGGTTCATTATTCTAGCAACCATCCCCGCCGGAATTGCCGGGCTGCTCATCAAAGACCTCATTGAAGACGCTTTTGGTAATCCGCACGCGGTGGCATTTTTCCTCTTTGGAACCGCCCTGCTGCTCGTCATAGCCGAGCTGGTAGGGAAGAAAAACCGTGAAATAGAAGACATGCGCTGGTTTGATGCGCTGTGGATCGGGATATTCCAGATCTTCTCGCTCTTCCCGGGTATTTCCCGCTCCGGCTCCTGCATGGTGGGCGGAATGACGCGCAACTTCGACCGCAAGAGCGCCAGCAGTTTTTCCTTCCTCATGGCGATCCCCGTCATGGCGGCTGCCGGGTTATTGAGCATCTTTGACCTGTTCGATATCCCAGATCTGGGCAATTTTCTGCCTGTTCTGCTAATCGGCTTTGTGGTGGCGGGTGTGGTCGGTTATTTCGCCATCGCCTGGCTGATGAAGTTCGTGCAGAACCATTCGCTGTTCGTCTTTTCCGGCTACTGCGCTTTTCTCGGCGCGGCAGTACTGGCTTTCGGATTCTTCTTCCCACAGACAGATGCTGCAGCCGCCAGCCCGGTGGAAGCTCCTGCTCCTACCGCACAGGAAGTGCTGCTGCCGGAGAGCGTCACCTATGCTCCCGAATTGGACTGGCTGGCACCCACCATTGCCACCTGTATGGAGAAAACACTGGATGAATCCCTGCCCCTACTGGAAAGTGCTGCGGAATTCCAAACCACAGAACTGCGCTTCACCTTCCCGCTCTCCGCGCAGACCTCCTATTCCTACCAGATCGGCGCGCAGACACTGCAGTTCAGCGTCAGCCCTGCCAATCCGCTACAATCTCTCAATATGGATGATTTAAATGCCCTATTACAGGGCACATATTCCACCTGGCAGGAATTCTTTCAGAACTGCGCAAGCTGCACCTATACTGAAGCGGGCAGCGCCAGCTTCGATGTACCCATCACGCTTTACATCTATCCGGAGAACAGCCCTTATCAGGCAGCTGCGGCACAGGCTCTCGACCTGAGCAGCGGGCAAATGGACGATGCGCTCTTCATCCCGGATGCCGAAACACTGCTCACCACTCTGCAGCTGGAAGAAGGCGCCGCCGGGTTCCTGCCCAGCCACTGGATCCCTGCAAATTCATCCACCGTGACTATAACCGATTTACCCGCTGCTGCTCTGGAACTCCCCGTGCTGGCAGTTCTCGGCAACGAACCCAACACACAATTCACCAATCTCATCCTGTGCGTGCAGTCTTCCCTCTAGTTCTTTCTTCCATTTCTCAACTTTTAATATAAAATACTTCAAACGCGCGGAATATTTCCGCAAAATGAGGATTTATCATGCTAACAGGTATTCAAATTGCATTTATCGGACCCGGGGTCATGGCAGAAGCCATGCTCAAGGGATTATTGAAGAAAGAACTTGCCAAACCGGGCAATATCACCCTTTCCGGACCCAACATAGAGCACAATCAGGAACTCGAAGACACCTATAAGGTATCCACAACCACCGACAACCGCGCCGCAGCCGCTCAGGCAGATATTGTGGTGCTTTCCATTAAACCCCAGCGTATGCAGAAAGTGGTGAGCGAGCTGAAAGGCAAACTCAAACCGGATGCTTTCATCCTATCTATCGTCGCCGGCGCTTCGATCAAAAAGATCGCGCAGCTCAGCGGACACGAGCGCATCGTGCGCTGCATGCCCAACACTCCCGCCCAGATCGGGGAAGGCATCACCGTATGGACTGCCTCACCCAAGGTGAGCGAAGACCAGCAGGATATGACGCGCACTTTCCTCAACGCCTTCGGCAAGGAGATCTTTGTAGAGGAAGAAGATTATCTGGATAAGGCTACCGCCCTCTCCGGCACCGGACCGGCTTATGTGTACCTCTTCATGGAAGCCATGGTGGATGCCGGCGTGCATCTGGGTTTCCCGCGGCGCATCGCCGAACGGTTGGTGATCGAAACCCTGCGCGGCTCGGTGGATTACTACGACAACGGCAAAGGCGATTCCAAGCACCTCGCCAGCCTGCGCAACCAGGTCACTTCGCCCGGCGGCACCTCCGCCGAAGCGCTTTACTATCTGGAAAAAGCCGGCTTCCGCACCGCCATCTCGCGCGCCATCTGGGCAGCCTACCAGCGCTCGATCGAATTGGGTAAAGACGCGGAGACCAATCCGCCCGAGGAATAAGCCTTGAAGCGCTCCGCCTACATCGATCCCAACTTTCCTTTAGTAGAACTGCACCGCCATCTGGATGGCAATGTGCGCCTTGCCACCATTCTCGATATTGGCTTGAGATACAACCTGGGCTTGCCTGCGGATACCCTCGAAGGGCTGCGTCCCTATGTACAGGTGGTAGAACCCAAACCCAGCATTCTGGATTTCTTTAAGAAGTTCGAGTGGCTCACCAAAGCCATGGTTGACTATAACGCCTGCTACCGCATCGCCTATGAGAACGTCGAAGATGCCCATAACGAAGGCATTGATTACATCGAACTGCGCTTCAGCCCATTATTCATGGCAGAAGCACATAAACTGGATCCCGCAGGAGTGGTGGAAGCGGTGGTGGAAGGAGTCAAAGCCGCCCAGCGCGATCTGCCCACCCGCGCCGCCCTGATCGGCATCATCAGCCGCACTTACGGTGTGGAAGCCTGCTGGCAGGAACTCGATGCTCTGCTTACCTACAAGGACGATATCATCGCCCTCGATCTGGCTGGCGATGAACTGCATTTCCCCGGAGAATTGTTCGTGGAGCATTTCAAGAAAGCACGCGAGGCTGGCTGGCATGCCGTGCCGCACGCCGGAGAAGCGCTGGGTCCCGAGAGTGTATGGCAGGCTATCCGCGAGCTGAAAGCCGAACGCATCGGGCATGCCGTGACCGCCGTAAAGGATCCTGCCCTGATGGATTACCTCGCCGAACACCAGATCGGCATCGAGTCTAACCTCACCAGCAATGTGCAAACCTCCACCGTACCTGATTACGCATCCCATCCCTTCAAAACATTCCTCGAGCACGGCATCCCGGCTACCATCAACACCGATGATCCGGGCATCAGCGCTATTGATATTAATTACGAGTACGATATGGCAGTGGAGAAAGCGGGGTTAAGCAAGGAGCAAGTTAGGCAGGCACAGGAGAATGCGCTACAGCAGTGCTTTTTAAGGAAGAAGGAGAAAGAATATCTAATTGAGAGCAAGCATAATTGACAAGAATAATTGGTTGTCAAAGAGGATATAGTAGCTTTGTCTTATAGAAATATATAACTATAAGTGAAATTTGTTAAATTGGGTAAAACCCTTTTCTTTTAATAATAGAGAATGAATAAACGCCTATTATTTATAGAAAAATCAAAGATAAAAATAACAAAGAAAAATACAAATCCTTTCTATTGATATTTCGCTATAAAGTCAACATTAAAAGGTATTAATACAAAAATCCATCATTCTCTTATGAAGCCAGGGAAACCCATATCGCGATAATTGCTAAAATAAATGATAAAATAGCCCACGTTGTTGATTGTAAATTTGAATTGCTCTTATTAAGTTTATTTACTTCTTTTTTTAATTCATTAATAGCACCTCGTGATGCATTAGTCGGTAAATAATGCAATAATTTTTCTCCTTGGTGTACTCCTTTATAACAATAAGTAGGTTCTATTAATTTATTAAATTCAATTGTTGCATAGTGTTGCCCTCTTTTTAATAAAACAGGGGAACTTGAAGTATTAAACAAAAGGCTAAAAAGGGGGCCTTCAAAACCCGGGTCAATTTGGGGGCCATTAGATAAAATTAAACCCTGAAAAAATAAACCAATTGAAAGCCCAAATCTTGCACAAATATCTCTAGGTAATTTTGCTTCTTCTCTTGAGGTAACAATAACATAATCATATGGTTCAATTAAATGAAATGGATTTTCTTCAGTTAAATATCTTATTTTCCCCGCATAAAATAACTCATCGCCCAAACATAAGTCATAAGATGCTCCAGATATATTATCAGTAATAGCTTTTTTCATAAGCATTCCATTTGTAATCATTAATTGAATTTGCCTATGAGATAATATTCCTCCAATATTTTGATTATTCCATAAGGTGAATAAAAGTTCATTTATCGAATCATCTTCATAATCAATACAATATGTGAATTTTTTTCGTAATTCTCTATCATTAATTCTTATTTTCGAATATACCTCATTCTTTAGTGATCGTATTAACTTATCATCTATACAATCAATGTAAATAAAAATAAACCTATTCCCATTTTGAAAAAGTGAATTCCCAATATCACACTGCGAATTAAAATTATTAATTACACTTGATGGAAGAACTATTATCGGAATTTTCCCTTCATCTATAGACTTTTCAATGTCTTCTTTTTTGCATCCATATTTCTGGTTTAAATAATCACACACCAAGAATAAATCCCCCGCCTCATGCATCTTTTTAAATTCTTGGTTGTTGATTTTTGTATAACCTGAATATTCATCACTTGGATTATCAGTAATTCCCTCAATTCTAATAAACTGTTTATCTACAATACAAAAATCATCAACAATTTTCTCAACATCTAATCCTAACGTACTTGAAAAGACCATCCCCCAGATTATTGTCATTTCTATGCCCTCCTATAAATATAAATATGCTCTCTTTTTAAACTCGTCCAAAATTGATTATGATGTCTTCTCCTTATCGGTAACATCCGTGTTATCTTATGATCAAGAGATAATCCAGTATCTGATAGATAGTTTTCGATTTTATTCATAACTTCATTTCTTAATATATTGTTTTTTTCACCCTTCCCAAAATCAGGTAAAACTAAACAAATATAACCATTCACTTTAATCAATGGGAAAAAATTGTTGATAGTATTTTTCATCCCCTCCAAGTAATTATCTAGTGATTTTTTTGATCCCCTTTTTCTTCTGGCACCAATCTCTAATTTACAATCATTCTCCGGTGTGCTTTCTAACCAATAATAACTTAATCTTTGTGAAAACGAATAATCTGTCATATTAGGATAAGGTGGTGATGTTATTATTAAATCCACAGAATTTGAAGGAATGGGAATTCCTTTTACAATATCGCACTTAATAATTTTTGAATTAATATCCGCTTCTTTTAAAAATGAGATTCCCTCTTGGGGCATCTCTCTTTTTAAGTTTGATACCTCACGAATAATCATTTTTATCTTATTTCTAAACCAATATATTGCATTTTTATATTCTTCTTTCTGCTCTTTTGTAGGTAACATATTATCTGAAATACAACCCCACCCACGCTGTTGGGCGCACACCGTTTTCAATGTTGAAGACAGAGAGATCTTAATAAGATTACGAATATATTCATCTTTATTTGTTTTTTCGCATTGAATCAAAAAGGAAATCTCATTGAAAGTCCTACTATTAAACCATGGCATTAACAATTCTTTTTGTTGAATCGTTATTTGTTCAGAATAGTTATTTTCCAGAGAATATTCATTACAAATTTTTCCAATTTTATTCTCTATTACATCAAGCTCTTCGTCGAATTGCAGAAGTTTCCAAATTGATGTCATTATCATTACCCCAATTAACGAATTCTCGGTTGCAATAGGATACCTACCTAATGATAATGCCTGAAATATTGTTGTCCCAATACCAGCAAAGGGATCATATATAACTGCTCTTTTATCCGATAAAACATCAATGAGAGTATATGGTATTTCTGGAATAAATGTAGCTGGATACCAATGCAATTTTCTAGCATCAAAAAAGTGTAATCCACTTCTTCCAACATTTCCCGGATTGGAAAAATTCCAATTAATATTATTAAGAATATTATTGGCTAAATAATCTTGATTGATATTTTCGCTTTTTCTATCACTACTTTTCATATAATTCCATTTCAGTTGCTGTTCTATCATTAAATTTTTCTTTAATATATTCTGCTAGTTTATACCCATGCTTTTCATTAATCCATTGAGAAGGAATGTTGTCCATATTATAGATTTTATTCTTTAGAAATATTCCAACTAGAATTCTATTGACTTCTTTCCCTATTTCAATTTCTTTGCCATAAATATCCTCTATTTGAATTCTTCTATGCGTTTTATTAATATCTTGAATTATATGAATCTTGATTTTCGGGTTTTTAAGTGAATAATACATTCGAGATATGTAATTTTCTATTTCTTTCTCTAAAAGAATACGGTTTTTATAAATTTTAAATTTTTTATTCGAATCAATATTATTTACTGAAAAAATACCTAAACAACCATAAAGATCTCCGATCATTAAGCGTGAAACAATTTGAGATATTTCAGCAGACATATTGTTCATTTTTTGAAGCATCTCATAATCAACATAATTCCAATTAACAAATTGCTTCTCTTCTCGTGCAATTTCTATTGCTTCTTGCAGCATACATTTTGCGCTAAAATCATCAGGATTTAACAATAAATAGTTATACAGATTAACTCTGGTTTGATACCAATCTCGTAGATATTTCTTCTCAGGATTATTGTAAATTAGTTTGCCACCACGAATGAAGATAGATTTTGCTAAATTTATAGGATTAGAAGGATCTACTCGCAAACCCATATGGTACGATAGCCTATAAACATTATCTATATTATCAAGATCCATTGTTCCATTAATTAATGGACCATATTCTCCCTTCCCTTTTACTAAATTGATTATTGTGTTCCAATCTTCTTTAGGTAATAACATATCTAGATTACGCAGTAATCCAAAGTAAAGTGGCTCTGTTTTTGTATTCTGATAGATAAACCCATCGTTATTTGTTCTCTTTTTATATGAAATTACATTTTCGATTCCTTCGTGTTCAAATCCATCTTGACTTAAAATATATTGAAGTGAATGACCAAATGAACCACTACCTATATCATGCAACAATCCAGCTAATACAATTAGTCGCTTTATCTCATTATTCATT
This sequence comes from Anaerolineaceae bacterium, assembly GCA_963674975.1. Classification (GTDB taxonomy): domain Bacteria; phylum Chloroflexota; class Anaerolineae; order Anaerolineales; family Anaerolineaceae; genus UBA4781. Next base: position 739,678 of record OY771913.1, read on the forward strand.
CCCCAGGGATTAGCATCAGTATTAATTAACGCTAAATATGCTGTTCCAATTGAGTGCTCGTATCTATTAATGTTTGCACTCCCTGTAAGACAGAGTGAGTTGATATTACATAGACGAACTTCTCTTAGTCTCTGTAATTCAGTGCAATGAAAAACTTCCCACACATATTTTGGGAAAGTAATTCGTCCATATAAAGAATCAAAAAAATATCTATTTTCTATCATTTTTCATTTGTCTCATCATTCTATTATTATTAACAAACTCACATCCAGATGAAAATGACTGTAATATGCCATGGAAATAACCAGTTGCATCACCTATTACATAAAAGTTGTTTATATTGGTTTGAAAATTTTTATCAAGGGAATAACGAGGCCAATAATAATCAAGTACTGGTCCATAGACTGTTATTTTATCTAAATGATTTTTTAAGGGTGAATTTGAAATAAAAAAATCAACCGCATATCTAATTCTTTTCGAAACATTTATTTCATAGCAACTGTTGATATTTCCCCATTTCCAATAAGCAATAGTTGATTCGCATTTAGTATTCATTATATCTATTTTTGAATCTTGTTTATTTTCCAAAAAATTTTTTAAGGTCTGTCGTAAGGGCTTATCTCCAACAAAACTTGAAATATTTTCAAAAATACTGTTAATCTCATCCCACGTTTTTTTTTGAAAATTATCATTTTTTATTAAAATGGCAAGATTTGTAAATTCGGATTTAATACTCGATTCAGTTCTACCTTCAATTATTGAGATTCCGCATAAATAATAAGGTGTTAGAAATCCATTTTTGTTTATACAAAAAGTACGCGCATCATTAAATTTTAGTTTTAAGTCTCCATGCACTTTATCAATATCATCCCATAAATGTGCTGGAAATTCCAAGCGAACGCCATAATCAATAAAGACTTCTTTATGATTTAATCCCAGGCAATCATCAATATGAGATCTTAGGGAGATACCCGAACGTCCTACTGCTAATACAATAATTTCTGAATATAAAGAGAATATCCCTTTTTGTTGATTCTCAATAGTTACTTTAAAATATTTCCCTTCTTTTTGAATATCAGTAACTTTTGATTTAAATAAAATCTTAATGCCAGAACTGTAAATATCTTTAAGCATTTTATAAAAACCATTCATTGCATCAATTTGATTAAATGAATAAACATCGTAATAAGTAAATTTAAACCCACTAGATTTACAATTCTCTCTAAATTCAGCAATTTCCTTTCTTTTCGTTTTAGCTTTCTCAAAACTTATATAATTGGAAAGTTGAGAAAATGATTTATTTAATTTACTCTTAGTTTCCGTATTATTCCCCAAGAATGGCTTAAGCCCTTTTCCTGCAGGAAATAAACTGACTTTTCCTCCAGAGATATAAGAACATCCCCCTAATCCATTAATAATATTACATGATTCTGATTTGCAGCACAAATCGTCTGTTATTATTCTGCATTTACGTTCTGCTGGGATATCGCCAGCATCAATACAAATGGAATCTTTTGAATATCGTGTTTTTGCAAGCGATAAAGCTGCTGCTAGACCTGATGGTCCCATTCCTATAATGCAAAAACTATATTTTTTATTCATTTTCTAGGATGATATCTTCATATATTTTTTTTTCATTCTCTGGGTATGTAATTGTGAATAAAGAATATATACTATTTCTATAAATAGTAATTGGTATATCTGTTTTCTTCTGTGTCTTAAATTTCAAAGAAAAATATCCATTTAAATCCGTCGTTGTCTGAAATCCACCAATTTCGATTCTTGCATATGAAATTGGCTGAAGTAATTTCTGCGAATCATCACTATCAACTTGTCTATATAATTTACCTTCTAGTTCTAAATCCCAAACAACAAAATTTGTTAGCCATGAATATTCTATTCGATTTATAAAATTAGGAAAAAAATTCCAAATAAATAAAACTGCGGAGAAAAGAAATAAAATCATCGCAAGACTAGAAAAAAACCATTTAGATATTGCACGAAAATAATATTTTGAAAGAATAATTCGCTTTTTTATAAATTCATTTGTTTTCTTCATGTGCCCCTTTATTACATGCTTTTCTTTACCAAATACAATTTTATCGTATTATTATTTTATTCCACTTTTTTATACTATTATAATAATTTTTATCGTAAATAAGAGTAAATCATAATAATACGTAATCTGTCCAATTACCAGTGGATTGTGTGTCAGTTTTTCTGTAAAACAATCACAGATCCTTTCACTATTTAGATAATATCCTAGCTATCTTTAATTCTCAAATAAATTCTACCAAATTCCCATTCTTCATCGAATTCCATCAGAATAGCTAAAACAAGTTGCAAACAAGAATCCTCGTTAGGGAATACGCGCACAATGCGAGTTCTGCGTTTAACTTCCTGGCTGAGCCGCTCCATATAGTTGGATGTTCTCAAACGCCTTTGGTGTATTCATGGAAAGGTAAATACTGTGAACCCTTCCGGTATATTGACCTCCATCTAGTCCGCCAGTTTGGGTGCCATGACTGCATATTTTCCCACTGTTTTCCTTAGGTAGATTTCCGCAGTTTCCCGATTCGCGGCGTTAAATATCGTACGGATATCTTCTGCTGCTTCTCTGCGCATACCAACCCTGGGCACATATGCCTGTGCATTTTGCTGCAGGTGAAACTGCATCTTTGCCAAGGTATGCCTGTGAAGACTGCTTTTCTCACAGCTTCCATGCCCGCATGATCTTCACTTATCATTAACCACGCCTCATGCAATCCGCGTTTGACCAGTCCTTCCATGAATGACCGTCAGTGGGCTTCTGCCTCACTCAGAAACACGGAAATACCCAAAATAGTCCTTTTTCCCCATCCCTTTTCACCCCGCTGGCTATCAAAATGGCTACACCTCTTACGCTCCCAGCCTGCCTGACCTTCTCGTAGCGTGCATCCAGATACAGGTAGACGATTTCGCCCAAAGGTCTATCGCGCCAGCTTTCCAGTTCTTCGTCTAGCGTTTGAGCTGCCGGCTGACCTAGCTGGCGCTGATCTGCATACCGCATAGCCTCTCTGTGATAGCTGCCACCTTTCGGGTGGATACCCCTTGCACATACATTTCCGCCAGCGTCAGCAGCAGGGCTTGTTCACTGCGAATGACTTTCTCCAGAGAATTGGGGTAGAAGCCGCCCTCACGCACCTGCGGGATATCAAAGGTCACTTCACCTACTCTGGTCTTGACTGTTTTGAGCTTATAGCCGTTGGAGTGTCCTTACCTCTCCTCGCTGCGCTCATAGGATTTGACACCCAAATAGTTCTCTCGTTCAATTTGCATGGCCTAATTTATCAGCACTCTCACTAGATCTGGCAATCCCTCTAATCCTTGCTCTACCAATTGTTCCAGGTATTCCTTTGTTAATATACAATCACTCTTGTAGACCATGGTTCTTAACCTTTCTTGGTTATTCCACTAACTCCTGAAAGGATACAGTGATCTACTCTTTTTTGAATTTACAGAAAATTTGTTACACTACTGAAATTAACAATTTCAGTTGATCATCTAACCATTCGAATGAATCAGGAAAACTATCTCCTCAATATTTACCATCGTTATACACCCACCAATCATTCTCTTCTACCTGTTGCAATGGTCTTGCAGAACCATTTGCGACCACTACCGGGTATTTCGCCATATTCAGCATCGCGATATCGCCCTGGCTATCGCCGAATGCCAGCAGCGCACGCGTTACTCCCACCTGGTGCAGTGCGTTCACCTTAGCTTCTCCCCAGGGGAATCTGCCATCCTTTCCGTTTTTCGTTGGCAGCTGCACCCCCAGCACTCGCTCGCGCGCAATGCCCAGTTGTTCCGCCGCGATCTCGCAGATCAGCTGAGGGCTGGCGGAAACTATCCAGATCAACGCCCCTTTTTCAACGAATCGCTTGACCATGGTGCGCATATCATCTTTTATTCTGGCTCCATAACTCAGCATGATCTCACGCTTCTCTCCGCCATTTTCTATGGAGCAAGTAATAGGAACGGGAGCAGCTCCACACAGCAAGATCGCTTCGGTCAGAGCCTGCAGGTCAGCACGGTTAAAATCCGCCAGCCAGCGTGCGGCGCTGGTATAGGCTTTTTCGAATGCTTCCTGCTGAATATTCTGCAGGTAGTCATCCAGTATCTCTGCGCGCTGCCCGGTCAACTGTAAAGGTGCATCCTGCCTGAGCAGCTGGAACCATTCATCAGTACCTGGAGCATACAGATCGGAAGTCAGCAGGGTATGGTAAAAAACGGTCTCCCCAAGGTCGCCCTGCAGGAGCGTTCCATCGAGGTCAAAGAGAATATTCTCTCCCTGCGTTTTTTCAGCTAACAATAAATCTGGTTGAAAAGTTTTCATCCTTTGATCGCACCACTGGTAATATTTTTAATAAGTGTCTTTCTGGATATAAGGTAAACGATCAGCATGGGGATGGTCGCCAGGGTGGCGGCTGCCATTAATAACTGCCACTGTCCCATCCCCTCCAAACTCTTGAAATGCCCGATCCCTAACGCTAATGTGCGCATCTCATCTGTGCTGGTAACCACCAGCGGCCAGTAATAATCATTCCAGAATCCGATCATCGAGAACACCCCCAGCGTGACCACCGAAGGCATACACAGCGGCAGATAGAGGCTGAACAAACGCCGCATCAAGCCTGCCCCATCCATCTGCGCCGCATCATCCAGCTCTTTTGGAACGGTCAGCATGAACTGGCGCAGCAAGAAGATGCCGAACGCGCCGCCCACCCGCGGGATGATCAGCCCCATGTAGCTGTCCAGCCATCCCAGATCGTTCACCAATATATAAGAAGGCAGCATCAGCACCTGCGGGGGGATCATCATGGTGCCCATGATCAAAAAGAAAACCAGGTCCTTTCCGTAGAAATCCAACCGTGCGAATGCATACGCACCCAGGAAGGAAATACTCACTTCAAGCGTCACGCCAATGGTAGTAACCAGCACCGAGTTCAGCACATAGCGTCCAAACGAGCCGGTGCGCAGCACCTCTAAATAATTCTCCGGATGCCACTCGATGGGCAGGAACTGCATGTTCTTGGTGAAAATTTCACTGACCGGTTTAAAGGAGGTCAGTACCATCCACAGATAGGGGAAGATAACGATCATGGCGAAAATCCCCAATACAAGCAGCAAGATGAGCTCTTCCCATTGCTTTTGATTCTTCATGGATGATCCCCGGTGTGGACTCTTTTTATTGATAAAAGACATTGCGCTCTCCTAACTTGGACTGCAGCATGTAGATTGCGAGCAGGACCATGAAAACGATCCATGAGGCAGTGCTGGCTATGCCGGCGTTGAAAAAGCGGAAACCCTGTTGGTAGATGTAGTACAGCACTACGTTGGTGCTGCCCAGCGGGCGCCCCTGCGTCATGATCGACACCGCTCCAAATACCTGGAATGAATTGATGATCAGCATAAAAACCACAAAGAACAGCACCGGACTCAACAGCGGCAGGGTGATCTTCCAAAAACTCTTCCATCGATTCGCCCCATCCACCGCTGCCGCTTCATAATAAGACATGGGGATATTGCGCAGTCCAGCCAGCAGCAGCAAGGTGATAAAGCCTAATGACTGCCAGGATCCGATCACCGCCAGCGCCGGCAGCGCCAGATTGGGATCGTTAAACCACTGTGGCAGCGATGCGCTGGAAACACCCAGCCCGGTCAGGATATTATTCAGCGGACCGATCTGCGGATTGAAGATCAAAGACCATACCACCGCCACTACCGAAATGGATGTGACCGAAGGGACAAAAAATAAAGATTGAAAGAAGTTGTTCAAGAACTTGATACGGTCCAGAGCGAGCGCCAGCAGCATACCGATAGTGAGTGAGAAAGCAATGTACATGATCCCGTATTTCAGCGTGATCACCAGCGATTCCCAAAAATCACTGCCCGGTTCCAGCACCGTTTTGTAGTTATCCAAACCCACATAGGTTTGCTGCGGGCTGATCAGGTCCCACTCGAAGAAACTGAGCCGCAGGATATAAGCTGCGGGATAATAGACAAAAATCAGCGCGATCACAAGCGCAGGACCGACCAGAAGAAACGCCTGCAGGGTGCGCTTCCTTTTTTTCTTGACAGCCGGATCATGAAGGTTGAGGAGTTTTTTAAAGCGCGCGGTCATTTTATCGATCATGTATAAAGATCCTTCCAGCAGTTGTAGATATGTTCATACCCATCTTGAAATAGATCGGTGAATTTTCCCATCAAGGCTTCTCCCAGATAGTCATCGTCCCCGTGGCAATCGCTGCCGGCAGTTGTCAGCAGCTGAAATTTGGATGCCAGTTCTTCATAGAATTTGATTTCGTGGGGAGAATGTACCGGGCAGCGGGTTTCGATCCCATCCAAGCCCCAGGCAGCATACTGCCGGACAGCATCTTGATCGTGCAGAAAGAAATCCAACTTGCGCATCACTGCGTCATTTTCACCCCCGGGGTGCGCCAGCACGGCAATTCCATGCGCATCATGGATCAGGTCGATGATATCCTGCACCTGCCAGGGAGCATAATCGGAATAAATGATCCCCAGGTCATTCTGGATCTCTATAAATGCTTCTAAAGTACGGGGAGGATCATTCTCAAATAATTCCGCGGCAGCCCGTTTGACAAGCTGCATGGAATAAAAAGTATGCAGAGAAGAAGAGCGCAGATCATCCATATCAAAATGCGCCCCTCTCTTCTGCAGCACATGTAAAACCTGCGCAGTGATCTCGCGGTCAGTATCCTGCGCGCGCAGGATATGTGCTTGAAGAACAGGGCTGCGTTCGTCCAAAAAATAACCCAGCACGTGCACGGTCTGCTTGCGGTAACAGGCTGAAAATTCAGCTGCCGGGATATACGGCATCTCACCGGCTGCCTTGCGCGCCCGCTGCACCATTTCAGGCGAGACAAAATCATGGTCTGTGATGGTAGCCGCTTGATATCCAAGTTTGCGGATCATGGCAATCCGTTCTTCAATGGTAAGGCTGCCATCCGAACAATCAGTATGACAGTGAGCATCAATTAAAATAGTGCACCTCTCTGATAAGTATGGGAGGGGCTTAAAGCCCCTCCCTTTCGGTATGGATTAATTTTACTTGGCAAGTAGATCGATCAATTCCTGATTGGCAGCACCCAAAGCAGTTGGGGCATCCTGCGCGCCGAGCAGTACAGCTTCAATAGCTTCCATAATGTACTGATTGGCTTCCAGAGCGCTGGTGCCGAATTGAGTAGGAGGAACAACATTATCAATGGCATCGATTGCCACTTTATAGTTATCAAAATCCGTGATGAAATCTTCAATGGCAGTCAGCGCTGCATTACGGGTGGGCATATAGCCTGAATTCATCGCCCAATCTGCATTCGCTTCTGCGCTGGTGAGGAAAGTGATAAATTGAGCAGCAGCTTTACGTTCTACATCACTGTTGCCAAAGACATACAGGGAATTTCCGCCAGCAGGAATGCGGGCTACTTCCCCTTCGGCAGCCGGCCAGGGCATTGCCATTACGAGCGGCGCGATATCTTTATAGATCAGTGTGCCGTAGCTTGAGGTCGCAAACATAGCCACTTCTTGCGCACCGAAAGACTGCAGTGTCTCATAGAAATCTGCATTATAAAGAATCGAACCGTCGGCAACGCCAGTCCCCCAATCCGTGAGGGAGGAAATGGCTGCTTCAGAATCCAATACCGGAGTACCATTTTCATCCAGGAATGCCCCGCCATTCGAGCGTACGGTGGTCTCAAAGGTCCAGGGATCATCCAGCGCGAATGCAGCGCCGTAGATGCCGAGTTCTTCGTGAATGACTCTTGCTGCTTCTAAGAATTCAGCCCAGGTGGTGGGCGGATTCGCGGGGTCTAATCCAGCCTGTTCGAAAACATCGCTGTGATAGAAAACTTCTGCAACCGAAAGCGCCAGCGGGATGCCGTAGGTCTCTCCATCGAATGTGGTAACTTCGATCAAAGAGGGAAAGAAATCACCCAGATACGCATCTGCATCGTCACCGAGCAGTTCATTGATGGGGGTGGCAATACCGCTGTTCACGATATATTCATCAAAACCATATCCGATGGTCGCCACACCCGGCAGGTTACCCGCCGCCGACGCTCGCTGCAGCGCTTCGATGATGGCAGTATAGGAGTCATACGACTGACCCACCACCGTGATCATGGGATTGGCTTCATTAAATTCGGTGATCTTGGCAGCCAGGAAATCTCCGGTCCATGACCCTTCGCCGTAGGGATACCAGAAAGCAATTTCGACGGGTTCATCTATAACCACTTCTTCGGCAGGTTCTTCCGCGACAACCGGCTCTTCAACGGCTGCAGCGGTTTTACATCCCGCAACAACCAGTAAACTTAGCAGCAATAACAAGGCTATCTTCTTGTTCATTTAATTTTTCTCCTTATTCATCATTTTATAAACAGACGTACTGATATTCCAGGTATATTCCTTGTTTTTCACCTCCTGTATTCACAATTAGTTTTCATCATCTATAAAATCAAATTGAAAAAAAGTTATGTAATCTAGTATATAATCAATAATGATTTTATTCTAGCATAATAATTCATTTTTCGTCATTTTTCGTAAATTCTACTTGAAAATTTGGTTAATAAATGCTTAAATAAACATTATTCATTCATATTTCGTCATTCTAGCGAGGGATCATGGCAAAGAAAACTATTCCGGTCGAACGACGCCAGCAAATTCTGCAGTATTTACAGCAGCATGGGGTAGTCAAATCATCCATGCTGATGAAACTCTTCGATGCATCCGAAGCGACTATCCGTCGCGACCTGGAATGGATGGAGCGCCGCGGAATGATCGAAAAAACGCATGGCGGCGCCATCCTGATCCAGCGCATGCAGCAGGAAGCCATTTACAGCGCCAGTGCTTCGATCAACCAGCAGGAGAAAAAATGGATCGCCCGTGCTGCCGTTCAACTGGTCGAGAACGGGGACATGATCTTCATCAACAATGGAACCACGACCACCGAGGTCTTGCTCGCCCTGCAGAACCAACCCGATCTTAAAGACATCACAGTGGTGACCAATAATGTCAGCGCCGCCATGGCGATACAGAACGCAAGCTTCAAGATCATCCTGCTGGGCGGCATATTCCGTCCCAGTTCCACATCGATCGTTGGAGAACTTGCCGATAACATGCTGCGGACCATGTATGCCAATAAAGTCATCCTGGGAGTAGATGGGGTTGCCAATCGCTACGGCTGTACTTCACCGATCCCGGAAGAAGCCGAGATCAGCCGCGTGATGATCGACCAGTGCCTTGGGAAAACCATCCTCGTTGCCGATCACAGCAAATGGGGTGTGATCGCCCAATACCGCATCGCCGGGCTGGATGATCTGGATACATTCATTTGCGATAATGCCCTCGCGCAAGAGGCTTTGGATTCGTTGAACGAAACCGAGATCGATGTCATCCTGGCGGGTCCCGATATCACCCATGATTAAAATCCCGACAAATCTGCATAGAAAAAGAATGGTGGGATAGGAAAATCGAAAAGGGATACAAACTGCCGTCGCTTGAAGCCAACGAAATGCCCAGACCGGCGTTGATATTCTTTGCACAACCTAAATATGCTGCAGCATCACTGAACGCTCAGGACCCTCACGAGGTAGCATAATAGCTGAAAATACCACCCAAACTTGCGAGAATTAGAAAGAGGAAATAATAAAAATACCTGTAAAGGTTATGCGTTGTTTTGTTCATTGCTGGCTGCGATATCCCAACAATGATAATTCATAAAACACAAAATATGATTACTCATACATTACAAAATCGGAATAATTATATAAATCGGACCAGTAAAAAGGAACACTATACAGATCTTTTTTGATATTTCGATCAAGTTATTTATGTATCTCATCCAATTCCAGTATCTGGTTCGCTACTTTAGAACTGGTTATTAACGAATTGATCAATTTCCCTCGCAGCGCACCTAATACTGCAGTGGCTTTTACAAGATCTGCAATTACAGCAATCCGAAAATTTACTTTTGAAAAAACATTTCTGCTTACGCAGATGATACGGTCATAAAATTCAGGCAGATCAATGATATTCCCATTAATATCAAAGTAATACCCAGCTACATAACCTATAGCACCTAAATCTTCAATTTCTTTGAGTTCCTTTTCTTTTACATAATTACCCCAATGCGTTTTTGACCCAATTCCTGTAACCATGACATTTGCATTTTCTGCAATAGAAAGTGTTTCGATTACACTAGGGCGCTTCACAAGACTATCACACACAACTTTATTTTCAACTGAAAATGGGACCATAAGATAGTGATAATTGCAGCCATAAACCTCCGCCACATGCCGAACGAGATCTGGTCCATCAATAATAGGATTATGACTTTCAATGGAACCAGTCATTTGGGTTACATGCATCTTCGGTAAATACCGCGTTGGATGCAGCTCTCTTATTGCGCCCATGATCGATTTCCCCCACGTTAACCCCAGGATTGTTTTTTCATTAAGAATTGAGTTGATGTAAGTTGCCGCGATCTTTACAACCGTATCAAAGTCGGATGGATTTGGACGCTTATCCGTATCCACGATGCGGATCTCATCGATCTGGAACCGTCTGAAAAATTCATATTCCAGATTACGCATACGATCATAAGGGGTATGAACGGTGATCTCCACCACTCCTTCATCACGAGCCTGTTTGATCAAACGAGAAATCCCAGAGCGTGAAATAAACAAACGCTTGGCAATTTCTTCCTGTGTCATATTCTGTTCATAATACAGGCGAGCAACTTCATACAAGTTCTGATCTGCATTCATCAGGTTTCTCTCGTTTCTTTAATCAGGTTTTGGATATTTGTGCATTTTTGAACATTATTAAAAGATTATACAATGCAGAGAAGGGAAATTTACCATGATTGAGAATTTGTGCATATTAGTCATTTGTGAAAAACGACGTTGTCTGATTGACCCATCCTGCCTTCCCATTAAAATTCATTTAGGATGATTTATTTCCATCATTCAATTCTTTTAATGGATATATCACATGAATAATTCAAAGCCTCTATTACAAATCGCCCTTGATACTATTTCACTTGAAGATGCGTTCCATATTTTGGGAAACGGATTGGACGAAACTGTTGATATCATCGAAGTTGGGACACTTTTACTGCTCGGTGAAGGTTTGCGAGCAGTCGATATCTTGCGGTCCATTTATCCACAAAAACTTCTGGTGGCTGATTTTAAATGTATTGCACCCCATTTTGGCACTCAGATACTCAAACATGATCCCAACTTTGTTACAGTACTCTCCAAAGCCGAAACGCAGGTTCCCAAATTGATCAGTGAAGAAGCGCTTAACCGCGGTATGGGGCAGCAGGTACAGATTGAACTTTATGACCAGAATCCATCCAAAGAGGATATTCTCACCTGGCAGCAAATGGGGATCTTGCACATCATTTATTCCAGACCCCGATCCAGAAAGGGACCATGGAGTACAGAGGATCAGAATGATATCAAAGCATTATGTGAAATGGGAGCAAAGGTCACTGTCACAGGTGGGATGACCTATGAAGACCTGGATATTCTGGCGGGTTTACCGATCTTTGCAATTATTTTCGGTCGCTCTGTACGGAATGCACCTGATCCAGCTGCGGAAGCAAGACGGATCAAACAAAAAATTGATTCATTGTGGAAATAAAACCGAGATCAGATTAATTTAACAAAAGAAAGGATATACCAGATGAAAAGTAGATATTATCGTTTATTCAAAGAGGATGGCAGGGCTTTAGTCCTTGCATTTGATCACGGAGGCAACGGCAATATATGGGCTGATCCTTCAAAAATTATCCGGGCTGCTGCTGAAGGCGGTATGGATGGCATCCTGACCAATTACGGTGTGCTGACCCATTTTCGCAAAGAGATCGGTCGTATGGGCACATTGCTGCGCATGGAAGTGATCGCTTCAGGGCATATTCAATATAATCCTATTCTCGAGAGACCCATGGGCAGTCCGTATACCATAGAAGACTGCTTACGTCTGGGAGTGGATGGTGTTATGACCATGGGTATCATCGGTACAGAATTGGATACCGAGAATATGAGATATATTGCATCAGTGGTAGCCTCTTGTGAACAATATGGTCTCATCACCGCTGCTGAAATGCTGCCCAATGGTTTTTCTTCGAAAGAAGAAGATAGGAATCTGAAAGCTATGAATATTGCCTGCCGGGTTGGCGCAGAACTTGGATTTGACATCGTAAAAACGGAATTCGTCAAACCAGTCGAGGATTTTAAAAAAGTCGTTGCTAATTGCTACACAGATATTCTTGCATTAGGGGGAGCCAAGGTAAATGATGACCGCCAGGTTCTTGAGAACGCCAAACAAGCCATGGAAGCCGGCTGCAAAGGTCTGGTGATCGGGCGGAATGTTTGGGGGCACCGAAATATTGAAGGTATGGCAGCTGCTTTACGCCGTATCGTACATGAAAACGCAACTGTTGAGGATGCTCTTAAAGAAATCCAATAGTTAATTTTTATTCAACAAAAAAGCCTTATCTGATATTCGGATAAGGCTTTTTTTATTATTTATTAATATCTACAGCATTGTCCCGCCGCTTACATCAACAATTGCCCCCATCATTTGGACGGCTTTGGGAGAACAGAGAAAAACCGCTACGTTCGCTATCTCACGCGGTGTCGCTTCTTTTCCAAGTGGAATGATCTTCTTCATCGCTTTGGATCGATCCTTCAAGTTCTTGGTTGTATCAGTAATCACATACCCAGGAACAATGCCATTTACAAAGATACCCCTTGATCCGACTTCTTTTGCCAAACCGCGCGTGAATGAAAATACCGCGCCTTTCGTAGCTATATAGGGTGTATTTCCACCACTATTGGTTGTGAAAGCAGATTTTGAAATCGTGTTAACTATATGCCCTCCCTTTTTCTGCGCATTGCATATTTTAATGAATTCTTTGCTCATTAAAAACATACCTTCAATATTCACTTTTTCATACTTGTACAGCTCTTCGACGGTTACATCCTCAATCTTTGTCACACCCATCTTTCCAGCATTATTCATTAAAATATCAACTGTTCCGAATTTCTCAAGAGTTTTCTTGAAAATACCTTCAACATCTTCTGGATTGGAAATATCACCTCGCACTGCCAGAGTGCGTACATTGAATTTTTTATTCAATTCCGCCGCGAATTCATTCGATTCATCCAGCGGTACCATATCAGCGATCACAACATTTGCACCTTCTTCGGCAAAAACCTCACACATACCGGCTCCGATACCCCTGGCTCCCCCCGTTACGATCACTACCTTTCCATGCAATTCAAGGTCCATAAAAAGTACTCCTCTCCTTAAATACCAAGTTGTTTTTTTGCTTTTTTCTGCCAGAGTTTGAAACCCGGATCATCTAAAATTACTGGATTGATAAGTCCTTCTGTTCCACTTCCTGCGATCAAGCTGCGCATTCTCTTAAAAACAAGGCGTGGTGAGTTATTTGCTGCGTCCAGAGTTGCACCGGCACGGTGCGTCGTTAATGTAACATTGTCCAGTTTTCTGAAACGATCATCCTCAGGCAGCGGTTCTTTATCAAAAACATCCAAAGCCGCACCCGCGATCAGTTTTTTACTCAAAATATCATATAACGCATCATAATCAACGAGACCAGCTCTGGCTGTATTGATAAAATATGCAGTCTTTTTCATCAGAGATAACTCTGATTTACCAATGGTATGCTGGTTTTCACTAGTCAATCTCGCATGCACACTAATAAAATCGGATTCTTTAAATAACTGATCTTTATCGACCAGCTTTCCTCCAAACTTTTCTACACTTTCTTTCTTGATATATGGGTCATACACGGCTAAATTCACATGAAAACCACTCAATTTTTCAGCCAGAACTTTACCGATCACACCAAATCCAAACAAGCCGATCGTTTTACCGCGCATATCCGGTGTAGTGGCACTACTGACAAAATCTACCTGCCATCCTCCACTGACAATCGAATGATGGGCGCGGGCAATATTACGAGCTTCCGAGAGCATCATACCAATTGCATAATCTGAAACTGCATCCGCATTCCTACCGCTGGCATTCACTACCGCGATACCTCGTTCGGTTGCAGCCTGCACATCAATATTCTCTAAACCGGCGCGCATTATCCCAATAACCCGTAAGTTATCGAACTTATCCATTCCCTGTGCTGAAAAAGGACAAAAGCTGCCTGCCAGGAGTTCAGCAGTTGGATTTTCAATAAACCCTTGTGGAATTGGTTCATTTGCTGGTCCGTTTTTTTCGATTCTTCGAATAACAGCAGTAATATCAGTTTCGCTTTCATCATCCCATAAAGATTCAATTACTTCAACGCCCTGAAACTGCCTGGCAAAATGTAAAATCGGCTCTTTCAGAGCAGGAACTTTCTTTTCAATAATACATACAAGTTTCATGTTGAAACCTCTTTTTGCTTTTTTGTTTATTGGGGATATGCTTCTTACTTTATTTAAAATTACTAGAGGGCACTTAATTGTGCCCTCTAGTCTAACAATAATCAGTTTGGCTTGATCTTTCCTTCAGCGATCGCTTCTTTGATCTTTTCTTCCATTTCTTTCTCTGAGACCAGGTTTTTCAAGCCAATCACAACGACGCCTTTTGATTCAGCGGTTTTAAAATTCGGTACTAATGTCTGTCCGCAAAAAAGTACATCATAGCTGGTTGCGGTTGATTTTGCCATAGAAACATTACTGGAGGTTACCTTCGCATCGATTCCCAATCTTTTAAATACAGCATTCAATCTCATTGAGATGATCTGACAACTTCCCAACCCCTGTCCGCAAGCAGTTAATACCTTTAGCGTCATTTTTCAAACTCCTTTTTAACAAAGCATCTTCTACTATTTTTCAGCTTTCTTTGCCATAACTTCTTTATATTTCTCGTAATTATCTACAACCATGAAATAGGTATCTTTATTTTTCAAGTATTGGAGCTGTGGAATGAGGATTAAAACCAAGCATATCACACCAATTCCAACATATCCCAGGCTCTTCATGATAACGCCCAGCAGTGTGTGCCACACTGCCATATCAAAGTTGGCTGCAGCACCACCGTAGTTGGAGAATCCATAGAAGTAGGCATATAAACCACCGCCAAACACATGCACCATACCGACGATCAGGGTGGAAATGATAACAGCCTTCAAGCCGCCTTTATGATTTGCGAACACAGCAATTCCACCATTATCAAAGAACATCGGGATGAATCCAACGATCGCCAGGATGGGACTCTTCAAGAGTACTGACAACAGGATGGCAATAAGGGATCCCAGAGCACCGAATAAGAAACCAAAGGTCACCACGCTGCCCTCGGTGAAGCCGAATGTGGCAGCAATATCCACTGCTGGAATTGCACCACGCAACATTTTTTGGGAAATACCACTAAAAGCTTCTGATAATTCACCAACAAACATCTTGATACCAAGAATAATGATGTTCAGGTAAACCACAAAAGTGAGGCATTTTTCGATCAGATAGAAACCCCAAACCTGAGTCGCCAATGATTCATCAACGGTCAGCATGTACTCTTTACCGATGATCAGCATCATGCCACCGAAGAACAGAAGCATGACTATTGAAGCAGCCACAGTGGTGTCATTCATGATCTGCAAGAAACCGGGGAGCTTCATTTCGCCGATTTTGCGGATCTCTTTCCCTTTTTTCTTATCCTGGTTACCGATCCATGTAGCCAATTTATCAAATATATAGATACCTGTCATCTGCGCATGCCCGACACAAATGTTTGCTCCATCGGTCAATTCCTGGGTTGGCTCAACTGTAAGGTTAGAAAAAACGCCCCATAACAAACCACATAAAATACCACCGGCAATGATGGCACCTAAATCACTGATAGAGGGGATCATTAGAACAAGATAAGCAATAACGCCCCAAGACATCAGATTCATTACATGCCCACCAACCATAAGCGAGCGCACCTTGGTTTGCTTTTTGAAATAGACCAGGAGAATATTGATGGCAAAACCGATGATCATAGCCATTGTCGCGATACTCATTGTTCGTCCCGCGACTTCAGTGATCGATTTCTGTAAAGGAGCAGCACCAAAGTAAGGATCGATCACAGCTGCTTGCAAGTTGAATCTTCCATTAAGGGCGAACAAGATAGGTCGGAACGTTGTGACCATTCCACCGGAAGCCACATTAAAGATCATGTACCCTACCAATGCCTTTACAAAACTCGCAAAAGCTTCATGGAGGGGTTTTTTGATCAACAGGCATCCGATGAACACCATTAATCCAAGAAACCAGGCTGGTTTTGTGAAAATATTTGACACGAACCAAGTCCATGCGGTGAGAAACATAATTTTTACCACCTTTCATAATTATTAATTTATTCATTGATACTAAAACAGTTCTCTTTTAAAAATTACATTTTCTTGATTCTTCACCTCCTGAAATTTTTTTAAATTCTCCTGAAAATAATTCCTTATATAAAAAATACTAGTATTGGCATTTTTTTTTGTCAACGAAGCCTTTATGAAAATCACATTTGTATAACTCGCACAATTGTGCAGGAATGGTATTTGTGCTTTACAAATAAAATCGTTGACTTTTAAGAATTCCACATTTACGATACAAAAAACATACACAGATAATGAAGAGGTCACATTATGGGAAAAATTAGAACTGTTTTAGGAGATATTGATTCCTCTAAATTAGGTTTTACCATGGCGCATGAGCACGTCTTTATGGATATCGGTGGACATGGAAAGCCAGATATTGAATGGAGCCTATATCGTTGGAATGAGCAATTGCAAATATTACGAGAGTACAAAGCAGTAGGTGGAAACGCAATAGTTGATGCTAATCCACGCTACCCGGATGGACGAGACGCTGCTCGAATGAAAGTAGCTTCAGAGCAGAGTGGCGTAAATATTATTGCCTGCACCGGATTTGTTAAAGAGGCTGAGAATCAAGCCAACTGCCAGGATCTATTGAAAATGTCGGTTGAAGAAATAACCGATTTTTTTGTAAAAGAAATCACCGTTGGCATGGATGGAACAGATATTAAAGCTGGCTGGATCAAGGGAGCCAGTATGTACTGCTATATCACACCCCTTCAAGAAAAAGCACTTCGTGCCGCCGCTCGGGCGGCTATGATCACCGGTGCGCCGGTACACACCCATACCGAGATCGGCACCTGGGGATTCGAGCAGATCGAGATCATGGAGTCAGAAGGCATGGACCTTACCCGTTTTGGTCTGGCTCATCTCGATCGAAATCCCGATTTTTGGTACCACAAGAAAATCGCCGAAAAAGGATGCTATATCATCTATGATGGTCCCGGTAAAGCAAAATATTACCCTGACAGCATCCGTGTAGATCTTTTACGCCGCCTGGTGGATGCAGGATTTGAAAAACAGATCATGCTGTGCAATGATATGGGCAAGAAATCACATCATACAGTTTACGGCGGTGGACCGGGCTGGACCTGGATCAAACAAAAATTCCTACCTCGATTACTGGATGAAGGGTTCAGTCAAGAAACAATCGATAATTTCATGATCCACAATCCGGCGCGCTTCTATTCTCTAAAGGAGTAATTTACAAATCGGTAAGTACTTAGGAACATTACTATTTTATTAAAGCACTGATCCAATATTTATCAGTACGAGGAGGTACTATGCCTTACGGATACAATGGTCGTATTCTGCACATCGATCTCACGAACCATACATTCAGGATAGAGACTCCAGTGGAAGACTTCTACCGTAAATATCTGGGTGGGAGTGCATTGAACTGCTACTATCTGTTCAAAATGATCCCATCCGGAATCGATTCTCTCAGTAAAGAGAATGTCCTCGCTATATCGACCAGCGTGATCACCGGTGCTCCAATTGCCGGGCAGAGTCGTGTGGTAGCCTCCGCAAAAAGCCCCCTTACAGGGTTGATCGGCGATGGGCAGGCAGGTGGATTTTTCCCTCCTGAAATGAAATATGCTGGTTACGACGCGTTTATTTTTACAGGTAAATCCCCCAATCCAGTTTATCTCTGGGTAGATGATGGTAAATATGAATTGAGAGACGCAGCCCATCTCTGGGGTAAAACTACCGGAGAATGTGAAGATGAGATAAGGAAAGAACTGGGGGAGGAAAGGGTCATGATAGCTCAGATCGGACCTGCAGGTGAGCGAAAAGTTTTATATGCCTCGATCATGTTCATGTGCAATCATACCGTAGGACGTACTGGTATGGGAGCGGTAATGGGCAGTAAAAATTTAAAAGCCATCGCCGTTCGCGGTCGAAAAGGACGCAAAGAATTTAAAGTAGCTGATCCCGAACGATTTAAGCATTGGTCAAAAATGGGTGCAACCAGGTTCAAAGATTCACCGGTGGAACCTCTTGGTAAATTAGGCACCGCTATCAGCATGCTCGGACAAAGTGCAAGCGGTCAGTTGCCCACCCGAAACTTTATCACCGGCGTGTTTGAGGGTGTAGAAGCGATCAGCGGCGAAGAAATGTATGATCGATACTTATATGGAGCTGCTGAGGGGAAACAAGATACTTTAGGCAGAGAGACATGCTTCGCCTGCCCGGTCAGATGCAAACGTGTGGTGGAATTCAGCAGTGATGCATTTTCCATTGATAAACGATATGGCGGACCCGAATATGAAACTTTAGGTTTGATGGGAAGCTCTTGTGGGATCAGTGATTTCCCTGCCATCGCAAAAGCCAATGAGATCTGCAATCGATATGGGATAGATACGATCTCATGCGGTGGAACGATCGCCTGGGCAATGGAATGCTTTGAAAATGGAATCCTTACCTTAGAAGATACCGAGGGCATCGATCTCCGTTTCGGAGATCCCAAAGCATTTCTGCAGACGGTTGAATGTATCGCAAGTGGAAGCCGTTTTGGTAATTTGCTTGGATTGGGTTCTGCCCGCGCGGCGGAAGTTCTGGGTAGAGGTTCGGAAAAATATGTAGTTGCTGCCAACCGCCAGGAAATACCCGCTCATATGCCAAGAGTAAAAGTCAGTCTGGGTATCATTTATGCCGTCAATCCATTTGGTGCTGATCATATGAGCAGCGGGCATGATCCATTCTACGAAGATCTCAATTCCACCGGCGATAAAACCTCTGTACCCCCTTTTCTGCAGCAGCTTGGATTAACCAATCCAACACCACCACGATCTTTAGGTCCAGAAAAAATGCGTTTCGCCGTCATCACACAAAATTACGACAGCCTTATGGACAGTTTGTGCTACTGTCAATTTGTGATCGGAACTTTTGGAGGTTTATTCGAACCCCTGGAGGTTCCTGAAATCGTCAACTCGATCACAGGCTGGGACACCACATTGGATGAACTCCTGGCTGTGGGTGAACGGCGGGTAAACCTTATGCGTGCTTTCAATGCTCGAGATGGGTATTCCCGTGAAAAAGATCGTTTGCCCAAGCGTATGTTTGAACCCCTGCGGGGTGGTCCGACAGATGGGTTCAAGTTATCTCCAGAAGACTTTGAAACAGCAAAGAGCCACTATTATATGCAGCGTGGATGGGACAGCAAAACAGGAAATCCTGCTCATCAAAAACTCAGTGAATTGGGTTTGGAATGGGCTTATACCAATTAACCACGAACAATTAAATTCTGGAAATTATTAAGGAAAGCATATCTTGAACCTGGCAGAATTATTAACTCCTGAATTAGTAGAAATTGATATTCAAGTCAGCAGCTGGCAAGAAGCGATCCTGGCTGCTGGCAAGCTACTGGTTGATTCGGGAATGGCGGAAGAACGCTACCCTGATGCTATGATCCGAGTTGCCAGGGAGTTTGGTCCTTATATTGTGGTCGCTCCAGGAATTGCTCTTCCACATGCCAGACCAGAAGATGGAGCGATCAAATCCAGCATTGCAGTTGTGCGTTTGAAAGATCCGGTTAATTTTGGGAACGAAGATAATGATCCGGTTTTTCTTGTAGCTGCTCTGGTGGCAATCGATCATGAACAGCATATTCAAGGCTTAGCTGAACTAGCAAATATGCTGGGAGACGATGATTGTATAAACATGATGAAAATGGCAGAAACAAAACAGGAATTACTTTCTGTGTTTCTAAAAAGTACTGATTAATAATATTTTTTTTAATCTCTGCTAGAAAATCGAAAACTCACTTTTCCGAGATAGAGTGGAATTTACTACTTGTGTAAAACCACTTCCATTATCCAGCTATGAGTTCTTTATACACTTTTAATGGCAAAGTCTGTTTAATTTTTTGGGGGATTGGCAGTACTGCTTTGCTTTTTCGATTATTTCTGACGAGTGCAGATAGAACGATCGCATTGATATACTGCTCCGAATTTAGATGAACCCCCTTTGCACATTCTGCAAACCATCTATCAGGAATCATGGGCTGACCATTGATCTCAATCGCATACAAACGCTTGTTCGCATACAGGATATCACAGCGGGAATAATCTCGTACCCCGGCAGCTTGAAACGCCTTCTCTGAAAAGCGAATCAGACGTTTCTTCAAATTTTTATCACTCACCACACTCGCCTGTGTAAGATGGTCATCCTTATCATGAGTGGTCACGATCCGCAGGTTTTTCTTTTTCTTCAAAGTGATCCTGGCTGGCATCAGGAGTTTATGATCGCCATTCCCGATCATTGCTACCGTATACTCACGAATATCAGGATGGATACCCAGATATTTTTCGACAATGACCTCATCATAGGTTTTCAATAATTCTCTCAGTTTTGCTTTCAACGATTTTCTATCAAACACAATCGAGTGTTCATCCAGTCCACGGCTGTTGCCATCCGCATTGGGTTTTAAGATATAGGGATAACCCGCCGCATGAATCAGATTTTCCATTCCTATTATCTTCGATCCGCTTTTCCGTATGGTAAAAAACGGAGGAGTTGGGATATCTTGAAGGATCCATTTCTTTTTTAATTCACCTTTCGATAAAACGAGATCCAGGGCTTTGGGATCTGACCCGACATAGGGAATATTCAAATTATCAAAAACCGCTTGAATATTCAACTTTTCGTTGGATTCATTGGTTGTATAGTAATCGGTGCTGAAAACAAGATCAGGGTGTTCATTCTGCAGTATTTTCATCATTTCTCTTTTCTTACTGAAGAGAAAGAATTTCCCATCGATACCACCATATTCAAGTGCAGTAAGCATTTTTCGAAATTGCCGTTTCTTGTATTCCATCTGTTTCGGTTTCGGACAGCTTAAGAGAACTAATTTCAAGATTACACTCCTTTTTGAAACTATCCAGTCAATAATTTTTTGAATCTTCAGGCAGCATCCAGGTATGTTAATAGATTGACCGGAGAATTATTATTTCTACATTCAAACCATTGGGATTTGGAAATAGGATCGTCTGTCAGTACATCCAGCAAGACAATGATATGAACAGCTTTGTAGAATAGGGCTCTATTCAAACGCGACTTTTTAAGTCTACATCTTCAATTCGCCCCATAATTACATCATACCATATTCCTTCCTTTATAGTTTTTCCCCGTAAGTAAAAGAAACATTGGTATTAATGATCAAAGTTTTAATTTCCGGGTGGGTTGTACCAACCCACCCTACTATAGATGATCTAGAGAAAATCAGGGAAACTTTTTTCCGTCAGTTCCTTATCTGCAGTATACCAATTGATTGAGATAAATAAGATAAGGTCCCTTATGCACTATATCATTATTCCTGATATATACCGTCCTTGTCGCGACCGAAGTTCCCTTCAGGTGTTTCGACCACAATGTAGTGAAGAGGTTTATTCACAGGATGAGCCTGCAGAAATTCGGTCGCTGCCGTACGGCTCGCTCCCTTATAGATTTCATAGGTATTCATCCCGTTCTGCTCTTTGCGTACAAACTTACAGGTATTTGTTTCGGTTGATGCTTCAGGCGCCGGTTTTTTAATCGTCTCGCGCGGCTCCTGTTCTTTATATACTGTTCCCCCAGAAGCGGCAAGCTTTTCTTTTGCTTCCTGCCACTGTTCCCGGGTCAAAGCTTGACCACAAATAATGACTTCTCCCTGCCCCTGTGCATTACGATAGCAGCCGAATTCAATCGGCTCGCTGGTGATCAATTCTTTTGTATCCGCCACCTCAAGGATATAGGACAGCCCCAGGATCGCTAAACGGGCGGCATCCAGGGTAGTAAAACGATAGATGACCACCGGGGTATAGGAGAGCATATGAGTCAGGCTCCAGGTGGTTTGGGCGTGCTGTTCATCACGGTAGCAGGTACCCTTGTTATCACTTATTCGCACTTCTTTTGAAGAAAGATTATTTGTTTTTTTAAATAAGCGTTTTATTATACTCATGGGTTGAATTCCTTTCCTTTTAAAAGATTGGAATTATGATTGCAGTCGCTTTGCCAGGTCTGTTAATTCATTACCTACCGTTGGATTATATTTTTTGACATCCGTAACCATCATTAAAATATCACTGGCAACATCCCGATATACAGCATCACCGGCACCCGGTTGCACCAACCTATCTGCCATGGCATTTGCCAGCATGGCATGAATAGCATTGCACTTTTTCCCCACAACACGCAGTTCAGAAGTTATTTCACTAATAGAACTCCTTTTACCACCCAACAAATCTTTTTCTGAATCCATTGATCCTCCTCTTTGATGATGCGAATTTATATTGCTGGATTCTATCATACCGCCTGCCGGCATGTTCGATTTTTTGTAATGACCTGGTAGCAATTCTGTTACACCGATAATGCAACCAGAAATAACTGGAATCCGGAATTTTTCACCTTTTAGTTCAAGGAAATGGTTTTGGCGAGTTGGACTAACCCTCACCCTACAAAAAAGTTTTTATGGCTTCACAGCCCGCGTTGCAATATAAGAAGGCATATACTTTGCAATCAGATCTTTAGCACTGTACGATTCATAAAACCCGGTTAACAAAAAACCAGCTTCGATCTGCCCACCGATCTGCTCTTCAAGGGTATGGCTGTATTCATACGGCTCCTCTGCCCCATAAATACGGTCATGTTCTTCTTTCGATACATTGATCAGGTCTGAATACGGAAGAGAATACTTCACCTGAAAGATGCCTTCTTTTTCACCCAACTCGGTATCGAAACAATAAATAATGGGATTAGACATGCCCGCCAGCAGTACACCACCATGCTTGAGCACCCGAAATGCTTCATGCCACACGGGCAGAACATCTGGAATAAAAACATTGGAAACAGGATGAAAGATCAGATCAAAATGTTCATCAGGGAAAACAGACAGATCGCGCATGTCCCCCTGAATAGTGGTCAGGTCTAACCCTTCCCTTTCTGCCACCAGGCGGTCGCGATTGAGCATTTCTTCAGAGAGATCGAAAGTGGTCACGTGCGCACCGGCAGCCGCCAGGATTGGTCCCTGCTGCCCTCCCCCGCTTGCCAGGCACAGAATTTCTATACCGCCCAATTCATCCGGGAACCACTCTCGCGGCACCGGCTTCGATTCTGTCAGATAGATCTTCCAATCACCCTTTCGGGCGGCGTTGATCTCATTCGGAGAAACAGGAATAGACCATTCAATGCCATCCTGCGCCAACTTATCCCAGGCTTTTTGATTATGCTCACGGATTGATCTTGATTCTTTCATCGTTCCTCACCAACTCCCTAATAATTTCGTTTGATTACTAATCCTTCTCCATCCTGATAGACCATTTCATAATCAGGATCTTTCAGCAGTTCTTTTATCAAATCAGGGAAATCCTGATAACCATCTCCAAACCAATCTTTCTTGAAAGCGACCACATAATCAGGTTCTCCCTGGCGGCTCACCGTGTTGGTGAAATCCGCATCATACAGGTAAAAGGGCAGTCCATTCTCCACCCACACCACCGAATAATGTACATTCTGCTGAACATAATCATACGCGCTCCAGTATCCATTTGTACCAACCGATTCCCAGAATTGATCGTGCAGGATGATCTTATTTTGTGGGACCGCCTGTATGACCGCACGCTGTGAATAGAGGAAAACAGAACTGCCCGTGAAAACAATGACAGCCAATAATATGAAAACCAATCGAGGAAGCCTTTTTTTCAGTTTGACCTTTTTAATCAATAGAGCGATATCGTTGAACACAATGATCCCCATCCATACCAGCAAAGCTTCGCCAAAGCGCCAGTTAATGCTAGGAAAGGTATCCGTCTCCCCAAAATATGCGGTTACAGGTGTGCAGATAAAGCCGATAAAGAGTACAACAGCAATGATCGCATTCCATTTATGCTCTTTTTTCTTCTTTACTGCCAGTACGATTTCAAGGGCAATCAAAAGCACAATGAAGATCAGGTTCTTGGGGACGTTCTGATAGAAATAGGGGTTACCCAGATTGGCGATGATGCTCCATTCTGAAAGCCTGACCGCATCGGCACTGGCGGGAGAACCCAGCAGGACTAAATTGCGCACCAGCCACAGCAATCCGGGGATCATCAGTAAAGCATAAGCCAGCAGTTTTCCGAGCCGTTTACGACCAATCGCAATGAGTAGAAAAACCCAAAGGGGGAACAGAACATACAGCGTATTGGGTTTGACACTGGCTGCCAGACTGCTGGCAATGGAGAATCCTAAAATCCCTTTTTCAAAATCTTTTTGTGTTTCGGAAAAATACCACAAGGCAGCCAGCAGAGATGCAGCCACCAGAAGGTCATTTTTACCAACAGTATAGATATCCAGTGTGAAAACACGCCACAGATTCATGAACTGGAAAAGCTTATCGCTCAAAATAAGCATAACGATCAGCAGCATGAGCAGCCCACCATCCAGACGTGTGACGCGGCGCGCCAGCAGCCAGAATCCACAGATAAAGAATAGTACGATAAGCACATGGATGGGACCAAACAGGGTAAGATCTCCTGTTAATAAAAGTCCAAAGCTGAGCAGACTCTCATATCCGAAGGGATATTCCCCATAAGAAATGCTCAGATCCCAGATCGAGCCGCTCCGATACAGTTCCACCGCTTTCGGAAAATGATATAAACCGGCATCCCAGGGGAACCAATCCCCCGCATGCGAGGTTGGCCAGCGGAAAACCGGATAGATGATCAGAGTTAATAACAATACAAGGGCACAGCCGAAGAATACGCCTGACAGCCAGGCAGGTATTTTCGTAGAAAGAGAATCATTCTCCAAATCTTTCTTTTTCCATAAGACCCAGAGCATGCCTGTTGTGATCAGAACTGTCAAACCGATCTCCACAATGGGAGAATACAGCTTAACAAAACCCAAAAGCGAGCTGCTGGCAACCACAGCAAAGAAAAGGATCAAGAGAAATTGAAAAATACGCCTGATGAGCTTATCAAAAATCATGAAACTGACCCTATGCGGATAAGATGGAAATGATTATAACCAGAAATTTGCGTAATCTGGTAGAAATGCGATAAAGTTAAGCAAAGGAAAAATTCATGGAAGACATTGCTGAACTGAAATCTCCCGAAGCATTATTCAAAGCGCTGAAATCGCAGCATCCGGCTTTACTGCGGCTGCTGCTCTGGCAGGATGATCAGATCATCCTGGATGCCAGCAATCCCAAGGCACGCGTGGATAGGGAAACGAATTTCCTGAGAAAATTCTTTAAAGCATTCATCCGCGTCATGCCCTTCATGCGCTCTCCATTAAGCGATTTTCGCGGATCATTCAAGAACGTACGCTCCGTCACCAAAACCATCATTTCCCTGCTGACAGGT
Organism: Anaerolineaceae bacterium; assembly: GCA_963674975.1. Lineage (GTDB taxonomy): Bacteria > Chloroflexota > Anaerolineae > Anaerolineales > Anaerolineaceae > UBA4781. The sequence goes on from OY771913.1 coordinate 765,436, forward strand.
ATGGTCTTCCAGAATGACATACTCTCCCGGTTGGATAATCCCATCCGTACCTATTTCCCTGAAATTCCAGCGGATGATCCTAAAGCTGCCATTCGTATTAAACATCTTCTCAACAACACCTCCGGTATGCCCACCATCGATGATCTGCGTGATATGCATAATCTATTCGCCACCAAAAACTGGCTGCAGACCATCCTGCGGTTCCCGCTGCTGGATGACCCTGGAAACAGCTATATCTATTCTTCCGCCAACTTTCACCTGACCACCTGCCTGTTGGAACGCGTACTGGGAAGCAGCCTGCTCAAGTTCGCTGCTGACCAGCTCTTTTCCCCACTGGGAATTTCAGCCTTTTACTGGTCCTGCGATCCACAGGGAGTACCTTTCGGCGGTTCGGACCTTTACCTTAAACCAGAAGATATGCTCACCATCGGAAAACTGTGCTTCCAGAACGGCAAATGGGGACATAAACAGATCGTCCCAAGGATCTGGCTGGAAACAGCCACTCAACCGATCTGGAAGATAAGCGACAGGGACCAATACGGATACGGCTGGTGGATCAATCACGGTCCGATTGAAAGCAGCCTGCATACCTTTTCTGCCTGCGGCGTTGGCGGGCAGCGCATTATCATCATCCCCGCAAAAAAAGCTGTTGCCGTCACCACATCCCTCACCGGTCTGCACGCCAACAGCGACGCGATCGATGATCTCATCTTTTCTTACTTCACCCAAAATTAGAAAGAGAATGGAAATGACCGCTATCCTTAAAACCAGAGAAAAAGAAATCAGTGTGCGCGGTGATCGCCCGCTCTACCGCATTCTGGAAGACCTGCAGCTTTCTCAGCAAGCCTATCTGGCTGTGCGGGAGGGAATTCTGCTAACCGGAGATGACCGCGTGCAGGATGAGGATGTGATCGAACTGATCTCTGTTGTTTCAGGCGGTTAAGATGAAATGCACTAAATGCGGAAAGAAAGCCACCGTTCAACTAAAACACCACAACCTGGCTCTATGCGGAGAGCATTATTCAGAGTGGATGTGCACGCAGACAGAACGCGCCATTCACCATTTTAAGATGTTTTCTAAAGAAGACCGGCTGCTGGTAGCAGTTTCTGGTGGGAAAGATTCCCTTTCCTTATGGGATATTCTATGGAAGATGGAATATCAAACCGAAGGGCTTTATCTTAACCTAGGTATTGATAAAGGTACTGCCTATTCAAAAACATCCGGAGAATTGGCAAAACAATTCGCAGACCAGCGTGGATTGAAGTTAACCAGTATTGATATCAAAGCAGATTATGGAGAAACCATTCCAGAAATGGGCATGCGCACCAGGCGGGGAAGACAAAAACCCTGTTCGCAGTGCGGATTGGTCAAACGCTATTTATTGAATCAAAAAGCCATGGAAGGGAATTTTGATGTGATCCTCACCGCACACAATCTGGATGATGAGGCTGCTTTTCTCTTTTCTAACCTCACCCACTGGAATATGCCCTACTTAGGGCGCCAGTACCCGGTGCTGCCTGCCACAACCGGCTTCGTGCGCAAAGCGAAACCGTTCTGCCTGTTCTATGAACGCGAAACCACCGCATACGCGTTTCTGAACGGAATCAACTATGAATACGCAGAATGCCCCTATGCGAAAGGCAGCAAGCAATTACAGAATAAGCTTTATCTCAATATGGTGGAAGACGACCAGCCGGGATTTAAAACCCAATTCTATCTGGGTTATCTACGAGCAATTCAAAATGGAATATTTCCACAGGTACAGGAAAGTGCGGAAGCGCTGGAAAAAAAACGCTGCTCCAACTGTGGGCAGCCCACCACAAGCGATGGATTGTGTACTTTCTGCAGGCTGGTGCTGAAGAAATAAAAAGAAGCCGGATCAACTTCACCAGCTTCTTCTTAAGATCAATCCATTCTGCTTATGCACTATGCAGGTAATTCTCGATCTCCCAATCGGTCACATGAATGCGGTAGCTCTCCCATTCTTCTTCCTTGGCACGGCAGAAGGCGGAATACAGCTTGGACCCGATGGAATCTTTGATCAGATCGTCCGCTGCCAGAGCGGTTAGTGCCTCTTTCAAGGAACCCGGCAGGGATTCGATGCCGCGGGTAACACGTTCTTCGGCAGACAGCTCAAAGATGTTGACATTGTTGAGCGGCTTGGGTGGTTTGAGTCCTTTCTCAATTCCATCCAGGGCAGCGGCGATCATGGCACTGAACGCCAGGTAAGGATTGCTGGAAGGATCGGGGAAGCGCAGTTCGGCGCGCATGGCTTTATCTTTTCCAATCGTATAGCGCGGGATGCGAATGAGTGCGGAACGGTTCGTTTGCGCCCAGCCAATGTAAACCGGTGCCTCATAACCGGGAACCAGACGTTTGTATGAATTCACCGTTGGAGCCACAATAGCAGAAAGAGCTTTAGCATGATTGAGCTGTCCGGCAATGAAACCATACGCTAATTTAGAAAGATGGAATTCATCTTTCGCATCAAAGAAAAGGTTCTTTCCGCTCTTATCGAAAATGGATTGATGGCAGTGCATACCGGATCCATTTATTCCGTAAATAGGTTTAGGCATAAAGGAAGCCACCAGCCCATGCTGGGCGGCGATCGCCTTGACCGTGTATTTCAAGGTCATCACATTATCGGCTGTTTTCAGCGCATCGGCAAAGCGGAAGTCGATCTCATGTTGACCAAGCGCCACCTCGTGGTGGGCAACTTCCACTTCCAGACCCATACCATTCAACGCTTCCACCAGTTCAGCGCGCACCTGCGCAGCCGAATCGTTGGATGAAAAATCGAAATAACCGCCTACATCATGGGGGACAGGATGAATGTGATCATTATGGAGAAAGAGGAAAAATTCAGGCTCGGGACCGACATTAAAGATCCAACCTTTCTCATCCACTTTCTTCATCCATTTCTTGAGCATTCCACGCGGATCGCCTTCGAAGACCTCCCCTTCCGGAGTGTGAATATCGCAGAAGAAACGGGCACGTTTATGGTCTTCGGGTGTCCAGGGCAGCACGGCATAAGAATCGATATCCACGCGCAGGTGCATATCGCTTTCTTGAATGCGAGTGAATCCTTCTACCGAGGAACCATCAAACCAAACACCGTCTTCCAGGGCTTCCGCGAGCCTTTCCACGGGTGCATCCACGCTTTTCACTTTTCCGGTCACATCAGAAAATTGATAGCTGACGAATTTCACCCCATCCGCTTTGATTCGTTCAAATAACTCTTTTTTATCCATGTTTCTCTCCTTTGACATTAACACTTAAAAAAAATAAACAGGCATGCCGGGCATACCTGTTTTCCACAAAACTTAAAAACAACAAAGGCTGCCCTTCCATAAATACAACAGGAAAAATTTTCCTGGCCACCGCGATCGGCTTCTTACCGCCATCACTGGCGGGGTTTCACCTTGCGCTTCTTCTGGAAGGGAGAAAGGAGTTCGTGGCAGAACTCCGAAGGCATCCGCTGATCAATCCGATCTTCCCCGGTTCACCCGGGTTAACCATTCCTCGCGAAATGGAACCTTCACCTCGTGATCTCACGTATGAGACCCAGCCGCTATTTCTCCAGTTATTCAATTGTAAGGTTCTTAATTAGGTGCATTTTTATCAGAGAATGGGAACTTTGTCAAGGAATTTCTGCAATTTGTCACATTAAAATTACTTTTCATAGGAAAACTTGTCAGATTGAAATATCTAATAATTAGTGGGGAGCTCTTTACCCTTCAACAAGCGCCGGATATTTTCACGGTGGCTCCACCAGATGATAATGCACAGCACAAATCCAAACACCACATACGGCATTTCTTTAAATTTCAGCCAGAAAGCCAGCGGCAGCAGCAGCCCCACCACCAGGTTCACCAGGCTCATGAGCTTGACGAATTTCACCGCCAGATACCAGATCACCATGAAAATGGCAAAGGGCAGCAAGCCGAAATAGAAAGCCAGCAGCCCAAAGGTAGCCGCCACACCCTTGCCTCCTTTGAATCCCATCCAGAATGAAAAGATGTGCCCGATGACTGGCATGAGCGAGATGATAAGCAGCTGCCAATCAGCAGGAGCAAGCTGGCGGGCTGCCAGCGCCGGCAGATAGGCTTTGCAGGCATCCAGAATGGCTACGATCAGCCCCCAGCGGAAACCCAGCGCACGGGTGATATTGGTACTGCCGATATTACCGCTGCCTATTTCACGGATATCGATCCCGCGTGTTCTGGCGATCAATAATCCAAAAGGGATCGAGCCGATCAGGTAGGCTCCCAAACAAACCAGTAAAAAAGGAATTATATTCATCTCTCTTAATAACTACCTCGTTCTTTAAAAGTTACACAATCCTATTGTATCCAAATTTACATCCGGTTTGATAAGAAAGTACTTTTTTGTTATTATCTTTCCTTAAGGAAGGAGAGATGCATGCCCAAGAAAAAATTTATCCAGGAACTCCCTAAAAAGAACATCGAAGAAGGCATGCCCTCTCTGGCTGAAGGCATTCTGCGCATGAACCAGTTCATCAATGAATCGCAGCATGCCGGCAGGCGGGTGATCAAGATCATCCACGGCTACGGATCCAGCGGTGTGGGGGGAAAGCTGCGCAATGGGCTGCGCAAAGAATTAGCCCAAAAGAAACGAAGCGGAAAGATCAAAGATTTCATCCCCGGAGAAGATTTCGGTGTCAATGAAAAGACATCCCTTTATCTCAATGATCACACCCAATTGAAAATCGATCCGGATTTCCAAAGAGAAAATCCGGGAGTGACCATCATCCTCCTGCGCTAGCAGTATCAAAAGATATTATTTTTAGTATTCTTTTCCCGGTAGTTTGTCGGCAGTCCCATTTTTTGAGACAGGATATAGTAGAAATACGCTTGATAGAGAAAGCGTTCGAAAAAAGTCAGGATCGTTCCCGCGGAGGGAAAATGCGATCGAATATCTTCAAGCATTTCTTCTACCTGACGTGTTTCTTGTTAAGCATTGCAAGCTGTAACAGCAAAAAAGATGTCTCTCAAAGCTCATTGACAGCAGCCTCACCCACCGCCCTTTCCTTTGAAATCATCCATCTAACCATCAGCGATTCCTTCATGGATACAGGACTTGAATTTGGAGATACCTATCTAACCCTCGATAAGGAATACGTAGTCTTCACGATCAATAATACGCCCTTCATGATCAGCCGCAGCAGCCCCATTCATTTCGTATACTGGCCTGAAGAAGGAATGCCCACCAGCTTCTACTACCTGCCGGAATTCTCGCTGTTTCTGCAGCCTATCGATGATAGCGACCGGAAAAACTTGTTAACCAAGACCATCCCATTCACATTATCCAGAACGGGCTGCGCTTTCCTGTCAGCCTGCCGTATGATTGGTGTGTACGCACGGAGCCCTACCAATATCAATTTCAAATTCCCGGTGCTCCCACCTATCTGTGGGGTGAGCATAAATGGGGAGAGATCGACTGTCCCGGAATCCCCACCGATCTCCTGCGAAGATCTGAGCTTTAAGAAAATTCTTTCATCATTCGGCAGAAGAAAGAGGAATCCCTATCCATTCTTCAAAGAGCGGGGCAAGATTAGTCCGGGTGTACTGCTGCATGACCTGCAAAAAGCCCTCGCCGGTAGCCACTCCAAATTGATACTGCTGATAATAAGCACGCAGCCCGGCAAAGAAAGCCTCATCCCCCATTTGCGTGCGCAGTGTGTTCAAGAAAAGCGGTCCTTTTTCATAAACATAATTCGTGTAATAGCCCGTCCCGGAAAACTCTGCCAGCGAACTGCCTACCTTTAGTTTTCCACCCATATCAGCATCCGCCAGGGCTGCACTGCTTTGATATTCCTTCAAGTAATTTTGAAATACTTCCTCCCCCTCTGTTTCCTGCAGGTACAGCAGAGCGGAGTACTCCGCAAAAGATTCATCCAGCCAGGCTTCGTTGAAAATATCATTTCCCACCGTGCTGAACCACCACTGGTGCGCAATTTCATGCGCCATCACTCTCTGCATTTTGGTCCCTTCACTGATGTTATAGCCAACATAGATCAATCCGGGGTATTCAACGCCGCTGGAACGAATAGCCTTCCAGGCAACTATATTCAAGGACGCAAAAGGATAATCGCCAAAAAGTCTTTCATATACCCTAAAGGCACTTTCTGCCGTATCCAAGAGAAATTCCACATTTTCTTCCGGGTTGGCAAGAACCAGATACAGAGTAGTATTCCCAACGACACGCTGGTATATCTCAAATTCCTGGCTGAGTGAGATGCTCACATCGCGCATCAATCCAGTTTGATAGGAATAACGTACCTGACCGGATGGGAGTGTTTTCTGTGCGATCTGTTCTCCCGAAGCAGCAACCTGCCAATCAGGAGGGATGGTGATTGAATAATCATAGAGAGCGCTCTGGCTGTAAACTTTATCCGTAAAACCACTGCATACATCCTTACGCCAGCCATCCTGATCGTACACCGCCAGTATAGGGAAGAAGGAACTCTCCGTCCAGACAGATTGCACATAATTAAAAACAGGATAACCCTGTAAAGTAAAAGACAGATCAATAGTCAGTGATTGTCCATCTGCCAGCGGCTGCACCAGTTGGAGCACTGTCACGCTGTCGTGTTCGCTCAATACCACCTCCACCGGCTGTCCATCCACCTGTACATTACTCAATTGAATACGATCAGAGTACATGTATCCTACCGTGGGATCGTTCTCCCACTCCTCGAAGCCAAATGGGATATTGGCATACAGGCGCAGGACGATTTCTTCCAACGATACACCGGTGGTGTTAGTATAGATGATGGTCTCCTGCCCTGTCATGCGCAGCAGTTCCGGATCAATCTGCAGATCCACGTGATAGTGCGGCACCTCCGCCTCCGAAATAGGAGTAGGTGTGGGAGCAGGTGTGATGGTGGCTGCTGGAGGAGTGCTGACTGAAGGTGTCTCCGAAGCAGTGGAAATATCAGGAGAAATGCTGGGGAAAAGAACACCCCGCAGCAGAAAAACCAGCGCCAGTAATCCGATCAAACCTAATCCTACATACAGCAGCGTGGAGCGCAGCAGATGGCTGCGCACTTTGCCCGCTTTCTCGCGCAGCACTTCCAGCGGCAGCAAGCTGGCACCTCGATAAGCCGGATAGAAGGAAGCCAGGTAGGCAAGAGCGACCGGCAGCAGCAAGCCGCCCAACAGGATCTGCAGCCAGGGTAAAGCGCCAGACGTGGTTCCCGGATAGGCAATACAGAAAAGAAGTACTCCCAGCAGCAGCCCTACCAGCGCTCCCACCAGACAGATGCCCGCCTGTTCCCAACAAAACAGATTAGCAATATCCCGCCGGCGCCAGCCAAACGCGCTGAGCAGCCCGATCTCATCCTTGCGCTTGTTGACATTCACACGCGTGGAAAGGAGAATATTGATAATGGTCAGCAGGAGGGCACCCACTGCCATAAGCTGGTGATAAGGCTGAATGGAAGAATGGATCCAGCGTCCCAATAAAGTGCCATAGAGCTGCCCCTGCAGACTGCTCTGCACCAGGATAAGAAGCGTCAGCAGTCCGCTGGTCAGCAAAATGCTGAACAGGATGGTCAGGGAACGCGCCGGCTTGCGCAGGATGTTTTCCATGACGATGGCACGCAGGTGCGTCTTCTTGCCATGCGAAGGCTGCGGAATGGCTTCCCCTTTCTGCAGGTATTCCACCGGGGAAGCTCTGGAAATCTGCCAAGCGGGCAGCAAGGCGCTGAACATGAACGCCAGCAGTTCCAATGCCACGATCAACAGAAACTGCCCCACCACGATCTCCAATGACAGAATATGAATGATCAGCAGAGAAACCAGCGCTGCCAGTAAGATGCTGAATAAAGCCACCGGTAGAACCTGCCCCAGCAGCCGTTTGACGATATCCCTGCGCCGCCAGCCCAGCGCGTTATACAGCGCTACCTCCGAAATTCTGCCCAGCATCAAGAACAGGTTGAGATTGAAGAGCAGCAGCACTCCCGCGCCCAGCATGGCAGTGAACAGCAAGCCATCCGCCAGATTCATGCCGCTGCGAATGAGAGTATTGACGTTCTTCTTGACCCAGTATTCTTCAACATAGCCCAATTCACCAACTCCCTCGTAACCGGGGATATGCACCAGTACCGGCTGCGGCGAAGAGCCGACCATCACATCTACATGCAAGCCGGTTCGCTGGACGATCTCATTCGCCACTTCCTCGATGCGCGCCTGGGCATCTGCATTCATCTCACCAATACCCCCCACCCGCACACGGATGGCGGATATGAAATCATCCCCCATTCCACAATCCGCCTCTTTCAAACGATAACCTGATCCAGCCGTCTCATCAGCTACGGATTCATAGCAGGCATTTTCCAGAATCTGCTGGGCTGAGGTGAGAGAAATAAGCAGATCGGGAGGGGAAATCAGATAGCCTTCATTGTTGAGAGTGGGAGTGAGGGTAACAGGATTTTCCAGGGCTTGCCCATTTTCATCATATTTCAACATTGCAGAAGGCGGCAAATAAGTTTCCAGCGGCACCTGGTTGAGGGAGAAACCAGCCAGGGCTGCAGCCGTATCGATCTCAAACTGTCCATTGCCCCTGCCATATGGATTGAAATTTAATAAATGAGAAGAGCGGGGCGAAAGCGAGCGGTAAGTTACCTCTGGTTCCATCTGCCACTGAATAATATTGCTCCAATCTTTTTGCTCATCAGATAAAAGATCATCCAGCCAGCTCGTCTCTTCCTGCGTAAACCCCCGCGGGATGGCTTCCAACACTAATGTATCTTGGGGAAGAGAAGCTGGTAAATTTTCCATTTTGCGGTACTGCACTGCACTGGGAGCATACAGCAGCCCGGTTATAGAACTATTTTGTTGGTCGACATCCACCACTTCCTTATCTTTGACAAGCAACTGAATCGCATTCTTGTACCATTCACGCTGCACGGGCAGATCCACTTCATATACCGGTTCAAGCGGCATGCTTTCCACTGCCTCCTGATTGGGAATAGCGCTGAGCTGCTGGGCATAGTTTTCACGCTCATCCAGCTCGAAATCCGTCTTCTCCAATTGGATGGAAAGGACCTGCCGGATATAGTCGTGGATGTTGAACAACACCGGAACAAAAAGAAGCTCATGGTCAATGATCAAAGGCGGATCCTGCGGTAAATAACTCCCGGATACCAGCATGTCATCCAGATGCACTAGCTTGGCTTCCTGTTCAGGATCGACAGCAGCGATGAGCATGCGATCATGGGAACTTGGAAGGGGGACCAAGAATGCATCCATGATTGGGCTAGCTCCACTTATTGTGATCGACAAATGAAGACGCTGCAGTTCCTCCGCCCATCCTTCATACTTAGTTGAAGAAAGCCCAAGAATATCGGATGATTCAGGAGTATGCAGAGCATAGTAAGGCGTAAGGCTGGCTTCGGTTACATATTCTTCACCCGCTAAAATGCCAGCGCTGGCGCTCACCCGGTAAATACCCGCGGGCAGGTCTTCTTGAATGGCTACTCCCATAGAGCCACGATTCATATAACCCAACATGGCAATCGGGGCAGCCACCTCCACATCAGAGATAGCTTTGATCTGCTCATATTGTTCCATGGTAATACCGCCTGCCGTGCCGTTCAGATGGTTGGCTTCCACCAAGCCATATTCTTTTTCGATCTCGGTCACATTCTCGGGTGCACGCACCAGGATATCATAGGTAGTGCGCTGGTAATCGGTGAGCATGCGATCGACCACCACCTGTTGGGTGGAAAGCGCCGAAAAGAAGATCACCAGCACCAGGCTGTTCAGCAACGCTGCCGGGAGAATGGCACGCCAGGTGCGGCTATCAAGAAAGGAGTGGGCATAGGACTTTTTCATCGATCAATCATCATCATCGAACTTATAAGCAGCATAGATCTTTGACCCTAAGAGTTTTCCCTCTTCATCATAGAAATAATGAGCAAAATAGAGGTTCCCCGCTCTATCTATGGAAACCTCACTGACATTATTAGAAATGATCTCCTGCGGTTCCCCCCACGCACCATCCTGCCAGATCGAGCGGAAAATTGCATAACCGGGATAACCCATTCTGCTGGGAGAGGTGAACCATAATTCCGATCCATCTTCCGAGAGGAAAGGGTAATCTTCACTTTTAGTGCTATTGATAACATCTCCCAGATTCACCGGCTCCGACCAGCTTTCTCCTACACGCCGGGTTTGCCAGAGATCCATCAGACCGAATCCCCCATAACGGAAAGCGGAGAAGATCATGGTATTTTGATCCGCAGAGAGATGTGCTTCTCCCACATCGTAATCCATATTCAACTGCTCACCGGCATTCTGTCCATTCTGCCAGACTCCATCCACCCGGGACGCAGTATAAAGATCAACATCTCCATAATTTCCATCACGCCTGGAACAAAACCACAGCGTTTGTCCATTGATATAGACACAGCCATTCAAAGCATATTCATCCCCCAGATCCAGCATTTCCGGTTCTGACCATACACCATCCACCTGTCCGGAATAATAAATTCCCGAAATACCGTCCAGAGCTTGCTTTGCTTCGGAAATGGAAATATCAGGAGTATAGTAAAAATATAATTCATCCCCCGCCAGCGTGATGAAAGGTGCCAATTCATCTCCATCCATATCGATGGGAACCGGCAGCGGCTGAGGGGCTTCCCAATGCTCACTTTGTAAAACAGGGGGATTCTTATCCGTTTGAAGAGTGGTATCCGGCGAAGGAGATGAAAGCTGCTGTTCAGTTTGTCCTTCTTCTATATTTTTTATACAGGCAGTACAAAAAAGAAGCAGTATCAGGCAGAGAATAATAAAAAATCGCGAAAATTTATATTGCATGCTTTACTACACTTTCTATATTTCATTTCTATTACCCATAGAAAAAAAGGAATAGGTATACAGGGAACAGATTCTTCATATCAAGTTATTGAATTGCATCAGTCTCTTTATATGCCACATAGATTTTGGATTCCAATAGTTCATCATTCTCATCATAGAGAAAATGGGTGAAATATAAATTTCCCTGTCGATCAATGGATACCTCACTGGTGTAATTTGAAATGATCTCCTGCGGTTCCCCCCACGCACCATTCTGCCAGGTAGAACGGAAAATGGCATAACCGGGATAACCCAGCCGGCTGAAAGAGGTGAACCATAATTCCGATCCATCTTCTGAAAGATAGGGGAAAGTCTCCTCCTCCGTACTGTTGATAATATTCCCCAGGTTTTCAGGTTGTGACCAGCTTTCTCCTTTGCGGTGGATCTGCCAGAGATCCGCATAACCATAACTACCCGGGAGAAACGCAGAGAAGATCATGGTATTCTGGTTTGTTGAGAGATGGATTTCTTCTATATCAAGAATACGATTCAAAAACTCTCCTGCGTTTTGCCAGTTGCCCCAACTTCCATTCACAAAATTAGCAGTATAGTAGTCACCTCTTGGATTGTAATTTCCTTCACGTAAGGAACAAAACCAGAGTATCTTTCCGTTAGTATAGACGCAGCCATTTAAAACATTATCCCCTCCCAACTCAAGCCTTTCAGGAGCAGACCATATACCATTTACTTTTTTCGAATAATAAACACCCGAAACCCCATCTAAAGCCCGTTTTGCCTCAGAAATAGAAAAATCCGGGGTGAATAGAAAATACAGCTCATCTCCTGATAGTGTGATAAAGGGCTCTAATTCATTTCCTTCTTTATCAATAGGATCCGGTAGCGGCTGGGGAGTTCCCCAATCATTACTGTGAAGGATGATTGGATTCGTATCTGATTCCAAATTATCTTGCGATATAGGTGTTTGGGTAGCTAATTCTGCAACAGATACACCATTTCCCGCACATGCAGCACCGCACAACAGCAAAAACAAACTGCATACGGTATGAGTCCTGTAGGACATATTCATTCATCCATCTATAATTTGTGGTTAAAAATCCGCACCACGCGTGTGCCAAAGCTTGCAAACGTTTCGTTATGCGTTACCATGACGACCGTCACCCCCTGCTTTTGATTGACCTCCCGCAGAATGCGCAGGATCTGTTCACCGATCTCCATATCCAGATTACCGGTGGGTTCATCCGCCAAGACCAGGCTGGGGGTATTGACCAGCGCCCGCGCGATTGCCACGCGCTGCTGCTCCCCGCCCGAAAGCTGGTAGGGATATTTCTCACCTTTGCCATCCAGCCCCACCTGTGTCAGCAAGGCAGCGGCTCTTTCTGCCAGATCAAATTTCAACTGCTTCATATTGGGGAGCAGAGGCAGCATGACATTTTCCCGTGCGGAAAGCTGCGGGATCAAGTTATAGAACTGGAAAACGAAGCCGATGTGATTGCGGCGAAAATCCGCGATCTGGTTGGGATGCAGAACGCCTGCGTCTACCCCATCATACAGAATCCTGCCGGCGCTGGGTTCATCCAGAGTACCCAGCAAATTCAAAAAGGTGGTCTTGCCCGCGCCGGAGGGTCCGGTGATCACCAGAAAATCCCCCGCAGCGATCTGGAGATTCACCTCATCCAGAACGGTGATCTCTTCTTCGCCGACCTGATATTTCTTTGAAATATTTTCAACGTTTATCTGCATGGCTCCATCCTCTCCATTCATGATCTCTTTTGAAACAAGCGACCGGTTCTTTTTTCCCCGATCAGAAAACGTGCATAAAGCATGGCAAGACAATCCATCACCCCCGCCAGGATCAAGCCTCCCGGAACTGCCCACAAAAATTGAACTTGAAAACCGCCCTGCAGCAGCGATAAGACACCCACTGCCAATCCGGCTGCCAGCAAACCGCTGTCCAGCGCGCTGTACAGGGTTTCTTTCAAGAAAGTGAATAGGATCGTGGCTGGTTTCCAGCCTGCGGTAAGCAGCACGCCGATCTCCCCCTTACGCTTGTTGAGGTTGATCGCATTCACATTCAATAAGATCAACTGGCACACCAGCCAGATCAGCGCCATGACCCAATAATGATAGGGCTGGATAAGCACCTGAATATGCTGCCCGAGCAAACTGCCGCTCAATTCGCCCGCCATGATCATGGTGATGAATAAAAACAGAATGAGCGCCAGAAAAGCGGGAATCAACCCCAGGGTAGCCGTTGCGAAGCGCAGGCGCTGTTTGGATATATTGCGGGAAGTCAGGGAGCGCATATTGAAAGCAGATGCTTTTCCACTACCCTCGTGCAGTTCTCCCTGCTGGAGCAGGGAAAGCGGTGTGCGCCGCGAAGCCTGTATAAAGGGAATCGCTGTTCCCAGTATGAACAAGCCCAGCATGAGTGGAAAGATCCACACTGCCCGGTTAAGAGCAATGGGCTGCCCCAGCCATGCGGTAACACCCAGTGTACCCAGGCAGGCGATGCAGCCAACCACCAAAGCCAACAGCAGCGCTTCGGATAGCAAATAACCGAGGATGCGCCTGTCCTTCCAGCCGATGGTTTTCAGCACTCCGATCTCCTGTTCTCTGCCGATCAGGTTGAGCGAAACACTGGAATAGAGAAAAACCGCAAAGGAAAAGAACATGGCTGCAAACAGCAGGCTATCAAATCGGGTAAAATCGCGCTGCAAAGTGATGCCAACTAGCTGGCGCACCCATAATTCTTCCAGCTTCCCCAGCGCCTGTACTTTTTCCGAGCCCTGCACATCCACCAGCATGGTCTGCGGGGAAGAGCCGAGGGTGATATCCACCTGCAGCCCGGTGAGTTCCTCGATCTCGCGTGCCACTTTCTCAATCTTGCGCTGCGAGGCTTCTCCCGCCGTCTCCACCCCCGCTACCCTGATCCGCACCGCGCTGATGTAATCATCCCGTTGAGCCAGGAATTTAGCCGCTGAGAGGGTCGTCAACATCACCGGGGGCTGCGAAAGATAACCCAGTGGATTGTTGGTCGGAATGATGGTCACTTCTTGCTGCAGCACATTTCCATCACCATCTTCGCGCAGCAGCGCTGTTGGGGCAGAATAAAGTTCCTGCGGAACCTGATTGATAGTGGATCCCCCAAGACCGGCAAGATCATAAATACCTACCGGTGCAAAACCAAATGAATATCCCATATGCTTTTCGACCAGAACAAAATCATCCCGCAGCGCTTTTCGGAACGCTCCCTGGGCAGGATCAACGGACACGCCGGGAATAGGACCATACCAGCTGACTCCAGACGGAGAAATGCTCAAGGCAGCCTTCTGTCCCGCTGTTTGCGTATACTGGACAGGGCTGGGACGCAGATAATCCCATATCGTTCCACCAACTAATCCCCCTTGCTTCATAAAAACACGTATATACTGTAAAAAGTAATCATGCAGTGTGGTAGTTTTCTCTCCCAGCAGTTCGCTCTGCATGCCCTCCAGGTAAGTTATTCCTCCACTGCTCAAAGATAGCGAGAGGTTTTCCTGTGCGGGATCCGTCAGGCGGTAGGTTTTGATATTGATGGAGATATTTTGAAAGGAACTCTCATTGATAAGCACCGGGATGAAATAGGAATACGAATCATTGGGTATCCTATATGTGTCGGTGAAGGATAAATATCTGCCTTCCTGCAGCGCATCCTCCAAACCCACCAGCGCCTGCTCCGCCTGCGGGTCGATGGCAGCTACGGGTAGATAGAGATTGAACAAACCGTTGTATTGATAGATTGGCTGCATATTCTCGTGTTCAAAATATGCCAGTCTGCTTTCCCAGGTCTCTTTTCCGCTGAGGCGGACTTTGTTCTCTCCACCAGATAGATTTGCATAGATGGAAGTGATGCTTTGCGGCAGTGGATATTTCTCTCCATTTTCACCGGTAAAACTTAAAACCCCTGTATAGGATTCCATGGAAAAATCATCAGTGTGATTTTCGATATCATAAAGGGTATCCGAAGCGACAGCCTCTTGCCAGCCATCGGTCATGGTAAAAGTACGTACATTTTTGTAAACCAGCCAGGGAGCTTCTGCATTGGCTGGATCATCGTCCACTGCTTCGCCCTCGATCAACATGCCCACCGGGAAATACCCCAGGAACGCCACCGGAGCCGCTACCTCGATGCCATCAATGGAATTGATCAATTCCAATTGTTCATCGGTGATACCGCCCTGCTGCCCGGATAAGAAATTCGGTTCGACCAGACGATTGCCGGCTTCATCATACAGGAAGGTACTGCCCGCCGGGCGGACCAGAATATCGTAATCGGTGCGCCAGTAATCCTGCACCTGTTCCAGCGCCTGGTCGCGGTTCATTTCGTTGAGGGTAAAAAATAAGCTCACCCCCATTGAAATTAAGATCAAACCGCATAAAAACAGCTTGCTGTAAGTCTTGAGCCTTTTCAGAAAAATTCCAATTTTTGAAAGCATGATGCATCTCCTCCGGAATCCCCGCTACCTGTAAGGCAATTAAACACATTCTAACATTATTTCGTTGTTTAGTAAAAAAAAATAGTATTTAGAACATCCTTGCTATTATTGTATTGATAGAGATATAATATATACATTGATGAAATTATTTGGTGGAGGAGTAAAGCATGGCTGCGAAAAACGATAAACCCCAGGTAGATCAAGCCAAACAGGCAGTACTGGATAAAGCTCTAGAGGATATCAAGAAACGCTATGGAGACGGCTCCATCCTGCGTCTGGGAGAAGCATCTCACATGGAGGTAGCCTGTATCCCAACCGGTTCCCTATCGCTGGATATCGCGCTGGGTGTGGGCGGCATTCCACGCGGCAGGGTGAGTGAGATCTACGGACCGGAAGCTTCCGGGAAAACCACCCTTTGTCTGCATCTGGCTGCCGAAGCCCAAAAATTGGGCGGCACGGTGGCTTTTGTAGATATGGAGCACGCCCTCGATCCGGCATACGCCGCCAGGGTGGGTGTCAACGTAAATGACCTGCTCATCTCGCAACCTGATTTCGGAGAACAGGCGTTGGAGATCGTACAAACCCTGGTGCGTTCCGGCGCGCTGGATCTGGTGATCGTGGATTCCGTGGCAGCCCTGGTTCCCCGTTCGGAGATCGAAGGTGATATGGGAGATGCCACCATGGGTATGCAGGCGCGGCTGATGTCGCAGGCGCTGCGCAAGCTCTCCGGCGCTATCAACCAGACCCGCACCGCGGTAGTTTTCACCAACCAGCTGCGCCAGAAGATCGGTGTCATGTTCGGAAATCCTGAAACCACCACCGGCGGTATGGCGCTCAAGTTCTACTCATCCGTCCGCCTGGATGTCAGGCGCATTCAATCCATCAAGCGCCAAACGGAGATCGTCGGCAACCGTGTGCGTGTCCGTGTGGTAAAAAACAAGGTTGCCCCGCCCTTCCGCACCGCTGAATTCGATATCATGTACAACGAAGGTATTTCCAAGATCGGAGAAATTCTCGACCTCGGATCAGAATTGGAAGTGATCAGCAAACGCGGTGCCTTTTATTCCTTCGGAGATATCCGGCTGGGTCAGGGGCGGGAAAATTCTAAAGAGTTCCTGCAGCAGAACCCGGAAATTTGCGAAGAGGTGGAAAAAGCCGTACGCGAACAAGCCATTGGAGGGTTACTGCCCGACTATGATGATGAAGATATTCAAAATGAGGAAGAAACAGATTCCTGAGAATTCAAACTTCGGAATATAAGAAAAAATAGGATGCTGCTATAATTGGCAGCATTCTTGCATTAAACACAGTGAACAATCATGAATACGGTAAAAAAGAGCCCCTGGAACCTGCCGATCACGGTCAGCGTCATTCTTATTGTATGTGTTTTTATTGGGATCAGTGCAGCACGCTGGCTGGATGTGAACCTGGCAGATCTTCTTAACACAGAACCGAAACAAACCATCCTTTCACTGGCAGATTATCAAAGCAGCCAGCCAACCAATACCCCCTTCTTACCGGCTGCAGTTCAGAATACTCCCGTCCCAACACTGGATGTCGCTTCCAATGCAGCCGCTGTTTCCTCGCCCACCAATACTCCCGCTCCGCAGCCAACAGAGGCAAAGATCCCCGCTTCGCACTACATCAGCGGGTTATACGGTATGGACCAGATGACCACGCTAGATTGCGAGATGCGTTCCGCAGTAGATTGGGCGCGCTATTTCGGTATAACTATCAATGAAACAGAATTCATCAGCAGGCTGCCTTCATCAGATGACCCGGAATTGGGTTTTGTCGGAGACATCGATGGAGAAATGGGGCAGCTCCCTCCGGACGGATACGGTGTGTATCCCCCACCCATCGCCGCTCTTCTGCGGGAATACGGACTGAACGCGCAGGCTGTAAAAGGCATGACCTATGAAGACCTGCAGCGGGAAATCGCCAATGACCGACCAGTGATCGTGTGGATCGTCAATCTCCCCTTCGAGATCGATGCCACCACTTACACCGCTTCCAATGGAAACACAACCCCTGTTGCGCGCTTTGAACACACCTGGATCATCACCGGATACAACCTTTCCACAGTAACCGTGGTTGACAGTTCATGGACTTACAACGTTGTTCTGGAAACATTTCTGGAACGCTGGGATGTACTGGGAAACAGAGCGATCATTTTCGTCGAGTAGGAATTAAAAAAGCAGGCGCTGTGAAAACAACACCTGCTTTTTCTTTTTAATAATTAGCGATGCTTATGTACCGTGCTCCCATGAATGCAGGTATTTCTCCTGTTCGGGGGTAAGCACATCAATATTCACACCCATGGCCTCCAGTTTCAGTTTGGCAATTCCACGGTCGATATCTTCGGGAACACCGTAAACCTGGTTTTCCATTTCATCATGGTGCTTCATCATGTATTCGAGGCTGAGCGCCTGATTGGCAAATGACATATCCATCACACTGGCGGGATGCCCTTCAGCGGCTGCCAGGTTGATCAAACGACCTTCACCAAGCACGTAAATATGTCTGCCATCTTTCAAGGTGTATTCATCCACAAAGGGGCGAATGCGACGTTTCGAGGTGGACATTTCTTCCAACGCGGGGATATTGATCTCCACATTGAAGTGTCCGGAGTTGGAAACAATAGCGCCGTCTTTCATGTCTTCAAAATGATGCTTATCCAGTACATGCAGGTCACCGGTGAGGGTGCAGTAGAAATCACCATATTTCACCGCTTCTTGCATGGGCATGACGCGGTAGCCATCCATAACGGCTTCCAGAGCGGGCATCGGATCCACTTCGGTAACGATCACATTGGCGCCCATGGCTTTCGCACGCATCGCCAGTCCGCGTGCGCACCAGCCGTAGCCGCCCACTACAAATGTTTTTCCAGCCAGAAGCACATTGGTAGCGCGGATGATACCATCCAGTGTTGACTGCCCGGTGCCGTAGCGGTTATCGAAGAAATGCTTGGTCATGGCGTCATTGACCGCAATGATAGGATATTCCAGTGCTCCATCGGCTGCCATTGCGCGCAGACGGATCACGCCGGTGGTGGTCTCTTCGGTGCCGCCGTATACATTTTCCAGCAGATCGCGGCGATCTTTATGCAGGGTGCTTACCAGATCTGCGCCATCATCCATAGTGTAGTTGGGTTTATGGTCGAGTGCTGCATGGATGTGCTTGTAATAGATCTCATTGGTCTCGCCCTTGATGGCGAAAACAGGGATCTCATAGCGAGATACCAGAGCCGCAGCCACATCATCCTGGGTTGAAAGCGGATTGGAGGCAGTGAGCATTACATCGGCACCGCCCGCCTGCAGTGTGGTCATCAAATTGGCAGTTTCGGTGGTCACATGTAAACATGCTGACACCCGAATGCCTTTCAGTGGTTTTTCTTTCTTGAAACGATCACGGATCAGCTCTAAAACGGGCATTTCACGATCTGCCCATTCCATACGCAAATTTCCACCTTCCGCTAATTTCAAATCTTTTACATCATATTCAGACATGGAAATATTCCTCTCTTCTTTAGTTGGTTGATTTTATCAGAGAATCAAGTTTTCCCTGGTCATCAAAATTTTTCCGGTAGCGTTCGACATATTCCGCGATGGTATAAGAATGGTTTTGTGTTCCCTTCTCTTCCAGGCAGTACGTGGCAGATAAAGCACCCATTTGCCCGGCAGTTTGCCAGTCAAAGCCCATGCGCAATCCGCGTAAAAAACCTCCCCTGAAAGCATCTCCTACACCGGTAGGATCAGCCATTTTTTCAGGTTGGACCACCGGAATACGAAAGCGCTCATCCTTCACATAGATATCCGAGCCGCATTCCCCGCAGGTTACCACCAGATAATCCACCGAGTTGATGATCTCTTTAGCAGACATACGGGTATGTTTCTGGATCAGTTCGAATTCATATTCATTGATGAAAACACTCTGCGCTGCTTCTACTCCCACCACAATGTCCTGCGGATCAACGCGCACCACCTGCTGCCCGGGATCGAACAAATATGGAATCCCCAGAGCAGCGCATTCTTCTGCATAACGCCGCATGGCAGTTGGATCATTGGGAGAAATGATAACCAGATCAATATCCTGTTTGTTCAGGTCTTTGATAGATAGGTCTTTCGCATACGCCATCGCCCCGGTATAGAAGCTGGCGATCTGAGCGCCACCCAGGTCGGTGTTCGCGAAGAAAGAAGCGGTATATTCACCGGGAATCACCTTTACCAGAGAAGTATCCACACCTTTTTCTTCCAGCCAAATTCGATAATCCTCAAAATCAATACCGACCGTGCCCATCAATTTTGGGGATTCCCCTAATAATGCCAGGTTGTAAGCAATGTTGGGAGCCGTTCCACCCTTCTGGCGGACCATGGAGTCAACCAGGAATGACAGGCTGATGGAATCCAGCTTATCAGGAATGATATGGTCCTTAAAATATCCGGGGAACGACATGATGTAATCAAAAGCAATTGAACCGCTACAAATGATTGCCATAGCTCTCTCCTTATTTCTTCTTTAATTGAAGGAGTTTTTTAAAATTTTCAACAAAAGGCTGTTGAACCACACCCAGTTCGGTGATGTATGCCGTAATCAAGCGAGCCGGGGTAACATCAAAAGCAGGATTGCGTGCAGTTGCTCCTTCCGGCACCACACGCTTTCCCATCAAAGATAAAGCCAGTACTTCTTCCTGATCCCTTTCTTCGATCGGGATCTGTCTTCCATCCGAGATCTGCAGGTCAACCGTGGAACAGGGAAAAACGCTGTACACAGGAATCCGGTTATCGCGAGCCGCCAGTGCCAGCATGTAGGAACCAATCTTATTCGCCACATCTCCATTGGCTGCCACACGGTCGGCACCAAAAAAGACTTTCTGTGCCTGACCGGTGCTAAGAAAATAACCGGCGGCGTTATCACTGATAATATCAAAGGGTATGCCCATTTGCTTCAATTCCCAGGCTGTCAGGCGCGCACCCTGCAGACGCGGTCGGGTTTCATCCACCAGTACATGAATATGTTTTCCCTCTTCAAAAGCATAACGGATCACGCCTAATGCCGTACCCCAATCAACCGTAGCCAGAGCTCCGGTATTGCAGTGATGGATGATCGTATCGCCATCTGCGATCAATACAGCCCCATTTTTCGAGATCTGTTTATTGATGCGGATATCTTCTTCCGCCATTGCCTTCGCTTCTGCGAGTAGAGCAGCTCTCATTTCAGCAAGCGGTAGTTCCTGCTTTTCAACGACAGCCAGCATGCGCTTGAGCGCCCAGGGAAGATTAACCGCGGTCGGTCGTGCTTCGTTGAGTTCCTGCGCTGCAGTTTTTAGATCGGTAAGAAACTGCTTCTTATCAACAGCTTGCGATTGGAAGCCAGCCAATACCATACCATACGCAGCAGTCACGCCGATCACCGGTGCGCCGCGCACCACCATGCAGCGGATGGAATCGGCAATTGCTTTATAATTATCTAGGTGAATATAATTGCATGTTTCAGGAAGTTGTCTCTGATCGATGATTCTCAGATATTGGTTTTTATCATCCCATTCAATCGTTCTCATCAAACGCTCACTAAAAAGCGCCCTCCATTGAGAGCGCCATAGTTTTGACCCATCAAAGTTTAGCATGTAATGAAAGGTTTGTCAAAGAACGTATCCGTGAGAATGAAAAGGAATACAACCATGAAAAAGATACTTACAATTGGGATCCTTGCTGCATTGCTCTTGAGCAGCGGATGTTCTATTATAAAAATCGGTGATGATTCTTCTATGGGGGCAAACACTGAAATTACAGGGGATTCTCCAATCTCCATAGAACCAACACCCACTGCAACAGCCACTCCCGAAGTTCGCATCGAGCAGGCGGATGATTACCTCTTTTCAGGTGATCTGGAAAATGCCCTGGTAGAATACAATGCTGCTTTTCAAAACAGCAGTGACGCCGAAATAAAAGCAGCCGCTCTATATGGAATTGGCAGAGTATCTATGGAACAGCGCGACTACGCAGCCGCCATCGATGCCTTTACCCATATTCTCGGGCAATACGCCCAAACGGAGGTGCTAGCGAACACTTATTTCCTGCTGGGTTCCTGCTACGAGATTGAGGAAGAATATCAACAGGCAGCTAATTCCTATGCGCAATTTCAGGCACTGAAACCGGGCATCATCGATGCCTATATGCTGCAGCTGCAGGCTGACGCTGCTTCAACCGCCGGCGATCATTATGGGGCGATCTATGCTCTGCAAACTGCCATACAGGCTGATCCCGCTCCGGATGCGGCTTCCATCAATCTCAAGATCGGGCAGGAGTATGACGCCCTTGAAGATTACAACACCGCCATCCAATACTACTTATCCGCATACGATCAAGCCGGTACCGATTATCAAAAAGCTTCGGCAAACCTGCTAGCCGGTCAGGCTTATCTGGAACTCGGACTTACCGACCAGGCATATACCCGTTTCATGGATTCTGTTTTGAATTACCCGATGGCATATGATAGTTTTACCGCTTTATCTATACTGGTAAGCGCCGGCTATCCTGTGAGTGAATATGCCAGAGGTGTTGTAGATTATTACGCGGGTTCATATTACTATGCCAATCAAGCCTTTGAACGCTACCTGGCTGGCAACCCCGAACATGATGGAACGGTCTACTATTACAAGGGACTCAGTCATTACTATCAGGGAGAATATGAGCAGGCTATTGAAAGCTACCAGATGCTGATCGATTATTACCCCAGTAATCAATTCTGGGATGATGCCTGGGAAGAGGTTGCATTTACCTACTGGAACATTCCCGGAGATGCGTATGGAGACTCAGATAACTATCAAGCTTCTGTACAAACTCGGCTTGATTTTGTAGCCCAGGCACCCCAATCAAGCTGGGCACCCTACTTTTTGTATATGGCGGGTAGAACGTTGGAATATAACGATGATCTTGAACAGGCAGCGCAGGTTTGGGCGCGCCTGATCAACGAATATCCCACTTACGATTACAGCTACCATGCCCTTTTCTTATCCGGCATCAGCTACTACCGCCTGGCAAATTATGAAGAAGCTTTGAAAACTTTCCAGCGCTGTCTGGCGCTCTCTGCCACATCCGATGAAAAAGCCGGTGCCTATTTCTGGATAGGGAAAAGCAATCAGATCATGGGAAATGTGGAAGATGCACAATCTTCCTGGCAGCTCGCAGAAAGCAGTGATCCAACCGATTATTACGGCATCCGAGCCGGAGATCGCTTGAACAACAGCGATATACTGGACATCACCCAACCCTACGAGTTCGGATATGATCTTGATGCAGAACGGAGCGAAGCAGAAGATTGGATGCGCTCAACCTTCAACCTCCCCGCCGAAACCAATCTTACCGGTTTGGGAGAGATGAGTTCCGATGCCAGGCTCATCCGCGGAAAAACCTACTGGGAGCTTGGACTATACGAAATGGCAGCCAGCGAATTCGAAGAGGTACGCACAGAACAAACAACCAATCCTTTAAACACCTACCTGCTCACGAACTACATGTATGAGCTTGGTTTCTACAAACCGGCTGTTTTAGCCTGCCGCAACCTCCTGAACCTGGCAAATCTGGACGATCTGACCAGCCTGACCGCGCCGATCTATTTCACCCACATCCGCTTTGGAGCATATTTCCGCAATCTGGTTGTCAGCGCTGCCGACGAGGTGGGCATCAATCCCCTGCTCTATTTTTCCATGCTCAGGCAGGAAAGCCTGTTTGAACCCTTCATCTCTTCTGCTGCCGGGGCGCAGGGCATTGCCCAGATCATGCCTGCCACTGCTAAAGATATCGTAGACCGTTACGGCTGGCCGGCGAATTATTCTTCCGAAGACCTCTTGCTGGCTAAAGTTGCCATTACACTGGGAGCCAGATATTTCAACCAGCAGATCAACTACCTGAATGGAGATGTTTTCGCCGCTCTGGCTGCCTATAATGGTGGTCCGGGCAACGCCTATGAATGGAAAGAACTCTCCAAAGGAGACGCAGACCTGTTCCTTGAGATCATCCGCTATGATGAAACGCAAACATATCTGAAGCAGATCATCGAATTCTTGAATATTTACAAACTGATCTACACCCGTATTGGATAAGTAAAAGAGCGGTCCATGGACCGCTCTTTTTTATTTATTTAATGAAGCGACTGCCTGTTATTTTTTCGGAGCATACTTCAAAGCAGCCTGTGCCGCAGCCAGACGTGCGATCGGGACACGGAACGGAGAGCAGCTCACATAGTTCTGTCCAATGGTATGGCAGAATTCAATGGAGGCAGGATCGCCACCATGTTCACCGCAAATTCCAACTTCCAGATTCGTGCGGGATTCACGCCCAGCTTTTACAGCGTTACGCATCAGGACGCCCACACCCTCTTGATCAATGGTCTGGAAAGGATTCTTGGGGAGAATTCCCTTTTCAACATACACAACCAGGAAGTTGCGTTCCGCATCATCGCGGCTGTAGCCAAAGGTCATTTGAGTCAGATCGTTGGTGCCGAAGGAGAAGAACTCTGCGACTTCCGCAATTTCCTTGGCGGTCACTGCAGCACGCGGGATCTCGATCATGGTACCGAACTTATAGGTGAAATTCACACCCTTTTCATCCATAACCTTCTTGGCAATTTCAACCAACCGCGGTTGGATCAATTTCAGTTCGTTGACATGTCCGGTCAACGGGATCATCACTTCGGGCTTTACCACAATGCCCTTCTGGGTCATATTGACGGCAGCCTCAAAGATGGCTCTAACCTGCATTTCCACGATCTCGGGCATCACAATGCTGAGGCGAATACCGCGCAGACCCATCATGGGGTTCGATTCATGCATGGTTCGTACGCTGGCTAAGAGAGCTTCTTTTTCTGCCAGACCCTTGGTTTCACCTTTCACACGCATGGTGATCACTTCTTCAAGCAGTGTTTCTTCTGAAGGAAGGAACTCATGCAGTGGAGGATCGATCAGGCGAATGATCACCGGGTAGCCGTCCATGGCTTCAAACAGACCTTCAAAGTCAGAACGCTGGTAAGGCAGCAGTTCATTCAACGCTTCTGTTCTTTCTTCTGATGTCTTGGCAAGGATCATGCGCTGTACAGTTGGAAGGCGAACCTGTTCAAAGAACATATGCTCTGTACGGCATAAACCAATACCCTTCGCACCATAAGTGCGTGCCCTGCGGGCATCTTTTGGATAATCAGCATTTGCCCATACCTGCAGACCGCGGGTCGGCCAACCTTCGGGAGCTGTGCGGATATCCGGGGTTGCGCAAATATCATCTGCCCAGCTCAGGAGAGTCATCAGATCGGTTTGTTCTTCAAGTGAAGGAGCGCTCATATCCAGTTTCCCGGTGAAGGCTTTTCCTGAACCACCATCAATCGAGATCCAATCGCCTTCCTTTATCACAATTCCGTCCACTTCCATCAAGCGCTTATCCATATCGATCTTGACCATGGATGCGCCTACCACACAGGGTACACCAAACTGACGGGCAACCACTGCAGCGTGGGAAGTTGCACCACCTTCGCTGGTTAAAATGCCTTTTGCTGCCAGCATGCCGTGTACGTCATCCGGCTTGGTGAACGGACGAACCATAATGACATCTTGTTTTTTCTCTTTCGACATCTTTTCAGCAGTATCGGCATCGAAATAAACCTGCCCAACGGCAGCACCGGGAGACGCGTTCACGCCTTCGGCAAACAGAAGTCCATCGGCTTCCGCTTTCTTGAGTGTGTCACCCATGAATTGAGGATGCAGGAGGGTATCGACCTGTGAAGGGGTAACACGCTGTATGGCTTCTTCCTTCGAGATCAAGCCCTCATTCGCCATATCGACTGCGATCTTCACCGCAGCTCGTGCTGTTCGTTTGCCATTGCGGGTCTGCAGCATCCACAATTTCTTATTTTCGATCGTGAATTCCACATCCTGCATATCGCGATAATGTTTCTCTAATTTTTGAGTGATCTCGAGGAACTGCTTATTGGCTTCAGGAAGTTTCTCGCCCATGGTTGTGATCTTTTCGGTATTGCGAATACCAGCCACCACATCTTCGCCCTGAGCATTCAGAAGATATTCACCAAACAGGATCGGATCACCGGTTGAAGGATTGCGGGTAAAAGCAACACCCGTGCCGGAAGTCCAGCCCATATTGCCAAATACCATGGTAACCACATTCACTGCAGTCCCCAGATCATCGGGAATATCGGCAGCTTTGCGGTAATCAATCGCGCGTTTACTGTTCCATGAACCAAAAACCGCTTCGGTAGCCAGTCTGACCTGTTCCAAGGGATCTTGCGGGAAATCGAAACCCTTTTCCTTTTTAGTAACATTCTTAAAACGATCGACCAATTCTTTCAGGTCTTCTGTATCTAGATCGGTATCGCCTGTGACACCTTTTTCCTTCTTCAGACCATCCAGTTCTTTTTCGAAATGTTCATCAGAGATTCCCAGAACAACGGTTCCGAACATGGAGATCAAACGGCGATAGGAGTCATACACAAAGCGCTCGTTTTCCGTTAACTCGACCATACCTTTGGCAGTCTCATCATTCAAGCCGATGTTCAAGACGGTATCCATCATACCGGGCATGGACATCTTTGCACCAGAACGGCAGGAAACCAGCAGAGGATTCTTCGGGTTCCCGAATTCTTTCCCGGCTGCCTTCTCTACCGCTTTAAGAGCATCAACCATCTGATCCCACATACCCTCAGGAAATTTATTCCCGTTGGCAAGAAAAGCATTGCAACCTTCGGTTGTGACGGTGAAAAATGGTGGAACCGGTACTCCAATTCTGGTCATTTCTGCCAGGTTTGCACCTTTTCCACCTAATAAACCGCGGACGCCATCCCAACTGCCGGCATATTTTTCCGCAGCCTGTACCTCATTGAAGAGATACACCCACTTTTTATCTGACATTGCTACCTCCAGAAAATAATTATTACTTTTTTGAAAAAACGCAATTAACGCTTGATTTTACCATGAAGGAAGTTTTTCACATTTATGAATTCATAAATTGACTGCTTTTTCTAATTTCCCATCTTAAAAATGATGTAATTTTTATATTTTCGAAAGAATTTTATCAATTTTTCTTTCCGTTTTCCTTTTTCTATCTTTCCTCTTATAATCAAATCATGCTAAACAAAATCATTCACGCTACTATATACACTCCTGATCAGATCCTATCTGACCAGACTATCGTCCTTAAAGAGGGGAAAATTCAAGCGATTTCTCCTTCTTCGAAAGATGATCCCGAAGAAAAGTCGACCTGCTTCAACGCAGAGGGCTTGATCATCGCACCGGGGTTGATCGATATTCACACCCACGGTGCTATGGGATCTGATACCATGGATGCGACCCAAACAGCGCTGGAAACCATGAGCACCCACTTTAGCAAACATGGGGTCACTTCTTTTTATGCAACCACGCTCACTAATTCTGAAGAAGCGATCCTGGCTGCATTAGAAACCGTGCGTAATTGCTCCAACCTACCCGGAGCATGTCTTCTGGGAGCACACATCGAGGGTCCCTACATCAACATTGAACAAAAAGGCGCACAAAATCCTGATTTCTTCCGCCCTCCACAACCAGAAGAATACGCACAGTGGTTTGAAAACGGTGCCGCGAAATTGATCACCATCGCCCCCGAGATCGAAGGCATGGATAGATTTATTACCGAATGCACGGAACGCGGTATTGAACTGGCAATCGGTCACAGCAGCGCCACCTATGAGCAGGTAATTCACGCCGCCGATCTGGGAGCAAGACAGGCAACCCACCTGTTCAACGGCATGACGGGGCTGCATCACCGCGAACCGGGAACAGCAGGCGGGATTCTTATGGATAATCGCATCTATGCTCAAATGATCGTGGATGGGATCCATTTACATCCGGCGATCGTGAAACTGGCTGTGCAGGTCAAGGGAATCGAGCGCAGCATTCTCATTTCCGACGCCATGCGCGCGACCGGACTTGACAATGGAGTCTATGACCTGGGTGGGCAGGCGGTAACCGTTGAAGGAGGGGTCGCTCGGATCGCCAACGGCAGCCTGGCAGGCAGCACGCTAACCCTGGATACTGCCCTCCGCAACACCATGCAGTTTTGCTCGCTGGAACTTCAGCAGGTTCTGCCTATGGCAACACGAGTACCGGCGCAAGCAATGCACATCTACCCGCAAAAAGGCGCCGTGCAGGTCGGATCGGATGCAGACCTTGTCATTTTCGATAAAGAATACCAGGTCGTTAAAACGATCGTCGGCGGGAAAGAGGTCTTTTCATAGACCATTCCTGGATGGGCTGACCGGCTGTATTTCGAACAAACAACACTGCATTACTTTATGAAAAGAATTTAACCAATTCTTTATCTTTTCACCTGCTAATCGCGAAATCCTTTTATAATCCATGAAAGGTACTTTATGGAATTAACAATATCCAATTGGCTATTATCATTCTCCCCTATTCTGCTGTTTTTGTTTCTGATGATCGGGAAGAAGTGGAGCGGAAGCAAAGCGGCTTTCTTCAGCTGGATCTATACCCTGCTCATAGCTTTTCTCTTTTTCGGAGCGAATATCCCGCTGGTTGGATATGCCCATTTCAAAGTGATCTTTCTGGCAGGTGACGTGCTGCTCATCATCTGGATGGCTCTGCTGTTTTTCCATATTTCCAGCTACGCCGGTGCAGTTCAGGTGCTTGGCAATGCCCTCTCCAAATTTACAGAAAATAAAATCCTTCAGGTGCTACTGCTGGCTTGGCTGTTCACTTCTTTTTTGCAGGGGGTGGGTGGATTCGGCGTGCCTGTCGCGGTTACGGCTCCCCTGCTGGTGGGACTGGGGATCGACCCGATCGATGCGGTCATCATGGCAAGCATCGGGCATGGCTGGGCGGTGACCTTTGGATCGATGGCATCTTCATTCCAAACGATGATGGCTTTAAGCGATATTCCCGGTTCCCTGCTGGCACCCGATACTGCCGGGCTGCTGGGCATCATGGCTGTGATCAGCGGTATATGGCTGGTGTATTATTTTGCAGGGCTCAAAGCTGTTTTGAAAAATTTGCCCTTTGTGCTCACCATCGGGGTAGTTCTCGGCGGTGTTCAATATCTACTTGCTGCCAGTGGGATGTGGACCATTGCGGCAACCGGCGGTTCGCTAGCCGGGCTGGGAGCAGCTTTCGTATGGATCAAGATCGGGAGTGGTCGGAAGAACAGCAAAAGCACCTCACAAACAGCCGGCGATCTCTCTAAACCTTCTCTGCTCCTTTCCATGATGGTGTACCTCATCCTGATCCTGCTCTCATTTATTATCAAGCTCGTTCCTTTTTTCAATGAACCTCTGAGCCATTTGCAATTAACCCATGCTTTTCCTGAGATCATCTCCAACCTCGGCTGGACCACAGCCCCTGAAAATGGACGCGTCATCACCCTCCTGACCCATCCCGGAACAATCCTTTTCATTGCTTCCGTTATTGCCTATTTTCTTTACCGAAAGAAAGCATATCTGGATAAAGGATCTTTGAAAAATGTATTTTCCAGTGTCAGAAAGAGCGGAACAAAATCAAGCATCGCAATTTTCTTTACCGTCAGTATTGCCGTGATCATGAGCCACACCGGTATGATTCAAATTCTGGCAGAAGGGCTGAGCAGCGTTGTAGGAGCCGCCCTGTATCCAGCCATCACACCCTTTATCGGCGCGCTCGGCGCTTTCATTTCCGACAGCAACAACAATTCCAATATCCTGTTTACCAGGCTGCACATGCAAACCGCAGAACTGCTTGGATTGAACACATATCTTATTCTGGCAGCACAATCCGCTGGCGGAGCCATTGGCAGCATCTTTGCACCCGCAAAAGTGATCGTGGGATGCTCAACCGTTGGGCTGGTCGGAAAAGAAGGGCTAGTTCTCAAAAAGCTCATCCGGTATGGAATATCTTTGGTAGCGGTCATTTCACTGCTCACCCTTTGTATGAGTTAAAATTAGAATTACCATTTTCTGGATCAGAAAGGAATCATCTATGAAGCGATTCATTGTTTTATTAATCATCCCTCTCCTGCTGGCAGCCTGCCAAACGAAAGCAAAAACTGCTGCGGTACCTGAAAATTTTCAAGAGATCAGCCAACCGATCGCGGAAAACATCTTCACCAGCCTTGAAAACGACGATTACGAGAGCTTCCACAAAGATTTTGCGGAAAAAATGCTGGCTGCCACCAGCCAAGATACCTTTCAAGCCCTGCGTGAGAGCATTCTGCAGTCTTTAGGCGATTACCAATCAATGGAATATGACCAAACGAATTATGAGGGAGGATATTTCATTTCCTATTTCAACTTACAGTTCAGCGATGGAACGGTTATCGTGTATCTTGTCCACAACACAGAGGATCCTTATCTCGTTGAAGGATTCTGGTTCCCTGATTTTCCATCTGATTAAATAAAAAAAAGCAAAGGAAAAAATCCTTTGCTTTTTTTATATCAATTTTTTGAAGTCCTGCTCATCGATCCATTTTTGCTTGCGGATGATCTCACGGGCAGTATCGATCTTTTCCCACTCGTTCCACAGTAAAACACCTTTAACGAAATTATCAACCTGATAATAGATAATCCCTTTTTTATATTCCTCTTTCCAGATCACCTTAGGATCAAGGCGTGCATCGACCAATCCAACCGCTTCATATCCCACATCAAATAGATCGGAATAGAACATCGGTAGGTAATCATATTCCTGATTCCCACCAGCCATGTTCAAGCCGGCGCTCATGCCCATCTTTTTAGCGTTGTCGTTATGCTCCACCCGCAGAGTTTTATCCAGTGCAGGTGAATGGAAGGTCGCCACATCCCCTGCGGCGAAGATATCAGGAGCTGATGTTTCCAGATAGGAATTAACCTTGATCCCATTTTCGATAAAAATACCCGCTTTATCGGCAAGTTCAGAATTCGGGTTGACCCCTACCCCTGAAACCACACCATCTACCAGCAGTGTTTTGCCGTTTTTCAGCAAAACCTGATGCTTCTCCCCTTGCTTTTTTACATCCTTTACAGAAACTTGCTCAAGAACCTCGATGCCTTTTGAACGATAGAGTTCGTTTAAATGCTCGACGATCTCCTGCGGAAAAACACGCCATCCGATGCCTGCCCCGCTCTCGATCAGATATACTTTCTTCCCGTTCATGGCAAGAGCAGCCGCAATTTCAGAACCAATGAAGCCTGCTCCGATCACAGCAAACGAATCCCGCTCTTGTGCCAGTTCATGCAGTTTGAGATAATCGGCATAATTTCGATAGTAGATGATCTCATTGTCAGAAAAGGGCAGCCGTTTGGGGTCTGCCCCTGTGGCCAGCAGTAAAGATTTGTATTCAAAAACTTCTTTACTTTTCGTAGATACCTGTTTTTCACGAATATTTAGCTGTACAACCTCTTGACCGGTTAAAACCTCTGTTTTGGGGTCATCCACCGGCAGCCAGATCTCATCTACTGACTTTCCATTCCATAAATCTTTCGAAAGCGGTGGGCGTTTATAGGGACCGACTGCTTCTCTGGTTAAAATACCAATCGATCCGTTCTTATCTTTTTCACGGATACCTTTTACGGCGTTTACTGCGGTGATCCCGCCACCAATAATCAAGTATGTAAATTTTTTCATACTTCCACCACTCTTTCATGTACATTCTACGAGCAATTTAGAGAGATGTGTATTAGTAATTTATTAGACTATACCAACTATTCAGGTAAATTTTATAAGATATGAGAAAGAAAAGTAGCCACCAGGCAGATGGGTATATTAGACAGGTAACCAAAGAAATGGAGTTTTATTTACCGTACAATCGTTATAATAGGGTTGTATTGAGGTGCTAATGAAAACAGATGACAAAGCACGTGAAAATAAATTTGATTTTAAACTCCTTCTCTTTCTCATCCCCCTTTTAATCGGGATCATCACCGCTGCGCTGGTACCTCGACCCGTCATTGGGATCATCCAGATCCGCGATGAGATCGATAATAAGATGTCAATTCGCGTTTTGAATGAGATCGAGTATGCCCGGTCGCACCCTGAAGTAAAGGCAGTGGTGCTTATCATAGACAGCCCCGGTGGGACGATCAACGACACCGAATTGATCTATATGGAGCTGCTGAAACTGCGGGAGACAAAACCCGTGGTAACCATGGTTGAAGGGCTCTCTGCCAGCGGTTCCTTCTATCTCGCCATGGGAACAGATTACATCGTTTCCAATCCATCCGCCCGCATCGGAAATGTGGGTGTGATCGGTACGCTGCCGTCTTCACCCATGGTGCTCGAAGAAACCATCTCAACCGGTCCTTATAAGCTCTTCGGGAACCAGAGAGAAAACTACACCCGCTATATAGAGCTTATTAAAGAGAGTTTCTATCAGGTTGTTGAAAACGGTCGGGGAGAAAGTCTTAAACTAAGTAAAGAGGAAATTTTACGGGGAGAACTCTACCCCGCCAGCGAAGCCGTGAAAGATGGATTGATCGACGAAGTCGCTCCGCAAAGCAGGGCTATGGAAAAAGCCGCTCAACTAGCTCACATTTCTCACTATTCGATGACGAACCTCACCGAAGCGGTTGCATTTGAAGAAAAGGAAGAAGAATCATCCTTCTTCCTCCTCGATGAAAATGGAGTATCCACCGGATATCCAAGAGAATCAGGGGTCTATCTACTCTACATCCCTGATTACGGGAGTGAGATGCAATGAAAGCCAAGTATATACTCATCGCAATAGGATTATTCCTTATCCCGATCGTAGCCCGCACAATCTGGTATTACAACGGTATCTATACCCCCAGTGAAAGTCTGCAAACGCCTGATTTTTTAGGTCTTGAGATCGCCACCCCGGAACTATCCACTTCAGTTGTATCAACAAAAAGTGAAACCGGGGCAAGCGGGGTTGTACTCTTTGACCTGGCACATTCCAATCAATACCAGATCACAGAAATTGAAGTGCTGATCGATGATCTGAAAAATCGAGGGGCTGAAATTGCCATTCTGGATGAAAATGAAGACTTGAGTATGCTGTTGAAAGGCGCTTCGGCTTTTGTTTCCATCGCTCCAACGATGGATTTCAGCGAGGAAGAAATCCAAACTGTTCAGAATTTTGTAGAACGCGGAGGGCGTTTGCTGGTGATCGCCGATCCCACCCGCAGCACTTCTGAATATGTTTCCTCCCGTTCCGAAAGCGTACGGGTCGCTAACACACTGCTGGAACCCTACCAGCTTACTTTCCGCGATGATTACGCATACAACGTATATGACCATGAAGGGAATTTTCGTAATATCATCCTCCACCCTAGAGTAAAAAGCGAACTAACCGCCAATGTGAGTGAACTGGTATTTTATTCAGCACGGTCGTTATCTTCGTATGAAACCAATCTCATTGCCGGTGATGAAAATACACTCTCTTCGCTGACCGATTCAGGTGAAGATCTATGCCTGGCAGCTTTATCCGGAAAGAACGTGCTCGCCATTGGGGATTTTACCTTCTTATCCTCTCCATACTATCAGGTTTCAGATAATGCGCAGTTCATAACCAATATCAGTAGATTTTTAATAAGCAGTGACCGGCAAAAAACATTTGCCGATCTTCCTTATCTATTCTCCCAACCTATCGGCATTCTGCTTGATGAAGGCATTACCATCGATCAGGATCTTCTGGATCGGATCAGTGAATTGAAAGATCTGTATGGTCAGAAAGATATCTCTGTGGAAATCCTTGAGGAAGACGATGAAGAGTTCGATCTCATATTGCTGGGACTGCTGCCGGCAAATGAAACGGTCATGGAATACCTGGAAGGATTCGATATTCAATTTGGCTCCCAACCCAGAAACACTGCGGTTCCACAGGTTGCACCTGCTGAAACGGCAGAAGAACTTGATGAAAGAGCCGAAGAGACTGCCCAACCGACCGCTACCTCTACCCCTGCACCAACCCAGCCTGTTCTTCAATATGGACAGGTCTCAATTGGCGGTATCGGACAGGTATCGCAGAATGACTTCGGCTTCATCCTGTTGAAATCAGAGAATGACCGTACCATTCTCATTCTTCTATCAGACAACCAGGATGGCTTGATCGATCTGCTGACAATGCTGTCATACGGCGATCTCGATTCCTGCTATATCGAAAGTAATATAGCTTTATGTGAACAAAACAATTACGGCTGGAATCCCACCCCTACTCCCTATACTGAGATAGAAGAGATACTTGAAGCAACACCCGCACCAACCAGCGAAGGTGGCTAAAATAAAAAAGAGAGAGATAAATCTCTCTCTCTTTTTTTTCATAGAGAATCCTCGCAGAGCTCGGAATGACAAAATGGATGCTTTACTCCTTATTTAATCTTAACTAGTTCATATGCCTGCGTTCCTACACCAATTTCCTCCGCATGAACCAGCGTATCACGCCAGGTCACATCAGGATGGACATGTTCAAATTTATCACTGTCAGCTTTATATTCCTTTTTATCATACAGAGCACTGTTGGGAACCGAGGGAGCCTGATTGACCATATCAACGCAGGCTCGATCAAGCGCAACCGGGTCAAATGAGGCTGCCATACCAATATTCGGAACAAGAGCCTGATCGTTGACCGACCAGCAATCACATTCCGGACCGATATCCATCATGATATTGATATGGAAATTCGGTTTTCCCAGAAGAACCGCATAGGTATATTCCGCCATCTTGGCACCGACTGTAGCAGCATTTTCATCATACAGCGCTACGGCTGCTTCAAAATGGCAGCTGGCTACACACTGCCCGCACCCAACACATTTATCGTAATCAATTTGAGCTTTTTTATTTTCATCGTACGAGATCGCTGACTGGGCACAATGCTGAATGCATTTTCCACAGCTGACGCAGTTTTCTTTTTGGATCTTTGGCTTTGAAGCAGCATGCATCTCCATTTTTCCTCGCCGCGAACCGCTGCCCATACCAATATTCTTGATCGCACCGCCGAATCCGGTCATCTGATGCCCCTTGAAATGGCTGACACTGATAAAAACATCTGCCTCGGCAATAGCACTGCCGATCTTGGCTGTTTTCACATATTTTTGATTAATTTCAATATCGGTGGAATCCAGACCGGTCAAGCCATCTGCGATCAACGCATTACAGCCCACCTCGATCCGATTGAAACCATTCAACATGGCTGTTTCCAGGTGATCAACTGCGTTCGAGCGCGAACCATAATAAAGTGTATTGCTGTCCACCAAAAAGGGCTTTCCACCTAATTCCTGAATTCTTTTCACGACTCTGGCGATATAGCCCGGTCGGATATAAGCCATATTGCCGCGTTCGGCAAACGTGATCTTGACTGCCACCAGCTTGTCTTTAAAATCGATGCTGTGCATCTCGGCACGTTTCATCAACGCATCCAGTTTTTCCAGAAGTCCATAATCTGATACCACCCGCATATCCGTAAAAAATACCTTAGAAGCCATTTCTACCTACTCCTTATACTTATCTACAATTTTTAAAATCATCTGAGCGACTGCCTGCGGCTCTTCCATCATGATCATATGCGCAGCTTTTTCGACCAGAGAGAATTCTATCCTTGGGAACTTCATCTGAATCTTATCCCGTTGTTCCCGTGAAATAAAAAGATCTTTCTTCCCCAGCACAATCCCAACAGGAAAACTCGCATTCGATATCACATCCCCTGAATCAGGGCGTCCTGCCATGGCGCGTAAACTGCCCACCGCACCATTGGCTTGTGTTGTTTGAATAACCATTCGAATATTATCCTGAATTTCAGGAACCGGGGTTAAATTCGAAGGAAATTCAGCGAGCACTTTTTGAACCCCCATTTCCCGGATCTTCTGGATGGATGCAAGCCGCCCCTGTTTGTTCTTAGGGCTATCCGAGAACGGATGAGAAGCAACCAGGATCAATCCCAGCAGGCGCTCCGGAAAAGAGCGGGCAAACTGTAATGAAACATAGCCACCCATCGAATGCCCAACCAGAAGTACTCTGGAAAAACCGAAATTATCGATCAACTTTAAGACATCTTCCGCCATATCCTGCATAGTGTATGCTGTGGAAAGCACAGGCGATTTCCCATGCCCGCGCAAATCGGGGAAAATAAGTCGCACTTTTGTTTTTAAATATGGAATCAGTGGTGACCAGATCGAATGATCCAGTGGATATCCATGAATACAAACCACCGGCAATCCGGTGCCGTATTCTTCATAAAATAATTTCACTGCCATTTCAACCCTTCTTTTCATTCAACCACGTCTGGATCCACTCAACTGCTTCTGATCTTGAGGTAACAGATCCAGCAGCTTGCGCTTCTCGCAGGTTTTTTAATAGTGTCCCCATTCTTTTTCCGGGCTTTAATTGAAATTCCCTCTGCAGTTCATCCCCATTAATAAATGGTACAGGGTCCACCAGAACAGCATATTCATCAAACCAGCCCTGCAGTGCCTTCTCACAACGGAAAAGTCCTGCCTGCCAGCGTTCTTCGGTCAGTGTGGTGTCATAAGTTGCCAGCAGATCAGCGAGAGAAAAAATAGCAACAAATGGGCTGGATTTTCCGGCAGCGCAGAAAAAGCGGTGCAGGAAAAGGCGCTGTTCGGCTTTATCAGCAGAAATATCCATACTATGCAGCAGCATATGATTTTTAATAAAGCACTCCAGCCACTGAACTTCCATTTTACTGAGAGCCATCTTCTTTGCCCGTTTAACAACAGCTTTCGCTCCAAGGTCGGCGTGATACTGATAGCGAATTCTTCCATCCATTTCCACGCCAACATCCTGTGGTTTGCCGACATCGTGATAAAGTGACGCAAAAAGGATCAGAGAACGGAAATTCCGGTTCACATTCATGGACTGCTCTACTGCCAGATGAAATCCATCATAGAATCTGTCCAGCAATGGAAATATCTCATTGAAAAACGGCAAGGGCTGCGGTACCTGTTTGCGCTCATCGATGAAGTTCAGCATGCTTTCCATG
Source organism: Anaerolineaceae bacterium (assembly GCA_963674975.1). Classification (GTDB taxonomy): domain Bacteria; phylum Chloroflexota; class Anaerolineae; order Anaerolineales; family Anaerolineaceae; genus UBA4781. Next base: position 801,710 of record OY771913.1, read on the forward strand.
TACTGTACTGTTTTGAGAGTATGCTGCCAGCCGCTGAATTGATGAGGGCTGCCCTGGGGAAAATCTACCAGAGCCTGCACTTCAGGAAGAGAGATCTCTATCACTTGAAGACTTTGGAGAATCTCCAGTGCATTAACCACGCGGCGATTTTCCAAAATTTTAAAGAATTCGTCTCTTTTTCTTTCTTCCGAGATCTCAGACAGCCCGGGCAGCGCTGTATGAATTTGTTCATGCAGCATATCAGAAAATTTCAACTCATATTCCACTGCAAAGCGTGCCGTTCGTATCACGCGGACCGGATCATCTAAAAAGGATCGATCTGTGCAGGGACGCAAAATTCTTTTTTCCAGATCACCAGCCCCATCCAGCGGATCGATAAGATCGTCACCCTTCGAAGAAACCTTCCAGGCTGCAGCATTGATGGTGAAATCGCGCGATCTTAAATCAGCAATCAGATCATCCTGATAGAGAGGAGCGAAATCAAGAACAATACGGCTGCCCTTTTCATCAGAACCAATGACCCTGACATAGTTGCGAGCATCATCAAGAATATAAAAAGCACCTTGAATATGATCTGCCAGCTTTCTGGCAGACGCAATTGAATTTCCCCTCACAATGAAATCAAGATCATGGGAGGATTTTTGAAGCAAGGCATCGCGCACAGCTCCACCGACCAGATAAAACTGCACATCATCAAGAGAAAGCAAGTAGTCAAGAACTTTCTTAACGAAAGCGCTTTCTTCAAATTTAAAGTGCATCATGGCTTTTTGGCATCATATTTTTTCAAATCAACCACCCCAACAAAAGGCAGATTGCGGAACAGTTCGTCCAGATCAAGCCCATATCCAAACACAAATTTATTAGGGATCACAAAACCTGTGTATTTAATCGGCACTTCAACTTCACGGCGTTCTGCCTTATCAAGCAGGGTGCATATATTCAAACTGGCAGGCTTTCTGGTAGAAAGAAGCTGCAGCACGGAAGAAAGAGTATAGCCGCTATCAACAATGTCTTCCACAATGAGAACATCACGACCATGGATATCTGTGATCAGATCCATTTTTATGTGCACCGAGCCATGAGACTCACGGTTTCCCACTCCATAAGAGGCAACCGCCATAAAATCGATGGCATGAGGAACGGTGATCTGCCGCATGAGATCTGTGAGAAACATGACCCCGCCACGCAGAATGCAGATCAGGATCAGGCTGGTCGAATCGGCATAATCTTTGCTGATCGCAGCCCCCAGTTCGGCAATACGTTTCTGCAGCACATCTTCCGGGATCAATTTTTCTTTTAAATACTGATCGTAATGGATCATTTTTTCTGCCCTCTTGGAACCACATGATGTTTGCGGCAGCGTGCTTCATACATTTCAGACGCACCAACGATCACAATGGGATCTTCATAATGAGCCGGTTCTCCATTCACCAGACGCTGCGTTCTGCTGGCTGGTTCACCACACACCATGCAAATCGCCTGTACTTTATCCACCTTTTCTGCCTTTGCCATCAAAAGAGGCATACACCCAAAAGGCTCCCCGCGGAAATCCATATCCAGACCGGCTGCGATCACCCGAATTCCTTTCTCCAGCATTTTTTCTATTACCTCGATAATTCCATCATCTAAAAATTGCGTCTCATCAATTCCCACCACAGTTGTATCGTCTTTTAAATACTTTACCAATTCATCTGAAAATGAAATAGGGATCGCTTCAAAATCAATCCCTGCATGGGAAGTTACTTTTTGCTCATCGTATCTGTTATCAATTTTAGGTTTAAAAACCTGTACCTTCTGTCTGGCTATCACCGCACGACGCAGCCGTCTGATCATCTCCTCCGTTTTTCCGCTAAACATCGAGCCACAAATTACTTCTAAATAACCAGAATTCGAATCCATGCTGCACCTCTTTTATTAATTGAATATCAATATATTGATTTTACAATATCTCATCAGGGAAGATATTTAAATTAAAAAGGAGCAGATGGATATTCATCTGCTCCCTGTTCTTTTCTGCAGTCTAAACTTTGATCTCTTCCGCAGCCTCAGGGATGGTGTATCCAAACTGGCGCAGTTTCTTCTTGATATCGATCAATGTTTTGCGACCAACGCCGGGGATTTCAAGAATAGGCGTTTCGCCTTCTTCCATCTTCTTCAACATATCACCAACTGTTTTGATGCCAACTCCCAGAAGTGCATCTGTTGCCCGTTTTCCGATCTCAAGCTCGGTTATAGGTCGTTTGGGAGATACCTTCTCCGCTGCTTTTTGTTCTTTATCTTCCAGATAATTCTCGCGAGCCTGCAGTTTCTTATAGAAACGATCGACCTGACCTTCAATATCGATCAAGCGAGCCTGTTCACCGGTGAAGAAAGGATGACACTTTGAACAAACTTCGGTTCGAATCTCAGGTTTGGTAGAACCTGTCTTCCAGGTATTTCCACAAGCACAGGTTACGGTCGCTTCAGGATACCATTTTGGATGTATATCACTTTTCATGATGTTTCCTCATTCCGTTATCGTAATCCCGCTTCTACTTGTCGGGATGTACGCTTACTTTCTTTTGTCCATTGGGCAGCCGGTCATAAACAACTACCCCTTCGATCGTAGAAAAGATCGTGTAATCTTTTCCCAATCCAACATTATCGCCCGGTTTGATCTTCGTTCCGCGCTGACGGACAAGAATGTTTCCGGGGATAACCTGTTCGCCCGCAAAGTGCTTGACACCCAGGCGTTTTGATTTACTATCGCGACCATTACGAGTTGAGCCGCCACCTTTTTTATGAGCCATTATTCACTTCCTTCCTGGTACTCTTATTTCTTCTCGGTTTTTGCCGCAGTGCTTGTTTTGCTCTGCTTCTTTACGGTAGTGGTTGAAGTCTTCTTAGAAGCCGTCGACTTAGCAGCAGTAGTTTTCTTTGCTGCTGGTTTTGAAGCTGTGGTCTTCTTTGCAGCAGGTTTCTTAGCCGCTGGTTTTGAAGCTTCAGCTTTCTTGGCTGCCGGCTTTGAAGCACTGGCTTTCGGTGCTTCTACTTTCGCTTCTGGTTTTTTCTCTTCTTTTGCTTTTGCAGTTTTCCCTGCGAAATCAATGGAATTCACCAGTAAACGGGTATATTGCTGACGATGACCTGTTTTGACACGATAGTGTTTTTTGGGGCGATAGTTAAAAATGATAACCTTTTTCCCCTTGAAATGATTAACAACCGTCGCGTCGATCGATGCCCCTTTTACCAGGGGGGTTCCAACCTGAATATCATTGTCATTGACCAGGAGAAGAACTTTATCGAAAGAAACTTTCTTACCTTCTTCGGTGAGCAGGTGATCTACCTCTATCATACTTCCTTCGGTAGCTTTGAACTGCTTTCCACCGCTTTCAAAAATCGCATATAACATACTTTTAGCTCCTCAACCTTCACTTCACCACTTCTTACGCGCTTCTCACGCCCAATTGCGGGGAAGTTGGGGACACATGAATTTACCCCAGGTACTTTCTATCCGGGGCAAGCTGCTGAATTATACAGTTCCTTTGCTCCCCTGTCAACCTGATGACTTCAGTTTGCGGATTTCTCCCGCTCTCTCCGTAACACCGATCTTATCCATGGAATCCAGAAATGCCAACGCATACTTGCGGCTGGTTTGCAGAAGATCGCGGAACTGTGCAAGAGTGATCTGCCCATGCTGTTTGAGGAATTGGAGCAATTTTTCTTTCATAAAATTGAATTCCTCATCACGGAATACGATCTCATCATCAACCTGAACCAATTTTCCCGTAAATAACAGTGCCTGGAAAATTTCCTGCCCTACTATTTCCCGGATCATTCCGGAGGCAGGTGGAGCAAAGGGCTGTTTTTGCATAAGCTCATTCAAACGGGCAATTTTTCTCATATCATTTTCAGAAAATTGAATTTCATGCTCTTTTTTACAAATATATTCACCTATCAATTGAATATCATTCTTTAATAATTTCTGTTCGAGAACAGCACGCAATACTGCTTCTTCAACATGGGATTCTTTGCTCATGGATAACAATCGGATTCCCGGTGCTAAAGTCGATTTACCATATACAAGAGATAAAGAGTCAGCTATAACAGTACTCAATTTTTCTAACTGTTGTCTGGTAGTAAAGAACTGCACTGTTTTTTTCAATGCTCCGGCAGAGAACATCACAAATTCAGGATACTTTCTAAAATTCTCCACTTCCTCCGCAAATACAAATCCGTTTTTAAGCAGGGTTTCTTGCAGAATGCTTTCCGATACGATCTTTGTTTCTTCAGCCAGGAGAGAAAAAACCTCCCAGCTTGAACCAGAAAGTTGTGCTTCAAGATTCCGCAGTGTTTTTTCTGCATGACGCTTGTAACGTCTTTTGGGGTCAGTACTAATGATCTGCCCTCCCCCAATTGTCTCTTGAGGAGAAGGACGGCGAATCACAAAATGATCATTTTTCCACGCGACCAGTGGAGCTGACAGCTCCAGTTGAACCAGCCCGGTTTCACCCGGGTTTATTCTATCCTTCCCCAGAACGCGCACGCGGGTCAGAACCTCCGCAGTACCGTGAAAGAGTTTTACCTGATCATTATGCTTCAAAGCGTGATTGGCAGCCGGAACAATGCTGACCCGGGCATCCAGTCGTGTGGCAGGTTTTACGCTGCCCGGTTCGACCACGACATTCCCCCGGCTGATCTCACCGGTATCTACACCAGCGATATTCAAAGCCACCCGGCTGTTGGGTACAGCCTCTTCGACCTTTGTTTTATGAGATTCGATACCTCGAATGCGACCAAATTTCCCTGCCGGTAGGATCTCCACTTCATCACCGAGATGGATGCTGCCATTCAGCAGCGTACCCGTTACAACAGTTCCAAATCCTTTTATGGAAAAAACGCGATCAACTGCCAGTCGTGGTTTCCCTTTTCCTACTTTTCTCTTTATATGCGAAAAAATATTCTGGAGGTGATCAATAAGTTCAGGCAGTCCTTCACCGGTCACTGCGGATACCTTCACCATTTGAAAATCCTGCAAATGGGTATCCTGCACTGCATCGCGGATATCTTTTTCAACCAGATCCATCCATTCCTGATCCTGGACAAGGTCAGATTTGGTAACCGCGATCAAGCCGTTATCGATCCCCAGCAGATCCAGGATCGTTATATGCTCAACCGTCTGGGGCATTACTCCCTCATCAGCAGCTACCACGATCAAGACTGCATCGATACTGCCAACACCAGCCAGCATATTCTCAATGAAATCTCGATGCCCCGGTACATCCACAATACCCACCTCATCTCCAGATGGGAGGGTGAACCAGGCAAAACCAAGATCGATGGTCATCTGCCGTTTTTGTTCTTCTGCAAGGCGGTCTGGATCAATTCCGGTTAATGTTTTGACCAGAGTAGATTTACCATGGTCAACATGACCGGCAGTAGCAAGCACATATTTCATATCTACATTTTAGTTCAGGTTCGCTATTTCCCCTCTATATTGTCAAAAGCATCTTTCCATGTATTAGCCATTTTGGTCAGGTTTATCATACCCTTCTGAATTTCGCTGCTCATCACGCCCAATAGATCACGGATATCATTGGCTTGATCTTCGACAAGAAGAATCCGTGTTTTCAATTCATCCATACGGTTGGTAAAGGAAGACTGTTTTTCTTCATTGATCAAGGAGAAGTTAGACCAATTCTTTTCGACCTCGCTTCTAAAGCTGCTCCAATCTTTTTGATATTTGGTCTCAAAAAGCTGGTAGAGTTCCGTGATCTCTTTCAGCCGCCGTTCGTAGGATGCTTTCATATCATCGAGTCCATTCCCTATTTGCGTAAGGTCTTTTTCTTTTCTGGTGATCCTTTCCAGCATCAGTGATATCTTCTGCATTTCTTCAGAAGTTTTATTCTGTATCTCTTCAAAACGCATTTCGCGTTGTTTTTGTGCGATCTCCTGCTGCTCAAGGAAAGCAGTCTGGGCGGTCTTTCGCTGTGTTTCGGATGCTTTCAATTCCGTAACCTGTACTTCAAGCGGTTTGATGGTATCAAGAAGCGCGGCGAGTTTGCCAGCCAATTCCGCCTGCTGCTTTCTGAATTGCGTTAAATCATCCCCAATGATCTCGAGCCTGTTGCGAACACTTTGAACATCTTTCTTTTGTATCTCCTGGTCACGGCGAACATTTTCATCGCTTTTTAATTTTGCATTCACACTTTGCTCGATCTTTTCAACAGTCTCAAGCAAATGGGAATCTTCTGTTTTATATGCATTGATCTTTTTATCCAGCTCTGATTTGAGCCTGGTATCCAGACGATCTACTTTCGCCGAAAGAGTTTTAATATCGCTCTGTTGGAGTTTCTTCTGCTGCTCCTGCTGCTTTTTTGACTCGGTTTGAAGAGCGGTAATTTTATCATTGGTATCTTTACGCATCTGTGTCAGGCTTTTATCAACATTCCCTATTCCTGATACAACCTTTTTCAATTGGGCGAGATCATCTTTTATATTGCGATATTCGGAAGGTAAACTGGTTACCTTGGTTTCAAGATCAGCAATTTTTTCACTAAAAGTTCTGAATACCCTATCATATTCTTGAACTCGTTCTTCAAGATCGTCCATTCTCGTAATAATTGTCTTCAAATCCATTTTTTCATCCATTCTCACAACCTTAGATTAATGGGAATATCTTCATGATCGATGTCATAAGTGGTTTATAGAACACCGATGGGAATAATCCCAGGACCATATTCAGAAGTATAACCAATACTATCAAAATCCGATCGATATTAATTTTATCTGGTATTACCAGATTTTGTCCTGAGCGGAAGGATAAACGAAGCAGCAGTCGTACACAAGTGAGGATAAGGAACAGCTCTCCGCCCAGAATAAAAATCAGGAATATTGGACTCAATTTACTGGCAGCAGAAAATAAAAGCAGCGTCGAAGGATACCCGGAAAAGAAAGGAATTCCGGCGAGAGAAAAAAAGCCAGTCAGAAAAAGAACCGAGTGGAGCGGCTTTTCATAAAACTTCCCTTTGAGAATTTCTATGCTCTGCCTTTTTTCATAACCCACAATATCATGATAGGCAATCGATATAGACCAGAATGCGAGGATCATTGGGAATATCCAGGCGCTAACCAGATCTGTTGAAGCCAGCGGCACAAAACCAACACTGCACAGCAGCAGCCCGATCCCAAAAACGAAGGTATAGGCTGACATGCGGGCAATAGATTTTTGGAAAAATGCACCAATACCGCCTAAAAAAATCATGATCGCCCCCAGATACTGCAAAGCCGGGTAGAACGCAGCATAATCACGCAGCCATGCAAAGCTATTCAAAAATTTCATAAGCATGATGATCCCCGAGACCGGCAGCAGCGTCAATAAAAAGCCAAAGGGAAAAAACGATACTTCTTCTGCCAATAGAGGGATCCATGTATGGAATGGGAATACTCCCAGCCATAATGCGATCCCAACCCCCAGTAAGATCGAGGAAAGGAACAATTCATTTTCATTCACAGGGGTGATTTCTCCTCCCGCGAGGATCCATCCAGCGAGGAGGATAAGAAATACCGAGAGCATTTGAAATACAAGAAATCGCATGCGCCCTTTGATATGCTTGAATTTGGAATACGACAGTATCGGCAGGAGCAGGATATTCGCCAGAAACAGGATGAGAACAGAATAAAGGAACGGGTCAATCGAAAGCGAAGCGATGATTAGTGCAGTATAAACCACACATAAAGCCGGAAATATTTCATTTGGAAAATAGAAAAATGTAGAAGCCACCCACAGGCATGCAACCAGATAGATTATGCCGATCAAAGGCAGAACATCATAAGTAATATTCAGGCTGCGCCCCAGAATAGTAAAACTCTCATTACTGGAAAGGATCATGCCGCCATTAGAAGTACGCGAAGCGAGAATGAATGCAGTAATCCCTAAAACAAGGGTAATAAAGGTAAGCGCCAGGCGATAGTAAAGAGTCCTATTTCTAAGAACCAAAGAAGCTGCAGAAAGAACAGCCGGCAAGATAATAAATACAAGCGGTAGATTCATAATATCTCTTCCTTATTCCTTATTACCATTCGTGAACCCACAAGTGCCAGAACAACTTGAATGATCGAGATCAAAGCGGTAACCAGGGCTGACCCTTCCAATGGAGCATACAGGATCTGAAAGCCCAATGTGAAAATAAACATGCTGATCAGAATTCGAAAGGCATCCTGCGAAGTACCAACCTGCAGCAGTCCGATAACAAACAGAAAAAAGCCAATGATCAAGAATTCTGAGGATTCGGAAAAATACACCGATAACTGCGGCGCAAAAGCGAATGTTATTACCCCAACGAATACGACCATGAGAACATCCATCGCGATACGCGGCGGTTCTGTTTGCCAGGTAAGTTGAGAACAGAGAGAATTGATCACAAGGACAGAAAGCAATCCTGCAATCAAATGCACAAATGCAAGTCCCGTCGGCCATACCTGAAGGAGCATTAAAAAACTGCTCAGGTATAGCACACCGAGAAAAATCAGCACGGTTTGTGATGAATTGCTGATTAATAATGTTGTTATTGAAAGAATGGTCACGGAAACAAAAATAAGGAAAGAAACGTCATTCATGATTGAGACAATCCTTTAAATAAGGTCAAAAGGAGCACTAAGAAAATAACCGCCCAGAGTAAACCACCTTCCCCTTCGAAAACAGCACTGATCCCCTCAAATATTTGCCGTAAAACATCACTGACCGTTAAAAATATCTGAATGATCTTCTCAAAAACCTGAGAAGGGGTTATGCTGATCATACGATTTCCCTCAATGCTTCCTCCATTTTTTTGTCTTTTTCGACGGAGAAATTCCAGTGGGAGGAAGATCAATCCAGCAGCGGGAATGAATGCCATCCATGAAATCTGGTTAAGCCCGCCTATCACAAAAAATCCTTTAACGAAAATCAAACCCATTCCCAGTAGTGTCATCCAGAAAAGAACAGTATTATCCATTTTGAACACTGGAATCGTTTTTCCCCTCATCTGCATGATCACAGCACACCCAAGATAAAGCCCCTCTATCAAGAATGCCGCATAGATCAGAAGGAAAGACACCTGGAAATTCAACAATGCTTTATTCAGAAGATACAAGGGAGAAAAGGGCAATGCGATCAGGAATAGCATTTCTACTATCTGCAGTACAGTCAACCAGTTCTTTTTCAATTCGATCTGCGCATTAAGCTGCAGGAAAAAGACGGGGAGAATGAGAAAAAGCAGTTCATCCCGAATTCCCAGTAAGAAGAAAATTCCCGCAGTAAGAAAAGAAAGCGGGTAAATATTAAAGCCCTGCTTGAAAAGTCCTTTTTGCCAGAACCATAGAAACAGAAGCACTAGAAAAAGGATAGCTAAAATAAGAAACAGTGAAATTTTAATAATGGTCATGTCCCCAGAATCCGTAGGGATCTGGCTCATCACACGAACAAGGATCATTGAATCAAGAAACATAAACCAACCCGGTACGCTGCCGTGCAGAAAATCCTGCCGTGAAACCTGATCAATATAATCTGCAGCAAGACGAATAAGCACAATCCCTGCAATCAAGGTGAAGTAAAGAAGAAAAGCTGAACCGATTCCCCCCGCATCAATCAAAGAAGAAAGGAAGGTTAATAAAATGATCGAGATAAAGCGGAGCAGCAGTGAGATTGTCTCTCTTCGGGATGAAATGATCTCTTTCGCATCCAGAAAATGGGTCACCAATCTGATAACATCCAGGCAAAAAAGGAAGGAGACCAGTAAAAATATTCTGTTCACACTTAAAGCAAAGATTGCTAGAAACGCACAGAAGAAAAGAATCGAGAGTTCTTTTTGTGGTAAAGGATTCTCCTCCCGATCCAGATATCGCTTCAACACAAAAACCAGCAGGTAAAGCGCCGCAAGTTGCTGGAGAACCCAATCTGCCTGATCCCACTGTATTCCCATTGAGAGAATTATCGAATTCGTGGAAAACCACAGAAATGGGGATTCACTCTGGAGATGGAGCACAGCATTCAGAAACACCAGGAGAGAGCCAAGTACACTGCCCGCCAGAAACACCAGCCAGACCTGCCCTTCTTCTCTCTTTTTCTGTGTCATGAAAAAGACAGCAACCGGCGAAATCGCATACGATAATAATGCGAACCAGATCAATACCAATATAAACTCCTACAGAACTACAGGATCACCACACGATAGAAATCTGCCCTGCCCTTTGCTGCCAAGCCATGTTCCATCCTGCACGATCAATTTTCCCCGTAAGAATACACTCTGTATCGTGTCGTCCATCTGCCAGCCCTCGAACAGATTGTAATCAGTGCGGTGCTGCGCATATTTAACCCCGTATGAAATTGGAGCATCTTGAGACCAGATGACAATGTCTGCATCGGCGCCGGGCATGAGGGTGCCCTTTTGCGGATACAATCCAAAGATCTTTGCCGGATTCGTGGAGGTAAGAGCAACAAACTGCTGAGGTGTGATCACATTTTTACGCACACCATAATTCCATAATACCAGCATTCGATCTCCCACACCGGGCAGCCCGTTGGGGATCTTGGTAAAGTCATCCCTGCCGAGTTCTTTTCCGGGGATGGCTATTTCCTCTCCTTCATACATGATTGGACGGGTGCCATCATAGAAGAATGGGCAGTGGTCAGTTGCCACAACCTGCAGAGCCCCTTTTCCCAGCAGTTCCTGAATACCAGTATTATCCGCGCGGGTACGCATAGGCGGTGAGCAGATCCATTTTGCGCCATCCGGTTTTCGCAGATCGTCAATCGTGAAATAGAGATACTGAGGGCATGTTTCCCCCATTACCGGCAGTCCTTTATCACGGGCGTCTTTCAATTCCTGAACTTCCGGAGCAGTATTCATGTGGACGATATACACTGGCGCATTAGCTTGCTCTGCCAGAGAAATGACACGGAAGACACTTTCGATGGAACCTTCCGCCGGGCGCGTCAGAGCATGCCATTCGGGTGTATGATGCCCAGCTTTCAGCGCTTCATCGATCAATACATCGATCACATCTCCATTTTCGGCATGCACCATGACCAGTACTTTACTGTCGCGTGCGATGCGCAGTACCTGAAAGATCTCGCCATCCTGCAGACGCAAGCGTCCATTGTATGCCGTGAAAACTTTTACGCTGTTGACTCCCATTTTTCTTAAAGAAGGAATTTCAGCAGCCACCTTTTCATTGAAGGAAGTGATATTCATATGAAAACTGAAATCAATGGCAGCTTTTTCATCTGCTTTTTCATGCCAGGCATTTACACATTGCGCAAGAGAGGGTTCATCTTGAGAAATGAAATCAAAAGCAGTGGTTGTTCCACCAAAAGCTGCTGCTTTATGCCCGGTATAGTGATCATCGGAAGAAACCGTACCCGCCATAGGAAGCTCGAAATGGGTATGCACGTCTACTCCCCCGGGTGTTACGAATTTATCTGAAATATCTACCACAGTCGTATCAGCGTCCGGTTGAATTTCTTTCCCGATCTGGCTTATCTTTTCACCCTCGATCAAAATATCCCCCGTGAACTCTTCGGAGGCGGTAATGATCTTCCCTGATCTCAACAAAGTTTTCATTGCATTCAATCTTTCAAATCAATCAAAATCTACATCTTCAATCATTCGAGTATCTTGAATATTCGAATTCAATTCTAGAAAATATTCAATAAATTCATTTTCGAGCATGGGCATATCATCGACAGGAATATTTACATCTGCAAATTTTCTGCGATATTCCAACCCGATATTCTTGAATAATCCTCTTTTCTCCTGACCGATAATAAGGTCGGAAACGGTTCTGGCATTTAGAATTTGCTCACCAGTTGTATAGAAAAAGGTAATGCGCTTCCATTTATTTGCCACGATCGGCTTTTCGAGCTTTACAAGAGCCCCCAAACTGATCTTAAAGTATTCATCTTCTGCCCTTGGGTGAAATTTCTCCTCTTTTAAAAGCTCACGTCGTTTTGTTAGCTCCACACCATGCATGGTAGCACAATACTCGATTTTCCATTGATGTTCCTTCCCAAAAGATGCCGGCTGGTAAAAAGCCAGGCAATCCGTATAGATAACCTTGGGGGCATGCTTTAATGGGATGCGGTACCACCCTAACACTCTGGCAATTTCCAGATCCCTTGGATTAGGGATCAGGCAAACCAACACAAGATCATTTTGAGAAGGAACAGTATTCATTTCATTTCACTTTACGATCCCAACTTTCTTATTGAACTCTGTGATCAAAGCATCGATTTCAGGAATCTGTTCCTGTAATTCGGTCCAATAAGTTTTGTTATACCACTGGTCAAGAATTTCTTCGTATGTCTTGCCCTGCTGTTCAACCCAGGTGAAATACTTGAGGTTATGAACTCTATGGCGGTCGGCATAAGTCAATTCCTGCAGATAATCGGTCTTTAATCCGTGCAGATCGCGGGCAAAAGCAACAGCTGCATCCGTGTGGGTATATTCACCAAACGCTTCATGCATTTCCTGAAGGCGGCTTTGATACAGATCCATTGAATCGGTCAGCACTGTCAAAACTACATCCTGTTCGCCCAATTCATAATATTTAGACATTTTGATCGCCATAGCAACGTTCGCGATACCGGAAAAACCAAGATAACCCAGCTTTGCAACGATCTCTTCTGGAACACCTTTCTCAATCAGGTATTTACGACCTTCCGGTTCGTTGAACAAACGCGCCAGATTCACCACCACGTTATCATCGATGGCTATGATCATGTCTGTGTTTTTCAGATTATGAATCCAGGGAACGTGCTTATCACCAATTCCTTCGATGCGGTGTGCTCCAAAACCATTCTCTAGCAGCGTGGGGCACTGTACTGCTTCACCCGCAGCCACCTTGCTTCCCGGGAAGATCTGTTTGAGATAATCTCCGCAGCCAATGGTGCCGGCAGAGCCTGTGGTGAGAGTCACACCACGGAATTCATCATGCGGTCCCATCACTTTTTCAAGTACTTCCTGCATGGCATGCCCGGTGATGTCATAATGCCATAAATAGTTGCCGAACTCTTCAAACTGGTTGAAGATCATGATATCTTCACCAGACTTTCGCAGTTCCCAGCACTTATCAAAAATTTCTTTCACATTCGATTCACTGCCCGGAGTGGCAATGATCTCCCCGGCTACGGTCTTCAACCATTCAAATCTCTCTTTGCTCATTCCTTCAGGTAGAATAGCGATAGACTCGCATGCCAGCAGGGTGGCGTCATAAGCGCCGCCTCGGCAGTAATTTCCGGTAGAAGGCCAAACCGCTTTCTGCGTAACCGGATCAAACTGCCCGGTCACCAACCGTGGAACCAGGCATCCAAAGGTCGCCCCCACCTTGTGGGCTCCGGTGGGGAACCATTTCCCTACCAGGGCTATGATGCGGGCATTCACACCGGTTAATTCTTTCGGCAGCTCAATGTAATTCACCCCATCATATTTTCCGCCTTTTTCCTTGGGTTCATTCTTCCAGGTTATACGGAAAAGATTGCGCGGTTTCACATCCCATAAACCAAGATCAGAAAGATCTTCTTTAATGGAATCTGGAACAAGATTCGGATCACGCATTTGTGCAAAGGTGGGAATGATAATATTTCTCTCTTTGGCACGTTTTACTGCATTTTGTAAGCGATCTTCATAGACGGTAAGATCAATCTTTGTCATTTTTTCTCCTTGAGTTTCATATTTTTCGGATTTTTTCTAAGAATATAGAGCGGTCTTCCTTTTGCTTCATCATAGATGCGGCTAATATACTCTCCTATTATGCCCATAAATAATGATAACAATCCTCCTAAAAACAGCAATAAAAATACTGTCCAACCCTGCCCCGGAAGGAAGGGTTTATTAACAATTGCGAACACAAATGCAAGGATGGCAAACAAAAAGCTGATGATCAATAAAACAGTTCCGATATATTCGGCGATCTGCAGCGGTAAAGTTGAAAAACCGGTGATAGCATTGAGTGCCAGCTGCAGCATCTTTTTAAGAGGGTATTTCGATTTCCCTGCGAAGCGTGATTTTCTATCGTATTTCACACCGATCTGGTTAAAACCTACCCAGGCAGACATACCGCGTAGAAAGCGCTGTTTTTCACGCATGGTATTCAAGGTAGAAAGAACTTCCCGATCAAGCAGGCGGAAATCTCCGGTATCAAGGGGAATACGGACATCCGTAATACGATCAATTAAGCGGTAGAATGCCGCTGCGCTGGCGCGTTTGAACCAGGTTTCCCCTTCCCGCTCACGCCGGACGGCGTAGACCACCTCATATCCTTCTTTCCACTTAGCGATCAATTCAGGGATGACCTGCGGCGGGTCCTGCAGATCGGAATCAATAATGATCACCGCATCTCCACGCGCGTGATCCATACCGGCAGTCACCGCGATCTGGTGACCGAAGTTCCTTGTAAAGATCAACGGAACAACATGGTTATCAGCTTCTGCAAGATCTAAAATGACCTTACGCGATCCATCTGATGAGCCATCATCAACCAGCAGCAATTCCCATTCTTCCCCTACAGAATCCATCACCGATTTCAATACCTTGTAGAATTCCCCCAAACCATCCACTTCATTGAAAACCGGTGCGATCACTGAAAACTTTGGTTTGTGTTCTGCCACAATACTTTCCTTTTTAATGAACGTTCATGATCTTCTGCAGGGCTGCCATGCTTGGCTCGATCACCGGAGCCGCCGAAACTGCCTGCATGGCTGCCTTTACATCTTTCAAACCGCTGCCGGTAACCATACATACTACCGGATCATCATCATGAATTAACCCCATATGGGATGCCTTCAACACACCCGCATACGAGGTCGATCCGGCTGGTTCGGCAAAGATACCAGCTTTTCCCAGGCTTCCAATAGCTTCCAGAATTTCCTGGTCGCTTACCTTGATGAATGCGCCATTGGTCTGTGTTGCAGCCCGCAGTGCGCGCAGCCCATCTCTGGGAAGATCAACCGAAATACTGTCTGCCAGCGTAGTTGCTTTCACGGGTTCAATTTTCTCCGTTTTCTTCTCAAAAGCATTGGCAATAGCAGCAGAATTTTCCGATTGAATACCGAATATCCTCGGTACCGAACCGATCAGCCCAAGTTCCTGCAAATCCTTGAATCCTTTATGGATACCGGAGATGATGTTTCCATCACCTACCGATACAAATACGCATAATTTCTCTGAGAGTTTCTCATTCGCTAACATCACCTGCTCCCAGATCTCAAATGCCGCTGTTTTCTTGCCTTCCGCGGTAAAAGGATTATAGCCGGTGTTGCGGCAGTACCAGCCAAACTTTGCGGATGCTTCAACAGAAAGGTCGAAAGCCTGATCGTAGTTTCCATCCACCAGAATCACCTGCGCACCAAATACCAGCAGCTGGGCTATTTTAGCTTGCGGGGCGCTTTTCGGTGCAAAGATGACCGCTTTTTGTCCGCAGGCGGCTGCCATACCTGCCAGTGCAGCTCCCGCGTTTCCGGTAGAAGCGGTTACAACCACATCTGCATGGATCTCTCTGGCTCTGGCGACCACCACGGCACTGGCGCGGTCTTTGAAAGACGCAGTAGGATTGCGCCCATCATCTTTGATCCAGAGATGTTTCAAGCCGCTTTGATCTGACAGCAGTGGAGGTTGATAGACAGGCGTCCAGCCTACCGCATGAAGTGGAGTTCTTTCAAAACCGGGATCTGAAACTGGCAGCAGGGGCAAGTAGCGCCAGATGGAAAAATCACGTGAAGTTGTGATCTGATCAACAAGCGGCTGCTTTTTCAGGGCTTCATAGTCCAGCAGGATATCCATATTCCCCCCGTCATGGGGGCAGGTATAAAAGACATCCTGCGGTTCAAATGTTGTCTGACAAATAGAGCAGCGATAGGCATGAAATTTTTTCATGCCTATATTCTACACGTTCCTAAATGGAATGCCTAGTGAAGAGGGTGCCGGATTACGGCGTTTCCCTTTCAAAGAGAAAAATTCATAAATTGGGTGTGGAAGCAGCCTGATCAGGCTTTCAAACCACTCTGCATTTTTAAAATTTACAAAGACCAGGGTCAGGATCATCAATGGGAAAGGTGCAACCTGCAGTACCTGCGAAGGAACCCCGGACAGTTTTGTCTGATATGCCAGCCCAAACCAGCGCAGAAATTCGAAAAGATATGCACCCAGCGCAACTCGCAGCGGATTCCAGCCGCCAAAGATGGTGATCGCCAGCACGATCCAGCCAATGCCGTCCAAACCGGTCATGGAGCCTTTCCAGCCCGGTTTCAATCCCAGCGAATAGATTGGACCTGCCAGCCCAACCATGGCACTCCCCAGTATGGTATAGATGTAGCGCACCCGGTTAACATTGATCCCACGGGCAAAGGCAGCTTCCGGTCTTTCTCCCACAGAGCGCAGGATCAATCCGGGACGCGTCTTATGGATCCAGAACAACGCCGCAGCAATACAGATCAGACTGAGATAGCAGATCACCGTTTGGTCAAAGAACAGCGCACCAAGAATAGGAATTTCACTCAAATACGGGATGGGAGCTGAATGGATCACCGGAGCGCTCAATCCCATGAAATCATTCCCCATAAAATAAGAAAGATCACGGCAGAGAAACGCCAGCACCAAACCCACTGCAACCTGCGATTGGTTCAGGGCAATAGTGCAGAACGCCAGAATGAATCCAACCAGCGCGCCGACGAGCATACCCGTCAGGTAACCGACGATTAGACTGTTCGCTTCATACGCCGCCGCAAAACCCACCATGGCAGATAAAACAATAATTCCATTAACTGCAAGATTCAGCATGCCCGATTTTTCGGTCAGGTTTTCACCGATCGCTGCGATCACAATAGGGGCAGCAGATGCAACTACGCCCGCCATGCCGATCAGGAAATCACTTCCCATCTTCTCCTCCTTCTCTTTTGCTCAAAAATCGCTGTTTCACTCCATTTGCAATCAGGAAGAAAAGCACCAGCGCAGTCTGCAGCACACCGGAAAGCGTCGAATCCAGGTGCAGATCAATGGGCAGCTGGATCCCGCCAATATTTAAAATCGAAAAGAGATATGCCACCAGCAGTGATAGGATGAAATCACTGTTCGCCAGCATGGCAACCAGCATTGCCAGAAAACCATAACCGGAAGAAATAGATGGTATCAGGCGGTGATAAACACCCACCACCTGCAGCGCTCCAGCCAGTCCGGCAATTCCACCGCACAGGAGCATCGCTTCCATCATGACCTTTTTGGTTTGAATTCCCATCAAGCGCGCTGCTTCAAGATTCTTCCCGATGGCTTTAATTTGAATACCGAAGCGGGTCTTCTTGAGCAGGATGAAAAGACCCACAAAAACTACTACCACCAGAACAATCGACCAGGTACTCAAACGATAACCGGGTATCTGGACAAGCCATAACTTTTCATCAAAAGGTTCGGTACCGCTCATCGAGCCGATTCCCGGTCGCTTCCAGGGGCCAAAGATAAGCCAGAGAGAAAGAGCCGTGGCAACAAAATTCAGTCCCACTCCGGCAAAGATCTCATTCACACCACAGTAAAGGCGCAAAATACCGGTCAATGAAGCCCAGATCGCCCCGCCAATGATCCCCATCAAACAGGAGAAGACAATGATGAGTGCAGGAGAAATGCTCGAGTCCTGCAGCAAGCGCATCACCCAGGTGGTGAAAATTCCTCCGAGCATGATCTGCCCTTCAATACCCAGATTCCACAACCCTGCGGTAAATGTGATAATCAGTGCGCCTGTCGCCAGAGAGAGCGGCGCCCATACTACAAGACCATTGGCGATCTTGGTTGAACTCCCAAACGCACCTTGAATGATGGTTTGAAAGGTCAATCCCGATTGAGCGCCGGATATCCATAGAATGATCGAGACAAAAATCAACGCTCCCAATATTGCAGCAGAAGAGTGCAGTAATGACGAGGAGAACCGTTTCATCCAATTAGTCCCCTTTTCTTTTCCTACCATCCTTCTCCTCCAATCAAAGCACCCAATTTTTCTGAATTCATTTCCTGCGACGAAAATGGTTGAGAGATCTTTCCTCCGAAGAAAACCACAATGCGGTTGCTGAAACGCAGCAGTTCATCGATATCTGCAGAAGCGAAGATGATGCTGGCTCCTTTTTCGCAGCGGTCGTGTAATTTATTCCACATCCAGTTGGTTGATTCGATATCCAGCCCGCGGGTCGGATTTTCCAGCAGCAAGAGCCTGGCTTTTTCATGCAGCATAGCCAGCAGCAAACGCTGCTGGTTGCCTCCTGATAATTCTTCCGCCATAGACTGCGGAAAGCCCTTGATGGCAAAATCTTTAATGCGGGATCGGGTTACCTTTTGTGCACGATCGCGATCTACAAAGAAATCATCTTTCCCCAGGGAAAGTATAAAATGTTCTTCCAGGGTCATCCCTCGGATCAATCCCTCTTCCATTCTAGCCGCGGGCATGAAATAGATACCCAGTTTTATAAAATCGTGCGGGGAGTTCCCGCGAATGGGAACCCCGCCATCCAGGATCATACCCTCTACCGGTTTCTCTAAACCTGCCAACGTACGCAGGAAAGTTTTCTGTCCGGAACCTTCCATACCTGCCAGACCCAGGATCTCTCCTTTATGAATAGCTAAGTTCACAGGGTTGGAGAAAAAGCGAGGATCTTTGATAACCATATCCTGTATTCCAAAAAGCGGACTGGCTTCTGAAACATCTCCCGGGCTTTCCAGATCGATGTTCCTTCCAAACATAAGTTTGATCAAGGAAGAAGAACCGCAGGGAATGGCTACCTCTCCCACCAGTTTCCCCTGCCGCAGTACAATCGTCCGCTGACAGAGGTCATTCACCTCGCTGAGTTTATGCGTAACAAAAATAACGGTTTTCCCCATAGATGCGAGTTTTTTCAATAAAATGAATAATTGCTTCTTTTGTTGAGCGCTGATGCCGGTGGTTGGTTCATCAAGAATGATCAACTCGGAGCCAAATAATAAAAGCCGCAAGATCTCCAACTGCTGACGTTCACCAATGCTCAGGTTTCCCACCAGATCGCTCAGATCGAAATGGAATCCCAATTCGTCTTCCATTTCTGCAACCTTCTTTTTAAAACCCCTCTTTTTTATAAGAAATCCATTTTGCATGCCAAGGTACAGGTTATCGAAGATAGTAAGCATGGGAAAATCCAGGGGATCCTGCGCAAGCATACCGATCCCCAACCCCAGCGCGGTATTGGCTGAATCATAATGCACCGGTTTCTCATCGATCAAAATTTCCCCTGAATCATAGGGCTGCAATCCAGCCAGGATTTTCATCAGGGTCGTTTTACCGGCTCCGTTCTCTCCAAGAACTCCCAGGATCTCACCTGTCTCAACCGTTAGAGAAATTCCATCATTGGCATGCACTTTTCCAAACGATTTATGAATGTTTCTAATCTCAATTTTCATAGTTTTATTAAAAGCGATAAGAAGGGAAAAACAAATAGTTTTTCCCTTCTATTTTACATATAGAGTTTATTCAGCGGATGTGCTTAATCCGACCATGCCCTCGAGCAATTGAGGCAGGTACCAGATCTGGAAGTCGGTGGCGACTTCGCCATCAGCCAAATAGGCGGTTCCATCCTGCAAATTCAGCGGACCGGTCCAGAGATTCAATCCACCAGCCAGAGCGGCGACAAATTCATCGACCTTGGCACTGTTCTCTTCAGATAACGCAGTGCCATTCACAAAGCCCATGCTTGAAGTATCGGCATTGTTGATGTCCGTCCAATCAGGAGCAACGAAATCAAAACTGGGTGCATAGGTGCCATCCATAACTGACTGGATGTATGCTACATAGCCGGGACCCCAATTGTAGTAAGGAACACCCAGGCAAACATCAGGAGCCTGTTCACATGCACCTTCGAAATCATAAGGAACTGCATATACGGTGCTGCCTTCATCGGTGAATTTCTTCGCTTCGGTCAGCGCTTCAGTTGTATCGATTCCGGAAATAACTACATCGAAATCACGGCTGAAGAAATCATCAGCAACCTGGGTTGGGTCAGAGGTAACACCGGGGATATTGAACCAGAAGCCGATCCATTTCACTTCGAAAGTCAAATCGGCTGCGTCTTTTCCGGCGACTTCTGTCCAGCAGTATTCTGCGCCCAGGTAAGCGGAGGCAGCTAATCTGCGAGTTTCTTCATTGATCAATGGTCCAAGATAACCAATTTTTCCCGTGGTTGAGGTAAGAGCTGCAGCACAACCGGCAATTTCTTTTCCGTATTCCATGCGTGCCATCACATTGGTCAGGTTATCTAAACCTTGATATGCCTTTCCTTCTTCCCAGGCACCATCACCGGTAGCATGAATGACAACAATATCAGGATGTGCGGCTGCGAATTCATGCGCGCTGTCTTTCATATCATCCGAACTGAAGATGATCACTTTTGCGCCTTTTTCAACCAATTCTTCAGCTAATTGAGCGGGAGTTGTTCCGGGGCGGTCAGAAGTATTTACTTTGTCGATATAAACCATCTCGGTGCCCGGAATATTTTCTTCGACATAAAGCCCTGCTTCATAATGTGCCTGACTCCAACCCTGATCGTTATAGGCACCTACCATTAATACACCGAAGACAAAATTTTCCGCTTCCTCCACTGCAGCATCTTCAGCTTCAGCAGCAGGTTCGGTGGCGGCGGGCTCACTTGTTTTTGTTGCACACGCGGTAAGCAGCAGTGTAGCTACAACCAGCAGCGCAACGATCGTTTTCATTTTTTTAAAGAACATCGTCTCCTCCATTGAATTTTGTGTAAAACAAAAAGACCCGTTTAATGTTCGATACGCACCTCTCTTCCTGTGTTTTGTGACAACCACAAAACAACCACCAGCGCATTTTACATCAACAGGTCTTATCTTTCAATTGTATAGACAATATTTTAAGGTACTTCTCACAAATTCTAGTCTGGTTCGATCACTGTTCCCGTCTCGCCCTTCAAAGCATGCCCAATATTCTCGGGGTTGGTGATGATGGCTTTCTTTCCACCTGCTTCAAGATACCAGATGATCGCCTGCATCTTAGGAGCCATGGATCCTTTGGCAAAATGCGTCCCTTCTGCCAGATATTTTTTAGCTTCAGAAAGGGTTAGATGATCGATGTCTTTTTGGTCAGGTTTACCATAATTCAAAGCGACCTTCTCTACTGCGGTAGAGATAAGGAAAAGATCAGCATGAATAGCACGTGCAAGAAAACTACTGGCGTAATCTTTATCGATCACTGCTGCAGCTCCAATATATTCATGGTTTCCATTATCGATAACTGGAATACCGCCGCCACCTACTGTGATGACGATCACTCCCGCATTGATGAGGGCTTTGATCGCTTCCAATTCAACCACATCCTGAGGAAGCGGAGAAGCAACCACACGCCGCCAACCTCTACCAGCATCTTCTACCACATTCCAACCCATCTCATTCTCTTTTTGTTTTGCAGTGGCTTCATCCATGAAACCACCGATCGGTTTTGTCGGATTGGAAAATGCTTTGTCGTTTTTATCAACTAAAGTTTGTGTGATCACAGCCGCAACCGGTTTATTGATCTTGCGGCGATACAGCTCATTCTGCAGATTCTGCGCCAGGGAATACCCAATGGCACCCTGGCTATCGGCACCACAAACATCGAGAGGTACTTCATGCATACCTTCATACTTATGGGCTATTTCTGAGCGGCGTAAAATGAAACCAACCTGCGGACCATTTCCATGCCCAATGGCAACATCCCAGCCCGATTCGATCATATCTGCTATATGATATGTGGTTTCCCTGGCTGCATCATATTGACTTTCTACTGATACATTGTTTTTATCTTTAATTAATGAATTACCACCAATTGCTATAACTGCTACCTGTTTTCCCATATTTTTATCCCATCGTTAAAGCCATGACGGCTTTTTGTGCATGCAGCCGGTTCTCGGCTTCATCAAATACCACAGAATGTGGTCCATCGATCACGCCATCGGTCACTTCAACATTCCGGTCAGCTGGCAGGGGATGCATATAAATTGCATCTTCTTTTGCCTTCGCAATACGCTCTTCGCTGGTAATCCAGCTGGAATATTTCTTTGTGATCTCAGCGCCTTTCTCTGCATCGGACGTGTATACTAATGGACCCCAGGATTTTGCATACACAATATCGGCATCCTTGAAACCTTCATCCATATCATTGACGACCTCAAAACCAGTGCCGTATTTCTTTGCTTCGGCTTTCGCCTGTTCCATGATTTCAGGCATTAGAGCAAATTCCGGTGGGTGAGCAAGAGTGATATCCAATCCAAAACGCGGCATCTGCAGGATCAGGCTCTGGGGGACAGAGATGGGTTTGGAATACGATTTGGCGTACGCCCAGGAAACAACCATCTTCTTTTTCCGCAGATCACGTCCTTTTTTCTCCATGATGGTCATTAGATCTGCCAGACACTGGAAGGGATGATAGATCTCGCACTGCATATTCAAAACAGGTACACGAGAAGCCTGTGCTACCAGATTTAGATAGCGATTCCCCACTCCCCAATCGCAGTGGCGAATGGCAATGCCGTCAAAATAACGCCCGAAAATATCTCCAATCTCTTTCTCGGTATCTCCGTGCGATATCTGGGTAGATTTGCTTTCAATGAAAGCCGCATGTCCACCCAACTGCGCCATGCCGGCTTCAAATGAACCACGGGTGCGGGTGCTGCTGAAGAAGAACAGCATCGCCAGCACTTTATCACGCAGGTAGGCATGGGGTTCATTCAAAGCACGCTTGCGTTTCAAATCCCAGGCTACATCCAGTACGGTTTCCACTTCCTCTTTGGTGAAATCAAGATCTCCGATCAGGTCTCGTCCATGTAAATTCGTTTGCATACTATCTCCTTTATCTATCAGGCGGGATGATCGATCATCCCGCCCTCAAGTATGTTTATTCCATTGCGCCCAGGACCAAAGCCAGAATGGACATACGCATTACCACGCCATTGAAGGCTTCTTCCCAATAGCGGGCATGGCGGGTACCGTCCACATCGGGAGGAAGTTCATCCATGCGGGGTAATGAGTGCAGAATAATGGAATCTGGTTTGGCTTTTTCTTTCAAAAGCTTGCGGGTCACTCTGTAATTTTCAGGGGTCAAGCCCTTATCATCGGAAGCTTCCTGGCGAGCCTTGGTGTAATCAGGCTGAACGACAGGTTCCATATAGATCACATCGGCTTTATCGATCACATCAGCTACATGCTTTGCTTCATGATAGACCAGGTTCTTTTCGTCCAGTTCTTTCTTGAAATCATCGGTCAGCGACATCTCAGGCGGGCTGACATAATATACTTCGGTATCAAATTGGGTCAGTGCATAAGAAAGAGAGTGCATGGTTCGCATGCGCATGTCACCGATGCAGAGGAAGGTTAATCCATCGATGGTGCCCATTTCATTCCAGACTGTGTACAGATCAGTTAAAACCTGTGTGGGATGTTCACCCCAGCCATCACCAGCGTTAATAACAGGCACGCTGGACCATTTGGCTGCTTCAGCGGGAGCACCCTGTTTGAAATGGCGCATCACAATGGCATCACCGTAATATTCCAGCATATGCACGGTGTCTTTAATAGATTCCTGATACCAGTCACCTGCACGGGTCATCTTGGCATCAGAAAAACCGGTCACATGCCCACCCAGGCGGTGCATGGCTGCTTCATGCGCCAATCGGGTGCGTGTGCTGGGCTGATAGAATGCAGTTACCAGGGTTTTTTCTTTCAGAATATCCGTGTTCCTGCGACTGCGTGCAATCTCATCCATTTCCAGAGCAACTTCGAATAAACGGAAAAACTCTGATCGCTCAAAATCCTTCAAAGATAAAATATCTCGTCCTAGAAAACTTCTCATTTTAAACCTCCAATTGTTTAGAATTTTTTATGTGGTACTTTTCTAACTACATGAAAATCAAAAAAACCAGGGATGAAGTAGCTGTAAGAATGGGTCACCTGCTTTCCAGAATCATCATAGACATCCGATTCGAAGAACAGCAGCGGAGCCGCTCGTTGAACCTGCAGCTTATGTGCAATATCGCTGGAAGCTGCGATCGAATCGATGCGCGACCGGGATTGATCTAAAATCGGATTACCGCGCTTCAGCAGCCAATCAAGCACCGATCCATCAAACCCTTCTTGTAAATCATCTTCATTGATCAAGGCAACAGGTGCAATATCGATCAAATAAGCAATGGGATGCTCTTCCGTTAGGATCGTTCGGTCAATGCGGACAACCGTTGATTTCAAGGGGAAACCCAGAAATTTCTGGTTTTCTGTTTCAACCTTATATCGATTGACCTGAAGTTCACCCATCCGTACTTCCAATCCAATCCGTCCTGATATCGTTTCAATACTCTCCAGTACTTCAAGACCTCCTTCAAATGATTTTTGTTTTCCAACAACAAAGGTACCCTGCCCCTGCCTGCGCCGGATCAATCCTTGAACCTCAAACGTTCGCATGGCTTCTCGCAGGGTAGAACGGGAAACGCCCAGATTCTTCGCCAGCAGTGGTTCAGAAGGTAATTTTTCTCCTGCATCGCGGTTGGTAATGATCTTTTCCAGTTCAATTTGTAATCGTTGATAAGGTGATAATTTTTGCAAAGAATTCTCCTTTTCTATACTAGTCATTCAACAACCTCGCTGCTGCTTTATTGTGTTTTTGAACATGTTCAGCAAGATCAAGCGGAAGCAGCTGCCCTTTTTCGACAACCGCCTTCCCCTGTACAAACGTGTAATCTACATTGCGCGGATAGCAGAATATGATCGCCGCAACCGGGTCATGCAGCCCACCGGCATAAGAGACCTGGTTTAAATTGATCGCCGTGAAATCTGCGCATTTTCCTGCTTCCAACGATCCGATATCAGAGCGCCCTAAAACTCTCGCTCCACCCAGGGTAGCCAATTCCAGTGCCTGGCGGGCAGTCATAATCGATGAAATACCGGAATCAGATAGGGATGCCCCTTCGATGCCAGCTTTTACTCGTGCCAGCAGCATCGCCTGCCGTGTTTCTTCAAGTAAATGCGAACCGTCGTTGCTGGCAGAGCCATCCACACCCAGCCCTACTTTTACACCCAGCTTCATAAAATCGAGAATAGGAGCAATGCCGGATGCCAGGCGCATATTGGAATTCGGACAGTGCGCAACTCCGCAGCCGGTATCTGCATAGACTTTTCGTTCTTCTTCATTAATGTATACCGAATGGGCAAACCATACGTCTTCACCCACCCACTCAAGCGACTGCATATAGCCCAGGGGGCGCAAGCCGTATTTTTCCATAGTGAACTGCTGTTCGTCTTCTGTTTCTGCCAGATGGGTGTGCAAATGTACTTTATACTGCCGTGCCAGGTGCGCGCTTTCACGCATCAGGTCACCCGTCACGCTGAATGGAGAACAGGGAGCCAGAACGATCTGCACCATCGAGCCGATCGATGGATCGTGATACTGTTCGATCAAACGCTGGCTGTCTTTGAGAATGAAATCCTCACTATCCACAACGCTATCAGGAGGCAGCCCGCCCTTGCTTTCTCCCAGGCTCATTGAACCGCGTGAAGCATGCAGACGCATGCCCATTTCTTTTGCCGCCCTGATCTCGTCATCCAATTTTGAATCATTCGGAAATAGATACAGATGATCGGAGGAAGTGGTGCAGCCCGAAAGCGCCAGTTCCGCCAGGGCTGTTTTAGTAGAGATATAAATATCATCCGCTGTCATACGCGCCCAGATGGGATAAAGTGTTTTCAGCCAGTTGAAAAGGTTGGCGTCCTGCGCTGCAGGCACCACGCGGGTAAGGGTTTGATAGAAATGGTGATGGGTATTGATCAGACCGGGAATTACGATATGGTCTTTCAGATCATAAACTTCATCTGCTTCGGCAGGCAGTTCTTCTGTACTTCCCACCTGCTGGATAAAACCATCTTCGATAAACAATGCCCCATTCCTGATCTCACGGCGCTCTGCATCCATGGTGACCAGGGTATGGATATTTTTTATGAGCAAGGTAGCCATTGGTATACCTTTCTGTGAACTTGTTTTCAGGATATATTAATCTTACCATTAATTGTCGGACAATTAATGGTAAGGTTTCATGTTTTCAATTGATGAATTTATTAAGCTAATCAGCCAGTTCAGCCGCATGCAGCGTGTTCTGCATCAGCATGGCAATGGTCATCGGACCTACCCCGCCCGGTACGGGAGTGATGGCAGAAGCTATTTCACTCACCTCGCTAAAAGCAACATCACCCACCAGGCGGTATCCCTTCTCAGCCGTGGAGTCATCCACATGATTAATGCCCACATCGATCACCACAGCACCGGGTTTTACCCAATCACCGCGCACCATTTCTGCTTTTCCCACCGAAACTACCAGGATATCCGCTTTACGCGTGATCTCCGGCAAGTTCTGCGAACGGGAGTGACAGATAGTGATCGTGGCATTCTCTTTCACCAGCAGCAGAGCGACCGGCATACCCACAATATTGGAGCGCCCCAGCACCACCGCATTCTTTCCTTCTATTGGAACTCCCGTCCTGTGCAGCAGTTCGATCACACCAGCCGGAGTGCAGGGTACAAAGCTGGGAGTACGACCTTTTTGAGCCAATTTTCCAATGTTGACCGGGTGAAAGCCATCCACATCCTTTTTCAAGGAAACCTTCATCAGCACCTCTTCTTCATTCAAACCGGAGGGAAGAGGGAGCTGTACCAGAATTCCGTGAACTTTGGGATCCTGGTTGAGAGATTCGACCAGATCTTCCAGCTCTTTTTGAGGAGTAGAAGCCGGCAGCGCATGGCTAACCGAAGCAATACCTAATTTTTCACAAGCTTTATGCTTGGAGCGCACATAAACATGAGAAGCGGGGTCATCTCCAACCAGAACAGTTGCCAAACCCGGCACGGCTTTTCCCAGGCGCTTGCGTTCTGCCACCTGTTCAGCCACACTGGCACGAATATTATTCGCAATCTGTTTTCCATCAATGATCTTTGCTTTCATAGCCAACTCCCAACACAAAATAGTAAAAGGATTATACAATAGTCAGGAACTTTTACGACCGAACAGGACGATTCTTAGACTATAATGTTTTCTCTGGAGATATGGAAATGAGTACTATTTGTGTGATCGGAACCGGTTATGTCGGACTGGTAACAGGGGTTTGTTTTTCTGACCTCGGAAATACAGTGCACTGCCTGGATATCAATGAAGAACGCATCACAAACCTGAAAAAAGGCATCATGCCGATCTATGAACCCGGTCTCGAAGAGATCGTGGAAAGAAATGTAGCTGCCAATCGTTTATTCTTTACAACTGATTATGCAGAAGCGCTGAAAGATGCCGAATTTGCTTTCATTGCAGTTGGCACACCTTCGGGTGTGGATGGCGAGGCAGATCTGACCTATGTACGCGATGTTGCAGAAACGATCGCGGAAGTGATCGACCATTCCATCATTATTGTAAATAAATCCACTGTTCCGGTAGGCACCGGTGATTGGGTCGCAGATATCATCCGTAAGAAGCGTGGAAAGAACAAACTTGAATATTTTGTGGTATCTAACCCGGAATTCCTACGCGAAGGATCTGCCATTCACGATTTCATGCAGCCCGACCGTGTAGTATTGGGATCAGTACATCGTAAAGCTGCTGAAGCGGTAGCAGAACTTTATCAGCCTTTACGCGCTCCCGCCCTGATCACCGATCTGCGCACAGCGGAAATGATCAAATATGCTTCCAACGCATTCTTAGCCACCCGTATCTCATTTATCAATGAAATTGCCAACATCTGCGATGAATTGGGTGCCGATGTGCGTGAAGTGGCACAGGGAATGGGGCTGGATAAACGCATCGGGCATGCCTTTTTGGATGCCGGGCTGGGCTGGGGCGGCAGCTGTTTCCCGAAAGATGTAAAAGCACTGGCACATATGGCGGTACTGCACGGCACACATCCTCAACTGCTGCAGGCAGTGATGGAGATCAACCGCAACCAGCGCCGCAAAGTGGTAATGAAGCTGCGTAATCTGGTAGGCGGTTCGCTGGTTGACCAAACGGTTGGAGTATTGGGACTATCTTTCAAACCCAACACCGATGATATCCGTGAAGCCCCTGCGCTGGAGATCATCCATTTGCTGCGCAATGAAGGTGCACATGTACGCGCTTATGATCCGCAAGCCATGGCGAATACTGCCAAAGCGATACCCGATCTTGAACTGTGTAAGAATCCATACGAGGTAGCGCAGGATGCAGACGGATTGATCCTGGTCACCGAATGGAATGAATTCAAGCAGTTGGATTTCAAACGCATCCATAGTATCATGCGCAAACCTGTGCTCATCGATGGGCGCAATCAGTGGGACAGCAAGTTCCTGCGTGAGTTGGGTTTTACATATTTCGGTATCGGACAGGGGAACCATGTAAACTCATTGGAATAGATGATATTTGTGATTTACATAATGCGCTTGAGGAGTCTCGAGCGCATTTTTTTATTAAATGATTTTTTCATTAAAACCTGGTTAACGATAGAATTGCATGGTGGGGAATGAATCAGAATTTTTTCTATCCCTAAAACAATTCATATCAATGTTTTTCAACAAAGGAGAATAACATGGCAGATATACGGGCAGTAAGATTGGCAAAACTGGTCGCTAATTTTTGTCTGGAGGTAAAAAAGGATGATTGGATCTCCATCAGCGGGGATTTTGGAGTATCCAGCGAACTCATTCACGAGATCTATCGGGAAGTAATTAAAGCCGGCGGGAATCCTTTTCTCGTCCCCGCCGGGAGCGATCTACAAGAGATCTACTATAAAGAGGCATCGGAAGATCAGTTAAAGTGGATATCACCTATACTTGAACAGTATCAAGATAAATTGAATGGAATGGTCAACGTTCACGGTACAACCAATACAGCCGCCTTGAACAGCATTGATCCAACCAGACAGCAGATCAGAGCGAAAGCCGTGGGGAAATCCATTATGCCGAAACTAATGAAACGACAGGCGGAAGGGAAACTAAAGGGGTTAGTTACTTTATTCCCCTGCCCGGCGCTTGCTCAGGACGCAGAAATGAGCCTCTCGGAATATGAGGATTTTGTTTACAAAGCCATGTTTTGCGACAAGGAAGATCCTAAGGCAGAATGGATGAAACTGGGTAAAAAACAACAAATCCTGGTAGATTGGCTGAATGGAAGAGAAAAGGTGGAGATCCATGGAGAACATGTCGATCTGACCCTCTCAATCAAAGGGAGAACCTTCGTCTCTGCGGATGGAAAATCAAACATGCCGGATGGAGAAATATTTACCGGTCCGGTGGAAGATTCGGCAGAAGGACACGTGGAATTCACCTATCCCGCCGTTGAGAGTGGGCGTGTGGTGGAAAACGTACATCTGGATTTTGAAAAAGGCAAGGTTGTAAAAGCAACGGCAGAAAAAAACCAGGATTTTCTTGAAGCCATGATCGCAACGGATGATGGCTCCAGCTATCTGGGAGAATTGGGGATCGGCACCAACTTCGGAATCCAGCGTTTTACCAAAGAGATCCTGTTCGATGAAAAGATCGGCGGAACATTCCACCTGGCAATAGGTGCGGGCTATCCGGAAACAGGCAGCAAGAATAAATCAGGCATTCACTGGGATATGATCTGTGCGTTGGGAAAAGATGGAGAGATCAGCGTGGATGATGAGCCTTTCTTCAAGAATGGGAAATTCGTTTTATGGGAAAAAGCAGGTAAATAATAGATCTAAGAAAAAGCTGGATGGCAGATGGGAATCCATAACTGTTTCCTGTACTGTCATCTAGTTTTATTTTTCCATATATAATCCACCGCTCTCCTGCAGCCAATCAGCAATGACATCCGCAGCACGAGGAACATTATTATCAGATACATCCACCTCAACAGAAGGTAAAGCCGAAGCAGCCACCAGCTCGCGCATAATATTTTGTTCTTCGATGAAGAAGTCAAGGTTATCATACTGCCCCGGATTCCCGGAAACTTTCAGCCGTTCTTCTCGAGCAGCTTTGAAAGAATCTTTGCTGCGTGTGCAGAAAACAAGGTGAAAGTTCAGCGGCAGCAGGCGCTCTTCCAGCCAGCCAAAATCATATTTCTTATGATTAGCCATCCACTGGTACATGATAGTGGAAAGATGAAAGCGGTCTACGATCCATGAATAATAACGCTGCAGTTCAAAGAGATGCACCCAGGTGCGGTAAGTTTCCATCGCCAGCTCTTCCTCATCCGGGTTGAAATTGATCAATCCCCTTCCCCAGGGGTAATTGGTAAAAGCACACCACTCTGCTGAAATGAGCGGGGAATGATAGCGATATTTGCGTGGTCCTACCACACGCGGATGTTCATTCAAGGCAAAAGCGATCTCCGTCTTGAGGGTTAAACGCGTTCCTTCCAAGATCACCTTGGGGCAAAGTTTTTCTCCCATTATTATGTCCTCATGTAAGATTGGCGTATATTCATTATAGAAGAACACGGTTTATTCCGAAACTCAATCTTTTTTTATCCGTATAAAGATTGGGAATTTACAAAATGAACACACAAAAACAAGACAGTATCACCACTTATTTCAACATCAGTTTTGAGCTGGGGTTAAAGCAGATCGTCAGTTTCAGCCTGAACAATCCACACCTGGCTTTTTCGGCTGCCAGATTGTACATGGCTTACCGCAGGGCAGAGAGAAAACGCACTGCATATCTACAACATGGTATCCAGGTGCCACCCATGATCATTTTCAGTGTGACCAATGAATGCAATCTGGACTGCGCCGGTTGTTATGCAAAGATCCTGCATCATGAAGCCGAAGAAGAATTAACTCCTGTGCAGTTCCAATCTGTTCTCCAGCAAGCCAGCGATGCGGGCGTTTCTGTGTTTCTGCTGGCAGGTGGTGAACCTCTCATGCGCAAAGAACTGCTGGATACGATCAAGAAATTCCCCGATATGATCTTCCTGCTTTTCACGAACGGAACTTTGCTGGATGATTCTGCTATTCAAAGGATCAAAAAGCAGGGAAATATTCTACCGGTCATCAGCATCGAAGGAGATCAGCAGGATACCGATCTGCGGCGCGGAGGCGGCATCTATGAGCGCGCTATGAGTGTTTTTAATAAATTAAAACAGCAGAAAATGCTGTTCGGCACCTCCATCACACAGACCAGCCGCAATTTTGATCTGGTGAACGATGAAGCTTATCTGCAGGAATTAATGGAAAAAGGCTGCAAGGTCTTTTTCTTCATCAACTACTTACCCATCAATCCCAAAACACGTGATCTGGCTTTGACCTACGAACAGGTTCTGCGCCATATAAAGATCCTTGAAGATCTGCGTTTGAAATATCCGGCTCTTTTCATGGGATTTCCGGGGGGAGAAGTGGAACTGGGCGGCTGCATTGCCGGTGGAAAAGGACTGGTGCACATCAATCCACAGGGAGACGTGCAGCCCTGCCCCTTCTCACCTTTTTCTGACGCTAATCTCAAAGATGTCCCTCTGCTGACCGCGCTGCGTTCCCCCCGCCTTGAAACCATTCGCGGCAGCGGGAATCTTCTGGATGAAAGCGACGGCGCCTGCGCCCTGTGGAAGAACGAAGAATGGGTAAAAAAGCTGTATATGAATTAAATATAAAGTCTATATGGTTCCCAAAATATGGTATAACTTGTCCAGTTCTAATTTCTGGTAAACGAAAGGAGTCTTTTTTAAGAAACAGAGATGATAGGAAAAATACGTAGATTGGTACTGGATGTACTGAAACCGATCGAGCCTAGTATTGTAGAACTTGCAAAAAAGATTAGTGTGTTAGAAGGCATTTCAGCGGTCAACATCAGCATCGCCGAAATTGACCATAAAGTCGAAAATGCCAAAATCACCATCGAAGGTGATGATCTTGATTATGATGTCGTAGCAGACATGATCCGCGATCAAGGCGGGTCCATACATTCCGTTGACGAAGTCGTCGCAGGAAAAATGATCATCGACGACGCGGCAACACTCCAGGATTGAAATCCCAATAAATAATCATGGAAAATAAAAGCGACCCTCTCAGGCGTATGCTGGAGAGGATAACTGAATATAACGAAATTGCGCAAATTGGTGAAATAGCTCGGCGTTATTTTGCCATGAATGCGTTTGATGGTGTGTTAACTATCATTGGTGTACTCATGGGGCACTATGCTGCCGGAGTAGAAGACCCTGTGATCGTGGTTACCACCGGTCTAACAACATCGGTCGCTATCGGTATTTCCGGGTTGTGGGGTTCATTTTTAACAGAATCCGCCGAACGGAAACGAGAGATCGATGCATTGAGCGAAAGCACCCTTACAGATCAAAACGGCAGCAAGATCGGGAAAGCATCCCGTTTTGCTGCAGTTGCTGTGGCGCTGGTAGATGGATTATCTCCCTTCTTCGCATCCCTGATCGTACTAATCCCATTCTTCTTTGCAGGGTTCTTCAAAGATATTCACTATATCTATTTTGTCTCCATCGGATTCGCGCTGCTGGTGCTTTTTGGACTGGGTATGTTCCTCGGTAAGATTTCAAAGCAAAATCTGGTTGTAATGGGCATGAAAACCCTGGCTGCCGGAATTGTTTCTATCCTGATCAGCAATCTTCTTGGAACTTCTCATTAGAAGAATATAATTTAATCTCTATAGATAATACAACAAAGAAATATGCCTTAAAATAAGAGCATATTTCTTTGCATTTGGAGTACATATGGAAGCAATTGCTTTATCAGATGGGATTTTCTGGATCGGTGTGAACGATACCAACACCAAACTCTTTGAAGGATTGTGGTCCATCGAAAAAGAGGGAATCTCTTATAACACTTATTTAATAAAAGATGAAAAAAGCGTATTGATCGATCTGTGTAAAGACAGCACCGGCTCGTTATTGATGGAAAATATCAAAGCCTGCATCGACCCCAGCCAGCTTACCTACCTGGTCGTAAACCATATGGAACCCGACCACTCCGGGGCGATCAAAGAACTGCTGAAGATCGCACCGCAGGTAACCATTCTGGGCAGCGAAAAAACGCGCGATATGCTGGAAGCTTTCTTCGGC
Organism: Anaerolineaceae bacterium; assembly: GCA_963674975.1. GTDB lineage: Bacteria > Chloroflexota > Anaerolineae > Anaerolineales > Anaerolineaceae > UBA4781. The sequence continues at coordinate 834,768 of OY771913.1, forward strand.
ATCAGCGAGCACGTCCAAATCGTGAGCGACCAGGAGACCATTCCGCTGGGAAAACATACTCTGCGTTTTCTTTCCACCCCCATGGTGCACTGGCCGGAAACCATCATGACCTATGAAGAAACCAGCGGTATTCTTTTTTCATGCGATGGATTTGGCGGGTATGGTAAATTGGAACACGGCATCTTCGATGATGAACAGCCCGATCTTGCCTATTATGAACGGGAGTCCCTGCGCTACTTTTCCAATATCGTATGCGCTTTCAGCAAACCGGTGCTGAAAGCTGCGGAGAAGATCTCCGCTCTTAAAGTGAACATGGTTGCGCCTTCTCATGGTTTGGTATGGCGCACTGATCCCGGGCGAATTCTAAACCACTATATTGAATGGTCGGGCTACGCAGGCGGGGCATACCCCAAAAAGGTCTGCCTGCTGCACGGCTCCATGTACGGCATGACCGATCGCACCGTTCCAGGTATAGAGGCAGTTTTGAAAGAAGCGGGAATAGAATTCACTACCATAGATATCACTCAAACCCATGTCAGCTACATCCTGCCGGAATTATGGACCAGCGCAGGGGTGATCCTGTGCGCTCCCACCTATGAAGGAGCGCTCTTCCCCACCATGGAATTTATCCTGGAAATGGCAGAGAAGAAGCGCATGTCTCACAAGAAAGCCATCTACATTGGCAGCTACGGCTGGGGCGGCGGAGCCATGCGCTTTATCAACAAGCAGTGTGAAACACTGAACTGGGAACTGCTGGGGAAAGCGGATTTCATGGGTCAGGCAGAAGAAGAAGATATCAAGCATATCAAAGAACTTACAAAAGAACTGATCGGAAAACTTTGATCCTTCAGGAGCAGGTGTGTCATCTCTTGAAACCATCCAACAGCTTCTACGTATATGAGATAGATTATCTGCAATGGAAAAGGAGTAAATATGAAAAATCGAAGTGAATTGGCGTGGGGTATCATCCTGATTGCGATCGGGGCATTCCTTCTGGTTACCCGTGTATATCCAGGTGTTTTCAGTTTTCTGGATTGGCAATTTTCGATTATCGGCGTAGGCGCGATCTTCCTGCTGGCTGCTATTCTTACAAGAAATGGCGGCTTGGCTATTCCGGGCTGCATTCTCGGCGGCGTGGGCGCGATCCTGTATTATCAAGATATCACCAACTCATGGGAAACCTGGGCATATGCCTGGACATTGATCCCTGGATTTGTTGGATTGGGAATCCTCTTGAGCGGTTTGATCGACCGCAGCGGTCCCAGATTTGAAAGCAGCGGTCTGGTGCTCATGGCGATCAGCGCCGCGGGATTCTTCATCTTTGGCGGAACATTAGGGTTTGGATGGAGCTATGGAGCATACTGGCCATTATTCATCATCGCTTTGGGTGTGATCATTTTGATCAGTGCGTTGTTCCAACCCAAGAAGAAGGAATAAAGATTTTACAGGAGAAGGGCAATAAGATGCCATCTCATTTTGAAATCATAATGATGCTTCAGCAGGCGGATACACCTTCGATCCGCCTGCTTGCTTTAACCAGGTTGAAAGAACTTCCCGATGACCACCCACAGGTGGTGCAGGAGCAGGTACATGTGGCAGTACAGGAACCGGTGTTATCTATTCTTCAAGAGCAATTTATAGAAGGCTACTGGATCTGGGATCGCAGACATTATTCTCCGAAATACAAATCGACTCACTGGAGCATGCAGCTCTTGACCGAGCTGGGTCTCTCCGGAAATCACCCTGCTATGCAAAAAGGCGCGCTGTATATGAACCAGCGCATGCGAAAAAACCTGCATGAGCAGACCGAGCAAGAAGAAAGCGGTTTCGCCTGTTTCTGGGGAAATTTCCTGCGCTATCAGCTGCACTGCCTATCACCCGAAAATGCAACCATTCAAAATACCATCTCCCTGCTGGTGTGTGAGATAGAACGCGATGCAGTATGCAAATGGAATTATGAACTGCCCTGTGCCTGGGGAATCATCCGTGCCTTGTGGGGATTGGCAGCCATTCCCGTTGAAAAGCGCACTCCTGCCGTGCAGCATGCCATCCAGCATGGGCTGGAATTCGTTCTGGAACGTTATTCCCTTATCAATGCGGATTACCCGTACAAAGAAAAGATCCATAAAAGATGGTTCTCGTTGAATTTTCCCCTGTTCTACAATGTCGATATTCTTTTTACCCTGCAGGTGCTGCATGAACTGGAAACGCTCGACCATCCATCCGCCCGCAAAGCGCTGGATTGGCTGGAAAGCAAACAAATGAGAAACGGTAAGTGGCATGGAAGCAGTCCATTTCGAGGACGCACCTGGTCTTTCACAGCCGGAAATGATACAGCGGATACCTGGGCAACCCTGCATGCTTTAACCGTGCTGCAATAAGCATCCCGCCTTTTCAATTCTCAATGTTACAATCTGTCTTATCAAGATATGGATAAGACATTTTCCACATCCCATGGAACGATTGCTCTGCCGGCATTCCTACCCGATGCAACCTTTGGGCAGGTACGCGGTCTGGATGCACAGGACCTGGCAGCCTGCGGTGTGCAGGCAGTGATGATGAATTCCTACCATCTCATGCAGAAACCCGGCACTACCGTGATCAGCTCGTTGGGCAGTTTGCACGCATTCAGCGGCTGGCAGGGACCTATCTTCACCGATTCGGGGGGATTTCAGGCATATTCCCTCATCCGGCAGAACAGTAATTTTGGAACCTTTTCCGATAATGGCATTTTATTGAAAGATACCGCCCGTAAAAAGAAGATCGAACTTACTCCCGAAAAGAGCATGCAGATCCAGTGGAAGCTGGGTGCTGACGTGCTTTTCTGTTTGGATGACTGCACGCATGTGGATGATGTGGATAGCGAGCAGCTGCTCTCAGTTGACCGCACGGTGCGCTGGGCAAAACGCTGCAAGCAGGAATTTCAAAGCCTGCAGGAGCAATCTAAAAAAGAAGAGGACAAACAGCGCAAGCTGTTTGCCGTGGTACAGGGCGGCGGTTCCCACAAACATAGAAAATACTGCGCCGATCATTTGCTGGAGATCGGCTTTGACGGGTATGGATATGGAGGCTGGCCGCTGGATAAAGATGGAAACCTGGTGGAAGACATGGTGAGCTACACGCGCGAACTGATCCCTCCTCAATTTCCCATGCATGCACTGGGTATCGGTCATCCATATTACCTGGTGCGAACCTATCAATTGGGCTACCAGCTTTTCGACTGCGCCATGCCCACCCGCGATGCCCGCCACGGGCGCCTGTACCGGGTGCGCGGGAATATTTCTACACAAGATTATCAGTGGCTTGAATATATCTATGCGCAAGATGAAAAGCACATCCGGGATCAAGAACCCATCGACTCAACCTGCAGCTGCCCTGTCTGCCAGCACTACAGTATGGGCTACATTCATCACCTGCACCAGATCAATGAAACACTTTTCATCCGACTGGCAACCATGCACAACCTGTTTTTCATGACGCGCATCATCCGCCATCTGCGTGGAGAAAACGCATGAGCTCCCCACCCGATGTAGAGGAAATCATCAGGCAGGTACTGGGAAAGAAAAAATACAGGCAGCTTGATCCTGATCTGGTGGCATTAATCGCCGAAAACGAGGCAAAAAAACGCCCCACGCTCAAAGAAGCGGTCAAAGCCACCACCAACAAGCTGCACCAGGTGGGCTGGGCATATTTTCCAGCACAGCCTGATTACGCAGCCCATCTTAATCAGCTCAAGCAGCTGCCGCAGGATATGCATGCTGCAGAAAGCAAAGCCTTTTGCACCCGCTTGATGCAGGAGCACGCCTCGACAAGAGAACGTCTTCCCATCCTCGCGGAGTTCTACCAGACATTATTTCAAGATATTCAACCGGTTCATACCATTCTCGACCTGGCGTGCGGTTTCAATCCACTGGCAGCCGCCTGGATGCCAATTGACCGTGCTGCCGCATATCACGCCTGCGATATCTTTCAGGATATGATGATTTTTCTGCAGACTTTCTTTAACCATTTTCAGCTTTCGGGAAAAGCCAGTATCTGCAACCTGTTGACAGATAATCCACAGGAAGAAGTTCAGGTCGCGCTACTGTTGAAAACCCTGCCCTGTCTTGAACAGGCGGAAAAAGACAGCGCACGGCGCATCCTCACCAATATTCATGCGCAGTTTCTGTTTGTCAGCTACCCGGTGCACAGCATCGGCGGGAGAGAAAAAGGCATGCTGGCACACTACTCCAGCCAGTTCGAAGCGTTAATGGTTGATCTGGATTGGAGCTATACCAAATTCCTGTTTTCCAGCGAGCTGGTTTACCGGGTTGAAAAAAGGAAATAGGAATGCCATCGAACGAGGAATTTTTACAGAAAATCCTTCAGTCGCGTAAATACCGTGCCCTGCACCTGCCCCCTGAAACCATTCAAGACCTGATCGAACAGGAAAGCCTGCGCTACTCGGATGCGAAACGTATGCAAGAAAGCGTGCGCCAAAAACTGCACCAGCTCACCGCACTCTACCTGGGCGACCCCGATTACGAGCAAGCCCTGCAAGAACTGCAAGGTATTCAAGGCAAGGCGGATTTGGAAGCTTTTGCCGGGCGTATGCTGTCTATGCACACCTCCACCCGCGAACGTCTGCCCTACATCCATAATTTTTACCAGCACCTTTTTCAAGCGATCGGGACCCCTCAAAGCATCCTTGATCTGGCTTGCGGGCTGAATCCCTTTGCGCTGCCCTGGATGGGGCTAGATCGCGATACAACTTATATAGCTTATGACATCCATTTACCGCGCGTAAACCTGCTGAACACTTTTTTCAAAAAAACCGGATATGCCAGCGCGCGTGCAAAACAGCGCGATATTCTGGTAGATCCACCCACCCAGAAAGCGGATGCGGCTTTCTTTTTCAAAGAAGCGCACCGCATGGATCAGCGCCGCAAGGGCAGCAACCGTTTCCTGTGGGATGCCCTGCATGTCAACAGCCTGCTGGTTTCTCTGCCCACCCGCGACATCGGAAAAACCCACGACCTGCGCGAGCGCATGCGCAGTCTGATAAATGAAAATATAACGGAAAGAAACTGGAAGGTAGAAGAGGTATCTTTCGAAGATGAGATCGTCTTCTGCATCCATAAAGGAGCAGGATGAGATGAGCCCTCTTTCCCCCACCGTTTCCTCCGCATTAGAACGCTTCCGCCCGCTGTTGAGTGGATCAGAATTCCAGCAGTTGATCACCGTACTGGGGCAGGAACTGCTCCCATCAATTCGTGTGAATCTTCTGAAACATGAGCCGGCTGCCTTTATGCAGAGTTTACAAGAACGCTACGGCTGGAAGCTGACGTCGGTTCCCTTCTGTAAGAGTGGCTTCAATTTCGATTATCCGGCTGAAGGTATTTCAAAGACCAGCGAACACGGCATGGGGGAATATTACATTCAGGAAAGCGCTTCCATGCTGCCGGTGGAGCTGTTCGACTTCTCACAGAATTCTTCACCCCTCATTCTGGATATGGCAGCCTCACCCGGTGGGAAAACCACTCACCTGGTCGACCGCACCGGAGACCGCGGGCTGGTGATCGCCAATGATGCCAGCAAAGGGCGCATCGCCGCCCTGCGCGTGGTGCTCGCCAAATGGGGCGCGGTAAATCATGCCATCACCTGCCTGCACGGAGAATACTTCGGCAGCCAGCTTCCCGGCACCTTCGATGCGGTACTGCTGGACGCACCCTGTAGCATGCAGAACCTGTACGATACTCCTTCCCATCCATTACGGTCGGTAAGCGCAGGAGAACAGCAGAGCCTGAGCAACCGCCAGTATTTATTACTGCGCAGCGCGCTACAAACGGTCAAGGTGGGCGGTCAGGTAGTCTATTCCACCTGCACCCTCTCCCCTGAGGAAGATGAGCAGGTGGTGGAGCGGGTTCTGCAGGATTTTGGGGATCAGGTCAGGCTGGATGATATGTCCGACAGACTGCCAAAGCTTGCTCCCGCCCTGCAGCAGGATGGAGAACACAAATTCTCCCCTCACATGGTCAAAGCAGTGCGGTTGTGGCCGCACATCTTCGGTACCACCGGCTTTTTCAGCGCCCGCTTCACGAAACTGGAAGAAATACAGCCCTCCGAAACAGAAAGCGCTTTTTCACCCAAAAGAACAGCTGCTGGATCAATCCTCCCCCCGCAGGAACAGCAGCAGATTTGTAATTGGATGCAAGATTTTTACGGCTTTGACCTGCAAGCCATCCTGCAAACACAGCTGGCAGCCCTCATGGAACTGGCAAACGGCATCTTCCTGGTACCGACCCGTCTATCCAGCGAGTTCGGCGCACTGCCCATTTCCAGCTTCGGCTTGAACGCATTTAAACGCATCCCGCAGGGATACCAGATCAGCCACGAACTGGCGGCCCGCTTTGGGCACAGCTTTCGATCGGGATATGTGGTTCTGGATGAAGTGCAGAAGAACAGCTTTTTAATGCACCAGGATATTTTGGGAACTGCATATAAGGATATTGAAACCGGGGAAACCGTTCTGGTCAGGGATGAACAAAAGAGAGTACTGGGACGTGCTAAAGTGCTGAGAGACCGTTTGAAAAATCTGCTGCCGCCCCGCCTTTTTTAGAGTTCCATCTGCCCCAATTCATATAAGATCAATGCCGGCGCCACGATCGCGGCGGTTTCCATGCGCAGGATGCGCTTGCCCAGAGAAACGGATATCACACCCGCCTTTTCAAACAGCTCCACCTCCTGCTGCGCAAAGCCGCCTTCCGGACCGATGAAGACAGCCGCACTGCGAATTGCCTTTTGATCCTGCACAGCGCGCAGTACTTCCTGCAGGCTGGTGGTCTGCTCCCCTTCCCAGGCTGCCAGGCACACATCATTCTCCCGAACACTGCTCTCGATCAATTTCGGAAGAATTGAAATTTCCTGCAGAGTAGGGATCAAAATCCGTCCGCTCTGTTCAGCCGCTTCGCGCAGGATATCTTCCCAGCGGCTGCGCCTTTTGGCTTCGATCGCTTTCTCGCGCACCAGCGAGTAGCGGGAGAGAAAAGGATGGATCGCCGCCACACCCACTTCAACCGCTTTCTGCAGGATCAGCTCGAATTTTTCACGCTGGGTAAGAGAAACGCACAGGGTCAGCTTCACAGTCGGCTCACGCTGGGGCTGCTCACGATCGATGATGCGCCCCGCTACCCCATCTTCCGTAAATTCTTCCAGTCGTACGTGGAAAGCATTGCCGCGGTTATCCAGCACTTCCACTTCCATGCCCTCTTTTAAACGCAGCACATGCTTGATCTGGTGAGCCAGCGGAGCCGGGAAACTCACCTTATCAGAAACAAGATTTTCGGGCGGCAGAAAAAAACGATGCATACAGGTCCTTTTTAGCTAGCTATTCATTTAAACTAATATACATTATACTAAGCGCGAAATGAATCAGAAGACAAATGAAAACCGCAGCTACCGCTTTTTTGACCTGGTAATGGCGCTCTTTGTGACCGTGCTCATCACCAGCAATGTGGCTTCTTCCGCCAAGATCGTGGATTGGGGATTCTCGGTTTTCGGTGTGCGCATGGCTTTTGATGGCGGCACGCTGCTCTTTCCCATCAGCTATATCTTCGGCGATGTGCTGGTTGAAGTATATGGTTTCAAAAAGTCGCGCCGCGTGATCTGGACCGGTTTCGGCGCGCTGGCGTTGAGCGCACTCACCCTGGGTGTGGTACGCGCACTGCCCGCAGAAGCCGCCTGGCAGCAGCAGACCGGTCAGGCTGCTTTTGACGCCGTACTGGGCGGTATGAGCAGCGGCGGTATCGTGATCGCCAGCCTGGTGGCTTACTTTTTTGGAGAGTACAGCAACTCGGTGGTCATGGCGATCATGAAGGTAAAAATGGAAGGCAAATTCCTGTGGATGCGCACCGTAGCCAGCACCCTGGTGGGAGAAGGAGTGGATTCCCTGATCTTCACCCTCATTGCCAGCCTGTTTGGGGTTTTCCCGTGGGAAGTTTTTGCCAGCCTGGTGCTGACCAATTACATCTTTAAAGTGCTGGTAGAAGCGGTCTTCACCCCCATCACTTACAAAATTGTTAATGGATTGAAAAAAGCGGAAAACGAGGATTACTACGACCGCGATACACGCTTCAACCCGTTATGAGTCTTTTCCCGCGATAACGACCGTGTATTCACCCAGCAGCTTTTCTTCGGAGAGCTGCTGTTTTATTTCTGAAAGCGAACCGCGCAGCACCATCTCGAACTTTTTGGTCAGATCATTTGCCAGTGCAACTTTACGATCGCCGTATACTGCGATGGCATCTTCTAAGAAATCAAGCAGCCGATAAGGGCTTTCATAGAACACAAGTGTGTGCGGGGAATCTTTATCCACTTCCAGAAAACGTCGGCGCGCGGCGCTCTTACGCGGCGGGAATCCGCGGAAGGTGAAGGAATGCAGCGGCAGACCAGAAAGCACCAGCGCCATGATGAGTGCGGTCGGTCCGGGAATAGCGGTGACCGGGATCTCTTGCTCGATAGCCGCCCGCACCAGAGAAAAACCGGGGTCGGAGATGGCGGGGGTGCCCGCATCGCTCACCAGCCCGATATCCTTGCCTTCCTGTAATAAATTCAGCAAACGCGGCAGGGTTTTTTGCTCATTGAAAGCGTGGAATGAGATCTGCGGCTTCTTGATCTCGAAATGCTTGAGCAGCATGCCGGTTTTGCGCGTGTCTTCGCTGACCACGTAATCCATCTGCTTGAGCGTTTCCAGCCCGCGCAGGGTCATATCACCAAGATTGCCAATAGGAGTTGAAATAATATAAAGCATATTTCCCTTATTCTAAACCGAAATCACACATAGACGCGAAATAGACACCCATTTTCCACGATAGTATAATGCTTGCGGAGAACGTATGACCGATAAAGCAACCCGCGACCGGGTTAACCCTGAAAAGATCGATACCACCCCCATCCGCCGCCCGGATTGGATCAAGGTGCGCGCGCCCAACGGCGAAACTTACGGCTGGCTGAAAGAACTGATGCAGCGCAAAGAGCTGCATACCGTCTGCGAAGAAGCCAACTGCCCCAATATGGGCGAATGTTGGGGCAGCGGTACGGCTACCTTTCTGGTGCTGGGCGATATCTGCACGCGCCGCTGCGGTTTTTGCGACGTGAAGCGCGGCGTTCCCCTGCCGCTGGATGAAGAAGAACCGGAGCGCGTAGCCCAGGCGATCAAAGCCATGGAACTGAAACACGCCGTCATCACCAGCGTGGACCGCGATGATGATATTCTGGGCGGAGCGCGCATCTTCGCGCGCATCATCCACCGCATTCATGAAGAAGTGCCCGGCTGCTCGGTCGAAGTGCTCATCCCTGATTTCCGTGCCAACCCCGAAGCGCTGCGCCTGATCATGGCGGAAAAACCGGAGATCTTGAACCACAACGTGGAAACCGTTCTGCGCCTGTATCACAGCGTGCAGCCGCAGGACCGCCACGCATGGTCAAAATACGTGCTCACCACCGCCAAACAGCTCCAGCCGGATGGCTTGACCAAATCAGGTATCATGGTGGGATTGGGTGAAACCTGGGAAGAACTGCAAGAGACCATGCGCGAGCTGCGCGATTGGCAGGTTGATATCCTCACCATCGGGCAGTACCTGCAGCCCAGCCGCAAGCACCTGCCCATTGCCCGCTACTACAGTATGGAAGAGTTCCAGCAGTTAAAAGAGTATGGGTACAGTCTTGGTTTCCGCTGGATCGAGAGCGCCCCGCTGGTGCGCTCCAGCTACCATGCGGCGGAACAGGTGAGAGCTTTATCCTCATTCCATTCTGAGAAGTAGAGCACAGCTTATTAATAAGAATCCCTCAAGACTTTTTAATCTCAAAATATTTGTTAAAACCTATCTTTTCATAAATATTTTTTCTATAATGAATATATACCGACGGAGGGCGTCACACAGCTTTATGATGGACGATTGAGAGGTTACAGAGAAAACTTACTCAAGTTTTCATACGAATCCTGCAATTACATCACAGCCCTTTTTATTAATTTATATTTCAGGAGGATCAGGTATGACAGAAAAAAATCAGGTGATAGGAATTGTGGATGGAGCGCTGGAAAGTAATGAGCTGCTCGATCAGCCCAAAGCATTGCTGCTGCTGAAAATGTGCCAGTTTTGCGTTTCCTTTGCCCCCGAAAGAACAGCAAAATACTGGGAGATGCTGCAGAAGCTCACCCGCTCAATTCCCCAAGCCAATCAGGCAGAGCTGACAGAACTGCGCGCCAATCTCGAAGAATCCGTTTCTACTGAAAAGAAGGGATTTACCGCCGAGATGGTGGCAGAGATCGAGGAGATCAACAAGCTGGAAGATGTAGAGCAGAAAAAAGAAAAACTGCAAGATTGTCAGGTGCGGTTGAAGAAACGCTTCAATCCCATTGGGAAAGGTCCGGTATGGACCGCGCTGGTGCATGCCTGGCTTCCCCTTGATCATAATACCGCGTTCCAGTTGATGAAAAACATTTCCGGCAAATCGCAAAACGATATTCTCAAGCGGCTCAACAGCGCTGTCCAGATCAAACCGGAAGAATGGGATTCCCTTTATCAAATCCTTGGAAAAGGGAAAATGGAAACGCTTGTTCTTGAAATACTGGCAGATGACAACCTGAACATTCAATTGAGCGACGCGCTCGTCGAGGAAACCGCCAAGAAAATTCGCAGCCTTGTACCGCAGTTCACCACACCGATCAACACAGATACCGTGGTAAAACACCTCCACAACCACACTCGGCTGCTGGTACTGCACGCTAAGAAAGAAAAAGAAGGGCTGCTTTCCAATTTGATCGCAGAAATGATCGAAATGCTGGCAAAAGCGAGCTGGCTTGACCAATCCTGGATGGATCGCTTCAATCTTATACAGGCGCTCATGACCGGTGGAGAAGGGCTCGAAAAAAACGGGCTGGAGATTTTCACCCCATCGTTCATTGATCGGATTATCAAAAATTCACCACCCTATCTTCACAGTTTCATCTATGCAACCATTGCAGCCAAAACTGCAAAAGCCGATACCATTTCTGCAAAATATACAGAATTGATGCAGAAGATCTCCAACGATGAAACCGGTGAAGCCTGGTTCTTCGTCCAGCTGGTTGAAAGAGGTTTCTGCAATGAAGCCATGCAGGAAGCGCAAAAATCAGCCCGAGCAGAAGCACTGCTGCCGCGCCTGCGCAGAGCCTGGATCTGCAAAGCTCCCGAAACAGCCTGCGCAGTTATCAAACCTGCAGATATGAAAGGTGATGTGATCGGAGAATTCCTGGCATACGGCTCTAGCGAAAAACGAGCCGAATTCCTGGCAAAGATAACCGAGCAGGGAAAGAAGAACATCCCGGGTGCAATGTGGGCAGGAGTTGGTACGGATAATGAAAGTGAAGGAGTACGCGGTTTCTGGGCAAATCTCAGCGCGCATCAAAAAACCTTCGATGAGATCATTACAGAATACCTGAACTTGAACCCGCTCTATTCTTCTTACAGCAGAGCCACCAAAAAAGAAGATCAATTCAGTATAGATTTAGCAGTAAACGGCTTTGGTCGTTATACCTATCAGCAAATTGATACTGCCCTGTTAGGCGCAATGACCGTCTGGGCAGATAAGGATCAGGCTGCTGTCCATTCGGTGCTGAAGATGATGTGGAATACGATCCGCCCGGATGATAATCTCCTGCGCGTCGATTGGCTGCGCAATGCCATTCTCTCCCGCTGTATGACCGTTTTCGGACCGGACCAGCCGGTACTGTTCGATGATTATCTGGGCTGGCTGAAAACTGAACTGGTGAACAAAGGACGCCAGTGGCAGTTCGGAAAACAGATCATCACATTAAAATACCCAAATACCGCACCTTTTCAGTTCAGCCTGATAGCCGCCAGTTCCATCAGCAGTTATTCGATCGCTCGCCGTGATCAGATCATCATCACCGGACTGCAGCGTTTTGATGCCAACGAGGGTTTAATCGAGAATGCCGCCATGATCTACAATGGTGGTAAACCCATCATGGATCTGACCCCACCCACCAACATTAAAACAAATTTCATCCCAAGCTGGCAGGCAGGTATCGTCAAGAATGCCATCCCATCCATTCTCAAAGCGCTGCTGCTTGAAAAGGTAAGTCAAGGATAAAACTTATTGATCCAGAACAAGTCCCTCATACACCATGAGGGACTTGATATCAAACATACTGCAGTGCTGTATCAGCATATCTCTGGAAAATCTTTTGATAAGAAGGAGGCTGCCGTGCTTGATTTTCAAACTTTTCGTGTCAGAAATTTGCACTGGGTACAGCAGAAGATACTCGGCAGAGTATATGAACTCAGAGCAGATGATAGTGTGATCGCCGTTTTACATTTCCCCAGCGCCTTCAGCACGCAAGTTGAAACTGAAAACACCCTCCAATGCTGGTCTTTCAAACGCAGGGGGTTCCCCAAGAAACACATTGCTATCTATAAAGCACATTTCAGAGATGGTTTTGCCACCTTCACCCAGCATTTGTTGGGAGACGGAACCCTTCAGCTGGAAGATGGACGTTCTTTTCAATGGGCGCCGGTTAATTTCTGGCGCAACCAGTGGATGTTCTACCAAGCCGGAGATGTACACGCCGTTCGTTTTCTCACCGGCTGCCGCGAATTTAAAATAGCCAACCTCTTAAAAACTCAGGCTGACATCGAGATACTGGATACTTCTCTGGATGATGAACTGCTCTGTCTGTTAATATCACTGGGATTCTATTTACTCGTCATTCAATCGAACAGAACTGCGGCTGCCGCGGCTGCCTGCACTTCTTGATCTATTTTACAGATCTGCACAAGCCAGCAGCGCCAGTTCGAAAAGGAATTCGCGATTCTTCAGGCGTCCTTTCCAGCCGCGATTATCCCAACCCTCCGGCACCACCAGGTCACCCGCATACAAGAGCGCGCCCAATTCCACCTTGCGGAATTCTGCCACCGCAAACAAAGCTGCCGCTTCCATTTCCACCACCTGGCAGCCTTCCTCAATACGACTCCTGCGTTTTTCAGAAGTCTCACGATAATATCCATCGGTCGTCCAGGTCTTCACTTCGCTGTAAGGCACATCTTCTCTTTTCAACAGGTTATCGATCGCCTTGATCACCCTGGCAGAAGGATAACTCTCTCTGGAAGGTGGAAGATAATGATAGGAGGTGCCTTCATCCCGCACTGCACTGGTCGGGATCAAAGCATGCCCGGCTACCAGCTCAGGAACCAGCACCCCACAGCCACCGCATACGATATATTGAGTGACACCGGCATAGATCAGTTCTTCAAGAAAAGCCACTGCCAATGGTGCCCCAACACCAGGATGGGTTACTGCAATACACTCATCACCAATCTTAGTTGTGTAAATGATATTTTCACCCAATTCTGAACGCAGACAATCCACCTGCTTCAAGCGCCCATTCGTGCATTGATTTTGCAGGACTTCTTGAAAGAAGCACATCACCGCTTTCTTCGGCAGCTTTCCCTTCAAGCGATCTGTCTGGGGATTGAGAATGGCGTTAGCTTCAGGGTCAAATTCAAGAATGGGATAATCAGCACTCATTGGATAGGTACCTCAATATGGTCCTCTTTTTTCTAAATCCAGGCAGGTTTGAACGGCCAGATCAAAAAGAAGCTCCCGGCTGTCGCTGCGCCGATTCCACTCCCGCTCCTGCCAGCCCTCCGGCACTACCAGGTCGCCGGCATACAGCAGCATACCCACCTCCGCCTTGCGGAAAGCAGCCACCGCGAATAAAGCCGCTGCTTCCATTTCCACCACCTGGCAGCCTTCTGCAATGCGCATCTTCCGTTTTCCCGCTGTTTCGCGATACACCGCATCCGTGGTCCAGGTTTTGACAGGGATGAAAGGAATACCCGCATCCTTTAGGGTCTCTTCAATGACTTTCACAATATTCTTCGACGGGAAACATTCTCTGGAAGGGGGAAGATAATGGTAGGAAGTGCCTTCATCCCGCACCGCACTGGTTGGGATTAATACATGCCCGGCAGGGATATCCTCCACCAGGCTCCCGCAGCCACCGCACGCCACTACCTGCTGCACCCCAGCCGCGATCAGATCATCCAGAAAGCTGGCAGCCAGCGAGGCTCCATCTCCGGCGTGTACAATGGTGAGCGCCGTACCATCCACCTGCATGGTATAAACCGGATTCATCCCGATCTCCGAACGCAGCTGACCCACCACGCTCAACTTTCCCTGTGAAAGCAGGTCCTGCAGCACATCTTGAAAAAAGCACATCACCGCTCTGGGCGGCAGTTTTCCCTTCAATGCTTCCACTTGAGGATTAAGGATCGCCCCCGGATCGGGGTCAAATTCGAGGATGGGGAAATCTGGATTCATCGGACTCCTCTTTCAGTCGTTTTTCTCTATCCATTCGATCGATGATACCCCTTCAAATCGCTTCTTCATCACCTGCAGCGCCTGGGGATTGTTATCGATCAAAATGAAGTCCCGCTGCATTTCCAGGCAGACCTCCCCCACCGTGCCGCTGCCGGCGAAGAAATCCATCACCACATCGCCCGGATCGGAGCTGGCGGCGATAATGCGTTTGAGAATGCCGACCGGTTTCTGCGTGGGATAACCCGTCTTTTCTTTACTGTTGGTGGGAACAATGGTGTGCCACCAGGTATCGGTGGGAAATTTCCCGTTTTCCGCTTTTTCTTTTCCGACCAGCCCGGGTGCCATATAGGGAATGCGATCAACCGCGTCATAATTGAAAGTGTAATGAGCCGGATCTTTGGCGTACCAAAGGATGTTGTCGTGCTTGGGCGGCCAGCGTTTTTTCGTGCGCCCGCCGTAATCGTACGCCCAGATGATCTCATTGATGAAAGAATCCCGCCCAAATATCTCATCTAATAATATCTTACAGTAATGCACTTCACGATAATCGATATGAAAATACAGCGAGCCGTGCGCTTTGAGAATGCGCAATGCTTCACGCAGGCGCGGCTCAAGAAAAGCCAGGTAATCATCAAAGGTATCTTTATAGCCGCTTTTGCCGATCTGCACTGTTTCGTAGCGCTTGCCTTTGAAACCCGTGCGGTCGCCCTGCTCCGAAGAAATGGTGCGGATGCGGGTGCGTGATTGGGTGTGCCCCGTGTTGAAGGGAGGATCGATGTAGATCAGATCCACCGATGTGTCAGGAAACGATTTCAATATCGGCAGATTATCCCCAAAGTAGATCCGGTTTTTCATTTTATCCTTGAATGCCTTTGATCCCGACCAGCAAGAACTGTACGCCCAGATAGATCAAGTAGGATCCGCAAACTGCCATAAGAATATTGTACACACGATTGCTGAATAATTTTCCCCCGCTGCCCACCACGGTGGAAAGCAGGGTATTCCATAGATAGTCCACGCTGATATGACCCAGATAAAAGGCGATCACGGCTGCCATGCCGATCGCTTTGGCATCCAGCAGATAGATCGATGCCACGGTGATCCACCAGGCATACCAGAAGGGATTGCTGATGGTGGTCAGAATGCCCATGGTCAATGCCTTTCCGCGGGTGAGAGGCTGGCTGGATTCTTTTTCTTCCTGCGTGGGCAAGTGATATTTCCCTTTTAATCCACTTAAAGCGAAACCCGCTCCCATCCACAGCAGCAGTGCACCCCCCAATAAAGCAATCCCCGTTTGGATCGATGGTTGAGCGAGAAATGTGGATAAACCGAAAGTGATCATGCCTGCCATCAGCAGTTCCATAATGGCATGACCGGTAGAAAAAAGTGGACCGGTGATCCAGCCCAGGCGCGGAGATTGAGAGATGAGCGTGGTGGTGACCGGACCGGGCGAAAGCACCGCGCCAATGGTCATACTGAAGGCAACAGCAAAAATAGCGGGAAAAGCATTCGATGGGAACATAATGCCATACATTGTAGCATATCCCTTCAAAAAATAGATAGCATGGTTTATCATTGCGTGGAACCGGAAGAATCCCGGTTCTGAAAGCAGGAACAAAATGACAACTGACGAAAGCAAAACATTCTATCCCTATTTACAAAACTGGTTTTCCAACCTGCCGATAGTTGAAAAAGGTTCTGTTTTTGGACTGCCCCACAAAACCGCCCTGCTGTGTGTGGATGTGACCAACGGCTTCTGCAAGGAGGGTGCATTAGCCAGCCCGCGGGTGGCAGCCATTATTCCGCCTATTGTACGGCTGCTCAAACAAGCCTATGAATCTGGCTGCCACAACATAATCTTTATCCAGGATACCCATGAATGGAATGCGGTGGAGTTTGATGCTTTTCCACCCCACTGCACACGGGCTTCAATAGAAGCGCAGACGGTTTCAGAGATCAGAGATCTGCCCTTCTACAATGAGATGCTGCTGATCGAAAAGAATTCGATCGATTCCAGCATAGACACGGAACTGGATGATTGGATGTCAGATCACCCGAGGGTGCAGACCTTTGTCGTGGTGGGAGACTGCACCGATCTATGCACCTACCAGCTCGCCATGCACCTCAAGGTGAGCGCCAACGCCTTTCAGAAAACCCGCTGGGTGGTGGTACCTGCCAACTGCACCGAAACCTACGACACTCCCATCGATGCGGCAGAGGAGACCGGCGCTTTTGCCCACCCGGCTGATTTTTTCCACTACACATTCCTGTATCACATGGCAATGAACGGTATCGAAGTCGTCAAAGAGATCCTTTAAACAAAAAAGAGCCTGCGCGAAGCAGGCTCTCTTATTCATCCTGTTTTAGTCTTCAGCTTCAAGCCAGTAGCTGGCTTTTTCTACACGCACCGAGAATCCTTCGGTCACCTCCCAACCTGCAAAGACGCCGAAATATCCGCCTGTGAAGGTATCATCGAAAACGATATCCACCAGTTCACCATTGATGTACAGGTTGATATTGCTTCCATTCATCATGATGCCCAGCACATTTTCTGCGTTGGAACCGGTATTGATCATACCGCTGGCTTTATAGCGGATCAGGGTGGTCATGGTGCCTGCCTCGCCGGTTGTGCCGTCCCATAAGCGCACGTTGTAGCGCCCGTCACAGGTGATGCCGAACAAATAGCCGCGGTCGGCGGACTGCAAGCCGGGGACACGGAAAATGATGCCGTAGTGATCCTCACCGCTGCAAGTTTCTGTCTTGAAAGCTACTTCGATATATCCATCGCTGACCGCACTGGTTTGCGCAAGGCGCCAGCCGTCTGCATCTGCCAGGGATGTAATGCGGTAGTAGCCGTCCTGCTGAACCGCGGAACTGAAATTGTTGGTGTCCAGCGGCCAGTTCTTGATCGTACCCATGTCATCCGACCAATCCGCCGCACCCAGATAGATGCCGGGATCGGTGGAAGCTACGGTGGGGGTGAACGTTGGGGCAGCGGTAACTTCTATGGTTGGTACTTCAGTAGCAACCGGTTCCGCAGTGGGTTCTGCTTTGGCGGCATCCGCGGCTACGTCTGCTTCAGCCTGAGCAGTTGCCAGCGCGGCTGCGGTGGCGATGGCATCCGCCACGGAAGACGTTGCGGTTGCCTCTCCGGCAGCTTCTTCGCCTTCTTTATTCGCATCTGCTGCCGCTTCATCGGAAGGCATTTCGGTGAGCATCTGATCCACCCGATTTGCCAGGTACTGCGCTTTGATCTCATCAAACTTATCCAGCAAGGTGCAGCCGCTGAATGCGAATAATGCGATCAACAAGATGATAATTACTGTCTTTTTCATTTCTTCTCTCCTCTTCTCTATGGGCTAAGCCTTATACCCGATCATTCGTAAAAAATCTTTGCGCCAGGCGATATCCTCTTCTCCCTCAACACCTTTGGGAGAAAGACCGTCCACTACTCCTAAAATGGCGCGCCCGCCGGCTTCTTCGGCGACAATGACATGGCATGGATTGGCGGTTGCGCAGAAGATATGGCACACTTCCGGCACTGCCTTGACGGCATTGAGCACGTTCAATGGGAAAAACCCTTCCGCCAGGAAGATGATGAAGCTGTGCCCTGCGGCAATGACGGAAGCATTCCTCTTTGCCAGTTCGATCATGGCATCGTCCGTCCCGGACCAGCGCACCAGGCATTTTCCGGATGCTTCGCAAAAAGCTGCACCAAAACGGATGCCCGGAACGGCGCCCACCAGGGTTTCGTGGATATCTTCCACGGTTTTAATGAAGTGGGACTGCCCCAGGATAAAATTGATCTCCTCCGGTTTATCGACAGCTATGCTTTTGATCTCCATGCCTTTCTCCTTTAAATAAGACCACAAATATCAAAATATATATTGCAAGAATGATACCAACTTAATTATCTCATGGTTTAATAATACACTGTGTTTATTAAAGGGAAAATCAGGAAATAGTTAGAGTACAATAAATAACTTCAAAAATTAACAAGGGATATACAGCTTGTTTGAACTTATTTTTCTCGGTACGTCTGCTTCTGCCCCCTCCATTCAGCGGGGTCTGCCCGCGCAGGTGGTGAAGCACAATGAACACCGCTTTCTGGTCGACTGTGGAGAAGGCACCCAGCGCCAGATCCTGCAGTCAGGAATTGGATTTAAAAAGTTGAACCGCATGCTCCTCACACACGGGCACCTGGATCACATTCTGGGCATCGGGGGGCTGGTTTCCACCTTTTTACGCTGGGAAACCATCGATAATCTGGATATCTACGGGGGCAGCTACACCCTGGAACGCGTCGAGGACCTGCTCCTCAAAGTGGTGATCCGCGGTGTTAATCCGCCCTTCCCCATCATGCTGCGATCGGTCAAAAAAGGCGTCATCATCGAAGAAGACGATTTCAGCATTAGCGCGTTCCCGGTCAGGCACCGCGGCGCGGGCTGCTTTGGTTTCTGCTTCGAAGAAGAAAGCAAACGCCCTTTCCTGGCAGAAAAAGCGGATAAGCTGGGAATCCCCTCCGGACCCATGCGCCGCGACCTGGTGCAGGGAAAAGAAGTGCTGCTGCCGGACGGCAGGCGCGTAACCCCGGATGATATCCTGGGTGAACCCATGCCCGGAGTAAAGCTGGTGATGGTGGGGGATACCGGCGAAACCAAATCGCTGGAAAAAGTATGTCAGGACGCCGACGCGCTGGTCATCGAAGGCACCTATCTCTACAGTGAGGTTGAGATGGCGCGCGAATACGGGCACCTGACGGTGCGCGAAGCGGCGGAACTGGCGGTGAAAGCCAACGTCAAGCAGCTTTTCATCACGCATGTTTCGCGGCGCTACCGCGACAGGGATATCGAAAAAGAAGCTATCTCCATTTTCCCCAACAGCGTATTAGCCAGAGACTTCGACCAATTCCAGATAAAGAATTGAGTTTTCACCCATAAAAAACCTGAATTACAGAATTTTTTAGTATAGAGCTTCAGGATCCTCTTTTCGTTAGAAGTGGGTAGATGAAATTATGGATAGATCTTTATATAATTAAATAAAGAGGAGGACAATGATGGGGATTAAAGACACCAAAGAATTAAAGAAATTTACCGCGAAAACAGATGCCGGGAAGAAATATACGATCATTCAATTTCAAGAATATATCGAAGCCGCAAGCGCCGACCATCCAAAAACCACGATCCCGGGGTCAAAATTCATGCGCACCGCTGATGGACTGCATGTCGATATCATCGATTCAAAAACGTTTAAGATCGTCGAAACCGATGAGATCGTAAAGAAAATTTGAAAGCATAACTGTTTCATCCCAAAAAATAAAACTGAATATCTACTACCAATCTCTTGCTGGAAAAAGAACGCGTGGGGTATAATGACGCTATCGGGGTGTGGCTCAGCCCGGCTAGAGCGCACGGTTCGGGTCCGTGAGGTCGGCGGTTCAAATCCGCCCACCCCGACACAAAAAGGATGTGCTTTCAAGCATATCCTTTTTCTCTATATATATTTGAACGAACTAAGTCACAGGGGCAAGCATATTTTTTCATTACTTCAGACAAACAATCGTAAATCAATATCTGTTGAATGGAATGATTTTTCCCCGCTGTAGTATCACATGTGTCAAAATGATACAACAATGACAAGGGTTTACTTACATCTGGTATAGATCGATATCAACAACACACATCGCTTGGCTTCACCCACCGATCGATGGGATCTATGATTAATGTAAAATCGTTTTATAGAAATCCATAGATTAAATGTGTTTCCGTATCAGCAGTTTCGATAAGGAAATAAGTTTCGTAGTTTAATGAAACTATGATAAATATCCTTTGACCAAACTAGAGAGATTTACAAAGTAAGATTATTTATCCACTCTTTTCTGACAAATAAAGAAAAATACGTTAAAAAAACTCTGATAAATCTCTTGAATATTATTCTCTATGACTGTATCAAAAACTATTTCATGTGCTGCTAAATTTCTAAGCTGATGAATAACTATCACATCTTTACAAATTGGATTATAACTATTTAATCCAATTGTGTTTTTATTCATAACATTATCAATGAACTTTAGCTCGCCAATTTTGTTTTTTTCTCCTAGTATTTTTTTATAATCTCTCACCATTTTTAATCCTTCTTGCTGATGATATTTAAAAAATTCTATAACATTAGAATAAAGCTTCTCTTCAGTTGCTGGATAATATTTTTTCAACAAAAACTCAAAACAAGTACAAAATATTGAAATAACATTTAAATTTATCTGATTTATAAATTCATTGTTATTTAAAAATCTTTTAATATCATCAAGAGATGATAACTTCGAAATCCCATAATAAAAATATATGGTTATATGAGGATCAATTTTTTTTATAATTCTCTTTAAAGAAGAGTAAGCGAACTTAATTCCTATCTGTTCTTCTCTATAGTTTTTTAAACTATTGATAAGAATTTCCTTTCTTTTTTTTACTAATTTATCATATACTTGATTTTCATCTTGCCCTAGAAGAAACTTTGAAGAATATGTTTTTGGCCATAAAGCATTAAATAATTGTCTGTCTTCTTGGTATGATTGATAAATTGATAAATAACACTTATCAGTATTCCCTTTTATCAAAGAATAAATACCTAAATAAAAAAATAACTCTCCTTTATGAATTCTTTCACTATCATGCATTTTATCCCAGGTAGAAGATACCATTATTAAGTCCTCAAGAATTTTCTCTGTATCATAGAACTCTCCAATTTTTATATATTTTGTCGAACAATCAATCAATTCATCAAATATAAAATTCTCAAGATCGGATTTTACTCTCTTGGAAAGGCCATAATTGCAGATAGTTTCAAATATTAAAAATATTTCGTTTGAATAAGAATAGAGTGGTTTTGAGGGATTATCTTTAATATCTTTTTTTATTCCAAGAATTTTCTTAGTAATCTCGCCGGTAATTTCCTCTTCAGTAAATTTTGAATTACACATATATCTCCTCCCGTAATAGTATGTTAGTCTTTCTATTAAGTTATTTATAGTTACTATTAATAATTCAATTTATTAAAAATAATACGAAGTACTTTATTCTCTTCATTTCTATGTAATCTTTATTTATAATAATCTTGTAAAAATTCCAATCCATGCAGTTTTTTATCTGGTAAAAATATCCCATATCTATGTTGAATTTTCTCGATATCTATTTGTCTTAATCCCAATGAACTTCCTCTATATGCCGGACAAGTTGATTTTGAGATCAATCCATAGTTCAAAGGTAAATCTACATCTTTTTTTTCAGGATTATTTAATCCTAGATTTTTCATTGATCTTTCATCAAATCCAAAACCAATAAAATAAATTTTCTTGGCGTTGTTAATTGCATTTTTTGATCTAATAAACTCCTCTGAACTTAAAGGGGCATTTGTGAGCAGTGTAAGCTTTTCAGCAGAGGACTCAATCCTACGAATATATTTCGAGTCATTTATTATTTGATCTTTCTTTTTTGGAAGTGAACCATATTCAAATACTTCACTTTGTTTACCAGTTTGCCAAGGTAAGGATCCCAAATATCCATGAAGATGAATTATTGGTATTTTTGATAACTGCTCATGGATTTCTTGTTTATTCTGTGCATATGTATTCAATGCATTATGAAAAACAAATTCAAGAGATCGATCATAATTAAAAGTAATAAATGAAACCTTGTTTTCACCAAATTCTTTGATATCGCAATATTTCTTCATTTGCTCAAAAATGAAATGATAAATTCCTTCTTTCCTATAAGCAAAACCATTAATATTTGGATTTTCACATTGTAATAGGATTGTAGCGATACATAATTTACCCACTTTGATAAAATCCTTTCTATCAGATAAGAAAAAATCAATAGATGATGCTAAAGAAGAAGTTATCGCTTCCTTAAAATCTTTTAAATGGGTAGAAGTAATATCGAAATATTCGAAGAAACTTAACTTTGCTTGATCTATGCTATCAACAATGTTTTTAACGAGAACTGGTCCTATTGGATATCCGTATGGTTTACTTGCACCAGCTCCTAAAATAAATACAGTTTCTTCATCTATCATCATTATCTCCCGCTAATTTTATTCTTTACGTATCGCTTACCCCTATTTATTAAAACATTTCTAATACACTAAGATTTATTATATTCTTAACTAGATACTCATGATAGAATTAATGTTCAGGAACGATGGTTTATTGACAGACGGAACATTAATAAAAACGAAAGGAGGTAGCCGATTTTTAGGGCTACCGAAGCTTACACGACTCGCTCCTGGAAAGCACTTTTTTTCAAGCATTGTTGACCGTATAGCTAATAAAAAATGACGATCCATGCGTTTAACGGTGAGCAAAATTTCGCCGCTTTTCAAGGCTGGTTCGGGTCCGTGAGGTCGACGGTTCAGATCCGCCCACCCCAACTATTTAATCAGGGAAATCAGAGATAACGAGGTTATATAGTTTTTCCGAGATATGATTTACATTAAGGGGCAAAAAATGGGTAAAAAAACAATAAATAAAAAACAGATAACTGATTTAATACAATCTCTTTCATATGATAAAAAAACTTTTGATTTTAATAAAACAGAAATGTTTTTTTCTTTAGAAGACTTAGGAACTCTATATCTAAATCATGAAGAAACAAAAGAATATCGAGAAGTTTTAAATTCAATGATTAATGATATGGATTCTGAAATTATTAGCCCTAAAGCAATAGAAAAATTATTTCAACAAACAATATTGAAATCTCTTGATTTAGGTTCAAAACAGAGTTCAATTCCTCTGGAAAAAAGGATAAAAGATTCGTTGAAATGTTTAGAAGAATCCTTAAATGAAACTCCACAAAATATTATCCTTTATTATCCTATTGAAGGTTTAGCAGATGAAGGTTTGCCCTTCAAGTTCGGGAAAATTGAATTCCGCATTTTCAATAATGAAGACCGTGTCATTTTTAGAAAAACAATAAAAAATAATTGGAGCGACGGATCTTCAAAAACTTTTTTATTAGATTGTGTAAAAAGATTAAGAGTAAATAATAAAATCGTGGCAAGACTTGAAGTAAATGCAATTGATAATGATGCTGCTTTTATTATGGGGGAAAAAGAATTATCTTTATCAATTGATGTATTAAATTTCTATAGTGACTTATTGCCATATCATAAAGGATTCATCTATTTACCAGGCGAAAGCCAACAAAAAAATATAGAAGTGCCAATAATAAGAGATGATACAAAACCTGGTGTATGGTTTAAGTATCATTTAGTGGGACCATTAATGAATTTATCAATTATTAAATTAGTTAGAGAGGATAAGAAAAAGAATTTAGGATTAATAAAGATTTCAAATAAAATCGCTGGAAAACATAACTATTTGGAAGAACGAATAATTTCTGCAATGAAATGGGCTGGTTCAGCAACTATAGAACAAGATAAAGAGAAATCATTTCTAGAATACGCAATTTCTCTAGAAACAATAATTTTATTAGAACAAAATAGATCTGAATTAAATCATAGATTGGGGACTAGAGTAGCCCAACTATTAAGTCAAGATATTGATGAATGTATAAAAATTAAAAATGATATTGATAGATTATATGGAATTCGTTCAGAAATTGTTCATGATGGTAGATATCAAGTTAATGATTTCGAACTTGGATTAATAAGAATTTATGCAAAACGGTCAATTCTTCGTCTGTTAACAGATGTAGAGTTTGATTCAATGGATAAGGATAATATATTAGATTGGTTTAATAAGAGAACTTTCCGGTAAAAAAATATTTTGCTTTCAATATATTAGAAATCGTTTTTCAAAATTCTGAGTACGGTCCATGGCCATGAGGTCGGCGGTTCGAATCCGCCGGCTCCATCTGTCTATTTCAATCCCCCATATAAAACCTTACATATCCTGTCTGCCTGCCAGCGCGCGTAAAATGGTGGTCTGGTCGGTGTATTCCAGGTCGCCGCCCACGGGCAAGCCGCGCGCCAGGCGCGTGATATGCACCGGGTAGTCAGCCAACTGTTTTTTTAAATACAGCGCGGTGGCATCCCCTTCCATGCTGGGGTTGGTGGCAATGATGATCTCGTTGATCCCGCCCGCCTTCACACGCTCCTCCAGTTCGCGGATGCGCAGGTCATCGGGTCCGATGCCCTCTATGGGCGAAAGCGCCCCATGCAGCACGTGATACTTGCCCTGAAAAGCGGCGGCGCGCTCGATCGCCAGCACATCCATGGGGTCTTCGACCACGCACAGAATGCTGCCGTCGCGGTGTGCATCCGCGCAGATCTCACAGCTGCCCTGGTTGGCAAGCGTGATATTGAAGCAGATCGGGCAGGTGCCGATCGAATCCCGCAGCCCTTTCAAGGCTTCCGACAGTTCGGTCGAAACCTGATCCGGCGCTTTCAGTATGAAGAAAGCCAGGCGCGAAGCGGTCTTGGGACCAACGCCGGGCAGCCGTTCAAAAGCTTCCATCAACCGCTGCAGTGGTTCGGGGAGCAGTGCCATAGTCTATTCCTATCTTCCCAATCCGCCGATGGGACCCAGTTTCTTCATGGTCATCTTGCGCACTTTATCCAATCCCTTGTTGATCACATCCATCATCAGCGATTCCATGGTCTTGCTGTCCACACTTTTCAGCAGGTTTTCATCGATCTCAATGGATTTGCAGACCTGCGCGCCGGTGAAGGTTATTTTGATGGCTCCCCCGCGGATATCGGTGCTGATCTCTTCTTTCTCCAGTTCTTTCTGGGCTGTTTTCAACTGTTCCTGCATCTGGCGCATCTGCCCCAGTAGATTTTGCGAATCAAGCATTCCTTTCATGCCTTTTGCCATTCCTTACTCCTTATTATTGATAATTTCCCCGCCCAGCGAGATGGCAGCATCCACCAGGCTGCTGTGGTTGCCCGCCGGCTGGTTCAGGTGATTGTTGTTCTTATTTTTTATCACTTCACATTCGACCAGGACATCGATATTCAATAATTCCTGGATCGCCTTCCTGGTGATCTCACGATTCATATCCGTATCCATCTTCGTTTTGAGCAGATCGCTTTCAAAGCCCAATTTCAGCTTATTTCCCGTCAGGTGGATCGATTTACAGGAATTGAGCAGTGCCTCGGTATGCGGTTTTTTCTGGCGCACCAGCGCGCGGATATCTTTCCAATTTTCACGGATAGCTGCCTCCGGAGAAGTACCGGAAGGTACAGCCTTTTTTTCGGGAACTTTTTCATTATCCTGTGCCGCGGGCTGTTCCACCTGCGCTTCAGGTTCTTTTTCTTTTTCCTCTCGCACAACAGGCTTCTGCGCTTCCTGCGGTTTCTTCTTTTCATCACTCGATCGGGCTGCCGGCTGCGGGGTTTTCTTCGGAGCAGGTGAAGCAACTGTTCTTTTTTGTTCTACCGGTTTTGGTGAGGCATCCCCCTCTTCCAGGCATTCCACCACTGCCAGTTCCAGCGCCAGGCTGGGCTGCCAGCGGGAGCCGAGATTATGCAGCGCCTGGTTAAAAATGCGGATCCAGACTGCCAGTTTTTCAACGCTTACTGCACTGCCATGCGCCTGCATGGTTTGCTTCAGTTCCTGCGTCGCTTCCACATCCCTGCTGTTCCCGATCTTCATCAACATCACCTCGCGCAGGTAATCAACGATCTGGTTGGAAAACTGCCTTCCATCCGTGCCGCTGTCTAGCGCGGCATGCACCGCATTGATCGCCTGATCGGGTGCTTCTTTCAATAAAGCATCCACCATCTCGATCACCTTCTCGTTGGATGAAGTTCCCAGTATTTCTTCGGTGAGCGCGAGGGTGATCTTTTCACCGGTAGAAGCGATCTGATCCAGCAAAGAAATGGCATCGCGCATACTGCCGGTTGCCTGCCGGGCAATGAGGGTAAGCGCATCCATCTCGAATTCCAGCTTTTCCGCTTCGGCAATATCTTTCAATTGAGCGGTAATGTAATTCAGAGGGATCTGTCGGAACTCGTAGC
Source organism: Anaerolineaceae bacterium (assembly GCA_963674975.1). Lineage (GTDB taxonomy): Bacteria > Chloroflexota > Anaerolineae > Anaerolineales > Anaerolineaceae > UBA4781. The sequence goes on from OY771913.1 coordinate 861,105, forward strand.
GCTGGCAGCGGGAAAGCACCGTGGCGGGGATCTTGTGAATTTCGGTGGTCGCCAGGACGAAAATGGCATGCGCGGGGGGTTCTTCGAGCGTTTTCAACAGCGCGTTGAAAGCAGCCGTTGAAAGCATGTGCACTTCATCGATGATGTACACCTTGTAGCTGCCCTGCGAGGGAGAAAAATTGATCTTTTCGCGCAGGTCGCGCACATCATCCACACTGGTGTTTGATGCGGCGTCGATCTCGATCAGATCCAGAAACCTGCCGGCATTCACCGCCTTGCAGTTATCGCACTGCTCGCAGGGGTGGGTCGTTGGATCTTCATTGGTGCAGTTGACCGCTTTCGCCAGAATGCGGGCTGTAGAAGTTTTGCCTGTCCCCCGCGGTCCTGAAAAAAGGTAGGCGTGTGCCTGCTTATCCTGTGCGACGGCGTTGCGCAGGGTGCGCACAATTGCATCCTGCCCCACCACCTCATCCCAGGTTGACGGTCTCCATTTACGATAATACGCTTGAGTCATACCGATCCTTTATTTAAAAATATGCTTACAGGAATTATAGCCATAAAATCATGCTCTGGATTTTAAAAGATGTATTTTCCTCCATTTTTTCTAATATTTCGTTAATATCTATTCGGATAATTTAGATATACTATATCCTCGATACCAAAGACTCTTATTATTATGGTATCGCCACCAATCAACAGCGCATCCCTCCTTGTGCTGTTCAACTCCTCCGGGAGAACTGGTGGCAAACCCTCCTTTGGACTGCCGGCGATGAGCCGGCAGTATTTTTATGCGTTTTAATGCTTCTCCCCTATGCGCAGCATGGGGGAGACAGAGAGGGGGCAAAAAAATAGGAAGAGTGAGTTCCCAATACCCACACCATTGCGACTTATGAAGTGATATTCAAACGAAATGGAGAGATTCTTCGGTCGCTGCGCTCCCTCTGAATGAAATTGCGTGAGAATAAACAACAGACCTTCAGCACAGCAGGATTGACAACCCAAAATGCGCATGCTACAATTCGACACTGCCCGCCCCCATCGTCTAGCGGCCTAGGACGTGGCCCTCTCAAGGCCAAAACAGGGGTTCGAGTCCCCTTGGGGGCATATTTTTTTTAACTTCTGTCCCTTGATCCCCTGCAATAAAGCAATTCCATAATTTAACTGCATGCTTGACAACCCTGTTTCCAGATGATACATTGATACATTGCAGCATTTCAAGCAGGTCAACTTTCTTTCATCCTTCTACTCAGAGAAAGCTGGTCTTTTTTTTTGCCTCCCAAGAGATCCGCAAAAAAATAATGAAATGCATTTTATAAGGAGAATTTCATGAGCATTATTGAAACAAATCATCTCACGAAGTATTATGGGAAATCGAGAGGCATCATTGACGTTTCATTCAAAGTTGAAGAAGGTGAAATCTTCGGTTTTATCGGTCCGAACGGGGCTGGAAAATCGACTACCATTCGCCTTTTCTTATCCCTGATCTACCCCACCAGCGGCAGTGCCACGATTTTTGGAAAAGACTGCATCCAGTACGGTCCGGAGATCAGGCAGCGCATCGGGTATCTGCCCTCCGAGGTTTTCTATTACGAAGATATGAAGGTGCTGGACCTGCTGCAGTATTCAGCCAGTTTCTATAAAAAGGACTGCTCGAAAAGACTGTATGAACTGGCAGACCTGATGGAACTTGATTTGAAAAGAAGGATCGATGACCTCTCCTACGGGAATAAGAAGAAAGTGGGTATTGTGCAGGGGCTGCTCCACCAGCCCGATCTGATCATCCTGGATGAACCCACATCCGGTCTCGATCCATTGATGCAGCAGAAATTTTTCAACTTGATCCGCGAAGAAAACAAGCGCGGAGCAACCATCTTCTTCTCCTCCCACATTCTGGGAGAAGTGCAGAGAATGTGCAGCCGTGTTGCCATCATCAAAGAAGGCAGTATTATCGACATCCAGGATATCAAAACCCTGCAGAAGAATAATTTCAAAAAAGTGCAGATCACAGCCGAGGGAGTTGATGAAAAGAGTTTCCGCATCAACGGCGTAAGCAACCTGTTGAAACTGGATGGGACGCTCAGCTTCTTTTTCAAGGGCGATATCAATAAGATCACACACCTGCTGAGCTCCAGCAAGATCAGCGACCTCACCATTGAAGATCTGAACCTGGAAGAGATCTTCATGCATTATTACGAATAGGACCGGCAATGAATATCTTCAAACATGAATTCAAAACAAAACTGCCCTCTGTTCTAACCTGGTCGCTCTCGATCGCTGCCCTGATCTTTCTCTTCATGTCGCTGTTCAGCAATTTTTCAGCCAATGCGGCTTTGATGGATCAAATGACAGAAAGTTTCCCCGAGGAACTGCTTATCGCGTTTGGGATGCAGGATATGGATATGTCATCTGTGCTGGGATATTTCGCCATCCTGTTCGTCTTCTGCCAGATCTGTCTGGCGATCCAGGCTGCCAATTACGGTTTCGGGCTTGTCTCGATCGAGGAAAGCGAATGGACAGCAGATTTCCTGTTATCCAAACCCATCAGCCGTTCCAGAATTCTTACTACAAAACTGCTGGCTGCTGTTCTCAGTCTTGCCCTTACCGAAGCATTCGCTTGGGTATGCAGTATTCTCGCTGTGAATCTTTTCCGCAGCGGGCAGGATTTTCAAATGAGCGCGCTGGTATCCCTTCTATCGAGCATGAGCGTTTTCCAGTTGTTCTTCCTGACCGTTGGAATGCTCATCTCGCTGCTGGTGAAGCGCGTGCGGAGCGTCACGCCTTTTTCCATGGGGCTGGTATTCGGACTGTATGCGCTGAACGCTTTCGGCAGCATGATCGGTGAGCAAAGCCTGGAAGTGATCTCACCCTTCAAACACTTCACTCCCAACTACATCATTCGCCACGCCGCCTGGGAAATGCCGCTTGCCATGATCAGCGTAGCGTGTGTTGTGATCTCAATTATTGCCAGCTACCTTTTCTATCAGAAAAGGAATATCGCTTCTGCGGTATAGGGAGAGGATCCAATGAATATCTTTGTACGAGAATTGCGCGCTAATTTTAAATCCCTGCTGATCTGGAGCGGGGTCGTGATCCTTTTCAGCATGGTGGGTTTCTCCAAGTTTTCCGCTTTTTATGAAAACCCGCAGCTTCTCACCGTGCTCGAAAGCATGCCCCCGGCTTTGCTTTCTGCACTGGACATGAATTCTTTCAACCTGACCACGGTGACCGGATTTTTCGGCATTATGAATATTTATTTCAGCCTCATTCTGTCGATTTCCGCGGTCATGTGGGGCAGCGACATCATCTCTAAAGAAGAGAGAGATAAAACGGTCGAGTTTTCATTAACGCTGCCGGTAAAGCGCAGCCAGTTGATCAGCGGGAAATTCGCTGCGGTTCTGGTAAACAGCATCCTCCTGCTGCTGATCACTTGGGGAAGCACACTGGTGCTGGCTCAGAATTATCAACCGGACAGCGAATTCTATCATTTCGTCGCGCTCAATATACAGGGTTACTTCTTCCTGCAGTTGATCTTCATGGCAGCCGGCATCTTTTTGGGATGTATTGTAAAGAAGCACAAACGAGCCGGCTCTCTGGCAGTGTCAATTTTATTGGGCGGTTATTTCCTCTCCATCCTCATCGAATTCAGCACAAAATTAGATTTTTTGAAATATGTCACCCCATTCAAATATTTCGAAGCAGCTACCCTGCTGCGAGAATCCAGGTTAGACCCCCTTTTCATAGGGCTTTCTTTGATATTGACCATCGTTTTTCTGTGTGCGGCTTATTTATCATATTCAAAGCGGGACCTGTATATATAATTTCCTCATGACGATCAAGAAGGCATTTATATAAATAGAGTAAATGCCTTCTTTTTTTCTCGATAACTCTACAACCCAATAATTCATACTTAAGAGTATCTTCAGCATTATAGAAAAATTAACATTTCCAGTATCCTCATAATCAGATTCGATTTAATGTATACTGAAAATCAGGAGTTAAAGAAAGCTGACTATGAATAAAGAATCTATTCTCCAGCCTCTTACCCCTGACCTCATTCTAAAAATATGGACAAAAACATACAATGCACAGGGGAAACCAGATTGGTCGCATATTTTTCCGTATTACCATGAAAACATCATTTTTGAAGACTGCATCCAGCGCATTGAAGGTATTGCGGCATTCAAGGCTTTATGCGACCGCCTGACCAAACGCAGCAAGCAGCTGACGATGCAGATAACCACCATTGCCAGTCATGATGAACACATCTTCTTTGAATGGATCATGACCATTACCTTCAAGAAGAATCCGAACGCTCCCGTTTACGGCTGCACACATCTCACATTAGCTCCTGATGGACGCATTATTCACCAGCGAGATTATTATGACCTGTGGGGCGATATTTTCAACGCCATTCCATGGTTCAAGAAACCCTATCGTAAATTCATGCATAAGAATTTTGGGTAAAAGGATCCTATGAAACTTCCAGTTGAACTGCAGTTCATTGAAAATTCGAGAAAACCGCAGAAAACCACATCCACCCGGTTGGATGGAAAAATATGTATCATCACGGGCGCCACGTCAGGAGTGGGCTACGAAGCCGCCAAACGTCTGGCGCAGGCTGGGGCACAGCTAATTCTGGTCTGCCGCAATCCTGAAAAAGCATCCAATGTAAAAAAAGAAATTGAAGAGAAAAATCACACGATGGTGGATATTGTGATCGCAGATTTTTCACGCATGCGCGAAGTACGGCAGGCAGCGGCAGCGATCCTTGAAAAATATCCGCGCATCGATGTTTTGATCAACAACGCCGGCGTACACATGCTGCGCCGCCGACTGACAGAAGATGGCTTTGAAACCGTGTTCGCGGTCAATCACCTGGCATCATTCCTCTTTACCCGATTACTGCTCGAACGAATGATCACCAGCGCGCCTTCCCGCATCATCCAGGTTAATTCTCAAGGTCACCGTTTTGGTGGGCTGAACCTGAACGATCTCACATGGAAAAAACGTCCCTATATTGGTCTTCTCGCTTACGGGGCATCCAAAACCGCGCAGCTTTTTACAGTCTGGGAGCTGGCAGAAGCTCTGCAGGGAAGCGCTGTAACGATCAACGCCATGCATCCCGGTTCGGTCAGAACCAACATCGGGATGAATAATTGGCTGCCGTACCGTTTCTACAACCGATATATTCTGCGTCCATTTCTAAAAGATGCCGCTATTTCTAGTGAGGCAATTTACTATCTGGCAGCCGCACCGGAAATGGAAAAGGTCAACGGTAAGTTCTTTAATCTGACCATTGAAGAAGTATCCGCTCCACATACCTGGAACCGCGAGCGTGGGAAACAGGTCATGTACATCAGCGAACAATTAACCGGTCTGGAACCATTTAGCAAAAGGAGTAAAACATGATGTATGATGCTCTGGTAGTTGGAGGGGGGATGGCTGGGTTGATCGCTTCGGCATATCTGACAAAAAATGGTATACGAACGCTTCTATGCGAAAAGGAAGATACACCGGGCGGTCTGGTGCGCACCTTCGAGCGCAGCGGCTTTCGATACGACGGGGGGATCAGAGCCCTTGAGAATTCTGGAATTCTTTTCCCAATGTTAAAACAGCTGGGAATTGATCTGGATTTTGTGAAGAACGAAGTGACCATCGGAGTTGAAGATAGGATCATTCACCTTAATGATGAAGACAGCATCAATGATTATCGCGATCTCCTGCATCATTTTTATCCGGATTCCATCAATGATATCGATGCCATCATCATACAGATGAATAAAATTGCGCATTACATGGATGTTCAGTATGGGATCGATAATCCCATGTTTCTGGATATCAAACAAGACCGGGATTATTTTATGAAGGTTGTCTTTCCGTGGATATTCAAGTATGCTGCCGCAAGCCCCCGGATCGCGGCATTGAATGTACCGGTGGTTGATTTTCTAAAACGCTATACACAAAACCAAAGCCTGATCGATATCATCTCCCAGCACTTTTTCCAGGCTACACCCGCATTTTTTGCCCTCAGTTATATCAAGCTCTATCTTGACTATCATTATCCAATTGGCGGAACCGGGATACTGGTTCAAAAATTAACAGCGCTTATCAAGGAACTTGGCGGGGAGATCAGAACCGGCACAGCCATCGTTTCCATCGACCCCACCAAACATACTGCCGCCACTGTGGAGGGAGAGATCATTTCTTACCGTCAACTGATCTGGGCAGCGGATCTGAAAACGCTCTACCGGATAATCGATCCCGCAACGATCATCGATCCGGGGATCAAGAAAGTATTCACTGAAAGAAAAGACTCTCTTTCTGATAAAACCGGCGGCGATTCCATTTTCACTCTTTTTCTGGCGGTCGATCTCAACCCGAAATATTTCTCAGAAAAAGCAAGCGCACATTTCTTCTACACCCCGTATATCACCGGACAAACACAGGCAGGACCGGTTCCGCTGGGAAAAACGCGCGGTGATATCGAACAATGGCTGAAGAAATTCTATGAACTCACCACATACGAGATCTCGATCCCGGTACTGCGTGACAGCCACATGGCGCCAAAAGGAAAGACGGGATTGATCATCAGCCTGCTGTTTGATTTTCAATTAACCAAAAACATCCGGGAGCAGGGCTGGTATGACGAATTCAAACTGCTCAGCCAGAAGAAGATCATACAGGTGTTAGATGAATCCATCTTCCACGGACTTGGGGCATCCGTGATCGAGCAGTTTTCTTCCACCCCGCTCACCATGCAGCAAACAGCCGGAACGCTGGATGGAGCGATCACCGGGTGGGCTTTCACCAATGATCCTATTCCGGCAGAAAGCCGCCTGCCAAAAGTGGCGAACGCGATCAAGACCCCTCTCCCCGATATCACTCAGGCAGGTCAGTGGACTTTCAGCCCCTCTGGTTTTCCTGTTGCCATTTTGACAGGGAAAATGGCAGCGGATCATGTCATCAAAAAATTGAAAAAAGACGGGAAATGATCATTGCTTCCCCTTGACCGGAGGTGAAAATTTCTTTCGGAAACCGTGATAGACTTTAGCTTGGATGACCTATGAAACCTACCTTTAGAATATTCATTTCCATACTCATTGTTGGAATCTTATGCATACCCACCGCAAAAGTACTTTCCACGGTCGGCGCTACCGCCTGGGATCTCATCAACCTTATCCAGACCTGGCGCGCTCAAGCAGGCAATTCAGCCCTGGTTGAAGATCCTCTGCTGAATGTTACCGCATACGATACCGCCTACAGTATGGCAGTGCAGGGACTGCATACTCATATTGGAAACGCAGCCAGCAGAATCTCAGCTTATGGATATGGAGGGAGCGGTACAGTTCACTGCACCGAAAACTTCGCCCTCAGCTACGGCGAAGCGGATATCGCCGAGATCTACGGCTACTGGGACGACCCCGACCACCGCCTGCCCGCCACCTATGCCTATTACGAACATGTGGGAGCAGGTGTGGCTTCTTACGATGGCGTCTATTATTATGTTCTGCACGCCTGCTACACCAGCGATTCCTCCTATTTACCTTCCGGTTCCGGTACAACGGTTACCACCGGTGATGGTACCGTGGTCACCGCTACGAGCGCTGTTTCCCAGATCGTGGTACCCGTGGACATCGCCACACCGCAGGCAGACGGCAGTGTTATCCATATTGTGCAAAGCGGTCAATCATTATGGGCTATTGCCACCGCTTACGGCACCAAGATCGATGCCATCAAAGACTTAAATGGATTTACAACCGATACGATCAACAATGGTCAGGAACTGCTGATCTATCCGGCGGGCAGCATGCCCACTCCTATCCCCACAGCCACCACCACGCCTACCGCGGCTGCAACACTCACTCCCACCATTACAGCCACCGCGGTGGATACCGGTACACCCACACCGCAGCCATCCGGCGTGCAAACACGGGGGAATTCCATCCCCGCGCGAACAATCGCAGGCTATGCTATTGTGTTGGTTTCTGTGGTTGGTCTGCTGGGAATGCTGGTAAAACTCTCGATAAAGAAAATTAAATAAAGAGAACGAACTTATATAAAGCAAGAGGCTGCTGGTAAAAGCAGCCTCTTTTTGGTTTTTTATTCTTCGCAAATTCCGGCTGGACCGAGCTGCTGCTTGGTATGACCGGTATATTTCACACCGATACGTTCCGGAAGAGTAACGTTAGTATCTTCGGGGGAATAAGGACCCTCACCCATTTTATGGATGATGATGCGCTTATCCCAACCTGATTGATATTTTCCGTTCAATGCGTCTCTGATCCAATCTGCCAGAACGCCGTAGAAATCTGCGCCGCCGAAGGATTCGCCGTGCCGCGGGGTGTGGAATTCATCTTCGACAACCCACAGTTCCTTGGGACCGGGAACCATATCAAATACATCGATGACGGTTTCCAGCGGCGCCAGCGGATCATATTCACCGCTCACGATCAGGCAGGGGCAGGTCACTTTGCCAGCCACATTATTCAGGTTCATTTGATCTGCCATCCTGTCAAACGCTTCCTCATCCTCATATCCAGCCATGTACATGAAAACTTGTTTGAAATGAGGAGAATCTTCTTCGAAGATCGAGGTCATAGGACCGTAGCACGCCGCAGCGGTACCCACCGCTTTAATACGCTTATCGGCAGCCGCCATCTCCATACCCCAATATGAACCGAAGGAATACCCGCTGACACCGATCTTATCCATATCAATTTCAGGGCGAGTGCTCAAGTAGTCGATGGCGGCAGTTGCCACTTTACCATAGCTGCCGGGTTCCACATGGATCTTGCGGATATTGCTGGTGCCCATACCCGGTCCGTCCAATGCCAAGAAATTCATCCCGCGGGTTACGAATGGATGATGGAATGGGTCAAGCGTAGATTCTTTGGTCATATCCATCCCGGGGGCAAACATGACCACCGGTGCTTTCTTCCCACCCGGTACCAGATGCAGGATACCCTGAATATAGTTGCCTTCGAAGGGAATCTCTACCAATTCGATCGGATGGGGAGCGTACTGTGCTGCTTTCATGAAGCATTCCACAACTTTTCCATGCAGGTAGATCTTCTCTTTATTATCGTCTTCGTAGATGGCATGCTGCGCAAGTTTATATTTATCGCTGGCGAGGAAATACAGCTGCCCGGCAGTCTCAAAATGCCCGGCTGCTTCTGCTGCCTGTGCCATTTTTTCACGATGTCTGCCATAACGTTCCATGACACGCGGGATCATCTTGTATGCCTTCACATCCGGGGGGAATGTCTTTACATCATATGCATAATGCTGATAGCGCCCCGTTTGCTTGATCAGATAATCCATGATCCAATGCTGCGTATCACGTTTCTTTAACTCTTTACCCATAATTAACCTCATCTCTATATAAAATATTCAACCCTATTATAGAGGGATTGCCTCAATTATGTTCTGAAATTATGTGAAATTTTATCCAATTAGGATATAAATAAAAAATTTTCCCAAAATACAAAAAACGCAGGGCAGAAAGATGATCCTGCTCTGCGTTCTCAATCTGTAATCCGGTGATCTTTTAGATCACGCCCAATTCCTTCCCTACAGTCTTGAAACCCTCCAGCCCTTTATCGAGATCATCCTTGCTGTGAGCGGCAGAGATCATCACACGGATGCGTGCTTTTCCCTGCGGTACGGTGGGATAACCAATGGAGGTGGCAAAAATACCATGCTCAAACAGACTTTTGCTGAAATCCTGCGCCAGCTGTGCTTCCCCCAGCATGATGGGTGTGATCGGAGTCTCGCTCTTACCCGTATCAAACCCAAGATTTGCCATCTCTTTCTTGAAATATTTTCCGTTCGCCCATAAGGTATCCACCAGTTCAGTGGATCCTTCCAGCAGATCGATGGCGGCAATGCAGGCGGCTACATCCGGCGGAGTAACAGCACTGGAGAACAGGAAAGGTCTGCCGCGCTGGGTCAACCATTCCACCACATCCGCATTCCCGGATACAACTCCGCCGACCACTCCAAATGCCTTGGAGAAGGTGCCAACTTCGATATCCACTTTTCCATGCAGGTTGAAATGATCCACGATCCCCCGTCCGCCTTTGCCCAGTACTCCTTCACCGTGCGCATCATCCACCATCAGCAAAATATCATACGCATTGGCGATCTCATACAGCCGGTCAAGCGGGGCGATATCTCCATCCATGCTGAACACGCCATCGGTCACGATCAAGGCGCGCCGGTAGCTGCCCTCGTTTTCCTTGAGCACCTGCTCCAGGTGCAGCGGATCGCAGTGGTTATAACGCACAATGCGTGCACCGGATAGGCGGCAGCCATCAATAATAGATGCATGATTCAATTCATCCGAAAAGATGGCATCTTCTTTACCCACCAGCGCGGCAATGGTCGCCAGATTGGCAACAAAGCCGGATTGAAAAGAAATAGCTGCCTCGGAATGTTTGAATGCAGCTACCCTTTTTTCCAATTCTTTATGGATCGTCATGGTCCCCGCGATCGTGCGCACTGCCCCGGGACCAACGCCGTATTCATCAAGGGCTTTTTTAGCAGCAGCAACCAGCCGCGGATCATCCGCCAGCCCCAGATAGTTGTTGGAGCAAAAATTCAATACTTTTTTCCCATCCACAGAGAGCCAGGCTCCCTGCGCGGAATCCAGCGTGCGGATATTGTTATACAGCCCGCTGTTCTTAAGATTTTTTATTTCCTTCTGGATCCATTCAAATCTCTTTGCCATGTTAACCTCGATTCTTGGATTGGTTTTAACAAGCGATAAAAAATTATAACTCCCCCTCAACCTCACACAAGTAACCTAACTCAGTAAGTTTTGCCTGAAAATGTTCTATCCCTTTTCTGTCAACAAGAAGCGTGGTTGCATTCAACTCTTCCACGATATATTTATCTACTTCTGACTGCTTGATCTTCCGCATGATGGCAGCATCCTCGATCCGCAGTAATACCGAGGCATGGATACGGGCAAATTCCCCGTTCATTTCAAAACGCTGCAGGGCATTCAATAAACCGGGAGCAGTCTGCTGTGTCTGGTGTTTTTTCAGCAGTGCAGTAAATTGATTTACCTGTAAGCCCTGCCCGGCAGCCACCTGTAATGAAGTCGGAGTCACCTGGTATTGATATTCTCCCCTGTGCATACCTTTCCATTCACAAAAGCGAGCAATTTGATAGCGCAGCGAGCGTGAGCAGGCAGGGCTCATGAATAAATTCCCCTGGGCAAGTGAATAAAAGGGACCCGTTTCTTTTTCCTGCGAAAAAACCGGGGATTCTAAAAGATCCTTTCCCGCTTCGATCCAGCGGAAGCTGAGCACTTTCCCGCTTTTTCTGTCCACAGCCAGATCACAAAGCCCCAGCCCATGCAGTATTTTTACAGCAAAGAAAGCAATAAAAGCGCCTTCCACTTCATCCCAGTGCTCAAAACCGCTCAATGAAGCACCCGTATTGCGGTCCTGAACGTACCAGGCTTCCATATCCCCTGCCACCCGCAGGAATTCAGGCTGGGTAATTTTGATATCCTGGATCATCGCTTCCAGATCCCACCAGATATCAGCAGGTAAATTTTTAAAGATAGAAAGGGTGCGCTGCCGGACAGCCAGAAAATCAATGTGCGGATTTTTTCCAAAATCCAGTTTGGGAATAAAAAGAACATCCTGGATTATGCGGCTTTGCTGCCAGTTCTGCAGCACATCGTAATATGCTGCAAGGCGAGGTTTGGTCAAATGCTCCTGAACCGCTTCGATAGCCAGCCCGGTCTTTTTTTGGAACAGCTTCATGGAAGCCAGGAACTGCACCAATTCAAAACGAGAAAATACTCCGCGCATGGGCTGGATGGCATCGAGTTCGAAACCCATGCGCAGCCCTGCCAGCAGGGTGCATAGATCATCTAATATATAGTCATGGGCGCGCTGGATAATGCAGCCTTTCGGCAAAACCAGCTCTTTTCCAACCCATTTCACATGACCCACATTGGAATCTTTGAGTAATGTAAAAATCTCATCCGGCACATATGCGAATTCAATCGGTTCCGGTTTGGTCTTGAAAAAAGCCTTCCCGATCAAACCGCTGTACCACAGCACTTCACTTGCATTCACCGGTTTGCGTTCAGGATGCAGCCGCTCACGTTTACCTGCCCCCATAATACGGATATCTCCATAAACGCGGCTGAACTGCGACCAGGGCATCTTTCCGCCTTTTTTCAACAGATCAAAGAGACAGTCACTGGCATCTTCAGGCAGGGTTTGAGCGATCTCAAGCAGAACACCTTCTTTTACCGCAGTTTCAGAAAACTCCTGCAGATCACGGACGGTCAGTTCCGCAGGGAGTTCGAATCCCCAGCGGGCAAGGATGGAACGCCGGACATCTTCATCATGGCTGTGCAGTAGATTCTTGATCGTGGGCATAAGTTTCTGCTCTTCCCTGATTTTAACCGGAAATTCGAGTACAGGTTTATTGTTATAATTCAAAAAACGATTTATAGGATTTTTAAGAATGACGCGTTCCATAGAAGCAGTACTTCAGCAGGGTTTCATACAGGGATATATGGAGGTTTTGGGAAAAGACCTGTTTTGTGAAATCCTGGATTCTGACATACCAGACTGTTTACAGGAAGCAAATATCTCCCTGAATAAACCACTTGATCCGGTTTTTTTTCAGCGGCTGGATGAAAACATGCTGCAAAAATATGGAAAGCAGGGAGCTGAAGGTATCGCCCGTTCTGCCGGACGATTAGCCTTCAAGGGATATAAACACGACATCCCAATCCTGATCAAACACGGATCTATCGAAAAGCGCCTGCTTCCATTTGCTGAGAAGATCGGTAATGCGCTGCAGGATTTTCTGGATGAATTGAATACGCTTACCTTTACCAACCTTACCCTGCAGCGGAACGCAAAAGAGAATAACTGGCTGGTCGATGGAACTATCCTGCAGCCTGCAGGAATATTTCTCCGATCAGGGAACCGGCAGTTTTTTATGGGCATGCTGGAAAGCATGCTGGAATGGATGGACAGCCGCCATCAATTTCAGGTGGAACAGAGCGCCGCTCCTCAAAACAACAGTGAGATACAGCTGAAAATATCGGTGCGCAGGCTTGATTGAGCTTTGATTTGACAGATTGGTCATTCCTGCCTATACTTGTCTTGTAAATAACAAAGGAACAGATCCGGGGAGCCGTAGGACGGCTGAGAGGAAGAGAGCAATCTTCGACCCGCAAAACCTGATCCGGTTAATACCGGCGGAGGGAGAATAGAAAAAAAATACCTCCCTCGCCAGCGAGGGTTTTTTTTATGAATAGAGCAGTGATCTTTACCAACGGAATCGTGAGGGATTATACGCTCATCTTTCCCCACCTGCAGCCGCGAGATTTTATCATGGCTGCCGACGGCGGATTGAAGCATATCCACCGCCTTAAACTGAAGCCAGCCCTGGTCATTGGAGATCTGGATTCTATTGCCGCTTCGGATCTGGATATCGCCGAACACCAGCAGACCGAGATACTGCGCTTCGATAAGGACAAAGACGAAACCGACCTCGAGCTGGCGATACAGGCTGCCATACAGCGGGGATACCGCGAAATATTGATCGTTGCCGGTTTGGGCGGAAGACTTGACCAGACCATGGCAAACCTGCTGTTGATGCTGCATCCTGATTTTACAAAATGCAGTATCACTTTCGATGATGGTATCGAAGAGGTCTTTCTGATCCGTGAAACCTGCCAGGTGAAAGGAAATCCGGGCGACATCATCTCCATCATCCCCATAAAAGGGGACTGCCGGGGTGTGAAAACGGAAAACCTCAAATACCCCCTGCGCGAGGAAACACTCTACCAGTTCAAAACACGCGGGATCAGCAACGTGATGACTTCTTCACAGGCAGCTATCTCTATTGCAGATGGCATCGCTTTATGCATCCATACCCGAAAAAACTTATAGATCTGTCCTGCAAAAAGGAGAAAGATGAAAAAACAAATTTCAAGAACCATGGTTTTAAGCGCTATTGCAGCAATACTGTTTTTGAGCGCCTGCCAGAGCAGCACTGCAGAAACCACAGAACCGCGCACGCTGACCGTTCTCACGCATGATTCCTTCGCCATTAGCGAAGCGGTCATCGCTCAATTCGAAGAAGAGAACGATGTCAAAGTGGAGTTCATTTTCAGCGGAGATGCTGGCGGCGCCCTGAACAAGGTTATCCTCACTAAAGATGCCCCTCTGGGTGATGTATTTTACGGCGTGGATAATACCTTTCTTTCACGCGCGCTCAATGAAGATATTTTCGAAGCATATGATTCCCCCCTACTGGCATCCATTCCGGATCAGTTCAAGCTGGATGACCAGAATCGAGTTCTGCCGGTAGATTATGGGGATGTATGCATCAACTATGACAAGGCATATTTCGCTTCGAATGATCTGGCTGTACCCCAGAGCCTGGATGACCTGCTCAAACCCGAATACAGCGGACTGCTGGTTGTAGAAAATCCGGCAACTTCTTCTCCCGGACTGGCTTTCCTGCTGGCAACCATCGCGCAGTATGGCGAAGACGGCTATCTTGATTACTGGCGGCAGTTGAAAGACAACGATGTGACTGTGGTCAGCGATTGGAATACCGCCTACTATACTAATTTTTCCGCCTCCACGGGGAAAGGTCCGCAGCCCATGGCAGTATCGTATGCAACCAGCCCGGCTGTTGAAGTTGTGTATGCCGCTGAACCGCTCGATGAATCCCCAACCGCATCTATCGTTGGAGAAAACACCTGCTTCCGCCAGATCGAATTCGTCGGCATTCTTAAAGGCACTGAAAACCGCGACCTGGCTGAAAAATTCGTCGATTTCATGCTCAGCGTTCCTTTCCAGGAAGATATTCCCATGAACATGTTCGTCTTTCCTGCCAACCAGGACGCAAGTCTACCGGAAGAGTTCGTCAAGTACATCCAGGTTCCCGAGTCCCCGGCGACCTTATCTTCCGACCTGATCACAGCCGAACGAGAAAACTGGATCTCTGCCTGGCAGGATGTTGTATTGAAATAAAGGACGGTCAATGAGAAACACCAGGCGGAAGCTTTTCTATTTCTTGGGAGCAATCCCGATCGTGTACCTGCTGGTTTTTTACACGCTTCCGCTTGGTATTATTTTCGAAAAAGCATTCGAAGGATTCCAGACTCTCCTGCAAACCAGCGGGCTGCTTCAAAAACTGGGCAGACCGCTTGCTTTTACGCTCTATCAGGCAGGGCTGTCGGTCATCCTGACGGTGCTGGTAGGATTCCCTATCGCCTATCTCTTCTCACATTTCCAATTCAAGGGGAAAAAGCTCTTTCAGGCAGCCGTAACACTGCCCTTCATCCTGCCGACGGTGGTGGTGGCAGCCGCCTTGAACAGCCTGATCGGATCCAGCGGCTGGCTGAACCTGGCGCTTATGCAGGTTTTCGATCTCACCAGCCCTCCCATTCAAATCATGAATTCTCTTGAGATCATTCTGTTGGCGCATATTTTCTACAACACCTCCATCTTTGTCCGTGTGGTGGGCGCTGCCTGGGCACAATTGGAAACCGAGCAAGAACAGGCAGCCCGCACATTGGGAGCAGGCGCCTGGCAGCGATTCTGGTTCATCACCTTACCGCTTCTCAAGCAATCCATTCTCTCTGCCGTCTTGATGGTATTCCTGTTCGATTTCACCAGTTTCGGAGTTATTTTGATGCTGGGCGGACCCTCTTTCTCGACCCTGGAAGTGGAGATCTACCTGCAGACCACCCAGATGCTCAACCTGCCCCTGGCAGGATTGTTAAGCATGATCCAAATGGGCATCACTTTTTTCATCTCATGGTTTATTCTGCGCGACTCCCACACGGGCATGGTTACATTCTTACCGGATATTAAAAACGAGCGGATGCAGAAGGCAGCCAGCGGGAAGCAGATAATTCTGCTGGTTTTACTGCTGGCGTTCATTTTCCTATTCTTCGTTCTACCGGAGCTCAGCCTGTTTTTCCGTTCCTTCACCCTCGTCGAAGCGGATGGCACATTTAGATTCACCCTCGACTTTTATAAGGAACTTTTCCATAACGTTCACGGTTCTCTTTTTTACATCTCCCCCTTCACCGCATTCAAGAACTCGCTGACCTACGCACTTATAACCACCCTTATCGCAGGTCTGCTGGGGATCATTGCCGCCTATGGATTGTTGAACACTCAAAAATCCAAGTTATTAAGAGCACTGGTGCTTCTGCCGCTGGGAACTTCCTCCGTTACACTTGGATTGGGTTTTCTGCTGGCTTTTCCGCGGCTTTCACTCTTTCAAAAAAGTCCGCAGATTCTGATCCCTATTGCCCATACCCTGGTTGCCCTGCCGGTAGTGATCAACACCCTCTACCCTGCTTTTGCATCCATCCCTGCAAACCTGCGGTCAGCCGCCGGAAATTTGGGTGCTTCCCCAATGAAAATCCTGCAGAAGATCGACCTTCCCCTTATCCGAAATTCACTGCTGGTGGGAGCCTTATACGCATTCATCCTTTCGCTGGGTGAATTTGGCGCCACCTCTTTTCTCACCAGACCGGAATACCCGACCATGCCCACCGCGATCTACCGCTATCTCAGCCTGCCCGGATCCCTGAATTATGGGCAGGCGATGGCTATGTCGTGCATCTTATTAGCCCTCTGCACCCTGTCTATGTTCCTCATCGAACATTTCATGCTAAAGGATAAAAGATCATGAAAAATCCCTGCTTATCCATTTGTGCAATCCATAAGGACTATGAAAAGAATCCCCTGCTCGATGGGATCAGTTTCAACCTGCACAAAGAAGAAACACTTTGCTTGCTGGGTCCGTCAGGCAGCGGGAAGAGTACCCTGCTGCGCATTATCGCCGGTCTGGAAAAAGCAGATGCGGGCAATATCCTGTGGAAAGGGAAAGACATTTCCGGAATACCGGTGGAAAAGCGCAATTTCGGATTGATGTTCCAGGATTATGCACTCTTCCCGCATATGACCGTTGCCGAAAATATTGCTTTTGGACCGCGCATGCGCGGCTGGAGCAAAGCAGATATTCAGAAGCGGGTCGCTCAAACCCTGCAGATCGTACGCATGGAAAAATTCGGCGACCGGCGTGTGCTCGAGCTTTCGGGAGGAGAAAAACAGCGGGTGGCTCTGGCGCGCACCATTGCCCCCGAACCGGAACTGATCATGCTGGATGAACCGCTGGGAGCACTCGATAAGACCCTCAGGGATGAACTGGGGCAGGTGCTGCATGAGATCCTCAACGAACTGCACATCCCCACCATTTATGTGACCCACGATCAGGAAGAAGCTTTCACGGTGGCAGATACCATAGCCGTACTCAATTTTGGGAATATCCTGCAAATGGGAACGCCGGAAGAGATCTACAACACCCCGGCATCTCTATGGATCGCCAGCTTCCTCGGCTTTTCCAACCAGATCTCCGGGAGCATTAAGCAGGTAGATCCCCTGCTGATCACCAGTGATGTGGGAGATTTTTCTTTATCGGAAAGTGAACATATCTCGATGAAAATGGGAGGGGATGTAACGCTCGTCATCAAACCCGACATGATGCAGGTCGCTTCAAGAAAGAACGGCAGCAATCTTATTCAGGGTACGGTTAAAGACTCCCAGTTCCGTGGTGATGGATACCGCCTATCGATAACCACAAAGAATAATGCCACCCTGCATTTTCACGATACAATGCGTAGAGAGATAGGGCAGCCGATAACCCTTGAAATTTCCCCAGCAATGCTGCTGGTTTATCCGGGCAACCATGCATAAAACGATCACGATAATTAAAAGAAATGAACACAGTCAGCCTGTTTTCCAATACCAGGCTGAAATTCTCGATCAAAGCGAAAAAGGTTTACTGCTTTCTGCTGTATTTGGGCTTGCTTCTGTGGTTGAAGAAGATATAAATATATTAAAAGGAGATCGTTTTAAGGAGTGGTATCCCTATCAGAAATGGTTCAACATATACCAAATCCATGACGGTCAAACTGCACAGGTGAAAGCCTGGTACTGCAACGTCTGCCGTCCCATGTACTTTCATGAAAGTGTACTCGAATTCGATGATCTGGCTCTGGACCTGCTGGTTTACCCCGATGGCAGCCAATCCATTCTGGACCGCGAGGAGTTCCGTGCGCTGCGCATCAGCGGGCACGAACGCCGCCTGGCGCTGGAAGGGCTGGAAGAACTGCAAACTATTTTTTCTCAAAGAAGGATCAGCGATCTTTCAGAAATAATCTGACCTCTGTTAGCTAAAAAGCGGTCGAATTCCGTAGCGCCAGATGATCCATATAAGAAGGAAAATTAAAAGGGCAGCCACCGCAATCGGAATTACGATTGCCAGAATAGAGACGCCGGTTGAGGTTACATCTTCCATCGTACTGACCGGCACGTTGCCCACTCCTGCCGTGGTTGCGGAAACCACCGGTCGCACCACCGCGGTTTTTACCAGGTTCACGGAGCCCGCAACCAGCAAACCCAACGCCAGAGCCAACACGGGATGAACATTGGTGATGACATTGGCGCTAGCAGCGAACACGATCGCTCCAGCGGTAGGGCGCACAATGCTCTGCACAACATCATTGAAATGATTGACCAGCGGTATCTTATCCATGAAAGCTTCCATAAGGGTCAGCACGATCAATAACCCAATGATCCACCAGCTTGTCAGGGCATCCCAGGGCTCCTGCAGTTGGATCAGGTTCGTGAATTTAGCCAGCAGCGCGGTGACCAGCAGCGGAATATATGCATTCAGCCCGGCGCTTGCTGACAACCCAAAACCCGAAAAAACTTCTAATAAAGCACTCATGAATTGATCTCCTCACTATCTCATCATACCGGAAAAATCGTAAAATCGGCATATTGTATTCTCAAATTAACCATCAGAATAACCTGCAAGAAAGCTATAGCAAATCCAAAGGCAAGCGGTACAAACAAATCCTTCCAATCTCGATACCTGCCCTCCTGGTGAAAGACAATGATGATCAGGATCGAATACAAAAGACCGATCAGTATTAACACGGTCAGTGTGCTTATGATGCCAGCCAGATAAAAAATAACCAGATTTTTATTGAAGGGGAAGAGCAGCAAGATGCTTTCAAACAGCAGCAGCAACCCCAATTCTTTCCAGCTATCCACCAGCGCTCCGGCAGAACGCTTTTCCCACGATACCATATTAAAGATGGTCATGATCACCAGCGCAAATACCATCCCCATCCCCACACCGCTGAAATAACGCATCAAATTGTTTGGTTCATAGAACAGGATATGATCCAGCACATCTTTAGAAAAGGAATTGATCCCATCAACAGCCCAGAACAGGAAAAAGAGAATAAAGGAGATAAGAAGACTTTTCTTTGGAACCGCAGAACGCTTTCCTTTCAACCCAAAATAGATCAGTCCGATAAAAGCCGATAAATAGGTTCCGGTGCAGCGGCTGCATAAGGGGAACTGCACCCCATCAAGATGAAAAGAATGCTGAGGAAGCTGGTGGCAGACAGATGAACCCAGCCAATTTACTTTTTGCAGCAATCCCTGTGGAGAAAGCAGTATGAGCGCCGTCAGCGAACCCAGGAAGAAAAGTCCTGCAATAATTTGCCAGAATATCTGTTTGAATTTCATAATCCTCTCAAAAAAGAGATTATAGGTGATACCCGGAGCGTATGCAAGCATTCCTTTTCTGGGGTAAAATGCGCTGGTACATGGAGGCAATATGAATAAAAAGAACATACTAAGTATCATAGTGCTGATGGCTTTACTGACTGCCTGCTCCACAGAAGCGGCGGCAGCAGCAACGGAGACAACTGCTCCGACAGCCACAGAACCAGCGCCGACCAATACTCCAGAACCTACTTTTACCCCAACTCCTGATTACCCGATCGAGGGTATTGGACCGGTGGAATATCCATCAAATGTAAACCCACTTACCGGATTAGAAGTGGAAGATCCTGCCACGCTGGCTGAACGGGTGGTAGCGATTAAGATCGAAAACCTGCCCCGCGAACACCGTCCGCAGTGGGGATTGAATGATGCTGACCTCGTCTATGAGTATTACACCGAGTTCGGCAGCACCCGTTTTGTGGCTCTATATCATGGAAGCACTCCTGAAAAGGTCGGACCGGTGCGCTCAGCCCGCTTCTTCGATATTCATGTCGTCCAGAGCTACAAGGCAGTTTTCCTATTTGGAAGTGCTTACTCGGCTGTCTATTCCCGCATGTGGAGAAGCGACATCAGCCCCCGGCTGGTCGTAGAAGGTACCTCAACCTATCCAGCTCTCCATCGTGAAGAAGTGGATGGCGAGAATATGCTTTTTGCCGATCTGACCCAGCTGCCTGATGCGTTAGGCAGGCTCGGCGTTGACAACAGTCCGCAGGATGTCAGTGGAATGTTCTTCAAGAAAAGCCTGGATGTAAGCGGCTACCCTGCCAAACAGGTAACGGTACGTTTTTCCAGCGCGGTCTACAACCAGTGGAATTATGACAGCGCAACCGGAAAATACCTGCGCTCGGTAGATCAAAATAATGCTCCATCGATAACCGATGAATCCTATACTCCTCTCACCGATCGGGTCACCGGAGAAACGATCAGTGCCGATAATGTGGTCATTCTCTTTGTACCTTACAGCTATTACGTCAAGAATGCCACCGAAGAGGTGATGGACGTGAACATGATCGGCAGCGGTGACGCTCTGATCGCCCGTGATGGACAGATCTTCCCGGTATACTGGACGCGTGCGACCAGCGGTTCCACCCTAACCCTGGTGGATGCCGAAGGGAACGCTTTCCCCTTCAAACCCGGCAACACCTGGTTTGAGGTGGTCGGAACCTCATCAGAACGGAATCAGAATGGAGACATCTGGCGCATTACATATGCAATTCCGTAAAAAATCTAGTACAATGGAAATGAAGGAAAATCCTTTTCCACAGCTATCCTAAGGAAGAGGAGGTGATGTTACTCATGTGTTATAGTAAACCGAAAGCTGCGACATCCCTCCTCCCAGTCCTCTAAAAGGATGTCGCAGCCAAAAAAAAGAAAACCGCTCAAATTATTGAGCGGTTTTCCGTTAAATCGATCATTCAAATTAAAACTTACCAGGAAACATCAGAAGGACGAACGGTGTTCAAACTCCAATAGGAGTGCAGTACATCCAGAACCGAATTTTCCAGCAGTTGTGTTTTATTCGCCGGATTGGTTCCCAGGGTATAGTTGAAATCATCCACTTCTAATCCGAAAGGTTCATAACCGGTAGACCATTCCCAGATGGCGTAATTCCAGCCCTCCGCTTCAAAAAGAGACAGCAGGTCGTTCATGTAAGCATCAGCACCCGGCACCCAACGCTTCACTCCAAATTCATTGATCGCAACTGCAGCAGCATACTTTTTCTCATACTGCCGCACCGGCTGGAGAAGAATGGAAAGATAATCCAGGTCAAACGTTTCTATCTTTCCATCATTATCTACATCAAAACTGCCCGGGTAAGTATTTTCTCCGCGGCTGTTTTGATGGGTATAGGTGTCATACGGCATATATTGGTGAGCATCGTAAACCATGCTGCTCGCATCAACCGGTGTCAAATAAGAAAGCCAGGACACGCTGCTGAAGCCGTCCGCACCTACAATGATGGGAGTATCTTCATCGATAGAGCGAATGGCATTGACAAGCTGCGGATAAAGGGTATTCCAATCCGCCAGAGTTCCACGGTAAGAACGGAAAAACTCTTTTGGAGAGTCAATTCCATACAAGATATCCGCAGCATTAGGTTCTACCATCAATTCATACCCCACCACGATCGGATTATCACGATAGCGCTCGGCAGTATACTGCCACATGGCAACCCAGGCTGCCTGTACCTCTACATCGCTCCAGACCGCATCATTGAAATAGTCATCGTAATAATGGACATCCGAACAGCACAAACTCCATTCAGCTTTCCCGGGTCCGGTGCGGAAAGCGATGGTGGCAAACATATCCGCGTTCCCGATCATTTCCAGCAACTCATCCAGATTCTGCTGAACCAATTCATCGACCTGATAGGGAGGTTCTTCCGTGAACAATCCAGGGACGGAGAGCACCACATAATTCACACCCAGCGATGCCAGCAGATCAAAATCTGCCTGTGAAAAAGGAGGCCCTACCCTGCCATCTCCCTTGGAGTTGCCGTCCACTTCTGGAATGACGAGCGCCTGCCAGATATTCACCCCACGCAGCATGGGAACATTGGCTGTCCATAGATCCATTTTTTGCCGGATCGCGGCAATATCGATGGTTTGTGGTGCTGCCGGAGTAGGATTCAAAATGGCTGGTATTTGGGTGGGCTGTATCGAATCCTCATACGTCACCAGATCCGGGAAGTACCGGCAGGAGGAGCACAACAGCAAAACCAGCAAAATGAATAAGAAAGAGAACCGTGATTGCATTCTTCCAATTATAGTATGGGAAAGAATCCGCATTGGTCAATTGTCCAATCAAGAAATAGGTCAAATCATGTACAATGAAAAACACCACTAACCGGAGGAAGATCATGAGGAGAATTTCGCAATTATTTCTATGCCTGCTTTTATGCTGTATGCTGCTGATCGGCTGTACACAATCACAACAAAACAAGACCACCCCAACCACCTCAGATCAATTAGCCATTTTCGAACAGGGATTGATCGAGGAAGAAAAAGGTGATCTGAAGCAGTTCAACACCGCTACGCAGTATGAACTGCAGCTTTCCCTCGAGCAGCCCTATTCAGAACTGGGAGGACAGGAAAAAGTCACCTACTGGAATAACGAAGATGTAGCATTGAATGAGATCTATCTGCGCATGTTCCCCAATAATTCAGGGGACTGCATGGTCGTCTCCAAAATTCTGGTGGATGGGCAGGAGACTTCCATCAACGTCGAATTCGATAATTCCGCTCTACGCGTAGACCTGCCGGCTGCCCTGGAGCCCGGAAACAGTGTGGTGCTTGAATTGAGCTATACCATTCAAATCCCATCCGATTACGGCGGGAACTATGGATTATTCAGCTACATCGATGGGATCCTGGCATTGGATGAAGTCTATGCTGTCATTCCGGTCTATGACGATGAAGGCTGGAACGTTGAAATACCACCTAAGAACGGCGATATGATCTACGCCGATCCCTCTTTCTTCACTGTAACAATTGATGCTCCCGTAGAACTGCTGATCGCTTCTTCGGGTACAGTCATCGATGAACAGGAAAGCGATGGAATGCAGACACAAACCGTGATTGCTGGACCGGTGCGCGATTTTTATCTGGCTGCCAGTGCGAAATATGAAGCTGTTAGTGAACAGGTAGGAGAAACACTGGTCACCAGCTACTATCCTGAAGGGTACGAAGAAGGTGGAGAATTCGTTCTGCAATCGGGAGTGAAAGCCCTGAATACCTATAACGAACTGTTTGGAACCTATCCCTATACCGAATTGGATATGGTAGGAACTCCCATGCAGGCAGGCGGAATGGAATATTCAGGAATCGTCGCAGTGGGCGCCCAATATTACGATCCTAATACGATCGTTGCCGGCACCTCCGCTTTTACTTTTCTTGAAATGGCAGCGGCTCATGAAGTTGCTCATGAATGGTTCTTTAACATGGTCATGGACGACCAGATCGATGAACCCTGGATCGATGAAGGCATGGCACAGTATCTGACGCAGTTGTATTATGAATATAACTATGGGAGCAGCGCTGCCAGAAGTTTTAAAGAATCACTTTACTCTCGCTGGGAACGTGTCAATAACAGAGCAATACCCATCGGTATGCCGGTAAGTGATTACACCGAAACGGAATACGGAGCCATTATTTACGGTAGGGCTCCCTTATTCATCCAGAGTCTCCGCGACAAAATGGGAGACGAGGTCTTCTTCGAATTCTTGAAGAATCTCTTTACCGAATACAAATGGGGAATTCTGAACACGGAGGAATTTCGAGCTGTCGCAGAGGAATCCTGCGGCTGCGACCTGCAGGAGGAATTCGATACCTGGGTGTATTAACAATAAAACAGAATTAACTAAAAGCATTTGCGCTGCTTCAATAAAGCAAAAAGTGCCCTAAGCGTTGAAATAAGCAGTACCCGGAAAATAAATCCGGGTACTGCTTTTATTATCTATATCTGAAAACACAGAGAACCTGGTAAATCAGATAATTTTTTTATGATAGTATTGGGCTGGTCGGATACTTTCTATAAATGTAGAAATATCTACCAGATGTAAAGATAAAAACACATCCCGGTTGGTAGTCCGGGAGTACTCGTTAGGGTATCAGTAACCTGCCTCCTTGGTTGTCCATTCTTTGCAAGCAATAAAAAATAAGGAGGAACCAATCATGGAAGCGGTCAAGGCAAGTCTGACGGTTTTCTTTGAAAATCCGTTCTGGGTAGCCGTCTATGAACGCGAGTATGCTGGAAAGTATGAGCTCTGTAAAGTAACCTTCGGGGCAGAACCAAAAGATTATGAAATCTACGATTACTTCCTGAAGAATTTCAACCACCTGAGATTCAGCCCACCCGTTTCATCAGCGAGAAGAAAAGAAAAGCGGTTTAATCCAAAGCGTATGCAGCGCGAGATCAATAAACAGATGCAGAAACGCGTCATGGGCACAAAAGCGCAGCAAGCATTGAAGCTCCAGCAAGAACAGAACAAGAAAAAGCGCAAGACCCGCTCCCGAGAAATGCTGGAAGCTGAAAAAGAACGACAATTTGAACTGCACCAGCAAAAACGCAAGGATAAGCACAAGGGACATTGATGATCAGGTCAATGAATCCTGGATTGATTATGCCGTTTTTGAATTCTTGAAGAATCTCTTTACCGAATACAAATGGGGAATTCTAAATACAGAGGAATTTCGAGCTGTCGCAGAGGAATCATGCGGCTGCGACCTGCAGAATGAATTCGATAGCTGGGTATATTAACAATAGTGCATAAACAAAAAAAGAGAGCTGGACTTAAAAGCCAGCTCTCTTTTTTATTTTTCTTTATCGGTCGGCTTGCTGTCCAGGATCGTGATCGCACTTGATTTGGTTGCCTCATCATTCTTCTTTAAATGCTTCGAGTGTTCGTCCACCACTTCCTGCGGGCAGAGTGTAATGAATAACTGCATGGCTCCCATGATCACCACCGCATCATCGATCGGTCCGATCACCAGATCGGGGACAATCAGGTAAACAACGGCTGCCAGCGGGATCAATTTCAAATAGATGGCAACCCGTTTATCAAGCATCAATAAAACCGTCAAACGAAATTTTGTAAGCAGATCTCTAAAAAAATTTACATCGTGCATATTTTTATCCTTTTTCTCGAAACAGTCTTTTTCGCTTCCAGTGAATATAGGGAGCAGCCAGTTTCCTCAGCCATGATTTCCAGACAATGGGTGCAAAGCGGGAACCGCCGTCGCGGTAGTGCACCCGCAGCATTTCTGGCCAGCAGCGGTCATCGGCTGCCATTGTTTTCGCATCTTGATGCAGGCGAAAATTCGCCCACACATGATGAGGAGTATACACAACAGGTCCCACCTGCGCAAGGCGGACCCACAGATCATAATCCATCGCAAAGTAGAAAGACGTGTCCAGCGGAGCCACCTGCTTCCAGCCAACGGCAGTAAAAAATGCCGCCTGCTGCGGAATATGCACATACCCGCTGCGCAGTTTTTTTAGGTCGGTCTGCGCAGCCGGAAAATCACCAATCACCCTGTCGTTCTCATCGATATAGTGGGCATCCCCATACACCAATATGGTTTCTGGATTCTTTTGCAAGAAATCAACTGCCTCGCGCACCGCTCCCAGCTGGTAAGTATCATCCGAATTCAGCCAGGCAAAGATCTGCCCACTGGCATGCGTAAAACCCTTATTGATCGCTTCGGTCTGTCCGCAGTCGGGTTCCGATACCCACCAGGCTAGACGGTTTGCGTACTTTTTGATCACATCCAGACTGCCGTCGGTCGAGCCGCCATCCACCACCAGGTATTCCAGATTGGGATAATCCTGCTCAAGCACCGAGCGCATGGTCTTTTCAAGGTAAGATGCCTGATTGAATGAGGGGGTAACAATAGAAACCAACGGTAATTCACTCATCAATATGCTCCAGGGCGGTAATTTCCTCAACATCATAATAACCGGCAGCGCAAACGTTGACCCAGTAATTCGGGTCGTCGGTTAATTCTGCCACCGTCCCGATGGAATCCAGCGCCTGAATGGTAAGCGAGAGTTCACCACCCTCAACCTTTTCCATGATCTGCGTATTGCGCTGGTCCCAGGTTTGCGCGATGGCTTTCCACTGCGGAAGCTGCTGCCATTCCGCCCAGGCTCCTTTCAACGGATACAGGCTCAGGATGAATAAAACGATAATGGACATCAAGCAGGTATCCACGATCCGATCCAGCCAGCGGTGGCTGATGATCCCAAGGCTGAAACCTGCCGTGATGACCATAAACACCGTCACAAAACGCCCCAGCATCCAGGCACGCTCTTCGGGATATGCCATCATGCCGTAGGCTGTGGGAGCAGCCACACACACTAACAGGATGAAGCCGGCGATCAGGCTGCCCCAGAATATTCTTTCAAATAATTTCTGGTCAAGCGCAGATTCTGCATGCCCGCTGAGATGATAAGCAAAGATCAAAGTGGTCAAGAAAAGAATCAGCAAGGGTACCGGCAAGCCGATAAGGCTGTGATATGAAAAACTGACGGCATAGCGCAGTGCCAGATAAATCACCTGCCAGATGCTGGCAGCCTGCTCCAGTGTTTCCAGCCGCATGCTGTTTCCGGGGGAGAGCACCATGATGCACATGGTTGTCAGTGAGCCTATCAGCGCAGGAATAATGCCCTGCAGCAATGAGCGGCGCTTTTCTTTTTTCATGAAAAGAATTCCGCCCAGGATCATAAGCAGCCAGGAACCGGTTTCCAGAGCCGCGAAGGTTTCTGACAATCCCGCTGAAAAGAACGCCACAATAAACAAACCTATCCAGCGGTACCAGGGGAATCCTTTTATTAATCCCAGTATAAGCAAGATCAGGCTCAATCCAAAGAGCGGAATGGGAGCATAATAGCTGACCATTCCCGAACGCCAGAATAAACTCTGAAACAGGTTGGGCGCCATCAGCAGCATGAAATAGGTCAGTAATTGGCTGAGAAATAGAGCGGCATACCAGCGCTGCGGAAAATGGATGAGCTGAAACAGCAGTTGAAACACGCGCGTATAGATCAGAACCGTAATGAGGATCATGAACGCCGGTAGGATATGAATGGCAGTCTCACCGAAAAGCTCATTCAAACCCACCAGGAAGAAAGCCGCGAAACGGTTGGAGACATTCTGATAAAAATAGCCTGTACCACTGAACAACCCATGCTCATGGTAGATCGTGCCGAAGCAGTAATCATCCGCCCAGTAGCGCGAATAGAAACCACGACAGGCATATACTACCAGGGCAAGAAAAAGGAACAGGTTTACCAGGATCAGTATAGTTTGAAAAAGGCGCTGTGTTTTCCGCCGGTCAAGCGGATATTGAAAACGAGGTTTCATGCAGTCAGTTCTTCCTTTGCGAACCCTGATTTTACCATCAATCGAAATTCGACCTTCAAACGTTTCCTATAACGCTATTTTAATCGATAGATGCCGCGCAGGGCTTTCCAGCGAATAAGGATCAGTTCTAAGAACATGTTCAGGGAATCTTTGAACAAATGCACTCGGCTATCGCCCCGAAAACCGGTCATGCGCACCGGAATGCGCTGAATGCGGTATCCCAGATGCTGGGCAATGAACAGCACTTCCACATCCATACCAAAATCATCAATGGTGGTTCGCGAAAAGATTTCTTCCGCTGCCTGTGCACAGAATCCTTTCAGTCCGCACTGCGTATCATTAATACCTTTCACCGCAAAGAGATGAACCAGCCAGCCAAATACCTGCCCCGCTATAAAACGGATGAAGGGCACGCCAACCAGCGTGGAACCCGGCATATCTCTGGCGCCAATGGTCACGTCCCAGTCCTCCTGCAGGGCTGCATTCATGGTGCGCAGTACATCCAGTTCGAAGGGCATGTCAGCATCCATAAAAATACGCGTGTTTCCGCGGGCAGCCTGCATCCCCCTGCGCACAGAAAAACCCTTGCCGGAATTTTTCGCGTTCTTGAGATAAGTAAAATTCTTTATCTTTCCGGAAAACTGCTCGCAGATCTGCTGTGTTTCATCATTAGAACCATCATCCACCACGATGATCTCCCAGCTTTCGAATTCTTTCTGCAGATAGGTGCTTAGCGACTTGATCGTTAATTCGATCCAGCTTTGCTCGTTATAAGCCGGTATCACGAGAGAAATGTGTGGAGAATTCAGCGGTACAGACTGTTTTTTCGGCATAGATCCCTCACAGGTCCTCATAGTTCAGGTCAAATAAAAGCATATCTTCATCACTGGAAAGCAGCGGATAATTCGCATACAGCCAATCCTCCAACTGCGGCTGGTTGGCAAATTCATCGAAATCCGTCACCAGAAAATAATCACAGCCAGTCGTGTACTCACTGAAATAATCTTTCAGCGTCAGGTCCTGACCGGCTTCCTGGCGCAGCTCGATGTCATCCAGGGTTGGCCAGTTGCGCGGGGTAAGCCATCCCCAGTATGCCAGACGATTTCCATAATCCTGGCTGAGCGCCACTACAGTATCGGTGGGGGAGAACAGCGCCGAAATCTTTTCCCAGAAAGCTATTTCAACGTTGTAATTCACCTTTTTCAATTCCGAGCGCGCATCCATGGCATATACTCCAAACAGAAAGATCAGAAGGAGTGACGCGATACCCCACAGCAATCCTGATCGTTTTTCTACCGCAGAAAGGATCGGTTTGAACAAACCCGAAATGCCCAGCGCGACCAGCAGCAGCACGGGTAGATGATAATAATCATGGGTGGAAATATGATGCGGAAGGGCAAAACCCAGCAAGATATAACCGATCCATGCACCGATCAATATATTGCGTGTGGACTTGTTTTCGATCATCAGTGTGCCGACCAACCCCAGCACCAGCCAGCCCACATCCACCACCCGGCGCAGGTTGCTCAACCAGCGTAAATAAAAGGAAATATCCGTCCACATAGCCGGGAAGAAGCGCAGGCTGAACTGCCCGCCGTAACTTTTATCGATCCATAAGCCATATGCCAGGTATGCCGCATACGGCAGGATGGTTAAAAGAAAGGCGACCCACAGCTTCTTATCTTTAAAAGCGGTTTTCCAGTTTTTCTCCGCAAGCAGCCAGCCTATCCACATGCCTGCCACAAAGAAAGCTGCTACCGTCTTGATGAAGATCGCCAGACCGCCAAACAGACCCACCCATACCGCGTTTTTCCAGAAATGCTCTTTATCCCATTTCAGCAGAAACATGAAGAACAATGACAGCAGGCACACCAGCAGCGTTTCAGGTTGAAACGACCGGCTGGCAATGATGCCGTAGGTATTGAAAAGGAAAAATGCTGCCCCGATCCAGGCAGCCTGCTCGCCAAACTCACGCCTAGCAGTTCTGAGCAGGGGAATGGCTGCCAGCAGCCAGAACACGATCGCGATCACGCGTGGGATACGCAGGTCAACCGAGCCGGTCAGCATATATCCATATGCCGCCAGCCACTCCATAAGCGGCGGTTCGATCAATCCTTCCAGCTTCCACTGCTGGATGGCGATGCCTGCTTTTTCACTGGAATCTCCGATCAATTGATAGTACATCCCGCGCGCCATCAGGGCTGAATGCAGCTGGCGGGTGGGATGAAAATCAAGCGGCGCATCGGCAAGATCATACAGCCTGATCATCAATCCGCATAGAATCAGCATAACCGATATAAGAATGAATATCCAATTTTTTGAAGCAGGTTTGGCTTGCATGAACTTATTTCTTTCCGCTTAATTTTGCTTTTATTGTATTCATTTTTCTGCGCCGTTCCACCACATTTTCCACGCGCACCAGCTTCAAGGCGGCTGCCAGCGCAAACAGCATGCGGTGAAATTCGCGAAATCCGGTGGCGGGGTGATAGCAGATGCTGCGTATATAGGCTTTGAAAGCCGCCCAGCCCTTGCCTCCATCCAGCAAATAACGCCCATCGATCAGGCAGGCACCTGCTTTAACCTTTCGCTCAATGGTTGGAAAAATCGCCTTTGTCTTATCAAACGTGCACATCCAATCCACAATACGGTAGGCTTCTTCGCCGAATTTTTCGGCTGCCGCCACATTCTTGGCGCCGGCGTGGTAGCGCGCGGCTGCCAGGAACTGGGGTATATGTTGAATTTTAGTGATACCCGCCATGCGGATCCACAGCTGATGATCGAGCAGATACTGGTAAGAAAGATCCAGATAACCCGCCTGCCGCAGTACTTCCTTGCGGAAAAAAACCGCCGGCTGTCCGATGATCCGAAAAGTCATCAGGTCCTGCAGGCTGTAATCGCCATATTTCAGGGTATTGATCTGTTCACCGTGCTCATCCAGCGCCAGCACATCACCGAACACCAAGCCTACCTGTGGGTGTTCCTGAAAATACTCCACGACCGTGGAAAATGTATCCGGCAGATACAGATCATCCGAATTGAGCCAGGCGATAATCTCTCCCCTGGCACGCTTCAATCCTTTGTTGATGGCATCCGCCTGTCCATTATCTTTTTCCGAAATCCACCAGGTAAGCCGGTCGGCATACTTTTTGATGATCTCCACACTGCCATCGGTAGATTTTCCATCCGCGATCAGGTATTCCAGATTGGGATACTTTTGATCCAGTACCGATTCAATAGCAGGTTCCAGAAAAGCAGCCTGGTTAAAAGAGGGGGTTACGATCGAAACCAGAGGCTGCACGCATCACTCCTTGAACATGTCTTTGTAATCAGCTTTGGGAAAAACAGTCAGTTTTCCACCGATGGTAGCATCGATGACTTTGCGCCCATCCGCTTCGAAAGCCTGTTTTGCCATGTGATAAGCCAGTTCCGAGGTATCCAGGTCAGGCAGCTGCCAGCGGAAACCTTTACCAAAATAAGCGGGATTAAAATGATTGGGATCATCCCCCTTCGAGACGATGGTGGTATTGGGTTTCCCCTTGGTAACAAAGCTGTGATCTACCCCGATCAGAATCACTTCGGAGAAGCCCATAAAATAGGCAAGCTGCAAACACACATAAGTAACGGTGGCTCCCTCCCACAGTCGACCGGCGGCATTCTTCGCAAATTTCGCACCGGTATAGGTTGTATGCAGAAATTGCAGATTCTCTGCCGGTTTTAACCATTTTCTAGCACGCCATGAGAAAAAACGCGGAATCTCCATATTCTGCATATCTTCAATAGTTTGCTCAATGACCAGATCATTCACGCATACCAGAAATGAAGTCGGAAAACCAAGTTCCGGGAACATCAGATAGATGCGGTTCATGCCGAAGGTATACTCATCCTTCAATTTCGTAAGATCAGTATTCTTCAGACTGGGACCATTCCCGATCACAAAACAGCGTTTGCCTTGATAGCGGTTGTGATATTTCTCGATCTTTTTCTTCGAATCAATACGCCAGGGATGGGTATTGGCAGAAATATCTTCCGGCAGACGCTGCAGCCAATCACGTGCAGCACGCCCTGCATTCAATAATCCTTCAGGGAGATGTTCTTTGAGGCTTTTACGCATACGTTTCTACTCCGTGCTCAATCTGGCAGTTGCCCCGCCATCCACAACCAGAGCCTGACCGGTCATAAATGCGGATTCTTCGCCGGCTAAAAAGTAAATGGTGCTGGCAATTTCTTCCGGTGTTCCGATACGCCCGTTCACCGTTTTGCGCGCCAGGTTTTCGAGGCGCTCTTCCAAACTGCCGCCGCTATGCTGCCCGCGGTTCATACCGGAGCGCAGCATAGGGGTATCCACCGCGCCGGGTAAGACGGCATTCACACGGATATTATCCGGTGCAAATTCGATCGCCATAGCACGGGTAAGCGCCAGCAGCCCGCCTTTGCTGGCTGCATAAGCAGCCACATTCTTTGAGGTTGCCACAGCGTGCACCGAAGAAACATTCACGATCGCTCCGCCACCTGCTTTTACAAGTAAGGGGTGGGCAAACTTGGCGCCCACAAACGCAGAGCGTAAATTGGAGGCAATCACCATATCCCATTCATCAATGGTGGTATCCATGATCGGTTTGGAAACCTGTACACCCGCGTTATTAACCACCGCATTCAAATACGGTGTAAAAGCAGATGCCTTCTTATAGATAGAGGAGATATCCTCCGGCTTGGAGATATCAGCCAGAATAAAAAGCCCATCCTCCGGAAAATTCCCGGCGAATTCCCGGCGGTCCACACCGACCACTTTCCAGCCTGAATTTGAGAACTTCTTAACTGAAGCGCTGCCAATTCCGCCGGATGCGCCGGTGATCAGGACAATTTTTTCTTGTGTCATAACTCTCCTTTATCCTCCATACTTCTGCTGCAACTCTTCCAGATCGGTATGCTCTATCTTTAACCCAACCAGCAGGTTGCGGATCGTGTTCCAGTGCACGCGTTCCCACGCAGAAGGACTGGAATTGGAATTATGCGATGCCAGCATGACATTTTCCATCTTGCGCAGTGGTGAATCCTGCGGCAGGGGTTCTACCTCAAATACATCCAGCGCAGCGCCGGCTAACTGTTCATTCTGCAAGGCAGAAACCAGGGCGGGTTCCTCCACCAGAGGACCGCGGGCAGTATTGATAAGTACTGCATCAGGTTTCACCATTTCGAAAGTGTGAGCATTCATGATATGAAAACTGGTCGGGTTGAGATCGCAGTTGAGGCTGATAAAATCAGCCTGTTCCAGCAATTCCTGTAGAGAAACCATTTCCACCTTATTTTCAAGGATAAAATCCGGGGCGATCGACTGGATATCATTGCCGAGAATGCGCATACCGAACCCTCTGGCTCTACGGATGACCGCTTTGCCGATATTGCCCACCCCGATCACGCCCAGCGTGCATTCGCTTAACGAACGACCGGGAATCTTTTCCCAGATGCCGGCTTTCATCGCTCGATCCATCCAGGGCTGTCGGCGAGCGAAAGCCAGAATATATGCCAGCACCGAATCAGAGACGGGTAAGGTAAATGCATTCAATGTATTTCCTACCATCACACCCATACTTTCGGCAAAAGGTTTATTGATCGCGTCGATACCGGTTCCCCACTTGGAGATCACCTTCAAGCGCGGCAGGCACTGCCGGATCACCCGTTCCGAGTAGCGGTCATCGCCGCAGATGGTGCCATCGAACTTTCCGGCATATTCCAGGATCTGCTCTTCTTCCATGCGTTCGTGCACATCAGGGACGATCAGATCGATCCCATAATGGCTGAAGACCGGTTTAAAACGCTCCACAAAGGGGAGCATATAGGGTGCAGAAAGTAAAACCGTAGGCATATTTTTTCTCTTTCCCTTGAAATTATAACAAGTCGCTGCGCAGGCGGTATTTCATCAGCAGGTCTGCAATGAGAAAATCCTGCTCCTCATCAATATCCTGCGCTTCCAGAGCGGAAATCTCGAACAGAAATGGTCGATCCCCGATGCGGGTGCGTTTTCTCAGCAAACTCTCACGGGTGAACAAATAAAGGCACGAGTTTTCCTCATACACCGGCGGCAGGTCCTGTGTTTGCAGCAGAATGGCAGGATTATGATTAATGGGTCGTGCCAGTTCATCCCACAGGCGGCTCTGCAGGCGGGTAACAGAAAAGAGGGAATCATAAGCAGGATAAACCGCCGAGAATTCCTCGATTGCTTTGGTGACCGTCTCACTTAAAAGTAAAGGATTTGTACTGTGGGTTTGCAGATACAGATCTGCCTCGACTTCTCCGGTATCATAGAACAGGATCTCATTCATAGGTACCGTATCCGCCCGTAAATGCTCCGGACGGTCAAGAACAGTAATGGTCGGAAAATGTTCGTCAATACCTTCATGGATAGTTGGGCTGTCGGTATCCACCACGATCTCATCGATCAGCTTGCATTGGGTGAGGGAGGTAAGAATATGCATATATAGAGGTTTGCCCGCCAGGTCGCGGAAATTCTTCTGCGGAACGCGCTGCGAATGGTGGCGCATGGGAACCAGAGCTACAATCTTTTCAAATTTCATCGATCACTCTCCTTTGTATCCTGAGGGGTGGATACCTGGTCATAGGAAATTGGCGGCACACCCTCTCTACCATTCTTATTATCCAT
This sequence comes from Anaerolineaceae bacterium, assembly GCA_963674975.1. GTDB lineage: Bacteria > Chloroflexota > Anaerolineae > Anaerolineales > Anaerolineaceae > UBA4781. The sequence continues at coordinate 895,282 of OY771913.1, forward strand.
CTCAATTTCCGTTCGCGGATAATAAAATGAGCGCTTCAAATGCCAGGTAAGCGGTCCCGATTGGCGGTAGCCCTGATAGGTACCCCAGAACTGGCATAGACGGAACTTTAGGATAGGACAAAACTCTTTCGCAAGTTTCTTCTGCAAACGCGCCTCATGCCAATCGTTGAACACATTTTTCCGTAGAACTCGTAAAAATTCCCAGAAAGAAAATGTGGCTTGTGGATTGAGATGCTTGAATGCCATTCCCTCGCGGCGGTAGCGGTTGTAGACGCCTTTCCACGTTTCGTTATGCACATGCACAATTTCTGCTTCAGCGCTATAAGCGATCCTGTAATTCTTCTCTTTCGCCCAGGTCGCCCATGCCAGGTCTTCCAGACCGGTCAGGCTTTCATCATAGGGATGCTTCTGCCAAAGCTCTCTGCGTATGGCTGCATTGGCATTATTGCAGAAAGGGGTCATCTGGTCAGGATCGGAAATTTCCGGATACCAGTGCTTGAACACCTGCAGCTCGGAATATTTTGATGTATCGCAGCCTGTTTGTCTTCCATAAACCAGAGCCACCTTTTCATCTTTAAAAGGCTCCAGCATTTTTTCAAGCCAATCAGGGTAAACCGGGTAAACATGCGCACTGGCAAAAACCACAATATCTGCTTCGGCATGAGAAATTCCCATATTGAGAGAACGCCCAAACGTGAACTGCCCGGGTTTAATATGGACAATAGTGGCACCGGAAGCTTCAGCGATGGAAACCGTCTTATCCGTAGAACCGGAATCAACCAGAATGACCTGCACCGGTTTTACCGTTTGGGAATCGATACCCTGTAAAAGCTTGCCGATATGTTTTTCTTCATTGAAGGCGCGAATAATAATCGAACAGACCGGTTTCATGATTTGAGTAAAAACTGCTCCTTCTCTTGAATTCCACGCAAGATTGTCCTAATTGTAGAAGAATTCTGCGCTTTCAACAAATCAATTTTAAAGTCCTTGACTGTTACAAATCCCTTCCAGTGCTGCTCATCTTCCAGAAAAGCATCAAATGGCAGAGAAGCCATGAACAGCTGGCTGTAAAGCACCTTGCGGGCATTGGTGATGAATTCATCGGGCACATCGATCTGATTTTTGGATAAGAAATCTTCCAGCAGCGCACAGAAAGCCTCTTGAGTCTGCGGGAAAAACACGGTGGAAAGCTGGGTATAGCGCGCTTTACCGGCACACAGCACCGGTTTTTTAAGGATCGATGCTTCCAGCCCGATGGTGGAATTGTAGACCATGACAAACTTGGCTGTTTTGATCAGATCATAGGAGCTGATGAATTCCCTGGCATTGATAAAGCGCACATTGGGGAGTTCAAGCACATGATTCCGTTTGATCCATTCCGCCACGGTTTCTGCGCTTTCCTTTCCGGGGCGCAGTTCATCGGGGTGAGCGCGGATGATGAACAGTGTTTCAGGGTGAGCACGGACGGATTTCAACACCGCTTCCAGCCAGGCAAACATATGCGGGAAAAGTACATTGGCATGCGATTGGCTGGTATCAAACACCACATTGGTGAAAATTGGAACGACTGTTTTGAACGCCGCTATTTCTTTTTGAAAGGCAGGATCGATGGCACGCATTTCAGGCCAGAACTCAACACCGGCTGTGCTGAAATTTCCTTCTATCCTCTGCGATAAATAATCATCCAGTCGTTGATCCTGCTTTTCAGATAATTGAAAACCGTCAGGAATATCGATAGGATAGGCTGTCGCTTCTCCGCTGGTGAAGAAGGCAGACAGCGGCAGCATACCTACTTCATGCGTAATAACAGAAATCCCGCGCTGCAGGGCAAGAAAACGCGCCACCGCTTCGGGGTAAAACATACCGTTGAATACCAGAACAGCCTGCGGATGCACTCGATCCAGCAGATCAGCAAACTGTCGCATGATGCTCACGGCTGAAAGGATATACTGGCGCGCTAACCGGCAGGTGCTTTCGTTGTCCTGCAGATGATGACGCCGTAGGATCCAGCGCATGGAAGGAATGATCAGGTCGCCTATCGGCACTCCATCTACTTTGAATTCTTCTAGCTGCTTGAGATTGAACCGCTCTATTTGTTTTTGAACAACCCCATCAATCTGGAACACAAAGGGCTGCACGCTGGCATTCTGGTAGAGATTCTTTGAGGTAGCCAGGCACTTTTCACAGGGGGGAGCCTTTTCCAAATCACCGCGATCGGTCCCCAGAACACAACGGCTCATTCCCCGCTGACACACAAAATGGATCACCGGGTAACCTGCCATACGCAGCGCCCAGGCAGTAATCAGAGAAAAACCGGCATTCAAGCTGATGCTTTCCAACCGTGTAGAGGCATTGAGAACAACGATCGGTGCTTTACCCGGATCCGCTTTGGGAAGCTGCCCGGATATGCGAGCGATCCGCACTCTATTGATAGAATGCAGATGTTCGCGTTTCAATTTTTGGGAAACTCGATGAATTGGATTTTCCACAGGACTATTGTATTATGAATCCGAAATGCTGCCGGTCAGTTTTGGTGTTTACTTCACCCTGCGCAGCTTTTTCAGTGAAGACATTTCGCTGTCATAAACTTTTTTCACACCATCACCCAGCGCATCTTCGGTCACACGGATATATTTCACCAGTCTTTCGAAGCCAACCGGCTCGACAGAGGCAGCCTGATCATTGCCCCACATGGCACGATCGAGTGTGAAATGGCGCTCCACAAGGCAGGCGCCCATAGCCACTGCTACCACCGAGGTTACCAGACCAACTTCGTGTCCTGAATACCCAATGGGGCAGGAAAATTTTTCGCGCAGGGTTTGAACCATTTTCAAGTTCAATTCTTGGGGATCACACGGATAAGCACTTGTGGCATGGGTGATCAGCAAATTTTCCTGACCCACCAGCTCCACCGCGTGGTTGATCTGGTCAAACGTGGACATACCTGTTGAAAGGATCATCGGTCGACCGGTTTTGCGTACTTTCATCAATAATTCATCATCCGTTAAAGATGCGGAGGGCAGCTTGTAGCAAACGGGGGAGAATTGTTCCATGAAATCCACTGAATCGGGGTCCCAGACCGAGACAAACCAATCGATCCCCACCTGTTTGCATAATCGATCGATCTCTTTATATTCGTTTTCGCCGAATTCCACCTTATAGCGGTACTCGAGGTAGGGGATATATCCCCAGGGAGTCTCGCGCATCTGGTTTTGCTGCTCCTTTGGAACACAGACTTCCGGAGTCCGTTTCTGAAATTTCACGGCATCCACATCGGCGTCTTTCGCAGCCATGATCAATTCCTTGGCAATATCCAGGTTGCCGTTATGATTGATCCCGATCTCCGCTACAACATAAGTAGGATGACCATCCCCTACGGTTTTACTCCCGATCTTAATCTCTCGATTCATACAAATCTCCTCATTTCCTGTTTTATGAACCTAAAAAGCTTCCGATCAAATTCATGTCGCACTGTTCCGTGCACTTAATCCCCGGGGTCAGATCAAAATGATCCATACGGAACTTCTTATATTTCTCACCGTTCCAGATATCACGCAGCGATTGCTCGCGGGCATTTCCTAAGACAATTTCATTATTGAAATCTTCAACACATTCGCAAGATTCGCCATTCGATTTAATGGTCATGGATGACCAGGGGAACTGGCAGAATTCGATCCAGTGAATGGATTGGGTGCCGGCTTTGTTGTCTTCATACCACTGTTGATCCTGACTCTTCAGATAGATGTAGACATCCAAATCTTTGAATTTCTCTTTCAAGCGCTCGAATTCTTCCATTTGATTGGGCTTGTTCAGGTTCAGCATGGTAATGACGATGGTTGTGGATAGATTCTTCTGTGCTTTCACGTTCAGTAATTCCAGAATATCTTCGTAGCTGTCGGTGAAATTCGATAAATATCCTCTGATCTGCTTATGCTTGGTATCATCCACACTTTCAATAGAGTACTTAATGTAATCCAGTCCATTTTCAAAGGTTTCAATGGTGCGTTTCATGTTGATATTTGCCGGATTGCAGCTAAAGTAGCTGGGAATTCCTTTTTCTGTCATCCACTTCACATACAGGGGGATATCTTTATCCAGCAATGGGTCACCGTAACCGTGCAGCACGATCACTTTGGGAATGACGTACAGGAAGAAATGGTTTTCGCTCATATCATCCGGTTTGATCTGATATTTCTCGGTGACAAAAGTCTCCCACTGCTTCCATTCTTCTTGCGTCCAGGGACGCTGCTGGTCAATGATCTTTTTAAAAAGTTCCGGCTCCATGGTTTCGATGGGACGCGTCATAATGGTGGTACGCGGGCACATCTCACAGCGCATGTTGCATAAATTGGTAGTCTCGATGTTGTACAAAACAGGTTCAGGGCGGCGAAATTCTTCCAGTTTCTGAATTAAATATTCCCTGTCGAACTTCTCCCCTTTCATTACACGGTATTTCAAATCATATACTTTTTGGTAAAAATGGATATCGATCATGCAGGTTTCTCCATATTGTTTATATTTCTTATACAGGAAAAATATTATAACCTGTAGCTTTGTTTTCTGGTTCGTAAAACAGAATGTTAATACACTGTTTAATTACTGCAAATATTTTTCGATCAGGAGGTCGCAAAACTCACGCACGGCTCCCTTTCCTCCACGTTTCTGAAGAATCAGATCCGCTTTCTGCTTCACCGCAGTGTGCGCATCTGCCGGGGCTGCGCGGAATCCAACCCGCTCAAAGCACTCCAGGTCATTCACATCATTTCCGATATATGCCGCCTCATCACGACTTAACTTTCTTTCTGAAAGAATTGTATCGACGAGTTCTCCTTTGTTGTCTACACCCTGATAGTAAGGAATCCGCAGCTTCTCACAGCGGCGGGCGACCACCGGATTGATCTCTCTTGAGATCACGATCATCTCGATGCCTAATTTTTTCTTCACCATGCTGATACCCAATCCATCGCCGCGATTGGCAGCCACCATCTCGTGACCTGTTTCATCCACCCATACCCGGTCATCTGTCATGACACCATCAAAATCCATTAACACCAATGAAATCTTCTCGGGAAAAGCTTCCTTTCCCCCGGTGGGGTAAACCATGTCCAGGTTTCCCTGCTGCACCAGACGCTCTCCATTCTGCCAATCCAGCATAGTGTCGATATCCACTGTAAACAATGGGTCGATAACCAGGGGGAAGATCACATCACCGGTCATTGAATTCTTTTTCAGGATGGTCGCCGGTCGAATGGCATCGATATGCCCGGTTTGCCAATATACGGTGGGCAGGTTTTGGCGCGGTGTATTATAGGCTTCCTTTATCCCTTTCACAGTTAGGATGGGACCTAACGCTCCATTTTCCTGAATATTCCACATCTTGTAGGGATTCTGCCCTGCCAGCACCACCCCTCGCACACAATCCGCTTCGGGATGTGCCAGCAGGATCGATACGGCATTATCAATACAATCTATTGGACGAACGGGAGAAGTTGGACGCAGCTGAATGACCACATCCGGTTCATAGTTCTCATACTCTTTCAACCAACCCAGCGCATGCTCAAAAACAGGCAGGTCAGCAGTTTGATCTTGAGCAAATTCATCAGGGCGCATGAAGGGTACTTCTGCCCCATATTTTCTGGCGACAGCGGCAATTTCTTCATCATCCGTCGAGACGATCACCCGGGTTACCATCTTGGCTTGAAGCCCGGCAGCAATGCTGTAGGCGATCAAAGGATATCCGGCAAATTCTTTGATATTCTTGCGCGGGATGCTTTTTGATTTTCCCCTTGCAGGGATGATCGCGAGTACTTCAGGCTGTTTTTTATTCATCATCTACATCCTTTTTTACCAGGCAGTCCATCCGCCATCCACAACCAGGTTTGCACCAGTCATATAACTCGATGCGTCTGACGCCAGAAAGAGCAGCGCGCCGTTCAATTCAGAAACATCACTCATACGATTCAAGATCGTGCGCGCGGAATACTCTTTGACAAATTGGTCATCATGGTCATTATAAATCCCGCCGGGAGAAAGTGCATTAACACGAATGTTCTTCCCCCGATAGTAAGAAGCCACATAGCGGGTCAATCCCAGAATGCCGGCTTTCGAAACGCTGTAATAGGGAGGTTTGAACAATCCTTTTTGATAAATACGCTGGTCAGGGGCTACCATGCCATAAATTGAAGAAACCAGCACAATTGCTCCGGAACCCTGTTTCGCCATGATGCGTGCTGTTTCCTGTGTGCACAAAAAAGTGCCGGTCAGGTTCACATCGAGCGCTTTCTGCCAGAGTTCAATTGGAAAATCCTCAAATCCGGTAGTTTGCTTTTCTTTATTTGCCTTATCGAATTTTGGATCCAGCGCCGCACAGTGCACCAGCACATCCAGCCTGCCAAAACGCTCTACGATCTGCTCCATCATTTGACGAACGGATTCTTGAGAGGTGATATCGACCTGAAATCCTGCTGCCTGAAACTGTTTTGCCTGCAGTTCTTTCGCAATTGCCAGCGTTTTTTCTTCTTGCAGATCAGCAGCGGCAACTTTTGCGCCTGCTTCTGCCAGAACAGCGCAGAATTTAGAGCCGATCAATCCCGCAGCTCCCGTCACCAATATCACTTTGTCTTTTATATTAAAGATCTGTTCGATCACACTCATGAAATATCCTTTAGTAAATCATCTAGTAAAACGGTTTGTTGTTGCTTCTCCCCGCTAAGATAGGCAGCCGCAATGATCTGCTGGTTCCGCGCCCCATCTTCAAAAGAACAAACCGGTTCTTTGTTATTTTTTAAAATATCCAGAAAGTGGCTCATTTCAGATAGGAACAGTGTATTTCGTTCAAACGCAAGCGGCGGTTTGTATGAAAGCCAGCGTTCTTCTTCGGCTTGAAATAGCTTTACTTCATCGCTGGTTTCATCCCATAGAATGGTTCCGCGACTGCCGGAGATCTCCAGTGTATGGCGTTTCGGTTGGGAGAAATAATCCAAATGGATATGAGAAAGCGCTCCATTTTCATGCTGCATGGTTAATTCAACCAGGTCTTCCACTTCCAAATCCAGATCGCTAATTTTTCCTACGAATGCGGAAACTGATTTTACTTCTCCCAGCAGCCAGCGAATGTAATCAATGGGATGGCATAGAGTAAGCAGCACCCCTCCTCCCAGATCTTTACGCGCGCTGTAAGAAGCACGGTAATCTTCCCATGGATGCCAGCCGGGTAGATATTCTCCCCAGAACACGCTGGCAGATATCACCCTGCCGATCATCCCTTGCTGTACCCAGCAGGCGATCTGCTGAAAAGCAGGATGAAAACGGAATTGAAAACCTACCAGGGCTGATTTTCCCGTTTTATGCAGAATTTCCCGCAGAGATGCGATCTCTTGACAATCGGTGCTGAGCGGTTTTTCCAGAAATAGCGCACATCCTTTTTTCGCACAGGGAATGGCAACTTTCATATGCAGAGCGGTCGGATTCGAGATGATCACCGCATCGGGTTTTTGAGCAAGCGCCTCATTCAGGTCGGTTATTACAGGGAACTGCACCAGGTCAGCATCCGGGAGAGTGGCTTGATGGGTACGGTAGAGAAGAATATCTCTCTCCCCCAGATCCACCAGGTTGCGGAGGTGTCTGCGTCCGATCGATCCCAACCCTGCGATAAGAATTTTCATGGTTTATCCATTATCCCATTTTCAGCAGTCTTCAAAACCATTCATTTCAGGTATTAATGATCTTGAAGAGCCTGTTATAAAGGAAGTAGGCAATCCGTTTTACAAGAGGCAGCCGCATGAATCTGGTCTTCAGGGTCAGGGGCTGGCTCTCCACTTCACTGGAAACCACCGAGAAACCATACTGGTTGATCTGTTCAGCCATTTCGGGATTGATCACATTTCCCAGCAGTCGAATGGTTGCCGGATCGGTGCACAAACGCAGATAGCCCATCAGATCGATCTGCAGATCCAGCTCGCGCATCTTTCCCATGAGCTGATTCTGCCATACTCCCGGCAGAGCCTGCAGAATTACATCTTTACGGGTCACGAATTGATAATGCCCCGCAGAAGCCAGAGTGGATACGCCTTTATAGGTCAGGGAGATATCCTCCAATCCTTCTGTTTCTTTCTGATACTGCTCCCAGGTGCGCCCGGTATTATCGATGTAGTGAAGCTGTAGATCTTTTGAGATCAGATCTCCCCGGTGCATTTCGACGCCTTCTTCTTCCTGCGCAAACCGCAGCACGGAGCCGATCCCTTCTTTCATGTGCAGGCGAATATACAAACCGGTGACCATGCCCACCTTGGGATATGTTTCGAGCACTTCAAGATGGCGTTCCAGCCAGCCCGGTAGGAAAAATACATCGTCATCACTGTATGCGATGATCTCACCGGGGGCGGCTTTGAAAGCGATCTGCAGCGCACCCATTTTGCCGATGTTGCGGTTGGATAAGATCAGATAATCGATCATGCCCTTATCGCGCATCTCTTTCAGATAGTGCACAACCTTTTCATTGCTGTGATTATCGAAAACGATCAGATCATGCGGTATGGTCGTATTTTTAATATAGCTTTCCAGGCTGATGCGCATAACCTCAAATCGCTTTTCAAAGTAGCCGATATCATTGGGGATATAGGTCAGCATGACCAGAGATACTTTAGCTGGTTTATAATCGGTGCTTTGTCCACGAGAGGGATTCATTCCTATTCTTGGCATAGCTCAGTCTCCTCTTTTATTGCCGTATCAAAGACAGTAAAAATCCTGCCGTTCGACGCCCTGCTTCCGTATGGGTATACGTACATTCATTTTGAATGAATTTTCGTTGATTTTCCATATCTATTTCAGGATATTTCAGATACGTGTTGATATGTTCTTTCAATTCCTGCTTGTTTAAAGCCACTCTTCCAGCTCCTGAATCGATAAATCGTTTGTGAGTAGGCCAGTTGCCGATCTTGGAAAGCGGCAGATAAAACCGGTTCGATTCTCCCCACCCGCCGGGAACATCAAAACATACACTCACGATGGGTGTATCGTGGATGGATGCTTCTACCACCATGGTGGAATAAACGGTGAGAAACACATCGGAATACGCCATCATGGAAGATTTCTCCGGCATATCTTCACCCGAATAATATCCCAGGTCTCCACCAAGCGGAACGGGTTCCACAAGATGAACATGTGGATTGTTTTTCGCAAGCCGCGTGATGTGTTCTTTTTCAGCTTTAAAAAGCGGATCATCCAAAAAATGGTTAGGATGCAGACGAATCAACAGCTGGCAGGGTTTCACCAGCTCATTCATTTCCATAAGTTCGATGATCGCTTCGATATTCTGATAATTCGGGGAGAAGGTTGTAAAACTGCACGCATAGCCGAGCAGTTTTCGCTTCGGATCAAGATGATGGCACCGGTAGTATTCCTCTTTTGTCATCAACCACTTCTTCTGGAAATATCCATCATACGAGGGAATACCGCCGATATTTACCTTTTCCGGTGCCCAATCCGATCCTTTTACCAGTTCTTCTTTCTGGATCTCCGACCAGCATGTGATCCAATCCACCTTGCCGCCGTTCAAGCTGTAGCTGGAGGGATTATCCCACCCAACGATAACCGAAGCGGTCGGTATTTTTCTTCTGGCAGCTTCGCGGATGAGAATACGATCGTTGCGCCATGCCGGGGTGCTGGCAACTACCAGATCAGGTTGATATTTATCAAACAGGTCAGTATAGATTCCATGCCCATCCGGCACAAAACTCATCTGGCTGTGCACCAGCCACTTTCTGGCTATCTTTGAATTTCGCAGGAAGAAGATAAGGATGCGGATAAAACTGACAAAGGATGCCCGGGTGCCGGTAGCTTCTCCTTCCACCTGGCGAATATGAGAATCAAGAGCCTCGGTATTGATCTTTTTAGAAGCACCTACGCGGCGGAAAAAATTGAACCACCACTGCTTGGAAGGCTTATAAGAATTGAGGTAATCTTTCACTGCCTTCAACTGCAGCCCTTCCACCACCAAACCGGGCTGTCCAAAACGGTCCTGCATTTTTTCGACCAATTCATCGTCCGTTAATAAGATCACTTCCACATCTTCATAAATAAGAGCGGGAACCACATCTGTCTGTAAAAAATATACAATCGCCAGCCCATGATCAGCGCTGATGAAAATCTTGTATTTCTTCTTTTCGTTAAAGGGAGGTAATTTATTTGCCATAATAAATTTTAAAAATGCGATCGTGCGTCCATAATAAGATTTTTTTTAGAATCGGTACATCGCGAAGGTGGAAATTTTTCTTTCCGAGCTTTTGTTCCGCTTCTTTCAATGATCCCGGAACATGATTACTCATATTCTGGATCAATGGTTTTGTGGTCATTAATCGTAAGAAACCGCCGGTATTCAGCCTTTCGTCCAGCTGTTTCACCTGCCCTAACGGTTTCTGCATATCAAAAGGAGTTACGCTCTGCAGGATCTTCTTCCATCCAAGAAATTGAAAATGGTTTGCCCCCACATACGCCTGAACATTTTCATACGTCAATCGGATATCCTTTTTATTCTTGTATTCCTTTTTCAGTTTTTCATCCGAATAACCGAGTGTGGAAGAAAACTCGTAGTATTCCTCATAGCTGATGAAATCACCTTCTTCCAGCTGCGCTTCTGGTGTATTTTTTGCCCAGCGAATAGTATTCGTTGATAGTTCCGGTATGGTGCGCAGAGGACGTGCTGTGACCATTCCTACATCCGGGAAAGTTTCCAGTACCTTCAGGCTTTCTTCCAGCCAGCCGGCATAATAATAAGCATCATTATCACTATACGCAATAACATCGCCCGTTGCAGCATGAAAAATGAATTCCCAGGCGCCGCCTTTGCCAATGTTTTTCTCCGAAAAAACCAGATATTGGATCTGTCCGGCTGCCTGCAGTTCAAGCAGATAATCTTTCACTTCAGCACAACTGCCGTTATCAAAGACCATCAAATCATACGGTAGTCCGGTATTTTCAATAATGCTGCCCAAACAGCGCTTCAACACTTCAAACGATTCTGCAAAATAACCCTGCTGATTGGGTATGTAATTCAATACTGCGATCGTGATCCGCTGTGGTTTTATTACTGTTTTAATTTTTTTCGCTGGGTTTTGACCAACACGCATTCCACTTCTCCAAAAGCAGGATTAATGCTACCATACAATGATTGTACCAACGCTTCGGTAAATATTGAAATTATCGTATAATCGCAAAATGACAAAGAAAAAGCTACTATCCATTTTCATATTCCTTTGTATTTTCCTCTCCATTCCCCTCACTTCCTGCAGTCAGGCAGACGCCTCCCCTTCTACCCAGGAAGCAGAAGAATCCGGTGCTGAAATCTCATCTACCCCTGAACAGCGCAAGCTGACCATCTGCCTGGGCTATGAACCGGCTTCACTCTACCTCTATAAAGCCAGCACTCAGGTGGAATGGGATATCCTGCAGGCGATTTATGACGGTCCCTTCGATATCGTGAATGGAGAGATTAATCCCGTTATCCTTGAATCCATCCCGAGTATTGAAAACGGAGGAATGGTGATAAATACCGTGCTGGTGAAGGAAGGAGAGCTGATCCTGAACACTGCAGGAGAACAGGTTCCCCTGACTGCTGGCGTTCCCTATCAGCCCAACGGCTGCAGCTCTGCCGATTGCGCTGTTTTATGGGATGGAATAACTCCGGTCACCATGGAACAAGCAGCCATCTTTTTCAAGCTTAAAAATAACCTGCTGTGGTCCGATGGAACCCCTTTAACCGCTGCCGATTCCGCTTATTCTTATACCCTGGCAGCCGATTCCGCCACACCCAGCGATAAGAACAGTGTAGAACAGCTTTCCAGCTATACTGCACTGGATGATACAGCCGTTCAAACAGTACTCCTACCCGGGCTCATCCCGCAAAAACCGGAAGCATATTTCTTCTCTCCCCTGCCGATGCACAGCTGGGAGGGTTATTCCGCGGCAGAAATCGCAGATGCAGATCTTGCCAATCAAACCCCACTTGGATGGGGAGCCTATCAGATCACAGAATGGGATGAAGGATCGATCCTGCTGGAAAAGAATCCCTATTATTTCCGCTCTGATGAAGGGCTGCCTTATTTTGATCAATTAGAATTCCGCTTTGTCTCAACGGAGGGCGATGCGAACATCGCTTCCCTGGAATTCGACTATGCGCCTTATGAAATTCTGGAATACAACTGGAGTTCGGATGGGGAAACTATTTACACCGACCAATGCGATGTAGCTGATTCTACTGTTGATTTTTCTGACCAGTACGATGTTATGGATTATCTGCTTGGTTATTATCTTACCCCTGCACTGCAGGTCAATTTTCTGCCCAATTCCATTCTGCAGGGATTGTGGTTGAACCCGCAGCGACCCGAAGTAGCAGATCTTCAGCCTGTGATTTCCCTGTGTCTCGATCGCACCTACATCGACAGTAAAACCAATTTCACCATGGCTTTTCCCACTGACTCGCTTTTCGACATTTCTTCCAAAGAGGATGGATACTCCCCGGAAGCAGCAGCCCAGATGCTGGAAGATATGGGATGGATCGATGATGACGGCAGCAACAATACCGCCCGGGTAGCACAGAATGTGTCTTCGGTGGCAGACGGCACCTCTCTGGTGCTGACCCTGACCGTGCCGGATACCCCGTTTTATGAGCGCGAATCCGCCGCCGTGCAGGCTTCCCTACAGGATTGCGGTATTCAGACAGAGATCGAAACCATACCAACCTGGGAATTTCAGGCGCAGGATGGACCACTTGCCAGCGGTGATTTTGATATCATCCCATTTTCACAATATATTCCCACCGGATTCCCCTGTAACTCATTGAATGAAGAATGGCTTGCTTTCGTGCTGCCGGGTATCGAGAAGATAGAGCAGATACAACAGCTCTGCAAAAATGCCGGTCTGATAGATAAAGAAATGCAGACACAGATCGAAAAGGCGTTGCCCATGATCCCGCTGTTTTACCAGGCTGATGTCAGCATTGCCAGATCGGATATGTGCGGGTTCACCCCAACAGTTGGAACATCCAGCGACCTGTGGAATCTGGAAGAATTCAACTACGGAGAAGCCTGTACAGAATAAAAAGGGATTAATCGCCGGAACGTTTGGTCAATCTGCTTCGCAAATAAGCATACGCTTTTCGGGGGTGGAAAAGATAATAAGAGAGTTTTGCTAAGAATGGGCTTTTCAGCACCGCAGCCGGGAAAATCTCTGCTTCTCTCCAGAAGCGTTTCCATGTTACGGGTATCCGTTCGATCTTACCCTCAATGATCTTCCGCTGCGCGTCATGCAGGGTGTAAATGGTATGCTCTCCCCCCGCCAGCATCACATTCACTTTTGTTTCCGGCTGATGATAGTGCGCCTTGCCATCTTTGAAATGGCTGTAATCATGATCTTGATGGATGATGGTGATCGCACGGCTGCCATCGATCACCTTCCAGCCTTCCAGGCGCGCTTTATAGATCATCCAGTTATCCCAGCCGGCTCTGCCGATGGCAAAATCAGGGATTTTGGTATAGCAGGCACGCGGGAAGAGGAAATAATCGCTGCCCATGGGAGGATGCAGCCTGCCGATGCGGGCGAGTTCTTTTCTGAGAAATGGAAAGAGAGTTTCATCCGCCGGCAGCAGTCCCGTAATGGCAGCATCCCAACGCTGCCCGACCAGCAGGAACCTCTCCATCTGTTCAGCAACCGATTTCAGTACCGTCAGCATTTCCGGCAGCACCAGAATATCGGTATTAATGATGCACAGATAAGGGCTCTGGCTGTTTTCACGCGCCACCTGCAGCATGGAGCTGATCAGCGGCGTGCCTTTTTCATTGCAGCGTACGTGCGGAAAATGTCGAACCTGCAGGTCTTTGGCGGCTTCCGCGATCCCCGCATCGTTCCCCATCAGAAAGATCTGAATGGAATCACCAAGGTTCTTCCATGATCGAACCGCATTGCGCTGAATAATATTGATATGGGAATTGGTGAACGGCTTGGGAGCAGTGAAGAAAGTGACCAATGCATCACTCATGCTTTTTTCCTTTTTCCTTTGCGCGCTCATCCACATCAAAGACCGTTTTATGCTTGATCTCCGCGTTGATCTCTGTTAACTGCGGATGTTCTTTCACAATCTTCAATACATCCAGCCAGGTGAAATTCTCTTTATCCGGCAGCAGGGCTACTACTTCTTGAACAAAACGCAGGTCAGGCTGGGTATCCACCGTCCAGCGGCAGGCTCCCAGATCTTCCTCATTATCCACCACCAGAACTCGAAAACGCCCCGGCTCATCATAGAGATACGGCAGCACATGTTCACGTTCGTGCTTCCCTTCAGCTTCTTTCCAGGCTCTTTCCAGGGCAGAAAAAGAAACCACTTCCACATCCAGACCGATCGGATAGGTACGCTTATAGGGCGGCGGAAGACGATTGGCTGCAAAATCCGCTTTTTCATCCAAAAAGCGCTGTACCACCAGGTCGATCAATCCCGGATCGATAAGCGGGCAGTCCGCGGTAATGCGTACGATCACATCCGCCTGGCACTCTTTAGCTGCCTGATAATAGCGATCCAGTACATCAAACACGCTTCCCCGCAAACAGGGAATGCACCGTTCAGCACAAATCTGCTCCAAAATGTCATCACTGGGGTCGTCCGTGGCTGCCACCACCACTTCACTAAGTGTGGCTGCTTTGCGTGCCCGTTCAACCACCCACTGCAGCATGGGTTTGCCATGAATATCCCGCAGTACCTTTCCTGGTAAGCGGCTGGAACCCATGCGAGCCTGAATGATAGCGATGATCTTCTTCTCGGTCATTTCACAGTTTCTTTCCACGCCAGAGTATACCCCTCCAGCAAAGTTTTGAAATTATTCTCCCAATCTGCATTCCGCTCTGCTTTTTGACGGGCATGGTTGGAAGCAGTCTCCAGTTTTTCTGGATGAGCAGCAATGGATAGGATCACACGCGCCAGATCCGCGGCATCACTGTCTTTGAAAACCCAGCCTTCCACACCATCGCTGACCCATTCCAGATTGGAGGGAATATCCGAAACCAGCGCCGGTGTTCCACAGGCTAGCGCTTCCATGAGCGCGACCGAAGAACCATCTACATGCGATGCGCTGAGATATACCTGCGCAGAGTTATAAATTTGCGTGAGATCATCATTGTTGACCTGCCCGCGCAGTTCTATATTCTGCTCAAGTTTATTTTCATGAATGAAATTTCGAACCCAGCCTTCTTGCGAGCCGCCGCTGAGCATGATCATTTTCAGGTCTTTCTTCTGGCGCGCTGCCAGTGCAAAACCTTTCAGCGCCACATCGATCCCATAGCGTGGTTCCCATGAACGCGTACTGAGAAAAATCAATTCTTTCGATCTTTTCTGTCCGGGTTGCGGGCTAAAACGCTTTAGATCCACTCCCCACGGGAACACGGTCACTCTATCTGCCGGAAAGCCCCATTTCACCGCTTTCTTCTTCACCGTCTGACAATCGCAAAACAGCCGGTCAGTCCTTTGCAGCACATACTTCGTTGTGCTTTTCCAGATCGGACTGCGTTCGGCATCCTGCAGCATATCAAAACCCCACGACATGCTCACTAATGGATGAAACTGCAGCATGGCAGGCAGAACGGCAACCGTCTGGATCGGTCCGGCATGGATTAAATCTGGTTTTATCTCCCGGATAACTTTTTGAAATTTCCTCTTCAATTCAGGATACTGCCACCAGCGTACTGCTTCTTTTCCATCCCGCCAAATTACCGGATGGATGGATTCAGGAAGATCACGCGCTTCAAGGTTGCGCTTTCGATCTTCAAGCCGCAGCCAGTAAATGGAATGTCCGCTCTTTGAAAGAGCGTTTAAAAAGCGGTGATCGTGAGGGGAGTAATCCTGAGAACAATAAAGAATACGCAAAAGGCGATCCTTCCTATTTTTTCTTGCCCAGGTCCGTCCAATAGATTTCCTGCCCGGCAGGGATATCTTCAATGGTACACAGCCCGATCACCTTTTCAATCTGATCAGGCAGGATCGCACCCCTGACTGCCGGTCGCAGTACATCGATCATCTCGCGAGTAAAGATTTCCCCTTTTGCAATATCGCGGGCTGCTCGCAGGCAGCGGCGCTGAATGACCACTGTCTCCAATTCATTTCCAGCCACTACCTTATCTGCCGATCCCAACGCCCTTTCCAACTGGCGGGTATTTTCAACCATATCCGCCCAGGTTTGGGGATTCATAGCAAAGGCATGATCCGGTCCTTCGCGGTGGTTGTCATCGGTAAAATGCTTTTCGATCACCCTGGCACCCAGGGTAACCGCACCCAGAACCGTGGCATGCCCGGGAGTATGGTCAGAAAGCCCAAGAATTACCTGCGGGAACATAGTGGCATAGGTTTTTAAAACATTGAGATTGATATATTTGAAATTTTCCAGGCTGGCAGTGTAATTGGTATTGCACTGCATGAGAACCAGCTCTTTATTGATCTTTAAAATGGCATGCACAGCTTTCTGCACTTCTCCGATCGTTGCGGCACCGGTAGCGATCAGCATCGGTTTGCCCTTGGCTGCCATGTATTCCAGCGCTTCGATCCAATCGATCTCACCGGAACCAATTTTATAAGCCGGAATATACTTTTCCAGCATATCCACCGATTCAAAGTCATAGGGGGAGGAGAAATAATCAATACCCTGCCTGTCACATTCTTCTTTCAGAACAGGAGCCCAGTCAAAAGGTACCGAGGCATCTTTATAAACTTCGAAAACGGATTTCTTCCATTTCGCCTGATGCGACTGCTGCCCGCCCAGCGTCTTGAAACCGCGGTCTGAAACGATCTTGGGGGCTTGAAAGTTCTGGAATTTGGCTGCATCCGCGCCCGCTTCTTTCGCCAGTCTGATCAGCAGTTTCGCCCGCTCGAGATCACCATCATGATTGGCAGCGATATCGGCGACAAAATAAGTGGGATGTTTCAATCCAATTTCATGATTTCCAATTTTGAAAGTCATTCTGGTCTCCTTTACAGCAGCAACTATTTTCGATGAAAATTATTGATTTTTTGGGCTAACCCATCTTCATGATCACGATAGAAATGCTCCAACCCTTCTTTTTGACCGGGCAATTCCATATTTAAGGCATCCTGTGCTTTTTGCGGATCAAGGACAAGGTTTTTCGAGCGCGGTGCTGTGAGGAAAGTCGCTTCCTCTACACTGATCGGGTGTATTAAATCCGCATCCAAATCGAATTTTTCGGCGATATTTCTCCCAAAATCATATTTGCTCAACGATTCGGGGCTGGTAACATGATACACACCCGAAAGGTCTTTCTTCATCATCTTCAACATGATATCGGCAAGATCGACTACGTACAGGGGACTGAACAGCACATCGGTAAAACCGAACATCGTTTTTCCGGTTTGCAGGGTATGCAGAAATATTTCTGCCAGACTGCGCCGCTGTGAAATGCTGAAGCCATAGAAATTAACCCGCAAGATTAATGCGGAAGAATTTACCTGCTGAATATTCCTTTCCCCTTCCAATTTTGTGCGCGCATACAGGCTGAGTGGATGAGTAGTATCTTTTTCTGTGTATTTTCCGCTTTTCAAACCATTGAAGACGGCATCCGTTGAGATCTGCACCAGCTTCACCGCATGCCGGTCGCAGTCTTCTGCAAGCCAGCCCGGCATTTCCGCATTCAGAATATGCGCCTGCTGTGGGCTTTTTTCGCAGGCATCCACATTCGCCAGAGCGGCACAGTTGATAACCGCATCCGGCTTAAAGCGGTCGAACACAGTATGCACATCCTTTTCTTCTTCCAGATCAACCGCATGAACCGAAAAAGGAATTTCTTTCAACATATGAGAATGAACAAGACCATCGACGGTATGTTCAGCGCTGCAGCGAAGTCCAAGGTTCAATCCCAGCAAACCGCTTGCACCAGTAATCAGAATGCGCATTTCTTCTCCTTTGGTTTATTTTTCCGCTGAAGATTCAAATGGAGCAATATATTCCTGAATATCATCCATATCCAGCCAATCCGTGTTGGTATTGCTGGCATAGCGGAAATCGTCGTCAATTTTGCTGCCTTTATCTTCCCATTCGCGCCCAAACCAAAACGCTTCCGCCGGCTGCACCACATACATATCATCCAGTTCAACCACCGTGCGCGCTTCATCTTCTGAGATCAGCACTTCATGAAGTTTTTCACCCGGGCGGATCCCGATGATTTCGATCTCCGCATCAGGGGCAACCGCTTTCGCCAGGTCAATCACTTTCATGCTGGGAATCTTGGGAACGAACACTTCGCCGCCGTGCATTTGCTCCAGGCAGCGGATCACGAAGCGTACACCCTGCTCCAGGGAGATCCAGAAGCGGGTCATGCGCTCATCCGTGATGGTGATCTTTCCGTTTTTACGCTGGCGCATAAATACGGGAACCACGCTGCCGCGCGATCCGACCACATTTCCATAGCGCACACAGGCATAGCGCGTTTCACGACCACCTGCATACGCATTGCTTTGAACGAACAGCTTTTCGGCTGCCAGCTTGGTGGCACCATACAGGTTAATAGGGTTGACCGCTTTATCGGTGCTGAGGGCGATCACCCGGCTTACATTTGCATCCAGCGCGGCATCGATGACATTGCTGCTGCCGAGAATATTGGTCTTCACCGCTTCCATGGGATTGTATTCACATGCCGGAACCTGCTTCAAGGCTGCCGCATGCACAACATAATCCACGCCCTGAAACGCGCGGCGCAGCCGTTCCAGATCGCGGATATCGCCGATGAAATAGCGCAAACTCTCATGCTGATATCCCATCTGGCGCATTTCATGCTGTTTCTGCTCATCCCGGCTGTAAACGATCAATTTTCCGGGGTGGAACTCTTTCAACATGATCTCGATGAATTTTTTTCCGAACGAACCGGTCCCACCGGTCACAAGTACTACTTTATCGCTCCAATCCATGATACTTCTACCTCATCCTTCTGTTTTTTTCATAATAATCAATGGATATTGCCCCTTCTCCCCAAAATAACGCGGGAATACTTCTTCTAACCAGAATAACGCCTTTAAAAGAAATTTTCCACCCCAACCGGGCTTGATCACCGCGCGTAAAAAGCGCACGCTAACCGAGCGCCACACGCTGATGCGCATGTCGAATTCGGGCATGATTTCTTTTCTAAAAACCTTCGCGTCGAATTTTTCGACATAAGTGCCGGCTGGTTTTTTGGATGCCGGTGCCGATTTCGTCTGTGCAGGCTCTTGAGATTTCATTTCCGCCTGAGCAGGTCTCGAAAACCGCTCTCCAGCCCTGATAAACCAGTTCATCCTATTCATAAAAGGTGAATAATTCCAGCCATTCACCACCACTGCAGCGCCATTGGGTTTGAGAATACGGTTTACCTCTCGATATGCATGCTTCGTCCCTTCCATGGGCAGGTGATGAAAAGTATGCAGGGAAACCACTGATTCAAAGGCATCATCAGCAAAGGGCATATGCGCCACATCGGCAACAACAAATAATCCTTTTGAGCCGATCCGCTTGCGCGCATCCACAAGCGCAACATGCGAAAGGTCAAGACAGACCCGGTACTGATAGCCTTCTGAGTATGTCAGGTACTCCGGATACTGGATTGGTCCCGATCCGGCATCCAGGATATATTTCCCTTGATGCGTTAAGAAGCGGTTAACGCGCAAATGACACCTATGTATATAATCCCGTGAAACGGGGCGTAGATCTTCGTAGCGGGCATTTTGATATACACCCTCTTCTGTCATCTGCCAGCCGATGCCATCATAAAAATTCTTTACTTCTTGAATATCAAATTCCGTTCCCGTCATGCAGAATAGGTATCCTTTCCATCTCGGATTGCTGCCCAATCAATAGGTTCACCTGCCAGGTAGCGGAAAGTCATTCCATATTTCTTCAAACCCTCTTTCGAAAGAACTTCATCAATGGGGCACTGTTCATAATCTTTCCACATATCCACCAGATGCCACGGGATAGGAAGCGGATAATCGAAGAAAAAGCGATACGCATAAGCCCATGCCTTATCAATCTGCTCATCGGTCAGACGATATCCGTCTGGGTCCTGCAGGATCGCTCCGATCATTTTGTAATACTTTACCCATGATTGCGGATCGATCGTGAATCCTTTTCCGGAATAATGGGTCTCCCCAACCACAATTACCGGAACACCGCTCATTGCCATTTCCATTCCTACGGTAGTGGTGTAAACCAGTCCCAGGTCGGCAGCAGCAATAAGGTCGTATGTATTGGTGGAATCTTCAGGCTTGATCAGATGGATATGCTCCGGCAGATCAGGACGGACATGTTCGATCACATCCACCATGGATTGCCCGTGGGTGAGCACTTCGCCGGGATGGACACGAATTACAAGCTGTGCATTGGGTTTCCCGATAAAGTACTGCAGTGTGCGCACGATCCATTCTTCCATGGTGTGGGTGAACACTTCCCGCCCCAGGGTCAAGCTGTCGCCCAGCACATTGGTTGCCAACAGCACAACCGGGCGTTCGTCATCCAACCCCAGCGCTTTTCTGGCTTGCGCTACACCCTTTGCCGGTGCACGCTGCCAGAGGCGTGAAAAATTCTTCCAGATAGAGGCTTTGCGCCGTGCTTCGAAAAGTTCATGAATTTTCTGCTTTTCATTGCGCTCCAGCGGTGTTTCTTGATAAGCTTCCCACATATCATCCGTTTCTTGATCCATAACCTTTTCATTTTGGGCGATCCACACGCGCTGGCGCTGATCACCAAATTCATAGGTTGTGACAGGAATACCCAGATAACGGGCAACTTCATAGACAACCGCAAATTCCTGGATCGTTCCATTGGGGATGATAACGGTATCCGGTTTATTCGCCGTCATCCAGGCAAACGCACTGCGGGCGATACTCTCGTTCCGCTCCATTCGCATACGATAAATTGGATCATCCGTATCGACCATTTCTACCTGCAGGGTATACTGCGAGTCGAAGCGGGATACACGTTCAACAAGCTGTGCCAAATCAGCAGGCAGCGTTTTATAGCCTGCATAAACATTAAGGAACGAAAAAGTTTTTACCAGAGGACTGAGTTTTTTAAGAACACTTTGTGCATACAGATTCTGCCTGCGCAGGTCAAAACGGTTTACCGGATTCTGCCAATCATGATAAGGCAGATATCCAAACGAAACATCATAACCCATGCCGGTTAAAGCACAGCTGAGCATGGCTGCATGGCTGATCCAGTAGTGCAGTGTTGCGAAAACAAGGATCTTCTTTTCAGATTTTTTAGCAGCCGGATGCTTTTCAAGATACTGAACAATTTCCGGAATATGTTCATCCAAATCAGTTAATGAGAATCTGCTTTGCAGCCCTTTGCCGCGATTTCGAACCAACCAGTAAAGCTCAGCGGTTAATGGAACTTCTCCCAGAACTTTTTTAATAAATACTTTTGATTTCCTCTGAGTATTATCACTTTGTGCCATGTTGTAGATCACCACTTTCATAGTTTTCGATACGCCATTTCAAGGCAGGTCTTATAGGACCAAGGCGCGTTTCAACCCACTGCATTCCAGGAGCCCCAGATGGATCAACATTAAAAAGAAGAGCCTGATCATCCTGAAAATAGCGCTTGATCAGGTATGTGCTGGCATTTATGCCGATCACATAGCGCCCTTCATTCAACAAATTAGCAGGAATTTCACACCGGCTGATATAGTTCCCAGCTTTGCGCACCGTATTGTTTTCGTACTGCTTGATATCATCGGTATCAAAAGAAGTAAAGATGAATTCTCCCCGGGTTGTCAGCAAATAGATGCCCACACGCAAGCCTTTGATGGATTTTTCCAGTTTGTATTCAATTTCGATCGTGCAGGGTTCAGTCGAGCGCACCGTTTCTGCCACATGTCCCTGCTTATCCAGCACACGGACAGCAACAGGGTGAAATGGTTTGGATGTAGATGCAATTTCATCTTCGCGCCAGATTTTCTGACCTTCTTGAGTGAGTCCTTCGGAAAGATAAAAATCGACCGCTTCGGTGGTTGGACCACGCATCAACATTTTCCCATGATCGATCACCAGCGTTTCCTGGGTCAAGCGCAGGATGGCGGACATATTATGACTGACAAAAAGAACAGTTCTGCCCTGCTGGGCGACATCGCTCATTTTTCCCAGACATTTTTTCTGGAATTCTGCATCCCCCACTGCCAGCACTTCATCCACCACCAGGATCTCCGGCTCCAGATGGGCAGCCACCGCAAAAGCCAGCCGCAAGTACATACCGCTGGAATAACGCTTGACCGGTGTATCGATGAATTTTTCAACCTCCGCAAATGAAACGATCTCATCGAATTTGTTCTGGATCTCTTCGCGCTGCATTCCCAGAATAGCACCGTTCAGGAAAATATTTTCCCGCCCGGTCAATTCAGGATGAAAGCCGGTGCCCACTTCAAGCAGGGAACCAACCCTGCCGCGGATCTCGACCGATCCTTCGGTAGGCTCGGTCACGCGTGAGAGTATCTTGAGCAGAGTGCTCTTTCCTGCACCGTTGCGCCCGATCACCCCGAGCACCTGTCCTTCATTTACATCAAAAGAAACATCCTTCAGCGCCCAGATGAAGCTGTTTTCCGCCTTCTCATGACGCTTGAATCCCTCCGAGATCTGGTCGCGCAGGGTGGGATATTTAACCACCGGCAGACCGATGTTGTATTTTTTTCCAAGTTGTTCTACACGGATTGCTGTTCTACTCATGCTATTCTCTCTCTTAGAACCTAAACCAGGTCAGCAAATTTGCGTTCCATCCGCCGGAAGTAAAACAAACCGGTGATCGTGATCAAGATGGAAATACAGGATGAGATCAGCAGCGTGATCCCGGGACCATCACCTGTGCCAAGCAGCGCCCAGCGGAAACCTTCTACTACACCGGTCAACGGGTTCAGCGCGTACACAAAACGCCATTCTTCAGGGACGATAGAAGAGGAATACGCGATGGGTGTAATGTACATCCAGAATTGGGTCAGGAAAGGAAGCATGTGCCCCACATCACGATACATAACATTGAGCGCAGAAAGCCACAGGCTCACACCGATGGCAGTAAGAAGAGCCAGCAGTATTAGCGGCAGCAGCAGCCATAGATTCGCCGTTGGATGAATTCCATAGAAAACCATCATCAGCAGAAGAACAACAAACGCGATCGCAAAATCGACTAGCCCAGCCAGCGTGGAAGATAGAGGCAGGATCAAGCGCGGGAAATATACTTTTGAAATGATGTTGGCACTTGAAACCAGAGAACGGCTGGCATCCTGCAGCGCTTTGGAGAAAAGGGTCCAGGGCAGCAGCGCAGTATACGAAAAAATCGGATAGGGCACGCCATCAGAAGGAACCTGAGCAAGCCCGCCAAAGAAGATGCTGAAAACCACCATGGTCAGAACGGGTTGTAAGATCGCCCAGCTGGCGCCTAAAACCGTCTGTTTGTAGCGCACTTTGAGATCACGCCAGGTGAAAAAGTAGATCAGTTCCCGGTAATTCCATAGATCTTTCAGATTCAGAGCCGTCCAACCGGTCGATGGTTTGATGACAATTGTGCGTGGTTCATTTAGAGAAGACATACCTGCCTATTTAATCCTTCCTTTATTTTCCTGATACCAGTCAATGGTCTGTTTTAATCCATCTTTAAAGGGCATCTGGGCTTTGAACCCAAAAAATTTCATGGCACGCTGCGTATCCAGACTGCGCCGCGGCTGCCCGTTGGGTTTGGAAGTATCCCAGTTAAAAGTACCCTTATATCCGGTATAGCCTGCGATCAGGTCAACCAGATCTTTGATGCTGATCTCAGATCCCGATCCAAGGTTTACCGGTTCAGAATCATTGTATTTCTCAGCTGCCAGCACAATACCTTCGGCGGCATCTTCCACGTATAAAAATTCACGGGTGGGAGAGCCGTCTCCCCAAACATTGATCTCAGTTTGTCCTGCGTCTACTGCCTCCACACATTTACGGATCAGTGCCGGAATGACATGTGAGGAAGCCGGGTTGAAGTTATCCCCGGGTCCATATAAATTCACCGGCAGTAAAAAGATGCTGTTGAAACCATACTGCTGTCGATAAGATTGCGACTGCACCAGAAGCATTTTCTTTGCCAGTCCATAGGGAGCATTGGTTTCTTCAGGATACCCGTTCCACAAGTCTTCTTCTTTGAAAGGAACCGGGGTGTACTTGGGATACGCGCAAATCGTCCCAATGGCAACAAATTTTTCCAGTGAACGCTTCCAGGATTCGTGCATCAACTGTACGCCCATCATCAAATTGTTGTAAAAGAACTCTCCGGGGTGTTCGCGGTTGGCGCCAATACCGCCCACTTGAGCCGCCAGATGGATGATCACATCGGGTTTCGCGTCATCCAGCATTTTCTGGATCGAGGTAAGCTCTGTCAGGTCATATTTTTCTATGGTGGGGATAAAAACATTCTTTGCCCCACGTTCTTCTAATTTCCGTACAACCACTTTCCCTAAAAAGCCAGCCCCACCGGTTACACAAAAATTTCGCTTTGCGAAAAAATCATTATTCGCCATCAGTCAAATCCTCCATTGTGATAAATATCTTTAATCCTTCGATCCGAAAGATCGGGTATATTCTCTCTTCTGAAATTTGCAGCCCCTGTTCCAGGCAGGTCAACCTGCATATTTCGGCTACATCTCCGCTTCCTTCTATGTATATCGTGTTAATTTTTTGCGTTCTCACTTTTTGAATCGCATCCAGTGAGCGCTGCCGCACCAGTCGATACATATCGAAGGACGTATGGATATAATCAGCCAGCAAATTTGCCCGGTAAGCAATTCCCTGAGGGGTAAGGATATAACGCAATTTACGGCGCTCAATACGTCGTACCTTTATAAAGCCTTTTTCTATTAATCTCTTCAGATGCCAGTTTACCGTTCCAACCGCCACGCCCAACCGTTCTGCCATGGTTGCCTGCGTGGTTTCGGGGTCAAATTCGATATGCTCCAGGATATCCAGGTCGCGATCTTCATGATTTTGTTGATTTGTCATGGTTCAATATTCAATTATTGAATTATAAAACAGGGGCTGGTATCCGTCAAGAAAATAAAAATAAACAGAGAATAAAAAAGCACTTGATAATCTAAAATGATATACTTTCTTCGTAAGCAATCATCTTTTTCTGGAAGAACACATGCATAAATCTGAAAAATATATCCACTATCAAACTCTGCGAAAATCTCATTGGGATAAAGTTGCCCAACAATTAGATCATTGGAAAGGCTGGGGGGGATATTACCGCAGCCGGTTAACAAAGATCTACCAGTTCCATATTCCTCCCAAGATGAACGTCCTTGAGGTCGGCTGCGCAAGGGGAGATCTGCTGGCTTCCTTGAAACCAGCCAAAGGGATTGGGATCGATTTTTCTTTTGAGATGATCGAACGCGCCAGGCAGCTTCACCCGGAACTGACCTTCATTCAAGGGGATATTCACGAGATTGAACTTGAAGAGAAATTCGATTACATTATCCTTTCTGATCTGATCAATGATCTATGGGATGTGGAAGCGGTTTTTCATAAGATCAAGGCATGGTGTAAACCATCCACCAGGATCATCCTCAATCACTACAACCGGGTATGGGAGTGGGGACTGGCAGTAGCCCAAAAACTGCATCTTGCCCAGCCCACATTATCGCAAAACTGGCTTTCGGAAGACGATGTACAAAATCTGCTGTATCTGGGCGGTTTTGAGGTCATTCACAGATGGGAAGAGGTGCTCGCACCGCTGCCTTTCCCTCTTCTTACGGCTTTCTGCAACCGCTTTCTGGTACGTTTCTGGCCCTTCCGTTCTCTTGCCATGACCACATTTACACTTGCTAGAGTTACCCCGACTGCCGCAGCACCAAAGAAAAAATCAACGGTTACTGTGGTTGTGCCGGCGCGTAACGAAGCCGGCAACATCCGGCAAATTTTCGAACGCGTCCCGCAGATGGGAGGCGGTACGGAACTGATCTTTGTGGAAGGACACTCACAGGACAATACCTACGAGACCATCCAGAAAGAACTCAAGAAACACCCTGATGTTAAAGCAAGTCTGTTTCGGCAGGAAGGCAAAGGAAAAGGCGACGCGGTGCGGCTGGGTTATGCCAAAGCCAGCGGGGATATCTTGATGATCCTGGATGCCGATCTCACCGTTCCACCGGAGGATCTACCGCGCTTCTACCAGGCGATCGAAACCGGTAGAGGGGATTTTATCAACGGTGTCCGTCTGGTATATCCGATGGAAAAACAAGCCATGCGCTTTTTCAACTATCTCGGCAACAAGAGCTTCAGCCTGCTGTTCTCTTTCTTCCTGGATCAAGCTGTAAAAGATACTCTATGCGGTACGAAAGTGCTGTGGAAAAAGGATTATGAGAAGATCGCCACCAACCGCTCATACTTCGGCGATTTCGATCCCTTTGGTGACTTCGACCTGCTGTTCGGCGCTGCTAAGCTGGATTTGAAGATCGTCGATCTACCCATTCGCTATGCTGAGCGCACCTACGGCACCACCAATATCCAGCGCTGGAAACACGGCTGGCTGCTGTTGAAAATGGTCGTTTTTGCTGCACGGCGCATTAAATTTACCTAGAGATTTTTTTCGAGAACGATCAGTGCAAACATTGCCCAGCGCTTCTGATCGAAGCGGCGTTCAATGCTTTTAAGGAACGCATTGCACCCAGCCGGAGCAAGGGAGCGCATGGAAACTCCACCGCTTAAAAGGTAGCGGAACGGCATAAATGACTGCAGTGCAAGCAGCTTGAATTCCGCGAATTTTTGTTCAAAGAGCGCCCGATCGCGTTCAAACACGATCCAGGGCAGCGCCTGATTGGAGCTGGAAAGCGGTCCGTGCGAAGGGAACTGCCAGGTCTGCATCTCTACATCCATTGGCTCGGAATGAAAGTGATCCATCACCCAACGAGACCAGCGGCTCACCCAGGGTTCGATCATGATGATGCGTCCGCCCGCACACAGGGTACGCAGAGCTTCCTGCAGGAACTTTTCCACATCAGGGATGTGATGGAAAACATCCGTCATAACGATCGCCCGCAGCGTTTCATCAGGAAAAGGCAGCTGCATTCCATCCAGAACAGTATCCACAAAGGGGCAGTAAAAAATTTCGGAAGCGATGGATTGGGCGCACACCTCTGTAAAGAATCCGGCTCCGGAACCGATCTCAAGGATCTGCCCATCCAGAGCGGGAAGCTGATCCATCTGCATTCCATACCACTCCTGATAGATGGCATGTAAAAAACGCTTTTCCTTGATGATCGTTCTGCGCCGGTAGGTAACCTGCGGATCATCCAGATCAAGCTGAGCTGTACCGGGATAAGCCAGGATCTTATTGATAAAACTCTTCTTTTCAGCCATTTTCTATGAAAACTCCTTTAATGACAGCCGCTGATATCAGCCAGGATGCGGAAATCACCGGTCCACTCGTTTTCTTCATCAAGCGTGATCACACAGGGAGAGGAGAGCAGTTCCTGCTCGTCGGGCGTGAGAGATTTCCAGTACTCCCGATCATAATAGAGGTAATCATAACCTGCCTGCGCCATGAGAGCTGGATCGGGATCATAAACCAGTTCTTCCCATTCTCTTTTGGGTTCGTAAAAATCGACAGAAGAATTTCCGGTTCGTGCAAAGAGGGTGATTGCGCGTGGAATATTTGCATCCAGAACCAGTGCGTCCTCATCTAATTCATCCCAATATTTATCCATCACACGCACGTCCATCTCGGTGATGAAAATGCCCAGTTTTTGATCCTGTATGCCGGATAGTTCCGTACCCAAAACAACCATCCCTCCGAAAATAGAGAGGAGTGCCAGTATACCGATCAGTATCTTTGTATTCTGGCTGCGGTTCTTGAGCCAGTAATAAACAACAGGAACCGCAAACAGGAGACTGACCTCCAAAAAGTCATTCTGCACCCGGTTGACCGCCGTGTTGATGCCTTTTGAGATGATCTGTACAAAACAAAATGCTAACCCAATGAAAGCACTGCCGATATAAGCCGCTTCGGCAAATTTCCTGTTCTTCCATGATTTCCAGCCCCAGATCACCACCAACGGGAAAACAAACGCCAGCGGTCCGAACTCCAGCAGCAGAACCAGCAAATGGATCGGATTGGTAATGGTCAGTTCACCCAGGTGCGGGTCAACGAAGCTGGGCGGGAATACAAATTCGATGTTGAAATCATGATATGAGGTATAGCCCGGATTTAATATATTGTTCAAAATCGCGGTGAAAAATCCGCCTTGCAGAAACACTACCAGCCAGGTCAGCGCCAGCATGACCAAATTGCGTTTGGCAGTCTTTTTAACCTCACTATCTTTGTTCCCCAACTGGACCAAATGAATAAGGATCAGTATTCCGCTCAGAAAAGCGAACATCGTTTCATCCATCAATCCCAATGCAGCCATCAGAATGCCGACGATGGAAATCGCTTTGATGTCTTTTGCTCTGTTATACAGCAGCAGAACAAGGATCAGGATTAAAACACTGATGTTATCCCACCCTACTCCCAGCACGGATGGTTTGATAAAGCCATTGGTGAAAGCAAAGGGGATGGAGATAGGCGCCATGCCCTGCGCCGCCCAGGGGCTGATCAACGCAGTACGCAGATCAGCACCGCTGTTCAATCCGCTCCCCACCCGCCGGATCGCCGCATCAAAAGTATCAATTACGGAAGATGGGAAAAGCAGCAGCAGCCAGCGTGTTCCACCAGCCAGTAAATGGAATGCTCCTCCAACTACACCCACCAGTTTATTTTTCGTGATCCGGTAAACCCAGATGCCTATCAGCACCGTGCTCATGCTCAAGGTGAACGACTGCACGAATGCCAGGGCTGTCCACGGGTATAGATCGCCTACACGCATGAACTGAGCCGCGATTAAATAACGAAGATAATGTTCATCCAGAACCACGCTGGTATCGCAGGGAAAGTGAGGTGGAATATCGCCTGAAGCGATCATCGAAACCAGCGGGAAGGTCTTGAACTCATCCCAGATGGACATACCGCGCGCAACCATATAGAAGATATAGAAAAGGACTAGAAAGGCAATCCACTGCCACGGCTTGATGGGAAAGAACTCTTTTAATGAAATTTTCTTACGGAAAAGATGAATACAGGAGAGAATTCCAGCCACAAACACCATCAAAGCTGCCAGCCAGAACGCAAGCAGCGGGTCGAGGACTCTTCCCAGAAGATTGGCGATCCAGCTTTCGATGAGCAGCCCGGCAGCAGCACCAATGATCAGGAATTCATTTTTTTGGAGCTTGAAAATACCCCTGATCAGAAAGATCCCACCCAATCCCCATAATAAACACCAGATGCCAAAACCAATTGAACCGCTGGAAAGATGTTGAATGATCGCGTTCATTCTTCCGCTCCTTTTACAGAATCGGTCGCTTTCCTCCAGAAAAGCTCCCGTGCTTTATTTTAATGTATTAACGCCGGAAACGATTTTTTCCACCTGTTCATCTTTTAAGGAAGGATGAATCGGCAGATTGATCATGGATCGGCTGCACAGTTCGGAATTAGGAAACTCCACGCCATTGGTATAAAAACGATATGCGCTCAGATACGGCACACTATATTCGATCACCCGCCCTGCCTGCACGCCCCTGCGTGCCAGCTTATCAATAGTCAGTTCTCTTTGCGGAACACGAATTGCATAATGGGAATAAGTCGCTCCATCCACCAGGGGCGGCAGCACCCACTCTGCCGGCACTTTCAGGTGTTCATGGTAATAGGCGGCAATTTCCCTGCGCCTGCGAATGATGGAATCATATTTTTCGAGCTGGACCAATCCCACGGCGGCTTCTGCCGGCAGTAAGCGCTCCATGGCGTCTGGAGGAAAACGGATCTGCTCATCTAAATGATAGGCTTTTGTCAGCTTATTCAGTACCGCCGTCTTCTCCTGCAGCCAATACACCACACCGTAGAATCCGTCATAAAAAGCGGGGAAGAGAGCCAGCAAATAAGCAAGCCGTTTCATCGTCTTGAACCAGGCTGGTCGATCAAAATGGGCATCACGATAAGCGCGCACCCGTTCTGCCAGCGCTTTATCCTGAAAGGTCATCATACCGCCGAAGATCGAGGAAATGACCTTGCTGATCCCCAGCCCAAAAAGTGCGCAATCTCCTGCAGTGACAACCGGTTCCCCTTTAAAACTCGCACCAAAAGAATGAGCACAATCCTGAATAACCCAGATCTTATGCCCGCAGCGTTTCTGGGCATTCTGCACGATCTTCTGCAGCATGTGCACATCCAGCGGATAACCGTACAGATGGGTAGGAATTACAGCCCAGGTATCGGGGGTGATGGCATACTCCAGCTTTTCAAGCTGTATATTGTAATCATCCAGAGAAGAATCGATAAATACGGGTGTATTCCCACTGAGAATGGTTGCATGCGCCACCACTGAACAGGTATAAGCGGGCTGGATGATCTGCTTTTTCTCAATTCCTTGAGATTTTAGAAAAGTCCATAATGCGCTGCGCCCGTAAGGGAATACAACCGCATCGGCGCAGTTGAACTTTTCAGCAAATGCTTTTTCAAACGCAGCAGCTGTAGCACCCGCATGAAATAAAAACGCGTTTATTTCACGCTGATCGAAGTAAGGTTTTAAACGCGGGATCATATTTCTACACTCCATCGATCCATGCGTCTGAAAGTATAATGCTGCACAATTTCGTCCATGATCTTTCGAAATGCGTTTTCTTTCTGCGTATATGTCATCTGCAGCGCTTTGGGCACATATACTCCCTGCCGGCTCTCCGGCATCTGGTCGCTGAATTCTGTCAGTGTGTAATCGACAAAATCGGAAAGATGAAATTGAAAATGAACCGGGATTTCTCGCCGGATCAACGCATTCAAAATATCCGAATAAACTTTCCAGCCGAACAGCAAATAAAATGTAGCGGTAAACGGAAGATGGAAAACGGGAGAAACTGAGATCGGAAATTCTGCGATCCCATCCTTTCCCTTTTTATCCAGCCTGTTCTGCAGGGTGCGGTAAGGCTGCCGGGGAGCCAACATGTAAGAATTCTGCCCCATGGTTGAGCGGTCGATGGAAGGTCGAGACCGCATGGAAAGCCAGTGGCTCAATTTCAATAGCGGCATGAAGCTGGTTGGAAAAACAGAAGAATCGTATGTATAGCCCAATTCTTTGAGAATTGGAGCCGCATCATCCGAAATGTTCCACCCCGGCGAACGGAACCCGACCGGCTTTACCCTCAGCTTCTTCAGGCAGATATCTTCCATGGATTGGATTTCTACCTTTTTTTGATCCGGTTGAAGAAAGCGAAATCCCTGAGTATGGTGCATGGTATGATTGGCGATCTCATGCCCGCCAGCCAGCATATCTCTGGCAGGTTGTATATTCTGCTCGAAATTGAGATCATTCCCGACCATGAATAAAGTTAAGGGGCATTGGTAAGAATTAAAAAAATGCAGAATATTTTCCAGCCCGATCTGCATTTCTGCATAGGAATAACCGCCTTTTCGTCGGCAGCCTGTTCCCTTGTAAATAGACGCAAGCGAATCCACATCGATCGAAACAACTGCGTTCAGGTTCATGACTTCTTCGCCCCTGCCAGCCGGATCTCTTCCTCATGCAAGAGAGCACCATCCAACGCTTTAAAATCCACTTCCCGCAGTTCACTCCCTCCGGATAGCGCCAGCGGATAACGCGCCGACGCCATATGAATAGCAGTAAAACCGGATGCACTGAAAAGGGCTTGAACAGCTTTCACCGTTTTTCCCATGATGGTTTTCTTGATGCGGATCGAATCTTCATCAAAAAAGCATTCCGTTTTCAAGATCATCTCCGCAGAACCGGTAGGGCTGACCAGTATTTTTACCATCACCCTTTTCACCAGCTCATTGAAAAGACGAATGCGCATCAAAGAGAGGTTCGCCAGCCGTAATAAGAGGAATTTCCCCGGACTCTGTTCCATACTTTTATACTCTTCAAGCGGAACAGAGAAAGAAATGCGGCTGCCTTCAATTTTGACAGTTTCATTCTTTAAATGGGTATGCTGAGAGGTCAAATAAATTCCATGCTGCATGCGCAGGATCAAGCCGCAGTCATTATAAATAAGCTGCGCTTTCTTTTTATCAAAGACCTTGCAGACTCCCCCGTTGGCTATTCCAAGCACCGCATAATAACGGCTGTTCCCGCGGATAGATAATCCGGCTTCTTGAAAATCCTGCTGGACAGCTCCGTTTTGACAGGGAAGCACTGCCGACTTCGATGGGGGTGCTACCTTCTGTTCCTCTGCCAAGATCATGCTGGAAAGAAGCGGCGCCAGGTTCCCAATATCCATATCGGTCACCCGCACGGTCTTCCCTTCTTCACTTGATCTCTGCATGAAAGTCTGCAGGGCAGCCGCTTCGGGAAGCATTTTCCCCAGCAGTGCTACCCCACCCGGATAATAAACGGCGGTACGCCTGCTGCCGTATTCACCGCCAAAACTTCCATCGGGATGCGCGAAATAGGTCAGAAAACGGATCGCTTTTTCAAGGGATGCCCGCAGCTTCTTATCCTGTGTCAATCGAAAGACCTGCGCCAGGTAGTGCACGCACAGCGTTTGATATCCGGGGTCGGCTCCGTCATATTCCAGATACCAGCCCTCCGCTGATTGCCTTGCGATGATCTGATCGACCAGTTCCTGCCCGGCTTGCAAGAAAGCGGTTTCATTAAAATATGAACCGGCTTCCAGCAATGCCAGGGCGCTGCCCGCCAGATGGTTGGAGATAAAGCTGTGCTGTTCTCTATGCTTCACAAGGTAGACAGCACTGCAATAAAGCCGTTCTTCAATTTTCTTCTTTTTTAATGGATCATAAGCCGGTAGAATAAATTGAAAGGCGTTTAATAACGGATGCAGCAGAAAGGCAGTGGCACCGTAGCTGTGTTCATACGGGTAAGCCTGATCGAAGCTGCCATCAGTATGTTTGATGGAAAGAGCAAACTCCAATCCCAACTGGACGGCGTCTTTTGCTTTTGCTTTAAGAGTGGGTTCTTTTTCTTCCCTTGCGTACCAGCATAACGGCAGTACCAGGCGCTGAAAGGTGGCTTCGGGATAATCGCACAGCTTCCATGCCCAGAAGCGGCGATCGAAACAACCCCGGGTCTTTGAAAGCGGATCCTGATCCTGCAGATTGAGTGCTCTGTGGCAGGCAAGCATGAGCTGATCATGAATCGAAATAGTTTTCATACGTGTATGATATTCATTTTCATTGAGTATGCTCTTGCATACTGGCGAAAGAATTACTATCATATTATCATTATTTTGTTTCGTCAAAAGATGCCCCATTAGGGAAATATGGATAGGAGAGTAATATGTCTCGAATGTTTGTTCCTGGACCAGTAGATGTAGCACCCGAAGTACTGGCTGCAATAGCTAAGCCCGTGCTTCCACACCGCAGTAAAGAATATGAAGCGATTTATCATCGGGCAGCCAAGAAATGTGAAGATCTCTTCTACACAAAATACCGTGTCTTTATTGGCACCCATTCCGGAAGCGGTATGCAGGAGACCGGAATCCGCAACCTGGTACAAAAAGATGTGCTGTGCTGCATTAACGGCGCTTTCTCGAAGCGCTGGTACGAAGTTGCCGTTGCCAACGGGAAGCAGGCAGATAAGCTGGAAGCTGAATGGGGAAAAGCCATTGAACCGGATCAGCTGCGTGAAGCGCTGAAGAAAAAACACTACGAAGCGATCACCGTTGTTCATAATGAGACCTCAACAGGCTGTGAAAGTCCGGTAAAGGAACTGTGCGCCGTAGTGCAGGAAGTGAGCCCGGATACCCTGGTGATGGTGGATGCCGTTTCTTCTCTGGCAGGCACAAAGATCGAGATGGACAACTGGGGAATTGATTTCCTGCTGACATCCTCGCAGAAATGCCTTGCCCTCCCCCCAGGAATTTCTCTGGCAGGTGTAAACGACCGAGCACTTGAAAAAGCCAAAACGGTAGAAAATCGCGGCTGGTATTTTGACCTGGTTCTCATGGAAGAATACCGCATTAAAAACACAACCGCCATGACCTCCGCAGTGAATATGGTATACGGTTTGGATTTCCAGCTGGACCGTATTTTCGAAGAAGGTCTTGAAAATCGTTTCGCGCGTCATGCTGCCATGTCAAAACGGGTCTATGACTGGTCACTGGAAAATGGCATGGAACCCTTTGCTGATCCTAAATACCTTTCAAAGACAGTGGCAACCGTTAAGAATACGATTGGAATGGACATTTCCAAATTGAACGCTTTTCTGCTGGAGCGCGGTATGCGCATCGCCAACGGTTATGGTAGTTTAAAGAATCAAACCTTCCGTGTTGCCACCATGGGTGAAACGCAGATGGAAGATATCGAAGAATTACTGGCATACATTGAAGAATTCATGAAATAACGCTCAGAAAGTTACAAAAGCCCACAGTGATTGTGGGCTTTTTCTTTTAAAGATGCTGATCCAGAAAATCCAGGATCAACCTGTAATATTCATGGATCGTTTCATCCCGCCTGAATCCATGCCCTTCTTTTTCAAATATCTTTAAAGTACAGGGAATACCTCGTTCACTCAAAGAATCGTATAGAGCCACAGATTGGGAGTACTGAACCACAGGGTCTTCATCTCCATGGAACAGCAGCAGCGGATCTTGAATTTCGTCCACATGAAACAGCGGGGAGCGCTGCAGATACAAATCTTTCTTTTCAGGAAGATTACCGATCAAATATTGATAGTAATGCTTCTCGAATTTATGCGTGTTTTCCGCGTCCTTGATCAGATCCCCAATGCCATAGCTGCAGATGCCGCAGCGAAACACATGCGGGTGCCTGCGCAGACAATTCAAGACCGTCGTTCCTCCTGAACTGCTTCCTTTAATTACGATCTTTGCAGGATCAGCAATTCCTTTTTCTATTAAATGTTTGACCCCCGAATAAACATCTTCTACTTCCAGGTCGCCCCAACTACCCTGCAAAGCATCCCGGTAATTCGATCCATAACCGGTGCTGCCGCGATAATTCACCTGGAAATAAGCATATCCACAGGCGGTAAAAAATACGGCTTCGGGAGTTTGCGAGAAATTGCTCTGGCTGGTTGGTCCGCCATGGATATCCACCAGCAGCGGGAAAGGTCTTTCGGATTCGGAAGCGGGAAGATACAGAATTCCGAATACGCTTTGTCCATCTTTGCCTTTCCACTCGATATGATCCGGATCGACCGCGAGCGCCTTTTTTTCGCCGGATTCATAACATACTTCAATTTTTCCATCTTTCAGTTCAACGATCTTCTTCGGTTCCGATGGAGAAGAAGAGAAAAAGACCACTGTATCTGATTGGGAAGAGGTCACCAGGTTTGAACACCATGCACCTGCACAAGCAGAAACCTGCTGTGACTTTCCACTGCGCACATTCACCTTCCATAGGGCTGCCTGAGCATTAGCATAGCGAAAATAATAGATATTACGGGAATCATAACTCCAGCCGTAAGAATGCAGTCCCTGCACCCAATCAGGCGTAGAAAGCATGAAGCCGTCACCGTGCACCAGGATTCTCTTCTCTTTTTTCTTGACATCATAGAGAACCAGGTCTTCCCATTCTCCATTCTCAACCAGATAGCTCAA
Organism: Anaerolineaceae bacterium; assembly: GCA_963674975.1. GTDB lineage: Bacteria > Chloroflexota > Anaerolineae > Anaerolineales > Anaerolineaceae > UBA4781. Next base: position 930,932 of record OY771913.1, read on the forward strand.
CCACCTTCCATTGGGAGAAAAGAGAGGTTGGTGGGCTGACTGCCCGATCTTACCGGCGATCCAGGTTTCACTAAACAAACGGATCTGCATTCCACCCACTTCTCCGATCTTCACACGGCTGCCCTGCCAGGGCATGCAGGGATGATCCCATTCTACCCATGCGATCAATTCCCCCTGCGGATGCCAGACCGGCTGCATGAAAAAATCAGCGCCCTTAACCATCTGCCGCGGCCAATCCAACCCATGTATGGGAACTACAGCCAGAAAATCTTCTTCGCGATCGCTGCACACATACAGCACCCACCTGCCATCCGGAGAAACAGCCGGGGATGCCACTTTTCCCCATGCCGGGGTGATCAGTTTTTTCTCTTTCGTCAGCAGATCAAGCGCGAGCAGTTGGCTGCGGTTGATACAGAATACGGCTTTTCCTTTTGTGGCGCAGAATTCTCCACCCCCATAAAATAATCCTCCCTTCACCGGTTCTCCGAGTTCGAGCGGTTGGATAGTTTTATCTGCAGCTTGAAGAAAAGCTCTGCCAACACCATCCGCACTCTCGATCCATACGAGAGAATCATCATCAGTGAGTTGAACGCTTTGCAAGGTCTTTTTTTTCAGAAGAACATCAAGATAGCTTTTTTGTTTTTCCATGATCGGTCCTCGATGTAAAAAAAAAGCTCACCATTCCGTGAGCGTTTTTGTTTTTCTATTTTAAGTCTTTGGGGCGCCAGAGCTTTTTTAATTTTCCCTCCACCTCATTGCTCACTTCAGACCATTCGGTAACAGGTAGAGCAATATAAGCTATAGAAGAAGTCGGCAGCGTCTCTACTTTCCCGGTCAGGGTTTGCAGAAGAGCTTCTAATCCCGGATTATGTCCGATGATCATCACACATTTTGCCTTCTGGGGAGAATTTTTTAGAGCCGCGAGAAGATCAGGAACTTCAGCCATATATAACTTGTCGCTGTATTCGATTTTCCCTTCATAGGAAGATGCTTTCTTAAAGATAGCGGCAGTTTGTTTTGCCCTTTCAGCAGAAGAACAGAAAATGAGGTCCGGCAGATGCTTTTTATGTTTCAGCATTTTCGCCATTCCTTTTACATCTTTCTCACCTTTTTTCTTTAATGGTCTGTTATGATCTGGAATATTTGAATCTTTCCAGCTCGATTTTGCATGCCGCATTAGAATCACCCGTTTCATAACCGACCTCCAAAATGATAGAATAAGAAATTGAAATTAGTATAACATAATTGAATTTTCCTATGAAAGAACAATCGCTCTCCGTTCACTTTATTGAGGAACCCATTGAAGCGCTTTACGATCAACCTCAAATCAGGACCAAGAATCCCGGCTGTCCTGATGCCATTCGCTGGCGTTCTTCTGAATTCCGCATTGTGAAAATACTGAAACAGTGGTCCGATTTCTCCCGCAAAGGGAAAATGCGCAAGAACATGCGTGATGCTCATCGCGACAGGGCAGAAATCACAGGTTCATGGGGAGTAGGACGGATCTTTTTTAGAATTAAAGTTGACAGTGGGCAGGAATTCGAGATCTATTATGATCGAGCGCCAAAAAACATATCAGACAGATGTGGAATCTGGTTCCTGTTTAAAGAGTATACGTAAATGCGATATATTAATATTATTCATCTGTACATAGATATTTCAAAGAATAATGGTAAGATTATATCAATTAAATTGAATCTAATATAAATCTGGTGAAATATGAACAAAATTATAGACAAATGCCCGATCTGTAACAGTCCACTCACGGTAACACTGCTTCACTGCAACAACTGTAAAACCAATTTGCAGGGATCTTTTGAGCTTCCTCAAACCCCCTTCAGCAATCTTTCTCCCGACCAACTCCAGTTTGTGCTCACTTTCATTCGCTGTGAAGGGAAATTCAATCGTATGGAGGAGGAACTGGATCTATCCTACCCCACTTTACGGAGCAGATTCAATGAAATTCTACGGGTGATGGGATTCGAATCAGAAGAAGAAGAAGACGATGAAAAGCTCACCGACGAAACCCGAAAAGAGATCCTCACAAAACTGGATGATGGTTCAATTACGGTTGAAGAAGCACAGGAACTGCTTCGTGGAAACTAGGAAAACAGATTAGAATTAATCAATTGGAGTGAGATGCTATGGAAGAAGACCGCATGATGATTTTAAAAATGCTTCAGGAGGGAAAAATTGATGCTGACCAGGCAGCAAAGCTGCTAGAAGCTCTGGATGCAGGAAAATCAGGGAACAAGAAGAAAGAAGAACAGGCACAAGAAATCGAATCAAAGTCGGGAAAATGGTTTCGTATTCGTGTTTCGGATCCGCTTACAGGTCTTCAAAAGACAAATATTAGGATTCCCATTGGCTTAATGAATGCAGGCGTTCGTCTTGGCGCACAGTTCTCACCAGAATTAGCCGGCATGGACTCAGAGGAGATCATGAAAGCCATCAAAATTGGGAAAAAAGGATTAATTCTAGATGTAATTGATGATGAAGATAACGAGCATGTAGAGATCTTCATTGAGTAAGATTGATTGGATAGGGGTAATTCATGCAAGATCAACTCAATAAAAATTGGAAAACGAAGTTTTTTTCTATCTGGAGCGGACAGGCTTTCAGTCTGCTGGGTTCACAGGTTATCCAATTTACCCTGATCTGGTACTTAACAAAAGAAACCGGTTCCGCAGCCGTTCTGGCTACTTCCACTTTCGTAAGTTTACTCCCCGACGTTCTTTTAGCTCCCTTCATTGGTGCATTGGTCGACCACTGGGATCGCAAACGAATCATGATCGTTTCCGATCTTTTTATTGCGCTTATTACGCTTTTTCTCATTATTCTTTTCAAGACAGAACACATAAAAATTGGTTATATCTATCTGGCATTATTTTTACGTGAATTGGGAAGCACTTTCCACTGGCCATCCATGCGCTCCTCCACCGCTCTGCTTGTTCCTAAAGACCAGATGGCTAGAGTAGAAGGCATGAACCAGACCATCCGTGGATTATTGAATGTGGTCGGTCCACCCTTCGCCGCTCTTTTATTGGAAAAATATGCTATTCACAGCATTCTTTTTATCGACGTTATCACCGCCCTTATTGCGGTTGCACCTCTGTTTTTTGTCAGCATCCCCAAACCGATTCAATCAAATAAGAAAAAACTTTCCTCTGCTCCTGAATTGATCCACGAGGTAAAACGTGGTTTTCAATACCTGTTGAGTTGGAAAGGGATGTTCTTTCTAAATTTGATCGCTGCCCTGCTTAACTTCCTGATCAACCCCGGGTTTACACTGCTGCCGCTGCTGGTCACCCAGCATTTTCTGGGCGGAGCGATCGAATTAAGTCTGGTTGAATCTGCCTTCGGCATCGGGGCTATCCTCGGTGGTTTGATCTTGAGTACCTGGGGCGGGTTCAAGAAACGCATTCTCACTACCCTCTCGGGTATCATTGGAATGGGAGTGGGCATCATTCTTGTTGCAGTCGCTCCCGCCTCTCAGTTCAAACTGGCTCTGGCAGGAATTTTTATCACCGGCATCATGAACCCAATCGCGAATGGTGCCTTATTTGCCATTATTCAATCCAACGTAAAACCTGAAATGCAGGGCAGAGTATTCACAACATTGAGCAGTATATCGAATGCCATGTCACCGATCTCCATGCTGATCGCGGCACCGGTTGCCGGCATCGTTGGAGTTCAGGGCTGGTTTTATATCGGCGGTATCGGCTGCGCGCTGATGGGTATTATGGGATTAATGAATCCTCTCTTGATGAATGTTGAAAAAGAGGGACAGTATAGATTAAAATCTGCGGAACAGGAACAGGCTGCCGATTAGTGGGAATTGTTATTTGACCAGGCGGTGGTGTTCTGCTGCAATGATCGCCATGATCACATCCACCGTATGCTCCAATTGGTTATCTGCATTTACCACTGCATAATCAAAAACATCCAGCGCGGTTAATTCTTCTTTTACCTTTTTCAAGCGAATGTCCATATCCAGATCGGTACCCTGCTCTTTCGCCCTTGCCTCCAGGCGCTTGTTCCATTCTTCTTCATTGGAAGGCAGAAGGAAGATCAGGATCGCCGAAGGATACAAACTTTTGATCTTTTTGGCTCCCTGTACATCCAGTCGCATCAATACATCTTTTCCGCTTGCCAGGGCATCTTCGATCTGAGCTTTCGGCACCCCTTTATAATCACCATACACATGTGCCCATTCCACCAGTTCATCCTGCTTGATCATTTCTTCGAAGCGTTCTTTGCTGACGAAGAAATAATCCACCCCTTCTACTTCATCAGGGCGCGGAGCTCTGGTATTGGCGGTAACTACAAAATGAAATTTTTCAGATTTATTTTTTAATTCTTTTACAACGGTATCTTTCCCTATCCCCGAAGGACCTGAGATAACAAATAATAAAGCCCCTTTTCTTAGTACGGTAAAATTCACTTTATCATCAAGAGTCATGCACAAATTCCGGTGAGTATTTTAAGTGATTATAATTGAAAAACGAAGAGAAAATCTAGTTTGAATATGCCTGTTTATCAATTTCGCTGTTTAAAGTGTGAAAAGAAATTCGAGAAGACAATCTCCTATCAAAAATATGGGAAGATACCTGTTTCCTGTCCCTTCTGCCGGTCAGAAGACACACAGCGGATGATCAAAGGAGCCCGGATAAATCTTTCACAGGATTCTATCAAGCCTTATCTTGATGATCCAGCTTCCTTTTCTCACCTGGAAAATGACCCGCAGTCTATGGGAAAAGAAATGCGGAAAATGAGCGAGCAAACAGGAGAAAAAATGGAGCCTGAATTTAACGAGGTAGTTGAAAGGCTCGAAAAAGGGCAGACCTTTGGTCAGATCGAAAAAGAACTGCCCGATATCGATCCTCCTGCAGATTGATCCGCCCAGATCAACAGTGTCCTTTTCAAAAATATCCTTATTTCTAATAAATTATTTATGCGTACCTGCTTGACAAAAGAAATCAGGATACTTATGTTTATATGGGCAAGAAACCATTTGAGAAGAATCTCATAAATGGTATGTGAAAGGAAGAAGAATGTCAGTCGAAAAGAAAAAGAAGAAGAAAAAGATCGATAGAAAATATTACATAATCGGGGGAATTATTCTGGTACTTATCATTGCCATAATATTTTCTACATTACGGAAGAATTCATCAAGTGAAGATGATCTGCTTACCGCAGTGGTTACTAAAGGAGAACTTGTTGCCACGGTTGGAGGGACCGGAACCGTGGAAGCTAATAAATCTGCAGTTCTTTCCTGGAAAACAAGTGGAAATGTGGAAACCATCTATATCCAAAATGGTGATTCTGTAAAATCTGGAGACAAACTAGCTGCCCTGTCGCAGAAATCTCTGCCGCAGTCGGTCATCCTGGCGCAGGCTGATCTGGTTGATGCGAAGCGCAACCTCGAGACAGTTCTTGAATCAGATACGCAGCGCTCCCAGATCTATCTTAAGCTGATCAACGCCGAAGATGATCTACAAAATGCACAGGATGACATCGATCACTGGAATTATAAAAATGCCGATCAGGATGTTGTCGAACAAGCCAGAGCGGATTTTATTGCAGCAGAAGAGGTTTTAAAGCAGGCAAATGCACAACTGGAAGCATTGGATGCTGATGCCGGTGCAGAAGAGATTCAAAAAATTCAGACCGAAGTGGATGAAGCACAGACAGCCAGAGATAAAGCTCTGCGCAACCTCAGCTACATTCTCGGAAAAACCTATACCAGTGAAGTTGCAGAAGACTTCGCTAATTATGATCTGGCAAAAGCGCAGTACGACGATGCGCAGCGAGAATGGGATCGGGTAAAAGACGGTAAAAACGAAGATGATATCCTGGCTGCGCAGGCAAAAGTTACTGCTGCCGAAGCGGTTGCAAACATGGCTAACCTGAGCGCTCCTTTCGATGGCACAGTCACATCTGTAATGACCAAAGAAGGAGACGAGGTCGCCGCAGGTATCAATGCTTTCCGCATTGACGATCTCTCGAAACTTTATATCGAAGTGGATATCGCCGAAATTGACATCAACCGCATCGAGATCGGGCAGGATGCCGAGTTTACCTTTGATTCTCTGCTTGATAAAACCTATCATGGAAAAGTTATCGATGTAGCCAAAGCCGGCATAGAAGAACAGGGAGAAACCCATTTCTCCGTCAAACTGCTGATCACCGATGGGGATGATAGTATTCTCCCGGGCATGACGGCATCGGTCAGCATCACCGTTCTCAAACTGGAAGATGCCCTGATCGTGCCTACCCGCGCCATTCGGCTGGAAGATGGCGAAGTGGTGGTATACGTACAGCGCGATGGAGCTATTGAAAGGATCAATGTGGAAATCGGTTCATCCTCTGACAACAACACGCAGATTCTCTCCGGTGATATTGCAGAAGATGACATCCTTGTACTCAACCCACCGCAGGATATCTTCAATACAAGCCAGCGACCAGCTTTTACGAGGTAAGCGTGGGTAAAACAGTAATTAATATAAAGAACCTGACCAAGGTGTACCAAATGGGTGAGGTAGAGGTGCCTGCCCTGCGTGGGGTCACGTTTAAAATTAATAATGGAGAAGTCATTTCCATCATGGGTCCTTCCGGCTCCGGAAAATCAACGTTGATGAATATTCTGGGCTGCCTGGATCGACTTACCAGTGGAGAATACACACTGGATGGAGAAGACGTGGCAGGGCTGAATGATGATCAGCTGGCTCAAATTCGCAATCAAAAAGTAGGTTTTGTCTTTCAAAATTTCAACCTGCTCTCGCGCTCGACAGCGCTGGAGAATGTGGAGCTGCCTCTCCGCTATGCCGGGATCACGGAAAACCCTTCGAAATTAGCCAAAAAAGCGCTGGAAAATGTGGGGCTGGGAGATAGAACACATCACAAACCGACAGAACTGTCAGGCGGGCAGCAGCAGCGCGTTGCTATCGCCAGAGCCATCATCAATAATCCCGCCATCATTCTGGCAGATGAACCCACCGGCAACCTCGATTCGAAATCAGGAAAAGAGATCATGGACCTGCTGCTGGGACTGAACAAAGAATTTGGCACAACGCTGATCGTTGTTACCCATGATCCAAAGATCGCAAAGCACACTGCCCGAACAATCCAGATATTCGATGGGTTGATCAAGGAGTCAAAAAAATGAACTTCTTACAAACCCTTAATGAAGCCTGGAAAAGCCTGTATTCCAATCGAATGCGGTCTATCCTGACCACACTGGGAATCGTGATCGGTGTTGCTGCGGTGATCGCCATGCTTGCCATTGGAACAGGAGCCCAGGACACAATCTTGAATCAGATCAGCGGCATCGGCACCAACCTGCTGTTCGTCTTTGAAGGAAATGAGCAGGATAATTCCATCACTGTTAGTCCGCTCACCCTGCAGGATGCCAATGCGATCAGTGAAGTGCTTGCCGCGCCGCATGTTGAACTGGTCGCGCCTGTGATCCAGGGAAACGGTACTGTGAAATACGGTGGTGAAACAAAAACAACACAAATCTTCGGCATCACTCCTGAATTTCAAGAAGTCCGCAACTATGAATTGATAGAAGGCGAATTCATCAGCGAAGAAAACGTCAATGGTCGTGCATCGGTAGCGCTGATCGGTGTGGATGTGGCAGAAAAATTATTCGGTCAAAGTGAATATCTGACCGGTGAATCTATTACCATCAATGGACAACCTTTCCGCATCATCGGTGTACTTGCTCCAAAAGGCGGAGGTCAATTTGGGAGCCAGGATGATGTGATCCTGGTACCTCTCACTACCGCCAGAAGCCGGCTGCTCTCGCGCGAACAGGGGAAAGTGGACATCATCTATCTCAAAGCCATCAGCGCTGACTCTGTTCCTGAAGCAACCAGCGAAGTTCAAGAAATTCTCCGAAAGAGACATCATACTGACCTCGGCGAAGATGATTTCACCATTTATACGCAGCAAGATTTTCTGACACTTGCCAGCAGCATCACCAATATCTTCAAGATCTTCTTAAGCGGCATTGCCAGCATCTCTTTGCTGGTGGGTGGTATCGGGATCATGAATATCATGCTCGTCTCGGTGACCGAACGCACGAAAGAGATCGGCTTGCGGAAAGCGATCGGAGCGAAGAAGAGGGATATTCTCATTCAATTCCTTACAGAATCTTCCCTGCTGAGCCTGTTCGGAGGAATACTCGGGATCATTCTGGGCTGGATCATCTCTTTCTTGATCGGCTCCTTGGCAACATCGCAGGGTGTCGCTTTCAATCCGCAGATCGATCTGGGTGCGATTCTACTGGCGACAGCCTTTTCCACCGCAGTAGGCTTGTTCTTCGGCATCTACCCGGCGAACAAAGCCGCCAACCTGGAACCGGTTGAAGCGCTCCGTCATGAATAAAACACAAAGCAGCGAACAATTCGCTGCTTTTTTTCTTTTAAGAGAAAAATCTTGCCGAAAAACATACCTTATCTTGAAATCAGGCAACTATACACTATGACACCATTTCAGAATGCGATACAATTTTCGCATCATATGTTAATAAGGAGTGGAGCATGTCAGCATGGAAAATTTTACTAACAGATGGGCTGGCTGATACCGGCAAAGCAATCCTGACCTCAAAAAATATCGCTTTTGATGACCAGAAAGGCATTGATGCAGATGCTCTATTGAAATGCATTGCAGAATACGATGCGATGATCGTACGAGGACGCACAAAAGTAACCGCAGAAGTGCTGGCACATGCGGCAAAGCTGAAGGTTGTTGGACGCTGCGGAGTTGGTGTGGATAATATTGATCTGAACGCTGCCAAAGAAAAAGGCGTTATCGTTGTGAATGCACCTACCGCCACCACCATTGCCGTTGCTGAACACGCCATGGCTCTTATGCTTTCAATGGTGCGTGAAATACCCAGAGCCGATGCCGGTATGAAGGCGGGCAGCTGGCTGAAAAGCGATATCAAGGGAACCGAACTATATGAAAAAACACTGGGTGTGATCGGATTCGGACACATCGGTTCTACGGTAGGGAAATACGCCAAAATTTTCGGGATGAATGTGATCGCACATGATCTGATCGCAACTGCTGACCAGATCAAGGAGCACGGCGGTGAACCGGTTACATTTGACGAACTCCTGCAGAAAGCGGATATCATCACCATTCATGTCCCGCTGACAGATTCAACCCGGCATATGATCGACGCAGGAGCGATTGCCAAAATGAAAGATGGGGTGCGCATTGTCTCGGATGCACGCGGCGGCGTGATCGATGAAGAAGCACTGCTTCAGGCACTGGAAAGTGGAAAAGTAGCCAGCGCAGCCCTGGATGTCTTTGAAAAAGAACCCCCCGTGGATTCGCAACTGGTAAAACATCCCAAGTTGATCGCAACACCACATATTGGTGGAGAAACAAAAGAAGCCCAGCGCAGAGCTGCGATTGACATTGTGAATGAAGTTCTGGCTGCGCTGGATGGTGATCCTCTCCACTGGAGAGTAGCATAAAAAAATATTAAGGAGGAGAATAAATGAAAGACAAATTAGAGCAATTAAAAACAAAGCTGCATGAGATCTATGATCTGGGTGCTGCCAGCGCCGTCCTGGAATGGGATCAACAGGTCAATATGCCGCGTGGAGCCGCCGAAGACCGCGGCGAGCAATCCGCCACTTTAAGCAGCATCATTCACAAAAAATCTACTTCTGATGAAATGGGAAAGCTGCTGGATGAATTGGTAGCTTCTGCGAAGGATATGGACCCGGATTCGGATGATGCCAGACTGATCAAAGTTACCAAACGGAATTATGATAAAAACACGAAAGTCACCAATGAATGGGTGGCTGCATTTGCCAAAGAAACCGCAGTGGCGCAAAGCACATGGGAGCAAGCCAGGGCAAAAGACGATTTTGAATTGTTCCGCCCTTATTTAGAGCGATTGGTCGACCTGCGCCGGCAGTATGCTGACTTCTTCAAACCTTTTAACCATGTCTACGATCCCCTGCTGGATGATTTCGAACCGGGCATGAAAACCGCCGAGGTTCAGGAAATTTTCGATGCTTTGAAGAAAGAACAGGTGGAGCTGATCCACCAGATCAGCCAGCAGCCGCAGGTTGACAACAGCTTTTTATTCTTGAACTACGACGGCGACAAGCAGATCGCTTTCGGCAAGAAAGTGATCACTGATTTCGGATATGACTGGAACCATGGGCGGCAGGACCTTGCCGTACATCCTTTCACTACCGGATTTGGGCTGAATGATGTACGCATTACCACGAAGATCGTGCCCGATTTTCTGAATCCCTGTCTGTTCGGCACCTTCCATGAATGCGGTCACGCCCTGTACGAACAGGGGATCGCCAAGAAATACAACCGCGCTTCACTGGCAGACGGCGCTTCAATGGCAATCCACGAATCGCAATCGCGCATGTGGGAAAACCTGGTCGGTCGTTCTCTGCCGTTCTGGAAAAAGTATTACAAAGACTTGCAGGAATTTTTCCCAGCCCAGCTGGGTAATGTGGATGTAGAAACCTTCTACAAGGGCGTCAACAAGGTTGAACCCTCCCTCATCCGCATCGAGGCAGACGAAGCCACCTACAACCTGCATATCATGCTGCGCCTTGAAATGGAAATCGGTTTGATGGATGGCACGATCAAGGTAAAAGATGCCGCTGATATCTGGAAAGAAAAATTCAAAGCATATCTTGGGATCATGCCAACGGATAATAAAGACGGCATTCTGCAGGATGTGCACTGGTCTTCCGGCTTATTCGGGTACTTCCCAACCTATGCGCTGGGAAATCTGGTTTCTTCTCAATTATGGGAAAGAATGCTGAAAGATAACCCGGATGTGGAAAACCAGATCGAGAAAGGTGATTTCTCCAAGCTGCTCGGCTGGTACCGCGAACACGTCCACCAATACGGCGCGAAATTCGAACCGCAGGAACTGGTTCAAATGGTGACCGGCGAAAAGATCGACGCAGCCGCTTTTATGCGCTACCTGAAAAGCAAATTTGGAAAGATCTACGGTCTGTAGAATCAAAGAAACGAAAAAGACCTGCAAAATTTGCAGGTCTTTTTTATTTACTTTTTATGCGCCGCCTTTGGTATAGAAAGCCGGATCGGTGGGCGTGGCACCGCTTGGATCCCACACGTAAACCCAATCACCCACATTCGCCCAATTATAAAGCCAGTGGGAATCACCCACAGAGAGGTTGACGCATCCGTGAGATTGGGTGTATCCGAACAAGGCACGCCAGTAAGCGCCGTGCAGCGCCCGACTCTGATCGAAATACATCGTCCAGGGCACATTTTCCAGATAGTAGTAATCGGTCTTCCCTGATTCGAACGCACCGGTCATCGTTTCCAGTTCTTTTTTCTCGTAGATCTGGAAAGTACCCGGCTGGGTAAAGTAAGGGTCGGCACCGGTCGCAATCAGAGCGGCAAACACGAGCTGGTTGTTATCGTATACGGACAGGGTCTGCTGGTCCAGGTTGACCTCGATCCAGCGCCCGTTGGTGATCTGCGCATCGGGAGCCGACTGCATGATATTCACCACGCCGATGTAGCGCTGCTCCACCCATTTTCCCAACCCGATCATGTACCAGGTTGTTTTATCCGCTTCCACTGCGTCGTAAATCTGCACCACCTGTTCACGCTCCAGGGTTTCACTCACCGTATCAGCCTGATAAGTAGGTTCCCTGCGCGGGTTGGTTTGATCTAATATCCAGCCGAAAGAATTCGAAGGGGTTGTATTGAACTGCAATCCCTGAAAGCTTGAGTAGGTGGTAGGCGAAGCTCTCACCCATTCACCCGATTCGATCTGAACGAAATGTTTTCCGCCCACATCCGATTGTACGGTATAGGCGATATACAGCAGCTTCCCTGCCGGAAGGTAGCGAATCGCGTTCACTCCTGCCGCAGCCGAATCCAGGTTGGGATAAAAAGCAGCCTGCACGCCTTCCTGAAGATTCAATTTTGCATAATTCTCATCGAGATTTACCAGGCTGGCATCCGGTTTGATGGCAACCAGCGGTTTGAGCGGGATCGTCAATCCTTTTTCAGCCAGCGCCGTCAGGATGGATGAGGAACCCAGCGGAAGGCAGTCATCCGGTTCTTCCAGATACACACCCGGCAGGCACAGCGGCAGATCATCATCCGCGGTGCTGACTGCCGGTTCCATGGTGGCTGTCTGCGCCAGTTCTTCAGCGGCTGCCTGCGGTGTAAGGGTAGGAGTAATTTCACCCTGGGCGGATACAGCCCCGACATTTCCTGCCAGAACCAGTAAAAAGAGAGCTATTGTAATTGCTTTTATTCTTTTCATATTTTATTCAGTTTCCAATGTTTCCCATTTTACATCATTCTGCACGATCCTCTCAATTTTGTTCCTTTCGAAAGTGGTGGTCATGCAACTATGCTATAATGCGCACAACACTTCCATTAGATAGGATAGCCGATGAGATTTTTAATAACAGGCGCAGCGGGTTTTCTTGGCGCCCCTCTGGCGAACAGTCTGGTAAGCAGCGGGCACAGTGTAGTTGGGCTGGATGATCTTTCAACAGGAGATCCGGATCGGCTTTTACCGGATGTACATCTCGTGCGCGGCGATATCAATGATAGACCCAAACTATGGACCCTTTTACAGGGCGTGGATTGTGTGTATCACCTGGCTGCACGGGTGATCGTGCCCGAATCTCTCCTCTACCCGCGCGAATATAATCTTGTCAACGTCAGCGGAACCGTTACCCTGATGGAAGCCATGCGCGATGTTGGGGTAAAACGCGTTGTCTTTATTTCGTCCGGTTCCATTTACGGCAATCAAAAGAACCAGCCGATGAAAGAAACACTGCGTCCGCAGCCGCGCTCCCCGTACGCGGTTTCCAAGCTGTCAGCCGAATACTACATTCGCACGATCGGTGATCTGTGGAAGATCGAAACGGTGGTGCTGCGGGTATTCAACGCCTACGGTCCCGGACAGCGCCTGCCACCTTCCCACGCCCCGGTTATCCCTTACTGCATCAAGCAGGCACTTGATAATGGAACCATCGTGATCCATGGGGAAGGACAGCAAACTCGTGATTACGTTTATGTGGATGATGTAGTGAATGCCGCCGTACGTGCTTCTTCTGTTTCGGATATCAACAGATTGATCATCAATGTTGGAAGTGGAAAAGAGACTTCTGTGAATGAGATCGTAAAACTCGTTACCGAGATCAGCGACACCAAGCCGGAGGTCGTACACAACCAGCATCACGATTCAGGACCTTCCCGCATGTGCGCGGATATTTCTCTCGCACAGCAAAAACTTAGATACAAACCGCAGGTCAGCCTGAAAGAAGGACTGTTAAGAACGATCGAGCAGGATGAACGTTTTAAAAATACAAAAGAATAAAACGAGATTCAATATATGGCGAATAGAACACAACAGGTCTTAAAAGAGACAGCCATTTATGGTTTGGGCGGTGCAGGAACCAAGTTCATTTCCTTTCTCCTCTTTCCCCTCTATGCAAGATTATTCAACGTAGATGATTACGGCGCCATCGAGGTCATCAATACTTTTCTGGCGCTTGCCAGCATTATTCTTACCTCGGGAACCGACCTGGCGCAAAGCTATTATTTTTATGAATATGGAGAACCTGAACAGCGCAAGAAAACAATTTCCACACTGGGCATCTATATTTTGTTGATCAATACCCTGGTCGCCCTGCTGGTTGGTATTTTCAGCAAACAGATCAGCACCCTCATTCTGGGCGATGCCGGCTTTGCCGGTCTGCTGCAGATCGCCGGTCTGGTCATTCCGTGGATGGGGCTGTATACATTCAACCTGAACCTGCTGCGCCTGGAGCGCAAGCCGGCTGTTTATATTTCCATCACCCTGCCATTTGTTCTCCTGCAGATCTCCACAAATATCCTCTTTGTTTTGTTCCTGCACGGCGGAATGCAGAGTATTTTCTGGGCAAACCTGGGCTGCTATGTGCTCTTTACGCTGATCGGGTTTTTCATCAACCGCTCTTATTTTTCGCTCAATTTCGATCTACCCCGCTTCAAAGAAATGTTCGCTTACTGGCGCCCCCTCATACCGGTCAACATCAGCGCCTGGTTTCTGGCATCCGCCGACCGCCTTATTCTATCCAGCATATCAACACTGGCGGTGACCGGTATCTATTCCGCCGGTCTGCGGATCGCATCCATAGTGGGCTTTTTTGTGCAGGCTTTCCGTACTGCCAACCTGCCCTTCATCTTTGAAGTATCCAAAGATGAAGATTCTTCTATCGTGTATCAAAAAACCTTATCGTATTACCTCTATTTTTCCTCTTTGATCGCCGTGGCAATCTCGCTTTTCGCAAAACCGCTGCTGCTCTTGTTTTCAGGAAAAGAATATCTGGCTGCTTTAAGCATTATTCCGCCCCTGGCTTTCATCTATGTTTTGTCGGGCAGTTCGCAGATCGTATCCATCGGATCACTCATCAGTAAAAACACAAAAAATATCGGCATCATTACCTTTACCAGCGCGCTCCTGATGGGATTGGGCTTGCTCACCTTCATTCCTGCATATGGCGCGGTGGGAACCGCCTTTATCGTTTTATTCTCCAATCTGATCTACAACCTCGCCCTCTATTTCAACTCACAAAAAAGTCATCCCATCCCCTATGAATGGAAAAGAGTGCTGCGGATTTTCGGCATCTCGATCGCGATCATCGCTGTTAAAATGCTGATCCGGGTGGAATCATTGGGAATGGAGATCCTGATCGGATCCGGCGCACTGCTCCTTTTCTTCCTTTTCACCCCTCTTTTTTCCCTGCTGACAACTTCGGAAATAAAAGTACTGCAAAAACAGATACAATTATTCATACGAAATCTGTTCTCTGGGAAAAAGGAAAAGGATGAAAAAGTTAATACAGAGCTTTGAAAAATCGCATCTTCTTTCGATAATTTTTATCATTTTATTCTGTCTTTTATCCATCTTCTCCCTCCTTGAAAGTCAAGCCAACGGGCTTTTCACTTCCAGCATGGCATGGCAGATCACCGGCTACTTCAACGGAATTCTGACCTGCCTGGGCTGCATCTTCCTGATCCTGACCCTCCTGAAAAGAGTAGAACCGGTCAAAAAAATGTTCCGCAAGCTGTCTTCTGTTTTCGGCATGTGGAAACCGCTTACCTGGATGCTTGCCCTCCTGCTGGTTTTGGGCAGCCTGTACTGTATTTTCATCCGCAATGCTGAAGCATTCAGCGGCGTTTATTTCCGCGCTTTCACCATCTTCTTCACAGCCTGCCTGGCAGCCGGCATGTTGAAAGGCGCATATCAAGAAAAGTCTTTCAACATCCTGTTCCTGTTCAGTCTGCTGGCATTTGGCTGCGCCTATCAGGTCGGCAGCCACCTGGCAGAAATATCCAGCAACCCCTTCACGCTGGAATGGTCGGAAGGCAGCCGCTTTTACTACGCCTCGCTGGTATTTTCGGAAAAACTCTACGGGCAGCAGCTCCCGCTTTCTTTCCTGCACCCCAGCCGCTACCTGATCCTTTCTCTCCCCTACCTTATAACCAGCTCCAGCATCTTCGTTCACCGCGCCTGGCAGGTATTTTTATGGATTGCCACCACGGGATTGTGCATGCTGGGTATTGTGAAGCGCTTGAAATTGAAAGATTTCTGGTGGAACGCCATTCTAATTTTCTCCGGTTTTCTCTTTTTACAGCAGGCACCGGTCTACTACCACCTGCTGATCGCCGCCATCCTGGTGCTGTTCGGCTTTGACCGGGATAAATTCTGGAAATCCACCCTCATTGTGGTGCTGGCATCCTGCTGGGCGGGCATCAGCCGCGTCAACTGGTATCCCCTGCCGGGTATGCTGGCAGCACTGCTGTATCTCCTTGAAACACCGGAACCAAAAACTGGAAATAAATGGGAATATATCCGGCAGCCCCTTTTCTACGCAGTCATCAGCGTGCTGGTAAGTTTTCTGGCAAATCTGGCATATATTCCCTTATCCGGCAGCAGTGATATCGAGAATTTCACCACCAGCTTTACTTCCGACCTGTTGTGGGGGCGCCTGCTGCCCTGCCCGACCTTTCCCAAGGGCATCCTGACCGGCACATTATGGCTGGCTGCTCCGCTCCTGCTCCTGCTGATGATCCGTCTGCCAGCCATTAAAAAGAGTTTTAGTACCCTGCAGCGGCTGGGTTTGGCACTGATACTGGGTGTTTTTTTCACCGGCGGCTTGTTCGTCAGCGTGAAGATCGGCGGCGGCAGCAACCTGCACAATATGGATGCCTTCCTGCTGCTGCTTTTGATCGCCGTCTGCTACCTGATCTTTTCCGATCTCTACCCGGTTGAAAAGATCGATCTATCGAAAACGCTTTTGATCGTGATCCTGGCTGGAATGCTGCTGCAGCCATTCTTCTGGGCGCTTTCTGCCTGGACCCCGCGCAGAAATTTCTCCGGCGAATCCCTGCAGCACGATCTGGAAGCCATCCAATCCACCGTTGATTCCGTGAACAGCAGCAACCCGCAAAGCAGGATCCTCTTTATCAGCCAGCGCCAGCTGCTGACCTTTGGCTATGTGACCGGTACCAACCTGGTGCCGGAGCATGAGCTGCTGGAACTGATGGAAATGGCGATCTCCGGTCAGGAAGAGTACCTGGAACAGTTCTACGCGGAGCTGGCTGCCCACGATTATGACCTGATCATCATCAGCAAGCAGTACCTGAATTTTAAGGGGGCTGATGTGGCTTTCCCCGAAGAAAACAATGCCTGGGTGAAGAATATTGCCATCCCCTTGATGAAATACTATACACCCATCACCTGGCTGCGTTATACTGATACCGAAATTTATGTACCCCGACCTGAAAATGAACTCCAGAGGTTGATCACACAATGAAAAATAATGCAGTCCATGATCCAATGAATGAGGCAGAACAGCCTCCTCAGAAGCAATCCTACTGGCGCTGGATCTTAACCATCGCCGCGATCGGATTATTCATCTACCAGCTTTCAAAACAGGATTTCCATGAGACCCTGAACATCATCAAAGACATGCCGCTGTGGATGATCTTCACCTCCATCGGGCTTATGCTCGCTTCCCGCGTTTCCACCGCCGCGCGCTGGAACGCCCTGCTGAAGATCAACACACCCAAACCAAAATTTTTAGACACGCTCAAAACCACCTTCGCGGGTCTTTTTTCATCGAATATTCTGCCCACCAGCATCGGCGGAGATTTTGTACGCCTTTTCATGGGCATCCAGGCAAAACTGGACCCGGCGTATGTCACCTCTTCCCTGATCATGGACCGCATCATCGGTTTTTCGGGTATGTTCTTCTTCATGCCCTACGGGCTGTATCTTCTTCTCAATCAAGGCGGCGCTTCACAGGCTTCTTTCCTGCCCATGTATTTCGTTTTTGCGATCACTTTTTCGGATATTTTCAAAAAGCTGTGGGAATGGATCAAGAAATTTGTGAAAACAGTATGGGACAGCGTCAGGCTGTGGGTAAAACACCCGGCTTATCTGCTCGAATCGCTGGGCTTTACCTTTCTGCACATGACCTTCTTTTTCAGCACCATGTGGCTGTACCTGTATGCCATGCACGTGGATATCTCCATCTTCAAGGTGGGAGCAATTTACAGCCTCAGCTACGTGATTTCGCTGTTCCCGCTATCTATCGGAGGGTTGGGAATTCAAGAACTGGCTATCTCGAACCTGTTCTCAGTCCTGGGGAATATGCCCATTGAGACCGCCAACGCACTGGCACTGCTGGTGCGGCTGGTATTCATCGTCAGCAGCATTCCCGGAGCCTTCTTCCTGCCGGATATCGGTAAGAAAAAGAATTCAGGCAAGGAGAGTAAGTAAGCATGTACTGGCTGCGTGAGGGAAGCTATCTGAACATACTTTTATAAAGCGCCTGCCCATAAGCAGGACTGCAAAAGGATAATTATTTTGAAAAAAGAAGATCAAGTGTTGGTATTAGTAGGAAATGATAAAAGAGGACGCGCGTTCCTGGCACAGGAATCGCAGAACTACGCGGTGCGCTTTGCGGTGAGCATTGGCTCGCACTCCATCCGGCGCATTGTGAAGCTGCTGCGCAGAGGCTCCCTCTCGCTGCCGGTGCTGGTAAAAATGACCTGGGCGGAGCTCCGACGCCCTTTTCATAGAATTCCGGTTTTTCCGCAGGTTAAAACCAACACCGATCTCCTGCAGCTTATTCAAACTCAGCACATCGATCAGGTCATTCTCTTTCATGTAGGGATGATCATCCGCCGCAAAGTGCTGGAAACGGGAGCAACAGTCTACAACATTCACTGCGCCCGCCTGCCGGAATACGGCGGCTTGATGGCAATCCAGCGCGCACTGGATAATGGGGACTTTCAGCAGGAAGCGACCCTGCACATCATCAACGAGCAGGTCGACAGCGGTGAAACGATCCAAACCGTTCCTTTCCTGCTGGATGCGGAGAAAAGCTACGGGGCAAATGAAGATACGGCGTTCGATGCCGGAGAAGCACTACTGCGCGGCTTTCTCGAAGCTTATAAAAATACACATACAGTTGGGAGCGAAATGAAAAAACAGGATAATAATACCGATTACTATGCCAGCCACTGGCAGATCTTTCAAAAAGAAGATGTACCGCAGACCAAGCTGGACGGCGCACAGCACTTTTTCAGCCCTGTTATGAAAGAACTTCAAGAAAACAATATCTCCATCCTCGACGCGGGCTGCGGGGACGGCGTGCACTGGCGCTACCTGCGCTCGCTCCCCAAGCAGAACTTCACCTACTGCGGCATCGACGTGGCGGATTCCGCTATCGCGCATCTGCAAAAGCAGACCGCCAATAAAAATGACTCCTTCAAAGTGATGAACCTCAACAAGCTGGATCTTCCCGATGCCGCGTTTGATGTCGTGTTCGCCTTCGGTGTGCTGGGGTACTGCGATGATCCGTTCGCATCCTTCAAGGAACTGTGCCGGGTGTGCAAGCCGGGCGGGATGATCGGCTTATACTCCCCCGAGATCGGCGGCATGAAAAAGCTCTTTTTCCAGACACTGCGTGCTTTCTGCAAAGACATGAACCTGGAGCAGAAACGTAAGGTCGCCAAGCTGATCATCCCCATTTATGGGCTGCTGCCCTCCAATTCGAAAATGACCACCCAAAATGCTGACAAGCTGCAGCTGGAAGAGGTCATCATGACCAACATCGCTCCCCCGCAGCTTACCTTCATCCCCAATAGCGAGATACAGGATTGGTACAGGGCACAGGGCATTGAGATCACTTCAGATAGTGAACTTGAAAAGACAACTATGTGGGGGAAAAAGAAGGAAGATTGAAAGGTAAAAAGTAGTTTCTGGGGGATTCAACAATAATTCTAACTTGTTTTTAATCTATGATTTCCAATCTATTTACTTTTTAATTCTCAATCTCAATCTGAGATTATTTCATCTTCCTACAGGATGAAGAATGGGAAGAAATAAGTAATAGCAGTAAGGTCTCAATCTCAATCTGAGATTATTTCATCTTCCTACGGGAAGATTTATGTGCTCCCATATGCACCGGATATCAACAATTTGTCTCAATCTCAACCTGAGATTATTTTATCTTCCTACCACCAGAAATGCGCTATATGCCCAACGGTACAGCAGTAGCGTCTCAATCTCAACCTGAGATTCTTTCATCTTTCTACTTACCGAGCCACAGATGGTGTACCTATGCCATCGCTTGAGTCTCAATCTCAACCTGAGATTATTTCATCTTCCTACTCAAACAAGTGTAGTGTCGCATGGCAACTACGGTGGATCAGGGTCTCAATCTCAACCTGAGATTATTTCATCTTCCTACTAGGATAACATGTGCAACGGATTGAGTGGGTTTTATCAGTCTCAATCTCAACCTGAGATTATTTCATCTTCCTACTTGAAATGAAAAAGACAAAAGAGATTGCACCGTTTTGTCTCAATCTCAACCTGAGATTATTTCATCTTCCTACCGTTCATTAATAGAGGAGGAGAGGAGATGAAAAAAGGTCTCAATCTCAACCTGAGATTATTTCATCTTCCTACGGGGAAGCCAATCTCTGTTATTTGTAATAATCACGAGGTCTCAATCTCAACCTGAGATTATTTCATCTTCCTAAATCCTCAGGAGCTTGAACGCGAGTGGGTAAATTTCCCAGTCTCAATCTCAACCTGAGATTATTTCATCTTCCTATGATGACTGTACACCGTGGTCAGAATGTTCTGCAGAATGGTCTCAATCTCAACCTGAGATTATTTCATCTTCCTACCATATGGTTCGGATACTTAAGATCACATTAGATCATTATAGGGTCTCAATCTCAACCTGAGATTATTTCATCTTCCTACGACTACGAGCATGATAGAAACGCACTCCATGATCTTGTCTCAATCTCAACCTGAGATTATTTCATCTTCCTACAATGTCTTAGAGGGATCCACCGTCGTTGGTAAGGATTTAGTCTCAATCTCAACCTGAGATTATTTCATCTTCCTACAAATCTCTATTCCGTTCGCAGGAAATGACTCCTCAGGGGCACTACTCGTGCGTCTCAATCTCAACCTGAGATTATTTCATCTTCCTACAAAGGAGTATTGAAATGAAAAAGTTTTTTGTAGTATGTCTCAATCTCAACCTGAGATTATTTCATCTTCCTACAAAGCATGCTGGAATATGGGCGGATTAATCGATGAGAACAACAAGTGTGTGTCTCAATCTCAACCTGAGATTATTTCATCTTCCTACACAAATTGGTGACACAACGTGTATTATTCGTTAACGTCTCAATCTCAACCTGAGATTATTTCATCTTCCTACATCGATTAGATAATACAAAATTCTCTGAGGTATTGTGGGCTGAATGGCTTAAGTCTCAATCTCAACCTGAGATTATTTTATCTTCCTACCTGCCAATGCAGTCCCGTTTAAGAGATTGTACTATAGTCAAAAAGTCTCAATCTCAATCTGAGATTATTTCATCTTCCTACTTTCCGAAAGGAGGAGAAATTTTTAAAGAGGGGCCTAGTGGTCTCAATCTCAATCTGAGATTATTTCATCTTCCTACCAGGGCTTATAAGTTTCGTTCTTCTGACGGATCTATTCTCTGTTTCAATCTCAATCTGAGATTATTTCATCTTCCTACATTCTTTTATTATTTAAAAGGACGGGTGATGAAAATCAGCTTAGAAGGGTCTCAATCTCAATCTGAGATTATTTCATCTTCCTTCTTGACTACGTTACAGTTGGTCATCTATCTGTACTGCATGGATGCAAAGTCTCAATCTCAACCTGAGATTATTTCATCTTCCTACGGCAGACCTTCCTTATGATATCTGGACTGTCGAGTTTGGTCTCAATCTCAACCTGAGATTATTTCATCTTCCTACAGGGAATTATCTCCACATGCACTAGAGTTACTAGAAAGTCTCAATCTCAACCTGAGATTATTTCATCTTCCTACAATGGCATCATGGCGTGATTACTGCCGATAAACGCTTCAAGTCTCAATCTCAACCTGAGATTATTTCATCTTCCTACCATAAGCTCCTATGCTTATGATTACTCTGGAACCGAAAGAACGTCTCAATCTCAACCTGAGATTATTTCATCTTCCTACAGTAACAATGAAATACGGATATCCGACAGTATGGTTGTCTCAATCTCAACCTGAGATTATTTCATCTTCCTACTATGAATGGGAAAGAAGTGATTGAGGATGTCGATATAATAGGTCTCAATCTCAACCTGAGATTATTTCATCTTCCTACTCTTACAGAAAGGATAGATAAAAGAAAATGTTACCACGTCTCAATCTCAACCTGAGATTATTTCATCTTCCTACTCTCGAGCTCTTCCAGCTCTAAACATTATATTGGATAGGAGAAGTCTCAATCTCAACCTGAGATTATTTCATCTTCCTACCGAAAATTGGAGAACCACACCGAGAATCTTGTGACTTAGAAATGTCTCAATCTCAACCTGAGATTATTTCATCTTCCTACATCAATCTTCTGGAATCGTTTATATTAACGATGTCAAGGTCTCAATCTCAACCTGAGATTATTTCATCTTCCTACCAAAGGCGATTACATGGACGCGAAACATAATCTTGCGTCTCAATCTCAACCTGAGATTATTTCATCTTCCTACGGGACAATGTGCGACGATTTTGCCGGTTAAACGAACTCCGTCTCAATCTCAACCTGAGATTATTTCATCTTCCTACGTTGAGAAATGGCTATATTTGTAGATAAAACGTATGCGTCTCAATCTCAACCTGAGATTATTTCATCTTCCTACAAAGAATTGGATCTATAAAAATTGTTACTCTTCCTGAGGATGTCTCAATCTCAACCTGAGATTATTTCATCTTCCTACATAAATGGCAATAATAATGTCCTTTGACGGAAAATCGTCTCAATCTCAACCTGAGATTATTTCATCTTCCTACGACCAGGATGGCTGTGTCTGTGAGGATGGGTGCAACGCACAAGTCTCAATCTCAACCTGAGATTATTTCATCTTCCTACCTAGCAACTATATTACTGAGTAATAAAATTTTCCCCTTAAAGTCTCAATCTCAACCTGAGATTATTTCATCTTCCTACTTATACTGGTGCAGAATTAAACGCAAAGGGTGGAAATTTGTCTCAATCTCAACCTGAGATTATTTCATCTTCCTACGCAATTTCAAAGTTGATCCGCAGGATTTGGAGCGCCAATGGGTAAGTCTCAATCTCAATCTGAGATTATTTCATCTTCCTACCGAATACTGTCAAACTATTTTGATTTTGGTGTAGCAAAGTCTCAATCTCAATCTGAGATTATTTCATCTTCCTATAAATGCGTTGAGGTGTTCAAAAGAGTGAAGCCTGTCTGGAGGGTCTCAATCTCAATCTGAGATTATTTCATCTTCCTACGACTAGAAGGAGAGATCGTAGCAAAAGGAGAAATGAAGTCTCAATCTCAACCTGAGATCATTTCATCTTCCTACAAGGAGATAAATGTCATCAAACTACTGGATAAAACTTTACCACGAAAAGTCTCAATCTCAACCTGAGATTATTTCATCTTCCTACCGGTTGTTTGGGATACATTGAAGGATGCAGCTTTATCAAAGTCTCAATCTCAATCTGAGATTTTTTAATTTTCCCACACATACTCATCACAAGATAACGGGCAGCGTGAACTTCCCGAAGTCTCAATCTCAATCTGAGATTATTTCATCTTCCTACTCAGAGAAGGCAGATGCGGAATTAAAAGCGGCTTTGGACTGTCTCAATCTCAACCTGAGATTATTTCATCTTCCTACCTTGATAAAGATAAGTATCTTCAAGGATCAATTCCAGGTCTCAATCTCAACCTGAGATTCTTTAATCTTTCTACATTTCAGGCATATCAGATAGTTGTGAAAGCAGGAAAACCCGTCTCAATCTCAACCTGAGATTCTTTAATCTTTCTACGGAATGTGATTGCCGTGATCGAGTCATTCTGTGGATATTTGTCTCAATCTCAACCTGAGATTCTTTAATCTTTCTACTGGTACGGATGGGTAATGTTTTCTGTGATTATTCTGCTAACGAGTCTCAATCTCAACCTGAGATTCTTTAATCTTTCTACTATCTTTTTATTTCTAGTATTGTTGTTCCAACTTCCTGGGTTTTAATGGTCTCAATCTCAACCTGAGATTCTTTCATCTTTCTACTGGGGAAGAAATTTCTCTACTAAAGGAAGAGGCAAAAGTCTCAATCTCAATCTGAGATTATTTCATCTTCCTACTGCATATAATCAGCTCCGCCCAACAGAAACTCGAAACAGCAAATGTCTCAATCTCAATCTGAGATTATTTCATCTTCCTACTCAATAAGTTATCAAAAATGATAATAAGGCGCAATGCTATGTCTCAATCTCAACCTGAGATTATTTCATCTTCCTACTAGCAGATAAGCTGCTAGGCTACTATTATGGATCTCCTTTTTGTCTCAATCTCAACCTGAGATTATTTCATCTTCCTACGACTTCATAGTTCCGAATATAAGCTCCTATGCTTATGATTAGTCTCAATCTCAATCTGAGATTATTTCATCTTCCTACGAAGCCAACCTCTTTCAGCAAATGTACCAACTTGGGTACAGTCTCAATCTCAATCTGAGATTATTTCATCTTCCTACAAATGATTGAGGAACTAACCGAAGCCCAACGTGCTAAATTTCCTGAATAGTCTCAATCTCAACCTGAGATTCTTTAATCTTTCTACATTTCAGGCATATCAGATAGTTGTGAAAGCAGGAAAACCCGTCTCAATCTCAACCTGAGATTCTTTAATCTTTCTACATATCCAAATTAATGGTTGCCTTTCTGTCCGGAGATTTGCACCTGGTCTCAATCTCAACCTGAGATTCTTTAATCTTTCTACTTTTGGGGGGCACTTGCCCTCTTCGTCTTCTGGATTAGTCTCAATCTCAACCTGAGATTCTTTAATCTTTCTACTATACAAAATTCCCTTTTTTGGCTACCTACAATTATTGTCTCAATCTCAACCTGAGATTCTTTAATCTTTCTACACTCAGAGTAGAAGAAGGACTTTTGCTCATTGCTATTGTAGGTCTCAATCTCAACCTGAGATTATTTCATCTTCCTACCAATGACATCGATTTCATCGAGATATCATCATTGAAGGGTCTCAATCTCAACCTGAGATTATTTCATCTTCCTACGCATATTGCTAGGATAGAATATGTAGGTTTGTTAGTAAGTGTCTCAATCTCAACCTGAGATTATTTCATCTTCCTACGGAAAATCTGTTCTTCCACCCCGCTCTGTGCAAATGTCCAACAAAGTCTCAATCTCAACCTGAGATTATTTCATCTTCCTACAAAAGTGGAAGCAGAATTTCCTTTGGAACAATAATAGGTCTCAATCTCAACCTGAGATTATTTCATCTTCCTATTGGGGGTAGTATTTACTACTCAAAAATCAAAAAATGATCAAAAAAGGTCTCAATCTCAACCTGAGATTATTTCATCTTCCTACGAAAAATGAAGAATTTCACATTAAGTCTATCATTGGAAAGGTCTCAATCTCAACCTGAGATTATTTCATCTTCCTACAAGATGTTTTAATAAATGGGGTAATACCGGTCTTGTTGTGTTGTCTCAATCTCAACCTGAGATTATTTCATCTTCCTACAAAATACATTTGTGGAATAACACGAACTACAACATTAATTAGGTCTCAATCTCAACCTGAGATTATTTCATCTTCCTACAGTGCCGGCACAGTAACAATTAATGGATCCAAGGGAAACCGTCTCAATCTCAACCTGAGATTATTTCATCTTCCTACTGTTACGATATTCCAATAAAGGAAGGGTAATTTTACCGAGCAATGTCTCAATCTCAACCTGAGATTATTTCATCTTCCTACGAAGCCAACCTCTTTCAGCAAATGTACCAACTTGGGTACAGTCTCAATCTCAATCTGAGATTATTTCATCTTCCTACTATCTGGGGGGCAGCAGCTTTATCTGCTCTATGGATAAGTCTCAATCTCAATCTGAGATTATTTCATCTTCCTACTTGATAGTGAAGAAGAGTTCTTGAGGTATATTGATGACCTCTGGTTCGTCTCAATCTCAATCTGAGATTATTTCATCTTCCTACTGAACGCCTGCCAGGGTAAGGACATCCCGCTATCCGTGAGTCTCAATCTCAACCTGAGATTATTTCATCTTCCTACAGACGATACAGAACGGGCTATAATCGTTGAATTTAATGTCTCAATCTCAATCTGAGATTATTTCATCTTCCTACAGTATCTCTGTTGAAAAACTAGAGATTGACTTGTTACTAAGGGTACCTAAAGTCTCAATCTCAACCTGAGATTATTTCATCTTCCTACACTGAGGAGGGAATACAAAATCCCGAAGTAAAATTTGATTTTCTGTCTCAATCTCAATCTGAGATTATTTCATCTTCCTACAAAATAAAAAAGGAGAAAGATTTAAAATGGTTTGATGATCGTCTCAATCTCAACCTGAGATTATTTCATCTTCCTACCCCAACATTTAGGGGTGATAAAGGAAATATTCCTTTGAATCCGGCACAGATGGCAGATATAACCCTATACATGGCAACCTGTTGCCTTTATTTTGTTTGGCGACGGAGCCAAGACAACTCAAAAACCACTTTAAGCGTCGCCATCTTAAAATAAAGATGGACGATTGAAGGCTTAATCAACCGTCCTTACCCTCACCTGTTTAATCCAGTGGACTTTTCATAAGCGTTTTCTGCCAATCAAATCAATCACAATTCCAAACGAGTAATTCCCATGCCCCTGGCAGTATGGATCCCCGTCCCACAAAATTCGGAAAAACTCACCAACGAATTCAATTCATGTAAATAATTCTCAGGAAACACATCTGCCGCCTGCAGGCAAACACAGCCGGTAAAGCCCACTTCTTTTTGTTTCCCATATTCCTCCATTGATGTGGAAATGTTTTCCAACCGGGTGATCTTTACCAGGTACATCAGGTCATCCACCCAGCCGTTGAGCCGAAGCGTACGGGGGGACCAATTGTTCCACTGCCTGCGCCAACCTGCAAATAAATAACGTGGAAAAGGAAGCGGAAGAATCACATTATCATATACCTTGAAACTGGTCGGGGTTAAAAATCGCAACTGCCAGCAAGGCTTTTTCTTGAAATTGAGTGATCTGCTCAGGTCATCTATTTCTTGAAATGATTTTCTGTGCGTAATTGAAGCAGAGGTCAATTGGAACATGGACCCTGACAGCTCCAGCGAATTTGTTCGATATTCCTGCAAAAGAGCCGGCAGCCAGCTAAATTCTGTTAATGCCTCTACAGATGGAGGAGCGGGTACCGCTTCTTCTTGGGCTGGTTGATGTTTCTTTAAAAACCGCTGTCCATCAAAAATGGAGAGGAATATCCGAGCTGTCTGGTTTTCTTTGACCGTAGAAAGTTCACGATCCCCATCAGCATTCATCAATGGAGAAATGGAGTAAGGACGAATATCACTCCGGGTTTTCAGGAAAGCACCAATATCAGGGTTGATCCCCCGCCATAAGTTCAGCCATAATCCCTGGGTACTGCGACCGGTGCCTCCGTGGAAAGCTGCGTCTTCCAAGGCTTTCAAACTGATTTCCAGAATTATTGGCATGTTTTCAATCTTAAAAGGAAGGATACGTACAGTGCGCCGCTGCAGGTCATATTTCTAAACAATGATTTCCTCCATTTTTCCAAGCTACTTTAATATTCCATAAAAAAATTTTAATTGTTGATTTTGGTTGCAAGGATTTATACCTGGAATTTATACTGTTCTAATTCCTGGTATTCTTTTCTTTTTTTCTCATAGAATTCATCACCAACACTGGGGCTTTCAGAACGCAATTTGTAGATACAATTTTGAAAATCCTTTGAAATGATTGTCAACTTCTCTTCCGACAGGTTTTGATCTGACGGAACTTCTTCATTTATCAATTTTATTAATGCGTCTATTTTAAATTTGGCTTTTCGTTGAGCGCTCGCCGCTGTAATATGTCCATGGATCAAATCCCAAACAAAAAAGGCGATCGGAATTAACACAAACAATAATTCATGAGCAAATTGTCGAAAACTCCAATCAAAAATAATGCCCAGAACTATCAAACCCATTAATACCAAGAAGACAATCATTAAAAGATGACCGGCGTATTCATATCGTAGATTGAAATCCCATTGAAGACTATCAGATTGAAAAAAGATCCTTGCTTTATAAAGCGGTAAGTCTTTGTAATCTGATTTATACCAATTTCTTAACTTCTCCTGGTCTTCAATACTCGTTTTTGCTTTAAATTTATCTGCGGCTTTCTGAATAGTTTTCTCATCAGGTTTTGATCCATCAGTATTATTCCAGGGCAATTCGAATAATTCACAATCAAATAATTCTTGAATTTTTGCTGCCCTTTTTTTGATCCCTTGAATTACAGATTTATTAATGATCCACTCGATCGCCGCAAGGATCAAATAAAATACCGAAAGATATATCGATACTATATCTGAAAAGGACATAATACCTGAGCTTATAACAGCAATAACAACAGCACAGGTAAACCATATTTTCTGCCATTTTTTACAATCAGTGTATAACTGCCTTTGAGCCATCAAGTATTGCTGATATTTTGGTTCATTCTGCTTAATATGGACTGTATTTGACATCATGATCCTCCCCGTTAATCTCTCCTTTTTTCAATTTCATCCCAGTTAACAGATTCGCTCTGATATTTCCTGAATTCGATCGTTTTTTTTCTTTGATATAGTTCATCGATTATTCGGTTTAATAATATTTCTGACATTTCATTCACCTTAATCGGTTGCTGTCCGATCCTGCTCCCAATAATTGGTTCTATTAAACGAATCAAATCATTCCAACTTAAAACTGTAGAAAAATAGGGTCTTGAAAAAGGAGGATAAGTGAACGTAATATTATTTGTCTCATCCCAACATAAAATCATTTTCAAGTCCGTATAAGCGTTCCAATCTATCAAATTATTTAGCCTTGGAAAATGCTGGTTGATCCCATCCATATTCCGAGCCGAATTTAGCCATCCCATAAGATCATCTTTGATATCTTCCAATTCATCAGGAGCTTTTGAAGAATTATTATCAAGACGTAACATTGCTTTTTCCAAGGCAAATTCAATAGAACCATAACCAAACGGTTTACCATACCCAAGCTTGTGACGAATTAGATCCTCCGGTAATAAAGAAAGGATTAAAAGGATTAATATTGTTTTAGGAAGCTTATTTATATAGATCCTGAAAACCTGGCTCTCCTGTCCTTCTTCAACACATTCAATAGAACGTTCGTAAAAACTTTTAGGATCGGCATAGTGCCAGATCGTCTGGCTCTCAGGATCATAAAAAGCCACACAGGTGAGCGGAACTTGATGAAAATAGAATTTTCTACCCCTTAGTTTGCTCCCAACGAATTCGGCTGCTCTGAATTCTCCCTGGTTTACATTTCTTCTTCGAATTTCTCCCGGTTCAAAATACCACCAGCTTGATATATTTGGCTTCCCTCCCCCCATAAATGCCCTGGAATCAAGATAGGGGGTCCAGTATCTATTTTCTTCCAGATCAGCCTCTGTAAAGAAAGCATCTTCAAACCAGACCCTGGATTTTAATGCAAAAGATTCCTGGTCATCATCTTTCTCTGAGACTAAACCAAATAGATAAGTTGCCGTGTCAATTTTTCCGCATTGGGGATTAGGAATATAATCAGGGTTTGGCAGGGCATCTTTTAGCTTGAATCCAATATGACGTCCTTGAACATCCCGAGGTCTGCCGTTTTCTTTTTCATAATTATCATTTGCCTGAGAAACCCACCCATTTGTAAGAGCTTCAATATAAGAGCGAATGCATCCACGAATCGTACTTGCGGGAATACAAGGGGATCCCATTGTTCTAAAAAATTTATTAACTCTATCACCCTTTTCCCCCACAATATGAACAGGGGTTAGCGCTTTGATCTTCAGTTCGATATATCCAGAATAGGTTTCTTCACCATCCTCGAATTCAGCGATCGTTTTTAATGTGGGCGCACTGGAAAACCTTACAAAATCAAATGGATTGGGATTATGCACTTCATTATTTTGATTATACATAATCAGGTAATCTCTCTTTCTTTAGTTCGAAACAATTCCATAACCCCGCGAATATTTCTTTAGTTTTTGAAATTGAGTCCTGTTTAGGTTCAGCGATACTGCTGCCTTCCCCTAATATTTCCTCTATATTGATATTTGGCGCCAGCCAAAGGTTGTATTGTTCATGATCCAAGGTCATCCGCCCCTTTCCAACACTTGCCAACGCTCCAAAGCGGATCATTCCATATTCGATCTCTCTTGCCCAAAGTTTAAAAAGCCCCAGATCTCTTGTTGTTGGATTACTTATATAAAATTCAACATTTATTTCATTTTCAGGGGAAAGCTCCAGAAATTGATGCAGCCCTCCAAATTTTGAAGCAAGTGAGATGCGATCTAATGGATTTCGGATCTTTATTTCCGAGCCTTCGGGGAGTTGATCGATCATTTCTTCTATTTCCACTCCACTCTCATCATATTGTTTCTTGATCACATTCTTTATATCCATTTTTTCAGTTTCCAGGATCAAACGACCGGCTTGACCTATAGAATCGTCCACGTTTGATGAATTCACAGCGATACCAAATAAGTCCACCAAGTAATCTATTCCACTATCAGGAGTATTTAAACCCTTTTTTATGGCTTGGAGAACACAATCATCTTCTTTCATATCTTTCAACAACTCTGAAAAAAGAGAATAATAAGTGGGATCAATCAGATTCTGAATACAGAAAGATCTTAAAGCTCCTCGAATACTGCTGGCTGGAATTTGATAATATAGTTTTAATTCTCCGTTTTCGAATACATACTGAGTACTTAGATCTGATATTTGAGATCCTTCATCACGATCACCTGAAACAACCTTAAAAACATGCCCATCTCGAAACACCAGGGGAGTGATGCATTTCAGGTTCCATCGGACTTTAAAAACTCCCCACACGGAATTATTGATACCATTTTCCCTCATTCTATTTTCCCCATTCCTGTTTCATTTCTCTTTTTACATCGGCAATTAGCTGATCTTGATCAACTTGTGAGAGTTCTGGTAATGAGAAGTATCCAGCTTGATTATCAATTGCAGCTTCCATCTGACTGCTCTCTCCAAAATGAGAAACTAAAGATAAAGCCCATTGATTGATATTTGCCGCTTCCAGGCAATATATTTTATTAAGAATAAATTTAAATCTTCCGTATCCTCTTCCACTTCTTGCGCCGATACGAATCGGGAATATCTCAGAATTGAAACCCTGAAGGGCAAAGAAAAGGATCCCTAACTCTTGCTTGTCCAAATTTTGTCCAACAATATTGAACTCAAAAGTAATACCAGGATATACAACCTCAGCATTGTACAGCATATGTGGAAGAGCCGTTCCGGTTGTTGGGTCAATAGCAACTGAAGTGTCAATATAGCAGTAAGGATTAGTGCTGTTGTTTACAGTACGGTAATTTTGGGGTTCAGATGAGATACAATTCGCATCCCAAAATTCTACCTTCCCTTGCTGCAATGGTGTTCCAAAAAGGATTTCAAGTGCACTGAATTCATCTCTGATTTTTAAAATTTGATTTTCCTGACTTAATTCTGAAAATTCATCCGAGTGATATTCATGCGTATCTGCCCAATTCTTATTTATTCCGCTGAGGATACTTGCCAGCCAATGACGCATTACACCTCGAATAGAACTTCCCGGAATATAAGGCTTTTCAGAACCGTCTTTAACGATCTCACTGATCTTGGGATTGTCCTGATCATTTTCATCTATTTGTGCTTCATTATTGGATTCCTGAAGTATCTCCTCGCCGGTACCAATATGTAATGGCGTAAGGGTAGTTAACTGACCGGTGATTCTAAATCTGTTCGTGAAATTATCTCCTTTAAGTGATTTTGCCATCATTTTTCCTCTCCCATCGGAACTTGATTTTCCCAATGTAATCTTAGATTGACAATGATTTCACCAAAACCATTTTGTGGTATAAAGGGACAAGTTTTCCATTCAGGGGTATTGTATTCACGATATTTATCAACTGCCCACTTTGGTAACGGCAGCCCTCCCTTTTTCCAATCTTCCACTTTTTTACGAGCCGCTTTTTCATTTTCTACTTGAAATATAAAAACACTTCCAGCTTGAGTAAGATAATATGGATAATAATGATTAGGTTTTGTCTTTCGCTCATAAGTACCCAAATAGCGATGATATATATATCCTCCCATAAAAGATTGACTGGCATAGAAATCAATCATTTTAAGACTGTTATTTGAGATTTCTTCCCAGAATTCCTTATAAGGATCATGCAAAGTGCTTACACTATATTTTCTTACCTCTTCAGGATCCAGCATAATCGCATCGGATTGAAGTACGATGATGACTTTATCCTGATAAATATCATCAAATGTCTCTCGGTTTAATTGGATATGATCAGGTACAACATCTACTTTCGTCCGAGAATTCTTTTTTCCTATTCTGTCCAGGAAAATGCTTGCCGCTTTACCAAATTGTTTCATAACTTCTGCTCGGTCACTTTCAGGAACTTCAGAAAAATCAGCATATGAAACCCAATAGATTGGATCGCCGTTGCGATCTTCTGGAAGAATAGAAGAATAGCTAAAAAGCTGCCCTTCTCGGGACCGCCTGGAGTTATCATCAATTTCTACATTTGTTTTATAAATCTCTTCTGGATATACCTCATCAAAATATTCTCGACCGTTTTTCCAGTCAATAAAATACGTGGGAGCCAGTTCAGCATACATCGGGTATTGACCAGCCAGTGCAACATCATATTCTTTATGATTAAATTCAACTGTTGAAATAGGGATCTTTACTGGTCGGATATTTTCATTTTTAGTAGGGAAAGCATGTGTAATTCTTATCTTCTCAAAATACTCTACCAATTTTTTATAATCCGAATAATCATCTGCAGTTTCAGACGAAAGTTCACGATAGATGGGTTTAATATTGTGACCTCTATTAATACCAGCGGTAAGAGCACCTTTCAAAAGACCACCGGTAAATATTTTTTCAGATTTTACGAAGTTCGTCTTACGTTTTTTAACCCCGCCGATGGTAATTGCTTCTTGAGGACGAATAATTATTTGACATTGAGTATCGTTGTTATTTAATGCTTGAAAACTCGAATATGCGTTTTCGCAGGTCTCAGGGAGAGAAATCGAATAATGAGACAGCCTTCCAAAACCAACCCCCTTTTCAGCACCAATGTTTGGCAGCCACTGCAAAGCCAGTGCTAATAATTTTGTAATTTTCTTAGCCGCTTCTAGATCTTCTGCATGATATTCTACTTTCCCCTTCCATATAGAATCAGTATTAGAAGCAAATAGGTCTTCGATATTTCGTAATTGCTGATCAGAAGCTGTAAGGGTCGTAGGATTTATTGAAGTTCTTGCTCGGAATGATCCCTCATTATTCGTTCCTTGAAGAATGAAGGAGTCAAATTGTAGAATTCCATGATTTGGCTCATATGATCCTTCATCACTGGGTGACCCAAAAAGTGTGGGGATATCAATTTCTACGTTTTGTAAAGCAGAAATTGAAGCAAGCTCTTCCAAAGCCATACGTATCTTCCCCTTTATATGCGTGTCTGCAATTTCAGGACGCCCAGAGTGATTTCGACGGAAAGATTTGTCAAAGCCATAGGTTTCTGTTGTGCCGGATGCAGTAAGAAACGGACCCTTTATTGTTAATATTATAGAATTTCGGAATTTCTTCACTTCTCCTCCCAATATGGAATATAATCCCAGAGATCACTTAGAAAATACCACCGCTGTTCAGAAGTAGATTCAATAGCCGTAATTGCATCCTGTACTTCTTCACGGTATTCCTTATCGACCAACTCTATCATTCTTTTGTTTATAGCTTCTTTTTCAGTAGAGTTCCTTACCTGCAATGCTTGAATTATTTTGATTATTTTTCCAAAAGATAAATTCTTTCTCAGAATAGCAAGCTGCTTCATAAGCGCGGGCATTTCATGAGCTTTTATCAAAAGATCTTTATATTCCGCTCTTTTATTTTTATCGACGTTTTCGTCTTCCAATTCTTTGGTTCCAGCATTCATTAGATTATCTTTTTTTACTTCTAATTTATAGTAATCTTCTATAAACTCATCTAAATCACCGGTCAACATATCAAAAGATTCAAGTACTAAATAATGAAAAACATCCCCTTGTTCATGAGTTATCCATCCATCATGATCTGTATTATCGTTACTCTCTTTTTTCTGTATATCTGTTTTGGCTTTTTGCATCAATTTATCAGCCAATTCCCTAATCTGCAAGATTGGAGCATTATGATGGCAAAAGATAACTCCTGCACGATGAGTCAGAGGTATTCCTTTAAAGTTAAGTTCTTCGGATAATTTGTAAAATAATCTTAGAACATCCCACCCTTTCCATGCTGGTATAACCAGCATTACCTCATCCCCTCCCCACAATAGTATTTCCAGCCTAAGAGCAGGATTCCCCTTTTCATCAATTGTCACAAAATCAGGATCTGATTTTGCTTTTTTTAAGAGTTCTTTTAGAAAAAGGTCTCTAAAACCGTCCTGAATAACTCTATCAAATTTTGTTCTTGTTTCATCGTCAATACATTTCGCTTTTCTAATCTTCCCAAATGTGTTCCCGTCGATATATAGAAAGGCAATTTTGCCATTTAATACGCCTTTGGATGAGTCCCTGGCTAACAATCCCAGATCTTTGGTACATATTTCATCTTTATATTCATCTCCCAGTAATTCCTTGAAAAGTTTGTGTTTGATCTCTCGTCCACGTTCTCTCCTGAAATGAGTGGAAGCACTGATCATTTCCCCTTCATCAGGGTTCTGACTGATAATATATTGCTTTACACCAGGTCTCCATCCATCTAAAAAACACTCAATATTTGCTTCCCCAAATTCAGGTATGGGAATTGTAGGAAAACGCCACTGATCTCTTCTTATCTGCGCTTGAAGAGTTTCAGAAATAACTCTAAATCCTTGACCTTCATCTTCAATACATGCGATCATAAAAGTAGCATGACCTTGTGTGTTTTCATTCAAAAAATTCCGAATTTTTTTGAGAAGATCATTTTTTACTTTTTCTGTTGCTTCAAATTTAAATAAACCGATACTTGCTGCAGTACTAATAGGATTAAGTTCATCAGGAAAACTCTTCTCTAGTTTTCTGATTGTTTCTAGAAGTATGAAACTGCCCCCTCTAATTGTGCTGATATCATATGTATCAAAAATGAAATTGCTGGTGTTTACAGCTTCTATTTGAATATAATATTTTTTCTTTTTAATATTTAAGACATTCAACATAATTTCCCATCCTTATTAATCCAAATTATTCCTTGTTGAAAAGAACACTCACCTGTAATGGTTTCGCCTATTTTGGTTATTACAAAATATTTAAATAAAATTGGTCAGACTTGGCAGAGTTGAAGCAAGGAGATTCCTGAGACCAATAAAGACTAAAAACAATAAAAGAGAAATTTTTGAAGTATGTAGATGTTATGGATAATATAAAATCGAATATGGAACCTGTGATCAATTCATCACAAATTTTTCTATTGCGCTTATTATCCAATATCTTTATATGCATCAATAGTTCCCACCTGTATATTTAGATATTTTCTATTCCCACAAATTTATGAATTAAATTCTCTATATATAATATACTAATTTTCGAAAAAACTAATATTTTTCTACTCAATTTCTAGAGCAACTCTGTTTTCAGAACTCAATAATAATTCCCTCTTAGCCAGAATATACACACAAATTAACCTATAATTGTTCAAACGTGAAACCAATCCTTCTACTCAACAAATTTTCAGCTTTTTTATCAGCAAATACCATCTATAATCACAAATGGAAAATATCAGATGAAAACTTGAAAGATGAAGGATTGTCAGATCAATTATGTGGATCAAAGAAAATATCGAACGCCTTTTTAAAAATATATCCGGTCAGCAAATCGCCGAACTCGCCCTTTATCCGCTCACGATGCTCCTTTCCGGGATCTTCCGCCTGGGTGAAACGCTGGTTTCGCTGCGCATGTTGAAGAAAGAGCAATGGGAATACCTGTGCTTCTCCATCAGGAGCGGGCTTTCTTATTTATTCTATGATACCCAGGCGCTGAATTTCGAATACTTCCGGCGTAAAGATACCAGCCCCTATCTGGGTTTTGGGAACTACCCCATGTCGCGCTGGTTCAGCTATTCCAAGATCGCCATGATCACCGCGAAAAACTGGAAACCGGTGCTGGTTCCGATCTGCATGTTCCTGTGGCTTGCCAGCCACCTGATCTGGATACAGTCATTTGCTATTGGATACGTTCTGCTATTCATGGGACTGCTGCTCATCAGTTCGGCTTTTTTCCATCAGGCTTTTACCGCCCAGAACTACAACGTGCTGGGCTGGGTCTTCTTCCCGCTGGGGATGTACGGCTTGCTGACCGGCAATCTTTTACTGACCGCCGTCGGCTGGCTGGGCGCCGGAGCGTTCTCGATCACCGCGCTGGCAGTCGCAGCATTTTTCACCATCACCTGCTGCATCCGGGATCATTCTGCTCTCCTTCTTCTATCCTTATTACCCGGTATGCTTGCCCTGCTGGTTCAATGCATCCTTTCTCTGGATATCAAAAACCTGAGAGAGAACATCCGTAATATTCTGCAGCGCATTGGAGCGAGTGAAAAACAGAATACCTATAAGCGAACTTCTTCCAAAGGATTGCAGACCGGGATCTTTTATTTCTTGATCTTTCTCGTTGCTGCGCTTGCCTGTTTTTATTTTCAGACCGGCACTCTGCCCTGGCTCGGGATCACCGCCCTGCTGGTCATTCTGGTTAATACTTTCCTTTTCCGTTTTGCCGACCCGCAGTCCATCCAGATCATGCTGATGACCGCCGGCTTTTCGATCACACTGGAAAATCCGACCCTGCTGCAGGGGATCTTTTTCTGGCTGCTGATCGCTCCGCCGGCTTTTATTTTCTACGGTACGCAGAAGATGAAAGATTTTGTGATCATGCCGGAGCGAAAATTAAAATCCATAGCCCCCATTCTGCAGGGCGTGGAGGACTTACTTACTCCGGTGAATTCCGGGCAGAAAGTACTCTTCGCGTTCAACGACCCCGGGGGGATCTATGAAAATCTCTTCGACGGCTACCGCTGGCTGCTGGAAGTGCCGGCGTATATCGCCACCAAAAGAAAATTCCTCTTTTTGCCCACCTGGTGGACGGTATTCGAAGCCATCGCGCAAGAATCGCCCGCATTCTGGGGGCGCTCGGTGGATGCAGTGCAGCGCAATGCCGCGAACCTTGGCATGGATTACGTCATCATCTATCAAGAAGAAGACGAAGAACTGGATAATAAATGGAAAACCGGCGGCTTTCGGCTGCTGCGTACATTCTCGTGGAAAGAACACGCCGACCTGCTCGATCAGGAAAAGGTGCTTTTAAAAGATCCCCCGGTCTGGTTCCTGCTGCAGCGGGGAAAGGCAGAATGAGCAAAATCCTGCCGCGCGCTTTCTATGAACGATCTGTGGTAGAGGTCGCCCGCACCCTGATCGGTAAACAACTCGTGCATCAGGTCAAGGGAAAACGCATCGCGGGCATCATCCTGGAAAGCGAAGCTTATGACGGGGAGCAGGATCTCGCCTGCCACGCCCACAGCGGCAAGACCAGGCGCAACGCGGTCATGTATGGACCAGCGGGGCACGCTTACATCTATTTTACCTACGGCATGCACTGGCTTTTCAACTGCGTCACCGGCTCTGTGGAATATCCCGCGGCGGTACTGGTGCGCGCCCTGCACCCCACCGCCGGGCTGGAGCTCATCGAACGAAACCGCGAGGGCATTCAAAACAAGTTATGGTGCAACGGACCGGCAAAGCTGACCAAAGCGCTGGCAATCAATGGAGAATTGAACGGCAGCGATCTGTGCCGGAAAAACACTTCCTTATGGATCGAAGAAGGGGTTACAATTTCAGAGGAATTCATTCAAGCGGCACCCCGCGTCGGCATCGCATACGCGGGCGAACCCTGGATCAGCAAGCCCTGGCGCTTTCTCGTCCAGTTGGAAGCCTCAAAAATCGATGCGTTGATACAATAGACTCATGGTATAAAAATACTATGCAAGAAAAAATAAACGAAGTGAAAATTCCTGTTTTTGATTTTGACCCTACCAGAGTGATCATTTACGGCGGTGGGGGCTTGAGCAAAATGATCATCGAAGCGGTGCGCGTTCTGGGAACCTACCAGATCGAGGGCATCATTGACGACAGCATGAAAAAAGGCAGCGATGTGATCGGCTCGCCCGTGCTGGGTGGGGCAGAAGTTCTGCCTGACCTGTATCAACGCGGCATCCGCACGGCGGTCAACTCGGTGGGCGGTATCGGTGATTTTCAGGTGCGCCTGAACGTTTTCCATACCCTGGCAGAAGCCGGCTTTACCTGCCCGGCGATCGTCCACCCCACCGCGCACATCGATCCCTCGGCAAAACTGGCACCCGGCGTGCTGGTGCTGGCGCAGAGCTACGTGAGCGGAAACGCCACGGTCGGCATGGGTACCCTCATCAACAACTCGGTGGTAGTTTCGCACGATAACGTGATCGGAACCTGCGTCAACCTCTCTCCCGGCACCATGCTGGCAGGGGATGTGATCATCGATGATTTTGCCCAGTTGGGCATGAACGTGAATGTCAATATCGGGGTGCATATCGGCAAATATGCCCGTATCGCCAATGGAGCGACGATCAAAGGCGACGTACCGCAGGGCGGGCGGGTGTACGCCGGTATGGTCTGGCCTCCCAGAGATCTACCCAAACCCAGGTTAGTTTAGGAGAGCAGCACATGTTTCGTAGAAATACCGCCAACAGTCGACCGGATATCACGCCGATTGAACGGGTTACCTCAGTTCTGGGATCCGGGATCATCTGGAAAGGCTCCATCAAGGGTAAAGGTGGCGTGCGCGTGGAAGGCACCTTTGAAGGGGAGATCAACCTGAACGGGCTGCTCGTGGTCGGAGAAACCGGGCGCATCACCTGCGAGGATGTGCAGGCGAACACGGTGATCGTGGCAGGCGCCATCAAGGGCAATATCACCGCCGAAAAGCTGGAAATTCGCAGCACCGGTCATGTTTGGGGCGATGTAAAGACGGTGGCATTTTCGACCGAAGAAGGGGCATTCCTGCGCGGCAATATCACCATGGAAGAACAGGTATCACTGGAATTCGAAGAACTCCCCCCCGAAAGCGAACCGCTCGATCAAGAACCAGAAGCTAAAGAATAAAAGCGGGGCAAACCCCGATCCAATAATCCAATGAAAGTATCGCGACTTTTTAACCAAACGCTGCGCAAGCCCTCTGACCAGGATGATACCGCCGGTCATCAGGTTCTCATTCAGGCAGGCTATCTGCGCCCGCTAGCCAGCGGGATCTTCGCTTACCTGCCGCTGGCGCAGCGCACGCTTGCTAATATTTCCGCCATCATCCGCGAAGAGATGAACGCCATCGGAGGGCAGGAGGTTTCCCTGCCGGTGGTGCATCCGGCTGAGATCTGGCAGGAAACCGGGCGCTGGTATTCCATCAATGAAGAAATGGGCAGGTTCAAAGACCGCGGCGGGCGCGATATGGTGCTGGCAATGACCCATGAAGAAGCGGTGGCAGCCGTCACCCGGGATGTCATCCAGTCCTACCGCCAGCTGCCCGCCTTGATCTACCAGCTGCAGTTGAAATGGCGCGATGACCCCCGACCGCGGGCGGGCTTGATCCGCGCGCGGGAATTCACCATGCTCGACAGCTACAGCCTTGACCGCGATACAGAGGGGCTGGATATCCAGTATCAGGCGCATTACGATACCTACCTGCGCATCTTCGAGCGCTGCGGTCTGCCGGTGATGGCGATCAACTCGGATACCGGAATGATGGGAGGCACCTTTGCCCATGAATTCATGTATCTCAACCCCATCGGGGAAGACACCATCATCATCTGCGATTCCTGCGGGTACGCAGCCAACCGACAGATCGCAAAATTCAAGAAACTATCGAATGCTTCCGAAGAAGCCAAAGAGATCGAAAAGATTGCCACACCCGATAAGAAAACCATCGCGGAGCTGGTCGATTTTCTGCACATTTCCCCCGAGCGCACTGCCAAGGCGGTGTTCCTCATGGCGGAGATCGAAGGTATCTGGCAGCTGGTGATCGCCATCCTGCGCGGTAATCTGGAATTGAATGAAACCAAGCTCAGCCATGTGCTGCACGCTTCGCAACTGCGCCCTGCGCTGGATGAGGAAATCCGCGCCAGCGGAGCCGTGCCCGGGTATGCTTCCCCCATTGGGTTGAAGAATATTCTGGTAGTGGTGGATGATGAGATCCCCAATTTACCCAATCTCACCGCCGGAGCCAATGAAGAAGGCTGCCACCTGCGCAACGTGAACTACGGCAGGGATTACACGGCAGATTTTGTAGCAGATATCGCAAATGCGGATGCAGGCTTACTCTGCCCCGAATGCGGAAAGCCTCTCACCAGCCGGCGCGGCGTGGAAGTAGGCAACATCTTCAAACTGGGCACATTCTATTCGGAGCAAATGGGATGCCTGTATCTGGATGAAACCGGCGCATCGAAACCCATTGTAATGGGCTCCTATGGGATCGGGATCGGCAGATTGATGAACTGCATCGCGGAAGAACACCACGATGAACACGGTCTCGCCTGGCCCGCGCAGATCGCTCCCTACTCCATTTATCTGGTTTCTATCCATGATAAAACGGGTGAAGCAAAACAGACTGCCGAAACCCTGTACGCGAACCTGCAGAAAGCCGGTTTTTCCGTCCTCTATGATGACCGGGAGACCAGCCCGGGCGTGATGTTCAACGACGCCGACCTGCTGGGAATTCCCTGCCGCCTGACCGTGAGTGCCAGGTCTTTATCAAAAGGCGGAATTGAAATAAAATCCAGAGTGAATGATTCCGTTCAGGTGATCGCAGCGCATCAGGTAATTGATTACCTGACGCAAACCATAGAATCTAAACCAAGCAAATAGAAGGAAAAAGAATGAACATTGACAAAAAGAAATCAGTTCCCATGTCATCTCCCGAGATCAATGAAGAAGATCGAAAAGCAGTTCAGGAGGTATTGAATACCACCTCCCTCAGCATGGGACCGAAGATCGAGCAGTTTGAGAAAGCCGTTTGTGAGGTATCCGGCAGCCGCTTTGCGCTGGGTGTCAGTTCAGGCACCACCGGGCTGCACCTCTGCGTGCGGGCAGCCGGCATCGAGCAGGGCGACCTTGTCATCACCACACCCTTCTCGTTCATTTCCTCCACCAATGTGATCCTGTTTGAAAAAGCCATCCCTGTTTTTGTGGATATCGACCCCGTCACCGGCAATATCGATGCGGAGCAGGTGCGGCAGGCAGTACATGACCTTAAGCAGGGCGGAGACGCCGCCGCGAAATGGATGCCCCGCAGGGGAGTCGAGAATCCCAAAAAACTCAAAGCGGTTTTAAGCGTGGATGTATTCGGGCAGCCGGCTGATTACGATTCCATCAATAAAATATGCAAAGAAAATGACCTGACGCTGATCGAAGACTCCTGCGAAGCGCTGGGAGCAACCTACAAAGGCAGGCAGGCGGGCACCTTTGGTGATTATGGTGTTTTCGCTTTTTACCCCAACAAACAGATCACCACCGGCGAAGGCGGCGTGATCGTCACGGATGATGAAAAAGCGGCTGCTTTCATGCAGGCGCTGCGCAACCAGGGGCGCGCTCCCGGCGACGCGTGGCTGCAGCACACTTATCTGGGCTACAACTACCGCCTGGATGAATTGAGCGCTGCCCTGGGGCTTTCACAGATCCAGCGCCTCGATCACATGCTCGACAGCCGGGCTCAGGTGGCAGCCTGGTACCGTGATTATCTGCAGGAATTCCCGCAGATCGAAGTTCCGCAGGTTCTGCCCGATACCACCCGCATGAGCTGGTTTGTGTATGTCATCAGGGTAAAAAATGGGGTGGACCGCGATCGCTTTGCCCACCGCATGGTCGAAAACGGCGTGGATGTGCGACCCTACTTTTTGCCCATCCACCTGCAGCCATATATCGCCGAGCAGTTCGGCTACCAGCCGGGTGATTTCCCTGTAACCGAAGACCTGGGCAATCGCGGTCTGGCACTGCCGTTTTCCAGCGTCATGACCGAAGATCAGGTGCAGCAAGTATGCGAAGGGATCCGTAGATCGCTGTAATATGGATGGCGAACAGAAATTTAGACTGCCTTTACGAAATTCAGTTCTCAATATTCTGATCCTGTGCGTCTTATTCGGCGGGCTCAGCGTCGGGAGCATTTTGATCACTTCCTCATTCCTCAATGCCGGTTTTCGCATTCTTGGATATGTCCTGGGAGTCATTTTCATGCTGCCCGTCCTTCTGCTTGTTTTCCAGTTATTCCAGATCGCCCGCAGCAGCTATGTGGCAAATCGCGAGGGATTGACCATTAACTGGGGTTTCCAGAAAATGGTCATCCCGATTCAAGAGATCGAATGGATCCGCCCATACGACCAGATGGGATATACGATCCCCCTGCCTTCTCTGGAAAAGATCGGTGTTTTATCCGGGAAACTCTTCTACAAGGATCTGGGAGATATCCTTTTCTTCGCCACCAGTTCCAGGCACGCTTACCTGATCGGCACCACGCGGGAAGTATTATTTCTCTCCCCTGCCGACCCTAAGGCATTCGAAAAGGGAATTCAGGATGCTGTTTACAGGGGTTCGATCACACCCCTTGAAAGAAAAGACATTCAGATCACCTCCCCAACCAGAGAGATCCACTCACATCCCCAGGT
This sequence comes from Anaerolineaceae bacterium, assembly GCA_963674975.1. Lineage (GTDB taxonomy): Bacteria > Chloroflexota > Anaerolineae > Anaerolineales > Anaerolineaceae > UBA4781. Next base: position 973,362 of record OY771913.1, read on the forward strand.
ATATATCCCGCTTGGATTGAGCATTCTATTCTCGGTGGGGCTGTTCGTCCTGTTTGGCTTCACCATCAGTATGAAAGACTCCATCCGGGTAGGATTCGTGCGCTTTGATCCGGCGGCAGGAGTGGTCCTGCTGCCCATCATTTCCGCGGTCTTTACCACGCTGAACACAATTTTCGCTCCTAAAATGCTTAAAAATCAGGAACTCAGCCTGTATGCTTTTCTGCTGGCATACACCGGTCTCTTTGTTTCATTCGCTTTCATTCTCATCATAATCATTGGTTTATATAGGTAACCTTTTATCCTTTATTATTGAAAACAGGTTCAACCTAATATTTTTTAATCGAAAACTGGTATTGTACCGATACCAGTCAGCAAAACACAGTATAAACGTACCTATCAACTCCTATCCATTTCATCTAAAATCATACTGTATTCATACTTTCTAGTTACAATAGTTTTAATTTTTAAAGATTAGGATCAACCATGAGCAATGATGAAAAATTGAAAAAATTATCTGAAATGCAAAAAAATGCCTCACTGGGGGGCGGCGAAGAAAGAATTGCCAGACAGCATCAAAAAGGAAAACTTACCGCACGCGAACGGCTGGATGAACTGCTTGACGCGGATAGTTTTTATGAGATCGGTCAATTCATCACCCCACGGGATAGCTCCGCGAAACCGGGAGATGAGAAGAATTTCGGAGATGGTGTTGTCACCGGGTTCGGACAGATCAACGGGCGCACGGTATTCGTCTATGCGCAAGACTTTACCGTACAGGGCGGATCGCTCGGTGAAAAGCAGAGCGCCAAGATCTGCCGCGTGATGGATCTGGCATACGAAAATGGCGCCCCCATTATCGGGCTGATCGATTCGGGCGGCGCGCGCATTCAGGAAGGCGTGCACAGCCTGGGCGGATACGGTGAAATATTCCGCAGAAATTCACTGTATTCCGGCATCATTCCCCAGATCAGCATCATTCTCGGACCCTGCGCCGGCGGAGCGGCTTACTCCCCCGCCCTCACAGACCTGATCATCATGGTTGAAAAGCAATCCTATATGTTCCTCACCGGTCCAAGCGTGATCAAGACCGTGACCGGCGAAGAAGTGGACTTTGAAAATCTGGGAGGCGCCGCAGTGCACCTCTCTACCAGCGGGATCGCCAGCCTGACCGCTAAAACAGAAAGCGATGCGCTGCGCCTCTGCCGCACCGTATTGAATTATTTCCCCGCCAACAACGCGGAGAATCCCCCCTTCATCGCTCCTTCCGATGATCCGCAGCGCATGGATATCGAATTGAATTCCATCGTACCGGAGGATTCTTCCATTCCTTACTCCATGCATGAAGTGATCAGTCATATTGTTGACCGCAGTTCTTTCCTTGAACTGCAGACAACTTTCGCGTCCAATGCCATCATTGGGTTCGCCAGGCTCGATGGCGAATCGGTAGGCATCGTGGCGCAGGAGCCCAGCATCGTGGCGGGTGTGATCGATATCGACGCGGCAGATAAGATGTGCCGCTTTGTACAGTTATGTGACTGCTTCAACATTCCCATCATCACCTTTGTCGATTCCCCGGGCTTTTTACCCGGTTTGAACCAGGAACACCGCGGCATCATCCGGCACGGCGCCAAGGTGCTGTTCGCCTATTCGCAGGCTTCTGTGCCCATGATCAGCGTGGTTACGCGCAAAGCCTACGGGGGAGCCTATATCGTGATGAGCAGCAAATATCTGGGAACCGATTTTACCTTCGCCTGGCCCAGCGCCGAGATCGCGGTCATGGGTCCCGAAGGGGCAGCCAATATCCTTTACGGCAGCCAGATCAAGAATGCGGAAAACCCTGAAAAAGAGAGAGAGAATTTGACCGAATTATATAAGGAGAAATTCCTCCATCCCTACGCAGCAGCGGAGGCAGGGCATATCGATGATGTGATCGAACCCAGCCGCACCCGTCCCATCATCATTGCGGCTTTGAAAACACTGCACCAGAAACAGGTGCAGCAGCCCATCCGCAAACACGGGAATTCTCCGGTATAAGAGGTGAGCATGGAAGGCACTGTTTTGACGAAAGCATTAATGATCACCCTTTTTGGAGTGATCCTGGTTTTTATCGGAATTCTTGTGTTGTGGGGAATGATGGAACTGCTGGTGCGCCTTACCCGGGAAAAAGAAAAACAACCATCGGAAGAAGATAAAACCCTTTCAGATAAGAGCGAACTGGTAATAAAGCAAAAAGCAGCCGCAGCAGCAGTTGCAGCCGCACTCAGTCTGCAGAATTCCACCACCATATCCGTAACACCCTGCAAACAGGAAAACCTCAGCCCCTGGCAGAGCATGCACCGCGGATATCGTGGTCTTCCCAATAGAAAAAACACCAAGCGAGGATCGGAATGAAAATCCATGTAAAAATCCAGAATAAAACCTACGAAGTCGTGATCGGCGACATTCACGCCCGACCTATTCAAACCAACGTAGATGGAGAAACATTTGAAGTTTGGCCGGAAGAAACGGTGCTGCCCTCCAAGTCGCAGCCTACTCCCGCAGATGCAGCCATACCGGTCAAGCAGGTGCAGATCGAACCTCCTTCTGCGCAAGCCGCCGAAGCCGGCAGCACGATCACAGCCCCTATTCCCGGCGTTATTATCGATGTACTGGTGAACGCTGGCGATGCTGTTCAATACGGCGAGGAACTGTGCATCCTGGAAGCCATGAAGATGAAAAACTCCATTCGCGCCGGCAAAGACGGAACCATTGAGGAAGTCCTGGTTGCCAAAGGAGATCAGGTCAGCCACGGTCAGCTTTTAATGCGTTTTAAAGATTGAAGATAAAGAAGGGAACATGGATTTTATACAGAATCTATTCACTCTCGACATAACAGCATTTGATTGGAAAAATGCGGTCATGATCGCCATCGGATTGATCCTGATCTATCTTGCCATTAAGAAAGAATATGAACCGGTGCTGCTGCTGCCCATTGGCTTCGGTTGTATCCTGGCAAACCTTGGCATGGCTGCCACCGCCGATGGAACCGGCTTTCTTTCCGTGCTGTACCGCGCCGGGATCGAAACGGAGCTGTTCCCCCTGCTGATCTTCATCGGGGTGGGCGGAATGATCGATTTCAGCCCCCTGCTCGCGCAGCCCAAGATGGCGCTGCTGGGCGCTGCCGGTCAATTCGGTATTTTCGGCACGCTTATTCTGGCAGTACTGCTCGGATTCAACCTCGATGAAGCCGGCGCGATCAGTTCGATCGGCGCCATCGATGGACCCACCGCCATCTTTGTTGCCAGGATTCTGGCACCCGAACTGCTGGCTCCTATCGCCGTAGCGGCTTATTCCTATATGAGCCTGGTTCCCATTATCCAGCGCCCCATCATGAAGCTGCTCACCACCCGTAAGGAACGCCTGGTGCGCATGGAATACGCTCCCCGCCCTGTTTCCAAACAGGCTCTCATCATCTTTCCTATTCTGGTTACCGTCATCGTCAGCCTCATCGCACCGGATGCTGCCCCCTTGATCGCAGCCCTGATGCTCGGGAACCTGTTGAAAGAGTCGGGGGTGGTCGAACGGTTGAACAAATCAGCGCAAAACGAGATCATCAATATCTCCACCCTCTTTTTAGGGCTGACCATTGGAGGCACGATGGTGGCAGACAGCTTCTTACAGGTGGCTACCTTGAAGGTGCTGGCATTGGGGCTTTTTGCTTTCGTTCTGGATACTGCTATGGGATTGTTATTTGGAAAATTGATGTGCTTCTTCTCTAAAGGCAAGATCAACCCGCTCATCGGCGCCTGCGGTATCAGCGCCTTTCCAATGGCGGGAAGGTTATCTGCCAAGATGGCGCAGGATGAAGATTTCGATAATTTCATCCTCATGCACGCCATGGGTGCAAACACAGCCGGGCAGTTAGCCAGTGTGATCGCCGGTGGTCTGCTGCTGACATTGGTCAACTTATTGCACTAGAACTGCTGAGAGAATTGATTAGCAAAAAGAGGTGTATTTTTTCAAGTACACCTCTTTTCTTTTTTAATGCACCAGCAGGATGAATTCTGCTTTCTTCCCCTTGAACTTCTGCAGAACCTCGCCCACCGGCAGATGAATGATCTTTTCAGCGGGCAGGGTCAGATTCACACCCAGGGTGATCATGCGCCCTTTTCCAAAGGTTTTTTGAACATCCTGCAGTAATCTTTCCAAACGATACGGGGTATCCATCAGCACAATTGGAACCCTCAGTCTTCTCAATTGGTCCAGCTTTTTCCTGCGCTCTGCTTCTTTGCGCGACAGAAAACCGGCAAAATAGAATTCGCTCAGAGATTCGGGGGATACAGAGATCAGGGTCATCAGCGAAGAAGCTCCGGGAACAGGGACAACCTTGACCCCGTACTCCATTGCGATCTGCACCAGCAGCGTGCCCGGATCGGCAAATGCAGGAGTGCCGCAGTCGGAGATCAAAGCCAGGTCCTCCCCATTCACCAGCGCCATAGCAAGTTCTTGAGCGGTCTGTGCTTCGTTATGTTCATTTAGCTCAATCAGGGGCTTCTGCTCGATCTTCAATTGATGTAGAATAGTGCTCCCGATGCGGCGTTCTTCGCAAATGATGCGCTTGACCGATTTCAATATCTCCACTGCGCGCAGGGTGATATCCTGCGGATTTCCAATAGGTGTGGCAACGATATAGAGAGTTCCTGTCTGCATTCGATCTTTCCTCATTAATCTTTCCTGTATTATAGTCTGAGCGGGGAAAATGGATGTTCTTTACAAATGTTTGGAAATAGAATTTTCTCTTGCTCTATAAAGAACATAGAATACAATTATTCAAATAGTTATGGAGGTAATTACATGGTTGATTTTCTTAATAGTTTCAGTCCTGTCATTCAGGCTTTGTTTGCATCCATCTTCACCTGGGGTGTAACCGCTCTGGGCGCAGCGGGAGTCTTTTTATCAAAAGAGATCAATAAAAAATTATTAGATGCTATGCTCGGCTTTGCAGCCGGGGTGATGATCGCTGCCAGCTACTGGTCGCTTCTGGCACCGGCTATCGAAATCTCCGGTACCTTGAACTCCAATGCATGGTTGGCGCCCGCTATCGGTTTTATGCTGGGCGGGTTAGTATTGTGGATCATCGATAAGATCCTTCCCCACCTGCACCTGAACATGCCGCTGGAATCAGCGGAAGGCATCAAGACATCCTGGCAGCGCTCTGTTTTGCTTGTGCTGGCTATCACCCTGCACAATTTTCCTGAAGGTCTGGCAGTAGGGGTTGCCTTTGGTGCTGCCGCAGCAGGGATAGGAGGCACAACCCTTACCGGCGCCATTGCACTGGCAATTGGTATTGGCATTCAGAATTTCCCCGAAGGGTTGGCTGTTTCCGCTCCGCTGCGCAGAGAAGGGCTCTCCCGTTTCAAGAGTTTCTGGTTCGGGCAGCTATCTGCGGTCGTTGAACCGATAGGAGCCGTACTGGGAGCCTATGCAGTGATCTCTATGCGGCATGTGCTGCCTTACGCGCTGGCTTTTGCCGCCGGGGCAATGATCTATGTGGTCATCGAAGAATTGATCCCTGAAGCACAGCAGGGTGAAAACACGGATATTGCCACCTGGGGTGCCATGCTTGGTTTTACGGTAATGATGATCCTGGATGTCGCTTTAGGGTAAAATCAGCCTAAAAGGACACATCCTTGAGTAAATTATCGCGCAATACCATTATCATTGCTGTCAGCTTTGCTATAAATAAAGTACTGGCAATTGCCCGGCAGCTCATTATTGCAAGGCAGTTTGGGCTTTCTGCTGAATTAGACGTATTCAATGTCGCTAATAACGTCCCCGATATGTTGTATTCCCTTATATCGGGCGGTGCTCTGGCAATGGCGATCATCCCCGTCCTCTCCGAGGTTCTAACCAAAGAAGGGCGCCGGGATGCATGGCACGTTTTCAGCAAGGTGGCGAATTTCGCATTCATCGTAACCGCAGCCTTATCACTGCTGGTGGGTATTTTCGCCGAACCGCTGGTGAAAAGCCCCATCGGCATCGCTCCCGGTTTCACAGCCGAACAGCAGCTGCTGGTGGTCAACATCATGCGTCTTGATCTGATCGCCACCCTGGTCTTTTCTATGGCTGGGCTGCTGGTGGCTGGCTTGCAGGCTAATCAGCATTTTCTGCTGCCGGCGATTGCTCCCATCATGTACAACGTGGGGCAGATCTTTGGGGCGCTGATCCTGGCGCCGGAAGAGGGAATAGCCATCGGCGGGTTTACCCTGCCCGCGTATGGTATGGGCGTATACGGTATTGTGTACGGCGTTCTGCTTGGTTCGCTGCTCTACCTGATCACCCTCATCCCCGCTTTATTCAAGTTTCAGTTCAAATGGGTTCCCGGTTTTGGCAGGCAGGATCCTTATGTAAAGAGAATACTCAATATGCTGGTCCCCCGTGTGGGAAGCATGTTATGCTACCAGCTTACATTCATCGCGCGCGATAACATCGCATCTTACCTCAGCGAGGGGGCACCGACCGCCCTGACCTATGGGTGGATGATCCAGCAGGTGCCGGAAACACTGATCGGAACCGCCTTCGGGACCGCACTGCTGCCGACCATTTCTGAACTTTTTGCCCGCAAAGATCGAGCCGGCTACCATGCAACCATCGAGAAGGTAGAGCGTGTTTTTATTGCTCTTGCTGTTCCCATCACGGTAGTGCTTGCTCTAACCCTGCGTCCCTTCCTTGATCTTGCCTTTGGTTTTGATAATACCGCCACTCTACAGCTGCTATGGGTAACACGCGGATTCCTGGTTGGGCTTTTGGGTCACTGCCTGCTTGAGTTAGGCTCGCGCATCTTTTTCTCACAGCAGAATGCGCTCATTCCTTTCATCGCATCTGCTGCAAGTTTGGGAATCTATATCCTATCAGGCAAACTCTTAGCCAACAGCCTGGATGTTACCGGTGTTGCGCTGGCTGATTCCATTGCATTTTCTGCTCAAGCCGCCATTCTTCTGATCGTCTTCTACTCACGCGAGAGAAAAAGTCAGCGTGCTGAAAAATGTATCGAGCAGACCGCCGGGCAGATCTCTCCCGAGTTGAAGCAGACCATCTTCCGCACCCTGATTGGAAGTGCGGCAGCAGGAGCCGTTGCCTGGTTCATTATGCAGAACAGTACAGCCTATTCCTCATTGGTGCAGGGTTCGGTGAGTTTTCTTCTGGGCATGCTCGTGATCCTGCCTTTCATCTGGAAAGAAGTGAGAGTATTTTTCAAACTGTAGTATCAACGAAGCATACAAAAGGACGGTATAATAACGCGCATGGCAAAAAGAAATAAAGAAAAGACCGCTGAGATCGATGTTGAGAAAACAGCGACGAAAACAGAAACTCCTAAGGCTGCCGCAGATAAAAAAGCAAAACCCAGCCGACCGCGTTATATACGCGCTGTCCTTCTGGGAATTCTGCTTGTTCTGATCGCAGCTCTGATCAGCGGATCTCTGGGATATTATTCAGGGATCAACCAGCGTAAAGCAGAAGAAGAGAACCAACGCCTCACCCTGGCTGCCACGCATTACAAATACGGCATGGAAGCGTTGATGAGCGGAAATTATGAAGTCGCCAAAGTTCAATTCGAATACGTGATCCAGATCTATCCGGATTTTCCGGATATCACGGAGAAATATACCGAAGCGCTTATCAATATCACCAAAGAACAGCAGACCACAGCGCTGCCCACCCCCACCGCGACGCTTGATATTCAGGGAGCACAGGCGTTATTCCAGCAATCTCAGACCTACATGACAAATCAGGAATGGTGCTCTGCCGTAGATACCATCAGGAATTTACGTGATGAAGAATACACCTACGAAACCCTGACCGTGGATGGAATGTTGTGGACTTCACTGCGCAACTGCGCTGTTAAAAAGATAACAACCGAGGGAGACCTTGAAGGTGGATTATATTATTTCACTTTAGCCGAAAAATTCGCTCCCCTCGATCATGATGCCGTAACCTATTCCTCAATGGCAAGAATGTATGTTACCGGTGCAAGCTATTGGGAAGTGGATTGGGCTCAGGTAGTCTATTATTTCGGACAGGTCTATAATTCGTCCCCTTATCTGCACGATACCTCCGGCTGGACCGGTATCGATCGCTATCGCATTGGATTGAGCAATTATGGTGATTACCTGATGAGCAAAAGTGAATACTGCAGCGCCCAGGAACAATACCAGTTGTCTATCAACATTCAATATGACGATGATGTTGCAGACCGATTGAATGAAGCAACGCTGTACTGCCAGGGTCCGACAGAGGCACCTGCTACTCCAACAACAGAAGCTCCTTACGAGGTAACTACCGATCCCGCTGAAACCCCAACACCTTAACGCTTTTCAGCAGGTTTTTCAGCAACCAGATCGTGAACAAGAGCAGCGGTGATCTTCACCGCTGTTATTTTTCCCACCTCCAGATCATCTTTAACCATGACCAACCCATCGATCTCAGGCGCATCGCGGTAGGAACGGCATATCGAGATACCATCACCAACTCCATCCACGATCACATCCAGAGTCTTGCCAACAAGATCCTGATTCCGCTGCAGTGAAATATCTTCCTGTAAAGCAGCCATCCGCTGGATGCGTTCTTCCTTTTCCTGCGGGGAAACATCGTCCTTGAAGCGAAATGCTTCCGTCCCTTCTTCGTGGTAATAAGGGAAGATGCCCACCCGGTCAAAGCGCATTTCCTCGATGAAATCAAGCAGAGTTTGAAATTCTTCTTCTGTTTCACCCGGAAAACCCACAATAAATGTAGAACGGATCGCCAGATCGGGGATGGTCTCTCGCATCGCTCGCAGGAATGCAGATACCTTCTCCATATCTGCCGGGCGGCGCATGCGCTGCAGTACCGCAGGATTGGCATGCTGCAGTGGAATATCCAGATAGGGTAGAATGCGGGGCTGTTCTGCCATCAAAGCGACCAATCTCCGGCTTACCGCACCCGGATAGGTGTAGAGAAGACGGATCCAGGGAATATCCGGCGCAGCAGTTAGAATCTGCTCCAGCAGATCGGGCAAACCATCTTTGATGCCCATATCCAGCCCATAGGTGGTCACATCCTGAGCGATCAGGATCAATTCTTGCAACCCTTCATCCTGTAAAATTTGAACATCGCGCAGAACATCTTCCGTTTTTCGGCTCACCTGCTTCCCCTTGATAAGAGGAATGGCACAAAAAGCGCAGGAGCGGTCGCAGCCATCCGCAATTTTCAGATAGGCATAACCTCCCTCAAGAGAAGCGCGTACAACATTCTCTTCTTCCATCACCAGGCTGGAATCCGCAATGCTGGTCAGGGGCTGGCTGCCGTTCTTTTCGAGCTGTTTGACTACCGGCAGTATATCCATCCAGCGGCGCGTACCGATGATCGCATCGATCCCGGGAACCTCATTGAGAACAGTGCCCTTTTCTCTCTGGGTAAGGCAGCCGGCAGCAATTAGCTTCTGTGAGCCGCGCTTTTCATCCCGGATCGTTTTCAGAAGGTCCAGCGCTTCCTGACGGGCAGGTTGAATGAATCCGCAGGTGTTCACAATGATCAGGTCCGCTTTTTGCTGATCTTCTGCAATATCATAGCCATTTCGAATAAGCAGTTCCGCCATGGATTGCGAATCAACGCTGTTTTTAGGACAGCCAAGCGAATGGATATAAAATGATTTCTTCATAGGCATCCAATTATATATTTACTTTCGTTAAAGTATCCGCTTTCTTTTTATTCTCTCAATATTTTTCTTGCTTCTATAAAAATTTTATGATACCCTTATATAGAACATCTTTTCTATTTTGGGGAATATCATGCCAACCATACAACACATTTCATCAAAGCCTTTGGGATCTTCCCATGTATCCAAGAGACCGATGCTGACCAGGCGGCAGAACGAGTGCCTGCAGCTGGCTGCCGCAGGTCTCTCAGAACGCGGAATCGCTTACAAATTGGGCATCACGGAAAGAATGGTGCGCACCCACCTGCGTAAAGCTCGTGAACGGCTTGAAGCGCACTCTATCGCAGAAGCTGTCTATAATGCGATCAAACAGGATGTACTCAAATAGTGCTTATCCACCTGTTCCATCATCCGTTACCTGTATTGTGGGCGTGGGAGTTGGAGTAGGTGTGGTTGTCGGGGTTTCCGTGAACTGAACCGTTGGAGTAATGGTGGGTGTTGGGATGGTTAATCCGTCTAGACTGAAATCAAGATTGACCACTTCACCCATATCACCCAGATTACCTAAATATTCCTGATTGAAATAGGCTTCGATCGCCGCTCCATTTCCGGTGAGCAGTAGAATTCGTTCGTTACCGGAGAAAGTATATGCATTTCCCGGGAGGATCCGCCCTTCAAATTCGATCTCGCCATCCACGGTCACCCTCATCCAGGCACGCTGTTGCGCGACAATATAAAGCTGGAGCGGAGATGCATTTGCCGTGGCAACCGGTGTTGCCGGTTGTGCCGCTGCCTGCGTAACCGCCGCAGTACCAGCCTGTTGAGTCACATCTGCCATCTGCAGGCTTGCCGTGATCTCTTGCATGATGGTCGGGGTAGTGGTGTTTTGCAGCATCTCTGAGATAGATGGAGCGGTGGTAGGTTCCGTATCGTTGGCACCGTTAAATATTTGTGACGCTCCCCATAAGATGAATGCGAACAATCCGATCACGATCAGAGAACCAAATAACAGGTCAGGAGAAAGCAGTCTGCGCATTTTTTCGGGTACCTGGATATTGAATCCACTCTTTTGTTTGCGGCTGGTCCACCTTTCTTCCATTTTTTCCCTGCGCTGTGTTTCAAGACCTTCTGCATATGAATTCAACACAGCATCATGATCCATCTCGAGAAAATGGGCGTAGTTGGTTACCATTCCGCGTCCCTGTACAGAAGACGGCAGGTCTTCAAAACGACCTTCCTCAATTGCCTGTACATAGATGCGGCGCAGGCGGGTAAACTGCTCTACATCGGATAACGAGAGACCCATCTTCTCACGGCGCTTTTGCATCTGAGAACCGATCTCTTGAAAGATGCTCTCAGAAGATCTTGTATCGCTCGCTTCTTTTTTAGCAGCAGTTTTTTGAGTCCGCTTTTCTTTTTCCGGTTTCTGGTCTTTTTTCTGCTTCGAAGACTGATCTTTTTTCTTTATTCCTTCGCGGAATTTTCCGATCAGGTCCTGGAATCCTGCCTGCAGGGCAGCCAGAGGGGATTTTTTTTGTGACTTTTCTTCTTCTACTTCATCAGGTTTTCCTTCAGGAAGTTTTTCTTCTTTTTCCTCTGCTACCTCTTCAGAAGCAGGCTTTCCCTTCTTTTTCCTGCCAAACAGTTTTTCCTCTTTTTTGACCGACGGTTCTTTTTCCTGCCCGCGCAGTCCTTCCGCTTTCTCTTCAACAATCCGATCGTTTTCTTCTTCCGCAGAATGAGCAGCGCCTTCCATCAGAGCCAGTAGTTCATTGGGGTCTAGATCAAGAAAGGCTGCATATAAACGCAGGAATCCGCGCGCCTGTGCCTTGGACGGCAGCAGCTCAGGGCGATCATTTTCCAGTTCCTGTAGATACTGTAACCGAATATGGGTTTCTCTGGAGACTTCCTGCAAAGAAAGTTCTTTCAGAGCCCGTTTTTCTTTTAATATTTGACCTACTGTTTTAATCATTGTGCTTGATTATAACCAGAAATTAAAAAACAAACCGACCTGCGATTCCTCACAGGTCGGTCATTTCGTCTAGATACTCTACTCTTCTTTATCGGCTTCTTGATTTGGTTCGGTGAAAGAAGGGATTTCATCGATCGTAGCAATTTTCTTCTTTTCTTTTTTCTCTTCTTTGGCTTTCTCTTTGGTCTCTGCTTCCATTTCTTCTTCGCTTAAGACCGTTACTTTCACTTCAGGGATCAGATCGAAAGTCAGGCGAACCTTTACCATATGCGTGCCAACTTCGCGCAGAGGTTGAGATTCGATCCAGTGTCGATCGATCTTGACGCCGCTTTTTTCTTCAATAGCATCCGCCATCATCTGCTGGGTAATGGAACCGTATAGATGCCCGGTTTCCCCAACTTTTGCTGTAAAGGATAATTCAATACCCGCGATCTTCTCCGCCACGCCAGCCATTTCTTCATTCAAGGCGATACGGCGTTTTTCAGCAGCCAGTTGAATTTTTTCAACCTGCTTCATCGCTCCCGGGGTTGCCATAACGGCTAATTTCTGAGGAATTAAAAAGTTCCTTCCAAAGCCGCTTGCGACTTTTTTGATCTCCCCTGCTCTGCCTAAATTGTAGACATCTCGGATTAGTAGTACTTTCATGGATACAAGCCCTTTCTGTTTTTGAATTAACGCGAAGGGTACAACGCGTTGAACTGACAAATTCTATCAGACGATACCCCATTCGTCAATTGGTGAAAAGAAAGATCAGGTATTCAAATTGTTCAAGGGTTAACTTCATTTTTATAACAATTTACTTAAGGCACTATTAATATAATGTATTTCAATATTGATATTATTCAAGTGTACTATTGTATTTTTTAAATATTCTGGTACTATTTTTTCATTATATGAACCTCGCATTCAATTCTTCGGAGGAAAAATGCTTTCATCCATCAAACGAACCTACCATGAGTTCCCGCAGGCATTTTGGAATGTCATGCTCGGCATTTTTATTGATCATATTGGCGGTTCACTGCTATTTCCATTCCTCGCTTTATATGTAACCCAAAAATTCAACGTTTCTCTGGTCGATATCGGCTGGATAACGGTTGCCAGCACCATCATCAATATACTTGGAACCAGCGCGGGTGGAGCACTGGCAGATAAATATGGACGAAAAACGATTGGTTTGATCGGCTTGTTTGGCAGTGCACTGATCACTCTTCCCATGGGACTCGCCAATAGTTGGGGATTGTTCATCGTTTTTCGATTACTGGCTTCATTTATGGGTAATTTTGCCGGTCCTGCTTTCAATGCGCTGATGGCAGATCTTCTTCCTTCAGATAAACGTTCACAGGGGTATGCTGCTCTGTATATCATCGGGAACCTTTCCGCTGCGATCGGCCCGTTTCTGGCAGGATTTTTAATGGGTAAATCATTTATGCCTTTGTTCATCATGGATGTCGTTTTAAGTGTATTTACCGGAATCTATCTTATCTTCAAAATGCCCGAAACAAAGCCTGAAGGATCCAAACAATCATCGACGCAAAGCCTTAAAGAAACCTTTGCCGGATATAAGATCGTTCTGCGCGATAAACTCTTTGTTACGGTAGTATTCCTGGTCGTCCTGACCATGATGGTTTACATGAACTCCACCACCACTCTCTCAGTTTATTTGAATACCATGCATGGAATTCCAGCAAAACAATTCGGGTATCTAATAACCCTGAATGCCGGTATGGTAGTTCTATTCGAATTCAGCGTAAGCAGATACATTACAAAATTCAAACAATCCACCATGATGTGTTTAGGAGCATTACTGTATGCCGTCGGGTTTGGAATGATCGGTGCAGTAAGCACATACCCTCTCTTCGTTGTCTCAATGGTCATCATTACCATTGGAGAATTGATCAGTGCGCCGCTTTACCAGACCATGGCTGCAGAATTTGCCCCTGTGGATATGCGTGGACGGTATATGGCTTTTCTGAATATCAGCTATAGTTTCGCTGCAGCATTTGGACCATTGATCGCGGGTTACGGTCTGGAATCTTCCCACCCGCAGTGGGTCTGGTTTGTGGGAGGAATTCTATGTCTGATCGCTGCCGCAGGTTTCTACTTTACAAAAATAAAAACTCCGCAACAGGAACCTGCATCTGTTGAAGAAAAGGCAGCACTTACTTAATTTGCGTACTATCTCCCCTTTACTGAGGAAGCCCCTCCCCCGACCGGAGGGGCTTTCGCATTGGAAGGATTTTTCTTAATGATCATTTTCAAGAAACAAAATCGAAATATTCTCGTATAGTATATAAATTGAAAGGAGTTTTCAGCATGGAAAAACACGCAAGTGAAGGAAAAAGATTTGGTTATTTTGTTACCATGGTTGTCAACGCAGCACTTATTTATGTCTTCAATCATCTTCTCGAATGGAATGCACCTTACTTACTGCCTACTTTCGAAGGCTGCTTATGGGCAATTCAGCTATCATTGAGCGTTACGATCTTTATCAATTTTATTTATATCTTCTACGATGCATCCTGGTTCAAGCATCTTATGAAGGTAATTGAAAATGTATTCAGCTGGGTATCCACCTACTTCATCTACACCATCTTTCCGTTTGAATTTCCCGCAGAAATCTGGATGCAGATCACTCGGGTGGCATTTTTCGTTGCACTGGTCATTATTCCGGTCGGAACATTGGTTGAGCTGATCCAATTCCTCACGAAAGTAAGCCGCCCCAAAGAATAAAGCTCATTTTCAAACCCGGGATAAAAAGGTAGATGAAAAGAATCATCTGCCTTTTTTCTTACAGATAACAGCATTGATAGAGCCAAGAAAAGAACTGGCAACTTTCTATTCTCTAATTTGCTGCCAAATCTACATCAAATGAGAACATCTGGTGTTATTTTCTATAAAACCTTTTATAAATTAATAATGATTTAAGAAAATGTAAACGGTGATTCTTTCCATCAAAACCAGTATATGATTAATACAATGTCATTTTAAGTATTCATCAATTAATTAAGGAGAAAAAGAACATGGATGAAAACAAGAAGAAAAAAGCCGTATGGGCATGGACCATGTATGATTGGGGGAATTCCGCCTTTGCCACAACCATCATGGCTACCGTTCTGCCGGTGTATTATTCATCGGTCGCCGGTTCAACCCTGGCGCCCAATATTGCAACAGCACGGTGGGGATTCACCACATCGCTCTCTGCGCTGCTGGTCGCCCTGCTGGGTCCTATTTTAGGGGCAATAGCAGATTTCAAGGGAAATAAGAAAAAATTCCTGGCAGTTTTTGTGGGGTTGGGCGTTACAGCAACCGCCCTGCTCTATTTTGTGAAAACCGGCGATTGGCTGCTGGCATCCATTCTTTACATATTCGGAAATATGGGCTTTTCCGGGTCACTCGTTTATTATGATGCACTGCTCCCGCATATCGCTTCACCAGATGAGATCGATCAGGTCTCTTCAAAAGGGTTTGCTATGGGATATATCGGCGGTGGGCTACTGCTGGCGATCAACATGGTCATGATCATGTTTGGAGAAACAGTCTTCCCCGGAATCGATCCTACCCTGATGGCGCGCCTGTGCTTCGTGAGCGTGGCAATCTGGTGGCTGGTTTTTTCGCTCCCTATATTCAGGCATGTCAGCGAACCGCCCCGCCGTATTCAGGAAGGTGAAGAAACCCTTAACCCAATCCGGGTCAGCTTCCGACGATTAGGGCAGACTTTCAAAGAGATCAAGAACTACCGCGACCTTTTCACATTCCTGGTCGCCTTCTTCCTTTATGCCAATGGGATCGGAACGATCATCACCATGGCAACCATCTATGGAGCTGAAATTGGAATTGGACAGACTACCCTGATCGGCACCCTGCTGATGGTGCAGTTTGTGGCTGCACCGTTTGCCATTGGCTTTGGCGCGCTGGCGAAAAAGATCGGGACAAAGAAATCAATCTACATCAGCATCATCATATATTCCTTCATCGCCGTAGCCGGGTACTTTATGAGTGTTCCCTGGCATTTCTGGGCTCTGGGATTCGCGGTGGCAACCGTGCAGGGCGGCAGCCAGGCTCTCAGCCGATCCCTGATCGGGCGCATGATGCCAAAGAGCAAATCTGCTGAATTCTACGGTTTCTTCAGCGTCTTTGAGAAATTTTCCTCCATCGCCGGTCCCTTCCTCTTTGGGATCGTCTCCACCCTGATGGGAGAAAGCCGTTTGAGCATTGTCTCACTCGTTGTGTTCTTCATCGCCGGTATTTTCGTACTCACCAAGGTGGATGTAGAACGGGGCATCCAAACCGCTCAGGCGGAAGACAAGCAAATGGTCACGGTAAAATAAATGGATTATAAAAAAGGTTCGCTCTGCAGAGCGAACCTTTTTTCTTTTAAAGAAGCTGATATAGTTCGATCAGCACCCCGCCTGTGCTTTTGGGATGGATGAAAGCCATCTTGCGTCCTTCCAGTTCAATGGGAACCTCGTTGATGAGCCGAATATCTTTTTCTTTCAGTTCTTCCAATGCTTTTTCAATGTCATCCACCTCCAGGCAGAGATGATGGATGCCGGGTCCGCGTGTTTGAATAAAACGCGCCGTTCCGCTTTCGGTATCGGTAGGCTGGACTAGCTCTATCTCACTTTCCCCGCAGGGGAAGAAGGCGATCTTCGCCTTCTGGCTTTCCACTTCTTCCGTATGATCCAGCTTCAAACCCAGCACCGATTCCCAGAATGCCGCAGCCTTTGAAAGGTCTTCTACTGCCACAGCGATATGATTTATTTTCTTTATTTTCATCATTTCCCTTTAGTTTCAGAATTTATGCCCACACGGGAGGTTGATATTCTCCCCACACCTTGCGCAGTACACCGCAAATCTCACCCAGGGTCAGATCATTTTCAACACAATGGATCATCAGCGGCATCAAGTTTTCATCGGATTGGGCTGCGTTTTTCAGCGTTCCAAGCAGATCGTTAACCTTACTGCTGTCCCGCTTCTCTTTGAAAATCCTCAACCGTTCGATTTGACCGCGCTCGATCGACGGGTCTATCTTGAGAGGTTGAATATCAATAGTCTCATCAACCTGATAATCATTCACCCCCACCAGAATATGATGGTGACCTTCGATCCCTTTTTGATAGGCATAGGCAGCATCCTGAATTTCCCGCTGGATATAGCCGTTTTCAATAGCCGCCAGCGCCCCGCCTATTTCATCGATGCGCTGGATGTATTTGCGAGCTCCCGCTTCAATTTCATCTGTCAGGTACTCGATCAGATACGAGCCTGCCAGAGGATCCACAGAATCAGCTACACCCGATTCGTGGGCAATGATCTGCTGAGTACGGAGAGCAATGCGCACCGATTTCTCCGTTGGCAGCCATAAAGCTTCATCCATCGAATTTGTATGCAGCGATTGCGTTCCACCCAGAACAGCCGCCAGTGCCTGAATGGTTGTGCGCACAATGTTGTTTTCAGGCTGCTGCGCGGTCAGCGTGGAACCGCCTGTTTGCGTATGAAAACGCAGGAGCATGCTTTTACTGGATTGAGATGTAAAGCGGTCTTTCATGATGGAAGCCCACAATCGTCGGGCAGCCCTGAACTTGGCGATCTCTTCCATAAAATCGTTATGGCAGGCAAAGAAAAAAGAAAGCTGCGGTGCGAAATCATCCACCTTCAGCCCTGCCTTGATAGCCGTATCCACATACGCGATCGCATTGGCAAGCGTAAATGCCACCTCCTGCACAGCTGTTGAACCCGCTTCACGAATATGGTAGCCTGAAATGCTGATCGTGTTCCAGCGGGGAATGTTCTGCTGGCAGTATTGGAATGTATCGGTGATGAGCCGCATGGAAGGCTTTGGAGGAAAAATATAGGTTCCGCGGGCAACATATTCCTTGAGAATATCGTTCTGGATCGTACCGTGCAGTTTCGAAGGCTCCACTCCCTGCTTTTTTGCCACAGCCACATACATTGCCAGCAGAACAGCAGCAGGTGCATTGATAGTCATGCTGGTTGAGACTTTATCAAGAGGGATTTCATGAAAAAGCAGTTCCATATCTTCCATTGAAGATATAGCGACGCCAACCTTCCCTACTTCACCGGCAGCGATAGAGTCATCGCTGTCATACCCGATCTGGGTGGGCAGGTCAAATGCGACGGAAAGCCCGGTCTGCCCCTGCTCCAGCAGATAGCGGTAGCGCTCATTGGATTCCTGGGCGGTGGCATACCCGGCATACTGGCGCATCGTCCAGAATCTGCCGCGGTACATGGTAGGCTGTACTCCGCGTGTGAAAGGATATTCTCCGGGGAACCCCAGATCTTCCATGTAATCTTTTTCTCCGGGGAGAGCAACCGGAGGAACGGGAATTCCCGAAGGTGTTTCAAATTTTCCCTTGCGCTCGGGGTATTTCCCGACTATCGGTTGATAGGTTTCTTCTTCCCATCTTCTTTTTTCATCATCAATTCTATTCATAAGCACCTGATGGCATATTTTTGTTCAGTATATCCAGTCTCACCAATGATGCAAAGTGATAAATCCAATACAAATTGCTGAAAAGCGACCTTCTTTTCACTTTATATCTTCTTGAGAGAAAATATGGCTGCCTCATTGCCCTTGAGCACATAACTGCTGCCCGGTTTCACTGATTGAATTTCCTCGCAGCTTGATAAAAGCAATTTGCAGTTCTGGGCGCATAAACAGCCCAGATCAAGCGCCTTCTGTTTTCCATCAAAATTCAGAGCGATCATGATCTGCTCCTCATCCACACAGCGGAAGTAGACCAGCGTATTGGCTGGATATTTCGTTCCCATCTCAAAATCACCCCGCTGAAGTGCCGGATGCTCTTTGCGTAAATGCAGTATCCTTTTGTAAAAAGCAAGCAGAGAATCCTTATCCTTTTCCTGCTGCTCCACATTTCGTCTGGAAAAATCAGGGTGCACAGGCAGCCAGGGATGCGCAGTACTGAATCCGGCATTTTTTGAGTCATCCCACTGCATCGGGGTGCGGCATCCATCTCTGCCTTTATAGAAAGGATAGTAAAACAATCCCACGGGATCAAGAATTTCGCTTTTCTTGAATCTGCTCTCACGCATGCCGATCTCTTCGCCATAATACAGAAAAGGCGTACCGCGCAGGGTCAACAGCAGGGCAGCCGCTACTTTCAAGCGTTCGTCATCCTCCCCCTGCCCGTAGCGCGTGGCAGAGCGGACCACATCATGATTGTTCAGGACATAATTCGGCCAGCATTTCCCTTCCAATGCTTTTTCCCAGGCTTGAACAGCGCTCAGAAAACGATCCGCTTTCCATGGACCATTGAGAAATTCGTCGAAGAAAAAAGCCGCATGCAGCAGATCATCCCCACAGTATCCGGCTGCTTTCTGAATGGTAGCAATAAATGTTTCTCCTACCACATAGCGTTCAAAGTAGCTATCCAGTAGAGTACGAATCTCTTTCAGGAGAGGGATCATTTCAGGACGGTCTGCATCATAAAGATGCACCATCCGATCATACGGTCGAATACCGATCAATTTTGTGGGGTTGCTGCGGAATTCCGCATCTTTGAAATAACAGGAAAATACATCCAGCCTGAAGCCATCCACCCCTTTATCCAGCCAAAATCGGAAAACATCCAGCATTGCCTTTCGTACTGCAGGGTTCTGCCAGTTCACATCGGGCTGCTCTTTGAAAAACTGATGGAAATAATATTGACCGGTTTTCTCATCGAATTCCCAGCCCGATCCGCCAAAGACAGAAAGCCAGTTGTTTGGCGGCGCTCCATTCTTTTGGGGATCACGCCAGAGATAATAATCTCTATATGGATTATCCTTTGATTTTTTCGATTCCAGGAACCAGGGATGCTGGTCAGAAGTATGGTTCAGCACCAGGTCCATGATGATATGGATATTCTTTTGATGCGCTTTTTTCAGCAGCTCGTCAAAATCTTCCATCGTTCCATATTTTTTATCGATCGCACAATAATCCGCAACGTCATAACCGAAATCAACATCCGGAGAAGGATAAATAGGAGATAACCAGATCGCATCGATCCCAAGTTCCTGCAAATAATCCAACCTGCTGATAATTCCCTGCAGATCGCCAATTCCATCTGCATTTGAATCTTTGAACGAGCGAGGGTAGATTTGATAGATCACCCCATCGCGCCACCATAGAAATTTTTTCATTGGCACCCTCTTTTTTTTCTTGATTATAAAGCATGCCACCTTTTTATAAGAAGCTTTCATATTGACAGATAAGCATTAATTGTTATACTCCTTTAGTTAGTACACTCAACTAATTATTCTTTTTTTCTGGAGTGATTTTTATGGAAAAAGCGACTCGGCAGCACACTAAAGACCATAATCGCGCTCTTGTTCTGAGCACCATCTTCGCCAATAACCAAATCAGCAGAGCGGAAATAGCTCGCATAACAAAACTAACCCGGACAACCGTATCGAGTATCGTTTCAGATATCATTGCTGAGGGGCTGGTGGAGGAAGTTGGGGTTGGGACTTCATTCGGAGGAAAAAATCCGATTCTTTTAAGCCTCGTCGATGATTCCCGCTGGATGATCGGGCTCGATCTTTCACACAACCAGTTTCGCGGAGCGATCGTCAATCTTAGAGGAGAAATACGCGATGTGATCAGCATGCCGGTTGAAGAACATGACGGCGATGAAGCATTGGATCTGCTGTACCAGATCGTGGATCAATTGATGCAAAAGGTGACACGCCCGCTTTTGGGAATTGGTGTGGGAACCCCGGGATTGGTCAACACACAGGAAGGGGTCATCATCAATGCAGTGAACCTGAATTGGCAGAACCTGCCTCTCACCCGCCTGCTGGAAGAACGCTACAACACACCGGTATATGTACTTAACGACAGTCAGGCAGCCGCGATAGGTGAAAAAACCTTTGGAGAAGGCTACTCTCCCGAAGAAAGCATGGTTCTGATCAACATCCGGCGTGGAATAGGAGCAGGTATTGTCATCAACGGATCGCTTTTTCAGGGAGATGGCGGGTGCGCGGGCGAGATCGGGCATATTGTGGTTGTAAAAGAAGGTGGTGAATTATGCCGCTGCGGCAATCATGGTTGCCTCGAAACCGTCGCCAGTGCGCAGGCATTGATAAAAAAAGCCAGGGCAGATATCAAGGATTTTCCGGAAAGCTCGCTTCCACATGAACCGAATCAGATTGATCTGACGGCAATCAAAGAAGCATTTAAAACAGGGGATTCTTTTTCCCAAAAACTCGTCTTCGACACCGCGGAATACATCGGTATGGTCATCTCTAGTATTGTGGGCGTCTTGAACATTCAAAAGATCGTTCTTTTGGGAGATATGACCTGCTTTGGAGAAAAATGGCTGAACGCGATTCATGATTCTGCGCAAAAGTACTCACTGCAGAAGCCCATGCTCAATACAAAGATAGAAATTGGACAATTAGGAGAAAACAGCATCATCCTGGGGGCAACCGCAATTCTGGCTACCGATTATTCCCTGTTGTTCTCTCAATCATAAATGTTCTTAAATTCAACGGCAGGCGATAAAATATCACCTGCCGTTTCAAGGGGAAAGCCAAGATTACGCTTTATCAATAGCCTTTCGAAAACTTTTTACACTTTCCACCCAGCTTTCTACGGTCGATCCGGCTACCACTGCCCCGATCATCAATCCTTCTATTCCAATTTCGATCAGATCCGAAACAGATTCGGGGGTGATCAGGTGCTGTGACGGAACCACAAGCGGTTTCGTTGTTTTACCTCTCACTGCCGCATACCGAAGAAGATCATGATAGGTAAAAGGCTGACCATAGGTATTCCCATCCATGATCGATAGTTCACAAACTTCGATTGGCAGGTTATCAAGACCTGCTGCCAATTCAATGGGGTCATCCACAGCCAGTGCCAGCATGCGGGCAGTTTTTTCAGGAGAAGGAAAACATCCACAGACCGCATGTGATAAATACTGCGAATAGAAATCAAATCCCATATCTGAGAGTTCTTTCAGTGTATCGGGGTCATTTACAGGCGCAGCGAATGGCATAATGCCTGTGAGCTGCCCTTCCCATACTTTGAGGATTGCAGTTAGTTTTTCTCTTTCTTCATCAAGTGATCCAAAAGTGGTATTGCTGGCATGATGATGGACATTCATGTGAATTTTCACCGCATCAGCGCCGGCATCTCGTACCGCGCGGGCAAGTTCCGCGTCGTTGCGCGGCAGGCTGGCTATCAAAACAAGCTTCTTTTCCTGACGTGCTTTCATTAATGCATTTACAAATCTTGACATAGCTTCATCTCCAGATTGAAATTAAGATAACAAAACAGGTTCACCGGCTTCCGCAGAGTGCATGATCGCTTCCGCTACTTCTAAGGCACTCAAAGCTTCTTCTCCACTAACCTTTGCTTCAACTTCACCATTCAGGTATTTCGCAAAATGGTTGTATTCATCGATCAAAAAATGCTGATCCGGAAGACCATAGATCAGATCGGGTTGATCCAGCTTGCCTCCGGAAACAATGGAAATAGATTGAGAACGAAGGTCCAGATATGCCGATCCTTTTGTTCCAACCACTTCTAACTCAACATCGAGAGCCGAGGGCATGTCAGCTGGAAGAGCCCACGACTGCTCAAGCAGCCCGATCACACCGTTCTCAAAGCGTAGGGTTGCCATGGTCGTATCATTGACCTTTAGATCTTTCAGAATATTAGAAACAGCCTCAGCGTACACTTTAGATACTTTGGAACCTGTCAGCCACTGCATAAAATCAATATCATGAACGCCCTGGAAGATCATGGCATCCACTCTGCCCTGCAGCCTTCTCCCGCTTTTTACGGTTGCATTGCGCCTTGCATACACATGAATGATCTCCCCCAGTTTTCCTTCATCGATGGTTCTCTTGATCGCCATATATCGCGGATCAAAGCGGAGTGTATGACCAACCATCAATTTGACATTGTTTTCTGCGGCAGCGTTTATTATTTCTTGCGCATGAACGCTGTTATCGGCAATGGGTTTTTCAAGGAAGATATGAATTCCCTTGTTCGCTGCGTCTTTACAGGGTCCATGATGAAACTGATCTGATACTGCAATTGTTACTGCATCTAATTCAGGCATTGCCAGCAAACCACGATAATCGGTGAAACCGGGAACATCAAATTCTGTTGAATATTTTTTGACCAATTCTTCTTTTACATCGGCAATACCGACCAGACGAAAATTGGGATGGTTCAAACATACCGAAGCATGCCTTGCTCCAAATACGCCCAATCCGATCACGCCGATGGAATATATTCTTTCTGATTTCATATTCAATTCTCCTATGAATCTTTAACCTTTCACGCTCGACATTGCAAAACTTTCTACCACCTGCTGCTGCGCAAGAATAAAGAATATCAACACCGGCAAAACAGAGAGCGTGGTTGCTGCCATTTGTACGGACCACATAGGTGCTCCATATGCATCGATATAACCTGTAAGTGCAAGTGGAATGGTGTATTTCTTGGGATCACTCAAATAGATCAAAGGCTCCAGAAAGCTGTTCCAGCTGTTCAAAAACGTGATGATTGCCACCGCCGCAAGAGGTGCCCTCGCCAGTGGAAGTCCGATCTTCCAGAAGATGCTCCACCAGCCCAATCCATCGATCTTGGCAGCATCTTCCATGTCTTTTGGAAGAGTAATAAAGAACTGACGCATCATGAATGTGGCGAATACTCCTCCCGAACCCAGAATTGGAATGATGATCAACGGGATATGGCTTTTCGTCCAGCCAAGCAGATTCATGATCAAATAATTCGGGATGATAGTCACCTCAGGTGGCATCATGAGAGAACTCAACAGCAGGATGAAGAAGAAATTTCGTCCCTTGAATTTAATCCTGGCAAACGCGTATCCTGAAAGAGAAGAAATCACCAAAACACCCGCAGTCACCGTTAATGAGATATACAGGCTGTTCAAATACTGCCTGGCAAAAGGCTGATAGGTAAAGGCGGTGATAAAGTTTTCAAAGTGCCATGATTCGGGTAGAAGAGTGGGAGGATAAGCAAATATTTCTTTATAAGTTTTAAATGAACTGGTAGCCATCCACCAGAAAGGGAAGATAAATGGGATCGCCAGGAGCAGCAATCCAAGATAAAGCAGGAAGCTGCGGAACCACTTTGGAAGCAGTCGAGGTAGTTTTTGACTATTGTTCATAATAAACCCACTTCTTTCGCATATTCCATTGTAAAAATGTCAATCCCAGTACCACCAGGAAAAGAACGACTGCCAGGGCACTGGCATATCCGATCTCATTGGTCAAAAAAGCCTGGTAGTAAACATAATAAGCCAGCACCAGTGTGGAATTGGAAGGTCCACCCGCCGTCAGCAGCATAATGTGATCGAACACATTCATAGAGCCGATGAGAGTAATGATAATAACCAGCAAGATCGTTGGAGCGATCATAGGAATGACGATCTTCCTGATGCACTGCAGCGTATTTGCGCCATCCACCCGGGCAGCTTCTACCAGATCATGTGGTACATCTTTAAGGGCAGCAATTAAGATAATCATATTCAATCCGACATTTTTAATAACCCGAATAAAGATCACCGAAAACATCGCCCAACCTGTGCTGCCCAGCCAGCTTGGTCCTTGAATACCAATAAGTTTCAAGAATTGATTGATGGTGCCCTGGTCACTCTGCAGCATAAAACTCCATACCAAAACCCAGGCGACCGTTGAAGTAACCACAGGCGAGAAGAATAACGTGCGGAAGAAGACCATACCCTTCTTGTTTTGAACCAGGATCAGGGCTAGAAACAAGGCTAATGATACATTCATGATTATCAAACCAAACGAAAAAACCAGACTGTTGCGAACAACCTTATAGAAATAAGGGTCTTTGATAAACATGAATGAATAATTATCGAATCCTATCCATTCCCATGTGCCTGTTAACAAATTACGATCTTGAAAACTGAATATGATCACCGCAAAAATCGGTATTGCCACAAAAAAAAGAAAACCGATAAATTGAGGAGCAATAAAGAGATGCCCAGCCAGATCATCCAGCTTTGCCTGTGAAAGTGATTTTCGTTTCATCATTCCTCACAATTAATACGATAGTCCCATTGAAAGTAGTGTATCCGGGATTCCCCGGATACACTCTTATTTTATCTAAATGTCTACTGATTCAAATAGGGAGCCATCACTTCGCAGGCAGAGTTCATGATTGCCTCGACGTCAACATCGGTTGTCCACAATTTGTCCAATTCAGCGCGCACAGCCAGATCGATCTTGGAGTATTCCACATGGCTGGGTAAAACGGTGCCGTTCTTGATCTGATCGATGATCGCAGTCTGAATGCTTTCAGGATTCAAGGTTGGATTGGTGGCTTCAATAGAGCCTGCATCCAAAACGGTAGCGCGTGCCTGTGGGAAGAACTGGGACAATTTGGCGCTGTTCTCTTCATTCAATAAGAATTTCAAGAAATCGATCGCCACAGCCTGGTTGGGGCTGGCATTGAAGACAACCACTGCCGCCTGACCTACGATCGGCTTCGCACCATCAGGTCCGCTGGGCAGGGGAGCAAAATCCCAATCAAAAGCAACATCAGCCAATGAACTCAACCAGCTTAACTGGCGCATGGTCATACCCACAGTACCCGAAGTGAAATCCACTTTTTCGTTCGGTTTTACAATGCTGTTATCCACATACATCATATCGTGAATCAAAGCAGCCGCTTCAACGGATTCATCGGTGTTCATCAAACAGGTGCTGCCATCTGCATTCCATGAACCGCCGCCATATGCTTCCATTACCGGTACCAACAAACGCCACGGATTTGTGCTGATCTCATCGATATGCACATAACCAATAGAACCATCGCCCAAATCGGTAATAGCTTTTGCATCTTCAGCGAATTTCTCCCACGTCCATTCTCCCTTTGCAAAAGATTCTGAAGGAGTATCCAGACCGGCTGCTTCAAAGAGGTCTGAATTGTACGCGATAAACATTGGAGAAGTTGAGAATGGGATACCATAAAGCGCATCGCCCTGTGCCCATAGAGAAAGAGAAGACTCTGAGAAATCAGCCAGGTTGAAATCAGCATCATCCGTTAAATAAGGAGCAAGATCTACCAATGCACCGGCATCTTCCCAACCCAAAGCCGGGGATTCAAGCATCCATCCCATGTCCGGCTGATCATTTCCAGCCAGTTGGACGGCAAGCTTTGAAACATAATCGGTTACAGGAATGCCCACAAACTCAAAGGTTACATTGGGATGAGTTTCTCGATATGCTTCCGAAATTTCTGTCAACAGAGCAATATGGGCATCACCGCCCCACAAAGTGAATTTGATATTCACAGGTTCGTTACTTATTTCTTCTGTTGTCGATTCATCCGCAGGTTCGGCGGCTGCATTATCTGATGCAGAACCGCATGCGGAGAAGATCATCGCCATAACGATCATAGCGGCAAAAGCAAGAAACAGTTTATTCTTTTTCATGACTATCTTTTCCTCCAAACAGCAATAGATTCTTTTTCGATAAGCTATTTATAAGTTTATTATTTTTTCCGGGTATCCTCCTTATTCATTTTTATTTTTTTAGTGAACTCGGCAATATATTATTGAAATACCAGACCATCGCACCTGCACCCATCGCGCTTGTTTTTAAACTCGATTTAATGAATTGCGTAGGTCGATCATCCATTTTGAAAACGCGGGCGTTCATTTCTTTTTCCACATCATCAGTTAACATATTGAAAATGGCTTTTCCAAGCCCACCACCAATAATGAATCTTTCAGGATCGATGACAGATTTAAGCACCGCACATATGAATCCGAGCGATTTTGCCATCTTTCCCATCAATTCTTCAGCGATCGGATCATGTGCTTCTGCCATGCTGATAATCTTTTTGGCAGTGATGGAATCTTTCATCTTCTCATAAGCTGGATCATGGGAAGCATTAAAAAGCTCATAAGCACGGTTGACCAGCCCTTTTCCCGAAAGTATTGTTTCAATGCACCCCACATTTCCACAAGCGCATTGCGGACCTTTTTCATCAACCGATAGATGTCCAATTTCTAAAGCCATATTATGGAAACCTGTCAATAAATGCCCTGAAGTTAATGCCCCCGCTCCAAAGCCGGTCCCGATACCCAGAAAAATAAAATCCTGACAATTTTTACCAGCTCCAAAGTAATATTCACCCAGTGTCTCGGCAACTGTATCCCTTTGCAGGTATATGGGAAGCGGTTTTTCTATTGAGTTTTTCAAGATATCAACTACATGCACATCTTTCCAATTCAAGTTCACCGCATTTTTTACTATTCCGGCAACCGGATCAATATACCCGGGTGTCGCCAGTCCAATGCCCGTAATGCTGGATCCATATTTTTTAATGAATATGTTTACCTGCTTCCCAATCTCATTTTGAATAAATTCAGTACCCCCTGATAAGCCCGTGGGAATCTTTTTATCTTCCCGTACGGCACCTTCACCATCAATAAGCGCGAAAGCTATTTTTGTACCCCCAATATCTATGCCAATTGTATAGGAATCTCTATGCATTTTTCTCTCATTGGTTTAGTATTTGTAAAACATACTGACTATGCTGGATCAAATGGCACAGTGCTCTTTAGTAAGCACATTGATTACCCTGTAATTCTTGAAATGGGATTAGTTTGTAAAGTCATTGTACTTACTATCATAGTATAATAAGAAGCAGGTACAATGTCAAGCGCAATTTGGTGAACATTTTGGAGAGTGCATATGAAAAAGCAATATGATGTCATTGTCGTGGGTGGAGGTCCTTCAGGGATCACCGCTGCCCTGGCAGCCGGTCGAGCCAATGTATCTACCCTGCTCATCGAACGATACGGTTTTCTCGGAGGGATGTCTTCTTCTGCACTGGTTTACCCATGGTTTACTTTCCATGATCTCAGTGGAAATCAGGTTATCAAGGGCATTGCCCAGGAAATAGTCGATCAATTGATCGAAAGAGGTGGCTCTCCCGGGCACATGCGTGACAGTTCGGGGTTTGTATGGTCGGTCACCCCTTTTGATAAAGAAATTTATAAATCGCTGGCGCTAGATCTGCTTTCCGACGCCAAAGTTGATATTCTGCTCCATTCTTTCGTTTCAGATCTACAGGTCATTGATCGGAAAATAACAAGCCTGAAAACGGTCGGGAAATACGGTAATACAGAAGTAGAAGGGAAGATCATCATCGATGCCACCGGAGATGCCGATGTGGCTGCCCTTTCCGGAGCTCCCTGCATTTTAGGACGCCCCGGTGATGGCAAGGTACAGGCAATGACCTACATCTTTAGATTAGGGGGAGTAAAGGCTGCGCCGATCAAGGCATACTACCTTGAACACCCTGACGAATTCTATACTCCCGCTGTCCCGGTTGACAGCAAGGATCTTCCGCTTACAGGTGTTTCCGGTTTTTTCAACCACTGGGAAAATGCACCCGCTTCTATCCCCAGGGATCGATTCTTGTTTTTCATCGGACCGCGCCCGGGAGAAATTACGGTGAATACCACCAGAATTCTGGATACGAATCCCACTCAGGCAGATCAGATCACACATGCAGAAATTAAAGGTAGAAAACAGGCTGAACTGCTGACCGCCTTCATGAAAGAAACCCTGCCCGGGTTTGAAAACTCCTATTTACTGGAAACTCCAACACAGATCGGTGTGCGCGAGAGCCGTCGTATCGCTGGACAATTTCAATTATCCGAATCAGACATAATCAATGGTACCTCCTTCTCAGATGGAATAGCGCGCTGCGGATACCCCATTGACATCCACATGCCGGATAACGCAGCAATGACCCTGATAGATTTCAAGAAATCGTATGAAATTCCATACCGGGTAATGCTCCCCCGGAAAATAGATAATCTGCTTGTTACCGGTCGCGCGGTTTCATCCAGCCATGATGCTTTTGCATCTCTTCGTGTCTCCGTTCCGGTCATGGCACTCGGTCAGGCTGCCGGAAGCGCTGCTGCGCTTTGTATTAAAGCCAATGTAAATCCCGCGGATGTAAATATTGAAGAACTTCAAGCATTCCTGGTTGATGGGAAAGCTATCTTGTAGCTAATAATTTTTTTATTTCTGCATAAGTAGTTCCTAGCAAGAAAATTCCTAAGCACCAATCGCTTGACCTGTGTAGAATCAAATGCTAAAATATCCCTCTCTATGTCTGCCCCCATCGTCTAGAGGCCTAGGACACAGCCCCTTCAAGGCTAAAACTGGGGTTCGAATCCCCATGGGGGCACCAAACAAAAAAGCCCATAAAGGGCTTTTTCTTTTTAAAGCTGCCGCTTGATCCGATATAAATCAAACCATCGCTTTTACAGCTTGCATGGCTTTCGAAACCAGATCAGGACTGGTCAGACCGCTTTCTTTATCAATGATACTGCTGTAAATATGGGGCACGATATGCTTCACTCCCGCCTTTAAGCATACTGCCAGCACATCTCCTAGATTATCAAGATCAATCCCACCTGTTGGTTCGATCATTTCAATACCCATTTCAACACATGCCTGCGCAAGCACTTCCAGTTCTTGAAGATGTTCCGTCCCATGGATATTGAAAAATTTTACAGACTGCAGCCCGATGTCCTTCAACATAAGCAGCGCGGTTTCGACATCCACCGCATCATCTCTATCGCTGCTGAAAATACCCGTATTCACCTTCACTTTACCCGGTACACCTGTTGGGCTGATGAGAGCATTTACTACTGTGTGCGTACATCCTTTACCCCGCAGCAAACCCAGAGTGTAGCCCGCCGCGGGAAAAACCTGGTTCACATGACCGGGGTCGGTTTCTGCAGCGATCTCCGCTGCCATACTCCACTGCTTCGGGCTGCCGCCGCCCAAGCCAATAGAAATAAGCGGAATCTCTTTTTGAAATTCGCGGACTTCATTCACATTTTCTTCTACCGTTGGATGACGCGTTGACAGCAGTCCAACAGCAATATGCCCTTCGGCTGCCGCCACCACCTCTTTGGCATTTTCTATATCCTTTGCCAGGCAGTTTATCGCCACCCGATCATGATAAAAATTGAATTTCTCAAAATCAGCCATATTAAGACAACAACTCCTTGAATTTTTCAACGATCAGCACCTCATCATCCTCCAGAAGAGGTCTGGGATCGATCTCAATGATCCCCAAGTTGGAATAATGGTCCCTGGTTCTGATCGATACATCTCCTGCCTCAAGTCCCTCGATCAATTGTGAGCAGCTCAATTTTGCCTTTTCGGGATCGACCGTTATTTTTAAACGGTAGATCTCCCTTCCGGCAGAATCCTTCACCAACTCGATCTTCAATCCTTTGATATCGGCTAATTGCTGCTGGATATACTGCAGTTTTTCCATTTCCTTTTCCCGAATGGATACCACATCTTTTATTTCATACAGTTCCAGCGCCTTCAGCAGCCCCATGATCCCTTCTTTGCCGATCTTCATACTCCTGCCAATGCCGAAATATTGAAGCTTACAGGATGCGATGAGTTCTTTTTTACCGGCGATGAAACCGGAGGTCGGTCCTTCGATTGCTTTTGCTCCACTGTAAATGACCAGTGTTGCTCCCTTAGCAAGATAGATTTTCAGATCTTCTTCCGCTGCCGCATCAACGATCAAAGGAACATTCATCTTCTTTGAGACCGCGATCATGTCTTCAAGGGATGCCATCCCTTTTTGCACGCAGTGATGCGATTTAACATAAACCATTGCGGCTGTTTTCTCAGTGATCGTTTCGGTAATATTCTGCATCAATGTATGATTTGTTTCACCTACTTCAACCACTTTACCGCCGCCCAACCGGATCATCTGTGTAACGGGGGCGCCAAAATTAATGCAGTGCCCTTTTTGAATGATCACTTCATTGGCTGATCCCGCGGAATCGGGTAATCGCTGCGTGATACTGATAGAATTCTTCGCGATACAGGCAGCCGTGGCAATTGCGATACCCGCGGCAGCCCCAGCCGTGGGGCAGGCATCTTCGGTACCTACATGAGAAGCAATGACCTTTCCAGCCGCATCGATCAAATCTGAAATTGCCACAAAACTCATGGAAGCAGCAGACATTGCGCCGGCAGTCTCTTCATTAACCGTAGAAACACCCAGGGCGGTCATTCTCCCACTGGCATTGACAATTTTTTGAAGTCCTAATTTCTGATAACTATTCATAGCAAATCCTTTATAATTCTTAACCCACTGAGTTAGGTCGTTCTTGAAAGAACGACCTAACTCGCCTACCTATAACCTACTTTTAAAAAATCAAACCCAAAATCATTGAACCAAGAATTGCACCACCAGTAATTGGTTTATCGAACTTGTAAAATAGCACTGCTCCTACCAACGCGCCAAGCCCGGCTCCAATGCTGTAATTGCAGGCAGACAGGATCACAAGCGGTCCAAGATAGCTGCCCAGTGCATTTCCAGCGCCCATCATAATATTGGCACCTGAAGCCGTTACACCTTCTTTCATGGAATTCTTCATAACAATGATCAATGCACCAAGAGCATATCCAATAACACCACCAAAGATCAATGCCACGGCAAAGTTTTCCACCGGCAGAGTGAAACCGAAAGCCAGGCAGAGAGAAGGCAGCCCAAGCCCAACACCCGTTGCAACCGACCCACCGATATCCAGAACACCAACCAGTGGTCCTTCCAGCATGCGCGCAATAAGATAACCCAAACCAAAAAGTCCCAGGGTCATGAAATCTCCGGCACTATCAGCCGATACGAACATCTGAGCTGCCAGGAGATCATTGAACATACCTGATCCATGCACATAGAGCATATGGGTTCCTCCCCATACACCTGCACAAAGCAAGGCAAGCAGGATAGGAAACGACCAATTTTTCAACAATAATTCTTCCATTTTGCTTTTTTTCTTTTCCATTTCGTTCCTCCTTCTCCTCTATGCCATCAGAACAAGCGTGAAATAACCACTAAACGCCAGAAGGATAGCGGTGAGAATCATCATAATGATCACGGCTTTATTGACACCCTTTTCTTCGATCGTGGCACCAATGAGAATTCCCAGCACCAATCCGGGGACTGCATTTCCGATGAAGAGAGCTGCCAGGATACCCGTAATGGTTGCAGTAATTCCGGTGGATTTTCCAGCATCGATCGCTGCCAGCCAGAAGATCAGGGGCATAACAGGGCTCAGCATCCAATCAGCAGCAGGACCAAGAACACCAGAAGCAACCGTTGAAAGAGATTCCGGAATGATCGAGGCAATCGTGTTCAAGAAAACGACAACAACAATTCCAACGAAGGTGCCAGAGATCAGCATCTTCCAGGGATTATGCATCGTTTCTTCGACATTTTTGTTCTTTAGAAGCAGAATTCCAGCAGCCCAGTTGGGTATGATCCTGTGATGCACCTCTTGAGATAAACCACCGCAGGCAACCGTTGAAGCAGTGGCATTAAAAAGGAATCCCAATCCAAAAGTAAAATGGGAGATCGGGTCTCCTTTGCACGCGTTCAGTTCTCCAATGGTGCGGAATGAACCCATGCTTTGAACTTTTGGCGCGTGGAACATTCGTGCGGCACCCGCAGCCGCCGCGCCGCCGACCAATGCACCAACGATGATGGATTTAATAATAATTAATTCCACATTAACCTCCTTAAATTTCTATGTACTTGATTGAAACAATCAGTTTCACTTTGACGGTAATTTCTTGCTTTTCTCGCGGTAAGAATAAGAACAAGAATTTTTCAGTATATTTCTTTACATCAGTTGATAATACATACACCTCCTCCGGTTCCATTTGTAAAAGCACACCTTTTACCTGTTTATAGATTTCCACCTTGAACTGGGAAAAGATCTGTTCATACACTTCACGCTCGTTCTTACCTTTCCCTGTAAGGATGAACTCGCGATTCTCTTTAACAAGACTATTCTTTGAGGTCATTTTCTTGTTCTTTCTTTTTCAACGCGATCAGTTCTTCTGTAACTCGTCTTCCCAATTCTTTGTTATCGATAAAGCCGAACCCTAAAACCTGTGATCCTTTCTTCAAGGCGGTAATGCCTGCATCAATAGAGCGCAGGTGATGCGTGGATTTCATGCCGTACTTGTTTTCTGCCATCAATGCGCCTGCCCCTCCGCTGCCGCAGAAGCTCAATCCCAGATCTGCGTTTTCCTGCACCATCACATCTCCCAGTTTCAGGTCAGCCGCCAATCCGGGAATATGGATGGCAATCCCACCCGCTTCCTCGATCCCGGCTGCAACATGCAGCCCTTTCCCCATACGATCACCAATCACAATTACCACTTTTCCATCTTTCATACTCTTTACTCCCTGTAAACTAAAGCTGCTTGAATATGTATTGCAATGAGCAGTACTTCCGCTTTATCCATTTCGCTGTTGTACCGCTTACAGATATAGGCAACAATTTTCTCCGCAATTGAAATTACAGAACTCTCAATTTCCTTCTGGCAATCATCGAATTTACCGTTCAACATCTCTTTATTTTTTAAACGAAGGATAAAACTGATAATATGCGCATCAAAAACCAATTCCGCATTTTCTGAAAATTGAATGTGGTACTTTTCGGTGATGTCCTTTACCTCTTGAAGTACCGCTTCAAATTCAGGTAGATCATTCTCGTTCAGATCCAGTTTTTTCTGTAATACTTTTAATATTTCCATGAATTATTTCGTCTCAATAATGTGATTACCTTTAATGACAGCCCGAACATCTATTTTCCTGGTCAGGTGCAGGGGATTCTTGTCAGAATCATATTGGGTTTCATGGGTGGGGATCACTTTGAAAACCACCAGATCCGCCGGCTTGCCAATATAATCACCATCGGCGACCCCAATATGGAAAGTCTTTGCCGGGTTCACAGTTGCTTCTGCAATCCAATGGGTGACATCCTCATCTAACAAAAACATTTTGCTGACCGTGAGAGGGAGACTATAAACCGGTCCCTTGCAGTTCATGGAATGCAGATCCGTGCTGATCAGGTCAGAGGTAAAACCCTGAGAAAAGCATTTGCTTGCAACCAAATAATTGAAGCTTGCCGAGCCATGCCCTACATCAAAGAGAACGCCTCTTTCTCTGGCGCGAATGGTTTCGGGGCGTAAAGAGTAATCTTCATTCACGATCGCATTCGAAAGTTTTCCATGAAAACAGTGTGTAATGACATCTCCTCTGGTGAATAAATTCAGCACATCAGTAATTTCAGGGGGTCCATTACCGATATGCACCATCATCGGAAGCCCCAACTCGCAAGCCAGTTCTTTTGCTTTCGCTATTGCCTTAATCCCGGCAGATCCCGAAGCACTGATGCTGGCTCTGGCTTTTACTCCTACAATACGGTCTTTATTTCGTGAATAGACATCCCGGGCGGCTTGAAGATCGATATTATCCAGATCTTCCAGCTCCGGCGTGTTGGGTTGAATACCAATTTTTGAGGCATTGATCAAAAAGAAAACCTGTGTTTCCTTCTTCTTCACAGATTCAATGGCAGTCTCAATCAAATCGGCACCAAATGTACCCGCATCGATCAGTGCCGACACCCCACTTTGAATGCCGTATTTCTCGACATCGACTCCCATTTCCATTCCCTTGTATTGAGTCATTCCCGGCACGGCAATATGAACATGAGAATCAATAAAACCTGGCGAAACATAACTCTTTGAGACGTCCAGAATTTCATATTCGCCGACGTCTTCGATCGAAGGGGCAATTTCTTCGATCAATCCCTCACTGATCAGGATGTCATTCTCTACAACCTGATCCGCATTCATTCCAGAAATGAACAGTGTGTTTTTAATTAACAGTTTTTTCATTTTTCCTCATACCAGGTAACGCATAACGGCAACGATCTCACTTTCAGGTATTTTTATATTCACCTGCTCCCCTATCTCATCGAGGTAATCTTTGACAATTCCATAAATTTCTTCATCCATCTTTTTGTATTTTTCAATATCAGTATCTTCATTGAATGATCCCCTCTCCCACCTGGCGATGGACATCAATAAATGGATAAAAAGCCCCTGCATCCGCTCATCTCTAATATTTATTTTCTTTTTCCCTTCCAGGCGCTTGAGCAAATTTCCCGATTTAAGGATGATCATTGCCATGAGATCATTGATGTTTTCCAGTCCGTTCTCAAGTTCACTGCGGAAAACAAAATTTTCATCCAGGTAGCAAGAAATTTCTTCAAGCTTTTCACGCAGTTCATCGCTCATCTCAATACCATCCATCCCATCGAGATGATCATATAAATACGAGAACATATACTCTTTTTGCCGGGACGGATTCTTGCTAACCTGATGCCGATCACCATTCATGAAACCATCGATCAGGTACAGTTCGCTATCCAGTAATAAGGGGCTGACCGTGATGACCGGTTTTATGCGGTTGGTGTAATCGATCGTGCTGATGATCAGATCAACACCATCCAAAATTTTTTCATTTTCTTCCACATCAAAAACAGAATAAGTACCTTTGATCAGCAGATCGGGAAAACTGGTTTGCAGCCTTCGCGAGAGCACATTGGCAGCACCTTTACCACTGCTGCAGATCACGATCACTCTGACCGCACTGGCTTGTTTCTCCACCACCTCAAGGTAAACAGCCACATGCATGGCAATAAAGCCAATTTCGCTTTCCGGGAGGACGATGCTGGTCGATTCGGTAAACGAGGCAGCCATTTTTTCAGCCATTTCATACGATTGGGGATAATTTACTTTAATCTTTTCCAGCAGTTCGTTCTGGTTCACGATGCCAAACTGCATCTGCTTGATGGTCAGCTTGAGGTGCTCATATAGTGCAAGCCGTAATTTTGTATAAGCATTGGAATCGAAGGATGTATATTCCATCAGAACATGGATCATCTTTTCGACCGAACGCTGCAGTGGAATATCCTTGCCGTGCTTCACAGCATCCTGCTTTAGCGTTTTTATATTGCAGTGCAGGAGCATTTTTGCAGTGTTGATGATTTCGTTTTCATCGATCTCCAGAGCATATTCCCTGCTTAAAAAATCATTGATTTTCCAGGCGATTTTGTATTCTCGATACTCTCTGATTTCTTTTGAAATAGTGTCTTCGTAGCTGACCAGTTTTTGCTGAGATATCCGTTTTACGCAGATCGCTTGATAAATAATGAAACGCACATAATCGATATCCGGCATCCAGAAATCAAATTTCTTTCGTGCGAACTTCACAGCGTTTTTTATCAAAAGAAGGGAAACATCGGGGAAAAGAAGCTGAATATCCGGCTTTAGTGAGTTTAATTCTTTTCCCCTTAGAATGATGGCGATCAATTCATAGGTGGTTGTGCTGTCAATGATCAGCTCGGTAATGTATTTTCGCAGTTCACCTTCATCTCCAAGGATCGAAAAGCCGTGGCTTTTTACACCGCTCAGGAAAAGTCCGGAGTGGGCGAGATCTGTTTTTAATTGAGTAATGTCTTTCAGCACGGTGTTGCGGCTTACTTCCAATTCATCAGCAAACTGGTCGGCGGTGATGAAATCTTTGCAGGTCAACAATCTTGATAAGATATGAGAAATACGATCTTCCTGCTGCTGCACTTTTTCTGAAATAGGCAGAATGCTTATCTGAGTATTTTCCTCTCCCCGCAAGGTCACACCCCTATTTGAATCGCGCAATAAAGATAAATGATTCATCCGCGACCAGATCTCGATCTTATCGAGGTCATAATAAACACTGCGCGTGCTGATATCGAAGATTCGTGCAAGTTCTTTGATGCTTACCGGATTTTGCGAACCGGATAAGAATTCAGCAATACCGATCTGCCGCTTTGTAAGCAAGATTGTATTTTCATTCATCGAAGTTCATTCTCGCATCAAATGTTCTGTTGTTCATCTTTAATAGTGGACTTGCATCGATGATAGAAGTATAAAAGGAGAAAGCCATTTAATAAAATTCATCTTTTGTTGTTCTCCCTTGCAAAAGAATAGGCTTTTAGAAGAAAATCATTTGATTTACCAAATTTTCTTCTTGTTTCCCTATTGACTTCTGAAAAATTTTTTATACACTATTTAAGTACGAGCGCTCATTTTTATTTACGAAGGAATATATTAATGCCTATCACTGATAAAGGGTTGGCTACCCGCAATAAGATCATCGATACTGCCTGTAAACTGTTTATCTCGCAGGGCTACCATGCCACCAGTACACGCTCTATCGCGCAGGCATCCGGGATCGCAGCGGGAGCCATGTACAACCACTTCCACGGGAAAGATGAAATCTTCATCGAGGTTTTAAAGAAATATCATCCCTGGCACGAAATCCCTTCCGCCGTTCAAAAAGCCAGGGGAGATAACCCCGAAGAATTCACCAGAGATGCTGCCAGAATTCTCTCTAAAGCCTGGCAG
This sequence comes from Anaerolineaceae bacterium, assembly GCA_963674975.1. Classification (GTDB taxonomy): domain Bacteria; phylum Chloroflexota; class Anaerolineae; order Anaerolineales; family Anaerolineaceae; genus UBA4781. The sequence goes on from OY771913.1 coordinate 1,010,342, forward strand.
AAGAAAAAGGACCGCATAAAGCTGCACCTGATCGAGTTGATCGAATTTCAGGGAACTCATTTACCCCCCATTTTCAAGGAAATTTTTACCGAAGCAAATGAAGAATTAGAAAATAACCTCGCCCAAAGACCCATGCAGCAGCGGCTCTCCCGCAGCAAGTTTGGAGAGGCAATCCTGGGACTCTTTTTTGGATTAATGATGTCCAGCGAATTCATGGGGATCGACCTTTCTGAAGATTTCTCCCAAATAGGCTTTCAATATTTCTCCGATATTTACCTGCAGGGCTATATCAACGACGTTACAAAAAAAGAGAAAGGGAAATAAAGCATGAAAGAAAAAAAATTGAAACTCGCCAGCATCGGCGCCGGCAGCACATATACTCCCGACTTCGCAGAAATGATCATCGATCATAAGGATGAGTTACCCATCAAGGAATGGGTTCTCATGGATATTGACAGCTACCGTCTGGAGGCTGTGGGAAAGCTGGTCGAAAAGATACTCAAAGATGCCGGCATCGATATACCCGTCCGCATGACCACCGACCTGGTGGATGCCGTCAAAGACGCTGATTTTATTATCAGTACCATCCGGGTTGGCGGAGCGCATGCCCGTGTTCTGGATGAAACAATACCTCCAAAATATGGGTTGGTCGGGCAGGAAACCACCGCCCCCGGCGGTCTGGCAATGGGGCTGCGCAACGTACCTGCCATTGTCAACATTGCACAAACGATCGAAAAATATGCCAAGCCAGAAGCATGGTTGATAAACCTGGCGAATCCGGGCGGTATGCTCACCGAAGCCGTTTACCGCTACAGCAGCTGCAAGGCAGTAGGTTTGTGCAACTGGCCCAGTATGGCATGGAAAATGACCGCAGAAGCTTTCGAAGTGGATAGAGACGATGTCTTTCTACAGTTTGTTGGCTTAAACCATTTGAATTGGGCAAAAATATTTGTCAAAGGGAAAGATGTCAGCGAAGAGGCAAAAGTACTGCTGCCGAAGAAATTGAGCGAACAGATGGGGATGAGCAAAGCCATGTCAAAATTTTTCCTTCCTCCCGATCTCATCGATGCCATCGGATGGCCTTTTGCAGTGATGTACTGCCGCTACTACTATATGATGGATGAAATGCTGGAGGGTGGCGAAGCATATGATGAAATGAATAAAACCATGATCGAGATGGTTTCACAGCAGCTGCCCGAAGATGTACTGGCGGAAGTAGATCTGACCCAGCTTCACAGCCGGGCTGAATTCGTTGAATTGATCGACAAGATCACCATTGAGCTGTACCGCAAGCTGGATATGAACGGCTTCAAGCTTGTTCAGGGTACCCGCGGGGGAGCAGGATACGGCGCCGCCGGATTGGATGTCATGCGCGCCATTGTCAACAATATGAACCAGGTGCAGATCGTCGATTTCCCCAATTCAGGAAGTATCGAGGGACTTCCACGCGACAATGTGGTGCAGATCCCCTGCCTGATCAATGCTGCAGGTGTATGGCCGGTGGTTATGGGGAAAATGGAACCGCATATGCACGCTCTGGTTAATGCTGCCAAGCAATATGAAATTCTGACCATTCAGGCAGCCATGGAAGGAGATTATCGTAAGGCATTGGAAGCGTTGTTTGCCAGCCCGCTGGAAAACTCCTTCAAGAAATCAAGGGCTGTGCTGGATGATCTGCTGCTGGCACATGAAGCCTATCTAACAAATTTCAAAGAAGTGATCAAGAAAATAAAAAAAGGTGAAAGACCTTATTAAAAATTTTATTAACGAAAGGAGATTACATATCGGAAGGAACAAAAGAAAAGAGATGGTGGCAATCCTCCTGTTTTGAACTACGCGGATTGCCACCTGCGAGGATCAACATCCTCACCTCCTAAGAATATCAAGAGATGCTCTGGGAAGCAATATACAAATTAGAAAGGTTGAAGACCCTGCGTTTAATACTCAGGGAAAAAATAAAATGATCAAAATTGTCTTCATGTGCCTTGGTGGTTTTTCAACATCATTTCTTGAACAGAAGACCTCTGAAGCATTTCAAAAAGCAGGTATCGAAGCAGAAATAAAAGCCTGTTCTGCTGCAACTATTGATAATATTTCTGAAGATGTGGATGTGATCCTATTAGCCCCGCAGATATCTTACATGAAAGATGAATTAACTAAAGAATGTGAAAAAAAGGGTATTTTATTTACAGATATCCCATTCGAAATTTACGGGCAAATGGATGGTGAAGGGATTTTAAAAATCGTCTCGGATCTATTGAAACAAAAAAAATAACAGGAGAAAATTATGCAGAAAAAAGGGTTTATGAATTGGATACAAACCAGGCTGGCACCTGCAATGAACAAATTCGCGAGCTATCGTGTCGTTCGATCGATCATGCAGGGTTTCTGGTTTGCCATGCCGATCATCTTTGTAGGTGTTGTATTCCAGATAGTCGGCAATATCGGTCTGATCGTGTTGCAAAACAATCCCGAGCTGCTGGCAAAAATAAACGTTCTTAAAGATATATCCTACGGACTATTAGGGATCTTATTCACAATTGGCATCACCCAGGGAAACTCAAAAGCACTGAAGATCGATCCCGGTGCGCCAACCATCTTTGCTTTGATCATGTATTTTCTAATGATCACCCCTGATTTCATCGCTACAGATAACATGCTGGTAACGCTTTTCCAGGTAGATTTTGGTGCACTTGGCGCACAGGGTATGACCATTTCCATCATTGTAGGCATCGCAGCCACAGAGGTTTGCGGTCTATTCCAGCGCAAGGGCTGGACGTTGAAAATCAAAGGGCTGCCCCAATTCATGGCGAACTGGTTTGCAGATTTCTTCCCGGGAGTACTCTTAATTGCAGGAACCTGGGCGATCGTCTATCTGGGGAATATTAATATCTTTGACCTTATTGGAAAGATATTCGGTCCGCTGCTCATCTCTGCCGATTCTCTACCGGCGCTAATGATCCTGGGTGTCCTGGCATCCTTCATGTTCTTCCTGGGCATTCATCCGGCGACCATTTATGTATTCATCATTCCATTTATGCTGAGCGGTGCTGCAGAGAATGTTGCTCTTTTCGATGCCGGAGTTAAACCATTGATCTCAAATGGTTATCACCTTGCAACTTTTGGAACTTATTTAACTTTCATGGCGGTAGGTGGTTCAGGCGCAACGTTAGGGTTGAACTTCTTGATGCTGCGCTCTAAAGCAAAAGCGATCCGCCGACTTGGAAAGACCGCCATTATCCCCGGTCTCCTTAATATCAACGAACCGATCATTTTTGGATGTCCCGTCACATTCAATCCCATCCTGGGGATCGGATCCATGCTGGTTCAGGGCATAGTCAATCCAATCTTCGCTTACGTTGTGCATATGACAGGTCTTGTTCCACCCGGATCTTCTATGAGTTTGGTTCCCTTCCTGCCCACTCCATTGATCGCATTATTAACAAATATGGGAATTGCAGGAGCGATCGCAGCCTTGCTGGTCTGGCTTATCGATACCGTTGCCTGGTACCCATTCTTCAAAGTTTATGAGAAACAAATGCTTGAGAAAGAACTCAGCGCAGAGTAGGAAGGAATTTCTTTTCTAATGGATTCAAAAATTATTGAAACTGCCACATTGGTCATTCTGCATTCAGGAAATGCACGCGCCCTGGTAAGCAAAGCATTGGAAGCTGCTTACAACAACGATCTTGAGGAAGCGCAAAAGAAGATTAAAAAAGCCGAAGAGGAGATCAGCACAGCACATCAGGTACAAACTGAAGTGATCCAATCGGAGGCGCGCGGTCAGGGTCTTGAATTCTCACTATTAATGACGCATGCTCAAGATTCCCTGATGGTAACCATGTCAGAGGTCAATATGGCAAAACAAATGCTAAAACTGTATAAGAAACTGTACAGCTGATCTTTCGTGAGCACAGGCTGAAAGCCTGTGCTCACCCGATATCAAGATATGGCACTACTCTTGATATCAGGTAAGACAATACTTTTAATAAGGAGAGAACATGGTTACAAGAATGATAGATTCCTTCCCATCAGAGGTTCGCAAAATGAAACCTGCTGAGATCAAGGAAAGCATTCGTCTTTCAGAAGGACGGGTGATATGCTGTGAAACGATCTGCACATATATTCCCGCGCATCTTTTCCGATTTTCAAACGCTGAACTCGCCGCTGTTTTTGGGGCAGATCTCATTCTGTTCAACCGCTACAATTCCAAGAATCCCCAGATCATTGGCATGCCCGATAAAAAACCGCTGGCGAAACTTGATCCGCTTGCATCCTTTATGCCTCAAGGAAAAGGACAGACATTAAAAGACATAAAGGACACCACCGGTCGTGTGATCGGTGTGAACCTGGAACCGATGAAAAATCCGGTCATGGCAACCGCTTTCCCATGGAACATGGCAACTCCCAAGAACGCCAAAACACTGGTTGATGAAGGCGTAGATTTCATCTGCCTTACAGGAAATCCCATCACCGGTGTGACAACCGATGGTATCACAAAAGCTTCTGCCGCCATAAAGGCAGAACTACATGAAAAACTGCTTATCTTTGCCGGAAAAATGCACGCGGCAGGCTCCAATGAACCGGTAGTTTCCGAAGCAGATATCGAAGCGTATGCCGAAGCCGGGGTGGATGTGGTTCTGCTGCCGGCTCCCGGTACTGTACCCGGGATCACGGTTGATTTCGCGCATAAAATTGTTGAGAAAGCCCATGCAGCCAATATGCTGGTAATGAGCACCATCGGTACCAGCCAGGAAGCATCCCCCACCTCCACCATCGAACAGATCGCCCTGATGAGCAAGATGGCAGGCGTGGATATCCAGCATCTTGGAGATGCCGCACTGCCCGGATTGGCGCAGCCCGATAACATTCTCACGCTTTCTTATACCATCCGCGGAAGATCACGCACCTGGGCGCGCATGACATCTGTTCTTCGAAAATAATAGGAGCAATGAAAATGATCTACAAAGACGCAGTGCAGCCCATCACAAACAGGGTAAATGATCTGCTGGAGCAGATGACCCTGGAAGAAAAGATTGCTCAATTATGCTGCGTTCTGCCCAATATGCTCATTGGCAGCAAGATACCTGATCCAAAGCTGATGAAACAGCATTTATCTAATGGGCTTGGGCGCATGACCCAGTTTGCCATGTTCTTCTGGAAATCACCGCGAGAGATCGCCGAATTTGCCAATGCCATTCAAAAATGGGTGACGGATAATACGCGCCTCGGTATCCCCCTGCTCTTTCAAAATGAAGTGCTGAATGGTTTTTTAGCGATCAACGCAGCAAATTTTCCGACCCCTATCAACATGGCTTCTGCCTGGCGCCCCGACCTGGTAGGTGAAGCAGCCGCCATTATTCGGGAAGAAATGCGCGCGGTAGGAGTGCGTAAAGGGTTGGCTCCCGTTGTCGATCTTTCACAGGACCCACGCTGGGGGCGTGTATATGAGACATACGGAGAAGACCCTTATCTGAACGCAGTCAACGGTACCGCCTTCGCAAAGGGATTGCAGACCGACGATCTTCAAAAGGGGGTGATCTCCTGTGCAAAACACTTTTTAGGATACTCCATCTCACAAGCCGGCATCAATCAGGCTGCCATTCATATCGGGCAGCGCGATCTCTATGAGAAATTCGCCTTTCCATTTGAAGCCATGATCCATGAAGCAGAACTGCGTTCGGTCATGTGCACCTATTCTGAAATAGATGGCATCCCGGTATCGGTGAATTCTGCCATCCTGCGCGATCTGCTGCGCAATAAAATGGGATTTCGAGGATCTGCCATCTGCGACGGAAGCTCTATTGAGCTGTGTGTGGAACAGCAGCATGTTTGCCGCGATATGAAAGAGGCGGCTGTCATGGCACTAAACGCAGGGCTGGACGCAGATACCCCGGTAACCGTCGCTTTCCATCATCTGGCAGAAGCCGTGAAAGAAGGACTGGCCAAGATGGATATCTTGGATGAAGCAGTCGCTCGTGTGCTGACCGGGAAATTCGAATTGGGCTTATTCGAGAATCCGTTCGTTGACGAGGAAATTGTGCCGGAAATTTTCAGCAATCCCGAGGGAAAACGCATTTCCCGCCAGATCGCCGATGAATCCATCATTCTATTGAAAAATGAGAACGATCTTCTTCCATTGGACAGAAATATCCGCTCTATAGCAGTTATTGGTCCGCATGCCAATTCTCTGCGCAGCTTTTTTGCCGGTTATTCCATGCCGGCTTCCCTGGAAATGCTGAAGGGCATGGTCAAAAATATAATCGGAAAAAAGAAAGAGAAAGAAGAAAAAGCCAGCATGGCTGGAGTTGCGGACGCATTGGAAAAAACAGACCTTGTGCAGGATCAGAAGAAGGTACAGAGTGTTGGGCAGGTAATCGGTTTATTCGGGAAGATCGGTAAAATTTTGCTTAAAGATATGGATACCTTTATTATTGATTCTTTCCAATCTGCCTCCATTATAGAAGCCATCCGCGAACACGTTTCAGAACAAACTAAAATCTACTGTGAAACGGGCTGCGGTATTGTGGATGAATCAAAGAAAGGATTTGGAAAAGCCGTACACGCTGCGAAAAAAGCCGATGTGGTGATTATGGCGCTGGGAGGAAAATCAGGCTGGAAGGATTCTACAAGCGGTGAGGGACAGGATCGCAGCGATCTTAATCTGCCCGGAGTGCAGCAGGAGCTGCTGGAAGCGGTTGTAAAAACCAGAAAACCGGTTGTGCTCCTCCTGCTGAATGGGCGTCCACTTGCCATCCCCTGGGCTGCTGAAAATGTACCTGCCATTCTGGAATGCTGGATCCCCGGGCAGGAAGGTGCCAGAGCAATTGGCGGGGTGTTATTTGGAGAGATCAACCCTTCAGGGAAATTACCCGTAACCATCCCCCGTTCGGTCGGTCAGGTGCCTATTTACTACAACCACAAGATGGGTTCCGGCTGCAGTAAAGGAACCATGGGGTTTTTCGATCACCAGGGCTACAACAACGAACCCTCTACCCCGCTGTACCCTTTTGGCTTTGGATTGAGCTACACCCGCTTCGCATATCATGACCTGGAAATAACGCCGCATGATCCTGCTGCCGATGGAGAAGTGCGCATTACCTGCATCATCGAAAATGTGGGCAGCCGGCATGGAGATGAAGTCGTACAGCTTTACCTGCACGACCGCGAAGCACATGTCACCCGCCCAGTCATAGAATTGAAAGGTTTTCAGAAAGTATCTTTGAAACCGGGGCAAAAATGCAGGGTTTCTTTCTCCGTCCCGCTCAGTCTTTTAGGTTTCTATGATGAGCATATGCAGTTTGTGGTTGAATCCGGAAATATGGATGTATTGATCGGTTCCAGTTCACAGGATATCCGCCTGCAGGGTTTGTTTGAGATCAAAGGGAATCCATTGGACGTAATGGGGAAAAGAGCTTATTTCTCAAGATCGGAAGTAGATACTCTATAAACTCGTAAGTAATAAACAAAAGCCGCTTCATAATGAGAGCGGCTTTTTTATCGATTATTTCCCTGAAGATAATCAGCGTAGTTAGAGAAAACATCCTACCGGTTGGGTCAGCCTACTTTTGCATATTTACAGGCAACAAAGTGACCCGGTTCAACTTCGACCAATGGGGGTTCATCCACCGCACAATCAGGCTGTGCGATCGGGCAGCGGGGATGAAAACGGCACCCTGGTGGAGGATTGATGGGGTTGGGGATCTCACCGGCAGGCATCACTTCGGTGCGGCGCTTGCGCGGGTTGGGTACCGGGATAGCTGCCAGCAGCGCTTTGGTATAGGGGTGCATTGGTTTTTGATATACTTCCTGAACCGTGGCTACTTCAGCCAATTTCCCAAGATACAGGATACCGATCCTGTCACAGATATATTTCGCTGTTGCCAGATCGTGCGTGATAAACAGGTAAGTAAGATTGAATTCATTCTTCAACTGCACCATCAGATCCAGCAGTAATGCCCGCACACTCACATCAGCCATGGCAACTGGCTCATCTGCCAGCACCAGGTCCGGGCGTGTGATCAATGCACGTGCGATCACTACACGCTGCCTCTGACCGCCTGAAATTTGATGGGGGAATTTATTGAAATAATAATTGGCAGGTGTTAATCCCACTTTTTCAAAAATCTCCGCCACCATATCGCGATGTTGGTCTGATAGTTCAGGATAATGAATGATCAATCCCTGCATGACAGAAGAACCCAGGGTCATTCGCGGATTCAGCGATGCCATGGGGTCTTGAAAGATCACCTGCATTTTCTGGCGCAGCTTTCGCAGTTCCTCTTTTTTCAATGAAGCCAGGTCGATCCCATTGAAGACCACCCTGCCATCAGTCAATTCTTCCAGACCGATCGATAATCTCCCGATCGTCGTTTTACCGCTTCCGCTTTCTCCAGCCAGACCAAAAGCTTCACCTCTTCTGATATTTAGAGATACGTCATCCACTGCCCGCACGTAATCTTTTCGCCCTGCAAAAATCTGCTCAAGCAAGCTCTTCTGCACCGGAAAATATTTTTTTACATTGTGCAGTTCAAGGATATAGTCATCACTCTGTTTAAATGTTTCAACTGAATTCATCATACGGTCCACTTCTATTAATCCTGGTGCTTCTGGTACAACCAGCAGTTAACCAGCCAGCCCTTTTCAATTTCCAATAAAGAGGGTTCGCGCTTTGAACAAACAGGCATGGCATGGGGGCAGCGGGGATGAAAACGGCATCCTTTGGGAGGATGAGTTAGATTGGGCGGTTCTCCCGGCATTTTATAGAGTTCCTCATTTGCGTCAAACTGAATATTGGGAACAGACGCCAACAAGCCTTGAGTATAGGGGTGTTTTGGATGTTCGAATATTTTGTAGATATCGCCTATCTCTACCATGTGCCCTGCGTACATAACCGCAATACGATCCGCCATTTCGGCAACCAGGGCAATATTATGCGTGATCATCAATAGACTGATCCCAAATTCTTCTCGAATTTCACGTAGCTGATCCATTAATTTTGCTTCCACGATCACATCCAGAGAAGTGGTTGCTTCATCGGCAATGATCAGGTTGGCATTTAATATCAACCCAATTCCCGTCATGACGCGCTGCCGCATTCCACCAGAAAGCTGATGCGGATAGCTGTGCAGTCGATCCGCACCTATTCCAAGGCGCCTGATCATTTTTTTCGATCGCTTGAGAGCAGATTCACGTTTTACCCTGGGTTCATGGACACCGATCGCTTCAATCAGATGCTCATCAACCCGCTGAACAGGGTTAAGAGAAGTCATCGGATCTTGAAAGATCATACTGGCGCGTTTTCCACGGAAATTACGCAGCTTGTTATAGTCATACTTCATGATATCTTCACCCTTGAATATGATCTCTCCGCTGGATATTTCTCCGGGTGGGTCGATCATACGAAGCAGAGCTTTCCCCAGCGTGCTTTTTCCGCAGCCGCTTTCACCGACCAATCCAAGGATCTCCCCTTTATAGATATCAAAACTCACATGATCTACCGCACTGACCGGACCAAGACGGGTCTGGTATGTGACGGATAAATCTTTTATTTCCATCAATGCTTTCTTATCCATTTACAACTCCGATAAGCGGGGATTAAGAATTTCTGACAGACTCTCACCCAGCATACTGAACGATAATGTGACCAGACTGACCATCATACCGGGGCAGGTGATCAGCCACCAGGCACTACGCAGATAATCCTGCCCACGTGCCAGGTCAATTCCCCAATCAGGAGTATCAGGGGGAAGACCCAAACCGAGGAAGCTCAGTCCTGCTTCTGTCAGGATGGCATCCGCCACATTGACCGAGAAAATGATCACAACCGATGGCAGCACATTCGGGAAAACATATTTCCACAGGATCGTGGATGTTTTTGTTCCCAAACTTCTGGCAGCTTCCACATATAATTCATTCTTAACGGTCATTGTTTGACCACGCACCACCCGGAAGTAGGTAGGAATGTAGATCACGGCAATGGCAAGGATAATATTTCCAATCCCTGCGCCCAGCACTGCCGCAATGGCTATTGCCAGGATCAATCCCGGAAACGCGTACAGGCTGTCCATAATCAGGGTCAGAATGCGGTCGAGTTTTCCACCAAAAAAGCCGCTGATCAATCCCAGAGGGACGCCGATCACAAAAGAGATGCATGCCGAACTGAGACCAACGATCAATGCAATTCTCGTTCCCCAGATGATACGGCTGAGAATATCCTGCCCAAGCTGGTTCGTTCCCAGTATGAAGGATGATGCTTTACTGCTGCGGACCTCTTCCACGAAGTGGATACCCGGATAATCCTGCAGGTGGTCACCAAGTTCTTCGGACGATACAATGAACCCATCTATTTCACCAGCCTGAAGAGCATCCAATCCCTGCTGTACATCTTCATAGCGATATCCTCTTGGCTGATAGGTGATCCCGGTTTCTTCCTTTTCAGCTTCCTCATTCATGATTTCCAAAGAATCACGAAGCGCCTGAGTTGCCTGACTGCCCATGATATAGCCTATTTTGTTTGTCTTTGTAGCAATTTCCTGCAAGGTTTCAACATGATCATCGATGTTTGCCAGCAACAAAAAGCCGGATGTTTCTTCTCCGGGTGCCAGCAGCGAAGGACCCACTTCTGCTTTGGGATCGTAGGGAGCAAACCATTGAGGAAAGACACCCAGGATAATGATTGCAAGCAGCAGAACAGCGCTGACCAGCACAAACCACCAATCCCCTTTGTACCATTTTCTGGCAAGCAGCAGTTTTCTAACAAAGCCTACTTTATCTAATTCAAGCTGCCATTCAGGTACAGCGCTATCTATTTTTTCACTTTGTTTGTTCATTACAAAATCCTAATTCCTTTGGTTGAATTAATATCGAATTCGAGGATCGATAAACGCATACAGAATATCCATGATCAGGGAGATGATAGCCACAAAGAATGCAAATACTCCAATAGTTGACTGCACTGCTGTGTAATCACGCAGAGCGATCCGATCTACCAGATAGCGCCCCATACCGGGCCATGAGAAAGTGGTTTCGGTGAGAACTGCCCCTGCGATCAATATGGCGGTTTCCAACCCGATCAGCGTCATGATGGGAATAAGCGTATTCCGCAAAGAATGTTTGAAAACCAGACGCTTTTCAGGAATACCGCGAGCCCTACCAGCGACAATGAAATCAGATTTGATCATTTCGATCATATTCACACGCGTCAAACGAATAAAAACACCTGCCAGGGATAATCCGAGGGTAAGCGTTGGCATTATTAAATGAAGCAGGGTTGATTTCAATGCTGCCCAATTTTGGGTGAGAATTGAATCAAGAATATAAAAATTTGTCTTGGATTGGAAGGTTGTCAGGAGAACCGAATCCATTCTCCCTGAAAGCGGCAGCCAATTCAAACGTACTCCAAAAATAATTTGGAAAATAAGTCCTAAGAAGAACACCGGAACAGAATATATAAAGATACTGAAAACCCGAATGATATAGTCAAGAGGTTTTTTTCGATTTTTTGCAGCTACCGAACCCAATGAAATCCCTACCAGAGAAGTAAAGATCATTGCTGGAATGGTAAGCTCCAGTGTAGCAGGAAGTTTTTCTCCCAGTTCTTCTCTAATAGGTCTTTCTCCTCTTGTTAAAGCATCTCCAAAATCGAATGTCAGCATATCTTTTAAATAGGTTCCATACTGAACCAAAATAGGTTCATTTAACCCCAAACGCTCTCGAAGACGATCTGCCTGTTCCTCACTAACGCGAGGTCCCAGCTGTGAGCGAATTGGGTCACCCGGGAGAACTCTCATAATAAAGAACACGAGAGTGACCATAATCAGGATCATGGGTATGGTCAAGAGAACACGGGTAATTAAAAATTTCTTTAGTGAGGATGACATCCTTTTGACTCCAATAAAAAAAAATTATGCTGTAATTATTCCAAGATCATTTCGGAATAAAGAAGTTGGTGAGGGCAGCAAACACCCTCACCAACAATTTTGTGAAGAGTATTTCTACTCAGCAGAATCCTGTACATAGGTATTGTTGAAAACCATATACCTAAGAGCAGGGGCATCAACTTTCATTACGGTCAAACCGTCAATGCTTGAAAGCCGTTCTGATTCCACCGGACCTAAAGTACGCCAGGCGATATCAATCTCGCCCATTTCAACTGCATTACCCAGTGTTGTGGGATCTGCGTAGTACTTGATGATGACGTTCTTGATGATTGCAGGGCTGTTGCCAGTGTAATTCGGATTTGCTTCCAGAACCATCTGCTCACCAGGAACAAAAGACACCATGCGATAGGGGCCAATTCCATCCAATGTTTCAGGATAGGCGACAACTTGATCCATGGTAAAGGTGTTTGGATTTACCGGAACGAATGGAGCGGTAGCAGCGAGAGCGTCAAAGAAACCAATAGGATTCTTCAAATGATAGACAACGGTCATATCATCTGGGGCTTCAACACTATCAACATATACCTGCACCAAACCAGAAACCTGACCTTCCAATGCATTCAAGCGGTCCCATGAATAGACATAGTCTTGGGCTGTCAATGGAGTACCATCAGCAAATGTCAAGCCTTCCTTCAAAGTGAAGGTATAGGTCGTGCCATCATCGCTGATAACCGGGAAATCTGCAGCTGCACCGGGAACAAGTTCTGTGGTTCCAGGAGCATAGGATAATAATGCCATGCCAGTATTCTTGATGATCTCCCAGTCATGAGTTGCATATGCATCATCAGCATCCAGGCTGTTTACTTCATCGGTGGTTCCAATAATGATCGTGTCGGTATCACCGGCTGCAGGAGTTGCAGCATCGGTGAAGCTGAGCACATTGTAGTTGAACTCAAAAGATCCACCAATTGCTACACCCTCAACGCCATCGCGGTATGTAATGAATTCAGGTTCCCAGAAAAGTGGAAGGGTGGGAACTTCATCTGCATACAGCTCGCCAATCTGTGCGTATAAGTCTTCACGAACTGCCGGATCGGTTGCAGCTGCTGCACCTGCGAGGAGCGTATCCATTTCTTCGTTGCAGTAGTTCACACCGTTGTCAGGTGACTGCAGGCAGGAGGCGAATGGGGTCAGCCAGTTATCAGGATCGACAAAATCTGGGAACCAACCCAACATAAAGAATGGCAGCTCACCGGCGACAAAACTGTCAACATATTCTGCCCAGTTCTGAGAATCCAGGTTTACGACGATCATGCCGGTATCTTCGAGCTGTTCTTTGATAACCTGCATTACATCAGCAGTGGTGGTTCCGTAGTGCTCTGGTGGATACCAGAGGTCAAGAACCATTGGACTATCTTCAGAGTAGCCCGCATCACTCAGCAGTTGTTTTGCCAGATCTAGATCGCGGGTGCCGTATTTCTCCAGGAATGGTTCAGTCGCATACGGATAGCTGGTTGGAACCATGCTGTAAGCAGGAATATTGCGACCTTCAAATACACGGTCAACAATAGCTTCACGGTCGATTGCTGCAGCGACAGCTTCTTTTAACTCTGTGGTCCAGAAATATTCTGTTGAAGCTTCTTCGCCTGCATCTACAGTCGTCTCTTCGGTTGTTTCTTCTGAAGCTGGTTCAGCTTCTGTGGGGGTTTCACTTGCCGCTGCGGGGGCGCATGCTACTGCTAGTAGCGCGATCAACAGCAAAATGGATGCAACCGTCAATGTTTTATTTGCTTTCATTGCTTCTCCTTCTTTGGTATTATTTTGCTTTTATTAGCATTTTGCGTTTTCTATAAAGTTTTTATTTTGTAGGGCACACCTCCGGAGTTTAATTTAAGGGTGAATTTTATCACCCTTTTTATATGACATTCATCATTTTGCGACTTTTTAACAATCTTTTCACTGTTATTACGATAAATCGCACATATGTGAAAATATGCAAGGAGTTAAACGATAAATTCATGAAACAATGCTCATTGAAAACCAGGTAGTTTTAAAAGAAAAGAAGCCCGGTGGGCTTCTTTTCTTTCTCTATCCCATTATTTAGTGCTGTTTACCACTCGAACCACCCTGTCCGCCGGTATTCCCATTATCCGAAGAAGAATTATTTCCACGAGAAACAGTGATCCATTGACTGAACAGGCTGGTGCCGTTTGAACCGTCCAATACTTCCACCTGCGCTGTATCATCGGTAGGTGCCGGTCCCTGGCAAACGAGGCTGGATTGGCTGCCCGAGCAGGCGTATTCCACTCCATTCACCCGTACAATGACCGAACCATTCTGAGCGCCATTCACAACGAAGCGCAGTACAAATTGACCATCCTCGGTCAGCTCATACGCCTGCAGGCTCGCAGAAACCTGCGTGTTTGATTGCTGCTGACTTTGCTGTTCGCTCTGCATGCTTCCCTGTTCATCAGCATTGGTATTTTCCTGATTCCCATTTCCGTTAGATATACCTTCTGCATCCGCATCAGAATCATCTGTTCCTGATTTCAATTGCTCCTGCGTTTCGGTACGATCCTGAATTTGTTCCTGGATCCGGAGCTGATCGCCAGCTGCTTCATCGACATTCAACATACGTTGAGCCTGCTCTTCCAATCTGCTTTGAACCTCTGCGTGAAGCGCATCTCCCGCAACCGGATCTTCAGCCTGCATTTTTGTCATCAAGCCGGTCATTTGCTCCATTTCATTCTGGTAGCCTTCCAGCGCAAGGTCAATGCCCTGCGGGTTGTTCTCTTCACTCAGCTTTTCCATCTCTTGAATGCGCTCATCCATAAAATTGAGCAGCAGGTCAACATCACCTTCATCATCGCTGAAGAAAAGTTGAATATCTTCTGATGCGATCTTGACCGGGTACAATACTTCACCCGGAAGCGCATCGGCAGATGCGTATACCGTTCCTACTCCACCCAGACTCAATAAACTGATAGCAATAAAAACCCACGCCATCGCAAACCTCCTTTGTCTTTTTAATATAGTCTGCCTATATAAACGGAGGTTTTCTGATTTTGTTACAAGCTTTTCCTGCTTTTCGATTTTCCGCATCAAGCTTGCCTGTCGCGAAATCACTTCATCTTCCGAGAGGTCAAACTGCATAGAAACAGTTCTAATCTTTTCAGCAGTATTTTTCAGGTCAGATAACGGCGACTTTTCAGTTTGCGAACCGTTCAAGATCTTTCCCAGTTCTTTACTATCTTTTCGTTCGCTCATTTTCAACCTCTCCAAAATAATTTTTCATATTCTTTAACGCTCGCAGTTGAATAATGCGCACATTCCCTTCTGAAAGCCCCAGCAATTTTGCTGTTTCTCGGTGATCAAGACCCGCAATAAAACGATGGATGATCACAGTTCGAGAACGTTCATCCAACTGTGCAAGCGCTTCCTGCAATCTTCGTATCTCCTGTTTCGCGATGATCTGGTTTTCCGATTTTTCTATATCGGCAGTGATATTTGAGAATTCTTCGATCGAATCTTCAGGCTTCTTCTTTCGATGAAAATCAACCATTTGATTGTGTGCAATGCGGTAGAGCCAGGCTTTAAAAGTTCCTTTGCCTTGTTTGAATTTTGGTAAATTCTGCCATGCACTTAGAAAAACCATTTCTGTCAAATCATCCGTATCTTGCTGGTTGCCAACATGAAAATAGATGTACCGGTTTATTGGAATATAGTATTGCTTAAAAAGCTGTGAAAAGGCATCCTGATCACCCAAAACAGCTTTTTGGATAATCTCGATCTCTTCATCCGGTACTGCGTTGTGCATCATTTTGAGGTCACCCTATTTAACGAATCCATATAATAAATGTTACAACATCTTTCCCACTAAATGTCTATAAAAAGAAGGGTTTGAGATGATCTCAAACCCTTCTACCCTACTCGACCGGCAGGATTTCCGTTTCAACAACCACCGGTTTTTCTTCTGTGCTATTCTTGCTGCCGTTCTTTCTATCTTCAAATTTTTTTCCGGCTTTCACATGCAGCAGCAGAAAACCGAATACATCCACCAACCCAATCCCGCCGGCGACAAACCACAATATGCGGGGATCATAATTATCCATGATAAAGCCTGCTCCCAGCGGTCCGATAGATACGGGCAGAACCCATGCCAACGCATTGACCGCCATATACCTGCCGCGCATGTCTTCGGGAGCAAAATGCGCTACCAGCGATTGCCCCACCGGCGCGATGATCATTTCTCCGATGGTGATGATGAACATTGCAACCAGGAACATACCGTACGAATCAATATACCCATACATGCTGAAACCGATCACATAGAGAATATTGCCAAGCGCCATTGTCAGCATGGGCTTCCAATTCGCCACCATACGCGAGAAGAATACCTGCAGCACCACAACCATGATCGCATTCATACTGAGTATGTATCCAAACTGTGTCGTGCTAATCCCATGGAAATTCACCAGGTACACGGATAAGGTGCTGTTCATATTAAAATACATCAGCGTTTCCAGCATCACCACCAGAATATAAGCGATGAACAATTTATCCTTTAATACCTTGCGATAGCCTTGAAAGGTTTCGCTCAATGTTTCTTCTTTTTCATGTTCCTGCTTCTTTTGCTTTGTTTCCGGCAACAACAGTGCTACAAATCCAGCCACAGCCAAACTGATGAAGAAATCAATAATGAAAAGCAGGTTGAATGATCTGGATGCCATCAATCCACCAATCGCCGGTCCGATCGTAGCTGCCAGGTTAAATGTTATGCGCATGATTCCATACGCGTCTGTCAGCATTTCTTTCGGAACGAGATCGGCGATCATCGCCTGTCGTGCAGGACCGGCAATATCTTCGAAAATCCCGATCACGCCCACCACAATATAGAAAACAATAAGATCCTTAATGAAAATGATGGCAAGCGCACTGGAAGCACTGGCGATCAATCCAAAGACGATGCTCTTCTTCCGACCAAATTTATCGGTGATGGCACCGCCTAATGTATTTCCCAACAGACCTGCCCCCAATCCCCAGATCAGGAACATTGTCCCAACCTCGGTCATTCCAATATCGAATTTTTGGGTCATATATAGTGTTAGAAACGGAAATATCAGCATTCCGCCAACACTATCAATGAAGGAAGCCCCAACCAGGATCCAGAAATTTTTGTTGAATTTCTTATAAGTACTGCGAATGTTTGCTATCAATTAAATACTCCTTGTTTAATAAAACCAATTAACCACTGCCATAACGGCATTTTTCCCAACGTTTTCCTTTTTCCATGATTCTCATATGCACGACCTTTCAGATAAAAATGAATAAATAATTCAATAGGCATTGAAGACAAAGCCCTGTCCTGTCGATTCAAGGGTTAAGAAAAAAAGAACCACAGGGTAGGAGCACACCTGTGGTTGTGTTTTTTATTTAATGAATATGGGGGGTTTTAAACAAGCAACACAGGAGGTGTGTCTTTAGAATTATATTTGAGTGCAAAGTCATTCATAAATTATTTCTACCTCCTGCCTTAGTTATTAGGTAACTAAATTCTAAACACGAATTAGTTTGCTGTCAAGTAATTTTTCTCCTTTTTAGAGATAAACTGGATGACTGAACAATACAGATACGTCGGAAATATTGGTACAAATTCAGAAATTAATGTTATGCTTGAACAACTTTAGTTCAGTAAATGAAAGAACTCTCCATGCAGAAAATCAACCTATCAAAAACAAGCGCCTCTATTAAAAAACATCCCCTATGGCAAACTGCTGTTCTCGCTTCGGCGCATATGCTGAATGATTTCTTCTCCAATATGCTTTCTCCTCTTTTGCCGATCCTCATCGTAAATTTTGGAATGACGAAATTTGAAGCGGGTATGTTGAACGCTTTCTTCCAGTGGCCTTCGGTAAGTCAGCCTTTTTTCGGCAGATTATCGGATAAGGTGAACCTGCAGAAATATATCTTCCTGCTTCCCTTGCTTACCGGAACTTTTATGAGCATGGTGGGAGTAACTTCTAACACTACTTTTATTGCGATCTCATTATTGATCGCAGGGATATGTTCTGCGTGTTTTCATGCGGTTGCTTCCCCAATGGCAGGAAAAATTTCAGGGAAACACTCGGGAAAGGGGTTGAGTTTGTGGATGGTGGGCGGTGAAATGGGCTTGATGTTGAGTCCCATCCTGATCATCGCTTTCGTAAATACCTTCTCTCTTCAAAAAACACCATATCTGATCATCCCATCAGCGATCATTTCCTTACTCCTTTATTTTCGTCTAAGAAAGATCGATGCGATAAAGAATTATGAGCAGAGGGCAAATGGAACCACCAAAGCTTCCCTGAAAGCGATCCTACCCATGCTGCTGCCCATCATCGCCGTTGCGTGCAGCCGCTCTCTCGTTCAATCTGTTATCAGCGTTTATGTACCAACCTATCTGACCGAGAATGGAGTTAATTTATGGCTGGCTGGAGCTGCCCTTTCTCTGATAACCGGAGCAGGCGTTTTGGGAACCATTGTGGGGGGAATTTATAAAGATAAAATTGGCGGCAAGCCGGTGCTTTTCATTTCAATAGCCGGTTCTGCTCTTTTCTTTTTCTTATTCATGTTTAGCTCTCAGACGATGCAGATCATTGCACTGTTCATGACAGGTTTCTTTTCCGGAATATATTTACCGGTCGCGTTATCGATTGTTCAGGAACATTCACCCTCGAATCGTTCTTTTGCAACCGGCATCTATCAGGCTTTTCTGTTCACTGCCGGAGCAGTGGCAACCATGCTCATTGGTCTTCTTTATGACCGGCTGGGAGCCCAACTCACATTTGCAATCAGCGCTGTAACAGCCCTGATCGGGCTGGTTTTTATCCTTTTCATTCCTGAAAAGAGAATACAATCAATGCCGCAAGATCAAAATACCAGGGAGAAATAATATGACAGAACTTTTATATCAAACAGACAGCTATGTGAAAGAATTCGACGCATCCGTGACCGGAATCAATGAAGAAGTCCATGCGATCCAGCTGGATAAGACCTGTTTCTACCCCGGGGGCGGAGGGCAGCCATATGATCTGGGTTCATTGATAGCCAACGGCGCCGACCTGGGTTTTACACGAGCGCGTACGCTCGAAGGACAGCACTGGCACCTGATCGATCCCGAAAAAGCGCTGCCTTCGAAAGGAGAACCCGTTCACGGTGTGATCGACTGGGAGAACCGCTACCGCCTGATGCGCACCCATACCGCCATGCATATCTTATGCGGTGTCATTTTCCGCGATTACGGCGCTCTGGTAACCGGTGGGGATATGCAGCCCCTGGAAGCACGTATGGATTTTGAATTCGAATCCATGACCAGGGAACTAACAGAGGTCATTGAAGAAGCCGTGAACAAGGAAGTGCTGCTTGGTCATCCCATCCAGGTGAAAATTCTTCCGCGTGAAGAGGCTTTTCAAATTCCCGACCTGATCCGCACCAAGATCAACCTGCTGCCCAAGCATATCAGCGAGATAAGAACCGTGGAGATCGTTGGATTGGATCTACAGGCAGATGGCGGAACACACGTTGCCAATACAAACGAGGTTGGAAAGATTCGCATCACGGATTACAGAAGCAAAGGGAAGATCAATAAGCGTATTTATGTGAAAATCGAGGATTAGAACTCATACCGCGCAAATAAAACTTGGCGGTCATCGTGGTTGTCTCTTTTGATCAAGATGATGGATATACTTTTCTCTGAGCGACTTCAGGATTAGATATCCTAAAGTTAAATACTTCCAGCGCACCAATACAAAATAAAAAGATGATGATAAAAATGTATTAATCTATCTTTTTCGAAAAGGTTATGCAATCATCCATCTGCGTTCATCACCTGCCTTCCTCTCCGCGCTGGAGAGAGAAAAACTTATATATCACAAAGCTTACCGAGGAATTGGAAAAGCAGGGAATTCAAATAGACTATGCCGGAGATCAATATGGAGATTATTTAACAAGAGTTTTGATGAACCATACTGATCAAAACAAAATCGATATCCTTCATTTTCACTGGACCTCGTATCAGTATACTGGAACCTTCTATTTATCCTTAACTCTATTCTGATCGAAATAGTTCTCTCATCAGCAATTTTTTTAAAAATCGGCATTACTTTAGCCATTAATTTGTTATGAAATGGTGAAAAAAGTCATTAAAACACTAATAAACATATCTTTTTCAGTGAGTGAGGGGTTATATTATAGAAAATTCAGAGGAAAATTATGTTGAAAATCGTAATGGATACAGGCGGGGATCTATGTTCAGGGTGGGAGAAAGAATACCAAATCGACCTGATACCGATCAATATCATTCATCATGGGACTTCTTATCAACAGGGCATTGACATACATTATGATGATTTCTACGATCTGGTAGAAAAAGAAGGCGTCATTCCTTCAACTTCACAACCCACGCCGTTCCAATTCGTTGAATTTTATAAAAAGATTGCCAAGCCCGATGATATTGTTCTTTCAATCCATGTAACCGACAAACTTTCAGGGACAATGCGTTCCGCACGGCAGGCAGCCGAAGAATTGAAAGGAACATATAACATTATTCCTTTCGATTCTGCCTCTGGGACGATCTGTATGGGAATGATGTGTAAAGAAGCGCGGCTGATGGATCGAGAAGGGAAACCCATCGAAGATATTTTGGAGAGACTCGATTCGATCCGAAAAAAGATGGAACTCATTTTTACAGTAGATACAATGAAATTTGCCAAACTAAGCGGGCGCGTCAAATCGCTTGAGGCAACGCTGGCTTCCATCCTGGATATCAAGCCCATCATCGAACTGCAGGACGGGATCCTTGATATACGAGATAAAGTACGCTCAAGGAAAGCATCAATCGAAAAAATGATACTGCGTTTACAGCGTAAGATCGGTGACCAACCCGTGAGGATCGCTGTAGTTCACGCGCATGATCCCGCTACCGGACAGAGTGTGCTGGAAGAGGTAAAGAGAAGATTCAACTGTGTTGAAGTAGTTTTTGCAGAAATCTCCATTTCACTGGCAGCCCATTTTGGTCCGGGAACTATTGGGCTGGCTGCTTATTCTGACTAAAAAAGATCCAATCCATAAGGATTGGATCTTTTTCTCTTTATTAATCTCACTCATGTACTCCGAGGGAAATCACTTTTCCAATACCACTGATGTTTTGATGCACCCGGGCATCACCATAATACTGTAAACTACCCACTCCGCTCAGGTTTACATCAAGGTCTTCCGTTACCCATAGTTGCGCGGTTCCGGCGCCGGAAATATTAACCGTTGCAGTTCTGCTCTGCAGGTCAGGAGCTTTATAGCTGCCGGCTCCGCTTAGCTTTACATACTGCTGATCGACCACTCCAGCCAGATCAAAATCACCTGCACCGCTGAGTTCTACATCCAATGAATCAGCGCTCAAATTCTCAATATTGATCCTTCCTCCACCGCTTACTTCCACTACCAAACTATCCGTTGTGAGCGACTGCATATACACATCGCCATACCCTGAAATTTCGATGCTGTTCAGATCTTTTACAGTGAGAGTGTAAGAAATACCGCTGGTTGGGATCACATTGATAAATCGTTCAACTCCAATATGCAGGACTGATCCGGTCACATAGCTTTCGATCCGATCAATGATATTATCCTCCGCTTCCACTTTCAAGGATTCCACATCTCCCTGCACGATCTGCAGATCTCCAATTCCTTCCAATGAGACCTTATTAAAACCGGTTACTTCTCTTTCTTCACTGATCACATTTCCAGATCCCTTAATATTGGTATTTTGGATAGGCAGATTGCATGCTGTTAACATAGCCATGAGTAAAATCACAGTTCCTATTGCAGTTATTCTTTTCATCTTTCTTCTCTCCTGTTTAAAAACCTAAACGCAGCCAATCGGTTCCAAAGATGATTCTAACCAGAATGTAAATGAAAATGAAAAATAAGATCGTTCCACATCCGCATCCCATACAGCCGCCGCTTCTATAGCCGAAGCGTCTTTGAAACCAATCATAGATCGTATCAAGAAAAAATAGCTTTAATAATCCAGATAAACAACCAGGTCTTCTCGAATCCATTTTTATCCTTTCTGCTATGGTTTACGGAAAACAGAAAAGAAAGTTTCAGAATTTAAAAGATTTATGATCAGGGAAATACTTCAGCGCTTTTCTTTAGAGTGCGTAAAGCGCGAATGGTCACCCATGGATTTGGCTCTTTCTTCTTTCCAAAGTCACTCCAGATCTTTCCGGAATAACTGGTTTCCAGCAGCCAGTGCCCTTGAGGATCCTTCTTCTCTTTGATAAAGGCAATCAAATTTGTCATGCGTGGATCTTTCCCATACCCCAAATCAACCATTGCCTCCGCAAGCTGCAGCAGATCAGTAATATAAAATACAGGGAAACCAAATTTCCACCAATTTCCACTTGGTTTTTCAGCATAGCCGCAGGGATACTGTGCAGTTGCCGGATCAACGCTAAAGATGAACTTCACCCCGCGTTCGATTGCACTTTTTATCAATGGGGTTTGTTTTTCTCGTGGGTATTTGCCAAGAGCCAGCATGACCTTAACCGCACCCCAGGCACAGGCTAATTTGTTATTCGCCCCACACTGAAAATCCGGTCCGATCTTCCCCGAATAATAGCGCATGCTGGTGTCCTTCGTGCCCATGGGAGCGATCCCCTCACCCGTCACGCTGCGGGCAAGCCAGTCAAAGCATTTTTCCAACCGCTCATCCTGGAATTGCAGGTCGAGAAAAGCCGCACACATGTTCCCCTGCAAACAATCAACAGTTGCAGAAGGGCTCCCGTTAGCGCTGATCTGTCCGTTTTCTGTCATGGCATGAGAAAGATAGTAATTACAGGCTGTCCTGATGCGCGGGTCACCATCAGCATCCGCACCCAATTGAGCCAGCGTGATCAATGACCAGACGATGGAGAAATATTTTTTCAGGTAACCAGCACCCGGTTCCCCCCAATACCCCTCTGGCTGCATATGCGATAGGATCTCTGCGACTTTCCCGCCGGTATGGGCTTCTTCCCTTGCTTTCAATAATTCAAGATCATCGGGAGAACGATCCATCAGATCGCGGAGAGTTAAATAGCGTACAGAAGGATTTGGATTCTTTAAAAGCCAGTCCTGAATCCTTGGTTCCACTTCTTTTTCAAAAAAACCCATTGTTTTATTCCTTTTTTTAGATCCAGAAAAATCTCCGAGATAAATCTTTATCCATTTGCCACCAGCTGCCCTCGTTCTACCGGTTCAGCCAGAATAAAGAGCCTGCCCCATTCCGACACTCCGCTTTTTGCGATGCATGTTTGCAGCACAATATGTTCATCTCCCATGTAAACCTGGCGGAAAACATCGCCTGCCTTGCACTGCTGATTGGTTTGCAAATTGATGAAATTGCTGCGGGGGTCACGCGGCTGCAGTGCTCGATAGCGCAGAATGGTGGTAATACGGTAGCGCAGATAATCACCCTGTTCCGGCAGCACAATGACCTCATCGCCAACCGCAAGATCACTGAAGTAAGAACCTGCCAGGTGATTATGTGCCAGGTACCCCAGGTTCCCATAGTGCTTGGGCAGTGAAAAACTGGTTACCACATTGTTCCGATCGCTTACATAAGCAGGATCGCCAGTCGGCTGCTGCACAACACGAAAATATTTCTTCCCCACCAGATACACCCCCGCTTCACTCGCCGGGAGGCGTTTCTGCAGTTTTAACAATTTCTGAATTGCCTGACTTGATGAACTGGAATGTTCCATCTTCCCTTCTCAGATTAAGTATACAAATAATTAGGACAATTTTTAACCGCCCTTTTAAGCTTTTTTATTTTAAAAAAGGCACCGATTTGTGTGCCTATTTTCTTTTTCTATTTACTGTATGAATGGCGGTCTTTTCGATCCAGCCGTGCTATTATTTCTTCTTTGGTTTTTCCGGCAGATCCAGATAGTATCCTACGCCACGTTTTGTTTTTATATAATCGGGGTTGCGGGGATCTTTTTCAATGGCTTTTCTCAGCCAGCTGATATGTACATCGAGCGAACGCATATCCCCGATATATTCTGTTTCCCAGAGAGTCTTAAAGAGTTCTTCCCGTTTGATCAGTTTTCCGGGCTTTTGCATAAGCGTTTTCATCAAGATGAACAAGCGCGGAGTCAAGCGTTCATTCTTACCATTGCAGTAAACCCAGCGTTGAGAAAGATCCAGTTTGATTGGTTTTATTTCGAGCATGTTGTTATCATCACGCTGAACAAATGGTTTAATACGGTTCAATAATTTCTGCAAAGTGAAGGGGAAAACAAGGGTCTCGTTTACATCCTTATTCTTCTTTTTACCAACACCCTCATCAACGATCAGGATAATGGGAGTTACAGGGGCTTCTTTTCTTATTGCCGTACAAATTCGTTTTCCTGCTGTTCGCAGTGAAGAAGCATCCACCACCACCACTTGAGGTTTTTCATTTTTTAGAGCAGACTTTGCAGCATTGCCGTTGGGAACAGAGATGACCTCATAGCCCTTTTTGATCAATCCCCCTGAAAAAGAAGACCGATCTGAACGTTTCCCTTCAATGATAAGAATTACTGGCTTTGATAATTTCATGGTTTATTTTATCGCCCTGTTCTCTAGTTTACTTGAATACCAATATTGTTGCTCGTTGTACACTTCCGGCGGCGATGGGTAAGAACATATAAAAAATTATACAACAATCATCAATGGAAATACATAATTCCATTGATTTTCGATTTGTCAATGCTTACATGCTAAAATAGCATTAGGTTTAAATTTGGAGTGAGAATGGCAAATCTGATTGAAGCAACTATTGATAGTATTCGTATGAGCCTGACAAGCCAGCAGAGGATCATTATTTTAAAAGACATCAAGGATGAACGCTATCTGCCCATCTGGATCGGTCCCTATGAATCCGAATCAATCAGTATTGCACTGCAGGAAATCGAAATCTCCCGCCCGCAAACTCATGATCTGATCAAGAACGCGATCTATGAATTAGGCGGATCCATCAATCGAATCATTATCAGCGAATTAAAAGACGATATTTTTTACGGGGTTGTTGAGATCATTCAAAAAGGGAAAAAAATACTCCTGGATACGCGTCCTTCCGATGCCCTTGCCCTGGCAGTAAGAACTCACGTTCCGATCTTTATTTCCGAACAGGTTTTTGAATCTGCAGGGATCGTCCCTGTTGAAGACGAATACATCTCTCCATATATCAATACGGTAAAACCGGAAATTGATGAATCTCCTGCACAAGAAGAACAAAAGCAGGAAGGAGTCGATCGATTATCAGTATTTGAAGAATATCTTGAGAACCTTGAAAAAGATCAAGGGGAAGAAGAAAATAAAGACGATGATGATGAAAACGATGATGATGAAGACGATACAGGTGATAAGCCGGAAAATACGAGCATGATCTAATATGAACGATTTTGATAATCCTCCAATGAGCGAAGAGCAAACCATCCAGGCTCAACCGCATAATAAACATGCCGAAGAAGCCGTTCTGGGTGCTGTGCTGATCAATCCCGAATCATTCTTTGATGTAGCACAGGTTCTGGAAGCAGATAATTTCTATGTCATCCGCAACCGCTGGATATGGGAAATATTTCTGTATCTGCATGAAAATCAAATTCCTATTGATATTCTAACGGTCAGTGAAGAACTGGAAAAACGCAATCAGCTGGCTGAAATTGGCGGGCAGACTTATCTTTTATCCCTGATCAATCAAACCCCCAGCTCATTGAATGCCGAAGCGTATGCACATATCGTTGAAGAAACCTCAATCCGGCGCCGTTTGCTGGGTGCTGCCAATGAAATGGCTAAGCTTGCCTATGATCAAGAAAAAGGGATCAATAATGTTCTGGATGAGGCAGAACGCGAGGTTTTCAACCTCAGCGAACGCCGCATCCGCCGTGACCTGCAGCCCATTCAAACCGTCCTCAGCCAGTATTATGACCGCGTAACTGAGCTTTCAGAACGCAGCGGCGAACTGCTGGGTGTGCCAACCGGGCTGACAGATCTCGACAAACTGCTGGGAGGCATGCAGAAATCAGACCTGTTGATCATTGCAGGGCGACCTGCTACCGGTAAAACAGGTTTTCTCCTGACGGTAGCCAAGAACGCCGCGCAAAGGCATCACAAGCACGTCGCTTTCTTTTCACTGGAAATGTCCAACGAACAGCTTGTGCAGCGTTTGATCTCGCAAGAAACGCGCATCAATGCACAACGTCTGCGCGTCGGAGATCTGCAGGAAGACGAATGGCCGTTATTCACCCATGCTATTGAAGTATTAGGAGATACGAAGATCTTTCTCGATGATACTCCTGCCCTCACCCCGGTTCAAATGCGCACCAAATGCCGCAGACTGCACCTTGAATATCATCTCGATCTGATCATCGTTGATTACCTCCAGTTGATGAGCGGGGATACCCGCAACGACAACCGCGTGCAGGAAGTTTCTTATATCTCGAGAAACCTGAAAACCCTGGCGCGTGAATTGAACGTTCCGGTTCTGGCAGCCGCGCAGCTTTCACGTGCGGTGGAACAGAGAACCGATAAACGCCCTATGCTTTCTGACCTGCGTGAATCGGGCAGCCTTGAGCAGGACTCTGATATCGTCATGTTCATTCACCGCCCTGACATCACCGATAAAGATGTCAGCAAGCAAAACACGGCGGAGATCATCGTCGCCAAGCACAGAAACGGACCAACTCATTCCGGCATTCAGATCGTATTCTTGAATGAGATCGCCCGTTTTGAAAATGCTGCCAGAGAGCAGAAACAAGCCCCAAGAAGGAACCCGGTTTCTCAAAATGAGTAAACACGAATTGGATCTTCATGAAATTCATCTCTCCACCAATTTTCTTTTCCAGATTTTCGGAGAAACCGAAGACCCATTTCAATTGAAAGTACTGCTGTTTGCCATCGGGCTGGCACAGCAGAGCGGAGATGAAGCCAATCCGCTGACCCTGCAGGATTTTTATTCCTATCCTGAATTCATGAATACCCTCGGTAGGGATGAAGAAGAGATACGCGAGAAGCTGCTTTCAGCCCTGCAGGCTAACCTGGAAGCAGGATATTTCCTCTGCACATCTTTTGAGGAAATGAAGCAGGGAAAGCCTTTTTACCTGAATACCCCGCGCGGCAAGCAGGCAGCACAGTTGCAGGGAACATCTGCAAAGAGACCTGTTTATAATCTATCTCGGTCTGAGATCTTCACCCTTTACGAGGATAACATCGGACCGCTGACCCCGCTCATTGCGGATGCGTTGAAAGACGCCGAGAAAGAATATTCGAAAGAATGGCTGGAAGAAGCCATTCGAATTGCAGTTGTCAATAATGTGCGCAAATGGCGCTATATCCAGGCTATATTGAACAGCTGGAAAGAAGAAGGTCGCAATGGAAGAGATCAAAGACACACTGAAGAGGATTTCGAACAATACACCAAAGGGAAATATGGCAAATTCATCAAACACTGAAAGAAAGTCTGCCCTACCGGGTGATCCAAACTGCCCGATCTGTCATGGGATCGGCTTTGTCCGCCGTGATCTGCCGATCGACGATCCTGATTTTGGAAAGATGGAGATCTGTGTCTGCCGATCGGAAAAGATGAAGAAGCTCAAAGAAGAGCATCTTTATAACATCAGCAACATTGAATATTTCAGCTCCATGACCTTCGATACCTTCAATATTCACGGCAGGACAAATGAGAAAGATGCCAACAAGAGTTTGGAAGTAGCTTTTCAGAGCGCGAAGAGCTTTGCCGCTCAACCAAACGGATGGCTTTTTCTAACCGGAAAATTCGGCTGCGGGAAAACCCATCTGGCAGCTGCCATCGCCAATGAAGTGCTTAAAAACGGTACGCGCACCCTCTTCCTCACCGTACCGGACCTGCTGGATTGGCTGCGTTATGCTTTCAGCGGAAAAGATACCACCTTCGAAGAACGATTTTCCGAGATCAGAGATGTGCCTTTTCTGGTACTGGACGACCTGGGAACCCAGAATTCCACCCCCTGGGCGGAAGAAAAGCTATTCCAGATCATCAATCACCGCTACGTGAATCACCTGCCGACAGTCATCACATCCAATCTGGATATTGCTGAAATCGATGAGCGCATCAGTTCGCGCGTTAACGATCGAGATCTGGTCATGAGGGTCAATATCAATGCCCCCGATTTTCGTGATCCGCTGGCTGATCATACTGATTCTCCCATTTCAACACTGGCTTATCTCAGCGATCACCGCACTTTTAATAATTTTTCTGCCCGTAAAAAGGAAAAACTCCCTGCGGAAAAACAGAAATACTTGGATATGGCATTTCAAGCCGCACAGCAGTTTGCAGAAAACCCCAACGGCTGGCTTGTATTTTTAGGAACCTATGGAACAGGCAAAACTCATCTGGCAGCAGCGATTGCGAAATACAGACAGGCAGCCGGCGATGATCCTATCTTTACGGTTGTACCTGATCTGCTCGACCATCTGCGCGCGACTTTCAATCCAAATTCACCCGTATCCTACGATTCTGTTTTCAACCAGGTACGGAATGCCAGGCTGCTGATACTGGATGATCTGGGAACCCAGAATACGACACCCTGGGCAAGAGAGAAATTATTTCAGATTTTGAATTTCCGATACGAAACCAAAGCGCCGACGGTGATCACAACCTCCGTAAAGCTGGAAAACATGGATCCACGGATCAAAAGCCGTATGCTGGATGCAAGAGTGTGTAAAATATATGCTCTTGAAGTTCCACCTTTTGAAAATTACCAGTAATAAATTATTAATATAAAGAAGGTTTTCAAATATGATTGAAATTAACAATACTGACTATACACGTCTGCTTCTCATTCGTCATGGACAGACAGATCACAATATGCAGGGGTTCGTTTCAGGAAGAAACGATATCCCGATCAATGAGACCGGTCATCAGCAGGCAAAGAAAATGGCTGAACGGGTAAAAAAAGAATTCCCCATCGATGTACTTTATTCAAGCCCTTTGAAACGTGCCGTGCAGACAGCCCAATATCTATCTCAGGCTTTTAACCTGCCTGTTATCCCTGACCAAAATCTTATCGAATATGGGTTCGGGGAGATCGCCAATACAAAGATCAAAAACCTGCGAGAAACAAAACCTGAATTATCTCAAAATGTTGATGATTGGTTTCATGGAGAGTATTCCGACAGCCCCATACGTCCTGACATCCCCGGCAGTGAATCATTTGATGAACTTAAAAGCAGAATACAAGCTTTTACAGACATGATCCTTGAAAAACATGCAGGGCAGATGATAGCCGTTGTATCGCATGGAGGTTTCATTAAAAGCTACATCTTCTACCAAGTAGGTGGAGATTTCTCGCGCTATATCCCCTTCTGGGTAGACAATGTCTCTTTATCCATTATCGATTTCTATAAAAAGAGACCCGTGGTCCGATTATTCAACGATAACCATCATATACATGAAGGGCTGGTATTAGGGCATCCTCGCTGGTTGTAAACATCCGAATCTATGCATTATTTCAATTCTGCCCAATTATTCCCAAAACGCGCATCGGTGCTGAGCGGAATATCGAGGTGATAGGCATTTTCCATGATCTTCTTGACCAGATCGATCACAGCCTGCTTTTCACCCTCCGGGCATTCCAGCACCAGTTCATCATGCACCTGGATCAGCATTTTCGCTTTTGAATTTGCTTGCTGAATCGCCGGCGCCAGATTGATCATGGCAATCTTCATGATATCTGCCGCGGTTCCTTGAACAGGAGCGTTGATGGCTTCGCGTTCTTCACGTGCTTTGATCTGTGCATTGGCAGGATGGCGCAGGTTCGGAAAATAGCGGCGCCTTCCGAGCAGGGTCTCTACATATCCTTCGCTGGCAGCCTGCTTGCGAATGGAATCAAGATAAGCTTTCACATTGGGGAAGCGCTCGAAATAGGTTTTCACAAAATTCTCCGCTTCAGCCAGGGTAAGGTCCGTAGAACGACTCAATCCAAAAGCGCTCATCCCATAGATCAACCCAAAATTGATCGCTTTGGCATGCCGCCGCTGGTCTTTGGTCACCTCATCAACAGGAACATTGTAGATAGCGGCAGCCGTCGCAGCGTGAATATCCATCCCCTTGCGGAAAGCATCCAGCATAGCCTGATCCTGCGACATATGCGCCACCACCCGCAGTTCGATCTGCGAATAATCCACCGAGATCAGTACATTCCCTTTCTCGGCAATAAATCCCTGCCGCACTCGATGTCCCAATTCCGTGCGGGTGGGGATATTCTGCAAATTCGGATCTGAAGAAGCCAGCCTGCCCGTTACCGAACCGGTTTGGCTGAATGAGGTGTGTATCTTGTTGGTACGTGGATTCACCTGCTTGGGCAGCGCATCGAGATAAGTAGAAACAAGCTTGGAGATTTCTCTGTATTCCAGAATTAGATCAACCATCTTATGCTGTCCGCGCATCTCCTCCAAAACCGAGGCGGATGTGGAATAATGTCCTGATTTCGTCTTGTTGCTCGGGTCAGGATTTTTCAGCCCCAGATCGGTGAACAGAGCTTTTGAAAGCTGCTGGGTGGAATTGATATTGATAGGGTAACCAAGGATCTGATAGATCTCCTTTTCAATCTCCCGCATGCGGATGCTCAATTCATCGGAGAAATCTTTGAAGAATTGCCTGTCGATCGATATGCCGTTCCGTTCCATATTTATCAATACCGGCACCAGTGGCATTTCGATCTTTTCAAACACATCCCAGAGATAATTCGCCTCAAGCCTTTTTTTGAAGACCTGCATCAGTTTTAGAGGTACTTCTGCATCAGCCGCCGCATAAGCAGCCACTTTTTCAGCGGGAATATTCGCCATCGAGAGCTGATTCTTTCCACTTCCGATCAACTCTTCAATATGCGTCATGTTAATACCCAGTTCAATATCCGCCAGCAGTTTCAATCCCAATCGATGTGAAGCGGGGTCCAGTAGCCAGGCAGCGATCATGGTATCAAAGAAAAGCGGCTTGATCGTAAAGCCGTGATTCATGAGCACAATACAATCATATTTAAGATGATGCCCTACCTTTTTCAATGCATCATTCGTAAACCAGGGGTTCAGGGAAGAACGGATCGCATCTAGAGAAAGCTGCGGTTCTCCCGTTTTATGACCCACAGGAATATAGTAAGCAGTTCCCGGATTACAGGAAATCGAAATTCCCACCAGGTCCGCCTGCATAGGATCGATGGCAGTTGTTTCGGTGTCAAAGGAAAGATATTCGGCTTTTTCAAGAGCCTGTGTTAGCTCATCAAGCGTCTTTTCAGAATTCACCAACCTGACATCCAGATCATAGTTGGAATTGATGGTGATATCCACCGGTTGAGAAGACATGCTGAAAAGATCAGGCTGCGAACTGTCGCTTCCGATGGGTTCTTCCACATGAAATATCTTTTTCACGCGCTCAACACTGGAGCGGAATTCGAGTTCTTTGAACAACGCGATGATCTTATCAATATCCACTTCACTTGTGCGCGCCTGGTCAAACTTGATATGTACCGGCAGATCAGTTTTGATCTTTGCCAGATCGTAGCTGAGATAGGCGCTCTCTTTTCCTTCTTCCAGCAGGGTTTTGGTTCTGCCGGTGATCTTATCCAGATTGGCATAGATATCATCCAGATGCGGGTATTTCTCCAGCAGCTGATCGGCAGTTTTTGGTCCAATCCCCTTAATACCCGGGATATTATCGGAAGTATCACCGATCAACGCCTTGTAATCTACCACCTGCTCAGGGAAAACGCCCAGAGACTGCTTTACATCATCCCGCATGTAATCTTTTGCATCCGACATTTTCGCCCCGCTCAAATTCACGATAATGCGGTCGTTCACAAGCTGCAGCAGGTCGCGGTCGCCCGTAATGATCTTCACCCCAAAACCTTCTTTTACCGCCAATTTGGCAACGGAGCCCAGCACATCATCCGCTTCGTATCCCTCCATTTCAAGCCGCGGGATGTTGAACGTATCAACCAGCATGCGAATGCGCTCGATCTGCGGAACCAGGTCTTCCGGCATCTTTTCGCGGGTCGCCTTATATTCTTTGTACATCTCATGCCGAAAAGTTTTCCCGGTATCAAATGCAACCGCTAGAAATTCAGGATGATCTTGTTCGATGATCCTTAAAAGAATGTTTACAAATCCATAAGTTCCTGCGGTAGGTTCCCCGGAACGGGTTCGGAAGCGGGAGCCGGCCTTCATCAAGGCAAAAAATGCTCGATAAGCCAGTGCGTGTCCATCAAGCAAATAAATCGTTTTTGGCATAATCCCTCTTTTCTGAGATTAAAGAAGTTTATCATGCCAGAAATGCCTTTTCAATGATTTCCACCCCGGCTGGATTTTTTGAATTATGGGATAATATGGACAATGTATGCATTGAGGAGTTTCTGTTGAAATATCAAAAAATCTGTGTACTTGGAATGGGGTATATCGGACTGCCAACCGCCTGCACCTTTGCCACACACGGCATACAGGTAGCCGGCGTTGATATCAATGAAGAGATCGTGCATGGACTGCAGAACGGACATTTACATATTTACGAACCCGGTCTGCGTTCTCTGGTGAAATCTGCCATTGATTCAGGGAATCTCTCGATCAGCGACAAACCGGAACCGGCTGATGTCTTTATCATTGCCGTGCCCACACCCATCACCAAAGAGAAGAACGCAGATCTGGAAGCCGTGAAATCCGCGGCACATTCCATCATTCCTCATCTGCAAGAGGGAAATCTGGTGATCCTTGAATCCACTTCCCCGCCCTGCACCACCTCTGATATCGTGGCGCCCATCCTTGAAAAGAGCGGGCTGAAAGCCGGAAAAGATTTCAAGCTGGCTTACTCTCCCGAACGCGTACTACCGGGAAAGATCCTGGAAGAGATCATCCAGAACACACGTGTAATCGGCGGTATCGATGACGCGTCTGCAGCTGCCGGTAAAGAACTGTACAGCCTGTTTGTGAAAGGTGATATTCTCCTTACCAATTCCACCACCGCTGAGATGGTGAAGTTGATGGAAAACACCTACCGCGATATTAATATTGCGATCGCCAATGAATTCGGTCACCTGGCAGATCGTTTTGGAGTAGATGCCTGGGAAGCGATCCATATCGCCAACCGCCACCCGCGGGTCAATATTCTCAACCCCGGACCGGGCGTGGGCGGACACTGCATCAGCGTAGATCCCTGGTTTCTGGTAGAAGCTGCACCGGATGCATCTCCCCTGGTGCATACCGCGCGCGAAGTGAATGACAGCCAGCCACATTACGTGGTGGAAATGATCGAAAAGAAACTGGGAACTCTTGCCAACCGCAAGATCACTGTTCTGGGGCTTTCTTATAAAGCCAACATCGATGATCTACGTGAATCACCCGCTATTGAGATCGCGGAACTGCTGCAGGAAGAGAATGCGGTGGTCACAGTTTTCGAACCGTATAAACCAGATGGATTCCACGGCAATGCAAAGGCGGCTGCTTCCATCGAAGAAGCGCTGCAGGATTGTGAGATTATTCTGCTGCTGGTAGCACACCAGCAGTTTAAAGATTTTATTCCCGCGGATATTGCGGGCATGACCAAAGCACGCATCGCTATTGATATGTGCGGCGGATGGCAGCGAGAAAACTGGGAAAAAGTCGGCTTTACTTTCTACAAGTTAGGACAACCCTGAAAAAGCTATAATAAATCTATGCAGAGAAAAAAAATTAGAGTACTTTCTATTTTTGGAACCCGCCCCGAAGCCGTGAAAATGGCTCCGGTGGTTCAGGAGTTGGAAAATAAACCGGGCATTGAATCCATGGTATGCGTTACCGCGCAGCACCGCGAGATGCTCGATCAGGTGCTGGACCTGTTCCATATTACCCCCCAGATCGATCTGGACCTGATGCGCCCCAACCAAACCCTGGCTGAACTCACCGCCAACATTTTTAAGAACCTTGATCCGGTTCTTGAAAAAATAGCCCCTGATTGGATCCTGGTTCAAGGAGACACCACAACCGTCATGGCAGCCGCATTGAACGCATTTTACAGGCGCATTCGTATTGGGCATGTTGAAGCAGGGCTGCGCACTCATGATAAATGGGCTCCTTTTCCGGAAGAGATCAATCGCAGAATTGCCGGGGTTGTGGCTGACCTGCATTTCGCTCCGACCACTTTCAGCAAAAAAAACCTACTGAATGAAGGAGTTCCGGAACGCATTATCAAGGTGGTCGGCAACACGGTCATCGATGCCCTGCGTCAGATCATCAATGAACCGATCCCCTCCAAAATTCATGGCTTTCTGGAAAAGAAAGATATTCTCAATAAAAAGAAACAGCTCATCGTTATCACCGCCCACCGTCGTGAGAATTTCGGGGAACCCATCCGGGATATTTGCAGAGCGATCAAGACCATCGCCGCAGAACACGCAGATTCCATCGAGCTGGTCTATCCGGTTCATTTGAATCCAAACATCCAGGAACCCGTCCATGAACTGCTGGATGGCATTCCCAATGTAACCCTTCTACAGCCCATCGAATATCTCCCCCTCATCCATCTAATGAAAAACGCAAAACTGGTACTGACCGATTCGGGCGGGATCCAGGAAGAAGCCACCGGGCTGGGATTGCCCACACTGGTACTGAGGGAAGTCACCGAACGCCCCGAAGGCGTGGAAGCAGGGGTTTTGAAGCTGGTTGGTACAAACACCAATACTATCGTCAAAGAGACCGATCTGCTGCTCAGCGATCCCAGGCATTATGATGCCATGGCACACGCAGCCAATCCTTTTGGAGATGGTCACGCCGCAGAACGGATCGTCGATGAAATTCTCAACTATTCCCTGGATTGATTGATGGCAGCTGGAAGCATTTGCTTATTCCCCCGCTTGGATCACACAGGAGGTCCTTCCTCATTCCAGAAGAAATTAACCACCTGTTTAAACCAGCAAGGGATTGAAGTTCACTTTGAACTTGAACGCGGTGGTACGGCAGCTGTCCTGGTGGTTGGCGGGAGCAGCCGTTTACTGCAGCTTTCTAATGCAAAAAAGAGGGGTATCCGCATCGTGCAGCGTCTGGATGGGATGAACTGGCTGCATAAAAAGACATATACCGGCATCAAGCACTATTTACGTGCTGAATGGAACAACCGCATCCTCTCCACCATCCGCAAGAACTACACCGATGCGATCGTATACCAGAGCGACTTCACGCGAACATGGTGGAACAGAGTATATGGGAAAGTGCCCATTGAAGATACCGTGATCCACAACGGTGTAGACCTGGAGTTATTTACCCCGAAAGGAAAAGGCAAACCACCAGACGATATGATCCGCATCATGGTCACCGAAGGCAGTTTCTACGGCGGGCATGAACGCGATCTATTCAACGCGGTGGGTTTTGCTAAAGGTATGGCTGAGATCAGCAGCAAGCGCGTGGAATTGGTGATCGCAAGTAGAGCACCCAAAGACATGCTGGCAAAACTCCCCAAATACACAAACCTGGATATCCGCTGGTTGGGGATCGTACCATTGAGCGATATTCCTGAACTGAATCGCAGCGCCCATATGTTTTACCCGGCAGAGATCAATGCTGCTTGCCCAAATACGGTCATGGAAGCCATGGCGTGCGGTCTACCGGTCATCAGTTTTGCCACAGGATCCCTGCCTGAATTGGTAAAGGGAAACGCAGGGCGGATCGTGCCTTATGGAGCAGATTACTGGAACCTCGAAGCCCCCAATTTTGCACCGCTCTGTGAAGCAGGTATGGAAATATATGAACAGCAATCAAAATTCCGTTCTGCTGCCAGAAAACATGCAGAATCCGCTTTCGATATGCATCTGATGACGGAAAAATATCTTAAAATGCTGATCCCCTGATCTATTTACAATTGAAAGGCAGCATGCGCGATTTTCCCAGATCGATCTCCCAGGGATAAATGATATAGGCATCCGTGACAGCCGCATAGTAATCGGGTCGCTCGTTGCCGAAAAGATTGCGATGCGGATTGAAATGCAGCACACACGTATA
The DNA here is from genome assembly GCA_963674975.1 of Anaerolineaceae bacterium. Classification (GTDB taxonomy): domain Bacteria; phylum Chloroflexota; class Anaerolineae; order Anaerolineales; family Anaerolineaceae; genus UBA4781. Next base: position 1,046,278 of record OY771913.1, read on the forward strand.
AGGAATACCGTAAGCACCTTTTACCCGGTTTTTTACCACACTGATCGTCCTGCCTGACCCCCACACATCATCCATAATAAGAATTCGTTTTTCGCACATCAATGATGATTCTGGAAATTGAAGAAACTGTGGTAAAGCCAGAAACTTATGCTGCATATCACTGCTTCCGTCTTTTGCCTCGGCAGGAAAATCTACCGAAGCGGTCAGGATTTCCTCGATATCCAGTGCTTCTGCGATCAACCCGCCTGGAATGATCCCTCCACGCGTGATGATCAGCATGGCATCGAAAATGACATCAAATTGAGGGACAAGATGGTCTATTAATAAATCAATATCATTCCAGGTCAGTACTTCTTGACGCATGATTTCCATTCCAGCAGCGAGATAATTCATTATATCAACAATCGACGCTGCAGAAAATCAAAGCCTGGGGTATAGTTATGCACAATACATTGCTTGAGGAAGGACAGCACTCTCTTGATTGACCTCAGTATAAAGAACCTGCAGCGTATTCAAGAACAGAAAATTCAGGGGTTGGAAGGACTGCCCATTGAAATTTTTCCGTTTTATCAGGGCTTGAGTTTGGCAAACATTCCTGCCAGCATCTGTGAATGGTTTCAAATCCCTTCCCCACAAAGCACAACCCTGGATATATCCCAACCACCCATCGCATTGAACAATATTAAGAACATCATTTTTCTGGTGATCGATGGACTGCCATTCAAACAGATGCAGATATGGCTTGAAAAGGGACTGCAAAGAAAAGACCTTCATTCCAACTGGAAACATATTGAAGAACTGGGGCTATTTTCTCCCCTGACCAGTGTTGTGCCAAGCACAACTGCCAACGCACTCACCTGCCTGTGGACGGGAAAGCTGCCGGTAGAACATGGAATGATCGGCTACGAGTTGTACCTCAAGGAACTCGATATCATCATGAACATGATCCTGCGAACTCAGGTCTATCCTATTCCCGGAAATGATAGCGAGGCAGATCCTCGAGAGTCCGGTTCTTTTCTCCCGGTTCCCACTCTGGGAGATCATTTTTTAAAACACGGCATCCAGCCCTACGCTTTTCAGCACGAATCCATCTGTGATTCAGGATTATCTCGAATACTGTTCCCTGATGTGCAGAAGATACCTTTTACATCTCCGCAAGATATGTGGCAAAAAACCCTTGAGCTTCTAGAAACACAAACATCCAAACGCAAATATATTTATCTCTACTGGAGCGATATCGACACACTCTCTCACCGTAATGGTCCTGACAGCCGGAAGACCCGCCACGCCTGGTACTGGTTCAGCCATTTATTGGAAAAATTCTTGAGCGATAGAATACGCTCGATGAAAAATGATACTCTGCTGATAATAACTTCAGATCACGGGCAAATTTCCACCCAGATCCGACCTTTATTCGATGTCCGCAGCGATCAGGAATTTATGGGTTGTCTGGATATTCCTCCCAGCGGAGAGAGCCGCTTTCCTTATCTATTCGTCAAAGCGGAAAAAACAGGCGCATTTCAAAAGCACATTTCTCAACGATGGGATGGTGATTTTGTTTTGGTCCCTTCCGCCGATATTGCCGCATCAGGCATTTTCGGAAAAAAGGAAATGAACGCAACGGTACGAAGCCGCATCGGCACTCACGCTGCTTTCCCGAAAGGGAACGCCTACTGGTGGTGGGCAAATAAAGAAAATTCCCTCATGGGAAGACACGGCGGTTTATCCTCTCAGGAAATGATCACTCCCCTGTTCATCCTGCCGATATAAAAGAACCCGCTCGGATTTGAGCGGGTTCTTTTTTAACCATACTAATTATTTTTTCTTCTCAACATTCGTGCAGGCAATGAACAACGCACCCGTACCGTACAGGCTTGCGGCGAGGCTGATCAGCCAGCCGATATATGGAATTGCACTCAAGATCACATAGAAGAGAGAACCAACCAGAAGATCGATCCAGCGATTCTGTGTCTTTGTCTTGAAGACATCGTTCATCAACCAGGAACCCATGATGTATGCGGCTACTACTTTGCTGAGTGTGAAGACCACCAGGAAGAACAGGGCAAAAGCCAGCGCGATCGCCAATCCCAGCACTCCGTACCAGGTGAAAAGCAGCCCTCCAAGAGATACTACTCCGACCAGAATACCCAGAAGTATGAATGTTACGGGGATCAGGAAGAGAGCCATAAAGCCGACCAGAATTGCGACAAAGCCCCAACCAAACGCTTTTCCGGGGAATGCCATCCCTTTTTCCTTAACAATGGCTACCTGTTTCTTCAACAGCCAGAATGACAGCGCACCCAGAACAAAGATCGTGATGAGACTGCTGAACGTGCCGACAAGCCGGAATTGAGTCATACCATCCTTCATCCAGGTACGGCTGATGTAATTACGCGATGTGCTTTGCTGTGTAATATTCACCCTTTCGAAATTAACTGTACCTTCTACATACTTTTCAAGCTGCGAATCGACATTCTCCAGCGAGTAATATGTGAGATCGTTGCCAACAGATGCACCCGTGTAGAAGCGAATACCAGAAGAGAGGTGCTCTGCTACGTAGGGGGTCCATGAAGAATAAGCAGATATATCATCCTGCTCATTGCTTGTGTGGATCGCCGCATTTCTGCTGATGCTTCCGCGCAGTTCAAAAGCTGACACACCAACATTCAGATCGCGGGCAACCGAACCGCTCATGATGATCTGCCGCGCGCCGCCATACATATCCATTCCAATGGAAGCACCCTTTGCGATATTCCCTTCATATCCGGCGAAGTACAGGTTTCTTCCTATCGACGCATTTTCAGGAAGGATGATCGCTGCTCCTGCGCCTGCCATAGAGCCTGATACCGTGCCATCCATCTCAACGTTTTCTGCAAAGGCAAAGAGATTCCCACTGATTGAAGCCGTACTGCTTATTTCGATCGTCTGAGCAAACAAAAAGGCGTCACCGGTCACAGTCCCATTGATAGTAATTGTTTGACAGGTCGCAACCAGATTTCCATCAACGGTTCCATCCATCGTGCATTGATCCGATGATAAGAACACATCATCTTCGATCACTTCATCAGAATCCACAGTTCCATCTTGGCTGAAATCTGCAGCGTATACTGCCCCTGCAGGCAGTAAGGTTATTAAACAAACAGCCAGAATAATACCAATCCACTTACTTTTCGAAAATCTTTTATTCATTTTTTCTCCTCATTAGTATTCATTCCATATACGAAGAATAAAAAAATTGGTTTTCTTGTAAAGATAACTAATTTTCATGTGGGCTAATAATTCTCTCTGCGGTCAAGATAACACTCCCTCTAAATGACGAATTGATAAGAGAAATGCCTTTGGAAAGTTGCTGTCAACTCACCCTGCGATCAGCCTTTTCAATAACCCCACTTCACATTTATTTCTTTATTGTTTTTAATTTCCAGAGAGCGCTGCCCAGAACGATCACAAGGAGGAGGACGCTGGCTAAAAGGATGCCGGAGGTATCGGAAGGCTCACTGTAAAACTCAGAGGAGATGATATCCTGTTCCAGTATGGGTGTAGGTGTGATCGTGGCAAGGAAAATTTCATTATCCTGTGTGGTAAGAATTTTTTCTGAAATATTTTGATTCCAGACGAGAATGACAAGAAGAAAAAGTAAAACCAGTGCAATGAGAATATTCGGCAGATTTAGCCAGCTCCGCTTACTTTGTTCGTTTTCGTGTTCATCTTTCATTTTGTCTGCAATGCCTCTATTTGACTCTGCGTAGTTGCCAGGATCTCTTGATTTGTATAATCCTGACTCAACACCATCAGGGTAGTATCTCGAAAAACAGGCCCCAGTTCAAGCACCAGTTCATTCTCAGGAAGGGCATGAGCAGCAGCCAGGATATTACTCAAGCGCTCAACCATATCAGCATCTTCATAAAGGTTCAGACTGGCAGGTAAAACCGGAAGATATCCGGATGCCTGCGTGAAATCAGCTAAAAACTGCGCATCGCTGAAGAAAGTGATAAATCCTGTAACTGTTTCATCAACATCTTCTTCTTTGTTAACAATGACCCATAACCAGCCTTTGGCTGAAGTATAAGATTCCTCTCCTGCCGATGGGATCTGGAAAACCTGCAGTCCGCTCAGATCACTCTGCTTTACTTTTGAGTACCAGTTGATCTCCCATTTTGCAGTCCCATCTTCAAGTAAAGACCATACATCTTCACCCGTATTGAGAGTGCTGAAATCTTCCTGATAAATTTTATCACGCACGCTCTGTTCGAAAGAATCAAGAACTGTTAATAGGTTTTCATCGGTAAATGAAGCATGTCCCTGCTCATCAAGCAGTTTCCCGCCGGTAGAAAGGTACTGCGAGATAAAAAATGTCGCCTGTGGAGAATTCGCGGCAAAATAGAGCGGTACCTTTTTTACGCGGACTTCATCCCATGATGCAAAATCCAGATCAGAGAAACTGCTGTTTGCAATTCCAACCAGCGCATCTCCTGCAAATGGAAGCCCGAATCTGATGCCATCCAGTTCGGCAATTTCATGCGCAAATTGGAAATAGGTGGTGGGATTCTCACTGCTGAAAAAATCTTCAATCGGCAGCAGCAATCCTAAGCTGACAGCATCTTCCATATCAGCCCGTGAAAGCAAAGCCACCTGCGGTAATGCGGTTGTAGCAGCAGCTTTTGTGTTGCGCAGACTATCCAGAATGCTGCCCGAGCCATTTGAGGCTTTTACACGTACCACTACAACAATGCCCGGATTCTCCCTCTCGAATTCTTCGATGCGCTGCTGGAAAATTATAGATGCACTGGTTTCTTCAAGAATAGAGAATTCTTCGGGCACCCATACCACCAGTTCACTCTGCTCGACAGTGAATTCCTGAGTTTCAGCCGCTGTTTCTGATGCAGCGGTTGTCGCTGTCGCGATCACCTCTGCAGTACCGGTTTCTTCAGTAGAGATAAGGGGATTTTCCGTATCCGTTTCTTCAGCCATGACGGTGCCGGTCTCTTCGACTTCTTTTGTTCGATCTGGGAAAATAGCGTTAAATATCTCATTACCACTGCAGCCTGCAAAAAAAAGAAAAGCAATAAATATGACAGCGGAGAAAATTCTGATCCAGAAATGATCTAGAAATACACTTCTTTTATTCATGTATCAATTTCCTATTGTAACAGCTTTACCTGCCTGGTCAGGCAGACTCCATTCTCATTCAAAACACAAAGGAAGGCATTATAACGCAAAAAATGTGCAAAATTACACTCTTTCACCATCATATTTCTGTCTTTTTTATCACTTATCAATTGTTCGATACGAGCGGACCGCCTTGTTAAATGCAGCAAGACCCAGGATCACACTTGCAATGAATGGAAGGATGAACCGCAGAATCCCTGAAAGAACGGAATAAAGAAATACCGGGAAAACAGCAACGATCGCCCCCAGTGCATATCCGACAGCACTAATATCAGGAGCCATACCATTCAGCAAGTGGTCACTTTTTGCTCTCCTGATCACATCATATGCGGCAGTATTGATCACTGCGGCAATGATCCCCGGAATGATTAAAGTAAAACCGGGATCAAACGATTTCACAACCAATGTGCTGAAAACCATTCCCAGTAAACTGATGATAATAGATAGGAAAAAAGTCGGGCTTAATTCCCAAAACAGGAATCGATTGGCTGAAATGGGAAGCTGACGGACGATCTGCCAGCATGTCAGATCATTGCGCAGGCGTTTTACAGCCATCTTTCCCAGACGAATACTCCAAAAAGCGATGATAAAAGCCCGGTTTCCTACATCAGCAATGAAAGGGAATCCAACCACAATACTGAATGTGGTAAACCAATCCATCAGGGATGACCACTTCCAGTTTCTTTTGGTTTGAATAAGCCCTTTCCATACCAGCACCCGATCCCTAATTATTGACTTTGGCAGGTGGGACGAGCGGTGACTCACACCCAGTTTTTGCCTGGTTTTCAATTCTTCTGCGTATGAATTTAATCCAAATCTAGCCGCCTGGTTGAGTATTTCCTCTTCCTGCGTTTCTTGAGCTGCCCGGGTCAGGCTTATAGAGTTGGAAACCCAGAATAAGATCCCCAAAGCAATAAATGCCGCGATCCAATTAACACTCAAAGGAAACGCCAGGCTGCTTCGTTCAAAAGCCGCCGTTACCGGAAAGAGAAAATTCTTTCCGGAAAAATTCAATACGGGAAAACTCCCGTTGAATACAGTAATCAGAAGCAAAACCAGCATCAACGCGGTAAGCAGGATAACGATCCATCTCAACCAGCGAAATTTAAGATCATTCCGCAGCCGAAGAATTCCCAGAACCCACTGCAGAGAGAATAAAGCCAGATGAAGCGGCAGAATCACGATCCAGGCGCGAAAACCATAAACAAGATATGTATTTACCGCCAATGAATCTGCCATGGCTACCTCTGCCACCGAGAAACCGATCACCATCGTCAGCAGCCAAATAGGGAATGCGCTTTTCAGCCAGGGTAAAAAGAACCAGCGCATCACAACCTGTCTGTGGTTGATAGGCATCTGGCAGATCAAAGCTGCATCCTGTTTTGAAAAAACCACAGGGCTTTTTTTCATCGCTTTCCAGCATGATGCCAGGTTCCATAAGCCCAAAAAGAGAATTTCAAGAACTACTGCCCCGCGAACAGGATCAGCCGCATTGATCAAACCCAATACGGTAGCCCCGCACTGTGCAAAAAAAATAAGCACCATGAAAGTCCAGGCACTGAAAAATAGAAATAAATATATCAGATACACACGATTGTTGAATGAATGGTCGTCCTTATCGTAAGCGACGATCGATAACCAGTAAATGAGCTCCCATTCTTCTATGCGTTTTCGCAGCCAATGCACCGCATTCATGTTATTCCAATTCTATTGATCCATTATCGATCTTCAGGTGATGATCTCCCAGCCGGGTTTTTAAAGCATCATCGTGAGTCGAAAGCAGGATCGTCACTTCTTCTTGGCGAAGACGGATTAATTCGCTGATCAATAATTCCGTACCGGCAGTATCAAGTGCTGAAGTAGGTTCATCCAGAAGCAGCACGCTGAATGGACGGATGAGAGCAAGCGCCAGCCCCATTTTCAAACGCATACCGCGTGAAAAATTATGAGGAAAAAGATTTCTTGCTTCCCATAGATCCAATTTTTTCAATAAATCTTCTGCCCGCCGGTCAAAATCTTTCACTGCATCGTTTGCCATAGCAACAAACTGTAAATGCTCCCAGGCAGTCAATTCCAAATAAAAACGGGGTACATCGGGAACGAAGACCAGCCGTCGATGAAATTCAACCTCATTTTCATACAGGTCAAAACCATCCACCGAAACCGTCCCCTCAGAAGGACACACCAGTCCGGATATGCAGGAAAGGAATGTGGTCTTCCCGGAGCCATTCGGTCCGGATAATGTGGTAATTTTTCCGGTCTCAATTTGAATTGTTGTCGGAGCTAATGCCAGAAAAGCATCATATTTCTTGCTTAATTCACAAACAAAGAGTTTTGCTGCCAATGATAACTCCCTTCTTCTTTGACATCGATACTTTACAGGGTCACCGGAATTCTCAAGTTTTTTTACGCAGATAAAAGCTATTCTTAAACATTGCTGCGCTGGATATCATCACGCACCTGCCGTACTGCCATATAGAGATGTTCCGCTTTGAGCTCTTTGATCGTCAGGCAGGGTGCATTCAATTTTTTTGCCAGGGTATAAGCCAGCCCCTGATCATACGACTCCGCTTCCATATTGATCACCACACTTTTAATATCTTCATGAGCAAGTTTTTCTGCCACCTGATACGATTCTTCAAGGGGTGCAAATGCACCCTGGGCAACATTTCCAGCACCATCGGTCATCACGATCAAGATCGGTCTGACATCCGGATGGATCATTAGTTCCTTTTTAACAACGATCTCTGCCATTGCCAGTCCTGCCGAAAGAGGAGTCTTTCCTCCTACAGGAATATTTCTAAGCGCCCGCTTGGCAAGCTGGATGGAATTGGTAGGCGGCAGGATCAGAGTCGCCCGGTCTTTCTGGAAAACGATCAAACCCACCTTATCTCTGCGCTGATAAGCATCTGTCAGCAGGGAAACAATGGCACCTTTGGTGGCGCTCATTCTCTCAGCCACCGCCATTGACCATGAGGCATCTACCAGGAACAGGATCAGGTTGGCAGCCCGCCTCACGCGTACTTTTTTCATGAAATCATCAGAATGAACGTGCAGAGCCAGACCATCGTTCTCTTTCGAGCGTTCCGCCTGATAAGGTGCAGCCGCGCGCAGGGTAGCATCAAAAGCTACATCACTAAAATCGCCGTTGGCAGGGCGTGCCTGAATATAGCGACCGCGTTTTCTGGTAGTCTGTGTGCGAGATCGTCTTCCGCCATAGCGGCGGACAATTTTATCCAGCGGGGTATCCAATCTTCGGGGAGTAAAAGATTCCCCGATACGGATACGCTGTCCCCCTTCCCACCAATTTGCATTATATTGATCGAAGGCTTTTTGGGGAGGAACCGGCATTTCGCTGTTTTCGGTTGTGGGTTCCGTTAACTCCTCCCCATTCATACTTTTTTTTGGGGGGATTCCTGTTTTTCCTTTGGAATATCCGGATCTTCTTCGTCCTCAACCGACTCTTTATAGCCGACCAATTTTTCGATTTTTTCATGCAGTTCATCCGCATCCATTTCGCTCATCTGCATCGGTCCACCGCGCATACGGTGCAAAAGTGCCAGTTCGGCAACCATCCCGATATCCAGATCATTGATGCGGGTGCGACCCTCAAAGGCAGCCTGTGCTCTGGCTGCTTTCAAGATCGTCAGGTCTGCACGGTGCCCTTCGACATTCATGGCAGTAGTTAAATTAGCAATTGCGATCAAATCGCGGTTGGAATAGGTTACATCATCCACAATTTGCCGGGCAACTTCTATTTTGTGTGAGAGTTCTTTCTCTTTCTGCATCCATTCATCTCTGAATGCTTCCGCATCCGCTTCATAAGCCAGATGGCGCTGCATGATCTCAATTCTCTCACGGGACGAGTTGATCCCGTGTATCTCAACAGACAGTCCGAAGCGGTCCAGCAGCTGCGGGCGCAGTTCTCCTTCTTCAGGATTCATCGTTCCCACCAGAATAAAACGTGCGGGATGGATAAAGGAAATGCCTTCCCGCTCGACAATATTCATGCCCATGGCTGCTGAATCAAGCAATATATCCACCACATGATCATCCAGCAAGTTCACTTCATCAATATAGAGCAAGCCGCGGTTGGCAGATGCCAGAACACCGGGTTCAAAATGCCGCTCACCTTTACGAATAGCCTCTTCAATATCCAGCGTTCCCACCACACGGTCTTCTGTTGCCGAAACTGGCAGATCGATAAAGGGAGTTCGAACAACTTTTACAGGGAGTTTTTCACCCTTTGCTACTCGTTCCTGGCATTCCGTGCACCAGGTATCGGGCTTATCGGGATCGCAGGAGAAGCGGCAGTCGCTGACCACACGCACCTGCGGCAGCAGCGCTGCCAGCGCGCGGGCAGCGGTCGATTTTGCTGTTCCACGTTCCCCACGGATCAAAACACCGCCAATACGCGTATCAACCGCATTCAGGATCAACGCGCGTTTCATACGTTCCTGCCCAACTATTGCTGTAAATGGATAGATCACTCTCATGGGTTTACCTCGCCGAGTAAGTTTACCATTTGAGCCATTCCTGTACAACATTTAAAGATATGATATTTATTAAAGATAAAAGAACCCTGATTCTGTTTCAGGGTTCTTCCTCTTTCTACCAGTCTTCTTTCGGACACCACATGGTCACCGGGTCAGGCATAGAGCCGTCCCAGCACAGGTCAGGCTGTGTCTTCTGGAATTGCACTTCCCCACTCCAACGTGCATTACCATTGCCGTCTACTGCTTCAATAATGTAAGTAACTCCCCACAAAGGCGGATTCACTACATAGTTGTGCAAGAGATGGGCATACCCCACATTCGGATTGGAGGCCGATTGGACCAGATCGACTTCATAAAACGATAGATTATTATGGGTCTGCTTCACATAAACTTTTCCACCGGAACCAATTTGCGATGAAAATTCAAACACCAGAGTGCAGTACTGACCTGGAATATGCATGATATTGATCCCATTTTCGACGTAACCTGGTCTACCGTTTGTGGGCATGCCGTAGCGACCGTAATCGATATCATCCGGTCCTGTGGAACCCAGCGGCATACACCATCCGCTCAATCCATTCTGCATGGTTCCATCACCTGTTAGGCTGGTATCCGGTTGGCTTACGTAGACTGTGGGGGTTGTCCCTCCAGGCTCTGCTGCCGAAACAGTTGAAGCCGCCTGCGTTGATTGAGTAGCGATGGGAGTTGTGAGCGGAGTGATCGTGGCAATTGAAACGGTGGCTGTAACTACTTTTTCTACCACCTCCGTTACTACAACAGTTTGAGGGACGAGAACTGTAGCTTCCACAACCTCCGGTTCAAACAGCGAGCAGGATGCAAGAAGGGCAAATCCGACGGTTATGGCAAATAATTTTGCTGTCTTATTTAAATTACGCATGCATTCCTCTTCGATCAAAATAATGTTAGATTATACCGCGTGATATTTCTCTAACAATTTTTTCCAATATTGACATTCTTTCTAAAAAAGTCTATACTATGGTGCAGTGGTATGACCAACATACCACTGCACCGAGGTGTATATGGATACTATTTCAAGACCATCCCTTTCTGAAATTGTAGCAGGGAAAATCGCAGGAATGATCCTGGATGAAGTGTATCGCAGCGGATTTCAGCTTCCTGCTGAACGAGACCTGGTCAAGCAGTTTGGGATCAGCCGCAGTACTTTGCGGGAAGCATTGAAACTGCTGGAAGACTCCGGATTGATCGAGGTACGCCACGGCGTCGGTTCCTTTGTAGCTGAATTGACCGAAGGAAGCCTGCTGAAAGCGCATGAGATCGCAGATAGAGCTGCCGGGCAGAACTATAACGTTGAATCAGAATCTATTCCAATTGAAGAAGCTCCAGAAGGTCCTAAACGCCTTCCGGTGAATCCCGAAAAACCCTTGATCATCCCCAATCTGCAGAAAGACCGCCTGGGAACTTTTTCATTTATTTCCTGGTGGGAACGCGAAAAAGTCGAAAACGCCAAGGTCATGGTCATCGGCGCAGGAGCGCTGGGAAATGAAGTGATCAAAAACCTGGTGCTTATGGGGATCGGATACATATTTATTGTCGACTTCGACACGATCGAAATGGCAAATCTTTCCCGTTCTGTGCTTTTCAGAGAAAGCGATAAGGGACGAAAAAAAGCCGAGGTTGCCGCCGCCCGCGCCAAAGACATCAATCCCAATGTGCATGTGCAGTATATGCACGGCGATGTAACCACGGATATTGGGCTGGGTGTTTTCAGGCGCATGGACGTTATCATCGGCTGCCTGGATAACCGCGAGGCACGCCTGGCGGTGAACCGCTTTGCTTACTGGATGAACAAACCCTGGGTGGATGGAGCTATTCAGGAATTTTTCGGATTGGCACGTGTCTTCGTGCCGGGCGAAGGCGCCTGCTTTGAGTGCACCCTCACCGAACAAGCCCGCCGCGACCTTTCCGTTCGCTATTCCTGCCCCCTGCTGGCACGCGAAAACGTGCTGCTCGGGAAAGTACCCACCACACCCACCATTGCCTCCATCATCGGCGCGATCCAGTCACAGGAAGCCCTGAAACTGATCCATCATAAACCGGTTGAAGCGGGAAAAGTGATCCATTTCAACGGCATGACCAATGAAATGCACAAAACTAGCTATACCCCTGTTGAAGATTGTGAAAGCCACTGGACGTACGGCAAGATCACCGAGCTGCCCTTCCGTGCGGATACAACCACACTGGATGATATGCTCAAGGTCATTCATCGGGATCTCGGTCCGCAGGCAGTGCTGGAACTTGATCAGGAATTGATCCTTTCTTTATACTGCCGCAACTGCCAGACAAAAGAAGATATTCTGCAGCCCATCTCACAGGTTGGTTTCAATCATGCCCACTGCCCCACCTGCGGCATGCTGCGTGAAACTGAAATGACGCACATCATCACCGGTGAAGAATCGTACCTGAACCGCACACTTGCCAGCTTGGGAGTCCCCAAACTGCATATCCTGAGAGCTTACAACGCCGACCAGTATGCCTTTTACGAACTCAGCGGTGACCGGGAAAATGCGCTGCATTTCAATCACTTCCAGAAACCATCCATCAAACTAAAAGATGTTCCTCTTATCAAAATTTCAGAAGAGAAAAAAGAGAAATCCGCCATTAAATTACAAAAGTCGAGAATCAAACTGGAGCCAGACGACCAGAATTCATGAGAAAACTAAATTTTCTACAGGCAGTATTGATCTTTTTGTTGATCTTGAGTGTTGGCTTTGGATCAGGTTATCTCATTCTCTATTATCTGGCACCTCAAACAGCAATCGGTCAGCTTGGAACGCGTGTATTGATCCTGGTTGTTGTTGGGATCGGAACCGGATTGGTCTGCCGGCTGGCGGTTCCAAAGAGATTATGGTTCTTAAAAAGTTTCTTTGGTGTATCGGGAAGCCTTTTAAGCATTGCCATTCTTGACTGGTTTTTTCCGGGTTCTTTTGTCCTGCTCGAAAAACAGTCTTTTCCCGCAGTAGATTGGTCAGCCGCGGAATATACCCAGATCGCATGTTTACTGGTGATTGCCCTTTTGATCGCTCTGCTGGGGAAGAAACGCACTGCAGTTCCTCAACCAGAGGTCCAGAGGGTAGAGCCGAAAAAAGCCGTACAAAAAGCTGCTCCTTCGCGCAGCGCTTCAAAATTATCCGTCAAGAGTAAAACCAAACTACCCGCCGTCAAATTAAATACAACTGCGAAGAAAACAACCGCCAAAAAAAACAGCAGCAAAAAAACAGTCAGCAAACCAACCGTCAAAAAAACGACAACAGCTGTCAAAGTGAAAGCTGCGAAGAAATCAACGACAACGAGAAAGAAAACGACCGCAGCCAAAACAAAGAAACGCAGCAAGAACAATAATGTCACACTGACCGGAACTGAAGAACACCGCTGCCCTTATTGTCTGGAGATCGTTAATAAAAATGACCCGCGCGGCGTAGTGGTTTGCCCTGATTGCGGCACATGGCACCACAAAGACTGCTGGGATATCACCGGCTCATGCCAGGTGGCACATAAACATAAACTTTAAAACTCACCGCAGGAGGTGGATATGGCAGATATATCAGTAACACTGGTGCTTCCCAGTGGAGGCGCAAGAAGAGCAGAAATGCCGGATGATGTTCCTATCGGTGACCTGCTGACCGAACTGACCTCTATGCTCGGGCTGCCCACCGTGGGACCCGACGGCAGACCTCTGGGCTACCGCATCGACAGCAAAGCATTGGGGAGAGAACTGCGGGAAACGGAAACCCTTAAGCAGGCTCAGATCCCGAGCGATGACCGGTTGATGATCACGACAGATATTACCGCAGGGGCGGTTTCCGTTTCATCAAGCCCGCGCATGCGCCGCTTGAGAAAAGATTTCGAACTTATCCAGGAGATCAACGCGCGCAGTGATCTGATAAAAGTGGAAGCTGAAAAGACGGTCGGAAATCTTCCCCCTGAAAAATATATTGTTACCTTCAACTGTAAAGGAATTATTGGAACAGATCGAAAAGGAAATCCGAAATTCGGAAATAAGCATGAAGTAGAGATCTACCTTCATAATCAGTACCCGCAGCGCTGGCCCGGTATGAAATGGCTGACACCCATCTGGCATCCCAACATCAACCATGCCAACGGCAGTGTGTGCATCGACGCAGCCTGGTGGACCGCCAGCCGCTCGCTCGACCGGCTGGTCATCATGCTGGGAGAAATGGTGCAGTATAAGAACTACCATGATGATCCCAAAAAGCCTCCCTTCCCCTGGGATATGGAGGCAGCGCGCTGGTGTCAGAAGTATCGGAAAGGTCATCCGGAGGCTTTTCCGGTAGATCAGCGGGAACTGCTTCGTCCAGAACGTATCAAGATCGGGAAGAAAGCAGAAACCGTAAAGAAAAAGCCGAGAATCAAGTTGAAATAAGAAAAGGAGAGAAAAATGTCAGATAAGAATGTAACCCTCGTTTTACCTTCAGGTGGAAGCCGCAATGCAGAAGTTCCCGATGATGTTGAGATCAAGGATTTGCTGCCGGAACTGGCTACCACCCTCGAACTGCCCACGGTTGGACCTGATGGCAGACCGGTAAGCTACCGCCTCGACAGCAAAGCGCTGGGGCGTGAGCTAAACGAAGATGAAACCCTTACTTCAGCCGGTGTACCGGATGATGATCGCCTGATGATCACCGCAGATATCACTGCAGGTTGAGAAAAAGCCCAATTTAGCGAGTTTTTCATTGGAGAACAAATTCCGCCTTCAACTCACACAGGAAACCGAAATGGCACCACGAAATTCACGTATTCCAGTCCGACAATCTCTGGAATGGATGCCCAAACAGAGATTCGACAATCCAGCAGAGCCGCTTGTCAAGGTTTTCCTCACGCAGAATGCATACATTCGCATCTGCGCCCATGCTGGAAGCGACCTTGATAATGAAGTGGGCGGTTGGATGGCTGGTAAATACTGCAGAGACAATGCCACCGGGGAGCAGTTTGTCGTGATCGACACGATCCTGGCAGCTCCTTACACCGAGCAGGGTGCGGCACATCTTACCTTCACAAGCAACACACAAATCGCACTTTTTGACTTTCTGGAGCGATACCATCCTGATAAAGAACTGCTCGGCTGGTATCACACGCATCCAAAAATGAGCATCTTCTTCTCAACATGGGATGAGTGGCTGCATAAGAACTTTTTCTCAAAGCCGTGGCAGGTTGCGCTGGTTGTGGAACCGTATACATCTGCAGGCGGTTTCTTCATTCGCCAGAAAAACGGTGGAATGGACACCCGGGCATATTTCGGATTTCACGAATTGATCAACAAGGAAAAGAAAAGTAAGGTCTTTTGGAAAAACCTGGAACCGAAGAGGAATTTGGAAACCATGGAAACGGAGGTATTAGTTGTATGAAAAGAAATTTGCGTTTTTACACGCTGGGGATCACGGGAGCGATCGGCGGACTGCTGGGATGGCAGTTAAGCAACGTGCTCGGTCTCTCTTTCACATCCAATTTTTATGTCAGTGAAGTCATCATTGGTGCATTGATCGGTGGATTGATCGGTTTATTCATCGGCGTGGGTGAAGGGCTGCTGGCACAGTCATGGGGGGTAGGCTTTAAAAAAGGAGCGGTCGCCCTGCTCCTGGGAGCCGTCGGTGGAGGCATTGCCTTACCTCTGGCAGAGAGCGTTTTTCTCGCCATTGGCGGAGAGATCTGGAGCCGCCCCTTTGGCTGGGCGATCTTTGGTCTGCTGATCGGGTTCGCGACCTCCATCACAGGTGGTTCGCAGCTCTGGAAAGGCGGATTGGGTGGATTCATCGGTGGATTGATCGGAGGCGCACTGCTTGAAGCAGCCAGAGCCATTCTTTCTGATCCCGCCCTTGGAAAAGCAGCCGGGCTTATGCTGCTCGGTTTTTCAACCGGCGTCTTCACCGCCCTGATCAGCTTCGCCCTTTCACGCACCTGGCTTGAAGTGACCAGTGGAAAAATTCTGGGTATGGAATTCATCCTCGATAAATTCCTGAAATCAAATGGACCATCTGCCACCATCGGCAGCAGCCCATTGAAAGCGGAAATCGCCATCCCCGATGAAGGCATCGACCCACAGCATGCCATTCTTGAAGGGCATGACACCTACTTCACCCTGAAAGACCTGAGTCTCAGCGGAACATACATCGGTGGAAAAAAGGTAGATGTGGCAAAACTGAAGAATAATCAACACATCCGCATGGGGAAGACGGAGATGATCTACCATGAAAAGAGGTAATGCTATGGGTAAATTAAAAAGGAAAGCTCTTGTCACCATTGTTCTGCTGCTGGGAATCTTGATGAGCGCATGTGCTTCAAACGACGCTCAAAACGCAGCCGGTGGAGAAGCGGTCACCCTGCAGATAACCCAGGTGGATACCAGTGAATTCCCGCTTGTCCATGTTTATGTCTCTGCGAAAGACCAGGCAGGCAATCCTGTGCCCGTACCTGTTACGGATATTGAACTCCTCGAAGACGGCTCTCCCATCAGCACACAGGCGATCCAGGGTATGGATGAAGTTACTTCCTTTACCAGTCTGCTGGTCATCGACAACTCAGGCAGTATGAATTTCTCAAACAAGCTGGATACAGCCAAACAGGCTGCCTCATCTTATATTGAGCAAATGCGTTCAGCCGATCAGGCTGGCATTATCACCTTCAACACACAGGTGCAAACCGTTCAGGAAATCACCTCGGATAAAGATGCTCTGCTTGATGGGGTCAACAGTATTCAAGCCCACGATGATACCGCTATGTGGAATGCACTTCTGCAGGCTGTAGAAACCCTGAATCCCATCAGCGGGCGCAAAGCCATCATCGTTCTTACTGATGGAATGGATAACCAGAGCGTTGCAACCCCGCAGCAAATTCTCTCCGCCATCGGGGAAAGTGGTCTTTCCATTTCAACCATCGGCTTTGGAACAAAACCTGATGAAGGGACAGAGCCAGATGAATATGAAGGGATCGATGAGCAAACACTCACCGATCTCGCAGAGCAGGCTGGCGGCATCTACGGGTATGTGGAAGACCCCGAAGCACTGGTAAGTTTGTATTCCACCATCCGGGAATCGCTGCAGAGTGAAGTGGTCATCAGCTATCTCACCCCGCAGGCATTGCGTGATGGAGTCAAACGCGCTCTCTCGGTGAGGTTATCAGGAGCCTGGCAGGCGCATGTAGGCGGATCATCTTCCTCATATAATCCGGGTGGTCTAATCCCCGAGGTTCCCAATCCGGGCAACTGGGGCTTGTTTGCCATCCTGCTGGGAGCATTGTTCCTCCTGCTGGTTATCCCCCTGATCTGGGCAGCCATTGCAGCAAAAAAGAAGAAAAAGAAAATCCGCATTAAACTGCTGGATTAAACAAAGGCTGCTGTCTGACAGGTCAGCCTTACAATAAGAATTAAGATTTGAAACGCGGTTGTTATGGACGACCGCGTTTCACTTATTCAATAATGGATTACTTTTTATCGGCTGCTTTCTTTACTTCCAGCATGGCAAAAGTAACACCGGATGGTTCATTAAATAAACAAAGCCTTGAAGCACCAGTCGGCGTTTCGGCGATCCCATCCACAAGGGATCCACCGTTAGCTACAACCTTTTCCGCCATAGCTTCAATATCCTCGACCAGTATGTAGAGGGCTAAAAATGGCAGCCTGGCTTTCTTCAGCGTGAAAATTCCTCCATCTACTTCCGGAGCATCTTTTCCCGCTTCCATTACGTAAAAGCCCAACCGCTCATCCATTTTGAGGTCCCACTCAAACACATCGCGGAAGAACTTCACAGATTTTTCAGCATCGTGCGATGCCAGTTCCCAGAATACGATCGGATTCTTATACATGTTCATCTCCCATTGAATAAGATTCATTATAGAAAATTTTTCCTAAAAAAAATCCGACATCTGTATAATTTTATGAAATCTATCGAATAAAACCAAAAATCCTTCCCGTTTTTATCTTTCTTTTATCTCTAATATATTCTTAATGATTTGCATGTATAGTAGAATCTATCCGGCATGAAATCGATCAATACATAGGTAAATACTACAGGGAAAAATGTTTTTAGAAGAAAAATTTATTACTGCAATCATTCCCGTTTATAACGAAGAAAAAAATCTCGAAAATTTCTTGAAGAGTATATGTACCTTTAGGAATATTGATGAGATCATTTGCGTTGATGACGGCTCACAGGATCATTCGCTGGAGATCCTCAATCAATTTCAGCCAAAGATCCAGATCATTCATTTTCCAAAAAACCAGGGCAAGGGTTTTGCCCTTTCAGCGGGTATCAAAGCGGCGCAGGGTGAGATCGTGCTTTTCCTTGATTCAGATCTGCTGAATTTAGATCAAAAGCATGTTCAAGCTCTACTTGATCCTTTATATAACAACTCCGTCAAAGCGGTTATCGGATACTGCAGGTCTTCTGAATTTCATATCAAATTTACCGAATTCATCTCCGGGCAGCGCGCATATTACCGGAAAGACCTTGCGCCCCATCTCGATGAAATGGAAAACATGCATTACGGCATAGAGATGTATCTGAATTCTCTTTTCCATCCTTTGGACGTAAAATTTATCCCTCTGGAAAACTTGCGCTCTGTATATAAATTCGAAAAAAACGGTTCGAAAGCTGCTGCCAGGCAGTACTGCAGAGAAGGCAGAGAAATCATTCAAACCCTCCCACAAACGATTTTCACCGATAGATTTGCCAATATCATAATAAACCGTATTAAAAATTATTTACCTATCGTTTAAGTTTTTCCCTGTTCTCTTTCGCGTGGTTGTAAATGCTTTTACAAACTGCTACTCTAGTTTTATAGGCAAAACCATGACCTGCCTATAAGGGAGGAACACCATGAATATAAAATTCATCGATGACGATATTGTAAAAGTATACAGCTATGAAAACAGCAAAAAGACCAGTACACTGCTGGCAACTTTAATGTGGGGAGATGAAGTACGGGTAACCGGAGAAGATGATAAATATCATTTTCTCGATTGGGCGCAGCAGGTATGGGAAACACAGGCAGATGGAGTGTCGCGACCACACTGGGAATTTTCAACAGCTGTGATCCCTGTCAAGACCAAGCTCAAAGATACCAATGAGATCATGAAAATTCGGATCGTGGACGTTGGGCAGGGGGATTCCGCCATCATTGAAACACTGCAGAAGAAAATGATCATTATCGATGGCGGGCAGACGGAAGCCCTGCTGCAGTATATGCGCAAAGCCTGGTCGTACGTGCTGCGCGACCAATCCATCATCTGCAGTGCGGTAGTGATCACGCATGGAGATGAAGATCACATCGCCGGTTTCCATGAACTGCTTCAAAAGAAACGCTTTGACGACAAATGCCATCTTGTTGATGCGCCCATGGTGAAAGCAGAACATATCTATCACAATGGATTGGTGAAACGGAAGGGACTGACAAGTAAAGATCCCAATCTTTTTGGAGCATCCAAAGTTGTAGATGGGAAGACATATATCAGTGAAGTTATAGAAGATCCATCAACACTGGATGATGCCGTTCTCACGACACACATGTTAAATTTCAAAAACGACGTCCTCTTCCAGCGGCAATACGATGACGATAATAACAAAATGGAATGCAGAAATCTGTTCGCGGGGGATCAAACTGCGTTTCAATTCACACAGGATGAAGGGATCACCGTTGATGTTCTGGGTCCCATTCCAGACATGGTGGATGGAAAAGAAATGCTGCCCTGGATGCACAATACACCCACCTCAACCGTTCTCTCCGGCAGCCATACCATCAATGGGAATTCGATTATCTTGAAGATCAATTATAAAAATGTACGCCTCATATTCGGGGCAGATCTAAACCGTGAATCAGAGCTGCGCCTGATGGCAGCTTACCCGAAAGACAGTGGAAAACTGGAAGCGGAAGTGATGAAAGCCCCTCATCACGGCTCTGATGATTATGTTGAAGAATTCTTCGATTACATCCAGCCGGTGGTCAGCGTTATCAGCAGCGGTGATGAGAATCCTTTTTACGAACACATTCATCCCCGCGCCTGCATGGTGGGAACACTGGGCAAGTATTCGCGCGCCGGTGTTACCCGCCCCTTGATCTTCGTGACGGAAATGTCTGCCTTTTTCGAAAAGATCGGGCTGGCTTTCGTAACCAAAGCCAGGAAGGTACAGGGTGTCTACAAACCGGACACAGATACGGAATATTTTGAAACGCAGACCTATAAAAAAACCTGCCACGGTATCGTGCACATCCGCACCAACGGCGAACGTGTTCTCGTGGCAGCCCACAGCGCCAAACCGGGAATCAAAGAAAAATATGTTTTCACGGTAGATGATGAGCGAAATATAAAGTTGAAATAAAGAAAGACCTAGTAACCTTTTTATTAAAACAAAAATGAGCGCGGAGAGGATCGAACTCTCAACCAATAGCTTAAAAGGCTACTGCTCTGCCATTGAGCTACGCGCCCTAAAGAGTGTTATTTTAACATGCACTGGCGCATGCGTCAACGCATTTGCTGCAAATAAAGAAACGAGTTTTATTCAAGGGGAGAGGTATGCTGTTTGTCGTGGACCTGCTTGGTCTGGTGGTTGGAATGCGCACGCACACGGTTGATCTCGCTGGCAGGATTGAGCAGCATCGCCAGATGATCGACAGCTTCTCGATCATATTCACGCTTTCCGCAGATATCGCAGACCCATGCGGGGAAATCTTGCACGGTGATCAATTCACCATTCAACCACGTAAAATATGTCATACTGGTTTTATGCATCTGCCCAATATTGCATTCACTGCAGGGGATCATACTGTGCGGTTCGCTGTATGTTCTCAAAATTATGCCCTCACTGCAGTAATACTACCATTCTTATCAAAATTGTGCCAGTTGTTTTAAAAATGGAAAAACAGCTTCTTAAAGGTAGAAAACGTTTCAATTCACAAAATCTAATAGACTAATTTGAGAATTCCACTGATACCGAATCCACAATGCCCACAATGACAGAAATTACACAGGCATCCGGATTGTTCATTACCTGGCGCGCGCCACTTCCCTCTCGTAAAACCAAAACCGTATCGCCGATACCCGCATGACTATTATCGAGCGCCAGAAAACCTCCACTTTCCCCCTCACCTTCCATATGTAGAGGTTCAACCACCAGAAGTTTCCTGTTCTTATAATGAGGATGGCTGATAGTTGTAACCACGGTTCCTACTACTTTTCCAACGATCATGATAGTTTTTTATTCCTTATGTATAGGTATTCCAACCTCGTTTCAATGTAAAGTCAAATTCTCCATCCGGTTTGATTTCCAATTCATCCACAATACCCACCAGCGCCAGGTCAACCGGCACGAATTTAACATCGGGCATCGCCAGAGCTGCTTCTCTTGAGCGCACCATCACACACAGGTCATCGATACCAGCCTGCACCACATCGACAGCCACCTGCAGTGCGCCGGTCGGTTTGAGATGTTTATCCAGCGGCTGCACGATCAACAGCTTAAGACCTTCCATGTCCTGGTACTTCAACGTACAGATCGCAGTGCCTTTCACTCTTCCAAAAAGCATGGTTAGTCGAGTCCCAGATCTTTTGCTACACGATCGATCACCTCATCCAGCGTAACTTCATCGACATCGCTCCCCAGCCGTGCTTTCACCGTCTCGTGAACTTTCGATTTTATTTCATTTACCGTTGATGAATTATTACAACCGCATGAGGATGAAGAAGAAGCGCTGTTTACAGCAGCCTGTTCTACCGTATTGATATAAGGGCGAATTGGAGCAGCTGGCGGAGAATCATTCGCCTGCGCAATCTTCATTTCCAATTTTCTGGCTTTTTCGTATGCCAGATCGGTCATGACAATTTCATCCGAAAGAGAAATAGTCATTATCCCTTGCTTGAAAAGGTCTTCGATATCCCGTTCGGTATAAAATGTTTTCGCCATGCAAAACCTCCGATCGTTATTCTGTTTTACCTTTCAGGTTTTCAAGCGCCTGAATGGCTGCATCCCTGGCATTCATGATCTCTGCTTCGGAACCGGAAAGCCACATGCGTCCAAATCTACCAACGCTGGAAACATGAACAATTTTGATGGTCGCCCGCTTCTCGGCTTCATTGCAGGCATAATTGATATATGCCGCAGGGGCACATTCCAGCACCAGCATGGTTTCGCCGGGTACCAGCATGCTGCCGCGCCTGAAACGATTCAAGAGCTGCGCCTGGTAAGAATCTATCCGTGTGATCACCTGCACCGAAGCAATCTGCGGCTTGACGCGGTCTTCCACCTGCAAACCAAGTCTATCCAGAACAACCCGCCCCGCTTCTATCACCGCCGCCTGATTCATGGAATGGACTTCGAACATACCAAATTCACGTTCCACAATTTGAGCACCGGGTTTTGCTTCGGTCGCTTTCACCGCAATATCTACCGTTCGAAAGACTTCATTTCCCGGAGCCATCTCGATATATAAAGATGCCATCCCTTCGGTCGGCAGATCGCCCTGGGTGACCGTGCCGACAAAGGCTGCATACTGCGCCTGCATACGGTCAAGCAGGCAGTAACATCTCAATTGAAATTTATCAGCCATTCGTACTCTCCATTTCTACAGCCATCTGCGCATGGTGCATGGCTATGCCGATCGGGGTAATGAAAAGCGGTTTTTCCGGAGTGTGGGTAGGAATACCGGTATATTCCTGTACCACTGTATCCATGCCCGGAAAACATGCCGCCCCACCGACCAGTGAAATACCGGTGACCTCTTTTCCATCAAGCTGCCGGTTGATAATGCTGCCGACTTTTTCCATCACCGGTCGCACCAGCGGGAAAAGCATTTTCTGCATTGCCGGATCCTTTTTCTGCTCTTCCGCCTCTTCAAAACTGATATCGCGTGCTCCGGCAATTACAAGGGAAAAATGAGTGCCTCCGGTCGCTTCATCAGCCGAGAAGATCACCCTGCCATCTTTCACCAGCGCGATGCCCGTTGTTCCACCGCCTACATCCACAATGGCGCCATCTTGAACGCCAAGCAGATAGTTGGCTGCACTCGGTTCATCCACCAATCCCACACAGTTCAATCCCGCGGCTTCCACCACACTGGCTGTGGCACGTACTTCTACCTGCGGAACCCCCGGGGGAAAGGCACTGGCTGCTTCTGTTAATGTCCTGCCAATACGAGCTTCCACACGCTGTTTCATGTCTCTCAGGCGGTCGATCGCACCAAAATAATCAACCACCAATCCATCTTTTACCACCTGGGCAAATTGATACTCGCCAGCCACCGGCTGTAAATTCTCATCCAGCACGACCAGCACCAGATAAGCCGTACCCAGATCAGCACCTACGTAAAGTGGTCCATCTCCAACAGGTGCTGGCGAGGTATTTTCCAACTGGCTCGGCAGAATTACTTGCTCTGCACGCGTCAGATAATTTGTGAGATCAAACTCACCTGCTTTGCCCAGCACGGTAATCTACTCTGATCCGTGACTATTTCGCAGAAGTAGAACGACCGCTAATGCTGCCCTTCTCTTTTTGCGGCAGGATCATTTCGACATCATTATGGGGTCGAGGAATGACATGTACGGAAACCAATTCGCCAACACGCTTTGCAGCGGCTGCGCCGGCATCCGTAGCAGCTTTCACAGCACCAACGTCTCCGCGCACCATAACAGTCACATAACCGCCGCCGACATATTCAGAGCCGATGAGGGTTACGTTTGCGGCTTTAACCATCGCATCTGCGGCTTCGATCGAGCCGACCAGACCCTTGGTCTCCACCATTCCCAACGCGATTAATTCAGGATTTACTGCCATGACTTCTTCCTTTCTTTTTCATTATTTTTTCGCAAGTGCTTCAAGCATCACCTGTCTGACGATGCCTTCCAGCTCCTGCCGGGTGAGCCGTGGGGTTTTCCCGGACCCAACCATTGCTTCATCAGGCGGCGGCGTGGTTTCATACGCCAGACGCTTGATGTTGAACAGGTGATGGACGGTTATATTGTCGCCTGTGACAGAACCGCCTTCCCCGCCTGCTCCTAATGTTAATGAGGGCATTACACCCGTGGTCAATCCCACCGCACCGAGGGTGCTCATGGTATTGACCAAAACACGGAAGACCGGCTTTTCAAGTCCGAATGCCATGATCACATTTTGATCTTTAGCATGCAGGACAAGGGAATGCCCTCTTCCGCCGAAATGAATTAATTCAATGCAGCGTTCGCAGCCTTTTTCCCAGCCCTCTTCTTCGAACCAGCCCAGCACCGTGGTCAGCTTCTCGCGCGACAGCGGTTCCTGCGGTCCCACCCGGTTCAGGCGCACCACAATAACCCGCGCATCATCAGGCACCTCAAAACCACCCAGCTTTGCCAGGAACTGCGGTGATTTTCCCACCGCAGCCACATTCATAGATCCATCCGGGTTGAAAAGAATACGGCGCAGGATATTTGCCGTTTTTTCATCGGCAAAATAAGCCCCATTCACCTGCATCAGTTTCGCCAGTTGATCGGCGATCGGTTTATCAGCCACCACGCTCTGCTCCGAAGCGCAGATCAGTGAATAATCAAAAGCTTTGCTTGAAACAATATAGCGCGCGGCTTTTTCAAGATCGGCACTGCGGTCAACATATGCCGGCACATTTCCGGGACCCACCCCATAGGCTGGTTTTCCAACAGAATGAGCCGCTTTCACCATCCCTCCCCCGCCGGTTGCCAGTATCACGCGCACCCGTTTATGGTGCATGAGCTCCTGTGTGCCGGGCAGTGAAATCGTACGCATGCAGTTGATCAGCCCCACCGGGGCGCCCGCATTCTCAGCTGCCTGCTGTAAAGTATGCGCCGCTTCATAGCTGCAGTTCACCGCAGCGGGGTGAGGGGCAAACACGATTGCATCTCTGGCTTTTACCGCAGAAATGGCTTTTGCGAAAATGGTTGATGTTGGATTGGTACTGGGGGTCAATGCCGCCACCACCCCCATGGGCCAGGCAATTTCATACAGGCGTTTTTCAGGATCATGCTTGACAATGCCAACCGTTTTTACATCTTTGATGCTTTCCCAGAGAATACGCGAAGCCAGTTCATTTTTCAATTTCTTATGAGCTGCCACACCGTAACCGGTTTCTTCGCTTGCCATGCGCCCAAGCCTGTCTGAAGCCTGATATCCCGCTTCAGCCATTGCGGCGCACACCCGGTCTACCTGCTCCTGGCTGGCTCTGCCCCAGATCAATTGAGCTTCATAAGCCAGAGCTGCCAGATCACGCGCTTCTTGAATGGAAAGCAAATCTTTATCGATCGGCATTTTTCATCCTTTTTATTCTTTTCGAAAAACCACCTTGCCGCCGACTTCCAGAGAATCGATCACTGCCATGATGACCGCATCCACCGGTCTATTCTTTGTGATCTCGGTCTGTCGGGCGCTGGAACCATGGGCGGTTAAAACCAGATCACCCACTCCTGCGTCCACGCTGTCAACGGCTACATACGGTTTCCCGATCGCTGTGCCAGTTTCATCTGTCTGACGGCAAAGGAGCAGTTTTCTCCCTGTCAATTCTGGATCCTTGATCGTGGATACTGTTGTGCCAATAACCCGGGCTATCAGCATGTTTCTCTCCTATCTTTTTAATAACTCTTTGCAGCAACCGCGGCGGTTTCCGCATTCTGCGCTGGAGCAGTATTTCCCTTTATGATCTTTACGCCTGCACTCGCTCCAATGCGTGTCGCACCCGCGCTGACCATCTTCTCAAAATCTTCACGCGTCCGTACTCCACCGGCTGCTTTCACGCCCATCAATGGACCAACCGCGTGCCGCATCAGCGCCACATCTTCCACCGTTGCGCCGCCCTTGGAAAAACCGGTTGAGGTTTTTACATATTCAGCGCCTGCTTCTTTCACCAGCAGGCAGGCGATCTTCTTTTCTTCATCGGTCAATAAGGCTGTTTCCAGAATGACCTTGACCAGAACATCGTGCGCATGTGCCACTTTCACAACACCACAGATATCACGCGCTACCAGTTCATAATTCTTATCTTTCATACCGCCTATATTGATGACCATATCCACTTCTTCAGCACCATCCTCGACCGCCTGCCGGGTCTCGAATGCTTTGACCTCCGGCGTGGTCGCGCCCAGAGGGAATCCAATGACCGTGCAAACTTTGACGGCACTTCCGCGCAGTAAACTCTTGCATAATTTCACGTGTGTGGGATTGATGCAAACCGAAGCAAAATTGTATTTGCGAGCCTCAAAACAGAGCTGAGAGACCTCATCTCTGGTTGCTTCCGGTTTGAGCAGGGTATGGTCGATCTTGCCGGCGATTTCCAGATTTTCAGGAATATTTCCCAATGTGGTGGTAAGGCGTTCTGCACCGGCGCTGATGATCTGTCCAAACTCATCAAAGCAGGTTTTCACCTGCAAATTATCCACCACCTCGACTTTACAGAATTTCCCCTTTTCGACAATGGTGTTCTCTTCACGCATTACATCAAGGATTTCTTTCGTGATGATCTCCGCTAATGCTTGAACCTGTTCTTTCTTTACGTCCATATGCTATCCTTCTTTCAAAAAACGGTTCTCGATATCCATGATCTTCTCCACCCGCCTGGCATGTCTACCTCCGCCGAACTCGGTATTCAGGAAAGTTTTTACAATGATCTTTGCCTGATTCAATCCGATCAAACCGGCGCCCAGGGTAAGATAATTCGCATCATTATGTTCGCGGCTGTTTGAAGCAGTTGCATAGTCGTAGCACATGGCAGCTCGCACACCCGGTACTTTATTGGCTGTCATGCAGCTGCCTATACCTGCTCCATCGATCATGATTCCCCGGCAGGCTTTTTTGCTGCTGACCAATTCTGCCACTTTAAATGCAAAATCCGGATAATCAACCGAATCCGCATTTTCCGGTCCGCAGTCGATCACCTGATAGCCCAATTCCTCAAGAAAAGGGATCAGAGATTGCTTCATGTTAAATCCCCCATGATCGGAGCCAATGGCTGCCACACGATCGGGCGGCTCCCCTGCTGCGCAATTTTCCTTTGCGCCCAGCTTTTCCATTGCGTTTTTGACGATACTTTTGATCTCGGAATCTGATATATAATCCATCTTACATCCTGTGGTTGACAAATTCGTCATTCTCGCCTAAGATATAACTGGTAAAGACCACATTACATCCTGATGACTATAGTATAACAGGAATAGGAAATATGTCAAGAGCTATTGACCCTTCGAGCATCATCCCAAAATACTACCAACTTGCAGATATTTTGCGGGAGCAGATCGAGGACGGCACATGGGAAGCCAACGAGACCATCCAGTCAGAACGCCAGCTGGAACAGCAGTACGGTCTCAGCCGCCCCACCATCCGGCAGGCTATCGATCTATTGATCGTACAGGGCTACCTTTACCGCATTCACGGAAAAGGAACCTTTGTATCTCCCCCGAAACTGCAAAAAGGTATTCTGGAGCTCACCAGTTTCAGTGAAGATATGCGCAATCGCGGGCTGGAACCCGGTCAGATCTTTCTGGAATTTGGACCAATTGCGCCTCCTAAAAAGGTTGAAACGCATCTTGAGATCACCAACCCGGATCAAAAGGTGTTGCGCATCAAACGCGTCCGCACCGGTAATGGTGAACCGATCGGGATACAGGATTCTTACCTGAACCTGCCGGAAGGAAAGACCATCACCAGGCAGGAACTGGAAGAACGCGGGTCGATCTATGCCATTTTGCAGGAAAAATTCAGTATTTTCCCCAGTGAGGCGGATGAGACCCTTGAAGTCACCCTGGCAACCGAAGAAGAAGCCGCCCTGCTCTCCATACCTGAAGGCAGCCCATTATTACTAAATGAAAGGATCCTCTACTCGCAGGATCGCCAGGCAATCGAATTCGTCAGCATTCTATATCGGGGAGACCGCTATAAGTATTACATGCGGCTGACAAAGAAGAAATAAAATTTTTCTGAATAATTTTTCTACGGGTATATATCTATATGCTTCAGGATTCGCGCATGCGCGATCGGCCAGTAAACCGCCAGCGCTTTCCCGATCAGGTCTTCCTCCGGTACAAACCCCCATGCCCTTGAATCTACCGAATCCGTACGGTTATCGCCTAATACAAAATACATATCTTCCGGAACGATCCAGGTACCTTCATCCATTGTGGCAGCATTGATGTAAGGCTCGTCAAGTTTTATCCCATTGACAAAAACTTCCCCATTTTCGATCGTCACTTCATCTCCGGGCAAGCCAACAGCACGTTTTATATAATCCATTTCTGGATTCAGTGGGTAATGAAAGGTGACAATATCCCCTCTCTCCACTGATCCCAGGCGGTAGGCAAGTTTGTTGACAAAGATCACCTCACCCTGCACAACTGTTGGGTCCATGCTGACATTGAATACCTCAACCCGATCGATCATCGCATCTACCGCGAAATAGAAGGCAGCCGCAAGCAGGATCGTTTGCAGGACTTCAATAAACACAGAGGAGACGATCTTTTTTCTGGGATTGATATTCTCTCTTTCATTATTTGGTGATTTCTGCATTCCATACTCCAGATCATGAGGATTTTATCTCGATCGCTTTTTCAAGACAAAGCGAATGGGTGTACCGCTGAAAGGATATACCAGGCGGACCTGATTTTCAAGAAAACGCCGATAGGTGAAGTGCATTAAGCCCGGATCATTCACATACAGCATAAAGGTTGGCGGATCAGCCCGCACCTGCGTGCCGTAGTATATGCGCAGCAGCCGCCCGGTCTTTGAGGTGGGAGAATGTAAGTCCTGCGCTTTCATAAGAATTCGGTTCAAGGAACCGGTATTGATATGGATCATTCTCTCTTCCTGAACCTGTAGAGCCAGCGGCAGTACCTTATCCACCCGCTGCCCTGAAAGAGCAGAAATAAAGAGCACGGGGACATAATCCACGAAATTCAACAGTTCGCGTATTCTTTTGGTGAACTCATCCATTGTATGGGTGTCTTTTTCAACCAGATCCCATTTATTCACGATCACAACAGTGCTTTTCCATTTTTCAAGAATATATCCTGCTATATGCACGTCTTGAGCAGAGATTTCCTGGCTGGCATCGATCAAGAGCAGAGCCACGTCGCAGCGCTCGATGGCGCGCATAGAGCGGATGACAGAATAGCGCTCCACTCCGCGGTCGATCTTCCCCTTGCGCCGGATGCCGGCTGTATCGATCAGTGTGACAGGGATATCCTGAAAGAGAATTTTCGTATCCACCGCATCTCTGGTTGTACCCGCAATGGGACTTACAATAGAACGTTTCTCCCCAACCAGATCATTGAGCAAACTTGATTTTCCTACATTGGGTTTTCCAACGATCGCGATCTTGATCGATTCATCATCCTCTTCACCAGTTTCTAGCGGGAAGGATGCCACAACTGCATCTAATAAATCTCCGGTTCCCGTTCCATGCAGTGCTGAAATTGGGATGGGGTTTCCTATCCCCAGCGCATAAAATTCCATGGCAGAAGCCCGAAGCATTTCGTTATCAGCTTTATTAACTACCAGATGAATGGGAGGAAAAAGTGCCCCGTCGCGATGCTTTTGATGCTTGCGCAGCAGATCAGCGACTTCTCGATCGGCAGCCGTGATCCCCGCCGCTGCATCCGTTAAAAATACAACCGCATCGGCTTCTTCAACCGCCAGCAGCGCCTGATCGCGGATTTGCTGAATATAATCGGCTGAAGCGATGCTCAACGGCGTTTTTCCGCCTTCGCTTGGATCTATACCGCCGGTATCGATGATCTGGAAACGGACCCCGTTCCATATTGATTCTGAGAAGAGTCGATCGCGGGTGGTACCGGCGGTATCATCCACGATCGCCAGCGGCTCACCTGCCAGGCGGTTAAAAAGCGTGCTTTTCCCAACATTGGGTCTTCCAACAATTGCTACGATAGGTGTGGTCATATTTTATTTCTCAGGAGTGGCGGTTGGTGGAATACTGATTACAACCTCTATAGTTTCCGGCTGTATGGTTTCAACCAGCAGGTCAGGCACATCGACCTCAACCCGCGGTTGCAGCTGGTAGGTCCCGGGCTGCAGATCGGTAAGATCAAGGATCACGTGTACATCGCTGGCATTCAGATCATCCAGCGTGGGCAGCGGACCGGAAAGCAATACCTCCACAAATTCAGGAGAAATGCTGACCGAGTATTCCGGATTCAAGCCGATCAGTTCCACTGCCGAGTTATCAAGCGTGATCGTCCCCTGAATGGGAGAGATGGTGACAGAGATCTTGATAGTAGATTCACCAACAATGCTTATTCCGGAGGGAAGGTCCAGCGACAGCGATTCGGTGATATCTTCACTTGCGCCGTTGATGTTCAAAGGCTGGGTTTCCACATATCCCGGTAAACCATTTACGATAGTAGGGTTGGATGAATACAGGGTCACAGTCAGCGGAGAAACAGATTTGTTGGTCAGCTGGTAGCCGCTGGCAACCTGACCGGTCACGATCGGAATCACGATCACATTCCGGTACCCGCCGCGTTGGGTGATGGGAATGGATACATGTATCTGCTCAGGTTCGATGGTCACATTCTCGACGATAAGTCCATTCTCGTCATATGCAGCAAGGGTGATATTTCTGTCAATATCCTGATTTGCCTGACTCACATCCACAATCGCTCTGATCTCATCCACTTTCGATATCAGAGAAGCAGGTCCATTGACGGTAGCATATTCATAACTTAAAACCGGTTCTCCGGCTTCATAGCCAACCGCCGGCTGTGAAGGCTGCACCAGTTGAATGGGTAAGTATTTCGAGTAAAGCGGTTCAATGCTTACTTCCAGGTTTGCCGGACCGATCGTTTCCACTTTAACCGGCTTGGCATCCACCTCGATATCAACGGGAATTTCATAAGAACCTTCTTCAAGATCTGCGAGGTTAATACTGGCATGGATCAGCTCAGGACTATCGTTAAGCGTTTGCCAGAGTGAGGTTGGAGCGCTCAAGCTGATGGTCGCTTCGGAGGGAAGTTCATTCGTTATCACCAGATCAGAAGCCAGTCCTTTGACCTCGATCGGGATCCCCTCAGGGTAGGTGCGCATGCTGACCGGATCGGTATTGTTTACCGCCATGATCCAGACCGTAATTGCCAGAGCAAATGCGGTAAAAAAGGTGGGCAGGCTATGAGAAATTTTTTTGAACAATTGCGTCATGCTTACTTCCCTTCCTTTTTCTCAATTCCCAGCCAACTTCGTACCAAATCCATTAAATCCGTCGTTTGAGCCAAACGTTCTTCTTCCAATAATAAAGGCTGCAGGGCATTTTCAAGATTTCCTGGTTTGACCTCGTGAATGATCCTGCCCATGTGAGCAATAGCAACATCTCCGGTCTCTTCTGAAACAACCACAGCCACTGCATCGGTGCTTTCAGAAATACCCAGGGCTGCCCGGTGGCGCAATCCCATTTTATGGTCGGGTGATTCATCAAGAACACCCACCGAAGAAAGCGGCATCACGCAGGAGGCTGCCCGGATGATACCTGAAGTAATGATAATTGCTCCGTCATGCAGCGGGGTATTAGGGTAAAAAATCTGCAGGATCAATTGAGAGGAAATTTTCGAATCCATTTTTATACCGGTATCGATATATTCCTGTAAATTGTCATTGACCTGAAAAATGATCAAAGCGCCCTGCTTCAGCGAAGCCAGCCGTTTTACAGCAGCCGACACCTCGGCAATGGAATTTTTGATCTCATCTTGAGGATATGTTATTTTTTTTGTAAAGATCCTATTCGGTCCGGCTCTCCCCAACCGCTCAAGCGCCCGGCGTATCTCCGGGGCAAAGATGACCGGAATAGCAAAAAGCAAAGCAGGAAAGGTGCTTTGAACCAGATAAGAGAACGCGGGCAGATCGACCAGTGTGGTTAGCAGCATGATCACGATGATGACAAAGACCATACCGCGCATCAAGGTCTGCCCCTGTGTATTTCGAAGCAACCGCAAGATCGTATAAAAGATCAGGCTGACGATAAGAAGATCAATCAGCGTAAGCCAGTTGAAACGTTGAAATAGAAAAATGATCTCAGAAAATATTTCTTTCATCTATTTAAGTTTACTTCAATCCCGTCCTTTAAGGGATGAACCTCCATATACCATCAGATACTGCTTTAATATACCAGGTCATTGATCCATCGTCCGTGATCTTTTCAAGCTGAAGATATGGAAAGCAATCGATCTCCGACAGGGAAAGAATCTGGTATCCCATTTCAAGCAGATCTTTTCCATCTCCTTCAGGCAGACGCACCAGTATACAATTCCCTCCCCAGAAGCGGGTTATTTTCTCCAATTTCTCCAATCCGGAGAAGAGCAGGGTTTTATCGCAATTTTGAGAAATTCCTTCCACCCGTGTGTTGAAGTGATCAAACTTCCACACCAGATGCGTGTTTTCCTGCCCCAACGGCAGGAGAAAAGCATGCGATCGCAGAACATCTTCACAGTGATATTCTTCACAGTCACTGTCCAGTATTTTCTGAATGCGCCGCAGTTCTTGTGGATCTATTCGCCCCACTGCCGGAATCTCAGAGATGGAATCAGTCAGTTCTTCAGGCAAATATCCGGCGGCTTTCTTGAATTCAGGAATGGTCAGGGACATTTCCTGCCAGATGGATGCGACCTGCTCCCAGGCGGCTTTGATATGCTGGCTGTTCTCGATGAAAAAATCGACCTGCATTTCTTTAGGAAAGGACTGCATACGCAGTCGATCTGTGATTTCCGCATGGGTCATCCCGCGGCTGTTTTTCAAGCGCTTTATCTGTACATCTGTGGTGGCAGTGACAAACCAGCGGGAATCAACGGCATGGATCAATTCCGAATCAAATAATTTGATCGCTTCCACGGCAGCAATGGGGCAGCCGGTATGCTTCAATATGTTCTGCAGGCTTTCATCAACCAGCGGGTGTATGCGTTCTTCCAGTTTCTTCAACGCAAGAGGGTCTTTAAAAACGATCTCTCCCAGCGCGTCTCGATCCACTTCACCATCTTCTTTTAATATGCGCTTACCGAACAATGCTGCTGCTGCAGAATGACCGGCTTTGCCTTTTACCAACAGAAAATGGGTGAGTTCGTCCGCATCGATCGTTAAAACGCCGCGCACAGCCAGCAAGTGTCTGATCAGGCTTTTGCCGCTGCCAATGCTGCCCGAAATTCCGATCACGTATGGTTTTTTCATGGTGCTGCTCTTCCATTCATGTTATCTTCATTTTAATAGAGCCGGGGTATCTGTCAAATTTATTGACACGCTTGACAACACTTCCACATGCAAGTAGAATTTCATCACGCTTCGCCGAGATAGCTCAGTTGGTAGAGCACGCGGCTGAAAACCGCGGCGTCGCCAGTTCGATTCTGGCTCTCGGCATAAAACCCCGTTTTGCGGGGTTTTACTTTTAAGTTACAATTTTCCCAATGCTACACCTTAAACAAATGATCAAGCGTAGATTCAAAACCGCGATCCTGCTGCCCGTTCTTTGCTGTCTTCTTTTATTTTTCAGCGCCTGCAGCAGTGATACCGCCTGGTTGAAGTTCAACGACGACCCGACCCTGTACCAGATTTCGGACAGCGGGAAAACCCTTTCAGAGGTTTTATCCAACGCCGGATATACGCTGGGGGATGGCGACCGTGTATTCGTCAATGGTACCCGCATGGATATGAATCAGGAGATCACGCTGAAAACAGGCAGCACTATTCAGATTCAGCGAGTGTATCCAATCACCATCAATGATAATGGGGTAAATCATACCATTCTCAGCAGCGCCCGCACCCTTGCAGAAGCGCTCTGGGAAAACAATATTTCGGTTTCTGCCAATGATTATGTGTCCATTCCACTGGATACCGTGATCGATCAATCGCTTTCCCTTGAGATCCAACGCAGCAACCTCATCACTATTGCGGTCGATGGGAAACAGATCACCAGCAATGCCTCCGCTCAAACCGTGGGGGAGGCGCTGGCACAGGCAGGAGTTTCCCTCCAGAACCTGGATTACAGCATCCCCGCGGAAAACGAAGTACTCCCTGCCGATGGCGTTATTCAGGTGGTACGCGTTTCCGAAGAGATCCAGCTTATCGAAGAGAGCATTCCCTTTGAAACGGAATATGTGGCTGATGCAGAGATGGATCTCGACCAGCAGAAAGTCATCCAGTCAGGGCAAAGCGGGTTGAGCATCTCCCGCGTGCGCATTCGCACAGAAAACGGGGAAGAAATATCGCGTGAAACCGAAGATAGCTGGATAGCCGCTTCGCCGGTAACCCAGCAAACCGCTTACGGCACCAAGATCACCATCCAAACCACCAGCACCGAAAACGGCGTCATCGAATACTGGCGCGCGGTAACGGTGACCGCCAACTCCTATCTTGATACGGGTTACAGAACAGCCAGCGGGAAATGGCCAGAATACGGCATGATCGCTGTTTCCAGCGCCTGGTATTCTTATATGAAAGGCACCTCTGTGTACGTTCCGGGGTACGGTGTTGCGACGGTGGAAGATAAGTGCGGCGCCTGCGAAGGAAATATGCTGATCGATGTGTTCATCCCCACCGAAGATTACGTGGGCTGGCATAGAAGCGTTACCCTGTATTTCCTGACCCCGGTCCCATCTTCAATTAAATACATACTACCGTAAAGAAATTATGGAATATAAAAATCCGATCCCGCTCCTGAAAGAACAGCGCCTTTCCCCAAAAAAAGAACTGGGGCAGAATTTTCTGGTCGACAGCAGCATTCTCACCCGCATCGTGGAAACTGCCGGAGTGAATCAAGATTCCACCGTGCTGGAAATCGGAGCCGGGTTGGGCAGCCTGACTTTCTTTCTGGCACAGAAAGCCGGTCAGGTGATCGCGGTGGAAAAAGATAAAGCCCTTCTGCCGATCGCGCAGCAGATGCTGGCTGGTTTTTCAAATGTTCGCCTCATTGAAGACGACATCCTTACATTGGATTTGAATTCTCTTCAACTGCCAGATGGGTACCTGGTGGTTGCCAATATCCCCTACTACATCACTTCCGCCATTCTGCGCACACTGCTCAGCGCAGAGAACAAACCGGCAAAACTGGTTTTGACCGTTCAGGAAGAAGTGGCAGAGCGCATCTGCGCGCAGGCGGGCAAGATGAGCCTGCTGGCACTCAGCGTGCAGGTTTTTGGTGAACCGCAGATCGTGATGCAGATCCCCGCAGGCGCTTTTTACCCTGCACCTGAAATAGATTCAGCGGTATTGTACGTGGATCTCTTTCAAGAGCCTGCCATCCCGCAGGAAAAGCTGGACAGCTTCTTCAGGCTGATCAAAGCCGGGTTCAGCCAGAAGCGCAAGATGCTGCGCAATACGCTCACATCCGGTCTGCACCTGCCCCGCGAACAGGTTGAAGCGCTGCTGGAACAGGCTGGCATCGATCCGCAGCGCAGGGCGCAAACCCTCTCACTAGAAGAGTGGCAGCATGCGACAGACTGCTTTCATTCAATTCTTACGTAATAAAAAGGATTATTTTCTTTTGATATCTTTATATAACCCGCGCAGCAGCCACACGCGGTAGGCTGCTTCAGCCTGAATGCGGAAAGACATTTTTGAGGTTCCCCAGCGCCGGTCGGCAAAATAGATCGGAATTTCTTTGAAGGTCAATCCCAGTTGGTAAGCCAGGTAAGCCATTTCCACCTGAAAAATATAGCCGTTAGAGCGCACCCGTTCCAGCGGCAGTTTCTGCAGCGCTTCTGCCCGCCAAAAGCGAAAGCCTCCCGTAACATCCTTGATCGGGAGACCAAGAATACTGCGCGCATAGAAATTACCAAATTTCGAAAGCCCCTTGCGCCAGGCTGGCCAGGAATCATCCAGGCTTCCCCCGGGAATGTAGCGAGAACCAATGGCAATATCCACATCATCCGTTGCGGCTATCATTTCCGGGATCTTAGTGATGGGATGCGAAAAATCGGCATCCATCTGCCCCACCACTTCCGCTCCGTTTTGAATAGCTTTTTGAAAACCCTGTATGTAAGCTGTTCCCAGACCGAGCTTTCCGCTGCGATGCAGTACATCCAATTTCCCGGCATATTCCTTTATTAATTCATCTGCCAGCAGCCCGGTTCCATCGGGACTGTTGTCATCCACAATAAGAACATGCAGCTCTTTTAGAGATAAAGAGAACAATTCTTTCAGTAATACCTTCAAATTTTCTTTTTCATTATATGTAGGAATGACAATGGTTGTTTTTTTCAAGGAAAACCTCTACCATATGTGAGTGACATAATCTTACCTTAATATGTCCCCAAAATAAAATTTATGAGTGAAGTAAGGAGAGAATGATGGAATTCAAAAAAATCTTAACGGTAATGATTCTCACTACCTCCATTCTGATGAGCGCCTGCAATATCCGCGTCACATCAAACGATGTGGATGCAGTGAACACGGCTGTTGCCCAGACATTGGCTGCCCAGCAGCCGCAGAACACGGCAACAACCCAGGTTTTACCTACCATTACATCAATGCCCACCATCACACCCAAACCGGGTGAACCCACCAGCACCCCCAAGCCCTGTAATAAAGCGGCTGCCATCAGTGAAACATATCCGGATGACACAGAAGTCACCGCAGGAACTGATTTCGATAAATCCTGGCGTCTGCAGAATATTGGTACCTGCACCTGGAACGCTAATTACCGTGTAGCCTTTTACAGCGGAGATCAAATGGGTGGACCCAACGTGCAGCTGCTGAATACGACGGTTGCCCCCGGAGAAATGACAGATATCATCATCGACCAAACCGCTCCCAATGCTGCCGGAACCTACAAAGGTATCTGGAAATTGCAGGATGATGATGGGGTACCTTTTGCCCAATTCTGGGTGCAGATCAAGTCTGTCGCCGCCCCGGTACTTCCACCTGCTGTGGCTGCCCTTTCCCTCACACGGGTCAACAACGAAGGTGGATCGGTGCGCTCTGATGGTAGTGTAATGAGCACTTTATACAATGTGGGTGATCTGACTACAAACGGCAGCTCACAGGTATTTGCCAGTTTCAATATAAGCGGTATTCCGGCAGGAGCCACGATCACACAGGTTCAGGTAGATTTTGACGATTTTGATATGCTGGATGATCCCTTTGGAGATCTGGGCTGCCTGCGAGCTTACGTGCAGAACTATGGAAGCATGGATGCGGGGGATTACGTCGGCGGAGCCGCGACTGGGGCAATCGGACGCTGGTGTTCATCTGCCGAGCTGCAAACTGTAGCTGCGGATGATGATTTCAAAACCGCCATCCAGAATGCGCTGGGAGGTTCCCGTTTCCAGATCAGGCTACAGTTCAACGATACCTTGAGCGACAATGATAATACCGGTGATATGGTCCGTTTTGGCACCTTAACCCTGCATGTAACCTATGAACTGCCCTGAAAAATAGGCTTGTAATACAACGGAATCTTCACCCGCTATCGACTATAATAGCGGGTGAACTCTTTTAACCAGAGAGTGGAGGAGGATTCTATGAAAAGTAAGATGAAGCTGTTGGGCTTGCTGGTAACCATGCTTGGTCTTCTGGCAGCCTGTAATTTCCCATTGTCAAGTAATATCTCTGAGGAGGATGCTATTTCCACTTCGGTGGCGCAGACAGTAGCTGCAGTGGACGCACGATCGCAGCCCACCGTAACCGCTATTGTGATCCAACCGACCAATACTGTTTCTACTTTACCCACCCTCACTCCTCAGTCTACCAGTACTTCGAGTGTGCCTACCAGCACACCCCAACCCTGCAATCAAGCCATGCTGGTTTCTGAAAGTCCGGTGGATGATACAACATATAATGCCGGTGCCACATTCACAAAAACATGGAGCTTGAAAAATATTGGCACATGTACCTGGAATACCGGCTATAAAGCGGTATTCATCAGCGGTTCTTCAATGGGCGGACCTGCCAGCAAGGCACTGACCGCCAGCGTTGCTCCCGGTGAAACTCTTGCTCTCTCCGTATCTCTGACTGCCCCTTCCAGCTCCGGAACGTATAAAGGCGTTTGGAATCTGCAGGATGACAGTGGTACCAATTTTGCCAATTTCTGGGTGCAAATCAAGGTTGGCTCTGCCGCCTTCGCGGTAACCGGCATCACCCTGGCTGCCGAGCACACCAATATCGAAGGTGTTTGCCCGCAGACTTTCAACTATTCCGCACAGATCACCACCAGTGCCGCAGGCACGGTCACTTATTATTTTACTTTCAGCGATGGGTCAAGCAGTGCCACCCAATCCGTCGACTTCAGTTCAGCCGGCACCAAAACCGTCAGCGGAACATGGTCGCTTAACGCTACAGGAAGCTACTGGGTAAAGATCTATATTGACAATCCAAACCATCAATTATTTGGAACTCTCAATCTAACCCTGACCTGTACACCATAGAAATTTCTTGAAATTTTATATAAAAAGGCAGTATACGAGGATTATGTATACTGCCTTTTTTGTCGTACAATTATAAAAACAATTAAAATTAAATATTAAAGGTGGGAACAAATCGCGATCATAATTCGTTTAAAAAGCAATTGAATTGCTACAAAGCTTTGGAGGTAAAAACAATGAAGAAACATACACTTTTTTATTCACTCATCCTCATTTTCGCATTCCTTCTTTCTGCTTGCGGAACGGGCAGCAAAGATGCATCTGTCGCTACTGCGATTGCCATGACCGTTTCGGCAATGAATTCTCAAAATCCGCCACAGGTAACCTATGTGGTAGCGACACCTGAAATCAGTTCCACACCGCTGCCCACCAGCACCAATATTCCAACTTCAACGCCTATCCCAAATCCCCCCAGCACCGCGCGCTCGTGCAACGTTGCCAGTTTTATCAGCGAGAGTGTGTCTGACGGCACCACTTTCGCTCCCGGTGCTGCATTCACCAAGAGCTGGCGTTTCAAAAACGTCGGCACCTGCAGCTGGAATCCCAACTACCGCGTGGTTTATGCCAGCGGGAGCACGATAAGCGGGACGGGAACACAGTACCTCAACAAGTATGTCAATCCCGGAGAATATACAGATATTGTGTATTCCTTTACAGCACCAACTACCGCGGGTTCCTACAAAACGGTCTTCTATTTACAGGATGATCATGGAAACACCTTTGCCCAATTCTGGGTGTATATCAAAGTGTCATCCACTTCCGCCACCAGCACCCCCAGCACTTTCGCGGTAACCAGCGTGGTCTTCTCATCCAGCGATGCTGTGAAAACTGATACCTGCCCGCAAACCTTTGATTACAGTGCTGCCATCACCACCAACAAAGCCGGTACCGTATCCTATCACTGGGAGTACAGCGACAGCACATCTTCACCTGTTCAAACACTCACCTTCAGCTCGGCAGGGACCAAGACCGTTTCCGGCACATGGGATATAGGGACAACAGGAGCTTATTGGGTCAAACTGTACATCGATGAACCCAATCACCAGCTATTCGGTACGCTTGATCTGAGTATGACCTGTACCCCGGCTTTTGCGGTAACAGGGGTAACCTTCCCTGCTCCTACAGCAGCCTATACGGCTCTGACCTGCTCACCACTGGCACTGGATTACCAGATCGATGTCGCCGCGAATGGCGCAGGAACAGTTACCTACACCATCACCTTCAGCGACAGCACCTCCGTGAGCGATTCACTCGCATTCAGTTCTGCGGGAACACAATCGATCACCGGTACCTGGGATGTCGGCACAGTTACCAGCGGTACCTACTGGTTCAATATTTATATCGACAATCCCAATCACCAGTTATTCGGACCGCATTCCATCGTCGTAACCTGCCCATAACATCAGCGTAGTTTTCAAATTATAAAAAGTGATTCGTTCTTGAGAAACGAATCACTTTTTTTATTTAATCGTAAATATTAGTAGAGTGACGAATGTATTGGAGCAATTTATATCTCATACTATTAACTATCCATTAATACCATTTTTAAATTGCGCCGATACAATGTAAGATAGAAGAGAAAGGAGTTCACATGTTGTTTTGGATTTTGTTTTCTTTAGCTGCTCTAGTTTTGTTCATTCTGCTGTCCATGGGCATCCGTATGCTCTACCAGTATGAGCGCGGGGTGGTTTTCACGCTGGGAAAATTCAGCAGTGTGCGCGTCCCCGGTTTGACCTTTCTGGTGCCCTTCATCCAGACCATGCGCAAGGTGGATATGCGCATCAAAACCGCAGAAGTTCCGCGGCAGGAAGTGATCACCAAAGACAATATTCCCATCCTGGTAAAT
The DNA here is from genome assembly GCA_963674975.1 of Anaerolineaceae bacterium. Classification (GTDB taxonomy): domain Bacteria; phylum Chloroflexota; class Anaerolineae; order Anaerolineales; family Anaerolineaceae; genus UBA4781. The sequence continues at coordinate 1,086,170 of OY771913.1, forward strand.
GCAGTGGTGTACTTCAAAGTGATCAATCCAGAAAAAGTGATCATTGAGATCGAGGATTATATCTTTGCCATCAAGCAGTACACGCAGGCAGCCCTGCGCGATGTGATCGGCAACAGCGACCTGGATTTCGTGCTGACCGAACGTGAAAAGGTAGCCGGCAGCATCAAGGAGATCGTGGATTCGGAAACCAGCGACTGGGGTGTGGACGTGGAATCCATCAAGATCCAGGAAATCGAACTGCCCGCAGAGATGAAACGCGCCATGGCTGTGCAGGCTGAAGCCGAACGCAACCGCCGCGCCGTGATCATCGCCTCACAGGGTGAACTCTCCGCTTCCGAGAACCTGCGCCAGGCAGCCGAAAACCTGGCTAAGAGCAGCGGCGCACTGCACTTGCGCACCCTGCAGACCCTGCGCGACATTGCCGCCGATCCCTCGGAAAAAATCGTGATGTTCATGCCATGGGAGATCGGTGAAGCCGTAACGCAAATGGTCAGCAAAAGAAGAGAATGAAAACGCGACTTGACCACAAGACGCGCTATCTGCAGATCGCATTCAACTACGACGCCTGGATGGTGCAGCACATCCTGCCGCAGATCCCGCAGCACCCGCGCATTCTGATCGAAGCGGGAACTCCCTACATTAAAAGGGAGGGCGCGCGGGGCATCGCGCTCATCCGGCGTATGTGGGATGGTATTGTGGTGGCAGACATCAAAATAGCAGACGGCGCGTTAGGTGAAGTGCAAATGGCTCACCACGCAGGCGCCGACGCCGTCACGGTGCTGGGGAACGCTCCATATGAAACCCTTGACCTGGTGATCGCCACCTGCCGCCAGTTGAACATGATCTCGATGGTGGATATGGTGGGCGCGCAGGATCCCCTGAAAGTGCTCATGAAGCTCAAAGCGCCCCCCGATGTGGTGGTGCTGCACCGCGGCAGGGATGAGGAAAGCACGCGCAGCAAGGTCATCCAGTACCGGCATGTGAATCGCCTGCGCAGCAAGTATGATGTGCTCATCTCGGCGGCTGGCGGTCTGGATGTGAAAGGCGCGCGCAGCGCCATCTTCAACGGCGCCAACATCGTGGTCGCCAACCTGGTGCAGCCCGGAGATAAATGGACCGGCATCTCCACCCGCGAAAACGTAGGCGATATGGCGAAAGCCTTCCTGACCACCATTGAATAAAGCGGTTTCATTATGATGATTGCACGATACTGCCGGAGGGTATCCTTCCGGCAGTATTTAAGATATATTGAACAAAAGCTGTGGCAGAAAATAAAAAGAAAAACTTCCTACCCGCACTTACCCTGCTGCTGACCGCGCCTGTTTTTGGGGAAGTGCTTTCCACTTCCTCCCCGCCCGTGGAATTCTTTCAGCCCGCCACATTCCTGATCCTGGTCGGATTGTATGGAAGCGGTGCGCTGCTGGTGCGCGAGTGCGCGCGCAGGTGGCATAAAGGCTGGATATCCATTTTGCTGCTGGGGATGGCATATGGCATCTATGAAGAGGGGTTGGTAGTACGCAGCTTCTTCGATCCCAACTGGGTGGATATCGGATTGCTGGGCAGCTACGGCAGAATGGCGGGCATCAACTGGATCTGGAGCATTTCCCTGACCATCTACCACGCGGTGGTGAGCATCGGGCTTCCTATTTTGGTAGCGGAACTGCTGTTCCCGCAGCAGCGCGCAAAACCCTGGCTTGGAAAAACCGGGCTGATCGTAACGGGATTGGTTTTCGCGTCCTTCCTCTTCTTCGCTTCGGCGTTAAAGCTATACGCAATTTCTGCCGGTCAATTCCTGTTATGCCTGGCTTGTATGGCAGCCTTAGTCTTGTTTGCATATAAATGGAAAGACGGCTGGCTTGAAGTGAAGAACAAGAAAAGTGTTAAGCCGGGCAAGATCGGTTTCGGCGGATTCGCCTGGATGCTGCTGCTCATATTTGGAATGTGGCTGCTGCCTGCCCTGAACCTGCCCGCCGGACTGACCTCCATTTTTCTGGCTGCCCTGCCCTGGTTGGGCGTGCGCCAGATGAAGCGCTGGAACTGCGAAGCATGGAGCGAGCGCCAGCAGTTGGCAATGACAGTCGGGCTGCTGACTCCCTGGTTCGTTATGTCCATCATCGGGGAACTGCAGAACGCTTCCCGCTCGGATGACACGCGCGGCTTGATCGTCGCTGCGCTGCTGGTGCTGGCGGGGCTGCTCCTGCTGCGCTGGCGCATCGGGAAACGCGAGAAAGAGCAGGGATAGGACTGTTCATTGACAGGCTCTCCAAATACGATATAATTTTTCCACGCGGCGCACTAGCTCAATTGGCAGAGCAACTGACTCTTAATCAGTAGGTTCAGGGTTCGATTCCCTGGTGCGTCATTTTGTGTTTTAAAAGGAGGGTGGTTGAAAATCCATTCAAATGGTTAATTCAAATTCTTTTTTTTAAAGACTCATATTCTTGATTCTTATTTTAATAATCAAACAAGTAAATATTTTAGCTTAACAAAAAACTGAACTCATTTTCTTTAATTGGAATAAAATTATCATAATTAATTTTATCTAACCTCAATTTATACAATTTCACGATTCCATTGAAGATCAAGCCAGATTTTAAATAAATTAGGAGGGTATTTTGTATGACAAAGCATAAGGTATTCCGAACAACGTTTTCAATATATCAATCGGCAGGAATTATTGGAGAAGGCGGGGCAGGTATTATCTACAATGTAATTAATCAAAACGAAGAATCATTCGCTATCAAACTTTTGAAAAAGGAAAATCTCAACAACGAGAGACTTGGAAGGTTTAAAAATGAAATACATTTTTGCCAAAGAAATACCCATAAAAACATTATCAAAATTCTTGATCATGGCACTTTTTTTGATGATGAAGACTATATTCCATTTTATGTGATGCCAATTTATTCTTCATCATTAAGGCTATTGATTAATGAAAAAATAAATCATGAAAAAATATTGCTATATTATTCTAAAATTTTGGATGGGATGGAATCCGCTCATCTTCAGGGTATCTATCATCGAGATTTAAAGCCAGAAAATATTTTATTTGATGTTGAAGAGGAAAATTTAATTATCGCTGATTTCGGTATTGCACGATTCATAGAGGAAAACCTCCTCACAGCTGTAGAAACTAGACCAGGAACACGGTTAGCAAATTTTCAGTATGCCGCTCCCGAACAAAGAATTAGGGGGAAGGAAATTGGAGTTGAAGCGGATATTTATGCATTAGGTCTTATTTTAAATGAAATGTTTACAGGTGAAATACCTTATGGAACGGATTTTATACAAATTCGCCAAATTGATAAGGAATATGCATACCTAGATAAATTAGTATCAGAAATGATTAAACAATCGCCGGATCAACGAATAAAATCAATCCAAGAAATTAAGCAGAAGTTAATTAGTTATGGAAATGAATTTATTACACATCAAAGAATTAGTAAATTAGAAAATACTGTCATTACAACTTCAGATATAGATGATCCTTTGATATTGAATCCGCCAGAATTGATTAATTTCGACTATCAAGATGGTAATTTAATATTAATTCTTAGTAAAGAGGTTAATCCATTGTGGGTTTGGGCTCTGAACAATATGGGAAATTACAGCAGTGTTCATGGAAAAGATCCAGAGAGATTCAAGATACTCAAGAATAAAGCAATTATTCCAGCAAGTGATCAAAGTGAAGCCCAAGCAATCATCAACTATTTTGAAACATGGTTACCAAAGGCGAATTCTGTTTATGAACAAAAAGTACGAAAAGATATAGAAAATAAAGAAAAAGAGGAACGACAAAGATTACAAGCAGAAATTGAGAAGCAAAAACAAAGAGAACGAATTTTGAAAGATGTCAAGATATAAGAATAATGAACCACAATTCATATCTTTACGAAAGAAATATATGTGTTATGCAATAAGTGATCTTAATTCAAAAAAATGGTCAATTGAGTTCGAATTTACAAGGAGATCTATCAAACAAAATTTACCTGTTATTAGTGGCATATATATGATTCTGCAAAGTGAATACTATCAAAGATATAAAGGTAAAACAAGAATACTAAAAATAGGCAAATCCAATAATTTACGCCACGAAATAGAAAACCATCTTAATATACATACTTGTACAAATCGTATCCATCGAATAAAAAAATATAATAACCAAAAAATCTTTTTCAAATTCATGTTAGTTGATAATGAGAAGATTGATGAAAAGGAAAAATCCTTATTAATAGAATTCGAAGATGAATTTTGGGATTTACCAATTCTAAATTCACAAAGAGGTTATGTTAGAGGAGAAGATTTGAAATATAAATAACAGAAATTTTTCTGTATAATTATTATCTTCGTACAAGCTTCATTTTGCGACCAACTTTTAGCCTGTTTTTATAAAAATTTCTTTCAAAATTCAACAATGTCATGCCTATGAAGAATACCCAGCAATCCCCTAGTATGCGAGTTTTTGAAGGATTGTAAAATAAGGAAAACTATTTTGAATCCCTATCTTTATATAAAGAATTAAATTTTTATTCTATAGTTCTATACAAGTAAGAAGAGACGGTAATATGATTACTGAAAAGGTTGTTGCGATTGTGTGTCAGTTTTTCTGTAAATTAGGCACAGATCCTTTCACTATCTAAATAATATCCTAGCTACTCTCCATATTCAAATAAATTCTGCCAAATTCCCATTCTTCACTGAATTCCATCAGAATAGATAAAACAAGCCGCAAACAAGATGTTTCATTGGGAAATACTCGTATAACTCTGGTGCGCCGCTTGATCTCTTGACTGAGCCGCTCCATGTAATTAGAAGTTCTCAAGCGTCTTTGATGTGGCTTTGGAAACGAGAAAACAGTAAATACTTCAGGGATATTGACTTCCATCCAGTCAGCCAATTCAGATGTTGTATCAGCATACTTCTCAACCTTTTCTCTAAGATATGATTCTGCCACCTTTTGATCAGGCGTATTGAAGATAGTGCGAATGTCTTCAGCTATTTCTCCCCGCATATCTTTTTTATGCACATAATGCCCAGCATTTTGCTGCAAGTGAAATTGACAGCGCTGCCAGGGAACACCTGTAAATACAGCTTTACGTGCTGCTCCCATGCCCGCATGATTGTCGCTAATGATCAACTTCACTCCATGCAATCCGCGTTTAACCAGTCCTTCCATGAATGACCGCCAGTGGGCTTCTGCCTCGCTCAGAGACACAGAAATACCCAAAATAGCCCTTTTCCCATCCTTTTTCACCCCGCTGGCTATCAAAATGGCTGCATCTCTCACGCTCCCAGCTTGACTGACCTTCTCGTAGCGCGCATCCAGATACAGATAGACTATTTCGCCCAAAGGTCTGCTGCGCCATCTTTCCAGCTCTTCATCCAGTGTTTGAGCTGCCCGGCTGACCTGGCTGGCACTGATCTGCGTTCCGCATAGCCTCTCTGTGATGGCTGCCACCTTGCGCGTGGATACCCCTTGCACATACATCTCCGCCAGTGTCAACAGCAAAGCTCGTTCACTTCGTATGCCTTTTTCCAGAGAGTTGGGATACAAACCACCTTCACGTACCTGCGGGACTTCAAAAGTCACCTCACCAACCCGCGTCTTGACGGTCTTGGGTTTATACCCATTGGCGTGTCCTTGCCTCTCAGCTGTGCGTTCATATGGTTTGGCTCCCAGATAGTTCTCCCGCTCAATACGCATGGCTTCGTTTACCATCACGCGGATTAGATCGGGTAATCCTTCCAGGCCTTGTTTTGTCAGCTGTTCCAGATATTCGTTTGGTAATGTACAATCACTCTTATAGATCATGGTTCTCATCCTTTCTTGGTTTACGAGACTACTGAAAGGATACCGTGATCTACATTTTTATAAATTACAGAAAATTTGAAACACTGGCTAAGGTAGTTACATTTAAATAATTTATATTCATTAAACTTACATTATAGATACATCAATAATTAAATAAATTGAACCTAAAATTGATACAATAATAGATGATTATGAAAAAATTTTTTAGATAAAAAGAATGAAAAAAAAGAAGCTTTTTCAAAGTAAGATGAAAAACATGGGAGATACAGCCAGAATAAATTATGAAATGGCTAGATGGGAATTAATTTATAGAATTGATCTTAGAGATCGAGCTTTGAATAACTACATAGTCGCAATTGGAGCTATTTTTACTATCGCATTTTCTAGATCTGATAAGAACTATTCTCTTCTATTAATTATTCCATTTATTGCGCTTGGTACTACTATTATCACTGAACAACATAATGCAATGATTGGTAGATTGGGTTATTTTCTATCTGAAGAACTTGGTCCATTCTTTGACGAAATAGATGAATATGCTCCACATTGGGACCATTCTCGTGGATTGTTAAATCCCTCATTAAAAGCCCCCGGATTTTTAAATAGAGTATGGGGACATGCTCTACTTTTAATAACCCCATCTTTAATAGCTTTATACTTAAATTATCATCTTTTTAATTTAGTAAATTTTCATTTTGAATCTATTATTTGGTATTTGGACTTTATTGTTACGGTCTTCACAACAATTAGTATTTTTCTTGTTGAAAAATTTAGAAAGCATATATATAAGTTATATAAGTAAATTATTTCTATAATCTTCAAAAGAGCTTATTGTGGTTCGTGTTTGTAGATCATATTACTATATACTTAATTTTACTTTCTATATAATACAAAAGAAATTTCCTATGTGCTTAGATCCTCTTTCTATGTGTATACCAATAATGCATCTTGTACATGATGCTCTACGTGGACAAACTAACAATTGTTCTGTGTATTTTATGGATACACTGCCTACTACTGATGCCTAACTATTAATCAGTAAGTTCAGGGGGCGTCCCCTTGGTGCGTCCTTGAAAATACCATAGAATTATATTTTCTAATCGCCTGTATCTATATTCCGTTTTAATAATCTAACAGTAAGTTTTTAGGTGCAATTTATTACAAACAATTTCTCAATTTATAATGATATTTCTTCTTTTTCTAACGAGATGGGAAGTGATGCATGAAGGTTTTCCATTAACCTTTCCTCTTCAGATTGCTAAATATACTCATTGTCAGAATCTGAAAGCTGTTCATCTTCTGAACTATTTATATCTTTTCCTTTTTAGGATTGGATAATTAACCTTTTTTAAGACATTTTTCAATAAACAGTCCGTGAGTAATATTATTCCATGATTCTTCATTGTGAAAGACAGAGGGATAATCGCTCATACCCTTTAGGTATTATTCATGTTTCTTCAACAATTCTATTTACCTAGTATTTCTAGAAGTTTCCAAGAAAATTTTTTTCTTAGAACATTGATAAAACCATACCACTAATTCATAGAAGTACCGATTAATTAGAGTAGAAATCACAAAATAATAATCAGGATTCTAAAAGATGATCGCTTATTATATTTCTCTGTAAGTCTTATTTCTTCTTCATTTACCTGTTCGAGAACAAGATTAATATGATCCTTAGGATTTATTTGGGATGATAACCCGTAAAAGAAAAGAATGATTAAACCTGATATATCTAGAAAAAGACCAATTGAGTTTAATATATTTTTAAAGAATATTTGTTCTTTTTTATCATACTATCATTCTAGAAACAAGAAATTGGATACATATAATTAAACTATAAGAAATAATCATAAACGCAAATTCTAGATAATTTTTGGAGGGAAATAACATGATTTATTTGGAAATGTCAAGGGATATTGATCATGGGGGAGGTAACTGGTGTTTTCCAAATTGCATCTGGGCTCCTAATGAAAAACGCGGTGGAGGATCTTGGCCTTTCTGGTCAAAAATAATGGGGGTTAGAGAAGGTGATATAGTAGTCCATTTGAGAGGTATAAATCCGGATGCAAGATTTGTCGGTTTTTCATATGCGTCTGGTGATGGATATATTACAAGTCAGAAGCCGCCATTGGCAAAAGGGTGGAGTTATTCGAATAAATTCTATCGCGCGAATCTTGAAGGGTTCACTCCATTTTATAATCCCATAAACTTATTAGATATATTCGGCTCTCGTAAAAATGAGCTAGAAAAATATCTGGAAAAACACAAAAACATACCTGAGCAAGGTAAAAATATTTTTTATGTTGAGCAATCAGGAAAACTACAATGTTTAAATGGAGCATATTTATCAGATATCGATGAATTATTATTATTTGCGTTATTCGGCAGCAGTGATTCGCTACATACTTCATTAAATGAGCCTCCGATTATTACTATACAGACAAGCACTCAGATATCAACAATTAGAACACGATTGGGACATTCCAAATTTTCGTTGGAAGTAAAAAAGCACTATAAATATCAATGTTGTTTTCCAGGTTGTTCAGTCGATGATCCAAGGTTTTTAGTCGCCTCGCATATAGCAAGATGGACTGATAATGAATCACTAAGAGGAGATTTAAGAAACGGTCTTTGTTTCTGCCTGATGCATGATAAAGCATTTGAGAATGGTGTATTTACACTGGATGATGATTTCAGAATATTCGCCAATCCTTTAGAAAAAGAAAATAAATCGTTGATAATTAAGGAAATAATCCACCACCATGGAGAAAGCATAAAAATTATAGAAATTAAACCCTCACTTAATGCTTTACATGAGCATAGAGAAAGGGTTGATATTCAAATAAAATGAGAATACATAAAGAAAGAAATGTTGCTTAATTTTGATTTAAACTGTTTGTAATTAATGAATTGGAGGGAAAATGCTTTTAGCAGATCAAATAAGGAATTATGTACTGAACCAAATAATCATTCCTGCTCGAGTAGATGGAAATAGATTCGTTGTAGTTCGATCTGGTAATGTCCATAAAGCAATGAGATTAAATAACCGTATACCAGCTGTCTGTGGAGCTATCGGATCATATAAGTTCCTTGAACAAGCAAATGTTAAATTGATTTCAAGAAAAGGACCAAATCAAGGTATGACTGTTGAATGGGTTTTCGAATTACATTAATTCAATTATTGGAATTTACTTTTCAAGAATTATTTGCGAGAATGTTTTTTCTACTAATCAACAAAACTATAAGAGAATTTTCTTGTCTATACTTTATCGTTTTAGGCACAATTCGAGTGAGACATGGTGGAAACAGTACATAATAGACGTTATACTACGCAATTGATATACTGATTAATGTTTTCTAATTATTGAATTCATGGTAAAGATATTATGACTCTTCATAGGAGAATCGCAAGGTTGATATGTTATATCAACTTAATTAACTATTGTTAGATTTCCATAAAATAATGACAATCTTATCCAGTTTAACAAATACTGCTTCCTCAAGATCATTCCTATAGCATAATTAATCTATGGAAAGTAAAGCGCTGGTCACCGGTCATGACGCCCTGAGAACAATGCGAGCCGCCAGCAGGGTCACGACCATGTTTACCACCTCAAGCGGGATGTTTCTCACGACCGAGCTGCAGACCATGTTGTTCCTCACAACAGAGCGATACCACGGACCCTTCACGATCAATATTGAGGGACATCTTCCTCTTAAACTTTCTGCATCTGCAAACTCGATCCGGCTGCGGGAAAACGGTATCCAGTTTGAAGATCCTAATTGGCACGTCAGGTTAACAATGGAAACACAATGCTATTAGCAAGAAAACAAGTTTTCTTATATCTGGGTTTAAATATAATAATTTCGTGCCGCAATATATGCATTAAGAAATTCAATACTCTGTTCAAAAGGCTTCATCGTGGATTGGCGAACAGATGGATCAAGATCTTCAGTTTGTGATAACTGCAATTCCTTACGCAGCCCCAGCCCCACCGGGAACACAAGCATCATTAGAAGAATATCGTATTCATTCAAGGGTTCAAGCCATAAGGATAGATATTTTCCCAAATCAAACGAATTAAGTGTTTTGGGTTCAAGCAACAATTTGGTTAATAAAAAATAGGATGAGAAAAGAATTCCGGGTTGAAGGATCGCCGGACCTAAAACCAACGGATCAATATCCACAAAGCGGACAACGTCTTCACTTCCATTTTTCTCCATCAGCAGATTCTTATACCAGAGATCGCCATAGATCAGGGTTTGCTCCGGCTGCGACATCAATTCAAGATATCGGCTGTCATTTAGCAGTTTTTCTGCAGTTTCTTTAACCGGGCAGTCTTCAACCATAGGCACTATCTGTTTGATCAACTCATGGAAGGGTGGCGCCGAATTGGCTCCGATCTTATCTACTGCCCAAGAAAGCCTTTGATGCAGTGTGTAAACGGCTTGAACAACTGCTTTTGATTCCTTCTCATTTGGGAAATGATCGATCGGCTTTCCCGGAATGAAAGTTTGGATCTGAATACCACAAGGCTGGTTGTTTATTTCTCTTGTTTCCCAGTGAAGAATTTTCGAGGTTAATCCATCATCCGCAGCTAATTCCGCTTGCAGTGAAGCGCGATAATCCTGAGAGGATGTTTCCCCCTCGGCAATTCGCATTACGATTGGAGTCGGCAGATCGATGCGGTATACCTTCGTTTTATTAAATTCATAGATCAGAACATGAGGGAAAGAAACATCCCCCTGTAAAACAGAATCAATGATCGCTTTGTAATCCATATATGCTGCCCTCATAAATTTTTATATGTTTTCATAATAATTGCACTCCGGATAATGAAACATCCTTCGCGTACAGTTGACCAAACTTTTTTGTGCGTTCTTCCTTAAGTGAATCAATAAAAAGCCTACTGATCGGGTGAAAGGGAATTCAATTATTTCATACAAAGATATTGAATTCCCCAATAAAGGCAGAGCAACTGACTCTTAATCAGTAGGTTCAGGGTTCGATTCCCTGGTGCGTCACTTTATATTTTATATAAGGATGGGAAATAAGAATTACCTTTCCACACTTTACAGAATAATCAATCTTGAAAATCAACCGATGCGACAGAGTTGTAAAAGATCCAACGATACTTTTTAACTACGAATTAATTTCTAGCCCGGAATTTGTATTCAAAGCGAATGAATTTGTAAATAAGGATTTTTTAACTCTGACTCTGAACTGGAGCACTATCTTTATGTAGCATCATTATCCTTTATTTATGGATGATGCAAATTCCGATACAAATGGGTATGCTAAATTTGTCTTGAACTCCCCTATTTCGCTTTATTAAGTCGAAACTGGATTGACTGGGTCTATTATTAATTGGATAAACTCAGATTGCATTTCCAAATTGCTTTTTTATAGTGAGTATCTCGTCCTGGATGGCAAAGAAAGCATCCACCACATCCGGGTCGAAGTGGCTTCCCCTCCCGTCTCTGATAATAGCCATTGACTTCTCCAAAGAGAACGCTTCCTTATAGGGTCGTTTTGAAGTCAGGGCGTCGAATACATCCGCAATTGCCACGATGCGGCAGGCGATTGGTATTTCTACACCTTTTAAATGAGCTGGATAGCCACTTCCATCCCATTTCTCGTGATGAAAATGGGCTATAGTCTCCCCCAGTTGGATGAATTCAGCGTTCGAGCCCTTGAGAATTTTCGAACCGATGATCGTATGCTGTTTCATAATTTCCCATTCATCAGGATCAAGCTTGCCTGGTTTCATCAGTATCCTGTCAGGGATACCAATCTTACCCACATCATGCAGGGGTGCTGCATAAAGTATGGTTTCAATCGTACTTTCATTCAATCCCAAACTGCGGGCAATACTAGAAGAATACTGGCTCATGCGCTTGATATGTATGCCAGTATTCTCATCGTTGAATTCGGAGGCTATAGACAGCCGATAAATCGTCTCGAGTGAAGCAGCTTTTATCCTCTCAAAAGCATGTTTTAATTCCTCGGTTCTTTTTGCCACCTCGGACTCCAGCTCCTCCCGGTAATTACTCATTAGGTCGTTATAAGCCTTGACCTTCAGCAGGGATCGGACACGGGCGAAAAGTTCAATTTTATTAAAGGGTTTGGAAATAAAATCATCACAACCAGCTTCAATTCCCTTTACCCGATCCTCAGTTTCCCGTAATGCAGTAACCAAGATAATCGGAAGCAGTTTATGTACATTATCTTGCCTGATCCTGCGGGTGACTTCAAAACCATCCATGCCAGGCATCATTACGTCCAGCAAGATCAGATCGATTTGATTACAAGAGAGTAACTCCAGCGCTTGTTCTCCATTTGCCGCTTTGATAACTTTATAACCCTGCGGAATAAGAAATGCTTCAAGAAGTTCAATGTTTTCGGGTTGGTTATCAACGACCAAGATTACTTGTTTGTCTATCATCCTTTATCTCTTTTGAATTTAACTTTTCATTATGTTAGAAAAGTCATTTAATATATTGACTGATTTCTTTCGCAAAAGTGCGTGTATTGATCGGCTTACCAATAAATCCGGAGTTGGCAACAGCTTCTACCTCTTCTAGACCTTCTGACATTACAGAAGCGGTCACAAAAACAATAGGAATTTCACAAGTTTCTTTGTCTTGATGCAATATCATGGCGGCTTTGGTTCCACGCATATCAGGAAGCCGCACATCCATTATTATGATATCCGGTATTTCCTTCCTGGCAATGACAATTCCGTTAAAAGCATTTTCAGCTTCAAATACTTCGAAGCCAGCGATCTCCAAAAGATCTTTTTCAAGCGTCAGATTGTTTTTATTATCATCGACAACTAATGCTTTCTTCCTCATTTCACATCGCTTCATAAGGTTTATTAGGCAAAATAAATCGGACCAAGGTACCTTTATTTAACCCTTTCGATTCTACAATAAGCTTCCCACCGTGCAATTCAACTAGTTTTCTTGCAAGCGGCAAACCGAGTCCCGTTCCCTCAGTTACTTGAGAATAGGGAGTATCGACACGAAAAAACCCTTCAAATATCTTCTCCATGTTTTCAGGTGCTATTCCGATTCCTGTATCCCAGATAGTTATTTCAATCTCGGAAACAGATTTCCTCCTCGCCTGCATACCGATTTGACCACCTTCAGGAGTGAATTTAACTGCGTTTGAAAGCAGATTATAAAGTATTTCCTTTATCTTAAGTTCATCAGCTTCAATATTCGGCAAATCCTCGGCTATATCTAGCGACATTTGAAGCTTTTTTCTACTAACCATATCTGCTACAAGCATTGAAAACTCGTGTAAAAGACTTTTCATAGGTAAGATAGATAGAGACAGCGTCATTTTGTTTGCTTCAAGTTTTGCCATATCAAGAATCTGGTTTATCAGCAAAAGCAGGTGCTTTCCGCTTGTTAAAACATTGTTGACGTACATCTTCTGCTTCTCATTAAGTGGTCCAAAAGTCTCATCGGATAAAACCTCTGAGAAACCGTTAATAGAGTTAAGCGGTGTCCTGAGCTCATGAGACATATTAGCCAGGAATTCAGTTTTTACTCGAGCGGTACGTTCTAATTCTACGGCTAACTCCTTCAACTCTTCATGGGCTTTTTCAAGTCCAAGTTCTATATCCCTGCGTTCGGTGATATCCTCGATAGCCAGCAGGATGATCCGCTCCTTTCCAAATACTCTTTGAATCTGTCGGGCATTCAGAAGCATGATGCGCCTGCCAATGGTTGCAAAATCATGTTCAACTTCATAGTTATCAAAGGTTGCCTGTTGGGGAAGGATGGTTTCCAACAGTTCCCGCAGTTTGGGGATATCCCACTGTTTATTGCCCAGGTCATAAATGAGCTGTCCCACAGTTTCTTCAGGTTTTACTTTAAAGAATTCATAGAAGGATCGGCTGACGGAGACCACTCTTAAATCTTGATCCAGAGCAATTAAAGGTTCACGCACAGTGTTGATGATGCTCTCCGCGTATTCGCGAGCTTCATCTTCTAATAGTTTAGCTACCTCCAATTCTTTGCGGACTTTTTCAAGTCCAAGTTCTATATCCCTGCGTTCGGTGATATCCTCGATAGCCAGTAGGATGATCCGCTCCTTTCCAAATACTCTTTGAATCTGCCGGGCATTCAGAAGCATGATGCGCCTGCCAATGGTTGCAAAATCATGTTCAACTTCATAGTTATCAAAGGTTGTTTCTTGGGGAAGGATGGTTTCCAACAGTTCCCGCAGTTTGGGGATATCCCACTGTTTATTGCCCAGGTCATAAATGAGCTGTCCCACAGTTTCTTCAGGTTTTACTTTAAAGAATTCATAGAAGGATCGGCTGACGGAGACCACTCTTAAATCTTGATCCAGAGCAATTAAAGGCTCACGCACAGTGTTGATGATGCTTTCAGCATATGTCGGAGATTCTGCTTCGGATTTTTTCAAGATCATTTTATTTCTCCTCTCTAACTAAATTCGTTATCCAATGTTAATGATAATTTTTAAAGAAAACATTATTCTGCATCTTTATAGATTAATATAATTCAGAAGAGTAAATTAAATATGATTTGTAGCAATGATATTACACGCTTATTTTCATTCAATGATTGACTCTCCGCTCAAAAAATAAAAATAACCGTATAGAGATATTAATTTATTAGCCTGTTATTACCGTTGCTAATGTCAATAGATTTAGTGTATGTTTTTATTATTAATATCCCATTTGAAATATTAATAATTAAATTGATGAAGTACATGCTCATCTGTATGCATTTTTCCAAAACTCTCTCATTAACTACCGTTTGCACCTCTCATATATGTGTATAACAGGTGATTATGTAATTTTTCTCTATATATTGAGTCGCCATTCCGGGTGTAATTGGAATGAAACAGGGTGAACACAATGGACAATGTATTACAGAGACATTAATTAATAGGTTCAGGATTCGATTCCCTGGTACATCATTTTTTTCAGGATTTTTTAATTCTTGTTCCAATGCTCCATGTTAGAACGTCTTATCCTACGCTCCCACACAGAGCATGGCAGTAAGAAAATATTTTTTTATCTGGGTTTAAATATGATAATCTCGTACCGCCATGTATCTACTGAGGAATTCAATACTCTGTTCAAAAGACTTCATCGTTGATCGGCGAACATCGGGATTAAGATCTTCAGCTTGTAATAATTGCAACTCTTTACGCAGCCCCAACCCTACCGGGAACACAAGCATCATTAACAGGATATCAAATTCATTCAAGGATTCAGGCCATAAGGATAGATATTTTCCCAGATCGAATGAATTAAGTGTGTCCGGTTCAAGCAACAATTTGGTTAATAAAAAATAGGATGAGAAAAGAATTCCGGGTTGAAGGATCGCCGGACCTAAAACCAACGGATCAATATCCACAAAGCGGACAACGTCTTCACTTCCATTTTTCTCCATCAGCAGATTCTTATACCAGAGATCGCCATAGATCAGGGTTTGCTCCGGCTGAGCCATCAATTCAAGATACCGGCTGTTATTTAATAGTTTTACTGCAGTTTCTTTAACCGGGCAGTCTTCAACCATAGGCACTATCTGTTTGATCAACTCATGGAAGGGTGGCGCCGAATTGGCTCCGATCTTATCTACTGCCCAAGAAAGCCTTTGATGCAGTGTGTAAACGGCTTGAACAACTGCTTTTGATTCCTTCTCATTTGGGAAATGATCGATCGGCTTTCCCGGAATGAAAGTTTGGATCTGAATACCACAAGGCTGGTTGTTTATTTCTCTTGTTTCCCAGTGAAGAATTTTCGAGGTTAATCCATCATCCGCAGCTAATTCCGCTTGCAGTGAAGCGCGATAATCCTGAGAGGATGTTTCCCCCTCGGCAATTCGCATTACGATTGGAGTCGGCAGATCGATTCGATATACTTTTGTTTTATCAAATTCATAGATAAGAACATGAGGTAAAGAATCATCCCCTTGAATAACAGAATTAATGATAGCTTTATAGTCCATATGTGCCGTCTTCATGAATTTTATTGTGTAATTTTTCTAATAATTGCACCCTAGATAATCAAGCATCCTTTGCGTGAATTTAATAAAAAGTTTTTTAGCACGTTTTGCCACTAATATTTAGAGTGAAAACTTACTAAGAAAAAAATAGTATATCATGTAGGGTCAATATTCATTCAGTCTGTAATTATATTTTCTATATTGACAGGCAAATTTGAGTCTGATAGAAACTTTTTTTTGAATGGATCAACTTTCCATTGATCGAATGCGAAAAATACTCTCTCATTTCTTATATTTTAAGGGAATATGTAAAATCATATTGTCTGGGTGGAAGTAAATACAAATATTCCCTACAAAGATGAAGTAATTGACTTTTAATCAGCAGGTTAAAGATAAAAATCCTTCTATTTTACATACCAAAATTGTAAGTTTGAGAAACCTCACAAAATATAAAAGGATACTGCACCTTTTATTATTCAAAAAAATATATGTGAACTTAAATACCTACTTGAGTAATTTTTTACTTGTTTTAATTTTCTTAGTTTAAGCCATTTTTTATTTTCTATATTGTTAAATTATTTTTTGATCTCTATTTCCGATTTCTCATAGAAGAATTCTGCTTTATAGAAATTCTCCTCTTTTCTACATAAAAATCGTATAATGATTTGAATTACGGAGATACCATATGCCATCGATTGAAGAATTTAATTACCTGGGTCAGGAACTTGAGCAACTATTAATGCTGTGTACTTATCCTATCGCTATAAAAATGTTGGAAAAAGAAGAGGATATTCCGGACGGAGCTATCAGACCTAAACAAGAACACGGATATCATCTGGCACAATGTCAGGCATTTGCAATGAACCGCCGCAGCGGTGAAACCATTGCTATGCTGAAGGAAGATAACTGGTGCTGGGCTCCTTTGATGGGTTTCGGATTGGTTGAAGATCCGCATGATGAATTCATCGACAACCATTCATTCTTTCCCAGGTTCGAAATTGGAAAATACATTGGGCTGGTTTCAGCTCCACTTAAAAATGCTAATTTTATACCGGATGTCGTACTTATTTACTCGAATACTGCTCAACTTTTGCATTTAGTTGCGGCGGTTAAAAAACATGACCGGGAACTCGTTCATTCAGTTTTCGATCGGACTGAATCATGCATTTACTCAATCGTGCCGGTCATCGAAAAAGAGGAATACAGGATCACCATTCCAGATCCAGGTGAATACGAAAGAGCGATAACAGGTTATGATGAAATGATATTCTCCATACCTATCAGTAAACTTGAGGGGCTTGTTGAAACCCTGCAGCAGGCTGAAAAGGATGGGCGCAGCTACCGGCAGCAAACTCGGATAATGATGCCGGATTTCCCTCAACCTTCATTCTATAAAGGATTATTCGAAAAATGGGGACTTGATACAGATAAGTAATTGTACGGCAATTACTAAGTTAATCATTTCTCAAGTCCCCTTACCTATTTTATGTACAACAATGTTGGAACTAAATGGATATTGTGGATACCATACTCCTTGTAGACAGGCAAATGGCTGATCTTTAACCGGTAGTTTTACAGTAAATACTATTAACAGGAGAGCCATGAGTATGTTGCACCATATCGTTTTTAATAAAACAGGTGAGTTGGGATCTCATCTTTCTCCTGGTGAATTTTTTCAAACAACATGTGATCAAAATGGTTTAAAAAATAAAAACGGAATGACAAAATTGTCATTCCGTTTCTTCTTTAAATCTTTTCTCTATTTAGAGAACCACGACATTTTCAGCCTGGGGGCCTTTTTGACCCTGCACAACTGTGAATTCAACTCTTTGTCCTTCTTCTAAATTGCGATAGCCATCACCAGTGATAGCATTGAAATGGACAAAAACATCATTCCCTTGTGCGCGCTCAATGAAACCATAACCTTTCGCTCCATTGAACCATTTTACGGTACCTTGTTCTTTTTCTGACATGATTTGGAACTCCTTTCTTTATATATTGCCTGGTCAAGCATCGGTTCCAAATCAAAAATTACTTTTTATTCTAGAACTTTTATTTTAACAAGCGTTGGATTATACCCTATATTTCAATTATTTGTTTACCAATTTTTTATATTCACCTACTTAATATTGAAGAATTTTAGGGAGATTAAGATTCATTCACTAGTTTTCTCAACCCAGATAAGCAAGGTAGGTTCCCAATCCATCCTATACAAACACTACATTGTTTATATTCCCCCTCCTGTAACCAGTGAAATGCTGTAAAGAACTTTTCCGCTTCTTTTACAATTACTGAAAAATTTTAGAAGAAAAATATCGCGGAAATACACATTCCTGTCATGTGATTATTTCTTTAAAATTATGCTTATAATCATCTAAAGTCGTTTAACCGGAATTGCGTGAGTATGTCTAACAACTAAAATCAAGCCATGCCGATAAAAGATCACAACCATAAGAACAATCATATTAATGACAACAAAAATATTGCCTGGCGATTACTTGACACCCAGGTAAATGAAGTAATCCTTACCGATCTTCAGGGAATTATCGTTTTTAAAAACAAGGCGGTAAATAAGAATCAAGAAATCTCCAATGATTATATTGTTGGAACCTCAATCTGGTCTTATTTGCCTCAAATACAAAAACATCGATTCCAACTTGTATTCAACCAGGTACTATCCTCCGGCATTACTCAAATCATCAAACACAAAAAGGGCGATCACTGGTTTCAAACATTCATTTCACCTATTGCCGGGAATAGCAATGAAATAGAAGACATTGTACTTTTTTCTTACGATATTACGCAGCAAGCTCAAACTGAAGAGCAGTTGAAAAAAACAATCCTTGAATTGGCTACCGCACAGGAAGATGAGCGCCATCGCATTTCACGCGACCTGCACGATGAAATTGGTCAGCGTATGACTGCTTTACTCATGCAGCTTCGTTCTTTAAAAGAGATCATCCAAAACAACGGGAAAGTGGACATTGAGGAGATCAACAACGCATCGCAAAACCTTGAGATCATCATAAAACATCTACGTCAGATCTTTTTCCAGCTTTATCCGCCCTCATTAAGCAAAGTGTCTCTGCCTAAAGTATTGGATGCCTTATGCACATCTGTTGAAGAAGCTAACAGGTTAACGATCGATCTGAGCTGCCAGGAAGGCATTCCCGACCTTCAAGAAAACCAGGTAACCACGATCTACCGCTTTGTCCAGGAAGGGTTGACCAATGTGGTCAAGCATTCGAAAGCAACCTCCGTATGGGTAAATTTAGATTATTCTGACGGTGATATCAACATATCCATCGAAGATAACGGTATCGGTTTTTCTCTGCCGGATATACAAGAGGGAATAGGTTTACGTGGAATTCGGGAGAGATTTTATCTCCTTGATGGAAGTTTCGAAATCGATACAGCTGTTTCAAAGGGGACTCGAATTAGTGGTTCGATTCCTGTTAAGAAAAATATATAATGGAAAAGAGAATGATTCGAATAGTTATCGCTGAAGATTATCATATTGTTAGGGAAGGTATTTTCAAACTTCTGGATGAATCACAGGATTTCAGTGTAATAGGTCAAGCTGGTAATGGTCTGGAAACAATCAAACTTGTCCAAGAACTACAACCAGATGTGCTGGTATTGGATATTTCGATGCCCCTGATGGATGGTATAGAGGTACTAAAAAAGCTTGCAGAAATCAATCCTTCTCCCAAGGTAGTGATCTTATCGATGTATGATGACAACGCTCTGGTAAAACAGGCTTTTGAATTAGGTGCACTCGGCTACGTGTTAAAGCAATCTGTCAGTGATGAATTAACCGACGCCATTCATGCCGCCAATCGCGGCAGCATATATCTAAGTGCGGGCGCTTCCCATATTCTCACCCGTACAGCCAGTAAACAATCTCAGAACCCACTGAACCATCTTTCTCCACGGGAGCGGCAAGTAGTTAAAAAGATCGTCAATGGTCTTACAACCAAAGAAATCGCAAAGGAACTTCAAGTCAGCGTCAAG
Organism: Anaerolineaceae bacterium; assembly: GCA_963674975.1. Lineage (GTDB taxonomy): Bacteria > Chloroflexota > Anaerolineae > Anaerolineales > Anaerolineaceae > UBA4781. The sequence continues at coordinate 1,105,992 of OY771913.1, forward strand.
ACGGTTGAAAAACAGAGACGGGATGCCATGCGGAAATTAGATGTTGATAATGTGGCTACTTTAGTCCGAACAAGCCTGAAATTTGGACTTCTAGACAATTCAGATGAGGAGTAATCATAGATGCTTTCTATGCAATTAAACTCATGAACAAGGAGAGATACACCATGACAAGGTATATTCTGGGAATTGATCAGGGAACAACATTGACAAAAGCTGTTATTTTTGATCATAATGCCAGAATTGTATCCAGCGCTTCTATTGAAAACCGCCTTTACTATCCTCAACCAGGCTGGGTGGAACAGGATCCATATGAGATTCTTGATTCTACGTTAAAAGCAGCCAAAGAAGCTTTGGATAAACACAGAATCACCCCCGAAGATATTGACGCAATCGGCATTAGTAATCAGCTTTTAACAACAATTTGCTGGAATAAACAGACGGGAGAGCCTGTAGGGCGGGCGATAAGCTGGCAGGATAATCGTAATTTAGCCCTTTGCGAAAAACTAATATCGGGGCAAGAAGAGGAAATAACCTTAAGAACCGGCACGCATATTTTTCAAAACAATTCTGGGACGAAGATCAAGTGGTTGATGGAAAATGACAAATCCATCCAGAGGGGAATAATCCGAGGCGAATTGCTTTTTGGTACTGTCGATTCATGGTTGATATGGAAGCTTTCAGGAGGTGCAGTGTATGTCACCGACTTATCGAATACCTGCATGAGCTTACTGCTGAACACCCACACACTTGGGTACGATGATGAATTCTTGCGAGAAATGGGAATTCCTTATGAGGTTTTGCCTGAACTGCATAGTTCAAGTGAGATTTATGCCTATACAGACCCGAATATCTTTTTAGGATGTCGTCTGCCAATCGCCAGTGATATTGGAGACCAGTTTTCTTCGGTCTTTGGACAAGCTTGTTTCGATAAGGGAATGATGTCATGCAATATAGGTACCGGCTCTTCTCTGACACTCAATGTTGGCAACCGCATTTTCCCACCTGGCTTTGGTCTGGATTCCCCCATACTATGGACAGTGGAAAACAAAATAGCACGAGGGATCAGTAGCTGGGTAAATACTTCAGGCGCCGCTATCCAATGGCTGCGTGATGAATTGGAAATCATTCATGACCTGGCAGAAGCTGAAGTACTGGCTAACCGAGTTCCCAACACCCAAGGAGTATATTTTGTTCCCGCCTTTAATGGGTTGGGAAGTCCATATGGTGATGTCTATGCCAGAGGATCATTTTTCGGAATAACTCAATCTACGTCTAAAAATCATCTGGTACGAGCTGCGCTTGAAGCGATGGCTTATCAGATAAAAGATTCATTTATTGCAATTAATCAAAAATATGGAGAAGAGATATCTGAAATTTGTGTTACCGGCGGTGGCGCAAAAAATGACTTTTTACTGCAGTTCCTTTCCGATATTTTAGGCATCTCTGTAAAACGCCCTGTCGTATATGAGAGTTCTGTTTTAGGAGCCGCTTTTATGGCAGGATTGGCAACCGGATATTGGGAATCAATGGATGAAATCAGTGCACTGGTTGAAATAGACCGGAAATTTGAACCTTATTACACTGAAGAATACCGTGAAGAGATCTATTGTGGCTGGAAAAAAGCTGTTTCACGTACAATTGGCTGGTTGTTAAAATAACACATACTCCTTTGGAGTATACGACATACTCTAAAAAATACCTCGTAATGGGGTATTTTTTAAATATTGGGGGAATCACCTAATTTACATGCTATTCCATTTTTGCAATAATGAAATTACACATTGAGAAAATATAAGTAATTATCAAGATCGTAATTATGAAATTTTTAATTCATGAACCGTATATTGAAAATTCCCACGGTACTCAACATATATTGCCTTTCACAATTTTTCATATGACTTTGGTGTCTTATGTATTTTGGGGCAAGTAAGACATTTTAAATAAACATTTATAGAAAGGAGGAATCAAGCTCAAGATAAGTAAAGCAATCGACGGTGTTATTAAGAAAATAAATTGGAGGATAACAATGGAAAAAAAGAAAATTGATACATCGAAACTGCTTATCATTGCTCTTATTTTGATGTTGGGAGGCAGCTTGCTGGGATCTTGGATCAATACCGGAGCGGGTGCAGCAACTGTCGAGGAAGTAAAGATCAATAAGACCAATGGGTATGTACTCAGTGCATACATATATACGCCCAAAACAGTCAGCGCTGCCAACCCTGCACCTGGCATTCTCATGATCCATGGTTTGAACAACCAGAAAAATTATATGTCGAATACAGCGCTCGAGATGGCTCGCCGCGGGTATGTCGTCCTTTCAGTAGATATGACCGGGCATGGATTATCCAATGGTGCCAATGCAGAAAATGGCTACGGCGGCGTGGACGCGCTAAATTATTTACTGTCGCTCAGCACGGTTGATAAAAACAATATCGGGTTGGTAGGCATGTCGCAGGGCGGTTTTGGTCCTGTCACGGTGGCAGCAAACGCCATGCCAGACAGCTACAACTCCATTTTCTACATGGAATCTGAATGCACCGCTCCCGGCAGTCCGGACATCTCACCCTGTGAAGGCTTGAAGAATGTCGCTTTCAACATTGGAACGGTAACGGAACTGGGAGGTATGGTTCTCATTGGAAAAGGCACGGACGCACCCACATCGATAGTCATTCAACCTGTTTTCGGAACCACCGACCCCATTGTAGTAGATAAAGTTTATGGTTCTATTGAAGATGGAACCGCTCGTATTCTTTATCAGCCATGGGAAGACCATGCTGGTTCAACAGATTCACGGGCAGCCATCGCCAATGTCATAGATTGGATGGGAATGACGCTGGAAGGCGGAAGCAGTTTAGCATCTTCAAACCAAATCTGGGGATGGAAGTTCCTGGGCACCGCTTCAGCATTGCTTGGCGCATTCCTCTTCATATTTGCCATGGGATCCCAACTGCTAAAGACTTCATACTTCAAACCATTAGTGCAGCCTGTTCCTGAATACAAAGGCTTAAAAGGCATTAACTGGTGGATCGGCGCCCTGATCACCACTGCGGTTGGTCCACTTCTTTATACATGGGTATTTCAAGGTATGTTCTTCTCAGGATGGCTCTCTCCAAATACTCTTTGGTCGCAGAACTTCACCAACATTTACATGGTCTGGTCTATCATTGTCGGTGTGATCACCATCGCGCTGCTCATCTTCAATCATTTTGTAATTACCAAGAAACAAGGCGCAACGGCTGTAAACTATGGCTTGACCACCGCAGGAAAAGGAATCGAATGGGATAAGGTTTGGAAATCAATATGGATGGCAGTACTGATTTTGCTCCCAATTTATCTGATCCTTTGCTTCACCACCAAAGTCCTTAAAGTCGACTTCCGAGCCTGGGTTGTAGCAATGATGCCAATGAATCTATCCCGTTTCTCCGCATTTCTTGGCTACCTGATTCCCTTTGCCATTTTCTACGTTCCAATGGGTATTTCGTTTGCCGGATTCTTACGCCCAAAAGAAGGAAAACTCTCCCTGGGTAAAGAAATGCTTATCAACTCCATCGTGCTCACACTGGGCGCTGGAGTATGGCTGCTTCTCTTCTACATGCCGCTCATCGCAGGTAGTACTATGCTGATCAATGGTTCCGGCATGCTTGGACCGATGGCTGCAGGAATGGGCGCAATTTATTACATACCACTGATCGTTCTCTATCCTGTTGTAGCCTGCATATATACCTATTTCTTCCGCAAAACCGGACGGGTATATACCGGTGTTGCCCTGGCAACGTTATTCATAGTCTGGTATCTGGCAGCATTTGGAGTATTTGCTGTCGCAGTTTAGCAGCAGAAACCAAATTTTGCCTTACTTCCATATCAGGCGGATTCTCTCGAATCCGCCTGATCGTTTAAACAAAGGAAGAAGGTCTGCATAAGCAGACCTTCATGGTAATGTAAACGACAGGTTTCGGGTAAGAGATAAATTATTTTTCGGATATGGGACCCATCCCATCATTAATTTTTTGTATAAGATTGAAGCACCTCAACATATTTCGTCATGCCTTCAGAAAAGGAAGCAAACCTATGAAAGTTATAACGTAATGAAGAAGTCTCCAACCACCACATAGGGTTTTTTTGATTAGGCAAAAGCACAATATCCTGTGCAGTAGCAAGAATATCTTTTAGAAGGGCTTTTCTCAACATCATGTGTTTTTTAAGTCCCTGAGTCATTTGCTTGAAAATACCGCCTTCCCCATATTCTTCAGCAATATCTTTAAGAGCGACCATCAATCCTTTTAATGTTTCATAGCTATCTCTACTTAATGGAAGATTGTTTGTGTTCTGCTTGACTTTTTCAATAAATTTTACAAGAACATCAGGGAAATAATATTCAAATGGAATTTGAAATGATCTCTTTCCAAGATTTGCAGTGGTAGTACTATAAAGATAATCCTTTCCTAACATACCATTGCTAATAGGTAATAAAACAAGTGACCAGGATAACATTGGTAAAACGCTTGTTTTATTATAGACATTCGATAATAACTCTATGCCCTTAAGAAGGTCTGATGCAATTTCACTCAAGGTCGATCTGGGATCAATAAGGATCATATAGAGAATCGGAACAATTCCTGCTGTGGCTGTCCTGAGGATTGTTTCCTTTGCCTCCCGTAAATATCTTTCACCATTGCTGGTCTTACCCAAAAATTCCGCCCGGTTGGCATTCAGTGTTTCAACACCAAAACACAATTCGTCAAAACCAGCTCTTGATATAGATTCTAGAAGACCCCAAATCGATCGGGACGGTGTTGTCTGTGCACGAAACCGTATACCGGTATTCATTTCAGAAATCGATTTCACTAATTCACGAGTTCGTCCTATTTTCTGAACAAACATGTCGTCGGAAAAAGAGATGCGGGGAATTCCGTGGTTTTTTGCATTTTCAATTGTAGATAAGATTGTTTTATTTGATAATGCACGAACAACAGATTTTCTCATGCTGCAAAAGATACAGCGTCCCCATGGACATCCCCGCTGACCAAAAATCTCAAGTGTAGTCCATTTATTTTTTTTTATAATATCCCAGGGAATACTAAACGTTTGCTCTAATTCGTAATCTTCAGGAAGACAATTAAACGTTGGATGATTGTTTTGAGATTTGCTTTCAGGAGGATAAAACCTATATATTGAACCTGTCTTCCCATTACGAATACATATTTCACTGACGCCTATCTTGTAATCCACCCGTGTAAAGTATGCTTGAGAAATTATCTTTATCGCTTTACCATCAAGTGCACCCCCTTTTTCTCCCACCTTTCGTTCGGTAACGATCGACGGGAAATACTCAACGCATTTTATATCTTTTTTATTCGGCTTTTTTTGTTTCCAGATCGCTATCTGATACAAAATTGATGGAAATATTAGTTCGCTTTCTTCACCAACAACAATATCAAAAATCTCTTGAATAAGATCCTCCAGATAAGGTTTTAAGGTATTTCCACCGATCATTACGATCCCGCTGTATCCAATAGACCTGACTTTTTTTGCCAATTCGACCGATTGGAAAAGCGTACGTTCAATTGCAGAAATAGCGATGACATCTGCTCCGGAATCAACGCAATCCTTTAAGAAAAGCTCTTCGTCTTTATAGAATGAAATATCAAATCCCTTTTTCCTGACATCATCTATCATTGGCAATAAACCAGGTGAGCTGTTATAAAAATACCCCTCCTGGCTTCTACCATTCTGAAAGAACAGGATTTTCAGAGCCTCTTTTGTAGTCATTGTATTTGTGACTGATTTAGATCACCCAAATTATTTTCTCCAATGGTATACATTAAACAGTTATCTATCCAGCAAGCCATATTCAAGATTGATCTCTGATATAACCCTATCTGAAACAACCAGACCAACTGCATGATCTCCTAATTCTGCATGTTCTTTAAACCAATCAAGATTAGTTGTAATAGCTTGATGGTAATCAGCTAATAATGGATCACAATAATTAGATAAAAAATCATTACTCTTTTCTATTGCCATGAATAAGCAGCCACCTCCACAATTGGGCGCTATCTTGCATTTTTTACATTTTTCAGATTCAAGGCTGCTATGATCTCTCCATATTGAAAGTTTTTCTTTATCCATCATCACTTCTGGTGAAAATTTACCAACAGAAAGATCAGGAATACCGGCAGCATCCCAGCAAGCATAAACGTCCCCTCTTAGATCAAAAGCCCAGAAGTTGGTCTGAGCCTCACAATGAAAGAATCTATGTAGCGGCAACAAACCGGTTTCCTTGAAACCTTCAATGTATTTATATCCGGAGAAGCCATCCAGATTATAGATCTTCATTAGCTCATTTTCGTCTCTCAATTTAAGAACACTTTGAAGAATATTTCCTTGATTTCCAGGAGTTTCATTTTTTCCATGATTTTTTGTAGGAGCCAGATGGACATCTAATAATCCGTTACCCAGCCAGCCATGCTCTTCTAAAATATTAGCCAGAATTGGCAACGATGGAAGGTTTTCAAAATCAACATTTACTCTAAGATTAATGAACTTCTTGCATTTCAAAGCTCTGTCTAATCCTTTGAGAATTAGGTCAAATGAATCAGCCCCGGGAAGAGGGCGCCTTCGATTATGAATTTCTGGTGGACCATCAATTGTTACCTGAATCAGGTCAATTAATTGGTAATTATCATCAATAAAATCTGCCAACCCCGTACCATTAGTTATGATCTTTGTGGCAAAACCATGTTCTTTTGATTTTTTCAAAATAGAAGTGACTTTCTTAGTCAGGTCTTGATAATCCATCAGAGGTTCACCACCGAAAACTACCAGCTCTATTTTCTTTTCGTCCATGTTCTCAATAATTTCCGGTAAACTCGAAAACAATCTATTAATTACCTCATCAGTGATAACTCCCGAATCCATATTGTGCAGTCGCTGCCAGCAGTATTTACATTGGAGATTGCAATGATATGTCGGAATCACAACAACTGATTGAGGATAATTTTGACGATGGAAGGTTAAAAAGGTTTTATAAAGAAGGTCGAAATGTTCCATTTCTTCATCTTCATTCATGAAAAGATAACCACGTCTATCCAAATAATCAATTACTTCATCAGCCAGATTTTTATCGTTATTATCCCCAAATTCTTTACATAATACTTTATCTTCGGAATTCAAGCTTAGAAGAGTGTCGTGAATGACATCGTCCACCAAATCAATGGATCCTGAAAGTGTATTAAATAGTAAAAATGATGCCCCCTGGCATGAATCAAAAAGTGGAATAAAAATATTATAGCGACTTGACGTTAACATAAAATATCCATTCCGGTAAACGAGCGGTAAGCATATATGATGCCTACCGCTCATTATTTTATTTTACAGAAAACTTCATGTAATCTTCCCCTGGTCGACTTATAGTAATATCAATGCAGCATTCGCATATTCTAAGAGCAACAACTCCTGGATCCTTTAGAATGCTGTTAAGGTTATCAACGTAGGCTCCAAGCTGCTTAATGTCCTTTTTTACGATGGAAGTTACCACAGGTTTATAATCACGAACCACTTTTAGTTTTTTCTCCATTTATAACCTCCTTCCTATTCAAAAAAATCGTAGTACTTAATTGGTTTTTTATATCTAGTTTATTTTCGTTTCACCTCCTCTTATAAACTAGAAATATATACAGCCGTCTTTTTAAATATTTAATTAATATTAAAATGACCAACCTATTAATGCGAATTTGATTTTCACACACTATGACGTTTTGTGGAATTAATGCACACCCCTGAAGTTACAAGTGAGTATATGGTTATTATATATATTCTGGAAAGAAATACAATCTTGACCAGACAGATATTGAAAACAGCTCATTCCAGTTTTTTTCTTGCACATCATTCGAAAAACACTTTTATATATAGGGAAGATCATTGGTTGGTTGTTCCAACCCACCCTACTATTACGTTATCCTAATGGGGCGAAGAGATAGAAGAACCCCCTCTCAATCTCCCCCATACTTCGTACAGGGGAGAAAACTCCGTTGGTGGGTTGTTCCAATCTTTCCTGTTGACATATAAAATTATTGGATAGGGATTCTTACCGATCGATCTAGTTCCGGACCTGCACCCTCACAAATTTCTTCAATAAGAAAACGATATTTCAATTTGCAATCCATCTGAGGTATCCAGGTATACAGCAGATAGCACATGGCAGCCTGCCGGTCGGAATCCTTGCAGAAAATTCTGGCATACTGCCCGACTGGAATTTGCTGGACAGTAAGTGGAGGGAGGATATTCTCTTCTTTCTCCACCTCAAAGCCCTTGAACAAATAGCCGTTCTGCCATCGCTTATCAGAATAAGACCGCACCGTAAGTATCTTTGCCTTTCTTCCTTTTAAATAAGCAGCCACTTGCTTCTGTGCTCGCTCTTTTTGATTCAGATGACCTGACGGGTCATCAATGTCAAATTCAGACGACAATCCGCATGCAATCTTTTCTTTGCATTCCACGATTTCGGGGGGAATGAAACCGCTGCAATTGATGAATAGTAAGTCCTGCAGGCTTTTTTGTGGAATAGGAAAAACAGATACAGGTAATTTTCTACTACGACAGAGGCTGGGGAGCACACCAAACAGGCGCTTGAAGGCACGCGAAAAGCTTTCGGGGGTCTCAAAACAATAATCCATGGCTATATCGGTGATACGGCGATCGGTTTCGCAAAGCACTTTCAGTGCTTCACTCAACCGGCGGGTGATCAGATAATCATACGGGGTTTGATGAGCAACCTTATTGAAAGTACGGATGAAATAAAAGATAGAATAGCCGGAATGGTCGGCAATCTGTGCGACCGTTATATGAGATTGCAAATGAGATTCAATGAACTCAATCGCCCGGTGAATGACCTCGATCTGCGTGCACATAGTTCAGGCAGTTTTTATAACAGGAACATACACATCCAGAACAGATTCGGCGATCCTATCCATCCCCTTGAAGCGCTCGTCATAAAACTGGAAATTGTAGGAATACGGGCTTTCAAATCCGGAGGTGGTGAGCCAATCATGAAGCAATTTTTCCCAATCTGATATGATCTCCTCTCCCTTGAATGTGAAAATGGCATACTGTGTTTTCGGCAGCACTTTGACGCACAGTTCGATGGGAAGTTTTTCTATCTGCGCAGGGTCTGCTTCTGCCCCTACAAAAATTTCGAATTTACCCTTCTCTCTGGTTTCATCCGTGTGGATATGGACTTCATAAAATACCTGCGGTTTTCCTATCATTTCATTTTGATGAGATGACAGAAAGTTCATGAATCGTGTCCAGAGGTGCCCGATCTCGTTTTCACCATCCCATCCTGCCCGGGAGTCAAATGGATCGCCATAAAAACTCATACCCACCAGAATGATCTGCTTCTTTTCACAAACAACAGGCTGCATCACTCTCTCACACCCTCTCTTTTATTTTTCATTTTACCCCTGGTTCTGAAAGAAAGAATCGGAACCAGGAGCATAGGATAACCATTAACTGACGTCTACTTCATTTTCGGCGAAAAAGGCTCCTGCTTCTTCCATCCATTCCGGCCAGGCTTTCATCCAATCCGCCACCTTAAAATCTCTTACCCGATCGGAGGTTGGAATATAGGGCTTCAAGTCCAGAACGGGCGTACCGTCGAAAGCATCGATCCATGGAAGAGTGATGATCCCCTGTTCCATATCGATATTCAGGATCGGCATGGTCGTGATGCCGATGGGATTGGGACGATATTCGCTGCGGCAGGCAAAAACTCCAGCCTTTGTGCCTTTCGCATACGGAAGCGGTGTGGTCAGAATGCTGCGATCTTTAGGATTGTCGTGCCGGTCAGCCCACCAGAGAATGATCACATGGCTGAAAGCAGCTAGTTTTCCAAGTCCCTCCACGAAGGGCGGAAGCAGTTTTATTTCATACTGCCCTTTCTGCTCATCGCTCTGCACAAATCCAATTGGACGGATCTCAAACACGCTATTTTTATTTGTCATAAGATTGGTCTCCTTTTTTACTGAGGATAACCAGCTTTGACCATTCCTGCCTGACTTGAATTGCGCAGTTTTTGGGATTTTTATTAAAAGGAGAGCATTAAATTGATGAAAATTGCGCTCGGAAAAGTATGTGGTGGGTTGTACCAACCCACCCTACCATTATTCTTCGTCATTCATTCGCAGAGGAACAACACGCTCGTGGCATTCTTCATGACTGCGATCCACCGTCCAGGAATAAATTTCTTCCAGCGGAGGGAAATCCGCTTTCAATGCATCAAAATAGGAAAGCAGTAGACGGGCGGAACGGATGATGATGCAGCCGCAAATGGTAGGCGCTTCGGGACCGGGTTCCCCTCTACGCAGCAGGGTGCAGTTGGAGGTACCGAATTCCTGCAAGAAAAGTCTCCAATACATACGGGCAATGGAAGGAGCCAGCTTGTAATCGCCATCCGGCTCTATTCTTCCGTACAGCGCGCCGGAAAGAGCAAGCCCCATGGTCAGCCCGCCGCAGTGGCTGCTGGTGGTGGCTGCCATACCGCCGCGGAAAGGCATGGTGATCCGCAGTACGTCATCGGATATTTTTCTATCGGGGATCACGTACGACCAGACAGCCCGGATGATGCTTTCGGAACAATGGAAGCCTTCTTCTTTGTAAGCAAAGGCTTTGTTGCCAACTTCTTCAATTCGGGAGGAGTCCAACAGTTCGGGTTTAATTTTCCACATTTCTTCACCTTTTAATACGTTGATCTGTAAGAACCTATAAATAGTTACCGCTCCATTTTATTCGAAAAACTGGAAGCAGATGTTCAAAATTCAGATTGCATATTGATCATATGTAGAATATAAAAGGTTATTATCATTAGATTTCCAGGTAGAAAAGAAGCACATGGGTTAACAAGTCTGATCAATGAAATATTCATTTCAAAACATACACGTCTAGTGATGGATGCTCCTATATGATGAAATTGATATAATAAAATAGGTGGCGGATAGAATTAAATATAGGTCAATGACAAATGGATAAATTCACATATTATGATACAGTAGCAGATCTTATACCGGGAATTTTGTCGGTTTGGGCAATTTCGGTTCTTGGACCTTTTGAAGAAATTAATTATTCAATGTTTTTAACTGAAAATCAAATTATTGATGCTGTTCTGTTTATCAGCATTTGTTTTACCATTGGACACATAATAAAATTTCTCTCTAAATATTTTATAGAGCCACTATTAAAACTTCTATTTTGGAAAGGCAAATTTTTTTCAGAAATTTATCTAATTAATTCCCTAGAATATTGTCCTGAGATTGAATTGAAAAATATATTGTCTTTTACTAAAAATAAGTTCAAATTCTCAACAGAAGATCTAAATATATTATTTGATGAAAAAGCCTTTTCTGATAAAGAAAAACAGAAAAAAGCCACACAATTATCACAAATAATTTTTCGCAAGCTTGATGCACAATCAAAAAATTCTTCGATAGCCATAAAAGCACATACACAAAACGTCTTTTATGGACTTTTTAGGAATTTATCAACACTATTCCTAATAATATTTATAATGAATCTAATTATGGTTTGTTTTAGATTCATCCAACAAACGATATTATTGAAAATGAATTTGTTGATAAGTGGAATTATTATGGTAATTTTTCTTATCAGAGCAAAACAGAGGGGAGAGTCTTACGTTAAAGGTATATTTTGGAGCATATCAGAAAAATAAATCACTCTTCCTTAAGTAAGTATTTTATTTTATCTTTTCCCAAAATAGCCATTAATCCGGGATACCCTATCGCAGACATATACTCCGATGCCCAACCGAGAGCTATTAAATCCTCTTTACTAGGAAAAATACTTGTATTATCCGGATGGGAATGCCATTCTCCAATATAATTCAATCCATTTTTGGTAACATCGGAAATCTTGTCGATTTGCTTTTCTAATCCCTGGACTCCACGAATATATGCCATTGGCCATTCCTTACTATCTGGTGGAGATGGTAAAAAGTGAGAGATATGAATGATTTTTCTCTCGTGATTCATTTTCCCTAAGAGTATTCCTCCCGTTTCATTTGGTAATCTTTCTTTGCGTATCTCGCTTAAACTAGAAAATGTAAGTTCTGAAGTTCTAATTTCCCATTCTTTTTGTTTATATACATGGACCTTATTAACAGGTATTGATATTTCTGAAATACATTGTGGATTTTCTTGCCAAGTAAACACAGATATTCTTGGCTTTTTATCAACCAAAATATTTTTTATTAAACGAGAAATAACACCACTATATCCTAAGAAAAAATCATTACTCATCACTCTTGATAAATCACGACATGATCCGGCAATTTGTATTAATTCTTGGCTGGTTTTCCAAAAATTATTTAGTTCATATTTTTCGGAAATGGATACCATTAATTGCTGCTCTAAATCATCAAGCCGTACACTTCTATTTTCACCTTCATAAAGAACAACGCAGTAATTTCCAGATGGAGTAAGGTATGCAGAAAGGCGAGGGGCAGAGAATTCATCAAGTGCTAATTTTTGAGACACCGCCCTTGACGCAGAAAAATCAAAGATAACATCAGTCGATGCAAGAGAAGAATAGCATTTCTTTTGCAGGTCATCTCCATTTTCACTTACACCTAAATAATTCATCTCATATGTTGTAATATTATCTTCACTATAAAAAACCGATTCAACAAAACTTTTATATATTGCATCTACTTTTGATAATCCAACAAACCTATTAATAAGTGGATGACGAGCTAAATTGTGAGGAAGTAAAAGATCATTATCAATAAGAATCAATTCCCCTAATCCTTGTTTAGCCAAGTTCATTACTATTTGTGAACCAAGTGCTCCTAAGCCTATAATTCCAAATTTTTTATTAATAATTTCTTCATTTGTTATTCCTGAACTTTTTCTAGCTAGAGATTTACTCTGAGCAAAAATCGGTGCGATTGCATAGACATCAATCTTTTTTAAAGAATCACTATCCTTTTTTTGAGTTTTCTTTTCTTCTAATAAAATCCCTGATCCGAGACCCTTTACAGAATCAAGTATATCTAAAGCTTTTCCTAGTTCTAAAATTGTTGAGTCAATAGCAAATACCCAATATTCATTTTTTTTAGGTTCATCACCCTCATTTCTACATTTTGGTAGTGCTAAAAAAATTAATAGTCTGTAATTTTCAAATTGACTGATTTTTTTAAATTGTTTGTTTAGATCTAAGATATATTCTTCTAATATTTCACAAATATGTAAACCAACTTTTTCAAGTAAATCTGAAAGAAGATACAAATTATTAGGGAATTGAGAAATCATCCGAGTATAAGTTGGTTCCCCTTTTACTACTAAACCTAAAAAGTCGCTTTTTCCTTCTTCTTGCGGAAAATTTTTTCTGTATTTCTCCACCTCAGTTCGCAGTATTGGCACCATCTGGATCAGTTTACCAACTTGCATACCAACTAAAATATCTTCTCGCGATATGCCATTTATTAAAATATCCTCACTTATAATTATTTTCTCTTTCGTTACAAGATATGGCTCAAGAGGTTGATCCTGTAAATGAAGTTCATTCACGGCAGCTCTCTTTAACCATTCTCTTATTCTTTCAATAAATAATTCTGGGGTTATTGTGCTAGATATTTCTTCCCATGGATCTTCATACAAACAAAGCCATTTAGGATCCCCAGGGAATATTATATTTTGATGAATTGTTTCTGGGAAATCTTCTCGAATAGCAAAAACATTAGGAATATCTTTTTCATTTGTTACTTCTATTTGGATATCCTCAACATGATTAATTGGAATCGGAGGTCGTTGAGGAAGTTCAACTTCGACTCGAAGTGTTATTAAATCTTTATTATCTCTTCTCTCACAATTAGTTAAATAAGAATATCTATTCTTATTTATTGCATTCGCTAATTTTTTAGATTTGTTAAAAATCAAAATCTTATCGGGAGCAATAGAGTTATTATCATAATTATCCATTACCTAACCAACTTTTGGAGGCTGTCGTCTTGTCAACTGGGTAGAAATAAAAGTACCTTCAGATTTTTTAAGGGTAAATCCATATTTACAATTCCCAGTTTCAATAATAATTGGTTCAGGATTATCAATATTTTGCCATTCCATTGTGACGAGGAAATTGCTTTCATTCCCTTTATCTTTGACAACCTTTTTATAAAAAGCTTTCGCTTGAAAATGTGGTGGCAAGTCAGTGTCTTCGTTTGGAATAGGCAAACTTGAAGAAATAAGGATGCAATTTTCATTACCCTGTTGAAATAAATTATCAACTTCTTCCCGCGGAGTTGTTTCTGTTTCTCCTTTATCCTCAGAAAGAGCTTTATAACTGCAATGGTGAGAGATGCGGAACAAATCAAAGACGAGTCTCTCTCCATTCTCATTTTTCTCTGTTAAGTACAATATGTTTGCCCAAGTTTCATGTCCAGCATCAGCGCCAAGTATAGCCTTACAAACCTCATCCCCTTCGAAAAATGTGATATGCCAAACTAGCGAATTATCATTTCTATTTTCTTCTTCATCTTCTATCTTGAAAGAAAATGGAGCGTGAATAAATATTTCAACTTCTCCTTTCTCTGTACTAAATCCTGGTATTAAATTACCAGCATGAATTATCATTCCTTCTCGTGATTTCGGATCAATTTCCTCTTCGTTGAACCATTCTTCTAATTGCTCGGGATATCCATGGATTAGTATCCCTTTTCCCTCTTTTAATCTATATCTAGCTTCCTTTTGGATAATTTTCGCCGTGTCATCCAATCCACTCTCGATGATGAAGTTCGCAGGTACGTGCAATTCAGAAATCTTTATTCTGTTTTCATCCTGGTACTTTTTTGCGTGACTTAGCCAAAAGAATTCTTCAGCTCCATGTAAGTGATCGTCATCTGCATGCGAGAAGGCAACTATGTCAATATAATCACGATCAAGTGACCGTACATAGTCATTCAACTCACTTGCCAAATCAATTCGTTTATCACCCTCTTCAAGGTGTGGACAAAAATAGTCTTTAAGAATCAATCGATCATCGTTTAAATGGATCAGTGTAGAATCAGCGTTTCCAACCGGATAAAATATCATCTTTGCCATATTCATCTCCTAATAGTTAATTCCAACTAAGAATTAATTTTTGAAGGCACTCAGCGATGAAATGACATTGAAAATATTGATGAGGCTTTAGAGAAATGCCCCCGAGTAAACAGAAAATATGTCCTAATTATAATACCTTTTTATTAAATATGTACCTATTAACTAGGAAAGTTTCTGCAAAATTGTAATTAAACTATTCGAAATAATATTTGACCCTATTATTTTTTAAGTGGAGAAATTTCTCTTTATATAAATTACTCCACACTCTTCCTCGCCGTTTCCAGCGCCAGCAGCATCATAGCGCCAAAGGCATTCTGTCGCACCTCGGCTGTGAGCTGCTGCTCCCGGTGAAAAGGACTATCAGATACGGTCAGCAGGCAGGCGGCTTCTTTATGCAGGGCGCGCGCGTTGGCGAACAGCGCAAAGGATTCCATCTCCACGGCAATGACCCCATTTTCAGCATAATTCCGGGAAGGATCTTCTTCCATCGTAAAATAGAACACGTTACCCGATGCCGCATTGCCTTCACGAACTTTGATCCCCTGTTCAACTGCAATCCGCCGGGCAATATCCTCGATCCTCCGGCTGCCTTGAATGAGCCGGTCCGGGATGCCGTGCGCTTCCCGGGCATAGGTTTCGGTGGAAAAGGCGCTGTCGACCAGAACAATATCCATGATGTCCAGATCAGGCACAACCGCACCGCAGGAGCCAACGCGGATGATGGCATCGACGTCATAGAATTTGAACAACTCATAGGAGTAGATGCCGATACTGCCCAACCCCATACCGGAACCCATCACGCTGACGCGCTTTCCTTTATATACACCGGTATATCCGAGCATACCGCGCACCTGGTTGAACAACTTCACATCTTGTAGATAGTCTTCTGCGATCTTTTTCGCCCGCAGCGGATCACCGGGCATGAGCACCACTTTAGCAATTTGATCTTTCGAATCCGCTTCAATATGGGGAGTGGGAATATCAGCCATCATCCATCCTTTCCTGTCAATAAAACTTTCACATGGATAAGCAATATCTATATTCTATAGCAAGAAATTTCATATCGGGCTTACTCTTATCCGCCTACAAGTTATCATTCTCTGCCACTTTATGACAACTATCAATGAATAAAGTAGTTCGAAAACTGCCGCAGGTAATCAACTTCCCCTCTTATCTACACGAGCGTCCTATAATGCCATTTGAGAATTTTTATTCCAGCCAAACTCGAAGATGGCTGCAAGAAGAACAGGTCAGGATCTTTGAAATTCGATGGCTGGATATCAGGGAAACAGTCAATGAAAAATAAAATCAGCAAGCTCATCAGTGTGATCAGCGTCGCCCCCATGGTGGCGCTGTATGTGTTAACCGCCCTTTTTTTACACGACAAGAACCTCTTTGGTGGAAACGTGCTGTGGTACGGCATTTCCCTTTTCTTTCTGACCGCCATGCCTTTATCTGCTTACCTGCTCGAGCATGTACTGCCCGCTTATAAACACGAAGGCAGAGAAGGGGAAAGAAAGCTGGCATTCATCATGTGCATTGCCGGATACGTTCTGGGAACGATCGTGAGCTTCGTGTTCCGTGCTCCATTACCGGTGAAGATGATATTCACCTCTTACCTGGTTTCAGGCGGGATCCTCGCGCTGGTGAACAGCCTGATCCAATTCAAAGCCAGCGGGCATGCTTGTGGAGTGGCAGGTCCATTCGTGGTGCTGTTCTATCTGCTGGGATTGAAGGTCTGGTACATCATTCTTACCCTGGTACCTGTTTTCTGGGCAAGATTACGAATGGGGCGTCACACTCTTAAAGAGTTGATCACGGGAGCAGTGATCGGCATGGGAGGCACCGCCATAACCATCACAGCCTTTTTATTCGTGATCCGGCTGATTGCATAAACCATCTGCTCACTATCAAGTTTTAAATGAGAAAAGGTGCTCCTCATTAAGCACCTTTTTTTATTTATCGAAGTGTCTTTAGAAAAATACTATTTTTCATAAGGCTTGTGGCAGAACCACCAGTCGAAGCATTCCAGCGATTTGTCTTCCAGGCGCTTCCTGGCTGTTTCCACATCCGACGCGGGCGATACAATGATGCGATCTTTGATCAGCTCATTGTTAGGCCAGCCGGCAGGCATGGCGCCCTGCTCATCAGAGATCTGCAGCGCTTTAACTGCCCTGACGATCTCATCCATATTGCGCCCGATCTCCTGCGGGTAGTACATGATCAGACGTACTTTGCCTTTGGGATCCACAATGAAGACGGCGCGCACGGTGTTGGTGCCCTTGCCCGGATGAAGCATGCCCAGCTTATTGGCGATGGTATCGTTGGCTGCAACAACCGGGAATTTAATTTCAACGCCCAATTTTTCCTTGATCCATTCCACCCACTTGATGTGAGAAAAGACCTGATCCACAGACATACCCACCAGGGCGCAGTCCATTTTCTCAAATTCTTCATAACGCTTCTGAAATGCGACAAACTCTGTGGTGCAGACGGGGGTAAAATCCGCCGGATGGCTGAAGAGGACAAACCATTTCCCCTTGAGGTCTCCGGGGAGATTCATTTTTCCATGCGTTGTCTGTACGCTCATCTCTGGAAAATCATCACCTAATAACGGCATTCCTACTTTTGTTTCTTCCATTTTCTTGCTCCTTTTCACTTAATAAACATTGTTCATGATTTTCGTGCTCTATAGGACATTCAACCAACCGACATCCCTTGCACACAATTTATTGGATATCTTCACCCTCCCTGCAATTCGGGCAGTATCCGTAATAAGTAACATGACGCTTGATAATTCGAAATCCCAACAGTTCTTCCTCGGAAAAATGAGGATCATGCCGGTCTTTGGGAATATCCACAATACGGTGGCAGCAGATGCAGTATAGATGATCATGAGGTTCGGTATTCGGATCGTAGTGCACCGAATCATCCCCCACAATATTGATCGCATCGATCATGCCCAGTTCTTCAAGAATGTTCAGGGTGTTGTAAACCGTCGCCAGTGAAACATCCGGCATTCTGGCTTCCAGTTCCGCGTAGATCTCTTCCGCTTTGGGATGGCTCTCGTTATTAACGAGAATACTAAAAACCTCCCGGCGCTGGGGAGTGATCTTCAAACCCTGTTCCTGAAATTTTTCGACTACTTCATTTAAATTTTTCATAATGTTTAGAATATTTCTTTATTTATAATTATTCTAAACTATAATTCAATAAATGTCAAGAGGGAATTTGAAATTACATTATTCAATCATCTTCCACCTCAAATTGGGATGGATGTAAAATTAATAAAAATATCGGGTTAACAAATTCAAGCGAGGTAATCATGCCCCAGTATGAATATAAGGTCATCAAAATTCCCATCAACCAGCAGCGATACTACTGCAGCTTTATGGCATGCTTTGGCTGGCAGGTGCAGAACATGCAGGAAAGCGTGGATCGGGTTGTCAACCGGTCAATGGGTTTCTCGAACACCACCAACTACGGCAGTCTCAATGCGCGAACATATTTCCACCCCCACACAAACAATGCCGCCACTTATGGATATTCCCGCAACCACGGCTGGGGCTCTCAGATGAATACTGAAGTTACAGAAGTACAAAGCAGATTGACCGTTACATTCTTCCGAGATTCTGCCATTCCTTACCGCAGTGAATTGGAAGCTGTTGAAAGGCGTTTTTTCGCAGCCACCCCTGCTTATTTAAACCGCTGCAAGCAGAAAGACAGAAGCAACGAAGATCAATGGCCGGAGCGTAAAGCCGTAAATGCCTGTGCCGATGAAGGAAAAGCTCTGTTGGCACGTGGAAGAAAACAGGCACAAAACCAGGTAACCGCGCAAAAACCGATACAAACCCAAACAACCACGAATACAACCATTCAAGAACAACCGCCTGCACAAATTCCATCCGAACCACCCACTGCAGTCATCCGTGAGATTGAAGTAACGCAAAATGTATTTCAGTCCGACCAGCCGGGCTTGCAGATCCGTTTGAACTTCAACATCAAGAACCGCAAAGGCATTCAGGGACGCGCGGTGGCGTATTTCTTCGATGAAGATCACCAACCGCTGCAGGATGTAAACCAGCGTTTTAAAACCGCCGACGGCAAGGTCTCGGTCGGTTCCACCTTCCGCCCCGGTTTTGAAGACAGCTACTACAACAGCTACATTTTATTCCTACCCTACAGCGAACTGGATCAAAAAGATGGCGAGTACCAACTTGGGCTCAACGCCCGGATCTATGATGAGGTAACCAAAACCTTCCTGACAACTTCTCCCGACTTCTCCTTCCGTTACACACAAAACGGGAAGAATATGCGCGGTGAGAACATCTCCTCACCCACGGTTAAAACAGCCCCTGTTAAACCGAGCAAACCTGCCGTAAAGCCGCAGCAGAAACCCGCGCCTTCACCCCAGGTCAAACCAGTTGTACCCAAACGCCCGAGCTTCAAAGAATACTCCGCCACCTTCTGTAAAAACTACGGCTGGGACGTGCTCACCGAAGATCGCAAGGTATTTCTGGAAGGATTGAAGGTCTGGTACAAAGACTATTCAAATGAATCCCTGAAATATTTCCGAAAAGCGCTTGATTTAAATCCCAAAGAACCTACCTACTGGTCATGGATAAATCAGCAGCTCCAATCCGACGAATCCATTCCGTTCCTACAAAAGGGATTAAAAGAATTACCGAATAATCCATCTCTGCTCTTTTCACTCGGGATAGCGTATGTAAAAACAACGAAACTGGATGATGCCCGGAAAATCGCGAGTGAACTGGCTGGCGCGGAAGAAAATTCTTCCAAAATGAACTACCATATTCTGCTGGGCATGATCGCCGAAGCTCAAAAAGATTACAAGACTGCCCTTAAATGCTATGACACTGCAGATAAATTTCGCGACCCGGAAAGCTTCGACATCATCAAATACTACAAGAAGAACTGCCAGGATTTGATGAAGCAAAAGAAATGATTTATTAAGCGAAAGCCCGTGCTTAAACAGGCTATCTCGGGCATAATAGAGTAGATTGAAATTAATATCATCTAAAGGATCCACTTCATGAAAACACTACATACGTACGTAGAGGACTTTTTCGAGCTGATTGAATCTTCGGAGGGCAGTGAAACCAATCCCAACTTTGTCAATGCACTCAAGATGGCACTGCTGGCTTTTCTGAATAATGAGACAAAAGAAAACGCCGCTGCAGTTTATGAGATCTTTTTCAGCACCTACCGCGTCGTTCTGGAAAACTCGAACAACACCTTCCTTGATCTGCTGGATATGCTGAGCGCGTATGAAGAACGGGCTGCTACCCTGATCGATAAGCAGCGCGACCATTACGTCCATTCGGTCAATGTTTTCATTTTAGGATTGTGCATTTATTCACAAAACACCAATTTCCGAGATGCTTTCAAAAAAACGAACATCGATCGAGAAAAATACCCCGAAAATTATCCAAACGAACATGAAGAATTCCTTTTCCGCTGGGGAATCGCCGCGCTCTTCCATGATGTGGGATATCCGGTGGAGATCATCGGCAAACAGATCGAAAGCTTCATGGAGTTCGCCACCAACACCGATCCGGTCGACAACAGGGAAAAGATCAAAGCCCATCTTGAATTCGAGAATTTTCGCGGTTTGAATTCCGTCGCTGAAATTGTTCCCAAGCGAACATTCATCAAAGAGTTCTACGAACAAAACGATAACAGTGTTTACCTTGACCTGCTGCAGCCCATCGATCTGCTGGCGCAGAAGCTGAACCTGTCGCTGGGCATCCCACTGCCCGATATCAAGAACAAACTGGATACCTTTGTCGTAGACATGGCAAAGTACGGATTCATCGATCACGGCTTCTACAGCGCCATTATCGTGTTGAAATGGTACGGCTCGCTCATCCAGAAGACAAAAAGCAATCCCCTGCGCTTCTATCACGCCATTGTCGACAGCGCCAGCGCCATTCTTTTGCACAATTACTACCGCAATGTGTGTCTGAAAGCTTTCGACTGCGGTCCCCTTGAACCGGAAAGCCACCCGATCGCGTATCTGCTCATGTTCTGCGATGAAATGCAGGAGTGGAACCGGGCAGGATATGGGCGCATCGAAAAGACACGCACGCAGGCGGCTTCCGCGAATATCAGCATCGACGAAAACACATTCGGGATCACCTACCTGGCAGAGAAAGGCACTTTCCCGCAGAAATTCATCCAGGATAAAAATAAACTTTTCAATGACCTGCTGAATATCGAAGCAGTTTTCCCGAAAGGTCTGGATATCCGGTGCGACACACTGGAGGTAATTTTCCATGAAGCAAAGCAGGATAAGCTAGTCCCCCGCCCCATTCTGGAGAACATGGAATTGATTGCAAAAGCCATTCATGAAGATTACATTGCAGAACGGAAAAAGAGAAATGAACCCATCAAGGTTGCGGAGAAGTTTGAAGATCTGGATGATTCAGCCAGATATTCCAACCTGCGGCAGGCAATGAACATCGGCAAGAAGCTGCAGAAGGTCGGCTACCTGCTGGTTGATCAGGATGCATATGGAGAAGCGATCCAGCAGTTCGATGACGAGACCATTGAACGATATGCCATCCTGGAACATGATGACTGGATGCAGGGAAAGATCAAGGACGGCTGGACCTACGCCCCGGAGCGCGATGATAAGCAGAAGAAGCATAACTGTCTGGTTCCCTGGAGCCAGTTATCGGATATGTATAAGGAGTATGACCGGGATGTAGCTCGGAACGTACCCAGGCTGGCTGGCATGGCGGGTATGAAGGTTATCAAGTTTTAAATTGCCCCCTCTTATTCTCCCCCATGACTATGGGGGAGATTTTTTAATGGATTGTTCCAATCCACCCTCCCAGTCAGTTTGTCATCCCGAGCGAAGGCGAGGGATATCACTTAAACGAAGTCGATTCCTAAAGAAGTCGCAAGATTGCATTTTCATAATAACGCACCACGTCTTTGTGATTTGTCGATTGAAACACCTCGATATGAAGAGATCCATCAGTCTCGCTACGCTCCCTCTGGATGACAAACAATTGGGTACATTCCTAACACACCATTACCCTTTAACCCTTTCGGTGGGTGGTACCAACCCACCCTACCGGGCATGGGGGAAAAATCAATAAATAATATATAAGAATCATTCAAAATTTTTATCAAGCTACAATTGGGGTAAAAATCGAGAAATGGAGTAAAAAATGTATCATCCACGATTGAAAGGTTCGCCCTATGTCATGGGTCAGAAGATGGGGAACATCTTCAAAGCCGGCAAGGCACACTTCCCTATCCATCTTGACCCATTCCAGCATGAGTTTGGAAAAAAGAGCGGGAAGATATTAAAGCAATATTTCCCCGAAGCAGCCGAAGAGATCAGGGGTGTCACGGACGTGATCGGGATCGATAATGAGTTATTCACCGCCTGGATGATGTGTATGGGCTGCTGCCTTGATCCGCATGAAGACGACAGTGTAGAAGCAAGGGGCTGCACCGCCTTCAGCTTTGTTCACAATGGACAGGTCATTTATGGACGCAATAACGATCTACCTCCATTTTTAGGACCCATCAGCAAGAGTATTTATTACCAACCCGCGCAGAAAAATCACTTCATTCTCAACACCTCTTCCTTTATTAATGGGGAAGAAGGCATCAATGAATTTGGTTTAGTTGCTGCCATGACATTTGTAGTACCCAAGGTAGAGGAGATCAAGCCCGGCATCAATTCGGTATTCCTGGTGCGTTATATTCTGGAAAATTGTAAAATCGTTAAGGAAGGATTGGATGCCCTGGAAAGCCTGCCCATCGCATCCAGCTGCAATATCCTGCTGGCGGATAAGTCCGGGCAGATGGTGGTGGCGGAATGCAATCCGTCGAAAAATATATTTCGTCAGCCGGAAAAGAATAAAGATGGTGAGGATTTCATCATCACCGTCAATCACTTCATCTCCCCTGAAATGTGGGAACATGACGCCAGCAACAGGGATGTGTACTTCTCCGAAACCCGCCATCAAACTGCTTTTCATGCTTTGAAAGATATGAAATACACCGATAGTGTTGAACATGCTCAAGCTGTTCTTAGCGGGAAACACGGCTTTCTCTGTCAATATGAAAAAAGCCTGAATTTTGATACCATCTGGGCATCTGTATTTGATATCACCCGGCAGAAAATTTATCGAGCGGAAGGAAACCCGGGGAGAATAAAATTCAAAGAAGACACCCGATTAATATATTCCGCATAAATTTTTGAAAAGATTCTTTATACAATTATTCGAAATACAATATAAAATTAGCTATTCAAATCTACTTTACAAAAATCAGGTAGGAAAATCATGCAAAAGAAACAAAAGAATCTCATTAAACTTAATCCATTTTCACTCTGTATTTTATTTCTGACCGCGCTGCTCATTTTCAGCGCCTGCACAAGTCAGCCGCAGGAATGTGTATGCGTATGTGATTGTTCATCAGATGAAACTGCAGAAGAACAGGCTGCAGCAGATTCTGCAGAATCAGAAAACACCGATGCGGTGATCCCCGAAGAAACTGCAGAAGAAACCGGTGGTTTCGTCCCCTGCCCCATCGCTTTTGATTCCGATCGCGACGGCAACCTTGAGATCTATACAATGGACTCCAACGGGGAGAACCTGGTCAATCTGACCAATGACCCGGCAAATGATTGGAATCCCGACTGGTCGCCGGATGGCAGCCAGATCGCTTTTGTCTCTGAACGTAATAATGAACGATCTATTTACATCATGGATGCTGATGGAAGTAATTTGCGCCTGTTTACCAACATGCCGGAAAGCGATCTTGCTGATTGGTCACCGGATGGAAAAACCATCGCTTTCACAAGTCAGGCGGCAAACGGGAATTTTGAGATCTATATTATGAATGTCGATGGCAGCAATGAACCCATCAACCTTACCAACAACGATACTCAGGATCTCGTACCGGTTTGGTCACCGGATGGTAGCCAGATCGCCTGGCTGAGCGGTGATGATGGTTGGGATCTATTTGTAATGAACTCAGACGGCAGCAATGTACGCCAGCTCACCGATCAGGGACATGTATTTAACGTCAAATGGTCTATCGATGGAAATCTCTATCTTGACTGGGATAATGATGTCTACGGCTCTTTCAACTGCCTGATGGATACAAACGGAACGATCATCTCCACTGGTTTTGGCAAAGGGGACGGCTTGCAGTATTTCCCATATTGGACGCTGGAAGGGGATAAGGTTGAACTGGTCTCAGCAGATATGAATGATGGGAATAACGAACTGTATCTGATCGGCGAAATCTTCCCGGATTTTGTCCTCAATCTCACCAATAATCCAGGGAACGATGAAAACCCGGATTGGCCGATGCTTCAATGCGGTCCGCAATAAAAAGAAGGTCTATAGAATCAGGGTGCGCCTACAGCGCACCCTGTAATTCTTTACAATGAATTTGTATTGATATAATCATTTCTATGCATCCAAAACCATTTGAAGTCTTATTAATAGGAGCGGGAAACCGCGGAGCAGAAGTCTACGGGGAATGGATCTACAATCACCCCAACCAACTGAAGATCACCGCCATCGCCGAACCCAACCAAAGCCGGCGCAAGGCGGCGGCAGAAAGACATGCCATCCCACCGGAACGCCAGTTCGTAGGCTGGGAAGAAGCATTGAGCAGGGGCAAGATCGCCGATGCCGCCATCATCTGCACGCTCGATCCGCAGCATACCCGCCCGGCACTCAAAGCGCTGGAATGCGGTTATGACGTGCTGCTGGAAAAGCCTATGGCAAACCGGTTGGAAGACTGCGTGGCGCTGGTGCATACTGCCGAAAAGCATGGCAGGCTGCTGCAGATCGCACATGTGCTACGCTACACCGATTTCTTTCAACACCTGTATCAGATCGTACAGTCCGGACGATTGGGGAAGATCATCACCGTTTCGCACCGCGAGAACGTCTCCGCCTGGCACATGGCGCACAGCTACGTGCGCGGCAACTGGCGGCGGGAAGATCAATCCAGCCCGATGCTGCTGGCGAAATCATGCCATGATCTGGATATTCTCTACTGGATCCTAGGCAGCAGAGCCAGAACACTCAGTTCAGTGGGAAACCTGATGCTTTTCAAGCCGGAAAACGCTCCGCAGGGTGCCCCGCAGCGCTGTCTGGAAGGCTGCCCTGTATCCGAAACCTGCCCCTTTTACGCACCCACTATTTATATGGATATTGAGCCGATCTACTTCGGATTGGGCAATGCGCGAGATAAGGGTATCAGCCTGGCTGGCAAGATGATGCAGCGCTGCCCCAGTATTATGCATGCCGCTTCCAAGGTAATACCGGCACTGCGCAGGATCACTGAATATACCGGCTGGCCGCGCTCGGTGGTTACGGATAAACCAGCCGACCCCGCCAGTGTGTATGAAGCACTTAAAACCGGTCCGTATGGACGCTGCGTATATCACTGCGACAACGACGTGGTGGATCATCAGATCGTGCTGATGGAAATGGAAAATGGGATTTCGGTCTCTTTCACCATGCACGGGCACAGCTTTGAAGAAGGCAGAACCATCCGCATCGATGGATCGCAAGCCACCCTGCTGGGCAAATTCGGGTTCAATCACACCTTCATCGAGATCTGCAGCCACCGCGGAGGGAAACGCGAACGGATCGACATGCCCAACAATCTGGAAATGGAAGGGCACGGCGGAGGCGACAGCGGTTTGATGGAGCATTTCGTGAAAGCTCTGGCAGGAGTGCAGGATGCTGCCCTTACCAATGCACGCGCATCGCTGGAAAGTCACCTGATGGCTTTCGCCGCGGAGCAAGCGCGCAAAACGGACAGCGTGATGAATATGGAAGCTTACCGCGCAGAAGCGGAGAAGATGGGGTAAATATCCCCATTTGTATGGGTTGGCATACCCCTCCCTGCCGGCTCAGGATCACAGGCGGGCGAAGAAAATAGTATTCACCTACGTTGACTCTTTCTTATCACTCAAATGATCGGGGACACCCGCCTGATGTAAGAGCTCTTTCGCAGTTTCCAGGTTTGTGACCAGGTAATCGATCCATCCGCCCACCAGCACAGAGGTTATAGCAGCGACTTTATCCACCCCTACCGCTACCGCAATGATCTTGGGAATACCATGCAGCTGCGTGATGGTTGCTCCAATCATTCTGTCATTTCCAGAAAAATCAACGCAGTTCCCATTCGCATCGAGAAATGAATTGCAGACGCTTGCGATTCCACCTTTTGCATGTATTTCTTCGATATCACTATCCTTCAGCAGCCCTGAACGAATGATGGTTGCATATTCATTAAGTGTTCCAATGCCAACCAATGCGATCGTTGCATGCAAAGCCACATCGCATACATTTTTGATCTCTGGTTCCGCCATCAAAACATCAAATGCAGCCTTTGTGGAAACAAAAGCCGGAGCGTTCAATTGTAAGTAATTGCAGTTCAGACGCTCCGCGAGATTTCTGACAATTCTATTTGCCTGCCAGGTCGCACCATCCGGTCCGATACCCCCAATCAATGGGACAACAGTTAATTCATTACGATCGATCGCACCCAGGTTCTCACTGACAGCGTTCATGGTATTGCCTGCTGCAACACCGATGATATCTCCGTTATGCAGAAAACGCTTCAACAGTGATGTAACTCCAGTCGTGACCATTTCCATGGAATTTATCGGTGGTAAATTATATGTGTCCACAACCACTGCATCGACAATGTCAAACTGGTCAACCAGTTTCTTCTCGTATTTTTGTTCTTCAGAATATGGGTTTTTTATAGAGATATTAACGATACCTTCATTTTTAGCAAGGGTGAGCATACGACTCACATGGGGGCGTGATATCCCTAATCGTTCTGATATTTGCTGCTGGGTTAATTCATCAAAATAATAAAGATTGCAAATTTTAATAATTAATTTAACCCTCTCTTCATCAATGGGAAACAAGGCACTCCTCCGCAATTACAAATGTAAGTGCATCAATTATAGTACCTTTGTGCAGCTAGAGGGAAAACGTGTAAAATAGCCTGTTTTAAAGCATAGATTGACAATTTTATGTATTTATCATATACTGATATGTACATATGTGTCATCATGTACATTTGTACTTTAGGATGGATACAATGAAACTTTTGACAGAGAGCCTTGTAAGTTTAGATGTTGATGTTTCGAGCAGGTGGGAGGTTATTAAGCTGCTATGCAGAAAAATGAAAGGGGAAAATCTGGTAAAAGATAGTTTTCTCAATAGCGTCATTGAACGCGAAAAAGAAGCGCCCACCGGTCTGCCAACTGAAATAGGTGTTGCCATCCCGCATACCACAGGTGATCACGTACTAAAAACATCGATTGCCGTGGCACAGTTAAAAAACCCCGTTAACTTTCAATCTATGGAAGACCCAGAAAAAGAGATTGCCGTTGAACTGGTATTTTTACTTGCCATTGCAGACCCATCCAATCAAATATTGCTACTGCGGTCTTTAATCAATATCTTCCGCTCCAAAGAGAATCTACTCAAAATGAAAAACGCCCGATCGAAAAAAGATATCGTAGTTTTGCTTGATGCGGTGGGAAAAGACCTTGAAGAATAAATGGAGAAACAAATGTTAAAAAATTGCGATACAACCAACCTTTCAGTTTATTTTGGTGATTTTGGGGGAAAAGATTGCATCAATGACTTCGACTTTGCGCGAAAGAATCCAAACATAAAACAAATCCAGGAAATTATTACCGGTGATGAATTCGAAAAGGAGTTCAGAAAAATCCTTTCCACATTGCTCCCCGAAGGAATCGCTGTAAAGACCAACCATACAAAGGAAGGACAAGTTTTGCATGTGGTACCTGCCAATGCGAAACTCTATAACATTGCTGCACAGCTTGCTCTTGCCAAACTGAAAGGGAAAAAGGGAGTTTTCCTTGGTACTTACCTGAAAGACATTGCAAAAATGACCGCCAGGGCATGCCAGATCCATGGGATTTCGATAAGGATCATGCTGGGCAGAGACCTATGTGGAGATTCAGCTCTCATCAAAGACCTCAAATCACTGGGAGCTGAAGTAGACAGCACTACCTGTGCAGATTATTTTAATCTCCCTTATGCCTACTCTGAAGAACCTTTCCTCCCTGAACCGGAATTCCATGTGATTCCTGTTGAAGCAAACTACGGCGTCTATCCAATGCCTGCCCTGGCGGGAATGTTCGCCGGACTCTTCGGCATGGATGTTCTTGATAAATTAGGAAAAACTCCGGAATGTTGTGTTGTTCCCATCACAACCGGTATGGAAGCTATCGGTATGTTCAAGACTCTACTGAATACAACCTGCAAACTTGCCACTGTAGAAGAATTGATCGCGCAGGAATTCCATCTCATCGACACAGGCGCTTATACCCTATCTACTCGCAGCTCGAACAAAGACCAGATGAACACTACTCTTTGCCCCGAATTGGTTGCCTGGTGGAGACAGGCAAAAGTTATGCGCCTGGGCTGTGACAGAATTCATCCGGTGAATACTGGATTTTTATCTTCTTTCAATCTTCCTCCTTTAACCGCCCGCGCAACTGCACTGGCAATGGAAGCAACAAACTGTAAAGAAACCTTAGTACTGGAGGTGAAATAATGATTTATCTTGAGAAAAAACTTAAAGAAACCATTGCCCAAAAAGAAGGCATCTTGAGTGTTTCCCTCGCGCCTAATGGCAGCAGAGATTATAAAGACCTGCTCGATTCCGTCAGTTATCTGATCGAAGCCGGCTTAACACAGCTTATGATGCTTTCCTACGTTCCAGATGCGATGAAACTAAGCGAAATTGCACCATTCGAACGCAGATTGCTGCTTAAAGGGATCCAATACGGCAGTTATCGGGATATGTTCTTTGACAATGCGAAAGCAGTCAAAGAAAAATTCAGCGATCTACCTCTCATTGCCACACCCATGCTGGGTGATGTTCTTTGCTATGGGCTCAAACGCTACATCACAAAAGCTGCACAGGTGGGTGTTAATGGTTGGGATTCAGCGTTCTATCAAGCGGTAGATGATCCGACAGGTTATCGAAAACTAGTAGAAGAAGCAAATATGGGTTTTATTTGCGCGATCGGATCCGGCGGGCTTGATCTTGATAACACCGATCACTGCAAGATTTTGGATGCCATCGTTAAAGTAACCTCCGGTGAGCTATTTTTCGTCCCTGCCCAACCAGGAACAGCAAATTCGCTTAAAGGCGCACCGATCAAGAAATACGTTGATTATATTCACGATCTTCAAGAGAAGAACAATAATCACTGCCCCATTATCAGCATTGGTGGTATCTCCTCTGCTGAAGACGCATATGAAGTTGTAAAAGTAGCAGGAACCGACGGCGTGCATTTTTCTTCGGCATATATAAAACGCCGGTTCAGCGGACAAAGCAAAAAAGAAATTCAGACGTGGCTGAAAGAAGTAAAGCAAGCAATGAAATCTTAATTTAATTGGAGGTATTAATGGAAAGTGTTATGAGTATCATTATAGGTTTTCTTGGCGGAGTCGCCTCACTTGACAAAGTTGTGTTAGTCCCCTTCGTCATCCTCATCCTGGCACTTGTATTCGGCGTGAAATTTGGAACTGCCCTGAAGAGTGCTCTTATGATGGGCGGTGGTCTTCTGGGTATTCTCACCATCAATGCAATGATGGTTGAATATATGAATCCCGTAGCTGAAGGCTTGATCGCCAATACAAGCGCAACCAACGATATGCTGGATATGGGTATGACGGCTATGTTCGGAGCTGTTGTTTCATTACCGTTCTTTATCTTCATGTATCCCATCGGTATTGTAGTAAACCTCATACTCCTCTCTGTCAAATGGACGAAGACCATTGATGTTGATTTTTTGACCTACTTCAGCTTTTTACTCCCCGTCATACCAATTTATCTACTTACGGGAAGTGTAGTGGCAACATTGATCGGGTTCATCGTTTTCTTCGCACTCTGTTTAAAAATCGCAGATTGGACTGCACCAATGGTGAAGGATTACTATGGAGTGGATGGTATTTCTATTCCACATGCAAGCTGTGGCTTCCAGGCAGTTTACGTCATTCCATTGAACTGGCTTCTGGATAAAATCCCGGGCATCAACAAAATTAATTTCACTCTCGGTGACGTGAAGAAAAAATTGGGCGTACTTGGTGAACCGGCTGTCATTTCTTTCCTGATCGGTTTTATTCTCGGTCTTTTCGCAAGACTCGGTTTTGGATCTGCGATCGAGGTCGGTATTGGGCTTTCTGCAACAGTTTATTTATTCCCGAAAGCGATCGGCATCATGATGGAAGGCTTGACACCCATCTCCAAGCAAATGAGAGATGTAATGACCAAACGCTACAAAAGAGACGATGTTTACATGGGTATGGATGCCGCCATTTTCTCCGGTTATCCCGAAGTAGTTACCCTGCAAGCAATTTGTATCCCCATTGCCCTGCTGTGCTACTTCTTCCTGCCCGGGTCAAGAGTCCTTCCAACCGCTGAATCCCTGCAAATCGCAATTGTTATCGGTATGATTCTCCCATTCGCAGGTCCGAAAGGCAAAAAAGGCAATGTATTCCGCACGATTCTTATTTTCACAATTCTTACCATCGCAGCCACTTATGTATGCACCTATGTTTCCCCCATGGTTACGAATCTGTGCCGCAATACCGGCTTTGAGCTTGCAGAAGGACAGGTCGTTACATCATTTGGTATGCGTGACCCACAAACCGGTCTGATTTACTGGGTCATGAAACTGCTCGGTTATTAGTATAAATAGGCATAAAAACAGCCACGCCTAACGGTTATCACGACGGGACAAGCAAGCATTTGTTTGTCCCGTCTTCGAAAGATTTTTGATGGAAAAAAACAAAGAAAGGAGCATCGAATGAAATATATCGTTATTTGCTGTCATGCTGCAATGGCTACCTCTTCAATGATGGAAACCTGTTTGAAAGAGTTGCTTGAAAAGAACAACATCGAAGCGAAAATCAGGAAGTGTACGGCGATAGAAGTAGATGGCATTCTCAAAGATCATAATGTTGATCTGATCATGCCGAAT
This sequence comes from Anaerolineaceae bacterium, assembly GCA_963674975.1. GTDB lineage: Bacteria > Chloroflexota > Anaerolineae > Anaerolineales > Anaerolineaceae > UBA4781. The sequence goes on from OY771913.1 coordinate 1,137,159, forward strand.
GGAAAATTTGTCTGCGAAGATGTTCCGGTTGTGAGCGGCTTACCATACCTGACCGGTGTGGGCATTGAGAAAATGGAAAAAGAAATCATCGACATTCTCACAAAGGAATAAGGATTAATCAAGAATGGAAAATACACAATCAATGAATCGAATGAAACGTATATTTAAAGAAAACAAAGAAAAAGGAAAACACTCGCTTGTTTTATATTTCCCCATAGGCGATACAATTTTGGGCAGCGATGTTGAATGGGCAGGTCGTTATTTTAATAACGGGGTTGACGTACTGGAGATAGGGTTGCCATACGAAGAACCTTCTCTTGATGGACCTTCTGTAAAGCACTCAATGGAGAGAGCGCTCAAAGTTGTTAATCTTGAAAAGGTTTTTTCTTCAATTAAAGAAATACGCAAAGCATTCCCGAACAATATCTTACAGATCATGACCTATTTCGGGAACATTGAAAAATATGGCATTGAGCGTTTTGCAGAGATCTGCCATGAATGTGATGTGGATGGAATGTTATCTCCGGATGCCCCAAAAGAAAAGCTGATTGAATTGGATAAAGAACTATCTCAATATAATATATTCAATCTGCGATTTGTTCCCTACAATCTGACCGATGAGATCATTGTTAATCTTAAAAATAAAGCAAGAGGATATATTTTCCAACAGGCAGTAAATGGAGCAACCGGACCCCAGAAGACTGTAGATATTCAAGTTAAAAGCAATATTCAAAAGATCAAAGCTGCCGGAGTTACTACCCCGGTCTTTGCAGGTTTCGGTATCAACGATGCCAAACAGGCAGCAGAAGTCCTTTCAATGGGAGCTGACGGAGTCATCGTGGGCAGTGCTACCATTAATCATGTTGCCGAAGGTAATGGTGAAGAATATATTAAGAGCCTGTCACGGGTAATGTAACAAGGAGACTAGCTTATGAGCATGACTGTTCGCTATTTACTGGCTGGAATGATCGTCCTTTATCCTGCTTTTGTTATGCTGCTTTATAAGTTGGTGATTGAGAAAAAGCTTACTAAAGAAAAAGAAATGAGCGAGCATAAAGCAGCAGCAGGCTCTCATAAAGAATGATTGCATTCTCTAAAATTGTTCTTAAAAAAGAAAAAGGTAGATGGGTGTTTTTCCCATCTACCTTTTTTGATCTTTGTTCTTCTATTCTTCTTTTTTCTTCAATTGCTGGACATAATTAAAGATCAAGATTGCCAATCCGGCTACCACAAGCGTGATCGGTCCAACCAGGCTGGTTGCCGATTCCGTCATGAACACGAGCATGGCAACACCCAGTAAAATTCCAGCCGGATATTTCGCCCAATCGGTCGGATATCTCTCCCGCATGAACCACAAAGCACCAAAGGTAAGCGCCAGTCCACCCAGGAACAAACCACCTGAGAAAGGAATATGAAACACTTTTTCAATCAGCATAACAAGCGAAATACTGGTGAAAACACCTGCGGGGATGAGCGCCCACCAGAGTTTCTTTGACCAGAAATATGCCCCATAAAATGGTAGAGCCAGAAGAGCTATCACAACAATATCAAAAAATGCGCCTGATAAAAATTCAGCAAAAAGAGGGATCGTTCCGACCACAACCAGTGCTGTAAGTGGAATAAGCGCCCACTGCCTAGTCTTGTCAGCCAGGTAGATGTATAAAAAGGGTACAGCAATTCCATACAACACCAGCGCTCCCACCAGATTCCCGCTCATGAAGTCCGCAAATAAAACGACCAATGTCAGCACGATCATCACCCAAGCAGGGATCAGCGCCCATTGATTTTTCTGCGTATCATGGATAAAAGCAACAGCGAACGGGACCGCAATCCCAAACAGGATCGGAGAGCCATTAAGAGCTTCCCCCAACTGAGTACCATCCAACCCAATTACCAGCGCAATCCCGGCACTTATCGAAGCAGGGAACAGCCAGCCCCATTCTTTCTTTTCTCTGAGAAAATAAGTCGTCAAGAAAAAGACAGCCAGTGTCCCGAAAGCCAGTGCCCAGAACAGGTTGGATGTATTGTTTAGATAAATAATGCCCAATTCATTCAGCAGAAACAATCCGCCTATCACAATAAGGACAATTCCCCAGAAAATATTCACAATTTTCGTTTTCATATATCTCCTTTCACACACAGCACCCCACCCTATTACATAGGTCAAAGCGCAGGTTTTCGATCCTTCTCCTTTAGTCCATATAAAAAGGGAGAAGGATCATGCACAGTATTCATTTGATTTAAACAGAGTTTTTCGCTTAAAGCCCCAGGTATTTGAGAGCTGCATAAACAAGAAAAGCAGGCCAAACCAGAGCTTTTAAAAAGCCCAATACACCCAGCCAGAAAGTACCCGCAGTGCCAATGAAATAAACGCACGCGCCGATAAATCCCAATCCATAAATCGCTCCGGATGTCCCACTACGATAGTGGTTCTTTGGCATACAATTTTCTCGCTCAATACGATCATTTTCGGTATCCATTTTTTCTCCTTTTCCACTTCACTTCACTTCACTTCAATGATATATACGTCACTTCGATATTTAAGTTGTCTCAATTTAGAAAAACGGAATAGAAGATCATCAAGAGAAATAGAAAAAACGATAGAAAATACCTATCGTTTTTTCAAAATCGAATTCCAATAAAGGAGAAATTTTATAAAGAAAAATAATCAGTCAAAAATTCTGCCGGTCCTTCCTCATTGTTTGAACCAACCACAAAATCGGAAATAGCCTTCACACTATCAATAGCATTATCTACCGCCACAGCGGTTCCCGCAGCCTCCAAAATACCCATGTCATTTTGCTGATCGCCAAAAGCCATAACGGATTCCGTAGGAATGTGCAGGTAATCAACCAGATGCATCAGCCCAGCTTGTTTTGATACGCCAGCCGGCATCGCTTCGATAGATTCTGGAGAACCGGCAGAGAGTGATACTTTTCCACCATATCTATTCTCCAGCATTTCAGTTAACTTCCCAACATTTTCTCGATTCAAACGATTGATCCAAATAGCCTTACACATTTCAGAAAAGTGATCTTTAACAGCAGCCCATTCGCCAACCGCCTCAACTTTTTCTCGAAACATTTCCGTGATATGTTCAGTGTTGTAATTCTCTTCTTTCACGAAAATATTATCGGATATAAACAATGCCAGCTCACATCCATAATTATGATCATACTTAGTGATCGCATCCACAAAATCAACATCCAGAAACTGCCCAAAGATCACCTCTTTATCCGGTTTCTGCACGACTGCCCCATTGGCAAGAATTAGAGGAATCTTGATCTCTAGAGCTCGTATCACGCTTTCAACTGAAGGAAATATTTTTCCAGTTGCAAGAGTAACAGCAATACCTTTTTCTTGGACCTTTTTGATCGCATCGATCGTTTTCTTGCCCAATTCTTGATTGTCGTTAACCAGAGTTCCGTCAACGTCAAATACTAATAGCTTCACATCATGTGATTTTTTATTCATATATAGTTATACTCACGTAAATAATTTTGTGGTTGTTGTAAATAATAGTTTATTTTACGAACTTTCTATCACCAGACATGATGATCGCAAAAGCCTCTTTAAATTCCGGCTTATCCATGGAAAGACGGTCGGTATGACAGCCCTTCCCCAGCAGCGAGAAGTAATATGCAACCTGCCACAGGGGAGTCATATAAATCAAGGGACTGATCAATTCCGGAATTCCCCCCGGGAAATCCATGCAAACATCATAATCATTAATCTGCCCGAGATCTTCAGGGTACAGCAAAGCAACTTTTGCGCCAATGATCTTGCAAGCCTGGGCAGTTTTCAGCATCCGCTCTTGAAATGGGCTGGCGGGAGCAATTAAAATCACACCCATTTCAGGTCGCAGGGTTTGGATTGGTCCATGTAAAAAGTTTTCCAACTGAAATGCCTGAGCCGGACAACCACTGGATTGACTGAGACCAAGTGCTGCTTCATCGGCAGTGGCATAGTTGGAAACAGAACCTATCACAAAGAAGGAACGGCAATCTTTTAACTGTTCAACGATAGACGGGGCGAGCTTTGCATATTTCTCAGCAACTTCCTTTAAAATTCCCGGTACTTTTTTCAGATATTCTTCGGCTTTTAATGCTTTTTCTTTATGTGGTGAAGTCTTTCCAAGCTCAATTGCCAGTTGGATCATACGGAAGATCGCCGCTGAGTATGTACGTGTTGCAGGCAGTTCTACCTTTGATCCTCCCGGACCGATGATCCTGTCTTCAGCGCTTTTTGCCAGATTGCTGTCTTCGATATCTGTAATTGCTACGGTATAAGCACCCATTTCTCTGGCTTTTTGCACCGTTTCAGGATCGCCTTTCGTACCCCCTGAATGGGAATGGAAGAAAACCGCCGAGTACTGATCAAGGTTAATAGGCAGCTTTTCACAGAATTCCGTAGTCAAATACGTTGAACAAAGTTTCCCGGCGAATGTCTCAAACGCAGGTTTTTCAGCTATGGTTGCAAAATAAGAAGAGCCTGTTCCCAGCAGGAATACCTTATCAATTTTTTTCTGCTGGCATTTTTCAGCCACCTTTTTCACTTGCTCATAGGTAGAACCTTGCAGGCACTCCTCTAATATCCCAGGAGTATTCATGATCGATTCCCAAATCCAGAAAGGATGCTGATCCCTTCTCTGAGCATTTTTCATATTTTTCATCGCTTCATCATTCATCGTACTATCCTCTTTTCCTTCTATCTTTGTTCCAATGGTTTACATCGCCGAAGAAAGGGAATCTTCAATTCTTTTCACCTGAACTTCACCGATCAATGACTGAACCTGATCGAGAGTAAAGGTAGAGGTTCCTTCCTGCATCACACTTGCACTGCCTGCTGCCACCCCCCAGGCAGCCATTCTTTCCAGAGACCATCCGTGCATATATCCATAGACAATCATTGCCATCATCGCATCGCCGGCACCGACAGTCGTTTTTTCTTCCACCTGCGGTGCAGTTACACTGTAGAGGGAGCTGGCATCCGCGAACAAGGCACCTTTCTCACCTCTGCTTATCACTGCGACAGAAATATCGCCCTTCTGAATCGATCGAATGGCTTTATATAGAGCCTGCTCTGTTTTAAGCTCTTCGCCCACGATCATTTCAGCTTCCGTATCATTAATGCGAAGCAGGTCAGGGCTTGCCTTGAATCCGGGTATCAGCCACTTACTGCTGGTATCCAAAAACGATAAACCGCCGTTCTCCTTGATCGCAGCAATGATCAATGCGTAAAAATCATCCGGCAGTCCTCGGGGAATGCTTCCCGATAGAACCCAGATATCACCGGGTTTGGTTCTCTCTTTGATCTTCTTTTCCAGAAGAGAATAGGCATCTATATCTATCACAGGACCAGTTTCATTTAATTTGGTCATCTGCCCGCTGGCACTTTCAATAAGAGTGATGTTGCTGCGGCTTTCACCCCTGATATACACAGGATCAACTTCCAGGTTCTGCGACTGCAGTGAATCCACAATGAATTCACCCGTCTTCCCGCCAAAAAAGCCCAATACCACACTCTCGGTTTCCAAAGCATTCAGGCACCGTGATACGTTGATTCCCTTCCCCCCCGGATCGTAGCGGGTGACTTCGCCTCGATTGTATTCTCCGACTTTCAATTTATCCAGAACGTACAGTTTATCCAGAGATGGATTCACAGTAAGGGTATAAATCATTAGATTGTTTTCTAGATATCCGAGAATCGATCTTTTAACTTATTTATCACCAATGGTAACGTAGTGAACTGCATAGCATCCATGGGTAATCTTGACGGCTCGAAAGGTCCAAGGCGGCGCAGATAATTTGCAACCTGACTGCATTCCTCACGGGCATGGTCAAAACCGGGATCATCGAATAAGTCGCGCGGACCGATCAATTTTCCATTGGCAAGTTGAAATCCCAGTGCAACCGCTCTTGGCGGACCGTCATAGCGGCTGGGATGAGCATGCCGTTGTGCTACCGGCATCAGGGGCGCAAAATGCGCACCGCGTTCCCATCCTTCGACCAGATGCGGCATGGCAAAGGGTTCCATCAATTCTCCAACGGCGGGGAACTGTGTTTGCGCACGAATGATGCAAACAGGGTCTTCCTTTCCAACATGCTGTCCGGGTTCGAGATTCAATAATTCAGTTGAAGACACCGCTGCGATTTCATCTTTTTTTGTATAAACCGCTTTCACTGCATACGTTCCAGCTGCTCCGATCAGTGCAAGCAGATTATAAATATCCACAGGGGTTTCCAATATTATCTTTTTCCCTTCACGAATATTATGGACTTCAAACCTGAATCCCTGTCCAAGTTCAGGCTTGATCACCAGCCCAATGGTGTTGAACGGATCGGCGAACATTTTGTATAATGGATAATTCCAGGCACCAGGGCTGGTTTTATCAGCCATTAAAACCACAAAAGCCTCATTCTTCCGTTCCTTGAAGCTCATCTCCGCAAAGCTCGGTCCCATTCCCTTGAGTGTTTTTTCAAATTTGTCTGAGAGAAAATCTTGACCAACGCCGCATAGTTTCAACTCAGCAGAGCGTTTGGCTGCCTTTTGAAACGTATCCCAGGCAAACTTATGTATATCGGTATTATTGATCCCATGATAATGAGACATGATCAACTGCAGGTCATCACCAACCCAGGCTACATGTCCATCTGCCAGCAACCCATTCTTTACAGCTTCTTTCATACATTCATCTGCAATCATCGGTATATCCGGATGAATTGCCGAATGTCCCGCTAACCCGCCTACATCTGCTTTTATTACACTAATTGTTACTTTTTCTTCCATCGTGCTGCTACCTTTCAAAATCTAATATTTATTATCAGAACCCAATTTATTAATGATCTCGCAGACTTTATCTTCTACAGCCTGCCTGGCAACCTTGAATATCTTGCGGAAATTGATCTCATCGGGGTATTGAACTAATTCGGAACGGATAGAATTCAAAAAACTCTGATCGAACGTAGAAGCAATATTGACCTTGCATATACCATTTTTAATGGCTTCCTGAATGCTTTCCCATTTCACACCAGAAGCACCGTGCAGAACCAGAGGAACACCCAGATTAGCAGCCAGCTCACGCAAAAGAGGAATATCCAGTTCAATGCTGCGATCCTTCATACCGCGCATCGATCCAATCGCTACAGCCAGGAGATCAACCTTTGTTTCTTTCACAAAATCAACAGCTTCTTTCACCTTTGTCTTGTATTCACCAATCTGTGCATCGGAATAATGCTCATTGCAATCCGGGACATACCCGATCCCCGCTTCAGCATCGAGATCGGCGAGATGGGCAAGCTGGCATACCTTTTTTGTCAATTGGAGGTTTTCATTAAGGGGTAAAGCAGCCGCATCCACTCCCAGGCTGCCCACACCCGCGCGCAATGCCTGTACATTCAGATCAAAATTGGTCACATGATCCAAATGTACAGCCACCGGTATGGAGGCAGCTTGTGCTTCATACAACGCGATGTTCGCAGATGAACCCAATCCAGAATATTGAATTGCACCCAGACTTACCTGCAGGATCAGCGGGGAATGCATTTTTTCGCTGGCACGGATGAACGACTGTACCATTTCAAGGTTATCGGCATTAAATGCGCCAACCGCATATTTGCCTTCTTTCGCATGTTTCAAAATTTCTGAAATCTTCACCAGCGCCATTGTTCACTCCCGCAAAAATTTTTTTGTTTTAGTGTGAGAATCTGCCCTTTTTGGTTCGGGGGCAATTCCCACGTTTCATCACCTGCCAAACTTCATTTATGGTTTCCTCATTCAAATTGTCAATTTCAACACAGCAGGAAACTTCGCTTATCGGGATGTTCATCCTGATGGGAAAGCAAGTCAGCAAGATGATCAGCCAGAAATATAAAGAACTCTTCGTATGTTCGATACCACTCTCTATCCCAATGGGTATGAGCAACAATATGAATTCGCATTTTTTTACCTTTCTCCTTAAGGGAGAGGTTATTTAGAAAATGAATAAAATTATTTCTTTTTTTTCTCGTTGTATAAAGCAATTGCGTTTTCTAAAATCTCAACAGGTTTTTTTATGGCTTCAGCCGGTATAGTATCGTAGATTATCTTCCCATCAAATCTTCCCGGTTTTTCTATACCCATATCTGCAGCAATCAGAACTAAATCTGCTTCTTTAATAAACTCTTCCGAGACTTCATTTTCTATACCCACACACCCTTGAGTTTCAACCCATAACTCAAGCCCCATTTTCTTGCCTACCTTTTCAAGCGCTTCTGCAGCCATATAGGTATGTGCAATGCCCACCGAACAAGCAGTCACAATAATAATTTTCACTTAAGCCTCCGATCTGCTTTAATCATAAACTATTTCTTTTTAAGAATCTCTCCTGAGAAAGGGGATCCCTTTCTCAGGAGTTCATTCTTTTCTGTACTAGTCTATTTAGCTTTCTCTTCGCCTTTTGCTTTCCCGATACCTTTTAATATGTTTACCAGGAACGCCATTACCACAACACCTGCAGCAAGAGCAATTAAATAGCCCAATGGTTTCGTCACAACCGGTAAAATAAGGACGCCGCCCAGAGGGGCATTATTACCAACACCCAGAGCACCGGCAACTGCACCCGCAACACCTGAACCAACAACAGATGCGAACATAACACGAATCGGGTCAATTACTGCAAAGGGGATAGCGCCTTCTGAGATGGTGATCAAACCAAGCACCAGGGCTGGTTTTGCTGCTTCACGTTCTTGCTCACTATACAGTTTGGGAGCTAAGAGGGTAGCCAGGAACATGGCAATAGGAGCAACGCTGATCGCGGGTCCTACCATACCCATTGGCTCAAGGATCCCTTCACCTAACATACCTACTGCAAATGTGTAAGCAACTTTGTTGAAGGGTCCACCGAAGTCGAACCCAATGAAAGCACCAAGGATTGCGCCAAGAATAATGGGGGTCGCTCCGGACATGCTTGCCAGCCAGCTGGTCAAACCGTTCATCAATGAAACAATCGGTCCTTCCAATACATAGTGGAAAATCAGTGCTGTCAGGAAAGTAGATACCAGTGGATAGAACGCCAGAGCCATAATTGGTTGTAAGTTCTTACTCAATTTAATTTTCTTTAGAGTATATGTAATATAGCCAGCGAGAAGACCTACAAACATACCACCAAGGAATCCAGCACCCGCATTGTATGCCATGTAGCCCACGATCAAACCGGCAGCAATACCTGCTCTATCAGCAATGGCATATGCCACATAAGCAGCCAGGATAGGCACAAAGAGGGTCATGCCCACTCCACCTACGGAGCTCAGAAAATCAACAAAAGCTCCTGAAAGACCGAAGGTTTGATTTAGGAGTAAGTAAATTGCTATTAGGATAGCACCTGCAAGAACTACAGGGATCATATATGACACACCCGTCATTAAATGCTCACGGGTTTTCTTCAATAATTTACCGTATTCACTCATTTCAATCTCCTTATTTAATTTTTCTTACAAATCCTCGGAAAATATTCTTATAACTGTTACCTCCTTTCATTCTCTATGATCCAGATTTATCAATCTTGATTTATTCCATTGACTAAATATCGTTCGCCTTCATAGATCTTTTCGATAAACTCATCTCTACTGCGAGCGTTTAATAGGTCATTTCTAAAGCGTTGATGCACCAGCATGCGTGAAACGGAAGCTAATATTTTCATGTATTCCGGGTATTCAATATGTTCGGGGACTGCTAACAAAAAAATCAAAGAAACACATTGTTTTGATTCCGCATCCCATAAGAACTCTTTACTTCTTCCAACCGCAATACCCGGTTTCAGAACATACTTTGACCGTGCATGAGGAATTGCTATTCCAAATCCAACCGCAGTTGTTGTTTGAGATTCTCTGGCTTTTACTGCTTCAATAAAACCATCCAGCGATTCGATGATTCCTTCGTTCTTTAGCCAGGTGGAAAGAGTTCCGATCACTTCATCCCTACTTTTAAATTCACAATCGATTTTGATCATGTCTTTATTAATAAGTTCTGTTATTTTCATCTATGTTTCTCATATTATTTTATATATTTTTATGCAATAATACCATTATTTTGGTATTAAAGTCAATATATTAACAATTTTTCATGAGTTTTATACCATTATTTTGGTATTTTTTTGTATTATAATAGTGTGAAGAGGAACGAACTTAATGAAAAACAAAACACAACCAATCAATGTAGGCGATAGAATTCGTTCTGCGCGAAGAAAAGCCAAATTGTCGCAGCAAGAACTGGCAAAAATGAGCAATATCTCGATCAACACATTGAGCTTATTAGAAAGGGGAATGACATCCCCAACCATCGCCACATTACAGAAATTAGCAGATACATTGAACGTTGAATTATCGTCCTTCTTCCTTTTTTCCAAGATCGAGCAGCATGTCTTTTTCTCAAAAGCCAGCAAAAGAGAACCTATTCATATTACGGAAGGTTTTTTCTACGACCTCAACCCCGGATCGATCCTTCCATCTTTCAAACCGATCGAGATACAGATCAATGCCGGAATGACCTCGGGTAAAATGACAAAACACGATGGATATGAATTTCTATACTGCATCGAGAATGAACTGCTCTTTATGATCTCTGACCTCAGCTACCTCCTGGAAAAAGGGGACTCCATCTTTTTCAATGCCACACTTCCTCATCAATGGCAGAACAAGACAACAGAAACAACCAAGATCATCATGATCCAGATCGTTCAAGATAAGAATCAGAAATCTTCTTTTTCAAATAACATCAACCTGCCATAAGGTTCAATCTATCAATGTTATTTCAGTCTATCAAATCCTGCTAAATACTATTTCAATTTAACGAAAGGCAAACAGAAATGACGGGCAAGCTTACAAATTATCTTCAAGCGAATACCAAATTACCGGAAAACTATTTAGCCTGGCCTTTGTTCGGAGCAGGGCTGAATAATCTCGGCAAAAATGGAAAACCAATTCCCCGACCTATGCCTGATATTAAATCAGATCAGCTCTTGATGCGCATCGACGCCTGCGGTCTATGCTATACGGATGTCAAGGCGATGAAATTAGGACCGCAGCATCCGAGGTTCATCGGGAAAGACCTCGGGAAAAATCCTGTTGTACCCGGACACGAACTGACCATGACGGTTGTAAAGGTGGGAAACAATCTCACCAATCAGTACCACATCGGCGAACGATATACCATGCAGCCCAACCTGTGGATCAACGGGAAAAGTATGCCCTTCTGCTTCGAATATGACGGTGGATTGAGACAATATACTATTATCGGGAACGAGATCTTGCATGGTGATGAAGGAAATTACCTCATTCCCATTAATGACGATGTTGCCTATGCATCCAGTGCCCTGGCAGAACCATGGTCCTGTGTAGATGCGGCTTACAGTATGGTTTACCGCCAATCCATCAATACCAGCGGAGTGGTCTGGTTCTGCGGAAGCGCACATACGCGAAGCGGATACCGCATCAATAAAGTTTGGGGAAAACCCGATCTGGTGCTGCTGTCTGACCTGCCAGAGGACATAGAGAAAACAATCACCTCTTATTATCGAGCGCAGGGAGCAAAGATTGTAAAAACTTCTTACCAATCGGTAATGGAGAAGGGTATCAAGATCGATGACATCCTTGTACTGGATGGCAATGCCGCAATGATCGATGCCGTCAGCGAAAAGCTGAATAAAAACGGACTGCTCGCCATTTTCAGCAGCAAAACCATGGATGGAATGATCAAGGTGGATATGGGAAAGCTCCATTATGACATGATCGCATATATAGGGGCATCCTCCCTGTGCATCGATGATGCCTACCAGAATCCACCTATCCGTACCGAGCTACTGCCCGGTGGACACTGCTGGATCCTGGGTGCTGGCGGTCCTTTAGGAAGAATGCATTTGCAGCGTGCCCTTGAATTGGAGAGCTGCCCGAACAGTATTCTGGCAACCAATCGAGGATTGGAGAGATTGATGTCAGTCAGAGAAGATTTTTCTACTCTGGCTTATAAAAAGAATATCCCTCTAGAAACAATCAGCCCCACCCAGCATTTAGAGCAATATGAACAGTATATGAGTAAGGTAATGGAAGCGGGGGGTTTTGACGATATCGTGGTCATGGCTGCCAAGGCTGAGATTGTGGCAGAATCGGTTCCCTATCTGGCGCAAAACGGGGTATTAAACCTTTTTGCCGGTATCAACCGTGGAATCACCGCCGACATTGATCCATGGCTTATCTGCGGACCGCAGCAGATCCGCCTGGTGGGGCACAGCGGCTCAAACCTTGCCGATCAGAAGCACACTGTGGATAGAATTCTCAGCAAGAAGCTGCAGCCGGAACTCTCCGTGGCTGCGGTGGGCGGATTGAATCAATTGATTGATGGCTTACAGGCAATGCTCGATAACACCTACACAGGCAAGATCGTCATTTATCCACATGTGATCGATTTCCCGCTTACCGCTATGCAGGAATTCCAATCCAGAGACCCTGAGGTATATGCAGAACTTACCGATCATAAATTCTGGAATGTCAACGCAGAAAAGAAATTCCTGGAAAACCATCTGGAATAGAATTTATCGGGCCATTTACCAGAATTAAAACCCACTTTAATTAAAGAAGGATCATCTATAAAAATGATCCTTCTTTTCAATTCCATAATTAGAAAACAAATATCTTCTATATGAAAATCCAGAATCCTTATTCCTGGTCAGTGTTAAAGCGAATGGTCTGGATGACATCCCAGAAGAGTGTACTTGCATCCTCCCCCTCAGCAGGTGTTATGGAAACCAAAAACGTGGTCGGGAGCGTACGACCGTTAGCCCAGGCAAACTCAAGCGGTTCATTAAAAAGATAATTCGCCACCCGCCCATCATCGGATGATATGACCGTTTTACAGAAATCCAGATCATTTACATTAAGCCATTCCGTGTTCTCGATCTCAGGAGACCCGTCGTAAGCCGGCACCAGCCAGAGCTGGGCAACCCCATAACAAACCGCCACTCCCGTTTCTTGATCTCTTTCTGCTCCCTCCAGAGGACTCAGTGTAGCAATATTTGTATACGCTTTGAATATCATCTTGGAACCTGAAGGGGTTTTTAGAATAGGATAATTATACGATTCACTCAGTGAATAAATTTTAGGAAATTGGAATGTTACCATCGAGGAATATACTCCGCTGTAATCCTGCAATCCGTATTTTGGGCATCCACGTATTCTGGAATAGTAAAGGCAGTGGTATTCCAACCTGAAAAATCTTTTTCCAGCATATTGTCAAGATAATCATCGGTGAAACTATAAGTGCTGCGGTATGTTTCAATCATTTTAACCAGATAACCATTCTCGGCATTTACGTATAGCGTCAATACTGGATATGGTTCGATCAATATGCGGTAAGTAATATTCGGATCCGGTTCCTCTTTATACAAAGCGATCATTTCTTCGGTTATCGGTATCTCATATTCAAAAACTCTTACACCGTCAATCGTATCTTCACCTAAATAGGTGTAATCAAAATCTCCAATCTTCGACAAATCGCTATCTAAAGATTCGATCTCTGGAGAATAGGTGGTATAGGTGGAACCAACCGGTTTTAGTAATCCGGTAGCATCCGCTGCATAGCAGGCTGCTGACATACATAATTTAATGTGCGTTACAACCGGATCAAGTGCTGTTGATCCATATTCTTTCAATCTGGTTTGGTTTGTCTGATCTATGTATTCTGTCAAAAAGCTTGTCCAGTTATCACCAGTACTGTCGTCCGTTCGTCCTGAACCGATCACCGTAAAAGATTGGACTTCATCAAATCGCTGCAGCGCATTTTCCAGCGCCGTTTCTGGAGTTGGCGGTTCAATGGTAGGAGTAGGAATTGGAGTAGGGGTATTTACTGCTGAGATTGCAGATGTGCAAGCCGTAAATATGCCAAGCAGTAAAGATACTATAAAAAATACACTCAACTGATGAATATAACCTCCATTCTTTGATAAACCGAAGTATGTTCCTTCACTCTTTTTTTCTTTGTTTAATCCCTTTTTTAATTTCATTTCTTTGAATCCTCTCTTTACTTTGATCTGGTAAGGCGAGAATCTGTTTCAATCCCATGTATAAAATACAAAAGAATGACAAAATTGTCATTCTGATCGATCAATTTTATTTAAAGGTATTCTTCCTCCAATGAAACCAGTCTAGCACGATTGTTGCACGCATCTTTTCAGTTCCTCTATTTGTAAATTACTACTGAAATCGAACTCGCGAGAATAAATATAATTATATATTAGCTACTCTTAGAAATGCTTGTGAGAATTTCCGCTGGCAGTTTATCAAAATCAACCATTATTTTAGGTTTTAAATAGAAAGAAAGATCATTTATGAACCATGATCTTTCTTTTTCAACGCGATAAATAGAATAGGGTTAATCAATCTTTATATAAAAATCCAGAAACCTCATTCCTGTGCTGCACCAAAATGAATGGTCTGGATGACATCCCAAAAGATTGTGTTCAAATCATCGCCTTCGGCTGGTTTAATCGAAATCCAGAATGTAGCAGGCAGCATACGACCTGCCGCAAATGCCACATCCGCCGGTTCATTGAAAAAGTATTCCACTTCCTGTTCACCATCAAATGAGATCACTGCTTTGCAGAAATCCGTATTTTCCATATCATACCATTCCGCACTTTCGATCGTTGAGGGTTCGCTAAAGCCCAGGAGGAACCAGTTTTCAACCACCGCATAGCATAATGCCGCTCCTGTTTCCTGGTCTCCATCCACAACTGACAACATAGCAATATTCCCATAGGTTTCAAGAGTCATCCTAGAACCTGTAGGGGTTTCAAGAATTGGATATCCAAAATCTTCGTCAAGAGAATACACTTTGGGAAATTGAAATGCAAGAGCTTCGGAATATCCGCCTTCATATTCCTGCCATTCTGTATTTTCAGCGTCCACATACTCCGGTATGTCAAAAGTTGTAGTATCCCAGTCCGCAAAATCATTCTCTATCGCATACGTCATCTGGTAATTCATTGAATCGCCTAAATATGGATAAGATATATCTTCAGTGTATGTTTCGTTTAATCGAAGTATGCTGCCATTTTCCGCATTTACATACAAAACAACTACCGGGTAAGGTTCTATCAATGTATTCACGTAAGAACTCGAAATTGGAGGTTCTCTATAAGTATCAATCATCTCTTTCGTTACCTGGATTTGATACTCAAAAACTCTGATATCATCAATAGTACTCTCGCCAATATAAAAATAGTTCAAATCGGGAATTTCAGCCATCTTCAAATTTATAGATTCGATTTTGGGATTATATGCTTTATAAGAAGATCCGCTTGGTTTTAATAATCCAGTCGCATCTGCTTCATAGCAGCTAACCGGCATACAGAGTTTTTGTGAATACGAATCAACACTGCTCGTAGATTCTGATTCTCGTAGACTGACCTGGTTTAATTGATCGTAGTATATTACGGAAGAGACAGTCCAAGTATCTCCATCATTTTTCATACTGACAAATGAGCGATCAATCGTAAACGATTGAACATTATCAAATCGCTGCAGTGCACTTTCCAGCGCTGTTTCCGGTTGTGGTAGCTCTTTAGTAGGTATGGAAGATATCTGAGGAATATTCGATACTGCGCTTGTAGAATTACAGGCCGCAAAGATGCCAAGCAAGAAGAATATCGCTAGAACCCCTCTCAACCGGTGAATATTCCCTTCACTCCTTAGAAAATGGGGATGAGTTTTTATAATCTTTTTTACTTTGACTATTTCCCTTTTCGATTTCATCATTTCAACTCTTTTCTTCACTTAAATATGGTACAGCAAGAATCATTTTCAATCACTCACTTATAATAAAAAGAATGACAAAATCGTCATTCAGATCATCCCCATTTATTTAGTGATGTTTTTCTTCCTATAAGCCCAGTCTAGCGTAATTATTTCACTCATCTTTGTAATTCCTCTACTTTGCAAATACTTGCTAGAATTGAGCTCACAAGAATAAATATAATTATATATTAGCTATTCACACAAATTAAACTGAAATATTCCGTTTTTCACAAGGCGATGCATCAATCTGAATGAGACTAAAATGATTTTAGGATCCTTAAAAATATATCTTGAGAACCATTCTTCTATTTTCTTGCGCAATCGTGCGCATCACCCTTCAGGATCTCAACTGCATGCCCCATCACCGGTAAGAATACTTCAAGACATTCCAACGCTGCCCTGGGGCTGCCGGGCAGGTTGACAATAAGTGTTTTTCCGCGGATGCCTGCGGCTGCGCGCGATAACATGGCACGCTCGGTCTTTTCCATACTCGCACGGCGAATCGCTTCGGGAATACCGGGAACCGCTCGGTCGATAACCGCCATGGTCGCTTCAGGGGTGACATCGCGTGGAGAAAAACCCGTGCCGCCTGTGGTGAAGATCACATCGATCTCTCCCTCATCCGATAACCGCATAAGCGTTTCTTGGATCATCTCAAGCTCATCCGGAATGATGCTGGTTTCATTCACTATAGCTTTGCCCTGCAGTGCTTCGACCAGCACGGGACCGCTTTTATCTTCCCGCTCTCCCTTTGATCCTTTATCGCTGATGGTAATAACCGCAGCTCGGATCGAAGGCAGTACCTTGATCTCATCACCCATATTGATCACTCCTTCCCGGATCACTTTAGCAAAGATCCCTTCTGTGGGCATGATGCACATACCAACCTGCTGATAAACCTGGCAATGCTGGTGACATTCCTTGCCTATCTGGGTCACTTCTAAAAGGACATCTTTTATCTTCAATTGCGTGCCAATCGGTAATGTGAAAAGTTCGATCCCTTCTGTAGTGATATTCTCTGCAAATTTTCCCGGTGTCAGGTCTTTAACTCCCAGTGCAGTCATCTTATCGATGCTTTCCTGCGCCAGTAAACTCACCTGCCGATGCCAGTTCCCGGCATGTGCATCACCTACCATGCCATGGTCAACCTTCAAGCACACCTGTTCTACCGGATGCTTGAAAGTGCCTTTCTTTTCACTGATGTTTACAGCAATGACACGAGCCATCCCATCAACCTCCGATCTTTGCCATGCTTTTCTGTGATTGAAAACCCAGTTCAAAGTGGTGCCCGGCGGGTTTATGGTAAACTGCATCTCGAATGGTTTCCCGCAAAACATCGTCATCCGCCTGCAGTGCATCCTTTAGTGAAATCTCAAGGTTATTACCCAGGCAGGGACGCAGCATGCCATCACTCATAATACGCACCCGATTGCAGGTGGAACAGAACCGGTGAGAGAGAGAACTGATAAAACCGATCCTTCCCTGATAACCTTCGATGGCGAAATCGGTTGAGGGCTGCCCCGCATAATACGGTTTCACGGGTTTAAGATAAGGTCGGGCAGCAATAAGATCACAATTATTTACAACCAGAGAACTATCCTGTCCTAATTCCCCCACCGGCATCAATTCAATGATGCGCACATCGACCGGCTGGTCTTTTGCAAGCCCGATCAGATCATCCACTTCCTGGTCGTTGATGCCCTTTATCAGCACCATATTCAGCTTGACCGGCAGCAGTTCAGCCTTTACCGCGGCACGAATACCTGCCAGTACCGCATTCAAATCGCCGCCGGTTATTTTGCGATATTTCTGAGGATCCAGCGAATCAATGCTGATATTAATACGCGTCAATCCAGCCTGCTTGAGGCTCTCTGCCTGTTCAGCCAGCATCTGCCCATTGGTAGTCATGGTAAGCTCTTCCACCCCTTTCAAGGTGGAAAACATTCTCACGATCTCCACTATATCTTTGCGCAGCAAGGGTTCTCCACCGGTAAGACGGATGCGGTTCACGCCCAGATCCACGCAGACTTTTGCAATGCGGAAAAAATCATCTGTTGAAAGCTCACCTGCTTTGGGGCAAATACCCTCATCTTTTCGGCAGTACACACAGCGCAGCGTGCAGCGCTCGGTCACCGAAAGGCGCAGGTATTGGATACTTCGTCCAAGTTGATCAATCATTATTCGCCTGCCGCGATCTTCCTGATGTAGTGCCCCGATCTGCCGCCATCTTTTTCAAGCAGCTTTACAGAAACGATCTCCATGCCGCGGTCAACTGCCTTGCACATATCATAGATGGTCAATGCTGCCACGCTGGCTGCGCACATGGCTTCCATCTCCACACCGGTTGTTGCAGAGCATTTCACGGTCGCCAGAATTTCAACCCGATCCGGTTCTTTTACCTGGACATCCACTTCAATATGGGTCAGCGGGATAGGATGGCAAAGCGGGATCACCTCTGCGGTCCGCTTGGCAGCCATGATGCCGGCGATGCGTGCGCAAGCAAACACATCTCCTTTTTTCATCTCGCCTGCCAGAATTGAGGTCAGCGTGCTTTCTTTCATTTTCACAGCCGCATGGGCAACAGCAGTGCGGTTGGTGATCCCCTTCTTGCTCACATCCACCATGGATACTTCACCGTTCTTGTTAATATGGGTTAATTCCATTGTTTCACCCTTCTCGGATCTTTCAGGATAAATCTGACAGGATCATTTTCTTTCTGACAAATCCCAATTTATGCTCATTATAATCAATCTCATTCTCCTAATTCTCTATATATCCAGATACGTCACTTCCACCATTGTCCCTTTTTTCACTTCATAACAATCACGCGGAACCACCATGTAACCATCTGCACGGGAAACGATCGTGATCAATGCTGATTTAATAGGAATAGGTTCAGCATAGCCTTCTTTGAGAATCACCGGCACGTATTCCTCGCGGTTGTCTTTCGTGATGTAATCGCTTGCCAGCGCAGCGGTTGTTTTTCTATCAACAATTTGGGTACCCTGAAAAGAGCATAGCAGCGGGCGGATAAAGGTATGGAAAGTGAAGTAGGCAGAAACGGGATTGCCGGGCATTCCGAAAACCGGTATTCCCTGTATGGTTCCGATGATGGTCGGCTTTCCCGGTTTCACGGTGATACCGTGCAGGATCACCTCACCCAGATCTCCGATAATGGCTGTCAGCATATCTTTGGTATCCATAGAGGTTCCTCCCGATATTACCAGGAGATCGCATTGTGAGATTGCCTGCCGGATCACGTCAACAATATCCTCTCGAACATCTTTCACGATCCCAAAATGAATGGGAGTACAGCCGCAGGCATGAACCGCATGGTGGAGCATGGGTGAATTCACATCCCGGATCATGCCAACCTGTTTCAGGGATTCATCGGCAGGGACCAGTTCATTACCAGTGGAAATAATGCCTACTTTCGGTTTGACCATGACGGGCATATTCACAATACCCATCGCTGCCAGGGTACCGGTATCCGCGATCTTCAAACGCTTGCCAGCCGGAATGACCACCTCACCGGGCTCCATATCGCCGCCACGAAAAATGATATTGGTATTTTTCTGATAGGGTTTGTTAAAACCGATCCAACCATCCCCAAGGTCTTTGGTATCCTCGATCATTACCACTGCATCTGTACCGGCGGGCACTTCCCCTCCGGTAGGCACATAAGCGCACTGACCTTTTTCAAGCCGCAGTTCGATATGCTCCCCCATCTGTGACTGCCCGATCAGTTTCAATCTGGCTGGATCGGATTCAGAGCATCCAATCAGGTCATCCACTTTTACCGCATACCCGTCCATGCCGGACCGGTTGAAATTAGGAACATATGCAGAAGCGACCACATCCTCTGCCAAAACACGCCCCAGACAATCCTGAAGTGAGGCGGTTTCAGAACCCATTCGCACCGTTCCAAAGGTACTCCGAATAATCTCTTTCACTTCGGAAACAGGTTTGGTTATCAGCATTTCTCTTTCTCCTTCAATAACTTTAATGGCTGCGATCAAAAGATATTCACACTATGTATATTATAATTGTGAATAAAAGGATATCAATTTCAGAATGAAAAATGGCGTAACGAAACGATACCGCAAAACCACACAGATCGGGAGCATTTTCGCGATCCCACTTTTGTTATTCATTCTGATCCCTATCATCACCCTGTTTGTACGCAGTTCGATCACCGATATCCTTCATAACCTCAACGACCGCCAGGTAACCCAGGCGATCAGCCTCAGCTTATCCACTTCTTTCACATCCACACTGTTGACCCTCCTTTTTGGAACACCGGTTTCATTTTTACTTGCCACAAAAAATTTCCGCGGTCATAATATTGTAGATACGATCATCGACCTGCCTACCGTACTTCCTCCTTCCGTGGCAGGGGTAGCCCTGCTGCTGGCTTTTGGGAGAAATGGACTGATTGGCGGACAGCTTGCAAAAATAGGCATCACCATTCCCTTCACATTCATAGCTGTTGTCATGGCGCAGATGTTCATAGCATCACCACTTTATGTAAAAGCGGCAACCATTGGTTTTTCCCATGTGGATAGACAGTTGATCCAGGCAGCAGAATTGGATGGTGCCAATCGCTTTCAGATCTTCCGCTATATCTTCCTGCCCCTTGCCGGGAAATCACTGCTCAGCGGCAGTGTGATGACCTGGGCGCGCTCGCTGGGAGAATTTGGAGCAACCATCATTTTCGCGGGGAATTTCCCGGGGCGGACGCAGACCATGCCGCTCGCCGTTTACATCGGATTCGAAATCTCGATGAGCGTGGCACTCACCTTATCGATCATCATGATCTGTTTTTCTTTTCTCACGCTGGTCATTGTCAAAGGTTTTCTGCATGCCCGCCTGGAATCTGACGAGACCATCGTATCGTATTGAGCGCAAAATAATATCTTTCCCTGTAAGTCCAATTGTTTGTATATCATTCGCGGGGGTGTTATTTTTTTTATATTCGGGGGATTAGAACACTCATTTTCATAGAATGATGCTAAAATTGATTATAGTTATATTGTGAATATTCACATAGTAACTATTTAATAAATTCAATAGAAAGAGAAACAATTCACAACAGAATCAAGGAGGTTATCCAATGCGCTCTAAATTTTTACCTATTTGTTTGATCTTCATCCTGCTGGCAGCTACTGCCTGTTCTACGCAAGCCGCTGCCACAACCACTCCAACCGACGCACCGGTTGAAGAACCCACTGCCGAACCAGTAGAAGAACGGACACTCACCGTCATGGCAGCAGCCTCTCTAACCGAGAGCTTCACCGAAATCGCCGCAGCATTCGAAGCAGCGAACCCGGGAGTAACCGTATCCATCAATTTCGCAGGAACACAAGCCCTGGTAGAACAGCTCACACAGGGCGTTGAAGCGGATGTATTCGCCAGCGCCAATACGAAATACATGACCACCATCATCGAAACCGGACGCGTCACCGAGGGAACCGATGTGGTCTTCGCACACAACAAGCTGGCTGTTATTTACCCGAAAGACAATCCCGGTGGGATCGTGGAACTGCAGGACCTCGCCAAGGAAGGGCTGGTGCTCGATCTGGCTGATTCATCGGTACCGGTAGGAAACTACACCGTTAATTTCCTTGATAAAGCAGCTGAAGACCCTGCATTCGGTGAAGCTTTTAAAGAAGGTGTGTTAGCCAATGTGGCATCCTATGAAGAAAACGTGAAGGCAGTTGTCACCAAGGTCTCTCTCGGTGAAGCGGACGCCGGCATTGTTTACCTTACAGATATCACAGCAGAAGCAGCCGAACTGGTCGATATCCTGGATATACCCGACGCGCTGAACACCATTGCGACGTACCCTATCGCCGTCCTCTCTGACGCCGTAAATCCTGATCTGGCACAAGCATTCGTTAACTTTGTGCTTTCAAGCGAAGGACAGGCTATTCTGGCAAAATACAATTTCGTGCCCGCCGCATCTGAGTAAAGATCGCCTTATCTTATAAAAGATACACCCTAAAAATTACCAGCAGTTGGAAATAGCTGCTGGTAATTTTATTTCCATAAATAGATATCATTTTTAGATTCAAGATATAAGTTTGGGGCTTAATAGGGTATAGTAAATTAATATAATAGGGCATATTAATTTGAAATAGATGTATAGAGGAGGTGATATATGGAATGGATGCCAACATTTAAATTCGTCTGGCTGGGTGGATGGCTGCCTCTGACTTTTGCCTTTCTGATCCAATGGCTGCTCTTATTTTCCATGCCGGAGAATGTGTTCACTCGATTATTCGCTAGAAAGGGTTGGAGTAAAAAACAGCGCGTATTCTTCAGGTTGGGAAAATTTGTTGCTTTGATCTGTTTGTTCTTCCTTTTCTTCGCAGCCCTGAAAATAGGAACATTAATATTTTGGGTGGGAACTTTTCTTTCACTTATCGGCTTGATCGGTCTGATACTATCTTTAATCAATTACCGCGATACACCTCTTGATCAGCCGGTCACCAAAGGACTTTATCGGACTTCCCGCCACCCGCAGATCGTATCGACCACCCTTATTACACTGGGGGTATGCCTGATGGTGGGTTCAGGAATAGCATTGCTGCTCCTTTTGATTGCAAAAATACTGGAACATCATGGGATTCTGGCAGAAGAAAAAGCCTGCCTGGAACAGTACGGCGCTTCATATGAAGCTTTTCTAGAAAGAGTGCCTAGATATTTCTTATTTTTCTAATACATCGTCACTGATTATTAGTCCGAAAGAGGTGGATGATGAATAAATATAAACCAGCTATTTCCTTCCATACGATTTTCTTTTTACTACTCTTTATTGTTCTTGTCCCATTTGTTCCATTATTAATTGCCCATCAATGGGACTGGTGGGAAGGATGGATGTATGCTCTTCTCAGCATCCTTACTTTTATCATCAGCAGGGTTCTTGCTACAAAAAAGCATCCGGATATCATTGCAGAGAGAGCTCATTTTTTAAAGCATGAAAATGCCAAAGCCTGGGACAGACGGATATCAATATTCCTGGGTATCGGTGGAATAGCAGCCATGATCCTGATTGGATTGGATAAGCTGTTCGATTGGTCTCCTCCCTTCTTCCCTCCGTTGAAAGCTATTGCGCTAACCTTATTAATCACCGGTTATTTACTTTCCTCATACGCATTGATCGTAAATCGCTTCTTTTCGGATACCGTGCGCCTGCAGACTGATCGCGGGCAAAAAGTCATTTCCAATGGTCCCTACCGCTGGATCCGGCATCCCGGATATGCTGGAACGATCCTGGCATATCTCGTCACACCGATATTCCTGGATTCCTACTGGGCGATTCTGCCAATCATCATGATCTCAATTTTGATGATCTGGCGTACAGCTCTGGAAGACCAATTCTTGCAGAGAGAACTGGAAGGCTACCGGGGATATGCCTCCCGGGTGCGTTATCGCTTGCTGCCGGGAATCTGGTAAAAAATAGGGAAATAAATATGATTGCTAATAAAAAGAACAACCTTATTTATTCAGAGAAACTCACCTCATGGATCACCACAAGGCTTTTTCTAATTCTCGCCGCAGTCTTTCTGCTGCTGCTTCTCTGGCGTGAAAATTTTTGGGGAATGGATACCCTTGCCATCGTATTCGCCTGTGTGTTTTTCTTTTTTCTATTCTATGTGATCAACTACCGCACATTACAGATCAGATTAACAGGTAATTCACTGCAGCTAATTTTTGGCATTTTCCATTGGACCGAACAGCTCGACAATATCGAAACCTGTTCTCTCGATCAATTACCTGTTTTTTATGAAAAAGGAGGAGCAGGTATCCATTTTATGATGGTCAACCAGCGTTACCGAGCTTCCTTCAATTTCCTCGAATATCCGCGGGTAGTAATCGCTCTGAAGAAAAAAAGAGGATGGGTTCGTGATCTTTCCTTTTCCACCCGGCAGCCAGATAAGATCATTGAAATCCTACAGGTGAATAGTAGATAATAGAATTTTCCTTTCTTCAATTAATTATTTGCATTTTGCTTTAAATCTTATGCTTTCCTCTTTATACATTTTATTCAAAAGGGATGCTAAACTTATTATGTTAAAAAATTAGTGTAAGGCGGTCATTACACAAATCTGATTTTTAATAGAAAGAGAATCATGAGAATCCATTTAATTATTGATCACCCCAATCCGGATAGTTTCAACCATAAAATAATGAATGCTTTTATCGAAGGGGTTGATAAAAGCAAGCATGATCTGGATATCCTCGATCTCAATGCAGATCAGTTCAATCCGGTTATGAACCTGGAGGAGCTCAAAGGTTATAGTCAGGGAGAATACATTGATCCTAAAGTAAAAGAGTACCAACAACGGCTAAAATCGGCGAATTATCTGGCTATATTCTTCCCCATCTGGTGGATCGTAATGCCGGCGCGATTGAAAGGATGGCTCGATAAAGTGCTTCTTCCCGGCTTCGCATTTACCAAAGGCGATGATCCAAAACCTCTTTTAACCAACATTCAATCTGCTGCAATTTTCACAACCACTGCCGTTTCGGATATGACCCATCGAGAGGGTTTTAATAACGCACTGGATTGGGTTCTTTGCAAAGGAACATTAGATTTTATTGGAGTAAACAATTCCCAATGGTTAAATTTCGGCGAGACGGGAATAGTCAGCTATGAAAAACACCAGGATTGGTTGAGGCAAGTAAAAGAATTTGCATTGAAGATATAGAAAGTGCCCCCTAATAAGGGGGCACTTTCATAACAATAAAAGGGTAATATCTTTTATAGATTCAATTCGTGGGATATCCACAAACATCGAGGGCAGCCGAGAGATGGTTTTCCAGTGATTCTTCCGGTAAATCCTCTACATGTTCGATAATAAGCTGTTTGCTTCCATGCTCTGCAACGATTTTCTCATATCCTTCATGCAGTTCTTTTTTATCAGCATAAGCCAAATGTGGAGGGAGGTTTACCGCAAGGGTTTTTTCTGGGAAAAATTGTTTTGCCTCTGTAAGGGAGATATTTCCGATGGGAGGAACCGTAAATGAATCGACGATATCGATCTTTGATTCATGGATATCTTGTGCAATATGCCTCAGCAATCCATCATGATGCACAGCAAACTTTTTTCCGGTTCCAGATAAAGCATTGACATAAATATCATAAACCGGCATACAGTATTCTCGATAATATTTGGGTGAAATAAGATTTGTAATGTTATCTACTAACGTAATATGCTGCGCGGGACAGCCGGCTGTGATCTCAGCTGCTTTAACGTGAAAGCGATGCTGAATATCAAGATATTCCAACAACAGATCAGGCTTTGTTTTGAAATCAATGGCAGCCCTTTCTACGGATGCCAGTTCTACCCAGGCACGCTGAAAAGGAGTTTTATCGACTACCGCAATGGTGGTTCCACCTGTACCCAGATCTTGCTGATCTCCCTCAATTTCATCATAATTTGGCACCATACTTTCCAGCATTTTTTCAAAGATGAAATTGATCACGCGCCAGTCTTCAACCTCTTTGACAAAGAAGGTCTTGGCAGAATGTGTCAACACATTCACCCCGGGATTGATGCCCACAATGGAATCTACTGTACCAACCGGTGTTTCAAAAGTATGCTGGATCATCCAAACATTATTCTGACAAAAGCTTTTTTGAATATAGGTGATATCTTTATGCATTGGGTTGATCATGTGGTCGAAAAAAAACATGGGCTTGTATGGAGGTATGATATGCGTTATTCCCATTCCGCGTGCCGTTAAGCGGCGCAGCATACCGTGATTAGGTCCCCCACGTAACCCTAATGCAAAAACAACATCTACTTTATCAGGTTCTTCTTTATTGATAACAGCCAGGTGCCGTTCATAAGGATTCATCATTGTTAATTTCCGCTTTCAATTTTATTTTCTGTGTTTGCTATCGTTGCCAGCAATGCAATTCTTTTATTTTTTCGAACTGCCCTAATAATTAATGCCAGAATCGTGGTTATATAAGGAAGCATCAGAGTAAACTGTGAAGGAATTCCCATATTCTGTATACGCAATGAAATTCCTTCTGCCAGACCGAATAAAAATGAAGTAATTGCCATAATAATCGGGTTTGATCCACCAAAGATCACTGCAGAAAGGGCAATGAATCCACGTCCAGCCGTCATATCGTCTACAAACATTTTTAGATATCCTAATGAAAGATGCGCACCCGCCAAACCACACATGACTGAGCAGATGATGTTGGCAATCCAGCGGATCTTATTTACGCGGATACCAGTCGTTTCCAGCGCCTCAGGATGTTCACCAGCCGCACGGAAATAAAATCCATATGGAGTGCGGTAAATGAGGAACCAGAAGATAAAGATCATAATCCACGATAGGTAAACAAAAGCTGAATGATCATTGAATAATTGATCCAAAACCGGAATTTTATCGAGAAAAGCGATGTGGATGTTGGGAATGCCTTCAATACGGGGATCACTGAACGACCCGCGTACGTTGAAGAATAAACGCGAGAAAAATACTGTTGCTTCTGAAGCCAGTAAATTTAATGCAATTCCAACCACAAAAACATCAGCTTTTAGTTTTATGGTGAATAATCCAAACAACAATCCATAGATGATGGTTGCCAATACCGCAAAACAAATGCCAACCACAAAACTTTCAAACAGATAACTTCCAAGAACCGCGAAGAAAGCTCCAATCAGCATGAACCCTTCAAGAGAAATGTTCAGATCTCCGGCGCTTAAACTGATCAAACCACCCAATCCTGCCAGAATGAAGGGGGTCGCCATCCTTAATCCGGTGCCAAGGACATCCAGTAAGAAATCAGCATTCATTAATTCACCTCTTCTTCTATCAGGACGATGTGTTTTCGCTTTCGGAAGATAATGGAGACAAATTCACGACCGGTAATAAACAAAATCAAAGCTGCCAGCAGAACACCGGTAAGGTCAGAAGGAACACTGGCAACCTGCTCCATACCCAGGGCACCATTTTTAAAAACACTGAATACAAAACTTATCGCAATTATGGCAAGTGGATTATTGCCGGCAAGCATAGCAACTAGAACTCCATCCCAACCATATGGTCCTGCGATCGACTCCCAAAAACGGTAATTTGAACCACAGACTAATACGGCACCGGTCAATCCAGAAAGTAATCCGCTAACAACCATCGCTTTCATCTGATCTTTTCCTACATTGATCCCTCCATACTGAGAAAAACGCGGGTTTAAACCGATCATTTTCCAGCGATAACCTTGATTGGTGTAATTGAACAACCAGTATATTACCGCGGCTGCGATCAATCCAACGATTATTCCGGAACGCAGATCAATGCTCTGCACTAGATACGGCAGCCTGGCAGATTCTTCTACTGGTGGAGTTGTTCCGCTCCAACGAGTGACATCTCGGAACGGGTAGTTTGCCAGATAACTGGTGAAATTAAAAAAGATCGAGTTCAGCATGATCGTTGATATAACCTCATCAACTTTCCATTTCACCCTTAAATAACCGGGAATAGCAGCACCAAGAATACCCATCACCATTGCCGCAAGAATGCACAATGGCAAATGAATATAAATTGGTAAACCGATGAACTTATATCCAACGACTGCCGCTGCGATTGCACCAAGTTCGATCTGTCCCTTGCCACCCAGGTTATAAATACCCGCATTCGCTGCCACCGCATAGCAGAGAGCCGAAAGTATCAACGCCATAGAGCGATTCATTAAGTTGGCTATCGCACTCACGTCCCCTAACGCATATGAGAACATTGCTTTATAAGCGAGCAGTGGATCTTTCCCTATCAGCAGCATAATCGCTGCTCCAAATATCATGGTTGCAATAAATACCCCAACAATCGAGGTTGCTGCACTAATAGCTTTCTTCGTAGTTTTCACAATGGACTCCCTGCATTTGACATTGCACGTTTTGCACCGGTCATGTAAAGCCCAACTTCTTCAGGTGTAACCTTATCTGGAATAAAATCGGCAACGATCTCACCTTCATAGATAACTAGAATACGATCACACAGCAGGAATAATTCATCCAGATCTGCAGATACCAATAAAATGGCATTACCCTCATCACGTGCTGCCAGCAATTGTTTATAAATAAATTCAGATGCACCGATATCCAAACCACGGGCTGGTTGAAGTACCAATAAACAGGAATGTTTTCCTGATAACTCGCGCGCCACAACGACTTTTTGTAAATTTCCACCTGACAAAGTGCCCACTGTGGTATCCGGTCCCTGCGCAACGATGTTGAATTTTTTTATCAATTTTTTTGAGTGACTGTCAATCTCTTTCCAATTCATCATGTCCATTTTAGAAAGAAATGGAGCACAATCATTTTTATCAATAACCAAATTTTCTTTGATCGTCGCTTTTATACTTGAACCGGTATTAATACGATCCTCGGGGATCAAACGAATTCCCATTGCTCTTAACTGTGATGTAGGTTTATTAATGATCGATGAACCGTTAAAAAGCACATCCCCTTCATCAAAGGAAGTCAATCCGGCTAACGCTTCCATTAATTCAGATTGCCCATTTCCTTCCACCCCGGCGATCCCTACGATCTCTCCTGATTTCACCTGAAATGATATATTTTTTATTCGATAAGAGGCAGCAGTGTTATGAATAGAAACATGGTTTGCTTCCAGAACTACTTTCTGGTCACTAGAGATCTTCTTTTTTCCTACTGTCCATAATTGATCCCGACCGACAATAAGACGAGCAAGTTCAGGTTCTGTTGTCTCTTTTGTATCCAGAGTCTTGGTTGTTTCCCCTTTTCTCATTATTGTGATCTTGTTTGAAAGAGAGAGAACTTCTTTTAATTTATGAGAAATGAATAGGATCGTTTTATCTTTTTCAACCATTTCACGGCAAATTTTGAACAATTCTTCGGCTTCAAAAGGAGTAAGTACAGCAGTTGGTTCATCAAGGATAAGGATCTCAGCACCACGATAAATCGCTTTAATAATCTCTATTCTCTGCTGGATACCAACAGACACATCTTTTGTAATGGAATGCAGTGGAATATTCAGATTATAGTGTTCACAAATTTCACGAACTTTCTTTTCAGCTTTTTTGTTGTCAACAAAGACAAGATTTTGCTTTGGCTCATAACCCAAGATCACATTCTGCAATACAGTAAATGAGGGAACCAGCATGAAATGTTGATGAACCATGCCAATTCCAAGACGCTTTGCTTCTCTGGCAGAGGTGATCGTTACTTCTTTATCATTGATGAATATCTTTCCGCTGTCCGGCTGCAGCACCCCATACAGGATGTTCATCAATGTGGATTTACCAGCTCCGTTTTCCCCAACGATAGCATGGATCTCACCTTTCTTGACAACAAGGCTCGCATTGCGGGTTGCCTGTACACCGCCTTCAAAGGCTTTATTAATTTTTTCCAAACGAAGTAAAGTTTCAGTCATCATGGGATTTTTTAGTATTATAGCTAGATGTGACCAGGAAAGGTCATTCCCGGTCACATCTAAAACAAGAATTTATCTACTGATCACGGAATTCAGTAACAGTGATCTCGCCATTGGCGATCTTTGCCTGAAGGTCGTTGACCTGTGCAACGATTTCCGCAGGGACAATATCCTCAGACATGGTTAACCACATTCCACCTTCTTTGACACCCCAATTGAAGGTATCACCTTTATGAAGTTCACCATTCAAATACATTTCGGTAAGGTCATGAATGGAAACATCACAAGCTTTCATAACAGATGCGATCGTGTAATCTGGTGCGAGCCAGCGTTGATCAAAACCACCGCCGATGATCCAGGTTTCAGCGCCTTCATTGGCTGCATTGAAACCACCTTCACCACTCAAACCGGCATACATGAAGTTAATATCTGAACCTTTTTCCATCAGAGCCAGAGTAGCTTCTTTGCCTTTGGCAGGATCAACCCATGAACCGACAAAGATATATTCCAAAACTCCATCCGGAAGAACATATTTCAATCCTTGCTCGTAGCCCCAGAGCGCACGCTGCATAACTGGCGAATCGACACCGCCGACATATCCAATAACTTCATCTTCGTTGATAAATTGGACATCCGTATCGGTAGTTAATAATCCAGCCAAAGCTCCAGCTAAGAAAGCGCCCTCATGATCTTTATAGCCTAAAGAAACAACATCGGCAGAATCGAGAACGCCATCCAGATAAATGTACAGCGTATCAGGATTCTGAGGAGCAACCTCCAACATTGCATCAATTGCTTCAAAACCTAGAACGAAAACGACATCATCAGTTTTAGCCGCATTGGTTAACAGAGTTTTGTAGTTTTCATAATCCAATTTACCTTCATAGGTATGTGTAACTGCACCGAAATCCTCCTCGATCATTGTGATGCCATCCAGTGCAATATCATAGAAAGCCCTGTCACCAAAAGAATCGGCAACAAACACACCTACTACTATAGGCTCAGTTTCAGCAGTATCTTCTACGGCTGTTTCACTTTCAGCGACCGGTTCGACCGTTTTACTGCAAGCAGAAAAAACCATTGTCGAGATTAACAATAAACCAATTAGGGGTAATAGATGTTTTTTCATTTTTTACTTTTTTCCTTTTCTTCTTTTTCCTATATTTTTAATAATTTTTGTAGCTGTAGATATTTTGTTTTCTATACACCTCCTCCTTCACTCACTTTTTCTTCATTGTCATTCTTACATCCGCAACTTTCTCTAATTACCAACTCGGTAGGCATAATGATCGGTTCTTTAGAAACATCTTGCTTTTTCATTAGTGAAATAAGTAATTTGGCACTTTCTTCTCCCATTTTTTCCATCGGGATAGTAATACTTGTCAGAGAAGGGCAAACAAAATCAGATACATCGATATTGTTGTATCCCACAATAGCAACATCATCCGGGATGCGAATCGCATTTTCGCGAAGAGCTTTCATGGCACCAATTGCCAGCATATCTCCCGAAGCGAAAATCGCTGATGGGAGGATCTTCTTTTCAATCAACTGCAAAACGGCTTGATAACCTGCCTGATATGAAAATTCACCCACATCGATCACCAGTTGAGGATCATATGAAATCCCATTTTCTTCCAATGCTTTTTGGTAGCCTTCATATACCGTGTATAAGGTTGGGATCGACAGCTTCCCAGTTAACATAGCTACTTTTCGATGACCATGCTCAATAAGATGAGTAGTGGCTTTTCGACCTGCGCATTTTCCATCCAATAAAACTGAAAATCCCTTCACATTTGGACGATCGACAAACACCAATGGTATGGGAAAATCATAATATTCACCGGAATCAAAAATATCTGTTGTGGTTGGACGAGAGCCCATAGGTGAAATTAGAATGCCATCCACCCTTTTTGCGATCAACATATTAAAGAACTCTTTTCCAAGATTGATCTGCTCTCGTGTATCACAGGCGATCATCAAAACATTCTGAGAACTTGCAATCTTTCCAGCTCCACTAAGGAATGAGGGGTAAAAAGGATTCTGTAAGTCAGGAACAATGATTCCAAATGTATTGGACGGCAGCGCATTTTCTATCACTGTGGCGGAGGGATCATAATGTAAAACCACGGAGCCCAGTCCCTGCCTTGTGGCTACCAAATTCGATTCTTCCAGCAGCCTGTATGCGGCTCTTACCGTATGCAAGTTAATTTTTAGATGATCTGCCAAAGTTCGTATTGGGGGAAGAACTTCATCAGCTTTGATTTCATTAGTAACAATCAACCATCGAATTTGCTCCGCAATTTGTGATGCAATGGAACAGTTTTCATTTACCCCTACCTGCAATCGTTGAAAAATGATCTCTGAGTTTTTTCTCATAGCAATATAACTGTTATATTATTATATAATACTATATCAATTTATTTTAAAAAATCAATAATTAATAATATTTTTATCCAGATAGCAAAAGGAGATCAGAATGGGTGATTTAATGAATGAGATCAGCGCAGGAATCATTGATGGAGACCTGAATTCTATTTCGATCTTCATTAACAAAGCCTTAGAAGAAAAATTTGAACCTCATGCTATTCTCGAAGCCATGACAAAAGCCATGGGTGAGGTTGGTCGTCTTTTCGAGGAAGGGGAATACTTTGTACCCGAAATGCTGGTCTCAGCCCGCGTGATGCAGGATGGTTTGGATATTCTTCAACCTGCATTAACATCCATTGACTCAAAGAAAAAAGGAACAGTGGTGATCGGTACAGTAAAAGGAGATCTTCATGATATTGGGAAAAATCTGGTGACCATTTTACTTAAAGGAGCTGGATATGAAGTGGATGACCTTGGTTCAGACGTAACCCCGGAAATGTTCATTGAAAAAGCAATAGAAAAAGGGAAATGCGTAATTGCGCTTTCAGCTCTCCTGACTACGACCATGATCAATATGAAAACAGTGATCGATGCAATTTCAGCAGCAGGACTTCGGCAGGACGTCAAGATTATCGTTGGCGGTGCTCCAGTTACAAAAGAATTTGCTCATCAAATTGGCGCAGATGGGTATGCTTCAGATGCTAATAAAGCTGTACGACTTGTAGATCAGCTTATTAATGCTTAAAGTAAAAAACAAAAAAATATATGATTTGATTTCTTTCTTGACTTTATGTTTCTATTAAAGCACCCTTCATTATCTTTGATACTTTCACAATAAAATTGACCCCCTTTCTATATTTTTCTAGAAGCACAAGAATAATTGTAAATTTCAATCTTTTGCTATCCGTTTTGGAAATTTCACTACATCGCAATAAAAGGAATTATTTAAAATAAAATAACTATTTTAGAATTAACCTCAATTTCATCCTTTTTTATCACTCTCGGTAGTGAAACACTGTTTTGACAGAATAGCGATCAGCAACATTATGCACAAAGGAATACCAGCCAGAATAGCAAAATGATATCCCTGCACTGGAATATTCTCAAAAATCTCAACCTCTACTGAGGGAAAAGCCAGGGCGGATAATAGTTGGGAATAAGT
Organism: Anaerolineaceae bacterium; assembly: GCA_963674975.1. Taxonomy (GTDB): domain Bacteria; phylum Chloroflexota; class Anaerolineae; order Anaerolineales; family Anaerolineaceae; genus UBA4781. The sequence goes on from OY771913.1 coordinate 1,169,943, forward strand.
GTTTTCTACAAATGTTGCTGCAAACGATAGGGTGAAGATTCCCAACCACAGCACCGAACCCCACCATGCCCATAATTTTTGTTTCATTGTTCCCCATATGAGGAGAGTAAAAACAAGTATGGATGCAGCTAATGCCAGAATACCCGTCACACCGCTCAGGAATTTCCCAAAGAGAAGGAATATCCCATTGAACATCATAAGGATCAGCAGAATAAGGATGGAAAAAAGATCAAGAACTGCCATCACCAAAAGCGGGATGGGCTGGCTGTTGATCCAATACGTGTATGGATCGCGCTTCTTTACTACCTTGAGGACAGCTGGTCTATTATAGAACCACAGGAATAGAAAAGGAAAAACGAGGTAGGATAAAGCCATTAAAAGCAGAATTACTGCCATAAGCAGGATTGTTAGGCTTTTACTGGCAAGAAGAATGAAAGCGATCAGTAAAGTGATCGGTCCTCCTACCACCAGCCATGACCAGAGCAGGGTCTTTGAAAGCGGGATAATCCAGTTTTTCAATCGAATGTGCCCCAACCCAAGCGGGATAAAGACCGCAGCGATCATAGAATATGCGATGATCTGACCGACAATGTTCCCGAACATAAATGAACCAAATCCAAAGCCTTCATAATGAAAACGTCCACTCTCGGAAAATAAGGGAAAGCAATAAATCTCTGCAATTCCTAATAAACCAAAACAAATCCCAAGAATAAGAAATAAATAACCCAAGCCTTTTAATATTCGCTCTATATACACATCATTCATCATATACATATAATTTTATCTTGAATTATTAATCTTTTCTGGATAAAAACTCATTGTCATTTTAAATTCCTTGAGCTGAGATATTTATCAGATTTCCATTTTTATTAAGATAAATATCTATTCCCGACTTACCATATAAGGCAAATTCGAAATGAAATTGAATTCAGCATTTTCTATCGAACTACAAGATGAATCAAATTTATTTATATTTATAATAAAAAAAGAGCGATCCTAAAAAAGAACCGCTCTTTCCCTTTCGTCAATTGAATGACTACTCTACTGTGATTTCAACCAGATTGGTAACATTCTGGCTGCCAGCAAGATCGGGCATTACTGCGCGCAGGCTGCCATCAGCATCAAAAGCTACAATGCAGTTGGCGCAGGCTGCCAGTTCATCTGCCGTTACTTCAGCGGTATAACTATCCGAAGCGACCAGGGTAAGCTTCGTATAATCGGCTACGCCGGCTGCTGCCAGCAGGTCACTGATGAGAACGCCGCTGTAGGTTGTGGTTTCATCATCACTGTTGGTGTAATCCACATCTACCAGGGTCATGGCATTCAGATCATCTGCAGTCCAGGAAGCTTCGGCGGTGCCACTGAGTGTAAGGGCGGGCTCAGCAGCTACTGCTTCTTCCGTTGCAGTTTCAGCGCTCGTGGTCGCACAGGCAGAAAGAAGCAGCCCTGCAACTAAAACGCCGATCAGTAAAAATTTTTTGTTCATTTTCTTCTCCTTATTCTTTGAACAATTTTTGAGCGTCTGCGCTTACATGCCCAATACTCATAAAAAAACACCCAGAAAGGGCTGCCACTTATAAAACAACAGTACTTCCTCTTTCCAGATGCTGGGTGTAAGCGTTTCCACTCGCATCTTTTCAATTCACTTCTCTCGGCCTGATCACCGTAGACAAATGAGCTTGAAGATGCAGGGGGCTATTCTATCACAAAGCATAAATGATACAAGAGGTTTCCATGAATATTTTCACAAAGGTGCATTTTTAAGAATATCTATTCATTTAATTCATATCACCAGACGGATTTCGAAAATGCTTTAAAACAAAAAGAGCAGATTCAATCGCATCTGCTCTTTTTCAATCAAGAAATATTGCTACTCAACAGCGATCTCAACCAGATCCTTGACATTCTGTTTGCCGGAAAGATCGGGCATAACAGAACGCAATGTGCCATCCTCATCAAAAGCCACAATGCAGGCGGCGCAGGATGCTAATTCGTCCGCTGTTACTTCGGCGCTATAGTCATCCGATGCGATCAGGGTAAGCTTCGTATAATCGGTCACACCAGCCGCAGCCAGCAGATCACTGACAAGAACACCAGTGTAGGTTGTGGTATTCCCTTCTTTGTCAGTGTAATCCGCATTCGTTTGAGTCATCGCGTTTAACTCATCGGCTGTCCAGGCAGCTTCAGCGCTTCCGCTGAGAGTTAGAACTGGTTCAGCAGCGACCACAGCTTCTTCCGCAGCGGGTTCTGCGGTGGCGGTCGCACAGGCTGAGAGCAGCAGTCCTGCAAGTAAAACAGTGATCAGAAATACTTTTTTATTCATTTTCTTCTCCTTTTTATTTTCGATGAATAGATCTTGAGTGGTCTCACTTCCTCATCAGGACTGCTTTATAAAAAAACAGCAGCCAGAAAGGGCTGCTGTTCATGGTAAAGAAATCAGCACATCCTCTTTCCAGACGGGAGGCGTGAGCGTTTCCACTCGCACCCTATCGGTCCAAGAACCATAGCCTGATCGCTTTAGGTAAATGAACTCGAAGATGCCTGAATCTATTTTAGCATAGATAATTTTATGTACAATGAAAGGAATAATGACTCCCAGATGTTCCTTTTCCTTCTATTTATATTCCAGTGTGGCATCCAGTAAAGAAAACTCGTAGATGTTTTCATAATTTCTACCAACAACAATCTCCAATTCAACATTGGTCAGGTCATAAACCACAGACCAGCGTGTTGCATACGTCCCCGGTTGGGATACTTCCTCCAATAATTCCATGGCACCGGTGCTGTCAAGGTATCCCTGCGCTTCTTCAAGCGCTTCTTCAAGCAGGTTGAAGCGCCAGCAGGAAGAAGCGGCTCCCATGGGCTGTTCTTCCGAGATCAGGAAGTTCGTAGAAACCTGCCAATCCTGTTTATTCGGGATAACCAGAGGGATGCCATCGATATACTCGATAACTGCCGAGGCGCCGCTTTTATCTGCGATAAAAAAATGGACGGGGACCTGATCAAAATCAACATTGTAATTTCTGATCAATTGGACAGCTTCTTCCACATTTTCCGCATAATCAAGCATCAGGCGCATCAATTCCAGATCGCCGAGTGTGACTTTGGCAGGATCATTTCCCCCTTCCGCATGTGCCACACTCATCATTCCCACCGCCAGCCCCTTTTCATTCATTCCATCGAAAGGAAAGTAAGGGGCATCTACCAGCGCCCCCGGATCATCCAGTGGAGTGAACTGTTCATCATAGCCAAGGTAGGCGATATCCACAACAGAAACCGACTTGAATCCGGAAGATGGTTGGGTAAACAAGATCAGGATGGGATGGTTATGCCAATCGAAATTTCTTCCCAGCAAGTTCTGCGCATCGTTTCCAAACGCGGCAAAAACGGAGCAGGCAAAGGTCTGATCAGCAGGATGGTTTAAGAAATCAGCATGATGTTCACCGCTTTGAAGATATTCCTCGAATCCATAATCGCCTGGATAAGAATAGACATAAAGCGAATATTGATCGATTTTTTGCAAACCGGTAATATCTTCATTCTCCTTATTCACCGCACAGGATGTAAAAAGAAAGACTAAAATCAGTCCAACAAAACACTGTTTTCTCATATCAAATCCTCATTCCATCATTTTTAGAATAAGATCTATTCACAAAGAAACAATTAGCAACTTGTCGTATTTCAATGATCGATCCATATATGCGTTTTATATCTTTTTTTATATACAACAGTAAAAAAACAATCTTTTCTTTGCTATAATTCGCAAAGATAAATATTTCCATAAAAATAATTAAAAAACTTTTTTATATTATTACAGGAGAATGCTATGAAAAGAGGATTCGTACTCAGAGCCTGTCTTTCACTCATCTTCTTCTTCACTTTGATCCCGGGATCGACGGTTTCTGCGGCACAAAACACTACCGATCAATGGAACCTGATTTCGCAGGTGGGCGGCAGAGCACAGGCAATCGTGTTAGATGGAAATACTCTTTATCTTGGAGTTGGAATGCATGTGGAGATCTTTGATATTTCCAATCCAAAAGAACCAACACTTCTTGGCTCCAGCCCGATCCTGCCAGGTTTCGTAGAAAGCCTTTCGATCAGTAATTCTAAATATCTATACGCAGCCTGCGGTCAGGCAGGGCTGCAGATTCTGGATATTTCGAATTCCTCTACCCCAAAATTGATCAGCTCCTACGACACTCTGGGCTATACAGAAAAAGTTCTTTTAATAAATGATCATGCCATTTTGGCGGATGGACCGAATGGAATTCAGATTTTAGATATATCCGATCCCTCATCCCCCAGCTGGATCAGCGAAGCATATTCGCTGGCATATACCTATGATGCAGTCCTATCCGGGAACATCCTCTATGCAGCAGCAGGGGGAAGCGGAATTCTTACTGTGGATCTGAGCAATATACAGCAGCCCCAAGAAAAAGGTATTCTCAGTATGGATGGATTTGTGTATGCCCTGGCTGTCTCCGGAAAGTACATCTACAGTGCCAATGCATGGGGCGGCTTGGGTATGCTAGATATAAGCGATCCACTTTCTCCAACAGTGATGAATACTATTTCAACTGACGGCTGGGTGATAGATGTAGATATCCAAAATTTCAATTTGCTGGCAATGGATGGAACAGATGGAGTACGGCTCTACGATATCACAAATAAGACCCCTGATTTACTGGGCGTATATGCGGATACCGGATTCACTTATCAGGGAATACTGAAGGACAAAAATGCCTTTGTAACGGATAAAGAGCAGGGTTTACTGGTGCTTGATTTCACCAGCTCAAGCAGCCCCCGCCTGACCGGTCAGTATCTTCCCATTCTGGATGCGCGCCGGGTAACCATGAGCGGGGAAGCAGCCTATGTGTCTGGTGGGTTATCAGGAATGAGAGCGATCGATCTCAGCAATCCTGCTTTACCCGAAGAAACATTCTGGTTTGATACCAAAAGTGGGTACGCAAATAGAGTGTTAGTCGATGGGCAGACAGCATATCTAACAACCCACCTGGCAACAGAATATCCTCTACGTATTTTCGATGTCAGTGACCCATTGAACCCGCAGTTACTCGGGCAGGTGCCCAATGACGAAGCAGTATTCAATACCGCTTTCCGTTCCATGGCATATTCCAATGGCTATATTTATATCCCTGGTGAAAACTTCGATGTTTCTGTGGATGTAAGGGACTCTGCAAATCCGGTGGTGGTCGGGAAGATCCCTTTTGAGAATCCGATCAATGCCGCAACAAACGGATCTTTCCTTGTTTCCGTGAATAACAATCAGCTTCAGCTGGTAGATATTACCAATCCAACAAACCTGACTCAGATCTCAACTTTTGAGCGAAGCAGCGGTGGAGAAGGTATCGCCTTTTTAAACGAGAATACGGTTGTTGCTTCAGGTGATACAGGAATGATCGTTGTAGATGTCAGCAATCCTTCATCACCCCGACAAATATCTTCAGTGGATATTCCGGGAGCCATCATGGAAATCTTCATCGATGGAAATACAGCTTACCTCAGCTGCCTTGGCGCAGGCATCCAGATCGTGGATCTTTCTGATATTAACCAACCTGTAGTGCTCGGAGCTGTTGAAACTCCCGGCATTGCTTATGACTGCCATGTAAAGGGAGATACTATGCTGGTTGCCGATAGTTACGGTGGTTTGTTGATCTATCAGCTTGGTTCATCAAGCAGCGCGGCAATAAATGCGGGCACCTCTATTGCGTGGATTCAATCTCGCAAATCGGCAAACGATCTATCGAGCAGCATCCAATATACCATCTTCGAGACAACTGCAAGCAGTTCCAGTAATGCAGAAGCAAACATAGCCGCGTTAAATCAACCCGTATATTCCTCCACCTGCACTGTCACCACAACAGCGGATGAAGGAGAAGGCAGCTTAAGAGAATGCCTTTCATCGATAAGTGCGGGAGGGACCATCGACTTTGATACCCAGGTTTTTTCACCAGGCAAACCTGCCACCATCCAAGTCCTATCAATCTTGCCCACTGTCGACCAGGTCAATTCTATTACCATCGACGCCAGCAACGCCGGGGTGATCGTGGACGGCAGCCAGCTTGAATCAGGCACAGGGCTTGAATTCTATACTTCCAATAGTTTTATCAAGGGTTTGCAGGTTATTAATTTCCCCGAAAATGGGATGCGTATCAATGGTGATAACAATCAAATCGGGGGAAACCGGTTGGTTGGCGAGGGTCCCATCGGTGAAGGCAACCTGTTGAGCGGAAATGGGATCAACGGCATCATCCTGTACGGCAACGACAATGTCATCAGCGGTAACCTTATCGGTACCGATGTCAAAGGAACCAGTGCTTTCCCAAATTATTACGGAGTATTCATCTCAGAATGGTGTAAAGATACCATCGTGGGTGGAACCAGCGAGGGAGAAGGAAATGTGATCAGCGGCAACACCTTCAGTAATCTGGATACCTGGGGCAACCACAGCCAGGTAATGGGCAACCTGATCGGGTTGGATATAACGGGAAGTAAAGCCATTCGGACCGATTCCCAATCCAATATCATCATTGAATCAGGTGCATCCAATACCGTCATTGGTGGAACGCAGCCCGAAATGCGCAATATCATCAGCGGCAGCGATCTGGGCATCATCATGAGCGACCCCAACAGCTACCAGAACTCCGTGATCGGGAACTACATCGGCACCGACATCACCGGAACAAAAGCCATCCCGAACAATACCGGATTGACCATCTGGACTGTCAGCTTCAACAGGGTCGGCGGCACCGGCAACGGGGAGGGAAACTTGATCAGCGGCAATCAAATCGGCATCAATTTGAACGGATACGGTGTTACCGATAACATTATCCTGGGTAATACCATCGGACTGGATGCCAGCGGCGAAAAACTGCTTGAAGGAAGCGTGGGGATCGCCATCAACATGGGGCAGAACCATGACATCATCGGCGGCTTCACCACCAACGAGGGCAACCACATTTCCGCAAAGGATATTGATCTGCGCATCGGTGATCCCGGCATTGAAGCAATTTTCATCGCCGGCAATACCATCAGCAGTTCAAAAGGAATGGGGGTTTACTTTGAAAATCATTCTTCCAATAACTTTGTCCAATTGAATGAATTTTCACAGATCCCTAACAATGCGGTACGGGTAGATTATGGAACCGGCAATCAACTGCGAGCAAATACGTATGCGATGAAAGTGGAAAATGCCATCCTGCTGCTGGAAAATGGGAACATGGATCTGCCTGCTCCTGTTGTAGATGCGGCAGCAACCTACACCATCACAGGGACAACCTGCTCCAACTGCCTGGTAGAGGTCTATACCTATAGTGATACTGTTCTTCACTACTTAGGAAAAACCACAGCTAATGCAAACGGTGCATTTATATGGGAAAGCTGCACTCCCATCGAAGAGAAGCAGGTCGCAGCATTAACAATTGACGCAAGTGGAAATACCTCTATTTTCTCGAATCCCATTTCGGTCACGGCGGATGAAAGCGGTAAACCGATAGATTGTGATACCGCTCAATGATGATTTTTCCTATCTTTTGATAATGGAAATTCTACTGAATAATAAAAAGGCTACCATTTAGGTAGCCTTTTTATTATCAGATATTGACAATTATTGTATTTTTACTTGAACAGCTCGAACCACCAAGCGCCAATTATAGGAATCCGATTCCAGGTCATACCCGTGACAAGTGATCAGTGTTATCCATGGATACTCCTCATGCTCAAGTGAACTGGTATCTTCCGGATCAACGTAATCCAAGATGCTGCGCACTTCATAGATATATGATTGTCCCCAGGCATGGATAATGATCTGATCTCCCCATTTGAGATCTTGCAAATTTGCGAATAATCCCGGTTCACCATTGACATCCGTGACATGAGCTGTGAGACCGGAATTTCCCGCCCAGGTTGGGAAAGCGGTTCCCTGCAGCCAACCCACATCGTTTCCTAACCAAGTGAGATTCCATCCCTCTGATGAAACCGGAACGCCTACGATCGGCGCCTCAATATCCAATACAGGGATCTCCAACCGCATTGTATCCAGATCATCGTAGATCAGATCGATAGGCTGTGGAGGTATCACTGTTAATTTATTAGGTGCAAAACCAGTTTTTGGGAGATCCGCAGAAACCACCTGGTTAACCGAGAAATCAATGATCGTATCACTGCCATTATTGATCTTGGTACCAGCCAGATCTTCAATCGATGTGGTCCCGCATATGAACAAACGGTAGCTTCCATTGGGCACCAGTACACCATGATTTACTCCGAGCTCGACCTCAAAAGGTCCCACACCGCTATGATTATCATATGTGGCTGAGTCAATACTGATTTCCGTATCCTGAGCACTTACACTCTGGGTGCAGTTGCTCATCTGAAAACCGTCTCCCTTTGCTTCTATTAAGACAAAGTTATTGGTATTATTTGCAGCTCCCGCTCCTCCGTCACTCTTTACATCTTCGCTAAAGTTAATCGTCATCGTAATAAATGGATCAATGGTGGAGCCTGCTGCCGGGGAAGAAGATGAAACTATGGGTGCACCCAGATCGTTATAACGCATTAATTCCGCGCCATGCCCTGCTCCATCAAAACCTTGAAAATAAATGGAATCACTGAATACATAAGACAGTTTTGGATAACCCGCCAGAGATCCGGTAATGATATCCACTGCCAGGCTGGCGGTAGTTCCATCATATTTCCAAAATTCATAGCCATGAGCGACATCATCAGCCGTGAAATACAAAACATTGTGGTAAATAACTCCATAATTAGGCGACGAATTTCCCGAACCAGTATTGATATCTTTGACAAGAGCCGTTGAAATACCATCATAGGACCAAAATTCAACCCCATGGGAGCCATCGTTCGCAGCGAAATAGAGTTTGCCGTTATAAACAATGAAATGCATTGGAGATGAAGAGCCCGCTCCCGGATTTATGTCATCCACAAGACTGGCTGTTGTTCCATCAAATTCCCATAATTCTGTTCCGTTTGTTCCATCATTTGCGGCAAAATACAAAACGGAATTATAAACAACCAGATCAAAAAGATTAGAGCCAGCAGTGCCGGTAACTATATCGGCTGCTAATGATGCGTTAGTACCATCAAATTTCCATAGTTCCTGTCCATAATCAGTGTGATATGCGCTGAAGTATAAATCCCCATTGAATACAACAAAATCCTGTGGGCTTGATCCAATTCCAGGATTCGTATCAATATCGGCAACCATACTGGCAGTTGTTCCATCAAATTTCCACAACTCAGTGCCATTGGTTCCATCATTCGCTGAAAAATAGAGATCGCCATCATAAATAATAAAATAAGATGGATTGTTAACATCCGCAGCAAGGCTCGCTGTTGTTCCGTCATACTTCCAGAGAGCACTATGTGTATCATAACCGCTGAAATATAAAGCACCATTATAGAGTGTGAGGTAACTGATCCCCGAATTTCCAGAACCGGGGTTGATATCGGTTAATCTTGTAACTTTTTGTGTCGTCGGACTGAATTTCCAAAGCTCGTAGCCATATGTGCCATCTGTTGCTCCAAAGTATAGTTCGTTATTAAAAGTTACAAATGCTCCCGGATTGGAACTTCCAGAGGGATTGATATCGGCTACAAGCGAAGACCCCGCACCTAGTAGTAAGGGCGCTGCAAACACATTGCCAGTTAATAATCCGAACAATAATAACACAGGGGAAAAAACTACAAGGAATCTATTATGTCGTAATGTCTTCATTGTACCCTCCATTAAAAAAACAAAGATCTGCAATATAAAAATTATACAAAAACCTGAAGAATATTCAATAAGGGTTTCTCATATCTTTTATTTAAAACATATTTGTTTTTTCAGAATTTTTTACGGTAAAATGACGGAGTTTACTCATTATCACTAAAAAGGAATCATGAAATTCATGCCTAAAAGCTATTTCAGTGTCCATGGACATTTCTATCAACCTCCTCGTGAAGATCCCTTTACCGGTGAGATTCCCAATGAATACGGCGCCGGGCAATACAGCAACTGGACAGAACGTATCTATAATGAATGTTACTTGCCGAACGCACAGATCGGGAATTTCCAAAAGATAAGCTTCAATATTGGTCCTACCCTTTTCGATTGGATGGAAAAGAACCATCCCGAGACGGTACAGTCCATTGCCGACCAGGAAAAACTGGTTTTCCAGCGCACAGGCATCAGCAATGCCATGGCGCAGCCCTATTTTCACGCCATCATGCCGCTGGCTACGGAACGTGATAAACATACCCTGATCTTGTGGGGAATTGAAGACTATAAAAAACATTTCGGTCATACTCCTGAAGGGATGTGGCTGCCTGAGACAGCCATGGACATGGCATCACTGGAAGCCATGGCAGCCCAGGGCATCCGCTACACCATTCTGGCGCCCTGGCAGGCAAAAGATCCCATGCTCGACACCACGCAGCCTTATCGTGTGGCTCTAACCAGTGGAAAAGAATTTTTCGTCTTTTTCTACAATGCATTCCTTTCCGGGGAGATCAGCTTCAATCCAAGCGCCAGTGAAAACGCCGATACTTTCGTAAACGACTGGCTGAACCCGCAGATCAATACGCTGAAATCAGATCATGAAGAGTTGATCATGGTTGCGACCGACGGAGAACTGTACGGTCACCACCAGCTTCACCGTGATCGTTTCCTCAGCTACTTACTGGATGGAGCGGTTGAAAAAACAGATATTGAAAAACAGTATCCGGCTCTATGGCTGCGCGAGCACCCAGTGCAGCAAACTGCAGAGGTCCTTGAAAATACCTCCTGGAGCTGCCACCACGGAATCGAACGCTGGCGTGATGTATGTGGAGATGCCCCAAACGCAACCTGGAAAAAACCACTGCGTGAATTCATGGATGGACTGGTAGAAGGAATCGATACAGAATATGAAACCCGCCTGAAAGACCTGGTCCGCGATCCATGGGACCTGCGGGACGCATACATCAATGTTTTACTGGGCAAGACCACAACTGCAGACCTGATCAAAGCTCATGCCAGACAAGCTCTTACTCCCGGTCAGCAGTCATTGGTGAGACTGCTGCTTGAAGCAGAATACGACCGCCTGCGCATGCTTTCATCTGATGCATGGTTCTTTTATGATCTTGATCGGATCGAAACACTGAATGCCCTGAAATATGCTGCCCATGCCTCCGGGCTGGTCGAGCAGGCTACCGGAGTCAACCCCGCCCTCAGAGTGGTCAGCATTCTTGCCCGGGCACACAGCCAGGTTTCCAGCCTGACCGGTGATGTGGCATTTCTCGGGTATCTCAAGAAATTTGAATTAAAGCTCGATCAGAATTCGCTTTAAATCAATACATTCAAGAAACACTGCACCGTATATCTCACATATAGATCCAAAGGGTATATTTCAATCAGATAGAATTAAAACTATAATGATTTAAACAAATTTAACAAGGATATATTACCAGGAGAATTGTTCATGTTTACAGCAGACCAGTTTGATATCATATTCATCTTTTGGGCTTTCTTTTTTCAACTGGCGCTCATTTTCCATTTTACCTTTCGTAAAAAATTCTTTAAAAGTTACACAATGAAAAGAGGCTTCTGGATCTATGCCTTATGCATTCCAGGTGCCATTATCAGTCTGATCTTATTTATCAATGGAAAATCATGGTCTTTCTGGCTGGGAGGATTTATCTTTGTGATCTATGCTGCATTCGGCTACTGGGCGGACTACATAAAAAAGATAAAATGGCGCAAACCCGTTGTGCTTCCCATTTTCATCCCCTATGTTATTTTGTATCTGGGCACGGTGATGTTTTACTGGTTCCCGCTGGCTCTCATTGACCGCTCGCTGTGGTTTTATTACGCGATTTTATTTGTGATTTCCACGATCTTGAATCTCACATCACATTAAGCCACTATTATGCATATTTAAATGAAAAAGCAGGCGGCTTTTTATCCACCTGCTTTCCTATTTCTCTACAAAGATGGGTTGCGTATCTCGCGACCGATCTGCTTGATCAGTTCCACGATATTCCCGAAAATTCCCAAGCCCATCAATACTCCCAGCCCGGTATTAGCCTGCACTTCGTACTGCGCCAGCACACTTGTTTCTTCCAGTACTCTAAATAAATCCAGAGTGAACAGGGGCAGTGAGGAGATCAGGAAAACCAGCAAGATACTATCGGCAATCTTGAGAGCCGCGTCCCACCAATTCGTAAGGGCATTATGATATCCCTGAACCAGCAGGGTGATGTTCCTGGTAACCCCTAATCCAGTTAATGCCAATGAAAAAGGAATGAACTGGATAAAATTTTCAGTGAAAAGGCGCACCATCTCAGAAGAGCCACCGTCATTTCTCCAATAGGGAACCAAACCACCTGTTTTCTGGATATAGATGAAGAATACCATCCCGATAATACCCAACAGGATCTCAAGAGACACACCAATCCGGCTGATTTCTTTCTCCTTCTCCGGCAGCTCTGGAAGTTCGCTGATCTTGAGTTCCTTCAATTCTTCGATCTCTTCGATGTTCTTCCCTTCGGTGGTGCGTTCGATGATCGCAAAGATCAGGGTGATCACGCCAACCACAGAGAGTCCCCCACTCCATAATGTGCCCAGGTATTCCAGCATTACCTGCCACACACTGCCGGAGAATTCCACAATGTTTGAAATGATCATGGATAGGGTGAGCGCACCCAGCACCACCAGCAGCATGATCTTGACCACAATCTTATACAGCGGGAAAAGGCGCGGTCCGATCAAATACTGGTTTGGAGAATACTGGGCAGCGACCTTACGCGGGGAACCCATTTCTTTCAAAACCGCTTCCAATTCTTTTTCATCTACATCTGCGTTTTTAGGATAGCGCTCTTCCAGCAGATCGTAGAGATAAGATTCGATCTCTGCCACGATATCATCGCGCTGTTTCCCACTCAATTCTTTCTTAACCGCATAGAGATAACGCTCCAGCAGTTCTTTTGCATCTTTATTCAATTTCATTTAATAATCTCCTTATTATTTCGCTTTGCGAACGCCAATCTGCAGAGAGCTTTTGCAGCATTTCTTTTCCATTGTCGTTCAACCTGTAATAGCGGCGGGGACGCGGGTCCTCTACTCGCCATTCGCTTTCCAGCAGGTTTTGCTCTTCCAATCGCCGCAGGAGTGGATAGAGAGTATCTTGCCCGATCTCAAAGCCTTTTTCATTGAGCGTTTTGATAAGGGAATAGCCATACTGCTCCTGAGTGAGCTGGCTCATAGCCGCCAGCACGATCACCCCACGGCGCATTTCCTGCTTCAGCTTTTCCAATTCATGATCATGTTTTGCGTTCATCATGCCGACATTATACTGTATTATACACAGTAATGTCAAGACACATTATTGGTAAAATTTAGTATTCAGAATGAGGAAAAGTGTTAAAAAACGGCTTTCTTTTTAAGAAAGCCGTTTTAATCTTCTAGAAAATTAATTTTTAATATCTGTCTAAGCGCATATCAATCACAGATCATTGATGCGCAGCAGCTCCGCCTTACACAGATCAAAGCGCCTTTGTATTTCTTCTTCTCGACCTTTTATCGGGAAGAGAGCGCCGAACTGTTCCAACGCAAAGGAGGCTGAAACCGCCGCCTTGCACAATGCATCTACACAACCTCCGGATTGAACGCATCCCACTGCCAGACCGCCACAGTAAGCATTACCGGCACCCGTTTGATCGACAATATTCTCGATCGGAACCGCAGGTACACGGATATGTCTTCCATCCGCACCGGCATAGATGCTGCCATCGGCACCAGCCCGAATCACAGCCATTTTGGCTCCGTGATCGATCAATTCATTCAGCATAGCATCCGCATCATCCATCTGCAGCAGTTCCTGCGCTTCCCCCAGATTAGGAGAAATGCAATCAACAAGCGGCAGGATCTTCAGGAAATTATCCTTGTTCCTTTGTAAAAATTCCGACTGAATGGGCTCCCAGAGAATGAAGGGATCGCCAAATGGCTGTAAGAAATCAACCCATTCTTTCACTTCGCTCCAGCCGCAATGCAGATGAACTCCCTGCAGCTGCTTATAGGCTTGCGGGAAAGCGGTCAATTGCGGGCTGAACAGTGAAAAATCCTCAGGGTCAGAGCGAAAGATCTCTGTGCGCCTGCCATCGGTTTCAAAGATCTGCCAGCCGCGCACCGTCTTGGCATCTACGACATACAAGCCCTCTACATCAAAGACATCTTTCAGCTTCATGGTCAGGTCAGGTGGAAAATCGTTCCCGATACCGGCATACAACCCCACCCGATCGCTCCACACCCGCATTCCCATGGCAGCATGCACGCTTCCCCCACCAAGCACCCCCATGTGCGTTTTCCCATCCGGCAGGACGACATCATCAATAATGGCATATCCGATCGCAATAAACATTTGCTTTCCTCTTTTAAAACCGATACCCTACCCGTTCACAGCCTGCATGAAACGAGCGATGCGATCGTAATCCCATTCTGCAAGGATCGACTTCTTGGTCCATCCGCTGATGGGTTTGAAAGAGCTGCTTACAACAACGCCGCTGCAGAATTTAAGCGCTTCCTTGATATTCTCCTCATTCGCTCCGCCGCCCAGGAAGATGGGCGTATCCAGTTTCGCTTTCTTTACTTCCTGCAGCATCTGCATGGATTCAGGGAAAGAGAGACCGGTTATGATCAATCCATTCGCTTTGCAGTAAACGCTCGCAGAATGGGCAGCTTCTACCAGGGGCATTTCGCCAAGAGGCTGACCGGTGCGGTCATAGACATCTGCCAGGATGGCAATATCTTCCGCGTTGATCGTCTTGCGATAAGTGATCGCATCGTAAGCGCAGCCCTGCAGAATACCTTCCGCTTTAACCATCGCGCCCGTATATACCTTGATGCGCACAAACTGCGCGCCGATCGCCTGTGCAACCGCGATCGGTTCACGCGCGCCGTGTGCCATCATGCAAACACCCAGCGCCAATTGGGGGAACTCCCGGCGGATGGCGGACCCCACCACGGATAGATATGCAACCGTATGGGGTTGAATGGTTGGGGCAATGGGTAGATCTGTTAGATCCTGAATATATAGCGCTGGAACACCCGCTTTCACTGCTTTTTCTGTGTTCTTCAAAGCGAAATCCACGATCTGGTCCATCGGCAGGGATGTCGGTTGATTGGATGCCGGAGATGGGGGTAAATGGAGCGCAGCAATAACCGTGGGCTTTTTCACAGGAAACAGGGTGTTCTTTTTGGTCATCTCCACTGCTCCCAGGTTTCGCTGGTGCGAATGCGGCTTATTCCGCCACCGCCCTCTGCACTGCGTCCACCTTCAAAATCTCTGAAATATGCTTCTTTCTTTTCTTCAGACAGATAAGCGGAGAATAATTCTCCCGGAACTGCGGCAACGACAGGAGAGAACATTTCATCGATCTCCGTGATCGGAAAATGGAAATCAGAAAGGTTGATCAAATTAGTTGCAGTTTTCGGTGCAACAACTGCTACCAGCCTGCCCAACTGCTTGGCAGCCACAGCAACTTCTTCAGCACGTGACAGATCGCGATCTGCAGCAGTAATAATGAAAGTTGGTGTTTTTACTTTCTTTTCGAAGTACTGCAGGTGCGCCCATTCTTCCATATCCTGACCGAGCGAAGAATCGCCGGTCGCTTCCAGCATCTTGGCAGCCGAGAATAATCCGGTAGCATAGTTTGGACCGCTGCCCGCGAAAACAAATTCATCTTCTCCAGCCCATTCTTTGGCAGCTTTCTGCGCCACCGGCTCACTCATTTCGATGGTTTGTCGCAGCAGAGTTGAAAAACTGCGGATCTTTGCCCGATACGCGGCTGCTTCTTCATTGTTGAGGAGCCCCCTTATTTCAGCAAAACGAACCGCGATCAGGTACAAGCCAACCTGGCTGCTCAGATAACTGCGCACACCCGGAACAGCCAATCCTTCCGGTTCTGAAAAGTGCGGAACGGGGACATCGACCATGATCTCCGCAGCGTTTGCCACAGGGCTGTCGGGGGTTGCGGTCAATGCCAGCGTGGTAGCGCCGGCTTCGCGCCCCATACGCAGAGCTTCTGCGGTACGGGAGACAGCACCGGATACCGAGATCCCGATCACGATATTCGTTTTCGGTCCGGTCTGCGGGATCAAACCCGCCGCATAGCGTGCAAATGTCATTGCAGTCATAGCATCATCGGGTAATTTAACCAGCGATTCAAACGCAAATTCCGTATTGAGGGCAGCGTGATGCGAATCGCCGCAGCCGGTAATATAGAATCGCTTTGCTGAAAGACAGAGCTCGTGATCGATCTTCCTGCGAATAGTCTCATCCAATGGGTCAAAAATCTGCTCCACCAATTCCGGTAAACTATGAATCTGCTCAACCATGTAATTCATTGCAACTTATCTCCTTATCATTTTTTTCAATAAACTTTCTTACTTCCGCCGCAGAAGGCAGCCTTCTGCGTGCGCCAACCTCCTGGATCAGGATCGCCGATGCTGCGCTGGCAAAATTCAGGCAGTATTGAAGATCAGAGCCAGAAAGCATTCCATAAAGGAAGGCGGCGTGGAAGCAATCACCTGCTCCGGTGGTATCTTTAATAGGAACTTTATAAGTCCTTGTGGAGCGGCTTTCGGTTGAAGTGAAAGCATCTGCTCCATCACCACCTTTTGTTAGAACGATCATTTCCGGTCCGAGTGATAAAACTTCCTTCACGCTTTCTTTTACATTACCATTTCCAGTCAACTTTTGCAGGGCATCTTCATCCGAAAAGACAATATCTGCCACTTTTAACATGCTTTTTGCCGCCGTTATATCCTGTAAAGTGTTTTTTTCAAGATCAACAGCGCTCTTCCCCCCGCCAGCATGCAGTAGCTTTGCCACTTCCATATACCAATCATACTCATAAAGAGCGGTATAACCAATGCGTGTATTACGCAGAGAACTGCGCATACCCTCATTCAAAGGTGGCGGAGTCGGCAAGATCGTAACAACCAGGATCGTTCTTTCTCCACCCGGTTGAACGAGAACTACGGTGAAATTTGAAGAAGAATCTTTATGAGGTTTTACATCCTCAATACTGACTCCGAACTCCTGAAAACTCTCGATGATCCTTTGCCCAAATGCGTCATCTCCCACCTGCCCTCCCCAGGCGGCTTTCAATCCCAACCGGGCAGCCGCGCAGGCAGTGTTTGCGATAAAACCGCCCGGCAGCTGTCCATAATACTGCGCGAGTAGTTTTTCACCTTCTTGAGGATGACGGGGAACATCCAGAACAATATCAACAGACGCACCGCCCAGACAGTATAGATCGATCATAAACTCATTTGATTCTTTCGTATAACAAATTCTTCCAAGCCTGGATATCGATCTTCCAGCAAACCTCAATATTCGCCGGTTTATTGGTCACCCCCAGCTTGTCGACCACAGTCATTCCGTGCGTTGCTTCACCGATCGTTTCCACATCCACGTAATAGGAGCCTCGTTCTGTGCAGATGCTGGGATCCAGAGCGACTGCCATGGTAACCGGGTCAGGCAGTGCCAACCCCGGTTCGCTCAACCAGTTTTGATTGGTTGAAATAGCAGTTGCGTTGCAATCCAGCGTAAAGTCGGCATACTTTGTATTGAAAGAACGCATCACTTTCATTTCATCCGCAGAGAAGTTCGCCTCTCCCATGCAGTGTTCCCAGCCAACCATCAACAATGGAATACCTGAATGGAAAACGATCTTCGCTGCTTCGGGATCTATGTAAATATTGTATTCCGCTGCCGGAGTGACATTCCCGAGTGTAATTGCAGCACCACCCATTGTGTAGCACATGGATATCTTTTTCGCGATATCAGGAGCAAGGCGCAGTGCCAGCGCAATGTTTGTCAAAGGTCCCAATGTAACCAGTGTGATCTCACCAGGGTTCGCTCGGACGGCTTCTATGAACGCGAACACCCCATTTTCTTTCTGCAGAGGCAGAGACGCTTCAGGATAATTCATATTTCCCATTCCATCATTTCCATGGAAGAAATATGCCCATTCCGGCTCTCGCATAAGCGGATGAGTTGCTCCCATATATACCGGAGTCTTTTTCCCGCAAAGCTCCGCTGTATAACGAGCGTTTTTCGATCCCTGTTCTGCAGGAACATTACCGGCAACGACCGAGATACCCAATACATCCACATCATCTGTTCGCAAAGCCATCAGAATCGCAACCGCGTCATCTGATGCTGTATCTGTATCGATCCAAAACTTTCTCATTTTCTTCTCCTTTGTAGAATTATTTTGTTAGACGTTCTTTGATCAGATCAAGCACACCGCTTGAATTTACTTCCATACAAACTTCTGTATCGACCCGGCTTTCCCACTGCTTATGCCAATCTGCAGTTGTCTTTCCTTTGCAGTGCCCCTGGGTCTCCACAAAAACTGGAACACTTTTGGTCTTGAACAAGTCCGGGTCTATCAGATATGCAATAGCAGAAGGATCATGGGTATGAGTGCTGCCCCCCATTCCACGAAAACGATCATGATATTCCTGATACACGGGCAAAATACGCTTGATCAGATTCGTGGCAGGGTTTTCAGCCTTGAACAATTCCTCGAAGTACTGAGGAGTCATGATAACCTGCTCTGTCACATCCAATCCGACCATCACCACCGGGCAGCTTGCCTGCATCACGATATCCGCCGCATGGGCGTCATGGTAGATGTTGGCTTCGGCAACCGGAGAAATATTCCCCGTGACGGAGACTGTTCCACCCATCAGTACGATCTTCTTGATCAGGCTGGCAATGCCGGGATCTATTTCAAGGGCAAGCGCAATATTCGTCAGCGGTCCAACCGGAGCGAGGATGACCTCACCGGGGTAGGCACGCACGGTATCGATAATAAATTCCGCTGCAGATTTCTCGATCGGTTTTCCCTTTGGCGCCGGGAGATTGGTATTCCCCATCCCATCACGACCGTGAACATCAGAAGCGATGCCTTCCAGTTCCATTAATAGTGGAACTTCGCTTCCGCGGGCTACCGGGATTGAATCATGTCCTTCCAATTCAACCAACCGCAGAGCATTTTGTGTAGTGGTCTCGGTAACTGCGTTCCCGAAAATGCTGGTCAAACCCAACACTTCCAGTTCCGGTGAACGCAGTGCGGTGGTTATCGCAATGGTATCGTCAACACCCGGGTCAGTATCTATAATAATTTTCTGTGGCATGATTACCCTTTTCTTTATTTAATCTTTCATAATGCGCAGCTGCACAACACGCTTGCGGGGACCATCAAACTCAAAGAACATAATGCTCTGCGAACCTCCAAGCACTAATTTTCCATCTTTTATTATCAAAGATAGACTGGTCCCAATAAGTACTGATTTAATATGTCCGGCTGCATCTGCTGGAGTATCATAAATATGCTTGAAATCAACACGGGTTGGTACCAGGCGATGCACTTCATCGACAATATCCAGCGGGGTCATACTATCCATACATGAATTGATAGTGATCCCGGCAGTAGTATGCGGTACAAAGATCACACAAATTCCTTCTTTTACCCCACTCTCTGCAGCTGCCTGCCGTACTTCTTCCGTAATATCTACAAGGCACTCACTTTTTTCTGTATTAACTTTTATTTCTTTGAACATTTTCACCTCGTTATGTTTCGTAATACTGTAAATCATTTTCCTGAGAATTTCTTTCATCAGGATTAGATCCCTGAATAAATTAAAAATCAGGAGGTGCTTTTCAAAACCGTCAACACCTCCTCAATTGCTTTCTGCTCCATTGAATTGCATCTGCTCTTCTCGGATTCCAGGAAATCTATCACTGCGGGTTTTCGAGGAAGCGAAGAGCCTGCTCCATAAACGGTAGCAGCCAGCGCTCCCAATGCACTGGCGAGAATGGTGGATGCCTGAAGGCTGAGCTTCTTTATCCAGCAATACAATAATCCTGCAGTGAATGAATCCCCCGCACCGGTTGTATCCACCACATTGATGGAAAAAGAAGGAAACGTATACTTTTCTTCAGGGCTGTAAACAATGCACCCTCTCTCACCCATTTTCACTGCGATAATTTGCATTCCCATTGAGATCATTTCTTCTGCGGCAGCATCCAGAGATTTCCCTTTAAAAAGTACAGATATCTCCTGTTTTCCAGTAATGCAAATTGTCAGTTCAGATAAAAGCCGATGCATTTCATCCGGATCTCGAACCACCGGATCAAGACCCGTATCCAGGCTGACCGGAATATTATTTTTCTTTGCCAGCTTGACCGCTGACCAAACACTCTCTTTTTGCGGCGATTCTAAAAGCGCGTAACCAGACATGTGCAGCAGACCTGCATTTTGGAAAGTGCTATCCTGAATATCTTCAGGAGAAAGCCGTGTGTTGGCTCCCCTGTAAGAGAACATGGTCCGCTCGCCATCAGGAGTAACTATAATGAATGTAAGCCCTGAAGCATAATCTGATTTCGTAAAAATGCTTTCCATGCCAATATTCGTTTTGGCAAGGTCCTGCCTGATCTTATCCGCCCAAACATCTTCTCCAACACAACCCAGTAAAGCCGTTTTCTGCGAGAGATTATCCAAAACGAAAGCGGTATTTACTACCGCTCCGCCTATTGCTACACTCATCTGGGAAGCCAATCCATCTCTTCCCGGAACCGGAAATTCCGATACCGGTAAAACAGTATCGATGTTGATATCCCCCATCAGAAGTATTTCGCCATCCGTCATGCTTGTGTTTCTCCTGATCGGATCGCTTTCACAAAATTAGCGATCAGGTTGATGTCTTTAACCGTATTGCTGCCAGAAACATTGGTTGAGGTATTGCTATCTACACCCCAGGGATGGACTTTTTCGATCGCGGATCGAACATTCTCGGGAGTTAATCCTCCCGCCAGGATCACTGGAATTTTCACTGATTGAACAATGCGCAAGCTTACGTTCCAATCGTGGGTGAACCCTGTGGCGCCCACACCAGGGAATCCGGTCCTTTTCGTATCCAGTAGCAGCAGATCGCTGAATTCAGCATACTGCTGAGCAACAGCAACGCTTTTTTCATCTTCAACAGGGATGGCTTTCATGAGGCGTACGCTTTTATCCAACCGCCTGCGCAGTTCACGCATCGTATCCATATTTACCAGATCGAGATCTGATGAAACATGCACGATATGCGGTCTTACCTTATCGACCATTTTCAGTATTTCATCAACTTCGGTAGCCATGGTTAGGGCTACCGAAGTTGTTCTTTCTGGAAGTGAAGCTACAATTTCATGCGCCTCTTCAAAACTCAATTCAGCCGGTACTTCACCATATTCTCCTGCAACAAATCCAATATGGTCCACGCCCAATTGGGCTGCTTTAAGCGCAGTTTTTACATCAGTAAAAGCATAAACTTGAATGATCATCTTCACTTACCATTTCTATTTTTAAATCAATTTACAAAACTATTTTATTTTTCACCATTGGTGATTCGAGTCATTTCACGTTCCTGGAAGCGCTTGGTTTGTTCGATGATCTTCGCGCGATTGCGAACACCATTCAAGACCAGCGCCAGGATGGTAATTACATAAGGGATCATCTGCACCAATTGGGAAGGGATCTTCAACGTTCCCAGCTGGTTTGAAAGTGCGTCCGCAACACCAAAGACAATCGCAGCCACCACCGTTCCCCACGGCTTTCTTCCACCAAGGTACACCGCGGCAAGAGCAATAAAGCCGCGCCCTGCCGTCATATCACGCTGGAAAGATGAAAGATATGCCATGGAAAGGTTCAACCCACCCAATGAGGCGAGGAAACCGCTTATCAGCAATGAAACAAATTTCACCCGACGGACATTAATACCTACCGATGTAGCTGCAACCGGTTCTTCTCCTACAGCTCGTAGATGTGCTCCAAATTTAGTATGGTAGAGCAGTCTTTCAACCAGGAAAGCGAGAATGAAAGCCAGGTAAACAAAAATGTTATGCCCTGACAGCACCGTACCCAGGAAAGGTATATCTTCGATAAATGGAATATTGACCGTAGGTACCATGCCGCTCGCCAGGGTTGAAGTACTGCCTTTGTCTCCCGTGAGCATATACAGCAAGAAAATGGTGCCGCCGGAAGCAAGAATATTGAATGCAGTTCCAGCCAGGATGATATCGGTTCCCAGATACAGGTGGAAATAAGCCAGCAGCCCTGAGAATAGGACCCCGGATGCTATGCCTGCCAGAACTCCCAGCCAGATATTATGAGAAAATCCTGAGACGATCACACCGGTAAAAGCCGAAACCAGCATCGTTCCTTCCAGAGCAATATTGATGGATCCGGAAAGATCAGTGATCAAACCGCCCAAAGCCGGCAGGATCAACGCCGTGCTGATACGGAGGACACTGGCAATGAATAAGGCGCTAAAGATGCCCTGTAAAACTAAATCAATCTTCATGAGAACCTCCTTTATGGAGAGATAATCCCTTCTTGGTCTTGGTTGATTTCTGCCCTTTTTGATCTTCCAGGCGTCTTTGGACCATCGGGAGAATGCTCTCTGCGGTAACAAACAGGATGATCAAAGCCTGGATGATATAAATCATTTCTCTGGAAATATCCGTTGAGCGCTCCATGATATTGGCACCTGCACGCAGGTAGCCGTATGCCAGGGCTGTAAAGGGGACAATGATGGGATTGTTGCGAGCCAGAATTGCCACAATAATGCCTTCAAAAGCCATACTGGCGGAAATATTCGTAACAATATGATAGTTAATACCCATCGTCAGATGAGCACCTGCAAGCGCTCCATAGATACCGCTGACTGCGAATACGAGGATAATGGTCTTATTCGTATTAATACCGCCGTAGCGAGCAAATTTAGCATTGCTGCCGATCATGCGAATTTGATAACCAAATGGAGTTCTAAAAATCAGATAGTATGCAATGATCACACCAATGATGGTGATATACAGCATAATAGAAATATTGGTCTGAGTGGCAAATTTGTCATGGATGCTGCTGAGAAATGGCACATTGGGAATGAAAGAGGGCAAAATTCCCTCCTCCGGGAAGAGTGCAGAAACATTGTAGCCGGCATCGGCGGGTTTGATGAAATTTACCAGGAAATAATCATATAGCTTGATCGCGATGGTGTTCAGCATCAATGTGGACACGATCTCGTTCGCATTAAGATATGCCTTCAGGTAACCTGGAATCCAGCCCCAGATAAAACCCACTACCATAGCGCAGAGTAAAGCGAGAGGGATCCTCAAAATCGTGGGGAGCGGCACATAAAGAGCAATCACACCTGAGACCAGCGCACCTAGAACCAGCTGCCCCTGCGTACCCATACTGAATTGATTTGCTTTGAAAGCGATCGCTACCGATAAACCGACCAGGGTTAGCGTGATCGATTCTTCGATCCAGTCACCAAAGCGATTGAATTTGCTTAATGGGCCGCCCAGAAATGCTTTATAAGCAGCAACCGGATCTTCAGAAACAAACATTGTAATAATATAGCCGAGGAGAAGAGCACTTCCAATAGCCAAGACTATTCTCAGTCCTTCCCGGACAGCAGAATTAGAGAGTAGTTTTCTCATAATAAGTTCTCCATTTCTTGCGCTGTTTGACGTTTGACTCCCAGCATATAAACCCCTAACTCCTTCTCTTCCAAATTAGAAGTATCAGGAAATACACCGGTAATTTCTCCTTCAAACATAGTGATAATACGGTCAGAAAGACTCATTACTTCAGCAAGATCTGCGGAAACCAGCAAAACTGCTGTTCCTTCGGTGCGTTTCTTTACCAATTGATCTCGAATAAATTCGGTTGCTCCAACATCAATACCCCGGGTGGGTTGGGCAGCAACGAGAATCTGCGGATTTGAAGAAAATTCACGCGCGACCACCACCTTCTGCATGTTCCCTCCCGAGAGAGAGGAAACCGGCAGCTTCCCGTTGGGGGTCAGAATATCGAACTTCTTGATCAGTTCATCTCCATTTTTTTCGATTGCTTCTTGATCCAGCAGCATTCCATGACGAATAGGTGGTTTAAAATAACGATCGACAATCAAATTATCATCGATGGATTCTGACAGTGCCAGGCCATTTGTCAACCTATCTTCCGGAATGTGCGCAACACCAGCCATACGGACTTCTTGTGGAGATTTCCCGGTAACTACTTTCTCATCTACTGAAGCGCTACCGGAAGCAGGAACTCGTAAGCCGGTAAGTACCTCGACCAATTCAGTTTGTCCATTGCCCTCAACACCTGCAATTCCTAAAATTTCGCCCTTGTAAAGATTAAATGAAACATCTCGCAGCATTGGACGTCCTGTATCAGAAATAAAAGAGAGGTTTTCAACGGTCATAACTTTTTTCCCGCGTTTTACGGGGCTCTTTTTAATATCCAGAAACACTTCGCGCCCAACCATCATGCGTGCCAATCCCTCTTTGGTCGCATCGGAAGTATTCAATGTTCCCATTACCTTTCCATTACGCATAACAGTTACACGATCAGATATCTCTTTAACCTCTCGTAATTTATGTGTAATGAAAATAATTGTCTTTCCCTTTTTTACCAAAACTCGGACTGCATTAAATAGATCGTTTGTTTCCTGGGGAGTTAGGACTGCAGTAGGTTCATCAAGGATCAATATTTCTGCGCCTAAATAAAGAATTTTTAAAATTTCAATTCTCTGCCGCATTCCAACATTGATCGTTTCAGTAACTGCGGTTGGCTCAACAAATAATCCATATTTTTCAGATAATTCTTCAGTTGCCTTTACAGCCTGTTTCTTATCTAATCTAACACCTTTAGTGGGCTCATGTCCCAATACTATATTTTCTGCAACGGTGAAGGAAGGTATCTGCATAAAATTTTGGTGGACCATTCCTACACCCGCTTTCATTGCATCCAGCGGATTTTTGAAAACCATCTTTTTGTCATTGATGAGGATTTCACCTGAAGTCGGCTTTTCTGAGCCATATAAAATCTTCATCAATGTGGTTTTCCCAGCTCCATTTTCTCCTACAATGGCATGAATTTCACCCTTCTCAACCTCAAAATTAACACCATTATTTGCAACAACCCCATTTGAATATACTTTTACAATATTACGCATTTCAACCAGTGGTGCCATTTTGCCTCCAGTTCTAGCATAGAGTGTAGACAGAGGTTATACAACCTCTGTCTACTAGTATTATCGTTTTCTCTATAAAGCTGTATCGACGGTAATCGCACCAGAAGTAACATCTGCTTCTGCCTGAATAACCGCATCTTTAATATCCTGTGGAGTCAATTCGTCATAGATATCATTCTTTGCCAAACCAACACCATCTTCAGCAATGCCCAATGCTTCGCTTGTTCCATAGGGGAGAGTTCCTTCTAAGTGAAGACTAAATGCACGATATAAGCTGTTGTCAACTTTCTTCATCATAGAAGTAGCGATTACTGCAGCGAGTTCAGGATTGGTATCTTTGATGATTGTTGCCTGATCTGAATCAACGCCAATTGCATAGTTGCCAGTTTCGAGAGCAGCCTGGAAAATGCCATCACCGGTCGCGCCTGCAACCTGGAAGATGTAATCAGCACCCTGCTGGTACATGGCTAAAGCCTGTTCCTTACCCTTGGCTGCATCGTACCAACCACCAGCATAGTTAACAAGTACCTCAATATCAGGTGACACAGATTTCGCGCCCTGGGTATAGCCAACAATAAAGTCATCGATTACAGGGATGGACTGCGCACCAATTACGCCAACAATTCCGGATTCGCTCATCATACCGGCGAAAACACCGGCGATATAGGAACCTTCATTTTGCTTGTAGGTGATTGAGTAAACATTCTCACAAGCATTGGTGCAGTTTTCAGGATTTACAGCTGAGTCGTAGATCATGAAGCGTTTGTCGGGGTAGTTTCCGGCAATCTGCTCAAGGAATTCGGTCATCTGCCAGGTGCCGAGAACCATGATGTCATAATCTTCGTTTGCTGCTGCATCTTCCAAACCAGGCTGCCATGCGGCAGGATCAGAACCCATTTCGATTGTCTTGTATGTGAAACCGAAATCTTCTGAAGCCTTTTTGACGCCACGTTCGGCTGAATCGAAGAATGATTTGTCACCCAGAGTACCATTCACCAGGTGAATAACTTTAAGTGGCTCTGCTGCTGGTGCAGCTTCTTCTGCTGGTGCAGCTTCTGCAGTATTGCTAGAGCATGCAGTAAAAACCATTGCCGATACGATCAGCAGTGCAAAAAACACAAAAATCTTGCTCTTCATTGTTTCTCCTTGTATACATTTTGGTTAAATTTTTAAACTATTTTACGTTCTGTGTTTACTATCAAATGCTTTCCGTTCCACCTCCTCTTTAAATTTGAATAATATTAAGGAATATTGCTAAGTTTGTATTTCTGTTATTTTTAAAGATCCGTTTTTAGAAGATTGCCCAATAATGCAATCGTAGATTCAACATCACGAAGATCCGCTGTTTCAACCGGTGTGTGGTGATATCGGATGGGTATAGAAACAGCGCCAGCCCGCGCACCATTTTTTACATAAATAACCGAGGTGGCTGCAGTGCTCATTCCAATTGCAATTTCATCTTGCAGCGGAATATTCGCCTTTTGTGCCGTCTTACAAATGTTTTCGACCAGCTCCTGGTTGGGTACAAAAGCAGCCAGTTTACCGCGAATCGCATCCATCCACTTGACAGCCGGTCCGCTCCCCAGTCGAATATCACTCTGTTTTCCCTCCAGATCAGGTGTATCAAGAGCAAAGGTTCCATCAACTCCGATCAACACTTCAGGTTCAACCGCATTGATAGCCGCCACACTGCCAATCAATATCGATTCTTCCTGTACAGAAAAAGTCAGATAGAGATCACATGCCAATTCTTCTGGTTTAATTGTTTGGGCTAACCGTACCAAGCAGTAGCATCCCAGACGATCATCCAGTGCTTTTCCGCAAATCAACGACTCACCCATGAATTTCAGGGGAGAATCCCATGTCAGCACATTACCCGGTCTTATCCCCAGCGCAAGTGTTTCTTCTTTTGAGAAAGTTCCCACATCAATAAAAATTTTTGAAAAATCAGAAATGAATTCTTTACTGTCCAGATGCTGTGGGAGAACACCCGCCACCGCCGGAATATTTCCCTCCGAGGTCCATAGAGAAAGGCGGCTTCCGGGCAGCGACCGAATACTTGTACCACCCATCCGTTCTATCTTCAGGAAACCGTTATCAAGGATGCGCTGCACTATAAACCCAACTTCATCCATGTGGGCAACCAGCATCACCCGTTTCCCTTTTCCCCCAACATGAACGATCAAATTTCCCAGGTTGTCAACTCGACAATCGCAAGCAGCAGGCAAAGAAGAGCGGATAAAATCCGCAACACGCCCCTCCCTCCCGGGAACACCGGGTATTGCCATTAACTTTTCTAAAATTTCAATATTGCCGCTACCTGCATCCATGTTTCATTCCTCAACGATCTGGTTGTGAATCCTTTTTCAAATCCGATCATCAAAACAAGGTACCGCAGCTAAATATGGATCTGCTTCTATCAAAGCCCCTCCAATATCCTGCAAACTTTTACTTTTGCAAAATATCGTTCATTATAATCCATAACAACGTTTGCGCATACGTTTACCGGTATTTTCATGATTCAACCTCTGCGCAGAACTTCCATTTTCTGTACCTTTTTTTGAATTATCCTGGCATCTCCAATATCTTTTCGATGACGCAGTGTATCGGGTTCAATATCATTCAGCAGATCCTCGATCTTTGCAGAAATTTTCCCGGCATCATCTCCTGTACCTACCACTGCCAGCGATCTTGATCCAAGTGTTTCTAAACGATCTCCCTTCTGAATAATCGAAGCAAAAATCACGGATAATCCGGCATCAGTGATCTTTGTCTCATCCAGATCAAACAAGATATGTTCCTTCCCCGATTGGGGATATGCCGCCGGAACTAAATATTTACAAACTGACGCTTTAGGATCAAAGTTAATATCTTTCTTTTCCATTGACCCGTCAGCCAGAGCAAACAGGAATTCAGGAGCATCGACATTGAGAAGCGTCATCACATTGATCGCTTCAGGATCACCCAGCCGTACGTTGAATTCTATTACCCGCACCCCATTTGCCGTCGCAATGAATTGTCCGTACAAAAATCCGCGGTACCCTGTGCCTGTTTCTTTTTCGATCGCATCCACCGTTAGCTGCAGGATCGAAGCCGCCTCGTCCAGATCATCCTCCGTGAGAAAAGGCATCGAACCATCAGCCATAGTGTATGCCCCCATACCACCCGTCATGTCACCCTCGTCGCCATCATACGCATATTTAAAATCCTGCGCAACCGGCATGGGAGAAATCTTTCCATCAGACACAAAAGTCATTCTGGAAAACTCTTCTCCGATCAACCGTTCTTCAAGAAGCACAACGCCATCCTGATCCAGTGAAGCCTGCACTCTCTCCAGTGCTTCATCCATCGTCTGAAAATGAACACCCATTACGCTCACACCTTTTCCACCCGTGAGCCCAATAGGTTTCACTGCAACCTGCCCCACCTCTTGAATAAAAACGCGGGCTTCTTCAATTTCTTTAACTTCTTTCCATCTCGGTGAACCTTTCTGCACACGCCGGCGCAGCAGATCACGCATAAAAACCTTATCCCCTTCCAGCCGTGCCTGCGATCCAGAAGGTCCAACCACCTTTATCCCTTCTGCACGCAGGTTATCACCGACTCCCGCGATCAAGGGAACTTCGGGACCCACCACAACCAGATCTACCTTGTTGGCAATAAAATATTCTTTGATCTTCTGAACATTCTGCATGGATCCAGTTGTCGAAGAAGCTGCCAGCGTTTCTATCCCCGGATTTAAGTGGCTGCCATACACAAAAAGGCTGTCTCTTGAAGGATTATTGCACATTGCCTTAGCAATGGCATGTTCTCTCCCACCACTTCCAATCAAACCAATTCTCATTTTTCTTCGTTGCTCCTTGTTGAATTTGAACGATGTGAAAGCACGGTAAATTCATAGCGATCGCTGCGATAGATATTAATGTTCGATTCTATGGGAGTTCCACCTGCCAGATAGGTAATAGATTCGGCAAAAAGCAGCGGCGAATTCATCGGAACTTTTAATTTCTGTGAAATCTTGCGATCCGCAACAATGGGCTTGATGACCGTCTTCTGCCATGAGAGAATATGGCGGTATCTCTTTTCAAAAATATCGTACAGCGATTGACTCGTAAAATCATAATCAAGCAAAGCAGGACATAATTTTTCGGGTATGAATGTGATCTGGTAAGCGATCGGCGATCCATCTGCATTACGTACTCTTTCCAGCCTGAAAACCCAGTCATCAACTGAAATATTGAGATTCGCAGCATGAACTGAATCGGGGTGTTCTCTAACAAAAGAAACGATCACAGATGTGGGAAAAAGCTTCTTTATACTAATCTCTTCGGAAAAACTCATCAGGTTTTGCAGCCCATAATTTACTTTCGGCTGACTTACAAATGATCCCTTGCCCTGAATTCGCTGGACGATCCCCTCATTTTGCAGTATCTCGATCGCTTTGCGTGCTGTATTACGGCTAACCTCGAATTTTTCCATGATGTCGCTTTCTGACCACACGCGACTGCCGATCTCAATTTCCCCTGAATTGATTTTCTCGCGAATAAAATCACATATCTGTAAATAGATCGGTTTAAAACTTTCACGGGAAATTTGCGGCACTATTCACCTCTTTGAATAATGGGTTAACCCTACAAGTCACTAAAATCTATTATATATGATACAGATGTGAAATGCAAATAGGATCGCCCAGAGAACAGCCTCCAGGGAAGTTATGCATACTTTTTATTAGATATGGAGCTCTAAGATCAATTTAAATACTTTCCATCAATTTGAATTTGTGTACAATCATTATATGAAAAGCGCAAGAAGCACGCGGGGTTCTCTCAATAATCACCGATCTCCGATATTCATTTTAATAATAGTGCTGCTGCTTCTGTTAATGCAAAGCTGTAAAATTCCAACCGTGAGTGAAATAACTATCCAAACCACGCAAACACCGGAACTTTCTACTCCTATCGTTTTCACTACCACAGATACACCTTTCCAGCCTTCCACCAAAGAACCGGCTGGAACAGAAACCACCACACCATCTCCTGAAGAAGAACGCATCAGCCGCGCGGATATCATCGCAAGCAGCAAGCTGCCGGCTTTTGACCAGTTCATTCAAGACTTGAAAACCGGGGAGAACCGCATTGTAGGATTATGGGTAGATAATATCCTCGCCCTGCAGGTGGTTTATCAGCCCAGCAGCAACCCGGCATTTGTCAGTACTGAAGATGAGATCGTCACATTTTTTCTCCTGCCCTGGGAAAAAGCCGGGAACTACGGGCTGCTGGCACATAATTATCTGGCAGGAAGATATTTCTTTAATTTGCAGGTAGGAGATATCATCTCACTGGTTTGGGGAAATGGAGATTATGAAGATTTTGAGATCACGGAAATCAAAGAATTCCAGGCTCTGCAGCCCAATAATCCTTATACCAATTTCATCGACCTTGAATCTGGAGAACAATTGTCTGTAAATCAGGTTTTCATTGAAGTTTATATGGGAGACTTCCATACCACCTTGCAAACCTGTATTGCCGCAGAGACTTCAACGGAATGGGGAAGGCTTTTTACGATTGCCCCACCCTTATACTGATAATTCTTAATCAGAATATATATAATATGAGAGGAGGGTTCTTATGTTCTTTCAACAAATTATCAAAGGCATAACAAAAGGGTGGAAATGGATCATCCTGATCACTCTCATCGCTGTCACCATTTCCCTGGCGATTTCCGCCACCACCACTCCCATCTACCGTACACAGGCAACGTTCATCATTGCACCCAATAAAGATCTGCCCAGCAGCCGCGATATCGTGAGCGCATTCACCGCGCTGGATACCCTGGATATCTTTTCAACCTATGCGGATATCCTTTCCAGCGACCGTGTTTATGATGAGGCATTAAAAACAGTAGAACTTGGCGGAGAAGAAGCAGATTATTCCCGATTTACCGCCATGAAGCCGGATTCACTTATCCTTGAGCTTATCGTAGATGGTCCCAACCCGCAGACAGCCACCGCCCTGGCAAACGAAATAGGCACCTACGGCATTCAATTCATCAATGCCTACTTTTCAGTTTTCGAAATTGATTTTCTCGATCAGGCAGTTGCACCCGCCAGTGTGTACCGACCAAGAGTACTGCGCGACATGGGCATCGCTGCCGGGATCGGATTGCTTACTGGTCTTTTTTTGATGGTAATGAAAGAGTTCATCGAAATACCACTGACCCAGTTCGCCAAACGACTTGCCCTGGATGGGGAGAGCGGTGCTTCAACCCGGCACTCTATTGAAAAAGCCATGGTTGCTATGAAAGTCAAAGATGACGCCTGGCCCATTACGGTTGTTTTGGTTAAATTAAAAGACCTACCCGACCTGTTCAGCATCATCCCCGGTTTCTCGCGCAAGAAAGTAGCTACCGAGATCGTGAGCCGTTTGAAGCAGCACCTGAAAGGAAATGACCTGATCGGTCGTTGGGATACCTCGACTTTTTGTGTCGTTCTCCCACGTACACCGAAAAATGTTTCATCGATCATCGAGAAACGGCTGGCAGGAACATTCACAGAGCCGTTCAGATATGGTGTCACCGATACAGAACAGGTCAGTCTTGATCCTACCGTCGCTTCTGGCACAAGCAGCAGTGGAAAAGACTTCGATTCATTTGTCGAAGGTGTAGAAACAAAGATAAAAAATCGGTGATGAAGAGATATGAATAAGGAGAGCATATGATAGGGAGAAAACTCAAATTCTTCATCTCAATTCTTATTCTTTGCATCCTGATCATTCACCAATCTGTGTTCGCACAGTCCTCATTTCATGCTGCAAACGAAGAACAAATCGCTGAACTTACCTTAGCCAGCCTTGGATTTGATGGTCCGATCCGTCTTTATGGACCCTATCAGGAAAGTTCTGCAAACTTTACCCTTCCTTCGGATTGGGTGATCTCCGCTCCGGTCAGGCTGGACCTGCATATTTACAGCGAATTTCAATCACTGCTCGAAGTATTTTCCTCTTCCGAAGACAACATCTCTCTATCCAGCAGTATCGAAGGATATCTCACGATCAGTGTGAATGGACAGACCATCTCTACAACTACCCTCAATAAGGATACCGAGACGATCATCCCTATTGAGATCCCAGCTCAGACCTTCAATGACAATATCGAAGGGAACACACTCACCATAAGCTGGGATACAGCCACTGCCTGCCAGTACAGCGTTACCTCCTCGCTGGCAGTTGATCCCGATTCTTCAATTTCATTTCCCTATGAATACAAACAGACGACAGCAGATCTGATCGCATTCCCCTATCCATTTTTCTCACAGAATTCTATTCGATCATATCCCGTTGTGTTGGTGATCCCGGATGAACCAGATGAAGATGATCTCTCTGCGCTGATGGCAGTTTCTGCCGGGCTTGGCAGCCAATCGAATGGGATTCTCGATTATGACGTTTTCGGAATGAATGAGATCAACGCAGAGCAATTCAGCGATCACCATCTTATTCTCATCGGGAAAACAGATACACTGCGATCATTTTTCAATGAAAAGATGAGTGGAACAGACTTTAACTCTGTTCTGAATACGGGGCAGAATGGAAATGGGATCCTCTCCATGCAGGTATCCCCCTGGAATGTGGGACGCGCAGTCCTTCTGGTAACCGGCGATGATGGAGAAGCACTTGCTAAAGCAAGCGCCGTGATCGCTTCTAATGATTTTCTGCCATCTGTCGATGGTACGACTGCTGTAATCTCCGAGATCAACAATCCGGTATCCCAAAGCCAACTTCAGGTCGATATCGACCTGGAAGAACTGACACAGGAAGAGCTGCTGGTCAACTCTCTTGGTGAAACTACCATTACCATCCCATTCAATATCCCGGCAGACACCGAGATCAGCCCCGAAGCATTCATTGAACTCTATTTTCGCCATTCGCAGCTGCTCAATTATCTTCAATCCAATCTGACCGTTTCACTGAACGGTAAAATGGTCAGCAACGTTCGTTTCAGCGACGCTTCTGCCCAGAATGGGCTGAGCCGAATCATCTTTCCTCCTGACTCCATTCAACCGTTGATGAACACCCTTGAATTCACATTCAATATCACCGCTCAAGATGTCTGTGCCGATGAAAGAAGCGGCGACTACTGGATTTCGATCTTCAAAGAATCCTATCTGCACCTGCCGCCATCTCTTGATATTACCGAAGAAAAGGTACCATTTATTTTGAGTGATCTCCCTGGAATCCTTTTCAGTGATCGCAATCTTTCAAACCTGGTATTTACCGCCGATCGAACTGATCAACAAAGCTGGAAGTTAGCCTCAAAGATCGCTTTTTCTCTGGGCACATTTACTAATTCATCCATCCTGCAGCCCTCGGCACATTTTACCGAATCCCTTCAGAGTGAATCTTTCAGCGGATCAGCGATCCTGATCGGAAAAACCAGCACCTTGCCCTTCGCTGCAGATCTGAATTCCATGCTGCCGCTTTCGCTGGAATCAAATGGAGCAATAAAAGCCACTCCCTTGGATGGGATCCAGTTCCAAATTCAAGAGGAGCAGCCCTTCGGTTTGGTCGAGATCACCCGGCATCCCGACACACAGGCAGCGTTTCTTTTTATCATGGGGAACGATGAAACCGGTCTACAATCCGCATTTCAGGTCCTACAAAACCGGTTGTTCAATAATGATGGGGTATATGCCAATGTTGAGATCATCAATGGAGAAATGATCTCGCACACATACTATCTTGAGCAGCCCTCATCGAAAGATGAAGAAGAGCAAATGCAGGAGAATTGGCTGCAGAAGATCCTCAACATGCAGATCGAGAACACCAATACTTTCCTCTTGATCGGAATGACCATCATCACGATATGTTTCGCGCTTTGGTTCATTGCAGACAGCACAAGAGCAAAAAAGAGATCAAAAAAAGAGTAATCTACCGAGCCCTATTCTCAGCACAGCAGTATTTATCCCACCCTTCTAGATAATGTTTATATTTATCATACATATTATCTTATTAATATCCGGTATGATAGCCAAAACAAATAATGGAGAATAAACATGAAACCTAAAATCATCTCATTGATAATCTTAGGATCGATCCTTCTGGCAGCCTGCGCTTCATCACCCGCGGTAGAAACAAACAGTACAAGCACAGAGGCTGTTTCAATGCCAGAAGTGACAAGCACCGTTGAAATGATGGATGAAAATACCGGAGACAGCAGTCCCGCGGCGGCTGAGGTCAGTTTCAGTCAAGATATCTTTCCCATCATTCAAGAGTTTGCACTTCCTGCTCATGGATCACGGGCAGAAGGCGGCGTTTTTCTTGAAACCTACGAAGATATCCTGAATTATGTTGTTCCCGGCGATCCGGCAGCCAGTGAACTGTATCGACGCCTGACCGGTGATGGAGTTCCGATTATGCCGCCCAGCGGGAAATTACCGGATGAAACCATTCAATTATTTTATGATTGGATTGCGCAAGGAGCACAGAATAATTAAAAACAATCAGTGAACTGTCATTCTACAGAACATTTTCAAGGGTGAAAGATGATCTCTTCACCCTTTTCAATTTTACGATCCTTCTTGTTTTTTCTGTAATCAGGCAGTGCAAAGAACAAGAAAAATAGAACCGGAACTGCCATTATGAATCCTATTAGCGAATAGGATGAACTGTAATTTCCAAAAGCCTGCGCAGTCCAGCCAAACACATAAGAGCCAAAGAAAGCACCGACATCCTGCCCAAAAGTAAGCGTGGCATTACAGACACCCCGGCGTGTTTTTTCCACCAGGTTCACCGCCATGGCGGGGAAAATTGCAAATGACAATCCATAACCCATCCCGATCAACGCTCCGCCAAGGATGAAATTCCAACCAGGCGGGAAATATCCTGTAATGACAAATCCTACCAGTAAAGAAAACAAAGAAAGCATCCCGGCTCTCTGCGGTTTGCGCAGATCCAGGATAAGGTTGCCGATCATCCGCGACTGGAACAGCCCAATTCCGAAAGCGAATAAGAATATTACCGCGCTTCCCAGACCAATCTCTTCTGCATAAAGCGGTCCATAGGTAAGCAATCCCGGCCAGCCTAAAAACGTCAGGCTCATCACCAGAGATAACCAGAGCGATCGCTTCTCGAATAAAGAGTTTCGTGAAAATGAAAGATTCCGATCTTTTATATCCTCAAAACGCATCAGGAAAATCAAGAAGAATCCCGAAAGCGCTAATACTACGGAGATAATAAAAATCAGATCAAAATTGTTATCTCCCAGTATCCATAGACTGGCAATGGGGGCAAACACCTGGCTGAAGAAAGTAACGATACTGGAAGAAATACTGAATCCATCCGCGCGCCGTTCTTCGGGGACCAGATCAGAGGTCAGCGTACTTAAACTGGTCGAGTTCAAAGCGAAGGGAAAGCCGCTTAAGAAGCGTAAAACACCCAATCCCACCAAATTCATCGGGAGAAGCAGGCAGAAATTAATAACGGCGGTAACTGCCAAAGAAATTATCATCGCCCATTTTCTTCCCATACGATCTACGATGTATCCGGTAAAAGGGCGGAATAGAAATGTAGAAAGAGCCATTAAGCTGGTGACCAATCCCACTTCGGTAGGAGTCCCTTGAAAATCCCAGACAATATAAAGAGAAAGGATCGACCCAATAACGCTAATAGAACAAAATGAGAACATGCTGATAATAATCAGCAGTGCAAAATCTCTCGTCCAGAGGCTGGTTTGAATTTTTTTCTTTTTCTTCACAAAACGACCTATAAATTCTAAGTTATGGGATGAGAAAGTTTATCACGAATGATGAAAATAACTGCAGCTTTTTTTATTAAAAAATATTTCCATTGTGTTTTTCATTTAAAGAATTTGTTCAAATGAATTTTTCTATTCTGTAATCAAAATTTAACAAATCGATCGATTATTTCTGTGCAATAGTTATTTTATTATTAGCTTGTTTGTCTTACTTATGGTTATATTCTTCGCTATGCTCAGAATGATACCCCCACTCGCTTCGTCTGTAAGAAAAACAATGCAAACATTCTATTTCTATGCCGGTTTTCAACAAAATCATATCAGTATGGTGCGTTAAAAACGCACCATACTGATGCTCACGATAAACCTAAAAATCCCAAAACTGTCTGTAAAATAAATCCAATCCACGCAAGGAAATATCCGAATTGAAGTTCCATCGAAAGCATACTATATGAGCTTAATTCCAATTCTTCCTTTGCATTATGGAACTTTACTCCAAAAACGATCAAGAAGATAATCCCCAAAATACCACA
The DNA here is from genome assembly GCA_963674975.1 of Anaerolineaceae bacterium. GTDB lineage: Bacteria > Chloroflexota > Anaerolineae > Anaerolineales > Anaerolineaceae > UBA4781. The sequence continues at coordinate 1,206,324 of OY771913.1, forward strand.
AATCAAAGCAGCGATAGATCCACTCCTTTTATCCGTAAGTGAGTAAAATGCACCAAGCCCCAGAAGCGGAATCAGGAAAAATAATGGTGTAGACGTTTCTTCAGCAATTTCATCGGCACTATAGCTGTTATAGAGTACATCCAAATCATGGATCCTGCCGGTTGCCAATTCCAGACCCGAAGCTTGGACCTCTATATCTCTCCCCAATAATCCACCGCTGCTGCAAGACGCCATGACCCATGGTAAAAAGAAGCAGATCAACACCAGGGCGCCGCCTATGCTGGCAAGCTTGCGCAGCGGCGAGCTTGATATCCTTTTCATATTCGCATTCTCTGAAACGGGCATTGGGCTGCCACAGCTTTCACAAAATTTACTCCCCTCAGGATTTTTATGACCACAGGTACTGCAAAACATATTGAATTCCTCCTGCTATGAATATTGTTGCTGCTGCCTTATGCTTTTGTCGTATCGTTTTCTGTCTTCTGCACTTATTCTGGAGAAGTTTTCGCTTCCGGGTTCTTTACCGGAACACCTTCAACACCGCAGTTCACACAGAATTTAACAGGTACAGGTTTTCCGCATTTCGGGCATACCAATCCGCTCTCTGAAACCGGCTCGCTCTGTTCCTGTTTTACTCCCTCTACACCATGATCCGGGCAAAATTTCCCGGTAAGTTTCTTCCCGCAAACGGGGCAAACATATCCAGATAGCATATCTGCAGGCTTGAATCCCTCTGATAATTCAGGGGGCTGCTCATTTTTGATGGACTCCAATTCCTTTTGGGCTTCTTCAAGAGCAGAATAGATCGTGACCAATTCTTCGCATATCGGATCAACTTCACCATTCTTGAATTTTTTATCTTTGTACAGTTCGAACGTCTTTTCTGCCAGCAGCGCTTTTTGCCTGTTCGCCTGCCTTTCAAAATCACCAATTTTATTCTGTGTTTTCAAGATCCTTGATTGCTGATCAATCTTCCATTGGGCAACATCTTTTGCATGGCTTAATCTGTCAGATAAATTTGCCGCCATCGCTCCTCCTTCAAAGCCTCAAGTGTAATTATGTTCCATTATATATTCTCTTGAATCCAACAATCAAGTGTAAACGGAATATTCACCTCATATTGTGTTTGTTTTCTGAAGATAATCAAACAGCCAGAATACATTCCGGGGAATCCGCAGAGGGATTATTGATCATGGTGCTGACCGGATAGGTCATCATACTTTCCTCTGGATATGGTTTCAGGAGTGGAAGCAGCTCCGCCGGCTGCACCTTTTTCAACCAATCCCAGGCTGTCCTCGAATCGAATATTACCGGCATGCGATTGTGAATCGAGCTGACCAGCTTGTTCGGGCTGCAGGTGATGATCGCACAGGTCGAGATCACTTCCTGCTCTGCATTTCCACTTTTATCCCACAGCCCGGCGAATACAAATGGCTTTTTATCTTTCATTTGAAAATAGTAAGGCGTTTTCGACACTCCCCGCCCGTCGGGTGATTTCCACTCGTAAAAACCATCCGCAAGGATCAGGCAGCGCTGCCCCTGCTGCATGAGCTTGCGAAAGGTAGCTTTCTCCATGATCGTTTCAGCGCGGACGTTGATCAAGCGCGTATTTGCCTTATCCCCCTTCGCCCATGCAGGGATCAAACCCCACTGCATAGTTTCAAGTGCTCGCGTAAGCGGATCTTGAAGTACTGGAATCGGCTGGCTTGGAGAGACATTATAACGAGCTTTCCAGTCATGTTTGACCTTCTCATCAATATGAATATCAAACTCGAGTTGATACGCCACCATATCCGATACGATCGTAAATCTTCCGCACATAGTATTTATTCCTATTCGGTTTATATATATACTACAGCAATATTCTCCTATGAATTCTCTCTTTATAAAAGAAAAATCCCATGGATAAAACTAACAACCATGGGAATGAATCATTCGTGGTTACCTAATGTTAATCTATATTCTAATTTATTTCTGTCCGTAGCTGGTTTTATACCAATTGTGATGTTCTTTCACATCTTCATCAGATAAGATCACCGGTTCACCCACCTGCAGTGCCAGCCAGTATGTTTTTGCCACTCCTTCTACCAGAATGGCGGATTTCAACGCGCTACGCGCATTAGAGCCGATCGTAAACACGCCGTGATTTTTCATGAGGATCGCGGTTGAGTCGCCAATTGAACGGACGATCTCTGCGCCAATTTCTTCTCCGCCAATAGGGGCATATGCTCCCAGAGGAATCTCTTTTCCAAAATTTTCAGCAATAGCGGTAATGCAGGCGGGGATCGGTTTCCCCACTGCTGCAAATGCGGTGGCATAATATGAATGCGTATGCACCACTCCATTCACATCAGAACGGTTGCGGTACACATATAGATGGGATGCTGTATCAGAAGAGGGTTCGAGTTTTCCTTCAATTACTTTCCCATTCAGATCAACAACAACCATATCTTCCCATTTCATGACGTCATACATAATCCCACTGGGTTTTATAACAACCAGATTTGTTTCCGGGTCTCTTCCACTCACATTTCCACTTGTCCAATATACCAAGCCATTTTTGGGAAGTTCCATATTGTATTTATAAACATCTTTTTTTAATTCTTCTAACATTTTTAACCTTCTTTACTTTTTATCGTATGGGAGAAATAACTTTCATGCCTTCCATTATCAAAGGCCAAATCGTCGCCCAATCGCTGTTTCCCATCCATCCTCCAACCAAACCCGAGTTCGTTGCCGCCCACAGGCTTCCAAAAACATGGATAAAACCCAGCAGGAATGAGATCACCGCCAAAGCTTTCCAGCCTCCAAAGGTGTCTGCGAAGACTGCTGTTATGGCGGCATCAAAAAATACCGGTATAAATGAGGGAATAATAAGGATCGGGGAGTTCGTCACGATCAGGATGATGACACTGCACAACTGCCCTAATGCGCACATCAAAAATCCTGCGATCACCGCATTGGGGGCATAGGGTGCCAAAGCCATTCCATCCACACCTATCACAGCATCCGGAAGGATCTTTTGGGATACTCCCTTGAATGCTTCGCTTAATTCACCGACAAACATGGTGATCCCCAGATTCATGATCATCATATATGCGCCAAAGCTGAGCGCAACAAGAGGGATATAGAAACCCCAAATCTGCATACCCGACAGTTCTTGAATATTCTCACTGCCCATCATCAACAGCAAAGGCGTAAAAATGAAGAACATGACTACGGGTACACTTACCTCGACCTTTTTAAATTCATCCATCCATTCAGGAAACTTGATCTTTTCAATGGAATTTTCAGGTTTCCCTAAAAACGGGGCGACTTTCCATGCTATCCAGTTCATCAAATGCTGTTGATGTGCAACGGTAAAACCGGCTCCTTTATTGATGATCTGAGCGGGTTTCGCATTCATCTGCGAACCAATACTCCAATATAAACCGATCAATACTCCCGCCATGATCACCGTTTCCGCCATATCATATCCAAAGTAGTAATACACGATCCAGGTGATCAACGCAGATTGCAGGAACATGACATGCCCTGTCAAAAACAGCGAATGCAAGTGCGTGTATTTTCGAAAAGCCACCAGCAGCAGGTTAATTCCAAACCCAATAAGCATGGTAAAACCTACCCAGCCTAATTTTTCTCCAAGGGCATCGGTAACTGCCGAAAGCGTAATGTAAGGATCGATGATCACTCCAGTTATGTTAAAACGCTGGGTTAACGAAAAGATGATCGGTCGGAACATACTTACCATCAACCCTGATCCATTTTGCAGAAGCAGCACACCGATAATTGTCTTCACTGTCCCTTTGATTAGTTCATCTGCCGGCTTTTTTAGAGCAGCCAAACCAACAAGTGTAACAAAACCGAGAATAAAAGAAGGTTGAGAAAATATTGGGTTAATTACTTCGTTGAAAATCCTGGAAAATAGTTCCATTGGTTCCTTAATCTAGGAATCCACCTAGGCGCATCTTTTCTTTGACGAATTCAAGGCTTTTTGATACGATGCGTGTTGATTCAGGAGAATCATCGTTCCACATCTCTATCAAAACAGGTCCCCTGAAGTTCATGGTTTTTAATTTTTTGAAAGCTGTTACGAAATCAACCAGTCCTTCTCCAAAAGGAATTCGACGTACTTCGCCTTTTTTAACATCCTTCACGTGAACCGCAACAATATGTCCTTTTCCGATCTCCAGTTCCTCACTGACGTTCAATCCCTGTTCGGTGAGGTTTCCAATGTCGGGATAAAGCTGGAACCAGGGGGAATCAAATTCTTCAACAAACTTGATAGCGCGGTGAATGGAATTTACATGATGTCCATCCACGTTTTCCAGCGCCAGCATGACCCCCATTCTTTCTGCGTAAGCCAGACCACTTTCCAGTCCGGCTCGATAGCGATCTATTGATTGCTCATTCTCCGGTTCATAGTAAACATAATATCCTGCCAGCTGAATGATGCGTATTCCGATATCGGCTGCAAAATCGATCGCTTTATAAAAAATATTCAGGGCTTCTCCCCGAATATTTTCATCCGCACTTCCAAGCGCATACTTCCTATGAGCGCTCAAACAAAGATCAAGAACCGGAATATTTGCTTTTTCTGCTGCCCTTTTCAAATCATTTCGCCGATCGGCGCCCCAATCCAGCCTTGCAAGTCTTTCTTTGCTCTCATCGATCGATATCTCGACAAAATCGAAACCAAGATCGGCAGCCAGGTCAAGTCGTTTTGACCAGTCCAGTTGAGAAGGTAATGCTTTTTCATAGATGCCGATCAATGGTTTCATTTTTACATCTATTTCCAAATTTCATGAATTGCGGTTTTGAATTCTTCAGCTGCGGCATGAGGATCGTCAGCGTTGCGGATCGACCTGCCAGCCACAAAGGAATAAACAGGAATTCCTTTGAAGGCAGCGAGATCCGAAGGATTCAGATTTCCGGTTACAGAAACTTTGAATCCCTGATCGCTCATAGATTTGATCGTTTCCAATAACTCGGCACTCCAGCCGCTGTTCGATTTTTCTGTATCGCGGCTTTTATGGAAGATCACCTGCTGTACTCCCATATCTTTGCACATGTTAATTTTTTCGATCGCCCAACCTTCCTGCAGTTCAATCTGCACATCCCCACCTTTGGAGAACGCTTCATTCTTAACTGTTTCGATCGTGGGTATCGACGCAGAGCTGAGCACTGAAATCCAATCTGCGCCTGCATCAAAAACCATCTTCGAAATCAATGCACCAGCTTCCGCTACACGTACGTCAGCTAACACTAAATTATTTGGATAGAGCGTTTTAATCGTCTTTACAGCACCCAATCCTTCTGCCAGACAAAGTATCGTTCCAACCTCGATAATATCAACCACATCGTAAACCAGGCGCGTTACTTTTAATGCGCTATCCAAATCTTTTGTGTCCATTGCAACCTGGAGCATTGGTTGTTTCGATTCCATGAGATCCTCTTTCTATTTCAAGTCACCTGCTTTTTCAAGCAGTTTTTGAATATCTTCTAAAGTCTGCGCCTTTTTGATCTGTTCAAAATAAAATTCGTCTCCGCATAAATTAGCAATCTGCCGCAGGGCTTCAATATGTTCGTCCTTATCGCGTGCAGCCATGCAGAAAATCACGTAGACGGGATCGTTATATTCATTACCGAATTCTATTGGCTCAGAGAGAGTGACCAAACTGAAGCAAGTCTCCAGTACTCCTTCTTCAGGTCTTGCATGAGGAAGTGCCAAACCTTTTCCTATTACGATATAAGGTCCCAGCTCTTCAGCAAAACGGATCATCGCATCGACGTATTCTGGTTTACAGGCTTTGACATTAACCAGCAATTCACCGCCTATACGAACCGCTTCTTTCCAATCGGATGCTGTTGTATTCAGCTTCACTGTTTTTTCAGTAAGCATATCTCGTAAATCACGCATTATTTCCTCTTTTAATCATTCATAAAATTGCGTGCAAATACAACTTCTTCTTAATGAAGATCCTATATTTGCATTCGTACTTGTAAATTTCTATATACCGAAAATTTGTGCTGAACAGTTGTTTTTATTTTTTCTTTAGTAATTCTGGATAGTATTGTTCAAGAGCTGCAACAACTTTTTCTTTTACTTCTTTTTTATCAACAAGGTTATGTACATAAATAATCGGTTTGTTTTTAGGCGGCTCGAGATGATCTTTCAGATGTGCCGCACAGACAATAAGATCTACAAAATTTAACATACCCTGTGCCTGACCAATTGCGGTACATTCTATTGAAACATCAGTTAGTCCCAGGTCATCTAAAACAGGTTCCAACCCTAACCGCAGCACAATACTTGAACCCTGTCCATTTCCACAAATTGCAAGAATCTTTAGCATTGAATAAGCTTCCTTTATTATTATTTTTTGCTCCTGGATAAGCTCTTCGTTTATCCAGGAGCATTTTGGTCGTAGTTGTTAATATTACTTCCTACTAATTCTAATCTATTTAGTTTTTTAGCTACTAATAAAATCTAGAATATTAATCAACTACCGAATCGGGGAAATTGCCTTCATTATGGTCATCATTGTTGGCCAAATTGTTGCGAAGTCAGAGTTCCCTTGCCATCCACCAACCAGACCAGACATGCTGGCTGCCCAGGCGCTACCAAAGACCTGGATCAAACCAACAACGATGGAAATAACTGCAACTGCTTTCCAACCACCGAACTTGTTGGCGAATACAGCCGTGATGGCTGCATCAAAGAATACTGGTACGAAACCAGGGATGATCAGGATGGGGCTCTTTGTTGCGATCAGAACTGCCACACCAATTGCTTCACCAATTGCGCAGAAAACAAAACCTGCGATAACTGAATTTGGTGAGTAGGGAGCGATTGCCATACCATCGACACCGACCACTGCACCGGGGAGGAGTTTTTCTGAAATACCGTTGAATGACACTGCCAGTTCGGCAACGAACATTCTAACACCGGTGAGGATGATGGTAACGTACACACCAAAGGACAAGTCCAGGAGTAATGCCTGGATAAAATACTTGAAGGTGAAACCATCAAAACCCAATGCCGCGGGTCCGAGCCAAAGCAGGATAGGGGTGAAGAAGATAACCATGACCAATGGAACAGCTACAACATTATCAGAGAAAACATTGAGCCATCCAGGGAGTTTCAATTGATCGATGTCATCCTTTTTGGGATCGCCAAAGATATGAGCAATCTTCCATGTAACCCAGTTCATGAAGTGCTGCTGGTGAGCAACGGTGAAACCTGCACCATTTGTGATGATATCCGTAGGTTTAATAAGGATAGTAGCGCCAACGGACCAGTAAATGCTCAATAGTACAGCAGAGATGATGACGGTCGGCCACATTGAAAGACCAAAGAAATACCATACCAACCAGGTCATCAAAGCTGAGTGCAGGAACATGATGTGACCGGTTAAGAACAAGGCGCGAAGTTTTGTGATCTTCTTTAATGCTACCAATAAAATATTGAGCAGGAAGGCCAGCAACATCACATAACCGATCCAGGATAACAGTTCGGGGATTTGCTCGCCTGCTGCAGCCTGAACCGCCGGATAGGTGGTATAGGGATCAATGATAACGCCATCAATACCCAGTACATCTTTCATACCAACGATGATTGGGCGGAAGGTCGCTGTGATTTGACCAGAACCAGTGGTCAGAATCAAGACACCCACTGCGGTTTTCACGAAACCAGAAAGCACACGGGTGAATGGTTTCTTCAGTGCAATTAAACCAATAGAAGCGACCAAGCCAAGCAGAAGCGCTGGTTGAGCCATGAATGCACTAAAGCCGTCAAAAAATTTAGCAAATGCTGTCATTTAAATTCTCCTTTTTTATTACATATAAAAATTCAATTCGTATCTTACAACACTTCTTAAACTCTTCGTTTGCACCTCCTTATTTATTTTTTGAATGCAAATAATCTCGCAGGATTATTAATCAAAATGTCTTCAATTGCACTTTCTGAAACACCTTCGTCTCTCAAACGAGGAACAAAAGTGACCAGATCGTAATCAATACCGGTTCCGGCGCCGTATGCCTTCTGGTAAGATTTCTTCCCGGAATCCGTTGAAATGGTGATCTGCTTTTGATATCCGGCTTTGATCAATTCTTTGATCAATTCAACACGGCAGCGATCAGGCCAATATTTTACACGGTATCCACCATCATAGCAGAAGCTTGCGCCTAAAGCAGCGATCTGTTTGTGGTAGTAAGGATCAGGAATTCGCTGAACGTGACCAACCATGATCTGTTCCGGATTCACGCCTAATTTGAGGAACCACTGCACCTGTTCCAGCGCCATTGTTCCCTGGGTAGTATGAGTATTGATAAGAGCACCCGTTTCTTTCGCCGCGATCGCCGCTGCTTTGATCGCTTTTTCTTCAAAGGGGGTGATCATTCCATAAGAAGTACCTACTTTAATAACACCGGCTTTTGCCTTGCTGCGCTTTACAATAGGACCCATGTAATCGTGTTCATCAATGCCTTCTTCGATCTCAGCAATGATCAGATCTGCGATTTGCTCAACCGAATAGCGCACTACCCAATGAACCGATTGATCGTAAACCTGAGAGTAATGGAAACCGGTTGTAACGATCAAATGCATATCGGGAACCTGTGCATTGACTTCCAGTAATTTAACAATATCTCGTCCAACGCCGATCGGATTGCAGTCTACGATCGTTTTTCCACCCGCTGCTTTAAAATGATTTACTTCTATAACTGCTTTTTCTACAGAGGGCAAACGCATATCTTCTCCACCGAGGCTTACTTCACCACCGCCAATGCGGATCAGATGTTCGTGAGCATCGGTTACACCCATTTCTTTGGGATCGATATCGCCGTGAATTGTACGTATAAAAGCCATCAGATTCTTCCTTTTCAGATTGTTAATGTTTTGTTAGAAAATCGTTCATTTTCTATTCTATTTTCATTCAGATAGAATTTCAACATATTTTCACATTATTGAACATATGTGCATTTGCAATCTTTCGTTTCGCGCTGCTGGTGAACATCCAAAAATCGTATTTCTTTTTCAGTTTGCAGTAATCAAGAAAAAGCATTACAATATTTCTTAACAATGAACATTTGTGCATCAGGAGTTCAATGGAAAAACAGATAGCAAGCAGCAGCTACGGCATTATTTGGGACATGGACGGCGTTCTTATCGACAGCGCTGATGCCCACTACTTTTCCTGGAAAGAGGTCCTCTTTTCTGAGTACAAGATTAACTTCTCGCGAAAAAATTTTGAGGATACTTTCGGCATCAATGATTACAGTCTTATCAAGAAATTTGTACACCCTACTCCTCCTGATCCTGAAATTTGGGAAACATCTTTAAAGAAAGAACTCCTATACCGGAAAGAAATCCGAGAAAAATTAATAATTTACCCTGGTGCACTGGAAATTTTAATAGCCTGCCAATCTTTTGGATTCAAACAGGCTCTTGATTCATCAGCCCCTCAGGAAAACATCGATATTGTTCTGGAAGTTGGAAACCTGAAACCTTACTTTGACCAGATCATCTCAACAGATACTTTACCGGCAAAGAATTTTCCAGATGCATATCTTGCGGCATCTACCGCCCTGGAGCTGGCTCCCGAAAATTGTCTCGTTGTTGAAGACAGCATTCTTGGGATCGAGGGAGTTAAAAAAGCAGGAATGAAATGCATCGCCATCGCAAGCACACATCCTGAAGAACGTCTGCAAAAAGCTGATTTAATTGTCTCTTCCATTGACCAATTGAAAATTGGTACAATACAAAATCTGTTAGGACTGTAGCATAGGGAGAAATCAATGACCAGAGAACTGAATGATCTGCTCTTTCAAGTAGCCAAACTATATTATGAACAGGGAAAAACACAGGCGGAGATCGGCTATATCATCCATTCATCGCGTCCAACGGTATCACGTCTTTTGAAAGAAGCTCGTGAAAAAGGTATTGTTGATATCAAACTCAATTATCCGTTTGAGCGAGATTACAGCCTTGAAGAAGAATTTCAAAAGCACTTCAGCCTCAAAGAAGTGCGCGTCCTCAAATCCCATAATCAGAAAATCGAAGAATTGTTGAAAGGCTTGGGCTTTTTCGCTGCCGAGTATCTGGATTCTCTTATTGCCGACGGGGACACAATTTCCTGTTCTTACGGTAGAACCGTCGCGAGCACCATTCAGGCACTCCGCCCGAACCGAAAACTGAATATTACCGTCGTCCAGATGATCGGCGCACTTGGCGCAGAAAATCCGATTATCGATGGACCTGACCTGGTGCGGCTTTTAAGCGATAAATATGGCGGGAAATATGTGTATCTTCTGGCTCCGCTGGTGGTAAGCGACAGAAACGCTAAAGAATCTCTTATCAAACATTTCCGCTATCAAGAAGCGATCAAGATGTCGAAATCTGCCCGCATCGGTCTGTGCGGAATTGGCGGAATGAGTGAAGAAACACCCAGCCCGATCTGGACCAATTACCTCGAATACAGCGAATGGGAAGAACTTCGCCGGCAGGGTGCCATCGGGCATATGGGTGCTTATTTCTATGATGAAGCAGGTAGGATCATCGATGCAGATATTAATGAACGGGTCATTGGTCTTGGTCTTGAATATCAGGGAAAAATCCCATATATGATCGCAGTTGCCGGGGGAGAGAATAAAGCCAAATCCATCCGCGCAGCATTATATGGAAAATATATGAGCGTGCTTATCACCGACGACTCGGCTGCTAAACTTATCCTGGAAATGTAAAAACTGCTGCCTCTTTTTACGCGGTATATAAAATACCAAACAGACAACAATAAACATCCGTTAGTTAGGAGCTATCTATCTTTATTCATCCTTTTCATATTCATAAAACAGGATGATATACATTGCATGCGACCAGAGCAGTGGTTTAGCGATATCTCCCCACTGTCTTTTCCATTCGTCCAATTTGGATGGAACATTCAATGAACAGGAAATTTGTTCCGGCAAATTCAACTCAGTATCCGCTTGACTTTCCACCCAGTGCAGCATGTTCCTGGCTTTGTTTCTTTCCCCAATTTGAAGATAATACCATCCCATCCAGGCAGATAAGAGAATCCATTCTCCTCCCCCATAATAAGAATCTTCACGATATCGATGAACGCCACCATTCTTCATCAACTGCTTTTCGATCTCACCAATCGTTCCCTTCATGACCGCACATTGCGGAGAAAACAGATCATAAGGGACCGATACCCCAACCAGTGAAGCATCTACCATATCGCCATCAGGGAATTTATAAAGACTGTTATTCCTCTCATAATGATCCAGAACATAATCCCGGATCATCTGAGCCTCCCGCTTAAAATCTTGATCCAGAAAAGAAGAGATGCTGTTCAATCCCCCATAGATACAAGCCAGAGTATATGGATGAATATCATCTGGATTCTCTTCCCAGAGATCATAACAGGGAGTGTTCCATAGATCGATCAAATATTTCGCGATAAATCTGGCGGACTCTAACAGGTCAGCATCAGGTTTGCGCCCGGATAGGACAAAATGGCGGGTTAAAGCCCACAACCATGTTCCATATCCATCCAATTGAAAATTAGGCCAGTCTTCTTTTGCCTCTTTCCCATCCAGGTTAAAGCGAGTATGGAGATAATATTTTTCTCCGATCGTTTTAAGCATTTGACGGGTATCTTCGGTTTTAAATAACTCTTTTCTTTCAAGGATAATTTTTGCAACCCAGTTATGAAATGCTCCGGCGCTGTCATTCTGCCCAACCAAATCCATCGCATAAGCAATATATGATCCGTCACGGATCCAGCAATACCGGTAATTTGTAAACACCGGGCTGGCAATATAAGCGCCGCAGGAAGTCTGATTTTCTAAAATTATTTCTATACTTCTATTAAATAAGGATTTTTCCATGATTATGATCCTTCAGCTTCAATAACTACCATGGTCCAGTATTTCAAGCGGGGGATTTTTATAAAAACACCATCTTCATTTTCCTCATAATCTACTGAATGCAGATCAATAAAAGTTCCATCCGGGCTGGCACATTTTACCGATTGGGAATGGAAATTTAAATGTACTTTGATTTGAAAATCGCAGATTATCTGGGGAACGTTATGCTTTCGATCCCAGCGTCCATCGGGAATCTGGTTAAGATTAATCAATTGAATGATTTTTTTATTCCCTATACTGTTCAAGAAAACAATCACATTTTGAGGCGCAGTGACTGCGAAATCCTCCTCATCCTGTTTGGATGGCTTTAACAATTCAAAATAGGCACACGCAAAATCGTAATATCTGCGCAGACTGGTATAAAGGGGGAAGGGAATTTTGCTGTGTTTTGGAAAATATGGATCACTCAAATACCGACAGTGTTCTCCAATTTCGATCCGTGCCGCTCCTGAAGCATAAATCAGCGCATCACTCAACAAGATATTGGCTTTGCTGCTGACCGGCATATACAAAGCAAGAACAACCTGCTTATATCCAGATTTGATCTGAGCATTTTTAATAATATCCACCAGATCCTGATAATGAACTGCCGGCGGCCAAATTTCGATATACATAAAATCCTGTTCAGATTCACATAAAGTATCGATTGGCCAGTTGCCTACCGCATTAAATACAACTGCTTTTTCGGGATAAGACTTTTTCTCATGATTGATAAAATCAGTAAAAGAATGGGGCAGATCAACCGGTAATCCATCAGAATCGTAGCCGATTTTTGGTTCTCCATATTGATCAATATGCAGCCCATCAAAAGAGAAATGCTCGAAAACCTTTTTACATTCATTCTCGAGATGTAAGAACCACTTCGATCCTTTTGATGGATTCATTAATCCCAGGAAATCATGGAATAAAATTTCTCTGCCTTCCCGATCGTATAATGCCTGACCTTTATTCTTGTTCCAGTAAGAGAGAGAAGCGGCATAAACAGCAAGGTACGGCATACATGCCATTCCATAATGATGTGCAGATTGGATCAACTGCCTGATGGTTTCGGTAGACATCTTTCTTCCAAGAGCATCCCAATAGATAGGACTATCCGGGACAAGACGATCATGACGGTACTGCCAATCATAAAACTGCAATCCATTAATATGGAATTTCAACAATTCTTCAATCGCTGCTTCCGCATCTTCCCGCCCTGGTTGAAAATCACTTAAAAAACCATACAGGGGATAGTCCAGCCATTTCTCGATAACCATAAACACCGTTTGCAATCGAAAGCGGGTTGAATCATCGAGTATTACGGTACAGTTGACGAAGTATCCTCCCTTTTTATAAAAACAATCCTCCCTGTTTTTGTGAAGTGATAATACATAGCAGCGTTTCCCTTTTTTCAGGTCAATTAGATATTCATAGACCTTTTCTCCCAAGTGGAAAACTTTCAGGGATACCTTCGTATCCTGAGTCAATTCTTCTGAGCAGGACAAATAAAGATCGACTTCATCTTCATCCGTAAAATAGCACCGCGCGGGGTACAAATCCATAAATGTTGACCTCACAGACTGAATTTAACCTTTCATACCGGTTGTCGATATACCCTGTAAGAAGTACCGCTGAAAAATCAGGAAGACAATTACAACAGGTATGAGCGCAATTAATGAAGCAGCAAAAACCTGTCCCCATTCCGTCAGGTGCTGAGTCTGGAACAGAGCGATTGCTATGGGAAGCGTGCGTTTCGTCGTCTCTTTGATCGCCACGTTCGCCCAGGGAAATTCATCCCAACTGTATAAGAATGTAAAAATTGTTACAACCGAGAGACCTGGTTTAGAAAGGGGAATAATTAATTTCCTGAATATTGTCCATTGATTTGCGCCATCAATCAAGGCAGCTTCTTCCAATTCTTTTGGTAAATCTTCAAAGAAATTTCGTAAAAGGTAAGTTTGTGTGGAGAGGTTCATGCTGATGTAAACAGTGATCAAACCCGCATATGAATTAAACAAACCAATATGCTTGGTAATGATAAATTGAGGGATGATCAACATAACCGGAGGAATCATCATGCCCATAAGGAAGATCGAAAAAAGCAACTCTTTTCCCTTGAACTTCATTCGAGCAAATACATAAGCCAGCATCGAAGAGATCAGCACCGTAAGCGCCGTGGTCACCACCGCCACAAACAAGCTGTTCATGAAATACAATCCGAAATCATTCTTCTGGACCGCTTCCTGATAGTTCTTTAGGGTTATTTCCTCTGGCCAGAGTTTGGGTGGAATTTCAAAGATATAGGATTGCGGCTTGAACGAGGTAACCAGCATATACCAGAAAGGGATCACCACGATCGCTAATCCAAAAATCAGCAGCAGGTAGGTAATGAACTTCTTTTGACGACGTTGCCTTCTAGAACCCTTCATAAGTACTCCACACGCTTTTTTAATAACCGTATCTGAATAATGCTGACCATGAACACAAAAATTGTCAGCAGATAGCTAATCGCCGATCCTCTACCGAAATCAAGCCCCGAAAAAGTTGCTTCGTACATAAGCGTTAGAATAAAATGGGTCATATCCAATGGATCGCCCCCATTCGTAATGAGCAAATTGGATATATAAGCATTCATCGCCCCAATAGTCAGTACAACCAGCAGATACACTGTCGTTGGTCGTAAAAGCGGCCAGGTAATGCCAGCAAATTTGTGCCATGAATCAGCCCCATCCACTTCAGCAGCTTCATAAAGCTGATTGGGGATAGCCTGCAGCCCCGCCAGGAATATCACTGCCGTCCAACCTACCCCTTTCCAAATTCCCAGTAAATGTATCGGGACAAAAGCCAAAATAGGATCTGCCAGCCATAAGATATTCCCTGAAATCACATGCAGAACATCTTTCAATAGATAATTCACCAAACCCGCCTGCCCGCTGAACATATATTCAAACAACAAGCTGACGATCACCCAGGAAGTGACCACTGGAAGATAGTACATTAATCGGAAGAAACCTTTTCCGCGAATATCCTGATTTAATAAAATTGCAATAATTAGTCCAAACAACATCTGTCCGGGAACCGTCACCAGACCATATACCAGAGTATTAATAACTGCACGCTGGAAGATACTATCTTTGATAACTCCAATATAGTTATCTAAACCAACCCATATCGAATTTTCAGGATGAACAATATTCCAATCAAAAAAGCTCATATAGAAGGAATATGTCATTGGTCCAATGATAAATATTGAAAATAAAAGTAAGCCTGGAAGAAGAAATAATAAAATAAATAATATATTGCGCTTTTTTTGTGTCATTTTTAGGTAAGGATTTCCGGACTGAGGATATCCACCCGGAAATCCTTTTTCAATTTGGTTACCTTTTAATTATTTTAGCAAAGCATTTATCTCAACAGCAGCCTGATCTAAAGCTTCAGATACTGTTTGATCTCCACGCAGCATGCGCTGGAAAGCATTATTGATCGCATTATCCATATCCGACCATTTCGGATGGGGAACGCGAGCTTGAGCGGTTGCAAGCTGTTCCATGAAAATAGAATAGTAATCTGGCAGTTGTGAACTACCCGTGAGGCTTGATAACGTCGGCATGACACCAACCTGCCCCATCATAACCTGCGCCTTTTCGCTCATCAAGAAAGCTACCCATTTCATAGCCGCATCAGCATTTTCCGTATCCTGGAAAATTACCACGTCTTCTCCGCCGACGACAGAACTGGTGGTTCCATCAGTTCCAGTGGGGATGAGAGCGAAATTTACCTCAAAATCAGGATAGCTGCTCTTATAAATATCGACCATCCAGGGTCCATCAATAATCATGGCGTATTTGCCGCTGCCGTGTCCATCAGAAGTACCAATACCACCGCCCAGTAAGTTCGGAGATATACAACCATCATTGTACATATCAACAAGCATACTGAAAGCACTCACACTGGCATCCGAATTGATATAGCCGCTGGCAGTACTGAAATCATCAGCCACAACTTTGCCGCCCATAGCATAGAAAACTGGTGCGGGCGCCCAGAAGTATGTTCCACCCAGTGCATAACCATAGATCTCATTATCTGCATCAGATAACTGGCATGCATAGGTTTTAAATTCTTCCATTGTTGTGGGAGCACCGGTTAAGCCAGCAGCGGTGAACATTTCCTTGTTCCATAGAAGAACCTGTGTATTGGTATCCTGTGGGAGACCATAGGAATGACCATCCCAATAGTTGGTTGATAGGGGTCCCGGGAAGGTTTGTTCGGCGATCGCTTCGTAATCCGGCATCACTCCATCCAATTGCATCAATGCGCCTTCATTTGCGAATTCAGGAACCCAGGCAATATCAAGACGTGCTGTATCAGGAGCCTCATCACCGGCAATGGACGTTAGTAATGCCGTCTTGAAATCATCGTACGCATAATCCGTTGCCTCAATGGTGATTCCGGGATTTTCTTTTTCAAATTCATCGATCACCAATTCCAACTGGGCTGATTCCGCGTCCGCCATTGTGTGCCAATAAGTGATCGTAACCGGAGCGATTTCTTCTTCGCCCGCTGTTTCTGCAGCAGGTTCATCTGCCACAGGAGCAGTCTCATTACTGGTTGTGCATCCAGAGGCAAAAATCACTGCCGCAATCATCAGAGTGGTTAAGGCAGCAAACAATATTTTTTTATTCATCGTTCTTTCTCCTTAATTTAATTTGAAAAGTAAACTGTTATCAATTCCCTTTATATTCTTTGCACCTCCTTACATATATATTCACAACATATTTAGATAAGTCGTTTTATTCATTGGCTTTTATGGGCAGTTTAAAAAGTTCTTGAAGCACCAAACTTGCTGCACCACGAGCCCAGGCAAAGTCTTCCCATTTGTCGATCAATATTTCAGTTCCTTTTCCCAAACATTGGATGGAATATTTTTCGATCGTTTCTTTCATCGGTTTGAATAACAAATCACCCGATCTGACCCCTTCCCCACTCACGATGATCAATTGCGGATTGAAAAGATTAATTAGATTAGCAATACCCTGACCCAATTTCTGTCCGGCATTCGTGAAAATTACTTCGATTTCTTTATGCCCCTGCTCTGCTAAATCGATCATTTCATCAACACTGGATACAGGATCCTGCAGAACAGTATTCGCTGCATTGATCAAAGCCGGATCAGCTACAAAAGTTTCCAAACAGCCATGTTTACCGCAGTCACACAGAGGACCATTTTCATCGCAGACGGTATGCCCAAATTCTCCGGCGCCGCCCTGGTATCCATGATAGATTTGTCCACCGATCACAATACCCAAACCAATTCCGCGTCCTACTGTAACGACAAGAAAATTTTCAATTCCTTTTCCCGCCCCAAAAAGAGATTCAGTAATCGTAAGAGTGTTTACATCGTTATCGAGATAAACCGGAACACCTAATTTGCTTTCAAGAATCTCCCCGATTGGCAAATCATGCCATCCAAAGAACGGAGAATACAGCAACGTCCCTTCATGATTATTGATAATGCCGGCAAGACCTAATCCAATTCCGAGCAGCTTATCAGGTTTTACATTTTGTTCATCAATAATCGTCTGAACAACTTCGGCAATATCATCCAGCACTTTCTGTGAGTCTTTACTGTGTATTTCTCGGCTTTTATTACAAATAACCGTTGCTTCTAAATCTGTTAGCGTAGCGCTGATCTGTTTCTCCGCCAGTTTGATCCCAATAACAAAGCCGCCATGTGGGTTGAGCGCCAGATAGACAGGTTTCCGCCCTCCACTTGATTCACCTGATTCCTTCTCGAAAACCAAACCACTTTCAATTAATTCTGCAGAAATATTCGAGAGAGATGCGGGGCTCAGCCCGGTGAGCTTTACAATGTCGGTACGCGAGATTGGACCATGGTTCTTGATCGCGTTCAAAACAAGCGTTCGATTTATTGAGCGAATGAGAGCACGATTGGCGTTAAAATGTTTATTCATGTATACTTTCTTTATTCACTGAATAAAGTAAGTATATCTATCCTGATTTATTTTGTCAAGAGTTATTGTTTATCAAGCCCGAGCTGTGTACTACCAGCCTCTTTCCCCTCACCTGCCAGATCTCCTGCGCAAAGCGCTGCATAAAGTAGCGGTCATGCACCACCATTAAGATCGTTCCTGCAAAGGGTTTCAATGCCTGCTCGAACTGCGTACGGCTGGAAATATCCAGATGATTAATAGGTTCATCCAGCAGCAACACATTGCAGCCACTCACCACCAGCTTTGCCAGCATCAGCCGCGCCCGCTGCCCATAGCTCAATAGATTGACCGGCTTTAGCACTTCATCCCCGGTCAGCAGGTAATAGCCTAAAAACCGGCGCGCTTCGGTTTGATTGGGAAAATATTCCCACAGATGCTCTACCGCATTTTTATCAGGAAGTAGGGAATTCAGTTCCTGCGACATCAATCCCAGATGAACGCTGCTGCCCAGAACGAATCTTCCCGCAAGAGGTTTGAGCTCTCCAGACAAAGTGCGCAGCAGAGTGGTCTTACCGCACCCATTTGGTCCGGTTAACGCAATACGCTGCCCTGACCGAACCTGGAGATTTATATTTTCGAGCAGCGGTGGAATATTCGGGAAACCGATGTTCAATCTCTCCATTTGGATCACAGAGCTGCCCAGATGAGAGGCTGGTTCAAACTCTACGCGGATCATGCGTGCTCCTATTGGTTTTTCCACCCTGTCATCCGATCCCTCATAGCGTTCCAGGCGCTTCTCGCGTGCCCTGGCTTTCTTTGCCACCTTTTTTGCCAGGCGTTTTTTAAAATCTTTTGAAAATTTGTTTTCCGGATTCCCGGTATGATTGGCACTAACCTGCCGCTCCGTGTATTTCGCCTGTTCTTTCACCCTGGCAATATCCACTTTTATGCGACGTAATTCGACCTGCTGATCGCGATACACAGACCACTGGGATTCGATCTCTTGCTCTCTTTGATCAGTATACGCACTGTAATTCCCCGTATAAGATCGCATTGTATGCTGAACCGCATCCAGTTCCAGGATGCGCGAGACCGTTCGATCGAGAAACATGCGGTCATGCGAAACGATCAACGCACCGCAGGATGCATTCTGCAGCCATTCTTCCAACCATTCCAGCATCTCGATATCCAAATGGTTGGTAGGTTCATCCAGCAGTAATATTTCCGGATCATTCAGTAGAAGCAAAGCCAGTGAAAAGCGTGTTTTCTGCCCGCCGCTCAGATTCCCCACAGGCATATCATGAGGAATATCCTGCAGCCCCAGTTTTGAAAGAATTTTCTCCGTACGCCCGGACTCTGCATTCTGGATACGCTTTAACAGATCATTATATGTGTCGAGCAATTCAGGGTTCTCCGGCTGGTCTGTCAGTTTCCGGCTTACTTCAACCAGTTTGCCGGATAACCCGTTCACATCTCCCACGTTATCGGCTGTGACTTGAGAAATTGTCTTTGATGGAGAAAATAAAAAGCTCTGAGCCAGGTACCCAATGCGCAAATGAACTGGTTTGTGGACCTGCCCACTATCCGCACCTTCTTCCCCAAGTAGAATTCGTAAAAGGGTCGTTTTTCCACAACCATTAGGACCGATCAATCCAACCCGCTCAGCGGGATTGATCGAAAATGAGATATCTTGAAAAAGTGTTTGTAAATTAAAAGTCTTGGTTAAATGCGAAACGGCAAGCATAGCTGCCTCCTAATTTGGGTAATGAAAATGCCAAACCACCCGATCTGGAATCGGGTGCCCGCTCTACCCTTTGGGTGTATGCGGGAGGTGCTTATGAATTACTTGCCGTCAATCATCTTTCGGTTTCTCTCTTTTTTGAATACGGTTGAATCATACATAACAATGGATTCAATGTCAAGGAATGCACCGCTTCATCCACATGGCTGCACTAGAGTACTATTCTCATTCTTCCATTATCATTCGCTTCGACCACATATGTTTTGTCCGGTTCACCTTGAATCTGCAGGACAAGCGTCTTGCCTTTGAATTTTTTCACAAAGGTATTCAGAAGTAAAATCTCTTTTCCGCTTGCTTCTTTCAAAAATGCCTTCTTTTTAATTTTCAGCTTTACTTCATTTTTACCGCTGAATAGAATCCATTTCTTGACAACTTTCTTTTTCGTGTTCCCTTTTTCATCAACAACCGAGTATGTGATCCGGACATTATAAAAAACAAACAAGATCAAGAAAACAGACAACAATCCACCAGCAAGAAGAATAGTTCCTGCATTCAATATTCCATGGCTTTCTGCTTGCTGTGCCTCATCTTCATTTACCGCAACACGTACCTCGATCTCAACAAAGGCACCGTCCTCATCTGTAATTCGGATAAGGAAAGTGTCTTCACCCACAAAACCATCGGCTGGAGTATAGATGAATGATCCGGTTACTGGGATCAATATCACCGTTCCATGTATAGGATTTTGCACCAGAGAATATGTCAGTGTATCGTCATTCGTAAGAACATCGATATCATCAACCGAAATAAGGCTCTCGATTGGCTTTTCCCTGGGTGTGGAAAGCTCCATATTGTTTCCTACAGGAGCATCATTTACGGGCTTTACAGTCATATAGTAGGTTTGATAGTATGTTTCTTCTCCATCCTGAATAATAATGGTAAAGGAATCAATGCCATTGAAATCTTGATCCGGTGTATAGGTATAGAAACCGGTAATAGGATCAATCTCTAAAGTTCCATGACCGGGATTATTATTCGGATCAACACTAAAGCGAGGATTCCCCGATTTTCCTTTTGACCCGATCCAGCCGTTTGCAAAAGAATCCTCTTCCAGTACATCCAGCTGATTTTCCGGAGTACTCTTCCCATTATTCTGGTCATTCTGCGATGGGGAATGCCCGGCACTATTCTTTTCTTCTTTTTCAATTAATACAGATACTTCAGCGCTTGAAGTTACCACTGGTGTTTGATTATCTTTTATTTCATACGTGAGCGTATCATTACCGGCATATCCGGCATCCGGTTTATACTCGATTTTATTCGTGATCGCATTAATCTTCGCAGTGCCATGCAGCGGTGCTACGGAAATTTGATGTAGCGTTAAAACATCTCCATAGGGTATGTCGGCATCCGTATCATTTGCCAACACGTCCATAGATCTCCAATTATCATTTTCACTCACTTTATACGAATCGGGGTTTGCCTGCGGATCATCATTGACGGCTTTCACGGTAATCATGACAACCTTTGTAGCAGCTGCCCCTTGTTTATCTGTTACACGTACGATAAATGAATCTGTGCCATTGAAATTGGAATTGGGAGTATATGTATATTCACCGGTACTTTCATTCATCAACACTTCCCCATGAACAGGAGGTGTGCTGACACGGAAAGTATGGCTGTCAGGATTCGGTGAATCAAACAAATCCACATCGCTGACAATAATACGATCGGTTACAGGTGTATCTTCCTTTATTTCATGATTATTCGTCGACGTTACCAGGGGAGGATCATTAACAGGATTGATCTGTAGTTCCACTTGAGCAGATGCATATACCGCAGGATCTTGATTGTCTTTAATTTGGTAAATCAATGTGTCGACGCCATTGTAATTACTCACAGGTGTATACAAGATCTCTTGATTAACAGAATCGATCACTGCAGTACCGTGTGAAGGCGATCCTGTGATATCGGTAATGGTCAGCTTATCACCATAGGGTATGTCAGCATCCGTATCATTTGCCAGCACATCCAATACAACAGATGCATCATCCTCATCCATTGTATACGAGTCATCATTCGCAATCGGATCATTTTCGTAATAATTAATATAAATAGAAATATCAGCCTGGGAACTTACACTCTGTTTATCTGTAACAATCACACTGAAGCTATCTGTTCCGTTGTAATTTAGTTCCGGTGTGTAGGTGAATGCGCCGCTGGATGAATTCAGTGAAATTGTCCCATGATAAGGACCAGAGCCTGCTTTCAATGTATAGGTTAACTTATCCCCATTGGTCGCAATATCAGGATCAGAAGCGCTGATCGTTTCATTAATAGAAATATTTTCTGGAGTGTTATAGCTTGCATTTGCCGCTACTGGTGGATCATTGATGGGATTGATAGTAATGCGCACTAAACGAGTCGCACTTCCACCATGCTCATCTGTCACACGCACAGTAAAACTATCAGAACCATTATAGTGTGCATCAGGTGTGTAAGTATATTCACCGGTATTTTCATTCAAATTAACCGATCCGTAATTTGGTCCTGCATCAATGCCGAAGGTATGGCTATCAGGATCAGGAGTATCGTAAATATCAGGATCAACAATGGTAACCGAATTGGTAACAGTGTGGTCTTCATCAATCGTGTGTTGATTGGTCGAGGTGATCACCGGGATATCATTAACCGGGGTGATATTAATCGTAACTGCTGCCGTTGAATATACTGCAGGATCCTGGTCATCTTTAATCTCGTAGGTAAAAGAATCACTGCCGTTGTAATTCAAATCCGGCACATATTCCATGCGCTGTGTCGTCGAATTCAATGTGAGAGTGCCATGACTGGTAGGAGAAATAATGCGAACCAATTCCAGAATATCACCATAAGGAAGATCGGCGTCCGCATCATTCGCCAGAACATCGAGAACAGAAGTTGAGGAATCTTCCAAAACGGTGAATGTATCATCCTTTGCTTCAGGATCATCATCAACAGCCGAAACAGTAACAGTTACAGACGCACTGTCAGTTCCATTATTCTCATCGATTATGGTGTATGTAAATACTTCTGTTCCACTCCAATCGTTTTCCGGATTAAACGTAAGCGATTGTTTATCTCTCGCAATGGTAACTGTTCCATGATCCACGCCGGATGTTTCTTTAATTTGAATACTATCCCCCTCCTGTGAAATATCAATGTCGCTATCATTCGCCAGAACAAGAATGGAAATACTCTGATCTTCTTGCGTTGACGCAGCATCATTTTGCGCGACAGGGTCGTCATTCACAGCCTGTACGATAATCGTAACTGCTGCAGTTGATTCTCCGCCCTTATTATCAACAATTGTATAAGAAAGGTTTTCTGTCCCATTCCAATTCGCGTCAGGCTTATACGTAAAAGTCTTTTTATCGGTGGCAGTATTTATCGTTCCATGCAGTGCGCCGCTGACGGATTTAATGGTGAGATCATCTCCTTCATTGGAGATATCCACATCCGTATCATTGGCAAGTACAGAAACAGTAGTAGCACTGTCGTCTTCATCAATCGAAATACTGTCATTGTTTGCCCTGGGGGCATCGTTAACCGGTTTTACAGTTAACAAGAATGTATCGGTATCTAATAGAGCGCCATCGGAGATTTCAATCGTGATAGTTATGGGATCATCACTGGCTGTGGTTTTATTCCAGGTGTTCTTATTTTCAAGAGGTGTGATTGTCACCGTTCTTGTTGTTTCGCTTCCTGCAATAACAATATTTGCATTTGGGACAACACTCTCATCACTGAATGTGACGGTGAAAGCAAGTGAACTGAGACTGGTATCTACATCGTTAATAGTAAATGAGATAGCGCCTGTGCTGGTATCTTCATCAATGATTTGGTCGAGTATATCAGAGATGGTTGGCGCATCATTCACCGCCGTGATATCAACATGAACCGTCGCTGTATCTGTTGCTCCTGAAGAATCGGATATTGTATATGTAAACTCGACTGGATCAGTCCAGTTCAGTTCCGGGGTAAATGAGAGGGTTTTTCCACCCCCCGTGATTTGAACATCAGCGTGGTTGTATCCCTCTACTTTTGTAATAGTAAGTTCATCACCTTCGTTGGATATATCCACATCCGAATCATTCGCCAATACAGATATCGTAATACTATTATCTTCCACTACCGTTGCCATATCATTACGAGCAATGGGACCATCATTCTTCGGTGTGACCGATACCAGGAAGGAATCACTATCTGTCAAACTTCCATCGCTGACGGTAAGGGTAATCGTTACAGGTTGATCTGCGCCGCCAATTCGATCCCAGGTATTCTTATTGCCTACCGGGGTTATCGTTACCGTGCGATTGGTGCCGCTTCCGCCGAATACAATGCTGCTTAGCGGAATTACAGTTCCGTTGCTGGTTGCCGCAGTGACAACCAGATCAGCATCATTGTTATCCACATCTGTAACCGTAAATGTTAAAGCACCGGTACTGGTATCTTCCTGAATCGTTTGATTTCCAACATCTGAAATGTGCGGAGGATCATTGACCGGATTTACCGTTACTGTGACCGTCGCCGTATCAGTTGCGTTATTCCTATCTGTCACAGTGTAGGTAAAGCTCTCTTCTCCAAACCAGTCAGCAGCCGGTATAAATGTAAGAGTTTTTCCATCAGCAGCAATTTCAACGGTAGCATTATCTACGTTATCAACCGATTTAATGGTGAGGTCATCTCCTTCTCGTGTCAGATCAATGTCATCATCATTCCCTAAAACATCAATGACTACACTATGATCTTCTGAAACACTGCTGCTATCATTCTCCGCTTCCGGAGGATCATTGACCGGGTTAACCGTGATTTCAACAGTTTTTACCACTTCAGCCGCATGTTCATCCACCACTGTAACAGTAAAACTATCCATTCCGTTGTAGTTTTCAGCTGGGGTATAGGTATACTCTCCAGTAGCAGCATTGAGGTTAACTGTTCCATGCAGCGGAGCAGCAGTTACAGACATGGTATGACTATCTGGATCTACACTGTCATATAGATCCGGGTCTGCAATCACAATGGTGTCTGTTACCGGTGTATCTTCATCTATCACATGCTGGTTAAGTGAAGTTACTGTAGGAGCATCATTTACTTTACTTACAGTTATGGTGATGGTACTGGTAGCGGTAGCACCGGCAGCATCTGAGACTATCACCGTAAAACTATCCGTTCCATTGAAATTGGCATCGGGTGTGTAGGTCCAGTTTCCATCCGCCAGCACAACTGCATTACCGTGAGAACCATTGCTCCCAAGAGAATAGGTATGGCTATCTCCTTCATGCAGCAGATCAATATCGCTTTTTACGACATCCAATCCACTTACCGCTACGTCTTCATTTGTAGTTGCTTCATAGTCTTGTGCTACCGGTGGATCATTTACAGGTTCAATGATGATATCAATCAATTCAGTCGTGATCAGAGCGCCATCATTTACTTCTACCTGTAATTGCAATGAACCATTCATTTGCGGTTGTGGAGTAAGCGTAACTGTACGGGATGTTCCCGATCCCTGCAAAATGACATTGTAGCTTTTGATCAAGCTTGTATTTAAAGAAGTAAACGTGATCAGTAAATTTGCAGAGGGAGTTTCGGCATCACTAATATTCACAGAGAAGGTACCTTGTGTATCTTCCTGCATTCTCCAGGGTTCCGTGGTATCCACAATCGGATAATCATCTGATGCAGTAATCTTGATCGTTACCGTAGCAGTAGCAGTTACATCTGTATGTGCGTCTTCTGCAACTGTATATTTAAACGAATCTGTACCGTAATAATTTAATTCCGGCGTATACGTAAAGGTCTTATCTGCATTCAGCACAACAGATCCATGCACAGGGTTCGTATTACTGGTAATGCTGAATGTATCTCCTTCCAGATCACTATCATTCGCCAGCACATCAATGGTATTAGGTGTATCTTCAACAGTCGTACGACTGTCATTACTAACCCGGGGAGCATCATTCACTGCATTGATCGTAATAAAGACCGTCGCTGTGGTACGTAAATTTCCGCTATCTGAAATCTGGTAAGTGAAATAAACATTATCGTTCCGGTTTGCCCCCGGAGTATAGGTAAGTGTGCCATCGTTATTATTTACCACACTGCCATGTCCGGCGGTACCGGTTTCTGTTAACATCGGCGTACTGTTGGAAATCACATACAATGTAGTGGGATCTTCTACATCAGTATCATTCGCAACCACATCAATGGTAACAGAATGATCTTCATCGATCGTCGCATAATCATTTGCCGCGATGGGAGGATCATTGATTGCATAAATTTTTAATGTGAATGTTCCCAGTGCGGATTTTTCTCCATCCGAAGCAGTGATTTCCACTTTTGTGGTACCACTTAGGTTAGTCTTCGGCGTGATTGTCATGCTAACCTGACCACTTCCATCCGTTGATTTACTAAAACTCATTAACTCTACCAATGACGGGTCAGCAGCAACTGCCGATAATTCAATTTCATCCAGGGTATTATCTACATCGGTTACTCTAAATATTGAAACAACCGGGGTATCTTCTCCAGTTTCAATCACGGGAGCAAGGTCCTGGATTAATGGTGCATCATCGACATTATTCACCGTTACACTCACCACTCCGGTATCAAATAATCCGCCCGAGTCTGTAAGACGATATGTGAACTCATCAGCCCCGAAATAATCTATCACAGGGGTGTAGATAATCTCCCCCTTATCATTATCAAAGGATAAAGACCCATATGTAGGAGCAACTTCCTGTGTGATTGTGAAAGTTTCTCCTTCATCAACATCGCATAAACAATTTACAACCTGTACATGAGCTGGAACTTCTTCATCTGTTACCACAGAATAGTCTTCTGCAGTTGGTGAGTCGTTTACCGGATCGATGGTTAAATGGAAAACATCCGATATTTTAACGATACCATCACTGACCAGCGCTGTAATATTGACCTCGCCTGATTTATCAGCAGGCGGCGTAATTGAAAGCGAGATCAGTCCTGTACTATTATCTCTGGTATAGGAAATACTCTCAGGTGGAATAACACTGAAATCACTAGAGTAAATCGAGAAACCCAAATCATCCAATCCAAAGGTTGTCCCAATATCATCCTTATCCACATCATCAATATAGAAGCTCAATGATAATGAACTATCTTCATCGATAGTTTGATCGGGAATGGGAACAATAGATGCAGCATCCATTGAAATGGTAGGCGCATCATTGACCGCATCTACCCTGATGTAAATCGTTGCTTCAACTGCCGCATTGTTTCCATCATAGACTGAATATTTAAAATTTTCCTGTGAATAGCTGGCATTTTTGTTGGGGTTGGGTGTATAGGAAACCACACTCCCGTTTAGAGTAGCCGTACCAATATTGGTATTAGGCGCATCATCCAGTACCAGTGCATAGGTAAGCGTTTCGCCTTCTGGATCAAAGGCGTAATTTGCCAGGTCAAAGGTAATGGTTGCGCCATCTTCCTGCATGGAACGCCACAGACTGAGAGCATGAGGAGGTAAATTTTCATCATCATTATCAACTGGAATATATACCCTGGCAGTATCGGTCGCTCCATAATGATCGACGATTTCATAGACAAAAGTTACCCAAGCAGGTGAACAGGGAGTAGATCCATTAAAAGCATCATATTTCAGGGTTCCATCCACATTTATCGTAACCGTTCCGCACAAAGGCGGTTCTACGATTCTATTCACACTAATTTCTTCATCTGGATCATAAGCGAAATCCGGGTCAGTATCATTCCCAAGCACATTGATGTTATCCAGTGTGCCTCCAGGCGCAACGACCGTGGTCAGATTGTTATCATACGCTTCAGGAGCATCGTTTACTGAATTGATCGTAATAGAAACGGTCGCATCGCTTGTTCCACCATCTTTATCCGTAATTTCATAGCTAAATGAATCCGATCCATTGAAATCATCATAAGGGTAATACCTGAACTGTCCACTTCCGATACTGGCAAGACTTCCATGAGAGGGGAAAGTTAAAACTCTTGAAAGAATTAAATCTGCGCTCGCAGTTTCGATATCATAATCATTTGAAAGAACATCAATGACCACTGAATGGTCTTCATCAGTACTAACAGTATCATCGACTGCCGTAGGGAGGTCATTTACAGGGACAACCTGTACTGAGAAGAATCTTGACGTTATATTTCCACGGAGATCGGCTGCAGAAATAGTCAAAAGCATTTTCCCATTTTGGTCTGCTGCTGGAGTAAACGTTAATGTATAGGTTGAATCCTCATTGCTTAATACCAGACCGCTTTGCGGAATGATGCCAGTATTGGAACTGGCAACCGATACCGAATCTAGATTTCCATCTTCATCTGTAACTGAGAATGCAATACTGCCATATTCATCTTCAAAAATAGTTTTGGCAGTTACTTGACTGATCATAGGAGGATGATTTGCGGGATCAGCGCTTAAGGTTACCGTTGCAATAGTTGAGGTTAGCCCCGTAGAATCCGTTATGAAATATGTGAAAGCATCAGAACCGGAAAAAGTTTCATCAGGAGTATATTGATACGTATCTCCATCAGCAACCAGCGAACCATATGTGGGGTTGGTTACTATGGTTGGAGTAAGGTTCGTGTCCTCATCCGCATCCCAATCATTTTCCAGCGGATCAATGCTGGTCGCTCCATAATCTCTCACATAGAAAAAGTCATTTTCTGCAACCGGATCATCTGGAATAGGGGTGATGTCGACTATGAAATCTTCAGAAGCTTCACTGATACCATCGCTTACAGTGATCGTAATGGTTACTGTTCCATTTTTATCTGACAATGGAGCAGCTGTGTAATTTCGATTGTTCCCACTTCCTGTAATGCGCATATTGTTGGCATCAATCAATTCAGGATCAGATGAAGAAGACGTAATCATCAACGTATTCAAATCAGATTCAGTCAGTAAATCTGGATCATCCACCATGAAAGGAACAGAAATATATCCATCCTCATCAATACTCTGATCATCAATAGCATCAATAGTAGGGAGATCATTTACACAAATTCCCTCTAAGGTAACAGTGGTTGTGCTTTCTGCTGAACCAGGATCATGGATACGATATGTAAAGGAATCTGTACCACAATAATCCTGTACGGGAGAATAAGACAGAGTACCATCACCATTATCGATCAGATCGCCGTGGGATGTGATTGAAAGCAATGTATCAAAAACCAGGTCTGCCTGGTCGTTGTCGATATCCGTGTCATTGCTCAGCAATTGACTTGTAGTTATAGACAGAGGAGTATCCTCTGTAAAATTAATGGTGTCGCTCTTTGCTATCGGAGCATCATTCACGGGCAATACATGAAGTGTAAAATTGATTACAGAAGTTTGAAATCCATCACTCGCCCGCAAAGTAAAGGGGACATCCCCATTTTGATTTGCCAGAGGAGTGATTTTAATAGACACTTCTGGATCTGTATCTTCCAGATCGGTGATTACTACCCGGTTCTGCGCCACAACCGTTGTGTTTCCTGATACAACCTGCATAGTTAATGTTTCGGGCGGAGTTTCCACATCGGTTAAATTGAATGAAATCGTAATACTTGAATCCTCATTACAGGAGTATTCTGAAAGTAAGCCATCTGTTTGTGGATAATCATTGACTGCATTCACGGTCAAGGAGACCACAGCAGTAGCCGTAGCACCACCACTGTCTTTGATTTGATAAGTAAATTCATCGAAGCCAAAATAGTTTAATGCAGGTGTATAGAGGATATTCGTTCCATCAATTACCGCATTCCCATGAGATGGACCAGCGATAATTTCAGATGGGATGATCACATCCCCACCAGCAATATCCACATCGCTATCATTTGCAAGAACTTGAATGGTAACAGCGGTGTCTTCCTGTGTAGAAGCACTATCATCTTCGGCAATTGGCGTATCGTTGACAGCATTCACCACCACGGAAATAGAACAATCTACCTGCACAGTACCATCAGATACGGTAACGATAAAATTATCCGTCCCATTAAAATTCAACGCGGGAGAATATATATATCCTCCTTCAATCAATTCCAATGTTCCATGCTGCGGGGCATTTCCAGCTAAAACTGTATAGCTAAGAGCATCTAAATCGATATCTGCAGCTGTCAAAGATTCTGTAATGGGCGTATCTTCATCGGTGTTGATATTTCCATCAAAAACCGGAACCGGCGCATCATTAACCGGGTTGATAGTAACCGTTATCGTACAATCCACCTCCACGGTTCCGTCAGAAACAGTAATGATAAAGCTATCCGCCCCATTGTAATCAGCGATAGGGGTATAGGTATATTCCCCTTCAGATAAGGTAACCGTTCCATGGTTAGGTTTATTTTCATCTTTAACACTCAATGTGAGTTCATCAAGATCCACATCAGTTGCAGTAAAACTTTCATTGACTGCAGCATCTTCATTTGTGCTGATCGATGAAAGATAGCTTGGAACAGGAGCATCATTCACCGCATTGATCGTAACTGTAATCGTACAATCCACTTCAGCAGTCCCATCAGATACAGTAATGGTAAACGTATCGGAGCCATTGTAATCAAGAGTAGGAGTGTAAGTATAAATCCCATCCCCCAGCTCAACTGCCCCATGAACGGGACCATTCCCCTCTTTTATAGAGAACGTCAATATATCCAGATCCACATCTGTGGCAGTAAAAGATTCAACAGCGGGGGTATCTTCATCAGTGGTAAAGCTTGTGTCATATACCGGTACGGGTAAATCATTGATCGGATCAATATTTATTGTGATGGGAGCATCTACTTCCACCGTACTATCTCCAACAGTAATGGTAAATGCATCAGTGCCGTTATAGTTTGTATCAGGCGTATAGATATATCCACCCTCAACTAGTGCAACAATCCCATGAGCCGGTTTATTTTCTGTTTTTACTGTTATAGATAATTCATCCAGATCGATATCTGACGCAGAAAAGGATTGACTTGTCGCTGTATCTTCATTCGTGGTTATTGTGGACGAATAGGAAAGGACAGGCTCATCATTGATCGGATTAACTGTGATCGAAATTGGGAAATCAACTTCAACTGTTTCATCAAAAACTGTGATCGTGAAATTATCCGTTCCATTGAAATTTAAAACCGGTGTATAGGTATACCCTCCGGAAACCAGCTCCAATATTCCATGACTTGGTGAATTCCCTTCTTTAATATACATGGAAAGAGTATCACCATCATTATCAGACACGGTGAATGACCCATTGAAAACCGTATCTTCATCAGTATTCACACTGCTTTCAAATTCAGCCGTTGGAGCATCATTAACAGCATTCACCGTGACCGTCACCGGACAATCCACATCTGCCAATCCATCCGAGACCATCAATGTAAATGTATCTATTCCATAGTAATTAGCATCCGGGGAATATGTATAATTTCCATCCACCAAATTCAATATTCCATGTGAAGGATCACCCCCCTCTTTCACAGAAACAGTGATTGTATCCAGATCCGCATCAGTAGCAGAAACTGATTCAGTTACAGAAGTATCTTCATTAGTAATGATGCTAGAATTATATACAGGGACAGGAATATCATTGATCGAATTCACAGTTACTGAAATCGGGCAATCTATTTCACTTGATCCATCTGAAATGGTAATGATAAATGAATCATCCCCGTGATAATTTCCAACAGGAGTATAAGTATATTCACCGTCACTTAATGTCAAAGATCCATGTTTTGGTTCGTTTTCTTCTTTAACAGATACAATTACTGAATCCCCATCGGCATCAGAAACAGTAAACGGCAGGGTGAGCGATGTATCTTCATCGGTACTGACATTATTTTCATAGACTGCCTGTGGACTATCATTGACCGGATTTACTGTAACAGAAATTTCACAGTTTACCTCAACGGTTCCATCAAAAACCGTAATGACAAAGCTATCGCTGCTATTGAAATTAGCATCAGGAGTATAGGTATAATCTCCACCCACCAGATTCAATGTTCCATGTGAAGGTCCGTTCCCATCCTTTACATAAAAAGACAGAACATCCAGGTCATCATCCGTAGCAGTCACACTCTTATTTAAAGGAGTGTCTTCGTTCGTGCTGACGTTAGCATCATAACTGGGTACAGGGGCATCATTCACACTATTCACTATGATATTAACCGAAGCAGTGGAGACCAAACCGAGATCTGTGACCTGTTGAATCGTATAAGTAAACGAATCTATGCCATGATAATTGCTGGCAGATGTATAGGTGAAAGCACCTGTACCAGCATCCAGGGATAGCGTACCATTTGCCGGATCGGTAAATGACAGGATGATAAAGCCATCTCCTTCAACGTCGTAATCATTGATACGTACATCGACAACTGCGCTGGAATCTTCATCCAGGCTGATGTCATCATCTACCGCAACAGGTGCATCATCGACCGCACTAACGGTAATGCTCACATCCGCACTTATCGTATCTCCCCCAACAGAATCAATCACCTGATAGGTAAAGCTGTCGGTTCCATAAAAATCAGCATTGGGAGTATAGGTAATGGTGTTATCTCCATTGATAACCGCACTCCCATTAGCGGGAGTGGTAATTATGCTCAACGCAAGAGTCCCGTGATCCGGGTTGGTATCATTTGCCAGTACATCTACGGATACCAAAGAATCTTCCCATACTTCCGCACTATCTGATCTTACCTGCGGAACATCATTAACAGCATCTACATTTAATGTGATCGTCTGCTGGCGTACCAATTCTCCTGCATCTTTCACAGAAAAAGTCAAGGTGGTGCTGCCGTTTGCGTTCCCTTCAGGTGTCAGACTGACCGCGACCGTTCCTTCAGTATTAACCACAGAGATACTATCGTTTTTTATTAGAGTCTGATCTCCAGAAACAACCGTAACATCCAGGCTCCCGGCAGCGGTTTCCTGATCATTAACAAGAAATGAGAAATTTAATAAGGTATCTTCATCAACACTCTGATCATATAAATTTTCAATGCCCGGATAGGTATTTACTGCTATCGTTTTAACAGTTTCATTCCCGCGCATATCCGAAGCATAAACTGTATAGATACCCCCACTGGCAATGGTAAAGCTGCCGGTATTCTCATCCATTACTATCTCGGTACCCGCACCGGGAAAATCTGTGGTCTGCAGATCACCTATCCCATAAAAAACGTTATCGATCCCGCTTGCGAATTCAACCATCTCTACCGAAACGGTTGCTCCTCCTTCAAGAGAGGGTACTGCATTCGCTGTGATGCCCGGGACCGTCAGGTCATCAATGACTATTGAAAAATCGTTAAAAGCAACAGAATTCATTGCTCCCACAGCAGTGCCGGTAAAGACATATTGAATAGATGTAGTTCCTGCCGGAATGACCAAACTATTTGACTTATTTCCCTGTTCAGCAACACTACAGGGATGAAGCTCGGTTGTACCTGAACCGATGAAAGTAACTTCCAGCTGCCCGCTATCGTTCTGCCCTTCTCCTTCATCAGTAACTGTACACGAAAAGCTGTAGCCGAGCGCAGCTTCACCATTGCTCACTGCCGAGGATATGGAACTGACATCAACAATATATATTATGGAAAAAGATTGACTGAAATCTTGAGCAGTGATCAGTCCTGCTGAAACCTGTGCATTTTCAGCTGATTCATAGAGA
Source organism: Anaerolineaceae bacterium (assembly GCA_963674975.1). Taxonomy (GTDB): domain Bacteria; phylum Chloroflexota; class Anaerolineae; order Anaerolineales; family Anaerolineaceae; genus UBA4781. The sequence continues at coordinate 1,239,605 of OY771913.1, forward strand.
CCAGAATTGACAATTTCCGCCCCCCAATCGCTGAAATTCAATCCGGATGCATATACAATAGAAATAGGAAAACAGAGTCGCAAAATTGTTGCAACAATTGTTGCAACTCTTAAAAGCAAAGATTTTCTCGTGGCGACGACGTTCAATGAAATTCCTATGAAATTATGTTGTTTAAGAATATCTAATGTTAAATATTCAGGAAATCATTATAGTACAAGACCTTTTATAAAATCAATAATTTTATGCAATTTTTTGCACTAAAATTTAACAGAGAGTATTTTATAAGGAGGAAGTATGACCGAAGAATTTCATTTAAATGGAGAAGAGATCCTGACCAAGGTCAAAGAACTCATTCGTGAGGGTAATATCCGCAGCGTTGTCATTAAAAATGAAGATGGTAAAACGCTCATCGATATTCCGCTTACCGTTGGAGTGGTAGGCACCGTGCTCGCTCCGCAATTAGCAGCGATCGGCGCCATTGCTGCGCTGCTTACCCGCGGAACGATCGTAATTGAGAAAGAAGAATAAAGCTTTTTATTTACTTTTCCAAGTCACTTCGGCATTCAGGGCAGCCAGCGTTCATTCCAAGGTCAACCTGGCACCCGCCGCAGAAATATTTATCACAATGTTCGCAGTAAAGGAGAACCGGGTAGTCTTTTCCATAGATGAAGACACCCCGTTCTTCAGCCTGCTGCAGCTGGTATATACGCTGTGATTCACTGACGCCGCACCTCGCGCAATGTGGATCATCAATACCTTTGGCTTTTTGTATTTCAGCAATACGATGCCGGTTCTTCGCTACCACTTCACTCGAGGCACATAAACCGCACATACCGTTTTTCTTTAGGAAAGTACTTTCGTGAATACGTGCGCTGCAGTTCGAACAACGATATTCTGCCATTGTTATAACCCTTTCACTTTAAAACACTTCCATATTCATTATATGCGTTCAGCATGCATTTCGTTCAAGTACTGTATTCAAAAGCATTCTCAATATTCAAAAAGCTATTGGGGTTAATAATCACAATATAGATGATTGGATTTTTAATCTCCTATTCCCTGCCGCTCACCAGCCACGAACCATTCACTTTTTGCAAAGAATAGGTAAACTGATCCAGCTGAATGCTCTGAATTTCATCGCCATAAGAAAGATCCAACGAACCGGTACATTTAACCTGCGCGTTATCATTTTCTATGCTTACTGCCGTACATTCCACATTGTTCAAGCTAGCATCCAGATTGGTTAGTGAATCAACATCCAAATTCGCGTTCAATTCCCAATCTGAAGTAGCAAGTGTGGTGATCAGGTCAGCGTCATGAGTGATCATCGCATTCAGGTAATCCGCTACCACCAGTTCAGGGGATTGCGTGCTTGAGCCGCAGGCAGATAAACAAAGAATACCCAGCAGCAAGATCAATTTTATCCATATATGTTTCATCTTGTTATTCTCCAATAGATGCAGCGAATTTTCTGGCTGCATCGAGTGTTTGCAGAGCGGTCAGGTTGCAGACAGGCCAGCCCAGCTTCATCGCTAAGGGATTATCAAATTGAATGTAGCCCACTTTTAAATGAAAGCCGTCATCGCGCAGACCATGATCAGGCAGGGGATAGGCAGCTGCCCAGAAATTCCACATTGGGATATCATATTCGTACGCCAGTTTGGCGATGGTGTAATTCACAGAAAAATCGCCTTCGGAATTATCCGCCTTGGTCGCCAGAATAGGGACAACCCCTTTCGATATCAAGAACTCGATGATCTGCCGCATATACATTTCATACTGCTCGACCGGTTTCTTGCCCCATTTTTCCATACGAACAATGGCAAAGCTCGGCTGGTACTGGCGGACTTCGCATGCCAGAGGAGTTTCTCCGCTTTCACATTCTTCCGTATCGCTGTACATGGAATTCAGCACAAACGCTACATTAGAACCACCTTTAACTGATTTACTCTGCCTGTAAAAGCTGCCGGCAAAATAATCGATCGTCTCCTGCAGATACTCGTATTCATCCCCTAACCGATATTCCTTCGCACCCCGCGGGTTATCAAAAATCCCCAGAAAATATCCGGTTGTATTCTGACAATCGCCTACTTTGGAAAAATGGTTTGGATCGTTCCCCATGCTCAACCCGGTTTGATAGATCTCCATCGCACGATTCGAAAAAGTTGGAATAACCGGCCATTCTTTCCAATCTTCGGGAAGTAAGCGGAGATCTTCTGTTGGAGTGGGTACTGCTGTTTCTGTTGCCGTTGGTTCTTCAGTGACAGGAACAGGCGTAGAGGTCCCACTTGAAGAAGACTGAGCCGCTGCAGTTGTGTTTTCAGAACAGGAAGTGAACAATAAAGCAGTAACGCACAATGAAAATATGAAGTATCTGTTTTTTTGCATTTCTTTTAATATTCCCCATCAGGAATATTTTTAATCCCTCCGATCAAGAATAATGATAAATTATGGCAAACCCAATTTTACTATGAATCATTTTGCAGATAAAAAAATCAGCATCACTTTTTATTTAGTGATGCTGATATACATTTCATTCAGAATATCGTGTAACTTGCTAAGTAAGTTGATACTGCCCGGTGTAAAGCTGATAATATCTGCCTTTCTGCTTGAGCAGATCATCGTGATCACCGCGCTCGATGATCTCTCCGTGTTCAATGACCAGAATAGCATTCGAATTGCGCACCGTTGAAAGGCGATGGGCGATCACGAACACAGTACGACCCTCCATGAGTTTATCCATACCCTTTTCAATCAATCGTTCGGTACGTGTATCAATTGAGCTGGTCGCTTCATCCAACATCATCACCGGCGGGTTGGCTACCGCAGCCCTTGCGATTGCCAGCAGCTGACGCTGCCCCTGCGAAAGGTTCGCCCCATCTTCATTTAATTGGGTCTCATAGCCCTGCGGCAAGCGCTTTATAAAGGAATGTGCGCTGACTTGTTTGGCTGCCTCGATACAATCCTCATCGGTTGCATCCAGACGTCCATAGCGGATATTCTCCATGACCGTTCCGGTAAACAGATGTGTATCCTGCAGTACCATTCCCAGTGATCTGCGCACATCGGCTTTCTTGATCATTTTTATATCGATCTCATCGAAGGTGATCTGCCCCTTGTGGGTATTGTAAAAGCGGTTGATCAAATTGGTGATAGTTGTCTTACCCGCACCGGTGGAGCCTACAAAAGCGATCTTTTGCCCTGGCTTTGCAAACAGCGATACATCTTTCAACACGATGTGATCGGGGTCATATCCAAAGGTCACATCATGGAAACGTACATCACCCTTTAACTCTACATATTTTATTGTTCCATCCGGCTGTGGATATTTCCAAACCCAATGATCTGGGCGCTGATCCTCGGTCAGGAATTCAAAAGAACCATCCGCTTTCTTCCGAACTCCCAGCAATGTGACCACACCTTCATCATCTTCCGCCTGTTGGTCCATTACCTCAAAAACACGTTCCGCACCTGCCAGAGCAGCCAAAACATTATTGAGCTGATTTGTCATCTGGATAACAGGGTGCCCGGATTGGCGGGAATACTGCAAAAACGCCGCCAGAGAACCGAGATCGAATCTCCCCGCTACCGCGAGCAATCCACCTACCATTGCACTGGCAGCATAGGAAATATTATTCAGGTTGTTAAGGATGGGCATTACTGCCCCCGCTAAAAAGTTTGCATTCGTAGCGGCTTTCCGATAATCCTCGTTATAACCAGCAAAAGATTCAATTGCTTTTTTCTCATGGGTGAACACCTTGATCACCTTCAATCCCCCAACCATTTCTTCAATATATCCATTCACCATACCCAGCGTTCTTTGCTGGTCGCGGTAAAAATTTGTACTTACGGTGGTAATCTTTTTTGCGATGAAATACATGAGTACCATTACTGATCCGGTAACCAGAAAGAGCGTGGGGCTGAGAACGATCATCATGACCAAAGAGCCTGTAAAGATCAAGACACTGGTTATGAATTCCGGAACACTCTGTTCCAGAGCCATATGAACGTTATCCACGTCATTCGTAAAGCGGCTCATCAATTCGCCATGCGTATGTGTGTCAAAATAGCGCAGCGGCAAAGTCTGCAGTTTCGAAAATAGATCGTGTCGGAGTGTATTGGTTGTCTTTTGAGCAACACGCACCATCAAGCGTGTCCGGAAAAAAGTTGAAATAATTCCTACTAAATAGATCCCCGCCAGCTGTACCAACGCCACTCCCAATCCGGATAGATCTCCGGGCAGGATATATGTATTGATCAGAGGTTTCAGGAAATAACTGCCTATCAAAGAAGAAGCTGTGCTTAATAATAAAAGAACAATTACCAGAAGCAGCAATCCTTTGCTTTTTCCCAGATACTGCATTACCCGCTTGAAAGCTTTCCCTGCATCTTTTGGCTTTTCAAAACTGCTTACGGGACCTGCCGGTCCGCGATGAGTTCGCCCTGTATTTACTTGAGAAAAACTACCCTGTCTTTGTGATTTCTGCTGCTCAGCCATTGAGTACTCCTTCTTGCTGCGAAGCATTGATTTCCTGATACACCTTGTTGCTGACTAACAGCTCCTTATGGGTACCCAATCCCATTACCTTTCCATCATCCAGTACCAGTATCTTATCCGCTTTGTTTACTGAGCTAATCCTCTGCGCAATGATCAGAACGGTTGTATCTTTAAAATTTGCATAAAATGATTTTCTGATCTTCTCTTCTGTTGCCGAATCCACCGCACTGGTGCTGTCATCCAGGATCAGGATCTTGGGCACCTTCAGCATGGCGCGCGCAATATACAGGCGCTGCTTCTGCCCTCCGGATATATTCACTCCACTTTGCCCCAGAAATGTGTCATATCCATCAGGGAAGGACATAATGAAATCGTGTGCCTGGGCATCTTTACAGACCCTTTCAATATCTTCTCTCGATGCATTTTCATTCCCCCATAACAGGTTTTCATAAATGGTGCCGGTGAAAAGGGTGTTCTGTTGAAGAACCATGCCTATACCCTTGCGCAGATCATCCAATCTGTAATCACGCACATCGACATCGTCAACCAAAACCGCTCCTTTTGTCACATCGTACAGGCGCGGGATGAGATTCACCAGAGAGGTTTTTCCTGTTGCCGTTCCTCCCACAATACCGATGATCTCCCCAGGCTGAATCGTCAAGTTAATATCAGACAGCACATCTTCTCCGCTTCCGGTAACCGTATATTTGAACGATACATCTTTAAATTCGATCTTCCCCGAGTGCACCTGTGCATTTTCACCAAGATTAGATGAGGAAGATGTTTGAATGGGATCGGTGATATCCACCTTTGTGTCCAGAACCTCGATAATACGTTTTCCGCTAGCTTCTGCACGTGCGAGCATCAAGAAAACCATTGATAACATCATCACGGAAACCATGATCTGCATCACATAACTGATAAAACTGATCAGTTCACCCGGCCCCATTTCGCCACCAACTACCAGACCGCCCCCAATCTTCATGATCGCCAGAGTGGCACCGTTCACCACCAGCATCATCACCGGCATATTGGTCACAGCCAGACTGGCAGCTTTAATGCCTGCATTCATCAAATCATCGTTAGCTTTCTTGAACTTTTTCTCTTCAAAATCCTGCCGCACAAAAGATTTCACCACGCGAATGCCTACCAGATTTTCTTGGACCGTGCTGTTTAGAAAATCGATACGGTTTTGCACGATGATGAAAAGTTTTCTGGCATTGGTAATGATAAGAATGATCGCTATTGTAAGAATGGGAATAGCAAATGCCATAACAATCGAGAGCTCCGCATTGATCTTATATGCCAGGATCAAGGCAACGATCAGCATAAAAGGAGCACGCAGCAGCAAGCGCATCCCCATCATGACTGTGTTTTGCAAATTGTTCACATCATTAGTAAGACGTGTAACCAGTGATCCGGTGCTGAAATGATCAATATTTGCAAAAGAAAAACCCTGGACTTTCTTGAAGAGAGCATCCCGTAAATTTGCTCCAAAACCCTGCCCGGCGGTCGATGCTACTTTCATGTTTGCCACTCCAAAAGAAATAGCGACAAGTGCCAGGAGAATCATATAAATACCGATCTTGAGAATGTAATTAGTATCCCCTGCCGGGATTCCGTCATCAACGATCTTTGACATAAGGATCGGCATACTCAATTCGGCAACAACATCAAAAAGCACCAGCACAGGTGCAATGAAAACATACTTCTTATATTGACCGATGTACTTTGCTAAAGCTTTAACCAAACACTACCTCCAATGCCAGACCAGCATTTACTATTTTGGAATTTTCTGAGCGATCAGAATTTTTGAGCAGAAATCAAAATAATAATTAACCTGTTTACTATTAACTAGTTCTATATTATCCACAAATTTTATTCCCTGTCAATAGGAAGAACAATTGCAGTACTTTCTCGCTATTCTCTTATGACAGTTTGGAAATATTTTCCTGCAAATTCTTCTGCACCCTGCTTAAAAGAATCTGCAGTTCTTTGATCTCTTCATCGGTAAATCCATCAAACATGGTGCTATCTAATTCAAGAAAAGTGGAATGGACTTTTTCAGCCATTGCCTGTCCTTTGGGCTGTAGAAAGACCCGTGAAACCCTCTCATCTTCATTATCAGTTTCTCGCAGAACAAAGCCATCCTGCTCCATCCGTTTGATCACTTTCGACGCAGCAGCTGTCGAAATGCGCAGCTCTGAGGCAATTTTTGAATGGCTGATACCATTTTCATGTACCAGGATCATCAGTAATCTCGCCTGCCCATGATGCAGTCCGCTTCTTTCAAGCATCAGATCAGCATTCTTTTTATGATTACGGCAGATCCAGTGGAATAATCTACCCAATAATTCAAGGTCAGTTGGTTCATTCATCATACAGTTAATTATAAACTAGTTTACTAATTATGCTCAACTGTAATTCCAGATACCGGCTTCCACAATGATCGTCAAGCCATTGATGCTTCGATCATCAGGTCAATAATCAATCTTGATATATAAAATTATGGAAAATAGACTGTTTCTCAGATAGAACCCGATCTAGTTCTGCAGGTATGTATCAAAGAATGTGATCGTCCTCTGAATAAATAGCGCATCACTAGAACCGGATCTCAGAAATGTGTGCGGCTGCCCGTCATAAAAATAACATTCATACTCTTTACCCAATTCTTCAAGCGTTTCACAGAGGGTTTCAGACCAGGCAGGGGAAATCGTATCATCCTCCATCCCATGATGAATACTGAATGGAGCATCAATAGTTCTCAGGTCATATATCGGCAGTCCGATGGGAGAATCATTATAGCGCTGTGATACGGCAGCATAGAGCACAACTGCATCGATCTCATCCACCAGGGTCGCAACGCGTAAAGCAATTCCACCGCCCAGGCTGTGCCCCCATATACCCAAATGTTCCATATCGGCATTTTCAAAGATGCCTTCCTGCCCTGCGCTCTGCCGTACCAGAGCCAGTAAATTAAGAACATCGACCGTATATCCCGCCAATGAATCCCGAATGCGTCCCAGGTTATCAGAGGGTGGGAAATTCCGCATATTCGGATGCAGAACAATATATCCTTTTCGCGAAATAGAATCGGCATAGCGGGTGGAATAATCGAGAGTTTCATATTCCGAAGCTGGGATATAGCCATGCAATGCAATAACCACGGGGAACGGTCCATCTCCTTCAGGAACATCCACAAAGCCGTGGATCGTCAATCCATCGCTGGTATAGGTGATGTAATAGCGGGCAAAGTCATCCTGCCTCTCCCACAGGTATTCAACGGTCAATTCTTCCCCTTCTCCATAAGTCCGATTTGCCAATGCTTCAATTGAATAAGGATCAGATTCCGGGGCACTGGTTGGCAGAGAAACGGTGATGTCTTCTTCTAAAGCGCTCACATCAACCGTTGAACTGGAAGCAGAAACCGCAGGTACACAGGCGGAGAAAAGGAAAAGGAATGCTATTGTTGTTATAAGGTATTTTTTCTTTTTCATCTTTATTAGTAATTCTATTCGTAATTTCTTTTTGATTATAAAAACCACATGATCTATTTGCTATTAACGATCCGTTAGATTCTTTATAATGTGAAGTCTAGAAGAACAAAGCTGGGAAACAGCCGGCGAATTCTTTAAAAAATATTACAGAGATAACCGTTATAAAAAGAGAAAAGTCTAAATATAAGAATACATTTATTAAATAAAAAGGTGCATACATTCTATTGGATCAAATGTATGCACCAGAACAGACCTTACATCGATGATATAAGTAAAAGAATCAAGAAATGTTCAATTCCCTACTTATGAAACATAAGAAACCGTAAGGAATTTTATTCTAATTCCTTCAATTCTGCTGCGGATAGGAATTTGAACAGTTTACTTCCAGTTTCTGGATCAACCGATTCTGCTGCTTTGCGCCCATTCTTCAAAGTCACAATCTTAACCTTACTGCTATCGATAAATACATGTTTTTTTGATTTTAGCGAATAAAACTTTACTTGTGCCATTTTCGACCTCCTAAATTTTTTTAGTCACGATAACGCTTTTTACCGATCAAGAAGCGATGATATCCCACTGATAGCCAGATCGTTATTTTGATTATACACACTTTTAAAGGAAAACTTAACCGCTATTCAGTTCTTTAAAAGGGAGAATATTATGAATTTTTATTAATTTTTTCAAAAATATTCAATATTTACCAATCGTCTTTTGCAGCTTTCAATCAGAAGCTTATACATAGAAACCCATTCTCCCTACAAAAAGGAGGTTTCCTTCAACTTTCTTTTTGTTTCTTCCGATGAGATTGGATTTTTATTATCAATAGAAATAGCGTAAACCCAACCAGAATAGAATTCAGCATATCAAACAGACCAAAATCATCGGTAAACGTCAAGATAAAATTGATGAGGAGCCAAATAATAAGGAAAATTTGTACAATCGATTTTTCGACCAGCCAGGCGCCCAATCCAAACAGAACCGCATTCCCAATCATCAAGAGAGCCATCCAGATCCCAGACGGATTACTCCTAATCAAGTCAGTCGATTGAAATAAATTCAAGATAGCGAAAACAGCCCATTCAACTGCGCTGAGGATCAGGCAGATGCGGAGAAGGAGTGTCAGGTTCTTTTCTTTATCTATTTCCAATCAAATCACCCCAGTTTCGCTAACAGTGTTAGTTAAATCTCTATCTTTGCCGGTTAAAACAAATCATAGCACATATCGTTTAATACAACCTATGTGCTATGAAAACAGATTACGATACTAAATTGAATTCAATTGCCGAAGCAGGTGCAAAACAAATACCGACCAGGCTGGCTCCGGTATGCGCGCCCAGTACAAGCGATAACTGCCCGGTGGGATACCAGACCGGTTTGAACGCATCATCCATCTCTTTTTTGAGTAATTCAGCACCTTCCAGATTGGCAGCTTGAACAATCTGTGCAACAACCTTTTCGCCGGGATTGATAGTTTTTTTCACAATGTTAACCAATCCATTCAGAGCAGATTTAAAAGATCGTGATTGCCCAACCTGGACGTAATTTCCTTTTTCTTTATCCACACCGATCAATGGCTTGATATTCAACAGTGAGGCGAGCAGCCCCTTCATGTGGCTGATCCTTCCACCGTTAATCAGGTATTTCAATTCCTGCAGCGTGTAAACCGTTCGGCTTGATTCTGCGATCTTCTGCAGCATGGGAATAATTTGATCTTTCGTCCAACCAGCGGCTAACGCTTTCGCCGCAGCCATTACCTGCCAGGCTGAGCCGGCGGAAAGGGTCTTGGTATCCCATACTGTTACATTGGCTTGGGGCACCATTTTCGCTGCTGTTTGGGCAGCATTGACCGTACCGCTTAGCCCTGAAGAAATATGGATGGAAAGGATATCTTTATCTTCTTTTGCCAATTTTTCATAAAGCTCGACAAACTCTCCTACCGCCGGTTGAGATGTTTTCGGTAAAACAGGACTGCTGTCCATCATCTTGTAGAATTCTTCTTTATTGATCCCCTTACCATCAAGATATGTTTTATCACCGATTTCTACCTTTAAAGATACTTCATGGATCTCATGCCCTTCGGTATTAAAAAAACTTGTGTCAGTACCAGAATCTGTAACAATTTTCATGTTTTTAACCAATCTTTCCTTTTAATTAATAAGCAAAATTATTTTACCGTTCTCAGTGAAAAAGGGTGACTATTAGAAATAATAATTCCCCGTTCACTTAGGTAATCGGCGGGTATTACCATTGTCACCCCGAAAAACAGGCTGAAAAGGCTGTATTAACGATTTCTAAATATAATCAGATAGTTTTTGTCTTATTTTATTATTATCTATAATAAAAATAGAAAGGAGTGGGAAATGTCTGCAAAATCAGAAAAAGATATAAAGACATATCAAGGACTTCGCAGATTCAACCTCATCATGGGTTTTCTCCACCTCATTCAAGGAATTTTCATGTGGGTGGTAAGCAATGATACAACTTATCCAATTTTTACGAATTTTCTAAAATTCAATATGGACACACGCGCCCTCACCCCCGATCCACAGCTCTTTTATGAACTACCCTTCGGTCCTGCAGTCGCAATATTCTTACTCATATCGGCTGCGGCACATTTTTATCTATCAACCGTTGGGTATCCATCTTACATCAAGAACCTTCAGAAAGGGACGAATCCGGTCAGGTTCTACGAATACGCCCTCAGTTCATCGCTGATGATCGTGTTGATCGGTATGCTGGTAGGTATATGGGACATGGGAAGCATGATCGTGATGTTTGGTATCAATGCCATGATGAACTTCTTTGGCATCATGATGGAGCGCCAAAACCAGACTACAACAAAAACAGACTGGCATGCATTTGTCTATGGCAGTATTGCCGGGATCATTCCCTGGATCGTGATCATGATCTACTTTCTCAGCGCTCTCGCCTCATCTGATGCAAAACCACCGGCTTTCGTCTATGCCATCATTCCAACCATCTTTGTATTTTTCAACAGCTTTGCCATCAACATGGTGCTGCAGTATAAAAAAGTTGGAAAATGGAAAGACTATCTTTACGGAGAACGCGTTTATATCATTCTCAGCCTGGTAGCCAAAACTGCTCTTGCCTGGCAAATTTTTGCCGGTACACTGGCACCCATCTAAAACAAGAAAAGAGTGGTGAAGATTCACCACTCTTTTCTTTATACTTCACCTTCCAGCGCTTTCTTTGCGTTTTTCACCAATTTTCCGCGCTCTTCACTGTGTAAAATGCGCTTGCGAATACGGTAAGCTTTTGGAGTAACCTCAAGCAGTTCATCATCAGCCAGATATTCAATGGCTTCATCCAAGCTCATTTCGCGCGGGGGAGTAAGCCGAATTTCTATATCCTTATTCGAGGAGCGCATATTGGTAAGATGCTTTTGTTTACATACATTGATGGTCAGATCACCCGGGCGGGTATATTCACCGACAACCATGCCTTCATATACTTCAACACCTGCACCATAGAAAAGTGTTCCGCGGTCTTCGGCATTTTTCAATCCATACGTACTGGTCATACCGGGTTCCCATGCCACCAGCGACCCCGTATAGCGGGTTGCCAGAGTACCGGTAGCCACATCATAACCATGAAAAAGGGTATTCATGATCCCCAACCCACGCGTCGCAGTCAAAAACTGATATCGGAAACCAAGCAGTCCACGAGTTGGAATAATATAAACAATGCGCACACTGCCGTCTACATTCTCCTGCATATCCTGCATGCTGCCGTGGCGCTTTCCAAGCATTTCAACTACCGCGCCAATGGTATCGGCGCTGGTTTCGATGTACACTTCTTCATATGGTTCTAATAAATTACCGTCTTTATCCTTATGGTAGATCACTTCAGGTCGTGATACCTGAAATTCATATCCCTCGCGGCGCATGGTCTCGATCAAAATAGCCAGGTGGAGTTCACCTCTGCCCGAAACAAGAAAAGAATCAGTGCTTTCCGTTTCCTCCACACGCAGCGCAACGTTGGTGCGTAGTTCTGTGAACAACCGCTCACGCAGTTTCCTTGAAGTGCCCCACCGTCCATCTCTACCCGCAAAGGGAGATGTGTTCACTCCAAAGGTCATCCGTACTGTTGGTTCTTCTACACGGATCGGGGGAAGCGCATCGGGATGTTCAGAATCTGTGAGGGTTTCACCAATAGCAATACCTTCCAATCCCGCCAGGGTGATGATCTCACCCGCAGCGGCTTCTTCCACTTCGATCCGTTCCAATCCTTTATGAACATACAGGTACTGCGCAGTTTCTGCAACCTGTTCTCCATCCAGGGTTATTCTTGTCAACTGCTGGCCGACATGGATCTTGCCGGCGTAGATGCGCCCCATAGCGGTTATGCCGCGGTAATCATCGTAACCCAGGTTAGTTACCAGCATGCGGTACGGTGCATCAAAATCTACTTCCGGGGCAGGAATGTAACGTAAAATAGTTGAAAACAAAGGCTGCAGGTCAGGGCTCAATTCAGGGGTCAATCCAGCTTTCCCGGAGGTAGCAGTGGCGTAAATCACCGGAAAATCTGCCTGCTCATTGGTAGCACCCAGATCGATAAAAAGGTCAAAAGTCTGGTTCAATGCCCTTTCCGGTTCAGCATCTTTTCGGTCAACTTTATTGATAACTACAATGGCTTTATGCCCCATCTCAAGCGCTTTTTTCAATACAAAACGCGTTTGCGGCATGGGTCCTTCTGCTGCATCCACCAACAGGAGCACTCCATCCACCATATTCATTACGCGTTCTACTTCACCGCCAAAATCGGCATGTCCGGGGGTATCGACGATATTGATCTTTACCTGCTGTTTTGTTTCGGGATCATAAACAGAGACCGCCGTATTCTTCGCCAGAATGGTGATACCGCGTTCCCGTTCCAGATCGTTGGAATCCATCACGCGCTCAGCCACCTGCTGGTTTTCACGGAAGGTATTCGCCTGACGTAATAGACCATCCACCAGTGTGGTTTTTCCATGGTCCACATGGGCGATGATGGCAATATTTCTTATATCCGTTCGTTCTTTAATCATAACAACCTTCTTTCCCCATTAAAAAACCCGGCTTTGCTTTGCCGAGGTTTTTCCATGAAGAGCGGGGCTTATCTTATCAGATTGCGTGCAGTTTGAGAAGGGAGAATTCTTTGCTTTTTTCTACTGTGTTCCACCAATAAAGAAGAAAAAGAAGAGTGGCATTTTTTGTCACTCTTCTCTCGAATGAATTATGGTTTTGGCTGCTGCTGTGTAATGCAGTGAATGTTTCCACCGCCCAACAAAATTTCTCGAGCTGGAACACCCACCACTTTTCTCTCAGGCAGCAACGCCTGTAATGCCTGTAACGCTGGTTTGTCGTGTTCATCATCAAAAGTAGGAACGATCGCGCCGCCATTGCAAAAATAAAAATTGATATATGAGGCAGCCATACGATCTCCCGCTTCTCGCGGCAGCGTTCCTTCCACTGCATCCACCCCCTGGCTTTCTTCTTCGGTGATGAGGATCGGATTAGGCTGATGGACCTTGTGGATCTCCAGCTTACGTCCTTGGGCATCAGTTGAAGATTGAAGAATCTCATAGTTTTCTTGAGAGATCTCATACTGCGGATCAGATTTATCGTCCGTCCAGGTTAAAGCAACCACTCCCGGGCGAATGAAACAGCAGATATTGTCCACATGTCCATTGGTTTCATCATTGTAGACACCATGATTCAGCCAGATGAACTTTTTGATATTTAAATAATCAGCAAGCAGCTCTTCTATTTCTCTTTTGCTTTTATCCGGATTCCTGTTTTCATTTAACAGACACTCACGCGTGGTCATCAAGGTACCTTCGCCATCGACATGGATCGACCCGCCTTCCAGCACCAGCGGGGCTTTATAGCTGTCAACACGCTCTATTTCAGCAACTTTACCTGCCACCATATCATCCAGGTCCCATGGGAAATACAATCCTCCGAGCAGTCCACCCCAGGCATTGAAATCCCAGTCCACCACCCGCGCCAAGGTTCCATTCACCACAAAGGTTGGTCCGCAATCTCTCATCCACGAATCATTGTTCGCCATTTCAACAACGCGAATATCTCCTGGCAGCATCTGACGGGCATTATTGTATTGAGATTGAGAAACCCCCATAGTTACAGGTTCAAATTGACTGATGGCAGCTGCTACTGCCGCAAATGCTTTTTGTGCAGGTTTCGCACCATTGCGCCAGTTATCGGGGCGTTCAGGCCAGAGCATCCAGGTACCGGCATGCGGTTCAAATTCCCCTGGCATGCGAAAGCCATCTTCACGAGGAGTACTTTGAATTCGATAAGACATCACGGACCTTCTTTCTCTTTCTGATCTATCGATCAGGCTTTCTTCTTGCTTACAGCAATCAAGATCTCACCGATGATCACGGTCAAGACCACCCCAATCAACACCGGGGCAGCATATGCCCAATCCATTGGCTCACCCGGCACATAGACGAAGAACACTACCGCCTGCAGGATGAAGATTTCACAAATCACAGCCATGATGGTTATAAAAAGGTTCCCACCGGGTACTTTGTAGGGGCGTTTCGCATTCGGATCAATCTTGCGTAGCTTCAAAAATGCCGGGAACATAACCAGATATGGCAGCAAGAATACCATCGAGCTGAAAGCAAATAATGACCAGAACAGGTCTTCAGCAGAGCCAGCCATAAAGCCGTAAATTATCATTACAGCTGTTGAAACGATTCCGGTGATGAGGAAAGCGCCAACAGGGGTTTTGTAAACAGGATGTTCTTGACCGAAAACAGCCGGAAGTTCTCCTTCTTTTGCAGCTTCATTTGCTGTTCGGTTTGCACCCATTGTCCAGGTAACCATATTTGCCAGGAAGGAATATAAAGCAGCCACACCTAGCACCATAACCAGTGCGCCACCGATCCCAGTTTCGCCCAGCAGGACCCTCAGAGTATCGATGATGCCCGAGATCAAACCCAGTTCATCCAATGGCAATGCCATTAGAATTCCCACCGTGCCCATCAGATAGAACGCAGCTATGAGCGCACCAGAAGTGATGATGGCACGTGGAATATCTTTACCAGGGTTCTTCATTTCTTCCGAAGCGCCTGACATCAGTTCAAATCCCATGAAGTTATATACGATCACAGGTAAGAAAGCCAAACCGGCGCCCCACTCTGGCAGTATACTGCTAAAAGAAAGATCATTGGCGACACCATTTTTTCCAGCATAAATAAATGCACCCACTCCAATGACAACCATGATAAGCGCTTTAATAATAGCGCCGATATTGGGGATCCATTTGCTGGTCTCGAGAGTGATCGATCCGATCCAAACGGTGATCCATGTCATGACAATGCCAATGAGAATCTGCCACCACATTCCCATTTCAGGGAAGAATAATTGAGCAAACATACCTGCAAAAAGAATATAAACTGATGGCATCCATAAGGCAACATTGATCCAATATAACCAGG
This sequence comes from Anaerolineaceae bacterium, assembly GCA_963674975.1. Taxonomy (GTDB): domain Bacteria; phylum Chloroflexota; class Anaerolineae; order Anaerolineales; family Anaerolineaceae; genus UBA4781. Next base: position 1,255,071 of record OY771913.1, read on the forward strand.
TGGTACGGGCAGCCCATTTTTCTCCAAATGCTTTCTTTACCCAAATGTACAACCCACCCTGTTCAGGATATGTTGTTCCCAATTCAGCAGTGATCAATCCGTAAGGAATAAAGAAAAGCACCAGTGTGATCAACCACCATGAAATTGAGGAGGAACCAATTGCAGCCGAAGGCGCAAGCGTATCCATCACAAGAATGGCGCAAACGGTGAACAGCGTCATATCAAGGCTGCGCAGCACTTTCTTGAAGCCACGTGGTTTCTCTTTTACTGAAGATTTTACAGCGTTCATTTTTACCTCCATTTGAATTTCCTGTAAATAACAGGATTATTAAAAATGACTTTCCAAAAAGTCTACAATTTCACCAGCGTGGACTGCTTTTTGCTCGTCACTGGCGTGCTTCAGGCGTGGGTAGACCAACCACACCAATAACCCTTTCTCTGTGTGCAAGCGATTTTCAGCCTGATCGAAAATGATGGAATGTTCTGAATCCATCACTTCATCAGTCGCTTCGACACCGCGTGATGCCGGTAAACAATGCATGAATTTCACATTGGCGGGCGCCTTCTTGATCAGATCCATATTGACCTGATAGCGCGGCATGAATGCTTTTTTCCGATCGGGGATTTCTGCTTCCTGACCAACCCACCACCACAGATCCGTATAGATAAAATCAGCATCCTTCACCGCTTCGATCGGATCTTCGGTTACACGAACGGTTCCACCGGATTTCTCACAATTTTCATGGGCGATCTTCATCCAGGCTTCTGGCGCCTGATATTGTTTGGGAGCCGCATGCGTGAAATTCATTCCCAACTGCGTGCAGATGAACATCAAGGAACTCAGTACATTGGTGGCATCACCCACGAAAGTTACATTGAAATCTTCCAATTTTTTCCCTTCAGGGGCGTGCTCGATCATGGTCAGTACATCACAAACCACCTGAGTAGGATGGTTGTAATCGGTCAACCCATTGATCACAGGCACGGTTGCATTTTTTACCAGACCAAGCATGGTCTCATGCTTCAATGTGCGCGCCATGATGACATCCACATAGCGAGAAATAACTTTTGCGGTATCACTCAAAGATTCACGCACACCCAGATGAATCTCGCCCGGTTTTAGGTACAGGGCATGCCCGCCTAATTCAGTCATACCCACTTCAAAGGAAATACGGGTGCGAGTAGATGGTTCTTCAAACAGCATTGCCAGTGATGCATCTTTTAACAGTTTTGGGGTAGCACCCTGCTTATCTGCTCGTTTGATCTTGCGGATCAGCGTGATCAGATCCAATATCTCTTTCTTACTAAAATCCTGCGTGTCAATAAAGTGTTTCAGTTCCATACAATGCTCCTTTCGGAATTCTTAATTTTTAAAAAAAATATCCGGCTCGTTACCGGATATCTAGTAATCATATTCATCCTCCCGCTCGACGCTGAAGTCAGAATCTCGCGGCAGCCATTCGTCGATGTTGCGGATGATACGCGGTACCAGCGTATACCCCCTTATCTGCGCACCCTCGATGGTGGGTAATTTTTTACGAATAAATTCACGTAAATCTTCGTTTGTTTTAAACCTGCATTCAATCGAAAGATCTTTCGTACCTTCTCCCAGCGCAATATATGAAACATCCGGAGTATTCAGGAACTCCTTGATCACTTCATCTTCCTTATCGGCATCCACCTCAAGGAATATATCTACTGCCGTTAAATATCCAAAAGCTTCAGGATCGATTATTGCCGTCAGACGAACTGCCCCCAATCGAACCAGACGATCGATACGTTTGCGGATAGTACGTTCATTTGCCCCCACATCACGAGCAATCTGCGAAGCTGACGTACGCGCATCTTTATGCAGCGCTTGAATGATTATATAGTCGAGCTGGTCAAATTGCTTCTTCATCATTCTTCTCTATTAGATGTTCCGTTTCGGTACTTCTTTATTCCCTTTCGGAATTATTATAGCAGGACTGGGAACACTTTTCAAGCAGCTTGCCAAATGTCTATAAAATTCGTTACATTTATCATCATTTATTAAAATATGAAAGGAGGGCGGGGAAATTAATACATCGCTAATAACTATCACCTTATTTCTTCTGTACACTCTGAGCATATAAAAAGCGAGATAGATATGAATAAAATGGAACCTCTTACTCCTGAAGAAGAACAGGTCATTCTACACAAAGGCACCGAAGCCCCTTTCAGTGGGGAATATGATGCTTTTTTCGAAAAAGGAGTTTACATCTGCCGCCAGTGCGGGGCGCGTTTATTTAGTTCAAGCAGTAAATTTCATGCCGGCTGCGGTTGGCCCAGCTTTGACGATGCCGTACCTGGGGCAGTGAAAGAACTATTGGATGCCGATGGACAGCGTACCGAGATCCAATGCGCCGCATGCGGCGCACATCTGGGGCACGTGTTCATAGGAGAAGGATTCACCGAAAAGAATACCCGACATTGTGTTAATTCTATTTCCATGAGGTTTATTCCCGATGAAAAATAAGAATGAGCTTCAAACAGCTGTCTTTGGCAGTGGATGCTTTTGGTGCGCCGAAGCAATTTTCAGCCAGCTGGAAGGGGTGCAGTCTGTCGTACCCGGATATGCTGGCGGTCACACACCCAACCCAACCTATCAACAGGTATGCAGCGATACCACCGGTCACGCGGAGGTAGTGAAGATCGAGTTTGATCCGGCAGTCATCACTTATACAGATGTGCTGGATATCTTCTTCCAAACCCATGATCCCACCACTCTCAACCAGCAGGGAAATGATATCGGCAGCCAGTACCGCTCGATCATTCTATATAGTGACGAAACCCAGAAACACACTGCCCAGAAAAAGCTGGCAGAATTGAAATCACAGAAAATATTTTCCGAACCTATCGTTACAGAAATTGTGCCGCTGAAAGAATTCTTCCCAGCCGAAGATTATCATCGTGAATATTATTTTCTCAACAAAAACCAGCCCTACTGCCAGTTTGTTATCAGCCCAAAATTAGAGAAATTTAAAAAGAAATTCAAAGAAAGAATCGCTTGAGTGCTTATGAATTGAATAACTGCCATTACAATTAGTTCAGGAGGAGTGTCTTATGGCAGATCCATTCCCGGCTGATGAAGAGTTACACGACTGTAAATTTAACGGAAAAGATTTCCAGCAAATCACAATTAAAAAAAGAGATTTTGATAACTGCATCTTTTTAAACTGTAACTTGGAAGAAGCCATCTTTCAATACTGCCGTTTTCGCGACTGCACCTTCGATGGATGCAATCTGGACCTGGCGAAACTTGAACACAGTCATTTTCAAAATACAACCTTCCGCAAAACCAGCCTGGTCGGAATGGATTGGACTGCGTTGGATTGGAGAAAAAAGGAACTTCAACCTGCTTTTCACTTCTTCCAGTGCAAACTCAATTACGGGAATTTTTTCGAATGCCCTCTCAAGGGCTGTACCTTTTCAGAATGCCTGCTGCAAGAAGTGGATTTTGCAGAGGCTAACTTAAGCATCAGTAATCTTCGGCGTTCCGACTTTTTAAAAGCACGCTTTCTGCACACCAATCTGACCGAAGCTGATTTTACGGATGCAAAGAATTATGATATCAACGCAGGCAATAATCTACTCAAGAAAACAAAATTCAGCCTGCCCGAAGCAACTGCCCTGCTGCACAGCCTGGATATCATCCTGGATGAGGAAGGTTAGGTAATAAAATATATCTATGAGTAAAAAAACGAGTCCCTATATTCTCGGTTTTTACGGATCATCGGGGATCGGGAAAACTACCCTGGTGACACGCATTGTCAAGCTGCTGACCAATGAAGGCTTTCATGTTGCAGTCATTAAAATATCCAATCAAGCCATCAGCATCGATTCGAAAGGGAAAGACACCTACCTTTATGGAGAAGCCGGCGCAGAAACGGTAGTTTTTTTATCTGCCAGCGAAAGCGCTGTTCTGTTTAAAAAATCATTATCGACCAGCGCCATCGTCAAGTTCCTCAATGAAAATGAAAGCTATGATTTTATTTTCATCGAAGGCGCCATAGAAGATTGGATACCGAAGATCAGACTAGGAGATATCGATATCAGAGCTAATACGTTGTTTACGTATGATGGAAATTTTGAAGCTCTATTCAAGAAAATAAAGCAGTATAAAGTTATCTAAATAAGGAGACCAATATGAGCGAGATCAAACTCACCGTCAATAAAGAAGAAATACCTCTGACCGAATTTCCGGCAAAGATCATCATCCAAACCATTCTGGGTATGCTGAAAGCTCTAAATGGGGTTGATGAAGATATCAAAGAAGTCGAAATTCAAATCAAAAAATAAGTGTTTTTCTCCCTTCTTTCTATGTGATTTATGGTCATTTTCCTACGCAACCCTTTCTTGAATATTTCGTTATACTTAATGTAGGAAAACTGAAGAAAGGAGATAGATATGAAACTCACACCTCCAACCAAACTCGTTTTCTGGCTTGCAACCATTCTTGGCGTCCTTGGGATCCTTGGCAATTTTGTTGCCCTTCCTCTCATCGGCGGCTATGAATTCTGGCTGCTTGCCGCAGGATTCGTCCTGTTGTGGCTTGGAAACGTATTAAAAGGTTTCTAAGCAAAAATTCATTGTAGCAATTCTTAATATTATGCTAGAGAAGCCACCGTATTATTGCGGTGGCTTTCTTCTTTTAAATCCTCACAAGAAGATCAAATCGGGCTAGTTCCGAATATGATAATCTCCCTCAACGATCCATTTATAACTCGTTAATTCCTGTAATCCCATCGGTCCGCGCGCATGCAGTTTCTGCGTAGAAATGGCGACCTCTGCTCCCAGCCCCAACTGCGCTCCGTCCGTAAAACGGGTGCTGGCATTCACGTACACCACTGCCGAATCGATCTCCTTAAGAAAGGATCCGGCATTTTCCTTGTTTTCAGTCAAGATGCCGTCGGAATGAGCAGTACTGTGCTGTTTAATAAAGGCAAGTGCGGAAGGCAGGTCAGGAACCACATAGAGATTTGAGTTCAGTGAAAGCCACTCCCGGTCATAATCACCGGCTGCTGTGGGTTTCAGCAGCTCATTTTCTGTTAATGAAAAAGCATCCATTAAATCTTGCGGCAGATGAACGATCACCTTTTCCTTTTTCATCCTGTTCAAGAAAACCGGTAAAAAAGCAGGCACGATCTTCTCATGGAGCAGCACTGTATCAAGGGCATTACATACGGTCGGGCGCTGGATCTTGGCATTTACAATGACCTCCAGTGCTTTCTGCAGATCCGCCGATTCATCTACAAAGAGATGGCAGATACCGATCCCACCGGTGATCACAGGAATAAGGCTGTTTTCACGGCAGTAAGTATGCAGGGCGGCTCCTCCGCGGGGGATGAGCATATCCACGTAGTGATACATTCTCAGCAGTTCCTCCACCAGCTCTCTTTTTGGATCATCAATGAATTGGACCGTTCCTTCAGGCACAGCGTGACGTTTCAAAGCTTCGTGAATGCAGTCAACCAGAACCGCATTGGTGCGCAGCGTTTCCTTCCCACCCCGCAAAACAACCGCGTTGCCGGATTTGATCGCCAAAGCAGCTACATCAATGGTCACATTAGGACGCGACTCGTAGATCACCGCCAGCACACCAAGCGGAACGCGCTGTTTCTTTATATGCAATCCATTGGGCATTTGCTGCTCATCAAAAACCCCTTCCAGCGGATCGGGGAGATTCGCAATATTTTTTGCGCCTTCGGCGATCCCTTCGATCCTTTCTCGGGTCAGGGTCAGCCTATCCAGCAGCACATCGGATAATCCCTTCCCTGCACCTTCCTGCACATCGGTTTTATTTACCCTCAAGATCTCATCACAGCGGGCAGCAAGGATAGCGGCAAGATCGATCAGCACAGCACTCCGCTCTGCGGCTGAAAAACGCGGCAGCAAGCGCGAAGTTTCTTTTGCTTCCCGGCAAAGGTCAATCACTGACTGCATGGTCATCCTTTCTCCCTCTCAATAAAACCAGATTATCATGGTGGATCATTTCTTCCGCATAACTGTATCCCAATGTTTCCTCGATCTGGTTTGTATGCAGCCCTTTGATCTTCTCCGCTTCATCAGAAGAATAAGCACAGCGACCCAGCGCGCAGGGAGTTCCTTCAGGATCAAAAATGAAAACTGCGTCTCCCCTTTGGAAACTTCCATGCACATTTTTTATTCCAACCGGCAGTAAACTGCCACCCTTTAACAAGGCTTTCCATGCTCCCGTATCGATCTGCACACCGCAGCCTTTTGCGGCACCTGCAAGCAGGTAGCGCTTTCGGCTTTCCATCGCATCCATGGATGGATAGATCCAGGTGCCCGGCTTTTCTCCATCGGCAATACGAACCAGCACATTATCTGCACCACGGGCAACAACTACCGCTGTCCCACTGCGGCGCGCAATTTCTGCTGCTTCTATCTTCGTGATCATTCCACCTGTTCCCAATCCAGATGTGGATTTGCCTACTGCATTCCAGACTTTCTGTGGAATTTCAGGAGAACATATCTCTTTGATAACGCTTGCTTTTCCCTTTGAAGGATCGCCGTCATAGACACCATCAATATCAGTCAGCAAAACCAGCATTTCAGCTTCCAGCATGGTTGCAACCAGCGCTGACAGATTATCATTATCCCCAATACCGATCTCATCAGTAGCGATCGTATCATTTTCATTCACTATGGGGAGGATCTGGTTGTTCAGCAGCAGCTCAAATGTACCGCGCGCATTAATGTAGCTTTTTCGATTCGTAAAATCAGGACGGGTCAGCAGCACCTGCCCCACCTTAATTCCATACATTGAAAAAACCTGTTCATAGATCGCCATCAGGCGCGGCTGCCCTACCGCGGCAAGCATTTGCTTCGCCGGAATATGTTTTCCCAGGTTGGGATATTCCAGTGCTTCTTTTCCGGCAGTGATCGCGCCCGATGAAACCAGAATGATTTGATAATCCCGTTCTTGAATCGCATGGATCTGCCTGGCAAGTTCTACTATGCACGGGTATTGGACAGCACTCGTGCCCTGTGTAAGCGTGGATGTACCGATCTTAACAACCATACGCCTGTACTGCATATCGTCCTCCCGATAATTCATCAAAGTATATCAAAAGCAGCATAATTTGGGATCGTTATTTTAGAAAGGGTCTTATGAATACTTCTTATTTCAAGGCAAAAAAACAGAGAGGTTGAGAATAACCTCTCTGTTTGAATAAATAAATCGAAGTTTCTGATCAGGCTTTCTTCGCTTCTTTTTTACCAGCACTCATCTGAGAAAATGAAACTGTCTCTTTCTCTGAGTTTACCGCATAGTCAAGCGCAGCCTTCGCGCGTGCGAGGATCTTTTCCACCGATACCGCATCGCTTGGAAAACTGGCTATTCCAAGATACACCGGAGTATTCAACTGCTGCGTTATCCCCTGCAAAACACGTTCCGCTGCTATGTTGGCTTCATCAGCGGATGTATCAGGCAGGATCATGGCTAAGGTTTCCTGATCGTAGCGAGATACCACATCTAGTGTGCGTAATATTTTCATGCAAACTTTGGCTACCTCTCCGGTCAACGCTTCAGCCTGATCCGGGTGACCCTCACTTACCAGGTCTTTGTAGTTGAAGATGCGCAGCATCATGATGCTGACCGGCTTTTTTGTTCTCCGGCTGCGGATAAATTCCTCGTCCAGCTTGCGTTGAAACGGTTTCCACTTCAGCATACCCATTGCATCGTGCAGAGTAAGTTCATTTATCAAATTGCTGTTCGAACGATATTGATCGATAAAATACGCCACCTGATGATGAAAAATATGAGATAGGATAAAGGTCAGCAGCAACCCCGCACAAAAAATACCAATCTGGAAGATCATCTGCTGCATGGATTGCTGCAGGGTATATTGAATATATCCATACGCAAGCATACCCATAACCAGGGCAATCCACTCCATCCATGAATTCAGATGAAGAATGGTCAAAACAGCCACAAAAGCCAGCACAGAGAATACCAAAAAAATATTCTGCCCATCAAAAAATGTGATCACCCCTGCGCTGACCAATACACCGATTACCAATCCTACTGCAAACAGCAGTAATTTGTTCTGTGAAAAAGTTCTATTTAACATGTTTCCTCGCTCTGTTCTTTATGATCTCATCTGTGATCTTTCCAACCACAACACCAAAAGTTACAACAGCAAACACAATACCGATCCACAGGGTAAGATTACTTTTTTCCTCCTGCAGCGCGATAGGTTCTTCATTTGTAGCCGGCACCAACTCGCTGGTATCCTGGATCATTGCCGATGAAATCGAGCCTTCTGCGCGGGTGAGAGCAAGATCACCATACAGATTCTTGATGTTGACAGCATCCATCAGGGCATCCACAGCCCATTCTATTCCCTTATCAGTTGTACCGGTTGCAATCAAGATCGGGTATCCTTCTGAACCGATCAATGCCTGCAGATAACCAATATCCGCATTACTGGTATTGGTTTGAATGATACCGGCTTGAGCAACCGGAATATTCGTCCCTTCTTCAAAAGGCTGCGGCAGCTGATCATTCAATTTAGCGATCTCACTATTCCAGGTAGGGGTTCCCAATAGCATTAGGTAAGCGGGTTTTTCAGATGCAGAAGCCAGTTCGGCTGGTGTATAAACCTTCAGCCCAATTCCCTCACTATTCAAATAATGTCCCAAAAATTCACTTAATCGAATAACCAGCTTGTTAATAGCGGCATCCGACACATCCGGTAAAACCATCGCAAAATCTGAGAGATCAGAATTTCCGATAAAGGCATAAGGGAATTCATTAATGGAAAGTATTTCCGAGGAAGGTCCGAGCGGTACGGTCAGTTCAGTATCGGCATATACTACCAACCAGGCTGCCGTTGTATCATCATCCAGACAATCAAAGCGGCTGTCGCGATATGAATCAGGCAGATGAATATTGCTTATGATAGAGATGCTGTTGCTGCCGAAGTCAAAAAGGCGTGCTGGAAGCACCAGATCAGCCCAGGCATCTTCCGCATTTTCGCTCGTTAATGATACAGTTCCGGCGGGTGTTCCATTTACCTCTACGGTCAGGTACGATTCTTCACGATTGGTTGTATCTGAATGAGCAAAATGAAGCCGTAGATTAACATCATCGATCACCTTCCAGGAAGTTGCAAACGGCAGCGAGTAAGAAATGGTTTGTTCCGTAGTACCCCACGCGGTGGTATCGACATATTCATATTTTTCCAGCGTAAAGACTGAAGTAAATATCTGCTGTGCCGAAACCGAATCTGGCACCTCATTGATCAGCGCCAGTGTATCGGGCAGCTGTTCCAAAATGGAATCGCGAGTCAGGGCTTTCGCTGCTTCAACCACCGCAGAATCAGTATCGCCCGTCACTACCAGGATGGATTGCTTGGAATTTGCATAATACTTTCCACTCCAGATCACACCCGTGTTTTCAGGATATGTGCTTCCATTGGTTTCTTTCAGCACCCCATTTTCCCATATCCATGGTGCCTGCAGATCATCAAGTAGAGTCAATTTATCCGCTCTCCCAACGAGGATAATATTTCCCCTGGCTTTGCCCGGATCACTGAATACCTCTGCTTCTGAGGCAAAATTGAGGTTCACGGTGCGCCAGCTGGCAAATTGACCAAGCTTTGCACTGACCAGCGCGGCAGCATTTACCTCTGCAGAAGTGGGAGTATCCGGAAGAATAAACGTGATCATATTTTCAAGAATTCCGGAATTGCTTACAAACGGCAGCGGGAATTCATTCAATTTCGGGTTAGCATCTTCTTCTACATACTGGAATGTAAAGGAAGAGCTTGTATGAACTGTAAACCACAACAGATCATCGTCAAGATTCAAGCAATCAAAACCCTCATACCCCAGATAAAGAACCAGGCTGAGCCGATTATATCCATCAACCCATAATTCCCCGGGAATTTCCACGTTCAGTTCGCCGCCATCACTGTTTACGCTGGTAAGCTCAGTACTGCTCAACCTTATTCCATTGATCTCTACCGCGATGGAAGAACTTTCGCTGAGAGCTTCCGCATGGCTGAATTTCAACCTAAGGGTACTGTTTCCCTGCGGCTGCCATACGGAGGGCCATTGAAAGCCATATTCCTTTACGGTATTGATGCCCTTAAAAGAGTCATCTCCCGAAAGGATCCCCAGATCTTCAAAGGTATATGTAGCACCCAGCTCCTGCACGTCGGTCGCAGGAACGGCTGCAATACCTCCCAAGAAAAGCATGAGGATAAATATGCTTTTTATTGTTTTATCTATTATTTTCTTTCCCATTTTTCACTCCTTAGTCTCCTGCTTTGGCATCATTATTAATTGTAAATAATCTCCACGGTAATGGTGAAGGAAACTCATATTTAAAAGTTGTCCATGTTTCAAATCCTTCATAAATACCAGGATAATATTTCAACACCTGTGATCTGCCCTGCGCATCAAAGGAAGGATACGGAACAAGAATCTGATCTGCGTTTCCAACCGGATACTGCAGAATGTCGAAAAAATCCATATCCGTCGTCATAATAAGGTTCTCAGGATGATCTACTGCAAGCGCCAGTGACATAGAAATAGAATGGTCCACAATTGTAGTTATGCCTTCCGGCTGCGCATTCAGATAATCTGCGATCATCTGCATTTCATCCAGTGAATCATTTTCATACGAAACCGACTGTTGTTCACCGGCAATAATCCACGCAAGAGCCAATTTCTGCGGCATGGGTGCATCGATAAGGTCCCATTTTTTACTGATCTGATTCACAACGGGAATTACCAGCAAGCAAATCAGGATCAAATTCAACACCAATTTAATCCACTTCCACCTTAAAGAAGAATATATTGCACCTGTGACAATAATTCCACCAGGGATCATCCACATGAAATAGCGGCTAAAAGCTGGCAAATAACCCCGATAACCAATGATAACCGTAAACAGAACGCTCGCCCAGCCCAGCATAACAAAATCAAAGTCCACCCAGCGCTTCTTAAAAATGATGATCAATAACAAAACTATAGTCGCAAAAACCAGCAATGGACCAATGAAAGAGATCTCGTCTGTCAGTAATTTCAGCGATCCACTGACAGATTTCATCGCATAATACCAGAGATGATCGGGTCCGTAGGTCTGCGCCGTATCAGGAGTATTGGTTGTTGCTCCGGGACCGGTGAGAAAATAGATAGGATCACCCATGATCGTCCAGTTCAAGAAGACCCAAAAGATGAATCCATAGGATGGAGGAACCAGATACGCTAAAAGCTCAGCTTCCAGCTTTTCAGGTGATGTTTTTCCTTTCCGGAAAACCCAGACCCAGCAGATGCAGACCGCCATAGCTGCCATCCATGCCAGTGCTTCATAGCGGCAGTATAGAGCCAGCCATACACCTAAACCTGCCATCATGATCCCTGAACTTCTCTGCTCCTGCCGCCAGGTAAGATATCCATTAAAAGAAAACAGCAAAAACCCAATAAATGGCGTTTCAGACATCCCGAGTGATGCATTGTGCAGAATCAATGGTTGAAGCCCAAACAGGATCATCCAGATAGTACGCCATCCACGCTCAACTTTAAAATGCTTTAATATGTTATTGAGCTGCACCATCATAAAACCGGCATAAAACGCGCTCATCAATGATTCTGCCAGAATTTCTTTTCTGAACGGGCGCAAGAGAACGATAAAAGGAATATCGGATACTGCCGGAAGAGGCGGCCAGATAAATCCAATTGCTGAAAGGTGCGGGTTTCTTCCATAGATCGCAGAAAAAGCCTGGGAAACACGCGACATCCCTTCATAATCCGAGATATCATAGAACAGCGTTCCACAGATCCCGATAATTGCATAAAAGAAAAAAGCGATCACAAAAATATGGGTGGAAGGGTGTTTTATAAAACGGAGGAAACCTTCACGGATATGAAGTCTCCGCTTTGTTTCGGGTGCATACTCAGGTATCATGCCTACTCTGGCGGGAGAAAGCTCATTCTGATTGTTCATCACTCTCTCCTTCCTTCTTATCATTCCCATTACGCATATTCATCTCAAAACCCTTGCTGAAGCCATGAATGGTTTTTTCCCAATAATGCGGCTTTGTGATCAGCTGAGTGAATCCTTTCCATGCCCCAATACTCATCAAGCCCCAGTAGATCGGGCTTAAAATTGCAAAGCGCACATTATCATAATGCTTTCTGCGCATTGCTCCTGCCACATTCATGTACGTAAACACGAAGTTACCAAGGTAAAGACTGACCGAACTCAAGTAAAAAATAAAACCCGGGAACGATTCCTGGATGAACTCCCAGTGTGTAAGATACCAAACGGTAGTGAGCGTCCAGAGCAGAGGGTTGATGATCGCCGAGAAGAAAGTTCCACCAATTACAAATTGAAAGCTGATAAAACCATTGACCCCGGTTTCCTTTAATAATTTCAGCGGATCCCGCATATGTACAAGCCATGTTTGGATATAACCTTTAAGCCAGCGCGAACGCTGCCGCAGCCAGTTATTCAGGCGGCTGTTGGCTTCTTCATAGGTCGTTGAATCAATCGTCCGGGTATGGAATCCCCGCTTATACAGGCGCATTCCCAGGTCAGCATCCTCGGTAACATTATGCGGGTCCCAGGCTCCCACCTCAACCAGTGCGTTGCGTTTGAAATGATTTGAAGTCCCTCCCAGAGGGATTGGTGCACTGGAGGCATCCAAACCGGGCAGGAAGAGATCAAACCACATGGAATATTCCGAGGTAAACCACTGTGTAAGCAGATTCTGAGTGCGGTTGTAATAATTCAGTTTTGCCTGAATACAAACCACATTGGGATCTGATTTTTGGAATGCAATGACAGCTTTCTTCAATTGATCTGAATCGGGGCGATCTTCGGCATCGAAGATCACAACATATTCGCCGCGCGCATGGATAAGACCATAATTGCAGGCTTTCGGTTTAGTGCGCGGAAGCGAATCCGGCACAATGGTCGCCCTGAAATGGGGCGGCAGGTTCAGATCATAGAATTTCTGAATGGTTTCTTTATCGTCCACCTCGAGCAAGATCTTAATATCCAGCTTGGTACTTGGATAATCGAGATGTGTAAGAGAACGCAGCAGCTCCGGAAGAACTTCCGCCTCTTTATATACAGGAATCAACAGCGTATAAATAGGAAGGTCTTTCGGATCAAGTGCGTCAATTTCTTCCTGTGATATAGGAACTTCGCAATCGTGGTTCAGAGCGCTGTAGACCAGATAGAATTTATAAATTGAAAAACACACATAGAAAATGGTAATTATCTCGTTTACAAAAATAACAAACGGGGCAAATTTAAAGATCATGAGCACGGCAGAGATGAGCAGCAAGATCAAAAGGAAATTAGTCTGTCCCCGGCTTAAAACATGAAAAGCCGATTCTCTGGGTGAGCGGGTAAGCAGATTCGATGTGCTGATCGCCGTGTAATCTTCATGATAGACCTTTTCCAGAGCTTTTTCGAGGTCAGCATCAGTGGTGACGATTGGATGGATTTTCCTCCCTGTGATCATTTCCGCTTTCTCAATTCCCCTTTGATCAAATGGATCAACGACCGCCAAAGTCAGATCTTTTTGGGTCGCCTTTATAGGAAGAATACCAAACTCCCGCTCAATCTCAGGATCGATCAGGCGAACCGTATCATCCTTGATCGAATCCATGTTGAGATTCATGAACCGCATCTTCGCCTGATGCGCCAGAACCTCATACATTTGTTCTTCTTGAATGAACTGCATGGTTAACAAAGCCTGCCCAAGGCGGACGCCTGTTCGTCTCGATAGATCCAGCGCTTCATTAAGCTGGCGCCGCGTAATATATCCTTTTTCCAGGAGATAGGTACCAATATTCTTTCGACCGAGATTTCGCGTGATCGCATCGTATAAATCAGTTCGACCGACCAGTACCGGTTGGATCGGAAGAGGGAAATATTTAGCAAAGTACTTCAGCTTTCTGATATACATCGGATCGGCAAAAGCCACAATGATCTTCTTCCCTTCTTTTCGAATTGGCAGCATGCAGTACTGCATCGCCACTTCCAGATCGATCATCCCGGCTATCCCTAAATTCACGGGGTCACGGTAAATGGTTCTCGTGATCTTATTTCCCAGTCCATCGATCTGATCGATCTTTTCTTCTATCAGGCTAACATCAAGTGAGGGTGTTGAAAAAACAGAGGTGAAAATTTCTACTGCCTGATTTTCATCATAGTAACCTGCCCTGATAAAAGCTTCATCAAATGAAATACCCTCTGTTTCGATCAAGCGGGTCATCTGATAAGCCTGAGACTGCGTGAGATAGTCAGAATAGATCAGCCCCTGAATCTCATCTTTGGTTTTTACAGTTACTTTTCGAACCTCAGAACCCACATTCCGCTCAAGAATAGCATGCAGTACACTTTTCGGAGCAAGCACCGGCAAAATACAGTCGGCACCTGTGTTTTGAAATTCACGAAAACCTTTTCCATTATATGGGTCATCGGTTGCGATCAAAACACAATTTCCCTTGTTAATTAAAGGAAGAAGATGGTATTCTTTTGCAATTTCTTTAGGAATAGTTTTAAAAAGCTCCCTGGGTAAATTCGCATGTTCCATCAAAGTGAATGGAATCCCTGTCTGAATGCTTTGCGAAATCGACAGGTCGACATCATCCAGATAATCTTTCTCTAAAAGCAATTCACCCAGGCGCCGGTCGCCCGCATTGATCCCTCCAGCAGCCTCATTCATCTGTTCTTCTGAAACCAGTCCCATTTTCAGAATAACCTCTTTTAAAGGAACAAAACAATACGCAGTGGTTTCTGATCCTTCTTGCGGATAGAAGGCATCCATCCATCGGGTTAAGCTCGTATTATCGATCAGAAATGGGCTTGCTGTTTTTAAGGTAAAAGCCTGAACCAGATTAACTGCTTCCTTTGAAATGGTTTCCCCCAATACAACAACTCTGTTATTTTCTTCAAAAACAATGATTTGAAGCTTCCGCGCTATTCCCGGTGGTATAACATTTTTCAATGAAACATCCGGTTTGTTTTTCATATCCCAAACTGGAATTTTTGCAAGCTGAGATTCTACTTTTAAAAGAACATCTGAAGAAACTATTTTCAGTACTTCCAGAGCGATCAAGTAGGACGTTCGATATTGCTCGCTGTATATTTTTGCCCTTGCCATATCATAATCATTCAAAGAGTAACTCTTTTGAAGGATCTTGATACGATCCTCATCTGAAATTTCATGCCGGTTTTTTTGTTCCAGATATTTCGCTCGAAAAATTTTTTTCCACTGTTTTTCTTCACACAAAACAAGCTGAATATCAAACGGGAAAATTTCTTCAATATCTTCGGTTCTATCTGGAAAAGCAGCCGCATTCAATCCCAAATATAGACGACTTCCAATCCACCATAGAGGGATGATCTGGTATTTGTTTGCGTCCTGAAACGGGACAAGCACTGACAGATATTCCTGAAAATTGATCATATTGAGATCGATGTGAGGAAGACAATGCCTGATACCAAGCGCTTCTAAAAATAGAGCTTCTTCTTCAGTAAGGCTTTGCAGAGTTGAGGAGGCAGATTTTTCAGGCTTCAGAGCCTTTTTTATTTCAGATGATTCATTTTGCTCCCCCTGTAAAAACGCCTGGATCTCACTTATCCCGATATCGGGTAATTCAAGTTTTCTATCAGAATATAACTGCTCCTGCAGCAGCTCAAGCTGTAAATACGTCAGCAGGATCGGATGAACCGGTTTTTTTATAAATCGCTCGATTTCATCGACCTTATTAAAGCCGGCATCCGCTGTGCCAATGTAATAATTCTCTTGATCTGCCCAGAGAGGGACTATATTCAATTTTTCAGAATCTTCTTTAGAAATTCCGGGGTAAATATTCTGCGGTTTGAATCGCTTGGCAATCTGCAGATAAGAATCATTTTTAGTACTCATGATTGTTGTGAGTGATATTCTTATCAGGCGTTCTTTCTGATCTATCTACATTGAAAGGCACAGCCCCTTTTTTTCGCAAAGAAAACAGCACACCAACATCTGAAATAGCCAATATGATTGAGAAGACACCAATTAATATAATAGGTACAGTAAAATATCCTATCCACAATCCCAGGAATAAAGTTAGCATTATCCCCAGGGTGATAAGAACACGAAAAATCACGATGATTACCAGCAATGTACGGTTTTTTAAGTCCATTTTTGAAACAGTATTTCAGAATTCGCTTTTTCTTGTCGTTAAAACAATAAAATAAGAGATATCTTTTTGCTCCTTCCCTATTTATTTATGCACATATCTGCCTTTCATATAATTATATTTAAGAAAAAAATCACTAATTTAACCGAATTTTGTGCTTCATTATACAATTGAACTATCAAAATAAATACTATCATTTTGAATAATTCTAGAATTTATAAAAAGGGATTATATAAAAAGAGCTTTCGATATATCCTTAAAATCAAGGGATCTACCTTACGGTAGATCCCTCTCTTGTACAACTCTACTACTTACTTTCTTATTCTTTCTTCTTTCGAGGAAGTCCATCGATTCCAAAAGAAATTCCCAGGCAGCCCAATCCAACGAACAGGCTGATCTTTGAAATAGCCAGGTACTTTGCCTGTACCTGTGATGCAAGATCGATACCCGTTACAGGAATCAGTAATTCCTCTGTTGGACCACCCGCACCCGTTACTGGAATAATAGGCGGCGCGAGAAATGTCACAGGTGTTTCAGTAGCGCAAGATGCATTACAACCATCTCCATTGACAGTGTTCCCATCATCGCAGCTTTCGCCTGGCTCTAAAACACCGTTACCACAGACAGCAAGGTTGCACGATACTGTTGATGTAAAGCTATCACTCCCCGTATTCCAGCTAATGCTGAGGGTGTGTGTTCCATCAGGTGTAGTACCAACCATCATGGTTCCAGGAGATATTGTACTTGGACCTCCGCTGCCATAGGCTCCTCCATCCAGACTCCATGTGAAGTTAGGAACCGAGAAGCCATTGTTGTTGGTCACTGACCACTGCAAATTGCCATTTGACAAGCAGTAAGGATCAGGATCAAGAGCGAATTTTCCTGCGGCTTCGCAGGCATCACCAGTACCATTCTGGTTCTCATCAGCCTGATCGGGGTTGGCAATGGCAACACAGTTATCGCAGGTGTCCCCAACGCCATCACCATCGGTGTCAAGTTGATCTACATTAGCTGTATCAGGGCAGTTATCGCAAAGATCACCGAATCCATCACCATCGACATCGCTCTGATCTCCATTGAGAGTTAGCAGGCAGTTATCAACACAGTCAGCAATCAGGTCGCCATCCGTATCCGTATCCGGCACACCGCATCCGCATTGTCCGGGAGCTGTCTTTGTCAGATCATAAGGACATAAATCTGCACAGTCCAGGGTTCCATCGCCATCAGTATCTTCATCCGGAACACCACAGCCGCAAACTCCGGGCTCTGTTTTGTTAGGATCATTCGGGCAGTTTTCCAGACAATCCAGCGTTCCATCACCATCGGTATCAATATCCGCCGTACCGCAGCCGCAGACACCTGGCTCTATCTTCTGTGGATCATCAGGACAGAGATCATTACAATCTGGAATGCCGTCGCTATCCGAATCCGTATCCGCTACACCGCAGCCGCAAACTCCAGGACCAGTTTTATCGGTATCATTCGGGCAGAGATCATTACAATCCGGTGTGCCGTCGCTATCCGAATCCGTATCCGCTACACCGCAGCCGCAGATTCCAGGAGCCTGCTTATTGGGATCATCAGGGCAGCCATCATTACAATCTGGAGTGTCGTCACCATCAGCATCCGAGTCTGCTACGCCGCAGCCGCAGATTCCAGTAGCCTGTTTATTAGGATCAGAGGGACAGCCATCATTACAATCCGGTGTGCCATCATTATCCGAATCCGTATCTGCTACGCCGCAGCCGCAGATTCCTGCTGCAATCTTATTGGGATCATCAGGACAGCCATCATTACAATCAGCCGTTCCGTCACCATCGGTATCCCCCGTTTCGGCGATTCCGCATCCGCACTCTTCAGGTACTATCTTATTGGGATCATTGGGGCATTGATCCTGACAATCCGGTGTTCCATCGCCATCGGTATCCGTTTCAGGGATACCGCAGCCGCAGACACCGCAGGTACACAATGTTGTACAGCCATCTGTTTCATCCAAGTTGCCATCATCACACGCTTCGTTATAATCTTTTACTCCATCACCGCAAACCGGGATCTTGCAGCCATTCATCAATATCTGTGCTCCAGAATAGCCCCCAAAATTCGTGGACATATTCTTCCCACCATAGGTGTAAACCGTATTACCACAATCGTCTTTTACGGTGAACGCGGGAATGATATCCCAACTGTGTCCCGCGTGACCACCCTGGAGACCCGAAGCATTAGCATCGACGGTAATAGAAACCCAGCCGTTCCCGAAATTGTGATGGCATAAACCAACACTCTCAGAAACTACCTGGCAGTTCTCACAGCCGCTTTCGCTCGGATAACCATCTGACCAGCTAAGACCAGAGTCGCAAACGCAGTCTCCTCCTTGACTATGGGTTCCGGTCGGGGGAGAAGCCTGGAATCCGGGAATATTGTTGCAGACATCCACCGGGATAAGTTCACACCCGGCTTCGCTTGGCGATCCACCAACCCAATCATAGCCTGAATTACAAACGCAATTCCCCCACCAGTCCTTATATGTATTTGGTGGATATGATGTTTGGTTGCCCGGAATATTATTGCATGCATCACACCCGCCGGGACCACATCCAGTTGTGGCTTCTGTGACTTTCGTATTCCCCATACCGAAGAATACTAAAGATGTCATCATTGATACGATCGAAATTATTCTCAACCCTCTTGCTATTCTTGCTTTCTTCATATCAGCCCTCCTTCTTTCTTCTTCGTTTAACATAAAAAACCGGCCATAATTGACCGGTTTCGCTATTGGCTCCCTAAAATTTGTTTGGGTAGGTTACAATGGGGTAGTTAAATGCCCTTCAAGCGACCAAATTCAAACTTTAGATCTATGCCTTCAATATTTAAATGTGACAGCGGTATATGTAGTATACAGAAAATAGGGAAAAAAACAAGATAGAAAAAAGAGAAAAATAAGGCAAAATACGCATTAAGGAGGCTTTGATTATGGATCTCACACTTGAACAGGTCAAGAATATCCTAATTCTGCAAAAAGAAGAGCTGAGTGGTTATTATACCTATCTAAAATTATCCGGGGTTATTAAAGACAAACACAACGCCCAGGTTTTAAAAAGCATCGCACAGGAAGAATTAAAACACTACCAAATCTGGAAGCGTTATACAGGATCTGATATCAAATCCAACCAGCTGCGTGTCCGCTTTTACTTCTGGTTGTCCAAATTACTGGGGTTAACTTTTGGCATCAAACTGATGGAACTGGGGGAAGAAAAAGCGCAAGAAAACTATTCCTCATTGATCGATCTGATCCCTGAAGCAAAAACGATCCTTGAAGAAGAAGAAAAGCATGAAGATGAACTTCTGGCAATGCTTGATGAGGAAAGCCTTAAGTATGCAGGATCTGTGGTGCTTGGATTGAACGATGCACTGGTAGAATTGACCGGCGCACTGGCAGGGCTCACATTCGCATTCAAAGATACAAAAACGATCGCACTGGCAGGATTGATCACCGGAATCTCTGCCTCATTTTCCATGGCGGCTTCTGAATATCTATCTGCGAAATCCGAAGAAGGCGAAAAATCACCTGGAAAATCTGCCATTTATACCGGCATCGCTTATATTCTAACCGTTGCGATACTAATCTTGCCCTATTTGGTTGCGAAAAATTACCTGGTCAGTTTAGCCTGGACAATAGGGAATGCCATTCTGGTGATCGCGGTTTTCAATTTTTATATTTCCGTCGCAAAAGGGCTAGATTTCAAAAAGCGCTTCTTTGAGATGTCGTTGATCAGCCTTGGTGTGGCATTATTCTCCTTTATAATTGGCAATCTTGTAAATAAATTTTTCGGGATCAATGTATAAAGAATAAGGAAAAAATATATGAATAAAAAGAGAATTATCGTATTCCTGATCTGTGCTTTCAGCATCTCATGGATCACGGCACTGGTCATCTATCTGACCGGCGGTCTGACGAACAGCCCGGTTGTAATAAAAAGCGCCAGCGTCACCCTGGCAGCTCTCCTGCTGGCAAGCACCTATATGTGGGGACCTGCCATCGCCAATATTTTAACGCGCACGATCACGAAAGAAGGTTGGAATGACATGCTCTTGAAGCTTGATTTTCGTGCCAGCTGGCGCTACATACTGGCTGCATGGATAGGCACCCCAATACTGGTTATGCTGGGATCTGCATTGTTCTTCGTCTTTTTACCCAGCTATTTTGATACCGGGCTAGCCAATCTTACTTCTCAATTATCTGCTTATATAGAAGGCTCCGATTCTTCTGCTGTATATCAATTTCTTTTGATACAGGTTATCTATGCCATCATCGCCTCCCCCATTCTGAATCTGATCAGCACCTTCGGAGAAGAATTTGGATGGAGAGGATATTTACTCCCCAAGCTGCAAGTATTCGGGGAGAAAAAAGCCGTTCTGCTAACCGGTGTGATCTGGGGTGTGTGGCACTGGCCGGTAATTTTAATGGGCTACAACTATGGCTTTGACTACACCGGGTTTCCCTGGCTTGGTTTACTGATGATGGTGCTTTTCACTACGGTTGTGGGGATTTTCTTCGCCTGGGTTACCACGAAATCAAAAAGCGTATGGGCAGCAGTCATCGGTCACGGCGCATTGAATGGAATCGCCTCCATCGGGGTGCTGTTTCTTACAAAAAATCCTCCCGCGCTCCTGGGACCCTACCCAACCGGATTGATCGGTATGATTCCTTTCTTCATTGCAGGGATCTTTATTCTGTTATTCGCTTTTTCAAAAGAAAAACAGAAGACTGTGGTTAGTGCAAATTAAAGATATCTTTTAGAAATTGCGCCGGACCTTCTTCATTATTCGAAGGCACAATGAAATCAGCAGCTTTTTTCAATTCCGGAGTGGCGTTTTCCATCGCCACTCCGATCCCTGCGAACTCGATCATTTCAATATCATTATTTCCATCCCCAAATGCGATGATCGCTTCGCGGGGATAATTTAGAAATTCAGCCACTTTTTTTAAAGCAGATCCCTTACTGACTCCTGACGGTAGTACTTCAAGCAGGATAGGAAGCGAATGGCAGGTTTCGATCCCATCCGAAATGGTATCTTGCAAGATCTTATCCATATCCAGCAACCTATTATTATCTTCATCGACGAAGACAATTTTTAAAATACGATCCAGGTCCGATTCGATCTCACTCCAGTCATTTACTTCCAGCAAATTGGAGTTGCCATATTTTTCCAATTTACGAAAGAATGGTCCATCTTTTTTTACAATGATCTCATTAGGGACGCTGATCATCATATCCATCCCCCGCGCATCCCCCAACTGAACAACCTCCCTGGCTTTCTCAGCGCTGATCCCTTTTTGTGAAAATATCTTCCCATCGCGATATTGAATAATGCACCCGTTGGAAAAAATAAGGGGATCATTCAAATCCAAACGGTTCACGATATCACGCGTCGCATTTAGATTCTTCCCGGTCGCCAAAATTGTTTTAATGCCCTGTGACTGCAATTTTTTTATTATCTGCTCCGTCTCAGGAAGCAGCTGCTGATCATCAGACAAAAGCGTGTAATCGACATCAAAGCATATTAGTCGAATGGAATCGGTTAAACCAGTATTCAATTTTCCCTCACAGATATAGTTTATTGAACGGATGTTTCCGCAAGCGTAACTGCTGCCGTCATCTTCTGTGTACCACGGTAAAATTCCACTTCAATTGTTTGCCCGGGCTGGTACATAAGAAGGGCATTGAGGTAGGTGATATCTTCTGTGATCTCAACTTCACCAAGATGGGTAATGATATCTCCAGCCCGCAGTCCGGCTTCCGCAGCCGGGCTGCCCGATATCACCTCAGTGATATAGCTGCCCCAGTCAACCGGGAAATTATACCGCTTCGCGATCGAAGAGGTGATATTCTGCACACCAATTCCCATATAGGGGCGGGCAAAATATCCCTTTTCAATGATCTGGTCGCTGATAAGTTTAACCGTATCCGATGGAATGGCAAAACCCAGTCCTTCTGCGCTCGCACTGCTGCTGGAACTGCCCCGCACCACCACCGCATTCACACCAATCACTTCTCCGGCGAGATTCACCAAAGGACCACCTGAATTGCCGCTGTTGATAGCTGCATCTGTCTGGATCAGGTTTTCCATGTAATATCCTTCTCCGGTATCCAAGGTACGCCCTGTTGCGCTGATCACACCCACCGTGACACTGTTGCGAAAAGTACCTAATGGAGAGCCGATGGCAATAACCGTTTCTCCGGGTTTTAGATCTTCCGAGCTGCCGAGCGGTGCCACTGCGGGCATGGTCCCTTCTACCTTTAATACAGCCAGATCCGCATAGCTATCTCGACTAACGATCTCTGCGGGCAGTTCCGTACCATCGCTTAAAACAACTGAAAGTTCACTTGTGTCTTCCACCACATGGTTATTGGTAACAATATAGCCATCTTTCGAAATGATAAAACCGCTTCCGCTAACCATTGCATCTGCAGTCCTGCCGAAGAATGTCTGGGTCCCCGGCACAACCCCTTCCACCGTTACCACCGCCGGCTCGATCTCTTCAACCGCTCTAGTGATCACCGTATCGATCTCTGAGCTGCTGATATTAATGGATTGATTTATAACCTGGGATTCTATCTTTTCTACAGTTGGAGAAGGTTCAACTATTGGAGTAACCCGGGCAGCCTGGTTTATTATGACCATTCTCCCGCCGATATATGCTCCGACCACAGCGCTTGCTGCCGCGACGACAATGATCAAGGATACAATTCCAATCCGCTGTGAAGTATTCATTGCCGATTCCACCTTTCACAATCCTGAATGCTATTTGCAGCAATGGATACCATTGCTATTGTCAATCATAATGGAATTTATCTTAAAATCTATTAGACTCAGGTATGATTTTTACTAAACCACTACGAGCTTAATATTTTCTCTACCTGATCTAGCTGCGCCCCATGGACCAGCATAATCAATTCATCACCTGCATTGAGTTCCAGATTTCCATGCGGGATCAAGATATCGTCTTTCCTCATTACAGCAAGAATAACGCAATCATGAGGCAACTTTGCCTGCCCCAACGTCAATCCCACCAGGTTTGATTGCGGAGCCAATTTTTCTTCAATAATAGAGAACTTACCACGCCGCAATTTCAGCAGGGTCATCATATCGCCCATCGACATCTCTTCAAGGATCAAATGGACCATAAGATCCGCCTGATTCAGCGCGACATCCACTCCCATTTCTTCCGTGAACATCCAGTCGTTTTTGGGATTATTAATGCGTGCGATAGTTCTGGGAACATTGAATTCAAAGCGGGACAGGTTCGTGACTACCAGGTTCGTCTCATCACTGCCTGTTACGGCAGCAATCACCTGCATAGTGCGGATACCAGCTAACTCCAGCACAACCGGATCTGTTCCACTGCCATGAATTACACGATTCTCACCCAATTCAGTTTTCAATCTTTCGATCTCTTCACGACGCTGTTCAACAACAATCACCTCATGGTTGCCATCGAGAAGATGAGATGCCAGGTAAGTTCCTACTTTTCCACCGCCAATGATCAATACTTTCATGGTTATCCTCCGGTAATTACTTCAACATTTCTTTCACACGATCGGTCATACCAACCATGACTGCAAGATGGATCACATCCCCCATCTCGAGGATTTGATTGGGAGCAGCCAGCATCGTCTTTCCACTTCTCAACAAGGAAATAGGATGTGCCACATTGGGAACTTCAAGCTGTGAAATCTTCTTCCCTTCAATGGAAGCGGTCACCTCGATCTCCGTGATGATCACCTCACCTGAACCCAAGGTCATAATAGTTTTTAAATGTGAAAAAGAAAGAATTTCTGAGATCCTCTCCCCGGCGATCGTGACAGGTGAGATGGTCGGAATACCAAGGCGGCGATAGATTTCTGCTTTTCGCGGTTCATAAACACGCGCCACAACTTTTGGTACCCGAAATGTATATTTTGCAATACGAGCAGCCACTACATTTGCTTCATCGCTTGCAGTAACTGCAACCAGAGCATCTGTCATATCAATACCAGCTTTCGTAAGCACATCCCGGTCAAATCCAATCCCGACGACCGTTTTGCCATGAAAAGCCCTGCCAAGATTTTCAAAAGCAAGTGGATCTTTATCGATCACGATCACATCATTCCCGCGTTGATCCATCTCGCGAGCAATATCTGAACCTAATCTACCACAACCAATCACGATCACTCTCACGGTACACCTCCTTCGTGTTTATCATTTGGAGATCTGAATTTAATTGCGATCCATTTTCTAATTTCATCACCAATCACCAATAACGGTGTCCAGGCAAACAAAAATGGCCAATATTTAAGTGAAAAACTCGCAGTTCCAATAAACCGGTTGAAAAATGGAAGATACACAACAGCTGCGATCACTATTAATTCTGAAAGAATTCCAATCCAGATCATTTTATTATTAAATAGGGGCATTTTCAGCAGCGGTGTTCTCTCAGCCCGCTGGGCAAACAGATCCCCGATCTGGGTGGTTACCACTGCTGCAAGCGCCATGGCTGTTGCAGAACGATAGATAGCTCCCGAGGCAGGTAAATCCAGCCACTGACCGGCATAGCCATTCGTCCAATAATAGAAGTAAAACGCTGCCATGGTCGCCAAACTCTGCAGGGGACCCAGTAAAAAATATGCCCGTCTCAAGAGCTTTGGCGTAATTACGTGTTCATTTAAATTACGCGGCGGCTGCTGCATAATGCCCGGTTCAGGTGGTTCTGCACCCAACGCCAGTGCCGGCACCATATCTGTTCCCAGGTCAACTGCGAGGATATGCATTACATTCAAAGCCAGGGGGATACGAGCCGCGGAAAAAGCATAAATGATAAACGGTACCGCTTCGGGAGTGTTGCTGGTAAATATATAGGAAGTGAATTTCTTGATATTTGCGTATACGGCTCGTCCTTCTTCCACAGCATTAACAATAGACGCAAAATTATCATCCAGCAAAATCATCGCCGCTGCTTCTTTTGCCACATCACTGCCCGTAATGCCCATGGCTACCCCAATATTGGCACGTTTTAATGCCGGAGCATCATTCACACCATCTCCCGTAACTGCCACAATATGTCCGAGTTCCTGCAATGCCATCACTACCCGCAATTTGTGCTCCGGGGAAACCCTGGCGAAGATCACCTCATCAAGAAATGCTTCTTTCAGTTTTTCATTTGTAAGGCTATCGAGTTCAAAACCGGTGATGATGCGGGGATTCGCTGAATGGATGATCCCTACCCGGCGGGCAATGCTTTCTGCTGTTAATCCATAATCGCCGGTGATCATGATCACACGTATTCCAGCCTGGTTGCATTTCTGCACTGCTGCGCTGATCTCCTCACGGGGTGGGTCCATCATGGCAACCAATCCTAAAAAGGTCAGATCCTGCTCCACATCCTCGGCTGTCTGCGAAATCATATCTCCGGGCAGCCTGCGGTATGCAACAGCCAAAACGCGTAAGCCGTCCCTTGCCATCGCGTCGTTTTCTTCGATCGCTATCTTTTTCCAATCATCGGTGATGGGCTGTATATTTCCTGAAATAGAAATTTCCGAACAGAGATCAATCAGCTCTTTTGGAGCACCCTTTACAAAAGCAATGTGTGTACTTCGCGAAAAAGCTGATCTGGGTTTATTTTGCAGTTTCTCCAAATGAATGGTGGACATCCGCTTGCGCCTTGAATCAAAAGGGACTTCCAGGATACGAGGATATTTCTGCAGTATTTCATCTTCATCCAGCTGTGCTTTCACTGCAGCGACTTTTAAAGCCGCCTCGGTTGGATCACCCAGAATTCTCCAGGCAGTTTCTTTTCCCTGCGGTGCGATCAGACGAGAATTATTGCATAATAAAATTGCTTTTAATAGATACTGCATTTCTGTCTGCGATACGGTTGAATCAGGAGCATCCTTCCAGGCAAAACTCCCGGTCGGGTTATAGCCGATCCCATTTACCTCAATGCTTCCATTTAAATAACCTGTCTTCTCCTCTTTGATCCGGGGAATCCAGAGTCGACGGACTGTCATTTCGTTCTGAGTTAGGGTTCCGGTCTTATCGGTGCAGATGACGGTTGTGCATCCCAATGTCTCGACTGCCGACAATTTTTTCACCAACGCCTGCCTTTTCGCCATACGCTGCGTGCCCATGGCAAGAGCCAGGGTAACAGTCGGCAGCAGTCCTTCAGGGACAAAAGCTACAATCATTCCCAAGCCAAAAATAAAACCCTCAAACAGATCGATCCTGGCGATCAATATAGCTAAAATAAAAAAAACAATGCCAACGAGAACTGCAATGATCGATACTGTTTTTGTTATGGATTTCATTTCGATCTGGAGAGGGCTGAGTTCTTCTTTCATTGTCTGCGTAAGATGAGCGATCTTACCGAATTCCGTTTCCATGCCAGTACCATAGACAATTCCCTTTGCCGTTCCAGCAGCGACACTGGTTCCTGCAAATACCAGGTTGGGCTGTTCCGTCATTGATATTTCGCTCAAGGTTGATATCTCTGCACTTTTCCCTACAGGGCGTGATTCGCCGGTAAGCGTTGATTGATCCACACGAAAAGCTGCCTGCTCAACCAGGCGGCAATCGGCAGAAATCTTTTCACCTTCTGAAAAGAGCACCACATCGCCTGGCACCAGGTCTTCAGCCAGCACTTTTTCTTCCTTCCCTTCTCTCAAAACGCGGGCATAGGTCGGCAGCAGCTTTCGGAGTTCTTCCGATGCTTTTTCAGCCCGGAACTCCTGCCAGAAGCTGAAAATGCCGTTGATGACATTCACCAACCAAACCGCCACAGCCAATTCGGGCATACGGGCGACCAATGCGACGGCTCCTCCTACCCAGAGCAAAATCGCCATCAGATGGGTGAAATTAGCCAGTAATTTAACGATCAGGGGAGTTTTTTTTTCTGCCTGCAGAAGATTCGGACCAAACTGTTTCTGACGAGAGAGTACTTCTTCTTTGGATAACCCATCGGAGGATGATTCCAAAAAAGGATAGACATCTTTCGCATGGATGGTCACAAGTTTATTTTGATCAAAATCAAACGCGTTCACATCTTCCTTAATAATACAGTTCTTTCAATGAATTGTTTGATGCAATCGCACAAGGGGGGAATCATACTACTAATCATAGAATTATCAAGATAGACAGGCTATTCTGAATTGATCATCTATTTCAAGAATTCTAATTCTCTTTTTGCGTTTCATTCACAACAAAATCAACGATCTTCTGCAGACGCTCATAATGAGCACCTTTCCAATAAATCCAGCCGCATAGATCGCAGCGAGAAAACTCATGAAAGTGAGAGCGGGTGCCCGGCAGCAGTTGATCTGCGATGGACTCTTCAGGAACAGGGTGAAGAAATCCGTTGCAGCGTGTACAACGGGTGAACGGCTTCATACTTGGAATAAGTTGAAATCGCCTGACCACTTCTGCCAGCTGCTTTCTCGGATCAAGCGCCCTGACAAGATATCCATGCGTGATCTGCTTTCTTTTTAATAATCCTCGATCCCTGGTCAGACAGATATATTTTTCTTTTTCGGAAATTTCTGCCAGCTCTTCATCAGGAAAATCATTGCGATAGATCACGTCAAAACCAAGCAGCCGCAGATAGACCGCCAAACTGCCCAGGTGGCAATCAAGCACAAATTTTATTTCACGCAATGGAGTAGGTCTCAAAACATTAATCTTGGAAATATCGACCGTTTCAAAGACCGGGTAAACGCTCACCCTAGCCTGATCTTTCAACTGATAGGAAAATTCCACAGGGCTGCCGTTCACCAGGATGAGATCGACTTCTGTGTGCGGAATACCGCTGGATTCAATGAGATGTTTTACCGTTTGTCCGGATGGAAATGAAACCGTGAAATCACAATACCGTTTTTCAGGTTCCAAAAAATCATTCAATTCAGCATAAAAACGGAAAATCGCCGTATTCATCTATCATCAAAACCATTATACGGTGAATCAATTTTACCTGCTGCATTCAGTGAATCGATAGAACTGACTTCACCTATCAGATAGGATATTTCAAGATCTGCTGCGGATCAGATCCAGCAATGCCAGCGCTGCATTTTCAGGCCCTTTTCGTTCCTGCCCGGGAATACCCAGCATGGTGCGCAGCTGTCCAACATATAAACCTTCATCAAAAAAAGCCTTGAAATATTTTTCGGCAATTTCATCATGGAGATCTTTAAACTGCACCGGACCAAAAATATTGGCAAAATAATTTTCAACCACACCGGTAGTGGCAGTGGTGCCTTTGCTCATCACGGCTCCGCGGCGGAATACCTTCAGGGCATCTGACGGGGCAGCAAACTGTTCAATCGCGGGATGCTGTGCATCCACCGCTTCATAGTTGTTTGCATACAAAACCGCATCTACAGGAATTCCCTTGATGACATATTCATAGCGGGTAACAGGCATAACCACCCGCGCATTTACCTGATCTGGATTCATGATGATCGTACGGTCAATTTGACCGAACGCGTATCCAGCCTGCATATCATCCAATCGCACAAAAGCCCCATTTTCTGTTCCATATCCCGCGACCTTTTCACCCGCATCGAGTGATAAAGAACCCATATCATCAGCAATAATCAAAATATCTTGAATATCTGCCGAACGAACCCGGCGCAGCGCTTCGATGGTTTCTGATTTCCCTGCCCCCGAATCACCCATGATGACCAGGGTGAACGGTTTTTCGTTACTCAGGGTCAGCCTGATCATTGCCCCATGAAACGGTAAAAATCCAGATTTCATACGCTTGATATTATGCAGGGTCAGGATCATCTTCTTCAAATAGCCAAAATAGCCGTATTCATCTTTATCGGGAATGGACCCGATCAAACAATCGTGTTCAACATCTTCATAAAAAACAGTTTCATTTCCATTCACCTGCAGAGCTTCTGCCGGGGGAAAGCCGTATATGAAGATGGCATCCGGTTTGCGTTTCAGATCTTCTTCATCTGCCAGCTCGAAGAGATTACACAGGGAAAAACCAAGTTCGAACAGGTCAAGCGAAAAATAGACCATGATCAGCAATTCACCGACCTTTGCCGGATAGCACAACCATTCATTGGGATTCAGATCCAGCTTTTCCAGCGGGTTCTTCTTGATCTCTTCGAATTGACCCTTCCTCTTATTCATTGGGGTATTGAAAATCATAGGAGGATAGATCAGAGCCTGACGGATCACAAAAATATCCTGCAGAGAGTCATATAAACCGTCAGGATAATTAATATGGTACGGAAGCGCAATCGCACCGATTTCAGCACCGGCACTCACCTGGCGGTAGATCTTGGGATGATTGCCCGTGATATTTTCCTGGATGGTTCGATAGGTGGATCGAACGATATGCATCAGGCTTTCGACCAGATCATTGAAAGTGCGGTAGGGTTTTTGGTCAAACCGGTCGAAAACAGAGTCACAAATGATCAGGCGGTGAAGGGAACGCCAGTAGTTATATAACTGCTCTACAAACTCGTTGAGTAAAAATGGATTCTTCAAGAACGGAGCAGAGCCTTCCACGATCTTCTCAACCTTTTCTGCAGATAACCGGGAAAGATAGAAAAGAACATCGATCAGAGTCTCCATGGATTCACGATCGATCGCTGCATCAGGGAAAATATTCAGCAGCTCTGATTTGCGATTTTCAAGTTTCTCCAGAAAACGCCAGAGTATCTTCGCAAATGCCTCGCTTTTTATCAATTCTTCTGAATTATTACAAACGCGATTGCGTACCCTCAGAACAATTTTCCCATCGTAAAAGTGAAATGATCCATTCTGCATTCTTCTCTCCGTTGTCCCGCTCTATAAGACATTGTCCTATTAGCGGATGGCATATTATAGTAAATTAACTCCTCCAAGTCAATGCTGCATAGGTACCATAATTAATGACTCAAGATCTGTGATAGGAACTGCTTGGAGCGCTCACAAGAAGGATTCTCGAAGAAAACCTCCGGGGCAGCCCGCTCGACGATCTTTCCCATATCCATAAAAATGACCTCATCCGCAGCGGCTTTGGCAAACCCCATCTCATGCGTGACGATCACCATAGTCATTCCATCTTTTACCAGCAGGAGCATTACATCCAGCACCTCTTTGATCATTTCCGGATCGAGTGCGCTGGTAGGTTCGTCGAAAAGCATCACCTTCGGTTCCATAGCCAGAGCGCGCGCAATGGCTACCCGCTGCTGCTGACCGCCGGATAATTGAGCAGGATAATAATCCGCCTTATCCGCAATGCCTACTTTTGTGAGCTGTTGAAAGGCTATCTTTTTTGCCTCACTCTTTTTGATCTTCTTTACAATGCGTAATGCCAGCGTGATATTCTCGGTAACAGTCAGATGACCATAGAGATTGAAGCTCTGAAAAACCATGCCAATATTCGAGCGAATCGAGTTGATGCAGTGCTGATTTTCCGATAAAGACACTCCATCTACCATCACTTCCCCTTCGGTTGGTTTTTCAAGCCAGTTCATGGTGCGCAGCAGCGTAGATTTCCCCGACCCGCTGGGACCAATGATCACCAGCACCTGTTTTGGGAATACTTTCAGGCTGACCCCATTCACCGCTTCAACCACACCAAAATTTTTCGACAGATCCTTTACTTCGATCATAGGGGTTTTATTTTCGCTCATTTTGCATCTTCCTTTCAATAGCCTTCAAGCACAGCGATAAAATCAATGTAAGGGTTAAGTACAGTACACAGAGAATCGAATACGCTTCTGCAAATTTAAATGAACGTCCCACATAGAGCCGCGTAACCTGGGTGATATCGCGTACTGCCAGAATGGAAACCAGCGATGAATCTTTCAACATGGAGATCAAATCATTTCCAAGCGCAGGGAGTACATTGCGGATAGCTTGAGGGAGGATCACATAACGCATCGCCTGCCAACGGCTCAACCCCTGCGATCGCGCAGCCTCCATTTGCCCCTGGCTGACAGATTGAATACCGGCGCGGAAGATCTCAGCCGAAAATGCCGCATACGTGATCGCCAGTGAAATAATAGCGCGTACGTTCATCGAGATGGATTTATTTTCAACCGCAGCCAGTTTCGATCCAAAATCTTCAATGCCCCAGCTGATCAGTACATCACCCAGAGAACTCACTATCGCGGTAAGACCGGGGATGAGAACCAGCGCTATAAAAAAAATGAGTACCATTAATGGTACCCCACGGATGATCTCGACATAGATGGTGGATATATTTCGCCAAACCACGCTTTCGGATACTCGCCCCAATCCAATAAATAAGCCCAGCAGTATCGCAATACTGTAGGCGCTCAGCGTTGTGGAAATCGTAACCCCCAGACCGGCTCGAATAATTTTGAATGCATCTTTAAAATCAGGGTTGATCTGGATCATCAAGAAAGTTATCACAATTACTACCCCTATTGCTATCATCCACCAGGGAAAATCTTTCTTGGTAAGCTGCATCTCACTGCCAGACTGCAATTCACTCTTGCTCTTTTGTGTCACAAATCGGTCATTTACTGCCATTGACTGCTCCAATCTAGTGTATCTGTCAGACCGGCTTATAAACCGGTCTGACAAATTTCTTCTTTATTTTTAATTCTTCTATTGAATATCGTCGTAGGTAAGAGTGAATTCAGGACCGAAAAATTTCATATTGATCTCTTCAAGCTTTCCGTTATCCTTCAAAGCCTGGATGGCGAGGTTTACCGGTTCAACAAGAGCGCTGCCCAACGGGAAGGGGAATCCGAGTTCATCACCCGAAATAGAGGGACCAATCAGTTCAAGTTCTTCGGCATTGGTGCCCGTGTATCCCAGACCGGCTGTTTCATCGATCAAGACGGCATCTACATCGCCAGCGATCAAAGCCTGTACGGCAAAGGGAAACTGCTCAAAAGCTTGAATGCGATCTTCGGGAAGGTATTCAACAGCAGTTTCGTAGTTGGTGGTTTGTGCCTGCGTACCTAAGATCAGATCTTCATTGGCAACAAAATCTTCTATGCTGGCAAAGCGATCTTCA
Source organism: Anaerolineaceae bacterium (assembly GCA_963674975.1). GTDB lineage: Bacteria > Chloroflexota > Anaerolineae > Anaerolineales > Anaerolineaceae > UBA4781. Next base: position 1,287,292 of record OY771913.1, read on the forward strand.
CCTTTTTGAACCAATAAGCGCTGATCTACACTGATGTATCCGATCGAGAAATCAACCTGTTTGGCGCGTTCTTCTGTAATAGTCACGCCATCACCGGCTGTATCAAACAAGCCCTCAGATACTGATTGGATCATAACTTCCCAGGCAGATTCTTCGAAGACGGGCTGGCAATGCAGCAACGTGCAAATTTCTACCCAGACTTCATAATCCCATCCACCAGCCTCACCGGTATCAGACTCGATATAGTTGAACGGCAGGTACGCATTTTCTACTGCGATGGTAACTTCCTGGCAGTCCAGGTCGACCAGAGCATCTTCCGCGGTACCCAAACATTCATATACCTGCCCTGCTACTCCATCAGCTGCTATTTCTTCGGCTGCAGCTTCACTACCAGTACCGCTATCCGCTGCACCGGACGAACAGGATGCAAGCAATAATGCGGCTAAAATTGCAGAAATCATTAAAAAACTAATTTTTTTCATTGTCTCTTTCTCCTTTGGTTTTTTAGTAAAAACGTTCCTCCACAAACATTTCTCTCCTTTGAAGCACCTCCTGTTAGCTGGTAACAAAAAAGGCTTTCCTTTTTTGGAAAGCCTCTCGTTTTCAGCATTTGAACTTAGCAGCACCGAATCATAACAAGAATAGCTCCTCCAATTAGGGAGTTATTTTCTTTATTAGTTCGTTTAGCATGATGTCGGTTTTGCATATTGGGCGCAAATATACTAAAGAAAAATGATTTTGTCAAGGATTAATACGAAAGTCATATTGGCGATATGACTTTTATTATTGAATATATTTAATCCAGTTATCTCGAAAAGAATTGGATTTCAAAGGAATTTTGGTAAATTACACGATTATTTCTTGAATTTTCTCTACAAAATTTTCCAATGTTTATAATCGAAAGAACCACATTGAACCTTCTTTGTATATAATGCTCTAAACCATACAGCTGAACAAAGAAAGCATAATGAATGATGTCCCTTTTTCATCATTTCCTCGATTAATAAAGCAAGAAAACAATGCAAAGGAGGAGCATGGAAAATAATCAATGCCTTTCACCAACCGTTGAAAAACAAAAATCCGAAACTGTGCGTGCTCTTGTAAAAAAAGCCAAACAGGATATCACGGCTTTTGAAGAACTGTATCGGCAGTATGTTCAGCCCATATATAAGTACTTCTACAACCGTACGAACGATCGATTTGAAGCCGAAGATCTCACCGAACAAACCTTCATCGCAGCTATGGAGGGAATAACCAATTACCATGAGCGCGGTATCTTTCCCGCATGGTTGTTCACCATTGCCAGAAAAAAGGCGGCAGATCATTTCCGTAGAAAAACCAAACAATCGCTGCAGGAAATTCCAGAAGAAATTCCTGTTAACAGCGATTTCTTGAACGATATCATCCAATCGGAACGCCACCAGGCAATTGCAGCCATTTTCAAAAGTCTTCCTGAAAATGATAAGGAACTGATTCGGCTGCGCTATATTGCAGATCTCAGTTTTGCCTCGATGGGAAAACTGCTGCACCGCAGTGAAGGAGCAGTCAAGAAAGCCACCTACCGGATCATCCAGCGGATGAGACTGCAACTGGAGGAAAAGAATGAATAAATCTATTTCCCTTTTTGAAAAAGATTTGCGCGCTGCCATCACCCCACCTGAAGCGCGGGCTGATTTTGTGAATACACTGAAAGATCGTTTATTTAGAGAGTATTCTGTAAAAGAAGAATCTTCCCAGCCGGTTCACCGGCTGCGTCCCGCCTGGATCGTAACCCTCAGCGTGATCGCGGTGCTGATCATCAGCATTTTGTTCATCGGACCGGATAAAGTCTATGCCGAAGTCTTGAAACTGCTTGGATACATTCCCGGCATTGGAATTGTGGACCAATCCCAACCAATCCGCATCCTATCCGAACCGGTGCGGGTCACGCGTGATGGAATAACCGTTTCGGTGAACCAGGCACTGCTCACCCCGGAAAAAACAGAGATCGATTACGGATTCTCCGGAGTGCCTTTATCAGCTTACCCCAAAAATGAAGTAGTTTCAGGCTGTATAGAACAGGACTACATCCTGCTGCCGGACGGGACAAGAATTGAAAGCAGCGACCCTATTCCGCTGGACGTGGATCAGGTTACCTTTGTGATCCCCTGTCTCTTTAACACTCTCGAGGATACCATCCCAACCGATTGGGAAATTCCCCTGACGTTTATTCCGCTTCCCGCTGAGACAACCGTCCTGCCGGTACAGGAATCGACTTCTGCAACCACAACTCCGGCGGATGAATCACCCAGCGCTACACCCTCCCCCATTCAGATCGATGAAACCATCAATACCGCAGATGGATTCATCCTGATCGGCTGGTTCCACGCAGATATCGCCGATAACGAACAGCTCCAGCTTACCAGCGTTACCTACACCGATGCCAATGGGAAAGTCATCGACACAAGTTTTCCTGAAGATATCGATCTATCTACTTCCGATGAGCCAGTTGGGCTATATGATTTCCCCTGGTCAATAAAATTTAACTCAAAAGATATTGAATTCCCGATCACCATTCACTACTCCGGCAAAATATATACAAAAGTTGATCTTGCTGCACCTTTTGAATACGAATTAGATGCCGGAGAGAATCATCAGGAGGGTCAGGAATGGGAAATTAACCATGATTTCGATCTGGATGGTTCGAATTTCCGCCTGGTTTCCATCCGTACTACTACGGGACATACTTATGGTGGTTATTCATTAAAATTTGAAAGTGATGTGGAGCTGAACTTTTCCATGCAGGTGAAAGACCATCCTGCTATTGGGGGTGGAGGAGGTCCTTATTCGCGCAGTATGGAATTCGAAGAAGTACCCACCGGAAAGATCATATTCCAGTTCTATGATTTCTATAAGCTGACCGGAACCCGCGACTGGGAAGAAGAATGGCAGCCAGAAACGATTCCCACACCACAGCCTGAACCGCAGAGTTCAGCAGATACCTGTCTGGATGCCGATACCTACCCAAACCTGCCCGATTTGCCAGATGGACTGGATGGCTGGATGGTACTGACGCAGCTTAATCCCCAAACACAGATGGTACTGCAGAGTATGGATGGAGAAGAAACAACATTTTCCATCCCGCGTCCCACGCGCGGTGTTTTGAATCTCAACGGGACAAAACTGGCTTACCCGAGCGACGAAGGGATTGTTATTGTTGACCTGGCTACTCAGCAATCCAACATCCTGCCTAACAGTAATGGCGGATTTGACCTGCACTGGTCACCGGATGGAAAGTATCTCGTACTGCTCAATCCTATTTCTAATTATGGCATTTTCGTAACGGCACTAGACGGCAGCGAGAGCAAACAATTGACCAACCTGGGTTATGAATCCATTGCCGGTTGGTCACCGGATGGCAGCCTTGTCTATTTCGCCGTACCGGACGCTGGAGGAGAAGGTTTCATGCTGCGGGCGGTCAATGTCAACACAGGCAGTGTGCATGATCTTTTCATTCTCGATGATTCTTCCCGTAAAGCTCCTTACCCCGCCGTTTCACCGGATGGGCAGTGGGTAGCTTACCGCGGACGCGACAACAGCAGCCTGTATATCAAGGGAATGGACGGCAGCCCAACCCGATTGATACTGGATAAACCTGCCGATGCCATCAGCGGAATTGTTTGGGAAAAAGGCAGCCACCTGCTGGGAGTAAGCCTGATAACCGACCAAACCAGCGATGGAGAGATCATTTTGATGCAGTTTGAGAACTGCGAGATCTACAAGCTCCCTGGATTGCACGGAAAGATACAGAGTATCTATATCCCATAAATTGCTGCCACCTCCTGACCTCCCCCATTGTCATGGGGGAGGAAAAACAGCGAATGCTGGGTTGAAATTCAATCCACCCTACAAGATATCAAGTAGCGTAGGGTGGGTTGATACAACCCACCAACATTATTAACACATCATTCCAAGCAGCGCGAGGAATCTCTTCAAGAATAAACCAGCCAAAAACGGAATATTCATTGCAACTTGTCTCATTGCCTATCACAAAATGGAGAGATACTCAGTCGCTACGTTCCCTCTGGATGACATTGAAAAGTAATGAGGGGTGCTCGAAATGATAATAAAAAGCGTGCTGCGCTTTATAATAGAACCAAACAATAATCTGATTAAAAGGATGCAGCTCATGGATTATTCTTTATTCAAGCAAGAAGTATTCGACACCACGCTTCAGCTTGTCAAAATCGACCTGATCCGTATTTCGGCAGGGAACATCAGCATTCGCCTTCCGGATGGCAATGTCGCCATCACCCCCTCCGGTGTTTTATACGACCGCATGAAACCGGAAGATATCGTCATCATGGATCTGAACGGGAACAAACTGGAAGGGGAATACAGCCCATCATCGGAAAAAGCGCTGCATAACGAGATCTACAAAGCCTGCCCAGATGTACAGGCGGTAGTTCATACGCATGCTGTACATGCTATAGCCTTCTCAACCCTCGATATGGAACTGCCCGCCATCTGTATCGAACTGCTTATGGTTGGCGCCCCCATCCCCACCGCACCCTATCGCTGCCCCGGTACTCCCGAAGTCGGCATTGATGCAGCTAACTATTTCGTTAAATATCCTCGCTTGAAGGCGCTGCTGCTTAAAAATCACGGCATGGTTGCCATTGGGAAGGATCTCAGTGAAGCTTACCAGAATGCTTACAACCTGGAAACGGGCGCCGAGATCTACCATCTTGCCCTGCAGCTTGGGAAGACACCATCTGTCTTGAGTGAAGCGCAGGCAGCGGAGATATTGGAACGCTATCATGGAGCGAAAGAGAAGAAAGAATAACTGTAAGGGATGCAGATAGTTGTGAAATATAGATCACTGCTCTTTCTCCTGGTCTCTGTGTTCTTTCTGTGTTCCTGTCAAGCAACAGTACCGGAAGAAACTGCGATCGATTACCGTTACGAAATGCGCCAGTTCGTGGAAAAGATCAGCTCCTACGCACGAGCAGTAGATCCCAACTTCATCATCATCCCGCAAAATGGGCAGGAACTGCTGGTACAGGGGGAAGACAGCCAATCGGAAATAGACCAGCAATATATTGACAGTATCAACGGTATCGGTCGCGAAGACCTTTTCTATGGTTACACAAAAGATGATATTGCCACCGATCCGGCTGTTACCGATGCGTGGCTCGAATCTCTCATACTCGCCAGGGATGAAGGACTTGCAGTGCTGGTGATCGATTACTGCGCTACCCCTAACAATGTAGATATCTCTTATTCTCGCAGTGCAGAGTTGGGATTTCTTTCATTTGCTGCCGACCGGCGTGAGCTGGACGCTATTCCAGTTTATCCGGCGTTTCCTTTTTCTGAAAATGACGCGGTCATCGAAACTCTACAGCAGGCTCACAACTTCCTGTACCTAATCAATCCGGCTCAATATTCATCAAAAGAAGAATTCATCGATGCAATCACTGCTACCAATTACGACCTGCTGGTGATGGACCTGTATTTTAATGATGAGGCTTTTACTACAGAAGAAGTGGAGCAGCTGCGCCAGAAAGCTAACGGCGGCTCCCGCCCGGTGCTGTGCTACATGAGCATTGGAGAAGCAGAAGATTATCGCTCCTATTGGCAGTCTGAATGGAATGAAAATCCTCCGGGGTGGCTGTTAGAGGAAAATCCAAATTGGGCGGGCAATTATCGCGTGCGATACTGGAATGAAGAATGGCAGGCGCTCATCACCGGCAGTGCAGGCTCATATCTCGGCAGTATTCTCGAGGCAGGCTTCGATGGAATCTATCTGGATCTAGTGGATGCATTTTGGGAATTTGAAAGTGAATCCTAATTTAGATACTTTTCATTATCCCCCATCATGGGCTGCATGGGCTTGCTTCCAACCTGCGATAATATCAAAACTATGTGTCGTACCAATCCTTTCCGCCCCCGCCTGGATCATTTCTTTACAAGTTGACCAACTATGTATTCCACTGGCAGCTTTAATCTTTACTCCACCCGTGATATTGCTCTTCATAAGCTTAATATCGTGTACTGTCGCTCCAGAGGTTCCCAATCCGGTGCTTGTTTTAACAAAATCCGGCTTTACCACATTTGCGATTCTTACCAGTTCTACAATTTCTTTGTCTTCAAGATAACAATTCTCGAAGATCACCTTTGAAATAATACAGTGAGCCCGGCAGATCTCCACAATTTGCTCCATCTCTTTCTGGATATATTGATAGTTGTGCTCTTTGACTTCGCCAATATTAATGACATAGTCAATTTCATCAGCGCCTTCATTGATGGCTTCCTTCGTTTCAAATACTTTCACCGGGATGGTGGTTTGCCCTAATGGGAACGAAATAGCAGCGCCAACATGAATTGGAGTATTCTCCAAATAGCGTTTACACAAAGACACCTGGGCTGAATTTACCGCAACCATTGCAAAGCCATTGTCTTTTGCTTCTTTACAAAGCTGTAAAAAATCTTTCTTTGCTGCATCTGGTGCTAAAAGAGTATGATCGATCATGCCGCATAATTCTTTTAATGTAATTGTTTCTGCATTCATCAATACAAAACTCCATTCAGATAATGAATACTTTATACCATTAATCAACTGACAGTGATGTTTAGATGCTGATATTGCCGGGATAAAATCTGATTTTCCCATACTGGTTTCGAAGGGATCATTCTGTACTTGATAAATACCTTTTGAAATTTTGAGTAATAATAGAGCATGGAAAGTGAGAAGACGGTGAGTGATAACGCTATGACCAAAACAGACAACCGGGATGAGTACCTTGAGAAAATTACCATTGGAAAACGAAAACCGTACAACGCAAAGATCTTGCTTGTGGAGTACGATCCCTTTTGGGTCATTTTATTTAAGCGGGAAGCAAAGAGGATCAGGAAAACCCTTGGTGATAAGGCAAGAGAAATACAGCACGTGGGATCCACTTCCGTACCGGGATTATGCGCCAAACCAATTATCGATATCCTGCTGATCGTGGCTGATTCCTCCGATGAGCCAGCTTATGTGCCTGATCTGGAAGCAGCCGGCTACACCCTGCACATCCGAGAACCGGATTGGTTCCTGCACCGCCTGTTCAAGGGTCCGGATACCAATATCAACCTGCATGTTTTCAGTGAAGGTTCACCCGAAGCTGACCGGATGCTGCGCTTTCGGGACTGGCTGCGTGATCACGAAGATGACAGGCAGCTTTATGCAAATACGAAGCGGGAACTGGCACAGCATATCTGGAAGCATGTGCAGGATTACGCGGACGCAAAAACAGAAGTCGTTCAGGATATTATGCAGCGTGTGCTTTCTACTACACGCTGATGGGTTTCTATTTCACAGTAAAGCTAATTCACTCTAGCCCTGTGCATCAACCAGAATACCTAGCTGCATCTGAATACCCAGCAGCTGGTAATCATAGCAAGCCTGCGGATTCCGCCCATACAGGTCACGCATGTAAATATTCCCCCACTCTCTGCCCAGCCGGCTGATGCAGTACTGCGAATAAGCCGGATCTGCTAAAAGCTGATTTGCATTCACCAGGCGTTCAAGTTCGTCTACCGCACCATTGGTGGTCGGCGCATCTTTGACAAAGAGCCCGCCTGGTTGAAAAAAGGTGATCTGCGGATTTCCCGCATTCAGAGCGATCGTCTCTTCCACGGCAGCCAGAGCAGGCTTGTTTTTCATGGTCAGTGCCCGCGCCAGGGCATTTTGGTCACCACTTTTTAACGAATTCAGTAATCCCTGATCTGGTTTTCCTCTTATTCTTTCCCGTCGTCGAATCATTTCTACTAATCCTTTATCTACGTCAATAATCTTCCATCAATTCTCGGGCAGCGTGAATCCATCAAACGCGATAAACTGAACATTATCGATATATAAAGTATTCTCCCCACCCCATTGGAAAATTCCAAAACCCCAGGGTTTTGCAGTCGATGTCAATTCCGAAAGTTTTTCCTCATTCTGCAGGCGCACAAAATCAGCATGGTCAAATTTTCCGGGCTCCCAGACAGCGGCAAACAATTCCTGCGCATTATTATCAATTGCGATCAACATTTCATAACGCGTATCAGGCTCAATGGTCGTAGCTCCCTGCATGGGAACTAGAGGCAGTACATAATCCACCGCCTGCCCTCCCATACAGGGCAGGTCACCGCAATCTAAATCTTGCGAATTGAACATGACATTAAATTCTGCGGTAACATCTCCACCATCTTTGAACTCCTCATAAGTATCGCTGTTTTTGTAAATGATTTCTACCTGGAATTGTCTCGCACCTGTAAATGAGAAAGTGATATGAACCGCCTGTGAGAGCTTTCCACTTTCTGCCGCATAGCTTGCCACCGCCTCATTTACCTTTGAAAGATGCCAATCGGTATCGGCAGGTGAGAGAACCAATACTCCATTTTCAACAAACCGATCCTGATCGATCATCCACTGCCCGATCTCATCCAAATCATCGAATGTCTCTTCCCAGACCACCTCGGGCTGGCTTAATACACTGCTGATATCAATGAATGCACTGTCAGCATCATTTTCAATATCCACAGCAGAGATTGGTTCAGAAAAGGGAGATGAATTTCCATCTTCGCTATAAGCAGTTATATAAAGATATTCCCCCTGAAATGAAGAGCCTTTCAGAAAATTAAAATAATATCTTCCGTTATCAATAGGCTGCAACTGGTTTGCTTCCCCCTCAAAATAACGCGGACCGGTAGAATCTCCTGTGTAGATTTCTACCTGTTCAGTCTCACTGTTGGTGAAAATTTTCCCGCTGATATAGCCCTGCTTGTTATAAATCGAGCGAATTTCTTCAACTATGATTTCAGTATTGTAATTACCATCATTATTAAAAACAACATTTCCAGCCTGATTGTTATAAACAACCGTTTGCATGATGGTGTTGTCTTTCGATCCGCCAAGAATGTTGATCCCTGCCTGCCCGTTATTGGCAATAATATTGTTTGGACCAATGGTATTGTGATTCGCGTCAGCCCGGATAATAACGCCATCTATTGCATTCCCATTGGTTGTGCCATCCGCTTCCAGACCGATAAAATTACCACTAACAGTATTCTCCCCGGCGCCTCGTTGAATGGAAATCCCATAATCATTTGCCACAAAACAGTTCCCCTGTCCCTGCGGACCATCTCCAACAGAGGGATCTCCTCCTATTTGATTATTACGAGCTCTTTCCTGATCCCCATCACCATCGATCATAAGTCCCACCTGGAAATGAACGAACTTGAATCCATAGACAGTATTTCCGCTGGATTGAATAAAAATACCCGCCTCAACCCCCGCAGATCCATCCAGAATCACACCGGCGTTGGATGCATCCAGCGTTATATTCCCCTTCCCCAGAAAGATCGAATCGGTCAAAGAGATAGTAGCCGGTGAAGATGGGTCAAATACGGATGGTTCAAAAGTGATCGTGCTTCCACTTTCCGCTAGTTCCACGGCTTCTCGTAAAGTACCGGCGCCTGAATTTTCCGTACTGGTTACTACAAAATCAGCAGTGATCTCTGCCGTTCCAATTTCGTCGTTTGCTGCTCTCGCAGAGCACGCAGCATTCATCAGTAGAACATTTACGAGAAAAAGCCCTCTGAAAAATTTACCGGTATTCATTTTCCCTCCGATATGCTTCAGATAGATCACAAAACCATAAGAATCAAGAGGAGCAGACAAAAAGCAGTGCGGTTACGAACCTTAAAGCGGCACCATCTTTTTTTACTTGCATTGTTAAAAATTCCCGCATTATCTTTTTTGTTCATTTGGTCAGACAATGCGGGAGTTTCGAGTTGAGTCCCTAGCTCATCAGCGTTATTTATGGTAAATCAATGCTCTCAAAAGCCAGATATTCAACACTGTCGATATTTACCGTGCTTCCGCCGCCCCATTGATACATTGAAAAACCCCAAGGTTTCGCAAGGGAAGTCTCTTCTTGCAGCATTGCATCATCCTGAACACGCATTGCCAGACCATTGTCATAGCTGCCCGATTCCCAGATAACAACATAGAGAGTCTGATTGGGATTATCGATCGCCATAACCATCTCATAGCTCTTGCCTTCCTCAAGGAAAGTATTGCCTTCCATGGGATATTCAGGAGATTCACCGCCATTTGAAGAAGTAACTGCCAGATAAGGATTTGGATTGGGAATATTCGATGAGGGCTGCATACTGATCATAAATTCATCTTCAGCAACGCCACCCGCAAAATTCATATAATCATCAGTCCCTTTATAGGATGCACCCATCTTGAAAAATTTCTCCCCTGCGTATGAGAAAACGACATGCACAGCCTGCGACATTCCATCGTAACCTTCTTCAGCCGCATAATAAGCAAGCGACTCGTTTGCATTCACGGGACGGAAATCTACCGGTGGGAAAGTCAAAATTCCATTATCTAATGAGATATCCCCTTCTGTATACCAGTGAGTGATCTGACTCAAATTATCGAAATTATCCTGCCAAACAACATGAGCGCTGTCCAGCATGGTGCTGACTGCCGTCAAAATTTCATCCGTTGGGTTTGACTGCTCTTCTTCCGGTGAGCTTTCCTCAGCCATCGGTTCTGACTCTTCAGGAGCAGATTCTTCTTCAACTTCCTGCGCTTCTGCGGGTTCTGCTTCAACAGGAGCCGCCTCTGTCTCAGCAGGTGATCCAGAACAGGCTGCCGCTAGAAACATAGCTCCTACGATCAATAATGCAAATACTTTATTTTTCGACATTGTTCCTCCTATAGTGTTTTCTAAGTTAAGTAGATCATAAAATAAAAATTATGAGGTTTCAGCAGTGTAACAATTCTGTTACATTCTCAAATCATATTAATTTGAAATGATTCGTACATGTGGAATGAAGCGATATCCTGATTGCGGAATCGTCTCAATATAAACAGGCTCCCCGGCATCATCTCCAAGCATCCGTCTAAGTTCTCCGATCCGATTATCAACCGCGCGCGAATCAACCGCATTTTCCCATCCCCACACTACCTCCTGCAGCCGTTCTCTTGAGAGCACCTCATCTGGATGCGTGATCATATACTCAAGTAAGCAGAATGCACGCTGTGTGCAGTGCACCTGCTGCCCTTTAATATAGATCTCCTTACGCTGTCGATTAAAGGTCAGATCACCGGCTGCCAGAACCCATGCTCCCGTCAGGGACGAAGAATACAACTGGCTGCGGCGCAGTACTGCTCGAATTCGTGCAACCAGCTCCAGTGGTTCGAAGGGTTTATTGAGGTAATCATCCGCTCCCTCATTCAATGCCATGATCCTTTCAGAAGAACTATCAATCTGGGTGAGCATGATCACGGGAATAGTATTTCTTTGATCGCGGATAGAACGCAAAAACTCCCTGCCATCCATGTGGGGCATGATCACATCACAAACTACCAGATCAGGCTGCTCGCTTTTGAGATATTGGAGTGCTTCAAGCCCATCTGCTGCAACCTCGCAGTCAAAACCGGAACGTTTTAGATATGCCGATAATCCTTCAGCTATCTCAGGATCATCATCAGCCAACAAGATCTTTGTTTTAGCGTTTTCATTCATTGGTAAGTTCTTCCTGTTTAAAGTATCAATCTTTCCCCAAGCGGTACTCATCACTGAATAAAATCAAAAGGAATGGCAGCCACAAGCTGTCCATCTACCCAAAACAAGGCTTGATACTCCCCTTCAGGTAAATGCTGCCAGCCATACCCCCAGGTAGTATCCATTAGCGTTGTAGTCCAATCGCCCAGTGTCGGGGAATAAAGAAAATCTTTCACATACAGCAAACGGGAATAATGGTTGCTGTAAATGCCAACTTCCAGATCTTTGATCAAATTCAAGATATCAGCATGGAAACAAATCCCTTTATCGCCATTGATAAAAACGTCCAAATGAGGGTGGTCCCCCGTACAATCCACCAATTCCAGGGTATTGAAATATTCAGACTGCAGTTCTGGATGTACTTGTAGAGAAGGAACGTTGATCATCCCGGGTTGGGGAATTTCATCGGGCAGTTTCTGAAAAACTATATTTGCCAGTTCATATACAGAATCCATGTTCACAAACGGATTCCAACCGAATAGATCAATGATCACCATAGCATTCCCTTTATAGAAACGGTAGCTGATGGTGTGCTGTTCATTGAAAATAGTAGAGCCGGTTTCCAGTATCAAAGCTTCTTCTCCTACGAGGTAATCACTCTCTACTTTCTCATATTGATCTCCGAAATGACCGCTTTTCAGCATCTGGCTGGTTATGGGCACCGGGCTTTGTATGATGGTCTGACTAATGAAGAGATCGGATTGGTACGCCTGGTAATGACGCACATGTGCTAATCCCAATAGATTCCCATCAGATTCAAGATAAGAGATGTTAAGCGTTTTTTTGTCAAAACCAGCAAAAGCCGATTCCTGCGGCAGCATTTCTTCAGGAAAGAAATATAGATCGGGATCAAACGGTTCGGCAGAAATTTCTTCCTGATATAAAATGACAGGTTCCAATTCTTTTCGTTCTGCATCCGCTTTTCGGTCAGATGCAGTTTCAAGGGTAATGGCTGCTTCCTGACAGCCGCATAATAAAAAGACGGTGAGAAGAACATTGATGAATACGAAGAGCCTTTTTCTGATCGATGTGAATTTCGCTTTCACCTGTTCTCCGGATTTCATGCTTCACCGTTCCATTTCGGGAGCTGAATGCTGACCACCGTACCGGCACCTTCTTTGCTGCGAATGGCAAACTCTCCTTCAAGTCGCCTTATGATCGTTTTTACAATAGAAAGACCCAACCCATAGCCGGGGATACCTCGTGAATTCCTGGCACGATACAATTCGTTTCCGATATTCTCAAATTCGTTTTCCGGAATTCCAATACCACTGTCAGCAACTTCGATCATGACCTGATCGTGTATCTCATGCGCCCGTATTTCAATCGTGTCATCCTTCTGTGTATATTTAACAGCGTTATCAGTAAGGTTTTGCAGGACAAGATACAGCAGATCTTCATCCGTCCAGATCTTCGGTAAAGTCCAGGGGGTCTTTGGAACGGTCAGGAGGATCTTTTTATGTTTACTGGCAGGATTTTTCTTTAAATCTTCAAAAAACTGCTGCAGGATGCGGTCGATTTCTACCGCAGAAAATTCAAGGGTGCAGGTTTCCAACTCAGAAAGCTTCCTCAGATCACTGACAAGTCGTTTAATGCGGCAGGTCTGTTCATCGATCTGAAAGACCATCTGCTGGATCTCTTTGATCTGGTCCTGCGGTTCAACATTGACTTCTAAAGGAGCAGAACCAACCGAATTATTAATAGTAGCAACACGGGTAGTAATGGCTGATAAAGGATTCTTCAACTCATGATCCAGCCTTCGTAAGAACTGGCGGTGCTCGACCCCTTCATTTTCGATGAGTATTTCATACTGTTTTTGAACATTTTCTGAGCGCCAATGATATATAAAAAGTAGAATGGAAAGAAGAACCCCAACAAGCAGCAGCACGCTGGCGATATCAAACCTGGTTACGATCACAGGTAATTCCGGGTTGGTTTTATCCAACCACCACGCTGCAATACATCCAACCACAGCCGGGCAAAGGGTAAAAAGCCATTTGCGCTTCAATTTAGCTTTCATGTTCTTCGATGGGATCCCTCCACACTTTTGTGTTTCTTCATCTCAAAAAATACCATCAAACTGCTTTGAAAGCAAATGATTCATCAATTTATTTCACACATCCACTTTTTCTGTGTTAAGCCGATATTGGCAAGATGACCATGCATTGTTAAAGCAATCTCCCCCATACAGCAAAAAAATTATAAAATTTTTGGAGTAAAGGGGGAAAAAGCAGGATTGATCCTGCGCAGCAGGCGGTAAGCGAAAGGCTCGAAACTAAAAGTCGGCCAGTAGCGGGAAGCCTCAAGATTTGTGATGCGCCAATCGGTAAAGATACGATCATACCCCTGTTCATGAGTGATATTGAGAATATGGGTAAACAATGCCCGTCCGATCCCTCTGCCCCGGTAAGCAGGGTCGGTTGCTGCGATCGAAAAGTGTGCAATCTTCAGATCACCCAAATAGTTGATCGCGCCAACTTCTTCGGGATAAACACACACATACGAAATGATCTCATTCCCATCCAATGCCACCCAAGTGGTCGAAGTATCATCATTTGCCAGTTCAGCATACCCAGCCCGGATATTTTCGATATGTCCATCAGGCACCGGTGCCCATACCGGCGCCTGGTTGAGTCGTTCCGCGATCCAATGGCACTTTAAGGCAAGCTGACCGGCATCAGCGGGTTCTATCTCGCGCATGGAAAATCCGTCAGGTAGGGAAATTTCTTTTCTTTCTTCCTGTAACGGAGCAATCGCATATACCTGTTCCTGCCCAAAACTCAGGGAAAAAGCAGACCGCAGCCAATCATCCAATGCCGGGCAGATCAGATAGTGATTGAGAATGCCATCCTTGACCCAGATATCTCCTGCCGCAGTATACAGGGCACGGAAAGCTTCAAAAGAGTTTTCATGGGGTAGAACGATCCCTCCAAACGGCACCCACGCATATTTCCCAAAGAAAAGGTTCTCATCATAATATCCCAGCATGAAGCCAACCATTTCATCCTGCTGCAGTAAAACACAACCTTTTCCCTTTGACTTTTCAGATAAAGCTTTCAGAAAACTGCCTGCTGCTTCTTTATCTTGAATCCGTTCGGGAAGTAACGGAAATCTTTTCCGTAATTCGGCAGACTGCCGTACAAGCACACTCGCCGCCTGCAGGATATGTTCATTTTGAAATATCTTAAATTGATATAAGAATTTATCCACGGATTCATTTTATACGAAAGCACTGAATTTTAGTTCAGCAGTTATATGAAAAACCTGATTAGCTCACAATCATCCAGTTTTCTGCACCAGTACACAACAACTCTCCTTGATTGAATCTCCTCACCCGTTTTACTAAATTTCGGATCAATCATTCATTCAATTTTTGAATAGTTTCTATTTTCCTAAAACAAATTCATGGAAAATAAAGCATCCTGTTTCCTTCTGGAACAGTATCGGAGAGCAAAGCAGCCCAAACAAAACTGCTTACTTCTTCCTTCGTCATACCGTCTGGCACGCTTGTCACTTCAATACTGCCCCCATGATCGCTGATCACATAATCAAATGTAATACCTGCTTTTTCCAGATCAGTCTGAACAGCAGCGATCAATTCAGCAGGCAGGTTTCCCGGCTGGGGCGCAGTTGATTTCCCTAACCAGATCGACATGGTAGATTTAGGATCATCCTGCGGATCAAATCGGAAAGGTTCATTGTAGTAAATACGGTAGCACATCTGGTCATCTGGATCACCCTCCGTCAAAACAAGACCACTTTCATGGAATGCCTCTCCCTTATAAAGGAGATTAATAGAAGGCAGCCATTGACTTCCCTGCGGATCAAAAACACAAAACAGCAGCGCAGCTTGAGATGGATTGATCTCTATTCCCCTAAATATGATCGTCTTATCATCGAGCATAGCAGTTTTAACGGTTGAAAAAGTCAACTGCCCAACGTATGAGGGTTTTACATCTATAGAGAATAATTCCACCGGCAGAGTACGAACTTCGCCATCTTCAGCGTATACTTCTCCTCCAATCGGGATCTCTATGGTATAGGTTTCTTTTTGTAAACCTTCATCGGTGGAAGAAGGCAGTCCCACATCGATTATCCCTTCAAAAGTCTGGAGTTCATCCTCCTGTGTATCCTCCCCTCCTGCGCCGCCTACTCCTCCATATCGTTCAGCATTCTCCAGATCAATCAGACTGCCATCTGCCCGGTGGATGGTAATGTTCTGCAAATCGATGACCTGCACCGGGGAAAAATCTTCAGGTATGGGATAACCGGAAACCAGCAAATCTAGATAAAGCCTGGTTTCATCGATATAAAACCATTTCACGATCAATGTCAGAGTAGATGAATCCAGTTCTTTAACATAAGTATTTTCATCTTCGGTAGTCTGAACAAAAAATGAAGGAGTGGGCGTTATTTCAGGTCCTACATAAGTAGGAATCATGATGTAAAGCATTTGCCCCTCAAAGATGATATCGGAGTCTACCGGTATACCGTTCAACTCACGCAGCTGATCCACCGTAATACCATAAGCAGCGGCAATACTCCACAGCGTTTGCCCTTTTTCAACAGTATGAAGGATCGCTCCATCTTCCTGTGGTGTGGCAATTTCTACCGGAACCATATCGGAATATTTCCCCGAGATAATGGTGAGAAGATTTTTTAAATTATGTCCCGGAGCGACAACAAATGCCATCGCCAGAAATACAGCAACTGCCAATACTGCACCAATAAGATAATATACGCGCTTGTTCATGAAAATCCTCAGCTTTCTTTTTCCCCCATTGTAGGAAGATTCATTCCCCGGCGCATCTGTGGATTCCCGATAGGTAGTTTCCACAGGTTCTTCTACACCTTCTGTAGAAGTATCTTTCATTAAGAGCAATACTGCTTCAGTACGTGAACTGACACCTAATTTCGAATAGATATTGCTCAGGTGAAATTCAACCGTCCGATTCGATATCTTTAGCTGCAGTGCAATCTGTTTATTGCTTTTCCCCTGAACAAGCAGCTTAATAACTTCCCGCTCCCGTTCACTGAAACTATCTATATTGTTCATTGATAATCCTCAAATCATTTTAACAGAGCGACTGCTCTCATTTTATCCTTCATATATGTTTTACCACCATCCTGAGATTGAGCTGCAGTGACCATTTTATCAAATGCTGGTCATGACCGATTGGAACAGATAAACCAAAATACATCTGTAGTATTTCAAAAATACAACAATTCAGCGTAATTATTATAAATACTTTAGGATTATGCCCATACTGTGGATTCCCGTAAGTTCAACAACGCTATTGATTTAGTAAAAATATTTCTTTTATTTCAAATCTATTAATAAGAGAAGTCATTCACTAATAGAAGAACGGTTTATTTACATTCACGCAATTCAGAAAACGTTACTGCTTCCAATGCAGTAAAGCTTCAAACGCCAGCGTGTTATTGCTGCGGTTGTTCCCCACCACCTGCCATACCCCATCTTTATCTGCTCTTTCTTTTGCCAACAGAATCACCTCTTCACCGGGTCTGATCTCGTGATCATAATTGATCTGGATCCAATCCAGGGTATTGTTTTTGTACATCTCCATAGGAAACACGTCGCAGATCCAATCGATATAGCGGCTGTTGTTGACATGCCCCAGCATATCCACTACTGAGTAACCAGCCCGTACGCATAACCGTTCTTCGCCATCATTATCCAGTCCCAGTTTTTCAAGCGGTTCATCCAAACCAACTTTTTCAGGCAAGCTGGGCAATTCGATGTTCAAAGAGCGCGGCGGGATCATGCGGCGTTTGGTTGCATCGATCACCAGCCAGGCAGAAGTAGCCAGTGCCAGAGGCTTGCCGATATTATCCAGCATTTCAAAATCTCTGATATAAAACAGCTTCTGCTGAATGGTTTTAGGCCATGTGCGGATGATAACTTCATCCCCTGCCTGAGGATAAGCAAAGAACATGATCTTCATACGAGAATGCACCCAGAATAAATTCTGGCTCAGCATGGCGTCAAAACCGGCTCCCAATTGAGCTGCACTGGTCGTGGCTGCTTCGGTGAAATGTTGAAATATCGATGCGAGCTTCCAACGCCGTTGAAAATCACATTCGAAAGTATTTACCCGCTCCTTGCTTTCATAAATAATCGACCCAATGTTCATAGTGATGCCTTCTACCCTGTTATCAAAAACAGGTTTCATTCTAATACACCCGCGCGCGATAAGCAAAAATATTCTTTAATCTTCATACGCAGCAATGTGCATTTCAAAGTAATTGGTCACTTTTAACAATAGAAGAAAAATGCGGAGAGACTGAGGAAATAATTTCCTCCCTGATTCAACAGGAAGTGAGATCGGTTTTTCAAGTTTATATTCATTACCCTGATGCTTGATCCCGGCACAACCGTTTGCCAGAATATTGCGATACCAATCCACCTGCGCACCATAGGTAAGCGCAAAGAGAAATTTTGAATCCTGTTTTACTGCGATCACCGGTGTCTGAAATTTTTTTCCGCTTTTTTTGCCAGAATGCAATACCAGAGAAAAAGGGCTTCCCTTTTTTCCAGCCCAGCAACCGATAATTTTATTGGTGAATTTTTTATTGAGATACCGCAATGAATTACTGATCGGCATTATTCAATCTTCCTTTCCTTAAATGTAATTTTAACTGTGTATTAAAGAGAAAAAGCACCCTGCAGGTGCTTCTTCCAATACTCAATGAGTATAGTTTTATGTTTATCTACACAATACTGTCATGTGGATATTTTTCATCCAGCTTTGCCAGACCGTATGAACAGGCTGCCCCAAAAGCAAACAGCAGCGCACAAACTGCAATAGTCCAGCCGCTTACGCCGCCCGGGATGATCGCCAGCGTGGAACCCACCACGATACCCAGAATAAAGTGGTACATGAACGTATAAGATTTTTTGAACAACCAGGAAACTAGTTTTGCCAGTGCCAGAACACTAACCAAACCGCCTATCGCCAGAGGAATGATCACACCAAAATCGAGATGTGAGATCCCGCTTGCCATCGGCTGGTAGAGCCCCAAATAGATCAGGAAATTAGATGGGCTCATTCCGGGAACCACCACACCCAGCCCGATCAGAGCACCGCTCAGCACCCAGCTGAAGAAAGACTGCTCCATATTCACATTCTGGATCGTTTCCATCCAGCGCATGAGGAAGAGCGTGCCCACTGCCATTACAGCCAGCAGAACCCAGTGCTGTGTCTTTCTGCCCTCTTTACCGGCAGTCTTGAACAGGGATGGGAAAGTGCCTGCAATAAAACCAACGAACAACCAGGTAAATTGCGCCGGATAATTTGTAAATGCGAAATCGACCACTGCTGAAAAAGCAACCACGCCTAAAATGCCGCCGATGCCAACCGGAATAAAAAAGATAAGATTTTTCATAAAGTTATCTTTTAAATTCCCCAAGAATTTCATCAAGGGTTCATAGATTCCAAAAACTACAGCCAGCACGCCGCCCGATAAACCAGGAACGATAAAACCGATGCCAACCATCACCCCTTTCACCAGTCGAATGATCCAATCCAGCAATGGGTTCTTTTTCATTGAAGCCTTATCCGTCGTCATTATTTCTCCTTTTCAGATCATCTGCCGTGAAATAATTTAATGGGTGTTTCTGGGCAGATCCGTTATTTCAAGAATTTGGATAGTATACCTGATATAACCCTTTTTTAATAATATATTTTTTGCCCTGTATGTTTTCATTTTAATTTCCGTTTCGATATAGATAGAAAAGAAAAAGCACCTGTCCGGTGCCTTTTCAAAGAAGCTCTATTGCCTTCCAGTTATCTATGCCTTCTTGTTCAAATAGATCGTGATACCTGAAAATGAGAGAAGGATCAGAAACAGATAGATAGGGAAGAAAAGGCTTGGGTCCAATGTAATGATACCTTTTGAATAGCATCCGTACAGTATACCCATTCCCACAACCGAAATCAGAAGAATCACCAATGCAGCATGCGAGATATCCTGGTATTGTTTTTCGTCATACCATTCAATCGGTTTTTCTTTCCATTTCGTACAGATCCAATAGATCACTGCCAGAAAATACGGCAGCAGGAGGATCAAAGTAGCCATGAAGCGCAATCCCACCGCATACCCTACCGGAATCTGGAAGCTGTGCAGGAAGAGGATGAAAATCAATCCGAGCACGGCAGTGATCACTCCCACCTGATTGACCGTCAGGAACACCGCCTCATCTTTCAATGCCTGCGGACCGGAATTACTCTCTGAGAGAGATTTCTTTGCGGTCAGGCTGTAAGCCATCAGGATCATGGAGAACAGAATATGAACAGCTTGACCAAAGAAAACGATCTTCCATTCTCCGAGCGCGTCATTTACCACCAGGGATTCCTTCCCTATCTCCTGCAGCATAACCACATCTACCAGCAAAAGGAAAAAGGAAAAGACGCAGAACACAACAGATGCTGATCGCAGAATATTTTCCTGGCTATCTTTCCTTAGATGCGATCCAATCACGATGACACTCACCAGATGGATAAAAGCCATCGTTAGAATAAGAGCTGCCACCATATAGCTTTTCCACTCTGCGATCATTCCATTCGTTTGCAGTGCAGCATTCATATGCATCAGCATTGCTGTATTCCCTGCTGCGAAACAAAGCAATAGAATACTCAAAACCAATAGAAAGCGGATACTTTTTTTCATTCTTGACCTCCGGGGACATCTTCATCATCAATATAAAAAATATCTTCCACCCTTTTTCCAAAATAGCGTGCGATCTTCAATGCCAGCAGGGTTGAAGGCACAAATTTTCCCGTTTCAACAGAATGAATCGTCAGGCGGGTTACACCAACCGCGTTCGCCAGCTCTTGCTGGGTTATCTCATTATGTTCAAAACGGTATTTTCTCAGGTTATTCGCCAGTTTCAAGATGTTTTCCTCCTGAACATTGTTTTTCTTTTTATATATAGTATACTATACACAGTATATAGCTTACTATACTTTATGTCAAGGGGGAAAATATCCGCAAAAAATGGTCAGTTTTTCTATTTCACAAAATATTATCCTATGATTGAAGATGCCATTTTCAGCACATTGATCTTTTAATCAATTTATCTTTAATTCACAATTTGCTTACCGGCTGACGCAAGACCGTCTTCAATTTTTCCGGCGCAGTTCGGCGCACATCGGCAAGGTAGATCTCATGATGTTTCCCTTTGACTGTATAACCGTACTCATGAATGAACGCATGCATCCGCGCGATATTAGGACCTTCAGCAGAATACGGTCCGATATGCATAAGCTGCACCGATAATCCTTCATGGAATGGGTCAAAGCGCACCTGCCCCAGCGCATCCAGATCTTTTTTCTTTTTCATTACCTCTGATCTGATACGTTCAACCCTTTCTTTATCGACAAGGTCGGGCTGTGCGATCATCATAGTCCAGTCCCAGCTTGATTTATCTTCGGTGGTGAACTGCGTCATATCTTCCACCCACCACAATCCTTCGGAGGGAAAAACGCTGTAATCTACTGCCATTTCTTTTTTAACCGAGAATTTGATTGCATAAGAAAGCGAGAACAACGCTTCCACCGCATCCTTGTATGCCTGCGCAGTATTAGGATCGCCATGACCATCTATCATTAAATAATTCATGGGAGGTATGGTGACCAAAACAGGATCATGCGGGGGTAAAAACAATTCCTTATATTTTTTCTTCCATTCAATCTTTTCCATTTCTTTTTACCTCGCCACCTTCACAGTTCTAATTATTTTGAAAGTCTTTCGATCAAACCTTCGATCCACTCCAATTCAGCAGTCATGATCGAGAGTGAATGCCGGAAAAGTTCTTTCGCCGGCAGTGAAAGCTGTTCTCCTCCGTCTGAAGCATATTTCGCCCGCACCTTATTGATCCGCTCTTCCAGCGCAGCCTGATTAGCCCTAACAGCCTGCAGCAGTTCAGCGCGCTCCAACGCCAGCATGTTCGCCAGTCCCAGATCAAAATCTTCTGTGCGGGGGCGCGGATTAATCAAACGGATGCGCACCGCTTCACGGTATATTTGCCATCCCTGTTCAGTGAGCGTGTAAACCTTCCGCGCCGGTCGATCTCCATCACTGCGTTTTTCGCTTCTCAATAATGCACGATCTTCTAATTTGTTCAATATGTAATAGATCGAAGAGAAAGCAACTTCCGTCCATTCACGCATGCCGCGCTGGATGATATCTTGCTCGATCTGATAGCCGTACTTCGGTTCTTCGGCAACCAATCCTAAAATGATCAGCTCTGAATTTGTGAGGGTAGTTTCCATAATATATTCTCTATATAGATTATTCTAATACTAGAATATCAATATGTCAAATAAAATTATGAGTTTCCAGAAGATTTAATATGGAAGGATTTACGGTAAAGTAAAAACGCCCGGATTGGGCGTTTTGATGAGGTAGCGGGGAGTGGATTCGAACCACTGACCTCCAGGTTATGAGCCTGACGAGCTGCCACTGCTCTACCCCGCACTGTGAGAAGCAAGTTTACCATGAGCATGGCTATCAGTCAAGTTTGATTCATTTTGTCATATTTTGGATTGTTTTTTTAAATTAGTACACAATAAAAGCAGCTAGTTCACCCACCGTGATACCGTGAATATAATGGTCGATATCAAACCTCTGTAAAGTTTCTTTCACATCTTCCTCGCAAATAGAAACACCCTGCAGGCTTTCTTCCACTTCAGCGATCTCGCCATCCCCAAAGTAATCCCCATAAATACGGATCGTTTTAATGGCTCCTTTTTCCACATCCATATAGATACTCAAATTCCCGTTTGCAAAATGACGCTCTTTTTTGATATTGTATTCGGGAGAACGCCCGTAATTCCAATCCCATTTAACATACCGCTCTTCACGCAGTTTCTTGATAGCCATTTTATCTGCCTCATTGAATTCATAACGCATCACCCCTCGATCAGCATGCATATCCCGGAAAAATTGTTCCTTGAAATCATCTATGGTCACATCCGGAAAATGATCGCAAATATTGGTTACCCGGCTGCGCACCGATTTTATCCCCTTCGATTCGATCTTATCCGCTTTGACCCGCAGCACATCTGAAATGGTATCCAGATTAGAATGGAACAGCAGCGTTCCATGATGAAGCAGCCGACCTTTCTTGATGGATTGTGCGGTGCCAGAGATCTTTTTTCCAAACAGTGTCAGGTCATTTCGCCCGGTAAACTCCGTGTGAACACCCATCTTTTCCAGTGATTCCATGATCGGAACTGAAAGCTCTCCGAAATTGAACATACGACCTTCTGCATTCAGGACTATGGAGAAATTTAAATTGCCAAGATCATGGTAAACCGCGCCCCCGCCGGATAAACGTCTGACTACCTGCACCTCATGTTCACGCACAAAATCCGCGTTGATCTCTTCAATGGTATTTTGATGCCTGCCAACCACTACTGCATTCCGGTTCTGCCAGAGCAGAAAGAATTCTTCTCCAACCATTTGCTGGAAAACATATTCCTCGGCTGCCAGGTTGTAATAGGCATCTTTTTCGTCCCATTGGATCAATTTCATGATTGTTTTAATCCTTTTTATCTTTGCACTAAAGAATATCTATTTTAAAACCTTTTTAACACCGGCGAAACCCATATATTCATATTTTCATAGATATTTACATCTGAATTACGGAAATTTTTAATTACATTATTTTTCTGTTTCTTAAATTGACCTGTATAATATTTGCTTATGCTGACTATCAATACCGCGAGCATTAAACTTAGAGAATTCCTCAATGGAGTCAAAGGCGAACTGCCCATATTGTTGGGTGTTGCGCCATTCGGCATGATCTACGGTGTGCTGGCTACTGACGCCGGACTATCCACACTGGACGCGCAGGCTATGTCCGCGATAGTTTTCGCAGGATCAGCCCAATTTATGCTGGTTCAGCTAATCAGCCTGGGCACGCCTGCGTTGGTGCTGATCTTAAGCGGATTCATTATCAACCTGCGCCACGCGTTGTACAGCGCTTCGGTGGCGCCTTACATGAAACCTCTCAGCCCCTTGTGGAAAGTTATCCTTTCCTATATGCTCACCGATGAGGCTTACGCCGTGGTAATCATGCATTATCAGAAAGATGACCAATCAGAGTACAAGCACTGGTACTTCCTGGGCGCCGGGCTAACACTGTGGACCTGCTGGCAAATCTGCACCGCGGCAGGCATTTTCCTTGGTGCGCAGATCCCACCCAATTGGGGATTGGACTTCACACTGGCATTGACCTTCATCGCGTTGGTTGTCCCAGCCATCGATGACCGTCCTTCCCTGCTGGCAGCGCTGAGCGCGGGGGCAGTGGCTCTGCTGGCACGCGGACTGCCCTATAAACTGGGCATGATCGCAGCTACCCTGGCGGGTATCGCAGTGGGATTATGGAGTGAGAAACGATGAGCAGCATCTGGACCGTGATGATCGTGGTCGGATTACTGACCTTTCTGACACGCCTTTCATTCGTCCTGCTGCTGGAACGCTGGAAGCCACCGCAGGTCGTACGCAGCGCACTGCGCTATGTACCGGTGGCAGCGCTGAGTGCTATTATCGTGCCGGAATTACTGCTAGTGAACAATACTCTGGATTTTTCACCGGGCAACGCACGCCTGATCGCAGGAGTGATCGCAGCGCTGGTAGCATGGCGTACTAAAAATGCACTATGGACCATCGCGGCAGGCATGACTGCTTTCTTGATCTTGGAAAATTTTGTGCTTTAGCCAGCCCTGCGCTTTTGATCCTGTACAACGAGCAAAGCAGCAGCCAGTAAGACCAACCCACTCCCATCGAAGAGGATGAAGCGTTTCACCGATGAATAGACTAATGGATCCTGGTAATTCCCAATCACCAAGATCACTGTTTCCCCAATAAAACCAATGCTCTGCATGATAACGGCTTCTACCAGTGAAGTGAAATTCTTGAGCGGGTGCCAGAGCGCAAAGATGTAAGGAACATTCCACATAAGGAACAGCAGCCCCATAGCGCGGAGCATGCCCTGCCCGACCTCTCCGGAAAGACCAAACCCACCCATGTAGTGCTCCGGCTGCCAGAGAAAAACCAGCGCACACTGCAGATTGATCAGCAATACCACACCAATCAGAAAGCGGACCAGGTTAAGACGTTTACCGTTCATAATCAGATTGTACAGGAAGTTCAGATTTTTATATGTAACTTCTCCTTGAGAAATGCTTATACTGCATACCGCTGCTCGACATGGGTGAAGTTTTTATAGATTCAGAAAGAGTGATTTACGAATCTATAAAAAAAGAGGGAAATTTACAAATGAATTATGCTAATTATTTATTGCGCCTTATTTTTTGTCTCTCAATAACAAGGAGAACAGCGCGGTTGCCCACATCTGCCAGCAGCACCCCACCTACTGCAAAAATGGTCATGAACAATACCACGCCAACAAGAATCATTAAGATCAATTCGAGATCATACGCGATCGAAAAGGATAAGTTTTTATTCAACATCAGAAAAGAATTACGAAAAGCAGTTTTCACCTGCGGTTGTTCTTGCTCAACCATAAACGACAATACCCATGTTTGCAGCAGCAGCCAAACTACCAGTAAAGCAATATAAAATCCCTGCATATTGGGGAAGATAGAACTGCCCACGTTCTTTTGATTACTAAGGAAAACATCACCGATAAAGACACCGCATATCAGCAAATTTATCAAGCCCCAGCGCCAACCAGCACCCCAGGATCGCTTTAACCCTTTGGTAAAATCATTTACCTCCACTATTTCCCCATGTGCCAGGCGATTGGCATATTGAAAAAGAGCAAGCGTGGCAGGTGGACCGGGGATGATCGCCAGAACACAGAAGGTCCAGATCAGATTGACAACCATTACAGACCATATATCATCCCAGATATCTTTCAATGAAACTTTAATAATTTGAAATACTCGTCCAAACTCTTGAAAACCAGCAGGTAGATCTGTAGCAGAGAACTGCATGACCAAATTATCCTTTTACACCTGTATATGAAACACCCTCAATATAATACCGGCTGAAGATAAAGAAAAGAATCAAAACCGGAATAGCATTGAACATAGCACCTACCAGTGTCAAATTCCATTGAGCTTTATACTGCTGTTTAAAAATACTTAAAGCCACATTCAATACGTACATATCAGGAGTGTTTTCATACAGCAGCGGCTGCAAAAATGCATTCCACATTCCCTGGAACTGTAAAATGAAGACGGTCAACAGCGCCGGACGTGCCAGCGGCAAAACCACACTGGAGAATATTTTCATATGACTGGCGCCATCGATCACAGCCGCCTCTTCCAGATCTACAGGGATCGACTTGAAATACTGTGTCAGCATAAAGATTCCACTCGCCCCCACAGCACTCGGAATGATCAATGCCCAGTATGTGTTGATCAAATGCATTTTCGACATCAACACATACGCCGGAATAAGGGTTACCGCTCCGGGAATCATCATGGTTGCCAGCATGAAATTAAAAATGGCGTTCTTACCCGAAAAATTCATTCTGGCAAAAGCATAGGCTGCCATGGAGCAAAAGATCACCTGCAGCGACGCTACAGTTACTGCAAGGAAAGCAGTGTTGAATAACCAGCGTGGGAATGTACCGCCGCCGCCGATATCTGTATTCCACACTTTTGCCCAATTCTCAAATAACCACTTCTCCGGAAAGATCTTCGGAGGATAGGCAATGATTTCCGCATTGGTCTTGAAAGAACCCGTGGTAGCCAGGAAGAAAGGCATAATCGCAATCAATCCAATCAAAATTAGAAGAAGATAACGCAGAATATTCGATATATAGTAGCCGGGAGTTTTCTTCGACTTCTTTTTTTCATTTTTTTGTGATTTCATAACCATACTCCACTTTTAATACTTTTCTGTGCCGCGCTCCAGTACACGTCGTTGGATGAAGGTAAGCAAGAAAATGATGAGAGCCAGAATGAATGCCAGCGCAGAAGCATAGCCCATGTTGATCGGTCCCTGTGAACCCATAGCTTCACGGAAGATCAAATACACGGGTGTCAATGAGGTGCCCAGCGGTCCCCCCTGGGTAGCCAGATAAACCTGATCGAATACCTGCAGGGTACCTATCGTTCCCAGTACAACGACCAGCAGAATGATCGGTCGTAAAAGCGGAAGTGTGATATTTTTGAACTGCTGCCAGCCGTTTGCGCCATCAATAGCTGCAACTTCATATAATACCGGATTGATATCCTGCAGCCCTGCCAGAAACATGATCATAAAGGTAGGTGCGGTGGTAAAAATGTTCTGAAACATGATCGCCATCCAGGCGATACTGGGTCCTCTTAGATACCACTGTGCCGATTTGATCTCAAATCCAAACAACTGAAATAAACCACGTGGATCACCCAACCAGTTGATCGGATCATACGTTACCCCAAGCGGAGTCAATATTTTATCCAAGAAACCATTGATAAATCCACCTTTCAAGTAGAGCCACACGAAGATCAATGTGATGACAACCGATGAAGTTACACTGGGCGCGTAGAAAATAGTTCGGAAGAAATTTCTCATTTTTATACGAGAATTCAACAAAACAGCCAACCCAATTGCAAGTGCTGTTTGAAGGGGAACAACAATAATTGAATACCAGACCACATTATATAGAGCCTGCAGGAAATCTTTTTGTGTTGAATCTACAAACCCCATAAAAGCTTTTTTGTAATTTTCCAAGCCAATCCATACCGGTTCGGTAAAAACATCGTATTTATTAAAAGAAATATAAAAAGCAAAAAGAATGACGCCTACTGTGAATATGGCTGTGATCAGTAAATATGGAGTTAAAAAGGAATACGCAGTAAAAAGAGTATTTCTTTTTTTAGGATTTGTCCAGACATGATAAACCGTTCTGGCAACAATAATTCCGAGTATCACAGAGAGTACGCCAACACCGATAAGAAAAGGTACAGCAGTTTTTTTCACCTCAGCCAGATAGGTCTGCGTGGTCTCCATGACTTTGGGTCCGCCTTTAGTAGGAGCATTCATGACCGCTATCAGCATGACAATGAAAACAACAACTGCAAAAGTAAGAATACTGGCAAAAACTCTTTTCCGCTCTTGAGAGGACTGAATGATGGACTTCATAACACACCTCCTCGCCCTTAACTACATACGATATAATGGGATGAAGGTGATCTGGCGGGTGCTCTTGAGCACTCGCCAGACCCGTGAGAAAAAATGTTTTTATTCGCCGTTTAAGGCAGTCTGTGCTTCCGCTTGAGCTTGCGCAAAAGCTTCATCAACAGTTTGGTCACCTAACCAAATACGTTCCAGAGCCTTTGATACCGCATCATTAACCTTGCTGGTATAAGGACCCCAGTACGCGACAAGAGTATCGGGTAAGAGTCCGCCCTCAGCGATGGCTTTATCATTTACATTACCGATCAGGTCGATCTGTTCAGGATGGGTGCTGTAGGCAAAACCCGTCTTGACGATCTCGCCCTGGTTTTCGGCGCTGGTCAGATAGATAGCGAATGCAGCAGAAGCCATTGGATATTCGGTTGCATCGTTCACACCGATGCCGTTGGTAAAGATCACATCAGCGCGGGTTACATCTCCTCCTGGAACCAGTGAAGTCTTCCAAACCACATCGGGGAAGGTCAGGTTCATGGTATTTACCATCCAACCACCTTCAAGGGTCATGGCAACCAATTCCTTACCAATCGCTTCACCGCACCAGCTGGCTGAAATATCAGCCGGGCGTACCAGGCTTCCCTCATTGAACATATCCGTTACAAAGGTAGCCATTTCTTTGATGGCAGCTGTATCCAGGGTTGCGGTCGAGAAATCATCCGACGCATATCGTCCACCATTTGAAAAAGCGAACGGTGCGAAACGTGCCCAGTCTGAACCCATGCAGAAACCTGCATAATTACCGGTTTCATTAATCGTGAGTGCAGCTTCGCGCATGTCATCCCATGTCCAATCATCCGTTGGTTCGTCAATTCCTGCATCAGCGAATGCTTCAGGAAGGTAAACCAATCCCAGGGTGCTCCAGTCTTTTGGTAAAGCATAAGTCGCACCATCCAGGGTGAATATGGTCAGCAGGGAAGGAATGAAATCATCGCGGCTGACACCCGCCTGAGCCATTACATCATCCAGAGCCATCAACTGCCCGGAGGAAGCGAAAGCGGTCATCAACTGGTCATCCACATAGAAGACATCGGGGGCTGTACCGCCAGCCATTTGTGCCTTCATCTTATCCTGGAAGTTATCAGGAATCGGTTGAAAATCCACGGTAACCGACGGGCAGACTTCCTTGAAACGCTCAATGGAATCTTTGTAGATCTGCTGTTCTGAATCATCACCCCATCCAGAAAACACGATGGTTGCGCCTTCTTCTACCGGCAGCGGGCATGAACTTTCTTCTGTTTCAGTTTCAGCAACGGTTTCCGGTTCACTAACCGTTTCCGCTGCAGTTTCACTGGAACCGCAAGCGGTCAAAATCATAGCGCTTACGACCAGGCAACTAAGAATTACGAGAATCTTGCTTTTCATGAATCTCTCCTTTTTAAATATTTTTTATTCACGCTTTTGAATATGATTTTCTTTTATCTATCTATACTCACACCTCCTCTCTTTCAATTCCGACGATCATTCCATGAATCCATTTACAAAGACCTTTTGATAATCCTTATTTTCTTTTCCAATTGATCCATAAAACTCTCCCAATTCAATTCTTCAAATCCGGAGATCACCAGATGCGCCTCATACAAGCGTTCTTCTGGACCAACACCCACTGCCCAAAAATTTCCATTCAAGGCTGCCCTGATGCCGGCTTCCGCATCTTCAAATACGACACAGCGTTCAGGATTCAGCTGCAGCTGATCCGCGGCGTGCAGGAACAGATCAGGGGCAGGTTTTACATGCTCCACACTGAACCCATCCGAAACCGCGTCGAAAAGGTCAAGGATGCCAAGCTTCTCCATCACCAGATGTGTATTCTTGCTGGCTGAACCTACTGCCAGTTTGATGCCCTGCTGTCTGGCATCGTTGATGAAATGTAAAACGCCCGGGAGCAGATCATCTTTTCCAAGTTTTGCCAGATAATCCAGGTAATAATTATTTTTACGCTCCATCATGGCTTGTATCTGTTCTTCTGGAACTTTCCTTCCATCAAGTATGATCCTCAACGATTCAAGTCGTGAAACGCCACGCAGGGCATCATTTTTTTCCCGATCGAATGGAATCCCCATTTCATCCGCCATTCGCTTCCAGGCTAAATAATGGAATTCGGAAGTATCTGTGATCACTCCATCAAGGTCAAAAATGGCACCCAATATAGGAGAAAACATATTCCGCTCTCTCTTAATTTTTCCATTTTTTACCGGCAGAACCTTTTGCCCGGAATCCGCATGGATATCAAAGTCATAGCGGTCATCGCGATATTGAATTCCAAATCGGAGACGCTTCCAACCTTCCGGTAAACGCGGAAATGCCACCGGTCCATCTTCAGTAAACTGCAATCCACCGAAACCAAAAACACATGCCTGCCAGAGTCCCCCATGTGTAGCAGCATGAATACCATCCACAGCATTACCGCGCTTATCTTCCAGATCAGTACCGGCTGCCAGCATGAACAAGCGATACGCTTCTTCACTATCCCCAATCCAGGCAGCCATAATTGACTGGATAGCCGGACCCAGAGAAGAACCATACGTCAGATCGGTACGGTGGGCATAGTAATCCCAGTTTGCCTTTAGTATTTTTCGATCATGATAGGTATCCAGCAGGTAAAGCAGCATCAACACATCCGGCTGCTTGATGATCTGATATTTCTGCGCTTCCTCAACACCGAAAATCGACTGAACTGACCGTGTGCGTGGTTCCAGCGAAACAAGGTCCAAAGGTTTCAGATCATAAAAACCTGAAAATTGTTCAAATAAACCACTATCCCTGTCAAATCCAATATAGATCTTTTCAATGATCTTCTGCCATTCCGATAAACTGTTATCGGTAATATGCAGCTTTTCAACCAGAACATGTACCTTTTCAGGATCTTTTTCTTTCAACCACTGGTAGATCTCCAGCCCTCTCTGCAGATTCCAGCGCACCATAACATTGGTATAAGCATTGTTGTTGACATGCTCATGATTCTCATCAGGACCGATCACATCACTGATCTCATAGCGATCCTGTTTTTCATTCCATTCAACACGGTTTTCCCAAAAGCGGGCGGTATCCAGAATGATCTCTGCGCCAAAATCAAGCATAAAGGCATCATCTCCGGTCGTTTGCCAGTATTGATAGATGGCATACACAACATCCACCGTGATATGCAGTTCGATATCTCCGCACAAGATGTGTACCACTCCTCCTTCAGGCGTAAGTGCCCAACGAGGTGTAGTTTCTTCTCCACTATCTGCGCTTTCCCAGGCATAGCAGGCACCCTCAAATCCTTTATCTTTCGCTTTCTTGCGTGCACCCGCCAGGGTATGATAACGATAGCGTAATAAATTACGTGCGATCTCAGGACGGGTGTATGTAAAGAAAGGCAAAATAAAGATATCGGTATCCCAGAAAATATGACCGTGGTATCCAAATCCGCTCAACGATTTCGCCTCGATACTGACCCGATCATCATGGCGGGGTGCAGCGATCAGGAGCTGAAAAAGTCCAAATCTCAGCGCTCGATCTGCTTTTGCGTCTCCTTCGATTGTGATGTTGCTGTATTTCCATTCTTCATTCCATTGCGCACAATGCTCTGACCATAATTTCTCGTATCCCTTTGTTTCTGATGTTCGCAAAACCGCGACTGCCGATCCCCGGGGATCAGAAACATCACGACTGGTGAACAGAGACACTATTTTTTCAACGCAAATAGATTGACCGGTCTGCAGAGAAGTCTTGATAACTTTTTCCGGCACACACATACCATCCCAGTATTCTTCTTGAAACTGCCCCGCACCGGAAATTTTCAGGTTGAAAGCTTCACATAAGGTAATTCCAGATTTTCTGGTTTGTAAACAAATATAGGCAGTTCCTTCTTCCGTTATTCCCTGCTGCTTGCAGTTCCAATGCAGCCAGCCATTGGTATCAACATGCCCTGTCATACCGGCACGAATCTCAAACGGTCCCTGATAATCGATGGAGGTAATACGGCAGCGTAATGCAAGCAGATGCTCATCCGACAGGCTGGCAAAGCGCTCAAAATCGAAGCGCAGGGTATTCCCGGCAGGCGAAAGCCAGGTTACTGAACGAGATAGCGTGGCAGTACGCAGGTCCAGTTTCCGCTGGTAGGAAATGATCTTCCCTTCATCAAGGCGGAAAGGCTGCCCCCCCAGATAGAAACGCAGATCCAGCCAGTTAGGAGTATTCGCCAGTTCGGTAAACCCAATGGGAGCATCATCAAAAACACCGTGCAGGAGTGTGGCGGCAGTTTCACCCGGGAACCCTTCCTCAAATGTTCCCCGCGTTCCGAGATACCCATTTCCAATGGTAAACATGGTCTCTCTTGAGCCCAGTGCGTTTATTTCAAATTCATCTTCAGAAATAATCCAGTTATCCATTCTTCATCCCATGGTTATGCAGAGTATTTTCGATTTTTATAATGACACCTTCGTTTTCTCTCAATTTCAGATCATTGGATATTAAAGCTTCATTCTTATCCAGATAAGTTGATAAAAGGATTTTCCCGCCCGGGAATTCGGGCAGTTGCAGACCGATCGCTATCGCGGAAAAATTCAGGGCAATCAGAAAGCGATTGTTATTCAGCTCCCGCTCGAAAACAAAGCAATCAGGAGAATTTATCTGTATGGTTCTATAAGAGCCAACTTGCAGAGCAGGCTGCCGCTTCCGCAGCCGGATCAGTTTTCGGTAGAGGGAAAGCAGCGATATCGGATCTTTGCTTTCCACCTGTACATTTCTTTCCTGATAGTTGGGTGCTAATGGGAGCCAGGGTTCAACCGTCGAAAAACCTGCATAGCGGTCACCCGTCCACTGCATGGGATTTCGACCCGGGTCACGGCTATATTCTCGCCCTAAACGGAATCCTTGCGGATCTCGCATATTGTTTTTATCTATCACTGCATTTTCCATCCCCAATTCTTCGCCGTAATACAGGGTAGGAGTTCCGCGCAGCGTCAACAGCAGCATGGCGGCTATACGCGCCTGCGCTTTCCCGATCTTTGAGATCAGACGCGGGGAGTCATGATTGTTCAATACATAATTTGACCAGGCAGAATCAGGGAGTGCGCCTTCCATTTCGTCTACCGATTTCTGTATCGCGCGGGCTATCCAGGGAACATGCATCAATCTGAAATTGAACGGCAGCTGCAGCTCATCGCCATTGGTAC
The DNA here is from genome assembly GCA_963674975.1 of Anaerolineaceae bacterium. Classification (GTDB taxonomy): domain Bacteria; phylum Chloroflexota; class Anaerolineae; order Anaerolineales; family Anaerolineaceae; genus UBA4781. The sequence continues at coordinate 1,320,224 of OY771913.1, forward strand.
CGTAATACTTGATCCAGCGCGGGAGCTCATACCAGACTTCTCCAATACCAACACGCTGCGGGTATTCATCCAGCACTTTTCGTATTTCACGAATGACGTCATGCACTTCATCCTGATCCTGGTCAAAGAAATGCTTCTGCTGAGAATATAAATTAGCAGCATCAGAAGAGACAGTATCCCCAATTAAAAAGGGATTGTCTCGTAAGTCAGCGTCTTTCATGATCATACCGATCACATCCATGCGAAAGCCATCCACTCCCCGCTCCATCCAGAACCGCAAAACATCCAGCATGGCTTTTTTCACCTGGTGGTTGCGCCAGTTCAGATCAGGCTGTTCTTTGAGAAAAGAATGCAGATAATACTGACCGGTCTGTTCATCCCATTCCCAGGCAGGACCGCCAAAAGCAGAACCCCAATTATTGGGCAGAGAACCATCCGCCTTTGGATCACGCCAGATATACCAATCACGTTTCGGGTTCTGCCGGCTGGAGCGAGATTCCAGAAACCATGGATGCATATTAGAAGTGTGGTTGGGAACAAAATCAAGGATGATCTTGATCGCTCGTCGATGCGCTTCAACGATCAACTTATCAAAAGTATCCAGACTGCCAAATAGAGGATGAATATTGCAGTAATCTGAAACATCGTAGCCAAAATCTGCCATTGGAGAGGGAAAAATTGGGCTGAGCCAGATGGCATCGATGCCCAGAGATCTCTCTGTCCCATCGTTGAGATAATCCAACTTCTCGATCACGCCCTGCAGATCTCCCACGCCATCTCCATTGGAATCCATAAAACTGCGCGGATAGATCTGATAGATCACCCCTTTCTTCCACCATTCATCATTTTTATTCATCGCAGTTTTCTGCATCATTTCCTCTTGGTTAATTTTCCTCATCCGAAAGATCATCCATGCAGCGTAAAATCCAGCAACTCTTGTAAAGAGCAGGTTGCCAGACCAATCACACGATCTGCCCCGCCATAATATACATATACCTTTCCATCCACCACAGGATTAGCCGTTGAGAAGATCACATTCGGTACATCTCCTCTTCGCTCCCATGGTTCTTGTGGTTCGATCAAGAATCCTTCTGCGCGCGCCAAAACTTTAGCAGGGTCATCCATATCCAGCAGAAAGCTTCCCAGCCGGTAAACATTTTCATCATCGTAGCCGTGATAGATGCACAGCCAGCCCTGTTCGGTTTGAATGGGAACACCCGCTGCGCCGATACACTTACAATCCCATTTACCCGGGCGGGGAGCAAGCAGTGGTTGAAAATCTTCCCAACTTTTTAGATCTTTACTGAAAGCCAGCCCAATGTTGGGAACTCTGCGGTGAAAGGTAACGTAGCGATCCTTCACTTTACGTGGGAAGAGAACATGATCTTTATTTTTCATTCCCACTTCCAACGGCGCAATGCGCTTCCAGGTGATCAGATTTTTGCTTTCGGCAAAGTATGGGGTAATTCCTCCGGAGGAATACGCCGTATATGCCATAATGTAGCGTTGTTCATCAGATAGATAAGTGACCCGTGGATCTTCCACACCGAGCTCATCCCATTCATCCTGCGGTGTAAAGACCGGCTGCTGCAGCCGATTGAAGTGAACGCCATCACTGCTGACGGCATACCCAATGGAGCTCACACGATCCATTCCCTGCGCTCGATAGAGCATATGGAAAAGTCCATCGGCATATACCACAGCACAATTAAAGACATTCAACTCTTCCCAGGCATTGCAGGGATCAGGCAATAGAATAGGATTTTCGGAATGGCGTTTCAAGATCATCTTTGCATCCTCATTCTGCTTTCCCTTCCAGACAAAGGGCGATCACATCCGATACCGGAGCAGAAGCAAGGCAAAGCACCTGATCTGCTGCCCCGTAATAAACCTTGAGTTCACCATCCTCTTCCAGGACCGCGCCGCAGGTAAAAACCACATTACTAACATTTCCCAGGTAATCTTCTTCTGCAATGGGGGAAAGAATTGCCTGTTCAGAACGACCCACCACCCGCCAGGGTTGAGTCAGGTCGAGTAAAACCGCGCCCAGTCGATAGAGACTGCCGGCGGAGGTTGACCGCACCCCATGGTAGATCACCAGCCAGCCTTCAGGTGTTTTAATAGGAGGAGCTCCCGCACCTATTTTTGTGCAGTCCCATTTGCGCTGCCTGGTCTGCATAACCGGACGGGGATTTCCCCAATAAACCAGGTCTTGAGAAAAGCTGATCCAAATATCTCCATGCTGCGAAGTCTGCGTCATGGGTCGATCCAGCTTCACATACTGACCGCCAATCTTTTCAGGGAAGAGAACCACATCTTTGTTCTCAGGCAACCCGAGAATAGAAACACGCTCGTAATTCGAGAAATCTTGCGTGCGGGCTAAGATGCTGACACAATCGTGCTGTGAATAACCTACATAAGTAATATAAAAAGAGCCTTCCAGAGGTGTTATGCGCGGATCTTCAATGCTGCAATCTTCGACAAGTGCATATAGACCTTCTTTTGCCGGCAGTAAGGCAGGATTGGGATCTGGGGTGAAATTCAACCCATCCTCGCTTCTTGCTGTCCATAAAAAAGAAGAACCGCTCAGGTCCTCAACCCGTGTCAACAATATATACTGCCCATTCTGCTTGACAATTCCTGAGTTGAAAACGGAATTCATGGGTTGTGGAAAATCTGCAGCCGTCAGGACAGGGTTTTTTGCATATCTACGAAGTAAGTGTGATTCCATCATTAGATTTCCATTATTTACAGCGTGCTCTCCTGACAACCGCAAGATTCACGAATAACCAGTTCCGTTGTCACGAGAGTCTTTGTTGGAGGAAGTTCCGGCTGCTGGATGGTATTCAACAAGCACTGCGCCGCCAGATAACCCATACGTTGTGTGAAGATCTTCACCGTACTTAAAGATGGCTGATTGGCAGCCGCCCAGCTAATATCGTCAAACCCCATAACCGCCAGATCGTGCGGAGTTGAACGTCCCAGTTTAGCTGCAGCCCGAATAGCGCCAATCGCCACAGAATCATTGACACCATATACTGCAGTAAGATCAACCCATTTCTCCAACGCCTGCTTTATCATTTTTTCCCCACTGGCGATGGTTGTTTCTTCCGCATAAATCACACGCGGTTCCAGACCAAATTCCTGAACAGCTCTTTCATAGCCGCGCAATCTCTCACGATTACTGATCCATTCTTGCGGTCCTGAGAGAAACGCAATTTTATTATGCTGGTGTTTTTCGATCAAATGCCTTACACCCGAGTATGCTCCGCCCTCATCATCGGTCAGTACACAATTAACCGGATACTGCGAAAGAGTATTATCTACCAGTACAAAAGGAATTTTTGTACCGGCAATACCCATGACAGAAGATGCCTGTATAAAAGGACCTGCCAGAATCAATCCATCCACCAGGTGCTGGCGAATCATAGGAAGATTTTGCGGCTGCTTATCTTTCTCATCAAGCAGGGTAATGAGGACATGGTATCCATTTTGAGAAAGATACTCTTCTGCACCAGAGAGAATCTGAGGGTAGAAAGGATCATCTGAAAACGCATACTTTTCTTTATGGATAACAAAACCAATTGTCTGGGATTTTGAGGTAGCCAGGCTGCGAGCCGTTTGATTGGGGCGATAATTTGCTTCAGCCGCCACCTTCAACACCTTTTCTCGCACTTCTGCACTCACTCCCGGTTGATCATTCAGCACGCGTGAAACTGTTGCAGTTGATACTCCGACCTTTTTGGCAATCTGTTTTAAGTCCATTTTTTATACCTTACGTAATTTTTTTGTAATCGCTTACGTTAATGATATAGTTAAATATCCAAAAGTCAATATCCTGTATCCAGGCACTGTTCACTCTCAACAAAATTTTTATATAATCAGGGAATCGCTTTCAGGTTCAGCATGTTATACTGAATTGATAGGGCGCAATCCCTTGAGAATAAGTCACCTGGTTTCCCGACCATAGAGGTGGCTTATTCATTTCTTTTAATATTCTCCTTTATTACGCCATCCCTCCTTTCATGGAGCGCGGAAGGCTCGATTGGCGAATGATCAGTTTGGGAGGAATTAAAGAGCAAATTGGATCAGGCATCTTTTCCTCATTTAACTGATAGATCAGCATTTCGATCACTTTTTGCCCGATATCCCAGATAGGCTGTTGAACCGTCGTCAGGGATGGGCGCAGGTACTGTACAATCGGATTATCATCAAAGCCGGTAACTGCTATTTCCTTCCCTGGAATAAGCCCCTGCTTCTGGATGGCTGCCATTGCCCCCATCGCCATATAATCATTCAAGGCAACGACCGCATCCGGTCGTAGAGAAGAAGGAAGCTGCAATAGTTCATCACAGGCTTGATAACCAAACTCATAATTTCCAGATCCCCGCGCGATCAAATCGGCATTAACAGGAAGTCCAAATTCATCCATGGCTAGAAAAAAACCAGCCATACGGTTGTTGCCAACTCGCGAATCTTCCGGCCAGGCAAGCGCCCCGATCTTTTTCCTTCCCCCTTCTACCAGATGCTTCACAGATTGATAAACCCCCAATTCGCCATCCACATCGATATAAGGGAAAACCACATCGTCGTCAGAACGTCCAAACCCCACAAATGGGAATTTTTGATCCAATAGATAAGCAATGCGGGGATCCTTATATTCAATAGAAGACAGAATGAATCCATCCACCCTTCCCGTATCGATCAATTCAGAATAGACCTGCAACTGCCTTTCATTCTCTTCATGAAAAGGAAAACATAATAAATAATATCCAGCCCGTTCGGCTGTATGAAACATGGACTGCAGGAATTGATCAAGAATTGGATTGGTCAGCCCATGCGGGGTCGGGCTCCAGGTATAGCCAATGGTATAAGAACGTTTTGAGCGCAGGGAGCGGGCAGTGTAATTTGGTTTGTAGCCCAATTCTTTCACCGCTGCCCAGATGCGTTCTTCTGTTTCAGGCAGTACTTCTACTTTATGGTTAATAACCTTTGAGACCGTCTGATACGAGACATTTGCCCTGGCTGCAACTTCTTTGATCGTTACCCTATTCACCTTATTTTCCCTATTTCATGCGAACGTTCGCATGAAATTATCTATACTATACCCGCTTCCCGGGAGAATGTCAATAGATTTATTGAAAATTCATTTTTATTCTTTTCTTTTATAGAAGACCTGATTTCATCAATTTATTTCTTGTTTTAGAAATTTATTAACCTTTTTTCAAAGTGATAGAAATAAATCTATTTCGCTATAATGGAATAAGATATGGAAACACATAAGGAGATTAAGAATGAAAGGTAATGCAAAAGTTATAGAAATTTTGAATATGATGCTGGCAGATGAATTAACTGCCATCAACCAGTACATTGTGCACGGCGAAATGGCTGCCGACTGGGGTTATACCGCTTTACATGAAATAGATGAGAAACGCGCTATCGATGAAATGAAACATGCAGAAATGCTGATCGGACGCATCCTCTTCCTTGAGGGAAAACCCATCGTGACAGAATTAAAAGCCATTCACATTGGCGAAGATGTTCAAAAGGCGATCAAAAACGATACGCAAGCCGAAGCCGAAGCCATTGTGGCTTACAATAAAGCCATTAATGTTGCCGGAGAATATAATGATTACGGCACCCGTGAACTCTTTGAGAAGATCTTAAAAGACGAAGAGGCACACATCGATATTCTGGAAGCTCAAAGCAGCCAGATCGAGCAGATGGGTATTCAAGTATTCCTGGCAGAACAACTGGAAGGATAATGCAAAGAAAAAGTCGGAGAAAATTCTCCGACTTTTTTATTTCACCAGCAATTCTTTCAAAATTTTTTGTGTGAGCTTGGGATCCGCTTTCCCGCGCATTTCACGCATCACCTGCCCCACAAACCAGCCGATCAGGCTTTCTTTTCCATCTTTGAAAGACTGTACTTCATTAGGATTCTGCGCAACGATCTTTTCGCAAACAGTCCGAATCGCCGCATCATCACTAACCACCGCTAATCCCAACTCTACCACCAGAGTCAGCGGGTCTTTTCCGCTTTCCTGTATCTTCGAGAGCAAATTCTTGGCTGTAGTGATGTTGATCTTTCCTTCATCCGTGAGATGCACCAGGCTCGCAAGGTAAGCGGGGGTTAACTTCATTTCAGCCATACTGATACCCAGGTCATTACGCATGCGCAGCACATCATTCATCAGCCAGTTCGAGATCTTCTTCGCGTCCCCTTTATACAGCTTGACTGCCTCTTCAAAATAATCTGCCAGATCGCGGTCGCCAGTTAGAATATCGGCATCATATTCCGGTATCTGCATTTCTTTCATCAAACGAGCACGCCGCTCCAGCGGCAGCTCCGGCAAATCTTTCAATATTTCTTTCTTCCAATCCTCACTGACCTCAAGGGGCAGCAGGTCAGGCTCATGGAAATAACGGTAGTCCGCCTCGGTCTCCTTGGAGCGCATCATACGCAGCACACCGGCGTTGTCATCCCAATCCAGCGTCCAGGGTTTGATGGTGTTTCCTTTTTCCACTTCCCTGATCTGACGCTCGATCTCTTTGCGGATAGCATCTTTGACCGCATCAATGGAATTGACATTCTTGATCTCGGTCTTGGTATTCAATACACTGCTGCCTTTCTCTCGAATCGACACATTGGCATCACAGCGCAGATTGCCTTTTTCCATATCTCCTTCTGAAATACCCAACCAGCGCAGCAATTGGCGCAGGCGGATGAGGTACTGCCCCGCCTCGTCAGCAGAACGCAGATCGGGTTCGGTGACCATTTCAACCAGCGGAACGCCGCAGCGATTGAAATCTACAAAGCGGCGGTTCTTTTCCTTTTTTGTTTTACCGGCATCCTCTTCGATATGCAGCTTATGGATGCGCACCTTACGGATATATCCCTTGCCTTCTGTATCTGCCGAAGCCGGAACAGGTAAATCCAGATAGCCGCCTTTTGCCAGCGATTGATCATACTGCGAGATCTGATACCCTTTGGGCAGATCGGGGTAAAAATAGTTTTTACGATCAAAGAAAGAGAGGGGCTGTACGTCGGCATGCATGGCAGCCGCCAACAGCACCGCTTTTTCTACTACTTTTTCATTAAGCACCGGCAGTACCCCCGGCAGCCCGGTGCATACCGGGCAGATATTGGTATTGGGGGCGTCTTCCCATGAATCCGCTTTGCAGGAGCAGAAGATCTTGGTTATCGTATTCAACTGGATGTGGGTTTCCAATCCAATAACAGCTTCGTATTCAACAGTCATGATTATTTACCCTCCAGTATCGCAGGCTTTTTTTTGCGCCAGTCTTCCTGCTCTGTCGCCATTTCATACGAGCGTGCTATGCGCAGTAGGGTCGCTTCATTAAAATCCGCTCCCAGTAGTTGAATTCCGATCGGCAGTCCACCTTCAGAAAAACCCGCCGGAATTGAAATACCCGGCACACCGGCATGATTGGCAGGTACCGTGAGTTGATCGGCATACTGCATCATGACCGAATCACCATATACAGCTGCCATCTCGAAGGCAGGCGTTGGAGTGGTTGGGGTAAGTAAAGCATCCAACTTATACTTTCCATTGGGGTCAAAGGTTTGCTCAAAATCACGCCGGATCAACGTGCGCACTTTAAGCGCGCGCTGGTAATACTGTTCGGAATATTGAGCCGCACTGACATACATACCCATCAAGATACGTAACTTCGGCTGTAGACCGAAACCTTCACCTCGTGAGCGGCGGTACATTTCGGTCAGATCGCACACCGCTTCTTTGGTTCGGTAACCGTACTTTACACCGTCAAAACGGTGTAAATTTGAAGCCGCTTCTACCCGGCTGATCACAAAGTAAACAGGGATACCAAAGCGCGTGTTGGGCATGGGCACATCTTCGATGATCTCGGCACCCATCGCCTTATAAAGATCTGCGGCTTTATACACTGCATCACTTATCTCCTGCGGAAGAGGCTGTTCGACATATTCTCCACTCCCCGGGTCAGGGAAGGTAATGCGGAAGTAATCGGGAGATAAACCGATACGCATGCCCTTTACGCCTTTTTCGATATCCCGCAAATAATCAGGCACCGGTTTTACGGCTGTGGTGGCATCCGCATTATCCGCTCCGGCAATGACCTGCAACATCAGGGCAGCATCTTTCACATTGCGAGCGATCGGTCCGGGGCAGTCTAGAGATGACCCGAATGCGATCAAACCATAGCGCGATACACGCCCATAGGTCGGTTTCATCCCAACCACACCGCAGAAAGCAGCCGGCTGGCGGATGGAACCCGCTGTATCGGTGCCCAATGAAAGCGCTCCTTCTTCAGCAGCTACCGCGGCAACATTTCCACCCGAAGAACCTCCGGGTACCCTGGAAAGATCCCATGGATTGCGCGGGCTGGGTTGAAAGGCAGAAGATTCACTGGAAGAACCAAATGTAAATTCATCCAGGTTCACCTTACCAAGCATGACTCCACCTGCGGCATTCATGCGTACCACCGGAGTGGCTGTATAGGGGGCTACAAAATTCGCCAGAATACGCGAGGCAGCCGTGGAAGGTGTTCCGCGCACACAAAAGATATCTTTTACAGTGAAAGGAACGCCCGGCAGAAGTCCAACATCTTCCCCTTTGGCAATCTTCGCATCTACATCACGAGCCTGCCGGCGGGCAATATCATTGGTATGCGTGATAAAAGCATGCACCCCGTTTGCATCTTCAGGAGAAAGATCGGCATCCAGCGTACCGGGACGCCCATCGACCTTTTCAATACCTGCCAGATTCGCATCCAGCACTTCCTCGGCAGAAACCTGGCGCGTTCGCACCAATTCTGCCAGTTCCAGAGCAGATAAAGCGGTGAGGTCTGTCATCATTCCAGCTCCGTGGTCGGGATATCGGGAACGACAATATAGTTATCTTCCAGGTCAGGAGCCTGGCTGAGAATTTCTTTCGTGTTCTCACAGGCTGTCCATTCATCTTTACGCAGGGCTGGTTTTCCATCTTTTCCATACTCCACACCATGCGTGGTGACAGGAAGCTCCTCCGGCAAAGGAATCGCCTCTAACTCTCGAATTGCATCCAGCTGATGATTCATTTGCTCGTGCAGATAGTCTTTTTCATCATCTGCCAGCTTAAAAGCTGCCAGATCCACCAGGTGATCAAAAACATCTTGTGAAATCAGGTCGTCTTTATTCTTCATCATCACTCTCTCAGATAAATATTCTGAGGTGAGTATAACCAAGAATAAAGTCATGTCAAGTTATCAACAGCTGATAAACGCGCTAGCTTCCTCTCAACCGGTCGACCAGCTTTACCGCCTGGTTCGCATCCGCAGAAAAGCCATCAGCGCCAATTTCATCCGCAAAGCTCTGATTCACCGGAGCGCCCCCCACAATGATCTTTGTTCCCTTCAAACTCTCCTGATCATGGATCGCTTCCACCACACTCTTCATATTCATCATAGTAGTAGTCAGCAAAGCAGAAAGGGCTACCACATCCGGTTTTTCTTCCAATGCTTTTTTTACAAACAGATCGGTGTCCACATCCACACCCAGATCGATGATCTGGTAGCCTGCTCCTTCCAGCATGATCGACACCAGGTTTTTTCCGATATCATGCAGGTCTCCTTTAACAGTACCGATGATTATCTTTCCGCGGGGTTGGATATCTGCCATCTGAAGGTAAGGTTTCAATACCTGCAGTCCCTCTTTCACCGCGCGGGCAGCCACCAGCATCTCAGGAACAAAATACTCCCCTTCTTCGAACAAGCGCCCAACCTCTGCCATTCCCCTGATGATTCCATCTTGAAGTATTTCATCGGGGTTTGTGCCCTGTTCAATCGATTCATGAATAGATCGAACAACAAGGTCTTTATTTCCATCGATCACTGCATCAAACAGAATATTCATATCCATGATTAATTCCTCTTTTATTTATTCATTAGGGGTGGGAACAGTTTCATCAGACCCAGGTGAATGGAATTTCGCCAGGTTGTGTAATTATGTCCGCCGTTGTTCTCCACCAATTCCACCGCATATCCCTTTTGGGATAATAATTCCTTCATGCGCAAGTTTTCTGCATATAGAAAGTCAAAGCGCCCAACATTCATCCATATTTCGACATCTTTTCTAGCAGCGCCATTTACAAATTCATAAATCGAAAAATCGTCCCCGAACATTTTGAATGCCCCTGCCTGGCACAAGACCTTACCAAAAACAGATGGCACCCGCAGCGCAGTATAGAGCGCCATCAATCCACCCATCGAAGCGCCCATGATCCCAAACGCACCCACTCCATTCATCAAAGGCATCACAGCTGCGGCAGATGGGATCACACTTCTGGTAATAAATGAAACCGTCCCATCATTACAGGCATATTCAACAAAGCGATTTTGATAGACATTTTCCACCAACGCAATCGCAACGGGCTGCATTTTACCAAGCTTTACCAGGGTTTCTATAATTTGAACAATCTTTCCTTTTCGAAGAAACTCCTGCCCATCAAAAATAACCAGCAGCGGGAACGGACCTTCCCCCGGCGGGATGAAAAAATTTACCCTACGTTTCCCATTCGCCAGCCGCAGCGGATCGTGCAGGGTCTGAGACTTTGCCTTGAAATAAGCACCCTCGGTTCTCTCAAATAAAAATGGGGTTCGTTCAAAAGAAGGCATGGAAAAATAATTGTTCCATTCTCCCAAACCATTCTGTACTCTATCTTTATTCAATGGATCGAGTTTTCTTTTTTTATCTATGCAGAAAGCATACTCGATATACGCATCACCGGGGAACGACAGGCTCAGTTCCCACAGCCCGCTATGATTTCGTTTAAAGGGAAGCGGCTTTTCGATGTCCCAGAAATTAAAATCACCGATCAATCCCGGTTCATTTTTGCCATCATAAAACCAGGCTGCTTCTTTTTCATGGATCATAGGATTTTTACGACGTTGATGAAAGATTGCCATGATCTATCCTTTAATAAAGAATCACTCCAGAAAATGGTGGCAAAATGAGGTGCAGGTTCTTCTGCTCTTTCTCCACCTCAACCGGTAAAGAACCAAGCCACGCTGTGAATGCAGAATCCTTCAGATCAAAATGCGCATCTTCTGCCCCATTGTTGATGATCAGCTCAATGGGGGAATCATTCTCAAGATCAAGGATCAATTCCGTTGAAGTCACCCGCTTTATCGAAATTTCTCTGCGTTTATGAAAACCAAGATCTTTGCGCAGCTGATACAGCTGTTGAAAATACTCGTACAACCCGCGATCCTGTTTTTCTCCCCACAGCATGGGCAGCCGCGCTTCACCAAGATGCCCATGCCCACCGAATACTGTTCGAACTCCACAGTTTTGTGAAAGCCCGACCTCCGTCCCATAGTATAAGAATGGTGGATTTGGTAAAAAGCACTGAATGAGAGCCGCTAATTTCAAACGGCGAAGATCGTTCCCGGCGATCCATAGAAAACGGTCCATATCATGGTTGTCCAGCATAGATGGCAGTAAAAAATCTGACGGGAAGAAGGTGAAATGCTTCATCAGAAAAGCACCGAATTTTTGAAGATCCCATTCCTGACTGCCGATGGTTTTGCGCAGGAACTCAAGCAGGTGGAAATCAAGACAGCCATCCATCAATCCTACCAGTGCCTTCTGCGAATCCGGTGGATCGATCACCTCGCCAAAAATCCAGCAATCGGGTTTGGTCTTTTTGATCGCCTGTCTCAAATCTGCCCAGAAATCAGGAGTAGGACCAATAGCATAATCAATACGCAGTCCATCTACCCCGAAATCCAGCCAATGGCAGGCAGCATCGATCATATATTTCCGCGCATCCTTATTCCTGAGATTTATCTGCGGCATCTCTTTTACTTTGAAAAAACATTCATAATCATCCGGGTAGTGATAGAAGTTGTACCAATCACGATATTTACTGTTGGGATCAGTGATCGCATCTTGAAAGGTCTCATGCCGGTTTGACCAATGATTGGGAACAAAATCCATGATGAACCGCATTCCCCTTTGATGCAGTTCATCCAGCAATGCCCGGAATTCTTCCTTTGAACCAAAGCGGGGCTCTATCGCATAATAATCGGTCGAATCGTAGCCGTGGTGAGATTTACATGAAAACAACGGGCTGAGATACAGCGTATTCGCACCCAGTTTTTGAATATGATCGAGATTCTCAATAATTCCTTTAATTGTTCCACCATAAATATCTTCAACATCCTGAACTGTCCACCATTCCTTGCCGGTACCGGGAGAAAAGCGATCGACCATAATATGATAAACAATGGCTTCTTTTGCCCATTGAGGATTTGAACAATCATCCACGCAATACGCATAATATTTCCCATCATCCGCAAAGATCTCATCCCCATTGGGTGAAAGTGAACTCATGCGATAACGCACAACGGTTCCTGATTTCTGCGCCGGGATCATACCGGAGTAAACCTGCACATATCCCCACTCAGGCATGTTCCAATTCACATTCCCACTTTGCATCGAAACCACACACCCGTTTTGAGCTGTCCCTTTACTGCCAGCAGGATCGGTTTTATCAGTGGTGTAATAAATAAACGCCTTCTCCGTTAGAATTTCTGGTCCACTGGATAGAGTCAAAAGAACAACGTCTCCGGGTCTTGCCTGTAAAGGAAATCGATGAGAAAGATGAGATACACCTCTTACTGTCTTTCGATATTTCTCAATCCGGTCTCCTTCAGAGACCATATCACCAAAAATAAAATCAAGCATTGTTATTCTCTCTCCCGAATCCAGTGTACGATCTCTTCACATTCTTCTACGCTTTCACCCGCAGAGCCGAATACGACATTATATTTTCCAGCAACCACATCAAAATTTTCCTTGATCTCATCCAATGTGGCGGTGATGGTCAACGGTATACCATCGGTCTTTTCCAAAATTTCCTGCAGCTTGCTCATGGTACGGGGAGTGTTGGGATCCTCCGCAATTTGAACTCCCAGCAGGTGATCCAGTTTTGTGATCTCGGGGAGCGTGCGAATACCCAGAGAATGGGTATGGATCTGCCCGCTTCCGAAAGCATCGATCACTTTTTGAGTATATTGACGCACCTGTTTCGCATAGGTCCTGGGTGAGATCAGGCAGGCAATATCTTCAGACATACAAATCGTTCCGGGTTTCAGCCATCCCCCCGCGACACTGCCTCCCCAGTATGTGCCAATAAGCTTGTGAATCCGTTTTGCCAGCCATATGATTGCATCCGCGCAAAAATCCAGCAAGGCGGCTACTTTTTCAGGAGAATCATACATATCAGTAAAAATAGCTTCACCGCGCAGCGCGTGCGCCAGATCAAGCGGCGAGTAAAAGCCACGCACAACCGGGATAGGTCCCTCGCGGGTATACTGCAGCACATATTTCAGCGTCTCTTCCATAAAAACAACCCAGCGGTTATCTTCGCGCAGACTCAATTTTTCAAAATCATCCCAATCATTAATAACAGTATTCACCCACGAGGTATCTTCCGTAAAAACAATATCACCCGCCACAAAAGCGCTGTACTCGCCGGTTCCGAAGTTCACTCCATACGTTGGAATGAGATCATCCTCAATCGTACGGCTCAGATCAAGATAATACTCATAATTCTTCAAGCTAATATCCAGATAGGACTCGATATCTTTCTCAAGATCCAATGAATTCAAGGGTGGAATTGGAAATTTATTTTGAAATGGAAGCATCGCATAAATTAGAGTCTGCTTCTTTTCAGGGTGGTCATATAGATCTTGATAGCGCTGTATCACGCGTTCCAGGTTGGGTTTGTAGTAATGAATATCTCGATATATCATAGTTCCCTTTCACAATATCTTGATTGATTGACCTCTCGCACCATCGCCAGATAATTTTCGAGAGGCACATAATCAGCAATGGAATTCCCTGATCCAACCGCATAACGTTCCCGTTCCCCACAGGTTTCGATCAGCACCCGTGTGCGTTTGCATACTTCATCAGGAGAAACGATCGATAAAAAGTGCATGTCCATCCCTCCCAATACTGCGATGCGTCCATTAAATCGCTCCTGGAACTGCTGAACGGGAATGATGGTATCTTCGAAAGAATGCTTTCCGTCAATTTTGACATCCTCGATCAAATCTTCCATGATCTTCAAAACATTGCCGCAGCTGTGCAGAAAATATGGGATCCCTTTTTGATGAGCAAGGGCAGCATTCTTCTTATGCCAGGGTAAGAAATATCTACGCAAATCATCGGGGGAGATCAAGGTGGAAGTCTTGAATCCCATATCGTCACCCGGAAAAATCGCTGCAATATGCTCGAAATCAAGAATGTGCTGATAAAACTTTTGTTGAAGATCACCCACCCGTTCTGCAACCGCTTCAACCAGATCGGGAGTATCCATCAGGCAATAACAAAGCTGCTCCATCGAAAAAATCCACGAAGTGCGCTCAAACACACCGCCGCCGTGGGAAACGATCAAGCCCATGCCTTCCGGAACATGCGCATTCAAGTATTCAAAAGGGAAAAAATCAAATTGAGAAATATCCGGAAATGGATATTCCTCAAAATCCTGCCAGGATGTGATCGCTCCATTCTTTTCATCTATCCAAAAGCGCATACCAATATCTTTTCCAGCTGTATTCTGGGCAGCGCTAGATCTACCCGGGAAAGGAAGCGCCAGCTCCAGACGAACGTAATCATATCCAAGTTCTCGCCAGAAAGCGATCACATTATCCAGATACATCCCCTGTGAAACATGATCACTCCCCGGGTCAACCCATTTTCTCCCCAGTACCTCACCCGCAACCCGCTTGATGATGCTGTCATCCACCAGAAATTCCGCAAGAGGGGGAACAGGCAATTTCTTTCTACCCATTAAATGGTCCATGAAGCGGTTGATATCAGGGCAGGGTTTTTCTAATCCGATGAGAGCGCTGCAAGGATCCATAATCAGCCTTTCATGGCGCCTTTCGTTAATCCCTGCACCAGATATTTCTGCAGGGAATAGAAAATAATAACGATCGGCAGACAGGCAAGCATAGAAGCGGCAGCGAACATCGACCAGTTTTCAGCATAAGGCTGGGTGAAGAAACGCATACCCAATGCCACCGTGTACATATTGTTGCCGCTTAGAATAATGCTGGCGAGATAATAATCGTTATAAAAACTGATGATGTTGAACAGAAAAACCACCATGATCATCGGCAAACAGAGCGGAAAAGCGATCTTCGTAAATGCCTGCCAGTGGCTGGCTCCATCCAGATAAGCTGATTCTTCTATCTCATAGGGAAGCGCATCAAAATAGCCACGCATGAGCCAGGCGTTGAAGGGAATGGTGGTCCCCGCATAAATCAGGATCAATCCCAGAAAATTGTTCTGCAGCTGGATAAATACCGCGATCTTATATAATGCCACAATTGTGACCGTGGCGGGCAGCATCTGCAGCAAGATCAAGAACATCAACCCATTTTTCTTCCCCTTGAATTGAAATCTTGAAAAGGCGTACGCCATGGTGGTGGTTTCCAGCAATGCCAGCAGGCTCCCAAATAAAGTGACGATTGCACTGTTGCGCAGCCACTTTAAAAATTTCGTTTTCTCAAAAAGATGAACATAATTATCAAAGGTGATCTGTTTGGGGAATATAGTGGAAGAAAACAAAGAACTTCCCTTTGAAATAGAAGCATTTGCCATCCATACGATCGGGAAGAGCACCACAATACAAACTATGATCAAAACCAGCCGGGTCAGATTCGTCGAAAGGAAATTCCGAATTTTCTTTTTTGTTTTTGGATCACTGAAATTCTTCATTCTTTTACCTCACGAAAAGCGCCGGTCATCGATAAATTAATCAGCGTCATTCCACCCACAATCAAGAAAATAAGCAGTCCATTTGCCGAAGCCAGACCATAATCAAAATTCGTGGCGCCAAACGCCACCTTATACATATAGGTTGACAGCAGATCCGTTGCCCCTGCCATTGCGGAGGGACTCTTGAATGGACCACCCTCGGTCAACAAATAGATCACCCCGAAGTTCCCAAAGTTCATTGCAAAACCCGAAACCATCAGGGGCAGCACGATCGAACGCAGCATGGGCAGCGTGATATTCCAGAAGGTCTGCCATGTGTTGGCTCCATCCACACGACATGCGTCATACAGTTCTTCAGGAATACTCTGCAATCCCCCCAGAAATGCCGACATCATAAAAGGATATCCGATCCAGATATTCACAAGCAAAACAGTTGCCCTCGCCCAGGTTGAATTCGAAAGCCAGGGAACAGCCGATAAACCTATTCCGGTCAGCATGCGATTGATCGGTCCAAATGAAGAGTTGAAAAGACCTTTCCAGGTCAGAATGGTGATCGTCGATGGTAAAGCCCAGGGCAGGATCAACAGCACCCGATAAAGATTCCTTTCAACTATCCGTTTATTATTAAGCAGCAATGCAAGGATCAGTCCAACCAGAGCAGCGCCGACGGTTGAAATAATAGCCCATTCAATATTCCATGAAAAGACACCTAAAAATTCTCCGCGGCTGCTTCCAACAAAAATCTTGGCATAATTATCAAGACCTATCCACCCCCAATCTTGTAGATGGCGCAGTGAATAATTGGTAAATGAATAATAAATAGTCATCAATCCGGGAATAACAATCGAAAATAGGATCGCCGCAAGACCAGGTACCAAATAGAAATATGGGTAAACTGCTTTTTTCTGCTTTAAGCTCTTCGCTAATGTCCTCATGGCTGCTCCAAAACAAATGTAGAGTTGGAGAAATCCCCAACTCTACATTTTTAATTAAGCTTACTCAATACCTGCAAGGGAGGTAAGAATTAGTTCCTGTGCTTCCGCCATAGCGGCAGCAACATCTGTTTCACCATGCACGGCTGTCAGGAAAGCCGTGGTGGCAGGAGTCCATACATAATTCATCTCATCGATATTGGGTAATGGTTCGCTCACTTCCAATTGGCTCATCCAGGCAGCCAGTTCAACATCAGAAGCCAGGGCAGAATCTTCCAGAACGCTGGAATATACAGGGATATTGCCAGAATTGGCTTCATACAGCGGCTTTCCAACATTCGCCCCAATATACTGCACAAGGCTGATCGCTTCAGATTGATGTTCTGAATAGGCGCTCACCGAAAAACCCGTATAAGTAGCGAAAGGTTTGGGTGCACCCACGCCATCAATCACCGGAATAGGTGCAACGCCCACATCAATACCAGCTGCTTTATAAGAGGGCACCATAGAGGGGTTGGTGATGATCATAGCTGATTTGCCCTCGGAGAAGTATGCATCCATCACCTCCCATGTCACATCGGCTGGCATTAATCCTTCAACAGCAACCAGGTCACAAATGTACTGCAGCCCGGCAATTCCTTCAGGAGTATCGAAACCAATATCGCTGGTATCCCATCCACTCCCGGTCCAATTGAAGACATACCCGCCAAATGCAGAGAAAAACGGATAGCTGTACCAGAAGCTGTCGACCTGATAGAGCAAGCCGTATTCATCTCCAACGGTCAGCTCTTTAGAAACAGAGATCAGATCCTGCATTGTGGCTGGCGCTTCAGGAACTTTTGCCTTGTTGTAAACCAGGGCATTTACATCTGCTGAAATCGGTACACCCAGCAGCTGCCCATCGACCATAAAGGCATCCAGCGCTCCGGATAAATATGAATCCGCATCGGTGAATTCATCCTGAATTGGGACAATCAATCCACCCAGATAATGCCCACCGACATAGTTATTCACCGTCATGAACACATCCGGACCTTCTCCGGCGGGGATAGCAACGGGAATATTATTGAGCATCTCAAATTGATTCCCTTCGGTGATATTGACAGTGTTCCCTGTTTCTGCTGCCCAAGCTTCAATCACCTGTCCGGCAGCAGCCATGGCATCTGTTCCAACGCGGTCAAGGATCCATACTTCAAGAGCAACTGGTTCTTTTTCTTCAACCTGTGTTTCTGCAGCTGGCTCTTCTTCTGTACTTTCGACTTCCCCATTGCCGGTGCATCCTGCTATCAAACCCATCAAAACAACCAACGCAACAGCAAAACGCAACCATTTCGATTTTGTAGTCATGAAATCCTCCAAGATAGTATTTTGGAAATTAATAAAAAGAAAATAGTTAAGTGAGCACCTCCTTTTCAAGCAACTGATTGTCTTGAAACAAGTTCTGGGGATACAAGGATCTGTTCGGTTTGTCTTTCAGGATCCAATAATTTCTTTAATAAAATTTGGGCTGCAATGCTTCCCAGCTCTCCGGCACCATTGAACACCGCGCTGACAGGTGGATCAAGATACTGATAAATATAGTTATCGGCATACCCAATTACAGCAAGGTCCCTCGGAATTTGTAAATGCAGCTGCCTTGCGACCTTCAAGGTGTTGAGGACAGCGATATCAGAAACTGCAAACACTGCAGTTGGATGATCTGACCCGGAAAGGATTTCCACCAAGTCGCTGATCATTTCCTCCGAAGATTCCGCCATGTTCGAACACCAGGCAGGTTGGAATGGGAGATTCTTTTCTGAAATCCTCTTCTTGAACTGTTCGATCAAGCGATATGAAACACCGGCATTCCCTTTTTCTCCAACCATACAAATCTTTTGGTATCCGTGTTCCGCCAGATGATCTACTGCCAGCCGAACAGCCCCATGGATATCTGCATCCACATAATCAAGCCCTTCATTCTCTTCGGTGCGCCCGATCAATACAAAGGGGATGGACTCTTTTTTAAGGATCTCAATGCGTTTATCCTGCAGTTGAACATGCAGCAAGATCACTCCATCCATCTGGTGCCCGCGAGCTGCTGCCTCAAGCTCCAGCCAGGAATTAGCCCGATCAAGAGTCGGGTGCATGAAAAGGCGATAATCACTTTTCTCCAGCACCTCACCGACTCCATTGATCAATTGCGTGAATGAGATCTGATTTTTATACACCGTCAAAGGGGAGACAATGGAGATGGTAAACGTCTGTCCGCTTGCCAGCGCTCGGGCGAAGCTCTTGGGTTCATATTTCAGATCCCGGATCGCCTTTTCAACGCGGGCAGTTGTTTCAGGACTGACCCTCCCACTCTTATTGATCACATAAGAGACAGTCGCGATCGAAGTACCTGCTGCTTTTGCAATATCGTAAATTGAAGTCATATTTGTTTAAGCGCTTAAGCATTTGGATTTAAAAAAATTGCTTAAGCGCTTAAATTATATACATATGTTTTCCCAAATGCAAGCACTTTTGGGAATTCAAATCCTCAATAGATGATCTAGTTAATTTCCACCGCTCCCAGATCGCAGGGTGCCATCCTGCTGACACCACGCTGATCGAACAGGATAATGCAATCATCAACAGAAAGCAGATCTGCTGCAGGACTGCCCTGCTCCAGGAGATGCGTCAGGGTGAATCCACCGTTATCTGCCAGGGGCTCGAACAACAAATCGCCCGAAAACTCCGCGGCACAGCTTCCATCTGCCACCCAGTTATTCGCATTCAAGGCAATTTCCGAATTGCGACCCATCAAGCAATCTGCAGTGCCGTATTCTCCTAACCGTGTGCGGTTGTTGGCAATAATATTGTTTTGAAAATTCAACTGTCCCCTCACCGCGTCTTTCTCGCCACTACCTTCTGCAGTTATCCCGCCCCCGTTGGTAGCTTCATTCTCTACAATAGTGCTGCTGGTAATGAGCGCCATTCCATTGATGTAAATTCCTCCACCATCCGCATTGCTTGTATTTCCACTAATAGTTGAATTGGTAAGATAGAGTTCACCCAAACAGGCAATATGGATTCCTCCCCCTTTGCCTTTCGCGCTGTTTCCATAAATGGAAGAATTCTCAATGGTCACGGGACCGCTCATGATCTTTATAGCTCCACCCGTTTTACATTCGGTAAAATAATCTCCCCCGCCTTTGGCGATATTGTCATGGATACTGCTGTTTCGGATATATAAAGTCCCATCATTCAATATGCCACCGCCTGCGCTGGCTTGATTTTCACGGATATCCACATTTTCCAGGGTTAGATCGCCCTCGTTTCGAACCGCACCGCCTGAACGGATATCTCCGATCGGATTGCCGAAACGCATGGTCAAATGACGAATAACCACGGTGCTGCCTTCAGAAATTAGAAATATGCGATCATCAGCCTCATCTGCACTTTTCGCTGCCTGCAGAATCGTTATTATTTGCCCCTTGCCTTGAATAATGACATCTTTTGAAACAGTGATCCCTACTTCGGTGTGAATAGGATCTTCCACACTGATGATCATACCGGCAGCCGTCATATCTGCATCAATCGCATCTTGAATGCTGCTGAACATGCAGCCCTCTGCACATACGCTGATATCAAATTTCGGAATAACTGTCTGGGTTGGCTCAAATGCCATGCCGGAAGACAAACTTCCCTTCGAACAGGCTGCCAGTACGCTGAACCCTGCAAGGGAAAAAGCTATTTTAAGTATCTTTTTCATTAATTCTTCTCTCAATAGAATTCTATTTCATCATATATTAACAAATCCAACCCGTTTTGCTATGCGTCATTCATCCTATTCCATTTTATTCATGGGATAATTATTTGAAGGAAAAAGATGCACACACAAGATAACCGCGAAAGAGAAGTCAAATTCTACCTGTCCGATCTGCATGATCAGAAGAGAATCCTGGAGAATGCCGGAGCCATTCTTATAAAAGACCGTGTTCATGAATTGAACTACCGCTTTGATACAAGCACAAGTTCATTGAAAGAAAATCACCAAATGCTCCGGCTGCGAAAAGACGATCAAGTCCATCTTACTTTTAAAGATCAAACCAGTCTTTCGGAAGGAATAGCCGACCGGAGAGAATTAGAAATTAGTATCGATGATTTTAATACTGCGCTGTTGATGCTGGAAGCACTGGGGCTTTCTGTTTTTATCATCTATGAAAAATACCGCACAACCTACCATTTAAACCAATGCGAAGTCGTGCTGGATGAACTGCCATTTGGAAATTTCCTGGAAATTGAAGGGGTTTCCGTTGAGTCAATAAAGGCAGCCGCCGATCTTCTTGAATTGGACTGGAAAGATCACACCACCTTCAGCTACCTGGAACTTTTCTATCATCTTAAGGCAAAGAAGAGTCTGCAAATTGATCATATTCTTTTCGAAAATTTCAAGGACATGAAATTTGAAGAGGCAGATTTCTTTTAAAAACCTGCCTCTTTTTGAACGTCCATAGAACAAAATATCCCCTAGCAATTTATCTCAATATCTTCATTCTTTAATTTGTTCCCATATTTCAACAGGAACCAGCTGCTCTATTTGTTCCTCTATTTCATAATAGACTGCACGGTCATTTGATGAAAGAACAGACACGCTTGGAATGACATATTTTTCTCCCCCAGCCTGGATCTTCACCGAAGTAGCGCTGCCGCCCACAAGAACATCCTCAGATTCTTTCCAATTACTGCGAAGTATTTTGTTCGTTCGAAGCCATGAATAAAAATCATCCCACTGCTCCTCCTCTACCTGAAAAGTAAAAATTTCGTTTTGTCCCTCATCTTCTTCGTACCCTTTTTTATAGGTCAGAACACCCTTCCCATCGGGATCAATTTCGATCTCATATTGATAATAATATTCCGGAGGAAGTGCTCCGGTATTCCAGTAATAATACAACGTGAAATCACCCGGTCGGGTCTCTGTTATCGGTGAGCAGGCTGCAAGCATAAAAATCCCAACGAGAATTAGAATATTCAAAAGTCTTTTTCCACGTTTCATATTTCCTCCAGTTACAATATAATCATAACGAAAAAAGGCATATGTTGGTTCCCATGAATGAGATCCTTGAACTGTTGCAGGGAGGCGATCGCCGCTCAATCGGTCAGGCAAATAACATAGTTAAGATGGTACAGGAAAATCCTGCCTGCTTCAAGCTCCTGTTTCAGGGCTTTTATGAAAGCGATCCTATCATTCGCATGCGTACTGCCGATGCGGTGGAAAAGGTTGCGGCTGCCGCTCCCGAATTGGTCATTCCTTACAAACAAGAATTTCTGGCTCTCATCCGCCAGATCGATCAGATGGAAGTATTGTGGCATTTCGCTCAGATCATTCCTCGTTTATCATTATCAGTAGATGAAATTAGAGCACTTTATCCAACCATCGTAGAGTATCTATCCCATTCCAGCGCCATTGTGAAAACCTCCGCCATGCAGTGCCTGTATGACCTTTCTCTGCAAGAGCCTTCCCTGCTGCCAGCAACCATATCACATTTGCAGGATGGATCGAAAAGTCCGCAAAAAGCGCTTCAAACACGCAGCCGAAAACTAATCAAATGTTTAGAGAGGAAAACTTATGTCGAAAAAAGCAAATGAAGAATCTTTTCTCCCTCCTTTGCCCGATTCAGAAAATGTAAAAATTCGTAAGCCCTATCCCGGACTGCGCATCTTCATATACTTAGGAATCCTATATGGTACAGTCATCTCGTTCTTCGGTGCAGCAGCCAATGCTACCGGAGAGAATATCGCCATATTCTTCGCCATTGTTTTATCTGGCAGTTATACACTGCTTCTCTATTTCACCCGCCGGTTTTGGCTCCCACAGCTTCCTGAAACGCATGTCCGACGCAATACTGCCTGGATCGCTTTTGCAAACGCGCTGCTTGTCAGAGTCATCATTTTGCTATTTGAACAGATACTGCAGGGTTCTGCCGCTTCAGCGGGTTCATCTCCATATATCAGTCTGCTGCTTACACTGCCCTGGTATGTCGGATTGATCTATTTCTTTATCCAAATTCAGCAAAAAAATCGCTATCATTGGACTACTGTCTTATTGCTGGCAGGTTTTTATGAACTCATCTTCAATCTATGCGTGAATGGGATTGTATTGCCCTGGTTATCAGGGCAGCCTCTTCCAGTTTTAGATTCACTTCTTGAGCTCTTGCTTACCGGATACTGGCAATTTGTTATTCTCAACAGCTCTGTTTTTCTTTCGATTGCATGGATATTTGAGAATACTTCCTCTGGGATGCTTCCTCCAAAGCATTCCTTCTGGCAAATCTTTTTCCCGCTTGTTTGGATTTTCCCCTATTTAGTCTATTTTGCCTGTATCTATCTGCTCGGAAATTAATTTTCCCTTATAATGCTTTCTTAGAATATCTGTCTCTTTTCCGACGCTTTACAGCATTGGAACCTATTGATCAGAACCATTCCTGATCTTCTATAGTCACAGACCAATATCAATATCAAGGAGTTTTCATGACTGGTCCCTATAAAACCATTGGTTTTCCTATTATGCAGCAAGAAGAAGGAGAAAAACGCGTTTTTCTGCCTAACTTTATCAATCACCTGGTACTTCTAGGATTTGAAGTTTTTCTTGAAGACAATTACGGCTATTCACTGGGCTATGATGAAGATGATTACAAGCAAGATTTTCCCAATATTAAATTCGTTTCGCGCGACGAGGTATTTCAAAAAGACTACATCCTGATCCTGCGCTGCCCGCACGAAGACGAATTTTCCAAGATCTCACCGCGTAGCTGTTTAATAAGTATGCTTCACTTCCCAACCAGAGCCTCTCGTATTGAAAAACTGAAACAGAACAACATCCATGCTATTTCACTGGACAGCATCCAGAATAATTCCGGCATCAGGCTGGTTGAAAATATGAAAGCCGTAGCTTGGAACGGAATTGAAGCAGCCTTCAATGAATTCGAAGAATATTACCCTCACCTACTTCGAGATTTCGAACGACCCTGGAATGTACTCATTCTGGGGAGCGGAATGGTTGGAAAACACGCAGTGGATGCCGCAACTAAATTTGGTAAAAGAAGCCGCAGCCTCAAGCATATAAGCCTTGGTGGAGAAGGGGTCATTGTAACAACTCTTGGCAGAACTATGACCGGGCAGCCTAAAAAGTTGAGAGAGTTATTTCAAGATGCCGATCTTCTGATCGATACAACGCTTGACAAAGATGCCTCGAAACCAATCGTTAAAAATGAATGGCTGGCAGATTTACCTGAACACGCAATTATCGTCGACCTTTCTGTTGATCCTTATCTCATAGAAAACGATCCACCGGTAGTTAAAGGAATTGAGGGCATTCCCCAGGGAAACCTTGATCAATATATCTTTTCCCCTAATGATCCCGAATGGGAAAAGACCATCCCGAACAGTATTCCTTCAAAGATACGCAGAAAAACAGTCACCTGCTATTCCTGGCCCGGCATTCATCCCGAAGATTGTATGCGCCATTATGCCCAGCAGCTGCTGCCCTTGATGCGCGTACTCATTCGTAAGAGCTATGCAGAGATTTCGTCTAACAGCCCGTTCTTTGAACGCGCCCTTTACCGTGCCAAACTGGATACCTATCTCTCAAAAAGAGTAACTGATTAAGTGTTTAAACTAAAAGAGGATCCATTAAAACAGATCCTCTTTATTTTTACTTATTTAACAGATTAAGGGGTTGCCGTGGGCAGTGGAATGGCATTTACATAGTAATAAAATCCGCAGAAGCTCTCACCATTATCATTTACCATGTACCACTGCGTGCGATATTGACCGGGGGTTACGGGAACTCTAACATCAATGGTCACATTTACGGTGCCATACATGGGCACATCATTCGCTAAGAAAAAAGAATGGGTCGGGCTTAGATCATCATAGCCAGCCCAGTAATAATAGTAAGTGCCTGCAGTCCATGTTGCTATTCCCAGATTCTTCAATGTCCAGGTCACATCAACATCAGCACCTACATATTGATTCCCATCATAAGGAGTCTGATTGATCACATCACAAATATATACATCCGGGGTTGAGGTCGGGATCGGTGTTCCTGAAGATGAACTGCTGCTACTTCCGCTTCCGCTGCTTCCACCACTGCTTACATACACCGTAGCAGTTGGAACAGCCACCGTAGTTTCAGCTTTTGTAATAGGAGTGATCGTCGGCAATTCACCTTCAGATTCTTTTGCTGCACCTTCTGCATCAGATGTCATCTGGCTGATTGCTGTTTGAACTGCCTGTGTTTTTACATCGCCAAGGTCCGGTGTGGTTTCTTCCTCCGCGGCTTTTGGAGTGCAGGCAGATAAAGCAATCACTGCCAATACAAGAAAACTCACCATGACTTTTAATTTCTTCATTATGTACCTCCAGTCTCCTTCTTTATATCATACAAAGGAAGGAGAAGTAGCTGAAATTGTCAACTGAATTTAGAAAAATGTCAAGTCGTGTAATTCAAAAAAATTACTCATCATTATCCAAACAAATGGGTTATAAGTAAATTTGACCCGATGAATAATAAGACCAAACCACCGAAAATTTCGACTCTTCTTCCAAACTGCTTATTCAAACGATTCCCGAATCGCAAGCCGATAACAGTAAAGATAAATGAAACAATTCCGATCATAAGACTGGATACGGTAACATCTGTATTGAGTATCGACAAACTTAATCCAACTCCCAGCGCATCGATGCTGGTAGCAATAGAAAGAAGAACCAATTTCCCACCACGAGTTGGATCATCACTTATGGCTTTGGCTTCGTGAGATACTCCTTCTTTTATCATGCGAATACCGATCCATGCCAACAGGAAAAATGCAATCCAGTGATCGAATTTTTCGATATAAGGGAGAATAGTATTCCCTACAAACCATCCCAGGAAAGTCATGCCCCCTTGAAAAAGTCCAAAATGAAATGCAAGGCGAACTAACGACCGCTTACTGCAACTCGGCATCGAACAGCCGATTCCCAATGAAACCGCAAAGCAATCCATAGCTAGGCTTACAGCAATAATGAATGTCAACATCAAATCTGCCATAGTGATATCCATAGAAGCCCAATTCTATCAAATTTTTTTACGAATAAAAAGCAAATGTGAATATCAATATTTTCTTTAAAAAGAGCAGCTGGAGGGTGATCCGTCTCCAGCTGCCTGATTAATCGTCTGCTTTCTACTGACCGATATTCAATAGCGCAGACTCCTGTAAACAATTAACTGACTAGCGAGGTTTCATAGAAACCGTGCTCCAACTAATCTTTTGAAAGTACGTAGTACCACTTGTTCGAGTACGCAGGATTCAAATACCATCCATTTACATAGAGTGGTAGATATGTGCGGTTCTTCAAGTGATACAAAAGGATCGCAGGGCAGGTCTCATAGTATTTCTCGTTGAATACCTCTTTATAGAATGCATCACGGGCTTCCGGATCGCTGATCTGAACACCTTCTACAGCAATCTCATTGAATTCCTGCCGGAGCTCATCCGGGAAGGATTGCTTGAAAGTATAGTAGCCCACCGTAAAGGTATTCACCCAGTTGTGGGTATCGTAGTAGTCGCTGATCCATCCAATGATGAAGATCGGGATCTTCTTGGCGTTGATCGAGCGCAAGAATGCAGGCCATGGTAAGCCGACCACTTCAACTACGAATTGCGTTCCAGCTTCCTGCATACCAGACTGGATGATTTCTGCAATGGTCTGCCGCTGTGTATTGCCAACATTGTAAACAGCTGAGAAACGGAATCCGAGATCATACAGCTGTGTACCGTCTTCTGACACCCAGGTAGAAGCCTGCAGTTCCTCACGGCATTTATCAATGTCGTACGTATACTGCGGTGCATTTTCATCATAGCCAGACATACCGGGAAGCATTAATGTTGGGGCACGAACACCTTCACCCTGCAATACATCGGTCATATAGGTTTCATAATCAAAGCAGTAAGCAAAAGCGCGCCTTACATGTTCATCGGTGAAGAAATCTGCCGGAATACCATCACCATCCAGCTGTCCGCTGCCGATGAAGGAGTTGCCACCTTCAGTGTTAACCGTGAAAGCAAAACCAATATCTGTACGGTTGTTCACACCAAGAATATCGTAAACCTTCAAGAAAGGTGCCGAAGAATCCACTTCAACTACCGGTTCACCAGCCATATATTCTTCATAGGTTATTTGGGAATTTACAAATCCATCAAGAATTGGCCAATCTTCCGTTGAACCAACGAGAACATTATCTGCATCTCCAGCCTGTGCCATTGCAAGGCGAGTGCTGAATTCATCAACCTGCTTGATCACAATTGTCTTTAATGATGCAACACCAGTGGGCATACCTTCCCAGGCGGGATCGGTCAACCAGAAATCTTCGTTGGCTGTCATAACAACTTCCTCACCGGGGGTCCAGTGATCCAGTTTATATGGACCGGTGCCCATGGCTGACGTGCCAATAGGATATTGGTTCAGTTCTTCAGATGACCAGGCATAATGCTCAGTCCAATTCGTGCAATCGCCATCCCAACCACCATTTTCACCTACCCACTCTTCACTCTGTACACTTCCCCAGTATCCAAGGAATGTAGCCAGGAAAGGTGCCCAGGGTTGAGCAAGAGTATATGTGACTGTATTGGTGTCAGCGTCGGCAACAACTTTCGATTTCACGAATTCGCAAACTGCCTCTAATGTTTCGGGGGCATAAGCGCCTAATGCATCGCGATCATCGTATGGAATTACAGCATCGTCACTGATCACATAATCATAGATCGCAGTCGGATCATCCAGAGAAACACCCGCATCATAAGCAGCGACCAATTCAGAAACATCAAGTAATCCTGCTCCGAACAGGGGTTCCATCCACATCCACTGCGGTGAATCTGTTCCACCGGCTAAAACTCCACGGACCATGCTGAATGCAACATCATCAACGGTCATATCACTTCCATCATGGAATTTCACTCCCTGACGAATCTTGAATGTATAGGTAAAGCCATCTTCAGAAATTCCGCCATTCTCAAGTGATGGAACTTCTGTTGCAAGCCATGGAATAAATTCTGTTACAGAATCTTCCTTGTACCATAACAGTCTGTCATACACATTCTCAACAACCTCTCCGCCCGCTGAATCATATACGTGCGTGATATCCAGAGTATCGACATCTCCGAACGTAGTTTCCGTCCATGTGGTGGGATCTTTTGAAGTTACAACAACTTCTTCGGCTGTGGTTCCTTCAGACGCCCCTGCATTAGAAGCTGCAGGTTCAGATGTACCGCACGAAACCAGTATGGTGGAAAATATCACCAGGGTCGTTAACAACAAATACCATTTCGACTTCATTTTCTCTCCTCTCAATTCTTTTATTTGGCATTACAAACACTTACGATAGGTTTTAATACACCTCCTCAATCGTTTCTCTAAATGTAATAAAAAAATACCCCTATGGAAATTATCCGTAGGGGTAATTAAACGACTATACGAGTGTACTATCTCATTTGACCAAATGTCTACGTAGAGCAATAGCAACTGCTTCTGACCGATTGGATACCTCTAATTTTGCTAAAATATTGCTGACATGAGCGCGGGCTGTAGAACGGCTGATCACCAAGCGTTCTGCAATTTCAGGATTACTCAATCCTTCTACCAGCAACTTCAGTACTTCCATTTCACGCACGGTCAGATCATCACCCATACGCTGTTTCTGAGAACCCATCACAAATTCCCTGGTAACCTCGGGAGCTAGTGCCGGTTTTCCACTATAGACAGCTCGTATGGCTTCTGCCAGTTCTTTCCCACTGATATTTTTCAATAAATAACCCATCGCCCCCACCCGCATAATATCCTGAACCATATCTGCTTCTTTGAAACTGGTAAGAGCAATGACTTTTACATCCGGATGAGCGGCTAAAATCTCTTTCGTGGCTTCAATGCCATCTTTTACCGGCATCACGAGATCCATCAATACCACATCCGGCTTTGTTTTTTCGCAAATTTCAACAGCTTCTTCACCATTACAGGCTTCACCGGTAATCACAATATCAAGGGTGATATTCAAGTACGAAGATATTCCTCTGCGAACAACATCATGATCATCTGCCACTACAACTTTAATTTTTTCACCCATTTGTCTGACTCTCCTCCTTATCTTTCCAGGTTAATCGTACACAGGATCCTTCATCAGGCTTTGATTGTATCTGCAGATCAGCACCAATTGTAACAGCTCGCTGACGCATATTAACCAATCCAAAGCGGCTTCCAGATAATATCTCCGGTTTAAACCCAATGCCATTATCTTTGATCATCAATACTGCTGATTTCGCTCGCTTTTTACGGTTTGAAGAAGTACAATTTAACTGTATCGATACATTCCCCGCGTTGGAATGTTTCATAATATTAGTGACCGCTTCCTGTGCAATCCTGTAAATCGTAATATGAACATCATCCGGCAATTTACATTTTCCTTTAACATCCAAATTTACCGTGCACCCTGCACGACCACGCAAAATATTTGCCAGCTGCTCTAAAAGATCATACATATCTGTTTCAACTACTGCAGCAGGACGCAGCTCAAGCAGTAAAGTCCGCATCTCTGCCAGCGCACTCTGGTTCAGCTGCCGCAAATTGGTAATCAGCTCTAGCGCCTTCTTGCGATCAAGCGTCCATATTTCGGTAAGAGTATCGGCAATAAGATTCGCAGAAAACAGCGTTTGTGTGATAGCATCATGAAGATCCCTGGCAATACGATTCCGTTCCGTTACCACTGCCATTTCTTCCGCTTTCGTGCGCAAGAGCTCGTTTCCATAAGCCAGACCAACCTGATCGGCAAATGATTTTAGCAGTTCCAATTCTTCATCGCGAATTTCAAATGTCCCGCGTTCGATGATCAGCCCGCCGAAAATATCACCCCCCAGATAGATCGGAACGCCGGTATATGATTCATGATAGCCAAGATCCTGATTATCATATTCAAGTTTTCCAAGCTTCTGTGTTTTTATTCTTGAAGTTATGTGCCTGATCACGTCTTCAGGGACATCCACTTCGCCCAACTGGATGATATCCTCCTCATCATCACAGGCACTCTTCTTGAAAACCGCCAACTCTTTTACACGCTTTTCTCCAATGAACTGCACAATAATGACACAGCGAGCAGATAATAGATCACTGACCTGACACGCAATGAAATCAATACTTTCGCGCAGCGGCAGGTTGGAATTCAATCGGATCAATACTTCGCGAAGCCCATCAGAAACTTTGCGGCGCCGCTCGATATCAACGGTGCGCTCTTTTACTTCATCCGACAATTTTCGGTTATAACGTTCAATATTCGTCAACTGGAAGCGATAAAAAGAAACAACTGCCAGAGTGACCAACAAAATTGCTGAAATCCTGAACCAATTTGATTCCCACCAGGCAGGGATAACGTGGATCGTCACAATTTTTCCAGAGGTGTTCCAAACGCCATCATTGTTTGAGCCGATCAATCGCAATCGGTATGTCCCCTGTGTCAGGTTCGTATATCTTCCGTACGATCGTGTTTCGACGTAATTCCAGTCTTTATCAAAGCTCTCTAAGATATACGCGTATCGGTTATTCTGCGGGCGGATATAACTGAGCGCAGCAAATTCGAATTCAAAATAATTATCCGGCCATTTCAAGGTAATATCTTCGATTTCTTCCAACCCCTGATCGAAATATATCGGCTCTCCACTTTGCGAAATGGATGTAAGCACAACTTCAGGAACATAAGAATTTCCATGCAGTTCATTTGCATTGAAAACGTTATACCCATCCAATCCACCAAAATAGATACTCCCATTATTTCCAAGAACACAGGAGCTGTTCAAGAAATCACTATTCTGTAGTCCATCCTGATAGGTAAAATGTAAGAATGTTCCTTCCTGTGCATCAAATCTGGAAAGCCCATTTCGTGTGCTCATCCAGACAATTCCCTCGTCATCCACTACAATGCCAAGAATCACATCGCTGGTCAGCCCTTCACGGATCGAGTAGGTGTGAAATATACCGCTGGATGGATCTAAAGAATTAAGCCCGTTGTATGTTCCGATCCACAATATCCCATCCTGATCAAATGCCAGTGATGTTACAGTATTGTCGCTGATGGTCTGTGTATCTTCAGGGTTATTTAGATACCGGGTAAATGTTTGCGTTTTGGGATCAAATTTATTCAATCCACCGCCAATTGTTCCGATCCATAGATATCCATCTTTATCACGAACAATCGTATTGATAATATTGCTACTCACCGAATTTTGATCTTCACCATCATACTGATAATCTACGAGAAGACCTGTTAATGGGTTGAGCTTCAATAATCCATATCCATACGTACCCATCCAGATATTCCAGTCGTTGTCTTCCACCAAATCAGTGATCGGAATTTCTTCAAGAGGTATCAGGTCGCTTTCCGGCAAATAGGAGTAGGCGCTGAACGTGACAAAACGATTATCAATATAGTTAAAATTACTCAGCCCTCTTTCAGTACCGATCCACAGCATTCCACTTGAAGCACGCAGAATTGTATAAACGGTATCTTTTTCATTTCGCAGATCATCCATATGTGGATCAAAGTGGATAAAATAACCCGAGTCCGGTCTCTGCATATCCACACCTTCATCATTTGCCACCCACAGGGTACCATCATAATCTTGTTGAAATGCCCATACCGTATTGCTGCTCAGAGACGATGGGCGAGAAGGATCATTTTTTACTTGTTGAAAGCGGTTCATAGCCGGGCTGAAGATATTGATCCCTCCGCCGGAGGTACCAATCCAGTACATTCCCGACCTATCTTCAAAAACTACATTGATCGTTCCATTTGATAAGGTATTAGAAAAATTCTGCTCCGTCTGTTCATACATAAAACGAACGAATTGATCATCACGACGATCATATAAGTTCAATCCATCATCCGTTCCAAACCAGAAATTATCTTGAGAATCGCGGAAGATATTGAGAACATTATTATTACTCAAACTCTCTTCATCACCATTTTCATTTCTAAATGTCTTAAATGTGCCTTCAAAGGGATTGAATTTGCATATTCCATCGCCTAGGGTTGCCAGCCATAGATTTCCATCGATGTCTTCCTCGATGTCAATGATCTTATTTGATGCCGATATATTTGCAGGATCATACTGCGTTTCTGCCGTAACCAGTACATCTTCCGTGATATCGGCTCCTTTTGCTCCACGGTAAAAATCAAATAGAAGCTGCGTATCATTTAATGAATCCTTTTGATTAAAGTGAAAGAAACTTTCGGTTTCATAATCAAAACGGTCCAACCCATTCCATGTTCCAATCCAAAGATACCCTCTCGAATCTTCATAAATCACACGGATCACATTGCTGGAGATGCTGTATGAATTGCTCTCGGTATGAGTGTATATTGAAAACTCTTCCGAAACGGGATCAAATCTGCTCA
Source organism: Anaerolineaceae bacterium (assembly GCA_963674975.1). Taxonomy (GTDB): domain Bacteria; phylum Chloroflexota; class Anaerolineae; order Anaerolineales; family Anaerolineaceae; genus UBA4781. The sequence continues at coordinate 1,352,370 of OY771913.1, forward strand.
ACCCTCCCCCTGATGTTCCGACCCAGAGATTCCCCCGGGTATCTTGCAGAACGGAACGCACGTAATTACTTGGCAGGCTTTTTACATCTGCAGAATCATTCTGATAATGGATGAATGTATTTGTTGCCCTGTTGAAACGATCTAACCCCCCATCGGTTCCAACCCAAATGTTCCCATCATGGTCTTCATATATTTCCCAAACCGAATTGTTAGCCAGGCTGGATTCATCTGATTCATCTTTCTTATAAACCGTGAAATTTTTTCCATCATATTTATTCAAGCCATTGAATGTTGCAATCCAGATCAAACCATATTGGTCTTGAATGATCTTGTTGATCATGTTCGAAGACAATCCATTAAGCGTATCAAGATAATCGAAACGGATGGACTGCCTAAAAAAATCAAAATCTTGATCTGCAATTAATACAGGGGAAGGCTGAACAAAAGATGGATTTGAATCGATTTCAGTCGCTTCTTGTTGAGTAATTGTGCATGAACTCAATAGAAATAACAATAAAAAAAAAGTTATCTGCAAAAAGTATGACCAATGTTTTTTCATGGCAGCATATACTCAGTATCCATTCATTCTTATTCTGATATGGGAAAAATTACTGCTTATTAACCTGCTTCAACTCTATGGATATCAGGAAAAAACTGCCTGACAGTCCCCTCAACCCATCCTTTTAACGTAGATTTTTGAAGAGGGCATCCCTCACAAGCTCCACCCAAACGAACGGTTAATAGATCATTCACCAGCGATATAAATTCAACGGAACCACCATGATAATGATCAATATATGCATCCAGCTGTTCGATCAATCCACGGACCTGTTCTTCTCTGGAAAAATTTGCTGTATCTTTTGTATTCATGTCTTGATTACTCTTCTTTTTGAATTTGGTTTATGAATTCAGGTGTGTTTAGTTTTTTCTCATTAATATATGTTAAATAATACAGCATTACGCTTTCCATTTCCTGCTGAGTTTCTCTGGTCGGATTTGCCTTTTGAAGATCATAATAAGGGCTGCGCTGAATAAAGCGCAGGTATTTTAACGCCGAGACACTTATCTTTCGCACAGCATTTGCTCTTAACCCACATTTAGGACAGAGAATTCCACCAAGATCGGCAGAGAAAAATTGATCCTGTGGAAGTATTTCTTCTCCACATTGAACACAGGTTACAAGATTGGGTTTATATCCAGTTTCTTTTAAGAGTCGAAATTCGAAATATCTGAGAATCAGAAACAGATCATCGTTTTCCTGGATCAACTGGAGAGTCTTTTTCGTTAATCGGAATAAGGCAGGCATTGGCTCATCTTCCGGCGAAAATCGATTGATCAATTCAAAAATATAAAGAGCTTTCGCCGTTTTACTCAGATCATTTTTAATCGAAGTATACGGATCGATCGTATCAGCCTGGGTAACAACCCAGAATGTTTTCCCTTTTGCCAGCATCAACCAAATCAATGAAATTGGCTGAAGATGCCCCGCTTTTCTTGATTTTGTCTTTCTAACTCCCCGTGCAAAAGCCTTTACTTTCCCGTTCCGCCTTGAAAAAATCGTATACAAACGATCAGCTTCACCATAATCCGTCTGAGTGATCACATACGCTTCAGAATTGATTAACCGGTCGCTGTCATTCATTTTCGATAGATCGCTTTACATCAAACCAGGCTTTTCGGACCAAAATATCCCGGCAGGATTTCTTTCAAACTGGTTTCCTGTACTATCTCACCCTTTTCATCAGCAATGAAGATCTTGAGTTCAGGGTTGAATTCTGCCATCACCTGACGACAGGAACCACAAGGCGCACCCCCATTTTTTGTTACCACCGCAAGAGCCTCAAACTCTTTTTCTCCTTCCGAAACAGCTTTGAATATTGCCGTTCTTTCTGCACAAATCGTAACTGGAAAAGCAGCATTTTCAATATTTACACCAGTATAGATCTTCCCTGACTTTGTCAGCAGTGCAGCGCCAACCGGGTATTTCGAATACGGTACATACGCATTCTTTCTGATTTCTGTTGCCAGCTGGACCAATTTCTTTTTTTCATCAGTTGTAAGATCACTCATTCTTTTTCCTCGTTTTTCTTGCTTTTTAATTCACGAGCAGGAACACCGACGACTTTTTCTCCATCACGAACATCATGGGTAACTACCGATCCGGCTCCGGTTACAGCTTTCTTCCCAATCGTGACAGGCGCAACCAGCATGGTATCACTGCCGATGAATGTTTCATCACCAATAATCGTTTTGTTTTTCTTTTCACCATCATAATTGCAGGTGATCGTACCTGCACCAATATTTACATTTTCACCTATCTGTGCATCCCCAATATATGAGAAATGCCCCATCTTGGTTCCTTTTCCGAGATATGACTTTTTGATCTCGCCAAAGTTGCCCATATGCACATGGCTTGCTAGATGTGCACCGATGCGCAGCCGGCAGAAAGGACCCATTTCAATATGGTCTTCCAGTTCAGCACCTTCCAGAACGCTCTTTAGAATTCTGCAATCATCCCCCACCGTAGAATCCGTCATCATCGTTCCGGGTCCAATTTCACAATTCTTACCTATCTTTGTACTGCCCCGCAGATACGTTTCGGGGAACAGCACCGTATCCGGCCCTATGGTTACCGATGGTTCAATATAAACGCGTTCCGGATCGATCATGGTTACACCTGCGAGCATAAATTCTTCATTGATCCGCCGTCTGATCACCTTTTCTACTTCGGCAAAATGAATGCGGTTGTTGATCCCAATTGCTTCTTCAGCATCTTCCAGTGTTAATACGGTTACCGTATGCTGCTCTGAAACAGCCAGTGCCAACAGATCCGTCAGGTAGTATTCACCAACAGGAGATTTCTTGACCTTTTTCAATGCATTCCACAACCAATCGGCTTTTATACAGTAAATTCCGGCATTGTATTCTTTGATCTCTAATTGCTCCGGAGTTGCTACTTTTTCTTCAATGATAGCTTTGGCATTTCCTCTGTCATCACGAAGAACACGCCCAAATCCCCTTGATTCATCTCCCTTGATGCTTACCAGGGTCATGATTCCCTGGCTGGCTTTTTGAACCGCGACCAACTTTTCAAGGGTTTCTTCTGAAATCAACGGCATATCAGCAGAGGTAACCACTACCAGATCCACTTTCCCTCTCAGCTGTGGTTCCGCCATCATCACAGCATGAGCTGTGCCCAGCTGTTCATTCTGAGAAACAAAAGCCACATCCTCTTTGACTACACCCATTACTTTTTCTTTTTCAAAGCCAACAATTACAACGGGTTTTTCATCAGATACTGCCTTTGCCGATTCGATAGCATAAGCCAGTAAAGGTTTCCCCAATAACGGATGAATTACTTTAGGAATTGCCGAATGCATTCTTTTTCCAAAACCTGCCGCTAAAATCACTGTTCCAGTTTTCATAATCAGCTCCATTTATCGTTAACAAAACGCGAGCTAACTTCGATGTAGTTTGCTCGCGTTTCCCGTTTTCATTTCTTCTCTAGCTGGGGCGCTCGGATTCGAACCAAGATAAACAGATTCAAAGTCTGCTGTGCTGCCATTGCACCACGCCCCATTCATGGGCTCCCTTTTTAAGAGGTAAGTATTTTAACATACTTTGAGGTTTAATAAAATACAGGGCTTCGTTTTCCACGAAACCCTGTGCATTTTACTCTTTTTAGCGATTTCTCATTCTCGGATCCATGATGTCGCGTAACGCATCACCCACCAGGTTCCATCCCAGCACAAACAATACCAGTGCCATTCCTGGATAGATCAAGATCCACCAGTAATTAGACAACTGCGGAATCCAGTTTCTGGCAAAGCTAACCAGTTGACCCCAGTCAGCATACCCGATCTCGGTGCCGATACCCAAAAAGCTCAAAGCAGCGAAAGAAACAACAATTGTTCCAATATCCAGCGAAGCCACAACCAGAGTTGGGTAAATTGCATTGGGGATTATATGCTTGAACATAATACGGCTGTCTTTTGCACCGACCACACGTGCAGCGAGAATATAATCGCGCTCACGTACCGACAAAATATCACCGCGAATCAACCTTGCATAACTCATCCATCCAAATGCTACCAGCGCTATGGTAGCCGGCCAAATCCCTTTTCCAATAATTGGCGTCAGGATCGCAGAAAGCGTCATGGCAGCCATAATAAACGGGAACGTCTGGAATACTTCAACCACACGCATGATAATGTCATCAAGAATTCCACCATAAAAACCTGCCAGACACCCAATAATAATGCCCAACAGCAGGGTAATTCCTTCAATGATGAGACCTACTTTTATGGCTGTACGCGCACCCCAGATAACTCCATAGAAGATATCCCATCCACCACTGGCAGTTCCAAAGAGATGAACCCATTCATCTCCCACAAAAGTCTCGTACCACCAGGTTATTTCCGGGGGATCTTTTGCCCATACGGTACCCGGTTCTTTTGGAACTGACGCAAAACCATCACGCCTGATCTTGTAAGGATCTAATGTATTTTCTTTGGGCGGGATGATTTGTGGTGCAAAGACAGCAACCAGAATAAAAACTGCTATCAAAAAGAATCCAAACATTGATGACGGAGTAGTGAATATACCTTTAATAATTCGATACAACTCCGGACCTAAGATTCTTTCAGCTCGGGATATTTTCCGCTCTGTGTATTCGCCAATTAAACCATCTAATTTTTTTTCAATTGCCTGTGCTTCAGCCATTCGCTATCTCCTTCACTGCCTTAAGATAACCGCACACGTGGGTCCATAAACGCATAAGTAATATCAACGATCAGGTTCGCAACTAACAGGATAAACCCGGTCAACAGAACCAAAGAAAGAATTGTAACCACATCCAACTGGGTAGATGCTGCAGCTGCTGCAGAGCCAATTCCCGGATAAATAAAGATCGTCTCTGTAATTGTTACACCGCTTAGTAGACCTGCAATGGTCATACCACTCATGGTAACAATGGGAATCATCGCATTCGGTTTAGCATGTTTATTAAATACGTCTTTTTCTTTTACACCTTTTGCGCGTGCTGTTACTATATAATCCTGGTTCATGGCTTCAAGCATTGAAGAACGCATGATGCGTAAATAAAGAGCCCAGTTGATATAAGAAAGCGTAATGATCGGTAATACCAGGTGTCGAAGAGCATCCAGGAAAATATCAAAACGACCATTCAGTAAAGCATCGATCGTCACCAAACTCGTGTAGTTTATAAATTCTTCACTATTAACAATAAGATTTGCCCAGTTTGACAGCCGATCAGGTGGAAATATCTGATGTTCAGCATAGAAAAACATAAGCATAAGAAGACCAAATACAAAAGAAGGGAAAGAATAACCCAATATACCAAATAGCCTGGCTAATTGGTCAATAAACTTATCATGATTTCTTGCAGCTACAATCCCCAACCAGGTACCCACACCGATCAATGGAACGATGGAATAGAGTGCCAGTTCAATGGTTGCCGGAAAGCGGCGCTTGATTAAATCAACAATATTTTGATTCGCAGATCTTGAATACCCAAATTCTCCTCTTAAGATCCCGCCAGTCCATTCTCCAGTTGTAGCATCTTGATGTCCAACCAGCCAGTGATAATACTGTACCAAAAACGGATCATCCAGCCCATAGCGCTCAATTAATGAATCCATAACAATATCATTCTTAGGAATATCACGCACATACAAAGAAACACGCTCGGCGGGAGATAAAAATGAGAGCATTCCGAAAATGAGCAGGGTCACACCAATCAATGTCAGCGGCATGAGGAGTAATCTACGAATTATATATTGGGTCATTTTTTCTTCTCTTTTCGTTCAGTTTGGCTGAGGGCAGGTTGCCCTGCCCTCAGCACTTTTTTAACTCGACCTAGTCTTAGTCTTTAGACAGAGAGTAGTACCACTTGTTGGAGTAGATCGGGTTGTTGTACCAGCCATTTTCCCAAGGCTGTGCATAGTGACGGCCTTTGGTTGTGAAGAGTAACATAGCCGGTGCGTTTTCGTAATACAGAGTATTGAATTCTTCCTTGTAGATTCTTTCACGTTCTGCAGGATCAAATTCCTGTACGGCGCGCGAGTTGATCTCAGAGAATTCTGCTCGTAATTCATCGGGGAAGTTCTGCTTGAATGAATAGTAAGCAGAGGTGAACGTTGAAGTCCAGTTATGGGTGTCGAAGTAGTCAGACAACCAACCGATGATGAAGATGGGGATCTTCTTGGCGTTGATGTTTGCCAGGAAGGTTGGCCAAGGCAGACCTACAACCTCAACCACGAATTGTGCACCAGCTTCCTGAAGACCAGATTGCAGCAATTCAGCAATAGTCTGGCGTAGAGTGTTGCCCACGTTGTAAACTGCGGACATACGGAAGCCAAGGTCATAGAGCTGTGTACCATCGTCAGATGCCCATGTAGAAGCTTGTAGTTCTTCCACGCACTTATCAATATCATAGGTGTAGTGTTCGGCATTTTCATCGTATCCGACCATACCAGGCAGCATAAGAACTGGTGCGCGGTAAGCTTCACCCTGCATAACTTCTTCTGCCAGAGTGTCATAGTCGAAGCAGTAGCTGAACGCACGGCGGACATGAACATCAGAGAAGAAATCAGCGGGAATACCATCGCCATCCAATACACCACTACCGATGAATGAGTTTCCACCTTCGGTGTTTACATTGAAGTTGAAACCAATATCGGTTCGGTTATTTGCAAATGTGATGTCAGTAACTTTATAGAATGGTTTTGTAGGATCGGTAATTACGACCGGTTCGCCAGCCATATATTCATCATAGGTGATCTCGCCACCGACCATCTCATCGAGAATTGGCCAGTCTTCGGTGGAGCCAACGAGAATGTTGTCGGCATCACCAGCCTGTGCCATTGCAAGGCGGGTGCTGAATTCACCAACCTGTTTGATAACAACGGTCTTGATCGCGGGAGCGCCGGTTGGTGCACCTTCCCACATGGGTTCGGTCATCCAGTAGTCTTCATTCGCGGTCAATACAAGTTCCTCACCGGGGGTCCAGTGATCGAATTTGTAGGGGCCAGTCCCCATTGCGCTGTTACCAATACCAAGCTGATTCAGTTCTTCAGTTGGAACTGCATAGTAATTCTGCCAAGTTGCGCAGTCGCCATCCCAACCACCATTTGCGCCTACCCAGGCTTTGCTCTCAACAGCTGCCCATCCACCATTTGCCAGTGTGGCGATGAAGGGTGCCCATGGTTGTGCAAGGTTGAAGGTTACGGTTCCGGCAGCGGCATCTGCAACGACTTTTGATTCCACAAGCTCGCAGACTGTTTGCAGGGTTTCGGCATCGTAGGTCTTCAAAGTGTCCTGATCATCATAAGGTGGATTCTCAGGATCAACAACTTCAGAAATATCTACAAGTCCGGCGCCTAACAATGGTTCAACAACCATCCATTGTGGTGAAACGGTGCTACCAGCCAGAATACGGCGGACGAAGCTGAAAGCCACGTCATCGACGGTCATATCGGAACCATCGTGGAATTTTACACCATCTCGAATGTGGAAAGTTACGGTCAAACCATCTTCAGAGATTCCACCATTTTCCAGGGAAGGTACTTCCGTTGCCAGCATAGGAACGAAAGTTGAAGCTTTATCTTCATCCATGAAAACAAGGGTGTCATAGACATTTGCAAGAATCTCGCCACCACCCGTTTCGTAATCGCGGGATGTGTCGAGAGTCTCGGGATCACCGATTGATGTCTCAACCCAAGTGGTAGGATCTGCTGATTTTCGCCAGAACGAATCAGCGTCTGCAGCTTCTACAACTGCGGCACCTTCCGAAGCAGCTTCTTGAGCAGCTGGTTGGCACGCAGCGAGAAGTGTTGCAAAGATCACTAACGCACTAAACAAAACAAACCATTTTGAACGCATCTTGCTCCTCCATAAAATTTTTTTTACTTTCTTGTACTTCTAGCTTCTCGAAACGCATTACTAATTCCTAAACATCACCTCCTTTTAAGAGACTGGGTTTTATTCCAAAAATGACATGCTACATAGTGTCCAGGTTCTACTTCTTTCCATTCCGGTCGTTCTTCTGCACAAATAGATTGTGCTAACGGACAGCGGGTCCGGAATCGACATCCTGAGGGTGGATTGATCGGGGAGGGAACATCTCCTTCCAGAATAATTCTCTTCCTCTGTTCTTCCACTTTTGGATCAGGGATCGGCACCGCGGAAAGCAAAGCAATGGAATAGGGATGCATGGGATTTTCGTATAATGTCTTTCTATCTGCCATTTCCACAAATACACCCAGATACATCACAATGACTCGGTTGCTGATATGCCGTACCATCGAAAGGTCATGAGCAATAAAGAGATATGTTAACCCCATCTCTTTTTGCAGATCTTCAAGCAAATTTACTACCTGTGCTTGAATAGAAACATCTAGAGCCGAAATTGGTTCATCACAGACAATAAGATCTGGTTTTAATGCCAGAGAACGCGCTACTCCAATACGCTGCCGCTGACCTCCGGAAAATTCATGGGGATAGCGGTCAACATAAGCAGGATTCAGACCAACCAATTTTAGGAGGTCTTTTACATGGTCGCGAACTTTTTTCCCATTTTCTATATTATGAACCAGCAGGGGTTCGCTAATGATCTGTTCTACCGTCATCCGAGGATTCAGGCTTGCATAAGGATCCTGAAAGATCATCTGGATCTTTCGGCGAGCTTGACGCATTTCTTCGCTCTTTATCGTTACCAGATCTTTCCCATCAAAGACAATTTTTCCTTCAGTTGGTTTGTATAATCGTAGAATAGTTCTACCCGTGGTTGTCTTCCCACAGCCTGATTCTCCCACCAGACCAAGGGTTTCCCCACGATATAAGTCAAAACTAATCCCATCCACCGCGTGGACATATCCAACAGTTCGCTGAATTACACCCCGCTTGATCGGGAAATGCATTTTCAAGTCTTCTACATGCAAGATTACATCATGGTCTGGCATTAGCGCTCCTTCCCGGTACGGGTATTTACCCAGCAAGCAGATTTATGATTTTTACCAACGGTCATCAATGGCGGATTTTCTTCCAGGCATTTTTCGACACGGAAAGTACAGCGTGAGGCAAACGGGCAGAATGTCGGTCTTTTGAAAAGAACCGGGGGGACGCCATCGATCGAAGCAAGTCGTTTTTTCTCATCCAGATCTAATCTCGGAAGACTGTGCAGTAAGCCCAATGTATAGGGATGTTCAGGGTCAGCATACAGATCTTTCACATTGGCTTCTTCCACAATATAGCCAGCGTACATGACAACCACTCGATCTGCCAGACCTGCGATCACTCCCAGGTCATGCGTGATCCAGATAATCGACATTCCCAGTTCTTTGCGTAAATTAAGAACAAGATCCATGATCTGCGCCTGGATGGTCACATCAAGTGCTGTTGTCGGTTCATCCGCGATCAGAACCTGCGGAGAGCAGGAGAGAGCCATAGCGATCATAGCACGCTGCCGCATTCCTCCCGAAAATTGATGAGGGTAATCTTTCAGGCGATCATCCGGATTAGGGATACGAACCATCTTCAGCATTTCCACCGCACGATCCCAGGCTTGCTTTTTATTCATACCCAGGTGGATATGAAGCGGTTCCATTAATTGTTTTCCGATTGTTTGAACCGGATTAAAAGAAGTCATCGGATCCTGGAATACAAATCCGATCTGCGCACCACGTACATGGCGCAGTTCTTCTCTAGATAATTTTAGTAAATCTCGTCCTTGAAAAATCGCTTCTCCTGAAACGATGTCTCCCGGAGGTTGTGGAATCAACCGAAGTGTTGACAGCATCGATACGCTTTTTCCGCAACCGCTTTCCCCCACAATCCCGAGTGTTTCCCCTTCCTGCAGTGATATAGAAACCCCATTGACCGCGTGAACAGTACCTTCCCTTGTGTGGAACTGTGTCTCCAGGCCTTTTATACTAAATAATTCTGCCATTGATAATTCCCTTTACTGAGGATTTTTGCCAAGCAGATATAAAAAATCTGCCCGACCTGGCTAAAAGTTCGGACTATTTTACAATACTTAAAATGGCGTGTCAACTGTTCATCTATCCAACATCTACATTTAACACAACCGACATTTTGTTATTGTATCTGTTTTTCCATTATACATCTAATTACAAGTGTCACGAAAATCCCAATACTCTAGAAAAGAATAAGGATATTTTTCACTTTCTTTTTTTTCTCCGATGCATAACGCAGATTTTGAGACAAAAATCCTGGCATCAAAGAAAAGAGATACAAATGGGGTCTCGCGATCCAGTAATTGTGCGGCTTGAATTTGAGCATTCAGCGCCGATCCTGGATCACTGCTCCCATAACGGGCAGTATTACAGAGAATATCAAATTCAGTATTCTGATATCCGGCTATATTTCCTCCGCCATCATTATTCCCGATCCAATAATTTTCTTCTGAGGGTATTTCTGAACTCTCGAATAACGCACAGGGTAAAACATCTCCCACATTCCAAGAGATCAACGCCAGATCAAAACTGCGCCCAAACAAAATACCATCCGGTCCGGCTGCATATAGTTCGGCTGCCGGGACCGTATTCACCGCAGTTTGAATTCCGCAGGTTGAAAGTGAAGATTTGATCAATTCCGCGATCTGTGAATTGGTTTCACCCGTGGTTGTATATAAGTTGAGGGTAAAGGCAGTTCCATCCTGAACATTGTCAACCCCATACGCCACCCGCGGCGTATCAGGGTTGGAATCGTAATCTTTCCACCCAGCGGCATCGAGAACAGCAGCGGCGCTCACCGGATCATACGCTTGGGGTTCAGCGCTCTCCTGAACATCATAAGGGAAATATGCAAAGGGTTGATCGTTCCCGACAATGCCTGCTTGCTGCAGGATCACATCTCTATCGATACACTGCTCAATCGCGTTGCGAACATTCACATCACTCAATAAATCGGGGCGATCAGAACCATAGGGGTAATATCCATCATCATAAGAGGAAGGCTTTATCCCAAACAGCAGTACTTCCCAGTTGTCACCCGGAAGAATTTCCACGCGATATTCAGAATCACCCTGCAATCCAACAACCTCATCATTCATTCCCTCATCAATAAGAGATTGATCGACGACATCGCAGTTTTCATTTTCGAGCAGTTCATTGAGAGATAGATCTTTATCAACGAACTTGATCGTAATCCTATCCACTGCCGGGTATCCTTCGGATGAGCGGAAATAATACTCATTCTTATTTAATGTAATGCTCTCTCCCGTGAGCCATTCGGTTATCTGGAATGGTCCATAAGCAAGCGGTAGCTTTGCTGCATCGTCTGCCGCTGCCAGATCGGCAGGAGCATAGGAACTCCATACATGCTGCGGCAGGGGAGTGAAGAAATAAGAGGCATAATCTGAGGTTACCAGACCGGGGAATATCGTCACCATCACGCTGGAATCATCCAGAACCTGGTAATCAACAATTCGGTCAATAATATCCTGAAAAGTTGTGTTGCCAAGATCTTCTGCAATTCGGAATGAATATTGTGAATCACCAGCAGTCACATCGGCTCCATCAGACCAACGCAATCCATCTTTCAACTTGAAAACAAGTGTCAGTTGATCCATCTGAATCAAGCTCACCCCATCCCAGGTGATAGCGCAATCTGTTGACCGGCAATCCCGCGGATATAATCGCACACCTTCAGTAAGGGCTGTAACATTTCCTTCAACATCAATGATCGTGTCTCCACCATTCACCTCAACCGGCGTGTAGCTGGCACTACCACTGCTTAGTGAAGGAAGTGATTCAAGAATGACCGGCTCCGATAGATAATCCACCCGGTCAAAAGGACCATCGTAAATGGCATTAAAAACCAAATCGGTTCCTTCATTTCCTTTTCCGTAATAGAAAAGCGTTTCCGGTTCTACCGCAGTGCAGATTGTCACTGCCGTTATTGGTACATCCGTAGGGGTAGGTTCGACCATCGTTGGGGTCGGTTCTGTAGAAAATAGGTTTGAGCAGGAAGAAATAAGAACGGCAATTATTAGAAAACAAAGTATTGAAACTATGGGTTTACTCTTCATGTGCATTCTCGATTCACAATTTAATAAGTTGGATAGGTTTCCAGTTCTTTTCTTAATTTCAGATAAGATTCATAGCGTGCCGTACTGATAATCCCTTTTTGAACCGCCTTCTTGATCCCACACGCTGGTTCCTGATCATGGCTGCAGTTGCTGAACTGGCAGTCTTTGACAAATGGAGGAAATTCACAGAAATACGCATCCAATTCCTCCGGTTCAATATCCCAGATCGAAAGCTGGCGAATTCCCGGCAGATCAGCCACCAGGCTGTCTTCATTTAGCGGGAAAAGCTGCCGCACGATCGTGGTATGTCTTCCCTTATGAGAGTTTTCTTTAACCGAGCGCACTTCCAAACCCAATCCCGGTCGCAGGGCATTCAAAAGACTGGTTTTTCCCACCCCCGAAGGTCCTGCAAAAGCAGATATTTTTCCATCCAAATACTCACGCAGTTCTTCAATTCCAGCTTCTTCTTTGGCTGAAGTATACACAACCGGATATCCCAATTTCGCATACGGGGAGAACATATCTTCTGCATGCATTTTATCGCAGCGATCGATCTTATTGGCAACGATCAGTGCATTGATCCCCTGTCTTTCCGCAATCACTAAAAAGCGGTCCAGCATGCGCAAGCTGGGTTCAGGATCAGCACAGGCAAACACAAATACCGTCTGGTCAGGATTTGCGAGCAGGATCTGCTTATGCACTCCGCGCGCTGTTGGAGCCAGGCGCACAAGCATTCTCTGGCGTTCACAAACCTCTTCAATAACCCCATCTTCAGCACCCGTAAAACTGATCTTCACCCTATCACCGATCGCCACCAGGTCTTCCATTTTTCTCTGCTGTTTTAAACGACCACGCAGCTGGCATTCAACAAAGGTATCTTTTATCGTTACCGTGTAGAATCCCGCCTGCATGCGGGTTACCATGCCAACTTCGCGTTTTTCTATCATCCAGCAGGTGTTGAAGTTGGTTGCACTTCAACGGGTTCCCTGTAAGGAGTTACCGTCGGTGTATTGGTGAACTCTAATGTCGGTGTTCTGGTCACATTGAATTCAGATTCCCATGGATAGAGTTTCTTCGGTTCGCCAAAGTAATAGGTTTCAATAATGCGCCGGAATACCGGGGCAGCAATTTCTGAACCTTCACCACCATTTTCGATCAATACAACTACAGCAATATCCGGTTTTTCATCATTATTGGTATCGGTATAGCCGGCAAACCAGGCATGCGGTTCTCCGGTAGAGTTGGTCGCCGTTCCGGTCTTTCCATACATGGTGATATTCAACCCGCTCAATTCATCATGAGCTGTACCGCGTTTTGAACTTACAACTAATCCCATTCCCTCACGAATGGAATCCAATGTGCTTTCACTGATGGGCAGGGTTCCTTGAGCTTCTGGAGAAAATGAATAGGTAGTTATACCGGTTGAACTGGTCATATTTTCAATTAACTGCGGTTTATACAAAGTTCCACCATTGGCAATGGCTGCGATAAAACGCACCACCTGCAGCGGGGTCACCAGCATCTCACCCTGACCAATGCCCTGCTGTACCGCATCGCCATCGGTCTGCGGATCGGGAATAGAGCCTGTGGCTTCAGCCACCTGTTCAATCCCTGTTGCGCTTCCCAAACCAAATCCGCGCGCCATATCTGAAAGATAGGTTGCGCCCATCTGGCGGAAAAGATCCAAACCCAGATGATAGAACCAGGGATTGCAGGAACGCATTAATCCTTCAACCAGGGTTAATTCACCACTCTCGTCATATCCCTTGGCTAAAGTCCAGTCTTCGAATTTTTCTCCGGGCAGCTCTTCAAAATAATATCCGCAGTAGTAAGAAGAATCAGGAGTGTACAGGTTGCTTTCCAGAGCAGCCGCCATGGTGACAATCTTGAAAACAGAACCCAACGGATATAATCCCTGAGTAGCACGGTTCAGCAGGCTTTGATTTTTATCGTTGAGCACATCATTCAGCAATTCACCGCTGTTTATATTGTTCGGCTCAAATAAGTTCGGATCGAAGCCCGGTGATGATGCCATTGCCAGGATGCGACCGGTTTCCACTTCCATTACCACTGCCGCTCCATTGAACCCTGAGATCGCATTTTGCGTTTCGATCTGCAGGTTCTTATCAAGCGTTGTTGTGATCGATTGAGCCGGTGTAGGGTCAGCCTGTGAAATGCGAGATACGACCTGCCCTTCATTATTGACCACATACAGTGATGCAGATGGTTTTCCCGCCAGAGCGTCTTCGGCATATTTTTCCAATCCTGCCTGACCTACGCTTTCATCGCCAATATATCCCCGCTGCTGGTATTCCTCTTGTTGCTCTTCCGAAATCCCCAGCACATATCCAACAGCCTGTGGAGCAATACCGCCGCCATAATAGTAGCGAGATTCATATTCAGTTAAAACTAACCCACCCAGGTTGATCAGAGTATCCCAGCTATTTCCAATCTCATCTTCAGACACTTCTCCAACCGGAACATACCAGGTGGGTCCCGCATCTTCATAAGATTCGTAAATGGACTGCATGGTTTTCCCTGTCAGCTTCGATAGAGTATTCACCACCTGCCATTCTCTACCTTCTTCAATATCCCCGGGTGTGATCCCGAGTGCATAGGCTGTGGTTTCTTCAACGATCGGATCGCCATTCTTATCGTATATGCTGCCGCGTTCCTGGGTCTTTACTTCCAGAGCAAGTATATTTCCGCCTGCCAGTTCTGGTAAAAACGCCCCATTATCCCATACCAGCTTCCACTCATTATTTTCCAGAACCCAATTTGTTTCTGGCTGTCGATTAAAGTCACCAAACAAGGCAGTGGTGAAATCAACTGAAAACTGTGCGACAGCCGTTGTCGGATTAGTCGCAGATGAAGCCAATTCAGCGCTCATTGACGACATGGTCATATTCTTTGTGAAATCTTTGAGTAAAGCCGTAAAATCATCTTGTGTAATATTCGCCTGGCTTTGCTGAGAGAGAAAGCCATACATGGCTGTATAGTCTTTATTCTGCCACGCTGTAAGGTAGCTTATAGCGGTTGATTCGACATCAGGCGCAGCCGTCTTTTCAATAACCGGTGTAGGAAGCGCTTCTACTTCTTTTGGTCCACACCCACCGATGATAAAAGCCAGAATTACCATGATCGAAAATACATTTGTAAATTTTTTCATTTTTTATCCTATATTTTCACCATTCAACACACGCTTAAAAATCGGGCAAGAATAATGGAGGTTCCTCTGGCAGATATCTGCCATTGGTACACAATTATACCCACCTATCTCCCGTAAGTTTCTTTCGATATGACAGAAGGGAAAACCCATAACGCTCGCGTAGCAGCCCTTGAATTCATGAACGGGGTTGAAAGCTCCATTCTGAATTGCGTACCCGCCTGCCTTGTCAAACGGATCTCCCGTAGCCACATATTCTTGAATTTCATCGTCAGAATAATCGCGCATCAACACATTGGAACAGCATAGATCCTGCCTGGTTTTTCCATCAGGCTCGATAAAGTAAATGGCTGTAATGACCTGATGAACGCTGCCGCGCAGTTCAGCCAGCATAGCAACCGCATGATCATGGTCGTGCGGCTTTCCCAGAATATGTTCTCCCTTAACAACGATCGTATCAGCTGCCAGGATCAGTCCACCGGGGTGGTAGATCTCAAAAATCTTTTCGGCTTTTTGCCGCGCCAGCCGTTGAACATGGGCAAGGTGCTTTTCATTTTTCTGCAGGCTTTCATCAATATCCGCCGCCGTAGTATCAAATGGGATTTCCATCCATGAAATCAATTCTCTACGTCTTGGGGAAGATGAAGCCAGGATTATTGTCTTTTGCTTCATACCGCACAGATTTTATCACGTTGTACCCATTATAATAACCGCATAAGATTTATAATCACGCAATTATGGAAATAAAAAATCTCAACGCTTTTTCTGATGAGCTTCGTTCTGAGTGGGATGCCCTTGTTCAGACCAGCCCTACCAATGTTCCCTTCTTAAGATACGGCTATCAAAAATTATGGTGGCAAAGCCTGGGAGGCGGGGAATGGGAAGATGGAGAACCCTATATCATTCTGGGATATGAGCGGCAAAAACTGGCAGGTATTGCTCCTTTCTTTAAAACCCATCAAAACGGGAAAGCCATCCTGACCTTCATAGGAGGTAAAGAAATATCCGATTATCTCGATCTGATCGCCGGACATGATAATTATGAGAAATTTCTTTCTGCAGTTCTCGATCACCTGGCGAATGATGTGCCGGCAATGTGGGATCAGATCGTTCTGACCAATGTGCCTGAATCTTCTCCCATGCTGCAGCTATTCCGCGAAAAACAACTGCCGAATACAATTTCCGCTCTCATTGAAAGGGACCTTCCAGCCCCTTCCTTATCCCTGCCGGGCGAATGGGATTTGTACCTGGAATCCATTCAGAAAAAACAACGCCACGAGATCCGCAGGAAGATACGACGTCTTGAACAGGAAGCAGGAACCTTCCGCTTCTTTTTTGTGGAAAATGATGTTGAAAGATACGGGGCAGAATTTCTTAACCTGATGCGGGAAGATCCCGTTAAAAAGGATTTTCTTACCACCACCATGGCAGCCCATATGCAGAATCTGCTCTCATGGAGCTTTCAGGAAGGTATCCTGAAATTATGTTTTCTCGAGATCAACGGCAGTTTATCTGCCGGATATTTTTGTTTTGACGATCAAAAAACAATCTATATTTACAATTCCGGCTTTCATAATGAAGCACAATATTTTTCACCGGGCTGGGTTTCATTAAGCTATTTGATCCAGTGGGCAGTTCAGAATTCACGCACCACAATTGACTTCATGCGCGGTGATGAAACCTATAAATATCGCTTTGGAGCGGTTGATTCGTTTGTTTATAGGATTATTTTAACAAAGAAATAAATTCGTTTTAGAATTCAGCTTCACCCCAGACCTTCAGCAATCTGGCATAAAACTTCACCATACTTGCCAATGCCTCTTCACTGATGCGCTCATCAATTCCATGCATACGACCTATGTCTGAGGGTTCCATAACAAGCGGAGAAAAGTGATAAAGCTGCTCGCTGACTTCCTGATAATGACGTGCGTCCGTAGCAAACATGAGCAGGTAAGGAGCAACCGGTATCTCACCAAAAACCTGACGAATAACCAGTTCGAGCGTTTTATATGCAGGTGTTTCAATCGACGACACTTTGCTTGGACCCCAGGCATCAATCGGATCGATCTCCGCTTTTACACGCGGGTCGCCTACCACTTCATTGATATGCTCCAGAACCGATTCCTGCGAATCTCCCGGCAGGATGCGGAAATTGACCTTTGCCAATGCTTCAGCGGGCAATATATTATCCTTGATCCCACCGGCGATCACCGTCGCGGCATGAGTGGTTCTGATCAAAGCATTGGTCTGTACGTTCTTTTCCAACTGTTTTAGCAGAACAGGTTTCAGCAGCCAGGTATTTGCCAGTGCAAAGCGTACAGAGAAGGGAAATAGATAGGCGATTTTATTAAATGTTTCAAATAATAATTCGGGGTGTGCCTCAAATGGATTGTCATCGAGCAGTGCAATTGCTCTCGCCAGAACACCGATGGCTGTCTGGCGCGGCGGATTCGAGGAATGTCCCGGGGTTCCTTTCGCAGATAAATTAACAGTCGCGTATTCCTTTTCACCAATCCCGATCAATCCAATAGGCGCTTCAATCCCCGGTATTAAATTCCTACTGATCATCCCCCCTTCATCCAGCATAGCAGCCAGTTTAATCCCACGTTTTTTTAACAGGGCTGCAATTTGCATTGCGCCTTCTTTTCCAGAGATCTCTTCATCCTCTCCTAACGCAAAATAAATACCACGCTTTGGTTGAAACCCAGACTCGATTAATGCTTCAACCGCTTCAAACATGGCAATGGTATGGTTCTTCATATCCAGTGCACCACGCCCCCAGACAAATCCTTGTTTGATTTCGCCCTGGAAAGGAACCGCATGCCAGTCGGGCAGAGTCACCTCATCGACCGGCACCACATCTTGATGGCTGGCGAAAAGCACAGGTCGCAACTGTGGATCACTGCCCTTCCAGTAGTAAAGCAGGCTGTATTTATGCACGGTTTCTTTCTTTAAAGCATTGTGCAATCGGGGATATGTTTTTTCGAGCCAGCGATGGTAATTTTTAAATGGCGTACCATCTGCTTCTTCCATATTTACTTTCGAGATGGTTTTGAACTGGATAGCCTTCGATAAATGTTCGGAAATTTCGCGAGGGTCTACTTTCAGTAAATCAACTGATGAACTTTGCAAACCGTTCCCTGATATCTGAAAAGTTCGCAGCAGCATGAACAATACAACAAGAAGAATGACTCCCAGAATCATTAAAAAGTAAAGCATGATCTTCCCTTCAAAACAATTTCCATGGGATTATACGTTTATTTAAATAGAAAAGCCAATCCTTGTTCAAATTGGCTTTTCTAATAACTACTTGCTCGCGAATCCGCTGAGCATTTGTAGTACGGTATTGGCTATTAATTCTCCAGATTGATTTCTGTATTGTGTTCCGCTTGATTGGGATTCTCCCACCAGAGCCTTGGAAAGTGATTCAATACTTGAATCTCCGCCTTGTGCTGATTGAAAAAGGGAAAGCCCCGCTCCCAACAGATCACCAAGATCCAATCCCGAATCACTGGTCGTTCCAGAAGAAGATGTGCTTCCTCCCAATAAGGAGCCAAGGAGGCTGCTCAATCCATCACTGCTTGTCGTAGATTTTGCCGTACTGCCACCTAATAATGTTTGCAGCAGTGGAAGGATCGTGCCCATATCAATAGAAGATTTCCCACTGACCTGTTTCGATGCCTGGGTTAATCCTTCTACGTATGATTTCGCAGAGCCGCTGGTTGATTTTTTCCGAAGGAGCTGCGCAGCATACTCAAGCTGATCGGCGGGATCTGAATTTTTCTTTGTCTTCATTGCTGCAGTGATCACTTCAAATATTTCAACCATATGATCACCATGATCGTGGTTATACTCGTCTGACTGATTCAAAGAATCCTGATTGGTTTTCAGGGTTTTTGAAACTTGATTGAAAATTTTCAGTAGATCAATTTGTTGATTGCTCATTCTTTTTTCCTGTTCTAATATTATTTAACTTATTTTACATTTTTTTCTCACTTATTGCTCATAATACAGTTAATCTTATATTTCTCTAAAAAAAGGATCATGCCGCAAAAAGATATCGCATGCTCGAGATATCTTTCTAAAATTTTGGGTAAAATTATGGAAGAGATACATGGAACATTCTGCCCCGATGCTCTTTAAAGGATATACCCATGGGTCAAAATATTCACCTCATTTTTAAAACGCACCTGGATGTCGGTTTTACGGATCACGCAGCAGCAGTTGTTCAAAACTACTTTTCGCAATATATTCCCAATGCGCTGGCGACCGCGAGCAAAATGCGCCGCATGGAACAATCCGAAAAATTCATCTGGACTACTGGCTCCTGGCTCATCTATAAATATCTTGAACAAGCCGCTCCTGAACAGCGCAAGGAAATGGAGAATGCCATCTTGGCAGGAGATATTACCTGGCATGCCCTTCCATTCACAACTCATACGGAATTGATGGATGTTGAGCTTTTCCGCTTTGGTCTATCGCTCTCTCAAGAACTTGACCGGCGTTTTGGGAAATATACCATCGCCGCAAAATTTACGGATGTGCCAGGTCACACGCGAGGGATCGTTCCGCTTTTGGTTGAAGCAGGCATTACCTTTTTACACATCGGCATCAATCCCGGTTCATCCGTTCCATGTGTACCTCCACTTTTCCGCTGGCAGGATCCTTCGGGAAAAGAGCTTATCGTGATGGTGGAAAGCGGGTATGGGAACCTCTTCACAATTAAAGGATTGGAAGATTCGCTGGCTTTTGCCCATACAATCGATAACCTTGGTCCACAATCACCCGAGCAGGTCCTTGATATTTATCATTCTATGCAAAAGTCTTTTCCAAATGCACATATTTTTGCATCATCACTCAATGATTTCGCCATTAAATTGGAACCTATTCGCCAACAGCTTCCCATATTTACAGAAGAAATTGGGGATACCTGGATTCACGGCATCGGCAGCGACCCTCTCAAGGTAAGTCAGTTTCGTGAACTGCTGCGCCTGCGTAAGGAATGGCTTGCCAAAGATTCCAGCATTCGCCATGAAAAATGGTTTGAGAATTTTGAGCAGCGTCTACTGCTTGTACCCGAACACACCTGGGGCATGGATGAAAAAACATTCTTACATGACCACGAGAATTATGCAGCCGATGCATTTAATAAAGCACGCAGCAAGCCCAATTTCAAGAAATTCGAATCCTCCTGGGCAGAAAAGCGCGCTTATATTCAGACGGCAGTAAACGAGTTGGACGATCCAATATTTGCTGTTTCTTCACAAAAACATCTTGATGCCATTCGTCCTGTTCGTCCCCATCTTCCCAGCTGGGATCAGGTAGCTGATGTGAAGCAGCCAATTGAACTAGAACGTTGGACCGTACAATTTGATCCTTCAACCGGTGCGCTTATCTTACTAACCACTCACCATAAATCCAGAAATTGGGCTGACAAGAACCATCCACTGGGATGGCTGCGCTACCAGACTTTTTCATCCAAAGATTATGAACGCTTTTTCCACCAATACATCCTCCCTGCTGAGCAAAAAAACAGCTGGAGTCGTGAAGATTTCACCAAACCGGGTATGGAATCTGCTGATCCTCCCAGCCGTTTCTGGCAGCCTCATGTAAAAAGTCAATACACGCAGAAAATAAACGGGGAAACCCAATATTTATTTCACCTAGTCGCCGAACCTCCCAGCGATCAGGAATACGGCTGCCCACAGGATTTCTACCTGCAATATACATTTCACCAGGATGGATCCGGGGTGGATATCGATCTCCAGTGGTTCAACAAGCATGCCTGCCGGCTGCCAGAAGCGCTGTGGTTTACCTTCCAACCCTTCTCATCGAAGAATGCCGAATGGCAAATCGAAAAACTTGGTGAATATATTTCTCCGCTGCATGTGGTGAAAAAAGGCAACCATCATCTCCACGCTTCTGGAAAAGACGTGATATGCAAGGATGGAATGGATAATCTAAAAATAGCTGCGCTTGACTCGCCGCTGGTCGCTCCCGGCAAGCCAGCACTGCTGGATTTTTCGAATGAGCAGCCCGATATGTCAGGCGGGATGCATTTCAATTTATATAATAATGTTTGGGGAACAAATTTCCCGATGTGGTTTGAAGAAGACTGCCGCTCCCGCTTTGTGCTGCAGTTTCTATGAACCCTCAAAATAAATGGGGTTGGAGATCAAAACAGGCAGCATGGGGATGCCGGGCAACAACACACGCAGTATCTCGATCCTGGCAAATCCGGGGGATTCTTTGATATAGGATATAGAGTATTTTCCATTGCCAGCAGCTTCAAGGAGAACTTTGCTTTCTACCTCTGTTACCACGCGGAGAACATCTCCCTTGAGTAAGTTATCTGCAACAATATGAATTTCTTTTCCCTTTTCCCAATCCACACTATCACCCATGATCCCCTCACCGGATGTCATTTCCAACATGGGTCCATTCGGTGCATAGCAGATATAAGCATGCCCTGCCTTTAGCGCAGCCAGAATATCCGTACGGCTGGAAGATCTGGCATACACACAAGTAGTGGGTCCACCCATGAAAATGAAGGGGATGTCATCTCGATGAAAGTCGCTCCCGCCACTAATTGGAATTTTCATTCCCTGTGATAATAACTGCTGCCATAAGCCAACAGCCTTGAGATTCGATTCGCGCATTGGACCGTTCCAGATTTCAATATAATCAAAAGGAATTTTCTTCAGATCAAATTGAAACTCGCATCCCTCTTGAAATGGATGATTGATCCCGATCAATGCACCCCGTTCATGGGCTGAATTAAAACGTTCCTGTACTTCCTCAAGATTATTTGCGATAAACGGAACATCATAAGGTTTATCCACGCCCAGAAAATTGGAATGACCCAGATAATGGGTATATTCTATTCCTGGGATCACACTTATATCCCGTGCCTGAGGCAACTTGTCGGATGAAATCATCTGGTTATGATCGGTGATGGCAATGAAATCCAATCCGAGTTTTCGCGCCCGCTCTGCCAGTTCTTCGATCGTAAAAATTCCGTCAGATGCCTGCGAATGCACGTGCAAATCCCCCTTGTAAAGGCGGATATACTTCTTTGAGTAAGTTATTTCATAATTTACAGTCACACCTTCGGCAGCGATCTTGTACGCTCCAACAATGATCTGCCATTCGCCGGGAAGCAATAGACAGGCATTATAGCCAGGTGTGGCATAGACCTCGCTAACAGTGATCTCCTTTTTATCGGATCCTGAAGCACCCACCTGGCTTCCATCCGGAGCGATCAACCCCAGATCAATAATATTAACCTGCTGGCGCGCTACAAAACTGCCATTTTCTAATACATTTTCTTTATCGTCATAACCGGCATATTCATAGGACAGTGTCATCCATTCGATATCATCAGGCATGGAAAAAGGAAGGGTAAAATAAGTCCCTTCCTTTTCATGTTCAATATGAATTTGCTTCTTTATGGTAGTAAGGTTTGAATTCTCCATTTTTATTAATCACGTTTCCCTAAAACCGTCTCTAAAAACCTCTGGATCTGTGCATTCCAAAAGAACCAGTCGTGTTTTCCATCTTCTTCATGATACGCCACTTCGATCCCCAGAGATGCGCATGCTTTTGCATACAACTGGCTCAATGGATAAAGATCATCCTGCCGCCCACATACGATGTGCAGTTGAGGCAAAATAGATGGATCTGCAGCCGCACGCTGCAGCCACACAGCCGGGTCATGTTCGCTGCCGTTCAATTTTTCCAGGTCACCGAAGAGACAGGTAAATTCTTCGTAGCGCGGGTCTTCAGGATTCATTTTTAAAATATCAAGAGATAACACTCCAGAAAAGCTGCCTACCACCGAGAAACGTTCAGGATAAGCAAAAGCTGCTTTAAAAGCACCATAGCCACCCATAGAAATTCCTACGAGCAATGTATCTTCCCGTTTTGGGGTTAGATCAAATACATCTGCAAGGTAGCACGGTAATTCTTCCATCAAATAAGAAAAATAGCCCTGTCCATTCGGCTGGTCGGTATAAAAGCTGCGCCCTGCGGACGGCATGACCACAACCAACCCGTACGCATTGGCAAGTGTTTCAATGAACGTGTAGCGCTGCCAGGCACTGGCGTCATCACTGAGACCATGCAATAAATACAAAACTTTCCGGCCTCTAACCGGAACACCTTCCATCCGCCCCGGGTCGGGGACGATCATATTTAAGGGCATATTCATCTTTACCGTTTCAGATACATGGTCGATGTGAATATAAGCCATGTTTATCCCTCCGTTTTTACAGGTTTCGCATTGACCGTTTTCTTCTCGAAATTGATGAAGAATGAGAAAGCGAAACTAATGACCATCAACACCAGCGGAAAAACTGTCAGCAAGAAACGAGCAGCGTTATCGGGCTGCGTGCCCGGATTATTGCCGCTCTCGAATCCGAATAAAGCAAACACAAGATAAAAAGCAAAACTGGTAAACAAACCATTCAAGCGGTTCATGAAACCCAAAGCGTTAGAGATGATGCCCTCACGCCGTACCTTATATTTAATCCTATCCTCATCGATGATCTTGGCACCAATCAGATCCATGGTAACAATCACACCAGATACACCGAACCCGATAAAACATCCGCTTACAATCGCGAAGATCAGGGAATTCGCAAAATACATTGGGATGAAAGCCAGCGCCAGCACCAGCAAAGCAACCCGCCATACATTGATCAGATGATATTTCTTGACCATGGCTGCCCAAAAAGCCACACACCCGATGGCAACGATCAACACCGAAGCGAACAGTAAAGTCTGCTGGCTGTCTGAAATACCCAGGGTATACTTTGCGAAAAATGGAACGGTTGCCAGCACCAGAGATAAAGCAGCGCTATAAAATGCGTTGGCAAATCCGGCAATCCAGAATTTCTTGTTCAGAAAGATCTCTTTCAGACTGTTCCACAATTTGGGTTTTTCTTCTTCCGATTGGATCCCGGCATCTTTACAGCGGAGCGACATATACATGATCACAGCTCCGCCCAGCAGCCCATAGATAATGGAGGTCTTGGAGTAGCCAATGGCACTGGTGATCATGGGGGTTAGAGCAATACTAATGATCATGGCTACTAATTGAAATGCCTGCCTCATTGCGTTCGTTTTTGCACGAATTTCATCGGTTGGAAAAAGTTCCGGGAAAAGAGCGGCATAATTCGCATTAATAATTGAATCAATGGTTCCGGTAAGGATATAAAAAACCATGCAGTAAATAAACAGTGCCTGCCCTGCTAACTGAAGAGGGGTATTATAAAAAGCGACCAAACATAATGCCAGCAGAGGGGTGCTGATCACCAGCCAGGGGCGTCTTCTTCCCCATTTTGTCTTCGTGCGGTCTGATAAAAATCCATACACCGGATTATCAATTGCATCGATAAAGGTATAGATAAACAGCATCAGAGAAAACTGCACTGTGGTTAATCCCAAACGATCTACATAAAAAACTGCCGCATAGGTTTTAAGCATATTGATCGGGATAGATGTGCCGAACATACCAATGGCATAATCGAATGATAATGAACGGGGTTTTTTCATTGAAGATATCCTCCTTTTCCTGTCTTCATTTCTATTAAAGAAACCATTCCGGGTTCTTACTTTAATTGGGTTGGAGGGAATCTCTTCAAGTATTAATACCAACGACCAGGTTTTAAAATTTAATTATGGCATTCCCTCTTGAAAATTCCTGTGTAAGTTTGGTCCCCATAGAAATGGTTTCAAACATTGTATTAATGATACAACAGAATATTTTGAATCAGTCATCCTTTATTCCTCGATAACCAGCCGACAAACAATTACGTAAAAACCGCATTATCTTGATAAAACAAACCTGAAAAAATTAATCTGCTTTTTTCCAGACCTGATATAAACCAATATTCCCCTCTTTCCCATCCGAACAGAAACTATCTTCTATCGAATAACCCGTTTCTGCAGCCGATCTCTCCAACTCCTCAATGCTGTAGATATGCACATAGCGATATCCCACCCCATTTATTTGGCTTTCATCCGCTTTCCAATCCATCAAAATATCACCGTTCTCCACATCCGTTTCGGTCAGCCCCGCCTGCTCCCAATTCTGAAAACGCTTCAACAGCCTGCGGCTGTTTTGCGGCTGCCAGACACTGAAAATAAATTTTCCTGCAGGTTTTAACAGAGCATGAATGTTCTGAAACAGCTTTTTTCGCTCTCCCATTCCCGGAATATGGTGCAGAACCGCAAATGCCAGAATGACCTCCCATTCCCCGGCTGCCGGGAAATCAGTCCAATCTGATTGAATCAGATCAAAAACAGAGAAGTCTGCCTTGAATGCAGCTTTACCCTCAAGCTCCCGGTACGCCTGCCGGCTTTTCTCAATGAGATGATCGCTAAAATCCACACCGCAGTACGAACCGCTGAAACCAATTTTCACCAGCTCTTTCAGGATATTCCCATTCCCGCATCCCAGATCAAGGATCGTAATTGCAGGAGGAATTGTTTTCATGATCCTGCTCACCCCCGGTTGAACTCGATAGCGAGTAGAAGAAAATGAAGCGGAAAAAGTCTGATAGAATTCGCGATTAAGCGCGTTGATCTTATGAATGATGCTCTTATCCACAGAGCCATTATAGTGCATCGATTAAAGATGAAACAGCATGAAAAGAACAAGAGAAGCCTGGCGTAATGCCAAAAAGTATTCCACTGAAGAAAAATCCATCGCCCGCCTGGTGCTGGAAGAAATTCAAAACGGCGAAGCGGTGATGAAAGCTATTCACAAGTATCCTCTTCCAGCTGGCGGATATATTGCTAAACACGCCCTTATCGCACAATATCACGAACTTGTGAAAGACGGGACATATTCATTTGATCCCGCTTTTCTGGTCAAGATCAGGATGAAACCGATCCGCTCTCTTTCTGGTGTTACCACGGTGACCGTACTCACGAAACCGTATCCCTGCCCGGGAAAGTGCATCTTCTGCCCCGATGACGAGGAATTACCAAAGAGCTATCTGCGTGAAGAACCCGGCGCTGCTCGCGCGTTTGAAAACCAATTCGACCCGTATTTACAGGTCGTTTCCAGATTATCATCCTATGAAGCAACCGGGCACCCCATCAGCAAAATCGAACTGCTGATACTGGGGGGATCATGGACCGCCTACGAGGTGGAATATCAATCGTGGTTCATTCAGCGCTGCCTGGATGCAATGAATGGAAAAGATTCCACATCACTTGAAGAAGCCCAGAAGATCAATGAAACAAGCAGCCACCGAAATGTTGGGCTGGTGGTAGAAACTCGCCCTGACATGATCACTCCGGAAGCGCTGGCATCATTTAGAAAGATGGGAGTAACGAAGGTACAGATCGGGGCACAGAGCTTCGATGATCAGATCCTGGCGCTGAATCAGCGCGGGCATACCGCTGCCGCTACCCTGCGGGCTACTGCATTGATGCACGCAGCCGGATTCAAGATCGTTATGCACTGGATGCCCAATTTGATGGGAGCCACTCTTGATTCAGATCACTCCGATTTCAGAAAGATGTGGGAGGATGGATACTGTCCGGATGAGCTCAAGATCTATCCGACCCAGCTGGTTGAAAACAGCCAGCTGTACCGCTACTGGCAGAAAGGGCAGTACAAACCCTATGCCACTCAGCAATTGATCCAGCTCATTGCAGACCTCAAGCCCGGTATTCCCGAATACTGCCGCGTCAACCGCGTCATTCGCGATATTCCCTCTACGTACATTGTGGATGGAAACAAACGCTCAAGCTTAAGGCAGGATATCCAGCATGAACTGGCTTTACGCGGAGAACGATGCCGCTGCATCCGCTGCCGTGAAATTCGCGGGAAGCAGATATCGGAAGAAACGCTGGAATTAAAAGACTTTATCTACCATCCACACTATTCCGAAGAACATTTCCTGCAGTACTGCACCCCGGACGATCATCTAGCCGGATATCTTCGCCTATCTTTCCCCGAACTATCCAGTAATGAAGGGCAGACCATTTACGAGGAAATACACCGACAGATACCGGAGCTGCGCGGATGCGCGATCATTCGAGAAGTGCATATCTACGGTCAATCGCTGCAGTTCGGAAAAGAGAAATCAGGGGCAGCCCAACATGTTGGATTGGGAAGCAGCCTTATTGAAAAAGCTGTGGAACTCTGCCGCGAGAGAGGTATCAAAAAACTGGCAGTGATCGCTGCCATCGGTACACGCCAATATTATTATGAAAGAGGATTCAAGGGTGGCAAGCTTTATATGATCCGGCAGGTATAAACAGCAGTATGGCTCTTCATTTTTTTCATGAATATTCTTATCAAGAAAACGGGATTGGTGGTGATCAGAAAACACCTACTGTTTTAGTTCACGGGGCAGGCAGTTCGCTTTTGGGTTGGCCTCTGGTACTTCGCCGCCTGCCGGGATTGCATACCATCGCGGTCGATCTACCCAATCATGGAAATTCCGCCCCGAAGGAAATCAACAGTATTGAACAATCCGCAGAAGACCTTCATTCTTTTTTAACTTCCCTGGATATTCCCCAAGTGAATCTGATCGGGTTTTCAATGGGATCAGCGATCGTTCTGCAGATGCTTCTGCAGTATCCCAAATACATACAGAAGGCAGCACTGATCTCCTTTACACCGCAGCCGATACTTGATGAATTGGACCGCAAAGACGACCGGCAGTTTGATTGGATGCAGGTTTTCATTAATAAACTGTTCAATCAAAATTTATCCGAATCACAAAGGGACAAGATCGGCGACCCGCTTTTTACAATGAATAGAGAAGTTCTTTATAAAGACCTGATGAATGCTCATCGATATTATCCTGATTTTTTTGGAGAAAAATCATCGACACCGGTTTTATTCTTATCGGGCAGTGATGACCCATTCTTTAATAAGAATACCGAGCAAAGCATGCAGGAACATTTTATTAATCGAAGCATAAAAGTGCTGCCTCGTGCAGGGCATCTTTTAATATGGGAATATCCTGATCTGGTCAAAAAATATCTGTTGGATTTTTTCCTGAAAACCTGATTTTTACTGGCGATAATCACGCAGCTGCTGTGATTTCTGCGGCTGGCGCAGTCTGCGCAGAGCCTTGGTCTCTAACTGGCGGATGCGTTCGCGGGTCAGTCCAAATTTCTTCCCTACTTCTTCGAGCGTGTAGAATTTTCCATCTTCCAAACCAAAGCGCAGCTTCAAGATACGCGCCTCACGACAGGGGAGCGTATCAAGCACATCGTTCATCTTTTCTTTGAGCAGTTTGGAATAAACCGATTGAATGGGCGAGGGGGTTTCTTTATCCTCCACGAAATGACCTAACTCCGATTCATCTTCGTCATCATTAATGGGGCTTTCCAGCGAAAGAGGCAGCCAGGAAACACGCAGCATCCAGGCAACTTTTCCCTTCTCAATACTCATTGCCTTTGATAATTCATCGATGTTCGGTGTTCTGCCTAAATTCTGCTCCAGTTCATGAATCTGCTTATACATCTGGCGAATGCGGTCAACCATATGAACCGGTACGCGGATTGTGCGACCCTGATCAGCAATCGCGCGCGTGATGGTCTGGCGAATCCACCAGGTGGCATAAGTAGAAAAGCGGAAACCCTTGGTGTAATCAAACTTCTCAACCGCTTTCATCAAGCCCAGATTGCCCTCCTGAATAAGGTCCAGAAAAGGAACACCGCGGTTGTTATACCGCTTGGCTATACTCACCACCAACCGGGTATTGGCTTTGATGAGATGAGCGCGGGCTTCTTTTCCACTTTCGATGGTCTTTTCCAGCTCTTCTTTCTGCTGGGGCGTTGCATTTCCATCTAATTGGCTCAACTCGATCTGCGCTGAATTTCCATTAACAATACGAATTGCCAGATCACGCTCTTCGTCACTGTTCAATAATGGCACTCGCGACATTTCTCTTAAGTACAGGGAAATCGAATCATCGCTGGAAATATGCCCGATCCCCGCATAGGGATCCATATCGGTGATCGGACCCTGATCGGCATCTTCAGCAACGGCTTCGCTTTCATCTTCTACGATCTCTACCCCCTGACTGCGCAATTGACTCACTAAATCATAAATAAATTCCTGATCGAACTCTTCTGATTCCGGAAGCGTATTGTATATATCTTCCATGGATAATTCATCACGACTTTCCGACTGATCCAGAAGGATTTCAAGTATGTCGTCTTTTAATTTCTGTTCATCGTACGACAATAATTACCTCCCACAAGAATTCTTTATCAAATACACCAACTTTCCACGATCACTTCTTTTTAACATGCTCGCAAGTACTTTCATTCAAATTTTGTCCGCACTCCGCACACAAACCGCGGCAGTCCGGTTTGCATAATGGATTCATTGGATATTCAAGAAAGAGATAATCACTGATCGAGTTTTCGAAATCAAGGAATCCATCTT
Source organism: Anaerolineaceae bacterium (assembly GCA_963674975.1). Classification (GTDB taxonomy): domain Bacteria; phylum Chloroflexota; class Anaerolineae; order Anaerolineales; family Anaerolineaceae; genus UBA4781. The sequence continues at coordinate 1,382,031 of OY771913.1, forward strand.
CAGGGATCGATTCTTCATCTTCCGAAAGTGGTTCTACCGCATAGGTATAAAGCTCTTGAAAGTTTGTATGCAGCGATTGTTTGAAATCTTCAAGGCAGCGTACACACTGCGCATTTACCAGTGCTGTGAAATCTATAAGAGCCTGAATGCCTGCCTGTGTTCGAACCAGCGTTACTGTTCCAACTAAATTTTCAACGTTCTCTTCATTATGAAATTGATATTGCCCAAAGGAAAATGGTATTTCTCTGCTGAAGCCAATTGGTTGATTTATGAGAAATCCAACATTAATTCGAAAGGGCTTTTGGGATTGGTTCACAATAAATCCATTAAAATATTGATGCTTGGTCGATTATAGCACGCCAGTTCTACCGAGTCAATTTTTTATGATATTATTCATAATTATTAAGGCAAAATGACAATGAAACTTCTTCTAGCAACCACTAATCACGGAAAAATCACCGAATTCAGCAGCCTGCTTTCTTCTTTAGAGATTGAATTGGTGACTCCCGCAGATATTGGAATACATTTAGATGTGGAGGAAACCGGCTCAACCTACCGGGAAAATGCCGAACTCAAAGCGCTTAAATTCAGCCGTGCAAGCCACCTGCCGGTTCTTTCAGACGATACCGGTTTAGAGGTTGAAGCACTGGGCGGAATTCCCGGCATCCATTCTGCACGGTTTATCGATTCTCCCAATGCCACAGATCAGGATAGACGAAAGCTGCTGCTTGAAAAATTATCCATCCATCCCAGACCATGGAAAGCTCGTTTTCTATGTATCGCAACCCTGCTGCTGCCGGGTCAATCTCCTATTTCCAAACAAGGGGAATGTACGGGCGAGATCATTCCCGAAGAACGTGGAGAGCACGGGTTCGGATACGACGCCATCTTTCTGATCGATGGAACTGCCAAAACCATGGCTGAATTGATCTTACAGGAAAAGAATTCACTCAGCCACCGCGCCAAAGCCGTGCGGGCTCTTTTCCCCTATCTGCAATACTAATCCACTATTCTGCTGATTTTTTGAACTGCTCTTTAAGGACGACTGATTGAATCTCGCGCCACTTGGCAACCTTCTCTGCAACCTGTTTTTCTCTGCCCTGCTCGGAAGGTTTGTAAAAGGTCTTCCCCAGTAAATTGGTAGGAAGATACTGCTGTGCCACAAAATGGTCGGGGAATTCATGCGGGTACTGGTAACCCTTGCCGTGTCCAAAAGCTTTTGAATCGCGATTGGCATCCATGAGATGAATCGGCACCGGCTGCGCGCCGTTCTGTTCAATTTCTTTCAGGGCAGAAAAATATGCGCCTGCCGAATTGGATTTCGGGGCAGTCGCCAGATACAGCGTGGCTTCGACAATGGGATATACGCCTTCCGGCAGCCCCACATATTCAAAGGCATAAGCAGCCGAAGCTGCCACCTGCAGCGCTTGCGGATCAGCCAGCCCGATATCTTCGCCTGCCAAGATCAACAAACGGCGCAGGATGAAACGCGGGCCTTCCCCGGCATACAGCATTTTCGCCAGCCAGTACAGCGCCGCATCCGGATCGGAGCCGCGTACCGATTTTATAAAAGCAGAAATGGTATCGTAATGTTCATCGGCATTCTTATCATAGCGCACCGCCCGCTTCTGGATGGATTCCTGGGCATCCTGCAGAGAAATATGGATACGCCCGTCTTCCCCTTTGGGTGTACTCTCCACTGCCAATTCCAACGCATTCAACAAATTACGCGCGTCCCCACCACAGATCTGAATGAGGTGATCCCGTGCATCTTCATCCAGATCGATCGCAAGTTTGCCATAGCCGCGCTCCTTATCCTGCAGGGTCTGCTTTAATATCTTTTCCAGCGCCGGTTCATCCAGCGGCTTTAGCGAAAAGATGCGGGAACGCGACACCAGCGCAGGGATCACATCAAAATAGGGGTTTTGTGTGGTAGCCCCAACCAGAATGACCAGTCCATTTTCGATATTCGGGAGCAGGGCATCCTGCTGAGCACGATTCCAGCGGTGCACTTCATCAACGAAAAGAATGGTGCGCTTGTTATACAAGCGACGTCGCTCCAGTGCTTCGTCGATCACATTCCTCAATTCAGCTTTGCCTGCCATCACCGCAGAAATGGAGACAAAATAAGATTTGCTGTAATTGGCAATGATCTGCGCCAGGGTAGTTTTACCCGTTCCCGGCGGTCCCCAGAAAATGATCGAAGAAAAAAGTCGATCAGCCGTTACAGCTCGCTGCAGCATTTTGCCTTCACCCACAATATGCTCCTGCCCAAAGAATTCCTCGAAAGTGCGCGGGCGCATACGAGCAGCCAGCGGAGCCTGGTTATGTAAGTTTTCATTGAGCTGATAATCGAACAGATCCATGGTTGTTTTTCCTATTCTCTTATTATAGAACATATTTCCGATAATAGAGAGCAGGAAAACATGATCGACATTTTCAGTGGATTTCTTTTTCGAAAAGAAATATTCTACTGCCCGTACACGTTCTGCTGGCGGTAATACAGCGCTTCTATTTCTTCCGGGCTGAATCCTTCCGGTTTCCCCATCTGCAACGCGTGCCAGGCGATAAAAGCAGAATTTTCGGTCAGGATCGCCAGATCCACCGCCCTGCGGGCAGAGGCTGCAAACGTGAAAACGCCATGCTTTTTCAGTAAAACCGCATCACAGTTTTCACCGTATTTCACAACCTGTTTCCCGATCTCGCTGTCACCGATCAGAACGAATTCCGAGCAGGGAATCTCTCCCCCGAATTCTTCTGCTGTTTCGGTGATCACAACCGGGATGTTTTTACCCAGGGCTGCGAACACTGCCGCAAAGCGGGAATGGGTATGCACAATACCATTCACATCATCTCGATGCTGGTAGATATATAAATGGCTGGCTGTATCAGAAGAAGGCTTGCAGGTTCCCTCTACTACATTTCCATCGATATCCAGCACCACGATCTTCGATTCATCGATCTGCTCATAGGGCACCCCGCTGGGTTTGATGAGAATAAGCCCTGTCTTTGTATCGCGCATGCTTACATTGCCGCTGGTCAAACAAACCAGCTGATTTCCGGGAAGTTCCAACAGCAGATCTACCAATTGTCTTTTTAATTCTTCAAGCATCGTTGCTCCTAACAATTTTTCAATTTTAACCTTACTATTGAGTTAAAATGCGGTTGTGTTATAATGTCTAATATCGAACATTATTATACATATTTTTGTCTTATTCTGTAATCTTCGTTTTATTGTTACCAAGCGAAATTATGAATAGGAACCGAGGTGAAAATGAACCAATATTGGACTGAGAATATTTTCAACACGAAGAAACCAATCATTGCAATGTGCCATCTGCAGGCAATGCCCGGTGATCCAGGCTTTGATAAAGCCGGCGGTGTGAAGAAAGTTGTTGATCTGGCAAGAGCTGACCTGCTGGCTCTCCAGGAAGGCGGCGTGGATGGAGTGATGTTCTCCAATGAATTCAGCATGCCCTACCTACTGAAAGTCAAGCCAGAAACAACCGCTGCCATGGGTCGCGTTATTGGTGAACTGATGTCAGAGATTACCGTTCCATACGGCGTCAATGTACTGTGGGATCCATTCGCTTCGCTCGATCTGGCAGCAGCCGTAGACGCCAAATTTGTCCGCGAGATCTTTTCAGGTGTGTATGCCAGCGATTTTGGGCTGTGGAACACCAACTGCGGAGCAGTGATCCGCCACCAGTACGCTATCAATGCTGAAAACGTCAAACTGCTGTTCAATATTGTGCCAGAAGCGGCACAATATCTGGTTCCTCGTAATGTCAGCGAAATTGCCAAATCCACCGTTTTCAATCATCTACCTGATGCCCTGTGCGTTTCCGGATTGACTGCCGGTGTTCAAACGGACGCTGCAACCTTGAAGCTGGTAAAAGAAGCCGTGCCCGATACCGTCGTCTTTGCAAACACGGGAGTGCGTCTTGAAAACGTGGAGGAACAATTAAGCATTTCAGACGGCGCAGTGGTAGCAACCACTTTCAAATATGATGGGATCTTCCAAAATGCAGTAGATGTTAAACGGGTCAAGGCATTTATGGATAAAGTGAAGTCATTTAGAAAAAATTTTTAATCAGTTTTGTCTATTTTTAAGAAACACAACTTTTATATTATTAAAAGTTGTGTTTCTTAATTTCCCTTCATTGTACAGATACTCTCTTCGATTTCATCATCGTCGAAAATACCTCTTCCAGATACTACAATATCCGCTCCAACTGCAACCGCATCAGCGATATTTTCAGGGGTAAAGCCACCATCCACTTCACAAACCAGATGATGCGTTGCTTCTTGCGCTTTAATTTGCCTTACCTTCTCCAGCACCTGCGGTAGATAGGTGCAGTCGCCAGCTTCCGGCTCGGTGGTAAGGATGTTCACAAAATACAAGTAAGGAAAATATATAGAAAGATCACCAATAGGTGTTTTGGGATTGAATGCCAATCCTGCACGCATACCCGCTTTGTCAATCATACCCAGCATCCGGCGGGGATACTCTGTTGCTTCATAATGCACCGAAAGCATTTCAATGCCTATTTTTGATAGTACCGGAATGATCCATTCGGGATCCACCATCATAAGATGCACATCGAAAGGAAGCCGGGTAATCGTTCGTAAATCCCGGATGACCTTTATTCCAAGTCGCATTTCTTTTACAAAACTTCCATCTTCAAGATCAAAGTGAAGAAAATCAGCTCCTGAATCTTCCAGACGTTTTACAATCTCCACTAAATCCAGAAAAGATGCAGAAGCAATAGAAGGTGAAATTTTAATCATAGGTTAGTTTTATTTTGCCAGTATTAATTTTGTCGAAAATTCTTCTATTTTTGTTTTCATTTCAGAAGGGCAGCCCACATCGGTAATCAAGATATCTACATTCTGCAGTGTTCCAACCTCCGCAAAACCTTTAACAGCAAACTTTGAGGAATCCGCCAGTAAGACAACAGAAGAAGCGGCTCGTATCATAGCCTGCTTGATCGCCACTTCTTCGATGTTAACATTCCCGATAGAACCATCTGTATGGATGGCATCCGCCCCTAAAAATGTTTTATCAACCCGTAAAACTTTGATGAAATCAATTACTTCAGCACCCTGCAGAGTGAACACCTGCGGACGGGCAATACCCCCTGTGCAAACGAGATGAATGGCAGGGTTGTTTGCCAGCAGAACAGCTATCTGCAGATCATTCGTTACTACCGTCAGGCGCTGCTTTTCAATCAACAAGTGTGCCAGTGCATACGTAGTTGATCCAGAATCCAGGATCAAGGTATCACCATCTTCAACCAGCTTGATCGCTTCTCTGGCAATAGCTTCCTTTTGAACAGTGAATTGCTGCTTTTTCAACGCGTAAGGAAGTTCCAGAGTGGTGCTTTGCGCAGAACGTACCGCTCCGCCCCTGGTGCGAGTGCAAAATCCTTCTTCCTGCAGCTGCACCAGATCGCGCCGGATAGTAGCTGAAGATACATTTAATTCATCAGCCAGCTCTACTGCCTGAATATATCCATTTTCACGCAATTTATTGATAAGAACCGCTCGTCTTTCATCTGAAAGCATATATGCCCTTTTCTTCAGATTTTTATTACAAACTTAAACAGCAGGATGTTCTTTTTTGCACGATCAGAAACATTATAGCATTTCCATTTTCACTGTCAATTTTTATAAAAATATTAATATTTTCAAACAAAACAAAAAAAGGAATAAAATAACTGCACTATGTTTTCAAAACCCGTGATCATCTCATTAATTTTCGCCATTGGTATCCTCATTTTTTCAGAAGTGTTTCTGTTCTGGATCGCCAAGAAGACAAAAGCGATCACCATGGATACTCCCAACCCATGGAAAAAGAAGAAAATAAGAAGGAAGAAAAACCAGGTAATTTGTAAAGCCTGCGGTGCAGAAAACCCCCCGGAAAACAATTACTGCGGTTCCTGCAAAAAACCACTATAAATCTCCCACTCGTTTCATGCATCTTAAAAGCATTTTCTTCGTATTTAGTAATAGAAATAAACCTTTTTTACCGAAACGGAGCTCAAATGAATAAAAGAATCTTTCCTTTTATCCTTATCAGCATCATGATCCTTCTATCGGTCACCGCCTGCTCTGTAGGCGTTATCCGTACCGAAACCCGTGAGATCAGCGATGTAAATGCTGTTTCCATCAACACCATTGGGGAATTCATCATCCAACAGGGAGATGAAGAATCGTTGACAATTGAAGGACCCAACAATATCCTGCGCAACATCACCACAGAGGTGGTAGGCGGAACCCTGTATATCGATTCCACTCACGGCGTGTTGAGCGATTCTTTTGCGAATGTTGTATACACCCTCACCGTGAAAAATCTGAATGAACTCTCGCTCTCAGGAGCGGGCAGCATCTCGGTTGCTTCTCTTGACAGCGACCAGCTGAGCGTTACCCTCATCGGCGCAGGCAGTATCGTCATCCGCTCCCTCAACACCCAGAATCTATCGGTTTTATTAAACTCCGCCGGTTCCATCGATATTTCTGGAAACGCAGCGAATCAAAATGTGGTGCTTAGCGGCGTGGGGAGTTATGATGGCGCTGATCTACAATCTCAAACTGCCAAAATTGTCATGAGCGGGGCAGGCAGCGCAGAAGTATGGGTTAGTGATGCACTGGATATTGAAGTATCAGGAGTGGGGTCTGTTTCTTACTATGGTTCACCCAGCGTAACGCAGAACATCAGTGGACTTGGATCTGTGAACAGTAAGGGCGAGAAATAAACTCTCCCACAGGAATTTTTATAATCAAAAAGCCGTGATTCAATCTTCACGGCTTTTTATTAACCCCAATCCTTTTTTTGAACAAAGTATCAATTTACCTCTTGAATCTAGAAAAGAGATAGCTTTACGATTAAACTTGTTTTAGTATGATCGTTCTGTTTAATATTTGTAAGGAGAATTTAGAATGAGTAAAGTTTCTGAAATGACCCGAGAGAAATGGATCATGAGCACCTTTCCCGAATGGGGCACCTGGCTGAACGAAGAAATTGAAAATGAAGAGGTCGCGCCAAACACAGTCGCCATGTGGTGGCTGGGCTGCACAGGCATATGGATAAAAACGCCCGCAAATACCAACATCAGCATTGACCTGTGGTGTGGACATGGCAAGCAGACCCATGGTGATGGCACAATGAAGGTTGGTCACCAGATGGCAAATATGGCTGGCGTACGCAAGGTGCAGCCAAACCTGCGCGCCATTCCTTTTGTGATCGACCCCTTTGCTGTCAAGCATGTGGATGCTGTTTTAGCAACCCATTACCACCAGGACCATATGAGTGTTGAATACGCCGCTCATGTGCTGCAGAGTAATTTCACCACCACCGATACGAATGGCAAGGAAATTCCAGTCCCATTTATCGGTCCAAAGAAGAGCGTTGAATACTGGACCAGCTGGGGTGTTCCGGAAGAGCGCTGCATCACTGTTAAACCCGGTGACGTTGTTAAAATCAAGGATATCGAGATCCTTGCACTGGATTCCTTCGACCGCACCTGCCTGGTCACTACTGATTCAACCGGTCCCGATCGAGAGGAGCTGACCAACATCTGCCCGACCGATATGGATGATAAGGCAGTCAATTATTTAATCAAGACCCCCGGCGGGAATATCTACCATTCCGGCGACTCCCATTATTCCATTTACTATGCCAAACACGGTAAAGACCATCCGATCGATGTCGCATTTGGTTCATTCGGAGAAAACCCGGTAGGTATAGCGGATAAAATGACCAGTGTGGACATCCTGCGTATGGCAGAAGCCCTGAGATGTAAAGTGGTCATCCCTCTACATTATGATGTTTGGACCAATTTCATGGCAGATCCCGATGAGATCAAAGTTCTCTACGAGATGAAAAAAGATCGATTGGGCTACCAGTTTCATCCCTTCATCTGGGAAGTTGGCGGAAAATATATATACCCCACTGATAAGGATAAACGCGCTTATCACCACCGCCGCGGTTTTGAAGATTGTTTTGAAGCTCCACAGAACATCCCCTTCCGTTCACTGCTATAAATAGAAAAAAGCCGTGGAAATGTTCCACGGCCTTTTATTTATTCTAGCCAGGATAATCCCGCGTAATGGAAGTACCCATCCAGTACCTGATAAATCTTCCCGCTCGCTATCTTCACCATATAGATACCGCTGTGGGTTTCGGAATCAGAAATAAATGCCAGTTCACTTCCATCCGGAGACCATTCGGGGGAATGACTGGTATTCGCATCCTGCACCAGGGTGGTTTCTTCGCTTCCATCTGTATTCATCATATAGATATTAAATGAACCATCACGCTTTGAAAGGAATGCGATCTTCTTTCCACCCGGTGAGCAAACTGGAGATGCATCATAATACTCGTTATTCAACACCTGCTTGATCTCCCCCGCGGCAATATCCACAGAGAAGATATCAAAATCACCATCGCGGTTCGACACAAATACCAGGCTTTTCCCATTGGGCATCCAAGCAGCCTGCGTATCCTGCGAATCATCTTCTGTCAGGCGATCCAGAGTTCCATCCTGCAAAGAGAGGACATTGATATCATTATCTCCATACGCATTGGATTGAAAGGCAATGGATTCTCCATCCGGTGACCAGACCGGTTCTGTTTTGTCTGCGCCATCTGAATACAACGTTTCTATTGCTAGAGTATTCAGATCAAGCAAAAAGAGATCATAAGCTCCATTGGGATTTGCCGAATAGGCGATTTGGTTTCCATCCGGAGAAAATTCAGGGGCAATATCTTCAAAATCATTATCCGTTAATTGTTGGATCGTTGCACTTTGCATATCGAACAAGAACAGCTCGTAATCTTCTTTTTCCGTTGTCTTGGCTGCAAAGACAAGCTGTCCTCGTAGATCGGCAGTTGGGGCTGGCAAGGGTGTTGCGGTGCTCTCCTGCAGATCGGTTGAAGTACAACCAACCAGGATACCCAATACCACCAGAGCGGCGATCCCCAATTTTTTTGTTCCAATCAACATTCTCATACTCCTTAAATAAGCTTACCGCCCTATTCTAAAGCATTTTTACAATTTTAATGAAAATCTTTGTTCCTTATTTTCCATCCCTGACACAAAAAACAGCCTTACGGTATGATTAAAGAAATGAAAGAGGTAAGGATGTTAATTACATTATTGGATGGCACCCTGCAGGTGGGCGCTTTTTTTGAGAAGAAGGACAACGAATTTGAAGATAATATCTGCATCTGCTTCAAGGAAGATTGCCCCGAAGATGAAAAGATCTTCTATGCAGGGGAAACCAACATCTATATCACTCCCGACCAGGCGCGCCAACTGGCTAAACAGCTAACCCAAGCCGCGGATCAAAGCAGCCACGGCTCACGCTGATGACCTGGTTTGACCCTTCCACCATAACGTCGCTTGATTCACTCAAGCCATCGGAATGGGATCTGCTTTGCGATGGCTGCGGTATCTGCTGTCTGTATAAAATCAACTCATTATCAGAGCAGGAATCTCTCCTGACCAGGGTTGCCTGCTGTTATCTGGACACAGCATCATGCAGATGCAGTATATATCCACAGCGCCATGACCTGATGCCCACCTGCCTTGATCTGACCCGCGAAAATATCAGACAGTTAACCTGGCTGCCAGAAACCTGCGCATACCGTAGAATTGCAGAAGGTAAACCGCTGCCCTGGTGGCATTATCTGCGTAGCGGAAAACACGACCTGGTTCATAAATTAGGAATATCAGTTCATGAAATCGCGATCAATGAAAAAGATATAGATCTGAATGATCTGCAGAAATACACCATACAGGCATGGTAAATTTTATCAAAGGAAAGCAATGGAAAAGAACACTCAAAAAATCAACGGCTGGGATCAGGCATATAAAAAAGAGCCGCAGCAATTCACCGAACCTGAAAAGATCTGTTCGCTAACAGACACTCTCTTTCCCAAATACGGTGTCAAGCGCATCCTCGACCTGGGGTGCGGTAACGGGAGACACCTGGTGTACTATGGGAAAAAAGGATACCAGATATTCGGCTCAGACCTTTCAGGCTGGGGATTACAAGCTGCACAGCAATGGACTTATAAGGAGAAAATCTCTACACCGTTAACCCTGGCGGATATGCAGTATCTCCCATTCTCAGATGACAGCTTCGACGCGATCATTTCTTTTCGAGTGATTCAGCACAATCTTTTTGCCGATATTCTGGCTACCTTCAAAGAGATCGAGCGCGTGCTTCGAAAGGACGGTTTGCTGGTGATGGACCTTCTGCGGCATGATCCCAATTCTGAACGGTTGAAAGATTCAGATATACTGGAACCGGGCACTCATGCTCCTAGGTCCGGCACAGAAAAAGGGATGCCACACCATGCCTTTACCAAAACAGAGATCTTCCAAATTTTGAATACATGGAACATCAAGTTATTCGATGCATCGACTGAAAAAAGACACAGCATCATCATCGCACAGCGATGAAAGCGGGGAGAATGATATGAGCACTTTCTGGCAGCTGATCACAACCATACAGGACTGGCATTCCGATGGAAAAGATGCCGCCCTGGTTACGCTTATCCGTTCCACCGGCTCCACTCCGCTGCCGGTGGGTGAAATGATGGCAGTGTCTTCCAGCCTGGATATGCAGGGAGCGGTAAGCCGCGGCTGCGTTGAAAGTGCCATTCTGGAAAACGCTCAAGATGTAATAAAGAAAGGTCAACCATCGATTTCCCATTTCGGATTTAGCGAAGAGAATGCTTTTGAAGTTGGATTAACCTGCGGGGGTGAGATCGATGTGCTCATTAACCCATTTCTGCGATCTCCAGAGTCGGAATCATTTTTCGATGCTGTGTTATCGGGCTCTTCCAGCGAGAAGACTTTTTCTTTGCTTCAATCAATCGATGCAGCAGTACTCGGAAAGAAAATACTCTGGACCGAAGAAAAGTTGCTCTACAGCGATCTCCCGGAATCCTTCTCCCCCTCCTTCCCTATTCCGATGGAGTTAGAGAACAAGCCGGCATTCTGTATCGAGGAGATTCCGCTGGCAAACGGAAAAGCGCTGCATGCATTCATCAGCACATTCCAACCCGCCTCCAGATTGGTCATCGTGGGCGCCGGAGAGATTGCCATTTATCTAACAAAGCTGGCAAAAATGCTGCATTTCCGTGTGATCGTGGTCGACCCGCGTTCCATGTTTGCCACACCGGTCCGCTTTCCCGAAGCCGATGTCCTCCTCCCCAAATGGCCGCAAGACTGCCTGCCCGCGCTGCATCTTCAAAACAAAGATGCGCTGGTGGTCATCAGCCATGATGAAAAGATCGATCTGCCCGCATTACAGCTTGGATTAGAAAACCAGGTTGGTTATATCGGATTACTGGGGTCTACGAAAACGTGCCAGAGCCGCTTCGACGCATTAGAAAAAGCTGGCTGGAGCAAAGCAGATCTGGCTCAGGTCCATGCTCCCATTGGATTAAACATCGGCTCAAAGAAAGCCAATGAGATCGCCCTCTCCATTATGGGTGAGATCATCCAGGAGAAAAACAGTAAGCGTTCAGCTTAAATAAATTCCCGTGGGATCCAATTCCTCGTGTAGAATACGCAGTTCTTCCGCTGTCGGTTCAGCTGTCCTTTCCAACGCAGGAGCAACTTTGATTTCCCATCCGGTATTCTGCCGCACCTCTTCCAACTCCACGCCCGGATGCAGGGCAGTCACCTGCAGTTCTCCATCTTCATCCGGCATCATGATCGCCAGATCGGTCACCACCGCCTGCGGACCCTTCCCACGCACGCCGCTTTTTTCGCGCTCCGCCCTACCGGAGAGGAACCCGGCTGAAGTACAGAAATCCACTTTTTCAGGGAAGCGCCGTTTATTGTGCGGGGTCATAATATAGCAGCGGTTTGCCCAGGCAGCGATCTCCATAGAGCCACCCGAACCCGGCAGGCGCACCTTTGGATGCTGATACTCACCAATTACGGTCGCATTGATATTACAGAAGCGGTCAATCTGCGCCCCACCCAGAAAGCCCACGTCCACGTTGCCGCGCTGCAGGTAGAAGCTGAAGATATCAAACATGCTGCACACGCCGCTTGCCCCACTGACCAGGGTGGGATCACCGATAGAAAGGGGCAGACGGGCGGGCTGCGCACCGATCACTCCCGCTTCATATACCATGGTCAAGTTTGGCGCATGGGTGCGCCGCGCCAGGTTGCATGCCAGATTGGGAATGCCCACCCCCACAAAAACCAGGTCTCCGTCCTGCAGCAAGCGGGCAGCATTGACAACCATCAATTCATTCTTCGAAAACTTTTTTTCAGTCATCTCTGCATCGCTCCTGTTCAGAATTCGCCATAGTTGATGGGGTTGCTGAATTTTGGCTTTACCTTCAAGCGCTTGTGGGTTTCTTCACCCAATTTTTCCCAGTATTGAGCATGGTCTTTGACATCAAAGACAAATTCCTGCAGCCAGCTCTGAACACTTTCTTTTGTTTTGCTGATCTCATCCCATTTCAGATAGAACTCATTATCACGATCATAATATCCCTGGGTATAGGAGGGATGCGCGCAGTAAGGCACCTGACAGACCGCATCCACGATCAGGCTGGGAATAAGCGTGCGGTTGGGATCAGAGCGGATCACTTCTTCGTCCACGAGTTCTTCTGCAGTGAGGATCACTCTTTTTGCCGCAAAAGCGGCTTCTTTCTGCTCGCCAAGAATTCCCCAGATGTGTGCGTTTCCATTTACATCTGCTCGCTGGACATGCACGATAGCTACATCGGGATGCAGCGGCGGCACTACCATCACCTCTTTCCCTGAGAAGGGATCCACCACGCGCTTGAAGTTGGGATTTACTTTTTCAAGGTCAGGGGCAGCAGTGAGATTCATAGGCATCAAGGGTAGTCCCGAAGCACCAGCAGTGAGACGGCTGATCATGCTGAAATGCGAATACTCTTCCCACTCCAGTTCACCCGATTCGATGGCGGCACGTACCATGCGCAGAGACCCAACGCCCGGGTTGCCAAGGTAAGAAAAGATCACTTTTTTAGCACAACCAGCCGCAACCATTTGATCGTAGATCAGATCGGGTGTAGCACGCGCCAGGGTGAGGTCTTTTCTCCCCTGCCGGATGATCTCATGCCCTACCGCAAAAGGAATGAGATGGGTAAAACCAGCTGCATAAACCAGGTCGCTATCCTTGACAAACTCACCAACCGCTTCTTTCAAACTGCATACTTTACTCATGGTATTTCCTGTAAAAAGAAGCGGTTCTCACTTCCTCAGTATCATGAGAACCGCTTCTCGGCTGTAATTATACTTATGCTTTTTTAATTAATGTCTGAATTTGCTCATGCATATACAGCGGTAAATAATACAAACCACCGGCATTCTTGCCACTGGAACCAGATCCTTTCCATCCACCGAACGGTTGGAAACCAGGCCATGCACCGGTTGTGGCTCCCTGCGGGCGGTTGGCGTATGTCACGCCCGCCTGGATATTTTCAAAGAACCATTTTGTTTCTTCCGGCGACCCGTAGAACCCAGCGGTGAGACCATAGGTAGAGTCATTTGCCAATTTCATAGCTTCATCCAGAGAATCGATATAGGCAATTGTGGTAATCGGGACAAACATCTCAGTTTTCCATATCTGGTTCTTTATCGGTAGATCAGCCACAATGGTGGGTGTGCAGAAATATCCCTTTGCAAACTCCCCGTCTTTCAATACCTTCCCACCGGTCAAAAATCGTCCGCCGGAATGATAGATCTTATCCAGAAAATCCTGGTAATCCTGATAGGATCGGCTGTTGACTACAGGTCCCAGGAATGTATTGCGCTCGGTCGGATCACCGATGCTGATCTTTTTGGTGATCTCAATCATACGGTCGAGCAGTTTTTGGTAAACCGGTTTTTCTGCATATACCCGTGAGCAGGCAGAGCATTTCTGTCCCTGCAAGCCAAATGCAGAACGGACAATGCCAGCCGCAGCTTCTTCGATATCCGCATTACGTGAAACGATGGCAGGGTTCTTTCCACCCAATTCCAGGATGGTCGGTCGCACATATTCGCCTTTGGCAAAGTCGCGATATATACCCATACCTACATCATACGAGCCTGTAAAAGTGATGCCCGCTACCGCCGGATTTTCAATGAGAGCCTGTCCCATCGATCGCCCCGGACCGGAGACAAAGTTGAACACGCCATCCGGAAGACCCGCATCGCGCATACATTCTGCCAGTTTTCGTGAGGTCCAGGTGGTATCAGAGGCTGGTTTGAACACCAGAGTATTGCCAGATACCAGAGCAGAGCCAGAAGGACCACCGGTAAGGGCTGCCGGGAAGTTGAAGGGGCTGATAACCAGCCATACTCCGTACGGGCGCAGGACAGATACATTGGATGAAGTGTACCCGCTCAATGGATCAGTTCCCATCTGCTTGATGTATCCATCATTCTCTTCCATCTGGGTGCATGCATAGCGGATCAGATCTGCCATCTCAGCCACATCGCCCAGGGCTTCCATGCGGTTCTTTCCCACTTCCAAAGCCACGATGGCGCCTATCTCATAGATGCGCTCATCGATCAATTCAGCCACACGGCGCATGAGCCTTACCCGCTCCTGCCAGGGTGTGTTCGCCCATGCAGGGAATGCTTTTTGAGCCGCTTCTATCGCAACAGCAGCATCTTTTTCATTTCCTTTTTGAAAAACAGCCAGCACCTCATCGGTATTCGCCGGGTTCTTGTCTTCAAACTTTTCAGTGGTGAAGTAATCTTTCCCATTGATGATCATGCCATATTCTTTTCCCATGTTTGCTCGCACTACCTTGAGCGCATCCTCAAAACGAGTATGCATTTCTTCGGGTGGATTGAACATGGTTGCATACGTTAACTTAAAAGCCATAAAAAGCCTCCTGATGAATGTTTACGATTAAAGTATATCTTCGTGAAGAGTACAAGTCAAAAATCTTCATTCAGGAAAGGGGTGACAAATTTCCGTATTGTTTTTTCTGTTCCCTGACAGCAAATATAGAATCAGATACTTGACAATCGCAATTCCATCCCTATAATACTAATTATAAAAAGCGAGCGAGCGCTCGCTTGGTTGATAAAACATGACACAGAAACCCAAAGAAAAAACCTCACACCAACGAATCCTGGAAGCAGCCTGCGCCTTATTTATCAATAACGGCTATCACGGGACATCAACCCGCGAAATAACCAACCAGCTTGGACTCTCCCCCAGCACACTGTATTCACATTTCAAAACCAAAGAGGAGATATTTGTCGCTGTTCTGGAAGCTTTTCATCCCTGGCTGATCATCCCCTCGGCGGTGGAAAACGCAAAAGGAAAGAATGTAGATGAGATCGTCCGCAGTGCGGCGGAGGGAATGCTGAAGGAGTGGGACAAGCAGCCAGATCTTATCCGCCTGCATCTGATCGAGTCCGTCGAATTCCGCGGGCAGCATCTTCCCGAACTTTTCGACAACACCTTCAAGAAAATGACCACAGCTGTTGAAAATATGATCGCCAGTAATCCCGACCTGCATACCATCAATGTGGATATTCTTACCCGCGCTTTACTGGGCTTGTTCTTTGCCTACCTCATGACTGACCGCTATTCAGAAGTGCAGTTCCGCACCGGTTTAGAGGGAAAGGCATTTGATTATTTCACCGATATTTATTTAAAAGGGATCGCTAGCAGCAGCGGCATTGATTCCGATAAAAATCAATAAAATTAGGAGAATTAGAAATATGAATATTTTACTGGTTTGTGCCGGAGGAATTTCCACCTCATTTTTTGTTCAAAATATCCGGCAGGAATACGAACGACAAAAAATAGAGGGAATCGTGATGGCAAAATCGATCACGGAAGTACCCGAAATCATCGACAGGATCGACATTATTTTTATTGCCCCGCAGGCAGTTTTTTTCAAAGAAAAAGTAGAGAAGTTCTGCAGCCAGCGCTCCATTCCCTGCCATGTTATCGATTCCGCAACCTATGGGCAAATGAATGGAAAGAAAATCATTGAGCTGGCAAAAGAATCATTAGAGAAAGGAGGTTAACCAATTTCAGACATCTTAAGGAATGGATTTTTATAAAAATTTAAAAGGAGTTTAGAAATATGCAAACAATCATGAAATGGATCAATGAGAAACTGGCTCCCCCGCTGTATAAAGTTACCAGCAGCCGCGGCATTTCTTCCATTATGAGCGGTTTCCAAAAATATATGCCGGTTTTACTGGTTGGGGCTGTTTTCCAGATACTGGATAACGTACTGCCTTATATCTCTTCTTCACTGAGCGGTGTTTTTACTATTCCAACCAATCTTACCTTTGGCTTTTTTGCCATTATGCTGACCTACACGATCGCACACAGCCTGGCACAGCAGCTTCAGATCAATCCCATTACCAGCGGTCTCTTTGCCATCAGTGTTTTCCTAGTTCTGCAAAGACCCACCTTTTCGGAAGAAGGGAATTTTGTACTCAATCTGAATCGCTTCGGAGCGCAGGGAATTTTTGTGGCAATCGTAGCAGCGCTTATTACAACCGAGGTGCTTGGTTTATTTGAAAAAAAGAAATGGATACTGCGCTCAGAAGGTCTGCCTGATTTCGTACGGGATTGGTTCGCCCCTCTCATCCCCGGCTTTATTATCGTTATGGCTGCATGGTTTGTCGCTTATCAATTGAATTTTGACCTGCAAGCCAGTCTCGCAACCGTCATAGCCCCGCTGCTCAACACCAGTGATACCTTTCTTGGTTTCATGGTTACAGCCCTTGTGATGAACGTTCTCTTCCTAGTAGGCATCAACCCGGCAGTTACCTTTGGTTTATTTTTCCCGCTGTGGTTCGCTGCCATTGGAGAAAATGCGGCTCTCTACGCTCAGGGTATGCAGCCGGTCCACATCAATATGCTGCACACATTCGCAGCCTTCATCGTTTTAGGCGGAACAGGAGCCACCTTTACATTGAACCTGTTAATGCTTGGTTCCAAATCAAAAACCATGAAAGCACTCGGTCGCACCACACTGGTGCCCAGCATCATGAATATCAACGAACCCCTCATTTTTGGTCTGCCTATCGCCTTCAACCCCATGCTGGGGATTCCATTCTTCATCAACGGCGCCCTGATCAACCCTATTCTGGTCTATCTGGCGATGATGACCACCAATCTGGTCAACAAACCCATCAATCCCGCCCTGATCCCATGGATCCCATCCGTTATCCAGGGGTTCATCTTAACCCAGGACTTTAAAGCAATTGTGCTTATCCTGGTGGAATATGTCATTAATATCGTTGTTTGGTACCCCTTCTTCAAAGCCCATGAAAAGAGGATGCTCGACAAGGAAAAAGCCGAAGCTTAATCCGCTTTTCGGAGGATTCATGAATCAAGAAATAATAAGAGTTTCTACAAAAGTGATCATCCACGCAGGCAATGCCCGTACACAGATCAATGACGCATTAAAAGCAGCCGAAGCATTTGATTTTCAAAAAGCACATACACTGCTGGATATGGCGGTCAATGAGATCAATCTGGCTCATCAAACCCAGACTGAAACCATACAGGCAGAAGCTCGCGGTGACAGCATGGACCATTCCCTACTATTTACCCATGCGCAGGATACACTCATGTCATCGATCACCGAGCTGAACCTGGCTCAACATTTATTAAGTATGTACGAACATTTTTGTAAGAGACTGCAAGAGCTGGAAGAAAAAGACAAGTAGGGTACAACGCAGGTGGGGGTTGCCTATTCCGGCAACTCCCACCCACCACAAAATGATTGTAACCTACTTTATCTTCAATGATGCTCAAATGCAATTTCATCACAAAAGAACAAATCTAGGAGATAAAATGAAAAAAGGAATAAAACTGGCACAAATTGGAGGGGGCAGCAGCTACACACCAGATTTCGCTGAAATATTGATCCAACGCAGAGATGAATTTCCTGTTTCTGAATGGGTGATGATGGATATTGACCCTGAACGAAATGCCATTGTTTCCAATTTCGTAAAAACCATGCTTTCAGCAGCGAATATGGATATCAAGGTTTCCACGACCACCAGCGTCAAAGAAGCTGTCACGGACGCGGACTTCATCGTTACCACCATGCGAGTAGGTCTTTCAGATGGGCGCATTCTCGATGAAACAATACCACCCAAGCATGGTTTGCTGCTCGGTCAGGAAACAACCGCACCCGGTGGACTGGCAATGGGATTACGGAATATTCCGGTGATCCTGGATGTCGCAAAAGCTATTGAGCAGTATGCTGCTCCCAATGCATGGCTGATCAACCTTGCCAATCCATCCGGCATGCTATCAGAAGCGGTTAACCGCCACAGCAACATCAATTTTGCCGGTCTGTGCAATGGTCCCACCGTCGCGCGGACTGCCATGGTGAAAGCGCTGAATGCCGAACCCAAAGATGTCTTCTGTAAAATCATCGGCTTGAATCATCTCATCTGGATGAAAGTCTATTTTAAGGGTGAAGATGTAACCGTAATGGCAATGGATAAATTTGCCGATTGGTTAGGGGAAAACCTACCACCCCTACGCACCGAAATGGCACCACTCGACATTCAGAGGTTCGCCGGCTGGATCCCGATGGGACCCTACCTGCGTTTTTATTATGAACTGCCTGAATCCATCGAAGATCATAAACATGCCGCAGAGCATTGGCCCAGTTTGTTTAAATTCATAAAGGAAAATGTCGGAGACCTGCTGGACGGGCTTGAGATCAAAGACCTTCCCACCAGAGCACACATGGTAAAAGCAGTCGAAGAAAGAACGCTGGCATTATATGCAAAAGGCGATATGCAGGGATATAAACTTGCGATCAATACCCGCGGCGGAAGGGGATATGCCGAAGCAGGGCTCTCTCTGGCAAGTGCCATCTGGAATGATAAAAATGAAATTCACGGTCCGGATGTTTGCCACCGCGGAACCCTCCCGGGGTTGGATCCAACAGTTGTTACTACAACCACATCTCTAGTCAATAAATCCGGCATCTACCCGCTGGCAGTAGGACCTCTTCCAAAGCATATGATGTCCTTCATTCAAGCAGCCAAGAATTATGAACTGCTGGCAGTAGAAGCAGCGGTCACCGGCAACTACCATGCAGCTTTGGAAGCTTTGGTGGCAAATCCTCTGGTTGTTTCATTCCATCAAGCTAAAAACGCCTTGAATGAACTGCTGGTTGCCCATAAAGAATACCTGCCGCTGTTCCATGACAGCATTGGAAAAATCGAACGCGGTGAAGACCCCCTGAATTAACTATCCTTAACATGAAAAGAGAGCTCATCTTAACATTGAGCTCTCTTTGTATTCTCTATTCAATTCTCGATATCAGCCTCACAAAAAGTGCTTCGCTAATTTTTAACTACAGCTTGATGGGTGTAAATCCCAGGTCATTCAGCAAATCCGGCTTGAGCAATTGAATACTTCCACTCGGATGGAGGTACCCTCCATCTTTTATAAGCACATCAAAGCTCAGATCGATCTGGCGGCTCATGCCATGAAATTCTTCAATAGTATGGATAGAATCGAGAAAAACACTTCCGATATAACCTTCGACGCTGTTCTGCACCAATCTGTCGTGAATAAACGATAATGCAGTTTCCACATCAGACCAAACCGCTACAACATAAGGAGAGAAATACAGCCGGCTTGTATTTTTCCCGCTGATGAAAGCATGCTCTTCTGTGCTAATCTGCGGTTTGAGCACACATCTTTCTCCCATTGTGAAAGAGTTCAAAGATTCCCAATTGGTCTTATCGATCGGACCGACCCGCAATTCATAGAAAGCCGCTCGCACCTCAGGAGGGCACTGATCATTTTTCGGGCAAACTGCTTTTATGATGGAGAAGCTGAAATAGCGTTGAGGATTCAACTGTGACCGGGATGCTGCGTCATAATTAAAGACGTAGATCGCTCCCCCCTCTTTCTTTTGTGTGGCATGTTCCTGCATCTTTTTCTACCCCTTTTCTATTTTTGAAAATTTTCTCTCGTGTGAGTAAAAATATTTATTCCGGATACAGGATATTCTAAAACCAAAATTTGTGTGCAGCGATCGAATTTATGAGAACTGAACAATTCCTTAACATAGAATTTGGAATTTACTGGCATATTCCATTACAATAGAACGCTATGGTTACCAAAACAATCTACCTCATACGTCACGGCACCACCGATTGGATAGAGCAGGGTCGCACTCACGGAGCACTCGACAGCCCGCTCAGCACCTTTGGGCAATGGGAAGCGCAGCAAACTGCAGAAGCATTAAAAGATCGGGAAATCACCCGCATCTTTTCCAGCCCGCAGGGTAGAGCCATGCAAACTGCCGGCTATATCGCTGAAAAAATCCCTGTTGTCGAAGTTGCTCCACTGGATGGGCTGCGCGAAATGGGATTCGGATTTATGGAAGGAAAGAGAGATCAATTTAAAAAAATTTCAAAAAAGCCGTTGTATCTCTTCCTTTTTGCACCCATCTGGTTCATCTTGTTGGGTTTAACAGGAGAGAAGAGGGCGAAGTTTCAAAAACGAGTATTGGAAGCCTGGCAGCATATTCTCTCGCAAAACAATCCCGGAAATACAGCGGTGGTTTCTCACGCTATTGCACTCAATATGATCTTGCATACCCTGCCCTGTGGACCTGATGTAAAAAAGAAACAAAGATACAGCCTTGGGACATGCAGCATCAGTAAAGTTGAGATCGATGAGCAGGGACAACCTATTCTTACACAGATCAACTCTACCTCGCATTTAATGAATCAAGGGAACCATGGGAATTAAAGCAATCTTCGTTGACTTCAACGGTGTGTTATTTCTAACCACTAATGGATACAGTCATTTTCATGATATCTACGCAAAAACCATGGGAATACCCAGCAATGTACTGGAAGATTACTTTAGGAGCGACTGGGATCGCAAGGTTAATTTAGGTGAGGTTGATTCGGTTTCTTTCTGGAGGAATTTTCTCAATGAACAGGGATTATCAGAAGATCATTTTCAAGAACACTTTAAATTATTCTATAAACTGCATACATTAAATGTACCATTTTTAGATTTCCTCAAATCACATAAGAACGAGAAAAGGATTGGTTTAATCAGCAATTATTCAGACATGTTACGCCCCTTATTGGAAAATGAATTGAAGATCGCAGATACCTTCGATGACATCGTTATTTCAAGTGAAGTAAAGCTGATCAAACCTGATAAAGCCATCTATAGACTCGCCCTGGAACGCCTGCATGTCAAGCCCGAAGAAGCGATCTTTGTTGATGACCTTTCCGAAAATACACAGACCGCTGCTCAATTAGGTATTCATACCATCCAGTTTCAAAACAATGAGCAGGCAATCTCAGAGATCAAACAACTTATTAATTAATTGGTTCTTGCATTTGTGGGGAAGCGCTTATAGAATCCGAATACTCGCTCCCGAATCTTCTTCCGATCCACTTTTTCGCTCACGATATTCCAATTCAACAAGCTGGCTGCTTTCCGCAGTTCTATTGCTTGCAGTGCTTTTACCACCGCCTCTACTATCTGGTCCACATTGGTAGGATCTACCAGCATGCCGGTCTTTCCTTGTTTGATCCAATAGCGTAGGGAAGCAATATCACCAACAATCGGGAAACACCCGCAGGCAATGGCTTCCAAAAAAGTATTGGGAGTGCCGTCATGGCTGGAGAGGGAAAGATAGATATCGCTGCTCTGATATAAAGCCCATAATTCTTTCTGGGGTAAATAAGGCAGCAGTTGAACCTGCGATTCAATTCCCATCTCACTTAGACGATGCTCGGCGGCTGCCTGCCCTGCCATTGCCGGACAGATGAATTGAACATTCGGAATCCTTTTTAGAATGCCGGGAATGGCACTGAAAAATACATCCTGATGCACACTGCCCGGGCGAAACCCTCTTGGATTGATAATTCGAAATACTTGCGAAGCATCAAAAATCTTCTTTTCTTTCTTTCGCTCATTGAGTTTCTGGAAATATTCCAAATCCAGCCCGCCATTACCGGGCACCATCAAAACAGGATGGGTATCACCATATCCCCAACCCACCGCCAGTTCGAGGTCGCGATCCGCGTCTGCCATGAGTCCATTTGCGCGCTCCAGGGTTTTTCGTGTCCAATCTGCCATGCGTTTTGATCCCTCGGCGTGCAAGGTCAGGTCATTTCCCCAGGTTGAAACCAGCAGCGGGTAGCGTTCAGGAGTAGACGAAGCCAGCATCCCTTCAAAAGGAATGCGTAAAGCATGCACCAGATCGGGTTGAACGGAATCAAGAAAATCGAGATAACGCCTGCGGTAAAACTGCAGCGTCAGCGGACCAAGCCGGTAGCGCAGATGTTGAAAGGATCCTCGTAAAAACGAGATCACTTTCCGCACTCCGCTTCCTGCTCGTTTGTTTTGCCCGCTAATGCTCACCTGCCCCCCTGCCAGCGTGGAAAAAGCAACCGGAAGGATCAGCATTTCGCGCACCTGCTGCGGTTTTTCGCAGGGGAACGTAGATACCAGAGAAATATCGACATTTTTCCCAGCCACACACGCCAGCCAGCTCTGTGTGATCGCGCTGCGACCGTCTGCGACCAGTACGATTCTCATAACTTCGACCCTTTCAATACCGTATCGATCGCTTTCTTGAATGCTGCCTGCATAGCTTCCAGGTTTACTTCATCGTCCACAATATGAAAAGAAGCGGTCCCTTTTTCCCGTAGAGTGGAAATATTTGTCAGCGCTTCGGTCATCTTATCTGCCAGTTCTTGAGCACTTCCCTGATTAAGGATCCAGCCGTTTTCCGGACGCACCAGATCACTCTGGGTACCATCCGCTTCTCCCACAATGACCGGAAGTGCATAGCTCATGGCTTCCTGCACCGCCAATCCACCGGTACCGGGCAGCACAAACAGGTCTGCTTTGCGGAACAAAGCTGCCAGCTCTTTTCCATGCATGGCTCCATAAAATTTCGTTTCCGGGAATACTTGCTCTGCCTGCTGCACCAGAGCGGTTCTGGCAGGTCCATCTCCCACAATATGTAGAGTGGGCTGCAGATCGCGGGGAAGTTTTGCACAGGCTTCGATCAATACATCCACGCGCTTGCGATCCTGCAGCCTTCCCACAAAGAGAACCTGCGGTCGGTTGAGTTCATAGTTAAGAGATCGTTTGGGAGGTACAGCGGTCGGTCTGACTGCAGCCGCGTTGGGCGCTACGAAAATTCGCTCTGAAGGGAACCCGAGTTCAGAATATTCTTCTGCACCTTTTTTGCTGTAAGTGATCAGCGCATCGAACTGCAGAATAAATTTACGCCTCTGCTTTATTCTGATCTTGCCTAAAAAACCGTCGGCTTTCGGAGAACCCAACCCCCATCCGATCACCTTGCGGGAGCGGTTTTTCATCCAGTGGATCGCCCTTTGTGAAGCAGGGTAGCGCGGGTTGGCTTCCATGATCAGGACATCCGGCTTCCATGATTTCAACCAGGGGATCAATCCAACCTGCAGGCAGAAATAGAACTGCCCTGAGAAAAGATGGATATTCCGCCCACGCGTATGCAGCGCCAGCTGCGGAACCGCGCTCGTTTCCAGCATTTCCTTTTTGCGCGGCAAGCCATAAAACACGCTCACCTTGCCCAGATACTGTTGAGCCAGTTGATCAAAAAAGGGAATGCGGTAAGACGGCAGCACGCGCTGCTGAATACCGATATGCAGTGGCTGATCTCTCATTGCACAATTACCTCGACCTGCGATCCCTGATGTGTTTTACTCACCTCGATCCGCGCCGGAAAAGCATCTTTCAATTCTTCAAGGTGCGTAATGACCAGGATCTTTTTGAAATCAGGGCGGATCATATTGATGGCTTCGATCAATTTCTGCCGTCCTTCCGCGTCCTGACTTCCGAACCCTTCATCAATGACAAGCATCTGCAGGCGGGCGCCCGCGCGCTGTGCCAGCACCTTCGAGAGTGCAAGCCGTACCGCGAAATTTATGCGGAACATCTCCCCACCGGAGTACAAATCATAGGGGCGCTGCACTCCCTCGGCATCATTGATAAGAATATCCAGTACCTGCATTTTATCATCCCGCTTCTTATCTTTATATTCGCGTTCGGTCTCAAAACGCACGCTCATGGCACCGGACGAAAGCTTCGACAGTATCTCATTTGCCTGCATCTGCATCTGCGGCAGCGCTTCTTCCATAAGCAGCGCCTGCACACCATTCCTTCCAAAAGCTTTTTCGATCAAAGAGAGATTTACCAGTCCCTTTGAAATATCTTTCATTTCAGAATGCAGGTTTTTCTTACGTTCCTTCTGGGTCTTGATCACCGCCAGCAGCTGCATTGCCCCACCCACCACCGTTCTTTGCTGATTCTCTTCTTCGATCAATTCATGCAAACGGTTCTCGATCTTTTCCAGATCGGGCAGCTGTTCTTCTGCCTGCTGAAAGCGAGGTTCCAGTCCTGCCACTTTTTCCTTCAGTGATCGAATTTCCTGTCTGGCTGCCTTCTGCTGGGAGCGCAGTGTTTCTATTTCCCTGCGCAGCGGCTCTAACCGGCTGGCAGCGATCAGAGATTGCTGGTGCTTCTGTTCCACTTCTCTGCTGGCTTGCTCCTGTTTTCGATACGACTCATGCAGTGCCGCATCGTACCCCAATTTTTCTACTGCTTCTGAAAAAGAAGCTTCCTGAATACGAAGATCACCGGCAAATGATCTCTTCTCCAAGCTATCTTTGACCTTTTCTAGATCCAACGCGCCCTCTTTCTTCCAGCCCGCGACTTCCTGCTCAACACGGTCCAGCTCTTTTTCAAGAACGCCAAGGTCGCGTTCCACCACACGAAAACGCTGCATCCGTCTATCCACATCTGCAAGCTGTTTTTCGAGAGCAGTAATTTCATTCTGGATTTCTACCAGACCCGCTTCATTCTTATGAAATGCATCTGCGTCCTGCTTCCCTTCTTCTTTGATCTCGCGAACGACTTTCTGGCGGTGCTCTTCACTTAATGATTGACCGCACAGAGGACAGGTAGAACCCTTTTCTTCCTGCAGGCGATCCATGCGCTCTTTGAGCTTCTGCATATGGTTGCGCAGGGTGGTATTCTCTGCCAGCAGGGCGCTCCTTTGCGATGTCTTTTCATCAAATTGTGCTTTCAGGTTAACCTGATCCTCAGCTTCTTTCTGTAATTCCTGGAACTCATCCGATAGCTGACTTTTCTTCTTTTTCAGGTCTGCTGCGTTTACTTCCATCTGCTGTGCTTTTTTCTTTTCATTTTCCAGTGAAAGCATCTCCTGCTTCAGACGGCTTTCTTCCACAGCAACCGATTTTTCTACTGCCGCCTGTTTTTGCTGCAGGTCGTAAAAACGAGCAGACAGGGCATCAAGTTCCTGCAGCTTTTCTTTTACAGCGGTTCGCTTCTGAAAATCCTGCTCGATCTGTTCCGATGTATCCAGCACCTGCAGCAGGGTTTGCTCTTCCGATTCGCGCTCGCCGATCTGCTTTACAAGCTGCTGATCAAGTTCTCTCTTTGAATCGAGCTTTGCTCTCAATTCATCCATTGTCTTGCGCTGTTCTTGCAGTAGATCAAGCACTTTTCGGGCTTGATCGTTTTGCTGTTGCT
Source organism: Anaerolineaceae bacterium (assembly GCA_963674975.1). Classification (GTDB taxonomy): domain Bacteria; phylum Chloroflexota; class Anaerolineae; order Anaerolineales; family Anaerolineaceae; genus UBA4781. The sequence goes on from OY771913.1 coordinate 1,407,618, forward strand.
GTTCTTTGCGCCGTGATTCCAGATCAGACAACTTTTCTTTTGCCTGCTTTAAAGCTTCTTTACGCTCTTCTTCCTGCGCAAGTTCATCTTCGATCTCCTGCAAAGAAGCATCCAGGATTTTCTGGCTGCTTTCAAGGCTGCGCCGCGCTTCTCTGGCGGCATCCTGATAATGCTCCCAGAGGTCCATCCCCAAGATCCCTGCCAGGATCTCCTTGCGCTGCATGGAGTTCTTCTGCGTGAATTCATCCGCTTTCCCCTGTAAAAAGAAAGAAGCATTAATGAAGGTATCGTAATCCATGTGCAGCGTTTGATCGATCAGAGCCTGGGTTTCCACTATACCTTTTCCGGTGAGCACTTTCCATTCTTCATCTTTACTCATGATCTGGAATTCGAGGATGGTAGGCTGCGATTTCGTCTTGATGCGCTGCGGATCTTTCGGATCACTTTCATAGATCGTGCGCGCTTTCAAGCGCTGGATGCGGTAGAGGGCATTCTCATATAAAAATTGAAAGACCACTTCCGCTTCTTTGCAGCGATTATTGATCACTCCTTCGTCATTACGGCGTGCTTTTCCAAACAAAACCCAGGTGATCGCATCCAGCAGTGAAGATTTCCCCGCACCGTTATTCCCAGAGATACAGGCAATATCAAAATCGCTAAAAGAAAGCTCCACCGGTTCTTTATATGAAAGAAATCCGCGTATATTCAGCTTTACAGGGATCATGCGTCTTTCTCTCCAGATTTCAATTCCTTCAGCAGTTCTTCCGTGGTTCCTTTGCGATCATACATATTCATGATAGCTGCCGCCATGCGCTGCAGTTCTTTTACCTGACCTTCATCATCGATATGGATGGATTTCCAATATACATCGAGCAGATCAATGGGCGAGGTTTGTGCCAGCTTCATCTCTTCTGAAAGCTGCACTCTCGCTCCACTGTATGGGTTGCGCTCAAGATAAAATTCAAAAGCGCCATCCGCATATTCACGAATGGGGCGTTCATCGATCAACGGCTCCCATTTGCGCGGGTAGTGCAGACGCAGCCGGTATACTGCATCCTTTATTTCTGCCTGCGGCAGCATCCGCTTTATGATCGTATCGGTGATATCATCCTGTTCCTCAAGTTCGATCTCTGTTGCCAGGAATTTTCTTCCACGCAGAGGGTGAAATGTATAGGAGGTTTTCTTGCGTTCGACATCTGCCAGCACAAAGCCTTTGGTGTCATCCATCTCCCCAAAATTCATCTTTTCAATTGACCCGGCGTAAACCACCGGGGGATAATGACCGGTATTCAGATCTTGAAATTTATGAATATGCCCCAGGGCTACATAATCGAGTCGTTCATCTTTCAGAACTCCGGGAGGAATGATCAGATCGCGCCCCAGCATCACGCTGCGTTCGCTGCTGAAAACCGCCCCACCCACCGAGATATGCGCCGTCAGTACAGCAGGCAGAGAGGGATCCAGCTCTTGCTTGAGATTTTCTATGATCTGAATAACCGTATCTTCGATCTCCGTGTGCACCTCGTCAAGCGATTTTCCCAGGGTTTCCATATATGCCAGCAATCCCGAATGCGATATCCAGGGCAGTCCGATCACCTGCACGGGTAATCCGTTCAAGTCTTCCGGCTTCAGTAAACATGGCTCACGAACAACATAAGTGTTGGGAATAGCCAGGGTCTCGAACTCCTGCATGGCATGCGCACGACCAGCAGCTGGAGAGAAATCATGATTCCCCACCACCAGTATGGTAAAAATACCCGCCTGCGATAATCTCAGAATGCGCGCTTCCCATTCACGCTGAAAGGTGGGAGCAGGCAGTTGATTGCGATATGCATCACCCGAAAAAATGACGAGTTCTGCTTTTTCTGCAACGGCAGTTTCGATGATGGTATCCAGCGCATGCAAAAAATCCAGAGAGCGCAAAGGCAATCCGCTCTGCGGATCGCGGCGTCCCTGGCGGACCATATCGATATGAGCATCAGAGAAATGCAGGATCTTGACCATAGTCTTTATTTATCTAATTGTACTTGTTTGAAATTAGTTTTTCGAGGAAATGGAACGTATAATGCCCCCTCTCAATCTCCCCCATGCTCCGCATAGGGAAGAAGTAATAACCTCGGTATGTTAGGAACGCACCCTACTACTTTTTCTCTTTATGGATAAATCCCCAGCGTGTTCAAATCCTCAATGCAGGGTTCAAAATCAGGGTGGTAGTTCAGGCAGAGCATGAAATCGTCAATCGCTCCCTCCTGATCACCAAGCGCGACTTTCGCCTTCCCGCGCCAGTAATAGCTCTCTTCCAACGCCGGTTCATCATCTACTACCGTCCCTATAGCATTGTTGGTTGCCAGATCGATCACATCCTGATAGCGCGCCATGTAGTAGTACGCATAGTAAGGTCCCGTTTCATACCACAGAATACGGTAGGGGCGGATGGTGTTATCTTCAGGCAGGGCATTATAAGCAGTAAAAGCCTGGTCATAGGCATCGGCTGCCCCACTGTAATCACGCAGATACACCAGATTGGTACCATAGTTATACAGGGCAAAGAATTGGAAAATTCCTTCGTGTGAATAGATCTCATCGATGGCTAGCTGCGCCGCGAGCTGATAATTCGTTTCTTCATTGATGGATTTACCCAGAATATTCAGAACATCGTTGCGTTTGTTTTCAGGATAAACAACAATATAGGTGTAATTAAAAGACTGCCATTCATCCAGCAGGTCAGCGTAGGGCTGATCGAAATTTTCATTAAAGAGAGAATCCTGTGCGATAAAAGAAGATGTCGCATCGTTATAACCGGTAAGCAGTTGATAATGCCCCATCCAGGTTATGCGGTAGGTGATATCACGATTGTAGATACCCTTTTCAACGATCACCGGTATTCCATTCGCGATCAGTCGTTTCAAGATCTGCAGATCACCACCCACACGGGTGAGTGCTTCCAGATCTGTCTGCGTCTGGACGTAATCAACCAGTTGATAAGGCATAACCGCTTTATCATATTGATAGGGCTTTACCACATGCGCCACATCGTCGTGAGTACCCTCCCAGCCCCAAAAAGAGAGAGCCATAGCCAAATTGGCGGGTCCGCAGTAATTCCAGCGATTATGCTGTGAAAAATAAGCAGCTCCTTCCAGTTCAATAAACTGGGGTAAAGAAGGTGAAGGCGGTGTGGGGGAACCAAGGTCCTGCGTTGGTTCCGCATCCATTGTTTCTAAAGGAGTGGGGGTAACTACGACCGGTTCTGGCAGTCCCTGCGTGCTTTCGCCGGGAGCTGAAAAAGCCACATCTTCGGGAGGATTTAGCCGAACCTTCACCCAATTCCAAACCTGCGTAATATGCCAGCCGACCCATTCCTGCACGCGTTCATTGAAAACCAGCACTACCCCCAGAACGATCAAAAGACATGCGATCAGAATCAGAATATTCCTGCTTTTTTTAGACATGCCGGCATTATAACCTAAGTGTTTCTTAATGCCGATAATTTTTTTATATCTCTGCTTTTTTATGAATTATCTTTTTGAATTTTGCCGGGGTGACATTTTCAATAAGATAGCGCTGACAGTTTTGAAATCTGGTAAAGGCAAGGAGCTGCTCCTGCAAGCCAGTTTTCAATGCATCGTCAGGTTGAACACCTGCTTCGAACTTCAAATGATGGATGAGGAATGTTTTTTCCTTGCGATCGGCTTTTGCATCCATTCTGCCGATAAAACGATCTTTCCAGAACAACGGGATGGCAAAATACCCGAATTTCCTCTGCTCCGGTTTGAGATAACATTCCAACGCATAATCGAAATTGAAAAAAGTTTTCATACGCTCTCGCTGAATGCAGAAATTATCAAACGGAGAGAGGATAAACACTTTATTATTCTCGGCTAAAATCTTTTCACTAAACTCCAACGTTTCCGGAAGCAGATAGTAATTCAGTTCTTTTCCATTCACCTTTACAAGAACGGGGAGAACTTCTTGCGCAGAACACATATCCTGCAGTGCCTGTACAATGACCTTCTTTTCTGCGATCCGCAGATGATCTACGATCTCCCTTTCACTGGCGATCCCATACGCTTTTAAAGCGCGTACAACTAAAAACCTGCCGAGTTCTTCATCTGTGGGCATACTCGTATCCACCCAACCCGGAAGCACTCTTTCGGGTAGATCATACACCTTTTGAAAATTCTTGCGCTCCACTACCATCAGTTTCCCCTGCCATAAGAGCAGTTCCAGTGCTACCTTTACCGGTCGCCAATCCCACCAGGTTCCACGATAGTGTTCCCCCTCTGAAACAAAATCTCTGGATGCCAGAGGACCTTCTTCACGAATGCGCTGCAGGGTCGGTTCCAGAATATCTCCATATTTCTCTAATCGAGATCTTGCCCAGGTACCGTAAGGACTGCAAAAGCGTTCTTTGTATGGTAAGGAATAACGATAATCGGTCATAGGGAGGTACGACATGGCATGTCCCCAGTATTCGAAAATGCTCTTCTGCTCTTTTTGCGCCGCGTGCAGATCGCGGCTCTGATAGTGCGGCATGCGGGTCCAGAGCGTGTGGTGGTGCGCCCGGTTTATCACGCTGATGGTATCGATCTGCACATAGCCTAATTTTTCAACAATGGAAGCTACGGCGTTTTCACCAGATGAATTTTGAACGATCGTATCCATCAATTGAGATCGAATCATGATATTGCGTGCCGTCCGGTCATCGACTATCTGTTTATTCACTCTGTACCTCAATTAGAATATATTTTCTATATAAAGTACATTATATATTAAAAAGAGGTCATTTTGAAAAATGACCTCTTTCCCATTTACTTCCTTTATATCGTTTATCTTCTCTGATCACCCCAATAACCACGGTGAAGCGGCTGTACATCACGGGAGGTGATGAACGCATCGGGGTCAATGCTGGTGATCATGGCTTTAATCTTTTCCATATCTTTCCGTTCAAAAGCCAATTCGAGCATGGTGACCGACCCATCTTTTCCACGCGCTGGTATCTCGGTAACCGCATAGCCTGCTCCACGCAGCGCTTCAGCCAGTTCAGAACCACGATTAGAGCTGATAATGGTGAAGAACATATGCCCCATCGCCATTTTCTTTTCCAGGTCAATGCCAACCACCGTACCCGTGGCAAAACCAATACTGTAAGCCGCGATCTTCAACGGATTGGTAAGATCAGCCATGACCCATCCGATGGAGATCACAAACAACATCGATGTTGCCACCCCCAATATCCAGGCGATCACTTTCTTACCTCTCAATACCGAGATCATGCGTACGGTATCTATCGCGATAGAAAGAACACGAATCGAAAAGATTCCCAGAGCCGATAACAAGTTCTCCGAGTCAAAAAGAAATTCCATTACACACCTAACCTAATTCTTATCCTCATTCTGCATAGCAGGGAAATACATTTCCTGCATATACTCTCGCAGCATGCGCCGTGTGCTGAATTTTGGAGCACAGGAGCTGATGCTCTCTTTGATCTTGGCAACCCACTGTTCCGAGAAATCACCCATGGTGCGGGTTTGATAGTACAGCGGTACCAATTCATCTTCAAGGATATGATACATGCTTTCTACATCTTTTTTATCCTGCTCGTTGGGATCCTCATAATCGTTGTCATCACCGATAGCCCAGCCGTTCTTTCCGTTATACCCTTCACACCACCAGCCATCCAGAACCGAGAAGTTCAGGGTTCCATTTAACGCGGCTTTCATTCCGGATGTGCCGGAGGCTTCATTGGGTCGACGCGGTGTATTCATCCATACATCCACACCCTGAACCATCAGGTGTGCAATGTTCAGATCATAATCTTCCAGGAACACTATGCGACCCTGAGAACGCGGGTCTTTAGCAGCGCGGTAGACCTGCTGGATGAGCAGTTTGCCGGGTTCATCAGCCGGGTGAGCCTTACCGGCAAAGATCAACTGCACCGGCATGTCTTCACGAGTGATGAGTTTCAATAGACGGTCATAATCAGAAAGGATCAGGTTTGCCCGTTTATAGGTGGCAAAACGGCGCGCGAAGCCAATTGTAAGAGAATACTGGTCCAACAGCACCCCTTCGGCAATTACCTGAGAGGATTGGTGTTTTCCCGATGACCAATGCATACGCGCAGATTCGATCGCGTAATTGATCAGCTTCCGCTTGAGATGCCGGCGGATATCCCAGATCTCGATATCAGGAATGAGGTCCACGCGCTTCCATAATTCTTCATCGTCCATGTTATCGTACCAGCTCACACCCAGATAGCGGTCAAACAGCAGACGCATGCGGCGCGCCAGCCATGAATTGATATGGATGCCATTGGTGATCGATCCGATGGGAACCTCATCCACCTTCTTATCAGGCCACAAGAAATTCCACATTTCGCGAGCTACTTCACCGTGCAGTTTTGATACACCGTTGGTACGTTCTGAGAGCTTGATCGCCAGAACAGGCATACTGAACGTTTCGCCCCATGATTGGGTTTGTTTTCCCAGTTCAACGAACTGCTCACGCGTCAATCCCAGATCACTCCACATGGTTGGGAAATATTTATCGATCAACCATAATGGAAATTGATCATTGCCTGCTGGTACCGGGGTATGCGTGGTAAAGACATTGGTCTTTTTCACTTCTGCCGCAGCATCTTTGAAAGACATGCCTTCTTTCATCTTTTCGCGAACCCGTTCGAGGGTTAAAAAGGCGGAATGCCCTTCATTCATATGCCATACGGTGGGATTCTCACCCAGCTTTTTCAATAACTGTACACCGCCGCAGCCCAACAAAATTTCCTGAGAAATACGGATTTCCAGATCATTACTGTACAGTCTGGCGGTCATGTGCCGGTCATGCGCGCTATTTTTATCCACATTCGAATCCAACAGATAAAGAGGAACTCTTCCGACCTGGATCATCCAGACGCGCGCATACACTTTTCGATCAGGCAGCTGCACTGAAATCGTCAGCGGTTTTCCTTTTTCATCTGTTAACGCAATAATGGGCATCTCTTCAAAATTGAAATGGTAGTAAGAAGTCTCCTGCCAGCCATCTTCAGTTAATTTTTGAACAAAGTAGCCCTGGTGATAAATAAATCCCACACCCATGAGAGGGATTCCCATATCACTGGCTTCTTTCAGATGGTCTCCAGAAAGGATGCCGAGCCCGCCGGCATAAAAAGGCATACACTCATGCAGCCCAAATTCGAAAGAAAAATAAGCTACTTTCCCTTTCAAAGCAGCAGGATATTCGCGGCTGCACCAGGTATCTTTTGCATCCATATATGCATCAAACTGCTGCATGACCGCATCATATTCTTCAAGATACATGCTGTCTTGAGCAGCCGATTTGAGCAGGTTCTGATCGATCGTATGCAAAAATTCAATCGGATTATGGTTCAGGGAGTCCCACAGGGGTCGATCCAGTTCAGAGAAAAGCCGCAGTGCAGAAGGATTCCATGCCCACCACAGGTTATATGCAAGTTCGCCAAGTCGATTAATTTTTTGGGGAAAATGATAGTGATTGGGAAAGACCTTTTTATATGTCATCTTTTTTCCTTATTTAGAGTAATTCCTGCCCTGAAAGCAAGGCGGGATTATATCATGAATGCTTTTAAATTCTATCTTAAGTAACGCAATTCCTGATATGTGTCTCCAATCACAAATAGTATGACATCGCCTATAATTATCAAAAATACTCGGTTAAATCAACAGGAAGAGAACATGAAACAAACACCGTTCCCGTTTCCAAAAGGATTTCTGTGGGGATCAGCAACCGCTTCTCATCAGGTAGAAGGAAACAACACAAACAATAACTGGTATCTCTGGGAGCAGACTCCCGGAAAGATCATCGGCGGCGCAAAAGCCGGTTTGGCTTGCGACTGGTGGGGTGGGCGCTGGAAGGAAGACCTTATCCATGCAGCAGAAGATGGACAAAATGCTCACCGCCTATCGATAGAATGGAGCCGCATCGAGCCGCAGCCCGGAAAATGGGATGACGCTTCCATTCAGGCATACCGCAATATGCTGAAGGGCATCATCAAATTGGGGCTCAAGCCAATGCTGACCCTGCACCATTTTACCGATCCCATCTGGATCTATGAAAAAGGTGGCTGGGAAAACGAGCTAACCATTGACTTCTTTGTTCGTTATGTTGAAAAGGTTATCCCTATCTTTCAGGATCTGGTAGATATCTGGATCACCATTAATGAGCCTACCGTTTATGCCTTCGGCGGTTACATGTCCGGTGAATTCCCTCCCGGCAAAAGCGATCCGAAAGCAGCCTTTCATGTGATGCGCAATATGATATTGGGGCATGCCAGGGCATACCGAATTATTCATAAAAACCAGCCGCATGCTGAGGTAGGATTCTCAAAAAATTACCGCTCCATGATCCCTGATAGAGCATGGTTCCCACCCGATCACTGGATCAGCAATTTTTCCTCGAACAGCTACAACAATGCTTTTGCAGATACCCTGATGACAGGAAAACTGCGATTCGCGTTTTGGAAAGATTTTCTCCCCGAAGCGATCGGCACGCAGGATTATATAGGAGTGAACTACTACACACGCGATCATGTCAAATTCAATCTGCTGGCAGCCAAAGACCTTTTTCAAGAACGCTTCTTTGATCCTGCCGCTGAATTGAGCGAGACCGGATTCATCGCAACCGAACCGGACGGATTTAGCGAAGCGCTCCGGTGGGCGCAGAAATACGGTGTGCCCATCTATATCACCGAAAATGGAGTTGAAGATTCGCGTGATTCGATGCGCCCGCATTATCTGATCACTCATCTCTATAAAATGTGGCAAGCCATTCAGAATGGAACCGATATCCGCGGTTACATGCACTGGTCGCAGATCGATAATTTTGAGTGGGAGCGCGCCTGGACACAACGCTTTGGATTATGGGGACTGGATGTTGAGACCCAGCAGCGCATCCGCAGACCCAGTGTGGATATCTACCGTGATATCTGCACGCAAAACAGCCTATCCATCGATAGCATTCAAAAACACGCACCAGAAATTCCAGTCGAAGATGCATAAATAAATTTGACACAAAGTTCAGACAAGGTAAAATTGAAAGCCAATGTCAAAATGAGGAAAACAACTCTTATGATAAAACGTGTCTTGCTCCCCCTTCTCCTGTGTACTCCCCTCCTATTCGGTTTTATACCTGCCGCACAGGTTGATACTGCAATCCTTTCAGGCATGGATGCATCCCTCTTCGATGAAACACCCCAGCCTATCATCCTCCCTACTGCTATCAGCACCGGACTGCCCTGCAGTGCACAGGCAGTGCATGGCTTATTTTTCTACCGCACGGAATGTCCTCACTGCACCGAGATCATGGATGAAATTCTCGATCCATTGGAAGAAGAATTGGGCAGTGATCTGGATATACGCCTGGTCAATATCGATTACGCAGATAATTACGAACTTTTTGTGAAAGTTCAAGAAGCCTGGGCAGTACCCAATTCAGATCGCGTTGTACCGACAGTTGCGTTGGGTGATTCATTCCTCTTCACCGGAGAAGATTCCATCCGCACAGACCTGCGCATGCGGGTGCTGGAAGGCATTGATGCGGGTGGGATCGGTTGGCCATCTCTGGAAGGATTTGATCCTTCCGCCATTGTTAGCGAGGGAAATACTACCAGTGAGGATGAACTCTGTTCTTTGGATGGAGATAACTGCGAAGTAGAAAATCCAATCTATATAGCATATTTTTATCAAACCGGCTGCCAGGAATGCAGTATGGTGGAAGCCGATCTGGCATACCTGCGCACCAAATATCCTCAACTGTTCATCGAAAGTTTCAACGTTTACGACAACGCCGGGTTGGCTGAATGGATAGCTGCCCGCATTGGTCGCGATGATTTTCACACGCCGGCAGTTTTTATTGGAAATCAAGCCTGGATCGGTGAAAACGAAATTTCTCCGGAAGGATTAACCGAAGCCATCGAATGCTTTAAAGCAAATGGATCTGAGCGATTCTGGGATGATTACAATGAAAACCAGGGAGATCAAAACATCATTTCTCATTTCCGTTCCATGAGCTGGGTCACAGTCGTTTTGGCAGGTCTGGTGGACGGAGTGAATCCCTGCGCTTTTGCCACCCTGATCTTCTTCATCTCCTACCTTTCACTCAGCGGAAGGAAAGGAAAAGAAATATTACTGGTTGGTCTGGCTTTCACAGCTGGTGTATTTTTGGCGTATTTATTGATCGGGCTGGGTTTTTACCGCATTCTGGATCTACTGGGTAACTGGCTGAGCATCCTGGGCAAGATCGTTTACGGCATCACTGCCATCCTCTGTCTAACTTTCAGTGCGATCAGTTTCAACGATTACCTGAAGACCAAAAAAGGTGATCTGGGAGATATGGCGCTGAAACTACCTGATAAACTGCGCAAACGCATCAACGAAACCATCCGCAAAGGGCGCAATGTAGAATCGTATGCCCTGGGAGCATTTGGCACAGGATTAGTCATTTCGCTTCTTGAACTGGCTTGCACCGGGCAGGTATATCTGCCGACCATTATTTATGTCAGCAGCGTTCCTGAATTACGGCTTCAATCAGTAGGGTATCTGATCCTGTACAACGTCATGTTCATCATCCCCCTCATCATCATCTTTATTCTGGCATTCTACGGTACTTCATCGAAACAATTAACCGGTTTCATTCAAAAGAGAGGCTCAGGGATTAAACTTGCCATGTCCATTCTCTTCCTGGTACTTGGAATCTGGCTGGGCTGGTCAGTATTCAACTAGAAATACCGTTACTAAAGATAAAGAAGTCGGTTCTTTGTAAAAACCGACTTCTTTTTTATATATCACCCCAAAATAAAATTGAGAGAATTGCCAGGGCTATTCCAAGAATCCAGGCGTAACTGGCTAACATGATATTCGCTTTATTGCGCACCTCTGGTTTTTTCTTCCACTCCATCCGATAAAGCCAGAGCCCCACACCTAAAAGAATGATCGCCGGAATAAAAGAATACATAATTTTCCTCTACTAAATCCATTGTACGTCAAAACTATTTGTTCGAAAAATAGTTCAAATGGATAATCTACTCAGCAGAATTTCTTCTCTGGCAGGATGGACAAAAATGAGTTCCCCGCTGCCCTACCACGATCCGCTCGATGGGAGTTCCACAGACCGAGCACGGTTCTCCCTTTCTTCCATATACGCAAAAATGATTTTGAAAATCTCCACCACGGTAGACCCAATCGATGCTCGCGCCGTTGCGCCGGATGCCTTCCAGAAGGGTATCCCGGATAGCACTCAGCAAAGCCGCTGCCTGTTCAATGCTCAATTCACTGGCGGCAGTCAGGGGATGCAGCTTTGCCTTGAATAATGCTTCATCGGTATAGATATTTCCCAGACCAGCCAGGAAGGTTTGATCCATAAGAAGCGGCTTTAGCTGCCTTTTACTGCCTTGCAGCATTTGATGAAATTGTTCAACCGTGAGTTTCTCGGAAAGCGGCTCCGGTCCGAGATCACCTAACTCCTGCTGGGGATCTGACAGCAGCCATATCCTGCCAAATTTCCGCGCATCTTCGAATACCAGATACTGTCCATTCCCCAGCGTAAAAATTACCCGGTCATGCTTCCCCGGCTCTTTTTCCGATCTTAGATGAAGATCACCGCTCATACGTAAATGGAATAAGAGCGTATCGGTAGATAAGGGCATCACAATATATTTTCCCCGCCTGCCAACCCCTTTGATCACCTGCCCCTTGATACGTTTTTTGAATGCTGCAGCACCGGGAACAGCGATCGAACGTTCCCACAGGATTACTACATCCTCGATCATCTGCCCGAGAACAGAAAAACCCGTCCTTTTTTCTTGGCGGAGAGAACGGGTTATTGTTTCAACTTCGGGCAATTCTGGCATCAATTAAATCCAGACTGGAACAGTGAGCCGACTATTCGTTGAACATTTCGCCAACCGAACGTCCCTCGTTCGCCCGGCGAATGACATCGCCCAATAAATTCGCTACAGAGATGATCTGCAGGCGATCCCCGAATTTCTTCTTTTTCTCATTTGGGATCGGGATGGTATCGGTGGTGATAAATTCCGCTACCGGTAGTTTCACCAGCTGATCTACCGCATCATCTGCCAGAATGGGGTGGATGAATACCACCACCACGCTCTTCGCCCCATTATCCGTGGCGACATTAACCGCGTTAATGATCGTTTTACCGGTAGAAACTTCCTCATCCAGCAGGATGACATCTTTCCCTTTCACATCCCCGATCAGGGTCAGCACTTCAGGATTATCCGGGCTGAGAATACGTCGCTTCTCAATGAATGCCAGCGGAACATTGAGCTGTGCCGCATAGTTGCGAGCCTTCTTGGCGAAACCCAGGTCCGGCGAAAGCAGTACCGGATTATTCATTTTCTTTTTAATTTCAATTAAATAATCAATGAGTACATGAGAAGCATACAGCACATCACCGGGAATGGAGAAAAATCCCTGAATTTGATCAGCATGCAGGTCGAGGGTCATATAACGGTCCGCGCCCGCGATCTGGATCATATCCGCCACCAGGCGGGCAGTAATGGGTACGCGCGGCTGATCTTTTTTATCGGACCGTGAATAGCACATATAAGGAAATACCGCTGTGATGCGCCCTGCCGAATCCAACCGCAGCGTCTGGATCAGGATCAGCAGTTCCATTAAATTCGTATGCACCGGCGAAGAAAGAGTCTGGATCACATAACAATCCTGTCCGCGCACACTGGAATGCAGCTTTACAAACAAGTTTTCATTTGGGAAAGTTGTGATGGTAGTTTTACAAAGGGGTACTTCCAAACGTGATGCGATTGCTTCTGCCAATTTTGGGCAGGATGAGCCGGCATATAATTTCACGCCTCCATACATCATGCGGTCATGTCGCAGTGAACTTGTCGTCATACTCAACTTTTTCCTCTCCATTCTTCTCGTAGAATGCTCATAAATAATACATCCACATATTCACCATCCAGAAAATGCGCTTCTCGCATACACCCTTCATGGCGAAAACCAACTTTTCCATAACAATGGATGCCGCGCTTGTTTGGCTCAAACACACGCAGATAAATACGGTGGAAATTCAATGCATTGAAACCATAATCCAGCATCAGGCTGATAGCTTTCGTTCCGATCCCCTTGTCCCAAAAACCTTTTTCACCTATGAACAAACCCAATTCAGCATTGCAGGAATGCTGATCTAAATTCAGAAAACTAATATCTCCCAGCGGTTTCCAGGTTCCATCCACCAGCGTTTCGATCATCAATGGTTGTTCGGCAACAGGATGATTCAATATTTCTTCGAACCACTTTTCTTCCTGCATCTGAGAAATAGGACCGTAGATCGTAAGATAATGGCGTACCTCCGGGTCATTCAACCAGGTCACAAAGAGGGGTAGATCTTCTCTTTCAATTGCTCGCAATCGGACCGAATCACCGAGAAGCATGTGTCATCCTTTCCTAGGGGTTAATCCGGTTTGGTCCCCGGAACAGGTAAACTGTTTCACGAATATTTGGAAGGCGCAGCAGCACCATCAATACCCGGGAGAGACCCATTCCAAAACCACCATGCGGCGGACAACCATAGCGGAAGAAATCCAGATAAAACTGGATATTTTCCAATCCCAGCCCCTTATCAAGAGCCTGCTGTTTCAATACCTCGTAGCGGTGTTCACGCTGCGCTCCGGTGGCGATCTCCAGCCCGCTGGCGATCAGATCAAAACTGCGGGTCAGGTTCTTATTATCAGGATGATACATGTGATAGAAAGGTCGCACCTGAACAGGCCAATCGATCAGGAAGAAGAAATCATGGTTGTATTTATTCTTAATGTAATCTGCCAGCGCGCGCTCCCCGCCCGGATCCAGATCACCTTTCTTTTCGGGAGGAAGTTCATAGCCGACCTCTTTCAAAGCAAGGATGGCATCTGCCATTGTGATGCGCGGGAAGGGCACTTCCGGAACCTGCAGATCGAATCCATAGGTTTCTTTGATCTGTTCAGCGTGCTTCTCCTTCACCTGCTGGTATGTGTACTGCAGCCAGCGTTCGGTGAACGCCATCACATCTTCATGGCTTTCGACCCATGCCATTTCCATATCCAGACCGGTGAACTCCGTCATGTGGCGGGAAGTAAATGAAGGATCAGCGCGGAAAACCGGACCGATCTCGAAAACACGATCAAAACCCGCCGCCATGCCCATCTGTTTATAGAATTGGGGCGACTGCGCTAAATACGCTTTGCGGTCGAAATAATCCAATTGGAAAAGTTCTGCTCCGCTTTCGCTGGGGCTGCTCAAGATCTTGGGAGAGTGGATCTCCATGAACCCGTTCTGCAGCCAGTACTCACGCATGGCATGTTCAAGGGTCGTTTGCACCTGAAAAATAAGGAGATTATCGGGGCGGCGCAGGTCCAGATAGCGCCAGTCCATGCGAAAATCCACCGCGGGAACATTATCATTATCGAAAGGATCATAGGGCATGGGAATTTCGGCGGCATTTTCTACCGTCAATCCCTGCAGCTGGATCTCCAAGCCGCCCAACTTGACAATATCGTTCTTGACAACCTTGCCGGTAATGGTCAGGGCAGTTTCGACACCCAGTGAGGAAATCGTATTTGCTATTTCCTCATTCGAAGGACGGTAATGCGCTACCTGCACCAAACCGGTGCGATCGCGCAAAATGAGGAACTGCATCTTCTTCTGATCGCGTATTATTTGCAGCCAACCCTGAATTTTCACTTCCTGGTCGATGCGACTGCCCAAATCACATATATAAGTCCGCTCCATGATCGTTCCGTCTCCTTATAAATGAAAATAAATGCACTTTTTAAGATTGTAATGCGAATTTGAGTTCACGTGTGTGCTATTGCAAATTTTTAAGGAAGGAATTATCCTGCATTTGCTCCACAGCCTTGAAAGGGGATATTTTTCTGCTGAATACCTGTGTGAAAATATCCTGCACTGCCTGTTTTTGGAGCAGCTGCTGCCATTCCTCCCCCCGCCTGCGTTCCAGCAGCATCCGCATGAATGTTTGAATCCTGACCTGATCGCGTTTCTGCCAGATTCCATTGGAATTTAAAAATTCTTTATGCTCTTGAAGAGCCTTGATCACTTCTTCTACCCCTTCGCCACCGATGGCAACCGTGCGGATAATGGGGGGCACCCATACCTGTTCATTTTTCACCGGATAACCCATGGCAAGCATGGAACGCAGCGCCATTTCTGCCGCATCCACATCGGTTTTGTCCGCTTTGTTCAGCACCAGAATATCAGCAATTTCCATGATGCCGGCTTTAGCTGCCTGCACATCATCCCCCAACCCCGGCGCTTCCACCACCAGCACGCTGTGCGCCTGGCTGGCGATCTCCACTTCTGACTGCCCTGCTCCCACGGTTTCGATAAAAACAATGTCAAATCCGGCGGCATCCAATATCATGGAAACCGCCTGCGTGTTGTGCGCCAGCCCGCCCAGCGCACCGCGGCTTGCCATGGAACGGATGAATACATTGGGGTGTTCGGCAACAGCACGCATACGGATGCGATCTCCCAGCACAGCGCCCCCGGTAAAAGGGCTGGTGGGGTCCACCGCGATCACACCGACCTGCTTTTCAGGATCCTGCTTGAGAATAGAATCGACCAGGCAGTTCACCAGGCTTGATTTTCCCGCGCCGCTTGCTCCGGTAATGCCGACCACATGCGCCCTGCCCGTTTTCGGAAAAAGCTCATCCAGTGCTGCCTGCCCTTCGCGAGTGTCATTCTCCACCAGCGTGATCAGGCGTGCCAGCGCGTGGCGTTCTCCCTGTAAAACTGCCTGCGTGAGAACCGTCATGGTTGATCCTATGATCTCTTTTCGTACATGGCACGGATATCATCCACAACCTGCGTGGTGGGGGTACCCGGTCCATAAACCGCTTCTATCCCCTGCTGTATCAGGGCTTTGGCATCCGCTTCGGGGATGATCCCGCCCAGGAAAATATGCACATCATCCAGCCCGGCTTGCTTCTTCAGTTCAAGAATGCGCGGTACCAGCGACATATGCGCCCCGGAAAGAATGGAAAGCCCGATCACATCCACATCTTCCTGCAGGGCAGCATTCACCACCATTTCAGGGGTCTGGCGCAGCCCGGTATAAATGACCTCCATACCGGCGTCGCGCAAAGCGCGCGCGATGACCTTGGCACCGCGATCATGACCGTCCAAGCCGGGTTTCGCAATAAGCACACGAATCTTTTTTTCTTCCATATAGAATCCTCTTGCTTCAATTATACTTGTGAGGTGCCTACTGTTTTTCGTTATAATGCACCTATGCAACAAGGATAAAAAGCATGAAAAAAGCATTCTTCTATTTTTGTCTCTCCACCATACTCCTGGCAAGCTGTCAATCTGAACCTGCAGCGCAAATCGCTGAAAGTATTCCTTCCTCAACAGCAGAGATAGCCGCGGCGGATGAATCGAACTCAGAGATTTCTCCCACCCCCACCACACAGATCTTTATCAACCCTCTCACCGGGCTTCCGGTATCCGATCCATCCATCCTGGAGCGCATGCCGATCATGGTGAAAGTTTCGAATTTTCCGCGCGAAGGCAGACCGCACGCCGGTCTTTCTTTTGCGGATATCGTCTTCGATTACTACATCGGGTATGGCACGAACCGCTTTCTGGCAGTTTTCTACGGCTCTGACAGCCCCAGCATCGGACCGGTGCGCTCCGGTCGGCTTGTGGACGCGGAACTGGTGCGCCTGTATTGGGGCATTCTGGGTTACGGCAGCGCCGATGAGGATACGGACGCCTACCTAGTGCAGGCATTGGGGGATCGCGCCATTTCTTATCTTGAAGCGCCCTGCCCGGCTTTCTGCGGGGAGGATACTCACAGCGTGATCGGAGTGTTCGCTAGCAGCGCGGATATCAGCGCGTTTGCCAAGGAGAACGCCATCGACCTGGGCGGCAATCCCGATATCGAGGGCATGGTCTTCAGCGAACAGGTGCCCGCAGGCGGAACACCGGTCGAACAGGTCAATGTTCTTTTCAATTACTACAACCGCGCCGAATGGAAATATGATGCTGCTTCCGGCACTTACCTGCGCTGGATCGAGGAAATGGAAGGAGAGGAAGAGGACGGCAATTTCAGGATGATCCCGCTGGTCGACCGAGTGACCGGAGAACAGCTGCACTTCGATAACCTCATCATCCTGTTCGCCCATTACATCGAAAACGCACCCAGCGAATACGAGATCGAGATCATGAAGAACATCGAAGGCAAACACGCTGTTTTCTACCGCGACGGGCAGATGTTCGAAGGGCAGTGGAAAGTGCCCAGCGACAATGCTCCCATCCAATTTTTCGACAGCTCCGGAAATGCCTTCGCGCTCAAGCCCGGCAACACCTGGATCGTGATCGCGGATGATAATTCCATTTTCAACCAGAAAGAAAGCGGCACATGGGAGCTCTTTTTCATGCTCTCGCCGGACGCATAACATCTATAATTAAAAGGAATCTTCTTACACAGTTCTTATTTGGTATATAAGAAAGATTCGCTATACTCTTATGAGAAAGAGAGACCTATGATCCCGATTCGAGATACCCAACGCACCAGCCGTTTTCCCATCATGAACTGGCTCATCATCATTGCCAATGTGCTTGTTTTCATGCTGGAATACTTCACATCTTCAAGCTTTTCCAACCAGTTCATTTCCACGTTTGCCCTCACGCCTGCCAATATCAGCTTCAGCAATCCCGCTTCCCTGCTGCCTTTCTTCACCCACATGTTCCTGCACGGAAGCTGGTACCACCTCATCAGCAACATGTGGTTCCTGATGATCTTCGGCGACAATATCGAAGACCGGCTGGGTTCCTTCCGCTACCTGCTTTTCTATTTGCTGGGCGGACTCAGCGCAGCCCTGATGCAGTATGTCTTTGAGCCCACCTCCATCCTCCCCACACTGGGAGCCAGCGGCGCCATTGCGGCGGTCATGGGCGCTTATTTCATCCTTTACCCCGCCTCCCGGGTGGTAACTTTTGTTCCCATCTTCATCTTCGGCGGTTTTATCCGCCTGCCTTCCATCATCTATCTGGGGATCTGGTTCGTGATGCAGATCTTCTCCGGCTTCACATCCTTCGCGGTAGGTTCCGGTACTGCGGGCGGAGTTGCCTGGTGGGCGCATATCGGCGGTTTCCTATTCGGCATGCTCTTCATCCGCGCCTTTGCTCCGCCGGTCACTTCGTACTACCCGGATGAAAGGCGCTACCCGCGTTGGTAGAAATTCTTATAAATTTCTAAACTACCAGCTCTCAATACCTGTCTATAATAAAAATTAATCCAGAGACAAAATTCGGCTGCGCGCCGTAAGGTCAATTCAATGATCCTCTATCTCTGGTTTTTCATTTAATTTGCCGGGGTATTTACCGCATCTCGCGGTATCATTATGCCAGAACCTGTGGGAGGGAACTTTGCCAAAGATCAATTGGATGTATCTATGCGATTATGCTTATAGAGATGTAGCCGGCAAGACCAGCATCATCGGCATGTTCAGCAATATCAATGTGCTGCGCCTGCCTGCCAAATACCAGCAGCTTTTCACCATCCTGGAGATGGATAAGATCGACAAAGAGCCCATCAAGCTGGAAGTGGTGATCTCCTCCCCCTCTGAAAAAGAAATTACCAAGCGCATCGTGCAGGAACTCAAGCCGCAGGGCGACGCGGGTAAGGTCATCAAGCTGACCATGATCTATGCTTTCTACGGCATCGATCTAACCGAAGAAGGGGAATATCATTTACTGCTGTTTTTGGATGGGAACTGCATTCACTCGATACCGTTTAGGGTACATATTTTACAGGTAAAGAAGAAAGCGTAGATGAAATTTTCTCCTTTTTTATAAAAGGACTGTAAAAATCAGAACAATAACTAGCGTATTAATCGTTAACACAGAAAATGATATCAATGAAACACATAAATTTTTGTGTTTTTTGTTGATTATAGTCATATTATTTTGTATTGCTGATAAATGTGGGATGCCCCCTGGAGGAATGCGTTGCCTTCCCCCGCGCCGGGCGCCTGGGGGCAGTGTGTCGCTCCACCAGCCCATGATAGAAACTATGTTCTATTTGCTGCTATTGTAGGGGAATTGGGGAGAATTGCAAGATACCGGAATAGGAATGTTTTTTACATACACCCAATTAAGAACTAATCTTAAAAACAATATGTTTTTAAGATATTTCTTCATATTAGAACTACAGTTCTGCTATAATTTATATGAGTGGTCAAAATAGCAATCATTATTCCCAATTTTTTTTAGAATAGGAGTTAATATAGCAAAGACTTACAAACCTGGTCAAAAAGCACCAGCATCAGGACAATACGAAATTGTTGGTCCGCGAGGTGGTAAAACGGGGGAAGAAAGAACAATAACAAAAAATGAACCTTGTCCACCAACTCCCGAGCCTGGCCAACAATACATTATTTCAGATCGAACAAAAAATAATGCTGGAAGAGGAAAATAATTTTCAAAATATCTAAGAAAGGATCAAACATGTCAACTACTGGTGAAAAACCCGGAAAAGGAGTATATGTTTGTACCCATTGTAGACAAACGGTGGTGTTAGATGATGATTCAGATACACTTCCCCCTTGTCCCAAATGCAGCGGTACAGAGTATACGCCTTAAAAATAAATTACATGAAGGGAAAAACATAGCTCACCTTCATGTTACATCTCACCAAGACAAATTCAAACCAGCCCGTAAGTCGTAGTTTATCGATTGTCTCGCTTCATTGCGACTTTTCGATATTAATGACCACGACATGGAGAGATCCATCGGTCGTTTCACTTCCTCTGGATGACGTTAGAGAACAAGCGAATGGGTTTCTTCCCCTGCAGGCAGTGTAAGTATTCACAAAGCACAACAGATAATACTAATTAACCCAATCCAGTTCCAGCTCATGCAAAGTATGCCGGGTGGGTTTTCCTTCCGCATCCCAGCCAGCAAGAGAATAATATTCCTGCATTGCCTCTTCCAATTCCCCGGGAGGAATGAACAAACCATCCGTTGGACCACCTTTCAATTTTTGATGCATCTTTTCCGGGACGCAATCAGCCTCTTTCCCTACTCCTTCACGCTCATTGAAAGCACGCATTAAATTCAACCTGCGGCGCCCGACCAGCAGCAGGTCTTTCAGCTCAACGGACCAACCCGTGACTGCATTTACAAGATCGACCAGTTCCCAAGGGCGATACAGCTGCCAGACCGGACCGTATACGAAGTTACAGCAGTTCAACGTATCCAGCAGACTGTAAAAGTACTGCGTGTTCAGGGCAAAGGCAACCTTTTCCGAATTGATAACAGTGTTCGGCTGCGGATGTGTTAATCCCAGTGCGGTCATCCCGGGAGATTCTTTCAGATAGGAATAATCATGCTCTGAAGAATTATGGTCAGCGCCGAATGGGTTTACCGCATAGATCAATCCTAGACTTCTTTTTTCCTGCGGCATATGCGCCGGAAACTCATTATTCTTGACCGAGACCAGCAGATCTTCGCCGACCTGAAGTTCAGCAGACGCTCGTTCAGATCCTTTCCCCAACACACGCCCGATCCCCTCTCCTTTACCTATCATTTCCACGATCTTAACCATAGCCTGTGAACTGCCGAATCGGCATTTAACCCCCGGGATCAGGTCTTCATCCACGTACCCATGTTCAACACAATCCATCAACCAGGCAATGGTACCGCCGCATGAAATGGTATCCATGCCGTACATGTTGCATAGTTGATTGGCATAGCATACCGCCGATAGATCGCTGATACCGCAGTAAGAACCAAGAGCGGCAATCGTCTCATACTCGGGACCTCCATAGCGGGGAGAAACCGACCAGCTGCCGTTTTCAATCTCAACGACCCGTTTGCAGCGCACAACACACCCATAGCAGGTATCCCTTTTCTTCAAAACAGTTTCAGCCATGGTCTCTCCGGAAATGCGCTTGGCATCCTGCATCACTCCCGAAGACCAATTATAGGAAGGCAGATACCCCATGGCGTTCTTGGATTCAACCGCTCGAGCTGTGCCAAATTTTCCCATCAGAAAGATACCGGATTCCGGGAAACGCGACGCGCCGTCGTGAGCCATGCGTAAAACTTCCTCTTTACGTGCAAAAACAGGCTTTCGATCTCCGCGCACCGCAACAGCCCGTAGATTCTTTGACGCCATCACCGTTCCCATGCCCGTCCGTCCATTCGCACGATTGGAGCCGGTAATGACTGCCCCAAACAAGACGCCGTTTTCTGCAGCCGGACCACATTGGGCAACCTGCACATGCTCATCTCCCAGTTCTGCCCGGATGGCATCTTCGACCTCAGCGGTGAATCTGCCCACCAGGTGTTCGGCATCCCTTAACTCGGTCTTTTCAGGAGTGATCCATAGATAAACCGGTCGGTTCGCTTTTCCGGTGATCACCGCGCCATCATAGCCGGCAGCCTTGAATTCAACCGGGAAGAAACCACCGGACTGTGAATCACCTACCAGATGAGAGGTTGGCGACTTGGCAGTAATGGTAATGCGTGAGAGCCCTGAGACAGGCGCTCCGGTGAGGATGCTGGTGAAAAAGCTGAGCGTATTCGCAGGATCAAGCGGATCGATGCCCGCCGAGGTGTTCTTTAGAAGATAATAAAGACCCATCGAACTTCCCCCCATATACTTTTGATAGAACTCATCAGGGGGAGTTTCAACTGTAATAGTTTCTTTTGAGAGATCCACCCACAAAACTTTACCGTGATAACCGAATGGCATGCTTACTCCTTTCCGTAAACGCTCCATTCAAAGGAGAAAACCTCATCACGTGTTTTTTTATTTTCTATGAAAGACATTGCCGACCACGATCAAAACACCTCCGATCAACAGACTGATATCGAGTCGCACATTGAGGATCAGCGCGGAGGTCAATGTTGACATGATCGGAAGATAATTCGCGCCGATGGACACTTTATGAATATCCCCTTTGATAATGGACTGATTCCACAGGTAATTGGCGATGAATATGGTAACCACGCCGCGATAAACGATCTGCGCAATGACGCTGATGCTCCAGTTAGACGGTTCTACAACAAATAGACTGATCAATCCCATGACGAGACCTGAAATAAGCATAAAAAATCCAACCTTCTTGCCATCGATCGTGCTCTTTTTTATGAGGTTGGAATAAATAGCCCATGAAACCGCCGAGATCAGCCCGATCACAAAGGGGAAAATATCAGCGATGCGAAAGGTGGAAGAAGTAAGTGATTCTCCGTCAAAACTGCCCCATACCACCACAAAAATACCTGCCAGAGAGAACAGTAATCCCCAGATCGACACTTTCCTTTTTTCATGAAGGATGGGAATTGAAAGGATCAGTGTAAAGAGAGGCCAGAGGGATTTAATAACCGTTACACTAAGGCTCATGACGCGTGTCTGCGAAATGCCGATCGAATAGAATGTGGCAAATACATACAGAATATACATGATCCCGCACAAGATGGTGGGGCGATCCAGGTGATGTAGAGGAGCAGCTTTTTTTTCCTGTCTGGGTGAAAAGATGAGAGTAAGCACTCCTCCCAGAATGTAAACATAAAAAGCCGCCGTAAAAGGTCCGATCAGCTCGCTAAGTGAACGAATAAAAGCGGCAGCAGTGCTCCATAAAATTAAGGCAATATAACCCTGATACGTCTTATCGGCAGTTTTCATAAGCACAACCAGGTGGCAGCTAATAACTTTTTATTGTGTCATACAGAAGTTTGAAAAACGACTCTACGGCAAGCTCAACCCCAACAGCACAATTGGGTTCTTCACCGCGAAAATGCATTACCGCTTCATGCATAACATCTTGTTGAGGGATATCACTGCGCAGGTGCCGATAATCGCATACCGTCATCCCGCGGGTGTATTTTCCATCCAATTCGATCTGTACATGCATGTCAACCGCTTTGATGATGGTCGGATCAATCGCCCATGCCACCGCGCAAACATCATGCAAATTCGCTCCTGGAATATAAGCTGTTTTTCGGCAGGAATCGATGAAAAAGCGCAGCAGATCGTGGCAGAAATGTGCAACCCTGTTGTTGATGCCCTCTAGAATTTCGAGGTCTTTATCATCAACAAAAGCCTGACGTGTAAGGTTCACGCCACACATACGCAGGGAAATACCCGCGTTAAAAACCTTATAAGCGGCTTCAGGGTCGACATAAATATTAAACTCCGCTGCAGGGGTCCAGTTCCCAAAGGTGACTGAACCGCCCATAATAAAGATCTCATCAACTTTATCAGCAAGGGTGTGATCAAGCTGCAGTGCCGTAGCCAGATTCGTGAGCGGTCCGGTGGCAATGAGTGAGATGTGCCCTTCTTTGCTGGCAGTATCCACAATGAATTGAGCCGCATGTGTAGATTGGGCTTTCACGGTCGGTTCAGGTATCTGGGGACCATCCATACCGGATTTACCGTGGATATTGGAGGCAGTTTCCAACTTCTGGATCCATGGTCGCTGCGAACCCTGATACACCGGGATATCCGTCCGTCCGATCACTTCGAGGATCTTCAGGGCATTGGTAGTAACCTTTTCAATGGTCTGGTTCCCTCCTACGGTAGTAATTCCCAATAGGTCAAGATGTTTGGCAGCCAGCACCAGAGCGATCGCATCATCATGACCCGGATCGCAATCCATAATATATTTTTTCACTTTTCTCTCCTAACATTAATTTTTTGTTTCCCTAAAAAATCTTCTAATTGTAAGAATGTAGGTGTGGTTCTGGCACCCTCGTTCATGATCGTGAAAGCGGAAACGGCATTTCCCCACTGCAAAGCGGCAGTAAAATCATGTCCTTTCCGCAGAGCAGTGATGAATCCCGCATCGAACACATCTCCTGCTCCAACCGTATCCGCTACCCTAACATTGAAAGCCGGAACTTTAATATATTCATCTTCCACAAAAAGGATCGATCCTTTTTCTCCCTGCCTTACAATAACGATCTTATGGTGTCGTGTCAGTTCATCAACAGCTTTTTCCCATGCATGAGCTTCACTTAACAGAGCAAATTCCTGCTCTGAACCAAGCACATAATCAGAATTTGAGATCGTTTTATCAACAACCTCACGATAAGTTTTTTCCATTGCCCCGGTACTGCTGCGAAGGTTCAGATCAAATGAGGTAATGACGTTATTTTTATGCGCCCATTCAAAAGCCTGCAGAACAGCATCTCTCCCGCTGGATTCGTTTCCCAGCAGCAACCCGGTGGTATGCAGCCAGCCCGCAGCCCGGATACGCTCAAGATCAAGTTTTTTGAACTTAATATCAGAGTAAGCCTGCTTCTCGCGCGGCCAACCCCATAAATATCGTTCACCATCTTTATCAACAAACGCAAATACGCAAACCGTAGACAGTTGAGGCTCTATAAAAAGCTGTGTGATATCCACATGCTCTTTTTTAAAATCATCCACGATCGTGCGACCGTATTGATCATCTCCTACCGTACCGATAAAAGAGGTTGGATTCCCCAGGCGAACCAGAGCGACTGCTGTGTTGGCGCCGCTGCCGCCCGGATAGAGACAGGGTGCATACGGCATGACCTTTTCACCCATCTTCATTTCAGGCAAATGGATGATCAGATCAACTGCCGTATCGCCCAGCACGCACACACCAGCACTCATTCTTTCTCGACCTCACGTACTGCATCAATGAATGCCTTCACCTTGAGCGGATCCTTTCCTACTCTGCCGGTTGATTTATCAAAATTTGTCTTCGTCAATGAATCGACCCCGTATGGATGGACCGTACGAATTGCATCGGCAACGTTATCCGGACCCAGCCCGCCGGCAATGATACAGGGTACTGAGGTAGATTCCACAATTTTCTTGTCGATTTGAAGATCATGCGTAATACCGCTCGCTCCAATACCCACAATGCCTTGTGCGACCGTGTCGATCAAAAAGTAATCCGATACTGCTTCATACTCTTTTACATAATCGAAAACAGCCGGATCGTTTGCCGGAATTGCCTGCATGATCTTTAAGTCGGGCACACGCTTCTTCAATTTCGCCACGTTCTCGACGGAGAATTTAGCAATATCGCCTGAGAGATGAAGAATATCAGGCATCAATATGGTGACCATTTCAACGATCTCTTCAAGGTCAAACGCTACCGTCAATCCCACTTTTACACCACGGTTCCCGATCACTTCGAATATCGCACGCGCCTGATCGAAATCAAGGAATCCGGGAGTTTTTCCAACCTCTCCATACGCAATCCCTAAATGATCTGCGCCCAACCCGGTAGCAATTTCCGCATCTTCTACAGTCTTAATGCCGTAGATTTGTGTAATGATCTTTGTCATATTGTTCCTTTTTTCCTTTTATCAAAACATGTAAAGAACTGCTGTATATCGATCACCGTTTCATCAAAACCCAGTGCCTGCCCGATACGGGTAACTGGCGGCGGCTCTATGAACGTGCTGGCAAGTTCTTCCACTTTTGAAAATGCCGTACGCGTATCCGCATCGATGATGACTTTCCCATCACAAAGAACGATCACTCTTTCAAAATTACGGATGACAAAATCCATATCATGCGAGATCGTGATGATCAGTTTGCCTTTTTTATGCAGATCTTTGATGATATCTTCCAAAAGCCGGTTCCCGTCATAATCCTGACCCCCGGTAGGTTCATCCAGCAGGATAACTTCAGGATCCATGGCAATGATGGAAGCGATGGTGCAGAACTTGCGCTGCGTGGGAGAAAGATCGAAGGGATGAACGCTCAATTTATCATCCATCTGACATAATTGAGCGGCATACCTGACATTCTCGTCAATTCGTTCTTGCGCCATTTTGATCTTTTTTGGACCAAATTCAAGCTCCTTTTTCACCGTCTCCAGGAACAACTGATCCTGTGGATTCTGAAAAACATAACCAATTCGCGCAGACCATTCTGCTGTAGTTTTGGAATGAATATCTTCTCCATCGATAAGCAGTGTTCCGCTGGTAGGTCGCAGGATTCCATTAAAATGTTTTGCAAAGGTTGTTTTGCCTGATCCATTTTGTCCAATGAGCGCCACAGGTTCGGTGCCGGAAAAATCCAGAGAAATGCCTTTCAAAGCCTCATCACCGGATGGGTAAGAAAAATGCAGGTCGGTAAATTGAATTTTCATCGTTCCAATATCTCCCTTGAGATGTTGATAATTTCTTTTTCTTTGATCGCCACCTCTTTTTTCCACAGCCCCTGGTTAATGTATTTTTTTGAAATAGATACATAGACCGGTGGATTCAAATTCAAAGAAGAAAAATCCAGGTTCGTGAACACTTCTCGTGTCTCGCCCCAGGTAACCTGTTTATTATTATGCAGCACCAGCACATGATCCGAGTATTCCGCTACCCGCTCCATATCATTGTCTGCCATAACAACCGTGATCCCGCGTTCATTTAAAACTTTCACCACATCGAAGATCTCCTTCGATCCAAGTGGGTCAAGCTGAGCCGTGCATTCATCCAGCACGATAATTTGCGGATTCATGACAAACACCGAACCGAGTGCCACGCGCTGTACCTGCCCACCGGAAAGTTCCAGCGGGTTTTTCTGCAGCAAATGATCGATACGCATGGTCTTTGCCACATCATTCACCCTGCGGTACATTTCTTCGCGCGGAACGCCAATATTCCCCAATCCGAATGCCAGTTCTTCGGCTACGGATGTGGTTGTATACGTAAGCTGATTAAAGGGATCTTGAAAAACAAGCCCGATCTTTGAAGTCAGGTCAGCTACGGTTGATTTTCGTGTATCCTCTCCCAGAACAGTGATCTCTCCATCCATATCGCCCTGGAAAAAATGTGGGATCAATCCAACCAGAGCATTGCACAGGGTAGATTTTCCCGATTCATTGGCACCGATAATGCAGAAAAACTCACCTTTGCATACTTGAAAATTTATATTTTCTACAGCTTTCTTCTGCATCTCTCCATCTGACATTAGATAGGAAAAGCTGAAGTCTTTTACATCAATGACGATTTTCTTTGTATCCATACTTATTCCTCTATATGAACCGATAAACGATTGAGCCAATCACAACAACGATAGTCGCGATCACAAGCCACTTCCGGGCAGTCTTCTGTCCAGCCGTATCCTGTACTTCGATATAACTGGTGATCTTTGTATTGGATGATCCAAAACCTCTGGTTTCCAGCGTCATACCCCGCTCCTGAACACTCATCAGAGAGCTCATCACGAGCGGACCGATGAGCGGAAGGAAAGCAGAAGCGCGCTTCAATAGATTTCCTTCTACCTCTAATCCGCGAGCGACCTGTGCTTCCCGAATTGTGGAAAGACGCATCTGCATTTGAGGGAAGATCTGAAATGTTGCCAGTAAAAGATAGCCGAGTTTGGGATTCATCCCGGAATCGACAAAAGCAGTGACCAGTTTTCCGGGATGCGTAGTTGCAGTAAGCAGGAAAAAAGCACCAAGAAATACCAGCACCGAACCGACCTGCTTAACGGCGTAGAGCGTGCCTTCCAATCCCAATTTAGCAAAACCAAAATCATACAGTGTCGTTACATTCTTGGCACTGAACAATCCATGAATGATCAATAACATGATCAGCAGTGGTATGCCAAATGGAATGACGTAATGAATGAATTTATTTGATAATTTCGCCAGGTACGAGATAACTATCAACCCTAAAAGAACCACATAGGGCGCCAGAGCCATTGGAGCGGCAAATCCAATGATGCCGAAGGATAATACCGCCACGATCTTGGTCATCGGGTGCAGCCTATCAATGGGTGAATCGATATTGATATAAGAAGAAACGGATTTTCTTGCCATAGGATATCCTTTATACAAATAAGGATGAGGTAGGAACCTACCTCATCCTTTGTAACTGTAAAGAGTTATTTCTTATCTGCTACGACTTTACTGATAAACTTTTTGGGAATTCTACTAAGTACGATAAAGGCAACAAAGTAAGCAATAGCACGATCAAGCAAGGTGAAAATGAATTGAGACTTGACAACTGATGAAACGATCTTTTCTCCGGTTGCCATTAAATAAGCCGTAAAAGCCGATGTCCCGGTTGCTCCGGTTGCACCACCGAATACCAGGATGGTGATAGCTGAAGCGATGATCACAGAGAGCAGTGTGTTCAACAGCCATGTAACCACATAACCGCCGAAACTCTTAAAGAATCCCTTCTTGACCATATAGCCGGTGAGGAGACCAACACCAATGCTGACAAGAGCATAGGGGAGGTAAACAGGATTGGCAACGATCGCCAGGAAAATATTGGTCAGCAACCCAACCACTGCTGCTACCCATGGTCCGCCGATCGCGGCAGAAACGATGGTGCCGATCATATCCAGGAAAACCGGTAACTTCAGAGAACTTGCCAGCCAGCCACCAATAAGGTTGATGCCTGCACAGATGGGGATCAGAACCAGTGTTGTAGTTGTAAAGTGTTCTTTAACTTGTTCCCCAAAAGATTTTTTTGTTGCTTCCTTTTCCATTTTATATACTCCTTCTCAATCAATAAAAATATAGACAATAAAAAGAATTTTCGATGACAAGATTATTTTCGATTACCTCCTTTCTTGAACGATCCGCAAATCAGTTCTTTTGAGCTGTAAATGTGACCGATTAAGAGTTTTTTTGCATCTTCAATCCGCTCATCTTTGAATGCACGGATAATATCTTCATGGGAATACCTGTTTTTAAAACTACCGATCTCTTTGAAATAAGGATTGTGAAAAAAACCAATCATTGAGATGGGAATCAGCAGCGCCCAGATTTCCTTTAGTTTTTTATTGCCGCAGTTGGAGAAAATAATCTCGTCGAATTTGAAATCTTGATAGACCAAATCATAAAGATCTGCATGTTGGACAAGCATTTCTTCGAAAACCTTAACCTGCTGCTCAAGTTCATCAATGGTCTTCTGCCGGGCATTTTGATAACATAATTCCAGGGCATAAGGCTGATTCACTGCACGGATATCGAATACTTCCGCGATATCCTTTACCGAAGGTGAGATCACCCAGGCACCGTTATTGGGTTTCATAAACACTAATCCAAACTTTTCGAGATCATGAAAAGCTTCCCTTACCGGTACCCGGCTTATATTCAATTGCTGCGCGATCTTCTCTTCTACCAATTTTTCACCCAGCTTGAATTCACCACGTAGAATCGCAGTGGAAATGATGTCAAAAGCCTGCTGGGAATAGTTTTTTCGTTTGATTGTGGGTAATTTGTTATCCATGGTTGTATATTGTATACTGTATACAATCCAAAGGGATTTGTCAATATACAATTTTTTCAAAAATTATTCATAGGAAATATCTGTCATGTGGAAATACAATTTTGGGTAATTCCCATTAAAAAATTGTTGTATCCCCTTTCTTGCTGGCGGGGGAGGTTGGGAGGGGGCGTCTTATATGTTAAATCGTATATGTCTTCAGCTCTTCCCCCAATTCAGCCGCGGGAAAAGAACGCTGCGCGCTGTGTAGAATTTCTTGTTTCTCTTCCATGAAACTGGAGTGAGTCAGCAGCAGCCGTTTAACCTGCGCCCGGGCAGCGATCGCTCCCGCCTGCCTGGCAGTTAAATGCGGTAGGGGTACCGGGCTGGCAGCTTCCCCACTCGTGGTAGCTTCGCATAAAAATATATCCGCTTCTCTGGCAAAATCGATCAATGCTTCGTGATAGGTAGTATCAGCAGAGTAAACCAATCTCTTTGCTCCAACCCGCACACTAATTCCATGGCATTCCACGGTATGCTGCATGGAGTGAAAACGGAATTCCATTTCCCCGATGGTATATTCACTCTCATTATTTATTAAATGAAACGTGAACAATTCCTCAGCCCGCAGCAAATTCATTATCTCGATTGGGGTTTCCGGCAGGTAAACCGGGATGGGTAAGAAATTCCCCTGCCCAAAAGCTTTCAGTGTTTCGTACGCGTAACGCAGCAAGAAAAGATCTCCGATATGATCAAAATGAAGATGCGACAAGAAGATCGCATCGATCTCTTGAATTGTATGGAACTGCTGAAAGCGGCTCAAGGTGCCATTTCCGCAATCCAGCAGAACGCATTTTCCTCCACTCTCCAATAAATAGCCCGAACAGGCGCTGCCCGGGCGCGGGAAAGAACCCGAATTCCCCAGTATAGTGAGCTGCATGCTGTTCATTTTCCACTCAATACCACAAAAGAAACGCGGCTGGATGAAACCCTCACCCGCCAATGTCCATTCCTTTGAACAGTGCTGGAGCTGCCGACAGCGGTATCCTCGATGTTCCCTTCACCTACAATATGAAGGTCATCTGCCTCGAAGTCCAGATCCACCACGCCATTCTTGATCTGCTCCGGATTGCCTATTACCAGCAGATGATCGCCCGAATGCAGCAGCCAGTGCGCCACATGAAGCCCTTCGGTTGCTGCAGCCACGCCTTCATCATCCACAAAACGACCCTTACAAAAATAGGGGTTCAGTTTTTCACGTAAAGCGATCGCTTTTCGCGCATACTGCAGATAGGGGTCATTCGCATTATCCTTGATCTTATCCACTCCCAGCCAGAAAACTGCTCCCAGCCGCAGCGCCCTTTCCAGATCAGCATAGTATTTTTCCCAACGCTTTTCGCCCTCCAGCGTGGAAAGAGGATTGACCATATGAACCTGCATAAACTCTGGAAAAGTATATTTGAAAAGGGTATAGAACTCATCATACGCTTCCCCATTCCAGGTCAGGCTTCCCCATACCATTGCGCTGTAGAGGTCACCGCAATTTTCTATCATCAAGAAAGTCGGTCGATCAATACCAGATAAGCGTTTGTGAATATCACGCAACAACTGCAGGTAGCCCTGGTTGAAAAGACCATTCTGCGTATGGCTGTGGGACCCGTCATAGCAGGCAAAAGGCTCTGCCGAACCCAACTGGTCAAGATAGATGCCATCAGCCCCATAAGAACGCACCATCCATTCCGCGGTGTCTGCGATATAGTCCACCCACGCATTATTAGAGGGGCAGTTCACTGCAAAAGTTTCAGGACCATACTGCTCGATATACATCTCCCCATCGATCTTTTTTATGCTCCACTCCCTGCCAAGGGTCTTGAAAAAATCAGACTGCAGATGAAAGATGCGGCAGTTGATATAGAAAGTTACCAGCCCTTTTTCATCCTTCACCTTCTGGCAGGCATGTGCCAGGCTGAGGGGTGTACCCAGTTCCATATCAGGTTGAAACTCCGGGTAATCGCGATCAAACCCGCCGCGGTTCCATGAAGCCAGAAAGAGATGTCGTGCTTTAAATAGCTTTTGTCCTTTTTCATAGATCGCCGGAATATCGGAAAAACGATGGATCACTTCTCCCTGCCGTTTGAGGTTGTAGCACTGGTTCAGGGTTATCTCATCCTGCAAGAATTCCGGCTGCTTTTCGACCTCCATCTGGCTCAAGAACCAGGTGCGGTAGCGCCTCGCTCCCCAATGCCAATCCTGGTCAGTCAGGACTATCACCACCGGATTTGATCGCCATTTCTTTCCAGATTCTATCCGCTGGTGCTTTCGAAATGCAAATCCCATCCAGGGGTCATCCGGTCCGCCTGTTTCAACTCGCAAACCCGTTACCAGAAAATCGGCATCATGTGAACCAAAATACAATCCATTTTCCTGGTCGTAGTAATACATCCACATCATCGAAGCCAGACCGCAGTAATTGATCTCACGAATCCAGCGGTTCCCTTGATGCAACACAAACGAACGATTGAAATGTGCGAAGCGCTCAGAGGTATAGGTGCGGATCGGTGCTTTTGTCTTTTCGCCTGCGTGATGTGGATAGATCAAAATATCATCTTCCCAGCTATCTCCTAAATACACTCCCCGCAAGATGGGAAATAGGGTTTCAATGATTTGATAATCCGAACTGTTGTTTTCGACCTGGATCGTCCAACTGGTTTCTGCTTCATCATCTTCCAGTTCAACTCGTATTTCGACTTTCACAGGGATCTCATTTCCTTCATGGAACACAGAATCGTAGCACAGGCACATTGCCTGCGTGCTCCCCTCGCGTTCAACTCTTTCTGTTTTTAAACTGCCGGGGAATAATTCCACCTTCTCCGCGGAATCATTTTTCACTCCAATCAAATGAAAAAGCGAATTGGGCAGTACAGTCTTGATAATATTCTCACCATTCTCTTTCCTTATCAGAGAGTTGATGGCATGAATGGCAGGATCAAAGTCAATACTTAACCGCTCATTTTCAAGAGTGACGCTCACGGCAGCTTCTATTAGTATCCCAATCTTTCATATTGTTCCCAGGCTTCTTTGTTATGCTGGGCAGCATTTGGCAGACGGTGGCTCATGAACATGGCTGGTTTTAAATCTTTCGCCAGCATGATCTCCACAACGCGCGCCTGCAGTGACCACATCAAATACGATGCTGCGATGCCTGTCGAAGGACAGATCTCCTGCCCGAGTTCTTCCACCGGAACCAGAGCATCTCCAGCCGGGCAGCAGTTATCCAGCACATAGTCGACCACTTCAAAAAGCCGTTTCCCGCTTTTGTGCTGTGATTTCAACCCGCTGGAGTATTCCAGAGAAGTCAATCCGATGGTCAAGACGCCTGCCGTTTTGGCAGCCAGCGCCAGACCCACAGGCAGCGGTTTTACTCCTGAAACAGATCCGATCAGCAGAATATCACCCGCTTCCACATCTCCGCGGGCAATGATATAGTCTGCCAATCCCTCGATCCCATCCATATACACTTTTTTCCGTTCCGCCGCAGATGCTCGCTGCCTTACCGGATTATCCACCTCCACGCTCACATGCAGCGGGCGGGCTGCCATCATACCGCCTGAACGCCCTACTCCTTCATACATGAGCATGTGCCCGGTATCCATGATATGAAAAACTCCACCGGCAGTTATCGCTTTCACGATCGCCTGTGCACTCTTCTCGATATTGTCTGTTTGAGAATTTTCGATCTTTTCGAGAACCGCTTTCATCCGCTGATAATATTCATTTTGAAGTCCCATTTTTAACTCCTGAAACCATATCGTAATTTTCTTTTAACTTTATAAGTGTTTTTTCATCCGGGAAAAACGCTGCTTTTTGCATCGCCAGCAGCACAGCGCCAATTACCGTGCTAAATTTCGGTCTCTGCAAGACCGCATTGATCTTATAAATATCTTTTAATTTTCCTGTGATAAAAGGATTGATCCAATTTCCAAAATTGCTCATTCCACCCGTTAACACCACAGGGATTTCTTTGCCCTGCAGATTAAGTTTTGTCACCACTATTTTCACCAGATCCGCAAGGCTTTCTCCGGCTTGTTTGATGATATTCTGTGCCGCTGCATCTCCCTCCTCTGCGCACTCCAAAACCAGCGGCGCCAGGGCACTGATAGTCTGCTGAAAATTCGTATGACTGCTCAGAAATAAGCGGATATCTTCCACTTTTTCGATCTTCCACAATTCACAAATCGTTTCAGTCAGCAGGGTTTTTTCGCCTCTCCTCTCATGTTCCGCAATAACAACCCGCAGAGCCTGCTTCCCAACATCATATCCGCTGCCCTCATCACCCAATATTGGTCCCCAGCCACCTGCACTGATCACCTTATTGTGTTCATCTCGTCCTATCGCAAAAGAGCCGGTGCCCGCAGCGATCACAACACCGGGTTCACTTCCCAGCGCCGCCAGCATGGTGCTCCGTTCATCTCCCATGATGCTGATCTTCTTCCTTTCAATCTGCAAAGAGTTTGCAACTTTGTCTTCTGGGAATGTTTTAATAAAACCGGGGATACAAATGCAGGTATATGCAATTTCTCTCCGATCAATTCCGGCTTGAGAAAACACAGCACCGGCTGCCTCCAGCATATTATCCAATGCTTGAGAAGGCTGCAGAAATAAAGGATTGGAAGGACCTGTTTTTCCCCATCCATAAATCCTCCCATCTTCTGCTGCTGCAGCAGCTTCTGTTTTCGATCCGCCGCCATCAATTCCAAGAAATATTTTCATCTTCTTTATAAGAGTTTAATACGATCTTTGTAGGTATTGATCAAATTCGAATTCCAATCATCACCACCCGGAATATTCGCGCTTGAAAAAACAGGCGGTGTCTTTCCATCCCGGAGGAATTGGTCAGCTATTTCGATCACAAGTTTTTGAATGATGAACGCGGTGACGATCGTAGAATATGCTCCCACTCGATGACCATCTTCATCATAGGGAACTACCATCTCATTTTCATGAATGCAGTTATCGATCACAAAATGGGCAACTTCATACAAATGCATTCCGTTTGAAACCCGTGATTCCAGGCTGCTCGATATTGTTTTTGAAGTAATTGCGATCACCTGCATATCTCGTTCAACAGCCAGAAGCGCCATTTCCACCGGCAGTGCATTGATTCCCGAGTGAGAAACAATAATAATGGGTTCGCCTTGCCTGGTTTCAACAGGATCCAGTACTGCTTTTGCATAACCTGAGATTCGTTCGAAACCTGTGCTTCGTTTTGCTCCATACTGCAGCATAGTGTTAGGATCAAAGATCGGATTGACAGGAACCAATCCTCCCGCACGATAAAATAATTCTTCTACCATCATATGCGAATGACCAGAAGCAAATGCATGCAAAACTCCGCCAGCCTCGATAGACTTTTTTATTATCGAACCGGCATCCTGTATTGCTTTTTCCTGCGTTTCATTGATCTCTTCCAGTGTTGAAATTACGCTGCGATAAAATACAGCTTTATCCATATACTATAAACCTTCCATGATAAAAAGAAGGCTGGTAAACCAGCAGAGCCAATTCACCTGCCTTCTTGTTTTATATTTTCTCTACTATTGAATTAGTTTTCACCAGACAAGATCACATTGCCCTGTTCAACAACACTGTTTACAGCGTCTTCTACAGAGACATCGCCCAGCCACATCAGATCAAATTCTGTCTTGATCAGTGTCCAGTAATCTGCTCCATATAGAGGAGAGGGGAATGGAACTGCGGTTTCCATGGATTCAATGAAATATTTATTGAAGTCATTTGCTTCCACGAATGCGCTTGTATCCACACCGCTGCTGGCTGGTAATCCCATACCAGTATCCAGTACGATCTGCTGTCCCTTGGTTGAGAAATATTCCATTACACGCCAGGACAGGTCAGGATTTTTTGCTCCGGTTGGAATAGTCCATGCGTTGACAAAAGCAGTGTTCAAATTGAGCTTACCCTGCGGTAAGGGCAGTACGGTGTAGTTGATGCCTGCGTCATCCAATGAAACAGTTGTCGATAATCCTCCAGTAATCATCGCAACTTTGTTCGCCAGGAATGGGGCATTGCCGGAAGTACCAAATTGTTGAGCCTGTGTTTCGGTGGGAATCGAGCCATCAACCAGGATCATATCACGCAGGAAATAGATCGCTTCAATTGCTTCCGCAGAATCAAGCGTAGAGGTTTGACCATCATCACTTACCAAAGTCGCATCATTTTGCATGATCCAGTGTGCAAAGCCATCAGCATATTTGGGGAAATAGTATCCCCACTGAGTAGCCTGACCACTATCATCCTTTACGGTCAACTGAGATGCCAGAGCTTTAAAATCAGCCCATGTCCAATCCTCGTCCGGGATATCCAGACCGGCTGCTTCAAACAGGTCGGTGTTCAAGAACATAACTTTAGGGGTCACATCACGTGCCACTGCATACACGCTGCCGTCATAGGTCAACGCATCCAGCACGAATGGATAGAGTTCATTCTTGTAGTCATCGGTAATGTAATCATCCAGATTCATGATAGCGCCGCGATCAGCAAAGAACGGCACCTTATCCATCGCAAGCATCATGACATCAGGTAGATCACCGCCACCGGCGATCATGGTCAGGACTTTATCCGCATATCCTTCGCCCACCTGGATAAATTCCAATTCAAGATCAGGGTTCTCTGCTTCAAAACCGGCTTTCAGTTCCTGCAAGGGCACTGAGGTTGTGAAATCCCACCAGGATAAGACCTGCACAACGGTTTTTTCAACAGGTGCTGCTTCTTCTACTTCCGCAGCTTCCGGGGTAGTAGCTTCAGCCGACGTTCCACATGCTGCTAATAAGAAGGCTGTAATTATGATGAAAAAGATACTTTTTTTCATTATCTTCTTTACTCCTATTTTGATTTATTTTTGTTTTTTTAGTAATTCATTATTTATTTCCTTCTCCTGTAAAGCCCTCCTTTCAGTTTTTATCTTCCGGTTAATCCCGAACTCAACATTCCATTTATAAAATAGCGCTGGAAAATAACAAAGACCACAATGATTGGCACGATCGACAGGGTCGCACCTGCGATCAGCGCCCCCCAGCTTGCATCAATATTGGTCTGTAAGTAGGTCAAACCAACCTGAATCGGCATCTTGTTATAATCGTTGATCACAACCAATGGCCATAAGAGGGAATTCCATTGATTTTTAAAGGAAATGATCGCAATAGTTGCCAGCGCAGGTTTTGAATTGGGCAGAATGATCTTTGTGAATATCTTGAAACGTGAACAGCCATCGATGATCGCTGCTTCTTCCAGTTCTTTTGGAAAAGATAGATAGAACTGGCGCATGAAGAACAGGTTGAACACGATATTGGCACTAAAAATCTGAGGAACGATCAATGCCTGATATGAATCTATCCATCCCAGCATACGCATCAAAGCATATTTAGGGATCAGGGTGATATGTCCCGGTACCATCATCACGGCTAATAACAGCATAAAAACGACATTCTTCCCCGCAAAATTCATCCGCGCAAAAGCATAAGCCGCCAGAGTGCTGATACAAATCATGAAGAACGGCACTATTGTTGAGATAAGCGCGGAATTTAGTAGAAAGCGACCAAATGGAAGAATCGTCAGAACACGTTCATAGTTTTCAAGGGTGAAGGGATCCGGTATCAGATCGAGAGGGTTTCCATTATATAACTGTGTATCTTCTTTAAAAGATGCCGATATGGACCACAGAAATGGATACAGCATAATGATGGAGATCACGATTAACATCAAATACATGCTGGAAGTTGAGAAAAATTTAAAAGTATGTCTTTTTGATATTGGTTTAAGCATGATTCATCTTTTCCTTTTTTAATAGACAACTTCTTTCTTTTTTCTCACTAAAAATTGAGCCAGGGTCACCACAAACAGTATGAAGAACAGCACCCATGCCATAGCAGATGCATAACCCATACGCGGCGGGGCTGATCTAAATCCACGTGTGTAGATGTAATACATCAGAGTATTGGTTGACCCGCCCGGTCCACCCTCGGTCATCACATAGATAGATTCAAAAATATTGAATGCCTCGATGATCAGCAAGGTAGTAACAAAAAAAGTGGTGTTTGAAAGCAGGGGAATCGTGATATGGCGTATCCTCTGCCACGAATTCGCGCCGTCCAACTCAGCCGCTTCGTATAGCTCATTAGGAATATTCTGTAAACCTGTCAGGTACATGATCATGTAGTAGCCTGAAACCTGCCACAACCGCAGTATTACCAGCGCCGGTTTTGCCCACATAGTAGATTCCAACCAGCGCGGTGGATCGACCACGCCCAAACCTCTCAAGATCGTATTAATAATGCCCAGGTCAGGATTGAGAATCCATAACCACACCATACTCACAGCAACAGTGGAAGTGATGCATGGGAGATAAAAAGATGCCCTGAAGAACGCACTTCCTTTAATTTTTCTATTGAGCAGGATAGCAAAGAATAAAGCGATAATGATTCCGAGGGGAACAATAGCAACTACAAAATAAAGTGTGTTCAGTAAACACTCTTTAAAAACCGGGTCGCTGAAAATTTTCCGATAATTTTCAAAACCGACGAATGTCGGAGGCGTAAGCAATTCCCATCGTGTTAATGAAATCTTGAAAGAATAAACCAGAGTGCCATAGGTAAAGATACCAACTCCAATTACCAGAGGAAGAATAAACAACCAGCCAGATAGAGATTCCTTCTTTTGAAGTGTTGACATTTTAGGCATTTTGGATTCCTTGTTTATCGACGAAATTATGCTTCCACTGCCACGAGATCGACATCAAACACATATAGATCTCCACGATAAACTGAGATCACGATCTCGATCTGCTCATTGTTCTTATCAAACGTATTTCGGGTTAATCTCAATACAGCATCCCCCACCCTAATACCCAATAATTCCGCCTCAGCCTTTGTGCTCAATCCCGCTCGAATCTGCTGTTTCGCACGAACCGGGCTGATCCCGATCTTATCTCTCAGCAAGGCATAAAAAGACTGGCTCAAGTCTTCTTCCAAAAGACCTTCGCTGTTTTCTTCGGTCAAATAGACAGTTTCCAAACACATGGGTTTACCATCAGCCAGACGCAGCCTTTTCAATTGAAAGACTTGCACCCCTACCGGTACTTTGAATTTTTCTGCCAAGAAAGGTTCTGCTTCGATATAGCCGGCATCTATTACTTTTGTGCTGGGTTTCTTTCCCTGGGCGATCATGTCTTCACTGAATCCTGTTAGCTTTTTCAGGGTTTGCTTGATCTTTGGTTCAGCGATATAACTCCCTTTTCCAACTTCTCTTTCTACAATTCCTTCTTGCGCGAGGATGGTAAAAGCATGCCGTACGGTCATTCTGCTCACCCCAAACAAATCGGTTAGCTCGCGTTCCGTCGGAATCTGCATTCCCACTCTCCATTCATTGGAATCGACCTTATCCTTGATGAATTGATAGATCTGGAAATATGCTGGAATTGGGCTGTTCTTATCTACTGCTGTCATATTATTCTCGTGTATATGTTTAGATATATATATGTATATACCAATATAGCATAAAAAATTGCCCTGTCAAGATAGTTCTATTGATGTCAATCTCTTTCGTTTCCAGGAATGAATATTTTTAGATATCAGGTTCTGCTTCCTCTCCTGCTAACAGGAAAAATCAGGAAGGGATTATTTTGCATTAAAATACGCATACATGAAAAAGCCAAACCGTGTGCGGTTTTTCTCTCTTATCCTCCTCGCCGCATTCCTCACTGCATTGATCCCTTCTCCTGCGTTTGCACAGAGCGGGTTAAGAGCTGTTCTCACACAGCCCGATCTCTCCCAATTTCCCAGCATGACCACTTATGTGGATGTCTATGATGCGCAGGACAATTTTGTTGGCAACCTCACCACCGACCAGTTCACGCTCGAAGAAGATGGTGAAGAACGCACCATCAACGAAGCCACCCGCATCGAGCCGGGACTGCACACCATCCTTGCTCTCAATCTCGCTCCTTCCCTGAATAATAAAGTCGGCGAAGATACCACCCGCTATGAAGACGTTATCAACATTCTCTCTTCCTGGCTCCAAACACTGCAGAGTAATGCGTCCAATCTTTACAGTCTTACCAGTAATGAGAAAGCCCTTCTTCAGCGCAGCAGCAGCACACAGGAACTGCAGCAAACGCTGCAATCGTACCAGCCGAATCTTTATAATTACGAAGCTGATCTCGAAAGCTTGAAT
Source organism: Anaerolineaceae bacterium (assembly GCA_963674975.1). GTDB lineage: Bacteria > Chloroflexota > Anaerolineae > Anaerolineales > Anaerolineaceae > UBA4781. Next base: position 1,447,085 of record OY771913.1, read on the forward strand.
TACGCCCTTGATGTGGCTGCCCAGGAAACGCAGTCCACCAACCATGCCAAACAGGCAGTACTGTATATCACTCCCCTCCCCGATGACAACGATCTGGATAATATCCCCATTCTGGCAGCACGGGCAGCAGATTTGGGTGTGCCGGTTTATGTCTGGCTGGTCGCAAAAGAAGCCAGTTCCAACTCACAGGCTGCCGAAACTCTGCGCGACCTGGCTGAAACTACCGGCGGTCAATTTTTTTTATATGATGAAGAAGTCGAAGCTCCCAACCCTGAAGATTACCTCTCAGCTCTGCGCTACACCTACCGCCTGCGCTATACATCTTCCATTAACCAGAGCGGTTTTCATTATATTCAGGTAAGGGTTGACCGCGGAGTGCAGCAGGCTGAAACCGATGGCGTTTCTTTTCAGATCGAACTGCTTGCTCCTGAAGTGACCATCATTGCCCTGCCCCCGCAAATTCAGCTGGTATGGGTCGAAAACGAGGAAGGCAAGAAAGTACTGAAGCCTGATTTCATCACCCTGCAGATCAGCGTAACCTTTCCCGATGGGTATAACCGCCAGTTGAAGTATTCACGCCTGCTGGTAGATGGAGAAGAAGTCATCAAACTCGACCAGCAGCCTTTTGAATGGCTTGGCTGGCCGCTGGGAGGATTCCGTGTTACCGCACTGCATACTGTGCAGATCGAAGTGGAAGATATTTTGGGATTCACCGCCCAGAGCAGCACACGTGAAGTGGAGATCATCGTTGCCCAGCGTTACACCGGTTTTTGGGGCAGCCTGACCATTTTCGTCAATTCCGGCGGATGGATACTTTTTGCAGTACTGGCGGCATTTGGTGGTTTGGTTGCGTATCTCAATGTGCGCCGCCGTAATCCACGCCTGGCACCTACCGGCGGAGAACCTGCCATTTCTTTTGATGAAGATCCCCTTACCCAGCAGGTTTTCATCCCCGCAGAATCTTCGCGCCTGGGTTCGAGTACCGAAAACCTTCAGCTCATTCCCCAACTTATCCCTGCAGATACCGAAGAAATGAAAAATTCTCAAAATGGGGAAAAAGCTGTCTCTCTGCTGGATATTGATACTATCATCGGCAGTGACAAAAACCAGGCTAAGCTGGTACTGGAACATTCTTCAGTCAGCCCCCTGCATTCCCGTATTCATCGATCCTCCCAGGGTACATTGATCCTTTCAGATCTGGGTTCTGAAAGCGGGACCTGGGTAAATTATGCGCCGGTGTCGAAAAAAGGTACGGTGCTGCGCAATAATGACCTCATCCACTTTGGTGAGGTGGCTTACCGCTACCAGCTGGTTCCCATGCGTATTAAAAACCAGAAGTCCGCTTGAGTTTTCACCACGAGCGGATCAACTCTGTTTTTTCAAGCAGCTGCTTTGCCTGTCGATAAACAGGCATATCCACCAGGCTCCCCTGCATGCCCAATGCGCCTTTTCCTTCCACCATCTGCTGTTCATATTCCGATTTGATCCGCATTGCTTTTTCCACCTCTTCCCTGGTGGGAGAAAAAGCTTCCTGAACAACAGGGATCTGATTGGGGTGGATAACCTGCTTTCCGCAATAACCCATCTGCGCACCTTCCAGCGCTTCAGCTCTGATAACCTCAAGATCTTTGTAATTATTGCAGACCAGGTCGATGGCATCCAGTTTATAGGCGGCTGCGAAGAGCACCATCTGGCTGCGCGCGTAGAATATTTCTCGGCTGGCTGCAGTGCGGCTTGCGCCCAAACTGACAGCCAGGTCTTCAGCCCCAAAGATAAGCGCGGTCAGGCGGGGCGTCGCCTCGCAGATCTCTTTTAAATTAACAAAGCTGCGCGCCGTCTCGATAATGGCAATCAAACGGACCGATCCGATAGGCAGTTCGCTCTGAATTTCAAATGCTTCGAGAAAACCATCCACATACTGCAGCGGTTGTGCATCTTCCACTTTAGGGATAACAATACCCTGTGGAACGGCGTCGATCATAATACGCAGGTCAGGCAAGAAATAAGGTGTTGCAGGAGCATTGATACGCACCAGTCGTTCCGATTTTCCAAAATCAAAGGTCCCCAGGGCATGAGCCGCTGTCAGACGCGCCTCTTCTTTTTTCGAAGGAGAAACAGCGTCCTCCAGATCCACACAAACACAATCTGCTTTGAAAGTGCAGGCTTTTTCTATCTTGTGCTCATCATTGCCCGGGGTATATAAAAACGCTCTTCGCAGCTGCATACAACCTCTCTTTCATTGGAACTAATTATAGTAAAAAGGAAGAATCTGTGCGGTTGTGTCGCATTCGTAATTATGATAGAATTTTGCCGCACTGTACTTTATATATTGGAGGGATGGCCGAGTGGCTTAAGGCGCCTGTCTTGAAAACAGGTGTGGGGTGAACGCTCCACCGTGGGTTCGAATCCCTCTCCCTCCGCTGTACATACAATAATGGGGAGGTGCCAGAGTGGCTGAATGGGACCGCCTGCTAAGTGGTTGTCGGGGATTAAAACCTCGACCGAGGGTTCGAATCCCTCCCTCCCCGCTGCTTTTTCTTTTTTAATCACCTGATCGAATGATCTCAATCGCTGAAAACTGTCTATTTTGATGTTTTCTTTCATCTGTTTATCGAGAAAAGCATCAATGCCAAAGCAGGAGGAATCATGACACTCTCAGAAAAATCACAACTCGTACAGCAGGTGCTGGAGCAGCACAATCTATCGCTGGAAGTCATCGAACTGGATGCTTCCACGCGCACTGCGCAGGAAGCTGCAGATGCCGTTGGATGCGAGATCGGGCAGATCTGCAAATCGCTGGTCTTTCGAACCGGTGACAAGCCCCTTCTTTTCCTTGTCAGCGGAAATAATCGGCTGGATGTAACAAAAGTGTCTGCGGCGCTCGGTTTTCCTCTCGAAAAAGCAGATGCCAGCTTTACCAAAGAAAAGACCGGCTTTGCTATCGGAGGTATCCCTCCCGTTGCCCACACCACCCCCATTGCCACTTATATCGATCGCACGCTGCTTGATTACGAAATAATCTGGGCAGCCGCGGGAACACCTCATTCTGTCTTTAAATTAGAAAGCCACCTGCTGCTCCCGCTTACAGGTGGCACTGTGATCGATGTGATCTAGAATTTATATTTATGCAAAATAGCTGATCGCTAATCGAGCAGCCTGGCTGGCATCCGCGGAATATCCATCCGCCCCGATCTGTTTGGCAAATTGTTCGGTGACCGGTGCTCCGCCAACCATAACCTTCACGGAATCTCGAACGCCCGCGTTCTTCAACGCGTCAATTACAGCTTTCATATTCAGCATGGTCGTGGTAAGCAGTGCAGACATTGCCACAATATTTGCCTCTTTCTCTTTTGCGGCTTCTACAAATTTCTCCGGAGAAACATCTGTGCCCAGATCATAGATCTCAAAACCGGCGCCTTCCATCATCATTGCGACCAGGTTCTTGCCAATATCGTGCAGATCGCCTTTTACGGTTCCGATCACCACCCTGCCCAACGGCTTTATATCTTCCGCCACCAACAGCGGTTTGATCAGATCCAATCCACCCTGCATGGCACGAGCCGCAACCAGCATCTCAGGCACAAAATATTCCCCTTCTTCGAACAGCTTGCCTACTTCAGCCATCGCCGGAACCAAACCATTCTTTAAAATATCATCGGCATTAACTTTTGCATCGATAGCCGCCTGTACATTTGTCTGGCAGCCTTCCATATCTCCATCCAAAATACTTTCTCTAATATTATTTAATAATTCGCTCATTTCTTCTCCATTCTACAAGAACCGATCAATCGATTCGAGATACCAGGGTATCCTACTCAAGCTTTCTGATCCTTCCATTTTAATCAAAGAATTGACGGTTTCCGAGAACAAAATTTCATTAATCTACTTTTATTTTTTTTCAGAATTGCATTAAGCGAATTTTCTGAGATCAATCCTTAGAAAATTACAACTATTTCTTCTGCAATAACACCAAAAGGTTCTCTTTCGAAAAAGCTTTTTGAATATTTGCCTTGTTCCTCAAATGAATGGTTATCTTTCCGGGAAGTGCAATGAAAGGGAACCAGGCTGTTTTACAGAGAGCATCCCAATCGAATTTGGTTTTTTCGATCATTACGGAAAGCTTTTCATTCCCCATCTTCTTCTTATCATCAAACTTTATTTCTTTTTTGATCGCCTCAAAGATCGTATAAAAACTGCGGTGCGCTAAAAACACACTTAAGCCATATAAAATGATGAATCCATTAATATATAAACTATATGCCTGATAAAACGCATAAATCGCACGACCAAATTCCCCTAATAAACTCTGTATGAAAGCACCAATCATTACTCCACCTCTTTTGAAAAGATGGGGCGGTCTTCAGAACCGCCCCAATCGCCATTCATAACTCCGGCAGAAGGGATGCTACCTACTGTTTATCTATTTCTTACCCTTGCCTGCGGGTTTGGGTGCACCTGCCAGCACATCCCAGGCTGTAGGATTCCTCTGGTAGAAGAAGAAAAGCAGAAGAACAATAACAGCCAGTACGATCAAGCCGATCAAGCCGCCCAGCAGTTGCACGATTTTGGTGAACGCCAAACCGGTCCAGATGAACCCATCTGCAATACTGGTGATCTTTGCAGCCCCTTCAGGCATAGCAAATCCGGCATTCACGGCAGCTGATGTGAAGAAATCAGCCATACCGGTCGCAATATAGAATCCCGCGATCAATTCCAATGTTCCAGCAATGATCATGCGGAATATGTTCCCGCGCATCAATGGAGCAAACAAGGCAACGACAAAGGGAATTACAGCGAGGTCCGCAAAGAGCAGAACATGGTTTCCTGGCAGAATGATGCTCAGCACAATGGCAATGGGTACCAGCACCAGCGCAGTGGAGATGGCTGCCGGATGCCCGATCAGGATCGCAGAATCGAGACCAATATAGATCTCTCGGTCGCTGGCGCGTTTCTTCATAAAATCACGCGCTGCTTCAGAGATCGGGATCAAGCCTTCCATCAAAATTTGTACCATGCGCGGTAACAGGAGCATGACCGCAGCCAGGTTAATACCTGTCTGCAGGATCTTAACCACCGCCTGCTCAGCATTATAGTAACCCATCACACCCAGCACAAGACCAATGACCAACCCCAGAATAACCGGTTCCCCAAACACCCCCAGTTTCTTCTGGATAGTTTCAGGATCAGCCTTCCAATTTTTCACACCGGGGATCTTATCGATAACCCAGTTAGTGATAATTGCGAATGGAACCCCCGGGGCTGATGTAAGGTGTGGAATGGAAATACCAGGTAGTTTATAAAAACTCTGCACTGCTTTGGCTGTCCAATCAGCCAGGAATAGTGCCAGAGCGGCTGCAATCGCCGCTGCGACCAATCCATAGGTCAAATTGCCCGTGACAATATAGACCAGCGACCCAAGAAATGCAAAATGCCAGAAATTCCATACATCAATATTCAGGGTCTTCGTCCATTTGATCAGCAGAAAGACGATATTTACAGCCAACGCAATTGGGATTACCCATAGACCAACATCGGTTCCAAAAGCAATAGCCGCCGCGGATGGCCAACCGACATCCACCACATCCCGCTGGATATTCCAGTTGGTGACCATTGCCTGGGCACTATCAGATAATGTCGCCCACATTAAATTGATGACCAGATTGATGCCAATAAACGCAATACCGATGGTAACACCCGCACGGAATGCTTTGCCGGGCTTGGCTCCCAGGATCAATCCCAAAATGAAAATAATAATGGGTAGAACAACAGTTGCCCCCAAAGAATCAATTACAGCTCTTAAAGTAGTAAGGAAGGTCTCCATGCTAACGCCTCCTATTCACTTTTACTTATTTGCTTAAAATTTCAACGATCTGTTCGATAGCATCCTCCTTTCCAATTCCCGTTAAGAAAGCCAAAGTATGAATGACCGGAACTCCCAAATTTTCAGGGACAGGGGTGGTTGTTACAATAAGGTCTGCATCTCCCGCCAGTGATTTAACCTCAGAAGCTTTGCACTGCCGGGTTGTTATTTCAATCCCGCGCTCTTTCAATGCTTCTTCTATTGCTTTAGCTACAACGGTAGATGTAGCAATAGCAGTACCGCATGCCACCAGGACTCTTTTTAATCCAACCATGTTTTCTCCTTTAAAAAGATTAACTACTTTCATTGTAAACAGGATTGGAAAATATTCAATAATGCTATTTTGTTTTCTTTTCTTTGTTGAGAGCAGCTACGACTTCATCGTATGTTTTCGCGTTCATGAGCGCGGTTACTACATCGGGAGCCTGCAGGACACTGGCGATCTCCTGCAGCATTTCGATCTGGGCTTTGGGTTGTTCCAGGGCAAGCAAAAAAACCAGGCTTACCGGTACCGTTTCTGCTGGAACTGCCATATTTTGGAATGGGACAGGGTGCGCCAGAGTAGCCAGCGCTAAAGCGGGTTTATAGACATGTTCAATATCTGTATGAGGAATGGCAGCGTTGAAAGCGCCGCCAAGGGGAAGGCCGGTTGGCAGCCGGCTTTCCCTTTCAATAGCAGCTTCAATGAAGCTTTCTTTCACATATCCAGTTTTATAAAGTTCATTTCCAAGTAATCGTATTATTTCCGTTGAATCAGCGACGTTTGCACTTAATAGAACCCCTTGGGGTTCAAGAAGATCCAAAATCGCTTGGCTCATAAAATCATTACTCCTGGATTTTCCAACCCTTTCTTCACATCTGCAAGGAATTCTGCTACAACCGCTCCATCGATCACACGATGATCGGCAATAGCCACAACAGACATGATCGGTTTCAGGACCGGGTTTTTATTTTCATCCGGAACGAATTTTTCAACGATGTTTCCTACTGCCAGAATAGCACTCTGGGGAGGATTGATGATCGCGGTAAAGCGGTCGATCCCATACATTCCCAGATTGGAAATGGTGAACGTTCCACTTTCCAGATCTTCAGGCACCAGTTTGTTATTTCTGGCTCTTTCGGCAAGGTCTTTTAATTCATCGTGGATCTGGAAAATTCCCTTTTGCTCCGTGTTCTTGATGACCGGAACGATCAAACCATCCGGAATGGCTACACCTACTCCCATGTGAACATAAGGGAGCAGCACCACTTCATTGCCTTCCAGGCGGCTGTTCATGGTAGGATGGCGCAGCAGCGCCCATGCTACGATTTTGGTCAGCAAAGCCGTATAGGAGAATTTTTTCATAACGCCGTTGACCTTTTTCGCAGAGACATCCCGCAGCGTTCGGGCGGTATCCATATTGATATCGACCTGGAATGTGATCTCGGGAGCCTGCTGCCAGCTTTTGGTCATGTTTTCAGCGATGATACGGCGCATTCCTCTTAGTGGAATTCTGGTAGGCTCAGCAGATGCAGTAGTGCCAGCTGTTTGTGCGATAGGAGCGGCAGCCATATTTCGTACATCGGCTTCCTGAATTCTTCCTTTGGGTCCGCTGCCTGTAATTGATGCCAGGTTTATACTGCCTTCAGCAGCTACCCGTCGTGCAGCAGGAGTAGCTGCTGCTTTACCGACCGGTTTTTCGACCTTCGGTTGGGCAATGTAAGCTTCTACATCAGCTTTCGTGATCTTTCCATCAGGTCCGCTGCCCTGCAGAACATCAGCACCAATCCCCGCATCCTGCATCATACGCTGGGCAACCGGAGTTGCATTTCCGGTAGCTGCAGGTTCTGTAGAAACAGCAGGGACTTCAGCAGGCTTGGGAGTCAAAGCTGGTGCAGCGGTTTCTGCATCCGTTGGCAGCGCTTCACCGGGCTGCAAGATATAAGCAATGATCTTGGTAACCGGAACAACATCGCCGACCTTGTAGCGGACTCCGGATAAAATTCCGCTCTCCGGAGCTTCTACTTCCATGCTGAGCTTGTCGGTCGAAACAGTTGCGATCGGATCCCCTTTTTCTACCTTATCTCCATCTTTCTTCAACCATTCGAGAATTTCAGACTCTTCCTGGGTAAATCCGAACTTGGGCATGATAATTTCTTTTGCCATAGGTTGCTCTCCTAGTAGACACCCTGAACAAGTTTACGAGTTTCTTCGACAATGTTTTCTACCTGCGGTGCCGCATGGTATTCCAGATTGCGGTTATACGGAATTGGCATATCCAATCCAGCCAGCCGGCGAACCGGAGCATCGAGATAAGCGAACGCTTCGCTTTCGATAATTCTGGCTACCACCTCTCCACCAAAACCACCTGTTTTCGCAGCTTCGTGTACAACAAGAGCCTTTCCAGTTTTAATGATGGATTTTGTAATAGGCTCCATATCCAGTGGATTGAGGGTGCGCGGATCGATCACTTCAGCTTCAATGCCTTCTTCAGCCAATTTGTCAGCAGCTTCCAACGAGCGTATTACTTCTACTGAAGTTGCCACAATGGTTACATCTTTCCCTTCGCGCACAACATTGCTTTTACCGATCGGCAGGGTATACATTTCCTCCGGAACCGGTCCCTTGGTTTTATAAAGCAGTTTATTTTCAAAGAACATCACCGGGTTATCATCTGCGATAGCTGCCAGCAGCAGCCCTTTCGCATCGTAGGGGGTGCTCGGCATAACAACCTTCAACCCCGGGACATGTACGAACCAGTTTTCATAGCTTCCGGAATGCTGAGCAGCTGCGCCGGTGCCAGAACCGCCTGGTAAACGCAGCACCATGGGAACTTTTGCTTTCCCGCCAAACATAAAGCGGATCTTGGCTGCCTGCAAAACAAGCTGTTCCATACAAAGCACCACAAAATCACTGAACATGATCTCACCGACCGGGCGCATACCGGTGATAGCAGACCCTACACAGGCACCGGCAATTCCAGCTTCTGAGATTGGAGAGTCGATGACTCGATCTCGACCATACTTCTTCTGTAAATCGGCAGATACACCAAATGCTCCACCGTATACGCCGATATCTTCACCAATAAGAAATACTCGCTCATCTTCTTTCATTGACTGATCAAGCGCTTCGTACAACGCTTCTCGATAAGTTAGCTCACGCATAGACGCCCTCCAAAATAGTTGAAAGATCAGGTTCCGGGCTGTTTTCTGCATATTCGACAGCGGCTTGGATGTCCTGTTTTACCTGCTGTTTAATTTTTTCCATCTCTTTATCTGTCACACCGATCTTGGCTGCAAAGCGGGGAATGGGATCCTTCTTCATCCATTCCTTCACTTCTTCACGGGTGCGATATGCCTGGCGGTCGCTCTTGGAATGACCGCGCCAGCGGTAGGTAATCGCTTCAATCAGGGTCGGTCCGTTTCCTTTGCGTGCCCGATTTGCCGCATCGCGTACCGCTTTATTTACTGCAAAAACGTCATTTCCATCAACGGTCACACCCTTGATGCCATAAGACCCGGCACGAGAGCTGATCTCTTCGATCTTGAACGCATAATCAAAAGGAGTAGACATTGCATATTGGTTGTTTTCACACAAATAGATGATCGGTAAATTCCAAATGCTTGCCATATTGAGCGCTTCATGAAAAGCGCCTTCATTTGCTGCACCATCTCCGAACAACGTCAGAGCTACCTGTTTCGTCTTGCGGATCTTAATACTCAAACCAACTCCTACGGAAATAGGAAGATTGCCGGCAACCACGCCGTTGGCACCCAGGTTGTTCGAGTCTACGTCCGCAATATGCATGGAGCCGCCCCGCCCGCGGCAGTATCCGGTTTCTTTTCCCAGAAATTCCGCCATCATGTGTTTCAAATCACCGCCCCAAGCCAGAAAATGTCCATGTCCGCGGTGAGTATTCAGCAGATAATCATCGCGGGTAATAGCGCTGCTTGCACCAACCGGGATCGCTTCCTGCCCGATGGAAAGATGCATCGTTCCATGTACTTTTCCTAATGCGTACATTTCTTCTGCATTTTCCTCAAAAGCCCTTGTAAGTATCATGATATAAAGTAAATGACGGGCTTCTTCAGGTGTATATACTCCTTCAATTAATTTTTCTTTTTCCATTAATCAAACCTCCAACAAATTTATAAAAATGGTTCAACCGCTGATGAATCTGTTATGAGAATATCCAACAAATTTCCATCAAGCGCCGCTTTGATTGCGGGAGATTTCTTTTCTCCTGCAGCAATTGCCAGAACAATTGCCTTCCCCTCACGAATACGCCGATAGTCGGCGGCGACTACGCGATCATTGATCTGTCCTTCAATGATCTTTCCTTTTTCATTGAAAAACCAGCCGCATGTATATCCGACCGCTCCCTGGTCTCGTATTTCAATGAACTCATATGGTTCCATATAACCCATACGAACCACGCTGGAATCACGGGGATCTTCGGAAATACATCCGATCCCTGCCAGAATAATATCTGATTTATAGGCAAGATCGATGGTGCTTTGAATGGATTTTTCTCGAATGATCGTTTCACGCGAAGTTTTGCTATCCATAAGCATAGGAGCATTCAATGCATAATAACCGGCATGAAGTTTTTTGGCTAAAGAACTCATTAATTCAGGACCATCAATGGAGGGATTGCTTTTTATCCCCATCGCTCCCAAAATCTGGACGACTTTTACATTGGTCAATTGAACGGGTTTAAAAACGTTGACCAATTCGAAAATAGATGTTCCCGTAGAAATTGAGATGATCTGATCATCCTCGATCAGCTTGCTAAAAACTTCTGCTCCCTGTTCACCCACAAAATGAAGCGTCTGGTTGTAGCTCAGTTTCCCCCGATTCACCACCACAGCATTCTTTAATTTATAGCGGTGGATCAATTTCTCTTCAAATTCCACATTTCGAATCGAGGGGAAATTTACCTTGTGCTCAACCACTCCTTTAAGTTCAGCTTCGGTGAGCAAGCGCGAGATCGCCGATCGAGAATAACCAAAAGCAAGGGCTATCTCATTTTGACTGCGTCTTTCCAGATAATACATTGACGCTATTTCTGCCAGCATGTGCCTTCTTGAATCAGGTTTCATGGTTCGTACAATCCTTTGCATGGTCTTTCTAACTATATCATCAAAGTGAATAATTTTCACTATTGTTATGATTATTTCACATATGTGACCTGCTGTCAAGAAGAAAAACGAATTTCAAAGATATTCCCCTCTATAAGGAAGTTGCTTTTACTCGATCCTCCAAGTATGGGCTGGTGGAATTTCCAATAGTTCCCGTGTTACAATCCAAAATCAATTCTATAAAGTAAGGGAGAAACCTTGTTTATCATCCTATCAAAATTTTTGCCGCTGCTAATATATCCTCTTGGGTTGGGGATCCTTTTCCTAATTATTGCCGCTTTACTACCCCGCAAAAAGAAAACCGGAAAAACTCTGGTTATACTTACGATCCTGATTTTATGGATCGGTTCCACCTCTCCTGTTGCCACAGCTTTAGCCCGTTCGCTGGAATGGCAGTACACGTACCCCGAAGAAATTCCTCAAGCCGATGCCATCATTGTTTTGGGCGGGGGAACAGAACCAGCGATCGAACCCAGAGAATTCGTTGAAGTAAACAGCGCAGGAGATAGAGTTATTGCTGCAGCTCAACTGTATCGGGAAGGGAAAGCACCAATTTTGATCCTCAGCGGCGGGAACATCAGCTGGATGAGCAATGGGTCTTCCACTCCGGCTCAACAAATGGCTGACCTTCTTGCATTTATGGATGTCCCTTCTTCTGCCATGATCCTGGATAACACATCCCAGAATACTTACGAAAATGCCGTCAATGTCAAAGAGATCATTGAAGAAAATGGTTTCAAGACGGTACTGCTGGTCACATCTGCCATGCATATGCCCCGCTCTGTTATGCTGTTTGAGCAGCAGGGTATCTCCGTGATCCCCATTCCGGTCGATTATTCCATAGTTGAGAATGTGAGTACCGAACAATCCTTTCTGGATACGATCTATGGATTCGTGCCAAGCGTGGGGAACTTAGCGATGACAACGAACGTTTTAAAAGAGTACATTGGCATCTGGACGTATTCTATTAAAGGCGAATTGTAGGAACTCTTTTCATAAATTAGGTCATGAAACATATTGCAGGGAGATAGATCAATTTATTTCCAAAGAGTCTCTTTCATAACATATCGGTTAGAGCATAATGTCACATGTACTCACATTTCTCTGAACTGTTTACTATGAAAAAGTAAAATCATTGTTTTCAATGCTCAAAATATTGCACAAGAAAGACCTTTCAATTAATATTTTGAAAGGTCTTTCTCTATGTTTCATTGCTATAATGCAATTAGAAACAAATAAATGATAAGGATTTTTAGAATGATAGGATCAAACATTCAGCCGGGAGATCGAAGGATTGCCGTATTAATCGATGGAGATAATGCACAGCCTTCCTTGATTGAAAAAATTCTGGCAGAAGCTAGTAAATATGGAACAGCCACCATCCGTAGGACTTATGGTGATTGGACAACCGCAAATATGGGTGGATGGAAGGATTCACTGCAAACATACGCCATTCAACCCATTCAACAATTCCGCTATACTGTGGGTAAGAACGCCACAGATTCAGCCATGATCATCGATGCTATGGATATTCTCTACAGCGGCAGTGTAGATGGGTTCTGCCTGGTTTCCAGCGACAGCGATTACACACGTCTGGCAACCCGTATTCGAGAAAAGGGCTTTTTCGTAATGGGGATCGGACAAAAGAAAACCCCGCGCGCTTTTGTGAACGCCTGTGACATTTTCGTTTACACCGAAAACCTGCTCCCAAGAAGACAATCACAAAAGCAAAGTGATAAGAAAAGGAGCACCAAGAAAAGTCCTGAACCTGCCACTCCCGATCCGGTTCCTCTTCTAAAACAGGCTTTTGATATTGCCGTTCAGGAAGATGGTTGGGCTTTTTTGGGCACATTGGGACATCACATGCGCCAGCTGGATCCCGGGTTTGATGCCCGTACCTATGGGCACAACCAGCTTTCTACTTTAATTCGCGCTTATTCAAAGGTCTTTGAGATCAAAGAAGTAAAATCACCCGAAGGAAATTCGGTAATCTACGTTCGATTAAAGGAATAGAAAGGAAAAACAATGGACCCTCGATTAGATATCATTTTCAAACGACGCAGCATTCGAGTTTTCGAACGTCGCGAAGTTGAAAAAGAAAAAATAACTGAACTGCTTCAAGCAGGCATGGCAGCTCCCAGCGCCAGCAATGGACAGCCTTGGGAGTTTATTGCTGTAACCGAACCTGACCGTCTTGCGAAACTTCAGGAAAAGCTTGAACACGGAAAATATAATGCCCCTCTGGCGATCGCCGTTCTGGCAAACCTTGCCATCGCTAAGAAAGAATCATCTTATCGTTTTTGGGTGCAGGACTGCAGCGCTGCCGTAGAAAATATTCTGATCGCAGCGGTTGGACTTGGGCTTGGCAGTGTCTGGATCGGCGCATATCCAAAAGAAAACGTCACCCAAACGGTCCATGAAATTCTTGAGATCCCGGAGGACATTCATGTGCTCAATCTTATTTATATCGGGTATCCCGCAGAAGAGAAACCACCCAGAACACAGTATGAAGAAGAACGAGTCCACTGGCAAAAGTATTAATACGGAGAAATCTAATGGATGATTTTATTAACTTTCGTAAGTTGATCACTCCATCCATCATCAAAGTTGTATTCTGGGTTTCCAGTGTCATTTGCATAACCGCAGGGATCGTGCTGATCGCATCCAGTTTTGGATCGTATGGAGGGGGAGCCACAGCATTCCTGTCTGGTCTGCTTATTACACTACTTGGACCACTTGTTTTACGAATTTTCTGCGAAACCGTTTTTGTTGTTTTCAAGATTTTTGAAAATACCTCTTCGATTGAAAAATTAAAATCAGGAAGCAAAAAAAGATAGCATAAAGTTAATTTAATTAAGGAGTAAGAAGAAATGCCTTTCGATTACCATGATCTCATCAGCCTAGGTGTAGCCCTGCTGCTTGGTGGTGCCATTGGCGCTGAGCGCGAACGTTATAAAAAAGACGCCGGATTAAGAACAACCATATTAATTACTCTTGGCTCGACGCTTTTCACCATTCTATCCATGCGCATCAGCGGAGATAGTTCGGACCTGACAAGAATTGCTGCAAACGTTGTAAGCGGTATCGGTTTTTTAGGTGCCGGTGTCATATTGCAGGAACATGGAAAAGTAAAAGGGCTTACTACCGCAGCATCTATTTGGATATGTGCCGCAATAGGTATGGCTTGTGGTTCCGGGGAATATTTCCCGGCAGTTGTAGTCACCCTCCTTGCGTTGATCGTTCTCATTTTCTTCTCGCGATTTGAAGAAGTTCTGGAGATATCGGCAGAAGAGCGTACTTACGAAATAACATGCAAGATCAGCTGGGAAAAATATAAAGAGATCAAAAACTTGTTCAAAAGCAATGGGTTAACCATTAATAAATCAAAACAGGAAAAGAAAGCCGGAGGGATGATGGTTTTAACCCTTGAGGTTAGTGGTTCCTCAAAAAAGCACGATAAAGTTGTACAAAAGATATTAGCCGATAAAGAGATCAAAGAGTACTGGTTTTAATTCAAGGAAATAACACATACTTTACAATTTTTATGAAATAGGAGAACTTAATCAATGAAAAGAAGATTGCCAGCAACAACCATTTTCATTCTATTGTCATTGATCATGTCAGCATGCGGCACCATCACAATTCAATCGAACAACGCAGCTGAGATAAGCCCAACTGAAATACAGGTTCAGCCTGTAGAAAACGATCAAACAAAAGCCGCTTCCTACAAACTTCCCACGATGATCCTGGTGGATACAAATGACAATTACGGATTAACTTTTTTCAACCTCCAGGGGCAAGCGATCACAGAATTAAAAACTCCCAGGATCGGTTATGGCTCTTCCGGACATGTACATATTGCCGGGGCAGTTGGGGATGGACCAATGATGACTCCCCTGGTTTACCGCTCATTTGAAAACCCAGAATCACTTTTGGTGAATATCAATGATTCGGTTTCCACTTTAGTCGAAACTCCCATGTTCTATGGAATGGCTGGGGCGCCAGGTGAAGCGTACATGGCATACAGTGTTTATGAGCCAACCGCCGAATCTGTTCACAGCGATCTTTACATGGGAAACCTTGAAACCCTGCCAATCAGCGGACCTATCTATTCTCAGGATAACAACGTGGATTATTATGTGGTCAACCCAGTGGGAATTCAGACAGAAGCAGGCATTGCAGTGAAAGTCTGGTTTACACATTCCGCATGGGGCATTGGAGGAGATATCATCTATCCGGTTAATAATAGTCTTTTCTCTTTAGACATGACCACGGGGAATGTCGTGCAGCACCTGGACAAAACCTGTTCTTTCCAGGGGCAGTCGCAAAATTTCACCTGGGCAGCCTGCCGGACCAGTGATGGTAATGGTAGCAATGGTTATTTCATACAGAATCTCCAAAACAGCAGTATTGTTAGCTTCCAGGTTGATCCTTCCAGTGATCGTGGAGCAGGCTACGGAGTCTTTTCTCCCGATGATCTGTATGTAGCCTGGATCGAAGCCAGCGGATCGCACATGGCAGAAGTTCCTGATTATCAAAGCCGCCTGCGCATCGGTTCAACCGGCGGCGGAATTGTCTATGATCAGGCTGATACCAGCATCGCATCTGCTCTAGGGATCGGGGCAATCCCTTTTATGAGACCGGTGGGGTGGCTGGATACGCAAACACTATTGGTGGAAATAAACGTGGATGATTATGTGAGCAGCGCTTTGATCACCATCAATATAGCAACCGGCGCAGTAAATAATATCATCACAGGCAGTTTTGTAGAATTTGCATACCCATAAGTTTGCCGCAGAGATCAACAAAGCAGGAAAATTTCTCCGGCTGGCAGGGGTAAAAGCCTGAGAAGTGCTGTATCAGCATGACAATCTGCATTTGCAAATTTTCACACTTTGAAGTAATATAAAAGAACTGTTCGGAGGGAATTATATTTTTTACCTTCGCACGCTCGTCGCAGCACGGATGCAAGGGGTGCCGTGCGAGAAAGGTCGATAGTATCTCGAGGTCAGCTACTATCGACCTTTTATGTTAAATGAGCGATCGTTACACCCTCACCGCCCTCTGTTCGCATGGCAAGCTCCCAACGCTCAACATACGGTGAATTCGCAAGATACTGCTGAACAACCTGGCGAATCGTACCTGTTCCTTTCCCATGCACTATTCTTACATAAGGTAAACCCGCTGAATATGCTTTTTCCAGATACCGCTCCAATTCTGCCAGTGCATCATCCACATGCATACCGCGTAAATTACATTCCAATCCAGGGGATTTCATGGAGGCTTGAAGTTTGGTAGAACCGATCGTTTCATCCTCTATTTTTATCTTCTTTTCTTTAGTCTTCGCACGTGATATATCCGCCGCGCTCACTTTGACGCGCATCTTCCCTACTTCAACCTCAATGACATCCTGTTCTATCGAGCGAACATTTCCATCAACTTTCAGGGTTTGAACGAATACTCGATCCCCAACTTTGAGCGGCTTTACCTCATGAGACAAACGGGTTTCTTTCTCGAGCGGTTCACGCAGCGCCGCATCCAACTGATCAAGTTTCTTGCGAACCTTCTTTCGACTTTCTGTTGAATCTTTTTCCACAAGAGTCTGCTTGCGGATATCTTTTAATTCTTCCCGCAGCCGCTCGATTTCACCCAGGGCGTCTTTTCGTGCCTGTTCAAGAATAAGAATTCGTTCTTCTTCAACACCGTCCAGCTTCTCCTGCCATTCCTGCCTGATCTCCTGCATCTGGCGAAGTTCACCGGCGGCATCTTCTTTATCTTTTTCTGCCAGTTTTTGCTGCTGGCGGATCTCTTCCAAGAGGTCGTCTGTTTTTAGGTCGGTTGGGTCAAGCATTCCACGTGCCGCATTGATGATCTTTTCATCCATTCCCAATCGACCGGCTATTGCCAGAGCATTCGATCTACCGGGCAGCCCCAGAAGCAGATGATAGGTAGGTTTCAGCGTGCTGAGATCAAATTCCATCGAAGCATTCATTACCCCCGGCTGGGTATGGGCAAAAGCTTTCAGTTCTGAATAGTGGGTGGCAACCAGGCAGGGCACTTTTTTGGCAAGCAGAGTTTGCATGATCGCGCGTGCCAGCGCAGAGCCTTCCTGCGGATCTGTTCCGGCGCCTAATTCATCCAGCAGCACCAGTGTATTCCAGTGCGCTTTTTTTAAAATGCGAATGATGTTCATGATATGACCGGAAAATGTAGAAAGGGATTGCTCGATGGATTGTTCATCACCTATATCAGCATAGACATCACGGAACAGCATGATCTCCGATCCCGACTGGACAGGGATATGCAGTCCGGATTGCGTCATCAGGGAAAGCAGCCCGGCTGTTTTCAACGTTACGGTCTTTCCACCGGTGTTTGGACCCGTGATCACCAGTGAAAAAACACCATCCTTCAGTAATATATCTATCGGCACCACTCTTTGGGGATCGATCAGAGGATGGCGCGCTTTCAGCAATTTGATGATCGGCTTTGCAGGATCCTGTTCCAGCTCATTGGGATGGTGGAAGATCGGTTCCACCGCATCGATTTCATCCGCATATTTTGCGCACATCAATGAAAGGTCAAGTACTGCCAGTGCATTGACGATCTCGTTCAATTCCCCGGCTGCATCTTTTACAAGCAAAGAGAGTTCTGCCAAAATTCGATGGATCTCCTCTTTCTCCGCAAGCTGCAGTTCAAGAAGCGCATTATTCAATTCCACAACCGCCAGCGGTTCAACGAACAAAGTGGAACCTGATGCCGATTGATCCTGCACCACACTCTTCATACGCCCGCGGTGTTCAGCCCGCAATGGGACAACATATCTCCCATTGCGCTGGGTTACGATATTTTCCTGTAAAAACCTGGTTATGTTCGGATCACTGACGATCTGGTCGAGTTTGCGCTGCAGGCGGCTGTGCGCCGTTTTGATCTGCGAACGCAAAGACGCGAGCTGCGGAGAGGCATTATCAACGATTTCCCCTTTCTCGGAGATCACCCGGCTGATCGCTTCGATCAATCCCAGCGGCGGAACAAGCGGTGCAGCTATTCTGCACAATTGTGGAAAACTTTGATCCTGCTTGCTGAAAAATCGTCCCAGTTCACGGCTTGATTCAAGCGTAGTTTTAATATCGATAAAATCTTGAATTTCCAAAACAACCCCGCGAGTTGTCAGAGAAACCTGCGGGCGAACATCTCTCGCACCGCCCACGCTGATCTCCGCATTGTCGATAAGCAGTCGGCGTGCTTCTGTGGTGCGCGCCAATCGATCAGATGCCAGCCGGTAGTCGTTGGTGGGACGCAAGCTGTGCGCCAGCTTTTGTGACGCACTGAACGCCGCATACTCTTCTAATTTTTCAAGGATGCGGGCATATTCCAGGGTCGTCAGTGTTTTTGTATCCATAGCCATTCAATTATACCGAAGAGGACTGCAATTAATTGATACTGAATTTTCACCATCCGGAGTCAGTAAATTGCATATAATACAGAAAAATGAAAACATTATCTGAAATTCTTGATCCATTAACTCATCCAGCACAATTTTCAGAGAAGCTGGAAGATAAGAAAGTGCGCTGCTATGCCTGTGCCCATCGCTGCACTCTGAAACCCGGTCAGCGCGGCATCTGCCAGATGCGCTTCAATCAAGATGGAGAACTGCGTGCCCCCTGGGGTTATGTGGCGGCTGCCAATATTGATCCCATTGAAAAGAAACCCTTCGCTCACTTTTTACCCGGCGCCCGCGCCATGACCTTTGGGATGCTGGGCTGCAACTTTTACTGCGATTTTTGCCAGAATTGGATCAGCTCTCAAACGTTACGCGATCCGGCTTCAGACCGTTCAGGAAGCTTTATCGAAAAGACAACCCCCGATGAACTGGTCGCTTTTGCCAAACGTTCGGGTGCCAGCGTCATCGCCAGTTCCTATAATGAACCCCTTATCACCAGTGAATGGGCTGTGGATATTTTCAAAGCTGCAAAAAAAGAGGGACTGTATTGTGTATATGTATCGAACGGCTATGCCACTCCAGAAGTTCTGCACGCGCTGAAGCCTTATTTGGATGGTTATAAGATCGACCTGAAATGCCTGTCTGAAAGCCATTACCGCGAGCTGGGCGGCAGTCTGCAGGTTGTTCTCGACAGCATCGCACTGGCTCACCAGCTTGGAATGTGGGTGGAAGTTGTCACCCTTGTCATCCCGGACTTCAATGACAGCACCGAAGAACTATGGGATATTTCAAAGACCGTTGCCAGCATCTCTCTCGATATTCCCTGGCACGTTACAGCTTTTTATCCTACCTATAAACATATGTACAGCCCTCCCACCTCGGCAGATATTCTGCAGCGAGCGGCAGATATCGGGCAGGAAGCCGGTCTGCACTATGTGTATGCGGGGAATCTACCGGGTCGAGTGGGGTCGCTGGAAAACACTTACTGCCCGCACTGCAGCACGCTTTTGATCGAGCGGCATGGATACACGGTTTTCAAAAATGAAGTCTCGCCTGCAGGGATATGCCCTAAGTGTGGCACAAAGATTGCAGGGTTTTGGGGGTAAGAACTGTACAGTTGTACAGGGAACTTTTATAGAACAGTTACGTTAAATAAGTACATTAAATTTGTTAAATAATCTCTTTTGCGCGTAGCTTTCAAGCACAATCGGGGTTATTTATACAAAGACCCAACGAAGTCGCCACGCCCTTTCCCTTTCGGAATTGGACTTACCTGGGAGAAGAAGAGGTGCATCATGGCTATTTGTATTATTTTTGTTGTAGGATTGGTCAGTACTGTGTTCCTGGTCATGAGCCTGTCGGGTCTGCAATCATTGAAAAAATGAAAGATTCATTCGATTATCCTTTTGAGAAGTGACAAAAAGCGCGTGGCAGTTTATCATTAGCTCATAGGAACGAAGGATCGCATGCGACCAAATGGTTCGCGGCATCCCAACTGACCACGCCAGGGAGTGTTTCACTCCCTGGCTATTTTATTTCTTATTGTGAATATCGCCCACTGCGATTCACGCGGTTTCCATCGCTCATCCCGATTCCGTTCATTGCATTCTGTCTGCCGGGAATATTGATCCCATCTTCTGCCAATTGTTCCAGTGCATAGGTATGCGCTGCATCAACCACAGATTGATAGTCAGTGATTCCATAATTGATCAGGATCTGTGATAAGGTCAATCCGCTATCAAGCTGTCCCTCGATCTCATCGGTTGAAACGTTTACCTGCGCGGCAATGTATTCCACCAGGTAATCTTCCATCAATCCCAAGCCTTCACCGTCTGCCGGCTGGGCAACGGGAGAAGTTCCATTGGGTCCGCGGTATTCAATCTCACCGCTCGCTGCAAACACACTGTTGATCCCAAAGACGCCCAGTGCCAGTGCAGCAATTGTTGTTCCTAAAATAAAACGTTTTGACATTGTTTTTTCTCCTTATCAATTTTGTCTTACAGCAATAAGCATATCGAACTTCAATGAGGTATTTTTGAACAAGTTGTGAAGATTTGATGAACGATTTTCTCAAGATATCCAACATTTGGGGGGTATTTGAAAAAACTGACCACCCCTATCCCTTGACGCGTATAGAATTCTTGTTCTATAATAGAACATGTATTCTAAAGTATTGAATGATGGAGGAAACCATGAATAGAAGTCAAACACAAACCATACTGCACAATCCCTTTCAAATGATTCGGAAAGTTTATGAGCAATCAGGGGGAATATATGTCTTTTTTATCGCCCTTGTGCTTCTCTCGCTGGAAATCTTCAACTACAGCACCACGAAATTCGCGCTCCAGGATCTGCTTGGTGAGATCGGGGTCGGACCAACCACCTGGGCAGCTATGCTGTCGCTCGCTTTTTGCGGAATGAATTTGATCGGCATCATCCGCCTCTTTAATCCATCCACCCATGAAAACCAGGGAAATGAGAACTGGTTCTTGCTGGGGGCATGGGTGCTGGCAGCGGTAATGAATACCGGTCTGAACTGGTGGGGTGTCTCCATCGCGATCTATAATCATCCAGTCGACAGTGTTCTGGTAGTAGATCCAATGACTATTGTTACGGTTATCCCGGTCTTTGTTGCGATCATGGTCATGCTCATTCGTGTACTGATCATCGGAAATCTTTCTGGAACAATCAACAAGACAACATCGAATTCCGCGAAGTCACAACGTATAAACAATCAGCCCTTCGGGGTTCGTCCACAGTCCGTTCAACCCAACCATGGAACCTTGCGCCGCACAGTAGTTCCACAGGGTACGCATATCTTTTCTCCGTCCTCAAAGATCGAGAATTAGTTCTCCCCGCATCTCTCTTCTTACAGCCAACAGCACGGCGGAGTTTCCGTGCTGTTGGTGTTTTATCAGAAAATTTTCATTCTATTTATCTTCCCAATGGTCCATACGCATGGCTTATAATGCCTGTATGACAAACAATGAAACGCTCCCTGCTCCTCACTATATCGATACACAATCCAGCCTTGAAAAACTATGTAGCCATCTGAAATCTGAAACCAGCATTGCCGTTGACACGGAATCAGACAGCCTGTATTCCTATCATGAGAAAGTTTGCCTGATCCAATTTTCCACATGCACCACCGATTATCTGGTTGATCCATTAAGCGGAATCGATGTATCTCCTCTGGGAGATCTTTTCGCAGATCCCGGGATCGAAAAGATTTTCCATGCTGCCGAATATGATGTGATCTGTTTGCGCAGGGATTATGGATTTAAATTCACACATCTCTTTGATACCATGCAAGCCGCCCGCATTCTCGGATTTACCAAACTGGGATTGTCTTCCTTGCTGCAGGAGTATTTTGAAGTTGTCGTTGATAAGCGCTTTCAAAAGGCGAATTGGGGAAAGAGACCCATTTCTCCCGCTATGGCTAATTATGCCCGTCTTGATACACACTATTTGATCCCCCTTCGTGAACAGCTCTCTTCTGCGCTTGAAAAGGCAAATTTCACAAGTATCGCGCGAGAAGACTTCTTACGCATTGCTCGTTCATCCGGTACGCCCAACGATAAACCCCTTTATACTTCGATCAGGGGCTATCATAAACTTTCTCCGCAGCAGCTTGCTATTCTTGTTGAATTATGCACTTTTCGTGATCATATCGCACAGCAGGCTGATCTACCTCCTTTTAAAGTTCTCAGCAGCACCATCTTACTGGAAGCTGCGAAGGCTGCTCCTGCCACATATGAAGAACTCTCAAAACTATCGGGGCTTTCCGAGAAACTGCTGCGCCGATATTCCAAAGGACTGCTGGAAGCAATAAAAAAGGGAAATTCGAATACTCCAATTCATCTTGAGCATAGAAGCAAACCATCGGATGTCTACATTACACGTCTGGAAAAACTCAAAAAATGGCGAGTTCAGCTTGCCCATAAAAAGTCTGTAGAATCAGACATCATTCTTCCGCGTGAGATCATGGAAGATATCGCCAAGAAAAATCCATCCACCAGATCAGAATTAAAGTCGTTAATGCAGGAAGTGCCTGAACGTTTTCAGCAGTATCAAGACTCGATCATGCATGTTTTGAAGGAGAAAGAATGAAAATTCATTTTGATGGTGCCGCTCAGACCGTAACCGGTTCACAGCACCTTTTAGAGATCAATGGAAAAAAATTACTCTTGGAATGCGGAATTTATCAAGGAAAACGTGCGGCTTTTTACGATCGCAACTGCTGTTTTCCTTTTGAGCCAACCGGATTGGATGCCGTCATTCTTTCTCATGCTCACATTGATCACAGCGGCAATCTACCCAACCTTGTCAAACAGGGATATTCCGGACCAATATACGCCACTCCTCCCACTACTGATCTGGCTGACATCATGCTGCAGGACTGCGGTCACATCTATGAGGAAGACGCACTGTATTTGAATCAGAAAAAGAGCCGGCGCGGGCTTCCTCCCATTGAACCACTGTATACCAAAGAAGATGCCATGCGGGTAAAGCCACTGTTCCAGGAGGTTGGTTATGATCGGGTTTTCGAACCCATACCCGGCGTACAAGCCAGGCTGCGCGATGCCGGTCATATTCTCGGGTCAGCCGGGGTATGTTTGGATATCGAAGAACACAGTAAAAAGGTACGGCTCTGGTTCTCGGGTGATATTGGTCGTCCCGGTCTTTCCCTCATCCGCGATCCGCAGCTGCCAGAAAAAGTTGATCACCTCATCATGGAATGTACCTACGGAGACAGACCTCATGATGATCCCGAAGAATCTTTTGTTGAACTGCGAGAGGTAATTTTACGTACTATAGAAAGGCGCGGAAAAGTCATCATCCCTGCTTTCTCTGTTGGTAGAACGCAGGAGATCGTGTTCAACCTGAACCGCATGATCAGTGATGGCGACCTGCCTCGGATCCCCGTCTTTGTCGATAGCCCGCTGGCTATCAATGCAACCGAAGTGTTCCGCAGGCATCCTGATTATTTCGACGATGAAACACATGCCTTCATGCAAACCGGACACCATCCCGCGTTAACTTTTGATGGGCTGCAGTATACACGCAGCGTGGAGGAATCTAAAGCCATCAATGAAAAAGCCGGACCGGTGATCATCATTGCTGCTTCCGGTATGGCAGAAGCCGGGCGCATCCTGCATCACCTGAAGAACAACATCGAAGACGAACGCAACACTATCGTGATCGTCTCCTGGCAGGCACCTTACACACTCGGTCGACGCATTGCTGATCGAGATCCGAAGGTGCGCATCTTTGGCGAAGAATACAACTTACGCGCCGAAGTAGCTACCATCGGCGGTTTTTCTTCCCACGCCGGACGAAACTTGCTGCTACAGTATGCCCAAGCCACACAATCCACTTTAAAAGGATTGTATCTGGTGCACGGCGATCCGGATGCAGCCGAATCTTTTCAGCAGCTGCTGGCAGACCATGATTTCAAGCAGGTACTCTACCCTCAATTAGGAGACAGCGTAGCCATTTAAGAAACGAAATGCTATAATTCGCTGCACGAACGGAGAGGTGCCGGAGTGGCCGATCGGGGCGGTCTCGAAAACCGTTGTGGTCTTTTAGATCACCGAGGGTTCGAATCCCTCCCTCTCCGCTGGATATTTAAACGGGGAGATTCACGAAAGATATGGTTTCACCATTGATTCTTTCTTTTCAATGCTCGATAATGAACTCATGAAAAAGATATTAAGCCTACCCCACCGCGTGTGTAAATCTACCTGTTTCAGCAACGGGCTGGAAGATATTCTTTCCTGGCAGGGAGAACCCTACATGGAATACCTCATCCCTGTGCTGGGAGGCATGGGGGAATTTTCCTATCTTAAATTCAGAAATTTCGTTCCTCCCAATATGGTCTATTGGGGAGCGAACACCAAACATCTCCTGCAGGATCTGGAAAGCATCATCGGTTTCGAACAGGTGCTGTTGGAAAACCGCAGCTTTACCAATACCTTCCGTAAGATGAAAGAGTGGATCGATGAAGAGCATCCGATGGTGGTTGGGGCGCTGGATATGTATTATCTGCCTTACTATCCCGAGATCTATCATACACAGCACATTCCCATTCACTACATCCTGCTGGTGGGATACGATGAAGAGTCGCAAACGGTTTTCGTGCAAGATTGCGGCTGCGAAGAAGTTCAACCCATCTCTTATAAAGAATTTGAGGATTCCCTGAACGTAAATGTGCCCGGCATGAGCAAGAAGAACACCGCCCGCGCTTTCGTCCTCCCCCAGCCGCTGCCTTCTGAACTGGAGATCGCGAAGAAGGGATTACAGTTCCGCGCCCAGAAGATGCTCCACCCGCCGGTTGCCATGTTCGGCATCCCTGCCATGCGCAAACTGGCGAAGGAAGTTCCTATCTGGCAGGACAAAGCCTCCTTCGAACACCTGGTGACCTACGCTACCACCCCGCCGGAACTGCCCACTACCTTCGAAAAGAGCAACGGCATGCGCACCTGGAAAGCGCAGGTCCTACAGAATCTGGGCGAAAAATATGGGAATGAAAGCTGGATCAATGTTTCGGGAATGTTCAAGGAATCGGGCAGCCTGATCCGCGAACTGTGCAAAGCAGCCCTGCAGCAGGACAGAGGGAAGATCACAGAAAACATACTGCGGGTGGCAGAGATCGAGGAAGAAGCATATAAGCTGCTTGCTTCAAACTAACCATACCTATATAAAATATTTTAAGGAAAACCATATGAGAGATTTCAAAAGCATATCTATTCTGATGATCGCCGAAGGTATGCCGGAGAACAAAGCAGATTACTTCTACACCTCCACCGATTCGCTTTACGTGCAGAACACCATCAGCGCTTTCCAGCAAGCCGGCTTCCCTGTTCACAGCATTGCCGATATCACCGATCTGGGCGTATATCTGACGGTTGCCGTCAAAGAGCCACGCCCCGGGGTAAGCATGCCGCGCGAGCTGATCGTAAAATATGCCCCTGTGCTTGAAAAAGAAATCGCACAGTTCCCCAACCTGAAGGTTCTGCTCTTGATGGGAGATGTTGCCATCAAAGCGCTCAACCTCATCGCCCGCCGTAAAACAGGCAAAGCCTGTATCCCGGCTGGATCTACCTATAAAATTCGGGACCAGGAATATTTTTTTGAGGGAAAACGCGTATTCCCCTCCTACCTGCAGACGGGGAAGAATTTTTTGATCGAAAAAGCCAAACAGCGCATGGCAGCCGATGATATCCGGCGTGCTTTCGAATTGATAAAAAAGGGAGAGTCATAAGTCAGAAAATATTTTTCTGATCATCAAAATCATTCTTATTTATAAAATTTAGTTTTCGTATGTATCGTTTCTAATCAGACTTAACAAAGATCAATCACCATATCGAGAGTTAATTTTCACTTCAAATTTCACCCGATCGGCTCTAATATAGCATTTTGAATATTCCAATGGTCTACCATCTTTTAAATAAGACACACTTGTAAGGAGATTAATTGGTACACCAGGCATAACCCCTAGATAGTTTTCCGATCTGCTTGATGCGATGACCGTTTCAATCGTTCTTGACGCAGATGCGGCAACCAAACCATACTTTAACTTTAATGTTTCATATAGAGTTTGGTTCTCCAGATCCTCATCCAGCAAATTCGGGCATAATTTTTCCGGAAGGAAAAATTTTGTCCAGAAAAATGGTTTTCCTTCAACATTTCTGATTCTTATTAGTTTAATGACACGATCTTCAGGATTCAATTCCAAAACTTCGGTTACATATTCGCTGGGCGCCTCAATTCCTTTTTCAATTACCGTTGTGGAAAAATTTCGTTCGCCTTCTGGGGCAAAAGCAAAAGAACCGGTTAGTGATTGCAGACAAAGATCTTTCACTTTTTTATCTTCAATAAAAGTCCCTTTCCCCCGAAGACGTTTTATTAATCCCTGGATTTCAAGCTGCTTAAGAGCCTGTCGAACGGTTATCAGACTGACATCATACTGCTTGCATAATTCATTTTCTGTAGGTATCTGTTCACCACTTCTCCAATCGCCTTCTTCAATTTTGTCATGGAGAATTTGTTGAAGTTGATAAGAAATTGGTATTGGTTTATTTCTATCTATCATTTTCATATTGATCTATTTTATTTAACTAGATTACCTTTTTTATCATTATAACATTATAAAGTACACAGTTTATTACTAATTAATTTGCATAATCGAGAAATAAATTAAACAGAATTTTACATTGACTCCTTTATAATTTGATTCTTCTTCTCTTTTTTAATCCGATCCTTATTTTAATTAAGATATCAGATCATTATATATAAAGGAATGATTCTGCTTTCATTTTAAAGAAGTTTTACTAATTTTCAACATCAATTGAATAAACTGATAAATAGGAAAATTCCATAACCGGTTAATACAACTCCAGCTATCTTATTGATGATGGTATAAAAAGCTGGTTTTAATCGCCCATGCAACAGAGAAACCAGACTGCTGAGCGCCAGCCACCAGGTGATCGACCCCAAGAACACTCCCATCACCAGCATCACCATTTGCCAGGGACCGGTTTCGCCGGCGCTCAGTCCCAATCCACCGTATACCGCGGCGAATGAGAAAATAGTGATCGGATTGGTCAAGGTCAGTAACAGAGTAGAAATATAATCTCCAGCCAGATGAGATGAAGATTCTAACTCCTCTGCGTTCTTTTCCTTCTGGAAAAAGGCGCGAATACCCAGCAAAATGAGCACTCCACCCCCGATCACGCGCAAAGGAGTTTGTATCTTCACCAGATGGTTGCCCAGCCATAATGCACCAAAACCAGCCAGCGAACCATAGAACAGATCTGCCGTGGCAGCTCCCAACCCGGAGACGAATCCCGAAGAAAACCCTTTCTTCAAAGTACGCTGGATGCACAACACACCGATCGGTCCTACAGGAGCCGCAATGGAAAAGCCCAATCCTATACCTTTAAAAAGGAGAATCCACGCGTTCATCACAGCCTATTTATATGCCCATCGCGCAATACCGCGGGTAAGATAGTATTCCAGAACCACCAGAGCTGCACCGCCAACACCGGAAAGGATCAGGATGGTTTCTATTGATAGTGGATCTTTCAATCCGAACATGCCATTGATATTGGCTGCAGTGCTGGCATCCATAGCCGCGATCACTATGGCAATCACGCAGGCAGCTCCCAGCACAAAACTGGTGAACAACCCTGTCTTCTTGAAAACGGATTCAGCTTCTGCCTGTGTTTTCTTTTCTTCCACCATGCGCAGTCCCATATAGAATCCGGCGAATAATCCCAGCAGCAAATTGAATACAGGAACGCCCATGAAGAAACCAAAAAGCCCAATAGAATAAAGCAGATAAATCGCTATCAGCCACTTTAGATCCATCGTGTAAGCCTGAATGACCCATTTTTTTAAAAATAGAACATCGACAATGATCCCAACCAGCAATCCACCCAGGGCTGTATACTTGATCGATCCTTCAGGCAAGATGGAAACGCCGCTCCACCAACCAATCAGAAAGCATAGAATGGGAAATATTCCTCCGAATACCGCAGCAAGGAATAATATTTCTATTTTCGGGAACATTTTCCTGAAATCGTTCATCGCTCCTCCATTTAGAATCACAATTGAGAAATTTTAACTCAAGAAATTAACAAGTAAAGGGAAAATTCATACAGGTTCTCTCAGAAAAAACCACATTCGCAGATACATCAAGCAATTAAATCTTTTGATTTCAGCAGTTAATGAGAAAACCTTGCGGATTTTTGCGAATGAAATCTACATAATGTAATCAAAAGGAAATATAAATTCACAAAAAACACTATTGCAGCACGTGTCACTTATAGGGATTTTTCCAGAAACTTTATTGCTGTTTCTTTTATCCCCTGGGCATCCAGATGATAGTATTTCAAAAGGTCCGGATACAATCCGGATGTAGTAAAAATATCTCGTAAGCCATGGCGCATAAATTTTATATCTACATGGTAGGCAGCTATTAATTCCGAAATTGCACTGCCCAACCCATTAATGATGTTGTGCTCCTCAACAGTCATTGCCATAGTATATTTATTCAAAATAGAAACAACCGCTTTTTCATTCATTGGCTTTATCGTTGACACATTCATTACACCAGCGCTAATTCCATCTTCTAATAGTAATCTAGCTGCTTCCAGAGTTTCGCCCACCTGTGCGCCCATAGCAATCAAAACAATATCATTCCCTTCCTGCAATAAATCAGGGGAACCGATTTTATATTCAAAGTTTTGGAAATATACTGTCTTTTCTTTGACTCTGCTCAGTCGAACATAAAAGGGACCTGGTATGTTTACTATCGCTCTCATGATAGCTGCCGTTTCAATTGCGTCTGCCGGAACCAGGACGGTCATGCCCGGTATTCCTCTAAAAATACCGACATCTTCTAATGCATGGTGAGTTGCTCCGGCGATCCCAAAGCTAAAACCACCATGTGTTGACACAATCTTTACAGGCAAATCATTGTATGCAATATCTGTTCGTACCTGCTCACAAGCGCGCATCGAAGAAAAAGCTGCATATGTACAGGCGAATGGTATTTTCCCTGCAAGAGTGAAACCAGCAGCAGCACCCATCATATTTTGTTCAGCAACTCCAAAATTAAAAAACCGTGTGGGAAATCTTGCTTTGAACTCGTTTAATTTAACACTATTCGTTAAATCCGCAGTTAAAGCAACCACTTTATTATTTTGTTCACCAAGTTGAGTAATGATTTTCCCAAATGCCTCTCTACTTGATAACCCAATGAACATGTTAGTTGAATTGATTGTATCCATTGATTTATTCCATTAATTCTGCTTCTTTGTTGAGATTATCCAGTGCTTCTTTGACATCTTCCGGTTTTATTTTCAGGAAATGGGATCCCGGTGTATCTTCCAATGCAGGAACCCCTCGTCCTTTTATGGTATTTGCAATGATCATCTTAGGTTTCTTCGAGAAGCTGTTTGCAAGGAAGGCTTTCATCAATTGATCGATATTGTGCCCATCTACCTCAATAACTTTCCAATTAAAGGCTTCCATTTTCTTAACCAATGGTTCAAGAGCCATGTTTTCTTCCGTTGAACCATCGATCGTAAAGCGATTGCGATCAACAACAACCGTAAGGTTATCGAGATGATTTTGTGCCGCATTCAGGATAGCTTCCCACGTTGAACCTTCCATCAATTCCCCGTCAGATATAATGCAGAACACCTTCCAATCTGTCAGATCAATTTTTCCTCCTAAAGCAGCGCCAACCGCAACAGATAATCCATGCCCCAAAGATCCAGAACTGATTTCTACGCCAGGCATGCGATGCTTATCAATATGCATACTCA
This sequence comes from Anaerolineaceae bacterium, assembly GCA_963674975.1. Taxonomy (GTDB): domain Bacteria; phylum Chloroflexota; class Anaerolineae; order Anaerolineales; family Anaerolineaceae; genus UBA4781. Next base: position 1,476,843 of record OY771913.1, read on the forward strand.
GCATTGAATTAAAAGTATCAAAATTTTTTAGCTCGCTCAAAGGAAAATAACCCAACCGTGCCATTGCTGATGAAAGAGCTAAATTCCCGTGTCCTTTACTCAGGATGATACGGTCGCGATCATCCCATTTGGGATTTTGAGGATCTAATCTTGCTATACCGAAGAACAATACCGCCATAATTTCAGCCAGGGTTAGGTTTCCTCCCACGTGTACACCCACCTTGCAATCCCGCGCAGTTTCAAGAATATCTCGGCGTATTAGCCTTGCAATTTTCTCAATTTCTTCTACATTTTCTATCATTATCTTTACTCACTTTACAAATATTCTTTGTTTATCCATAGAAGGTTTCCAAAGAATATGTGGACAGTTTGATGTTGAAATAATTTTCAATTTCTTTTATGGTCAAATTTTAACAATATTTATATCTAAGAATATATTATTATAATATTATATTATAATAGTGAAAATTTATCGCAAAGAGAGATAAAAATGACAAAAGAAGAACAATCTTCCAGAAAAGGAAATTTCGAGATAATTGATTTCAAGGGGAAGATTCTAACCGTCAAACGACGTTGTTCTTGCGGCGGTGATGTGGAGATCAAGGTAGACAATGAAGCAGGTACCAAGACTGCTACCTGTACTTCTTGCGGCAATACACTAACCTGGAATATTAAGTAATCCGTTCAATATCGCCAATCAAGAGATCTATTTTCTTTGCAGCTCTATATAGAATGAGGTCATTATGACCTCTTCTATATGAATTCTTTGAATAAATGGCGCCCGAAAAAGGCATACCCATTCAAGATTAATGCTTTGATTTATAGTGGTTTGTAATTCTTTTTATAAAGAACTCGCATTCTGATATAGAAAACAAAGGAGAATGAAATGGAAAATCGAGAGAACAGAAAGAAAGGAATAGAAAATCAGATCATCAGAAAAAAGCAGGTTGAGATAAGAGAGAAGCATCCCTTCTATATATGGGAATCCATCACAAAAAACCCAAGAATTCTTGCAGAGTGCTTAGATCAAGAAGTAGTAAATCAAGTAAATAGAGTTGCGGAGAAGATCGTACAAAAAAATATCGAGCATTTATTTTTACTGGGCACTGCAGCAGGTTTTTTTGCTTCAATCGCCGAAAAATTTGCTTTTGAGCAAATTGCTGAAATACCTACCTCTGTTTATCTAACTTCGGAATTTAAAGCATACCCACCTATGAATATCAATTCTAAAACGGCTGCATTTTTCCACTCCCATTCTGGTGGTACGAAGGGAGATCCAGAAGTTGTCAAAATGATCAAGAATTCGGGAGGTTTCACGATTGGTATTACCGATATTCAAGATAGTGCATTGGCGAAATGTGTGGATGATGTAATCATCGGTCCTGGAGGATCAAAACCTGAAATGCCTGCGACACGTACCTATACCAGCGCAATTTTCAGAATGCTCCAATTGGCAATTGCCCTTGGAAAAATCAAGCAGGGTGAGGAGAAAATACAAAAGTATCAGGCAGAATTAGCGCAAATTCCCGAAATTGTCGAAAGGATTACAGAAAAAGATATTTCAAAATTACAAAACTTCGTTAATGTTTGTAAAGAATGCAGTTCACTATTTGTTATCGGATCCGGACCGAACTATGCGACAGCAGATGAAGCTGCTATCGGATTCAGTCAATCCATGGGTATACCTGCTCAATCATTCCAACTGGAAAACTTTTTACATGGTCCCATTCAGACACTGCGCTCGAATATGGCGGTTATCTTCATCGCTGCTCCAGGACCGCTTCAAGATAGAGTTCTTTTAGAAGCAAAAGCATGTAAGATCATTGGATCGAAGGTAATCTTACTTATACCTGAAGATATAAAACTAGCCGATGAATATGATCTGATAATCAGAATCCCTTCTATCGTCACAGAACTGTTTTCACCTGTTGTATACATTTCTCCTCTTTGGCAATTAGCGTATCAATTTTCGCTTCAGGGAAGAGGCTGCCATCCTGATTATTTATCGATGAACAATCCTAAATTCAAAGAAGCTCTTACAATTCTTAAGTAAGAAAAAAAGTTCGAAATATTAGAAGTATTCAATTTAATAGGGATATTTACAGTAAAACCCAACCATATAGAAATCTTTATACGGTTGGGTTATTTTTATATGCAAGCAAATCAAGCAATTTCATAAATCAAACCAGTATATCGCTTTCATTAGAATGATTCACCTACATGAAATTTCGTTTTCCATTATTCAAAGAAATAATTTTCCACCAATCTGGTAAGTACATGATAAATCGGTAAATGGTTTTCTTGAATATTTGGTGGATCAATCTCAGGAGAACATATAGTAACCTCACACATGTTTTTTAAGTCAGGAGAAATGCTTCCGGTAAGCCCTATGGTGTGCATTTCCAGAGCTTGCGCAACACGTACAGCATGTAAAATGTTCGTTGAGCGCCCTGAAGTGCTGAGTGCCAGAAGCATATCACCTGGTTTTCCATAGGCAAATACTTGCTGGGCAAATATCATGTCACTGGATACATCATTTGCCATTCCGGTCAGTATGGTAGCATGCGTAACTAGAGAAATAGCCGGTAAAGCCTGCATTAATCGATCAGCGATCCATTCTCCTTCCTCTGGGTAGAGTTTTACAAGTGCTTCACGTTGCGCATCGGTAATAGGTCGTCTTAATTCACTGGATTTAAGCAACTCAACAGCGATATGATCGCAGTCAGCAGTACTTCCACCATTCCCGCAAATTAAAAGTTTCCCCTCATTTGCAAAACTTTCACACATAATCTTATAAGCTTTAAGCAGTTCAGCTTCAATGCCCTTCAAATTTGGATATCGGGTAAAGAATTCAAGCAATATTTCCTTCTCACTTCGCTTTGTTTTCACGAAATACCTCCTAGCTATCACCATCGATAGCTATATCTTTTAGTATTAATTTTTATTTGGATTGTTTGTGGATTATTTAAAAGCAACAAAAATGCTTTTAAGGAGCAGATAGGGATTCTCTATCCAATATATTTGTATAGAGTTTTACGGATGTTTAGATAATGCTACACGGATAGTCCTTAAATTGCAAGTGTTTTTCATAAATTCATTATAATAATATATTAATACACTATAATGGATGGCTGTAATATAAATTTAATCAGGATGGTAAATATTAATGAACCTTAAAGATCTCATTCGCCCGGAACTAGTCGCGGTAGATGTGGAAGCCAAAGATTGGCAAGAAGCTATTTTTGCCGCAGGGAAATTATTAGTTGATGATGGAGCAGTAGAGGAGCGTTTTCCTGCAGCTATGATCCGTGTAGCAAAAGAATTTGGTCCATATATTGTTGTGGCGCCCGGTATTGCTCTCCCACACGCTCGCCCTGAAGATGGCGTTATTAAAGCCAGTATCGCAGTGGTGCGCTTAAAAAACACAGTAGACTTTGGAAATAAAGCTAATGATCCGGTTTATCTTCTAGTTGCATTAGCAGCTATTGATCATGAACAACACATCACCGGATTATCCGAACTGGCAGGTGTGCTGGGAAATGATAATAACATCAAAAAGATAAAAGCAAGCAAAACTAAAGAAGAATTATTGGCAATTTTTATAGGAAATGAATAAAAATTTTATATTTTTTTTGAAAAGGAGTGAGATATGAGAATATTTCTCTCCTTTTTCACATTTTCTTCTCAATTGACAGTTCTTTATCAACCTATTGTTTTTTCTTCAAAACTTGGTTTATATTCCCAATGCAGTATGTATTAAATACTATTGACAAATGAAAATTCCTATACTAGTATATTTGTTAGTATTAACTTATAATATTATAATGTTATACGCTGATTAGATATTATTTACCTGTTATCAAAAATAAAGAAAGGAGGAAACTATTATGTCGAAAACAGCAAAAGAAATTGTTGGCAAGACTGAAGGTTCCATAGCACTGATTTTCTTCGTTATTGCTTTTGTGCTTGGATTGCTTTCTCAGTAAATAAATTTTTAAGGAGCCAATCTTTGATAAAAATCGGATGTGTTTGTGGTATGGGATTAGGTAGCGGGTTGTTAGTTAAGATGGGTGTGAATAAAGTTTTAAAAAATGCAGGTTATAAAGAAGACACCTGGCAATGTGAAGTTCTTGATGTCAGCACTGCTCGACAACCAGGTATTGATATTTATGTCACTACAAGCGAATTTGCCACTGGTTTAATGGACACCCCTGCCAAAGTGGTAACTGTTCTCAATCTCTTTAACGAGAAAGAGATCGAAAAAGCATTAATACCTGTATACAAGGAAGTACTCGAAAATAAAAAGGAGTAAATAGATATGTTGGTTATTCTTGAAATAGTAAAAGGGATGTTTTCTCAAGCATCCATATTAGTGGGTATGATTGCAATGGTAGGTTTGATTGCACTCAAGAAGCCCTTTGCAAATATTGTCTCCGGAACCCTCAAAACAATTATTGGCTGGATCATTTTGAGCGCTGGCGCAACCGTTGTGTCAGGAGTTACAGGCTATTTAGGAGATCTTTTCATCGCGGTTTTGAATATTCCCAATGCCGCCCTGCCTGTAAATGAAGTCTTCTCAGCTCTTGTACAACAAGACGCCGTGCTTGGTCCAATGGTAGCATGGGTTTTCTTAGGTGCTTTCATTGTAAATATTTTGATTGCCCTTCTCACCAAATGGAAATACATTTATCTGACCGGACACGTTATTCTGTTTAATTCCGTGTTAACCGTAGCTATGTTCTCATTAATGCCCCCGATCGCGAGCAGCCCTCTCCTAGTAATCGTTCTCAGCTCAGTGATTACCGGGATTACTATGGTTCTGTTTCCAACTCTGTCTGCACCATTCATGGAAAAAATCATTGGTTCCAAGGATTTCGTATTAGGTCACCCCGGAACAATTGCATACGCTACATCCGGATTCCTTGGTCAATTCGTTGGTAAAAAAGAGGATGATTCGGAAAAGATCAAATTTCCCGCCTGGATCGGCTTCATGCGCGAACCATTGGTTGCTATGGGCTTTATCATGCTCATCATCTTTGTTGTTATTAGCCTGATCGGTATGTCCAAGGGTGTCAATGTTGAAGAGATTCTTGGCAGCCCCTGGTGGCTACAATGCTTCATCCAGGCACTGACCTTCGCCGGTGGCATTGGCGTTATTCTCCTGGGTGTTCGCAGTGTTCTTGCAGAGATTGTCCCCGCTTTCCGCGGTATCTCTGAAAAAATCGTTCCGAACGCTGTCCCGGCTCTGGATTGCCCGGTTGTATTCCCTTATGCTCAGAATGCACTGCTTCTTGGCTACTTATCTTCCATTGCAGGTGGTTTGGTTGTCATGTTCATCCAGATCGCTAGCGGCGGCGCACTCGGCGGAGTAATTCTTCCCTCCATGATCGTTCACTTCTTCTGCGGTGGAACAGCCGGTATTTTTGGAAACTCAACCGGTGGCTGGAAAGGCGCAGTTCTGGGAGGCATCATCAATGGTGTAATGTTCACCTTCCTGGCTGGTCTGGTTTACACCTCCCTGGCAGGGTTGAATCCCGCGTGGGCTGGATCTTCCTTTGGTGATACTGACTTAGGGTTCATTGGCTCAATTTTGGGCTATATCAGCACCCTAATCAAATAGACCTACAAAGGAACATTTAAAGGTCACAAAACTTACTATTAACAAAATTTAATAATATTCTTCTTACTGAAAAGCTGGAACGCACTGAAGGTTCCAGCTTTTCAGATTAATAAATCAAAAATCCTATCCAGCGAATTTGGGTTCCGGAAGTCCTTGAACACCCGGCTGGCAGGCAAACAGGTTTCCCGCCTCCGGTTGATCTGCCAGTTTTTCTTCACTCAATCCTTCTCTGGCTGAAGTGATATACAGCGTATCCAGGTCTTCACCGCCAAAAGCAACGGAAGATGGCTGGGCTACCGGAACTTCAACGGTTTGCACACATTTTCCCTCGGGAGAATAGCGTTCTACACGCCAGCCGCCCCACAAGGCGCACCAGATGAATCCTTCTGCATCCACCGTCAAGCCGTCCGGAGAACCTGCCTTATCACCAAAACGAACAAATTCACGCTTATTGCTGATCTCGCCGCTCTCATGGTCAAAATCGTAGGCGTACATGGTATGGCGCCGTGTGTCGTTATAGTACATGATGCGGTCATCCGGGCTCCATCCGATGCCGTTGGAGATAGTCACATTGCGGATCATAGGGGTCAGCACCAGATCTTTATCCAACCGGTACAGAGTGCTGCTGATATCAACCTTGGTCATGGTGCCCGCCCAGAAGCGTCCATCCCGATCAATCTTCGCATCGTTGAAGCGAGCGTTCGGTTTGCCTTTTTCAGGATCGCAAATGGGATGGAAAATATCTCTATCTGCATCCCAGAACGCAATGCCATGCTCCCCGGCAGTGATGAAATTACTGCCGCCGCGCAGACCGATAGCAGTTATCATTTGCCCTACTGAAAAAACTTGATAATCATTTCTGACCGGGTCATAGCGCTGGATCTTCTTTTTCAGAATATCAACCCAATAAAGGCGGTTCTCCAGCGGGTGCCAGATAGGACCTTCTCCCAATTCATTATGACAATCGATGATCGTTTTTGCCTGCATGATTTCCTTCCATTAGTAGACTAAGTATTTCTCCAGTACCAGTGCATCTTCACCGCCCCGGTAATACTGCGGCCAGATCTCCACCTGAATATATCCGGCTTTTTTATACAGGCGGATCGCCGGCTCATTGTTCATCCGCACACATAAGCGCATGGTTTGTGGGGCGAGCTTTTTTTCACATTCTGCCAGCAGTCTCTGCGCTATTCCATACCCGCGGAACTCTTCCATCACACCCAGGGTTATGATCCAGCCTGTCTGGCGCTGGTCGCGCGATTCGCCGCCGATAAAACCGACCATCTTCCCTTCCCAATCTGCTTTCAGCCGTACCACACCCAGAAAGGTCAGCACTCCCAGCAGGTCCAGCATCGGCCAGGCATCCTGATCAAAACAGGCATGTTCTAACCGATAGAGGTCGTGCAGATCACGCCAGCTTGCCTGCTGAATGGTATAAGGAACACCAGTTTCCATAGGTTAATTTTACTTTCAGTAATTCATATTATCGCTATTTTCTCATCGAATCTACATTACGCTAATACAGCGTGTAGGAAAGACCTAACAATTTGTTAACCGTTTCTTTTCCTCCTGTTGATATTCATTCATTAAACTTTTAGCATGACAAAAATGATTTCAACACTATTTATTGACCTGGATGGTACTGTTTACGACAAAAACAATGGCATTATGGATGAGATGAGCCGCCGTATTTCCCTTTTTATGGAAAAAGTAATGCATCTGGATCCTGCTGCCATCCCAGCTCTCATCAATCGCTACTACGGCACGTATGGATCGACGCTGCGCGGCATCCTGGAAGAACACAAGATCGATGCGAAATACTATCTGGATTTCATCCACGATCTCGATATAGCGCACTATCTCCAGCCCGACCCTGTGCTGCGGGAGACCCTGGCTTCCATTCCAGCTTCTAAATGGATCTTCACCAATTCCTCCCGCAGCCATAGCATGCGGGTGCTTAACGCCCTGGGTATCACCGATCTTTTTGACGGCATTCTGGATGTGTGGACCATGGAGTACATTCCCAAACCGCACCCCTGGGTCTATCATCATGCTCTGGAAATGGCAGGCGACCTGAATCCTTCTAACTGTGTTTTCATCGATGATACTCCGCGCAACCTTCCACCCGCCAACAGAATTGGTTTTTCTACCATCTGGATCGGTGAAGGATACAACCCCAACAGCGCAGCATTTTCCATTTCACGATTACATGAACTTCCGCAGGTGCTGGAACTGCTTGAACAGGATCTGGTACTCTCACCTGATTTCTACTCCATCCCCATTCTCGAACCGGCAATGTAAACAGGTCCTCATGGAACAAAAACCAACCGTCCTCTTCATTTGCGGTTCATTGAACCAGACAAAGATGATGCACAAGATCGCTGCACAAATGCAAGAAGTGGATGCTTATTTCACTCCCTATTACGCCGATGGGCTGGTGCATATGCTTGCGCGTGCAGGATTGCTAAAAGCCAGTATCCTGGGGGGTCGCCACTACCACGAGACTCTACGTTATTTCAAGGAACAGCAGCTTCCTCTCGATGTGCGCGGTAAGCGACATGCCTATGACTTGGTGGTAACCTGCAGCGACCTCATCGTCCAGCAGAATATCCGTGGGAAACGGCTTGTGCTGGTGCAGGAAGGCATCACCGAACCGGAGGGATTGGCTTATCTGCTGGTTAAATACCTGCGCTTGCCCCGCTATCTCGCCAACACTGCTGCCACCGGATTATCCGATGCCTATACTATTTTTTGTGTGGCTTCGGAAGGATACAAAAACCTTTTCATCAAAAAAGGTGTGAGAGCCGAAAAGATCACCGTCACTGGTATCCCCAATTTCGATGATCTGGAAACCCTGCGCAATAATGACTTCCCTTACCATGATTACGTACTGGTCGCCACTTCACCCCTGCGCGAAACCGGGCAGTTCGATTACCGCGCCGGTTTTATCAAACGCTGCCTGGAAATTGCAGATGGAAGACCGCTTTTTTTCAAACTACATCCCATGGAAAACGCCCGGCGCGCCTATCGTGAGATCCGTATGTATGCCCACGACGCGCGCATCTTCACCCGCGGCAATACTGATCACATGATTGCCAACGCTGCCGCGGTTATCACCCAGCGCTCCACATGTACCTTCGTTGCCGCAGCGCTGGGTAAAGAAGTTCATACCTATCTGGATCAGGATATATTGAAAGAACTGATGCCCATGCAGAACCACGGTACCTCTGCAGCAAACATCGCTTTCGCCTGCCGGCAGGTACTGCAGCAGCCTGCTCCTGCTTTGCAGAAGGAAAAAATCGCACTGCACCCGCTGTTCAATTGGAAATTTTTACAGGGTTGATCTCTACTTTCAAAAGAAAGATCTACACCTTGCGCATACCGCCATAGAATTTCTGGCTGAATCCCGCAGAGAAATCAAATGACCAGATCGAGCGTGTTTCGGTGTGCGAGTGATTTTCGTCTGCCCCATACACCACCACATTCGAGAAAGTCTTGATGCGCCCAAAATTCGTTTGATTGGGCGACACCGGTACCTGGTTACGCCACGTGCCCGAGTTAAAGTAATAACGCTCCACTCCATCTTCAGCATCCAGCAGTGCTACCAGCGGTTGGTGAGTGTGACCCGAAATGATGCAGCGCACCGAATCTCCATTTTTCTGCAGCAGTTCTTCCTTGATCGCCGGCAGGTTCGTCTCGTTGCTGCTGATGCGGTTTGTTATAGATGAAGATACACGCTTTATCAGATAGTATGGGATGCTTTTGCGCAGAGGATTGAGGCGGAGTATTTTTTTCAGCGCATTCCCCTGCAGAAGCGGTAAATTGAGAATGGGATCTTTGCGCAGGCTGTTCAATTCTTCCAGAATGATCGGTTCTAGATACTTCCACGCTTCCTTGCGTGTCATGCCGGGGGTATTGAAAATAAAATTCATCAAAGCATTTTGCGGGCGTACATCCTGAAACTCGATCAATCGATAATACAGGTTTTTCAGTGAATTATTTCTCTTGATCTTTTCCGCTCCATAATGGCGGATGAACATAAACGGAAGTTTGTAGATGAGTTCCACTACTGAAAAATCATCCACCGGCGGCTGGGCGTATTCTTCTTCCGGAATATTCGTCGGAATAGTGCCTGCATTGCGGTAGTTCTTTGAGAAATTCGATGGATCGTATTCATGCCCGTGCCTCACAAAAGCCAGCGGTTTGTCCTGGCTGTAGTAGGTAAAGGTATGCGGAAGAAGTTCATCGCTGGCAGGCATTCCTAAAAGTGCACGCGCTTTTGTACGTGTCGCCGGTGTGGCATTTACCAGCCGGTCATGGTTGCCCACAAGGTAATGCAGGCGCAGTTCCACATCAAAATACTTCTGAAAATCACGGATCAAAGCCAGTGAACCGGATACCCGTCCTTCATCCCCGATCAGATCCAGCAGGCGCAGGATCTTCTTCTCATGCTCCGAACCGGGATGGATCTCGGATAGGTTCACATAGGGCTTGACAGTATCTTCATACCAGATATTGGAGTGATTTAACTCTAAAATGTCTCCCGCCAGCACCAGATCCACCGACAGAGCACGATTCACCGCTGCTTCTTTTGACATGGTGCGGATGAATTTTTGATATGCTTTCGGTTCCAGGTTGCGGTTGGCACGCAGTGCCGGGTTAACTCCCCAGGTGCATTCTTCAAGGTGCAGATCAGAAATGACAATTAACATAAGGTTCTTTCCAATATTCCATTTAACATCTGTGTTTTTATATCACAGACCACCCAATTTCGTATGAAGAAAATCTTATTGTTTCATTAACAAAATTGTATTTATTTGAAGTTCGCTTGACAGGCTCTGCTTGTGGCATTATACTGCCCCTTAATAAGTCCTTCAGGGCAGGGTGCGAGAGTACGCTCTCAATTCCCGATCGGTGGTAAAAACCCACGAGTGCTGAAAAGCGCAGACCCGGTGCAACTCCGGGGTCGACGGTACAGTCCGGATAAAAGAAGGTTTTTTTGATAAGAAAATTCGCCCTGAGAGCTTTTCAGGGTTTTTTATTTAATCATGAAAAAGAAACGCAGCCAAACCAATACTTTTTTTGCATCAGGATGGACATCATACCCACTGGCAATCCTTCTATTTCTAGCGGGCTGGCAGGTGCTTGTGATGATCTTCGATTTCCCTGCATTCATCCTGCCCTCCCCGGAATTAGTTTGGGAGCGGATGCTCACCGCCATTCAGGATGGCAGTTTGATCCGTCATACCCTGGCTACACTTACTGAAGTGATCAGTGGACTCGCCATCGGTATTGCAGGAGCATCTATTCTTGGATACCTTCTTTCTAAATCCAAATTGATGGAAAAAGTGCTTTCCCCATTTCTAGTTGCCAGCCAGGCAGTACCGATCGCAGCCATCGCCCCCCTGCTCATCATCTGGTTTGGGTCGGGAGTGATCTCAAAGGTTCTCATCTGTTCTCTCACAGTATTTTTTCCCATGCTGGTGAACACCCTGGTAGGGCTGCACGCAGTGCCATCTGCCATGCGCGATCTGATGCGCACCCTGCACGCCACCCGCAGGCAGACCCTGTTTTATCTGGAACTGCCGGCTGCCCTGCCCGTTCTGCTGGGCGGGATGCGCGTCAGCGCCACCCTTTCTGTGATCGGAGCGGTGGTTGGAGAACTGGCTGGATCGGATAAAGGGCTGGGGTTTCTCATCAACGTGGGGCGTGGTCAATACGACACAGCCCTGGTATTCGTGGCAGTGCTCACGCTGGTACTGCTGGCTGTGCTTTTATATGGAATTGTGCTCCTGCTTGAAAAGCGCCTGCTGCGCTGGCAGGAGGCGAAATAAAAGATCGGAGCAAACAATGAAAAAAGGATATTTCTTCTTCATACCATTTCTGCTGCTGCTGGCAGCCTGCAGTTCTGCTGCAAGTTCAACCGCGGAGTTGACCCCCATCACACTACCCGCCGGGTATATCCCCAATGTGCAGTTCGCACCGCTCTATGTAGCCATCGAAAAAGGTTTTTACGCCGAGCAGGGACTGGATGTAACTATCGACTACAACATGGAAACAGATAACGTAGCCCTGCTGGGAGTGGGCGAACTGGATTTCGCCATCGCCTCCGGAGAACAGGTGCTGCTCGGACAGGGGCAGGACCTGCCAGTGGTATACGTGCTGGCATGGTACCAGGATTACCCGGTCGGGGTGACCTCGCTGGCTGAAGACGGAATCACCCAGCCGGCTGATCTGGTCAGTAAGAAGATCGGTATCCCGGGTTTATACGGTGCCAGCTATATTGGCTTTCGCGCCCTGCTGGAGGCAAACGATCTACAGGAAAGCGACATGACCCTCGATTCCATCGGCTACACCACCGCCGAAGCGCTGGCGAATGGGCAGGAAGACGCAGTAGTGGTCTACGTTGCCAATGAACCGGTCCAGCTTGAAGCGCAGGGATACACTCTCAATACCCTGCGGGTCTCGGATTACACTGACCTGATCGGAAACGGCTTGATCACCAGTCAAAAAGTCATCGAAGAAAAACCGGATCTGGTGCGCGCCATGGTTTCTGCCACATGGGAGGGCATCCGTTATACCAGCGAACATCCTGATGAAGCTTTTGATATCTGCAAGAAGTATGTCGACAATCTGGCGGACCTTACTCTCGAAGAGCAGGAAGTACAGCTCCAGGTGCTGGAAAACTCCATTACGTTGTATCATGTAGAGAAAAACGGCGTAAGCGATCTACAAACCTGGCAGAACATGCAATCTCTTTTACTGGATATGGGTTTATTAACACAGGAACTGGACCTGAACCAGGTTTTCAGCAATAGTTTTTTGCCGGAATAAAACCAGATAGGAGTTGAATTTCATGAAAAAAAAGATCCTGTTTTTTATCCTAACCGCCCTTTTACTGGCAGGCTGCCAGAGTATGATCGAACCTGTCAGCCAGGAACTCATCCCGGTAACCCTGCCGGTGGGCTACATCCCTAACGTGCAGTTTGCGCCCATGTATGTAGCTATTGAGAACGGATACTACCGCGAACAGGGGCTGGACGTGAGCATGGACTACAACATGGAAACCGACAGCGTGGCGCTCATCGGCGCGGGCGAACTGGATTTCGCCATTGTTTCGGGGGAGCAGGTTCTGCTGGGTCGCGCGCAGGGGCTGCCTGTGGTTTATGTAATGGCATGGTATCAGGAATACCCGGTGGGAGTGGCTGCGCTGGCAGACAGCGGAATCGAAGAAGCGCAGGATCTGGTCGGGAAGAAAGTAGGGCTTCCCGGGTTGTATGGCGCCAGTTATATTGGGCTGCGCGCGCTGCTGCAAGCCAATGGACTGCAGGAAAGCGACCTGACACTCGATTCCATCGGCTATACCCAGACCGAAGCCCTGATGAATAGATTGGAAGACGCGGTTGTGATCTATGTAGCCAATGAACCACTCAAGTTGGAAGCAGAAGGCTACAACGTGAATGTGATCCGCACCTCCGATTACCTGGACTTGGTTGCCAACGGATTGGTAACCAGTGAAAAGATGATCGAGGAACATCCGGATATGGTACGCGGAATGGCTGCAGCCACCCTACAGGGAGTTGCTTACATCACTGAACATCCTGATGAAGCTTTCGAGATCTGCAAGAAATATGTCGATACGCTTGCCAGCCTGACTCCTGAAGAACAGGAAGTGCAGCGCCAGGTATTGGAGACATCCATCCCTATGTTTGCCATCGAAAAGAACGGTATCACCGAGCTGCAAGCCTGGCAGAACATGCAGGCAGTGCTGCTGGAAATGGGATTGATGAGCCAGCCCCTGCCGCTGGAAGAAGCCTTTACCAATGAGTTTTTGCCTTAACCCATGAATCCATTAGAACCGTTTGCCTTTCGCCTGAACCATATCAGTATGTCATTCCCCGAAAAGACTGGGGAGCTGGAAGCGCTGGACGACCTCTGCTTTGAAGTGCCTCCCAGCCAATTCGTGTGCGTGCTGGGACCTTCAGGCAGCGGCAAGAGCACGCTGCTTCGTCTGCTCGCCGGGCTGCTCCACCCAAGCGATGGAAAGATCCAGTATCCGCACTCGCGGCAGCCTTCGGTTGGACTGGTTTTCCAGCAGGCGAATCTCATGCCCTGGCGCGACGTGTGGGCAAACATCAGCCTGCCGCTGGAACTGCGCGGAACACCGGAAAAAGAGATCGCAGAGCACACCCAGGGAATGATAGACCTGGTGGGCTTGCGTGAATTTGCACACGCCTGGCCGGCAACCCTATCAGGCGGCATGGCACAACGGGTAGCCATCGCGCGGGCGCTCATCCAGGACCCCGATCTGCTGCTGCTGGATGAACCCTTTGGCGCACTGGATGCCATCACCCGCGAGAGGATGGGAGAAGAGCTGCTCCAAATCTGGGAAAAGAGGCGTAAGACTGTGGTGCTGGTGACCCATTCCATTTCCGAGTCACTGCTGCTTTCTGACCGTGTGATCGTGCTGAGCCGGCGACCGGGAACAATCTGTTTGGATATATCCAACGACCTGCCGCGCCCGCGCGGTGAAGAGACGCGCTACGCTCCGCATTTCATCAAACTCTCCCGCGATCTGCGGCATGCTATCCAGGAATAATAAGAACTCTCTGATATAAATAAAAACCTATTCGATCCAATTTCACTGTATAATTGGTGTATCTCAATAACTTGCAAATAAATATATGCAGGTGGGCAAAAAGAAGCCCGATCCAACCGTCCGGCAGCTTTTTTCCAAAAAGAAAGGGTTAAAATGCAAACAAAAGTGTATGTTGGCAATCTATCATTTGATGCCAGCGAAGAATCCCTGAAGGAATTATTTTCCCAGGCAGGGGAAGTTGTCTCGGCAAATATCATTACGGATAAGTTTTCCGGACGCTCGAAAGGATTTGGTTTTATAGAATTCGCGGACGCAGAAGGAATGAACGCTGCTATTGAAAAATTCAACGGTTATTCTTTCCTGGGTCGTGACCTGCGTGTTAATGAAGCCAAACCACCCGAGAAACGCGACGGCAACTCCCGCGGCAATCGACGTGGCGGTGGTGGCGGATACAATCGCAACCGATACTAGCATTTCCCGCTAAAATACAATTTAATAAGAAAGATAAAACTACCCCTTATAAACTATGAGGGGTAGTTCATATCCATTCCATCGCAGCTTCACCGGCAAAATAAAAAATAGAACTTATATCGGAGGCTGGTATGCGCACCTGGTTGAGATACATCATTTTGTTCATTCTCCTTTATTTAGCCTCCGGCTGTACAACTGGCGCCGTTGAACCGATCGTACAGGTCACCCCTACCAGCACCCCGACGTTTTTTCCCATCGAAGATACCGGACTGCAGCACTGCTATAACTACATTGGCATCGTTCCCTGCACCGAGGAAGGGGGCGTGCTGTACGGGCAGGACGCAAACTACCTGGGGCACGATTTCCAATTCATCGATAACCGCAATGGCACGGTCAGCGATACGGTGAGCGGGTCGACCTGGCAGCAGGTGCAGAGCAGCCAGCGCCTTACTCAGGCAGAAGCAGAACAAGCCTGCTTTGATCTGGATCTGGGCGGAAAGGACGACTGGCGCCTGCCAACCATCCAGGAACTGTTCTCGATCGCGGACGTGAGCGGTATTCCGGGGGAACTTTTCTTTCTCGACTCCGATATCTTTGACATTCGCTATGGTGACCCCAGCAGTATATATGTGGATGGATTATCCTTTGACCTGGCTGGTCAGACCTGGTCCGCCACGCTGGATGACACAGGAACGGCAGCCTATACCTACAATTTCTTCATCGGGGATTTGCGCAGCTATACCACTGACCAGCAGTTCTTTTTCCGCTGCGTGAGCGGAGGTAGTTATGGGCATAACGCCCTGCATGATAATGGTGATGGAACGGTTGCGGATGCCGCCAGCGGCTTGACCTGGCAGCAGGAAGAAAGCAGCTACTCCCTGAACTGGGGAGGAGCGCTGAACTACTGCGACACCCTCGACCTGGCAGGCTATGATGACTGGCGCCTGCCCGATATCAAGGAACTTGCCAGCATCGCCTTCGCTCTTGAAGATACGGCTCTCTTTCCAACCAGCAGCGAGTATGCGCGCCTGTGGTCCTCCACCACACGGGTGGATGTGCCTACGGAAGCATATTACCTGTGCGTTGATAACTGCTGGACGCGCGATGGGAGCACCGATCTGGGCAGTGCTTCATTGCGCAGCGAACCCAAGAACGGCGACCCGCTGGAATACAGCGACAGCACGGTAGAAGTGCGCATTACCAACCTGGTGCGCTGCGTGCGCGGGGGAGAGGTAATCCAGGCTGATGGACCCTACCTGGCTGAAGAAGCGACCATCGAGTTGGTGCCCGATCTGGCAGCTGCAGCGCAGGAGCTGGGCATCACTCCCGCAGCCCTGAGCAGCGTACTGAACAGCTCCACTACCAGCGACCCGCTCATCCAGAAAGCGGCTTTCGCACTGGGGGTGGAGGTGGAAGACCTGCGTTCCGCACTGCAGGCGCACATGGTGCAGCCCACACAAGCACCTTCCACTTGAAGGTAAAAGATCGCCCATCCGGCGGATGGGCTTACCTGACAAAAGTTGACAATTTTACAAATCTTGGATGCTTATTTCTGTGAAACGAATCTTTTAAGAAGAAATCTTTGTTTTCATTATGCTTCGAGAAATCCATGTATAAAAAGAATTCGCAAACAACGGTAGAGGAAATAAGCCTTATCGCTTTCTTGCTAACTCATGGTCATATCCCGCCGGTGTTGGCTTAAATGATTTATCTTTGGGATCAAACTTGTGCGATTGAAACATTCTTAATTTTTCAATATCAAGAATACCTTTAATAATTAAATCGTTTTCTCCGCCTTTAATTTTTAATATGTCCATTTCCTCAGTTTTCTTTGGACAAGAAACACGAGAGTCGCCATATTGGGAAGTATTCGACTGAATCATATAACAATGTATATCACGTACTGTTGATTCAACAATATTAGAATAGTAATTTGTATCTTGGTTCCACTCTACAGCAATTAATAAATCAATTAGTGAACGGAAAATACTTCTATGTTTAATATCTGATAACTCATAACAGTTATATACTGTGAAAACTAAATTTCTCCATTTAAACAATTCATACAAGGGGATCCATTGGGGTTTATGTAAATTAAGTTTCTCTAACATATATTCTTCTTTGGGAGAATAATGATTTTTTAATCTCATTGAAATCACGCAATTTTTATAACCAAGATTATTTTTAAAGGGCAAAATTGTAACAACTAGATTTAAAGCATATCGTCCTACTACCCAGTGTTCCATCCCAAAAATCAAACCAATCTGTTTGTTTCTGGATTGATCAATCATAAAAGGTAACCATGAATATGGAATACTAACTTCTGGAAAAACGAGCAGATCACATTTTGGGTTTTCTAAAGAATAATTAAGTAGTTTGTATAAAATAGCCTGTCTTTCATAGTTTATTTTTGGCTTTTTTCTAGGGTGAAAGCTACATAAATAATCTTCCTCGAGTATTTTCATGTTTGCTAAACCAACACATATTTGTTTTTTATTTTCTAATGAAAAATCACTTTTTGAAGATTGTCCGAATTCGATTTTTAATTGTTTAGTGATGATTTCGCTTGATTCAGATTTTTCTTCAACATCACTATAATCGAAACTTAAGTTAGAAATACTTTCGTTATCTCTTGAAAACTTAACAATATATTCATTTTTAAATTCATTAATAGGGTTGATTATAGATAAAGGTTCTTTTAAAATAATTTCGTTATTCTCGTCCTGGTTTTTTAGTTTAATAATTTGCCCTAAGATTCTATACACTTGAAAATCGTCAAAATAAATAAAACAAGGTGAGTATTTAATTTTTTGATTATTTAGCTTAAAATCGGTAGATTTAAAACTATCAAAATTAAATTTAATAAAGTTCCCGCGATAATCTGAATAATTTATTAATGGCCATGATACTACTTCTTGCCTCAACATATTAGAATTACGAATTATTTTAATTAAATAGTAATAATTTTCATCTATTAAATGATTAACTATCCTTCCTAATGCTCCCTTATTTTTTTCTAGATCCCCCTCACCTATAAGGGAAAGAGAAGTACATAAAGCAATTGATAAGTAGTATTTCAAATCACTTTTAGTTTTTTTAATTAAATCCTTTGAAAGATTCTTCATCCCTTCTTTATTGAATACTAATTTAGAGATTACTTTATTTATTTCATTTAAAAATCTTTCTAGATCCATGAAATTATCATTAATAAGAAAAAGAATAAAAACTTTCTCCCAAATCCTACAGAAATCAAAAATATTCCTTCCTTTATAAAAACGAAAGATATCTTTAATTTGGTCTTCGCTGATTTTTGTGGAAGTTAATCGAAACTCAATTATTTTCTTTGAAAAAAATTTCGAAAGCTCCGTATCATTTTCACTAATCCCTATCACACTACGCAATTTATTTACTGACCCCTTGTAATGAATATCATATGCACAATTTGAAATTTGTAAATCCTCATCTTCCAATGGTAAAAAACGGAATTCGCTAGCTTGCTTTTCAAGCTCTCGTTTAAATTCATAAAGCCCAGCATGACTATGTTCATGATCGTAATAATGTAAGATAATCTTGTCTGGATTGATGGTCAATTCGGGGTGATTAATAAATGCATATTCTTTACCATGTTTCTTTATTATCTTTTTAAAATATCTTTGTAAAAGAAATTTTTTCGGATTGTTATTTTCAAGAGAGGTTTTTATAATTTTTTCATCAGGATTTTGTATAACAAAAAGAATATCATCAACATATCTGCCATAATAAACAGGAGAATATTCAGATTTAATTAGATTATCAATGTCACTTAAAATATGATTAGCAATAACACCGGAAGAAGGTAAGCCAATCGGAATTCCACATTTTGTAGATGTAACATCAATTCCATGCGTTATTTTTATATTACTTACAATTCTTTCTTGATATGAGGTATAAATTTCCCCTAAAATAGAGTTTAATCTATCAAAAAATAATACATCCTTCAGATCGTTTTCTTCTTTAATTTTCTCAAAGATCTCTGTGAAATTTACATGTAAGTGATAAAAACACTCTTTAATGTCTATCGCACCAAGTAATATATTTTCACCTTCATCTAACAATGTTGTAGCACGTTTTATTGCATTATCTCTCCAACTGTTATACTGAGTAACATAGAATTTAAATAAACGATGAGATGTTATATTCGCATTTCTGAGAGAATTACCTTGAATTCGATATCCCAAGCATGATTTATCAAGTTTTGAATCTAGATAGATACCAATGTTTTCAACCCACAGAACAGAAAGAATTTGTAATGGAATTGGAATATCAATATAGTAATTAAATTTTTCGACACTGTAATCCATGCCTTCCCGAAGATTGGTTATTATGTTTTTTTCATCAAAAAGATCGGCTACACCATTCTTAATTGTTTTTGGGATGATTCTATAATTAATTTCTTCAAGCCAATTTAAGAACTCCTTTTTATCTTTTGACTCGTTTATTAAATCCTTTATTGTTCTTTTTAAATTATTAAATTTGGATCCATTACCTCTATTTATGTATTCCTCTTCAAATTCAGCAATTTTAGCTCTAATAAAAAGGTTTACTCTATCATAATAGGCATCCGTTTTTAATTTTAAATACGCGATTTCTATATCATCATCAGTGATGACTGACTTAGAGATTTTCTTTTCTATATAATCCATTATTACCCTCTAAATTACTATAAATATATCTCAAATTTCGATATTTTTAAATATATTTCTTTTCATAGAATAGAATTATTTTGTATAAATAAATTATTTATAATGAAAATCTTCGGTTACCATATCATCTAGGAATAACACCTCTCATTATTTCCCCCACACTTCGTACAAATGAGAAAGAAAAACAGATAGGTTATGTCAATCCACCCTACACGCCCGCCCCGCAAGAAGGGGAGGAATATCTTTAATCTCAATTATTTGCAATATTTTGTAAATGCAAATTATTGCATTATAATTCGTGCGGGTAAAACCCCTGTTTTTGCTGCCTTATAAACATCAAATTTTTCACAGAGGCAATCTCACTGGAGGTTACAGGAGAACATGGAAAATACAGTTACAATCAACAACGACACGCACACATCCGAGCAGCGCGTTGCTCTCATTAAAGAAAGAATAACCATCATACCACTGCTTCATCAAATTCAAAAAGAACATGCCTGCATTCCGGAAGAAGAGATCAAAAACATCGCTTCCAAAGCAGCCCTTACAGAAATGCAGGTCTACGAACTGGTATCCTCTTTACCAGCTTTCTCTTTCAAACCAAATGGAGAATACAAGATCCAGTTAAGCCGCAGTCTCGGCGCCGAACCGCAGGCGATTCAAGCGGTGGCGGATAAGCTCACCCAAAGCCTGGGAATCAATTTCGGGGAAACCACGCCGGATGGAAAGTTCTCGCTGGAATGGGCGCAAGACCCGGGTTGGTGCGACCATGCACCCGTGCTCAAGATCGGGGACAGGATTTTCACAGAAATCAAGCCGGAGGAAGTCGGGGGTATCCTGCAAGCTTTTTCCTCCGATCCGGAGAGTGTAATAAATAAATCTCTCCCTAAAAACAACGTACAGCTTCCCTCACTGGAAGATTTTGAATCCGGGAAGGCGCTGGAGAAATTTTTAACCAACAAAGATCAGGACTTTTCCAAGAACGAGTTATTCCAATCTCTTCTGCAGCCAGCGGACGGTATCCTGGTGTGCAACGCGGATGAAGAAGACGCATGCGCCTTTGCCGACCGCATCCTGCTGCAGCATTTTCTCGATATTGTATTGGAAGGAATGACTATTGCCGGTATCCTCAAAAAGACAGCACTGGGCACCCTTTACATTCCAGATCATTTCAGCAGCATTATGCCAGATATTGAAAACACTCTGGAAAAACGCAAAGAACATAAACTCCTTGGAGATACTATCCTGGGTCACAAAGGAATCGATTTTGAGATCAAGGTGATCTTGGGAGGCGGTAATCACATCGGAAAAGAAGATGATGTATTACGCGCCATGCTGAACGGGCAGCGCTTTGTGCCGCACCGCAGCGAACTGGACCCATCCATTACAATTGAGAACATTACTAAATTCATCTCGATCGCAGAGTACTTTTCCAAAGACAGCAGCCCACTGCATCCCAACTGGATCAGCGTGGCAGGCGACTGCGATAACCCGGGCGTTTATGAATTTGCGAAAAGCACCACCATCGCAGGTATCCTTAAAAAAGCCGGCGCCCATGAGGTACAGGGAGTACTGCTGGGAGGATACAGCGGCAAATTCGTCCCTGCCAGTCAGTTTGACCTTCCCTTCGATCTGACCGATGAAAAACTCGCCCGGTCGCTGGTAGTGTTGAATGACAGCCGTAACCTCATGGATGCTGCCCTGACAGTGCTTAATTATTATCAGAGCATTTCCTGCGGTTTGTGCACCCCCTGCCGGGAAGGATTACCACTCTTGATCCGCTCCATAAAACGAATGAAGAATGCGAAAGAATACCAACAACGCTCGATGAGCGAATTAATATCCCTGGCGCAAACTATCCAACTGGCTTCGCGCTGCAGTCATGGGCGATCCGCCACATCCGTTTTTCTTTCCATCGTGGAGAAAGATCAGGTACCTTCGCCCATTTATGAAAAAGCAATGGCGAATGCGTTCGCATAAATTCATCCATCAAGGAAGAAACCATGCTCAATAACCAACCATTCAGCGCTACCAATCTAAAAGAAAAATCTACTACTGCCGGTAAAACAACCGATCTGATCCCGATCGTCATTGATGGGCAGCCTTTGGATGTTCCCTACGGCACAACCATTCTGGAAGCAGCCAATAAACTGCATATCTTTATCCCCACCCTGTGCTCCCATTCCGACCTGCCCCACAGCGGTACCTGCCGTATGTGTGTGGTAGAAGTGGATGGTATGCCCGAACTGCAGGCAGCCTGCGAATTCGAGATCGAGCATCCCATCTCCATTCATACACGCTCTTATAAAGTACTGCGCACACGCGCCAACCTGATCGACATGCTGTTTTCCAATCACTGCGGCTTCTGGGATCATCTTAACTGTGTACGTAATGAAACTTGCGAACTGCAGGCTCTGGCAAAGTTCGGCGCCTCTCCCCTGCACTTCGGTCAACCGGAACATCACCTTGAAATGGACAGTACCAGCTATGCCATCGAAAGAGAACCTGATAAGTGCATCCTGTGCATGCGCTGCGTTCGCACCTGTGAAGAGATCCAGGGAATAGGCTGTTTAGGTGTAGTAGATACTGGACATAATGTGCGTATTACCACCCTGCTGGATACTCCCCTGGCAGATTCGATCTGCATTAGCTGCGGACAATGCATCGACCACTGCCCCACGGCTGCTCTCCATACCCGCGATTCGATCAAAGATGTGCAGCACGCAATCGACGATCCTAAAAAAGTAGTCGTGATCCAAACTGCTCCGGCTCCGCGGGCAGCCATCGGTGAATGTTTTGGACTGGAACCCGGTACCGCGCTCCCCTTCGAATTAAACACTGCTCTGCGTGAATGCGGCTTTGATAAGGTGTTTGACACCAACTTCAGCGCCGACCTGACAATCATGGAAGAGGGGACAGAACTTCTATCACGCTTGTATCAGGCTCTGGTTAAAAAAGACAGCAGTATTGCGCTGCCCATGTTTACCTCCTGCTCACCCGGTTGGATCAATTACCTGGAAGAGTTTTATCCAGAAATGATCCCGCATCTATCTTCGGCAAAATCGCCGCAGCAGATGTTTGGAGCAGTCATTAAAACCTATTTTGCACAGGTGGCAGACATCGACCCGAAAGACCTGGTTACCGTTTCCCTGATGCCGTGCACGGCGAAAAAATTCGAGTGCAATCGACCTGAAATGAACGCCAGCGGATATCAGGATGTAGATTATGTGCTCACCACCCGCGAGATGGCGCGCATGATCAAGGCAAAGGGGATCGATCTCCCCGGGCTGGAAAAATCTGATTTTGACGATCCTTTTGGCACCGAAACCGGCTCCGGCGTGATCTTCGGAGCAACCGGCGGTGTGATGGAATCTGCCCTGCGCACCGTGCTGGAATTAGTGACCGGCGACAAGATCGAGCAGTACTTCTCAAAGGCAGATATCAAACCAGTACGCGGCATGGAAGGAGTGCGAAAAGCACAGATCACGGTACCAAAGACAGGCGAAGTTCCCGCCATGCTCGCGCACCTTTTCCCTTCTTTTGACTGGCTGAACGGTGTAGAGCTGAAAGTTGCAGTAGCTCACGGCACAGCAAACGCAAGAAAGGTCCTTGAAAATATCAAAGCCGGCGGAGAACTGGCTTCCTTCCACTTTATTGAATTCATGGCGTGCCCGGGCGGCTGCCTGGGCGGTGGAGGTCAGCCCATTCCGACTAACGCTGAAATTCGCGAAGCCAGAGCCAAAGCTCTCTACGAGGAAGATCATATCTCAGAGGTACGCAAGTCCTTCGAGAATCCGGCTGTTCATGAACTGTATGCAAATTTCCTGACGGATGGACCCTGTGGTGAAAAGAGCCACCATTTGCTGCATACACATTACAAACCACAAAAACTATAGTTCATAGTTTTAGAGTACAACAATGAAAAATAAAATATTTAGGTCAACAAAGGTTTTCCCTTTTTTGCTTCTGGCAATCTGCCTGCTGGGATGCACCCAGCCCGCAGCAGCCGGTGAAGCGACCCTGGATACTCAGGTTAGTCTTATTAATCCCCTCGGACCGGCAGTCATCCCGCTGGCTGGAATGATCAGCGGAGAAACACAAAATAGTGAACTGGTAGCCATCCAGTACTGGACCACCATCGATGAAGCGATCGGCTTGCTGGCAGGGGAAGATGCCGATTTCGCCGTGCTGCCCATTACCGCCGGGGCGAATATCACAGCCAGCGGCGTTGATCTGGTGCTGCTGGGCGTGCATGAATGGAAGGTTTTCTACCTTCTGGCTGCACCCGGTGAAACATTCGACGGCTGGGAATCGCTGGTCGGAAAGACCGTTTATTCTCCCGAATCGAAGGGACAGACGGTGGATGTGCTGACCCGCTTCGCCCTCGCCGGCAGTGGCATCGAACCGGATGTAGATGTCAACTTTGTTTATGCCCCTGCTCAAGAGATCGTCGCACTCTTCAAGGAAGGAAAGGTCGAATACGCCGCTCTACCGGAGCCCTTCGTTTCGCTGGCGCTTTCCCAATCGGATGGCAAGATCGTGCTGGATTACCAGGAATACTGGAATGAAGTCAACAATTCGGAATACGGCATCCCGATCGCAGGCTTATTTGTAAGACGCAGCTTTCTGACGGAGAACCCCAAGGCGGTCAAAGCCATGATCAACACCCTGACCAATTCCACGGAATGGGCAAATGAGCATCCAGAAGAAGCGCTGACCGCTATTTCTGATGTGCTCACTCTTCCTCAGAATGTGATGCTCAGTGCAATGGAGCGCATGGAATTTGGATTCATCAACGCGCAAGACGCAAAGCAATCTGTACTCGATTTTCTCAATACGGTGCAGACAACCTATCCCGAAGGGATCAAAGCTGTGCCGGGAGATGAATTCTTTGTCGAATGATTAAAAAGAACTGCTGCCTGCTTTCAGGTATCCTCGTTCTATTGGTTATATGGCAGCTTTTCACCCTCCATGCAGATCAAAGCTATATTTTTCCTTCTCCTGCTGCAACTTTTAAAGAGCTCTTCTATCAACTAAGTTCAGCAGATATATATCTGGCAGCCCTGGAAACAGCCTGGAAAGTGCTCGCAGCACTGGCTCTGGCAATCCTGATCGGGCTGCCAGTTGGCTATCTGATCGGCATATCCGATAAGGCTTACGATTCAATACGACCGATCATGATGTTCATCCAGGCTGTACCGGTCATCTCCTGGCTCACCATCGTAATCTTCACCTGGGGGGTCGGCTGGAAAGGTCCGGTATTTATCGCTTTTCTGACACTTTTCCCCAACGCCGCCTTTACCACCGCCAATGGTGTGCGCAGCATTGACCGGCGGCTGCTGGAAATGGCAACAGTCTACCACGTGCCGCAAGGGCGGATATTCCAGGATATCTATCTGCGCTCTCTACCCCCCTTCATCATTACCATTCTCGACTTGAGCATCGGACAAGCCTGGAAGGTGATCCTGGTGACAGAATACCTGTGCGGCGGCAAGGGATTAGGAGTGGAAATTCTCATGGCGCGCATGAATGTCGATTTTGCCGCCACCTGGGCGTTAACACTTCTGGCAGTGATCCTGGGTTTGGTCACCGAGCGGATCATCAAGCAGATCATGAAGAAAGGCAGGCATGTGGCATGATAAAGCCCTGCATTTCTATCAACCATCTTTCTCACCAGTACGATTCACTGCAGGTGATCAACGATTGGACCATTGACATCCAGCAGGGAGAGCGGGTGGTCCTGCTGGGACCATCCGGATCAGGGAAAACCACATTTTTAAATATCGTTAGCGGGCTGCAAAAACCCACCGGCGGAAACTTGCAGGTGGCAGCGGACCGGATCGGATTCGTGTTCCAGGAAGCGCGCCTGATCCCGTGGTGCACGGTGAAGGAAAATCTTGCCTTTGTTGCAGAAAAGCAGCCCTACCAGGAGCTGTTAAAGACCCTGGGATTGGCTGGATTCGAACAATATTTCCCGGATGAATTGAGCGGCGGAATGCAGCAGCGGGTAAACCTGGCACGGGCGCTGCTGGTGGATCCGGACCTGCTGATATTGGATGAAACATTTACTTCTCTGGATATCGACGTAAAGCTGCAGATCTTGCATGACCTGAGCCGGCACTGGGAGAAACGTCATTTCACCCTGCTGGCTGTCACGCACGATCCCAAAGAAGCACTGCTGCTGGCGGATCGAATTTTGATCCTTTCCCCGCGTCCGGCAGTAGTGCGCAGTATCCTACCCAACCAGCTCGCAGAGCGGCAAATCGATGCACCTGCATTCATTCAAGCAGAAGCGAAACTGATACGCCGGCTGACCGACCGGAATTGATTTTTTGATAAGACGGAACATTTTTGCATGTTCCAAGGATCAATCCTATTTTTTCGAAAATTCAAATACAATAGCATTCTTATGGTTAATACACGCTATTTTGAATCCAACGGCATCCCGCTGGTAATCTGCGAAAATGAGCATCTGCAGCCGGTAAAACACTGCATTCTTTTTTATCACGGCTTCAAGGGAGCCAAAGAGAAAAACCTGCGCGAATTGAACAGCCTGGCAGAGCAGGGCTTTCTGGTTGCAGGGGTGGATGCGGTCGGGCACGGTGCCAGAGTCTACCCGGATTTCGATGCGTGCTTTGCCAATGATAGCTCCACCAACAATTGTGAATTCATCCGGGTTGTGCGCGAGAGCGCGGCAGAAGTACCTTATTTGATCGATACGTTGAATAAAATGTACACAATTAAAAGCTTTGGCATCGCGGGTATATCCATGGGCGGCTTTATCACGTATGCAGCAATTCTGCAGGAGCGCCGCCTGCAGGCAGCCGTCTCGATCTTAGGGTCGCCGCACTGGGAGGGGGATGAAGCCCATTCCCCGGAAAGCCATCTGGAGAAGTTTTCCAGCATTCATTTACTATCCATGAATGCCGGGAAGGATGAACTGGTACCACCCCATTTTGCGCGTGATTTTCAGGCAGCTTTAAAAGAATATTACACAGATTATGAGCAGCGCTTTGCATATGTAGAGTATTCCAATTCGGGGCATTTTATCGACGATGAGGATTGGATCGATTGCTGGGGGAAGACGCTGCGCTGGTTTGAGGAGCATCTTGCCCCCTCCTAACCTCCCCCGCAAGCAGGGGAGGAATTGAGCATGGTGGGTTGTACCAACCCACCCTACTGATTGACATCGAGGGTGCACCAACCCCTCCTCACCTTCCCCCGCAAATAGGGGAGGAAATCTTTATTTCTTAAATTCCACTTCCCAGGCGGAGCCATAGCCGATGTGGTACTTCTCGCTGAAGCTGCCCTGATTGACTGCCAGCCCAACGCGCATTAATTCATTATTGTAGATGATTGGTTTGCCCATGCTGGCAAAGCCAAAGGATTGGTGGAAGAGTACTTTCTCCGCAAAGACTACCTCTCCCTCATGCCGGATAATGACTTCCAGATGGTCACCAAAAGCAAAGCCCGCCTGCTTGAAAAGCTCCAGCGGGATATTAGTCCATAAATTGCCAAAGTTGGGATCGTTGATCTCGATGATGCCGCTCACTTTGCCCGGCTCTACCTGTGGTTCCAGAATGGGCATGCACACGATCTCCTCAACCGAATACTCCGGACCGACACCTTCGAAATCAATGATGCCGCTGGCAAGTTTGGCAGCGCAGTAGCCGAACAGGTCTCGTCCGTGAAAAACACTGGTGCCTTCGGTGCCCTTACCCACTAATCGGTTGACCTTCTCATCGATCTCGCGTACCGCCGTGATACCCACCCAGTTTTTCAAATGGGTCAGCGATCCATTATCAGGCGTGACCACGATGTACCCGTCTGCAGTGAGAGCCACGCAAGCACGCCGGTGGGAGCCGACCCCCGGATCGACTACCGAGACAAAAATAGTTCCTTCAGGCCAGAAATGCATGGATTGATAGAGGCGAAAAGATGCGCTCCATATATCAAATTTGGGAATCTCATGCGTGCCATCCATGATCTCAATCTCCCGGTCAACACTTTTCACCACGCCGTACATGGCACATACCGCGCCTTCTTTATACGTAAAATCCGTTTGAAAGACCAGGATGGGTTTCATATTCTCCTCCTAAATGAATGGATTATAGAAACGGCTGTGGTTGACAAAAGCCGATACACACAGCGAACCTATAAAGATAAGCGCAGAAAGCACAATAGCCAGGATATCCTGCTTATCCAATTTTTTAAAGGTGTACCAGGTACGTTTTTTCCCCTTGCCAAATCCGCGCAGGTCCATGGCATTGCTGATCAGATCGATGCGATCGAGGGTGGAAAAGATGAGAGGAATGATAATGAGCAGGGCATTCTTGAATCGATCTGTGAACTTTGCTTTGCGAGAAAGATCAAGCCCGCGCGCCTGCTGTGCCAGGCTGATATCGCGATAATCCCGCTGGATATCCGGAAAATAACGCAGCGTAAGCGCCACCGCATAGGCAGCCTTGTAATGCACCCCGACTCCATTGATAGAAGAAGCAAACTCGCTGGGATTGGTGGTGAGCAAAAAGATCATACCCAGTGGAATAACAGACACATATTTAAACAGCTTCGTGACCTGGTAAAGAAGCTGTTCCTGCGTGAGATAGACTTTCCCAAACAGATGCGCAATTTCATGACGGGTACCGTAGATCTCAACGCCGAACTCGGGGGAGAAAAAGAACGAGATAATGGCATTGGTAATGACAAAGATAAGAACATAGATAACCATGGTGCGTATCTGTGAAAATTTGATCTTCGAGATATACAACACAATGAAAGAAAAGAGCATCACAAATAAGATCACGCGGAGATCATACGAATACATTACCGCAAAAGTAAGCAGTAAAAAGCACAGCAGCTTGGTCAGCCCCGATAAGCGATGAACAAAGGTATCGACGATGTTATATGAGAAAAGCTTCATTTTCAGGCTCATCGATTCTTCAACTCCCTTTCATAATCGATGAAACCCTGCACAAAAGCAGTCCCGTTGGCAATACCCGTATGCTGTGCCAGAGCGAAAAGCGAGGTTTCTTTGAGATTGGCTTCTTCGATCACCTGCTCATCGGTCAGCACCACCGAAGCGGCAGTATCGGCGATCAACTTTCCTTCTGACAGCACAATGGCACGCGGAGTATATTCGAGCATCAGGTGCATATCGTGGGTGATGAGAATAATGGTTACGCCCAGTTTATTGATCTCCACCAGAAATTCCATGATATCGGTATAGTGGCGGTAATCCTGCCCGGCGGTAGGTTCATCCAGAATAAGGATCTTGGGATCCAGCACCAGGATCGAGGCAATTGTCACACGTTTTTTCTGCCCATAGCTAAGAGCAGAAATAGGCCAATCGATGAACGGTTCCAGACCGCAGATCTTGAGCACTTTTTCCACACGCGGCTTGATCTCTTCTTCAGGAACAGAACGCAAGCGCAGCCCCAATGCCACCTCATCATAGATCATGGCTTTAGAGATCATCTGGTTTGGATTCTGCATCACCAGACCGATTATCTCGGCGCGTTCTTTAATAGTCTTTTCGCGGATATCTTCCCCGAAATAGCGAATGATTCCATCATCCTCTTTTTCAAACCCGCACAGCAGTTTGGAGAGGGTAGATTTGCCTGCGCCATTTTTCCCCACCAATGAAACCATCTCCCCTTCGCGGATATCAATATTGATATCCTGCAGCACCTTGCGGATGCCATCATAGGAGAATGAAACCTGCTCCATTTTAATAATGGACGGATTGGTATTGATGCGTTTTTCGGGGTGAATAGCTTTATACCAGGATCGCACTGCTTCACCGGCGGAATCGGTTTTGAGGGTTTCGATATAACCGGGCTGCATATCGCAGGTCACTTTAACACCCGCATATTTCAGAGCAGTGATATAAAGCGGCTCACGGATACCGGTCTTGCGCAGCAGGTCTGAACAAACCAGGCTGTGCGCGTCCATATCAGCAATGATCCTGCCCTCATCCAGCACGATCACCCGCGTCACATCGCGGTGCAGCACATCTTCGAGGCGGTGTTCGATGATCAGTACCGTCTTGGTTGAATTGCAGTGGATATCATTAATAATTTCAATGGCACGCTTTCCGGTAGCGGGGTCAAGATTGGCGAGCGGTTCGTCGAAGAGCAAAATATCCACGTCATCGATCATGACCCCTGCCAGCGAAGTACGCTGCTTTTGTCCACCAGAAAGCTCAAAAGGAGATGACTTGAGCAATGTATCCATATCAACCATCTGTGCCACTTTACGCACGCGCTCATGCATCACATCCTGCCTGACACAGTCATTTTCCAGGGCAAAGGCGATATCTTCCCCGGCAGTCAATCCCACGAATTGCCCATCCGAATCCTGCAGTACGGTGCCCACTTTTTTAGACAGTTCAAAAATATTCAATTCACGGGTATCCTGCCCTTTGATGGTCAAACTGCCAGTGATCTCGCCTTTGTAAGAAAAGGGGATCAACCCATTAATGCAGTGTCCCAACGTGCTCTTGCCGCTGCCGGAGGGTCCTACGATAAGGATCTTTTCACCCGGGTATATCTTTAAATTGATATCATGCAGGGTAGGTTCAGCCTGGCTGTAATATTGAAATGAAAAATGATCAAACTCGATAATTGCTTTTTTATCCATAAGAACCATGTACGTACTGTTGTAACGGTGCAGATCAAAATCAATGATAAATAATAAATACCTGCTGCCGCAGGGGTAATCGTATCACAATGAACTGCCAGATGGAATCTTTTCTTATCCTTTTTTAAAGTGTTATTAATCCGGGTTTGATAGATTGGATCTTTCGTAACAATTTTCTTAAGTGGCTGCCTCTTTCCGAGGTAGCCACTTTTCAATTCATCATTTTATGTGGATATTTCAATATCCATGGAAAATGATCGAAAAAATATTATTTCTTCTTGAGGCTGCCCTTCTTGGTGCGGGTAGCAGCATAAGCAACCAGCAGTAAGGTGCCAATAACGCCGGCGCTGATAATATTCATACCGGCAGCAGCAAGACCCTGTGTGAAGACCAGATTCACAGGTTCCTGATAGATGAGAATATCGAGTACGGGAGCAACCACGACCCAGGAAACCACATTTCCAATGATCTGGATGATATTGAAGGTGAGAATATCTTTCCCGTCAAATACGCCATCT
Organism: Anaerolineaceae bacterium; assembly: GCA_963674975.1. Taxonomy (GTDB): domain Bacteria; phylum Chloroflexota; class Anaerolineae; order Anaerolineales; family Anaerolineaceae; genus UBA4781. The sequence continues at coordinate 1,507,374 of OY771913.1, forward strand.
TCCACCTTGGTGCGGTTGAAAGCGAAACCGAAGATGAAACCGGATACGCCGGAAGCGATCACCCAGCTCCACCATACGGAACCGTACTGGACTGCATCATTGAGAGCATGCCCAATGAAGGAAATCAGGGCACCGGCAATGGGGCCAAACAGGGTGGCGAAGAAAGCGCTCAATCCATAGGCAGTTTGAAAACTGGTTTCAGGAATGGGGGAAGGGACTTTGACATACATGAATAACAACATGAAGATTGCGGCTCCGAGCCCGATAGCTACGATGGTTTTGGTTGTAATTTTGAACATCTTTATTTCTCCTATTTTGAATGAATCACAATTTCCGTGAGATCAAACCGATCTCAATTTTTTCCGGCGAGAGAGGCTTTAAAAATAATGAATAAAATATTTCCTCTTTTCCCGTCACTTTGGCTGATACTGCCATTTGTAGAATCATGCATTTGGAATAATCCGATATGTCCTCCTTTTCTTTTTTTTCCATCGATGACTTTCACCTTCAAAAGAAATGCTGCTCAATCGATGGGTGCTATTCTTTATAACACTTTTTCCCCGATCAAGACACCATTGATTTTGAAGTTTCACAAATGCATCGATTAAACTCATTCTACTAAAACAAGAGAGGAGAATCAATACAAAATAATCTTTTTTCCAGTGATTGTTGTATCTATATAAGATAGGTAGATAGTACACGCGAATAGTTGTACAGTGGAATACTACTGGGCATACTATTATAAAAAGGGAAATCAAACTTAACCTGATTCAAATTTCTATTAGAGTATTTACAAGAGCTTTTCAGGAGGAGACCTTATGTTGTTTTATGAAAATCACGATAAACGAGCTCACCAGATAAGTATTCATCATGTTACTGATCTGCGAAACATGATCGAGTCTTTTCATCGGAAGAATTCATTCGATGAAATATTCTATGAAAAACTTTTGCAGTATTTACCAGATATCTCCGGTGATCCTCCCTCACAAGCAAAGTCCATAATTCTGGTCGCTTATAAAGATCCCCCGGTCTGCTTTTCATTCGCCCGTATGGGGAAGAAAATCGAATTGCTCGTTCCACCCACCTATTTACACGCCAGGAGAAAAGATCAGGAAGTATTCAAATTTCTCAAAGAATTGCCCAAACTTAATGATGCCTTTCTCACCCGGGCATCTCTGCCCAGAAAATTGATGGCAGTTTGCTGTGGGCTGGCTGAATACGGGAAGAACAATATCACTTATATAAAAGGCTTTGGCAGTTATCACCGTATGACAGCTTTCTACTCCGATACAGCATGCAAAGAAGATAGCTGGCGAGAGCCGGTGATGATGGAGCGCTGTAAAACCTGCCTGGTATGCACACAAACCTGTCCAACCGGCGCGATCAACCCGGATCGCTTCTTGCTGCATGCAGAACACTGTTTGACCTTTTACAACGAAGAATCTTCTGAGATACCTTTCCCTGCCTGGATGAAACGTGAATGGCAAAACTGTCTGGTGGGATGTATGCACTGCCAGACCATCTGTCCGGAAAACAAAGATGTAAGGGATTGGGTCGAGAGGGGAGAAGATTTCTCTGAAGAAGAAACAGATTGGCTGCTATCCGGAAAGCCGGTAGATGAGATATCGGATTCACTGAAGGAAAAATTGACAGATTGCGATCTCTTTGACATGCTCGAAGTCATTCCGCGAAATCTGGGTGTATTTTTTGAATGATGAGGTCAATATGAAATGGGATATATTCATACCGGCTGATCGCTTACTCTAGAAAAATTTCTTTGTCGCTTTACTCGCTCTGAATAACGCCCCTTCCCCGCCTCCCCCGTGCTTCGCACAAGGGAGGAGCGCTAATGCGGATGATGCTCCCTCTTTTTCTCCCCATGCTGCGCACAGGAGAGAAAATGCTCCCATTAAATGACGTTGAGGATCAGGTGAGTTGTGCCAGCCCCTACCCAACCTCCCCGCAAATAGGGAAATTTTTTTATTTGTAATCCAATCATTTGAATCTTTAAATAAGTGAGACTAGAATTAACACATCACTGAAATTCATTACCGTCCGGAGGAATTGAAATGAACAAGGCTTTAACACTTCTTTGTACAATCAGCATCGTGCTCCTATGTGCATGTGGGGGAAGTAAACAAGCAGAAAGCACTCCAACAGTAACATCGACGATAAAACCAACTTCCACAATGGTCGTTGCTAGTGCAACTTCCACAACTGTTCCAACAGAGACTGCTGTTCCAACGGAGACTTCAACACCCACCATTACTCCCACCCCCAGACCCTATATCGATAATCCTATCAGCGGTATCAACCTGGGACCCTACCTGTATGATGATCCCACCACAGGAGCGACCGTTTCCTATGATGATCTGTATGCGTTAATCGAACGAATCGAACCATACACATATACGATCAGAACCTATGGGACAGAGAACGGTCTGGAATATGCCGGAATGATCGCCCATGATCTCGGGTTAGGCGCAGCGGTGGGTGCCTGGCTGAGCACTGACCTGGTTGCCAATGAAAGCCAGATGAATTCACTCATTGAGATGGCACAAAATGGAGAGGTTGACCTGGCGATCATCGGAAATGAAACCCTGCTGCGCGGGGACCTTACCGAGCGCGAACTAATGATCTACATCAACTGGTTCAAAGAAGCGGTACCCTATGTACCGGTAACCACCACGGACGTATGGTCCGAACTCAAACAATATCCCGATCTGATCGAAGCCATGGATGTGGTGGCAGTCAACGTGTATCCTTACTGGGATGGTGTTTCGATCGATAAAGCCGCTTCTACAATTGAAGATTGGTATTTTGATGCACTGAGTACCGTGAATTCAATTTCGCCTGATAAAGAGATCATCATTGCCGAAACCGGTTGGCCTTCCTGCGGAAACAAAGGCGATGCCGCCAGTGAAGCAGCCTATTTCAACAGTTTTGTCTCATTCGCCCAGTCTATGAATATCGAATATTTCTGGTTTGAAGCATACGACGAGCAATGGAAAGCAGCCGATGAAGGGGATGCCGGCGCATGCTGGGGCTTATGGGATGGAGAAGGCAATATGAAACCCGGGATAGAAGATACCTTTTCCGGAATGTTTACAGAAAGCGCCGCAGAGCCGCGATTAATCGTCACCTATTCTCCACCAGTTGGCAGTCTGGATGATCTGGAAGGCATCGCACTGCATGTCGATCCATACGAATACACCGTTATTGTTTATATCTATGTGCCCGGCGCCAACGGTTGGTGGATCAAACCTTCCTTCGATTATCCCTACACAGAGATCGACGATTATGGCAATTGGTCAACCTCCATTTTTACCGGTGGTATCGATGATGAGGCAACCAAAATAGCAGCTTTCCTGGTTCCATATGATTATGAACCACCCGCTGCCGCAGGTTGGAGCAGCTTACCACAAGCTTTATACAACGCTTCAGTAAGTGAAGTAGAAATAACCAGATAGGAATTTCATTTGACCTCCCCTTGAAAAACAAGGGGAGGTATTGTTTTAGGATTCTTAGTTCCCCTGTTCTTCAGAATAACAAATAGATTAGAGAAATGGATGTTTTCTTACTGGTTGGTTATTTTTACATTAGATGAGATTCTTCGGTCGCTTTGCTCCCTCTAAATGACGTGATCATTTGGAAGTGGGATATTCTTTGCCCCCTCCCAACCTCCCCCGCAAGCAGGAGAGGAATTCGTTTTAATGGGTTGTGTCAATTCACTCTACACAAAATTCTTTGCTGCTGAAATCAACTTCGAGCGTAAGGGATAGGGATCAAGCCCAGCCTGCTGCATTCCCAGCATCAGGGGTCCAATTACAGGGGGTCCATCTAGCCGCATCACTTTTGCTCCCGGTACATTTTCGAGAATTACTCGATGCATTGGTTCAGTGATCAGTTCTCCTGCTTCAAAAATACTGCCAGAAAAGACCACTTCCACTTCCTCATCCTGCATATCAATCTGACGGATCACAGAAACAGTCAGCCAGCCAAGCTCCTGACCCGCCCACTGAAAGACCTCTCTTGCAGCAGCATCGCCAGCCAGCGCTGCTTCCATGATCTTTACTGCAATTATCGGGGAGAGCTGATAAGTCTGATTTGTTAAACCCTCCAACAGGTCAAATTCATCCTTTGCACCTGCGGCATCCAGATAGATTTGCGTGAGAGCAGTAGGCGGAATACGCTTGATCCAGGCATAGTTGACCATATGTAATCCTTTCCAAACGATCTCACCACCTCCTCCGAACTCTCCAAACGAAATCCCATTCCCGGTGATGCGTCCCTCACGACCGTCGCGAGCCCTCCCGCGGCAGTTGACACCCGAACCTGCCGTAATGTTCACTCCTACATAATGAGAAGTTCCCGCAATCAATCCATTCACCGCATCATTCACAATCTCCAACGGGCAAGATAATTCCAGTTCAGCAACAGCTTTTAAATGAAAATCTCGCTCAGAAGGAAAGTCATAACCCGCGATGCCAAAACCCGCCCCTGCTATCTGATCTACTGTGATCTCAGCCATTTTGCAAGCTGATTCCAGGGAGCTTTTCAAAGCTTCCACCAAACCAGCATAACCGACAACCTGATGATTCCCACCCGTAGACCTACTAAAGCCACAGCACACTCCATTCTCATCAGCAAGAAGAGCATGAGTTTTTGAAGCTCCCACATCGATACCGAGAAAATATCTCATTCTTTAATCCATCTGACTTTTTTTAATATTATAGATGAAACACTCTCCGCATCACAGAAAACTGCTGCGGAGAGTTTATTGAATAAATCGACAAACAAATTCCCTGGGATGCCGCTATCCTTTTGCCAACTCTTTTTTCTTTGCTAGGGCAGTGCGAATATCCTGCAAACGCTTCCCATGCAGTGGGAACAGCTTGAGAAAATAGATCGCCAGTAAAAGTCCAATGGTCGTGGGAACAGTAAGGAAGATACGAAAACCGGTATTTACCGAGGCGGGCTGCATTTCCAAAAGCGTATCATAACCAAAAGCAGGTAAAAGAATGCCAAAAATGGAAGAAACCAGTAAACCACTGAGCGTGATGATAAAACCGCTCATGCCGAAATACATTCCGGCTCGTTGATGACCTGTTTTTACCTCGTCTTCATCAATCACTTCAGCCATGATCACATCCCCGATCAAGATCAAGCCGCCCAGACCAATACCGATGATCACTGCCGATACAATCACAAAGGGAAATGAGGGACTGAACCCCAATGGAATGACACCAATGATCATCATTAGATTGGCTAACATAAGCGTACGCCGTGAATCCAGTTTATTTGCCACCCAGTTGCGCCATGGATACAGGGAAACCATAGAAACCACAAAGGCAACACCAAAGAATACACTGAACATACTGTCATCCACATTGAGACAATATTTCAAATAAAAAGGCATACCCGTCTGTAAAATTCCAGTGGCTACAAAGCGCATTGCCTGAGCACCGGCAGCGGTCAGGTAGCTCTTGTTCATGAATGTTGATTTGAGGGCTTTAAAAAATGGGAAACTGGTATCCGTCTCCAGTTCTTTTCGCTCAAACAGGAATGGAAACCCAACATAGATCGGAATGACTGCAATGATCGCCAGGGAGATCGCCATTCCTCCCCAGCCAATCTTATTCCACAACAAGGGTGGCACAACGGATGCCAGGATCAACGCGATGACCTGAAAAATATTCATTTTGGCGGCTACATCCGTTCGTTCTTTATAATTTCCAAACATCTCTGGCAGCAGCCCATAATAGCCGGTTGCCAATGCGGTATACAGTCCTTCCCAGATTATGATAAGTACGCCGAAATAGATCAACAGCGCGACAGGGTTATCCCTTCCATCAAAAGGAGTGCAGAAGATCAATGCAAAGCTCAATACATAAGGAATTCCGCCAAACATAATGTAGGGGCGCCGCCGCCCCCAACGCGATCGTGTGCGGTCGGAAGCATAACCCAGCGCCGGATTGTTCAATGCGTTGTAGATAGTATAGAAAAACCAAAATGTTGCATACCAGGTAGCCGGCAGGTTCTTGATATCAACAATGAAATACATCATGAACGCCCCAATGGTCTCGATCGGCAGAGCCACACCTAAACTCATCAGCGCATACATCATGCGTGTTTTCGTGCTGGTAGCAAAATCTTTCACACTTGTGGCAGTCATGAATACTTCCCTCCTTTTATATAATGTTTTTAATTTCTCATCGCATCCCTGATCGAACGATATCCGATCACATGAATCCCTTCGTCTTTCAAGAACTGCTTCACTTCATCACTCATAAAAGCTTTGTAATTCGCAACCCGTGCCGACCAATCATGGCAGATATCGTGCAGCTCGGGTGTATCTACGGACGGGTGGAAAATAAAATGAGATATCCCCACCGGAAGACTGCGGAAAAGCTGTTTGGTAACATGGATATGATCATCATCATGCTCCAGCGGCATGGAGAACATTCCATCCAGCATGGGAACACCCTTATTCTCCAGATCAATCAAGAATGGAGTAAATGCTTTCAACGTTTCCTCATCCACCCCCATAGTTTCAAAGCCAAGCGCGCTGGCACGCGGCAGCATATTGGGAAGCTGATGTTCCATGGCTGTTTGCAGGTATGACTGGATAAATTTGGGATGCATGATCGTGCCCATGTGTGAATCGATGTGTGTTGCATCAATGCCAGCAGCCAGCACACGTTCAGTCTGTGCTTTGATCTCAAGGGCTACCGCTTCGGCACTTGCAGATCCAACCACACCTTCTGTTGAACGATGCAGATAGCCTTCCGCATCCATCAGCCCTGATTTCGGATCACGGGTGGATACAGGTCCCCAACGGTAGGTTTTCCATTCAGCATTCAAGGTAGCATGGATTCCTAGATCCATGGAAGGATTTTGTTCAGCCATCTCCGCTGCAGCCGGGAACCACGGGCAGGGAGCCATCACTGCGCCTGACGATACGGTGCCGGATTCCCACAGGTTTTTAAAAGCCTTCACACAAGCCCAGCACATGCCAATATCATCCGCATGGATGATCACCAGACGATCTGTGTCAGAATAACCAAGTTTTTTAAGAAGAGGATTTACTGTCATTGTTTTTCCTTTCGATATAAAAAATATTGATTTCTATATCATTTAAAAAATTGGGGGAGCCACTGACTGTTTATATCAAGCATATCCTCCAATACTTCCCGCACACAATCCGCGCTCGGACCCAGAGGATGCGTCAGTAATGCCTGATAAGCTGCATTTCGATCTCCATGTACTGCAGCTTCCACGGTGAGTAGTTCATACATTTTCACCTGCGAGAGAAGTCCAAAACAAACTGGAGGAAGGGGTTCTGCCGGAAGCGGATGGATCCCCGATCTATCCACTTTCGCCGGAAGTTCCAGCACCCAATCGGATGGATAGGAACTGACCGCGCCATTGTTGCGAGTATTGATCACGTGGATTTTTCCAAGGTCATTGAAATGAGATTCGATGACCTGTGTAGCCAGGGTGGAATAATAAGCCCCTCCGCGCTTCATTAGCTCGGGAGGGGGTTCCGTAAGCGCCGGTTCTGCATAATCATTGAGAAGTTTCTTCTCAATCTCCATGACTTCTTCAGCCCTGGAAGGCGGCCATTTCTTCTGTGCTTCTAATTTCTGGGAAGTGTAGTAATAATACTGCAGATAATAGTTAGGGATCATACCCAACGATTTAAGAGTATTCAGATCCCATTCAGGTTCTTTTTCTTTGCTCAGCGAATCAAGATACGTTGGGAAGATCTTTGACCACAGCTCTTCACCATCAACGCTAAAACCACGATGCCAGGTGAGATGATTCAATCCGAGGGTATTCAAATTGGCATGTTCTTCTTCAACGTGAGTGCCGGTAACCTGCTCAAGCTTTTCAAGGATATCCATCTTGGTGGTAATACCCACATTACACAGACCCGCTGCCTGAACATCAGGGGCATAGCGCATAAGGGCTTCAGTGACCAGCCCGGATGGATTTGTGAAATTGAGGAAGAAGGCTCCGGGCGCCAGCCGGTGAATATCATCAGCAATTTTAAGAATGACCGGGATGGTACGCAGCGCTTTCGCCATTCCGCCGACACCGGTTGTTTCCTGCCCGATCAAACCATGACGCCTACCAAGATATTCATCTTCGCGGCGGGCGGGCATTTTACCAACCCGCAGTTGTGATATTACATACGATGCATTTGTAATTACTTCTTGCTGATTTTGAGACAATACGATCTTAAAAGGTTCGCCGCGAGCTTTAACCATCCGTTCAGCAAAACCACCGACCACGGCAAGCCGTTCGGCATCAATATCCATCAGCCAGATTTCATCAATGGGTAAAGTATTTGTTCTATCCAGAAAACCTTTTATCAATTCAGGTGTATAAGTCGAACCGCCCCCAATGACAGCAATTTTCATGTTAGTGATTATCCTTTTTGAAAGATCAGTGATTTATGTTTCTTTTACACAAAACAATAAACTTTTTTGATCTGCAAATAAAATCTTCATCCCCAACCTAACATTCTCGATAATTATATCACTGCGTGCAATTTGACCCTATCTTGACTGTTAGGTGATAAGTTTTTGTAGTGGGTTGTGCCAACCATCTACTTTTTTTCTGTACCGGTAGAAGCATAATGAGCAGAAGATGCACTCCAATAGCGTTCTCCGAAACGCTCAACAACCTGCGCTTTCCCGCTCTCTTTAAGCATGGTCATTGTCTTTTCAATTTCTTCCTGAGAAAAATGCCCCAACGCATCTAGCAGTTGAGATTCTTTCATAGGATGGCGGGTAATGATAGCAAGAACAGCCCGGAAAACTGAATCGGCACCTCGCAGGTCAAACAATCCATTAACAGGATGGAAGACCTTCGTATGAATGCCCAATATCAACTGAGCCAGATAGATGCCCGCATCTTCAGCCGGTTCAACCCATGTTTCTGCAGGAGGACGGGTTGGTAAAAGAAGATGAATCTCATCGGGTTTTACCTGCAATAATTTTTCATTAAGCTCCTGCAGCGCCTGAATATTATCATTCATCCCCTTAACAAGCATTACCTCGATCCATAATTTTCCATGATACTGCTGGCGAAAATCGACCAATCCACTGATGAAAGTTTCATACTCAAGATGCGGGTGTGGTCTGTTGATCTTTCTATAAAGTTCCGCAGAACCAGCATCAATGGATGGCAGCACTGCATCGGCTGGCAGCAGCTCGTCACGGACTTCTGATAGATAGAGAAGAGACCCATTCGTGATCACTGCAACGGGGATATCAGTTAATGATTTTACTCTGCGGATCATAACTCCGATACCGGCATGCAGTGTGGTTTCACCGGAGCCGACAAAAGTGATCCAATCGATCTCACCCGGTTTATGAGCCTGCAAGGCTTTTCCCAGCTGTTCCATAACATCTGGAACAGGGACATAATCAGTTCGTTTTGTTATAAGCGGTGTACTACGCCCCAACTGGCAGTAAACGCAGTTCCAGTTGCAGGTTTTCAACGGAACCGGATCAATACCGAGGGATTGACCAAGACGCCTGGAAGGTACCGGACCAAAAACATAATCCATATTTATCCCCTATTCTAATCTAGAAGAATTGAATTTAAATCATTAGCACCATACTGTCCATCCGTACGCTTTATCAATAAGATAGATATAAAATCTAACACTAAATGCAATGGTTGAATCGATATTCTGAAAACCGTATAATAAAGATAGAAAAATCTAATGACCGGGGTAATCAGATTTGACCATTTTTCTGATGTCTTCGATGTAGATCCTTTGGTCCTTGACAAATACGGGGCATTGAATATTTACTTATGCGTCGATATGAGGCTATTCATTGACCCATTCTTGCTGTATTGCAGTAAAAAAAAGCAGTATCAAGCTCTTCATAACGAAATAATCGAATACCTGCAATTCCTCCAGCAGAAAGCCCGATCTGGAAAACTATCTCGCAGGAATTTAAAAGAATACTATTCATTTCGAGAGATAAAACAAAATTGGCTGGGATACACATTAGGTGGGAATAATGGGAGAGGATTGGGAATTGGATTTGCCAATGAGCTGAATGGAAAACTTTCAAAGCCCCGTATCCATCTTGGACACCCTATAATTTCCAAAGGAATGCACTTTGAAAAATATTGTTTATCCTGCCGCGGAGTTGACGCCGATAAAACGAGTGATTTTACAGTTCATTTAATCCTTAATTTTCTTCTGGAATACACACAAAGTTTTGCAGCGAAATATATTTCCCCAAAATTATGTAAGAAAATAAAAATCTGGAAATCTGTTTTTAATTATTCCACCGAACAATGGGAAGGGAAGGATTTTTATTTACCATACTTTAAATCTGATTACGTCATTCTTACCCCAAAAGACCTGCTTAGGAGAGATCCTCTTTGGATAAACAGGGACTACTTCTATAATAACTTCAAGAGAACTATTGATGATGTAATTCCTGAAACATCTTTAAAAAGGAATACCATCAAATTCTTTACTGATAATCAGTTCGAAGAAGCAACGGATCGTATAAAAAATAAAATCATTAGATCTGCTTTTGAGATATATCCTGAAACTCTCGATTACCATATCAAGGAAAGGGAATTATCAGCAGCACAAGCTGTTTCTACGAGCCGTGAGGATGTCAAATACACAGAAACAATTTTCATTGAATATGCAAGAGCATTAATTAAGGAACTTAACGCACGAACAGATTTCTATAAACATCTTGGATTTGCATACCCTGAAACAAAGAACAGGCTACTTATACTCAAAGAGTTCATTGAAAAGCAGGGTGGGAAAAAATACTTCTACTATAATGGGAAACCCTTAAAGAATGAAGATGATATTGCACGTTTATATAGTTTTATTTTATGCCATCCTGATGACTCTTTATATGAATCAATTAGCAAGAAAAGCAGAGCATACAAATCCGGAAAGGTCGAGGTTGTATTCAAGTCAACCAGTAATTCTAATTTGAGAAGATACCTATCAAACCGGGTAAATCAATTCAAGGCTGCTGGCAGCAGAATATCAACTATATTTGTAATCTTCTACTTCTCTGATGAAGAACATAAGCATATATCAGATATTTTAAGTGCCCTGGAAATCAGGAAGAGGGATAATCTCATCCTCATTCAAGCAGCAAAGAAATAATAGCTGCTCCCGTGAACAATTATCATTAGTAATGGATTAAATACAAAAAATACAAAAGATTTTTTATATAGCTTTGGTGGGTCGTACCAACCCACCATACAAAGAAAACTGTATTAACTTTAAAAAGATTATCCTCCTGCAAATTAATGCATTTTAGGCATGCATGATTCCCCGACAAGCTTGAGATGATGCCCTCTCTTAGTCTCCCCCATGCTGCGCTTAGAGTACCCCCGCCTCCCCTCCCCCGCAAGCAGGGGAGGAAATCATCTTGGTGGGTTGTGCCAACCCACTTATCCTTCCAATCCTATAACAGTATGATCTCCATCAATACATGCAGATTGGCAAAATACAGGCGTTCGAGAGCCTGCTGATGAGCAAATACTTTCTTCTTCGCTCCCCAAATACCCAGGTCTGCAGCAAAGGTTCGTTCCTGTTCTTCATAATCAGGGTTGCCAAGCGGCACCGCAGAACCGGCTGCAATCATCAGCACATCGCGCCAGAAAGAAAGCCAGGTTTCAAGCTGTATGCGCAGATCTTCTTTCACATCCGCTCGCTCCCCGCTTTTATAACGTGTGATCCGGTCTGCATAGGTAAAACGGTCGCGCAGTGAACTCTGCTCCAACTCCAGCAAATCATCCAGATACTGGCAGCGCTTTTCCATATAAACTGGATCAGCGGCCATGCGTAGAGCAGCGCCGGGACGCCCTCCCGCCACATGCGCCAGCAGCTCCGCCTGTTGTGCTTCTACCCCGCGCTCTTTCAGCGCTTCAGTCAATTCGGAAGGCGCAACCGGACGCAGCCGCAGCACTTCACAGCGCGAGACGATGGTCGGCAGCAGCTTCTCAGTATTCTCAGCTGTCGCCAATATCACCACACGTGGATTGGGTTCTTCCAGTGTTTTCAGCAGTGCATTTTGTGTGCTTTCATTGGCTTCTTCAAAGCGCAGTAAAAGCGCCACGCGATATTTACTCTCATAAGGGGTAAGGGAAAGATCATGCTGCAGGTCGCGGATGTTTTCTACTTTAAGGATACCGCCTTCGATCTCCGCCTGCACCACATGCAGGTCTGCCTGCTGCATCGCTTCGATCTGCCGGCAGATACGGCAGGCACCACAGGGAACACCGGGTTCTACGGATTCGGGGCAGTTAAGAGCCTGAGCAAACCGCAGCGCCAGGGTGCGGCGCCCCACGCCCTGCGGTCCGCACAACAAATAGGCATGGCGCACCTGCTCACTCTTAATATGCTGCTGCAGCATTTCCACTGCCCATTCCTGCCCGATCATCTCCCAATTTGTCATGCCGTGATTGTAGCGTAAACGAGAGAGGATGGCAAATACCAGGATGAAAAAGGAGTGATTGCGCTTGATTTTTTCATGTGGAAAAGATAAGATACCCAAGCAATCATTTATACAATCAAGGAGAAACCGATGAGTTTACAAGAACGTTTTTTACGTTATATACAGGTCAACACCCGCTCGAATGAGGAGATCACCGACCGCACCCCCTCTACGGATGTGCAGTGGGATCTGGCACATATGCTGGAAAAAGAATTGAAAGAAATGGGTATGCAGGATGTCAAGCTCAACGAGAAATGCTTCGTGACCGCCACCCTGCCCGCCAATACGGATAAGGCAATTCCGGTGATCGGTTTTCTGGCGCACATGGATACCAGTCCAGATTTCAACGGGGAAAACGTACACCCACAGATCATCAAGGATTATGATGGAAAAGATATCCCGTTGGGCAGCACACGCACCCTTTCACCAAAGGAATTCCCTGACCTGACGAAATATATCGGCAAAACTCTCATCACTACCGACGGCACCAGCCTGCTGGGAGCAGACGATAAAGCCGGTGTAGTAGAGATCATGAGCGTTATGGAATATTTATTAGCTCATCCCGAGATCAAACACGGCAAGATCAGGATCGCTTTCACCCCCGATGAAGAGATCGGGCTAGGCATCCGACAATTTAACGTAAAGGATTTTGGTGCTGATTTTGCTTACACCCTGGATGGCGGACCGCTAGGAGAATTGGAGTATGAAAACTTCAATGCCTGTGGAGCACAAATCACCGTAAAAGGGAAATCGGTGCACCCGGGAGATGCCAAAGATATTATGATCAACGCTCTGCGTGTATTCTTCGAATTCGACCGCATGCTTCCCGAAGACCAGCGTCCCGAACATACCGAAAAACGTGAAGGATTCTTCCATATCATGAAGATCCTTCCCGGTACGGTGGAGGAAACCAAGGCAGCATATATTGTGCGTGACCACGACGCCGCTAAATTCGAAGTAAGAAAGCAGCGCATTTTTGATACGGCTGAATTTTTAAATAAAAAATATGGGGAAGGCACCGTAAAGGTTGAAATCGTGGAGCAGTACCGCAATATGCGCGAAGTGATAGAACCAGTGATGCATATTGTGGAGACCGCCAAACAAGCCATGCTCGATAACGACATCAAATCTATCGAACAGCCTATCCGCGGCGGCACTGATGGCGCCCAGCTTTCCTATATGGGTTTGCCCACCCCCAACCTGTTTACCGGAGGGCACAACTTCCACGGACCATATGAGTACGTCGTGCTGGAATCAATGCAAAAAGCAGTCGATGTGGTGGTCAGGATCATCGAACTATACGCTCAAAAATAAACGTCAAGCGCCGGAAATCCGGCGCTTTTTTCTTTTTTAAGGTTAAGGCAGTTTTTCATCCGGTTTATCCATTAAAATCAACATTCAGTCATGAATGATCTTTTCTCCAACCTAAACCCCCAGCAAAAAGTCGCAGTCAGCGCACCGGATGGTCAAATCCTGGTGCTGGCAGGTCCCGGCTCAGGAAAGACGCGGGTGCTTACCCAGCGGGTCGCTTTTCTTATCCTGGAACGGCAGGTCGACCCCTACCGCCTGCTGGCGGTCACTTTCACCAACAAAGCCGCGCGTGAAATGCAGGGGCGCCTGCAGCGTGACCTGGAAAGCAAAAGTGATGGGTTGTGGTTGGGAACTTTTCACTCGATCTGCGCACGCATCCTGCGCCGCGAAGCTGATGCCCTGCCCTTCACGCGCGATTTTGTCATCATGGATGCCGATGACCAGAAGAGCCTGGTGAAGATGAGCTTGAAAGAACTGAACCTCGATGACAAGCTCTACCCGCCTGCCAGCATCCATGCAGCCATCTCCAACGCAAAGAACAACCTGACCCAGGCAAAAGATTTTGCTGCCGGCAACTACCGCGAAGAGGTTACCCGGCGCATCTTCGAACGCTACGAGCAGAAGCTGCAAGCCAGCAACGCTCTTGATTTCGACGACCTGCTGCTGTATGCGGTGCGCCTGCTGCAGGAAAATGACGGTGTGCGCGAGAAATATGCCCGCCGCTTCTATCACGTGCTGGTGGATGAATTTCAGGATACCAATATCGCGCAGTACGAATTGCTGCAGCTGCTGGCTTCGCATTACCAGAATATTTTTGTTGTGGGCGATGAAGACCAATCCATTTACCGCTGGCGCGGGGCAGATTACCGCAACGTGCTGCGCTTTCAAAAAGATTATCCAAAGCATCACAAACTGCTGCTGGAGCAAAACTATCGCTCCACGCAAAACGTGCTGGATGCAGCCAGCGCCGTGATCGACCGCAATAAACAGCGTACTCCCAAAAAATTGTTCTCCAAACGCGGAAAAGGCGACAAGATCGTCCTCTTTGAAGCCATGGACGATCACGGTGAAGCCATGTTCACCGTGGAAACCATCCGTAGCTTGCTGGAAAGCAAAAAAGCTAAAGGCGGAGATATCGCCATCATGTACCGCACCAACGCGCAATCGCGTTTACTGGAAGAAGCATTCTTCCAAGCCAGGCTGCCCTACCGTCTGGTGGGGGCACAGCGTTTCTATGGACGCCAGGAAGTGAAGGACATGATCGCCTACCTGCGCACGGTGCAGAATCCGGCGGACGATGTGAGCCTGCTGCGGGTCATCAACCTGCCCCCACGTGGAATCGGAGATAAGACCATCCAGGACCTGCAGGATTGTGCAGAGAAAGCACAATTGAGCATGGGCAGCGTGCTGCTTGACCTGGGTTCTAGAAAGGACGCATCTCCCTTCTGGGATGCCTTCAGCGGACGAGCCGCTGGCGCCCTGGCTGCTTTTGGATCATTGCTGGTAAACTGGCGCACGCTCAGCCCCACCATTCTGCTGCCAGACCTGTTCGAACACATCTTGAAAGATACAAATTATCAAGAATTCATCACAGATGAAAGTGACATCGGTTATAGCCGCTGGGAAAACGTACAGGAACTGCTGCGCATGGCATATGAATATGCGCAGGTTGGATTGGTGGAATTCCTGGAAAATTTAGCGCTGGTCTCCGATCAGGATACGCTGCCTGAAAAGAGCGATACGCCCACCCTGCTGACCCTGCATGCTGCCAAGGGGCTGGAGTATAAGGTGGTTTTCATCATCGGACTGGATGAAGGCTCGCTGCCGCACCGGCGCTCGATGGACGACCCTGAGGAAATGGCAGAAGAACGGCGCCTGTTCTATGTAGGTATCACCCGCGCAAAAGACCACCTCTATCTGGTGCGGGCAGATCAGCGGCGCAGCTTCGGCAGCTTCGATTACAGCATCCCTTCGCGCTTTCTGGATGATATCCCGGAGAACCTGCTGCTGCGAGCCGGCTACCAGCACTACCATTCGCGCCGACCCAACTTACAAACACTGCAGCCGCGCTGGACTTCCAGCGTTGAAAAACCCAAGAAAACGCAAAAAGAAGAAGCGCACTATTCCGCAGGTATGCACGTACGGCATGCAGTACTGGGAGAGGGGATCGTGATCCAGAGCAAACTGCAGGGGGAGGATGAGATCGTAACCGTAGCTTTCGATTCCGCCGGCTTGAAAAAATTATCGGCAGCGATCGCAAAGCTGGAGATCATCTAAAAATACGGTTAAGTACAAAACCGGGCAGTTATTTCTCGGATCAGATCTTTTTATTTACAACTTTTCCATCGCTGTAAACAAGGGTCAAATTGTGCACATAGGGGCTGCTCATTAGAGCTCGTTCTTGATCACTGCCGGCAAACATGATTATTTTAAAATCAGTGAAAGTAACCTTATCTCCATAATCATTTGCATATTTATAGATGCGGCTGCAGCCTTGAGCTTTTGCCATATTCATGATCAATTCTTCTTCTGTTTCACCCTTGTAAAGATTTTTTGCTGTTTCAACATCAATACTGCTCATCATTTCCCTCCATTAATGATCTTTGAAAACACTCATAGCATTTTAATGCTATTCCCACTCGATGGTGGCAGGCGGTTTGGAAGTGACATCATAGACCACGCGATTCACTCCCGGCACCTCATTCACAATGCGATTGGAAACAGACGCCAGCAGATCCTGCGGCAGGCGCGCCCAATCGGCGGTCATGAAATCCTGGCTGGTGACCGCGCGCAGCACCACCGTTTCCTGATAGGTGCGCTGGTCGCCCATCACACCCACCGAACGTACCGGCAGCAGTGCTGCAAAAGCCTGCGCAATGGGAGCTTTTCCTTCCTGCAAGCGCTGGTTGATCAAGCCCGCTTCCTGTAAAGCCTGCCGAAAGATGGCATCCGCGGCACGCAAGCTTTCTAACCTTTCAACCGTGATCTCACCCAGACAGCGCACTGCCAGCCCGGGTCCGGGGAAAGGCTGGCGCCAGACCAATTCTTTGGGCAGTCCCAGCGCTTCACCAACTGTCCGTACTTCATCTTTGAAAAGATAGCGCAGAGGTTCCACCAGCTCAAAACCTAACCGCTCCGGCAAGCCGCCCACATTGTGATGCGATTTGATGCGCTGCGCCTTGGAGCGTTCCGGGGCGCGCGATTCCACCACATCGGGGTAAATGGTTCCCTGTACCAAATAAGGAAGGTCGCCCAATTTACGAGCCTGTTCCTCAAAAACACGAATGAAAGTAGTGCCAATGATCTTGCGTTTCTGCTCAGGGTCGCTGACACCCTGCAAGGCAGAAAGGAAAGTTTCGGAAGCATCCACCACATGCAGGTGCTCACCGAGCAGGGGAGTAAGCGCAGCCCGTACACTTTCGCATTCACCCTGGCGCAGCAAGCCGGTGTCAAGAAAAACCGCTTCAAGCTGGTCACCCACTGCCTGGTGCACCAGAGCAGTCGCCACGCTGGAATCTACTCCACCGCTTACCGCAGAAAGCACACGCCGGCTATCTACCTGTGCGCGGATAGCTTTCAGTGCATTATCGATAATGGATTGTGCCGTCCAGGTTGACTGGCAGCCACAAATGGAATAGAGGAAATTCTTTAAAACAAGCTCACCATGCGCGGTATGCACCACTTCAGGATGAAATTGAATACCGTATAACCGGAGTTCTGCATTTCCCATGGCAGCGATCGGGCAGGTGGCACTGGTAGCGAGGAGAGAGAATCCTGGAGGCATGCCTTCCACCCGGTCGCCATGCGACATCCAAACACTGTGTATTTCAGGAGGAATCAAGCTATTTTCTTTTTTAAGTTCAATCTCTGCAAAACCATATTCATGCTGAGTGGAACCACTGACCCTGCCTCCCAGCGTTTGCGCCAGCAGCTGCATGCCATAACAAATACCCAAAATCGGCAACTTGCTTTTCAACACATAATCCGGCAGGGTTGGCGCACCTGCATCATAAACCGATGCAGGACCACCTGAAAGAATGATACCCTGTGGTTTTATAGCAAGCACTTCTTCAGCAGGAGCATCCCAGGGGAAAAGTTCGCAGTATACCTGCAGTTCGCGCACGCGGCGCGCGATCAGCTGGGAATATTGAGATCCATAATCAAGAATGGCGATGGACATATTCTGCCTTTCTATAAAAACAGGTAGGGAGCTTTTCTCTCTGCCTGCAGCCTTCTCATTCTTTCAAAACGATCGTCTTCTCATCCATGGCAGTAATACACGCCAGGGATTCAATGGGTACGCCCAGTTCCTGCAGCATCTCGCGCCCGCCTTCGAATTCCTTTTCAATAAGCGCCCCGATGCCCACCAGAGTGGCGCCGGCAGCCTTGGTAAGCCTCACCAACCCATTGATGGTCGCGCCGCTGGCAAGAAAATCATCGATGATCAGCACTCTCTCACCCGGCTCTAAATATTCGGGGGAAACGATCAGGTCAACCATCACGCCCTTGGTATGCGAAGGCGCTACCGTCAGATATACCGTATCGGGCATGGTGATGGGTTTGTGTTTGCGCGCGTATACCACCGGTATATGTAGAAAATTGGCAGTCATGAGAGCAGGGGCAATGCCGGAAATTTCTGCCGTGAGTACTCGTGTTGGATGAGTATCGGCGAATAGACGCGCAAACTCACGCCCGCATTCTTCCATCAACCGAGGATCAACCTGATGATTAATAAAAGAATCCACCTTGAGAATACCGTTTCCCAGGTAGATACCGTCCTTTTTAATAAGGTCTACTAACTGCTGCATAAATTGGGTCCTCCCGAATTTTCTTGGATTGATTAAATCATGAATGAGGAAAATGAGAGGAAAATTTAAGAATACAGCCTCTCCTCGCCTCCCCAATGCTGCGCATTAGGGAGGGAATTACGATGGTCCCCGCTCTAACTCCCCCCATTTTCCAGAGAAAATAGGGGGAGGATAATTCTATTAAAGTTTGGCTTCCATTTCCGCGATCTTGTCTTCCATCACGGTAACAACTTTCTTCAAGGTATCCGCGTCAAAAGCTAACTTCACACCGGCAGTCTTGTATAACTGCGGTAGGGTTGCAGTGCCGCCCAGTTTGAGGGCAGCATGGTACTGCTCCACCGCGGTTTTCTGGTCTTGCAGTGCGTTCACCCATACCTGTGAAGCACCCAGCTGCGCCAGACCGTATTCAATGTAATAGAAAGGAACCTGATGAATATGATGTTTGCGGTGCCAGCCTGTCATTTTAATATCTTCGAAGCCACTCCAATCAAGATGCGGGCGGAAACGATCTTCCAGTTCTGCCCACTTGGCATCACAGGCATCGGGATCCAATCCGCCTTCAGGATTTTCATACGCCCAATGCTGGAATGCATCGACGATCGACATATAAGGCCAGAAGCGCAGATTATCTTCCAGATGAGAGATGATCGCGCGCGCCGCATCCCGCTCATCATAAAAACCACCCTCATCCTTCATTAAATACGGCATGATGAGGTTTTCCATCGCCATGGATGCCACTTCATTGAATTCCATAGGCGTCCAGCGCTGCTGGATATAGGGCAAATTGAATGTTTCAAAAGCATGGAAGGCATGCCCGCCCTCATGCACCAGCGTCTGCACATCGTCATGAATGCCCACCGCATTCCCGAAAATAAAGGGTCTCTTGATCATGGCGTAATCAGTAGTATAAGCGCCATCAGCTTTATTCTTGCGGTTTGCCAGATCGAGCAGCCCTTCACGGCGCATGATATTAAAATATTCTCCAAACTGTGGACCGACCTTATGGAAGATCGTAGAAGCTTTTTCTTCCAGTTCGGCAGCATCCGTAAATGGGTGTAGAGGCGGATAATCATCAAGTGCGACAAAGAGATCATAATAGCGCAGCTTATCGATACCCAGTGCCTTCTTCCGTTTTTCAGATTGGCGGTTGACCGCCGGCACAACGACCTCTTCAATAGCTTCATGAAAACGCATGCAGTCGGCAGGGGTGTAATCAAAGCGCTTATAATCTTCCCACACATACTCACGATAGCTGGGTTTCCCTGCATTTTTTGCCACCTGCTGGCGCAGTTTGAACATTTTCACCCAGTTCTCATTGATCGCCTGACGATCAGCCAGCTGGCGCTTGAAAGATAGCTCCCAACCGGCAGTGCGTTTGGCGCGATCTCTATCCCGGTATATCACTTCCATCTGGCGGGGAGTTTTTTCCTCACCCTCCCATTCCACAGTCTGGGCGCCCATGATCTTATCCAGCTCTACGCTGAGATTGTTCAATTCCACATCCAGGGGAATGTTTTCTTTGCGGAATAGTGCCGCCTCGGCACGCATATTGCGCATGGGAATTTCAAAACCAGGTGGGGTCAGGTTCGCTGCAAGCAGCTTTTCTTTCAACTGCTGGCTTTTCTCCATGATTGATGGATAAGTTTTTTCCATGAAAGTTTTAAAATGCTGTTCTGCTTTTTTATCAGCCGTATTGACCGAAGTAGCTACATACAGACGGTTCAGCAGCTCATCGGCAGCCGCAGCAACATCCGTCCAGTCAGCCATCCATTCTTTCATACTGGATTCGTTCAGGTTAAAAGCGATCAAATCAGTGAAATAAGGTTCAAAATCTTTCCACTGCCAGGTTAATAGTTCTTGCGAGGTAGGAGTCTTGAATTTCATAGTTTTTTCCTTTCATTTATGAATGCCTTTTTATTATACGGCTTAATGAAAAAATCCCGGTTTTTCCGGGATTTTTATTCGATCGTACTGTGATTTTCAGTCTACCGCAAAGAACAGAGAACGGCAAATGACGTACACAAAATATAATGCAATCAAATAGATGGCATGAGATTTCTTCAGTTTTCCTTTAGTAACGATAAGAATAACCCACAGGACAGCTCCGGTCAGTGTCTCCCAGGGAAGATCCCAGCTAATCAGAGGACGCGGAACTGCATAGGTTGAGATCAACGCACCGCCGCCGATAGCCACCAGTGGATTGGTGATATTGCTGCCAACCAGAGTGCCCAGAGAAATACCATTTTCCTTATTACGGATACCAGCCATGGCTGTGGAAAATTCGGGAAGTGCAGAAGCCACACCCAGGGTCAACACTCCGATCAGAGAACCACCGATACCGGTACGACCCACCACAATTTCCGTAACAGACAGCACGTAGGTCGCTGCATAGATGGTCAATCCAAGCATAGCAATAGAGATCAGGCTGTCGCGCAGTACTTCTTTCCCATTGTGGGGGATCCCATTGGCAATCTTTTCACTCTGAGGTTTATTATCTTCCTCTTTATAGTGTTTCCGTTCATCAATATATAAATAGTAAGTATAGAGAATAAAGGTTCCAAATAAGATCGCGCCATCCCAACGGGAGTAGGTGCCATCTATGCCCAGAACGATGCACATGACTGTAGTACCGATCATGGGGAGCATGCTCTTTGTCAGGAAATATTTTCTGAAATACAAAGTTCCGGAAAGGAGAACCACCAGACCTAAAATAAAGGTCTGCTGCACCACATCAGAGCCAATATTACTGCCCAGCACAATCGCCGAAGCAATGGAATAATCCGATGATCCATTCAGTATCTGTACCGAGGCTGTAAGATGTGAGGTAATTTCCGGGATACTGGTAGCCAGAGATAAAACGGTTACGCCCATGAAGGTGGAAGACAAATGAAAGTAATTGGCAATACCTAACAATTTGGCAACCGATATATTTGAAGCAATGACCAGCACAGTAATAGCTGCCAGCCCAATAATGATAAGAATAGGTAATGATAACGCTTCCATAAAAAATACTCCTGCTTATCCTTCCCTCGGGAAGAAGCACGAGGGAGAAGTATATAACAAAACATTGACACGGTCAATATGGATCGTGTGATCGCAGACAGGCTTTAAACCATTATTAACAAAGTATTGTTCCCTACTATTCGATTGAGAAGATAAGATTAGTGAAGTATCATCCCGTTGTTATGCTTTTTTTTGCAGGTTGTACCTACTGGTTAACAATAGTAGTTGCATTGCGACATACTGAGTTATTGACATTGAAGACGGTATCTTCGCATGAGCTCAGGATGACGTTAAAAAGAAGGAATGCGATAACACATGATGGTATTCTCACAATATCCTCTTTCATTCTTTCCTATTGTTATGGGAGAATTTTTTCAGTGGGTTTGTACAACCCACCCTACCAACTTCGCTCACGCTCAGGATGACACGCGGGTAAACAAAAATGAAAAAAGATCACAGAATGCCGGCAGGCATGCGGGTATGAAAATCGGTGAACTTCTGGTAAACGCTGGCTGTCTTGAACAATATCGCTTCTGAGAACTGCGGACCCATGAGCTGCATTCCAATAGGAAGTTCATGATCATCAAATCCAACCGGAAAAGCCAGTCCGGGAACACCTGCCAGATTTGCCGGCAGCGTGAAAACATCTTCAAGATACATGGCTAAGGGATCATCGGTATGCTGACCAAGTTTAAAGGCAGTAGTAGGCGCAATAGGAGCAGCAATGACATCCACAAACTCAAATGCTTTTTCAAAATCTTCTTTGATAAGGGTGCGCACTTTCTGCGCCTGCCCATAGTAAGCGTCATAATATCCGGCTGAAAGGGCATAGGTACCCAGCATGATGCGGCGCTTCACTTCTTCGCCAAAACCTTTCCCACGCGTTTTCAAATACATAGGAATCAGGCTCTCATCTTCCACGCGCAAGCCGTAACGTACTCCATCAAAGCGCGCCAGGTTGGCTGAAGCTTCGGCTGGAGCGATAAGATAATAAACGGGCAGAGCATAACGAGTATGCGGCAGAGAAACCTGAAGCACCTGTGCTCCATGCGCTTCCAGCAGCTTCACCGCTTGTTTGACCGCCGCTTCTACTGCGGGCTGGATGCCCTCAATGAAATATTCCATGGGCAGTCCAATACGCAGACCGGTCAGGTCGCCTTCAGTATTCTGCGGTTCGAAAACCGGCAGGTCGCTGGTGGTAGCATCGCGTGGATCAAAGCCAGCCATGACGCGTAAGATCGTTTCCACATCCCGCGCCCTGTTCGTTATCACACCCGCTGTGTCAAGCGAAGAACCATACGCGATCAAGCCGTAGCGTGAAACCCGCCCATAAGTCGGTTTGATGCCGGTAACACCGCAGAATGAACAGGGCTGGCGCACGCTGCCCCCCGTATCAGTAGCCAGTGCCGCAGGGATCATGTGCGCAGCAACTGCCGCCGCACTCCCACCGCTGGAACCGCCGGGCACATGCTCCAGATTCCAGGGATTATGGGTGGAGCCGTATGCCGAGTTCTCAGTGGAAGAGCCCATGGCAAATTCATCCATATTGGTCTTGCCCACGATCACCACACCGGCATCGAGCAGATGCTGGACAGCGGTCGCATTGAAGGGGGGCTTAAAACCTTCCAGAATAAGAGAACCGCATGTGCATGGAAAACCATCCACACACAGCACATCTTTTACTGCAATGGGAAGTCCCAGCAAAGGAGGAAGGTCGGGGGTCTTTCCGGTACGCCCTGCTGCCAGAGCGGTATCTGCCTGCTTCGCCTGCTTGAGAGCCCCCTCAGGATCAAGGGAAAGAAAAGCATGCACTTTCTCTTCCAGGGTTTCAATGCGATCCAGAAAATAAGACGTCACTTCAAAGCTGGAAAAGCTTCCTTTGCGTAAACCAGTCAATAATTCTTCAACTGTAAATGCTTTGAAATCTGCCGCCATATTCATCAATCCAGAACAGGCGGAACGCGAAATTGGTTCTTTTCAGAATCCGGTGCATTCTGCAGCGCTCTATCGGCAGCCAATCCAGGCAGCGGTTCATCCTCGCGCAAGCCGCTGCGCAGGGGAAGCACGCTGGAGGTAGGAGGAATATGCTCCGTTTCCAGCTCCTGTAGAGCGGCAACATGATCGAGAATTGCCGAAAGCTGGTCAGCATAACGCCGGATCTCATCGTCGCTTAGTTCCAGGCGCGCCAATAAAGCGATGTGTTCTACTTCCTTCCTTGAAATACTCATGGGCGTAATTATAGCGAGGTTTTTGATTTTAAGCGATTTTTCCTGCTATTTAACGACAAATGTCAGGGTGAATTCTGCGCCGCCATCGGGATGATTGCGTGCTGTCAGATCGCCGCCCATTGCTTGAGCCAGTTTCTTGGAGATCGCCAGACCCAACCCGGTGCTTTCCTTGTCACGATCCTTGGAATCCCCTTTGCTGAAGCGCTCGAATAGGATCGGAAGCAGATCAGGAGCAATGCCTTTACCGGTATCACGCAGGGTCATACTCAAGTGATGCCCAATTTTTTCAACGGTAAAGTACAGCATCCCTTTTCGGGGAGAATGAGTAACCGCATTTTGCATGAGGTTATTCAGTATCTGCTCCAGGCGCAGGACATCGGTGATCATTTCAATTTTTTCGGATGGCAAATCTACATGCAGGGTCAACTGCTTTGCATGCAGACGCGGTTTGAATTTCTCCAGAAAGGTATTCAGGAATCCAACCAGTTCCACCGGTTTCTGGATCAGGCTCAATTCTCCAGCATCCACCAGCGAAAGCGTGCGCAGGTCTTCAACCAACAGGCGCAGAGTGTGGTTCTGATCGAGCATCACCTGAATGTTCTTCTTATCCAGCGGATATACGCCATCCAGCATAGCTTCTAAATTTGCCTGCTGCACAGCCAGCGGTGTGCGCAACTCATGAGCAATATCGGCGGTCATGCTGCGGCGGTTTTGATCCGCCTGCTCCAATTCACCCGCCATGCTGTTGAATGCTTTACCCAGGTTGGCTGTTTCGGCTGGACCGGTCTCACTGACCCGCTGGGTCAGGTCGCCTTTTGCCATATTGGCAGCCGCTTTTTCAAGAGCGCGGATTGGGCTGTACAGGAAAAAGCCCAAAATGACCGCCAGCCCCAGCCCTACCAGGGCAGTGATCACCGCAGCCCGGATGGAAGAAGGCAACAGCAGTTCCAGCAGCGCTTCATTTACATCTACCGTAGGGAACATATAACCGGTTTGGGGCAGTAAATACCCAATGGTTGTGTCATCCAGGGTCAGCACTACTGCACCCTGCAGATCGGTTCCCAGGTAAGTACCAACATTCTCCGGATCCATCTGGTCGATCACCACGTAGCCGTTTTCATCAACCAGGCGAAACGAACTGCCACGCCCGCTCTCTGAATCATGCATCATTCCACTGCCGTGCTGCATCATACCCTTTCCGGTCTGGCTGTTGGATGTGAGCAATTCTTCAGCCCCTTCCCAGGTATGATGTTCCTGATAGTACTCTTCCAGCGCTTCTACGTTCTTTTCTATCCCCCACAAGCCGCCGCTGGCAACAAATGAAGTTACCTCGCTGGAAGTGGAGCGGTAGGCAAAATACGCCAGCGACCCAACTGCCACCAGAATGACCAGCATGAAAGAAAGGAAAATGCGCCAGCGCATGCTCATTCTTTAATCCTCCTTGAAGTTGTAGCCGATCCCAAACGCAGTTTCAATATATTTGGGTTGATCGGCTTTATCGCCCAGCTTGGAGCGCAGGTTTTTGATATGTGCGTCAATGGTGCGCTCATAACCCTCATACGCCATGCCCTGGGTAGCTTCGAGAAGCTGCAGGCGCGAATAGACTTTTCCGGGATGTTCCGCCATGACCTGCAGAATGACAAACTCTGTGCGAGTGAGATCAAGCGCTTTGCCAGCCTGCTTTACCCTGAAAGCTTCGCCATCGACTTCCAGGTCTTTGACCGTCAGTTTTTTCACGGGTTCCACTTCCGGCTGGGCACGGCGCAGCACCGCTTTTACGCGCGCCACCACCTCGCGGGGAGAAAAGGGTTTGGTCACATAATCATCCGCACCCAGTTCAAGCCCGACAATGCGGTCAGTATCTTCCACACGAGCGGTGAGCATAATGATGGGAGTGGTATCCGTTTTGCGGATGGCTTTGGCGATCTCGATGCCGTCCATGCCGGGCAGATTCAGATCGAGCAGCACCAGGTCGGGAGATTCGTTCTGCCAGGTGGTAAAACCGGTATCCCCGCGCAGGGCTGTGACCACAGAAAAGCCCGCATTTTCAAGGTAAGAACGCAGCACCTTGACCAGTTCCAGTTCGTCTTCAATGATCAATATCTTTTTCATAATCTTATTTTATACGCAAATGCAAACGAGGTTGGGCAGCTCCCAACCTCGTTCGCTATAGGACGTGCTTTTAGAAGCACATCCCTGCACCATAGCCCCAGCCATCATAACTGGTGGGAGCTGTGCTGAGGTCAGCATCATCGTCATCGAGATCCCAACAGGGCATTTCGATACCTAACGATTCAGCGATGCTTTCAAGTGATTCACCCGCAGCAAGGCGGGTTTGCAGCTCTTCTTCACTGATACCGAGCATGGCTGCCCAGCGTTCAAGGTAAAAATCATCATTAGATGAAGAGCGATTCCATCCGCGCATACCATGCATTTCAAACCAGCTCTCATCGGGATCATTCCAAAACCGTCCCTGATAGCTGATATCGTTATAACTGCGCAGAATACGATTGCCGGTAAAGGCATTGACTAAAAAGAGAATGCCGCAGATCGAGAGAATAGAACCTGCTACGATCAATGCAATCATCCAACCTTTTTTCATTATTCACCTCAACTTTCTTTCAATCGTAAGAATAGCGGTGAGTTGTGAAAAAGTTGTGAAGAATCTATATACAGGTTATACAGAAAAACCAGGATTTTCGCTGATCACCCTTGCAGTTCTTCATCTTCCTTTAAAAAGGAAGTTGAAAAGTGCAGCCAGAGCGTGCCCAGCATGAGCAGCACTCCCCCGATCCACATCCATGCCATCAGGGGGTAATGGGAAAGCAGCACAGTGGTCGTACCGTTGGAAAATCCATCCCATTCCAGGATAGCGGTATACGTATCGGATGCCAGATTCGAGCGAATGGCAGGCGCAGAAACCGTGCTGCCGGTGTCGGAATACCAGAGGATGTGCGGCTGGAGAGCGATCTCCTGCCCGCTATCTTTCCGGAACACATATTCCTCCGCATACAGCACCTGTTCATCCGCAGCCACTTCCACCCCGGCAGTGGTTTTGGTGATTTGCCAGCTTCCCAATGCGGTGCTCTGCCCGGTCAGCAGAGAAACCGTCGTGGCATCAGAAAGACTGCGGCTGCCCACCACCCCCAGTGCCAGAAGGGCAAAACCCAGATGCAGCAGGATACCCGCCAGCATGGCGGACTTCTTTTTAATTTTCCGTGGAACTGACCGGCTGAAGCGGTGAAGCGCGGTGATGATCAATGCGCTGATGACAAAGAAAACCAGCCACAGCCCGATCAATCCGAAGATAGACATCTTTTTAAAGAACAATCCGGTCAGAACGGCAAGCACAAGCCCCCCCAGTATAGAATAGGTACGCAGGTTCTTCTTCGCCGGCAGGTAACCGAGCGCGATGCTGATAAAGATAACGATCAACAGTGGTGAAAAGCTCCATTCATAATACAGCTGCGAGGGCTCAATGCTCTGCCCGGTAAATGCCTGCGTGGTAAGCGGCAGGGTGACGCCAAACAAACAAACCAGCACCAGCAGGGTTACGCACAGGGCAAGGGTGCAGGTCAGCCCTTCGGGGGTAAGATATGCCGGAGAATCTGTCTTTGGACGCAGGTCTTTCCAGCGTACAGCCAGTGAGCCAATGGAAAGGAGCAGCAGAAATATGAAAAAGCCCATAAAAGACGGACCGATGCTGCTCTGCGAGTAAGCATGTACGGAACTGACCGCACCGGTGCGGGAAAGATAAATACCGAAGATGATAAGCAGTACGGTGGCGACCATCAGGGTATATGTCCAGCGCCGTACATGCGCGCTGCTGCGGTAGGTTCGCAGACAATGCAGCAGCCCCAGTCCGCTCAACCAGGGCATTAAGCCGGCGATCTCCACCGGATCCCAGCTCCAGTACCCGCCCCAGCCCAGGATTTCATACGCCCACCAGCAGCCCAGCAGAATACCGGCAGTGAGAAAGACCCATGCCAGCACCAGCCAGGTGCGTGTGCCGCCCAGCCAGGTGGAGGAATAATCTTTGCGCCACAGCGAAACCAGCGCGAAAGCAAAGGGAATAAAAAAGAAGATGAATCCCAGATAAAGTAAAGGAGGATGCACGACCATACCAAGATGTTTCAGGAGCGGATTGAGTCCTTCTCCATCCAATGGAGCATAAGGAGAAGCCCCCTGCGGAGCAAAAACCGCCGCAGCCACACTGCCATCAACCAACTGCCATAGGCGCGCAAACGGATCCACCTGAAACGCTACCAGCGCCACAAAGAACAGATTGAAAAGATGCAGGAGCAGCATGACGCCGGGAAAATACGGCTCTTTCTTGCCCTGCCATTTGCCGAAAGCGGTGATGAAAACACAAATGGAGAGCAGAAAACTCCAGAATAAAAGAGAACCGCTCTTGTTGCTCCACACCGCGGTGAGCTTCTGAAGCAAATTCATCTGCAGGCTGGTGGTATCGAAGACGATCTCATAATCAAAGCGGCTGCTAACCAGCAGAACTTCAACCAGAATAAAAGCGATACAAATAGCTATGGTTCCGATGGCAGAAAGCACTCTGGTTTCTACAAGGTAAGAATTTTTCCTTTTTAATAAAGCCAGCAGGTTGAGCAGTGCAGCAAAAGCGCTGCAAACAGCCCCCAGCACCAGCATTAAATATCCTATGGTTGCGATCATTACTCCATTCTATCTTTCCAGGCTTCGGCATACCAGCGCAGGTATTCTTCTATATGCGCCTGCCAGTAGTCTTCATTGTGAGTCCCCAGGAAGATATGCCATTCATGGGGAATGCGGTATTTTGTCAAACGCATCTCAAAGGTATTAGCAGCGTCCAGGTTGACATCCAGCACGCCGATATCGATCCAGATGCGGGGAAGCTGTTCTTCGGGAATTTCCTTGAACCAGGAAGGCGCCTCGTTGAAATCTCCGCGGAAGGGTGCCAGGCTGTGGGTGCCGATGGTGCCGAAGGTCTCCCAGTAGATCAAGCCGGTGCGCATAGCCCAAGCAGCGCCGCGCGAAAGCCCCCCGATCGCCCGACACTCGCGGTCAGTACAGGTACGGTAGTGTTCATCGATCCAAACGGTCAGCTCCTCGGCAAGCGCCGAACCGTATTTCGAATCCCACTGGCTTGACATATAATCCGATTCTTTGGGCATAACAATAATGAACGGCGCAACCTCCCCCGCCAGGATCAACCGATCGAGAGTCTCATCCGCGCCCAAACGATCCCACTGGTCATCATTGAAGCTCTGTCCGTGCAGAAAATAAAGCACGGGATATTCATACTCCCCATCAGGATCATAGCAGACCGGCAGATAGACACGGAAAGAAAGCGGGTGCGTCATGAGCGTGGTCTGGATCTCCTGATACTCAAAATGCCCCCGCGTTTCAGTGCACACCTCGGGCGTGGCAGTAGGCGTAGGAAGTTCCTCGGTGGGGGTCAGCGTCGCGCTCGGTTGAATGGTGGCAGTGGGTTGAACGCTTTCCACACTGCAAGCCGTCAGCAAAGAAAACAGCATTAAAAATAAATAAATAATTCCAACCATTTTGGTTTGCTTCATGCAGTATATTACTCCTTCATCCAGGCAGAGGTATACCAGAATAGATATTCATAAATGTGGGCAGACCAGTATTCTTCATTGTGGCGACCGCTGTTCAGGTGCCATTCATGCGGCACGCCCAGCACGTTGAGCTCCTGATCAAAAGCATAGGCATCTTTGACCGCCGGATCGGTGCTGCCCACATCCGCATAAATGCGTGGCAAGCTGTCCGATGAAATGGCATCCACCCATTCGGGCAGTATTTCCAGATCCCCTTCAAAGAGGGGTGTGCTGTGCGCTCCCAGCGCACCGAATATATCCAAATTCTGGAACGCCAGACGTACCGCCCAGGCGCCCCCGCGCGAGACGCCGCCAATGGCGCGGCACTCTCTTTCTGTGCACACCGGCAGATCGCTTTCAACTGCAGGGATCAGTTCTTCCATGATCGCATCGGGATAGCGGTTGTTCTCTGATGAGCGGAAGTAATACTGTTCGACGGGCATTACAATAAGGAAAGGCTGGCGGGACTGTTCCAGAATGAGCTGGTCGGCAGCCGCCTGAATGCCGATATCCCGCCATAGCGAGGCATTCTGCTCCTGCCCGTGCAGCAGGTAGATGACCGGATAGGGCTGGCTGGTATGGGGATCGTAGCAGGGAGGGAAATACACATTAAAGGAAAGCGTATCGTTAAGCAGTTCGGAAGAAAGAGTAAAAGTTAAAATACTGCTTTCTTCGCACTGCGATTCGATTTTAATATTCTCCGGAACGGGGGTAGTTGTTGCTTCAGGAGTAGAGGTGGGGAGCGGGGTGGCTGTGTTTTCTACAGTTGGCGTGGGTGCTGCCTGCGGGGACGATTGGCAGCCGGCAAGCAGAAAAGCAATAATCAAAAATTGGATAGCTTTTTGCGGAAAACAGTGGCTACGCAGATTCACCTGGCACTCCTTGACGGTTGAAGTGTTAACCGATTATACTTCATGCGCCGGGGTGTAGCGCAGCTGGAAGCGCGCTGCGTTTGGGACGCAGAGGTCGGCGGTTCAAGTCCGCCCACCCCGACTAATTATTTAAAGTTCCTCAAGTACTCAATCGACCAAGTTTACAATTAGTAATATCTCAATCCAGTTTCTGTTATTAAATTCCAAGATAAAGATTTTCTATACAAGTTTTTTGATTTTTACGGTATTTAACAATTTCAGTTATAATATGTATGTAATATAAAGAAATACTTTATATTACATACATATAATTATGAAACCAACATTTGATGCACTCTATAAAATAGCTGAATCGCAAAGCGGGTATTTCACCACAGCTCAAGCGGAAAGTGCAGGGTATTCTCTGCAAGCCCTCTTCTCACTGAAAAAGCATAACAAATTTAACCACATCGCACATAGCATTTACCGCATTAATCACTACCCATTCTTTGAGAATGAGGACATTATGGTGGCGGTTCTGAAATCGGGACCGCAAGCTGTTGTTTCACATAATACCGCCCTGGCAGTCTATCAACTCTCAGATATCATGCCCGCCGCCATTCATCTCACTATTCCCAAAAATCGCTTCCGTGGTCATCCAGAGATCCGCTATCACATTTCCAAAATCACGCCTCAAGAGATAACTTCTTTCAATGGTCTGCCAATTACTACGGTGGAACGAACGATCACTGACGGAATCAGAAGTGGAATAGAGCCAACTCTGATACGGCAAGCGATCGATCAAGCTATCCGACGCGGAATGATAACCAAGTCATCGCTGATGGAGCAAGCAAGTAAATATGGCAATAAAACTAGAAATGAGGTAAAAACTTATCTAGGGGAATGAATCATGATCTACGCAAATGGAACTGCCTTTCGGCAAGCATTGGAACAACATCTACTTAACATTTCTCTTGATAAAGGAATCCCTCTTTCTCGGCTTAGAAAAACTGTTGCTTTTGAGCGTTTCCTGTTTCGTTTAATCCGTACTAATCCAAATAGTTGGATACTCAAGGGAGGATTAAATATGGAACTCCGCCTGGGACAAAATGCCAGAATGACAAAAGATATTGATTTGCTTACCTTTGAAAAACCAGAGCAAATCCATGAACTGCTTGTAGAATCATGTAAATTTGATTGTGGTGATTTTTTCGCCTTTAATATTGAAAATCCGAATAATAGAAATTTCGAACCTTCAACCGGTTATCGATTTAACGTGCTGTCGCGGCTGGATGGTAGACAATTTGAACAATTCCATATCGATGTTGGAACAAATGATATCCTGACCGAACCTCCAGATATTTTAAAAATGAAAACCTATCTTGATTTCGCCAAGATAGCTACGATTTCGGTCCCATGTTACTCTATTTATCAGCAAATCGCCGAAAAATTTCATGCTATGACAAAAACTTACTCTTCTGGTGAATCTTCAAGAGTAAAAGACCTGGTTGATATCCTGGCACTTGCAAGCATTTCAGAGTTGGATTTGGACAAATTAATAAAATCTGTCACACTTACCTTTAATCATAGAGCTTCTCATCCTATTCCCTTAAAAATCATAGGGATTGAAACAACCTACAAGAGAACATTCAGCAATCTTGCATCGCAGATTAATCTAAAATTCCAAAGGATAGAAGATGCTAATATAATATTAAATAATCTTTTTACCCCAATAATTTCAAACGAGAAATCTCTCTCATGGAATCCAGATAAATTTACATGGATGAAAAAAGAATAGAATCAGTAGTATAGAAAATAAATACTTGAAAATAATTCCCTCTTTACCGATATTGCCATCAAGATTTTTAATCAATGTGTATTTCCTGAGAAGAATGTTTTTACATAACGTAATCGATAAGGGAGAATATTATGAACGAAAAAGTAAGCGCTTATTTCGAGAAACAACCGGAAAAGCACAAACAAATCCTAGTGCAGCTCAGAGAGCTTCTTCTCAAGACTTTTCCGGGAATTTCTGAAGATTTTTTATGGGGTGTACCTGCCTATGATGGAGGAAGGTTCTACCTGGCATCGCTAAAGAAACAGGTAAACCTGGGTGTTTCTATTGTCGGTCTCGACAAAGAGGAAATTGCTTTGTTCGAGGGCGGCGGAAAAACAGCCCGCCACATCAAAGTTTTTGATCTACTCGACAATGAAAAGGAAGCAGAGATAGTGAAAAAGCTTGAATTAGTGAAAGCGAAAGCCGGCATACCCGAATAATTTCTCTAAAAATCTAGTTTGCTCTATCTATTAAAAAGAATAGGCTCTTGCGAGCCTATTCTTCCCTCCTACCCCTTCATTTCAATTTACGCTTCAATGATTCCCTACCAAATTACCTCTTGTTCTAATCGACAATTTTATGCAGACTATGGAAGGAGTCTTTCAATTCCGGGTACAGCTTGCGGTATTCCTGATAAAGCTGCTCGTATCGCGCAGCATCAGATGAAGGCAGCACCTTATCCACAACCTTGATGCAGGCTCCGCAGGCTTGCTGCATGGACACAAACGCACCGGCTCCCGCTGCAGCCAGGAGCGCCGCTCCGAACGCCGCTCCCTCATCAGCATTGATCGTTACGATTTCCACATTCAGGATATCGGCAATGATCTGGCGCCACAGCCGGCTCTTGGCTCCCCCGCCGGTGATGCGCACCTGCTCGATCTTGTGCAGCCCGGCGCTTTTCAGCAGCTCAAAACAATCGCGCAAACCAAAAGCCACACCCTCGAGCACAGAACGCACAAAATGATCCATACCGTGCCGGATGGTGATACCGATGAACCCGCCGCGGGCGTACGGGTCGGGATACGGCGTGCGCTCCCCGGTGAGATATGGCAGGAACAGCAGCCCATCGCTGCCCGGGGCTACCATTTCAGCGCCTGCCAGCAGGTCATCATAATTGAGCCCGGGTTTGAACGTATCCCGGTACCAGCGCAGGCTGCCGGCAGCAGAGAGCATCACCCCCATCAAATGCCACTTGCCCGGGACGGAATGGCAGAAAGCGTGCAGGCGTCCTTCAGGTTCGATGATAGGTGAATCGGTCGCGGCAAACACCACCCCGGACGTTCCCAGACTGATGGAGACGATGCCTTCTTCGATGGCGCCCGTCCCAACCGCCGCGGCTGCCTGGTCGCCCCCTCCGCCAAAGATGGGAATACCCTCAACCAGACCGGTTGCTTCCGCAGCTTCACTGGTCAGCGTGCCGGTGATCTGCGTACCTTCAAAGGTGGGCGGGAACCAGTCCGGGTTCAGCCCCAGGTCACGGATCAATTCCTGCGACCAGTTGCGCTTCTGCAGGTCAAAAAGAATGGTCCCCGAACCGCCGGCGCGGTCCATGGCGTAGGTATCCGATAGTTTATAGCGCACATAATCTTTTGGCAGCAGCACATGCCTGATCCTGGCGAAAATATGCGGCTCGTTCTCTTTCACCCACAGGATTTTTGGCGCAGTAAAACCGGTGAGAGCGTCATTCCCGGAAATTTGAATAAATTTGGATTTACCGATCACGGCACGAATTTCGTCGCACTGTGCCTGCGTGCGCTGGTCATTCCACAAAATAGCCGGACGCAGCACTCTGCCCGCTTCGTCCAGTATGACCAGACCGTGCATCTGCCCGGTCAAGCCAATCCCTTTTACCTGCTGTTTTTCGATGCCAGTGACTTCCAAACACTGCTTGATACTTTTACAGGTTGCCTCCCACCATAGTTCAGGGTCCTGTTCACTCCATAAAGGAAAGGGTGTTTCATAAGCATAGGAAGATGAAGCTTCCCCGCAAATGGTACCCTTTTCATCGATCGCGATCGCTTTCGTAGAAGTCGTTGATGAATCAATTCCAATAAAATAGTCCATACTGCTTTTTCCTCCTAAACACAGCGCAGCAGCTTTCTGCAAAAATCAGCCGTCTCATCATCATTGATGATCTGCATCAATTTATCTTTTGTCAGATCGGATGAAGAAAACTCCGCCACTCGCCAGATCTCCCGGTGCTGGATCTCCATGGCTGGCTGCAAAATCTCCAGCGGACCGATGGTTTCCAGCTCGGCGAATTTCTCGTTGCAGTAACATTCCACATCTGCGCCGAAATCCACCAGCCTGTTTACAGAGATCTTCTTTATGTATTTGATGAACAGCATGTCATCAATAAAATAAGCGATCCAATTCATGGCGTTCGCCACACCCATCTTCAACGGTCTGGGGATGGGCTGAACATCGATGAAAACCATTTCATTATCCCAGGTCACCCGCTCATCCTGTATATCGGTGTACGGCCACAAGATCACAGCCCGGTCGGGCAGCAGCATGTTCACCGGATCACCCGACGGTTTCAAGGGAAGGATGACCCTGCCCCCCAACCGCAGCTGGGTGATCGCCCAGCCGGCACAGCGAAAGGTTTTTTGCCCCTGGTTGCTCAAGAAATGATCGACGATAAAGACATTTTCGTGATGCGTGTTTTGAACTTGAATGGATTTTTGTATAAGTGTTTTCGGGCAAATATCCTGAACGAGCTTTACCGCATCTTCGGTCTGCAAAACCTGGATGGGCTGGTTATCAGGAATATAGGTAACAGCAGGGTCTTCGGGGGCGATCCACAGACGATGCCCCCCGTAAAAACAAAAATCATCTGAACCAGGATACTCCAGGAAATCCTCCCTCAGTTCAGCGAAGATATTTTTCCTCCCTCTGAACTGCAGTGAGAGTATCCTTGGTCCAAATGATTTGGAGAAAGAAAATGAAACCTGCCCCAGTGTGCGATCCAAAGTTTCAAAACTCATTTTTCGAATCCCCGTATGATCGAGACATCATTTCATCCCTGGCGAACTCCCAAAATGACCTCATTGGTCAGTTGATCCAGTTTTTCATAGCCGTAGCCCTTTTCAGAAAGCTTGCTGCGGTCAAAGACCATACCGCGCAGCTTGTTCACTTTTTCTACTGAAAAACCGCTGGTTAATTTTCCCGGGTCTTCACCGCGCTCATCAAGTTCTTTCAAAAGACCTTGTATTTCTTTATCGGCGTTGAACGCTTTGACCTTTTCTTTCAGGATCAGGTAAGTTCGCATGCAGCCGCGCGCAAAATCTTTCACCCCTTCGAAGTCTTCCGTTCGATAGGCATGCGCGTCGAAATGGCGGCTGCCCTGATAGCCGGAGTCTTCCAGCAGTTTGACGAGGAAGAAGGCTCTTTTCAGGTTGACCGCGCCAAAGCGATAGTCCTGGTCATAACGCCCAAATGCCTGATCGTTCAGATCGATATGGAAAAGCTTCCCGGCTTCGATCGCCTGTGCCACTCCATGGGCAAAGTTCAGCCCTGCCATATGCTCATGCGCCACTTCGGGATTGACGCCCACCATTTCCGGATGATCCAGCGTGGCAATGAAACCCAGCATATGACCGGTAGTGGGATTATAAAGATCTCCCCGCGGTTCATTCGGCTTTGCCTCAAGGGCAAATTTCAGATCATATCCCTGATGAAGCACATATTCGCACAAAAAATTCATGGCATCTCTGGAGCGCTTGATCGCGGTCAGTGGAGTCTTGGCAGCATCCGTCTCCACCCCCTCGCGCCCTCCCCAGAAAACGTAGATCCTGGCACCCATCTCGGCACCCAGATCGATGGCATTCATGGTTTTTTGGAGAGCATACTGCCTTACCTGTGCATCATTCGAGGTAAAAGCGCCATCTCGAAAAACGGGATCGAAAAACAGATTCGTGGTTGCCATGGGAACAGCCAGCCCCGTATCAGCAAGCGCTTTCTTGAATTCGGCTTTGATCTTTTCTGCTTCGGCTGGAGCAGCGTCAATGGGGATCAAATCATTATCATGAAAATTCACCCCATAAGCGCCTACTTCGGCAAGAAGGTATACCAGATCGATCGGAGACATGGATGGTCTCACTTCTGATCCAAACGGATCTCTCCCTCTATTCCCAACCGTCCAGAGACCAAAAGTGAATTTGTCCTCCGGTTTCGGTATATATTTATCTTCCATGATCGTTCTCCTTTCAAACACCCTTTCTTATCTGCTTAATATAAATTTGATGTATTCCAAATATTTTCCATGATCAACCCTGAAACACCCATCACGCTGGACTGCTGATCAAGCTGCGAATTTGTGATGACCATATCTTCCTGACAGAGCTGCAGGGCATTCTCTTTTACCACCTTGATTACCGTTGGTTGAATGAAATCTTTGGCATAGGTCAGTGCGCCCCCCAGAACTACCATCCTGGGATTGAACACGTTCACCAGATTCGCCACCACAATGCCCAATTTTTCACCGACTTCTTGCAGTGCTTCCAGGGCTATCTGATCTCCCTGCCTGGCAGCATCCACCACACGGTCATACCCGAATCCATCCGCAGCCTTCTCATCCAACTGCAGGATCGTTTTTGCACCTCCCTCTTCCTTGATCCTTTTTCTAACCTGCTTCATCACGGCACGAGGACCAATGAGCATTTCATAGCAGCCGCGCTTTCCGCAGTTGCATAATTCTCCTTCCGGATTACACGTCATGTGCCCCACTTCTGCAGCGAATCCCTTATTTCCCCTGAGCAGCTTGCCGTCAATGATGATCCCTGACCCAAGCCCAAAACCGGCAGCGATATAAATGAAATTGTCAATTCCCTTTGCGCTGCCGAAGAAATATTCTCCCAACGCCCCGGCATTGGCTTCATTCTCCACGATCACCGGCATGCCAAACTGCTGCGTCCAGATCAGGCGGATGGGAACATCGTTCCAATGCAGGTTCGGAGCCATCTTCAAAACGCCTTCATGGGTGTCGACCAATCCCGGTACAGCGATCCCAATACCAATAGGGCGATGACATTCTTTTTTCCCTTTTTCGATCGCTTCATTCACAAGGGCAAATGCTTTTTCCTGTATCTTTATCTGCCCTTCAGTTGGATCGGCCTGGATCCTTTTCTGAAAGATCACCTTCGCGGTGAAATCAACCGTTACAACCAAAATGAAATCCACCCCAATTTCCAGTCCTACGGTAAATCCACCTTCGGGATTCATTTCCAGCATCAAGCCGGGTCTTCCGACGTTATTTGTTTGGTAGCTTGTTTCCCTGATCCATCCTTCATCGATCAGTTCATCAATGATCGAAGATACGGTAGACCTGTTCAAGCCTGTGATCGAGGATATATTCGCCCTGGAAAGGTGTTCCTCTTTTCTGAGCAGATCGATAACGATCTTATTATTAATGCTCCGCATGAGCTTTTGATCGGCTGTATTTTTCATTCGAAATGAATCCTTTTTCCGGTAACAATAAAATAAACATTCAACATTATTTCGATCCCTCGATCGCAAAGGTTTGTTTGTTGGGTATCCATACAAATTATTATAAATACTTTTTTGCAAATAATCAATTGTTTTTAAATCTGACTTGAGAAAAAAGATCAGTTTTCATGGTACTTTCTGCGCACATTTCAGTATAATTCTCGTAATCATGAATAAACCTTTCCTCTCCATCGTCATCCCCGCCTACAACGAAGAGGTTCGCCTGCCGACCAGCCTGCAAAAGATCGCTGCTTTTCTGAACGGGCAGTCCTATTCCGCTGAAGTGATCATTGTTGAAAATGGAAGCAGCGACCAAACCTATGCCATCGCGCAGGAATTCGCAAAGAAGAATCCCCTTTTTCAGGCTCTGCATATCGAAGAACGCGGCAAGGGCATCGCGGTGAAAACCGGTATACTGGCAGCCCGAGGAGACTACCGCTTCATCTGCGATACTGATCTTTCTATGCCGATTGAGGAAGTGAATAGTTTTCTTCCTCCTGTTCTGCAAAATATTGATATCGCTATTGCTTCACGCGAAGCACCCGGCGCACAGCGCATCGGTGAACCGGTTTACCGCCATTTCATTGGGCGTGTGTTTAACGGCTTTGTAAAACTGATGGCGCTGCCCGGTCTGCAGGATACCCAGTGCGGCTTCAAGTGTTTCAGCGCAAAAGCCGTCGAAAAGCTCTTTCCCCTGCAGACCATTCACGGCTGGACTTTCGATGTGGAGGTGCTCTTTCTGGCTCGCAAATTTGGATATGCCATCCACGAAGTTCCCATTCACTGGTACTTCGACCCGCACAGCAAGGTGAAATTCATGCGCGATTCACTGCACATGGCTGGCGACCTGATCCGCATCCGTTGGAAAGCTATCCGAAAAGAATATGGTTCGTAATCTTACTCCGCTCCCGAGCCACCCAACACTCGATCAAGAGAAAAAACTTTGGCAGCAGGGCTACTACAGCATTGCCGGGCTGGATGAAGCCGGGAGAGGTGCCTGGGCTGGACCGGTATTCGCCGCAGCAGTCATCCTGCCGTGCGACAGCCACATCCAGAGCCTTCTTTCCGGCGTCAACGATTCCAAGAAGCTGACCGCCCGGCAGCGCGAACGCTGGCAGGACTGTATCAAGGCAGCCAGCCTGGACTGGGCAGTAGGCTCCGCCAGCAACCGGGAAATCGATGAAATGGGAATTGCACCTGCTTCTCGACTTGCCATGCTGCGCGCCCTGCAGCAGCTGCGTTATAAAGCAGATCATCTGCTGATCGACTACATTCGTCTGCCCGAAAGCGACCTACCGCAAAACTGTTTACCCAAGGGAGACGCGCGCTGCCTGAGCATTGCCGCTGCATCCATTCTTGCCAAAACAGCGCGCGATGCTCTGATGGTCGAACTGGACAGCAGCTATCCTGCCTACGGCTTTGCGCGCCATAAAGGCTACGGCACTGCAGCACATCGCGCCGCGTTGGACCAGGCAGGTAAATGCGAGATACACCGCTGCAGCTTTAAACCGATGAAATTCATGGAATAAAAAAGAAGTGCTGGTTGACAGCACTTCTTTTCTAATTTCAATCTATTGCTTCTTACGCAGTCTTCTTTTTCCCAGAGACAACGTACTTCACAACTTCAGCCGCCACAGAAGGCAGCAGCAGCAGGGGAGTGATCTGTTCCCATTCCACCAGGGTCAGGGGAATAGTGTCGAAAATCACGTTCAGGAACGGAATGTAAATGACTGCTAAAACCAGAACGATGGAAGCGACTACTGCATAGTTCATCCATTTATTCTTGAAAACACCCATCTTCAAGAGCGGGTAGCGTTCAGAGCGGGCAGTATAGGCTCGCAGCAGCTCTGAAAGCGAAAGAGTGACAAAAGCCATCGTCTCTGCCGTCTGCTGATCTCCACTGCGTAAACCCAGTGCGTAAGCAATAAGGGTTGCCGCGGTAATGGCTATCGTTTGAATACCGATGCCGGTGATCATAAAGCGGTTGATGATAGGTTCTTTCTTTGGGCGCGGTTTATGATCCATGATATCCGGATCACCTTTTTCAGTGCCCAGAGCCAGCGCCGGGGCGCCATCCGTCACCAGGTTCAGCCACAGCAGCTGGATCGGTTTCAAAGGCGACGAGACCGCTATCGAATCTGGCGCAAACGGGAACATCAGTTTTCCAAGCACAGAAGGCAGGAAAATGATCATGATCTCAGCAACGTTGCAGGAGATCAGGTAATAAACGAATTTGCGAATGTTGCTGTAAATGACGCGACCCTGTTCTACGGCAGAGACAATACTGGCGTAGTTATCATCAGTCAGCACCATATCGGCTGTTTGCTTGGCAACATCGGTACCGGTGATGCCCATGGCAACCCCGATATCAGCCGTTTTGATAGCCGGGGCATCATTCACTCCGTCACCCGTCATGGCAACCGTTTCATCATTGGCGCGCAGTGCATTCACAATGCGCATCTTGTGCTCCGGTGAAACGCGGGCAAACACGTCTATAGTCTCGACTTCTTTTTGAAGACGTTCATCGGAAAAATCATCGATATCTGCACCGGTGACCACACGATGTCCGGGGCGCAGCAGCCCAATACTTTCGGCAATGGCTTTTGCAGTGTTCGGATAATCGCCGGTGATCATAATGGTGCGGATGCCTGCGCCGATGGCTCGCAAGAGAGCGGGTTTCACTTCTTCGCGGGCAGGATCGATCATACCGACCAGACCGGTAAAGACCAGGTCTTTTTCAAGGTGATCGCCATCCACTTCTGATGGTTTGACTGAAACCACACGATATGCCATTCCCAGCACACGCAGTGCTTTTTGGGTCATGCCATCGTTAGCCTGTAAAATGCGCTTTCGGGCAGCATCATCCAACGGTGCGGTGGTGTTATCGGCTTTTTGATACCGGTTGCACAAATTCAGCACCACATCGGGAGCACCTTTTACGGCAATGACGTATGAATCAAGCTTATCTTTTCCGTTGAAAGGCAAATTGTTCGATTTCCATTCCTCTTTGATGCCGTGCACCGTGACCATGCGCTTGCGGGTCGAATCGAAAGGAATTTCTCCTTCGCGCGGGTAAGCTTTTTTCAGGTCTGCCATGTGCACGCCGGCTTTCGCCGCCGCGACGAGAATGGAACCTTCGGTTGGGTCGCCGATGACACGATAATTCATCTTACCGTTCTCATCTTCGATCCCTTCCAGTTCGGAATCATTATTGACGCTGCCGATCCACAGGGTGGTGGCAACTGCCGGAACTTCATTCAGATCGATATTCTTTCCGCCAAGGACAAAATTGCCTTCGGGAATATATCCGGTTCCGGTGATATTTACTGTTTTTCCATCCGTCCAAACTTCAGTGACGGTCATCACATTTTGGGTGAGGGTGCCGGTTTTATCAGAGCAGATCACCGTTGCAGAGCCGAGGGTTTCAACCGAAGCCAGCCGGCGGATGAGAGCATGCCGTTTAACCATCTCGCGCATTCCCAATGCCAGGCTGATGGTTACCACAGCGGGTAATCCTTCAGGAACCGCGGCAATAGCCAGGCTGACGGCAACCATGAATGATTCCAGTGGTTCACCGCCCTGCAGCCAACCGGCTATAAAGACGATGACACTGATGATCATACAGGCATAACCCAGTATCTTGCCAAGCTGGTCTAACTTGATCTGCAGCGGAGTTTGTTCATCTTCAACCGACTGCAGCATGGTAGCGATCAATCCGATCTGGGTATTCATCCCGGTACTGATAACAACACCCTTTCCGCGCCCGTAGGAAACCACGGTGCCACTGAAAGCGGTATTTATTCGATCGCCGAGAGAAGCATCAGAATCAAGCAGGGCTGTCGCGTTCTTATCTACCGGAACTGATTCTCCGGTGAGTGCAGCTTCTTCTATTTTAAGATTTACTGCCTCGACCAGGCGCAGATCAGCAGGAACAAAGTTCCCGGCTTCCAGATAGACAATATCGCCCGGAACAAGTTCGCGTGCCGGAATAGAAACACGGTGCCCGTCACGCAGTACCTGCGCTTCGGGAGCAGCCATTTTCTTCAACGCATCCAGGGCTTGTTCGGCGCGGGTTTCCTGAACCACCCCCATAATGGTGTTCAAGACCACAATCGCAATAATTGCACTTGCATCAATGATCTCTCCAAGGAATGCAGAAATTACCGCAGCTACAACCAGCATGATGATCACAAAGTTATTCAGCTGATCAAAAACCATCTTCAGGAAAGTACGTTTTTTCCCTTCCTGAAGTTCGTTTAATCCAAACTTTTCTTTACGAGCAGTGGCTTCTTTTGTAGATAATCCTTTTTCAAGAGGACTTTGAAGCCGATCCAGCACTTCTTCCCGACTGAGAGAATGCCAGGTAATATCAACATCTTGTTTTGTGGCGTGCTGAATATCTGCAGCGTTTTTTGCAGGCATTGTAGTTCTCCTCTCTTTTTACCGTTTTGGAAAAATTAACAATGGGTCAAATTTTAATCCATTTTAGATTAAGGCGCAATATGAGTACCGGGACTCAGGATGGTATTCTTCGGAATTACAACAATTCCATCACGCACGCACCAATTGGGATTATCCAGCTCAGTACCGCGCGGGAAGGGCAGGATGGTGGTCCCTTTCCCTATACGGGCATTCTTGTCAATGATCGCCCCCTCGATATAACAATCGTTACCAATACCAAGCGGGATCCCTTTTTCTTCGACCTCGCGCGCCCTGAAAAAGCCGTAAGAATCGGCTCCCATTACAATACTGTCTTTAATGACCACCCCTGAACGGATCTGGCTGCGCAGCCCAATGACAGAGTGAGATATCTTTGCATCGTTTATCCAGCAGCCCTCAGCCAGCAGCGCATGATCGATCTGGCTGTTCTCGATCTCCGTACCGGGCAAAAAACGCGCATGTGTATAGATCGGCCAGCCTTCGTCAATAAGAGAAAATGGAGAATCATCTCCGGCTAAAACGAGATTGGTCTCATAAAACGCACGGATCGTTCCAATATCTGCCCAAAAACCATCATAGGGATATCCATACACCTGATATTCTTTCACCGCCGCCGGAATAGCATGTTTCCCGAAATCTTCATAATTGGTATGTTCCAGAAGTTCACTCAGCACTTCCGTCTTGAACAGATAGATCCCCATGGAGCCAAAATAGGGTTTCTCAGAATCAGGCTGGCTGATCATCTCTTCCAACATGGTTTCATCTTTGGGTTTCTCTGCAAAACGGGTGATCCTATCATCGGGGTCACATTTCAACACGCCAAAACGAGGAGCGTCCTTCCGCAAGATAGGTTGAACCGCAACCGTTACATCAGCATTCTTCTCCCAGTGAAAAGCAGCCATGTGTGCATAGTTCATACGGTATAAATGGTCGCCCGCCAGGATCAGCACAAACGGAACATGCGTCGTCTTTATTTCGAAGAGCTGTTTACGCACCGCGTCTGCAGTCCCCTGGTACCAGGCAGTACTCTCCTCGGTTTGCTCTGCTGCCCATATCTGCACATAACCGCCATGGAAAGCATCAAAATTATAGGTATTGGAAATATGACGATGCAGAGAAACAGAGTTAAATTGAGTTAGTACGGCAATCCGGTAGATGCCGGAATTGATACAGTTGCTGATCGGCACATCGATCAAACGGTATTTCCCGGCGAATGGAACAGCAGGCTTTGCACGCTGCTGTGTGAGAGGAAACAGGCGCTTTCCCTGCCCACCTCCCATAATAACCGCCATTGTATTCTCTAACGTCTGCATTTCTCTCCTATTTATATAATACTATACTGCTTAACTCCCAAAGGATTTATGAGAAATGATGAAACACGGCTCACAAAGTGCTGTTTTTCTGATATCCTATGTATCTTGTCTATCCTAAGCAAAATACTGAATGTATTTATAATATAGGAAAATGAAGAACTACCAGGAAAATAAAGAACGGTCTTTTTTCGCGGGGCTGCTCAACGATGTTAAACTGCTGTGGAGCAAGATAACACGAAAACAAAATCTATCTGACCAGCGGAAAAAGATGGTCATCAGTATCATGGAGGAAAGCTCCACTCCTGGGTTCGATTTCTACCTGCTGATCGTCCTTTCCTGCACAATCG
Organism: Anaerolineaceae bacterium; assembly: GCA_963674975.1. Classification (GTDB taxonomy): domain Bacteria; phylum Chloroflexota; class Anaerolineae; order Anaerolineales; family Anaerolineaceae; genus UBA4781. Next base: position 1,551,114 of record OY771913.1, read on the forward strand.
CCACACTGGGATTGGTAACCAATTCTGCAGCAGTCATCATCGGCGCTATGCTGATCGCTCCTCTGCTCCCACCCATTCTGGGACTTTCCATGTCCTCACTGACAGGGCGTTCGATGTTGTTCCGCCGTTCTCTCATATCCATTTTTACCGGTGCGCTTCTGGCGATCCTTCTTTCAGCCATCATCACATTCATTGCATACCGTCTTCCATACGGGATTCCCGATAGCATGCCAGCAGAAATCATGGCACGCACCAAACCATCGCCGCTTGATCTGGGTATTGCGCTGGCGGGCGGTGCGGCAGCAGCGTATGCCATGACCCACCCCCATTTAACTTCTGCTATTCCAGGCGTGGCAATTTCTACCGCTCTCATGCCCCCGCTGTGCACCATCGGCATTGGAATTGCATTTGCAGACCGCACCATCTTATTAGGGTCCACTCTTTTATTTCTAACCAACCTTTCTGCCATCTCTTTTGCAGGTATCATCACTTTTGCCTTATCAGGATTCCGTCCAAGGAAAAACCAGATGAGTACGCGAAAGATCCCGCAGAGCATCACTTTTTCTGCTCTGTTCGTCTTTATCATCACCATTCCTCTTATGATCCTGTCATGGAACACGATCTCTTCCGCGCGGCTCGAGCGGCAGGTGAAAGATATTTTAAACAAGCAGATCGACACCATCGCGAGTGCGCATCTGGAAAATATAGAAATTCAGGATGTGGAAAACACAAAGAAAGTGGTTGCCACCGTGCGTACTTCCCGGTCACTGACCTTCTCGGAAGTATCGAACATTCAACAAATGCTGGCAGACGAGACACAAAAACCTATCTCGCTTGAAATGGTGGTTATTCCGATCAGCGAATTGGATACTCTCTATCCTCCCACTCCTACTGCGCCCGTTCCAACTGCAACTGCCACCAGTACGCCGCTTCCGACAGCAACAGATACTGCTATACCTGCACCCACGCCAACTCCCATACCGGCTTTCATCAATTCCAAAAGCAGCGGTTCTCAGGCAATCTATGATGAACCCAATGGAAATAAACTATTCACCCTGCCGGATGATTCTCCGGTTTGGGTGCTGGAAGAAATGAATGTGGATGATGTGACCTGGATGCATGTGGTGGATGTATTCGGCAGAAGCGGATGGGTTAAATCCGGCAACCTCACCATCGAGTGAACAGGTTTACTTTCTCGAAAATTTAATTTTTCTTCTTTTTCAACAGAATTGGTCCAAGCTGATCGATCAAGCCGCCAAAAAGCAGATCAAGGAATTTTGAAAAGGTTAAGATCGCTGGTAAATACATATAACGGTGATGGTTTTTCAACAAGCGCAGCACCCCGTGGGACGCCTTTTCTACCGGGATGGAAAGACTTTCTGCCGGAATGCTTCCTCCATTCGGCAAGTTCCTCGCCTGATCGAAGAATTCCGTTTGCACCGCGCCCAGGCGCAGGTCACTCACCCACACACCGCTGCCTTTCATCTCTCTGAAAAGCGAGGTGGAAAACGCATCTAGAAAAGCTTTGCTGGCAGAATACATGGCAATACCCTGATTCGGAAGACCGCCGGCAATAGAGCCGATATTGATGATATGCCCATAACCACGTTCTCGCATGCCCGGTAAAAAAGTCCTGGTCAGAGACAGCACAGCGGCAACATTCAGTTCAAGCAGGCTATGGATAAGCTCCCACGGCATCTCCGCATAATACCCATACCACCCAAAACCCGCACTGTTGATGAGAATATCAACGGTCTTTGTCTCTTGTATTCGCCTAACCAGATCCCGGCGTTCTTTCTCATCCACCAGATCGCAGCAGTAATACGCTGCCTTTCCTCCCCTGCTGGTAATTTCATTTTGGATGGAAAGCAGGCGCTCTTCACGGCGAGCGACCAGAATGACCTGCACCCCCTTATCAGCCAGATCAAAGGCAACCTGCCTGCCAATGCCGCTGGAGGCGCCCGTAATCAACGCTGTTTTCCCTTTAAACGCGTTCTTCTGTGATCTCATCTCGTATTATCTCAAAAACCGCTGGTTTTCCCTTTTCTTGTTTGCCACCATTTTACCGTATCGGCAATAGTTTTAAAAACATCGCGAGAAGAATAGCCCAGCTCTCGCTTTGCTTTGGCATTGCTGAATACCGAATTGCCCTGAACGGTTTCCAAAGCATAGCGGGTAAACTTCGGTTGTTTCTTGGCAACCTTGTAATACAAAGTGGCAAAGATGGCACCAAGATTCGCCAGTTTCAAAGGGATATTAATGGTTGGAGTTGTATATCCAACCACTTTCTGAACCATCTCTTTCAATTCGAACAGCTTGATCTGATGACCGGACAAAATATAAACCTGCCCGCTCTTGCCTCGTTCCAGTGCCAGGCGGTGACCGACTGCCACATCACGTACATCCACAAAATCGTATGCGCCTTCTACCAGCATATGCAGACGGCGGCGTGAGAGATCGTTTACCAGCTCACCCATGCTGGAACCGCGGAAATCATACGGTCCGATCACCCCGGTTGGGCAAACGATGACAGCATCCATCCCTTCTCTGATCGCCTGCCGTACCGCCAGTGAAGCAGTAGCTTTGGTGCGATCGTATATGCCCACCGGATTCTCGGCATCGAATGGGACTTGTTCATCGACCGTTCCTTCATAATGACGGCTGAGGGCATGGATGGAACTGGTGTAAACCAACCGCTTCACCCTGGCTTTCTTGATCGCTTTCAATATATTGCGGGTACCTTCCACGTTAACATTCCAGACCAGTTCTTCTTCGCCCGGAACGATCGAAACAATGCCCGCCATATGAAATACGTAATCTATGCCTTTCAGCACACGATCCAGTGAGGCAGGGTCAAGCACATTGCCTAATTTGATCTCAATATCCAATCCAACCAGAGAAGAAACGTCTTCATTGGGTAGAACCATGGCTCGTACTTCGTAGCCATGTTCCAGCAGTTCGCGCACAAGCACATTTCCCAGGTGTCCGGCTGCCCCAGTAACAAGAACTTTTCCTTTATCCATTCTGTAAACCTTTCAACAATAGATTCATACTATTCTGCAGTTCTCTGTCCCAATTCGCATCCTGCGGGTACAAAAGTCCCTGTAAAATAATACCGATTGCCAAACCAATAATTGCTCTTGACGCCGTATCCACCGGCACATCCCGGATCGAACCATCTGCGATACCACTTTTGATCAACTGAGAAAAATAGAAATAATATTTCATGAAAGGTTCTTTGGTTTCTTTCCATACCTTTTCACTGCGGATCGACTTTTCCCAAAATTCAAGAAAAAGGGGAAACTGCCCCTGAATGCTGCCGAAAATGATATTAGAAGAGGCTGCCATTTTTGAGATACTTTCAAGCACATCCGTGCCTTCTCCGCGGGCAGCAGAGAATCCTTTATCCAGCTCCTGCAGCCAATTCTGCAGTAAAGCCATAAAGACAGCGTGTTTTGAGGGGAAATGATGATAAAAAGCGCCCTTGCTTAAGCCGGCAGCAGTGCAAATCTGAGAAACACCGGTAGCATCATATCCCCCTGATGAAAACAATACCTGTGCTGTTTGTAGAATCTTCTCTCTTGTTTCAACGCTTCGCTGCTGCATAAAAAACCGACCATTCGGTTTGATTCTATTGCATCAGGGTGCACCGTCAAGTGACACAGGTCAATGAAGATGGTCATTAAGAAAAAGCCCGCTCCATGACAGGAAGCAGGCTCTTATTTATAAATTTAATTTTGCTAGAATCTTACGGACAGATCTCGTAATTTATATCTTCAAATACTTCGGTACGCGTTACCTCGTTGCGATCTTTATCGGTAGCGACAAACTGGTAGCGAAATACTGCAAATTCATACGTATCGAAGTTGGTGATCTTGGAAGAATCAAGGGTAATGGAATAAGTTCCATCGCTGCCTTTGGGCGACATGGCATGCCCACTGTCCCACTTGGTCTGTCCTTCACCTTCTTTATCCATGAAGCGTGTGAATATGACCACGCTCCAAACTTTATCAGGATCAGATACCTTCAGAGAAATGGTGATCTTGGTTGAACCGCAGGTATTGTTCTTATAATAGAACTTCTCCACATCATGCTCGACATCATAAATATAAGGCGCTGAGGGTGTTTCTGTGGGTGTTGGAGTATCGGTCGCTGTTGGGCTTTGATTTTGTGAGGATGTGTCATCCGACTGCGCTGCGGCTTGTGATCCGGTCACGGTCAGCACTACATCGCTGTAATTGCTCCAATTCCCTTTGGTATCCTGCACGCGCATGCGTAGAATATGGCTGCCGGCTGTCTGCGGGGTCCAGGTATAAACCAGGGCAACTGTATTCAGAGTAGTGTCAGGGGAGGAATAGGAATTGACGATATAACCATCGATGCTCAATTCCACCACAGATACACCTTCCGGTGCAGTGGCGGTATAGCGAATGTCGATGGGATCCATTCCGTACTGACCGCCCTGGGTAGGAGAATCTACCCTGACAGCCAGAGACACACCGGCATTACCGCCTGAATCACCCAGGCTAACGGTGACATTGCAGGCTGCTAGAAATAAAAGGGACAGAATGATTAAAATGTTAAATTTTCCATGCTTCACGGTTCTACCTCCGAAATCTCTTCTTCACTTTATTAGATTATAGCAATGAAAAATTTCAGAAAAAAGCATCTGAAGAATTTGAGTGATTAAATAAAAAACTCCTCGACCAGGACTCGAACCTGGAACCAATCGGTTAACAGCCGATTGCTCTGCCGATTGAGCTATCGAGGAAGGTTCGATAATTATAGATACCTCAAGGAATGTTGTCAAGTTTTCAGTGCTATTTTGTTGACTTTGAGCTTCGAATATAGTAGCATTTTTTAACTTATTAATAGTATTAGAGGTAAATAGAGATGAATGTATTAGTGAGAAAACCAACCCCCGAACAAAAAAAACTGCTTGAAAGCTGCCCCACCTGGGAGCACGAAGCCGGCACTTTTCCCGGTGTGTATGACGACCGGGAAGAAACCTGCCTGATCATCGAAGGAAAGGCTTTTGTGGAATCTCCGGAAGGCGAACGCGCCTACTTTACAGTAGGCGACCTGGTCACCTTTGCCCCGAACCTGGTGTGCACCTGGACGATCGAGGAGAAGATCCGAAAGCACTATATTTTCGATATGGAACATTAGGCATCCGGTTTTTCAGGCTGCCGTCCATCGATCCATATTCCTGAGCAGGTTCTGTTCTCACAGAATTTGCTGAATTCTGCAAGCTGTTTGTTTTGAAGCAGAAATGTTGTTTTTGTTTAATTAAGAACAAGACACACCTGCAGGAAGATAAAAAAAAGAAGCGGCTTTTTAAGGTCGCTTCTTTTTCCTTTGAATGTTTTAAATTCAGGGTAAATCTTTGTAAAACTTTTTCTTTACATCCGACCATTCCACAATGGCTGAATCGGGGACAGGTTGAAAATAAATCCTCATCCCATTGTTCGCCATTTCACTCAACATCTTGCCGTCTTCTTCATCCAAAGCAATAGGTCCAACGACATTGGTTCTACCGTGCCCGCCTCCGATTCCCCCGACCTGCAGGAATTCGAACTTGCAGCCAGCATGGTAAGCGCGGTACACCATCGGTACATTCTTATATAAAACAATGATCGGGGACGGTTCATCGAACTTGTTTTCTTTCCATTTATCGCCGGCGTCCTTCGTGGAATAGATATCCAGTTTTATTCCCACCGGAGTTGCCAGCATAAAAATCTGGAACAAAAACGGGTCGGCGGTAATATCATCATCAATGATGATGACCCTGTTCGCTCCGGTCCGATTAATCCACTGCGTACAAACCTGTCCGTGAATCAATCGGCTGTCGATACGAGCAAGCGCTAGATCGCCCATAATTTCACCTCATCTACCAGTATTTTTATTTCGCTTTACCGATTTGCCCGGTAAGCCCCATATAGTGCTTTACTCTCTCTTTATATCCCTGGATCATATAAGAATGACCTCTGCGAATTCCAAACTTCTCTGCATCGTCCCAGTTTTCTTTCAATACTTTCATGCCATATAAATATGCGTCCGTGCCCATATTGACCTTCTGCGTACCTATCCTGCACGCTTTGGCAATATTTGCATCTCCAGAGCCTGATCCGCCATGAAAGACCAGAGGGCAGTCTACATTTGCTTTGATCTTTTCAAGCCGTTCGAAATCAATGATCGGTTCAGATTCATAAACACCGTGCGCCATGCCGATAGAAACAGCCAGGCAATCGACACCCGAGCGATCGACAAATTCCTTTACTACATCAGGATCGGTCATGAATGCTTCGCGGTTTTTTAGATATTCATTCCCATCACTGATCTTGCCAATTTCTGCTTCGACCGTAATATTGATGGGAGCACAGATCTTTTTGAAATAGGCAACTTCTTTAATATTGTCATCAAAAGATAATGCGGCACGATCTACCATAATGCCGGTGAATCCTCCGCGAATTGCCTGAACACAGCATTCATAATAATCACCATGATCCAGGTTCAAAGCAATAGGGATCCTGACCTCATTTGCCAGCAGTCCTGCCATGCGTCCAAAAGAAACCAGGTCCTTTGTAACATAGGGAAGGACACCCAGGATCAGCGGTGATTCCAGTTCGATCGCAGCTTCGATACACGCGCGTACTGTATCTTCGTTATGAACGTTCGGCGCGAGCACGCCGTATCCCTCTTCTTTTGCTTTGTTGAGTATTTCAATCATTGGTACTAACATTTTTTTTCTCCTAATACTGTTAATCTTTATTTTTTGATATTCGCAGGATGTTTCAACTGCTGCTTTTCAACGATCTGGCAGAATTTGAGAACATCATGCAGCACTTGATGACGGTCTGTTTCAAAGAATAGCTCATGTCTGGATTCTTCGTAGAATTTAAAGAATGCGTTTTTCACTCCGTTTTGTTTTAACTTTGAGATCATCGGCATCAAATTTCTTGTGTAGTTGCTAACCGGATCATAACCGCCGGCAATAAGATACAGCGCAAGATATTTAGGAAATGCTTTAAACCAGCTGGAGTCTGCACACATCTTTTCCATCGCGAACATAGCGTGATATGCCCCTGCTGTATAGTGAAAATTGCATAGCTTATCTTCAATTATTTTTTCGATCTGTTTTGAATCGCGAGTGCGCCATTCTATACCACTTACGGGATCATCAACAAATTTGTTGTATTTCCCTTCAAACTTCTTTCCCATCTCAGGAAGGAGTGCATCCTTTCCTTCCTTTTTTACTTGCTTTTTACAGTATGATGCTTCTAACCTGGCAAATGCATTGGGACCCTTATCCCCGCAAAGTATCACAAGATTCGCATTTACGTATTTTACAACTACCAGCTTTGCAACCGTTGCACCAAACCCCATCCCGATCAATCCATGTAAAACCGGACTTTTTTCCTGACCGGATGGATCTGATATTGAAGGATCCATTATTTCATCATCGGTTAGAGGAATCTCTTCTTTGATCAATTGATAACAGCGGTCAGCATCATCAACCAGCCTGACTTCCGGATATTCACCCTCAAAATGCCCTAACTCTCCACCTGTTCGCACGGATTTTCCATGCCCCATATAATCATGACCAAAACATACATACCCCCTGGCAGCAAAGAATTCCATCACATCCACATATCTATCGATATGATCATATTTGTCGTGTAGAAACTGCAGATACCCCCTGTACCGCGAAATTTTCAGCATGTATACCAAAGAATAAATCGTGTCGATCCCATTGGAACTGATAAAGGAAAACTCCTTTTTTATAATTGTCAACTTCTATCCTTTAATATTCTTTCAAATTTCCTATTTCTTTCGTTTAGAGCGAGGCTTATTCACAAAACGTGAATACATCTGATACACAATCGATACAAGAACCACTCCAAGCAAGATATAGGTAATGACATTATCAGAAGGATCTTTATAAAAACCCAGCTCTCCCCAGAACCCATCTGCAAGCTGTCGTTCTGCTTTTTTTTCAACCGTAAAACCCTCGCCCAGAACAGAATTTTCACCCCACATTGCTTGATAGATAAGAATCGTTAGAAGAATACCCATGAGAACAATAACTACTTTTCTCACTTTTTCTTGATTCAGTTTCATGCTGCTACACTCCTTTAAAGATCACTTTTCCTTACCATATACTTTATTGATCCCCTGCACCAGGAGCATGGCAACAGCAGCACCCGGGTCTTCAATTCCAACAGAATTTTCTGCACGGAAGGCTATTCTGCCGTGTTTGGCAACCATGCCCCCCGTATCATGAAATCCTTTTTCGGCAGCTTTCGCGGCTTCTTCTGTCAATTTCGCTGTTTCTGCCGAAACATTTTCGCGTGCGGCTCTGGCTGCGGGGAAGATTGCGTCAAGAAATGTTTTTTCTCCTTCTTGTGCTTTTCCCGCTGCCATCACTCCTTCGGCAAGACCTTCTAATAACCCTGCAATACATTCATTATTAAATTCGGTTTTCCCCTTCAATTTTTTCCCTGCATTCATAAAACCCAGAGCAATTAACGTTCCCATGGATGAAGGGGCTACCTTTGAAAGAGTTTTCCCTGCAGTATAGAAGATGATCCCGAGATCGGTTTCATCACTTTTATCAACAGCATCACTAACCGCAGTAAAGCCGTCACACATAACAATTCCCAGATCTCCATCACCTGCAACACCATCGAGGTCAATCAAATACTCTCTTTTATCTGTCATGGTTTCTGCCCAGTATAAAAAGAGCTTTTTTAATCTATCCTGGCTCATGCTTTTTACCCTAACATTAAATTTGTGTATAAAAAGGTGTGTCCGCCGGCTTATCCAATAGATATCGCAATTCATTATCCAATTTCAGCAGAGAGACAGAAACACCAGCCATTTCCAGTGAGGTTGCAAATTCTCCAACAAACACACGATAGATATTTATGCCTTTTTCTTTCAGCATTTCATCCACCTTGCGGTAAACAATGTATTGTTCTTCAAGGGGAGTTGCACCCAGACCATTTATCAAGACCGCTACTTCGTCTCCCTTTTTAAAAGGAATATCATCGATAATCTTTGGAAGGATTTCTTTCACTATCTCATCCGCAGACAGCAATTCTCCTCTGCGAATACCGGGTTCACCATGGATGCCCATTCCAATTTCCATTTCGTTATCACCGATCTTGAAACTGGGATGTCCAACTCGTGGGACCGTGCAGGGAGTTAAAGCCACACCTATTGTTCGTACATGCTCGCACGTTTTCTCTGCAATTCGCTTCACTTCATCAAGCGACATCATCTCTGCAGCGGCAGCCCCGGCGATCTTATATACAAAAAAGATGCCAGCAACGCCTCTTCTCAGATTTTTTTCTCCCGGTTTTGCATAAGGAGCTGAAGCCACATCATCTCCGGCGATCACTATTTCTACATGGATATCTTCTTCCATCTGTGCCATTTCTGCAGCCATGTTGAAATTCAATATGTCGCCGTTGTAGTTGCCGAAAATATACAATACGCCGCTGCCGGCATCGATCTCTTTTGTCACGGTCAGCATATCGTCTGCTGATGGCGACTGGAAGACGCCTCCAACGGAACAGCCATCCAGCATACCGTTTCCAACATATCCCAGAAATAAGGGAAGATGTCCGCTGCCACCGCCGGTAGCTATTCCCACTTTTCCTTTTTGTTTCTTCACAGATACCAGAGCCCGCAGGTTGCCATCTACACACTTTACATAGTTTGGATGGGCTGTATAGATGCCTTTCAGCATTTCATCTACGAAATTCTCTGGATTGTTAATTATTTTTTTCATATAGGCTTCCTTTGCGAACAGGTAAAGTCTTTTTCTTCAGAGGCCCGATGAACTGGGCCTCTGAAATTTTTCTATTGGCTCCGACCGTTTTTTGTACTTAAACGGCAGGCGTTCCTAGAATACCAACACTACCTAACAATAAACCTATAACTAGGAGAGCGAGTGTTGCTTTCAGGATCGTGCCACCTTTTTGCAAATACTTGTAAACGCCGAAAATGGTTGCTAACGATAAAATACCCGGAAGGATGGCATCCAATAGACCCTTTTGAATACTGAAGAATTGATCTCCTTTTGGAATCAAGATGGCTGTTTGTACATTAACAATGCTGGCAGCCAGACCGCCAAGAACAAACAGACCGAACACACTGAAGAAGGAGATAATTCGCTGAACAGCGCTGGTTTGAAGAATTGAAAGCGCAGCTTTGGTTCCCAGCTTATACCCAAGATTCCACATGAAGCGCCCTTCCTGTGTCAGGATAGTGTATCCAATGACACCAGGAGCTAATGCTGCCCACCAATGTCCCTGTAAACCGTAGGGGATAAAGAAAGCCTGAGTTAACGGCCAAATGGTGGAGTAGTTCAACGTATCGCCGATTCCGGCAAAGGGACCCATGAGACCTGTTTTCACACTGGTGATGGCTTCATCACTGATAGGAGCACCCAACGCTCTTTCTTCTTCCATGGAAATTACAATAGCGGGAATCATGGCACCGATCAGATTTTCACTGATAAAGAAGGTCATGTGCCGCTCTAGTCCAGCTTTGATCTCTTCGGGTTTGTCAGGATACAGTTTTTCAAGGACAGGGATCATAGTGGTGCAGAAAGCAAGTGCCTGCAGACGCTCAACATTGTCAACAGCGCAGCTGCTGAAGCGCCAGAGGAACCATGCTTTTCGCAGTGTTTTCTTGTCCAGTACTCTTTCCTTTTTCTCTGCCGCAGAATCGCCTTTAAGCCCTGAGAGGTTTCCAAACAATCCTTCGCCTTCTTTTTTCGTGAAGGTTAAATACAGCCATGCGAAGAACAGACCAACCAGTGCAACGGGGATGTTTCCCAAGCCGGTATATTGAACAAGGAAGAATCCTGCGAGGAAGAACGGTAGAAGGGATCCATGCCCAATAACCATAATGGTCATAGCATAACCAAGGGCTGGCATCAAACCACCTACAACAGATAAGGCATTTTCAAGCCAGACAGGAATGGAACTTAATATTGAACCGACTGCCGTTCCACCGAAGTAGAGGATCAGAGTCATGGGGATCCAGAAGAGGACAGCGCGAATCAGGAAGGACCATACAAAAACGATACGATAGAGACCCTTAACACTTCCCTTTTCCGCACAGCGATCGGCTTCATGGACAGTCCATACCATTACAACACGTTTTACGGTGTGCAACTGCGCCATCAGTAGTGCGACAACTGCCGCAAGGGCAAGTGCTTCATCCAAACTAATTCCTTCTGTAATTGCGAGAGCAGCCGGGATGATTCCAGCAGCGCACTTATCGATAGGATATGCTCCTCCGACAGCCACCAATGCTAAATACATCGGCATGACTGTGGCACCAACTGTAACTGCTGTAGGAACATCACCAAGGATCAGTCCAACCCATAAGGACACAACCAATGGAGAGTTTGTAAAGTTATAAGTAAAAGGCACAAACATCTCGCTGGTGTTGATCCAGTAGATAGCTCCTAACAAAATTGCTTGTATTATAGTCATTACTTTCTCCTTTAAAATTTTCGAAATACCTTGGAAAAATTAACTTATATAATCTAATGTTATAATTTGTGAACCTCCTTTCTATCCGAGGTCCTGCTCTTTATGGATTTAAACATATGGGGTCTGATTTCATATAGTTTTTCCATCATTGAGCAGGTAAAAAAATCCCTCTAATTGACTCCTTCCCGGAGTCAATTAAAGAGTTCCAAAGATCTGACAAATCTTTATTATTGTTATTCGTAAATAAATCTAGAAGAATAGGAAGGTTTACCCCTGTAATTAACCGATAATTTGCATGACGAAAAACCGAAAGACAGCTATTACACGGGCTGGCGCCAAAAACATCCGCCAGAATGAGATATTCGCCATCCGGATCAGCGTCTAGAATTTCTTTTGCTTCTAGAACAAATTGATCCATATCTTTTCCTTCTGTCATATTCAAGCAATCTACACCTGTCGTACTTGCTTCACCGACTATCAGTTTCGAGCTTTCTAATAATGCGTCTGCCAAATTTCCATGTGCTACCAGTAATATATGTGCCATTAAAACCTTCTTTTTACGTTATTATTTCTCCTTCAATCTATCCGCAAAAATATTCGTATATTGATTTCATAATCAAGCTGATCAAAACCGCACCGGGATCTAGTTGTCCAATCGTTTGAGTTCCCAACCAGCGCGCTCTCCCTCTAACCGCGAGCATATTCCTCGTCTTTTCACATCCCTGTTCAGATGCATGAAAAGCTTTTTCAACCGCAACCGCGCATGAATCCTTATTCTCTATCGATTTTTTCAACGATACAGTTATCGAATCAATAGCATCGAGCATGGTCTTATCACCCAGCTCCGCTTTTCCCCTTTCCTTGATAGATTCTTCAGCACAAAATATCATTGAATAAAATGCAGAAAGATCAAGGGTTTCTTTATCTGCGATACAGCTGCCCATCCTCATTAATGCCATGCCCAATAAGAATCCCATGGTAGAACAAGCCGCATTGTTAAAATCCATGCCTGCTTTGATCAGTATCTGTCCGATATTTTTATGCTTCTTCTCAAGGGTTTTTTCAACCGCATTAAAGCCTCTTGAAACGGTAATGCCCAAATCGCCATCTCCAACGGCTGAATCAAGTTCATTCAGATAATCCTTATAGTTTTCAGCATCCTGGCAAATACTTTTCAGGAGTTTTGAAAATTCTTTATAAGTTAAGCCGTCTTTTCCTTTATCCATCTTTTCTCCTAATTCAAACTCCTTATGCTTGACGGAAGAACGGAGACCAAGCGGGTTTGTCCAGCAATGACTTCATCTTTGAATCAAGCCGCAATAAACTAATTGACATTCCCATCATTTCCATTGTTGTAGAGAATTCTCCAACATAAGTTCGATAAATCTCTATTTTTTCTTTTTTAAGAATTTCTGCAATCTTGTTGAACACGATATAGAGTTCTTCTCGTGGAGTTGCCCCCATACCGTTCACAAGAACCGCGACGGTATCTCCTTCCTTGAAAGGAAGATCGCTGATTATCCTCTCCATTAATTGAGACGTTATCTCATCAGCAGTCTTTAATTTTTCTCGGCTTATTCCTCTCTCTCCATGAATGCCCATTCCAATTTCCATTTCATCTTCGCCAATCTTAAAACCCGGATGCCCCGATTCAGGGACGATGCATGGGGACAGGGCAACCCCTATAGAGCATGTGTTCGCTACAACTTTTTCAGCCATAGACTTCACAGATGCCAGGTCTGCTCCTTCTTCTGAATACGCCCCGACGATCTTGTAAGCAAAGAACAAACCGGCAATTCCCCGTCTTGTTTTCCTTTTTTCTCTTGGAGCAGAAGCAATATCGTCTGTACCCATAACCGTTTCAACAGGGATTCCTTCCAGAACTGCCATCTCGGCCGCGATATCAAAACTGAGAATATCTCCTTGATAATTTCCATAAAGATATAGAACACCGGCACCTTTATTGACCGAATTCGTGACTGCCAAAATTTGAGAGGGAGTCGGTGATGAAAAAACATTTCCTACTGCCAGCCCGTCAGCCAATCCCTTTCCCACATATCCAATAAACAAGGGGAGATGCCCAGCCCCTCCACCGGTAACAACGGCTACTTTTTTACTTTCCGGAATATCTGTGCGAATAATAGATCGGCAGTCATCAGATACCGCTTTCAATTGGGAAGGATGAGCAAGCAGTATTCCATCCAAAGTCTCTTTTACAAATTCTGATGGCTGATTAATTATTTTCTTCATTTTCTTGAACTTTCTTTAAATGCTATTCAATATCTATCACTCGTTTTCATTTTGACCCAAACAGGGGCATAACAACTTCCTTTAAAAATATACGCAGGCTCTTCTTTTGAACATTTATAAGCTGGAGTGCTTTTTCCTTTGCCATATCGGCATTTCCAGAACTAACTTCTGAAGCAATATCTTGATACAGATCAAAAATTTCCTTATTTGAACTCGGAAGCGATAGATAGGTCGTCAACAGGATATACAGCTGGTTATCAACCACTCTTTCGATAGCTCCCAGCCGCTTGTTTCCCGCATTCGCTTCCAGCAGGCTGTTAAAGCCTTTATCAGCTGCTCTCCAGCTATTGAAATCATTCCATTTGATTGCACGGTTTATTTCGTCCACGAAGATAAACAATTTGGCATTATCGCTTGGAGAAATATTTTGGGCTGCTAAAAATACAATTAATGGATATATTTTTTCTTTAATCTCATAAATTTCATCCAGGTCATTCAAGGTAAGCGGGTTTACGACCCATCCGCCTTTTTCTTCACCTGATATTAATCCCTCAATTTCCAATCGATAGAGGGCAAAGCTGACCGGTGTGCGGCTTACCCCCAGCTGCTCTGATAGACTAAGGGCGCTTAACTTTTCAGCGCGTACAATTCCCCTATTTTGAATCGATGACAAAATCTGGTTGTAGATTTGATCAACCAGACTGTCACTATTTTTATTTTTCGGGTCTTTTTTTGTCATCTTATATTGTATTGCATTCACTATTACATTCAACTATGCATTACATCACGAATTCAATATAGCATCATTTAAAGCCAAAGTCAATAATTAATTTCCAATAAACAGATATAACGGGGACATTTAATAAGGGGGTTGCAGACAGTTTTGGAAAAAATAAATTCCTTTTACAGCCTCCCCATATGGGTGTATTTTATTGACAAAGAAAAAGGAAAGTGCTATCCTAAATTGCTAGGCGTATAAAAATATTTTCGCGAAAGGATCGGTAAGATGACGCACGTAATTACTGATGAATGCATTGTTTGTGGTTCCTGCGAAGCTGAATGCCCGCAAGATGCAATTTCTATGGGCGAAGAACACTTCGAAATTGACCCGGCAAAATGCATCGATGATGGTGCCTGCACTGAAGTGTGCCCGGTCGATGCCATCATTAAAGAAGACTAACCAAAGACCATTTTTTTAAGCTTAAAAAAAGAGCCGCAGCCTTCTGCGGTTCTTTTTTTAATTTCAATCCCATCTATAATTATTTTTAACATATGAAAAAATTTATCACTATCGCCGGGAATATAGGTGCAGGGAAGTCTTCTCTCGTTCGTTTGCTCAGTCATCGATTAGATTGGGCTCCCTTCTTTGAGCCGGTGGCAAATAATCCTTATCTTCCAGATTTTTATGCAGATATGCGAACCTGGAGCTTTCACTCACAAACTTATTTTCTCTCAAACAGATTAAAAGTCTACAAAGAATTATTGAATTGCCCAAACTCGGTCATTCTGGACCGCAGCCTTTATGAAGACGCTGAGATATTCGCCCGCAACCTCTATTTGCAGGGATACATGAGCCAGCGTGACTATGAAACTTACGAAACGATCTATCAAACCCTGCTCTATTTCCTTCCCACACCAGATCTGGTAGTTTATCTGAAAGCCTCGGTCGATACTTTGCTTAAACGCATACGACATCGCAATCGTGATTACGAGAAAAATATCAGCAGTGAATATCTGCAGCAGTTGAATGATTCCTATGAAACCTGGATCCAGAATTTTACTCTCTGCCCGGTATTAACTGTTCCTTCAGATAATCTCGATTTTGTCAACCATTCTAAACACATGGACTTGATTTTAACCAAGATCAAAGAAAAAATCGCGGGGAAAGATGAAGTTGTCTTTTTGCCTGAAGAATGCATCCAGTACTAGATACTAAAAAATGGAATAGAGGGCAGCTTTCTTCTCTATTCCATTTTTTATTTTCTTGTTCTAATTAGCGGGGTTCAACAATAAATTTTATAGCTGTTCTTACCTTTCCATCAATTTCTACATTCACAAACTCAGGGATAAAAACCACCGTAATACCATCCTGATCTAAAAAATTCTTTGCCAGAATAAGGGCTTTTATCGATTGATTTACAGCTCCTGCACCGATCGCTTGCACTTCAGCATGTTTGTGCTCTCGAATCACTCCCGCGATCGCCCCCGCGACTGCTGCTGTGCGGGAAACGGCTTTTACTTTAATTACATCCATGGTTTCCCTTCCTTTCCAAAATTTGTCTTTCTTTCCCTTGTTAATTAAAGGGAGTAATTCCTCCAATCTTTTCGTATCAGCATTGTACAAAAAAGGAACTCCTTATACAAGCATGCATACTTAACCAGTTTTTTAATTAATTAAAGTAATTTAGTAATATTAGTAGGCCCTGTTAGTATGTGGATAATTTAAAATATCCCCTATATATGGTGTTCTTTAATTCTAACCCATAATAGTTGGATATATTCATGAAATTTCTGAAAAGAGTACTGTGGATAATGATTGGATAAAAGCTATTTCTTTTTCCACAACCTCAATTTTCTGTCTCTTTTCAACAACTTATCCGAGAGTATTCCAGCAGATATCAACAATTCATTATTTTGAAAATAGAATTTTTATTCGAAGATATCCACATAAAGTTGAACTTATCCACAGAAAAAACCGAGTTATCCACAGACATGTGGAAAAAACTGTGGAAAATTAGATCAATCCGCTAACTTTTTGCCATTCTGTGGAAGTAGAATCCACCGCTTCGAGGTAGCTGTCAAGCTGTTTCAGACGCAGGGGAAAAGTGTCTTTGTTAAGATCTATCTGGTCGCAAAGAGATTTCCAATCTTTCCCTTCGGGCGCACGTTTAGGAAGCGTGTGAATAATGTTCGTCCATACCCATAATAATACCCATAGTGCTTCGTCAGAACGGTCCGTCTGATAAAAAGAAACAGCCTGCTGGTAATAACGAAATCGATCGGGTGCATACTGCGGCGGGCAGTATGGTTTTTCAGCGAGTGCATTCATGGATTCACTCAAATGCTGCAGCCATTCCTGCCAGGGGAAAGAAGAATAATCATTTATTCCATATAGATCGCGTATACCGCTTGCCAGACCGGGACGTCCCAGGTAGTTGGTGACAGATTCAAGTTTTGATAAAAATCTTCGCTCGGGAAGCGGTTTTTCCACCAGACATGAAATACAGTTGGCTGCATCGTAGAGCGTCAGCAGATAATCGTAAACTGTATCTGCGGAAAATTCATCCACATGGTGCTGTAAATCCATCCAGCGATCACGGGCTTTTTGATAGAAAAATTGAGAACGAGCATAGGTATTGATTGGAGAGAAAAAATCAGAAAAAATACCGGCTCGCAGGAAATCAAAATAGTGATAGGAATCGTAGAGAACAAAAGGAGAATCACAAAAAAGGCAGCCCAGCCAGGGGTCCTGCCGCAGATCTTTTGGCTGATTAAATATCCGGCGGGAGTAATGAAGATTATCAAACTGAAAATCTTCTCCCAGAGAATAGATCTCACGGGGGCGAGCGGGTTCTGTGTTGTGGATGAAAACCAGGTCTACATCGGAGGATTCTCCCAGAAAGGGATTTTCATCTTTCAAAGAGCCTACCAGAAAAACGCAGGCAATATCAGGGTCATTAAACGTTTGTTCCTTGACATAATTACGAGCGGTTTCTAGAAGCATTTTCCTTGTTACTTTCATCTCAACATCCTTTTTCCATCTTTTATTCGATCGGAAGAGCTGGCTGAAAAGGTGGCAAATGCAGAGTTTGTCTGATGCGGTTATCGATGAACTGCAGATCGGTCTGGTTATGAACAAAATCAAGGTCGTTGGTGTCGATGATCAAAATATTCCGCTTTGTCCCCGATTTCTGGAAAAATTTATCATAGGCGTTATTCAGTAGAGCGATATATTCCGGCTCCATTGAGCGCTCATAGGAGCGGTCGCGCATGGTGATACGCTGCAGGAGGATCTCTGTGCTGGCTTTTAGATATACCGTGAGGTCAGGAGCAGGGATTCTTTCAGCCAATGCCTTATGGACGGAATAATACACATCCAATTCATCCCCTTGCAGATTGACATCGGCAAAAAGAGCATCTTTTTCAAATGTATAGTCAGCGATCAAATTCTCATTTGACTGCAGCATCTTGGGAACATTGTTATGCTGCTGGTGATAACGACTGAGTAAAAAGAAGATTTGCGTTTGGAATGCATAACGTGCACGGTCTTGATAGAATTCCTGTAAGAAAGGGTTTTCTTCAAAGATCTCGAGCAGCAGGTTTGATTTGAATGATGGTTGCAGAAGGCGCGCAAGGCTGGTTTTCCCTACACCGATCACTCCTTCTATAGCAATGTACATGCGCTCTCCTTAAAAATATTGACAATGGGATGAAATAATCTAAACTATTATATAACATTGCACTATGAAAAATGGAGGGATAGAATGGCATCACTGAATCGTGTTCAATTAATTGGTAGACTGGGGAAAGATCCCGAATCACGAAATACTCCCAAAGGCACAAAATACACTACTTTTTCTCTGGCAGTTGGCAGAAAATGGAAGAACAAGGACGGTGAATCAAAGGAAGACACCGATTGGTTCAATATTGTAGCGTGGGGAAAGATTGGAGAGATTTGCCAGAAATATCT
This sequence comes from Anaerolineaceae bacterium, assembly GCA_963674975.1. Lineage (GTDB taxonomy): Bacteria > Chloroflexota > Anaerolineae > Anaerolineales > Anaerolineaceae > UBA4781. The sequence continues at coordinate 1,569,567 of OY771913.1, forward strand.
TGCAAAAGGGAAATTGGTTTATTTGGAAGGAAGATTGCGCACCCGTAAATATGAGCATGAGGGCACAACCAGGTATTTTACAACGGTGATCTTAAGTGCCATACAGATGCTTGAGCCCAAACCGAAAGACACAAGCATTGAAGAAATAGAAGAATCAGAAGAAGAAGTACCGGAATAAAAAAGCTGCCGGTTTCTCCGGCAGCTGTATCTTTTTCTTAATGGGCTAGAGAGCTTCAAGCCTGGCAACATTAGCTTCGATCAGATCAAAACCACCTTGCCAGAATTCTGCTTTGCGTACGTCCATGCCGGCTTCATCCAGTATCTGCATGGGGGCTTTCGACCCACCTGTGGATAACATGTGGATATATCGGGGTTTAAAACTATCGCCTTCATCTTTGAATTGTTTATAAAGGGATAGGACGAGCAGCTGCCCGAACGCGTAGGCATACACATAGAATGGGGTGTGATAGAAATGAGGAATGGATACCCACTCCCAGCGGAATTCATCACCCAGAACCAGTGAATCGCCAAACTGCTCCTGCAGGTTCTTCAAGTAGGCATCTGCCAGATCGTCCACGGCTGCCCCTTTCAGGGTCATATCGTGAGCGGTTTTTTCGAACATGGCGAAATAAGACTGGCGCATGATGGTAGCGTAGGAATCATCAACCTGTTTGAAAAGCAAGAAACGGCGCACACCCTCATCTTTTTCTTCAGAGAGCAGCCTGTCGATCAACATCATTTCTCCAAAGGTCGAGGCGGTTTCCGCCAGAGGCAGGCAGGAATGCTGTGTGAAGATGCTGTGATCGGATGCCAGCATAGAATGGATGGAGTGACCCAATTCGTGAGCCAGGGTGGCAACATCTTCTGCTTTACCCTGATAGTTTGTCAGCACCCATGGAGTGAGGTCAGGAGAGACGGTAGCGCAGAAAGCGCCGGAACGTTTGCCTTTGCGCACCTCGCTGTCAATATGTCCTTGCGTAAAGACTTTATGGGCTAATTGGGCAAAGCGGGGATCGAACTCCTGGAAGGAATCCAGCACCAGTTCCGTTGCCATTCCAAATGAGAAGTTCTTGCTTGCCTCTGCAACCGGGGCGTAGACATCGTAGCGCTGGATCTTATCGACCTTCAGCAGTTTTGCCTTGAGGTGGAAAAAGCGCTGGAATACGGGGGCATTCTTCTTGCATACGTCCAGCAGGGTCTCCACAACATCGTCAGGAATATCATTGCCCAGGTTTCTGGCAGAGATAGGTGTTTTGAATTTCCGCAGACCGATATTTTCGTTGTGCCAATCGCGAATGATGGTTTGATATATCTGCCCAAGAATAGAGCCTTCATCACCGTAGACCTGGTATAACTTTTGATAAGCGCTGGCGCGCAGGGCTGCATCGGGAAGACGCACAAGCGACATCAATTCGCCGCGGGTGAGGTCCTTTTCTTCTCCATCCACCTTAACACGAAAGGTATACCGGTTCGTAATGGAATCGTATAAGCGTGATAATGCGGAAAAACCTGTGAGGTCTTTAATATTAATGATCTTTTCTTCAGATTCAGACAGGGTGTAAGGCTTGAAGTGACGCATCTCTTCCAGCCAGTAGCGATAATCCCCTGAAGATTCCATCAAGCTTTTCGCTTTTTCATCACTGACGTCTTTCCACCACAGATTGAAGAAAATGATCTTGTTGGATTGTTCGGCGACAAACTGTTCTGAACGGGCAGCCAGGCTTTGTGCCTTTTGGTTCTGGGTATCTTCCGTGAACCATAGTTCCGCATAGTCATTGACCAGCCGGAGCTGACGGGTAAGCGCTTCGAGTTCTTTGATGATCTCAAGAAAAAGTTCTGCAGAAATATCATCGGTGAGTACTGCACGTTTCTTTTCAAAATCAGTGACCATTTTTTCAGCCAGTTTGAAAGAGTCTTCCATTTCCGGTGAATCGGCAGAAGGGAAGAGGTCTTTCAGGCTCCATCGAGATTGATTAAATGTTTTTGTTTCAGTTGCCATTGGATTTCCTTTGGTAAAAAATTGCAAAAATTAACATCCCCATTATACAGCAGGGGATTTATTTCAGGCATTCTCCAATTGGAGAATTCTTTTTATTTTTTTATGCAGCACGGGGTTGGCTGCGATCAGAGCATACGGGGGTTTGAAGTAATCCTTATTTCCCTGAATGTCAGTTACCAACCCGCCCGCTTCTTCAACCAGCAGGGTGCCAGCGGCAATATCCCATGGATGAATTCCGATCTCCCAATATCCGTCCAGCCAGCCGGCTGCCACATAAGCCATGTCCAGCGCTGCGGAACCAAGGCGGCGTACAGATTGTGCGTTTTCAAGGAACAGAGAAAAGTTCTTCAAATTTTTCTTTGCCCGATTTTCCTGATCGGTAGAAAAACCCGTGACCAGCATGGCATCAACCATCTCGCTTGTTCTCGATACGTGCAGCGGCTGCCCATTCAGAAATGCTCCATGTCCGCGTTCTGCAGAAAAGCAGTGATCGCGGGTTGGGTCGTAGGTGGCTGCCAGAACGATCCTGTTCTGGAAGGCATACGCAACATTCACACTGAAGATGGGAACGCCGTGAGCGTAATTGGCTGTGCCATCCAGCGGATCGATAAACCAACAGCTCTCCGGAATACCAGCCAGCAGCCCGCTTTCTTCGGTAACGATGGTATGGTCCTCAAAGTCGCGGCGAATTTCGCCCAGCAGGTATTCTTCAGAACGAGCATCCATCTCGGTAACCAGGTCGATACGCCCTTTATGGCGGATCTCATGGTGTTTGAGATATCCTCCATTCAATATCTCCCCTGCCTTTTTTGCTATGTGAGTTAAATAATCGAGATCTGGTGACATAAAAATACAACTCCCAACTTTTAAAATAGATATTTCAGCGCAATCCGGCTACTTCTTCTTCCAACTGTCTGAAGAATGTTTCCAAAAAAGCATGGCGTCCCTGTGCCAGTTTGCGTCCGGTCTCTGTATAGAGCGTTTCGCGCACCCTGCTTAATTTAAACAGGTATTCGTGATATACGCTGTGGTGCTCTCCTTCGCTGAGCTTTCGGGAAGCGAGGAATTTCTCAGAAGGTTTGCAGTAAATCGGTTCATCTGCCTGCACGGCATAACCGATGGTGCGGGCAATGCCAATTGCTCCGATCACATCCAATTTATCTGCGTCAAAGAGGGATTTCGCTTCAATGGTCTGCGGTTCTTCGCTCTTGCGAAAACGATGGGCGCGGATGCAGTGCTGCACTTTTTGAATATCTTCCTCTTCCCAACCCAGGTCTTTCAGGATTGTTTTTGCTTTTTTTGCAGAAAGCAGATGGTGTTCCGCGCGGTTTTGTGAGGTCGGGTCGCTGCCATCGCAATCGTGCAGCAGGGCGGCGTTAAGCAGGATGCGCATATCGGCGCCTTCGGCGGTACCGATGACCTGGCATAAATGATAAACCCGCTCTATATGGTCAAAGCCATGTACCGGATCGGTGAATGGATATAACTGACGTGCTGATTCTAGATCAAGTTCTTTCATAAAAATGTGATGACCTTTCCTTTTTTAATGACCGTTTCAACCAGATTTTCACCAAAGCGATAGCCGAGATGGCGGTAATCCGGAATATTAAGGATGAGAATGTCTGCCTGCTTTCCGGGTTCAAGCGAACCAAGTGTGTCTTCTCTATTGAGAGCGGCAGCGGCATTGATGGTAGCGGCTGCGACAGCCTGCGCTGGGGTCAGTTTCATAAAGCGGCAAGCCAGGGCGATGACAAACTGCATATTACCGCACCAGGCAGTGCCCGGGTTGATATCTGAAGCGAGTGCCAGCAATCCACCTTCGGCAATGATCTGCTTTGCCGGAGTATATTTACTTTCTGCCAACCCAAAGGGTGTGCACGGTAGGGCTACCGCAACCGTATTGCTGGCAGCCAGGTTGTGGATATCTTCAGCACTGGTTTTCACCAGATGATCGGCAGAAGCAGCCCCCAATTCCACTGCCAGAGAAGCTCCGCCGATGTTTTCGAATTCATCAGCATGGATCTTCAATGGAAAGCCCAGTTCTCTGGCTTTCGTGAGAATAGCACGCGTATGCTCTAAATTAAAAACAGCTGGCTCACAAAAAACATCTACAAAGGGAAGACTCTCCTCGGGATACTGCTGCAGCCACCAATCCTTCAACTGCGGCAGCGCTTTTTCGACGAGCAGCCGGGTATATCCTTCTGCATCTCCGGAGTATTCCGGAGGAACTGCGTGAGCACCCAGATAGGTAGGGACGATGTCAAGCGGGACCAGACTGCGCAGGTTCATGATGCTTTCCATCAAGCGCTGCTCTCCATCTATATCCAGGGCATAGCCGCTTTTTACCTCAATAGTGGTGGTGCCGAGCTTCAACATGGAAAGCGCGCGTTCCGCGGTAGCCTGCTCGAGCTCTTTCACGGCTGCCTGTCGGGTGGCTTTGACTGTAGAAAGAATGCCGCCGCCGGCAGCCAAAATTTCCATGTAGCTTTTTCCTTCAAGACGCAGGCTAAATTCCTGGGCGCGGTCGCCTGCCCAGATGAGGTGGGTGTGCGGATCAATAAAACCCGGCATGACCACCTGCTTGTGAGCATCGAGGTCGGGTTCATCTGGAAAACGGCGCAGCAGATCGGAACTGCTACCAACTTCTTGAATTTTCTCATCACGGATCAGCACCGCGCCGTCTGTGATGATATCCAACGCCCCAAGGGTTTCCCCGCGCTGCGGTCCCCCGCGCAAGCAGATCAATTGAGAGGCAGAATGAATGAGCATAAACAATCCGTTTCTTTTTTAACAGTGTAATTATAAAAGGAAAGGATAAAACAAGATATAACGGGTATAGTAAAATCACATTACTCCATATAAATTCTTCGAGGAAAAAGTATGAAACGAAAAAACCTTGAAATAGCATTATCGATCCTGTTTTTTATCGCGCTGTGGGTTGGACTTTCATTTAACACAGGCGGACCAATCTACTCGGATGAACTGCTCTATATTGAGATTGGGCTGAACAATGAAAGCGCACCGAACTACGGCAACCGCTATTTTCATGTGTACCTGCAGAAGTTATTCATGGCAGCTGCTCCTACCCCGCTGGTTGGAATACGCATTTACTGGGCATTTCTGATCGCATTCACCGCTTTGCTGGTGTACTGGAGCGCACGTATTTTCCTCAAAGAAAGCACCCCCATTCATGGGCTTCTGGCAGCGGCTTTTTTCTTTTCTTACAAGTTTATCTCCTCCTATGCGGGGGTGACGTCGGTAGATATTGCCGCCATGATGATGTCTACTGCTCTGATCTTCACCTATCTGCTTTTCCTGCGGACAGAAAAGAAGTGGATTCTGTACATGCTGGGAGCATTGACCTTTTTGGCTTTCAAGACCAAAGAAACCACCCTGTTTGCCAACATCGTGCTGCTGGGATTCTTCTTTGATAAAGAAGGAAAATTCGCTTTCAAAAATATTATGCTCATTCTGAAGAATTATTTCATTGGCTTCCTGGGTGCGATCGGTCTTTTTATTATTCTGGATTCCATCTTTTTAAGACAGCCTTTTTTTGCAATCAGTCCGAATACTTTTAGCGAGATCTTTCAGAATTATGCCTACACCGGCGGATTTCGGAATGAACCGGGTAACTGGTATCAACTCTATCTGCTGGATGATATTATGGTGCCCTTCCTGCTCTTCCTGGTGGGAGGGATCAAACTCAGCACACGGGCTATCACGCCATCGAAGAAGATCGTTTGGGTATTTCCCCTGCTGCTGGTAAGTTTCATCACAGTGAATATGTTGAAGATCCCCTGGGGATTTATCGAGCGTTTTTATTTCCCCGCGCTCCCCGTCATAGCATTTCTTGCCCCGCAATTTCTGGCGCTGCAAAAACCCGAGAACGTAAAAGACTGGCGGAAGTTAACACTGACCATAGTTGGAGTGCTGCTGATTGTGGTGATCATGCGCCAGGTGGATATGGCGTATGTGCAGAGCATCGATTGGAATTATGGGAAATTCCTTGACAGTATTTATTTCCCGATCCTGCTTTCTCTAATCCTGGTGGTGATCATCCTGATGGAAAAGCAAAACCTGCTGACTTTTGGGATCATCCTGTTCTTCATGATTTCCTGGCTGCTGCCGGCAGAATCGTACAACTATAAGTATATTTACGTTGAACCGACCACAAATGCAAAATTCCAGATCAAATATTATCCATTCCTTGAGTTTGAGGATGAAATTCCTATCAGCAACAATGTAAAGATATATTCGACTGCAACAATTTTCAAACGAACTTTGGAAGATGAAACCCACATGCTCAGTGATAATCCTTATGATATTCTGGGAATGTATAACGTGCTGTTTGACACGCGCACCGTGCGCGACAACCTGACCCTCTCCCATTTTCAAGAAGATATCCCCGAACAAATACTGGCTGGACGGTATGATTTTGCCTTTCTTTCTATTGATGATTGGGAGTACCTGGAAGAGCAGCATCCGGAAGTTCTTACAGAACTGGAGCAGAATTACACAGTACAGTTTGATAAAGACCAAATACTGGTATTTTTAAAACCCATATCTTAATCCGGAGATAAGTGAAGCAGACCTGTAATCAAAGAGACGCGTTTTTGCCGTTTGAAAACTGCTCAAACGTGATCCCTTCTAATTTTGTCACCAATTCTTCGCGCGCGTCACACCAGATGGTACGCATGGGGCAGTCATTTGAAAAGATGCAGATGTCCGGATTCTTTGTGCATTCATTCAGGGTAACCGGACCATCAATAGCTTCAACGACATCCAATACGGAGATCTCTTTTGGGCTTTTTGCCAGTGAAACTCCGCCGTGCGCACCTCTGGATGTGTGAATGATACCGGCTATCGACAGTTGGGAGATGATCTTTGCTAAAAACGAGGAGGGAATCTGCTGTTTTTCGGCAATAATGCTGGTAGGCGCTTTTTCATCTGCCTCTAATCTGGAGAGATAGATGATCGTTCGAAGGGCATAATCTGCTTGGCGTGTTATCTGCATTTCTAATTTCCTCTTTGGATAATTTTTCTACAAATTGTCCACTTTTATAAGTCTAACAAAGAAATCGTGGTTTGCAAGTGTTTCCGTTATAATCATGCCATGTCAGAATTTCGATTTTTCTACCCGGTGCAGATCCGCTATGCTGACCTGGATGCCCAGTGGCATGTTAACAATGCAAAGTTTTTAACCATTTTAGAACAGGCGCGCCTCTCTTATCTCCTACAGCTTGGATTGTGGAATGGGAAGAGCTTCCTTGATCTGGGTGTGATCGTCGCGGATATCCATATTGCGTATAAAGCTCCGATTGAGCTGGAAGAAAAGATACAGGTCGCTCTCCGTGTTTCTCACATAGGGAACAAGAGTATTACCATGGAGACCGAGATCAGGGGCATGCAGGATGATTCCCTGAAAGCTCAATCTGAAGTGGTGCTGGTAGCCTATGACTTCCGCAGCAAGCAAACCATTTCCGTTCCTGAAAACTGGCGGAAAAAGATCACCGAGTTTGAAGGGTTGTAGGTTAAATTCTCCCATCAATATTAACAAATTTGCAGGACTGTCATTCTAACCAAATTCTTATGCTTTCTTTGGTAAAATGCAGATACTTACGATATTAAGTATATAAAAGCAGGTTTGCTTTTCTAAAAAGGAGTATTGATTTGGCTGGTTTAGAAAAGTTCACGCAAAGTTCGCGGCAGGTTTTGAGCCTTGCGCATCAAGAGGCAGAACAATTTCACCATCCACAGATTCGTTCCGTACATATTCTTCTGGGGTTGATCCAGGAGAACAATGGAGTGGCTGGACGTGTACTGCGTGAATTGGGAATTGAATTAGACCGCACCCGTGAAATGGTGCTGCGTTTGACCGGGATGGGCTCTTTTACGGGAGAACATATCGATCTATCCATTGAAGCTCAAAAAGTGATCGCGCTTTCTCTGGAAGAAGCACAGAAGATGAACAGCCGCTATATCAGCACCGAACATCTGCTGCTGGCAATTTTGAATTCCAGCGACGATTTATGCGAGAGCGTATTGACGAAGTTAGGCGTCAATGCCGAACAGGTACGGCGCCAGATATCGCGTGAAGTGAATCAAAAACAAATACCGCCTTCCCGATTATCGGAATCCCCTGGAAATGCGCCCTCATCCTCAAGAAAAGCAAAAAAGACTCCGCTGGTCAATCAACTGGCGGTTGATCTAACCACAAAAGCTGAAGAGCATAAACTGGATCCCGTTATTGGACGTGAGAAGGAAATTGAACGTGTTATCCAGATACTTGCACGTCGTACCAAGAACAACCCTGCTCTCATCGGAGAACCCGGGGTTGGCAAGACGGCTATTGTAGAAGGACTGGCACAGCGTATTGTGGAGGGAGATGTACCGATCCCCCTGCTTGGAAAACGGGTTCTGCGCCTGGATGTTGGCTCGCTGGTTGCGGGAACCATGTACCGCGGGCAGTTCGAAGAACGATTGAAGCGTGTGATCGATGAACTCAAGAAATCAGAGGCGATTTTATTTATCGATGAAGTTCACATGCTGGTTGGGGCAGGTTCCGCCGGATCTTCGGTGGATGCTGCCAATATTCTAAAGCCGGCTCTCTCTCGTGGAGAACTGCAGGTAGTAGGCGCCACGACTCTGGACGAATACCGTAAAAGCATTGAAAGTGATGCTGCATTAGAGCGCCGCTTCCAACCCGTAATGGTCAATGAACCCAGCAAGGAAGAAACCCTTGAGATACTGCATGGAATCCGTAAGAATTACGAAGACCATCACCATCTGGTGATTTCTGATGAAGCACTGGAAGCAGCCACCAATCTTTCTACGCGCTATATCACCGACCGCTTTTTACCTGATAAAGCTATCGATCTGATCGACGAATCTTCATCGCGGGTGCGCATATATAAGAGTGATGCGGCAAAAGTAACCAAACAGATCACCGATGAACTGCGGCAGCAGCGCTCCAAACATGCCGAGCTTATGGAAGCAGGGGAAGATGAGCTGGCGCTGGAGATCGCCGGGAAGATCAAAGAACTGGAAGAGAAATTAAATACGATCCGCGACCAATGGGATCGCAACAACAGTCCGGTTGTTGGACCGGATGATATCGCTGAGCTGGTTTCAATGTGGACGGGTGTCCCGATCATGCATCTGGCGCAGGAAGAATCCATGCGGTTATTGAATCTGGAAAACGAACTGCACGATACGATCGTTGGACAGAATGAAGCCATCGAGAAGATCGCCAAGGCAGTACGCCGCGGGCGGGCAGGGCTCAAAGACCCAAAGCGCCCGATCGGATCCTTTATGTTCCTTGGTCCCACAGGTGTGGGAAAAACGGAACTGACCAAAGCACTGGCGCGCATCATGTTTGGCAGTGAAGAAGCGCTTATCCAGCTGGATATGTCTGAATTCATGGAGAAACATACCGTCAGCCGCTTGATGGGTTCCCCTCCCGGTTATGTCGGATATGAAGATGCCGGTCAGCTTACCGAAGCTATTCGCAGAAGACCATATTCGATCGTAGTATTTGACGAGGTTGAAAAAGCACATCCTGAAGTACATAATGTGCTCCTGCAGATTCTTGAAGAGGGGCAGCTTACCGATGCACATGGACGCAAAGTGGATTTCCGCAATGCGATCATTGTGATGACTTCGAATATCGGTGCAGAGATGATCAGACGCCATTCGGGAATGGGCTTCGCGCTGGAAAAGGACGAGAAAAAAGAGGAAGACGCTGTTTACAAAGAGATCCGCGAAAAATTGCTCGATTCATTGAAGAAAGCATTTCGCCCCGAATTTCTCAACCGGCTGGACAACGTAATCGTATTCCATCCTCTAAACAAGGAACACATTCACCAGATTTCAGAAATGGAAATGGTAAAAGTTGCCGAACGCCTTTCAGAAAGAGAAATTCGCCTGCGAGCTAGCCAGGCGGCGGTTAATAAAATCTCTGAAATTGGATATGATCCCGACATGGGCGCACGCCCGATCCGCAGGGTTATTCAATTAGAGATCGAAGATAAGCTTTCAGATGCACTTCTTGCAGGAACATTCCATGATGGAGATGATATTCTGGTTGATGTGGATAAGGAAGGGAATTTCGTTCTCCAGAAAGATAAAAAACGTCTAGCCCACCAGGCTGAAAAAATAAAGATGAGCGCATAGCTCATTGCAAAGTCTACAAAAGGGAAGATGGTATGCCATCTTCCCTTTTTCCGTTTTATACTTAGATGAATCGCTATGACAAAACTTGAAACGCGCTATGTATGCCAGAACTGCGGCAGGGTATCTATAAAGCCGCTAGGACGCTGCCCGCAATGTGGGGAGTGGGATTCTATGGTGGAAGAAGTTGTGCAGTCTGTCGGAGAAGGAAAGAGGAAATCTACACTTCATCCGACCAGCTCAAAGGTACTTCGCCTCAATGAGATCAGCGGCGAAAATACCGAACGCTGGGCGCTGAACATTAATGAATTTTCACGTGTGCTGGGGGGAGGCATCGTTCCGGGATCGATCGTACTGATAGGAGGAGACCCCGGAATTGGAAAATCGACCCTGCTGCTGCAAGCTACCATGGAGTTTGCGGAAAAGGGAAATGTGTTATATGTATCGGGGGAAGAATCGGGACAGCAGATCAAAATGCGGGCGCAGCGCTTGCTAAAAAAGGGAGATCAGAAAGCAGAAAAAGCATTTCCGCAAAATTTATATCTGCTCATGGAAACAGACCTGGATGCCATTTTAACGCATGCGCAAAGTGTAAAGCCTCAGCTGCTTATTGTGGATTCCATTCAGACCATGGCGATGGATGCATTCACTTCCAGCGCTGGTTCGGTCACGCAGGTACGAGAATGCGCGTCACGCTTAAGAGAATATGCCAAAGAAAGCGGAACAGCAGTGTTCCTGATCGGGCATGTTACCAAAGAAGGTATGATCGCGGGTCCGCGTGTTCTGGAGCATATCGTGGATACCGTTTTACAGTTAGAGGGAGACCGGTTTCAGAGCTACCGCATCCTGCGGGCTATTAAAAACAGGTTTGGTCCGACTTCAGAAGTGGGTGTATTTGAAATGCGGGAAGCCGGTATGGTGGAAGTATCCAATCCGTCAGAAGTTTTTCTTGCAGAAAGAATGGAGAACACACCGGGTTCTGCGGTGGCTGTTGCCATGGAAGGCACCCGCCCGCTGCTGATCGAAATACAGGGCTTGACCAGCACCACCAATTTTGGAAATCCACGCCGCACCACCAATGGGGTTGATTTCAACCGCCTGCTGCTGGTGGTGGCTGTGCTCACCCGCCGCAACCATCTGAAATTGTATGACCAGGATGTATTTGTGAATGTGGTTGGCGGTTTTAATGTAGACGAACCGGCGTCCGATCTGGCGACCGCGGCTGCTATTGCTTCTTCTTTTCTCGATAAAGCAATTCCACCTGAAGTGGTGATGATCGGAGAAGTGGGATTATCGGGGGAGCTGCGCTGGGTGAGCCAGATGACTGCTCGACTGAAGGAAGCACAAAAAATGGGGTTCACCAAAGCGATCATCCCGAAACGGGTGCATAAAGCAGATAAATTGCCGTCAGGGATCGAGATCATTGAAGCGCGTTCTCTTGTGGACGCGGTAAAATCAGCCATGAATTCATAAAATAAAAGAGGTCAATATGGAACCTATTCTGGAAATCAATCCTGTTTGGAAAGTTCGTTCGAATCATGCCCTGGAACACGCTACGCTGCATGTTCTATCAGCAAAAGTAACAGGCACCAGGGTGAGCGGGCTTTCTGATGCGGGAGGATTCTGGCTGCTGGGAGAGGTGCCCACAGACCTGATCTTTGAAAGCGCTCGTGAAGCGCTGAAGCGCATGCAGGCAGGAGAAATAGAGCTTGCTGCCCATGAAAACTGCGGCTCCAACCTGGTGCCGAGCATTCTGGCTTCGGGTGGATTAGCCTGGCTGGCAATGGCAGGCGCCGGAAAAGATCTGCGCAAGAAAATGATCCGATTCCCGCTGGCTGTACTGATGGCGCTGATCGGGTTTGAAGCAGCCAAACCTGCAGGTCCGATCTTGCAGGAAAAAGCGGTTTCCACCGATCATCTGGACAGCATGCTTGTGAAAGAAATACGCTGTTACAAGCCATCTGGATTGGTGATCCATCGAGTGATCACAGAATTCAAGGAAAGTTGAGCATGCCGGCAGAAAAACCTTTCGAGATCAAAGAAAGGTGTTCCGTCTATTTTTTCATTGGGGATGATCTGGATGCGATGCAGTCCGCAGAGCAGATCCTGATCGACAGCATTGGAAATCCGGATATGGCAGATCTCAATATTGCACGCTTGAATGGGCAAACTGACGATCTGAATGAATTGATGAAGAACACTGGTCTTTTTCCTTTCGGGGTAGAAAAGCGGCTGGTGATCTACCGGGATGCTCTGGAGCGGATCCAGAAGAAAGAGGATATAGAACGCTGGCAAAAAGTAGTAGAAAATATACCCCCTTCCACAATTCTAGTGCTTGAATTTCAAACCATATGGATAAAAAAGAATAAAAATTGGATGTGGAAATCTTATGCCGACAATGCCTGGCTGGTGAAGTGGGTTGCCAGAAAAGATGAGTGGTTTTCATTAAATGAATTCCGCATTCCTTCGCAGCGCGAGATGCCGGAGCGCATCAAACAAATGGTAAAGAATGAGGGTGGACAAATAGAAGATCGAGCGGCAGCAGCTCTGGCTCGACTGGCAGGGGATGATATTCTGATGACCAGGCAGGAAATAAAGAAGCTGTGCACCTATGTGAATGGTGAAAGAAGTATTACTGAAGAGGATATAAACCTGCTGTGCAGCGTGGTTCCTGAAGAAGACGTGTTCGCCATGGTGGATGCTTTTGCGTTGGGTGATGCCCCCAAAGCGCTGCACCATTTGAAGCTAATGTTTGCAAACCAACCTTATACGCGCGTGTTTTCCATGATTGTGCGCCAGTTCCGCTTACTGCTGCTGGCGAATGAAGCACTACAGCAGGGAGGTTCAGGCAGTGCGGCAGCGCGTATGGGAGTGAATGCTTATGTTGCTCAGAAGGCTGTTCAGCAGAGCAGGCGTTTTACCTATGAAGAATTGGTACGCATCTATCATGCGCTCTATGATATGGACGGAGATGTGAAACGCGGAAATATTACCCCTGAAGTTGGGCTTGAAATGATCTTTTTTGAAATAAACAACCGTACTGTTCGTTAGGAGTAATGCAGTACCTGATCGCGGATGGTGCCCCATTTCAGCGCGTCCGCAATTCCCTGTTCAATGCTGAGTTCGGTTTTCCAATTTAATAATCTGGCTGCCAGGTCGGCGTTGGCATACGAACCGGCGGAATCACCGGGTCGTCTGGGAGCTTCGCGTTTATTAATAGGCTTTCCGGTAACGCTTTCAAAAGCGTTCACCAGTTCCCGCACGGTTACCCCATTGCCGGAACCCAGGTTAATGACCAGATAATTGTCTGCGGGATTGCCAGCCCGTTTGAAGACACCATCGAAATCGGTGACAGCCAGAATATGCGCGCGAGCCAGGTCCCAGATATGCACATAGTCGCGGATGCCTGTTCCGTCACGGGTTGGATAGTCTGTGCCGGTGATCAAGAATTCAGCCTGACGACCAAGCTGGACCTCGACCATTTTTGCCAGCACATGTGAGGGGTTCTGCAGCGGCAGACCGGAGCGCATTTTGGGATCGGCGCCGATGGGATTGAAATAACGCAGCGCAATGCCGTGCATTCCATAGGACTGGCAGAAATCTCTCAATACCATTTCCATCACCATTTTGGTGCGCGCGTAAGGATTGGTCGGATTCAATGGAGAGCTTTCGGTGACCATAAAACCGGGAACGGTATCATAAATGGCAGCTGATGAACTGAATACCACACGCTTGCAGCCTGCCTGGCGCAGCGAATGGAAAAGCTCTAGAGATTTTCCGACGTTTTCACGATAGTATTCATACGGTTTCTGGGTCGATTCGGGAACCACGATCAGGGCGGCGCAGTGAACCGCTGCCACAATATCGGGATGATCCTCAAAGATTCCCTGCACCAATGCCTTATCGGCGATATCTCCTTTGTAGAAGATACGATCCTTGATGAATTCAGGTCTACCGGTGACCAGAGAATCAAGAATAATGGGGGTATGACCGTTATCTTCAAGGGCAGAACTGATGGTGCTGCCGATGTAGCCGGCTCCTCCGGTGATGAGAAATTTCATCTTCCCTCCAGGTGGATCTTATCCATGTTTAGTTTGGGTTAGATAATACCGCAGCCGGTGGCATTGAAATCATCCACGGCTTTTTGGGAGAATTCATTATCTGCCAGGCTTTTCAACAATTCAAACTTGATGGTCAGGTGTTTCACACTCGCTCTGGCAGCATCAAAGACTTCCTGTTTTGTCTTGAAACTGGCTGCCAGAACCTCAATACTATCATCATCTGAAAGCAACTGCACCATTTTAGGTCCAAGGCTTTCGCCATCTTCCATCCATTTTTTAGCGCGGTTGTGGTAATAAATAGCATAACGGGCACCGCAAGCCTGTGCCAGCAATGCCTGCTCCGGAGCAAAAATAGCGGTGATCGCGCAGTGGTAATCATCCGAAAGACGGGCAGCCGCCTTAAAACCAAGCGTGGTCGCCGGAATTTTCAACACCAGTTGATCCTGTAAAATATGATGAGCTTCTAGCGCTTCCTGCAGCATTCCTTCCAATGTGGGTGCGGTAAGCTGGTAAAAGATATTTCCATTAACAATTTCTGCCATTTTTTTCAATGTTTCACGAGGAGGCAGGGGGCTCATTGCCAGTAAACTTGGATTGGTGGTGGCTCCACTGATCCAGCCCCAGCTGACGGCTTCCTGTACTTCTTCGATGATGGCGGAATCAACAAGTATGGACATAGGTATCTCCTAAAAAGTATCGGGTTTTATTATAACTCTACCCTGACACTGTGTAAAAAATGGCACACATGCCTGTTAAAATGAAACACACATACGAAAGAATCACATAGTATGTGTGTTATTAAGAATCGGTATTCGATTGGTAAATCTTAAAACTTTATTCCGTGAGATCCTCGATCTCGGCGGAAGATGCATTCTTTTTTACAGAATCAATCCCATTTTCCATACCGGATTTGGAATTATACATTTCGCTCTTCCCGATAGGCTCGTTGTTTTTAGCTTTTAAGACAAAATAGAATTTCCCGTTGCTGGATTCTTTCCGTTCAAATTGACCGTCATCTTTTGAATTCTTGCGGACTGATTCGATGCCGTTTTTTGCACTGGCTTTGGCGGTATAACGCTCACTGGTGAGAATGATCTCGCCGTTGCCGGCTTTCAGATTGAACATGAACTGATCTTTACTTTTTTTCAATACAAACTTGGCTGCCATTTATTTCTCCTTCTGAAATATTACTATTTTCTTCATTTATTATTATATAAAGCTGGATAAGAGAAACAAACTTAAGAATTGTTGATGGAATTCATATAAAAGAATTGAGAGATGGAAGGATTATACTGAAATTATGGTGGATTTCTCTGAACTGATCATTGATGAATCGGAACTGCAGTTCCGTTTTTTCCATTCCTCAGGACCGGGCGGGCAGAATGTCAATAAAGTTGCCACGGCAGTGCAGCTGCGCTTCGATGCGGCGCACAGCCCTTCTCTTTCAGAACCGGTGCGGGAACGGTTGATGGATCTGGCTGGTAGCCGGATGACTAAAGATGGAGAATTGATCATCACTTCCAGCCGTTATCGTACTCAGGAAGCAAATAAGGAAGAGGCTGTCAGGCGGTTGAGGATGCTGCTTCAAGAAGCTGCTCGCCCCCCGCGCAAGCGCAGACACACCCGCCCCTCCCGCGCAGCGGTAGAACGCAGGCTGCAGCACAAACGCAGGCATGCCATTAAAAAGAGCGAACGACGATTGAAAAAATTTGAGGACTAGAAATAAGTTTTATTTTTCGTAGATCTTTTTGTATTCCGGATCTTTACGGATATTTTCGAAATCGGGGTCTTCTTTAGACCATTCTTTCATTTCCGGGTTCATCTTGAGGGCTTTCTTCAAGGTGGCAATGGCTTTTTTCTTCATCCCGGAAACAGAATAAAAACAAGCCAGGTTGTAAATGGCTATGTATTCCCATTCAGGTAGAATTTTTAGCTGGGCTACCAGGTTTTCCTGCAGGGCGACCCCCTCTTGCAGGTGATCATGTTCGGCGAGATAGCGAGCATAATGCCATTCATCGTGCCAGCAGTCACCCAGAAATTGGTGATACAGTGCCCGCCCGCGCATCCACTCATATTTTTCAGTGTCGGTGAGTTCTTCTTCGCTGAGCTTATCAAGCCATTTCAATACTTCCCCTCTGACGTGCTTGTGTTCCTTTAAAACAACATCCCATGAATCATTTTTATGTTCTTCAAGCACCCCATCGTTGATGATATTGATATCTTCGGGCATCTTCTTTACTTCTTCTCCCCTGGCAGAAGCCTGCAGCCTCTCGAGAAAAATATTCCACCAGAATGAACTGTGGACGATCACATCTTTAAACCCCCAGCGTTCGGTAGAACCGGTTTCCTTCTTTTCTTTTTCCGAAAGATTATCGATCAGCATCTGCTGATCTTCGGAAACAACTTCAATGATCTTTCTTATTTTTTCTTTTATGCTCATGGCTTCACCTGCTTTTCTCTGAGTGGTACCCTGATTGTAACAAAGGAAAGAAAAGAAACCAATATACAATCGTACTGTACCTGTTTGATGGATGATATTTTCATTTTTTTTCCTGTTTCCCCTGAAAATATGTTTTTAATATAAGGTCAGGAATTTACGGGCTGATATTTATTTACCATGCTTATTCCGAACAAGATCAAAGCGCCGCCCAATAAGGAATACAGGGTAATTGTTTCATGCAGGATTATCGAAGCGATCACCGCGGTCGCGATCGGTTCGATATAGAGGTATGCGCCCACACTGGCGGAAGATAACTTTTGTAGTGCGTCGTAGTAAAAAATGTAAGCCAGGAATGTGCAGAAAATACCGAGATAAAAAATACTACCCCATCCAGAAAAACTCATGGAGGGAATAACCCGCCATTCTTTTTCAAGCACAAACTGAATGGTGGTCAGAAGCCAGCCAAAGAGGATGGAAAAGAAAGTTGTTTTCAGTGCAGATTCACGCTGCAGTTTCTTGCGTAATAGAATGGAGTAGATTGCCCAGTTAGGAGAGCTGAGCAAGACGAGCAAGTCTCCCGGAGCGCCAAAACCATCTCGAAACAGCCCGGCAACATTCCCACTGGAGATCACAGTTAATACACCGAGCGTGGACAGAATAACGCCAGCCACGCTCAATTTGCTTAATTTTTCTTTTAAGAACATCCACCCAAATAGAACCATAAAAAGAGGAGTTGAGGCGACAATCCAGGCGGTGGTGGAAGCTTGTGAGGTAACCAATCCATTGGACTGCAGCCATTGGTGCAGGGTGACTCCTATAAATCCCAGCAGAGTATATTCGCCAACTTCTTTCCAGCTTGTAAGTTTGAATAGCCCTTTTTTGAGAATGATAGGGAGCAGGCAGAGCAGTCCGATCAAAAAACGCAGCCAAACTGCCGCTACAGGGGATGCGGCTTGAACAGATACTTTTGTGGCAATGAATGATCCCCCCCAGAAGATGACTGCCAGAACCATTTCAACTTTTGTTATGAAGAGTGGATCTTTGTTTGACATTTCAGATTGTTTTCAGGCAGCGGATCAATAACTCACGACGATGCGGGCGGGAACGGTGTTCAAAAAGAAAAATACCCTGCCAGGTGCCCAGACTCAACCGTCCATCATCAATCGGAACAGTCAAGCTGCTCTGCATAAGCGTGCTGCGGATATGAGAGGGGGAATCATCTGGACCTTCAAAAGTATGACGATACCAGGGCTGTCCTTCAGGAGCGATGCGCTCATAGAATTCTTCTACGTCACTGCGTGCGCTGGGGTCGCATGCCTCACAGGTGGAGAGTGAAGCACTGGTATGGGGAAGAAACAGAAAACATACTCCTTCCTGAACCTGCCATTCTCGCACCAGTGTCTGAATCCGGTCGGTGATCTCAAGCATGCCTTTTCCATGTGTTTCAATGTGAATAGTAGTTTTCAGCCAGTCCATGGAAATCCTTTCTTGAGTGATTCCCAATTTTAGTCGATTTTTTGTTAATGGAGTATTTATATTTGTACATGATAAAAAAGGTCTAAAATGTTTATATAACCTAAGGAGTGTATGACCAATCAAATAAATGAGTTAAAAAGACACACTGGAAAACTACCGCAAAAAAAAGTGGATCTCTTTTTTCAGATCAGCAGGCTTGTTCAGGAGCAAGACGACCACAATACCACTCTTAAAAACATCATTGATCAGATCATCCAATTTACCGAGGCAGATGAAGGATATTTATTTCTCCATGAAAAACAGGAATTTATTCCTTTCATTCTGCGCAATTCCAACCATACTGAAATTTCCCCAACCAAACTTAAAGTCCCACTGATACTTATCAAACAATCACTAGAGGACAATCGACCGTATCTGATCCGGGATGTACAGAAGGATGAGCGATTGAAAGACATGTTGAGTGTTTCTGCTTTTCGCATTCACTCTCTTTTGTGTATACCTATCAGTGTAAATCGAAGGACTCAGGGAGTGCTGTATCTGCAGAGAACCAGGAAAAGGATCCCTTTCCAGTATGACCATCTTGAATGGGTTAAAGCTGTAGTCTTTTCCATTGGATTGCTGCTGGAAAATTCAGAATTAAAGGAAATGACTCTTGAAAAAGGGCGCATGCAGAGAGAAATGCAGATGGCTCGGGATGTGCAGAGAAGCCTCATTCCCCAAGGAGTTCCTCAATATTCCGGATGGGAGGGAGCGTACTGCTGGATGCCTGCTTTTGAGGTCGGCGGCGATTATTTTGATTTTATTCCCATCGATGACCATACGCTGGGATTAGTGATCGCGGATGTATCGGATAAAGGGATGCCGGCGGCTCTCTTTATGGCACTCTCGCGCACCATTTTGCGGGCTGTGATCGGGAATCAGGCGGATGCGGCATCAGTAATAAAAAGAGCGAACCAGCTTATCCATCATGATGCACAGGAAGGCATGTTTATCACGCTATTCTTTGCTGTTCTTGATCTTAATACCGGCGAGCTGACTTATGTAAATGGCGGGCATAATCCGCCGCTGTATTATCAGCATGAACATCAAGCCCTGATCGAATTGCTTCCAACGGGAATGGCGGTTGGCATAGAAGTCAGTGCGGTCTATGCCCAGAAGAAAATCAAATTGGAAAAAGGTGATTTTATTTTCCTGTATACTGATGGCGCCCTGGATGCAATGGTGCGTGAAAAGAAATTCAATGAAAAGGAATTGAATGAATTTATTTACAGACACCGCAATGCAGATCCAGAGAGGATCATCTTATTATTAAAAGAGAAATTATGCGGAACGAATTCCAGCGCTTCATCCCAAGATGATCTCACCATGATCGTGTGGAAAAGAACTGCTGATGAAGGAAAAGTTCATCCCTAACCGGGTTCTGGTGCAAGAGACCGCTTTTTCTGACGAAGTACAACAAAAACGATCAGCAAATTTAAAGCCATACTGATCCAAAAACCAAGACGTGGATCGATCTCAAGTTCTGATGGGAACAGCGAGAAAAACAGCACGACCTTATCGTTGAATGCGGCAATGAGCCAGGCAAACAAGCCGACAAATCTGCCGAACGGATAAAACAGCAGCCCACAGATCAGTGCTGCTCCTCCAAGGAGCATGATGGCAGGCTGCAAGGGGAGAATGAGTAAATTCACCAGCGGGGAGAGCAGGGAATATTCCTGAAATTGTGAAGCAAGGATAGGAAAAGTTGCCAGCTGTGCGGAAAAAGTCGTGATAACAAAATCGTTGATGATATTGAGAATGAACTCCTTCGAAGGAATCTGACTTTTCTCAAGTGCAGCAGACACTTTTTGCATGAAGAAATCCGCATACATTAAGATCCCAAAAGTAGCGAAAATAGAAAGCTGAAAACTGACATCCCAAAGGATGAAGGGATTGATGAGTGCCATACAGGCGGCAGTGATGGAGAGAACATGGATACCGATGATCTTGCGTCCGATGAGATACGCTGGAATGGAAATGACGCCCATGATGGCGGCACGTACAACCGGGGGTTGAGCGCCAACGAAGATGGTGTAAATACCAACTGCCAGGATGGAAAAGGCTGCTCCAATGCGGTACGGGAAAATACGGCAAAATATTTTACTGATAATGGCGGAAATTAACGCAATATTGAAACCGGAGATAGCAACGATGTGCGCGGTGCCGGTCAAGCGGAATGCTTCACTCAGGTAATCTGGAATACGTCCCTCCAGACCAAGTAAAATGCCAGCCAGCAGTTCACTTTCAGGAAAAGGAATGATCGACTGCAGAACCTGATACGCCCTCTGGCGAAGATCATACAGCGCACCCATGCACGAAAAACCCTGCTCGCTGCTTTCTTCCAGAACAGTTGGATAATACATCTGGAAATCGATCCCCTCACGCTTCAGCCAGGAAGCATGCACTTTTTCTCCTTCTGTAATGGTAGAAATCAAAGTTCCCTCGATTTCAAGGGAAGTATGGTAGGTGAATTGAAAGGCTGCCGGCAGCCGCACTTTTACTTTTCCCTGCACAGGCAGCCAGGTTCCCGAAGAATCCAAAACAGCCTGAATATCCAGGACTGTTTCGCCGTAATCAATGGATTCCAAGGTCGGCTCCACGACCCGCGCTTGAAAAATGTGCTGTTCACCGATCAGCGAGCCTGCCAGAGCAGATGGAGCTGATTGCTCTGAGTAAACCTGGTAGCGCATAGAGCCGCAGAAAAATGAGACCAGCAGCAGTGCCAGAAAAAACACTCCGCTGGATTTCTTTCTTTTTATGAAAGCGATAAGAAGAAATAAAGTGCTGAACAGGAGCGCCGTGAACCAGGTCGTTGAAATTACGGTAACTCCTGCCGTGATGATCCCAGCTAAAAAAGCTGCTGCCATCCAGAGGAGCACCAGTTTAGGCATAGCTACACAGCGAATTCTTTCAATCGAGGGTGGTTTTTATAAAAGCCTTGATATTTCTCAGGTAAAAGGACCGCAATACGACACATGATCTCTTCGGTGTAGCGCGCAAGAATTTCTGACCGATCTTCAGAATCAGTAATTGGAGATAAGGTGAAAGATTTGCCAAAACGGGCGATCATATGTGGTTTTTTGAAATGCTTAAACTCATCTATTGCTAGTTCAGTTCCCTGGATACCGGTAGGAACAATCGGCACATTGCTTTTCAACGCCAGCATGGCTGTACCGGGTTTTCCTTCGCCCAGCGCATGCGTCTGGCTGCGCGATCCTTCCGGAGCAATACCCAATGCTCTTCCCTGAGCGAGGGCTTGAGAAGCTTTGCGAATAGCGGTGAAATCAGCCACATCACGATCGATCCAGATCCCCTCGGCTGTTTCTGAGAACCAACGGATAAAAGGATGAGATTGATATTTTGTGGTGATCAGCGCGGTAATATCCGGTCGGCGGGGATTGACAAAAAGAAGCGGGGAATCAATATATGAGAGATGATTGAGTGCAAAGATCACGCCCCCTTCTGTGGGGATATTCTCCAAACCGATGAATTGGGTTCTGGTAAGATGGCGCATAAGGAAACGTACGATGCACTGCAGAGTTGATCTCTTCACTGGTTTCTCTCCTCGTTTATTCTACTTCATTCATAGTAACCCTGCTGTCGCTGTTTCTATGCGTTTTATTGTGAAATTCATCTTTTAATTTTATATTCATTTTCCACAGGAAGAACAAAATAAAAATCCATTCCAGAACCAATGCAGCAACAATGATCGTTCCCCATGTAGAAGAAGACAACCAGCCGCCTTCTGTTTCTGAGAGAGAGGTCAGACTGTTAAGGACTGCTAGGGTATTCCATGTTCCATGCAGGAGAACCGCGAGGAAGAGATATTTAGGCAGAGAACTCTTTTTTTCCTGAGTCATTGAACAGGCATAACCGTAGCCTACCAGCCCGCTGCAGGTTATATGCAGCAGTGCGGTGGCTGAGCGCAGAAGAATGTTTTCGACCCATTCTCCTCCCCCAAATTGAATGATCATACCTGTGCTTTCGAAGAATGCAAAAGCGGCTCCAAAATACAAGCCCAGAATGAAACCGTGTATAGGAGAAAGAGAGCGTTTTCGAAGCGCCCACAAGGCTGCCGGTTTCAGACTTTCTTCAATAAATGGAGCAGCACACCCAACAAGAAAGACCGCAGCAGCTACGATCCAGGGATTTTGAAGGAAAATGAGAATATAGTGTTCTATGGATTCCATGTTGAATTGCGTGAGATCCTGCGGGATAGTTACCATATTCATCATTTGTTGAAATACAGGCTGAAAATTGAGGTAAACCAAAACACCGGCGATGATCAGTGCAAAGATGATCAATTCGATCAAAATGATCATGACAATGACATAACTCGTACCAAGACTTAAGGCTGCCGTTTGTTTTCTAACGGTTATATTAGGAAGTGATCGTTTTCCAAATTCGACGAACCACCATATAGGAATACAGATGAACAGCGGAGTCAGGTAGATCTGGATCAACAGGACGTTCTGATCGGCAGCAAAAAAGTAAAAAAGAGCAAGGGAAACAGCCCACACAAGCAAGGCTATCGAGGCAAAAAGGAAGGACCTGCTTTCGGGCTGAAAAGAGGTTTTTACCTGAGACGGTTTTTTTATAGCATTGACCAGCGCGAAAAAATGGACGATTGACAGAAAAATACAGATAGAGCCAATGGTAAAGAGAAGCTGGCTCTCTGCCTTGTAAATTTCTGGTTCTGCGAGTAATAGAGAGCCGCCAGCAAAACAGCTGGCGGCACTGAAAACAGTGATAAGAAATGCGATCAAACTAAGAATGAATTGGCTGATCTTCAACCAATCATTTTTTCTTTTTTCAACCTCTATCATTTTTCAACAATGGTTATGTTCGTGATGCTGTCTGTGAAGAGTTCAGCCGGATCCAGGGAGAAGGAACGATCCTCGATGGTGTTCAATACATCCATTCCTTCAATGACTTTCCCGAATACTG
The DNA here is from genome assembly GCA_963674975.1 of Anaerolineaceae bacterium. GTDB lineage: Bacteria > Chloroflexota > Anaerolineae > Anaerolineales > Anaerolineaceae > UBA4781. Next base: position 1,592,698 of record OY771913.1, read on the forward strand.
AATATCCGTAGGGGAATTCGTAGCCGGTAACGGTGCCTTTGGTGATCATGAACATACCGGTATTGTAGCCAACTCCCAGCATGTTGAAGGAAACAAGCAGACCCTCTTCATCCAGTGTTTGATCTGAGGATTCATTGTAAAAAGAGAATCCGGGGTTGCCGTATTGAGTATTGGTTGGATCTCCACTGATCATGTATTCACTGGTAGCAACGAATACATCGTTATTCTCGTACCAGCCATTTTCTACCAGGTACTTGAAATAAGCAACTGTATAAGGAGCTTCGTCTTCATATAGATCGACGATGATATCGCCTTTTGTGGTGGAAATTACCGCCTGCAGGTCGCCCGAGAAATCAGTATCGAGAGAGGGGCAGGTTCCCAGCATGCGATCAGAGTTCTCCATAAGATTGATCAAGATTTCAAACAATGCCAGGCTGCGGCTCTGATGATACTGTCTGTTATTGACATAAAGAGTTGGGGTGCCTGTAATTCCAATTTCATTGACAGTCTCTCGACTGTGATCAATTTTTGCTTTGGTTTCTTCATCTTCCATGTCAGTGTTGAATTGATCAACATCCATACCAAAGGCGGTGGCTTGTTCATCTAGCCAGGTATGGAATTCATCTGTGGTGTAGTAATACCAGGTAGCTTGATTTTCGAAAAGAACATCTTTCATCTCGGTAAACTTGCCCTGCATATTTGATGCTTCGGCGGCTTGTGCGGCAAGATATGAGTTTTCACTGGTAGCTACATAACGGAAAACAATGCGGACATCCTGAGGGAACAGGGATTGCAGTGATTCGAGAATGGGTTCCAGACTTGCGCAGTGGGAGCAGGTAAAGTTGCTGTAAGTAATGAAGGTATACTTTGCGTCTGCTGGACCATAAGAAAGATCTTCATCAGTGACAGCCGGTACCTTATCATCGACGGGAGCTAAAATGATATCATCAACGATGTTATATTGCTTGCATGTGTCATTTTCAGTTGTAACAGGAGCAGCGGTTGGTACGGCGGTAGCGCTTTCTGCTGACTGATCCGATCCTGTTGAGGATGTCGAATCCCCGTTATTTGAGCACGCTGCGATGAAAAGAACACCAAGCAATAGAAAAATGGTTATATATTTACGCATGGAAAATCCCTTTCTTTTCTATATAAGAGTATTTTACTCTAAATAATCCAATAATATATTCTGAATGTTTGATTGTACCACTTCAATTGGTTGGTCTGCGGCAACGATGCGCCAGCGTTGGGGCTCCTGGGCAGCCATTTCAAGATACCCGGCTCTCACCCGTTTATGCAGTTCCAGTTGATACGCATCCAGACGATTCCACTCTCCACCCCCTTTTTTTCGTCGTTTTAACCCCACTTCAGGGTCGAGATCAAGCAAAATGGTCAGATCTGGTTTGAGCCCGCCAGTCGCAAATTCCAGCAGCTTGCGGATCAAGTCGAGATCATTACCATGTCCGTAACCCTGATAGGCAATGGTTGAGTCGGCATAGCGATCCAGGATCACAATATAACCTTCTTTTAATTTAGGTCTGATGACTTCCTCAACGATCTGCGCACGAGAAGCACAAAACAGGAGTGTTTCTGTACGGGGATGCATTTCGGTATTGTGCAGATCCATGAGAATATCGCGAATCTTATCGCCTATTTCTGTTCCACCCGGTTCGCGTGAAAAGAACACCTTGTAATTTTTAGATTGAAGAAATTCAGATAATAAATGGATCTGTTGTGTTTTCCCACTGCCGTCGGGACCTTCCAGAGTTATGAACATGGTCTTTACTCCCGAAAAATACGCACATGGCGATTTGGTTCTTTTCCATACGAATGAGAGGTTAATTCTGCCTCGCGGGCAAGCTCATGTTGAATACGGCGGATTTTTGCCGATGCAGGGGCGAGATCAACCCAGCGTTTGCCTGCCATCACCGTATCGATCGCTGTTTGAACTTCCTGGCTGATGCGATCGTAATTCAACGGTTTCCCAGAACCGCCCAGGTTGAATATCTCAGCCAGAGCCTGTTCCATTTGATGTTCAGAATTGGCTCGAAGAACATAAATGGGAATTCCTCTTTCTTCAGCCATTAAAATTTGTTTCTGCCTGCTGCGGTAGTAGGATTTCAAAGTGATGAATACATCCGCATCCTGCAGATCGCGAGCGACCTTTGCTGGCAGACCCAGTCTGCGGATCGCTTCGATCAATCGGTTTCTGGCTACTCCAAATGGATAGATATTCATAGAAGGAAGCAGTGGCTGCGATTCTTTATAAGAATCTCCAACTTGCTTCTTTGAATAGATTCCCTTTTTTCCATCGTCGTTATGTATCCCATTACTGTTCTGTCTGCGCAGTCCCTGTGCTTGAATGGTGGCAGTCTCAATGCGCTTCTGTGGTTCCTGGATATGAATACTGCCGCTTTCATCGCGGCTGCGTATCTGCGGTTCAAGCGGGTAACCACGCACCAGTGCATCCACCGATGCAGCCACATCTTCATGGATGGCGAGCAGGTTGCGGTCCTGAATTTCGATCAGGACATCAAATGTAGGGGGAGCGCGGCGTTCAAGCACCGTTTTCTGGGTGCCGCGACGGCGGGCTTCTTCATCAGAAAGTGTTACTGATTCGATACCGCCGATCAGATCAGAGAGAGTTGGGTTAAGCAGGAGGTTTTCAAGTGATCGTCCGTGTGCAGTTGCGATCAACTGCACTCCACGTTCGGCAATGGTGCGGGCAGCCAGGGCTTCCAGCTCACGCCCGATCTCATCAATCACGATCACTTCGGGATTATGGTTTTCTACTGCTTCGATCATTACTTCGTGCTGTCTGGATGGGTTTGATACCTGCATACGTCTGGCTCTCCCAACTGCCGGATGGGGGACGTCTCCATCCCCACCGATCTCGTTGGAAGTATCCACAATGACCACGCGGGAATTTTCAGCCCGAATTCTGGCAGCTTCCCGCAGCATGGTCGTTTTCCCAATGCCCGGTTTACCGAGCAGCAGGATGCTTTTTTCTGATTTAACCAGGTCTTCGATGATATCGATCGTCCCGTACACAGCCCTACCCACGCGTAAAGTCAATCCAATGACGTTGCCTTTTTTATTGCGTATAGCTGAAATTCGATGCAGAGTACGTTCGATGCCGGCACGATTATCCTCATCAAAATCTCCAATGCGAGATACGGTATCATGGATCACCTCATGCGTGATCTCTTTCTCGCTAAGGATGAGTTCGTGATCGATATAGCGTGCAACAGGCACCCGCCCCAGATCCATGATAATTTCGAGCAGATCATCGCTTTGATTTTCTTGATCTAATGAACGGGTAAATTCGGATGGCAGTACAGAAAGTAAAGCCGGTAAATCATCCGTAATATGGTTTTGTTTCATAGTCAATCATATTATCTCATGAATCAGTTAGATGGAACATAAAAAATTAAGAGTGAGAGCAAGGAGTGGATGGTTTGGCAACCCCGTTTTCTTTCAGCAGATCGGCAGGATGAAAATTATTCACTGTAGAAGGTGTTGCAAGATTACGCACCATCCGGTGGTTCTCGGATACGAGCATCTGTGCATTTACTCCAAGCGCATTCCCCGGTAAGGGATGTGCGGTTGATTCACTCAGGAAAAGGTTCGTGAAATATTTTGAGCAATCCTGGATCAGTGAAGTAATGCAGCGTTCGGGATCTTTGCACTGCGCACCAAGCATGGGAAAGAGAAGCGCTCGATCGGCGAAAAATAAAATGCGTGCTATTCCGCCAATGCTTCCTGATGGATCATGATATACGAGATGAAAGACATCGGGGAATTTCCATGACTGCAGAGATACCTCGAGGGGCGAAAGGAACTGCGAGTAAAAATCAGTGATCGTACTCCGATCTTCCTCTGTTTCAAAGCTCCATAAAGATTGAGATGCTTTGTCAGATGGGAACGTATTGATCTGCCAGATCGTTTGAACCGAACAGGTATGAAATCCATTCGCTTTTAGGTTATGCCATTGGTCACTATCAGCAGGAACATTTGCCAGCAGGTGGAATCTTCCGGCTTCTCCGGCAACCTGGCACAGCGCTTCAACCAGCATCGAAAACCCGGAATCCTGCTCTGCAATACTGTACGTGAGGGCGGCAGCCCGGCTGCCAAGCTGTATTTGAATAAAACCCATTGTGTCGGTTCCGTGGACCCGATAGGTAAAAGTATCATCTCTGGAGAAAAAGCTGGTCCTGAGAAAATCCTCCACAGGTTTATCAGAAGCCTTTAAAGAAACACGTTCCATGTCGAGACATAAAACGTGTTGAGCGTTCTTCAACGTGAATGGAACATCCAAAAGGTTGAAACGCCGAATGTTTATTGGGCTACCTCCAGAAAATATTGGTGAAAGCGGGTATCTTTGGTCAGTTCAGGATGAAAAGAAGTTGCTAGTAAGTGTCCCTGTCTGGCAGCAACGATCTTTCCATCTGACAGTTTCGCCAGTACATCAACATCCTTGCCGACTTTTTCGATCAATGGAGCACGGATGAAAATAGCGTGAAATACAGGGTTTTCTTTGCTGACTTCTTTCAAAGCCGGAATCTCAAGATCGATCTCGAAACTATCGATCTGACGACCGAATGCATTACGCTCCACCTGGATATCCATCAATTCAAGCAGCGGCTGCTGGCGGTGGGCATCTTTTGAAAGGAAGATGCTCCCGGCGCAGGTGCCCCAGATGGCATGGTTTTTACCGAATTCTTTCAGCGGTTTCAGAAGACCAAAATCGACAGCTAATTTCCCGATCGTGGTGGATTCACCGCCGGGGATGATCAAGCCGTTCAAATTATCCAGCTGCTGCGCCAGACGCACCTGAACAACCTGTACACCAAGCTGCTGCAGGATATTTTGATGTTCGTGGAATGATCCCTGCAGGGCAAGCACACCGATCTTCATGGAAATTTACCAACCTCTACCGGCGATCAATTCTTCCTGAGGAATACTTGATACCTGGCGACCCACCATTGGTTCACCGAGATTGCGGCTTACTTCAGCGAGGATCTTCGGATCATTGTAGTGTGTGGTTGCTTTTACAATAGCGGCTGCGCGTTTGGCGGGATCACCGGATTTGAAGATACCGGAGCCCACGAAAACACCATCCACACCCAACTGCATCATCAAAGCTGCATCAGCCGGAGTGGCAATACCACCAGCGGCAAAATTTACCACAGGTAATCGACCCAGTTCACGGGTTTCCATCAGCAATTCATAAGGAGCGCCCAATTCTTTTGCGTATGCCATCACTTCTTCATCCGGAAGATTTTGAAGTTTGCGGATCTCTCCCAGTACACGGCGGGCATGTCTGACGGCTTCTACAACGTCTCCGGTGCCTGCTTCGCCTTTTGTACGGATCATGGCAGCGCCCTCGCCAACGCGGCGCAGTGCTTCTCCAAGGTTGCGGCAGCCGCAAACGAAGGGAACTTTGAATGCGTGTTTGTTGATATGATGTTCCTCGTCCGCAGGGGTGAGCACTTCTGATTCATCAATATAATCAATCCCCAGTGCCTCGAGGATCTGGGCTTCCACAAAATGACCGATGCGGGCTTTTGCCATCACAGGGATCGAGACCGCATCCATGATCTTCAAGATCAATTCTGGGTCGCTCATACGGGCAACACCACCCTCTGCACGGATATCTGCAGGAACGCGTTCCAGAGCCATTACGGCTACAGCGCCGGCATCTTCCGCGATTTTAGCGTGTTCCGGGGTGACGACATCCATAATGACGCCGCCTTTGAGCATTTGAGCTAATCCTACCTTTAATTTAAAGGTGCCTTTTTCTTCAGCTCCCATTTTCAAGACCTCCAATATCAAAAAATACTGCATTCACATTCTACCACGCTAAGATATATCGAAAAGAGAGATGTGATAAAAGTCAAGCGCTTCTATATGTTTCACGTGAAACATTGATCTGGATTAGGAACGGCTGTGTTTCACGTGAAACAATTTTCGAAATATCCGATATATAATTGAGGGGTTTAGGAGAAAAGAGAATATGGACGTTATTCAATTAGATCAGGTTTCTTTCCAGTATGCAGAAGGATTCGCACTGCGCGATATCAGCTTCCGCATACAAAAAGGGGAGATTTTTGCTTTATTGGGGCCGAACGGAGCGGGAAAAACCACCACGATCCGCCTGGTAAACGGGCTGCTGAATACCTCATCGGGTACGATAAAGGTCCTGGGGTACGATCCACATAAGGATGGGGTCGTGGTTCGCCGAAAAACCGGCGTTCTCACCGAAACTCCTGCGCTGTATGATCGCCTGACCGCAGTAGAAAACCTCATGTTCTTCGGTAAATTGAACGGGATGAGCGAAGCTGATCTGCATAAGCGGATTCAGGATCTGCTGGATTATTTTGATCTGTCAGAACATGCCGATCAACGGGTGGGAACATACAGCCGTGGTATGCGCCAGCGCCTGGCGATTGCCCGTGCATTACTGCACCACCCGGAGCTGCTTTTTCTGGATGAGCCAACTTCAAACCTGGACCCTGAAATTGCACGCCAGGTGCAGGAACTTATTTTGAAGATAAAAGAAGAAGAAGGCTGCAGCGTGGTGATCTGTACACATCGGTTGTACGAAGCAGAACAGGTTTGCGACCATGCAGCCATCATGCACCAGGGGAAAATACTGGCAGAAGGTTCTCTACAGGAATTGCGGGAAGCATCCGGTTTGACCAAACGGGTTCGTTTTACGTTTCGCGAGGCGGTAGCAGAAGGATTTGAGCAGGATATTGCCCGAATAACGAATGTGGAGAAGATCGATCTGATCAATGAAAAAGAACTGCTTCTGGGAGTATCCGACTATGACCGCGTTCCGGAGATTTTAAACTGGGTGATCGGGAAAGGGGCTGCGGTACTTTCTGTTGTTCCAGAAATACCATCACTGGAAGAGGTTTATTTCAAACTGCAGAATCATGAGGAGGTGAAGCATGAACATTAAAAATTGCCTTACCATTGCCCAGAAAGATTGGCTGGAAGTGAAACAGAATAAATCGATTTTCATCCCGATCATGATTGTGCCGTTGATCTTTATTGTGCTCATTCCGCTGCTGGTAACCCTGGTGCTGCCCAATGTGACCGGCGCGGTGGAAGATTTCACGGCAGACCCTGATCTGCAGGGCTTTTTTACAGCCATGCCCGCTGGAATGAAAGAAGTGATCGATGGATTGACACCTACCCAATTAATGATCGTCATGATACTGGGTTATATGTTCGCTCCCATGTTTTTAATTATTCCGTTGATGTTCTCTACGACGATAGCCTCCGAATCATTTGCGGGTGAAAAAGAGCGCAAAACCATGGAAGCCTTGCTGTATCTACCCATCAGCGACGAGGAGTTATTCGTGGGAAAGGTAATGGCTGCCGGTATTCCTGCCGTTATCATTACCTGGATCTGCTTTTTCCTCTATACTATTATTGTGGATGTCATTCCGTATCCTTACTTTGGAAGGCTGTGGTTTCCGCTGCCGGTATGGTGGCTGTTGATATTCTGGGTTTCTCCGGCGTTGATCGCGATGAGCATCTCACTTACGGTTCTAATCTCTACCAAGGTGCAGACTTTTCAGGGTGCTTATCAAACCAGTTCTGCTGTGGTTCTGGTGGTAGTAGTGTTCTTCATTGGTCAAATGACCGGTGTGCTTTTCCTCAGCCCTCTGGTGGCATTGATCATGGGAATTGTGCTTTTTGGAATTGCAGCCATTATTGGTAAGATCGGAGTGCGTTCTTTCAATCGCCAAAAATTACTTACAGAATGAGAAATTCAAGAGGTACAAAATGAAAAGTGGAAATCAGTGGATGAAAAGGAAAAGTGCTGCCATCCTGCTTATTTTTTGTCTTGCATTTCTGCTGGCATGTACCAATGCAAAAACACCCGAAGTAAACCAGATAGATATATCTGAACCGGTGGATTCGACTATCACAAAAAAAGTAGTTGTGTTTTTTGATAATGATGAAACTGAACAATGGAACTATGGAAAACTCTATGCCGGAATGGCACGCAATCTGCTGGGTCACTTCGACACGGAGGTATCTCTCATCGATATTGCTGATTATCGCAGCGGATTACTCAATGATTATGATGCGGGAATTTACATTGGAAATATCTATGACTATCCATTGAGTGATGCTTTTCTTCAAGATGTGATCCAATCTGATAACTCTTTCATGTGGATGAATTCCAATATATGGCAGCTTTTTAAGAACGAAGAATGGGGAGCGGAAACGAAATACGGCTTTCAATATGTTGAGTCGGAGATCATCAATCCTGATGTAAGAATCGTTTATAAGGGAAAAGAATTACCCCGCCTGGAAACCGATGTGTATTTCAATTTGGTCAGCATTGAAGCGGGATCGCAATGTGAAGAATTGGCTTCGCTGGAGATCACAGGGGAAGTCGATCAGCCATACGCTATTCGCTGTGGAAGTTTTTTCTATATCACGCACAACCCCATGGCAAATTTCTATGCCAGTTATCTTGTTTTCGCCGATCTGCTGCATGACCTGCTGGATACCCAGGTTGCCGAGAGCCACCGCGCACTGGTGCGCTTTGAAGACCTGATGCCGGGAAACACCAATTATGATCTGGTGAAAGAACAGGTTGATTTCCTCTATTCAAAGGGAATCCCTTTTTCATTTGGCGTGATTCCGGTGTATACCGATCCGGAAGGTGTCTGGGGAGAACCGGGAAAAACGGTCTATCTGTATGAAGATTTTATGCTTCAGGACCTGATCAAATACATGGTTAAGCGCGGCGGAACCCCTGTGCTGCACGGGTATACTCACCAGCATGACTCGATCACCGGAGTTGATTATGAATTCTGGGATGGAATGAATGATAAGCCGTATTCAGAAGACTGCTTTACCTGGGCTGATGGACGGATCAAGGCAGGTGTTGAACAATTCGAGAAAGCCATGGGTTATACCCCGCTGGTTTGGGAAACTCCCCATTATTCTGCTTCTCCCAATACCTACTATGCGCTCAAGAATTCATTTGATGTGATCTATGAGCGCGTCCAGGTTTTCAATGATCTGACCGAGATCACGCAGGATAACCACATCGATTACACGAAGATTCCGTACATTACACAGACTTTCCCTTACCAGATCTTTCAATCGATCTACGGTTTGCGCATTCTCCCTGAGAATCTCGGATATCTGGAAGATGGTGGAGATGAAGAGTTTGGCGTTCCAACCACACCTGAAGGAAAACTAATGCTGGCGGATATGTATTATGTGGTCCGCGATGGGGTGGTCTCTTTCATGTTCCATCACTGGCAGCCTTCACAAACCTTCTATGATACAGTCAACGGACTGGAAGAAATGGGATATACCTTTGTCAGTGTCCCAGAATTGTTGGGAGAAACACCGGTAGAATAGATATAGAATAAGTGTTCTAATTTCTGATAATAAAAATACCCGAATAAAGAGTCGGGTATTTTGCATTTATATGTGAAGATCAATCTTTTATATTGGGTTCCAGAAAAGCAACCGCGTAGCTTTTTTCTTCATCCATAATGATCTTGAGATGGTTTTCTTTTCGATAGGTTGAAATTTTCAACAGACGCAGGATATTTTTCAATTCATCGTCGGCAGTAATGAAATCTCCCAGACGATTGGGCGCGTGATAAAAGAATGACTTCTGAAAAACATTCTCCGGATCATCCACAAGAATTGCCAGCGGATAGATCTGCGCTTCAAGAAGATCCTGGAAAAAGTGTGTTCCCAGTGAGGGTTCGGGCGCAGCACCAATATCTTTCCCCGAAAGTTCGACCAGGGCAGCCGTGTTGAAAATATCGCTGTATGCCACCGGTACACCCAGGTCGGTGTTGGTGCTGCCCCATCTTCCGGGTCCGATCAGAACATACTGCTTTTCATTCAATTTCGAATTCAGCTGCCCGATCGCACGCGCCAATTTAAAGCGTCCTGCTTCATCCAGCTTATAGTATTCTTCGGGCGGTACAAACACGGCATGGGTAATATTAGATACTGTTCCCTGCGGAACCATGAAATAGGTTGAAAAGAGAATATCTTTTTCCTCAAGGTTGGGGGGTATCTGCCCTTCGGCGCTGTCTGAAAGATGACTTTGGGGGCGGCACTGCAGGATAGTGTACTGGACGGTGGGGTTTCCCGGTTCATTTTCATCCAGATGGAGGGTGAACTCCAGATCGACCGGCGCATTGTAGTTCTTTTCCAGTTTCTGCAGTATCTTGCGCATACTGACCGCAAAACTTGTCCTGCGCAGCATCTCGTCGAAAGTGATCACGATACGACTGCGGTCTTTTTCCATCAGGCGGCTGTGCAGAGGAGAAAAATATCCTTCTTCGGCAAGCTGGGCAATATATTTTAATGGTTCATAATCTCCACTGATGACATCCTGAATGGGCAGGGTGGTAAAGGCATTCTTTTCTATATCGATCAGGTCAACATATTTCTGTGAACAGCGTTCGATCGTTCGAAAATCGGGCATGGGACGCAGCAAAGGATGGCTGAGTGCGATCAGTCGTGGGTAGTCGTTGCCCACTCTATCCACCGCGCGGGTTCCCAATCCCCATACCAGCCGAACGAATCCATCTTCACGATGGATCTGTGGGGTCCAGCGGTAAAGATTGCGGCTGAAAGCCACCCCGGCAGCATCCGGCAGATAGTATTTTCCAAAGGGCGCTCCCTCCACTTTCATGATCAAGATCGCCATACGTTCATCATAATCTTGCAGACCCTTTTTACGGCGATACAGCAGTGCGTTCGGGTTCAGCGTGGAAGCCCAAACTTTAGTGATCGCCTCGACAAGGGCAGCCAGGTTTTCTTTGGGTTTCCCTTGATTGGGGAGGAAGAAGCTGTCGTATTTCCCCGCGAAAGAGGTTCCAAAAGAATCCTCCAGAAGGCTGGAAGAGCGCACGATGAGAGGAGATTTACCGATATCCTGCAGTAGAGTTTCCAACTTTTCGCGGATATCGGTCGGAAAATTACCCTTTATGAAATCTTCGACGATCTTCGGGTAATCTTCCCGCATCTGCTCTTCGGTTTTATATTTCTGATCATTCCAGCGTTCAAAGCTGTTCATGGTGATAAATGAATATTGTTCGTTGGAGCCGATGAAGTAATAATCAGGCTGAGCCAGCAGCGGTTTTAAATCGTCATCCAGTTCATTTTCCAGAATGCGATGCGCCAACAGCATACCGGCTGCTTTACCACCGATCCTTCCGGTGCCGATCTTTCTTTTTCTGATCTCAGAAAGGTCTTGAATGGTGAACCAGCGTTTAGCGATATTGATATATGGAAGCTGATCGCTGATCATGGTGCGGATCAGGACAACCACGGATTCTTCAAGATGGTGATAGTACTTTTTCTGTTCTTCGGGCGGCAGGCGTAAAATCGACCAGGCATGTTCAAACACCAATTCCTGGGGAGCCAGTTCAGGATTGAAATCGATGGTATGCCCGTCGGTAGGAATGCCGCTTTCTACCAGCACGCGGGTAACGATCTCTTGAAATAGATCAAAAGAAAAATGCTGACTGAAAAGCAGGTCGGTGAGCTGGTCGCGCACACGGGTGGTGCGTTTTTCCCACATATCTGCCGATTCTTCTCCAAGCGGATTATTCACCCCTTCTCGATCTTGAGATTGAATAGCTTTTTCACGCACCTCTGATTCGAGATCGACCTGCGCGATAATACCCCGCCGATATAATTCCTGGCGCATTTTACTGCGGATGCGATCGCTGAGGATGGGATACTGCCCCATTGCCAGGTTGATGCTCATCAACCGATCGGTGGAATTAGAGAAATTCTGCATTTTGGTTCCCTTGTGTTGAAATAGAAAAGAAGCTGTTATTGAAATGGTTTACGCGAAATTAAAATAAAAGAGCGCTTCTGTTCTGTTCAGCGATTATAACAAAATGTGATGAAGAAGCTTGGTTACAAAAATCCCGATTAACCAAGATGCATGGGCATAATTACATGCAGAAAAGAGTCATCTCCCACCGGTCGCAGCAAACCGGGAGTGTTATCTGCATTGGTGGATAGAATGGTATTCGGTGTAGAAACCACATCCAACACGTTCAGCAGAAAACTCACGTTGAAAGCGATCAACAGATCAGGTCCATCGATATTGGCTTCAACCACCACTTCACCGGAACCGCGATCTTCTGACTGGGTTGAAAATTCAACAATGCCCGGACCCTCTTCTTGCGGCTGGATGTGCAGGCGAATGACATTATTGCTTTCGCGCGCGATGATCTCAGCCTGGCGGCATGCTTTTTGAAATTCGGCAGTTGTGAGTGTGGTTGTGGTCTTGAAGTTGCGCGGGATGATGGCGTTATAGTCGGGGAATTTTCCATCGATCAACTGCGATACCAGTTCGGCATCTTTCAAATGGAAGATCACCTGACCGCGACCCTCCGGAACGACCATGCTGATCGATTCATCCCCATTGGTGGCGATGCGCGCCAGTTCGCTCAAAGAGCGGGCGGGAATGATGACTTTTACAGATGAATTTACCGAGTTGGAAAGGGAGGCTTTCTTGACAGAAATACGGAAGCCATCCGTAGCAGCCAGCGTCATTTCATTGTCACCGATCTCCATCATGACGCCCTGAAGGATAGGGCGTGCATCATCGGTGGAAGCAGCAAAACTGACCTGCTGGATCATTTCTTTAAAATCAGCGATGTTCAATTCCACGCTGTTCTGAAGATCTGGAACAGGCATGGGGGGAAATTCCTGGGCATCAATACCTTTGATATCAAAGTTGGAAGAACCGCAGTGAATATTCAAAGCTTGTGTGCGGGGGTTCAGGGTGAGGTCAACGGTAGTGCCGGGTAATGCTCCTACCAGGTCAGAGAAAATTCGTGCCGGAATGGTGATGGAACCCTCTTCTTGAATTTGCGCACCGATCCATTTAGTGATCCCCAATTCGAGATTGGTAGCCGACAGGCGCAATCGTCCCTCATCAGTAGCCAGCAGGATGTTCCCCAGTACGGGTAGCGTGCTGCGAGGTGAAACAGCCCGTGTAACAATGCCTAGCCCGTGAGCAAGCTGTTGTTGCGAAACAGATAATTTCATGTGGTTACTCCCTCCCGAAATGTTTGGGTTGTAAAAAGTATACAACGAGCGGGTGGAAATTTCCAGTCGATAGATATTCTTTTCTATTTCTTTTTCATGAAGTACAAATAAAAAAGCCAGATGAGTCTTCATCTGGCTTTCTCTTTTTTGAATATTTATATAGAGTTAGATCCAACCACGAAGCTGCATGGCGGTAACAACGCGATTGATGGCAACCATGTATGCCGCATCGCGCATGAAAACCTTCTCGCTTTCGCTCATCTCGTAAACGCTCTTGAAGGCTTCGGTGATCTTATCATCCAGGCGTTCCAGAACCTCTCTGCGCGTCCAGTAGAAGTTCATATCGTTTTGAACGCTTTCAAAATACGAAACGGTAACGCCACCGGCGTTGCATAGAAAATCGGGAATGACGAAGACGTTGTTCTTTTTCAGCACTTCATCGGCTTCAGGGGTGGTGGGTCCGTTGGCGCCTTCGGCGATGATGCGTACCTTATCGCTGATCTGCAGCACAGTTTCCGCATTGATCTGCCCTTCGATAGCTGCGGGGATGAGTACATCCACATCTTTCTGCAGCCAGACACTGCCATCTTCGATCTGGTAGCCGGCAGCTTTGGCTTTCTCTTTATCGATGGTACCGTACTGGTCAGTGATCGACTGCAGGAATTTTCCATCGATGCCGTCATCTTTGCTGACCACATACGAGGTGCGGTCGTGGCGATCCCAATAAGATACGCAGATCACTTTACCTTTGAGCAGTTCTTTGAATCCGATCGCGGCGTACTGGGCAACATTTCCAAAACCCTGAATGGCAACCGTACATTTCGAAGGATCCATCTTCAAGCGCAGCATTGCTTCGCGCAGATTGTAGACCACACCGTAACCGGTAGCTTCGGTTCTGCCCTGAGAGCCGCCGCCCCCCACCGGTTTTCCGGTGATCACACCGGGGGTGTATTGCCCGGCAAGTTTGGAGTACTCATCCATCATCCAGCCCATCATTTGGGGAGTGGTGCCTACATCGGGAGCGGGAACATCGCGGCGAGGACCAATCACTCTCCATACCTTTTGAATATATCCGCGGCACAGGCGTTCTTTTTCAGAAAGCTTGAGTGTTGCGGGATCCACGATCACGCCGCCTTTTGCGCCACCTAGAGGAATATCGGCAACTGCGCATTTCCATGTCATCCAGGTCGCCAGTGCGCGAACGGTATCCACTGTCTCAGAAGGGTGAAAGCGAATTCCGCCTTTGCATGGACCGCGTGAATCGTTGTGCTGAACGCGAAAACCTTCAAATGACCTAATTGTGCCGTCATCCATGCGTACAGGAATACGAAAGTGATGTTCGCGCATTGGCCAGCGCAGATATTCGCGAACCTGCGGGTCCAACCTTAATTGTTCTGCCACATGGTCAAACTGCTGTTGAGCCATTTTAAAGGCATTGGTTGTTTCATTCATGGTAGATTTTCTCCAGTTACTTATGTTTTGGCAATAGTATTAATAAAATACTAGTTCGGTTTGATTTTCCCTATTGCATTGATTGTATACCTTTAGTTTAAATGTTCCCCCGCATGCGTCAAGGTGAAGAACCTCGCCAATCCTGATGATGTCTTTCGGTATAAAAATGGGACAGATAGTATGAAAAAGTGATTCAGGAAAGTGATTTTTTTAAGATCTCTCTCACTTTTTGCGGATCCCCTTTTCCGCTGGTTGCCTGCATTGCCTGACCAAACAGCCAGTTGAAGATGGTTTCTTTTCCGGCGCGGTAGCTGGCAACCTCAGCAGGATGGTCCTGCAGGGTTTGTTTGATGATCTTTTCCAGCTCATCGGTGGAAGAAATCTGCTCTAACCCTTTTTCTTGAATGATAGCTTGGGCGGATTTACCGGTTTGCAGCATTTCGCGCAATATCTCTTTGGCAGAATTCTTATTAACCACTTTCTGCTTGTGAAATTGGATAAGCTTGACCAGTTCCAGTGGGTTTACTTTTATTTCTTCGATCGAACAACCGCTCTCGTTCATCCAGCCGAACAATTCCCCTATGATCCAGTTTGCCACAACATTGGTTGAAATTCCATCTGCCAGAGCAACTGTTTCTTCAAAGTATTTGCTCACCGCCTTATCCTGGATCAGGGATTCTGCTTTTTCGGCAGGCAGCTTCAATTCTTCAGTATAGCGAGCCCGTTTCTGGTTCGGCAGTTCGGTTATTTCGGCGGCAATGCTTTCGATCCAGGCGTTGTCAACGATCAAAGGAGGAAGGTCCGGTTCCGGGAAATAGCGGTAATCATGCGCTTCTTCTTTGCTTCTCTGCGAGAAAGTTTTCCCCAGGCTTTCATCCCAGCCCAACGTTTCTTGCAGTACCGTTCCACCATCTTCCAAAATTTTCTGCTGGCGTTCCAGCTCGTATGCGATGGCTTTTTCCATGGCATGAATGCTGTTGAGGTTTTTGATCTCTGTCCGCTTTCCAAGTTCTTCGTGTTCGCTGGCGCGCATAGAAACATTTGCTTCAAAGCGCATGGCGCCTTTTTCCATATCGCCGCTGGTCACACCCAGGTAGCGCAGGAGCAGACGCAGTTCCTGGCTGTAAGCACGCACTTCTTCGATCGAATGCATATCCGGTTCGGTCACGATTTCTAGAAGTGGAACGCCGGCGCGGTTGAGATCTACAAGCGAATAAGGTTCTTTTTCGCCGTTGTAGTGATTGAGTTTACCTGCATCTTCTTCAAGATGGGCGCGGTTGATGCGGATGGTCTTTTCCCCCTGCGCGGTGGTTACACTGATCCACCCGTCATGTGTGATGGGAAGTTCATATTGTGATATCTGGTACCCTTTTGGAAGATCAGGATAGAAATAATTCTTACGGGCAAAAATACTGCGTTCGGCGATCTGGCAGTGCAGCGCCAGACCGGCTTTGATGGCAAGCGCCACAGCCTGCTTATTGATGACGGGGAGTGTGCCGGGCATACCCAGACAAACCGGGCAAACAGCAGAGTTAGGCTGCGCCACGGTAGGATCGACTACCGGGCAGCTGCAAAACATTTTTGTGCGCGTTAATAACTCGACGTGAACTTCAAGACCAATATCGCTGTAATACTGCATGGCTCATCTCGGAAGGTTGAATTGTCCCCCATTTTACCATCCTCGGCTATGCTTTTATAGCGACTTTACAAATTGATCGATCCTATCCAGCGCTTCTTCGATCTGATCGGCTGCTGTAGCATAAGAGCAGCGCACAAAACCTTCTCCGGCTTTTCCAAACGCTGTACCCGGGACCACCGCTACTTTCTTTTCATGTAAAAGCCTGTTGGCAAAGGTGGTTTCATCCAGACCGGTCACGCTGACTTTTGGAAAAGCGTAAAATGCGCCGTGCGGTTCCACGGTTGGCAAGCCGATGGTGTTCAACCCTTCCACGATCATGTGCCTGCGGCTGTCATATTCTTTGCGCATGGTTTCAACATACTCATCACAATTGAGGAGAGCGGTTGTGCCGGCGATCTGCGACATGGTGGGAGCTGTCATGATAGTGTACTGGTGAATCAGCAGCATTCCTTTTATTAACTCGGGAGGTGCAGCAATGTATCCCAACCGCCAGCCGGTCATGGCATAGTCTTTTGAAAAACCACCGATCAAGATCGTCCTTTTCTGCATATTCGGAAGTGTGGAGAAGCAGATATGATCCACATCATAGACGAGCCGGTCATATATTTCATCAGAGATGACGATCAGATCGTTCTCTTCAGCGATGCGAGCCAGTTCCAGCATACATTCTTTAGAAGCTACCGCGCCGGTGGGATTGTTGGGAGAATTGATGATGATTGCCTTGGTGCGGGGTGTGATCGCTTTTTCGATTGCAGAAATGTCGAAATTAAATCCATCTTCCATATGGGAAGGAATTTCAATCGGTATACCACCTGCAAGAACCACCTCAGGTTGGTAAGAAACAAAGCAGGGGGTTGGGATGATAACCTCATCCCCGCTGGAAAGCAGGGCTGTGGCAGCAAGGTAAAGCGCTTCTGAACCACCGATGGTAACGATGATATCGTCTGGTTGATAGGTTATTCCATATAATCTTTGTAAATGGGTACAGATCGCTTCACGCAGCGGGGTAATGCCGGCGTTGGATGTATAGTGGGTTTGCCCTGAATGGAGAGCTTCCATGCCAGCTTTGATGATCGGCTCGGGGGTGGTGAAATCGGGTTCACCGATGCCCAGTGAAATGATATCTTTCATCGTAGCAGCGATATCAAAGAACTGTCGAATGATGGATGGGTGTAGCCCTTTAACTTTTGGGGTCAAGTAATCTTTTTGCATCGCTGCTCCTTGTTATCAGGATGGGTACTGGAAGAAATTTCATAGTAGTATACGTGAGGATGGATAGAAAATCCAGATAGAAATATCTTCCCTTCCTTGCATTAAGTCAGAAAGAATCGGATCAGATCTCGATCCAGGAATCATCTCCAATATTCATTTGTTCGGCGCGACCTTCGATGGAAGCATTCCGTCCAATCAGCGAATTATCCAGGATCATTTCGTTGATCATTGCAGTCTCTTCAACGATCGAATTGCAGATGACAGAATTCTTGATCTCGCACGAAGCGGAGATAGAAGCATATGGACCAATGACACTGGAGGTGATATGTGCGGATGGATGAATATATACGGGCGGTACAATGGTAATGCCTTCCCTTTTCAAAGCCTCTTGCGTGTTTGCGCTACCGTGATCGAGCAGATAGCGATTTGTTTCAAGCAGGGCATCAGGCTTTCCTGCGTCAAGCCATACATCTACTTTGTTTGTTTTAAAGGCAGCGCCTTTTTCGATCATGATATTGATGGCATCTACGAGAAAATACTCATTCTTGAACTTGATGTCACGCGTGAACTGTTCTTCAATAGCCTCGATCAACTGCTGTCCTTCCTTGAAATAGTAGAAGCCGACCACAGCCAGATTGTTCTTTTTATCGCGGGGTTTTTCAACCAGATGAGTCACCTGTCCAGAGCTGTTTACCTCGGCAACTCCGAAACGCCGCGGGTCGGAAATGGGTTTCACCCATGCCACGCCGTCCATCTTTTCATCGGCGAGAAAAGCCAGGTCGGTTTCAATGAGTGTGTCAGAAAAAGCCATCAATACCGGACCGTGCAGGTGCTCACGCGCCAGGTACAGTGCATCTGATTGACCGCGCATCTGTTCCTGAACCACAAAGTGCACTTTCTTTTCAGCATGTTTTTCCTTGATATAAGGGACAATCTGCTCCTGTTGATTGGGACTGATGATCAAAATGTACTCGGCGTTTTTGAGATTGGGAAGTGTGTTGAATTGGTCAAGAACGTAGTCGAGCACAGTTTTTTCGGCTACATGGATCAGCGGTTTGGGCTTGCTCCAGGTATGCGGGCGCATTCTGGTTCCAAGCCCTGCCATGGGGATGGCGATTTTGAATTGTGTATCCAAAGAACCCTCCAGAATAGGTGGTTGTTTGATTGTACTTTATAACTCTTTTCAAGTAACAATCAATCCAACATCATTATACGAGCAGTATTGTTTGATAATAGTGTTTTTAATAAATCAACTATAAATGTTTGAAAAAAATTTTTATATTGGGAGATTATTTTTCTGGATTGCACTTTTTTATTTCCATATATAACTCTTCGCTTGCTACAAAGGCAAGGTCAATGTCTAGCTCAAAATCCATCCAACAGAATACATTTTCTTTCTTAAAAAAGGATACTTCTAAATCTTTTTTATCAATATTTTTATTATTTCCTTTTCCAGTTGAATAAAGATTAATATGCTCAAGAACATTACGCATGGTTTGTATTCTTGGTAATTTTCTATCAAAGTTATTAATTGCTTTTTGAATACAAGGGCTAATTTCTTTTATAGTTAATGCAATTAGAGCCGATTTTTTCAATTTTAATAAAGCGATTAAAAAAAAATGGATATCAGCCCATTTACGAAAAGCAAAATAATTATCCTCCGGCTCGTCCGAATTCAATCTTCGATATTGGAGATTAATTGTCAAGATTGCTTCATTCGCCATTCTTCTCGCTCGATAAAAATTCGATTCGGATAATGGTTCCATAAATATTACTATATCAATTATTTGAAGAAATATTACATTTGTGAAGTTATGGGAAATGCCGAAGGTGGGAATCGAACCCACAATCCCGAAGGAACACGATTTTGAGTCGTGCGCGTCTGCCAGTTCCGCCACTCCGGCTTGAATAAGGGAAGTATATCCAAATTCGATATGGTGGTCAAGGCGAAAGCGGTTTTCAAAGATTCGGGTTAGAATAGGAACATTCGAAATATTTTAATAATGAAGGAATGATTTTATGAAGTTAGGAATTATCGGACTGCCGCAATCAGGGAAAACGACCATTTTCAACGCACTTACGCGTGCTGCTCAACCAACCGATCTATCTACCGGAAAAATGGAAATTCATACCGGCGTGGTGGATGTGCCCGATCCGCGGGTAGATAGCCTGGTAGAATTTTTCAGCGCGCGCAAAATTGTGCGAGCCAAGGTTACCTATGTGGATATCGCCGGTCTGGGAACCGGTACAAAAGGAGAGCTTTCAGGTTCGCTGCTCAATCAGCTGTCGCAAATGGATGGGTTCATCCACGTAGTGCGCTGTTTTGAGGACGACAATATTCCCCATGTGTTGAGCAGCATTGATCCGGCACGGGATATTGCCAATATGGATGCGGAATTGCTGCTTAATGATCAGATCAAGATCGAAGCAAAACTGGAGCGGTTGAAAGAAGATTCTCATAAGGGAGGGCGTGATAAAGGAGAGGTCGAGCGCGAAACCAAATTATTTGAAAAGCTCAATGAAACCCTGCAGCAGGAGAAACCTTTGCGGGAATTATCCCTCGATGAAGATGAAGAGCGCATGATCCAGGGATACGGTTTTTTAACCCGCAAGCCCATGCTGATCGTTCTCAACCTTGCAGAAGGGCAAACCACTCCTGATCTAGCAGGTGCTGCACCTTCCTATAAAATGATCCCACTGCAGGGGAAGATCGAAATGGAAATTGCCCAGCTGCCTGAAGACGAAGCGCAGGTTTTTCTGCAGGAATACAGCATTGAAGAGCCCGGCTTGAACCGCATGATCCGTGAGTCGTATGAATTGCTGGGGCTGATCTCATTTTTTACTGCCGGAGAGAAAGAGGTGCATGCCTGGACGGTGCATAAAGGCGCTACAGCTCCGGTAGCTGCCGGTACCATTCACAGCGATATGCAGCAGGGATTCATCCGTGCTGAGATCATGGCGTATGATGACCTGATGGAAGCAGGCAGCATCGCCGAACTGCGCAACCGCGGTAAGCTGCGCGTGGAAGGGAAAAATTATATTGTTCAGGATGGCGATATCATCGAGATCCGCTTCAACCTCTAGAATTAAATGAAAAAAGAGATGGCAGCGCCATCTCTTTTTTATATCAAAAATCTATTCCGTTTCTTCGAAAGTAATTGTGACGGACATCCCCCATTTCAGATTTGGAAGATCCTGAGAATCTAGTGTGATCCGTGCCGTGTAGAGTACATCACCCTGGTTGGTGGTTGGAAAGCCGCTGATGGAATCAATCGTGCCGGTAAGCATTTCCCCCGGGAAAGCTTCGACTTCAATGCTGACGGGCTGCCCTTCCCGCAGATTCACCACTTCCAATTCTGTCAGGTCGCTTGTTTCAATGATCCATGTATCGGTATTGGCGATCACGACCATGGGTATGCCGGGAGAAGCAAATTCTCCTTCACTGATATTGATCTCCATTACCTGCCCGCTGAAGGGTGCTGTGATCTGTAAATTATCGAGCTGTTCGCTGATCGCAAGCTGCTTAGCCTGCAGGCTCTCAACCCGCGCTGTCAACACTGCCAGCATATCAATATCAGGACCGTCTTTACGCTTGTCATATTCCGCCTGGGCAACATCCAGGGCAGCCAGAGCTGCCTGATAGGTGTTCACTATCTGATCGTGCTTCAGCTGGATGACTGATTTGGCGCGCACTTTTCCATTATAAGTATCCTGTGCATCATCCAACGCATTTTCGTAACGCTGGCGGGTGCTGTTGTCTTCGTCAAGATCAAGGTATTCCTGCAGGTCTGTCTGCGCATCTTCCACATCTTTTTGCGCATCGATGATATCTTCATCTGCATCCTGCAGATCGTCTTCATATTCATCTTCATCAAGACGGTCGTATTCTTTCTGCGCGATATTAAAAGCATCCTGCGCTTTAAGCAGCGTTTGCCAGGCATTCTCTCGATCAACCCCTTCGTTTTGATTAAGGTCATCCAGCGCCTGCTGGGCATTGATCAGATCAAGGGCGGTAGCTTTTTGTTCAGCCTCCAGTTGTGTACGGTCGCCAATCTCGATCAGCACATCTCCCTTTTTCACAAAATCACCTTCCGAAACAGGGATCGAAGTGACCACTCCACCTGTTTTAAATGAAAGGGCTGCGTTTTTTTCAGGAATAATGTTCCCTTCGGAAATGACGGGAGAGTTGATGACGGTTGCGTTTAGAGGTTCTGTCTCCTCATCGATCTCAGAGGAACTGCTGCAGGCAGAAAGCAGAAAGCTGCCGATAATGAGAAGTGAACTAATCCAAAGAATTCTTTTTTTCATTTCTAATCCTTTCATTTATTGCCCGATTCATTTATTCGTAAGCCAGTACCTCACGGATAGTAAGGCGGGTGGCATTGCGGGCTGGTATCAAACTGGCAGCAATGGACATTATTATCACCAGCACAAGCCAGATCAAGAAACCAGCCGGATTTATTGTTAAAACAGCATTTGATTTGAAAATGGCCTGGTTCACCATATTTCCCAAAATCAGGCTGACCGGGAAAGAAACAACCATCCCGATCAGGTAGCTTACCAGACCGGTAAATAATCCTTCATAAATCACTAATTTGGAAATAGCTTTATCCGGAGAACCGACAGCGCGCAAGATCCCGATTTCGCTGGTGCGTTCGAGTACGTTCAAACTGAGCGTGCCGCTCAACCCGATGCTGCCTACCAGCCCGGTGAGTATGGCAAGGATCAATAAAACAGTGATCACAAGGTTGATTTTTTCGCCGCTCTCATCGACGATGACCTGTACGGAAGAAATGTTGTTCACATCATAACCGCGGTTGCGGAAGGTTTCATTGACTGCGTCTTCCATATTAAGAATGGAATTCAGTGAATGGTTTTCCGTCACCAGGCGGTAGCTGTTTGTCTTCGACCAGCTCCCGGTGAGTTCGGTCGCCGTGATGTAATTTATATAAGCACGTTTGGTAGAAAGACCGGTGTAATTGAAAATTCCCACAATAATGAATGTTTCATCCTTTCCACCAATATTGAGAATGATAGAATCGCCTATTTTCAGATCGGGGAAATTTTTGTAAAAGCTTTCGTTGATAACAATGGTGTGGTCTTCATCCGGTTCCACCCAGCGCCCGTTTTGCACCAGAGCTCCCAATAGTATGGAATCATCCGGGGGCGCTTCGATAGTTACCTGTTCCGATTGATCATCGGTTTCCAGAATTCCGGTGACTGTTTTCCATCCTTCCACATAACTTATTCCATCTATTTGTTCTGCGATAGGGACGATCTCGTCAATTGGATATGTTCGGTCGAATGTCAGGAACATATCTGCAGCGCAGTAATTTGTCAGGGCGTTGATATGCTCATCAAGCATGGCTTTGACGTTGAAAACACCAATGAAGATACTGCCACCCAGCGATAGGGTGATAAGGGTAAGTGCAAGCCGGCTCTTACGGCGAAATGTGTTGCGCATGGCAAGCAGCATCAATCCATTGATGTTCTTTACCTTATCGATCAGGCGGTCAAGGTGTGTATTCTCGGTTTTTATCTCGATCAGACTACTGTGAAGTGCCTGTTGTACGCTGGTTTTTGCGCCCTGGAGAATGGGTAGAATACTTGCGAGAATAGGAATGACAAACGCAATGATGGCTTGAATAAGAATAGCCGATGGAGCGATCGGGAAACAGTTCGAGGAGATCATTTCTCCATTCAAGATGGTTGCAATATGGCGGGTAAGCAGGTAAGCGCTGTATGAAGATAATGGGACTCC
Organism: Anaerolineaceae bacterium; assembly: GCA_963674975.1. Classification (GTDB taxonomy): domain Bacteria; phylum Chloroflexota; class Anaerolineae; order Anaerolineales; family Anaerolineaceae; genus UBA4781. The sequence goes on from OY771913.1 coordinate 1,615,842, forward strand.
GATCAAAAATGCGACCATCCCAAATAAGAGAACCAGAATAGTGTACATTTTGATGATGTCGCGTGATTGGGCTCCTATCAACTTCATTACCCCAATTTGGCGGGTATGCTCGGTAATGATAGCGCTCATGGTATTGATCACCAGAAAACTGCCCAGAATGACGGTCAAGATGCCCACGAAACTCAAGATGGCTGCAACAGCATCAATATAATTTCCATAAGGATGCTCATTGGAAGCTTGAATGCTCTGACTGTAAACGATGTGTCCGGTATCTTTCACTTTTTCCTTTATATCGTTGGCAACTTCTTGAATATGGGTAGTATCGGTAGAATCCCCTTTTACACTCACATACAGAGTGTTGAAATCAGAAGTACTGTGGAAATAATCCAGATCATTGCTGTTGATAAACGCAATACGCCGATTGATGGTGTTCTCAACGCCGGCTGTGTAGTCTTTCACGACTCCCGATACCGTAACTGTGCGAACGGTATCATCCAGTAGTTCGATCTCCATACTGCTTCCGGGTTCTACTGGAAAATCGCTGAGCGCTTCAGCCAGCATTAAGATTTCCTCTTCTTTTGATGGGAAAATTCCATCTTGAAGGGTTAATTGTTTTAGTTCCTGCTCTTGCGGATCATCTATGGCGATCAGGCTGAGGTTTTGCCAGCGATCTTCACCGACAACCCGTGCTCGCAGGGTGATCGTCTTCCTACCCTCCACCATATCGACATCTTTGACGCGTGAAATGACATCGATCAGATCCTGGTCAAAACTATTGGTGGTGATGATGATATTGGCGGGATTTGAACCCTGATAGGTCGTCTGCAAATTTTCGGGAAGGATCAGGCTGGTTATTTTGATCAATCCTGCTGCGTAAACTCCGACCACAATAGAAGCAATGACCAGAGCCAGGCGGGCTTTGTTCTCCCAAAAATCGATCAATACTTTATGCCATCTGGGTTTGAGATGATTATTTTTCATGTTGTTTCATCCCTGTGGCTTTTAAAGTTTTTTTCGAAGAGGTCACCTTATCTCCTATCACTTTTCCATCCGAAAGCTGAATGATGCGGTGAGCATGCTGCGCCAGGTCAGAATCATGCGTAACCATGATCACTGTCTTGCCTGTTTTAACCAGTGAAAGGAAAATACCAAGCACCATGGCTGCATCTTCGCTGCCCAGGTTTCCTGTGGGCTCATCAGCGATGATGATGGGCGGATCATTGGCTAAAGCGCGTGCAATAGCGGCACACTGCTGCTGCCCACCAGAAACCCTTTCGGGGCGTTGATCGGCAAATTTCCGCAGGTTGACTGCAGACAGCAGCTGCAGTGCCCTGTCTTCCATTTGTGCCAGATTCTGTTCCTCTAATAACTGCATGGGGAGCATTACATTTTCGAGCAGGGATAATACCGGGATGAGCTGATAAAACTGGAAAACGATCCCTAAATTTCTTCCACGCCACAAAGCGCGCTCATTCTCAGAGAAATCCTGTATTGCCCTGTCAGCAACCATGATCCTCCCGGAGGTTGGCTTATCAATTCCGGTGATCATGTTCATCAGAGTAGATTTTCCGCTGCCGGAGCGTCCGACCACACAGGTGAATTGGGAAGAACCGAAATCGATATTCACATCATCAAGAGCGGTGAATGTTCCCGAGGTGAGTGGAAACTCTTTGGTAATATGCTGCAGCCGGATATAGGAAGCGTTCTTTTTCGTTGTCATTTCTTCCTCCCGGATTGTGGAGCAAGTACGCCATCGGTTAGCTGGAAAACCCTCGAAAAATAAGGCAGCAGCCCCCTGTTGTGGGTAACCATGAGAATTGTCTTGCCCTGTTTTTGCAGGGATTGGAATAATTCCAGGATGGTGCGGCTGGTCTGGCTATCCAGGTTTCCGGTTGGTTCATCAGCCACGATGATCTCCGGATCGTTCGCCAATGCTCGGGCAATGGCGACCCGCTGCTTCTGACCACCGGAAACGGCAGATGGCTTTTTATAGGCGTGTGCCTTGATCTCAACCTGATCGAGAAGCTGCAGGGCGCGATCAATACTTTTCTTCCCCTGATATTCACCGCAAAAATCCATGGCAAGCGTGATGTTTTCAAGGATGGAGAGCTGATTCAGCAATTCAAAGGATTGGTAAACAATACCCACATGATGACCGCGCCAGGTATTGCGCTGGTCTTCTGAAAGCTGATCGATCTGCACTCCGCTGATGGTGATCGAACCGGAGGTGAGGGTATCTACGCCGGTGATCATGTTTACCAGGGTTGATTTTCCGGCGCCGGATTTACCTAAAACGCCGATAAATTCACCCTCAGCAATGGTAAAAGAGATGTGCTTCAATGCCTGTACTCCTCCTGCCATCGAGGGGTATGTTTTACATATATCGTTGGCAACGATCAATTCTTTATTCACAATATTTCCTAAAATACATTATAATATACATAGCGTCCAATATTATATGCAAAATCTAATAACTGACAAGGATGAAATGGAGTAGAATGTCTAATACTGGACAAGAGTATTGAAATGAGGTTTTCCATGGAAAAACTTGATCGACGAAGTCAACGTTCCCGGCGGGTGATAACCAATGCGCTGTTAGATCTGTTATTGACGAAAAAGTTCAACGAGATCACCATTCAAGAGATCACCGATGAAGCAGATGTGGGCAGAGCTACTTTTTATTTACATTACCGTAACAAAGAAGAGTGTCTGATGCAGCTGCTTACAGATGGATTTGATTCACTGGTGGCAGAGATCGAACATATGACAGGCAGTGGAGAAAGAAATTTTATTGAAGTGCTGGAAAAAGTTTTTCAATATACCAGCGATAATCGAAAACTATTTCTGGCATTGTTAAGCGCGAATCCCAGACCGAACATTTTGGAAGACCTGCAGAGTTATATTCAAGAAAAGGTTATGAAAGGGGCTGCGATGCCGCAAGACCTTAATCCTCTCTTGAAAAAAGCAATCAGCGTTAATTTAACCGGAGCACTCATCGCTTTTATTCTATGGCTGCTAAAGGATGAACCAGAAATCAGTCCCAACCAGGCAGCAAAAATATTCGTGGAATTCTTTCAGAATGGAGCCAGGGCAGTCCAATCTTTTTCGTTTGAGAAATAAAAGCTTTTTAAGAAAGATCTGGATTTGATGAGGATTAGTCTCGCAGTTGTTTATCAAGAATCTTGAAATCGACGCGAGAGGTCAGATCCAGGCTGATCGGTGTGACGGATACAAGATTCTTTTTTCTCAGTACATAAACATCACTATCTTCGGGGAGATCATCGTGAACAGTGATGTGTGTGTCGATCTGTCCTTCCTGGTTCAGAGAACCTTCGCGCTTTATGTATGGGCTGAAATATCGTCCGGGAGCGATTCGGGTGATCTGCCAGGGGGTGGATATTGTGGCTCTCTGGGGGACTACCAGGTTTAAAAGGTCCACATCAGAGGGCATTTTTTTTGCAAGCAGTTGTTCTGCAAAGTAGCGGGTGAAGTGAGAAGCAACGGAAAAATCGATATCCGTGTATGAATCCCATTCCCCCTCGTTTACCTGGTAAGAGGTTGCCAGGGCAGGGATGCCCAGAGAAGCCGCCTCGAGAGCAGCCCCCACGGTGCCAGAACTTGTAATATCTGTGCTGATGTTCTCTCCGTAATTAATCCCTGAAACAACCAGGTCAGGTTTTTTGGGCATCACTTCCAATACCGCATGCAGTACAGAGAGGGCAGGAGTGGCACCTACGGCGTAGGCTGTCCATTCCTGATCGTTGACGATTGTTTTGCGTTCTTCGATCTTCCCATCTTCATTTCTGCCAAAACTTCTGCTCATTCCAGAGCAGCGTTCTCGCGGAGCAACCACGGTCACGAAGCCAATGGTTGAAAGCACTCTGGCAGCAGCCCATAATCCGGGCGAATTAATTCCATCGTCATTGGTAAGTAGTATTTGTTTTTTTGAGGTATTCATAGCAATCCTGGATCCATTAAAATAGGAGGAGCGGGTTTACCGCTCCATGTTGTGCCCCCGGCAGAATTCGAATCTGCAACCTTTTGCTCCGCAAGCAAACGCTCTATCCAATTGAACTACGAGGGCATAAAACTAAGTGCGAATAATATACCCCAGCCACCTCGAATCGTCAAGGTGGCTCCTCATTTATGGGGTTACAGGATCACTCTTCTTCTTTTTGCATTGCTTCCAGGAACAGGCTGCTTTTATAGGTGTTCTCTTCGATTGCGATAACCACATAGATCAATTCACCAAAGCCGTAGAGGATCAGCCCTTCCAGAACGCCAAAAATTAAAACGAAGATACCACCGCTGAGACCATAGAAATATCCTGAGGCAGCATCCAGCCCAAATAAGGTCCAGAAATTCCCATTGCTCAAAGACAACACGACGAGGATGATCCCTCCAACCAGAGAGAATGCTGCCAGTAGAATTCCAAGCACCTTAAAAATATTTGCCATGGTTCGTAAAAATTTAAATCTCTTTTTCATGATTCCTCCATATGAAGAAATTCTTATTATTCATTATAGCTGGAAACTTGCCATCAATCTATTTAAAGCCAAACGCCAGGGTGAGGGGGGCACCCTAGCGTTTGGTACCCCTTTTATATCACAATAATCTGAAACTTGTCAAGCACCAATGTGAAATAATTCTTACGTATGTGAAGAACCTCAATCAGCAGTATACTGTGTGGCACTTTCAAGCGCTTCCTGCGCTGCTTCTCGATTTGCCTCAGTATCTCCACCAAACATGGATGCCAATTCGTGAATCCGACGTTCCCCATGCACATCATCGACCATGGTGATCGTTCTTCCATCCTGAATTTGTTTGTATACATGGTAGTGTTGGATTCCGTAAGCTGCCAGCTGCGGTAAATGGGTCACACATAACACCTGGTGATTCTTCCCCAGATGCCAGAGCTTTTCACCGACAATGGCTCCGATCCTTCCGCCAATTCCCTGATCGATCTCGTCGAAGATCAGGGTAGGAATGGTATCTGCTTCTGCCAGCACGTTCTTGAGTGCCAGCATGAGGCGCGAGGTTTCACCACCCGAAGCGATCTTTACCAGCGGCTTTAACCCTTCGCCGGGATTGGGAGCAATGAGAAATTCCACTTTATCGATGCCGTTCTCATCGAAGCGCACTATGGTTTGATCGTCAATCTTGAGCCCCTTTTCATCCGGCTCACGCTGCAGATCGGCTTTGAATTTAGCGCCCGTCATATGCAGGTCAGCCAATTCTTTTTCCATTTTCTCGCCCAACTGTTGGGCAAAATGCTGCCGATTTTCGGAAAGCAGCAGTCCTTTTTGAACGAGCTGATCGAGGATCTCCGTTTCCTGCGCTTCCAATTCTTCGATACGTTCTTCTGCGTGGGTGATCATATCCAGCTGCTTTTTGGATTTCTCACAGAAAGCGGCGATCTCTGCTGTGGTCGTACCGTACTTCCTTTTCAATGAATTAATAAGTGAAATACGGTTTTCTACCTGCTCAAGGCGTTTGGGATTGTATTCCACCGTATCGATGTAATCCTGCAGGCTGCGGGAAATTTCATCTACCAGAGCCTGAACTGTTTCACTTTGTGATTCCAGATCTTTCACAGACGGATCGATCTCTGCGATACGGTGCAGCGACTGCCCGATCTCGCCCATTTGCTCGATCACGCCGCTGGATTCCATATCACTGCTTTCCAGAAGTCCATTTGCTTTCTGGCAAAGTGTAGCCAACTTTTCGGCATTTGCCAGCCGGTTCAATTCCGCTTCCAGATCAGTGTCTTCCCCTTCTTTTAAGGTGGCAGCTTCTATTTCCTGTATCTGATAATTTAACAGATCCTGCTGGCGGGCGGCATCCGCTTCTGCTTTACGCAGTTCCTGCAGTTCGCGGTGGTTCTGCTGCCATTTCCGGTAAGCTGCCTGGTAGTCTTCCAGCAGGTTTTCATTTGAGCAGTAGCGGTCCAGCAGATGGATATGTTCTTTTACTTTTAACAATGAGAGGTGTTCTGATTGTCCGTGGATATCCACGAGAAAACTACCCAGTTCACGCAAGATAGTACTGGAAACTCCCCTGCCGTTGATGCGGGCGGTGGTGCGCCCCTCTCTGCGAATTTCACGGCTTAATGTGATCTCGGTATCATTCTCCCCATCATTGAGTTCCTGCTCTTTGAGAAACTGAAGAATGGGTTCGCGATTGAGAGTTGGAATGGATAGAACTGCTTCCAGCGATGCGCTGTTCGCTCCGCTGCGAACCATTGAATTGTCGGTCTTTCCCCCGGTCAATACTTCCAGTGCATCTAGCATGATGGACTTTCCGGCGCCGGTCTCGCCGGTAAAGATGGTCAGCCCGGGTTTAAACACGAGCTGAAGTTCTGGGATGATCGCAAAATTTATGATCGATAATTCTTTGAGCATAGGTTATCCGATATACAGTCCTTTTGTGCGGGCATGCAGTGTGGTTGCCATGATGATGGTATAGCCTGCCTGCCAGACGATAGAAAGAAAACCACCGGCAGCAGATATGCCGTAAGAAGCCAGCAGGATTCCCATATTATACAGACCGATCAAGAGCAAAGGGAGGCTGCCCAGAATGGCACTGATCAAAACCAGACGGGTAAGCAGTGTGGAATTTCTCCCTCTGGTCAACTTTAAAATGACTTCGCTGATGATCATACTTACCACCGGAGCAACCAGCAGGGTGAAAAACCCTATAAAGCGTGCTAAATAGCTGCCCAAATAGGCAATACCGGCACTGAGGACGCAGGAAATAATATAATCGGGCAGCTGTGCGGTATCAAATTTTTTCTCCTGATCGTGAATGCATTCAGGGCAGCGATAGCCGGTGGGTGTGAGAACAGCACAGGAAGAACAAATCGGTCGATTGCATTTATTGCAGCGCAGATATGTTTCACGATTGGGGTGCCGATAGCAGAAAAGTGCATCGGGATTGGTTGATTCTGTTTTTTCCTGATTCATAGTTAAAGAATATTATAAACGCATGTTCTATTGAAGTGAAATGGTCCTATACGGTAGGATTTTGTTTCATGTAGCGGTTCAAATTTTTATAGAAGAAACCGGGATTATGAAAACGGATGAATTGGACATCCATGCTGCTGGCAGCTATTTTTACATAATCACCATCACGCATCTTGATCGATTCTCTTCCATCGGGGCTTAGAGCTGCGTCGTGATTGGTTTGCACGGTGATGGTGATGCAGGCTCCCTCATTTAAAATAACCGCCCGGTCAAAGGAAAGATGTGGAGCAACCGGAACCACCAGAATGCTTCTGGTCTCCGGAGGCATGATGGGACCATCGGCAGCCAGAGCATACGCGGTCGAACCGGTAGCAGTAGCGGCGATCAAACCATCTGCCACGTAGCTTGCCATCGGGTATTCATCCACGCTGGCATGAATGCGAATGGGTTTTACCTGCTGCCCGCGGCAGACCACGATCTCATTGACCACCTGCCAGCTTCCCAACAGCTTTTCTTTTCGAAAATGGGAGGCTTGCAGCATCATGCGTTTTTCAATGCGGTAATTTCCCTTCAACAGTTCAGGGAGGAAATTTTGCCAGTTATCCCTTTCCAATTCAAATAGAAAGCCAAAAGTTCCCAGGTTGATGCCGGTGATGGGCACGCCTGCCGGGGCGCATAGGTGGCTGGCATGCAGCATACTGCCATCTCCGCCCAGAACGATCAACGCATCAATATTTTTTGCGGCAATTGCTTCTTCCAACTGCTTGTTTTTCAAGGAGCAGCGTATTACCGAACCGGCGCCGTTTTCCCGTAGGAATGTCTCAACACTCTCAGAGGCGGTAACTGCGTCGGCAATATCAGGATGATAGGCAACTCCCAGATTATTTATCCTTTTATTTTTCATGGTTTGCATTAATTATAGCGGTATGTGTAGAAAAATACCGTGTCAGCCCTATTACAGCCGTTGGCTGCAATCAAAACGAAAGCCGCAGCGCTCACAGCGGTTGGGGTTCTCATGCGATCGATCGGGTTCTCCGTATTCCTTTTGCGAACGAATCTCTTCCACCAGGTCAATAACATTCTGGCGCAGTTCTTCAGTATAACGGATGGAAAAAGTACGGTTCTTATATTTAAGCAGTCCATAAGGAGGGCGCTTTTTATAGGTATGCTCAAGCAAATAGCAGTAGCTTGCTAACTGCATAATATGGCTGTCGTATGGTTCTTCAGGAGCCCATCCGCTTTTCACTTCCACGGGGATCAGGCGACCGCGTCGTTCGACCACATAATCCGGTTTGCCGGTTAGCCCCAGTTCAGCATCATAGAGAGGTTTTTCAACCTTCCCCAGTACACCCGGATCAGAATAGATGATCGTACCGGCGGGCAGTCCAAGAGATCTCTTTTTGAGGGCTGCGCTTATCAGCACCAGAACGGCAGCGAATAAGAGAGCAAAAGCAATAATGATATAAAAAGAACTGGACATGACCTAGGCAGGTTTCAAGGCAGCTGAAAGCGCCAGAATGATCAGAACCACTGCAGAGGCGATCAAAAGATAGCCGATAATCTGACGGAAGAAAATTTGACGCGCTTCACCGGCATGCTCTTCGTGAAATGTGATCCCTCCCGCCAGTTCAGCCTGGTTGCGGCTTTTCAAGCCCTGTCGCGTGTACCACCAGGCTCGTTCGCAAAACAGATAATTTCCTATCTCAGAAGCGCGAACGGTCCTTCTACTCCTTGCCATTCGCGTCCAGTTTTTTCTCCAGGCTCACGATCGCATTCTGCAAGCATTCCTGCCGCAGGCTGGTGGTCAGGTCGGCGCGGGTGCGCTCGATAATGCCGCGCACCAGATCGGTCTGGCGGCGCAGACCATGCGTGATCCCATCCGGATAATCCACCGTGACCAGCAGTGCATAAATATCATCCATTAGTTCAAGCATCCGTTCGGCTTCTTCCGAATAGCCGTGCCGCAGGATGTCGAGGCATTTGCGGCGCAGCTCTCCGATGGTTTCGGCGAGACCGCGCAGATAAGTGGATACCTCCACATGAAGCTTTTCTGGAAGAGGAAGGGGATTGCCCTGAATGAGGTCCAGGGTTAAACGCGCTTCCACGTATTCCTTGATGGAATCTTGGGTGTAGCCTGAATAATACAATTCAGGATAGGGTTCTAAATTCAACCGCAAGGTATCGCTGATGGATTTTGCTTCCTGCAGCAGTACTTCTGCCAGATCGTAGTCCTGGCGGTGAACTGCACGGATGGTGTTGGCAGCATTGCGTGTGAGTACACGGGTTTGTTCCAGCGCTTTTTCCCTGGCAGCATCACATGCATCCAGAGTCTGATGACACTGCTCAGATATTTGTGAAAAGTCTGTGTTCATATGATCTTCTAGAAGGGGATCTTGTCTTCGTCGAGATCAGGCATACCGCTATCATCAGATTCATCAGGGGCATTGGATGAACTGCCGCGGGTGGAGAGAAAGCGTACGGTTTGCGCGTTGACTTCGTAGGAAGTACCGGAACGACCATCTGCGCTGGTCCAGATGCGTGGACGCCCTGTTTCTTTATCCGGATTCAAAGAACCTTCGATTAATACCATGCTGCCTTTATTTAAATACTGATTGCAGCTTTCCGCCTGTTTTCCCCATACGGCAACACGGAACCAGGTGGTAACCTTTACCTGTTCTCCATTAGCATTTTTATAGGTACGGTCGGACGCAACCGAGAAATTGGTGACTGCCTGACCATTGGGTAAATAGCGCATTTCTGGATCCTGCCCGAGCCGACCCACAAGTATCAGAGTATGAAATGACATGTTTTTCCTTCCGATCTAGTGTTGATGATCAATCTTTTTGTTAATTATATGCAATTATATGCGAATATTCAGCGTAAAAGTTTCGCAGCGCATTGAAAATAGGAATGTTATAATTCCGCACAGGTGAAACTATGATAAAAAAACCAATTCAAGTACTGGGAGCATTTTTTATCTGCCTGCTGGTGATGATCGTATTCATCACTACTACCGGCAGCTATCCACTCCCACAAGCTTATTACTACACACCCACTCCGGGGGAAGATGGGCGCATTCTTTACACCGTGAAGGAAGGTGATACATCATGCATTTCCATCGCGCTGTTGAATGGAATTACGGAAGATGACCTGCGCAACCTGAATAACCTGCAGGGCGATGATTGCAGCTATCTACAAATCGGGCAGCAGCTCCTTATCGGAGTGGTTCATGAAGCAACGGCTACCACAGAAGCACAGCAAACGACGCTGGAACCCACCCCCACACCCATCAAGGGGAACGGTACGATCTGCATTTACCTCTTCAATGATGAAAATGGGAATGCCATGGCTGAAGAAACCGAGCTGCCCCTGGCTGGTGGAGCGGTTAGCGTGCGCGATCGCTTGAGTGTTGTAAACCTCACCGGAACAACCGATAACAGCGGTGAGCCGATCTGCTTTGAAGATATTCCCGAAGGCGATTATGATCTCAGCGTTGCGATCCCTGAAGGATACAACCCTACCACGGTATTGAACTATACCCTCACACTCAAGCCGGGTGATGTATCGATCGTCGATTTCGGCGCGCAAGCCAGCTCCAGCTTATTACCTGTCTTTGGTGATGATGAGCCATCCCTTTTCATGGGACTGCTGGGTATTCTGTTTATTGGAGCAGGTGTGGGTTTGTGGTTCTATATCCGAAAGCTTCCTAAATAAAAGAAGGAATTGAATTTCAAGAAAAGGCACCGTAAAGCGGTGCTTTTTTTTATTTCCCTGATCTGCACTGGTACTGCTGGCGGCTGCCGTTCTTGTTTTCAAGAAAAAAATGAACAGCGATCAGGTTTAACCGGAGATGGTCAAGCCAGGCGCTGTTCTTTCCAGATATCCGCTTCGTTGTGGTAGCCTGCCTGTTCCCAGAAACCGGGTTTATCCACGCTGCTGAATTCCAGGGCGCGCAGCCATTTAGCGCCTTTCCATAGGTATACGTCTTTCAGATCGCGTTTTCCGGGAATTGCGCCGATCAATCCTCTCAGCGGATACCCGTGTTCCGGGGAAATGGGTTTTCCTTCATACCGGGTCGCCAGCAGAAAAGTATCTGATGCTGCCACTTCAAGCGGTAGGTTGGAGGTGAATCCGCCTTCGGCGTGCTGAATTACATACTTTGCGCCGGGTTTTAAAACAATGATCTTTTCATCCAGTAGCGTCTTCAACTGAATCCCCTGCCAGTGAGTGCCGAACTTGCTCCAGCGCGTGACGCAGTGCAGGTCATAAAAAATCTCTACCTGCGGGAGTTGTTGAAATTCCTCCCAGGTAAAGCTCTTTTCTTCCTCCACTTCCCCGAAGAAGCGGAAGTTCCAGGTTTGAGGATCAAAGGACGGCATGGCGCCGTAATGCAGAATGGGGAATTTCAAGGTCAGCGACTGCCCGGGAGGCAGGCGTTTTTCATGACGCATCTTTTCTTCACAAGCTTTTCTATCGTTCACAGGCAGCTCATTCCTCAAACCATTATAACAAGGAGAAGAGCCCGCACTTTGAGAAAATTGACGTTTGCCTGAAAAAGTGAGTAAAATGATAGGGGTGAGATTCCCCGGAAAGAAATTATGCAGGCAAACAAACAAGAACTTGAAGAACGGGATCAACTACGAAAAGCTCGTATTCGGGTTGGCAGCAATGGTGTTACCACGCCATTTATTCTGGAATATATCGAGCGCATTCTACCGATTCCCCTCGATTTTCTTGGTCTTTCCGATGCGGAAATCTATCTGAAGAACGAAAAATCTCCCAGCTTGATGCGGGTTCTGCATTATGGAGGATTCCAGGAGTTTTTCTGGAAGGATGGGCAGTATGAACTGGGGAAAAGCACGCTTGGAAAGATCTCTCAAATGGTGGAACCAAGTACGCTCGACCTGCAGAAAGATGACCTGCCCGATATCAATAAGAAGATCATCCGGGCGGGGTTTAAAACAATTTCTTGTTTTCCGATCCGTGCAGAGAGCGGGGTGCTGGGAGTTCTCTGTCTGGGAAATAAAAAAGATCAGGCGCTTGAAGAGAATATTGAAGATCTGCTGATGGAAGTTGCTTTACTGCTTGGATCAGTCATTTATCATGAACGCCAATCGCTGGAATCAAAACGCAAGATCGTAATGGAAGAGCGCGAACGCATTGGAATGGACCTGCACGATGGCATCATTCAATCGCTGTATGGGGTGGGACTTTCCCTGCAGAATGCCGTTATGCAAATGGATGCGAGCGAGAAGGAAGGCAAACTGCATATCGATGATGCGCTGGATGCCATCAATGGCGCCATTCGCGATATCCGTGCTTACATTCTGGATCTGCGCCCACGCCAGCTGCACAATCAGGATCTATATATGGGCATTGAAAGCCTGATCCGTGAATTTCGTGCCAATACGCTGGTGGATGTGGAACTGGATAAAAGTATTAAAAAGATCGAGCGCATTCCTGACGAAAATTCTGAAATTCTTTTCCATGTCTGTCAGGAAGCGCTGGCAAATATTGCCAAGCATGCTAAAGCTACCAAGGTGAATGTACGCCTGTGGGAGACCCCGCAGCGCGTGATGCTTAAAGTAAATGATGATGGGGTCGGTTTTGACCTGACGAAGATCAACCAGCGGCTGGGGCATGGGCTTTCGAACATGAGCACGCGCGTTGAGGCGGTAGGCGGCGGCATCGAGATCATCTCTATCCGCCATCAGGGCACCACGGTGTTAGCCTGGGTGCCGAACACCCTCTGAGGAATTTTGTTTAATTAATTAACTTCAAAGAAAGCAGGAAGAACTCTTGAACCCTGAACCCCAAACTCACCTTGATAAAGCCGCGCTGCGCGGAGAGCCATCATATGTGTGGCGCGCCGGGCAGGAGCGCCGCTTGAGCATGATCCGCCAGTTTGCTGCCGAACGCGCGCAGGGTGTGATCCTGGAAAACGGCTGCGGGGTGGGCGAATATCTTCAGCGCTTGAGCGAGCAGGCGAAGCTGGCAGTGGGTTTGGATGTAGATCTGGAGCGTGTGCTGGAAACCAGCCAGAAGGATTTGATCGTACAGCTCGCGGTTGGCGAAGCGCTGCCGCATGATGCTAATACCTTTGACCTGATCCTCAGCAATGAGGTGATCGAGCATGTGCAGGATGACCGCCAGGCGGTGGCGGAAATGGTGCGTGTGCTGAAACCCGGCGGGCGCATTATCATTTTCTGCCCCAACCGCGGCTATCCTTTTGAAACGCACGGCATCTACCGCAAAGGAGAATATCATTTCGGTAATAAGCTGTTTGTGAATTATCTGCCGAATTGCTGGCGCAATAAGCTGGCACCGCACGTGCGCGTATACCGCAAACGCGATCTGGAAAAGTTGTTTGAAGGTTTACCGGTGTGTTTTGTGTACCGCACGGTCATTTTTGGAGCTTATGATAATATCATCCGCCGCAGCCCGGCGCTGGGCAAAGTGCTGCGCGGTTTTCTGCAGTTTTTAGAAAAGACGCCGTTGCGGGCTTTGGGTCTTTCACACTTTTGGGTGGTAGAAAAGGTTAAGTAAGCCGATTCATTGGTCACTAAGGAAAGGGAAAATCAAAAGCCATGTTCGTTCATGATTCTATGCTTTCACCAAAAGAATGGTTCGCGGCTCAATATGAAAGAGCGCATGAGCAATTTGTGAAATCGGGTTTTCGTACATACATGGAAATAAAGTTTTCTCCTCAAAATAGAAAGACAAACTTTGATCAACAAAAACTAACAGAAGCAGTTAAAAGATCTCAAATACATACATTTGGCTGGCCAATTGGGATCATCGATGAATCTGATGAACAATTTATACCCAAACCTGTCGACAACGGTATTTATGTTGAGGGGAAAACAGAAAGAAAGGACATCTATAAAGGGACGTATGATTATTGGGCTTTAAACAGCAGTGGAGATTTTTATCAATTAAAAAGCATCTATGAAGATACAAAAAATACGATCGCCATATTTTTTAATACGAGAATTGTCAGAGTTGCCGAGACCCTTCTCTTTTGTGAAAAGTTGTATTCAAATTTGGGGTTAGCAGATGAAAATCCATGGGTGGATATTGAAATCAATTATTTTGGATTAAAGGGTAGGCTGCTTCGATCATCTAATTTTACAAGGCATATTGAAAAAAAGTTTACCGAAGAGAATGAAGTTCGTACAAAAGGAACAATTCCCATTGATTGGATTTCTCCCAAGATCATTGAACTAACAGAACAATTTGCCTGGCCATTGTTTACTGTGTATGAACATTGCGGTATCGATTATGAGATCTATGAGGATATTGTGACCGATTTCATTAATGGAAAAGTAACATAAACTCCCCCCTCTCAATTTTCTCCACGTTTTGCACTTAAATTTCTTGTCATTCCGAAGGAATACAGCGACTGAGGAATCTCTCCATGTCGATGTTTTAATCATAGAAAAGTCGTAATGGAGCGGGTTAGCAAATAAACCACCCTGATGGTTCCTTGACTTACCTGCTGGTTTAAGCTTTTCATGGTGATATGCTTCGCTATGCTCTGCATGATGCCCCTCTTAATCTCCCCCATGCTTCGCGCAGGGGAGTAGCATAGATTTGGTGTGTTCAGGAACGCACCCTACCTGTCGCCTTATTGCTCTAATCTTTTAAATGATCTAGAATAATATTGTTTAATAATTATTATTCAAAGGGGTTATTATGGATCAAAATTCCGCAGTAAAAAATAGGGAAGATCAACATGATAAAGATTGGGAGAGTAAACTTCTTCCTGGAGAGCAACCGTTATTAGTTTTTATTAGTAGTGTGATAACAACTGAATTGGAACCAATAAGGGATAGAGTTATCTCAAGTATCCAACAATTTAATGAATTTATACCTTGGACTTTTGAACATACTCCAGCCAGTTCTGAACCAGTTGACCAGGGATATTTACGTAAAGTGCGTGAAGCAGATTTTGTAATTTGGTTGATTGGAGAGGAAACAACAATTCCTGTCGAAAATGAAGTTAGGGAAGCCATAGCCAATAATAGAAGTTTACTTGCATTTAAATTACCTGTTGATCATGGAAGAGATAAAAAAACAAGAAATTTGATCAACGAGATTGGAAATTATACAAAATGGAAGGATATAAAAAAGATAGATGATCTTTTTAAATCTTTGGAATTAGCGCTAACCGATGAGTTGATTCGTGCTGTAAGGAATAAGCCAAGATTAAATAGAATTTTTAAAATTAATGAATTACAAAATTCATCAAGAGCTCGATGCCTTGCACGATGGCAAGCCACCGGTATTTCATTGAAAAAAGCGATAGAGCTATATGAAGATCCAACAATTGGAATTCCATCAATGGAACTAATTGCGAAGTTATCAAAAGAAAAATTAGTAATCATTACTGGCGATTTTGGATCTGGTAAGTCTTTTATTGCTGATAGGCTTTTACAAGCGTCAATAAAAGAATGGGTGGAAAAAGTAAATTCTAGTGTTCCTCTTTTTGTAAAAGCATCTGATATTAAAGAGGATCTTGAAAAAATGATTTTAGATTTATCAAGCGATTATGGGAATCCAAGAGTGAATGGTGCATTTATTGTTATTGATGGAGCTGATGAAACAACGTTAAGTATTTCAAATGAATTATTAAATTCATCCCGAATCCTTGTTCAGACATGGCAAAACACTACTATTGTAATTACGAGTAGATCTTTACCTGTTTTTTCCAATATTGAAGAAGAAATAAAAATTGACTTATTAAATAATCAAGACATTATCAATTTAATCAACCGAGTTTTTAATATTAATGTTACTCAAGGATTAATAGCGAGAGCACCTGAACCAATAAGAGAGTCAATTAAAAGGCCTTTTTTTGCATTAATTTGGGGAAAGTATTTAAGTTGTAATCAAAATGGGCAAGTGAAAACTACTGGAGAATTAATTGATTATTTTATTGAAAATATTTTGCGTGCACATAAAGGCTACAAATCAAAAATAAATAAGCTTTTTAGAAAGGTGGGAATTAAATCAATTGAGAATAGAGGTTCATATATTCCTTGGAGAGAGATTGGGACATATGAAGAAATAAATTCTTTATTAGAAACACGATTGGTCGAAGATGTGGATGAAAAAGTTGGGTTCCCCTTACCTATAATAGCTCAATGGTTTGCAGCCAATGGTTTAGTAAGGAATGAAATTAGCATTAGAGACATTTGCGATGATCTAATGAGATTAGACAATTGGCTATACCCATTAATACTAGTCGTGAGTTTATTTCCATATGACGATGTGGTGAAAATAATGGGTCCTGTGATAAAAGCAAATCCAGGATTAGCGTCTGAAATAATTAAAGAAGGTGTTGCAGATAATCTATTCGGAGATGATATCTTATTACCATCCGCAAAAATATGTGGAAAGAGAATTCGGGAAATATATGAGTTATGGACTGATGGGTTTGGTGAAATTACAAAATTTATTGCACCTATTGATGAAGAAGGGAATCTTTGCCCAATTGGTGTTTCAACCTATGAAAATAAGATAATGGTTGCATGGTATAGCGGAGAAGAAAAGATAAACAATTTGAATGAATTTCCAATTGGAGTTTTTAAAAACAAGAATAATGGATGGGATGGAGCGATAATGTCAACAGCAGGTCATCAACCAGCATGGATTATAAAATGGGTTTTAGATGAGTTGAAAGATGGATTTAAAAAAGTTGTTGATAGGAAATCATTTGTTTTGCCTAATGGATATATTTATAAAGAAAAAATGTGGGTTTGTGCGCTTAAAGAAATGAGTTTGAGTAGTTCTTATAACAGATCAATAGATTTAGCTGAATTAAAATCTAAAATTATAGAAAGAGAAAAACAAAATAATCTGGATGGCAATTCTGAATGGAATGAATTGAGCATTTATATTAATAGGCAAATGGAAATGGGGGAGACTTTCTTAAATCCGCTATGGACAAAAGGAGACTTAACGAATAATTCAGGATATTGGATAATCAAACCATATTCTGATAATCAAATTCTTGAACAAGCGATTAATATTTACTTAGCAGCATTAGAAGAATATGAAAATTTGATAAATTGGCTTTTTGGTAATATTAGATCTCGAATGTTAATTGCGACTTTATTACCTGTAAGGATGCATGGATTTATTAAATTTTCTGACTCTTCTATTGGGGGAAGAACGCCGTGGTTAAATTGGTATTTTGAACCATTACCTTTTGGATATAAAAATGAAGTTGATTTCGAATTGGTAGATAAAAAGAATAAACAAATAGATGTACATGATTTGTGGAAATTAAATCGAAAAATGAGACCCAAGTCTGTTGAATGGATTTCTGCCTTCACTTCTGGAACATTTCTTGATATTTTTAATGAATCGCCAGTTACCAATATTGTTTACAAATGGTTAAAAAATGATTTACAGGAAATAAATCTTGTTTAATATACAACTATTTTTGCATGTTGATTTTAGATAGACTTCATTTTAAATATCTCTCGATTTCGATCAATGTGATATCTCTCTCAGTCTCCCCCATGCTGCGTACAGGGGAGAAGCACAACACTTTATGAATTTTCCTTATACTTGATGACTACTTTCCCATCTTCCAAAGTCAGCACCGCGCCGGGGGCGATATCCGCGATCTCTTCGGCGGTCAGGCTGAAGCCCAATTCATCCATGAAAGCCCTGGCGTATTTCGGACCCTCCCCATAATAACCCAGCGACAGGAAATTGATGTCGTATCTCCCCTGCCGCGCGCCGGAATAGACGGTGGCTTTTTCAAAATTGAAGTTGATCTCGAATTTTGGAAAATGGCTCAAGTATTCTACCGATCGAAGTTCTCCGCATACCTCGCGATACTGACGTGCCAGCTTACGGTAGCCGCGTTCAATAGGTCCTTCCTGGTTTCCGATCTTGCCGGTCTGGTTGTTGAACCCGCATGACGGGCAGTCGGGCATACCCAATCCATTCCAGTATGTATCCTCCCATTGAAAGGAACTTCCACAATTGTTACAGGTGGTGATCAGCTGCATAGTTTTTCCTCCTTTGTTCCACCTGGCACATACAATGCATGTACCGTTATGTCAAGCGAAAATCATAGATTCCATCTTTATAAGCATACACCCTGTTGCACTTTGGGCAGGTGATATCTGCTTTTACTGCAGGCAGCGGGGCATGCCCGCACTGCGGACACTTGAACGCAAAATCTTGCAGGGGTTGAGCCGACCAGGTGAGCAGGCTGCGCACAAAAACACTGGGGGTAAGCTGCCACAGCGCACCCGTCCACTGCAGGGCGGAATCGAGCGCGCTCAAGATGCCCAGCGGCACATGCCGTTTAAGGAAACCCACCCGAAAATGCGAAACGGTGAGCTGGCGCTGAATGGAAAACCCATTCTTGCGCAGCCACTGGCGGATCGTTTTGGGATGGAAATTAAAATTCAGCTTCACAAATTCCACCTGCTCCGCAGAATATGGATTCCATTTTTGCTTTCCAAGCAAATAGCGCAGGATGGCTTTCGTGTTGCGCTTGTTAGCAAATTCCAGAATGAACACGCCGTGTTCACACAGCACCTGGCTGACCTGCTGGAGGGCGGTTTCACCTTCCTTGAGGTGGTGGATGGTGCGGATCATGGTCGAGGCATCAAAAACTGCCGGAGCAAAAGGCAGGTTGCAGGCATCGGCTGCCACATAGCGGTATTGGGGAGTATCTCCCAGGCGTTCGCGTGCCTGCTCCAACTGGGTGTGGGAATAATCGAGCAGGGTGATCTCGTCAAAACCGATGTAGCGCGGGGTGTTGCGCCCGGCACCGGCGCCCAGTTCCAGCAGCCGGCTGCCGCTTTTTGGCAGTAAACGGCGCAGGGCGATGGCTTCTACGGCATCTTCATATTCCCGACCGCCTTCTTCCCAGAATGTCTTTTGATAGGTCGAACCTTCGTAATCGCAAATAGGTGGTTTGCTCATGTTCCTCGTTTCCAATACCAGGCGTTGAATCAGTCGTTAAGCATACCCTGTGAAAAATACACTGTCAAACCCATTAATTTTATAAAAAGGGAAAGCATTTCTTCATAATTCAGGTACAATTTCTTTTCGTCCTGTGGATAAAAAAGGAAAACACCGTGTCATTGATTACTGCAGCGCATCTTGCCAAATCCTTCGGCGCAGAAGACCTCTTCAGCGAGATCTCTTTGAGCATCCCCCAGCATGCCCGCATTGGGTTGGTGGGTGAGAACGGCATTGGCAAGACCACCCTGCTGCGTATGCTGTACGGCATCGATGCCCCGGATGAGGGCACCATCGCCCGCACCAGAGATCTGAAAATGGGCTACCTGCCGCAGGAATCCCGCTTTCAATCATCGCAAACCCTGCAGCAGGAATGCCGCGATGCACTGGCAGATGTGTTCACCCTGCAGAAAGAGATCGAAGATCTGACCCTGCAGGTGCAGGAACACCCCGACGATGATGCATTGATCAACCGGTTGGGGGATCTGCACGAACGCTTCGAACGTCTGGGCGGTTACACCATTGATTCTTATATTCTGCGTATTGTAGGCGGTTTGGGTTTTGAAGAAGCGGATCTCAACCGACCCATCACCCAGTTTTCAGGCGGGGAGCGCACGCGCGCCTATCTGGCAAAGCTGCTGCTCATGAACCCGACCCTGCTGCTGCTGGATGAGCCTACCAACCATCTGGATATTCAAGCTATGGAATGGCTGGAAGATTTCTTGCGAAAGTACAGCGGCGCCGTGCTGATCGTTTCACACGACCGCTACTTCCTTGACCAGACCGTGAATACCATCTGGGAGATGACGCCAGCCATCGAAAGCTACCCGGGCAACTATTCTAAATTCCTGCGTCTGCGCCAGGAGCGCATGGAATGGCAGATTAAAGAATTCGAGAGCCAGCAGGAATATATTGCCAAAGAAGAAGAATACATCCAGCGCAACATCGCCGGACAGAACACTGCTCAGGCTAAGGGCAGACGCCGCAGACTGGAGCGGCTGCTCAAAGAAGGACAGTTGATCCCTCCTGCGCGCAAACGGCGCATGGTTTTCGGCTTTAAAAATAACCGTCGTTCCGGAGATATCATCCTGCGTACAAAAGACGTGCAGATCGGTTTCAAGGATGAAGGGGTAGCTCTTTTCAGCATGCCCGATGTGGAATTGAGACGCGGGGAATGTGTGGGCGTCATCGGACCGAACGGCGCCGGGAAAACCACCCTGCTGCGCACTATCTTGGGGCAGATCCGCCCGCTGAGCGGAGAGATCGAACTGGGCGCCAGCCTGGATGTGGGCTATTTTGCCCAGGCACATGAAGATCTGCATCAAGACTGGACGCTCATGCAGGAGATCCAGGCGCATGCCGGACATATGCTGCCGGCTGAAGTTCGCAATTATCTGGGGAAGTTTCTGTTCAGCGGGGATGATGTGTTCAAGACCGTGAGTGTTCTGAGCGGTGGTGAACGCGGGCGTCTGGCGCTGGCAATTCTGGCGCTCAGGGGTGTGAACCTGATCTTTCTGGATGAACCCACCAACCACCTTGACCTGCCCTCACAGGAAATTCTGCAGGCAGTACTGGCGGAGTTTAATGGAACGATCTTGCTGGTGACGCATGACCGCTACTTACTGGAAGCACTGGCTACCCAGATATGGATGGTCGATGCGGTTTCGAAAGAGCTGAAGGTATTCAAAGGCGGGTACGCGGAATTCAACGCTTTTCGACAGGCAGTTGGGATGCCTGCTGAAAAGGAGAGTACTGCTGATGAAAAGCGAACGCCGAAGAAGAACCGATCGAAAAAAATCAATAAACAAAAGATCGAGGAGATGGAAACTCGCATCCATACCCTGGAAGCGGAGTTAAAAACAGTAGAACAAGAATTAAAGAACACAGAGCTGGATGCGGAGGAGGTTGGAAAACTCGGAAAAAATTACCTCTTTTTGCAGGAACAGCTCGATGATATGATTAAAAAGTGGAATGAATACTATGAAAAAATATCTAGATAGCTATTTTTACTATAACTGAATGAGGAGATTTCATTGAAAAAGAAAAAGGTTGCTTTGCTTGCTAACCTGAAGGCAAATGCTCCCCACTGGGAGGGTATGCCAGAGGATCAATGGGATGATTTAGATTCAGAAAAAACGATTAATACAATATTACAAGCTATACGAAATGGGGGATATGAATGCGAGTTTTTCGAAGGGAATTTCAAGATTATTCAAGACCTGCCCAAATATAAGCCGGATATTTGCTTCAATATTTGTGAAGGCTACTACGGTGATTCGCGGGAAGCACATATTCCTTCTATTTTGGAAATGCTGCGCATCCCGTATACGGGTTCCAGGGTGCTGACCCTGGCATTATCACTTGATAAACCCATGACCAAGCGTATTCTTGATTTCCATGCACTGCCTACTCCGCCATTTCAAACATTTGAAAGAGCGGATGAGCCTCTGGATCCCACTTTGCGTTTTCCCCTCTTCGTGAAACCCAGCCGTGAAGGCACCAGCATGGGGGTGAGTTTGAAATCGGTGGTGAATAACAGGAAAGAATTATATGAGCAGGTTGGGCATATCATGAACCGCTACAGCCAACCCGCTCTGGTGGAAGAATATATTGAGGGACGTGAGATTACGGTGGGTATGGTCGGAAACCTGCATGGACCCATAGCACGGCGGATTCCACATGATGTGAATCTGCCGCGCATTCAATCAGGGCTGCGCTTTTTACCGCCCATGGAAGTGGACCTCAAACCGTATCTGCTGACGGATGCGGTATACAGCAATCGATTGAAGGTAGCTCTAGCAGAAGACCTGAATTATGTTTGTCCGGCTCCGCTGGATGAGGATATGGTGGATGAACTTAACTGGCTGGCAGCCGCGGTCTTCCGTGTGCTGGGCAGCCTGGATGTGGCGCGTGTGGATTTCAGGCTGGATGTAAACGATAACTGGAAGCCGTACATTCTCGAGATCAATCCGCTGCCGGGCTTATCCAGCATTTCCGATCTGGTCATCGCTGCAAAAGCCGATGAGGTCTCGCAGGAAGAATTGATCGTGATGATCCTGGAAACGGCACTGGAGCGTCATCATTTAACAGATTAGATTTGAGATATTACCCCCGCAGGTCCAGCAGATCTTGAAGCAGGGTGCCGTTGACATAGATCGTAACGGTGTCAATGGTCGAAAACTGCAGCGCTGCAGCAGTAAGCTGGGCTTCGATGCGGGGAATATCACATTCCCCGCCGGTTACCAGCGAACCGCTTAAATTGATAACAGCTTCACGGTCAACAATATCCAGGGAGTCGATTTTCAGATCGGATAAATAGAGAGCATTATATAAACCGGACTGTCCGTAGGTGATATCAGAGGGAAGATTAAGCAGGGCAGCTAATGCAGCGCGCAGCACTGCCTGGGTTGGTTCAACTGCCACTTCGACCGGAACCAGGCTGTCGCCGCAGCCGATCATCTCTCCGGATGCGCCGTTGTCTCCCACCGCAACCAGATAGATCAACACGGTTTGCGGTTTGGATGATGCCGCAGTGGGTATAAATGTGGGAGTAGCCGACGGAGCAACCGTGCTGCTGGGAACTGCTGTACTGGTAAAAGCAGGAATAGAGGTAGAAGCCGCAGTCGGGGGATCAGATGCGCAGCCACTGCACAGGAGAATAAGAATAGCAAAAAGAAAAATCTTGCGCAGGAGCACGGTTAGGTTCCCCAATCACGCAGATATAAGAAATCATAACCGATGGTGCGGCTGCCCAGCTTGGCGATGGGCGGCATCATGCGCTTGTAATGATAGCGGCGCAGGCGGGTTACCACGGCATCCACAAACGATTGAGAAAAACCGGCATCCACACATTCTTCGGGTGTATAACGCTCGTCCACCATCAAATAGAGCAGTTTATCCACTTCAGCATAGGTAAAGCCCAGCTCCCCTTCATCGGTTTGGTTTGCCCACAGATCAGCACTGGGAGCTTTCTGGATAATCACCTCTGGAATTTCCAGAGCTGATGAAAGCTGACGTACCTGGGTTTTATAGAGATCGCCGATGGGATTGAAGGCGCTGGCTGAATCGCCGTACTGGGTGGAATAACCCAGCAGAATTTCGCTTTTATTGCTGGTACCGATCACCAGGGCATCAAAGGCAAGAGATTGGTCGTACAGCACGATCATGCGGCAGCGCGCCATGATGTTGCCCTTGCGCCGGTCGCTCATATCGGGAAATTTCGAGATCAAGCCATCTGCCATGTCGCTGATGGGAATGGTAATGCTTTGCACATCAAACTGGTCGATGAGCAGCTGCGCGTGCTCCAGAGAATCAGGAGAAGATGTACGGTAGGGCATACGCACTGCCAGCACATTCTGCGGACCGAGCGCCTTGGCTGCCAGCACACAGGAGAGGGCAGAATCGATCCCCCCGGAAACTCCCACCACCATTTTATGAAAGCCGGCGCGAGTAGCTTCACTTTTGATAAATCCGGTCAGGATATTGGTTGCCAGATCCGTGTTGATCGTAAGGTCAATTTTCATCATCCCTCCCTATTTTCCTGAATTCGAATGTCCGTTGGAAAGAATGCGGTTCAATTCCCGCTGTACCATGGCAGTTCGTTCGTCGCGCAGCAGCGGTAGACGCGCGCGCGTGCGGTGAAGCTGGTTGAGATCCAGTTCGACCGTGAGGAAGGCTTCTTTATCATAAGGAGCCTTGATCAGGCAGTTGCCGTCCGGGTCATATACGGTGGAACCTCCCCAGAAATGCAGCCCGTCTTCGAAACCGACTCGATTGCAGTGGGCTATAAATGAAGTGAAGATGCTGGCATAAGCGCGGTTGATGCTTTCGACCCACATCGATGTTGAAAGCTGTGGCGAGGAAGTAAGCCCGCGTCCCGGAGAAGCGGATGTGAAGAGCAGCAGGTCAGCCCCATCCAGCCACAGCAGGTAAGGGGGTGCGATGTGCCAGAAATCTTCGCAGATCAATATCCCGCTGCGCTCGAAGCGCGTATCGAATGCTTCGGTTTTATCGCCCCATGCGAAGAAGCGACCTTCGTCGAACAATCCATAGGTGGGCAGGTATACTTTGCGGTGTGTGTGCACCAGCTTACCCTGCGAGAGATAAGCGTCGGCGATATAGAAGCGGTTGCGTTCATCTTCTTCCACAAAGCCGATCAGCAGGTCGAGGTCCTGGCTGGCTTTGAAAAGTTCTTTGAAAACAGGATCATCCGGGGTTGGGTGATGCGCAACGGCAGGCACCAGGTCCTGCAGCACATAACCGGTGAGGGAAAGTTCAGGAAACATCAAGAGGTCAACCCCGTCTTTGCGGGCTTTTTCAATATACTCCAGATGTTTCTGCAGATTTGCATCCACCACACCCAGTTTGGTATCGATCTGTGCAATTCCCAGGCGCATTTTCATAAGACCATCCTGCTTGATATCTTTCTTCCTTTGTATTGTAACCCAAAAGAAAAGGGCGCAGAATTTGCGCCCTTTGCATATTTTTTATCAAAATCGATTAGAAATCGATGACGAATTTCCCATTTTCATAGAACAGTTCATCATCTACCGTGATCTTGCCGCCATTGCGCAGGTCGCAGATCATATCCCAGTGGATGGCGGATTCATTCTCGCTGAGGGTCTCCGGGTAGCCGTGCCCGAGTGCCATGTGGAAACTGCCGCCAATCTTCTCATCGAAAAGGATCTGACCGGTAAATTTCTGGATGCCTTCGTTGGTGCCGATGGCAAATTCTCCCAAGTAGCGTGAACCGGCATCCGTATCCAGTTTTTTCATCAAGAAATCTTCATTCTTCTCGGCACTGGCTTTAACTACCTTCCCGTTCTCGAACCACAACCGAACGCCGGTTACTTCAAAGCCTTCATAAAGGGTGGGGTAAGAGAAATATACATGCCCATTCATCGAATTCTCAACCGGAGAGGTGAAGACTTCTCCATCCGGTACGTTGACAGTGCAGGCGCAGTTGGCAAAAGGTCTGCCCTTGATGCTCAGGGTGAGGTCGGTTTCAGGGGCGGTGACGTGCACGTGTTCTTTGCCTTTCAGCCATGCGATGATCTTATCCTGTTTGGCGGCAATTTTCTTCCAGTAGCCGACCGGATCATCCTGGTCAGGCATACAGGCGTTGTAAACGAAATCTTCAAAATCAGGCAGGCTCATATTGGCATCCTGCGCGTATGCTTGCGTGGGGAAGAGAGATAATACCCAGTGCATCTCTCCTTTTTGTTCGCGGTCGAGCATGATCTTGGAGATTTTTCCGCCGGTGGCATAGAATTTTGAAACCAGGTCAGGATCGAAACCGGAGAGTTCTTTGGTGTTGGTTTCGCCCAGAATACGTACGCGGTGATCATAAGTTTCAACGAAATGCTTCAGTTCTTCCAGGTATGCGGCGAATTTATCCGGATTTCCATAGCGGAAATAGGCATCTGTCATCCCTTCAGGGTATTGATAGATGAAAGGGATTGCCCCTCGCTGCAGACAGACATTAAATACTGCCATCATGAGTGGTTCTCCACCTCTTTCACCCTGCAGCAGCACGCGCTGATCGGGTTTGACACCCAGTGAATAATCCACCAGCATGGTGGCTAATTTATTGATACGTGGATCAGACATTGTACACTCCTTGACGATTTGTTATATTATGACTACTTTATTGTATCTGTAATCTTGAAAAATATGGAAGTTTCAAATATCACTCGTTAAAATATAAGAAAGAATGTGTTAATTATAAGGAAAAGAAATGACATATCAACTTACCTTTTACGGGCATGCGGCTTTTGACCTGCAGGTCGAAGCGCTGCATTTACTTTTTGATCCTTATCTAAGCGGCAATCCTGCTTCCAACGCCAGCGCGGATGAAGTGCCGGCAGATTTTATTCTGGTGAGCCACGGGCACGGCGATCATGTGGGAGATACGGTGAAGATCGCCAGGCGCACCGGCGCTACCGTGATCAGCAATGCAGAAATTGCCGACTGGCTGCGCGCGCAGGGTGTAAAAACCCATGCTCAGCACCTGGGAGGCGGTTTTCAGTATCCTTTTGGGTACTGCAAGCTGACTCTGGCGCTGCACGGTTCCAAGCTGCCTGATGGTTCTGATGGCGGAAATCCGGCGGGTTTTCTGCTGACCTTGCCTGATAAGAAGAAGTTTTATTTTGCCGGCGATACGGGATTGTTCGGTGATTTGCGTCTGATCGGAGAAGAAGGGGTGGATGTGGCGCTGCTTCCGATCGGAGATAATTTCACCATGGGTCCGGCAGATGCGCTGCGGGCGGTAACATTCCTCCAACCGAAAGTGGCTATTCCCATGCACTATAATACTTTCCCATTGATCAAGCAGGATGCTCAAGCATGGAAAAAACTGGTGGAAGAGAAAACCAGCACAAAAGTAGTTGTTTTACAGCCGGGTGAGAGCTATTCTATCGGCTGAGCGGATCTGATAGGTTTTGCGAGGGTTGATTCTTTATGATTGACCGATATCTTCTTTCATAAGAAGAAAGTATTGAAATATGCCTGATGAGAAAAAATTCTATCAGATGAGTGTTGAAGAACGCCTGCAGGAACTGCGGGCAGCTTGTGCTTTAAGCGATGAAGAACTGGCAGCGTTTAACTCACAGAAGGGCTTATCTTCCGCGCAGGCGGATCTGATGATCGAAAATGTGGTGGGTGTGTACAGTTTACCGTTAGGAATTGCCCGGCATTTTGTGATCAACGGGCGCCCTGTGCTGGTTCCCATGGCAGTGGAAGAACCCTCCGTAGTGGCGGCTGCCTCCTTCATGGCAAAACTGGCGCAGGCGGGGGGCGGCTTTACAGCCCTGACCGGCGCGCAGGAGATGATCGGACAATTACAAATTCTAGGCGTGAAAGATATACCTGCGGCAGAAAAAGCACTGCTGGCTGCAAAAGAGGAAATACTGCTTCTGGCAGCAGAAGCGGACCCGCTGCTGATCAAGCTGGGTGGCGGACCGAAAGAAATGCAGGTGCGCGTTATTCAAGATTCTCCGCTGGGCAGTTTTCTGGTGCTGCATCTTATCATGGATGTGCAGGATGCCATGGGAGCCAATACCGTCAACACGGCTCTGGAGCGCATCAGTCCGCTGGTGGAAAAGATCACCGGCGGCAGGGTGCTGCTGCGCATCCTTTCCAATCTGGCAGATCGCAGGTTGGCAAAAGCCACCTGTTCCATCCCGGCAGAGGCGCTGGCATTTGAGGATTATACCGGAACGGATGTGCGTGACCGCATCATCGAAGCCTGGGCGTTTGCCGCAGCAGATCCCTACCGCGCGGCTACCCACAACAAGGGCATCATGAATGGGGTGGATGCGGTGGTGATCGCCAGCGGGAATGACTGGCGGGCGGTGGAAGCCGGAGCGCATGCCTATGCAGCCCGCGGCGGGTGCTACACCAGCTTGAGCACCTGGTCTGTTGATAAAAACGGAAACTTGAAGGGCGAACTGGAAATGCCCATGGCGGTGGGTATTGTGGGCGGGGCTACCCGCGTGCATCCTGCTGCACGTGCATGCCTGAAGATCATGGGCGTAAAGAAAGCGGCTGATCTGGCGGAGATCATCGTCTCGGTCGGTCTGGCGCAGAATCTGGGCGCGCTGCGTGCCCTGGCTACGGAAGGTATTCAACGCGGGCACATGGCGCTGCATGCCCGGCAGGTAGCCGTGGCAGCCGGCGCGCCGCCTGATAGGGTGGCATCTCTGGCAGAACAGCTTGTAAAAGAAGGATGTATTCGCGTGGAACGCGCGATCGCAATTTTAAATGAATGGAGCAATCATTAGCTGTGGATGAGAATTTATTATTAAAACCGGCTCGCGCGGTGGGCATTGTGGGATATGGGGTCTATATTCCCCAGTACCGGCTGCCCGCCAGCGAGATCCTGCGTGTCTGGTCAGGGGATGAGGGCGGTACGCCGATCAAAGAAAAGGCGGTGGCAGGATTGGATGAAGATACCGTTACCATTTCCATAGAGGCAGCCCGCAATGCCTTAGCCAGAGCGGGCATCGACCCGTTGAAATTACGTGCGGTGTGGGTAGGATCCGAATCACACCCTTATGTGGTCAAACCGACTTCGACCATTGTGGCAGAGGCAGTGGGTGCTTCTGAAAACATTCAAGCCGCCGACCTGGAGTTCGCCTGCAAGGCAGGCACTGAAGCCATGGTGATGGCGATGGGTTTGGTTGGTTCGCAAATGGGTGAATATGCCCTGTCGATTGGT
Organism: Anaerolineaceae bacterium; assembly: GCA_963674975.1. Lineage (GTDB taxonomy): Bacteria > Chloroflexota > Anaerolineae > Anaerolineales > Anaerolineaceae > UBA4781. Next base: position 1,644,015 of record OY771913.1, read on the forward strand.
GCAGATACCGCGCAGGGCAAGCCGGGCGACGCACTTGAATTCACCGCCGCCTCCGGCGGTGCAGCTTTTGTCATTGGTCCGGCAGAGAACAGCCTGGCGACCATCAACGCGGCTTATTCTTATGTGACCGATACACCTGATTTCTGGCGGCGCCAGCATCAGGTTTACCCGGAACACGGGCAGCGTTTTACCGGAGAACCGGCGTATTTCAAACATGTTTCCACCGCGGCACACACCATGCTCGAACAACTTGGCGCAAAGCCGTCGGATTATGCTTTTGCGGTGTTTCACCAGCCCAATGCCAAGTTCCCGCAGCGCGTTGCCAAAGAACTGGGGTTCAGCAAAGAACAGATCCAGACCGGTTTACTGGCGCCCGTCATTGGCAATACTTATGCGGGTGCTTCGCTGGTTGGATTGACCGCCGTGCTGGATATCGCCAAAGCGGGTGACCGCATCCTGGTGGTTTCATACGGTTCCGGCGCCGGCTCGGATGCCTTTGATATCAGCGTGACCGATAAGCTTGAAGAACGGCGCAAGAAAGCGCCTTCCACCCAACAGTATATCGACCGGCGTATCGAGATCGATTATGCCACCTACGCGCGCTACCGCGGCAAGATCGTGATGAAGTAGGCTGGGCATGCAAAAGGTCTATATTGCTGGCGTCGGGCAGGTACCGGTCGGAGAACACTGGGACAAATCCCTTACCAATTTAAGCACGGCTGCTGTGCGTTCTGCGTTGAAAGAAGCGGGCAATCCGCAGCCTGATATTGTATATATTGGTAATTTTCTGGCTTCTTCCCTTTCCCATCAGGCGAATCTGGGAGCACTGGTGTGCGATGAAGCGGGTTTGCGCGGTGTGGAAGGCACCACTGTGGAAGCCGGTGAAGCTTCCGGTGCAGCCGCCCTGCATATGGGGTATCTGGCGGTCGGCTCTGGATTGGTGGACTGCGTGGTGGTGGTGGGCGTGGAGAAGATGACCGACATGGTCGGAGATCAGGTTGAATCTGCTGCTGCAGAAAGCGGGGATACCGATTTCGAAGGCATGCAGGGCTTGACCTATACCGGCATCGCCGGGCTGCTCATGCAGCGCTATCTCGATCAATACCAGGCGCCGCGCGACAGTTTTGCGGGTTTTCCCATTACGGCGCACAACAATGGGGTGAACAATCCATTTGCCATGTATCAAAAAACGCTGGATCTGGAGAGCTATAAGAAAGCGCCGGTAGTGAGTACACCCCTTTCGCTTTACGATGTGCCCACCTATGCTGATGGGGCAGCCGCAGTGGTGCTGGTAAGCCAGAAGTTATTGAAGGATGAAAATAGTGCAATCCTGCTCAGCGCTTCAGAGATCGCCACCGATACGCTGGCGGTGCACGACCGGGCTGATCCGCTGGCTTTCGAAGCGGTGCACATCAGCACCGAGAACGCGCTGCACAAAGCCGGACTTACACGTGACTGCCTGGACCTTTTCGAATGCTGGGATACCCCTTCTATTTACGGCATGCTGGCTCTGGAAGCGGGCGGTTTTGCCGAACGTGGACAGGGCTGGAGAACTGCTGCTCCTGAAAACATGGCGCTCACCGGTCGGCTGCCGATCGCCACATTAGGCGGCATCAAGGCGCATGGTCTGGCACCGGGTGCGGCGGGCATTTACCAGGTGGTAGATGCTGTGACGCAGCTGCGCGGTGAAGCCGGAAAGAACCAGATCAAGAGCGCGCAGGTCGCCATGACGCAAGCCGTCAGCGGGGCGGCTGCCAGCGCAATTACCCATATCTTACGCAAAGCTTAAGGTTCAAAATCTGATAGCTTTTGAGAGAATTCTCTCTGTAAACTTGCATCACTCTCATGAAGGAGTGAATTTTTAATGGAAATACCTAGACACTGGAGATTACAAAAACAACGCCTTGCCCTGGTGGGCGAGGTTTGCCCGCACTGCCACGCCAAGATCTTCCCCGCGCGGGATGTATGCCCCGAATGCGGCGGAGAAGCCAAGACGGCTTTCAAGTTCAGCGGCAAGGGCGAAGTTTATTCATTTACAACATTACACAGCGTTCCGGCTGGCTTTGAAGAGAATGCCCCTTATACGGTGGCACTGGTTAAATTGGAAGAAGGTCCCATCATCACCGCACAGCTCACCGATGTGGGCGAAAAGGAAGTGAAGATCGGTATGCCGGTGGAAATGGTCACCCGCCGCATCCGCCAGGATGGCGACGAACGAGGTATGCTGATCTATGGATATAAGTTTAGACCGGCAATGAGTTAAAGAACTTGTTGGATGGATAGATAATCTATTCATACAGAAAAATCAAAAAGCCCTCTAATGAGGGCTTTTTTGATATATAAATAGATTTGTAGATAAAATTATTTTTTTAAAGAGGATTATCCTGAAAGAAATTTTATGGTTTTTATTAACCTATAAAGAGGGAATTATCATACATGATTTTTAGATTACTTAGTGAATTAATAATGAGTATTTTAAACGAATTGAATAATAGGGAAAAAGCAATTTTAATTTGGTTTATTCTTTTTTTTATATGGGTCTTATTTAAAAAAGAATCTCGTCGGGCATTTCGAAAATTTCTTAAAGCTTTCCTTGAAAAGAAGATCGTTTTTTCATTATTAGCTATGCTATTTTATATCTTTCTAGTTATCAAATTATTAAAGAAAGTTGGTATCTGGGATGTGTCTGCATTAAAAGATACCGTTTTTTGGATATTAGGATCTGCTTTTACTATGTATTTGAATATAAGTGATGTTTCACGGGACAACGGTTATTTTAAAAAAATGATAGTTGAAAATTTCAAATTCAGTTTGATACTCGAATTTATAGTAAATTTATATTCCTTCAGCCTTGTGGCTGAATTAATTGTAATGCCAATGATTGTTTTAACAATACTGCTTAATGCTTTCGTAGAATCAAAACAAGAATATTGGCGAATTAAAAAACCCCTTACATTCATTCTTGGATTATTTGGCCTAATTTTACTTAGCTTTTCAGTCGGAGAAATTATCTCTGATTTTAATAATTTTGCTACGTTTAAAAATTTAAGGGATTTCTCTTTACCGGTTTTATTATCAACTACCTTATTACCTTTTATTTATATTATGGCTTTAGCTATGCAATATGAGACGCTTTTTGTTCGAATAGATATTGCTAATAAGAATGTAAATATTACTAAATATGTAAAAAAGAAAGTCCTTGTCTCTTGTCATATTAATTTATTAAAGTTGAATAAAGTATCGAAAAAAGCTGGTTACCCCAAATTAATAAATCGAAATGATTATTTAAAATGGATAAACTAGACGAGTAGATGATTTAAATAAGAAGCAAAAAAATATAAGGTGGATTGCAATCTTATTAAAAATATGGATTGGATGTGTATCGCGAAGAAATGAAGAAGATTTTTAATATTAAGATAAATTTTCGCAGAGAATATATAAAAATGTCAGAGAATAGCCCAGCATTAAATTTAGTTGATAGCGTCTGTGCAACTCGTTATAAATGTTGTTCGCTGAAATGGTGATGTAATAAATACATAGTTTTACCACTGTTGCTTAGTTATACTGTTAGCAAGTTCACCATTGAACATTAGTAATTTTTGAGGTGATATTCTGGAAATAATTGTTGAGATAGGAACGCAAAAGAATCAAGAACAAATTTGTGAAGAATTGAAGCTATTCTCGTTGATAGCCTCGCATTCTAATAACATCGATAATGTTTCTATGGTCATAGTGCCTAGGGACTTCGATGCAAAGATAAATGAGCTTCAAGGAACTTCTAATTACAAATCAAGTAGGGGAGTTATTGCATTGGCAAGAAATATAAATCTAAAAGACAATGATGTAATTGTTTTATCTCCTCTCTTATACATATCAAAAAATATTGATACACAAGTGCGTTTATTTTTCTATTTACATGAAATTGCTCACACTATCAATAGAAAGCTATTTCCTAAATTATTAGATAACTCAAATAGCGAAGTAATCTATTTAGAAAATCTTTATACTCTTTTTGATGAGTATGTTGCTGATCGTTTTGCTCTTGAAATTTTTGTGGATGTGTTTCCTATAAAGACTTCCCAGTGGATTAAATTTATTAGTGATTATGCAGTAGGGTTTTCCTCAATAGTTAACAATTCTGAATACTATAAAAGAATAAAAAAGGAGATTGCATTTTTTCGACGACATGGAGACAGCAAACTTTTCTTAAAAAATATTCATGAAGATTTTCATAGTGTTGCAATCAGTATTGATCACGCATTCGCAATTTCTGACCACGATTCAAAAATACTATCATTGACTGCATTATTACAATCTCATTTCGTAAATAAAAAAACCATTGCTTTAATGGTTTTTTATAAAACTAAATATAAAGAACATGTTTATGATATAAACAGTGGATTTGACTTAGTAGTTGAATTCATGACAAACTTTGGAATGAAATTTAAAAATATTCCTGAAGGTACATGGTGTCAAGTACTAGATATATAGTTCTAGGCTTGGCTAATGTGACGCGTAATTAACACAAAGAGTTTTATATATATTCAGAAATTGCGTTATGCTATTATTAATGTCTTCCATAATTATCTCAATGTAGGTAGCAAGGATCAATAGATTGGCAGTCTCGCATTTGATATACGAACCAAGTTGAATGTATAGGTATTAATCTCGGCAAGTTTTTTAGAGATGAAACACTGAAAAGCTCTCAATTCGAGAGCTTTTTGTTTTTAATTTGTCGCGTGACTATAATTAGCAAAAACAGGCGGGAAGAAAGAAGGGGAAGTGAGAAATTATTCTATGGATGATTATCCGGTGGGTTCAAAACGCTATTGTGAAAGTGATCTTGAGGTAGTAACGGAGATGTTATGGGAGCAGTTTCCCAATGGGCGGCTAGACGGCTATTTTTTCAAGAAAAAATGCAGAATGGGTGATTTTCGGGTCGATTTTTATTGTCCGAAGAAAAAACTGGTGATCATTATCAGCGATGATACCGCTTTTTTTAATGATTATTATTCCGATCTTTTCGGGCACCTGTATCAGCAGGGTTTTCGGGTTGTCATGTTCCCTGAAAAAGATGTTAAAGAAAATCTATTGTGGGTGGTCGAGACGATCCATATTTTATTGAGACTCCCCAGAAAGGAGCATGCCTCCCCTGGAGGAACTCCGGGGGAGGGAGGAGGGGGCAAGAAAAGAGAATTGATAGAGCGGGCAAGAGAAATGCGTAGAAATCCAACACAAGCCGAAGATGCTCTCTGGAAGGTATTACGCAAGAAAAATCTGGAAGGATATGGGTTTCGAAGGCAGCATCCCATGGGTAACTACATTGTTGATTTCTACTGTCCTGAAAAAAGGTTAGTTATTGAAGTCGATGGCGGACAGTATTCTGAACAGGAAGAACAGGATGCAGAACGTTCTCGCTATTTAGAATCACGAGGCTGTCGTGTAATTCGATTTTGGAATAATGAGGTTTTGAAAAATATGGATGGAGTTATTGAAATAATTCTGAATGAACTGAATAAATAACCCCCTCCCACCCTCCCCCAAAATCCACAGACGGATTTTAGGGGAGGAGTTGAATAAAAAGTGTTGCGGTAAAAAGATATTAAATTCCAAAACTCTTTGTTTTTGAAAGGGTGGTTTATTAATGACCCTCTCTCATCCTCCCCTAAAACATAAAGATGGACTTTAGGAGAGGAGTTTATTTGACTTCCAAAAGTAAATCTATATAATTTCTTCAGATTGTAATGAAGCGGATTATTTTTACTGAGGATTAACCTTAATATTTTCAATAATTCAGAATACGGAGAGCATCAATGCCTGAACTCGTCACACTCACCTGTCCATCTTGCGGAGCGAAACTAGAAATAGGAGAAGATATTGAGCGATTCGCGTGCAGTCATTGTGGAAATGAGCATATCGTAAAACGCAGCGGAGGAACTGTTTCGCTCATGCCCGTGTTGGAACAAATTAAAAAGGTTCGCGCGGGTGTTGATAAAACTGCCTCGGAGCTGGCGATCAAGCGCTTGAAAGAAGAAATAAGAGAAATTCAAGCAAGAATGCCGGCTGTTGAGGAAGGATGTTTTACTAAAGTCATGAATTGGTTTATGGGGCTCTTTGTTTTGGCGACACTGGGCGCCATCTTAACTGGGGATTGGGGGAATATTATTGGAGCATCTGCGCTTCTGATTGGCTCTATTACTATTGGGTATTTCATTCGAAAGAAAGAAGATGCATCTATGGCAGAGAAAAGAAAGCCTTATATTGATGCGATTGCTCAACGAAAAATAGAACTTGAAAAACACGAAAAGATCGTCAGAGGGGAATGATACCTGTTTACGGATCACACCAGCGGATAATTCTTACAGATAGACCTTTTTAATTGAAAACATCAATTCTATTTAATATAGAATAATTAAAGAGTTTAAGGCATTGAAAGGATTATTTTTTACGAACATTAATGTTGCCTGTTGCATTACCAATGTGTTCTGGGGTATTAGGTTGTATTTCGGGAGGAAGATATGTCTATACTAAGTCAATTATCATCGCAGCTCGGTGACCGCACGGAGAGTTCGAACGGGCAGGTGGTTAGAAAGTGCATGGACGATCCTGCCCTATTGAAAGAAATTGCTGCCGGGCTGGAGGAAAAAGATGCGGCGCTGCTGGGTGACTGCCTGGAGGTATTCACCCAGGTGTCAGAGCAGCAGCCTGCATGGGTTGCCCCTTTTGCGAAGAAGGTGGTGCCGTTTCTCACCCACAAGAACACCCGCGTGCGCTGGGAAGCCATGCATAGCATGGCAAATATTTCAACGCTGGTGCCTGAATTGATCCAGCCCTTGCTGCCCGACTTGGCGGAGATCATTCGCACCGATAAAAGCATTATCGTGCGGGATTATGCGGTGGATGTCGTGGCAAATTATGCGTTTGTGGATAAAGCGGCAGCCGAACAAGCCTATCCTATTCTCAAGGAAGCCTTGAGCGTGTGGGAAGGAAGACATGCCGGGCATGCGTTGAAGGGATTGACGAATGTGGCTGTGCAGGTTCCTGCCCTTTGTCCTGAACTGCTGGCGATCGCAGAAGGCTATTTGGATCATAAACGCAAGGTTGTCGTAAAAGCAGCCAAAGGGTTGTTAAAAGCAGCACATTAACTATCAGACCACTAAAGGAGAAAATGAACATGGATTCACTTCAAGAGAGCATGCAGGTATTTCGAAAGCAGCTGCAGGAAGGCACTACCCAGAAAGCCTATCGGGGATTGATGGAATACATCATGAACCTGAAGACTGCACTAAAGAAAAAATACCCTGATTATGCTGTATCGAGCAGCCTGTATGCTGGGTACATGGACATGACCTATTTTTCTTTCACGCCCCCGTCGTTAAAGGACCGAAATCTGAAGATTGCTATCGTCTTTAGCTATGATACTTTCCGCTTCGAGGTCTGGCTGGGCGGATACAACAAGCAGGTTCAGGAAGAATACTGGAAGCTGTTCAAGCAGAGTGATTGGAAGAAATATCATCTCGTACCCGGGACAGAAGGCTTTGATTCCATTCTGGAAAATACTCTGGTTGAGAATCCTGATTTCGATCGACCGGATGAATTGACAAAGCACATTGAAGAAAAGACCATGCTGTTTATTAATGATGTGATTGAATTCCTGTCGGGATGTTAATTTCTTCTTCCAATTCTATATAATAAAAATTGGATGGAAGTATGAAGACATTAAAAAACCGAATGCTCACGGTTGATGAATATATCGCCGGCTTTCCGCAGGATGTGCAGGAGATCCTGAATGAATTGAGGGCGGTCATCAAAACTGCGGCACCGCAGGCGGAGGAGAAGATCAGCTACCAGATGCCGGCTTTTTATTTTCATGGGAATCTGGTCTATTTCGCTGCTTATAAAAAGCATATCGGCTTTTATCCCACATCCAGCGGGATCGAGCATTTCAAAAAGGAATTGGCAGGCTATGAGGTTTCCAAAGGAGCAGTGCGGTTTCCATTGGGTAAACCTATACCCCTTGATCTGGTCCGCCGCATGGTGGATTTTCGAGTGCGGGAGAATATGGAAAAGTTAAGAATAAAGAAAAAGTTGTAGATTCTGTTCTTTTTCCTGAAAAATTCCCCAGATGTCTGATATGTCTGATTGCCTGCAATCTATAAAATAAGGATAGATTTTTTTACTGAATTAAAGAAATAGTCAATTCACTACTTATGAAAGAGGAGCAGCAGAGATGAAAACTGGTTGGAGCTTACAACATTTCGGTGGGATCATGATCATATTGCTGCTGACAGGCTGCAGTGCGGCTGGAAAAATGCAGAAAATTTCAACAGATAATCCAGCAGGGGAAGAACGCATTGCCTTTTATTCGGATAGGGACGGCAATCCTGAAATTTATATGATCGCTCCGGATACTGGAGAAACTACACGATTGACAGACGACCCGGCGTTTGATGACAGTCCGGAACTTTCTCCGGATGGAAGCCGCATTGTGTTTCTAACAGCACGCCATGATCCGCTTCCTGAATTTCCAAATTTAAAATATGAGATCTATATTATAGACATCGATGGAAGCAATCTAACTCGCCTGACGACTACCGATGCGGCTGAAGATCATCCGAGCTGGTCGCCTGATGGCGATCGTATTCTCTTTGATGCTGATTATGATCAAGATGGCTTGTATGAGATCTATGTCATGAATGCGGACGGCAGCAGCCTGACTCGTCTGACCTTCAATGAAACCAGCGATCAGTTCGCGGACTGGTCCCCCGATGGTGCCCGGATTGCTTATTCTTCCTACAGCGCGGGAGATTGGGATATTTATGTGATGGATGTGGATGGCAGTAATCCCATCCAGCTAACCGACAGCGCGAACTGGGAATTATTTCCCGATTGGTCGCCGGATGGAGCTGAGATCGCTTTCAATGGACTGGTTCCACATTCAGGGAATACGGATATATTCGTCATGAACACCGATGGCAGTGAAGTACGTCAGCTTACCGATGAACCTGGTTTTGATGAGAACCCAGCCTGGTCTCCGGATGGCAGTCAGATCATTTTTCAAACCAACCGCGACGGCAATTTTGAGATCTATGTGATGAACGCGGATGGAAGCGAAGCGCACCCACTGGCTGTTCATGCTGCGGATGAGTTATGGCCTTCCTGGATAAGGATCAAGGAATAGGTTTTTCATGCGAACGGAACAGGAAATGTTCGATCTGATCTTACAAATCGCTCACCAAGATGAGCGTATCCGCGCGGTCATCCTGGAAGGCTCGCGTGCCAACCCCCATGCCCCCAGAGATATCCTGCAGGATTACGATGTTGTGTATATTGTCAGCGATCTGGCGCTTTTTGTAAAAGATCATACTTGGGTGAAGCGTTTCGGGGAACTGCTTATCATGCAGATGCCTGATGTGATGGGAAATCAGCCCAAGAATATACAAGGTCATTTTGCCTACCTGATGCAGTTTGCTGACAGCACGCGCATCGATCTGAGTCTGTATACTCTGGAAGCATTCCAAAAACGAGGAATTGACAATTTGAGCGTGCTCCTGCTGGATAAAGATGGTGTTTTTGAGCCATTCCCACCGGCGGATGAAAGCGATTATTTCCCCGAACCGCCCACACGAAAAGAATTTGATGACTGCTGCAACGAATTCTGGTGGGTGAGCACTTATGTTGCTAAAGGGCTGTGGCGGAAAGAGATCACCTACGCCCATTCCATGCTGGATGGGATCGTGCGAAAAGAATTGATGAAGCAGCTGACCTGGTATATCGGTATACGCACCGAGTTCAAATGTAATCCCGGAAAAGAGGGGAAGTATTTTCAAAAATATCTGCCGTCAGAGACATGGGAACGCTTACTGCGCACTTATGCGGATGCCGATCTGGAACATACCTGGGATGCACTTTTCACTATGACCGATCTGTTTGAATCCATTGCGGCACAGGTGGCGGAGTATTTTCATTTTGAATACCCGATTACTGAATATCAGCATGTGCGCTCTTTTTTAGAAAAGATAAAAAAACAACCTGCATAGATACCTGAGTTTCAATACATGTCCTCAAACTTTTATTTTTATTTCAAATATGTTATAACTTCGAAGTTTATGACCCAAAATATTTTGAGATAAAAAGATCAGAGAGGTAACCATGCCCACCAATTTTTCACAATCTGTACTGCAGCGAGCTCATCCTCTGGGAATGCATATCGGTGTCTACGCCGGACTTGAAATGATCCATGCCACGGTGAGGCAGGTGGTCAGTGATGCCCAGGTACAGACCGACGCGGTGCTGGCAATGCACGAGCATTTTCATAACGAAGTTCTGATGACCGCCATGGATCTCAGCGCGGAAGTGGAAACCTTCGGCAGTCAGATCCGCATGTCGGATGAGGAAATTCCGGCAGTGATCGGCAGGCTGGTCACCACCAAAGAACAGGCAGATGCTCTTCAGGTGCCTCCGGTGGGGGAAATGCGAACTGCGGTACATTTGAAAACCGCGGAGAATCTGGTCGCTTCGAAGAAGGGTATCGTCATGGGGGGCTGTATCGGACCATTCTCGCTGGCGGGGCGTTTGTTTGGTGTAAGTGAAGCGCTTGAAGCAACCATGCTGCAGCCGGACCTGGTTCAGGTTTTACTGGAGAAAGCAACCCAATATCTGATCGATTTCGCCCTTGCATTTCGCGAGGTGGGTGCGGACGGAGTCATCATGGCTGAACCGGCTGCCGGACTGCTTTCGCCGCGTGGTATGGCGAAATTTGCTTCTCCTTACATCAAGCGCATTGTCGAAGCAGCGCAAGCTCCTGGTTTCACCATTGTCCTGCATAACTGCGGAGCAAAAATAGTCCATTTACCCAAAGCGCTTGAATCGGGCGTGGAAGTGCATCATTTCAGCAGCCCTATGGATATCATCGCTGCCCTGCAGCAGGTAGATGAGCAGACCATTTTGAGCGGAAACATTGATCCGGTTTCTGTCTTTTTCAATGGAACAGAAGAAGATGTAGAACGACAAACGCTTGCATTGCTGGAAGCCGCTCGACCGTATAAAAACTTCATCATTTCCTCCGGCTGTGATATTCCACCCGGAACACCCATTCGCAACCTCGAGGTATTTTATTCCACCGTGGCGGATTTCAAATAAGAATATAGATTGACCGAGCTTTTGCCTGAAAAACCATGCGCGATCGCTGGAAAGTAGTATCATAAGGGTGAACAAAAGAGGGAGATATGAAAAACCAGCGACATGCGAATGATTATGTGGCGGTAGCGATCGAAGCCCGCCGGAATGCCAGTGATGCTGAAAAAAGGTTATGGGATGAACTGAGCGGAAATAAGCTTGCAGGCTGCCATTTCAGGCGCAAACATTGGATCGAAGATTACCTGGTCGATTTTTGCTGTTTGACCAGAAAACTGGCTATTTTTGTGGAAGGCAGCAATACGGATGAGCAGCAATATCAAGCCGAAGCTATGGCTGTCTGTATGGCAAATGAATTCAGGGTGGTAGCTTTCCGCAAAGCGGATATCCTGCAGAGTATGGAATATGTTTTGAAAACGATCAAGTTACTGCTGCAGTTGAATGATGCTGCTCTGAAAGCCGAGATCAAAACAGAAAAGAAAATGCAGACGCTCGAAGAGTTCCAAAAACGTGATAAACTGCGCAGCGATGTGGATTACCTGCGGGGAGACCACGCCAATGCCGACAGCAGTCTTTTGAAGATCGATCGTTTTCTGCGGAAAGGCTAATTATTTCTGCGGTCCGGAAATGTTTTATTCCACAGCCTCTGATCTCGGACACTACCCTATAAATAATAAACTCCTTCGCCAAATCGGGAAGGAGTTTGCTGTATTTCCACCGAGAAAATTCTCAATGAAAATTAATCTTTACCATGTATTCTACTGCTGATCCATTTTCCAATCTCTACCACAACAAGCAATCCCAGCGCGATACCCGCCACAATAAACCAATCCTGTATTGTCAATGGAACGATACCCAGCAGATCACCGATGGAAGGGACAATGAAAGGCAGAACGGCGGTAGCCAGACCGGTAATAACTGCCCAAATGAGCGGCTTGTTTGCGGTAACCTTGTTCATGCGGAAAAGCGGCACGCGCAGGCTGCGGTAAGCGAAGATATAGATCATCGAGTTGATGGCAAACGAAGCAAAGACGATACTGCGTCCCTCGGCAATATTCTGGTGGATGGAGTACATGTGATTGAAAAGGAAGAGAGCGGCTGCAGCACTGGAAACACTGATAATGCCGATCAACGAGAGCCCCAATTTGTTTAGAATGGGTTCTTTCAATGAGCGCGGTTTCTCTTCCATGATGCCGCGTTCTTTGGGTTCATAACCAAGCACAATATCCGATGGACCATCACAGATCAGATGGATCCACAGAATCTGGGCAACCACCAGAGGTGCAGGCCAGCGCAGCATCATGGCTATAAAAATGGTCAAGACCTCTGCGAATGAGTTGGAGAGGGTATACGCTACCACTTTACGGATGTTTTCAAAGATGATGCGTCCCTCTTCGATGGCAGCCACGATGGTGCGGAAGTTGTTATCCAGCAGGATAAGGTCGGCGGTTTCTTTGGCTACATCGGTAGCAGAACCGACCACCACACCGATATTGGCTTGCTGCAGGGCGGGAGCATCGTTGACCCCATCCCCGATCATGGCGGTAACTTCTTTATTGCTCTGCAGGGCGCGCACAATGCGTAATTTATCGTGCGGGCGGATGCGCGCAAAAATAGCAGTGTTTTTCACATGCTCTGCCAGTTCCTCGTCACTCATCGCTTCAAGTTGGGTACCTTCGATGATCTCGTCGCCGTCGTGCATCAAGCCGATGTTGCGCGCGATGCGTTCGGCGGTTACACGGTAATCTCCGGTGATCATTTTCACGTGGATGCCGGCTTTTTGGGCTACTTCGATCGATTCTTTTACCTGCTCGCGCAAGGGGTCTTCCATTCCAAGTAAACCCAGCCAGGTATAGCCTGAATGATCTTCCAGTTTTCCATCAGCGCGATAAGCCAGTCCCAGCAGGCGCAGTCCATCTCCAGCCCAACTTTCAACTTGAGCCAGAATACGCTCTTTTTCCTTTTTCTCCAGACTGCACATATCCAGCACGATTTCCGGAGCGCCTTTTAGATAATTGTATTTTTCGCCGTTATCCAGCTTATTAGCCGTGATCATGAACTTGGTTTCACTGCTGAACAATTCTTCAGAGAGCCTTTCAGTTCGATCGGTCAGTTCCTGGGGATTATCCATGTCAAGATTGAGAGCATATTCCCAGAGTGCTGCATCCACCGGACCTTCCAGGTCGTTGCACAACACCATGGTCTGATAGGCACGGAGTGGATCGTTGAGGTCAGTACGGGTGATGCGCATGCGCCCTTCGGTGAGTGTGCCGGTTTTATCGGTGCAGATCACGGTTACGGAACCCAGCGTTTCTACAGCCTGCATGCGTTTTACAAGCCCGTTGCGCCGGAAGATCTTGCGCATTCCCAAAACCAGAATTACGGTTACCGCGATCAACAATCCCTCGGGAACAGCAGCAATTGCCAGGATGATTGAGGTTCGCAGAGTATCCAGAATTTCCCCGCCCATGATCACCCCTGCTGCCATGATCGCTGCCGTGAACCCAACCACGATCCAGGTCAGGGTTTTGCTGAAGGATTTCAAACGGATCTGCAGAGGTGTATCTTCTTCCACGTGTTCCTGCAGGCTTGTGGCGATCTTGCCCAATTCGGTGCCGCTTCCTGTGGATACGACTTTCATGTACCCGCGCCCGGTTAAAACGGTGGTACCCATAAATACCTGATCATTCACCGATTTTGCGATGGGTTCGCTTTCTCCGGTAAGGATGGCTTCATCGATGGTGACTTTGATGCTCTCGGTCAACACTCCATCGCCGGGAGCTTTTTCACCGGCATTCAGGATGACAATATCCCCGGGAACCAGCTCCCAGATCTCCACTTCACAGCGTTCTCCATCACGGATGACTGTGGTGGTTGGCTTTAGCAGTCCCTTCAATGCCGTATAGGTTTTCTGTGCCTGGTATTCCTGTACAAAACCGAGGATGACATCAATGATGACCACTGCGATGATGATGGCAAAATCACTGATCTCATTTGCGATCAAAGAAACCAGTGCTGCCACAAGGATGATATAGACCAGGGGGCTCTTGAACTGGTTAAGCAGCAGGATCCAGGGTGAGGTGGGTTTTTCTGCCGGGAGACGGTTTTCACCGAATTTTCGGCGCTGCTCCAAAACTTCAGATTTTGTTAGACCATTAATTTCTTGCTTATCCATTTTTGACATGTTCAATTCCTTGTTTAAATAAAGCGATGATGTGCGGGTCGACCACACTGTAATACACTTCTTTCCCGTTACGGCGAGCCTGCACGATATGCATCTGACGCATACCACGCATATGATGCGAAACAGCAGATTCGGTAACCCCGACCAGCTCGGATAGCGCCTGAATGTTCAATTCCTGTTCCACGATCACCGATAGGATACGCACCCGGCTGGTATCGCTGAAGACACTGAACAATTCAGCCACATGGGCGGCGGTATGTTCATCGAGAATAAACGATTTAGGATTCATACTTATACCTCAAACAATTAAACATATGTTCAAACGTTTGCGGATATTATCATTATCTTTGAAAAAGCGCAAGTGAGTTATAAGCGATTCGAAATGATATGATATGCTTGAGATGTCATAAAAAACACTTTAACCGGGCTATCATCAGGGCTTATAAAGAATAGTATTCAAAATGGGAAAAGAAAAAGCGGAAATGACCGTGCAGGATGTGGTTGCTTTCCTTCAGTTGATGGAGAAAAACAATATCGAAGTATGGATCGATGGCGGATGGGCGGTGGATGCTTTGCTGGAGAAACAGACACGTGTTCATGAAGATCTGGATATCGCTGTCCGGCATCGAAATACTGAGCGCATCCGTTCTTTACTGGAAGCCCATGGATTTAGAGAAATAATCCGAGATGACAGCTGGCTGTGCAACTTTGTGATGGGTGATGAGGAAGGACACCTTATTGATATCCATTCTTTTGAATTCGACCAGGAAGGGAATCGTATCTTTGGCGTGGATTATCCGATTGATTCTCTGAATGGGAGTGGGATGATCGAGGGAATGTCAGTACAATGTATCACCCCCGAATGGCTGGTGAAATTCCATACCGGCTATACACTGGATAAGAACGATTACAAAGATGTAAAAGCCCTGTGCAAAAAATTCAACATTCTTCTTCCCGAAGAATATAACGTGTTTGTCAAGAAATAAAACATGGTAAAAGAAAAAGGATCCTACCTGCGCACCTCAGACCTGGCAAAGGCGGTGGGGATACATCCGAATACAGTGCGGTTGTATGTGGAATGGGGGCTGCTTCCGCCGGTAGAAAAAAGCCCGAGCGGATACCGCCTGTTCACCAAACAACATCTGGAATGTCTGCGGCTGGCTCGTATGATCTATGCCGAGCCGTACCCGGGAAGGCATCTGCGCACAACCGGAAAGGCGATCCTCATGGCTGCGGTTAACGATGATTGGGGCGGCGCTCTGGAAAAAGCATTTCATCATTTATCTGCCGTAAAGAGTGAATTGACCGGTGCCGAGACGGCTCTCATGCTGCTGGAACACTGGGTGGAAGGGCTGCCGACCGAGCCATTCGAGAATCCTCTCTCCATTGCAGAAGTCTCAAGCTTGCTTCATGTAAGCCGCGATGTGATCCGCAACTGGGAACGCAACGGCTTGATAACCATTCCCCGTAATTCTTATAATCGTTACCGTATTTTCGGACCGGATGAGATCGGTAGAATGCGCGTGATCCGCATGTTGAGTCAGGCTGGCTACAGCCATATGGCAATTTTACGAATGTTCATTGAACTGGAGGGCGGGGCAAAAGACGATCTACGCCATGTGCTGGATACTCCCCGTCCGGATGAAGATGTTTTTATGGCTTCTGATCGCTGGCTTTCAACACTGCATGAACATGAACTGCGCGCCGGGCAGATCATTCAGTTCATCAAAGATCACCTGGAAACCGTGTAGCCGTCCAACTCTACACTTGCAGACCAATGTTCCTGCAAAGCACGGATCGCTTATACATTCTCTGTTGATCTCTCTCAATCACCATATTCTGGATCCATCCCTTTGAATATCGTGATGAAAAAACTGATCTGCTGAAAAGGTTTCATCCCGACGCAGTCTGATTGGTAAACCCTCCACTTGCCCACCATAGTTGTACACTGGTAGCTAAAATGAGGTGATGGAGTGACAGAAACGATCATAGCAGTTAAAGCATTATCAAAAAATTATCGTGTTCCCGTTCGTTCTGAAGGACTGGTATCTTCCCTGAAAAGTTTGTTTCATCCTTCCTATTCTCAGGTGAAAGCAGTGGAGGATCTCAATTTTGAGATCGGTGTGGGGGAAATGGTTGGGTTGATCGGTCCAAATGGAGCCGGTAAAACCACCACATTGAAGATGCTTTCCGGGCTTCTCTATCCCACAACGGGAGAAGTACGAGTGGCGGGTTATGTGCCGTGGGAAAGGCGTCCCGATTACCTGCGCAGCATCAGTATCGTGCTTGGGAACAAGAGCCAGATGCTGTGGGATATCCCGCCCATGGATTCTTTCAGGGTGCTGAGTGAGATCTATCTTGTTCCTGAAAAGGAATTTCGGCGCACTTTGGATGATCTGGTCGACCTGCTGGAAATGAAAGAGGTGCTGAACAAACCGGTGCGCAATCTCTCCCTGGGTGAACGAATGAAATGCGAACTGACCGCCAGCCTGCTGTATCGTCCGGCTCTGCTCTTTCTGGATGAGCCCACGCTGGGGCTGGATGTTTCCATGCAGCTGCGGCTGCGGCAGTTTCTGAAAGAATACAACCGGCGCAATGAAGTGACGGTTATTCTAACCAGCCATTACATGGCAGATGTGCAGGCACTTTGTCCGCGGGTGATACTGATCCATCATGGGAAGCTGCTTTACGACGGAGCTCTGGATGGACTGGCACGCCACCTCGCTCCCTTTAAACTGATCAAAATTACTCTGGATCAGAAAAATGGGAAAACTTTTTTAAATTTCAACCAGCCTGACGATAAGGTGGAAATACTGGAGCATGAGGAAAATAAGTATGTCATGCGGGTAGAACGGGAACAGGTTCCCTCTCTCACCTCTCGATTGCTCCAATCAAATTCTGTGACCGATCTGAGTATTGAAGATCCGCCCATCGAAGCGGTCATGGATCAGATCTACACGGGAGGTGCGGCATGAAACATCCGGGATGGGCGCTGATGCGTGGTTTCTGGTTATCCTGGCTGCAGTACCGCAGCTTTCTATTCATCCTGGCTTTTGGCTGGATGATCCCGCCGTTGATCTATATGCTGGTATGGATGATGGTTGCTGGGTCGCAGGGAATTGCTGGCTTTTCGCAGGGTGAATTTGCGGCATATTATCTCGTTTTGATCCTGGTTAACCAGATAACCTATGCACAAACCAACTGGACGGTGGGCGACATGATCAGAGTAGGAGAAATGAACCGCATTCTGATGCGACCGATCGCTCCGGTCTATGATCCGTTGGCATCGGAAATAGCCTGTAAGATCATCTATTTATTCTTTGATGTACCGCTGGTTATTGTTTTGGCTCTGATCCTGAAACCTGAATTTCAGATCGGATTCACAGAAGCAGCTTTATTCATTCCAGCTCTTTTGGCTGCCTGGGCGCTGCGTTTTCTATGGGGTTATTGGCTGGCTTTATTGGCGTTCTGGGCTACCAAAGCCGATGCGCTGCTTGTTCTGCAAGATACCCTGATTTTCTTGCTGGGAGGACAGGTAGCGCCCATCATGCTCCTACCTGATTGGATGCGTGGTTTGGCAGAAGTGCTGCCTTTCCGCTATATGGTAGCGTTCCCGGTAGAAATTCTGACCGGACAGATATCTGGGACGGCTATTTTAAATGGTTTCTTGATGCAGGCAGGCTGGTTGACTCTGGCTTACATCCTGACCATGGTCTTGTGGAAAAACGGAGTGCGCCGGTATGGCGCAGTTGGAGGCTGAAAATGCGATTATTACGGTTGATTTCTGAGTTTATCAAGGTATCTTTTCAAGAAGAGAGTGCTTACCGGGTTAATTTTGCCATCAGTCTGTTAACATCGCTGCTTACTGTGGGCAGCGCCGCTTTGAGCATCTCGGTTGTTTTTGGACAGATCGATCATGTTCAGGGCTGGACTTATGCTTCTACCATGGTTGTGCTGGGAGTTTACCTGATCATGAATGCCCTGCGCAGTCTTTTTATCAACCCCGGGTTGGAATCTCTGGCGGGTATGGATGGAGAGGTATGGTCGGGCAGGTTTGATTTCAGCCTGCTGCGTCCCCTGGATACCCAATTTATGGTTACCTTTCGAAAATGGCGATTATTTTCTCTTATCGATCTGTTTTTCGGATTGATTGTGACGGGCATCGCCATTTATCGCATGGAGGCTGCTGTATCGATCGGGCAGATATTGCTGTTCTGCCTGATGATCTGCAGCGGGTTGGCGATTCTCTATGCTATTTTGTTGCTTTTTTCATCACTGGTTTTCTGGAGTCCGGGAGTTATGTTCACCTGGGTGTTCAATGGTCTATTTCAGCTGGCACGTTATCCCCTTTCAATGTATCCGGGATGGCTGCAGTTCATCCTGACCTGGATCGTGCCGGTTGGTATCATCACCACATTCCCCGCGCAAGTTCTAAACGGTGAGCTTTCCATGAAAACTCTGTTTTTCGGAATAGGTCTGGCAGTTGGCATGGTCATCCTGGCATCCTGCTTTTTCCGCAGGGCGTTAAAGCATTATGCCAGTGCATCAAGCTAGAACCCGGGTGGAAGAAAGCTTAGTGAATTTTCCAGAAGCGCACACAGTTGCGTCCGGCACGCTTTGCGTCGTACATGGCTTGATCCACATGTTCGAGGATCTCTTTTTTACTCGAACCATGCTGAGGAAAAGTGGCAACACCCAGAGAAGCGCTGATCTTTAACAATGTCCGAGCTGCATCGGGAAAATAAAGATTTTCTATCATGGACCGGAAACTTTCGGCACGCTGCATGGCAATTTTTAATGAAACACCCGGCATGACGATCAGAAATTCCTCACCACCCATACGGCACACACTATCATTGGAGCGAATTTTTTCCTGTATTCCCCGACCAATGGCATGCAGCACCTGATCACCCACCGCGTGACCGTACAGGTCGTTGATCTCCTTGAAATGGTCGATGTCCAGCATGATCAGCGCTACAGAGCGTTTGTGCTCTCTGGCATTCGCGACCTCGATTGGAAATATCTCTTCAAGGTATCGGCGGTTGAAGCAGCCGGTGAGCTGGTCTCGAACAGCCTGGTCGTAGAGCTGCGTGTGCAGGATGCGGATCTCATCAAGCTGGGCTTTCAACTTATCAGTGATCTCTTTTTGTTCGGTGATGTCGTGCATGATCAGCACCCAGCCGCCAAATTGACACTCTTTTACAAATAATGGAGAAACCAGGATCTCAAAGAAACGGTTGGATTCTCCATCAACCAGTTCCACATGAAATTTGGTTTCCTTTTGAGTGGAAAAACTTTCACATCTTTCGAGTGGAAGAAATAGAACGTCATGAATATCGTGCCCGATCAATTTGTGGTCATGATCGAGATTGGACATCAACAGCCGCTGTGCTGCCGGGTTGATATCCACAATGCAGTTGCGCGCATCTACTATGATCACCCCTTCTCTGATGAACTGCAGTACTTTATCGCGGGCAATAGGGGTGATATCCAGCAGTCGATGATAGAACAATCCCCATGCCAGGATAATACCGGTAATAGTAAATACTACTGATGTGGCTCCCAGGGGTTTCAATGGATTGATCTGCAGTATATCCAGGATGTTGAAGAACAATGGAATGGTCAATCCAGCGATCAAACTGGCGGTCTGCCCTTTATGGGTAGATTTTTTCCAGAAGATGAACAGCAGATACAGGGCACTGAAGATCATCAAATACCCGTATATCACCTCTACCCAGAACCAGGGACCGCGCTCGATCTGTAAATAAGTAACCTGCGGGGCAATGTTTATCAGTGAGATGCTTTTACGCAGCAAATGATGTAGATCGTTAGTCCACATAAGAATGGTGGTGGTTATGGGCAATAAAAAGAGGGGAAATGCTTTTTTAAACTGCAGCAGATCATCATGTCCGGTGAATTCCAATGCCAGCAGCAGCCAAAATACGGTAGTGAAATCCGGTCCGATCTGTGCCAGGTTGAACCAGAATATTTTTGTTTGCATATTGGGTACGGTCAGTGACAATCCCTGTCCGGTTGCCCATATCCAGCCGCAGATCATGATGGCAATGAATTGCCATGAGCCGGGGGCATTTCTGCGATAGACGATACAGTATAAGAACAAAAAAAAGATAACAGCCGCAGAAACAAGAGCTGGAATGACATAAATTGAGAAGTGAATGCCCATTGTGGTTCGTTGCTTTCCTGTGAAAATACTTATAGGGTAGAGGAACTGTTCTATTTTACAATATTCTGCTTCTGTTTTAAACCTTCCTGAAAATTCCCCGTGATTTATCCTTGACAAATTATCTATATTTACTTAGTATTAACTAAATATAGAGGAGAAAATGAGAAAGAAAAGAGACGGAGACACAACCAAACGACAGGTACTGGAAGCAGCAAAAAAGATTTTTGCAGAACATGGCTTTGCGGGTACCTCCCTGGCGAGCATTGCCAAAAAAAGCGGAATTTCTGATGGATTGATCCTTCATCATTTCAAGAGTAAGGAAAATTTGTATGAAACGGTATTGAATGATCTATCGAGAGAATACTATGAAGCCATCATCAAAGTGGACCGCACAGCCGGAAACCCGGAGCAGGCAGCTTTTGAGATGCTGCGCAATACTTTTGAATACTGGAATAAGGATTCTGTATACAGTCGTATTGCCATGTGGGCTTTTCTGGAAAAACGACTCAGTTTGATCGAGGGGGAAAAAGAATTGACAAAAAGTTTGGCAGAAAATATCCGCCAGATGCAGGCGAATGATCTGGTGGATGAACGATTCTCGCCATTTGCTTTGCTGGCAATGACCATCGGACCGATCCAATTCTGGATGCGGAGCCGCAACCTTTTTAAAGAAGCCTTAAAACTGGACGGCAGCGACCAGGAATTGGATCAGCAGTTTTTTGAGCAGTATTCACAAATGGTCATGAAGCTCTATCAATCACCATCAACGATTAAACAAGAGGATGAAAAATGAAAAAAGAAAATACTTTAGATTATGGAAACTGGGTGCCGATAAAGATGATCGTCATTCCAGCGCTTCTATCTCTGATCAGTCTTTTGATCGGTTTGAAGAATCATGGATTCTTAGTGGGTTTTGTGTTGTTTGGCGTGATCGCATTATATTTTGGAATTTCTTCTTATATTTTTTCAAAGGATGATAAGCGTTTTCAAGATCAGGTAGAACAATTGGTGATGGATCATATAACCTGGGATGGCAAAGGAAAAGCCCTTGATATTGGATGTGGAAATGCCCCGCTATCTATTAAGCTGGCAAAGAAGTTCCCAACTGCGAAAGTGACCGGTATCGATTATTGGGGAAAGAACTGGGATTATTCCATGCAGGTATGCCAGAAAAATGCGGAGGTTGCCGGCGTGTCAGATCGTGTTGACTTCCAGCATGGCAGCGCTTCTTCTCTGCCATGCGATGATGATACATTTGATCTGGTGGTTAGTAATCTGGTTTTCCACGAAGTGCAGGATGTGAAGGATAAGCGTATTCCGCTTCATGAAGCACTGCGTGTGTTAAAACCCGGAGGCATCTTTGTTTTGCAGGACTTGTTTTTATTGAAAGCATATTTTGGCACCCCGCAAGATTTGATCTCTCTATTGAGGAGTTGGGGTGTGAAAGAAGTTGAATTCATCAAAACCTGCGATGAAGATTTCATCCCTGGGCTGGTTAAACTGCCTTTCATGGTTGGTGCCCTGGCAATTTTGAAAGGTGTGAAATAAGGTAGATCTACCTTACGCTCTATAATTGCGCTTCGATCATGGCTTTAGATTTTTTATCCAGCAATCCGCCGGTCAAAGCGTTATGAATATATGCCAGAATAGCATTATCAGGATTTGTTTTGTTAACCATAAGCAGCACGGAGAGGATGTCCAGCAGGATCAGCTTTTGCTGGCTCTCTCTGCGCTGCGGGATATCGATGGACATTAATCGGTTGACGATCTTTGCGCGGCAGGAGGTGTTGAACGGTACAACGCTGCACAAACTCTGAATGCACTGGCGCACCGTGACCGGTTTTTCATCATCGCAGCAAGCAAGAAAGCGGTCGCAGATTGCATTGAATTTCCCCTGCTTATCCCAACGCACATTGGCTGCGATCAGGCGCAGCCCGATATTACGCTTGAAAGAATTAGGATCCTCAAGTTTTTCTACGAAGACATTCCAATAGGGAAATACATCCTCATATTTTTCCGATCTGGCTTGCAGCAGTAAGAATGAGGGGTAACGGATATTGTCATCCTTTTCTGAGAGCCAGTCTATAAGCTGGGGGATATCGTCCTTCTCAAGGGTGAGAGCAAGCTCGGGTAATTCTTCTTTTGGGTAAGTTTTGATCTTTTCACGGGTGAGCATGGGTTTCCTCCTGGATTTTAAGTTGTTTATTTTCAGAATAGAAAATGTCAATTGTAAAACTCTTAAAAGCAGTTATTAATAAACCCCCATCGTTTTATGATTGTTTCTGTTGATAGGTTTCCAATCAAAGTTGATACGAAATTTTCATATATTAATTGGAACTTTATTTTCCCTATGGAACGGTAAATTAATAGCTCAAAAAGTAGAGATGTGTAATAGTTGATATTACAGATAGATTTGTGTAACTTTTCAAAGTCATAAGATTGAGCATTACAAAATGCAAAGGAATCAATATCCTCGTAATTAGATCTGATTCTAAGTCGATAAATACAATCAAAGAAGGTAGTTGCTCTTAATCGATTAATAATTGTTATACGTTCAGTTGATAGAATTCTACGACGATTGTTCTCCTTTTTCCAATTCTTAATATTCTTATCAAGATTTTTCTTTCGGGTAGTTTTTAAAAATAAGCCATATGATAACCACGGATTTATATCTTCTGGCGAACATAATGGATTGGGGAAATTCGTTATGGATGCGAAGGGAAAATTCTTGAAATTTAAAGGGATTTTTGCTGGGTCATTTATTAGGAATGAATTCCAAGGAGGAAGAAGAGGGCTAGTTGATGTTGAGATATCAGAACTAATAGTATTTAAAAAACCTGCATGGCTTGTGGGTAAATCTTTATTAAAAGTAAAGAAATATGCATCAAGTAAAAATAAAATAGAATAATAAATTTCTACCATACTCCATGGTAATGCAAATCGTAAAAGATCTGAATGTGGAACTTTTTTTGCAAGTAATAACTCGGTAAACCAACAATGTCGTAATATTTTTCCTAGTATTTCGTAATCTATGTTTTTTCCTTGAATTTTATTGAAGCCTCTAGATTTTACTGTTTTATCTACTAAACTTTTTTCATTTGGATATTCCTGCTGTAAAATTTTATCAATTGCTATAAGGTAATTTGAATAAGCCCAATATCTTTTGTTGTTTATGTCAGTATTAGTCATCTTGTTAACCCCAAACCGTATTAATAGTACTTGGATGTATTATATTAAAATAAAAAGATTTGATTAATACAAGACATAATTTGTTATTAAACCTATAGAGTGAAAAGCTTTATGAAATAGGTATCTGAAAACTTAAGGAATTAATTTTTGGAATTGACAAAAACCCTTTATATATCCGATCGAGATGCCTGGCATGCCTGGCTGGAAGAACATGCGGATACCGAGAGCGAAATCTGGCTGATCTACTATAAAAAGGGCAGCAGCAAAGCGCGCATCCCTTATGAAGATGCGGTTGAAGAAGCCTTATGCTTCGGCTGGATCGACAGCCTGATCCAGCGCATCGATGACGAAAAATATGCCCAGAAATTCACTCCCCGAAAAGCAGGCAGCAAGTGGTCGGAATTGAACAAGTGGCGTGTTGCCAAATTAAACCGGGCAGGGCGCATGAGACCAGCAGGTATGGCAGCGGTGGATTTCAATGTGGAGGTAGTTCCCATCGAGAAACCGAAAACGCGCGGAGAAAAACCCATGCCGGAACTTCCGCCTTCCATCGAAAAGGTGTTGATGGAAGATGAAAGCGCCTGGTCGAATTTCAACAAGCTGGCGACCTCCCACCGGCGCATGTATATTGGCTGGATCATGGATGCAAAAAAAGAAGAGACCCGCCTGAAACGCGCGCGTGAGGCGCTGGAAATGCTGAAGCAAAATAAGAAATTAGGTATGAAATAACATATTCTTCAGCTTACTGCCTGAACAGCCCTTTTCAATTCCCTCACTAAATAATCCAGCTGTGCGCGGCTGGTGCGCTGGTCGCATACCAGCGTCAGCATGCTGTTTGCCATCTCCACTGCTTCCCTATTGGCGGCAGTGTGCGGGTTATGCAGCAGTTCTTCCCAATGGATCACCAGCCCGATGCTGGCTTTCCCCAATTCCTCGTTCACCCGATCGCGGGAGACTCCCCTGATATAGACCGGCAGTCCCATAGGCATGGTTTCTGCCTGTAATTTTGGGAAGATGGGTACCACCTGCGGGATATCCGTGATCGTCTGTAGTAGGTAGCTGTAATTGGCTCGACGCAGCCGGCGAATGGCATCCCAATCTATGTGTTCGATGCAATGGCGCTCCTGCTCATCACCTTCCACTACCAGTTCACTTTCGTACAGTTCTTCTGCGCTCCGGAACAGCCGCTGCAGCTCATCAAAATCGCCTTGCCCTTCCAGCAGGTAGGTATGCAGTTTCTGGCGGTAAGATCGGATGATGGGCAGGCGCAGGTTGGGCAGCCCGCGATAAGGTTTGATGAACGGCTGCATATCAAAGCGGGTGCTCAGATATCCGCCATCCTGCGGGCACAGCTTGCGCAGGCTGTTGAAGACGAAATCTCCAATGCTATGCACAGGAAAGCCTGCCTGGGCATTATCTTCGATGATGATCACACCCTGCTGCTGCATCTCATGCAGGGCATGTTGAACTGCGGGCGGCTGCGTGAAACCGAAATAGTTGATGAAATAAACCGCCTGCCCCGCGCTTTGTTTTTGCCGCAGATCAGCTGCATCGATCGAGAGATCAGGCTGCACCCGGTAGAAATCGCAGTGCAGCCTGCGGTTTTCCAGAGTGATGAGGATGGAGGGGCAAAGGTATGACGGCAGCAGGATACTTTTGATACCTTGTGCAATCAGGTAGTCCGCGATCACCGTCAGGCAGGCTTTCCCGCCATTCAGAAAGTACATATCCCCGGTTTGCAGGGTAGGTGTTGGAATGAACCAATCCTCATCGGCGTAAAATTCCCCGCCTGCGAACAGGGCGGTTTTATCTGCTGATTCATAGATAGAATGATGGTTTTTAAATGCATGCATAATTTTGTAATCTATTCTAGCCCAATCTCTGGTTGAAGGAAAATGGGGGTAGCTGGAAATAAAAAACTTCTGTAAAGAAGAACTTGTGGGTGCTGACCTTTGTTTTGTCTACCCGGATTCTGGATGGGTGCGCCAGCTGGGGGTGGAAGCGGAGAACTTGAATGCTTTCCATCTGTATGAGAAGGCGGGCATGCAGTGCACCAAACGTTATGTGGATTACCGCAGGCAGATCACGGTTTCATAAAAAATGCGAAAATAAATAATGGGAGGTGTAGAAAACTCCCGTTGATCGTAAATAGAGATTCTTGTAGTACAATAGTTCTATTCCAATAAAAATAGGGTGAAAACATGAAAGCGATCGCGCTGGTGGTGAGTGCCAGAGAACACGGAAATTGTTTTGACTTTGCTCAATTTGTGCTGGATAATTATAAAAAGCAGGGTTTGGAAACGGAGCTGATCAATTTTTATGATCATCAGATCACTCCCTGCCAGCACTGCGAGTATGAATGTTTGCAGCGGCTTGACCCTGCCAAAGGCGTGGATGCCGAATGCCCTATCAAAGACGATGTGCGTATGATCTGGGAAAAGACCTGGCAGGCGGAAATACTGCTCCTGTTTGTTCCAAATTATGGGGGGATGATGCCGGCATTATGGGAAGCATTTTCACAGCGTTCTCAAGCGTTCTTCCGCCAGGCGCCCCTGGAAAAATTAAAACATTATGTGGTCAGCGCGGTGCTTATCGTATCCCCGCACCAATCCAGCGGAGCAGCCTGGGCGCTTTCTTGCATGGCGGATGAAGTGAAGGGAATGGATAGAAAGGTAGCGGGTTTTGAGGTGGTCAACCCACCACAGTTCCAGCCAGAATATACCTTTTCACCCCTGATACAGAATGACGAGATCCAGCGCAGGCTGCAGTTTCTAGCAGAGCAGACATTAAATAAAGCCAAAGCTCTTAATGAGGCATAGTCTCGCAGTTTATGGACGAAAATAGGGGCTGCCGGGCTGCATAGTATAATCATGATGGGTCAAAATGATGCATTTCATTTTTACAAGTTATTCCCATTATTTTATTGTTGCAGTGATTTTTTGTTTGCTGGCTCTGGTAGTTATTCACTTTAAGACAAGTTTTCCCGGAAAAAAATGGCTCCTGTTGACTATAATGGCGATCGCATGGTGGAACTTGTGTGCCATGCTGAGTATCTCCAGCACTACACTCAAAGAAATAATCTTTTGGTCAAAGATCGAATATCTGGGGGCGAATACCACAGCGCCTTTCTTATTGCTTTTCTTTTTAAATTATCCATCTGCTCGTTTTCATTTAACGAAAAGCCAATATGCACTGCTCTTTTTACTGCCGGCGATCACCATTTTGGCGGTCATGACGAATGAACTGCATTATCAATTTTGGACTGATTTCATCCCGATTCCTGGAATTGCCAATGGTTATGATTTTAACCATGGCTTTTTTTACTGGCTGGCACTGGCATTCAACTATGCCTGCGGGACTATCGCCGTTATTCAGGTTATAAAAAATATCATTCAATTTCGCGGTATTTACCGCCTTCAGTCAACGATCATATTGATCGCCAGTGTTTTCCCGTATGCGGCTGGTTTGGTCTATTCCCTGGGATCAAATCCTTACCCCGGACTGGATATTCTGCCCATTGCATTTTCGATCGCAGCCATGGGGATCGTGATCAGCGTGGTATTTCTGCGGTTGTTTGATCTGGTGCCCATCGGGCGCAATGTATTGGTGGAAAATATGCAGGACGGGTTGATCGTGATCGATAAAGCCCTGCATATCGTAGATATCAACCCCGCTGCGTGCCACCTCCTGGAACCGATCCACTTACGAGTGGGAGACCCAATTTCTAAGATTGGACAGGAGATAGCCAATCGATTTGTGGATCATGGCACACGAATTGAGATCGAATGGGGAGAAGAAGATAATCATCGCTATCTTGAATTGACCACTAATTCATTGATCAATCAACTTGGGAATAATGTGGGAACATTGGGCGTCATTCGAGACATCACCGAATTGATCCAAATGCGTCAGCGATTACAGACCATGGCAACCCACGATGCATTGACAGGTCTTCCCAATCGCCCTTTTTTTTATGATCGTTTTGATCTGGCATTAGCATATGCACAGAGGGAAAAGCAAAAATTCTGCATTCTGGCTTTGGATCTGGATAAATTCAAGAATGTGAACGATAACATGGGTCATCTGGTAGGGGATGAGGTTCTTATTGAAGTGGCAGAACGGTTGAGTTCGACTTTAAGAAAGGTTGATACGGTTGCCCGTTTCGGGGGAGATGAATTTACGATCCTGTTATGGGAAATAAATGATCGTGAAGCTGCTATCCATGTGACTAAAAAATTATTAGATGCGCTTAGAAAACCTTATTTCATCGAAGGAAACCAGATGAACCTGACTGCCAGCGTTGGGATTGTGCTTTATCCCGATCATGGAAAAGAAGTCCGACAGTTAATAAAATGCTGCGATGAAGCTCTGTATTTTGCAAAAGAAAATGGACGAAATACGTACCATTATGCTGATCATGAATAATATAAAAAAATGAAACTACGTAAGTGGATATTCATTTTCGGAATTGTGCTGGTTGCAGCATGTATATTCTTTTTTTGGGGAAAGAGTACAGATAAGCAGTCTTCCTTTTCTCTTGAACAAGAAGTAGCTACCTTAGATACCGATCGGTCGACCTCGCCGATTTTATTAGCTTACTACACCGGCGATGAGGACTCCTATACAGCCCTGCAAGACGCGGCTCTTTTTATAAATACCGTTTCAGCGGATATCTATGTTATTCAACCTGACGGCAGTATCGGTGGAGCAGATGAAAGACGCATTGTGGATTGGAGTAATGCTCATACCATCGAAACATATGCCTGTATCAGTAATTACAACGGTGATCCGGGGGTGAATGATTTCGATGCGGAACTGGCACATACTGCCATTACCGGCAATCGTGAAAAAGTGATTGAAGAACTGATGGAAATGGCGAAAGCAGGTGGATATGCCGGTATCAATATTGATTTTGAAAACCTGGCTTATTCTGCGAATATCGAAGATGACCGTGCCGCTTTTACCCTTTTCATTGAAGAATTGGCAGAAAACTTACATGCTAAAAGTCTCAAGCTGATCGTCAGCGTTCCAGGCAAGACAAACGATTCACGTGATAATACCTGGGCGTATCCGTTTGATATGCTGGCTCTGGGAGAAGCGGCGGATCAACTGCAGCTGATGACCTACGATCAGCATGGTCCGTGGGGCGAGCCGGGAGCCGTGGCGGGAGCGGATTGGGTGGAGGCATGCCTGCAGTATGCCGTTTCGCAGGTAGATCCGGAAAAACTGCTGATCGGGCTGCCGGCTTACGGTTATGATTGGGACCTGACCGCATCGAATATTTCACAGAATATGTATACTGCCGGTGATGTTTCCTGGAAGGATTTTCCGGCTTTACTGGAAAAAGATGATACTGAAATGACCTGGGATCCTGTTTCTCAGTCGCCCTATCTGACCTATTCGGTAGAAGGGCATGCACATGTGGTCTGGTTTGAAAACGAAGAAAGCATCCGGGTCAAGACAGCCCTGGTCAAGAAGTATGATCTGGCAGGAATTTCGATGTGGGCATTGGGCAAGGAAGATGCCAGCTTCTGGCAGGCGGTATGGATGGGCTTGGAATGATTAGCAGGGTATCCTAAAAATTCTGAAAAATTTACAGTAGAATAGAAAAGAGGAGCATGATAAAAAACTGCGCAACCTTTTACCTGTATTCTCGTAATATGAATAGAAAGAAAAAAGAAAAGGAGAACAGCCATGGCTGATGACGGTCACAAATTATATCGATCGCGTGATAAGAGAATGATTGCGGGCGTGTGCGGTGGATTGGGCGAATATATTGGTGTAGATCCAACGATCGTGCGGCTGCTTTTTGTGTTAGGTTTATTCTTAGGGACGCTTACGTTTTGGGTGTATATTGCAATGATGCTGATCGTTCCGGAAGAACCATAATCCGAATGATAAAAGAAGAGCCGGGTGAGCGATCATCCGGCTTTTTTATTTGGAACAGCAACTGCGTATGCTCTATCTCCCAGCGCTGCCGGATCGGCAATCGGAGGATATCCTTTTTCCATTTTATAAAGATTGTAGCCGGCTGACCGGAATTCATTCCATAGGTATTCCAAAGCGGCATGGCTGTGAATTTCAACAAGGATGACCGGCTTGATCTCGGTCAGGGTTTTTCTCATCCCTTGAACTGCCAGCACTTCACCGCCCTCGATATCCATTTTGATCAAGTTGGGGTGGGGATGTTTCTTTTTAAAGATGAAATCGTCCAGGGCAGCGGCTTCCACCTTTATTTTGGATAGGTATTTTTCTTCTCGTCCAAGTGATCCTTCTGCTTTTCCCATGGCGCCGGATTGGTGAATGAAGAAAGTGGTCTCTCCGGGTTGATCGACCATGGCAGCCTGGTAAGGTGTGATGCGGGAGTTCAAGTCATTCAAGGAAATGTTATCCACAAGCTGCTTGAAATTATCAGGCAGCGGCTCAAAAGCAAGCACTTTTCCCTGTGAACCGACCTGCCTGGCGAAGATCAGGCTGATATAGCCAATATTGGCACCGATGTCATACACGACCATGCCGGGCTGGCAGAACTTTTTTATGGCATCCTGCAGATTGATCTCATAGGTTCCCAGCCAGTAATCTTTTTCCGTTTGCATATCCAGATTTATCTGAAAGCCCTTGATCAAACCGCCCGCGATCTTTGTCTGGGTCAACCCGACCGGAGAGGCGGCATTGAGCGTGCCCCTGATCTTCTTTGCCAGCTTTGGATTCTGGTAGAGTTTCTTTTTAATTCCGGTAGGTAATATCTTGGCTGCCAGAGAGGCGATTTGCAGGATGATCTTCATGGTTTCAAGCTCATTTTCAAGAGAAGGTAATCCCGAATGGGTATTCCATTCTCTGCTTTCATAGGGATTTCGGGTTTCAGCTTGCGGTCAGGAGCAATACCGTCTTTGATCAATTCTTCCAAACAAAAGCCGTATTTCTGATAGAACTGTAAGCTGCTGGTATTGTCGTTGGTGGTGTATAAGATCAGGGCATCACAGCCGGCTGTTTCGGCAGCCTGCTTTACGGCATCGATCAGGGCGGTGCCAATTCCAAGCCCCGGCTGCAGGCTGTTCAGAGTTATGATTTCACACGCATTTCCTTTTAATTGGTATGTGATAAGTCCAATACGCTCCCCATTTTGTTCGGCGATAAACGCGGATAATTCTGCGGGGCGAAGCATCCTGCCTTGCAGTACGACCACATCGCTGCCCCAGCTTTCGATCATCAAAGTACTGATCCAGCCGGTATCTTGCGGGGATTTTTTGCGGATGCTGAACATACTCATAGGAAATCAGTCTGTCTCTTTGGGCCAGTGCTCTTTGATGCGTTTGTGGGTGATGCTCAAGTTTTCGGGCAGCACCCGTGCATCTCCAACGCTGGTCATAAAATTGGTATCTCCGTCCCAGCGCGGAACGACATGAAAATGTAAATGATCTGCCACGCCCGCTCCGGCGATAGAGCCCAGATTTGCGCCAACATTGAACCCTTGTGCACCGTATTCTGCTTTGAGAACTTGAATTGCCTGGGTGATGAGGACCATGATCTCGGTCTTTGTTTCGAGCGGCAGTTTTTCCATGGATGCTTCATGAGTATAGGGAACCACCATGAGATGTCCGCTGGTATATGGATAGCGGTTGAGCATCACAAAGGCGTATTTTCCGCGCTTGACGATCAAGTTGTCAGCGCCATCATCCTGCTGCAGTCCTTTACAGAAAAAGCAGCCCTTCTCAGAGGTTTCCTGGATGTACTTCATTCGCCAGGGAGCCCAGACGTGATCCATTTTTGATTTTCGCTTCTTATCCATATTCAAGTCCTTATTATAAGCGTTGTTTCTGCGAAAAAAAGATTATACTGGTATTTACATGCTTGAGGATACCCTTTTTCAGCCGCAAATCTATTCGGTCTCTGAGATAACCGGATATATCCGCCTGCTTCTCGAAGAAAATCCGGATCTGCAGGATATCTGGGTGGAGGGAGAAGTTTCGAACGTGTCTTTTCCGGCTTCCGGACACATCTATTTCACGCTCAAAGATGAAACGGCGTCTTTGCGCTGTGTGATCTGGAAATGGGCGGCGCAGTATATGCACATTCGTCTGGAAGACGGCATGGCTGTGGAAGCGCATGGGAAATTCGGTGTCTATGAAAAGGGCGGGCAGTACCAATTTTATGTAGATTCACTGCGCCAGCAGGGGGAAGGGAAATTATTCAAAGAATTCATGCGTTTGAAGGAAAAGTTGGAGAAGGAAGGGCTGTTTGATCCCGAAAGAAAAAAGCCCATTCCCGCTTTTCCACAGTTTATCGGGGTAGTTACCTCATCAACCGGTGCCGCCCTGCAGGATATTCTCAACACACTGCGCAAACGCTACCCGCTGGCTGAGGTGCTGCTCAGCCCCACGCTGGTGCAGGGAGAAGGATCTGCTGAAAACATCGTGCGGGCTCTGCACGCATTGGAACGCAGCCCGCAGAAGCCGGATGTGATCATCCTGGGTAGAGGCGGCGGCTCGCTGGAAGACCTGTGGTCTTTCAATGAAGAGATCGTGGTACGGGCGGTGGCAGAATGTGCTATTCCCATTGTCAGCGGAGTGGGGCATGAAACGGATTTCACGCTGGTTGATTTTGCTGCCGATCTGCGAGCTCCCACACCCACCGGTGCCGCGGTACTGGCAGTGCCGGATATTGAAGAGATGAAATTAACCATTCGTGAAATGAAAGAGTCCTATCTACAGATCTTTACGGATATCATTCAAGATAGACAGGCTGAATTGAAAGAAGCATCTCTGCGCATACAACATCTTTCTCCGCAGCGGCTCATCGAGCAGGCGCTGCTGCAAACAGATGAAATAGCAAGACGACTGCATCTGATGATCCATTCACGATTTGATCTGCTGCATGCAAACCTGGATACAATTGGAGGACGTTTTCATGCGCTTGATCCGCAGGCTGTTTTACAGCGTGGTTATGCCCTGGTCTTCGATCCACAGGGAAATTTGGTCGATAGTATTGAGAAAACGAATAAAGATGAGAAAATAGATATACGTTTGAAAGATGGTTCTCTGGCAGCAGAGGTTATCTCGAAACAAGGAAAGAAATAAGGGAAAAATGAATGCGAAAAAAGATATTCATAAGCTTAAATATGAAGAAGCTCTGCAGGAATTAGAGCAGGTGCTGGATGATCTCGAAAACGGTTCATTGGAATTGGAAGCCATGCTGGAACGCTTTGAACTGGGGAAGGAACTGCTGACGCACTGCCAAAGTCTGCTTGAAAAAGCTGAACTGCGCATCCGTGAGGTAGATCAGGCTCCAGTAGAATCCACTAAAAACGGGAGCTGATTGGATGAATATTTTTCAGCAGTTGATATCGAACTATGTACTTATCTGCGCCACAGTAGCCTGGGTGATTGCACAGCTGCTTAAATTACCCATTAACTACTTCATCAACAAGGAGTGGGATTGGACCATCCTGATCAGCCCGGGTGGTATGCCGAGTTCCCATTCGGCAATTTCTACCGCAACCGCCTTGGCAATCGGACTGCATGACGGATTTGATTCTTCGCTGTTCGCGGTTGCCATCGCATTAGCCACTATTGTCGTGTACGATGCGGTCAGCATTCGACGCCAGGCTGGCTTTCATGCCGAATGGATCAATAAGATCGTGGAAGAGATATTGAAGAGCGGTAATTTTTCATATAAGAAATTGCAGGAAGTCCTGGGACATACTCCCTTCGAAGCAATGGCAGGGGTAGCGCTGGGAATCTGTACAGCGCTGATCATGTGGGTAATCTATTACGGATCTTAGAATCCCAGCTTTTTCTTCTGCGACTCGAGATTCTCTGCCTGCAGGGGATCTTTTTTATTTCCACCCAGTTCCTGCCAGAATTGGGAATCTAGCCTTCGTGAGCGCACCGGAATTGGCATGGGAACGCCCCAGCCGGCGATCAGTACCTCTTCTTTCGGCTGCAGGTGCGCCAGCATGCTGCGCAGTGATTCTTTCCCGGCTGCCCCCGACAGTACCGCACGAATATCTTCATCGTCGGTTAAATACCCGCAGATGCGTGTTCCCAGCTGCGACAGCACTTCATCATAGATCTGGGAAGGACGCTGGTCGATGATCAGCAGGGTCACATAATATTTACGCATTTCACGCGCGATGGTGCTGAAAGCGGTTTGAGCTGCCATTTCACGATTGAGCAGTTTGTGCGCTTCTTCAACCACAATGACCAGGGGGCGAGGTTCATTTACTGCGCCGGTGCCGTTGCGGTAAGCGTTTGTTAGTGCTTCCCATTCTTCGCGGATCTTGCGCGTGATCAGGTTTGAAATAAAAAGATAATCCAGGTCAGTTCCATAGCCACTGAATGAGAGGATGATGTGCTTCCCTTTTTTCAGAATTTCCACGATATTCTGCAGCCCGTTTGCGGATGGATTGGCAGCGATGTAACCTGCGTGGAACAGCCGCCCTAATTTACTGTGCAGGCTTTCGGCTGCCATTACATTCACGCCATTCTCGTTCGCCCAGGCAGCCACGCTGTCGGGTGCGGGAATCTTTTTTCCTTCTTCGTTGGTGATCATACTGCCTGATTTCATTGCTTTGAATTCCGAGAACCAATTCTTACCGAAACTGGATACCAGCGCGGAGAGAGTGGTGGCAGTGGTTTCTTTCAGGTTTAATTCCACGCTCAACATTTCAATATCGGCAGGCATGATATCACTTTCCGCGATCTCCACCTGAAAGCCGGGCGTGTTGCCGCGGATGTTCCTTCCTCCCCCCAACCCGACCACCTGCACTTTCGAACCGAAAAAGGTATTCAAACCGGTGACCTTTTCTCCGGTGTCGGAAGCTGTATCATCGAATCCATATTCATCGTGCATATCAAATACGAGCAAGGAGGCTTTGTTTTGCTGGATCAAACCGGCTAGCAAAATACGGGCGAGGAAGCTCTTGCCAGTGCCGGTGGCGCCAAAAATACCCGAAGAGCGCTGGATGAAATGCGAAAGGTCGATGCACACCGGAAAATTCTGCTCGCGGGTGGTGCCGATCTTGAAGTTATTCTCGTCCTTTTCATCGCCAAAAACGGTGGCAATATCCGTTTCGCTGGCTAAGCGGACAGGAGATTGATGAGCAGGGATGGTCTTGATCTGGATCGGGCGTGTCATCAATTCTCCCTCTGCTTCTTTCTGCTCTTTCCAGTTCAGGAAGTTTTGAATATTTGCATCATCGTAATCCGGTCCATTTTCGAACATCAGCACCGGCAGGATGATTGCATTGGAGTACAGCACTTCTTCACGCAGGATCTCTGCAACGGCTGGTGGAAAATAGGCGTCGATCTGTTCATCCGAAAAGCGCGGATCGGTAGCGCCCAGGCGCAGATCGGTGATCAAGCCGTAAAACTGCCAGTCGCCGCTTTTGATGGTCACAAAGCTGCCTTCTTGAATTTCCTGCGGAGAAACTTGCAGTCGGGCGGTCAGGCTCTCGGCGAGACTGCCGCCGATCACCGTTCCGATCTCTTTTCCTGTGTTTCTATTCAATACTTTTTCATCCATGGTATTTTCCTGTGTTATTCGGTGAATACGGCTGCATCTGATAAAGTGTGCAGCAGAGCATTCAATGTTTCATAATCATTGCGGTAAAGATGGATCAGGGCGCGGGTCGCCTTGTCCATCCAGAATTTTCGCTCATCCTCTTGCAGCAGGGCATATAGATTATGAAAATGTGCGGCTACCAGATCGAAGTTGAGCGCGGTTTTATCCGCTACCAGGTAGCGCAGGTACCCGCTGCTGCCGGCAGTGGTAAATGTTCCTATCTCCTCATTCGTACAGGTGAATACGGATTCCAGGGAAAGGGGCGGGTTGGGCGGCAGCAGATGGCTGATCCTGCCGTTCTGGCGGAAGCCTGTGAAAAGGATGCTGAATTCCAACGGGATAATGCGGTTCTCGCGGTTATCGCGAATAATACGTTCCTCGATGGGTTGAGCGGTAGCAAGCTGCCTGACCAGCCCGTCATCAAGAATATGGATGTTGGAAATGATTCCATAGAGTTCCGTCTGGTCTTGAGAGGGTATTTTTACCATCTCGCCAAAAGAAGGATTGGCGGCCGGGTTGATACGGCGTCCGGCGATACAGCCCAGTGTATCGGCACTCAATACATACCCGATCCTGTTTTCATTCATCTTTTTCGCTCCAATAATTTAAGACGTGATAAATCTTTGGCACTTTGCTTGGCAGATTTTCCTCCATTCGGAAGACCTGCTTTTACCGTTTCAGAAAGAATATGTTTTCCTAATTCATCTTTTTCTTGCTGGCTGACCAATGCCGTCTCGTGCGCGCGGTACAGGCAGTAGGGATAGGGTTTGGTGCCCATGATGGCACACTGTTTCAGCAGGGCAAAATGCAGCAGAACCACCTGTTCCGGATTTTCAGCTACCCAGTTTGGAATTTCGACCCGCACGATGCAGGGTTTTTCGCTGCTGCTCACATTGAGATAAAAGAAAAAATACAGGGCTGCATCCTGCCTGGCAGGGAGATGGTTTTTAAAGATGGCTGATCTCTCGCCGCTTTTTAATTTCTGTTCAAAAAGCTGCCGGTCAATGAGCTGCGGGAAAAGCAGATCCGCAGATTTTTCTTTCTCCTGTTTGCACAGACGCAGCAGGGACAGCACCGATTGAGAGTGAGGATTATCCACATACCCGGCTGGGATCACCATTGTTTCTGCACTACGCATCTCTTCCAGGCAGTTTTGATAGGATGAATTTTCCTTCTGGAAGTCGCTATCCACTCGCGGATCATGATAGAGCTCCAGCAGCCCGTCGCGCAGCGCGATGGTGGGGGAATTCAAGTTTTTACAGGCTTTCAACAAGCATTCCATTTCCATTACATCCCGGTATAGGTTCACCCGGGCTTCATTGATCAATTCATTGTTTTTATACAGCTTCTCATGCTGATATAGTTCAGAAATGATTTCGGGCTTGATTGCCTGCGCGGGGTCAGCCGGGATGGTGATGATGCCGATATTGATCAGGGCAAAGTTTGGTTCATTATAAGGATCTGGAAAAATCTGAGAGCCATCTGAACATACTAAATTAAAAGAAGCGGCATGAGATGGGGGAGGAAAAGTATCGCTGGGTTTTTCAGTAAATGGCACTGCCACGCGCTTTTCTGCCTTATTTGCAGAAATTTTCATCCATGAAATATTGGATGAAAAAAGATCCAATGCTTCAAGAGCCTGTGCAATTTGCGGCTCAACCTGTTGATGATTGGAAACTTCACTGCTTATAAAGGTGTGAATTTGGTCTTGAAGTTTGATATGGTCTAAAGGCATAGGTTCCCCGGAATTCGGATACTATTTTGATTATAACGAAGGTGAGGAATATCGCAAAATTAAAAAAAGAAGGAGGCAGCTTGGCCTCCTTCTATCAAGGGGTACCGGAAGACCGGCAGCTATGGTTTAAGTGTCTCGATGGAATTGAAGGTCACATCTACTTCTTTTCCATAGCTCAGCACACCGAAGCCGATCGTGCCTTCACTGTAAGTGGTGTCTTCGATGGTGAGCGGGCGTTTGTCATAATAGACCTGTTCACCATTGATGAATACCTTGAGCTGATCGCCCTCGCAGGAAAGTGCAAAGACGTTTGTATCCAGACCGCTTTTGATCAGGGTACTTCCAATGCGGGTATCCAAAAAGTTGGTGTAGGCGTTCTTACCCTCATCAGCCAGATACTGGTCGTAACGCAGCAGTTCATAATAACCCTGGCTGCTGATGCGCAGTTCATACCAGCCCGCTTCAGAAGCGCGGCACATCAAAGAATAGGCATTGTCTAATTGCCCGTAGTTCTCCACTTCGGCTTGAACGATCACGTCGCTGTAAGAAGTGTCCTGACGGAAGAATACGAAGTTTGTATCGTTAGGGGGTTGAATTTCCAGGCGGAACTTACCGCTATTTTGGGACCAGATAAGCTGGTCTTCCAAACCCGATACGATCTTCATACCCCAATTCTTATTAATATCGTCTTCGAATTCATCGCGCAAGATCAGGTCTTCGGAAAGAACCGATTCGGTTGGCTCCGGTTTTAATTCGGTCGTCAGCGGTTCACCGCTTTTGTCACTGCTGGATGCGGTTGGTGTTACCTTGCAGGCTGCCAGCAGCACGACGACTAGGATAAGACCAAATATTGTTTTGATTTTCATTCTTTTTCTCCATTTTCTTTACTTGTGTGGTATATTGGTCATACCACCATACCATAGTTTAAGCACTTTATTCCATTTTGTCAACCGTGGAATTTCATCTACAATAAAAATAGGAGTGTTGGCTATGAAGGGCAAATATTTTATCAGATTGTTGATCCTGGACGTGATCCTGCTGGCAGGTTGTACTTTCCCAACCACCGCACCTGTTGAAACCGCAACCAGCGTGCCAGCAAAACAGCTGGAAAAATCAGGCATGGTCTCAAAAAACGAACCCGTATTAACTCCAACCTCTACGCTTATTTCTTCTGACAAAACAGCTGACACAACTACCGGTTCTGCAAGTGTCAATCCGTTGAACGGACTGCCGGTTAGAAATGCGGAAAACCTCGCAAATCCGCCCCTGCTGGTATCCATCAGCAATTTTCCGCCAACCGCAAGACCGCAGGCGGGAATCTCGTTCTGTCCGATCGTTTTCGAAATGTGGATCGGGGAAGGAATGACCCGCTTTCTGGGAGTCTTCTACGGAGATTTCCCCGCAGAGGTGGCGATAGCATATCCGGAAGATGAAACTACCACAACCATTGAAGAACCGGCAGTGGGTCCGATCCGATCAGGAAGATTGCCGTATGAATCGATCCGTAAATTATTCAGTGGATATCTGATCATGGCTTCGGCTGCCAAGAATGTATCTGAACAGCTCAGTGATTATACGAATATTTTCGGGGATGATCTGTCTGATCCAAACAGCGCGATGATGAAGGTGACGCAGCTGGAAGCACTGGCGCAGTCGAGCCAGAAAGAGCTGGGAGAAGCAGCCTTGAGCGGGATGTATTTCGATACTGCAGTTCCGGAGGGAGGAAAGACGGCTCAATCGCTGTGGCTTTACTATTCTTATCTGAACCAGATCTTCTGGAGATATGATGAAGCGAACGGAACTTTCCAGCGCTGGCAGGATAATGCCGATGCGACCAACTTCATTCAAGCGACCGACCGCCTGACCGGTGAACCCATCCAGGCATCCAATGTCATCATCCTTTTCGCCGATCATGATGTGAAAAGTGCCACCGTGATCGATATCTCTCTGCTCTATATTAAACGCGGTCAGGCACTGCTTTTCAGAGATGGGCAGAAATACAACATTTATTGGACCACCGCCAGTGAAGAATATGAAAAAACCACCGGAAAGCTTCGCCCGATCCGTTTTATCGACGCCGAGGGAAATCCTTTTCCGCTCAAACCCGGGCAAACCTGGATCGAGATCGTTCCGTTCTATACACCCTATTGGGAAACTGTGGATTCGGAAATCTATAACCGTCTGGCATACGGCGATCAGCCGGGTTCAGGATTCTGGGCTGTGCGGGTGCATGCCCCTGAATAAAATGAAAAAGGTCTGCTGTGAGAAGCAGACCTTTTGGTTTCTGAATTATTATTCTGTTTTATAAAAGATCAGTCAAGTTCAACAATCAATCCAGTCCCTGCTTCTTTACTGGGAGTGGCGTTCCACAATGCTAGTTTGCAGTGTAGATCGGTATCGTGGCAGATATAAAAATCCTTGATGTTTTGCTCCTTTACGTACTCAACGGTTTTATCGACCTGTGATTGAGGTACCTCATCAATGCGCAGATGAGAACCGCCAAGGTAGGTGTTGATCTGCTGCGCGCCGGTTAATTTTTTCGCATATTCCATGATATTGCAGATACCGTAATGGGCGCAGCCCGCAATCACGCTGACTTCTTTCCCGTTTTTATGGCGGTAAGCGAATTGTGTATCTTCATCCACAACATCGCCAACCCATTCCCCGTTCTTGAATACCTTTGGTATCTGGGGTATCTTATGTTCGAAATCATTGCTCAGTTCGGTTACACCCATATAGCACAGGTTTTTTGTCACCCAGACCGGTTCGGGGGTAATGCGCAGATCAAAGTATTGTTCCAGGACTTCACGGCTGGTATCAAAGCAGGATACATAATTTTTCTTGAAGTTGTACTTTTTATAAAAAATATCTTCCATTGTGACCAGCATGATCGGTTTACGTGCCATGGCATTATCGCGGTAGTATTTGAGCAGATATTTCAATCCGCACCCGTGGTCGCGGTGACCATGCGAAAGTACGACATAATCGGCAGTGCGCAGGTCGATATGCAATGCTTCTGCGTTTTTGATGAATTTATCCGAAAACCCAAAGTCATACAGCACTTTTATGTCTTCGTCTTCAATCCATGCTGAAAAACCATGTTCAGAGTTTAAATAGGACCCAAATAGGCTGTTGTTTTCTAGCAGTAAGGTTGCTTTCACTTTTATTTCTCTCAGAAAATTATTTTAATATTTGTAAGTTTTTTTTTGTTTGCTAATTCTAAACCAAACCGGTGCTTTTTCTAACGGATCAGCTGTTTTTCCCCAAAAATTTTTAATGGGCAATTCCGAATTATTTTAATATGAGTTTAGTGCCTGACATACAAGCAGCGTTTCTGCAGCGGACACAGTTCACAATGCGGTTTGCGTGCCTGGCAGATCTCTCTCCCCAGCCGGATGATATTGAGGTGCCCGGTTTCATATTGATTAGGAGAAAAAAGCTTTTCCATGTATTGATGACAGTCATTCACACTCATCTGCGCTGGACGAATTCCAAAGCGCCCGGTCACGCGGTAAATATGGGTGTCTACCGGAAAAGCGGGCATACCCAGAGAAAACTGCATCACAATAGCTGTGGTCTTGAATCCCACTCCTTTGAACTGCAGCAGGTATTCTCTAACCTTTTCCCGCTCCCAGTTCTTGAGGAAATTCAAGTCCAGCGTTGAATGTTCCTGGCGGATCTGGCGCAGTACGGCTTGAATACGTTTCCCTTTTTGGTTGCCCAACCCGGCCGGGCGAATGGCGGCAGTGATCTCGGCAGTATCCGCGTCGCAAACCTCTTCCCACGTGGGGAAGCGCTGGCGCAGCCGTTCAAAAGCGATATCGCGATTATGGTCGTTGGTGTTTTGCGAAAGGATGGTGGAAACCAGCTCGTCAATGGCAGGCAGGGGAGTGCGCCAGGTAGGGGAGCCATAGATCTCATATAAACGATCATACATCCACCGTGCATTCAGTTTATCGGTAGAGAAGCGATTTTCGGGCGTTTTATTGATGGAATCTATTGCTTCCAAGAGCGCAGAGCCTTTTTTAGTACTTTGGATGGACGGATCTCACCGACCGGAATATCTCGCCAGTTGTTGATTTCGGCGTTATCGTACTCTTTTAATAATGCTTCTTCTTTTAACGTGATCAATCCCAGGTGCTTAAGGATGCTGGTACAAACGATCGGTTTGGCACGTTCTCTCAAGTCGCCATCGATGATTTTGATCATAATGCCCAACGCCGGGCTGCCTTCGTACAGTGCATTGGGCATGAGTCCCATTCCAAAGAAACCTTCTGCGCCTGTTTTAGCGATCAAGATTCCGGGAAGTGCCTGCATCAACGCAGTATCAAGCCGGTTGGGACCTGCTACAAGAAATGGATGGGTCATCATAGCGTGCGTGACCTGCCGGCAGGCTTGTGCGCGGGCTGGGGAGAGGTCATCGGGCTGACACAATCGGGCATACGCCAGAGCTGCATTGAGCATGGGTACCGCAAAAACAGGTGCGGAACAGCCATCTGTTCCCATCTTGAATTGATCGACAGAAAATTCAAACATCTCTCCACAGGTT
This sequence comes from Anaerolineaceae bacterium, assembly GCA_963674975.1. Classification (GTDB taxonomy): domain Bacteria; phylum Chloroflexota; class Anaerolineae; order Anaerolineales; family Anaerolineaceae; genus UBA4781. Next base: position 1,685,554 of record OY771913.1, read on the forward strand.
TTCAAGATCAGTTTTTGTGTGGCTTGATCTGGTTGAAGATAATTTTCTTTTGGTTCAGCCAGCAGTTTGGCGAGTGCCAGCATACCGCTGTGTTTTCCGGAACAATTGTGCCGTAAGGTTGAGAGCCGTGCTTCTCCACGAATGATCAGGTTTGATGTAATCCGGTCAAAAGGTAAATGCGTTCCACAGAGGAGATCGTTTTCATCAATACCGATCTTGTTTTGCAGTTTAGTCAGTACTTTCACATGGTCATCAGTGCCTGAATGGGAAGCACACATGATGGCGATCTCATCTTCTTCAAGATGCAGTTGTTCCACTGCCGGATGCTCAAGCAAAGCCAGTACCTGCAGTGGTTTTGCAGTCGAGCGTAAATAGGTAACAAAATCCGGATCCCCTGCCTTGAAAAGGATATTGCCCTTATTATCGCAGATGACCACTGTTCCAAAATGGAGAGACTCGATGATCTCGCCACGTGTGATTTCTACCAGTGGGATGAAAGTTTTTGCCTGCATGAAATCCATTCCATTTCTGTTTAATGTATATTCTTACTGAAATATTGGTTGATCCCCCATTTCAAGCGAGCCTTATAGTGCTCCTGTAGTCTCTTGGTTTTAGCCGGGAACATATCCATAAAGCTTAAAGCCAGTTTCTCAACTAGATTGACGTTCATTTCTTTCGATACATATTTTTCCAGTTTTTTCTTGATCTGGGTAAGAAGTTTTATCTGTTCCTGAATATCATCCTTGTCTATTACCCCTGATCTGCCGCTGATGATGGTGAAGTCTTTATACTCGCTGGATTTGAGGAGATCCAGCGTTTCAAGCCACTGGTCGATATCTGCGTTTTCAAGGAAAGGCGGTTCTTTGGTAACAACGGCATCTCCAATGAATAAGGTCTTAAGCTGCGGCAGCCCTAACCAGATGGCTCCCTTAGAAGGCCCCGGGTGGTAACTGAGGTCAACTACATCATCGTTCATTTCAATTTTCATAGATTGTGTAAAGGTGATCTCTGGATAGATCCACTGCATTGGACCGATCTCAGGATAAAGCTCCCATTCACTGCCTGTATCGGATGAAGGAAAGCGGAACGTGGTGGGGCGACCGATGATTGATTTACCGGTTTTTTCATGTGCCAGAACAGGGCTTTTAATTGGAACAACACAAGCGGTGCGGTCGAAATGTTCATCCATCAATACATGCAAACGGGAGGGACCGCTGTCATTCTTCATTGCAGTGGTGCGCCATGATTGGACATCTTTTGGGGTTAATGGAGAGTCGATGAAGATTACCCCTTTGGATGATTTAATGACACCAACGGTAACACCGCTTAAAGAGTCATCAATCATCACATGTTCATTAATTTCAATCATCTATTCTCTCCAAAATAAAATTATCGGTTAACTTTTTTATTTTTATTATATGTCAAACCAAACAAGGAGCGGCAAGCCCATCATTATCATTCTCGCTGACGGATATCCTTCCTTATTAAATTGCATTTCTCACAGTGCAGGTCATTACAGAGCAGCGCGTAAGGATCGGTTCGGAGCATATTCAGCGCAGTATCGATCAGGTGATCGAGAGAGAGCGCATACCAGGTCTGGTTTTCGACCTGTGTTTTTTTTACATTCTCTCCAAGGTGAAAAAGAATCTTGTGAAATCCAGTAGAGCACCCGGGAAAATGCGGACATTCCTTGATCCCTTCTCCTGTCAAAGCCCAGCGTACAAATTGCCTTCTACCGCTTTCTCCTTCGCAATAATGAATGCTGAATAAAACAGAAGGTTCTTTGGCTGCCAGCAGAATGCGGGCATGCTTTCCTCGTAAATAGCGGATATGCCCGTAAGGGTCATCGAGCGATTGCATGTCGAGAGCAGCATCCAGTCCCAGTCCCAAAAAAGAAAAGATCGGGTGGCTGGAGCGCATGACATCCGGAAAATGGCGGAAAGTTTCACTGAGTTCCTGATCTTCAAAATCGGCGGGAAGTTCAGGTGTGTAAATAGAAGCATTGAGATTCTCCACACGCCCGCTGCCGTATTCTATCAAATTTTCCTCAGGCCCAATTTCTGGAATGATCATGGTTTTGAAGGTATACCCCGGCATCAGGATATTATCGATGCCTGCCAGAAAAGCTCCAAGCAGGGTTTGTGCCCCGCCCTTAACATTGGGGATCAATGAAGAAGAAGCGTATACAATGGTTGGATCATTGCGCTTGATCTCCAATTCATCCAAAGCATTTTTCAAATCATGATACTGTAACATGGTCACAAAGAATTATAGATGAAGAAATTGATTATGGATTAACTGTACAGACCGGGATGGTATCCTTGTTGTCTTTTCCATTCAAGGGTAAACCAAAATAGGGGGACGGATCCAGTGTGTTCTTTATCTCCAATTCATTCTTGAAAGAACCATCTGCTTCTGAAAGGATGATAGAAAAATGCAGATGAACCCCCACCGGATTGTTAGCAGATCCCGAGTAGTTTCCCTGGTACCCCAGCAGTGTTCCTGCCTTGACAAATACTTCGCTTGTTCCGGGAGGAAAATCAGCTGTAATATAGGATTCTCCATTTTTATCTGCCATGTGTGTGTAATAGATCCATATCTGCCGACCTGGCTGCAGGGGATCATCCGGGATGCGGATGACCAGGGAAGATTTCCAATCAGAAAGACGGGTTAAATATCCATCGTATGCGGAGTAAACCGGGGTAATACCCGATTCTGTTCCGGCGAAAATGTCAATTCCTTGGTGATGATGACCGATATGGAAAGAATCATCCCACAGGTAGCCGATGAAACCGCTGGTCGGCAATATAAAAGGAGCATCTCCGCATCTGGAATTTGCCTGCACCTCCCATTCGAAATGTTCCTCGGGATTTCGTAAGTATTGAACAACTTTCGAGGAGCGCTGCGGGTGGAAAATGACTTCATAGAAGGCTACGACCACAACGGTGAGCACTATGCCCAATCCAATGATGAGTATCTTTGCAAAATTTTTCATAGTTAATCTTTAGAAGGAACTTCTCCGATCAATGACCAGGGACCAGTCCAGGTAATGGCAACATCCTGGATAGAACCCAGCAGGAACTGCTGCGAATCGGAAAAGACAAGCTTGTTGGTTGGGGTTCTCCCGAACCAGCGCCCTTTTTTCTGTCCTTCGAATAGAACAGCGATCTTTTTTCCAAGGTATTGCTGATTGATCTCTGTTGTGATTGTTTCCTGCAAAACCTCCACGGCGCGAAATCTCTCCCATTTTTCTTCATCCGCGACAGTATCTTCCATATGAACTGCCGAATATGTTCCGGGGCGTGGAGAATAACGCGCCACATGGGTCATATCTGGCTTTACTTCTTCCAGCATCTGCAGTGAATGCTGGAATTGTTCTGTCGTCTCTCCGGGGAAACCAACGATCAAATCGGTTGCAATGGATGAGAAAGGAAAACGGCTGCGTATTTTTTCCACAATGGAAAGATACTTTTCCACCGTATATCCTCTGTGCATTTGCTTCAAAACCTCATTGTCGCCGGCTTGTATGGGCAGTTCAAAGTGCGGCATGACCCTGGGTAGTTCTGTGAGTGTATCCAACAGTTCATCATTCATCCAATTGGGATGAGAAGTTAGAAAACGGATTCTCTGGATACCTTCGATCTGGTGGATCTGGCGCAGCAGTTCTCCAAGGGTTGGGTAGGCATCATTATCGAGCCCGTACCGATCGACGATCTGCCCCAGCAGGGTTATTTCTTTGATACCCTGTTCAGCCAGAGCTTTTATATCTGCCATGATATCATGCGGCGGGCGGCTGATCTCTTTCCCGCGCCGCAGAGGGATCACACAGTAGCTGCAGGCGTGAGAACATCCCAGCACGATCGATACAAAAGCCGTGACGGCATTCCCGCGCATTTCGGCTGGCAGGACAAAGGTATCAACTCCATCTAAGATCGATTGAGCTGTATCCCATTTATCATCCAGTCTCTTTTTATCTTTTTCCGCCAAAAATTTTACCAGGCGGCGGGTGTCGGAAGGAGCGGAAAATACATCCACATAAGGGAAGCGTTTTTGCAAGGGGGAAGGATCTCCCATGCCTACCATGCATCCCATGAGACAGATCACAGTCTGTGGTTTTTTTTCTTTTACTTTTTTTAATGAAGAAAGTCTGCCGACCGCTTTATCTTCAGCACTCTGCCTGACCACGCAGGTATTGAGTACAATGAGGTCGGCTTTTTCGATTTCCTTGATCGGAGAATATCCAAGCTGTTCAAGGGCTGAAGAAAGACGGATGGAATCCGCCACATTCATCTGGCAGCCTTCTGTCCAAATATGATAAAACATGCGGCGATTATATCAATAATTCTGACACTTTCAATCCTATTAAATGAGTGGATAAGGTAAAATTGGCGCATGGCATATCCTGAATACATTCCATATAAAAATAAGAAACGTAAACCAGGGCTCAAGATTTTGCTGCTGGTTTGTTTATTGATAGTAGTGGGTTTTAGCGTCTATCAGATCCCGTGGGTCAACCGTGTGGTAAGCTGGCGTGTGGATATGGCGGTTACCTATATTCATCGACTTCTTAACCCGATAGAAACACTGCCCGCTCCTGTGGTCAGCAGCGTAATGGATACGGAAACCCCTACCAGCACAGCGGTTCCCGCGACCAGTACTCCCACTCCTGTTATATCCCCAACACCTACCATAGCTCCTACGCCCATTCCTGAAACGACCATACTGAACGCGCCGGCATATGATGAAGCGAAAGATAAACAGGATTGGAATAACTGCGGACCGGCTACGCTGGCATTATATCTGCGCTATTATGGGTGGAGCGGCAGCCAATATTATATATCGGATATTATCAAACCAACCCGTGATGACCGCAATGTGAATGTGGAAGAGCTGGTTTATTATGTACGCAATTACTCGGGCTGGCTGAAAGCGGAATTCCGTGTGGGCGGCAATCTGCAGAGGATAAAAGATCTGTTGGCGGCTGGTTTTCCGGTCATGATCGAGGAATCCTTTACCACCGATAGGCAGTATTGGCCTGATGATGATTTGTGGTCAGGGCATTACCTGCTGATCACAGGATATAACGATACATCACGCACGTTCACCGCACAAGATTCGGAGATCGGTCCCAATCAATCGATCAACTACGATATTCTTGATGATCGATGGCAGGGTTTTAATCGCGTCTATATCATTGTGTATCGTGAAGAACAGGAAACTCTCCTGCAGAGTGTGCTGGGCGATGATTGGGATTTAGATAAAAATCGAGAAAAAGCCCTGGCAACAGCAAAGCAGGAAACCGAAGACGATCCTGATAATGTGTTTGCCTGGTTCAACCTCGGAACCAACCAGATTTATTTTGAGAATTATATTCAGGCGGCACAGGCGTACGATACCGCTCGAAACATTGGATGGCCGCAGCGTATGCTGCGCTATCAATTTGGTCCCTTCATTGCATATTTCCATGTGAATAGAACAGAGGACCTCTTAAATTTGACGAAATGGGCGCTTGATATTTCTCGTACATCTGAAGAAGCCATGCTGTGGCGCGGTTGGGCATTTTATCAAAATGGAGATGAAAGCGCCGCAATGAGTTATTTCCGCGATGCGCTGAAAATCCGTGAAGATTATGAAGATGCCTTATGGGCAATTGATTATTTGAATGCAAATTAAAAGGGAATGATGGAGCATATTCTAGCGGGGATCGAGGCGGTCTTTTTTGATGTAGATGGAACATTAAGCGATTCGGATGATCAGATCATCGATGAGATCGTGAGACGTTTCCACTTTATGGATTTTTTGTGGAAAGAAAAATCTCGACGCAGCTTTGCCAGAAATTCCGTTTCTATGGCAATGACCTTTTTTAACAGCACCTACCACCTGATAGATAGATTGGGGATCGATGATTTCGTAGCAAGATTATTTCACCGGAAATATGAACCCGCTGACAATGAGTCTGTGGACGATTTTATTCTCATTAGCGGTGTTGAAAAAACGATAGAAGTTTTACGAACGCGTTTTAAACTGGGCATAATCAGCACGCGGGGCGAAACGGGAGTGCGGCGTTTTCTCCAGCAGTTTTCATTGGAGCAGTATTTTGATGTGGTCGTACATGCGCAGACCTGTACGTATACGAAACCTTTTCCTCATCCGCTGCTCTATGCCGCTGAAAAAGTACAGGTTTCTCCTGAAAAGTGTTTAATGGTGGGTGATACGATCGTGGATATTCTGGCAGGGAAGGCTGCCGGAATGAAGACTGCCGGTGTGCTGTGCGGTTTTGGAAAGCTGAAAGACCTGCGTAAGGCATCTGCCGATCTGATCCTTTCTTCTCCGACAGAACTCACCGAACTGCTTTCTATAGCTTCGGATAAATAAAGATCGGCGCTTCCTTATCGCTTTTTCGGATTCGGATCGGATACTGGTAGACGGCAGAAAGCTTTTTTTCTGTCAGTACTGTTTCAGGCTTTCCATTGGCATAGATTTTTCCCTGAGAGAGAAGGATAACTTCATCACAAAAGCGCAATGCCTGGTTGAGGTCGTGCATGGCGATGATAACCGACTTCTTTTCTTTTTTGACATGCTTCTGCAGCAGGTCCAGGAATTCCATCTGAAAGCGAATGTCTAAATGCGTGGTGGGTTCATCCAGCAGAAGCAGGGGAGTATCCTGTGTGAAAGCGCGGGCTAGAATGACCCGCTGCTGCTCTCCGCCTGATAGCTCATCTGCCATTTTGTCAGCCAGTTGATAAGTATCTGTATCGTGCATGGCTTGTTCTGCGATCCGTTCATCTCGTTTTGTGGTTTTTCCGAACCAGTTTAGATAGGGAGTCCTTCCCATTAAGACGATCTGCCGTACCTGAAAACCGGCAGGAATGGTCCGATTTTGAGGAACGGTAGCCATGAAATTTGCTCGTTCATGCTCTTTTATCTTCAATAGATCCTGTTTTTTGAAGATGATCTTTCCATGATCGATGTTGATCGATCCATTGATCGCGCGGAGCAGGGTGGTTTTCCCTGCGCCGTTAGGTCCGATCAATCCCAGGATCTTTCCTTTGTGCAGTTCAAATGAAACCGAATCCAGGATAGTGAGCTTGTTGAAATTGACAGAAAGGTTTTTTACCTGCAGCATTCTACCAGACCTTTCTTTTAGTGCTGCGCAGGATGAATAAGAAGAATGGTGCTCCAAACAGGATGGTGATCACTCCCACCGGGATCTCCTGCGGTGCGAGCAGCATGCGGGCAAGGATGTCGGAAAGAACAAGAAAAATGGCACCTCCCAGAGCGGATAAGGGAAGAAGCAGGCGATAGTCATTTCCTACCAGGCGGCGCAGTATATGGGGTACAACTAGCCCAACGAAAGCGATTGTTCCTGCAAAAGCAACAGCGGCAGCGGTGGTGAGGCTGGCAGCCAGGATGATCCACAGACGGACCTTTTTCACAGGGATACCCATTTGCTGCGCTTCTTCATCTCCAAATTGAAGCACATTCAGCTGGTAGCCCATACTGCACAGCAAGCCGATGCCCAATAGAATGAATGGAGCAGCTGTAATGACGGGTTTCCAGCCGATCATGGTGCTGCCGCCCATCATCCAGACGATCGCCCGGCGCAGTTCGCCGCCCGCGTTGAGCAGCAGAAAAGAAGTAAGCGCGTTGGAAAGAGAACTCACCGCCACCCCGGCAAGAATGAGGGTGGTGTTATGAACGGTTTTGCCTGTTTTTGCCAGTGAATAGACGAGCGTTACTGCCAGAAGGGCGCCGATAAATGCGCTGATGGGAACTGTAAAATATCCCAGCAGATCGCGCGGCCACTGAATGGTCATGGCAATGATGGACCCCAACCCTGCGCCGGATGCCACTCCGATCAGGTATGGGTCAGCCAGGGGATTCTGGAACAATCCCTGGTAAGCCCCACCGCTGGCAGCCAGTGCAGCCCCTACCAGCAGAACCAGGAGGGTGCGCGGAATACGAAGATCGAACAGGATGCTGGTAAATTTATCCTGAATACTTGTGAGGGTGGTATGGTTAACCACCCTCGATTTTAGAATTGCGAATACATCCTGCAAAGGAATGTTGACGCTGCCGAGGATAATACTTAATAGTGCTGCAAGCACTACTCCGATGGCAAGCAGTATGATCCATTTTGCAGGAGAGCGTTTACTCATTATTCAAAAGCCTCTGGATGTATGATCTGAGCCAGTGCTTCCAGTCCATCTATCAGGCGGGGACCGGGGCGAGCTAGCAGGTTATCGTCGAAGGGAAGTACTTTTCCTTCTATGATAGCAGTCAGGGTGCTCCAACCTTCCCGTTCCCCAACGCTTTCGGGGGTGATGCCATACAATGCGTCTCCCAAAAGGATGAGATCGGGATCTTGAATGACCAATTCTTCCAGGCTGATCTGCGCCCATGACGAAGAAAGCGCGTCGCCAATATTCGCTCCACCCGCCATGCTGATGAGAGTGCTGTAGTATGTGTCGGGTCCGGCAGTGTAGGGTTTGGATGGATCGGTGGCATCCAGTTCGTAGTATACGGTTGGGACTGTGTCGGTCTCGGCAACGGCAGATACCACCACATCTACACGCTCCCGGGCATCAGCGATCACTGTTTGTGCTGTTTCGCTGTTTCCGGTCAGCATTCCAACATTTTCGATATTGGTATACAGGTCATCGAGAGTAAGCGGATTGCTGATATAGAAGACGTTAATTCCCAGATCTTCGATCGATTGCACCAGTTCGGCAGTATTGATCTCGGCAGCCAGCACCAGATCGGGATCCAGGTTGACGATCTCTTCAAGATTGTATTCAGAAAAACCACCGCCGATGTCGGGGAGATTGATGGCTTCTTCAGGATAATCGGAGAAAGAATCGCGACCGACTACCTGATCACCGGCTCCTACGGCATACAGCAGTTCTGTGTTGGAGGGTGAAAGCGAAACGATACTGGTAGCCGGGCTTTCCAGGGTGACTTCACGACCCAGACCATCTACCAGCGAGATTTCAGTAGAAACTGCTTCGGCTACGGGTTCTGCTGTAGTGGTGCAGCCAAAAAGAGCAGTTGTGATCAGTAACATTGAAAAAAAGAATGCAAATTTCTTTTGCATAGGTAACCTCACTTTTCTTAGAAATTTAAATTAAAAATCTGCCAATAACCCGACAGATCATGTTTTATTTTCTATAGTCAATGGTCACCTCCTATCCACGAGAGTGTGTGTGCTTTTCTTTCTATCCTGGCGGTCGACCTGGCTTGGTTCTATGAACCTTACAGTTGCGGGACAGCACCGGACTTTCATTGGTATGATCACCGGTTTCGCCATTGTGCCCTTCCATCCGGGGAGAGGGCACCAGAACACGATTACTATCCATTTTATGTAGAAAATCAAAACCAGTCAAGAACAGAGATTCTCATTATTCATTCTTTGATATATCCTTGTTTTAATTACCGCGGAAAATTCACAGAAATCTTCGTGATAAAATCGAGATTATTCTATATGGGAGTGATTTTCTATGCCTGAAAATATTCTAGTCGCTGTTGCCTGGCCTTATGCTAATGCTGAAATTCATGCCGGGAATCTGGTGGGGTCTTATTTACCCGCAGATATTTTTGCCAGATACCACCGCTTGAAAGGGAATAAGGTTCTCATGGTTTCAGGCAGTGATTCACATGGCACACCCATCACGATTCGCGCCGATGCCGAAGGTGTAAGCTCGCAGGATGTTTACCAGCGCTTTCACACAGGCTTTTTGGAACTCTTCCAGCAGATGGGGATCACCTATGATCTGTTCACAACAACCCATACCAGTAATCATTTTCATGTTTCTCAAATCATGTTTACCACACTGCTTGAAAACGGCTTTCTTTACAAAGAAAAACAGATGCAGTGGTATTCCCCCGCGCAAAGACGATTTTTACCTGATCGATATGTGGAAGGTACCTGCTATATCTGCGGCTTTGAAGGGGCACGCAGCGATCAGTGTGATAAATGCGGTAATTTATTGGAAGCTTCAAAACTGATCAATCCGCGCAGCAAGGTCGATGGCTCCACCCCTGAACTGCGGGAAACAGAACATTATTTCCTCGATCTGGCAAAGATGCAGGATGACGTGGTTGACTTTCTCACCGAACGGCAGTCATACTGGCGTCCGAATGTGGTGCGTCAATCTTTGGGGCAGATTCAGAGTGAAGGATTGCACGGTAGACCGATCACCCGTGATCTTGAATGGGGTATTCCTGTTCCGCTGGAAGGATGGGAGGGAAAATGCCTGTATGTGTGGTTTGAGGCAGTGATCGGCTATCTCTCGGCTTCCATTGAATGGAGCAAAATAGAAGGAAAAGAAGAAGCCTGGCGCGATTGGTGGAAGCAGCCGGAATCAAAAACACTCTATTTCATTGGAAAAGACAATATTCCTTTCCATGCTATCATCTGGCCGGCTGAATTGATCGGTTGTACAGAAAAATTCGATGAACTGTATGGAGAGAAGGAAAAAGGAAAATTTGTCCTTCCTTATGATGTCCCCGCCAATGAGTTTTTGAACCTGGAAGGCAAGAAAATATCAGGCAGCCGCAACTGGGCAGTATGGGGAAAAGATTTCCTGACGCGTTATGACCCGGATGCTTTCCGCTATTACCTGACGGTGATCATGCCTGAAACGCGGGATGCGGATTGGGACTGGGAAGAGTTCTACCACCGTAATAATGATGAATTGGTAGCAACCTGGGGAAACCTTGCAAATCGGGTGCTCTCCTTTGCCTATAAATACTGGGAGGGAGTGATCCCTGAACCCGGACCGCTGACGGAGCTGGATGAAACACTGCTGGCTGCTGTCGAAGGTGGGTTTGAGACGGTCGGGAAAGAAATCGAGCAGGTGCATTTGCGGGCGGCATTATCTGAAGTGATGCGCCTGGCAGCCGAAGTGAACAAATACCTTGATCAGACGGCGCCCTGGATGAACATAAAGAGTGATCGAGAAGCAGCGTCTCGCGCGATCTATGTTGCCATGAAAGCGATCGATTCCCTCAAGATCCTGTTTGCGCCTTTTCTGCCTTTTACCTGCCAGCAGCTGCACCAGTTTTTAGGATATAACGGTCAGCTGTATGGTTCTCAGAAGGTGGAAAAAGTCAACGACGAACTGGGTGAACATACAATCTTGCGTTATGACCCAACTGATGCTTGCGGAGAATGGAAACCCAGCACGTTAAAACCGGGAAGCGCTTTTCAGAAGCCGCTTCCTCTCTTCAAGAAGCTGGATGCCAGTATTGTCGAAGAAGAACGAGCAAGGATGGGTTAAAACGAGCTATTTTTGCAGCAATTGCAGAGCGCCGGATAAAGCTTGATCGGCGCTTTGATTTTTAATCGAAACACGATCCCCTTGAAAATGAAATACTTCAGCACAGATAACGTCCCGGAATGACCAGCCGATCCATACATATCCTACCGGTTTGGCGGGAGTACCTCCATCAGGACCGGCGATCCCTGATACGGCGATCGTGAGCAGGTTAGAGGATGGGCAGATTGTTTTTAAGTTGGAAGCCAGCCCTGCTGCCATTTCTTTTACTGTTTGCTGGCTTACTGCTCCATACTGCTTGAGCGTTTCTGCACTTACACCCAGCCATTTCATCTTTGCTTCGTTGGAATAGGTCACCATTCCTCCCAGAAAATATCTGGAGGAGCCCGGAATATCAGTGATGCGATCTGCAATCAACCCGCCGGTGCAGGATTCTGCAGTAGCAATGAAACATTCTTTTTGAATTAACAGGTTGCCAAGTGTTTTTTCAATTCTTGAAGAATTCATATGCTGATTATAACTTTTTTGTGTATGAATGATAAAAAAATCATAAAATCTCCATCTTAAGGCGCTTGACCGTTAAAAATCGGCATGTTATGATGTCGCGTGAGGTTTTAATGGATGAAAATATTACATCACATGATGTTGATGATTCACAAGAAGTAGAGCAGCAAAAACAGGAAGAAGAAACCCCTCAATTACTGACCATTTGGGACAATTTTTGGAAAAGAGTTCGGAAAATTGGTCTGCAAGATGCTACCTCGAAAGTCGGGACGATTTTTCTCACTGTTCTTATGGTTGCTTTGATTGTATGGGTGATGAAAGCTTTCTTCCTTACGGAAGATAAGATTGTTACTGCTGTAGATTCTGAAACGTACGCATCGACAGAGATAGCAGATGATTCGGATGTACTGCTGCCTGCATATGAAGGAGTTTCTCCGGTTGAAGGCATCAGCAAGTCTTCTGATATCAATACTGATGCGGATGCTCCCTCCCAGTCGCGCTATGATGTTGTTCAATATGAAGTTCAAGGTGGAGATACATTGATAGGAATTGCGGCACAATTTGGTCTGGATGCACAGACCATCCTTTGGTGCAACTACAATGTCCTGCTGGATAACCCGGCGGCTATCTACCCCGGACAGGTTCTGGATATTTACCCAACGGATGGAACCACCTATACCTGGCATGAAGGCGATGGATTGAACGGGGTTGCCACCGGGTTGGATGTAACCCCTGAAGATATCATCAATTGGCCGGGAAATAACCTGAGCGCCGATACGATCGGGGATTATACCAATCCAAACATAGAAGTTGGAACTGTTCTGTTTGTTCCGGGTGGCACTCGTGAATTTGTGGATTGGTCTGCGGCATTGTTCGTCAGGGATGATGCGGCTACATCCAGCATTCTTGGCGAGGGACACTGTAATGCGGTGTACAGCGGACCGATAGGAACCGAAGCTTTTGTATGGCCTACCTCTGAAACCTTCATTTCAGGGTATGAATATTCACCAGAGATCAACCACTGGGGTATCGATATTGGCGGCGACACGGGCAACCCGATCTATGCGGCGGATGCTGGTGTGGTGGTTTATGCCGGATGGAATGATTGGGGTTACGGAAACGTGGTCGTACTCGATCATGGAAATGGCTGGCAAACACTCTACGCTCACCTGAGCGATATCTACGTTGGGTGCGGTGATTGGATCAACTATGGTGGTCAATTGATCGGTGCTATGGGAAGCACCGGAAATTCCAGCGGACCCCATTTGCATTATGAGATGAGTCTCAACGGTTTCCGCGTGAATCCGCATAAATATTACCCTTATTAATGAAAAATAAATTGAGAGGGAAGCAACTCTTCCCTCTTTTTATTTAGTCTCCCGCTATAATTGAAGCAGGAGGCTGAAATGTCGCTGGATGAAAAGAATATTCGCCCATCTCCAATTGCAGGAACCTGGTACAGCCGCGATCCGCAGGTGCTTTCTGCAGAGATCCAATCTTATCTTGACTGCGCCAGCCTGCCAGAGATCCAGGCGGATGTGATCGGACTGGTTGCTCCCCATGCGGGCTACCGGTATTCCGGACCAACAGCCGGTTACGCATATCGTGCGGTGATGGGAAAGAAATTTGATGTTGCGGCGGTATTTTCTCCATATCACGCTTACATTCGAGAACCGGTGATAACCACCGGGCATTCTGCTTATCAAACACCGCTGGGGGTTGTACCGGTCGCAGAAAAACCGCTGCATGAATTTATGGAAAGCATGCAGCAGAATAAGTTTCCCGTCTACGAAATTACATTTGATGGAGAACATTCCCTGGAAATTCAGCTGCCCTTCCTGCAAACAGCTCTGGCAGGTGCATTCCAGTTGTTTCCATTAATGATAAGAACCCATGAGATTAATGAGATCGAGATGATCGCGCAGGCTGCGGCAGCTGTGTTGAAAGGGAAAAAAGTTTTGCTGGTTGCCAGCACCGATCTATCTCACTTTTATGATGAATCAACTGCGTGTAAGCTTGATGAAGAAATGTTGAAGCGCATTGCTTCTTTTTCTCCTGAAAAGGTGCTGGAAGCAGAAAAGAAAGGAATCGCATTCGCATGCGGCGCCGGAGCGGTGGCGGCAGTATTACGAACCGCTCAATTATTAGGTGGAAAAACCGTACGGGTTTTACATCACAGTACTTCCGGAGAAGAAACCGGCGATCTTTCTTCGGTGGTTGGTTATGGTGCTGCGATCATTGAGCAGTAAATTGGTAAAGATTTCATGAATTCCATCGTACGCGTTGTAGTCAATGTTCCGGGTTTGAAAAACCTCTATGATTATGAGGTTCCGGAGTCTTTTGGCACTCTGCAGAAGGGCAGTCTGGTCATTGTCCCATTTGGCAAAATGCACGCGCAGGCGGTGGTGTTGCAGAAGATCGATAGTTCTGAAGTCGAAGATATCAAAAAGATATCCGGTATCGTCGATACCGAACCGGTTCTTACCCCGCAGCAGCTGCAGTTGGCTGACTGGATGGTGGAGCATTTTATGGCTTCCATTTCCGATTGTGTTCATCTGATGCTACCGGCTGGTATGAACCAGATGGCAGATGCGCTCTACTCAATCAAGCGTTCTGCTCAACAGGGAGAGGATTTCTCAAAATTACAGCTGAAAATTCTGAATGAAATCAAGAAACGCGGGTCGATGCGTGCGCGTCAGATGCGAGCTGCTTATTCTCATGAAAACTGGAAAGCTTCGGTCAGGTCGCTGCTGCAAAAAGGAATACTGGAGAGCCGGTCTGTTCTTCCTGATGCACGTGTTCACCGTAAAAAAATTCGCACCGCACAGGTCATTCAATCTCCAGATCAAATAGACCAGCACCAGGATGAACTTGGCAAAGCCGGCAGCACAGCAAAAGACCGTAGAAAAGCCGCGTTGGATTTTTTGCTTCAAGAGGGGATCCCTGTGAATGTTGCCTGGGTATATGCCTCTTCGGGTGCGAACGCAGCAGATTTGAAGATTCTGGAAGAAAAAGGATTCATTCATTTAAGTGAAATGGAGATCTGGCGTGATCCGCTGGAGCATGTTGAGGTAAGCCCGGCTTCTGTACCGGAGCTTGCTCCTGCGCAGCAAACTGCCTGGAAAAAGATCGAAAGCAGTCTGGAAGATGAGAAAACACCCCATCCGATCCTGATCCATGGCGTAACAGGATCTGGAAAAACAGAACTATACCTGAGAACCGTTGAAGCTGTTATAAAAGAGGGAAAACAGGTATTGGTGCTTGTCCCTGAAATTTCGCTTACTCCGCAAACGGTAAAGCGTTTTATGGCGCGTTTTCCGGGGCAGGTAGGTTTGGTTCATTCTCGACTTTCCATCGGGGAGCGGTATGACACCTGGCTTCGAGCCCGCATGGGGAAGATCCCTATTATCATCGGACCGCGCAGTGCGCTCTTTTCCCCCCTTTCCAATATTGGGTTGATTGTGGTGGATGAATTCCATGATGCTTCTTTCTATCAGGGTGAAAGCGCACCATTTTACGATGCTGTCCAAACAGCCATCGCTTACACAAAGATATTCAACTGCCCGATACTGCTTGGCTCAGCCACCCCCGATATTGGTTTATTCTTCAGAGCTCAAAGTGAGGGATGGGAGATCATCCATCTGCCTGACCGCATTCTGGCGCATCAAGATTACATCAAGCAGAAAGCCGCAGAATTTTCACAGCCGATCCCAGTAATCATGGACGAAGGAAAAACAGCTGCTTCGCTGCCTCTCCCGCTGGTGCAGATCGTAGACATGCGCAATGAGTTAAAGATGGGGAACAACTCCATTTTCAGCCGCTCTCTGCAAACAGCCTTGAAAACCGTTTTAGAAAGACGTCAGCAGGCAATCTTATTCCTGAACCGGCGCGGCAGTGAGACCTATGTGTTTTGCCGCAGCTGCGGAAAAGCTCTGATCTGCCCGCACTGTGACCTCCCTTTAACCCTGCATGAAGATCAGGGGAAATTGATCTGTCATATCTGCGGATACTCAAGGCAGATTCCGCAAGAATGTCCTTCCTGCGGGAAGAAACAGATCGGGAAATATGGAGGCGGCACTCAAAAAGTTGAAGGGGAACTGGCACGTATCTTCCCGCAAGCGCGTATTCTACGCTGGGATGCTGATTCAGCCCGTCAGAAGGGAGCAGAGGAACTTCTTCTTTCTCATTTTGCCAATCATCATGCAGATTTTTTGATTGGGACGCAGATGCTGGCGAAAGGGCTCGATCTTCCGCTGGTAACATTGGTTGGAATTGTGCTCGCAGATGTAGGGATGAACTTTCCCGATTACCGGGCAGCAGAACGAAGTTTTCAGGTGCTCACGCAGGTTGCCGGTCGGTCGGGGCGCAGCCCGTTAGGCGGGCAGGTTATCCTGCAAACTTACCAGCCCGATCATTCTGTGATTAAAAGAGTCTCGCGGCATGATTTCAATGGTTTCTATTCGGATGAGATCATCAGCAGGCGTGAATTGGCTTATCCGCCCTTCACACAATTGGTCCGGTTGGAGATCAGGCATACCGACCCCGCGGCAGCCGCAAGGAAAGCGGATGATCTTTTTCAAAAGATCAAGCAGTATTTAGAGAAACAGCATCTCGAAAAAGAAATGATACTGAGCGGACCGGTTCCTCCTTTCTTTGCTAGAATACGAGGATTCTACCGACAGCAGATCATCCTGCGGGGAAAAGATCCTTCCGGCATTCTGAAACAACTTCCTCTGGAAGATTGGCGGATCGAGGTAAACCCTCCGGATATTTTATAAAAGAACCCGGTTATGTGCCGGGTTCTTCTTTTGTTTTTACTGTAGAACAAGCCAGGGGTTGATGAACCCGCCGTTCAAACGGATCTCGAAGTGCAGGTGAGGTCCGGTGGAATTTCCCGTTGACCCGCAGGCACCAATTACCTGTCCCTGGTAAACGCTTTGTCCGCAGGAGACGTAAATGGTATTCAAGTGGGCATACAGAGTCTGGTATCCATTGCCGTGGTCGATCATGACCATATTCCCATAACCACCGCTGATAGAACCGGCATAGATAACCACGCCGGAATCGGACGCAGTAATTCCATCACCCAGGTAGCACATCATATCCAGTGCCTGGTGCCCGCTCCAGTAGTCGTTACCGCTGATGATACGGTAAGGGGTAGGCCAGCTAAAGGTGTAGGTACCAACAAGACCCACTGCGGTTGCACAACCTCCGGAACCGAGAATGGTTGTATTGACACCGGCATCATTACTGGCGACAGAAGGAACAACCCAGGTAGTATAAGCGCGATATCCGCCGGGGATCATTACCATAGTACCGGGATCGATGGTGGGATTGGTCATATCCAGATCGTTGCCGGGATAAAGCAGGATATCATCGACATTCGCGTAATATTTTTCAGCGATCTTTTCCAGCGTATCGCCTTCCTGCCATTCATAAAGAATTCCATCGACGGGGGGAATGACCAGGGTTTGCCCGACCGAGATCATATGCGGATCGTCATTTAAGACATCGTAGTTCGCCCATAAAACCGTTTCCGGGTCCAATTCAAATTCTTCTGCGATCCCGAAAATAGAATCCCCGGTGGCGACGGTATATGAGACCGGTTCCTGTCGATATCCGGTAGGAAGAACCGTATCTGCCTTGGCATCTCGTTTTACGGATTGATATTCATCCCCTTCTGCAAGGGTTGGCAGGATCGCGTTGGAATTATCTGAATCGATCGCATTTGACTGGGGATTTACCAGAGAAAGTAAGGATTTACCCCTGATGAATTGATAGAGCGATGCACTCATCAGAAGAATCATCAATACTGCAATGATCCAGGTGATGATGGAAATAACACTATGGCGCCCTTTTTTTATTTCTGGTTGAGGTTCATCGTTTTGCGGAGTTTGCTTTTCTTTGATCAAATTCCCTCCGATAGAGTTGTAAGGAACTCTTGATTATTCTTCGTCTTTTCGAGCCGGAGCAAAATTGCTTCGGTGGCGACCGCCAGATCCATTCCTCCTCCCGTTGGGGGTTGTCCGATCATTTGCAGGAACATTCTGCGCATCAGCCAGATCTTTTTCAGTTCATCTGGGCTGAGCAGAAGTTCTTCACGGCGGGTTGAAGATCGCTCAATATCAATAGCGGGGAAAATACGTCTCTCCTGGAGGCGCCTGGAAAGGTGCAGTTCCATGTTTCCAGTTCCCTTGAATTCTTCATAAACAACATCATCCAACCTTGATCCTGTATCGATCAAAGCGGTTGAAATGATGGTCAATGATCCCCCATTTTCGATATTCCGTGCCGCCCCGTAGAAACGTTTTGGAGGATACAGCGCAGAAGGATCCATACCACCTGAAAGAGTACGCCCCGAAGGATTTACTACCAGGTTGTATGCCCGTGCTAATCTGGTTAACGAATCCATGAGAATGACTACATCATGCCCAATTTCGACCAACCGTTTGGCACGGTTGAGGGTGATTTCAGCAGTACGTACATGGGAGGTTACCGGTTCATCGAAGGTAGAAGCGATCACTTCTCCCTCTACCGAGCGATCCATGTCAGTTACTTCTTCCGGACGCTCTCCGATGAGGCTGATCATCAAATCCACTTCTGGATGATTGGTTGAAATTGCATTTGCAACCTCTTTCATAATGGTCGTTTTACCGGCTTTTGGAGGAGAAACGATCATTCCTCTTTGTCCTTTTCCGATAGGAGCGATCATGTCGATAATACGGTTGGAAAGAATATTGCGCGGGGTTTCTAAATTGAAACGTTGATCGGGAAAAATCGGGGTCAGGGATTCAAAACGGATCCTTTTTTCATTTTGATCAGCAGGAATACCATTGATGCTCTCTACATGCACCAATCCATAATGCCGTTCTGATTCACGCGGCGGACGAACATCTCCAAAGACCATATCCCCGTTACGCAGTTCATTGCGGCGAAGCTGGGCTTGAGATACATAGATGTCATTTTTCCCCATCTGGTAGTTGTGCCGCAAGAAACCGATCCCTTCGGGCATAATTTCGAGAATGCCGCCCCCTGCCTCGCGCCCCTCATCCTCCGCAGTTTTTTGAGAGATGGCGACTATGAGGAATTCTTTTTTTCGCGTCATGGCATCTTCGATATTCATATCCTTTGCCATGTTGCGAAGTTCGACAAGCGACTTTTTTTCGAGTTCTGCAATTGTTATCATTTTTTACTTTCCATGAGTTAGGTTTTTTGTTTAATTGGATTTAAAGATGATGAATAAAAACAACATTCCTGATTTAAGTGTTCTGGTGGAGTTTGCTGCTCCTAAAAATAATTATCTGGGGGAAAATAATTGGAGACAATCTTTATTTTCGTCGAGATTATAACATGTAAAATTTGTACTCGCAAGCAATGCTTCTCTCTCCATTTTTATAATAAATATTCCCTCAAATCACGGCTGCGAGAGGGGTGGCGCAGTTTTCTCAGTGCCTTTGCTTCGATCTGGCGGATGCGTTCTCGAGTTACATTGAAATAATTACTGACCTCTTCAAGGGTGTGATCCTTGCCATCAAGTAAACCGAAGCGCAATTCAAGCACCTGGCGTTCCCTCTCTGAAAGGGCAGAAAGAGCGGACTGCACCTGCTCTTTCAGCATTTCTCGTGCGGCGGCATCCATTGGTTCAACAGCATCGATATCTTCGATAAAATCACCAAGCTGGCTGCTGTCTTCATCACCAACCGGATATTCCAGCGATATGGGTTCTTCAGCTGATTTCATGATCTGCTGTACTTTTTGTGATGCGTTTTTCCATTTGGTCATCAAGTTTTTCCCAATTGGCTGATTCGTTTGCAGTGCTTCCTTGATCTGATCGGAATCACGCTTCTCGATGAATTCTGATTCCAGAGATAACTCCTCATAAGTTGGGTCGCGGTTTAAACTCTGGGTTAGTTTTCTCTGGGTTCTTAAAAGCTTTGAGATCGACTCAAATAAATGAACCGGAATGCGAATGGTTCGTGCCTGCTCGGCAATATGACGGCTGATCGATTGACGGATCCACCAGGTGGCATACGTGCTGAATTTAAAACCCAGGGTTGGGTCGAATTTCGAAACCGCGCGCAGCAGCCCAAGATTGCCCTCTTGAATGAGGTCGAGGAGGGATATTCCTCTGCCAAGGTATTTTTTCGCAACGCTTACCACAAGACGTAAATTAGCGCGGATCAGAACCTGGGTTGCCTCATACGATAAAGTATGGATTGTAGTTATATCCTGTTTTAAAACAGCTTCGTCTGGAAAACGGTTTTGGAAGAAGTTTGAACGAGGGATGCGCTGTTCCTTGTCATAGTATTCAAGCAGCGCCTGTGCAATGCCCGTGGGAAGAAGGTAGCAAGCAAGATAAAGGGCGTAAACTTCCTGGATCAAGCCGGTTAATAATTCCTCGGTAATTGAGTCATCCGATGAAAACTTCTGACTCCAGTAGGTATTCAAATAATTCCGTGTATAGGAGGGAGCTTCAATATTCCATTGAGAGCGCAGCATTTGCGCTTCTGCCAGAATAAGGCTGAAATCGGGGAACGACAATCCGGGCTTTGTGGAAGTGACATTTTCAACATTGCTGTAAGAAGTAGATAGGTCTTTTGTTATTTGCAAGAGCATTTTGGTCAGGAAGGGATCCTTCCCTTTGCTTTCTTTGGGACGTACCTGATTCTGCAGTTTGCGAATACGCCGATCTGCCTCAATACGGGTTGCCAGATGAAATTCATTGGTCGCGTCCAGGAGATCGATCTGCCCTATTTCTTTAAGATACAGGCGAACCGGATCCTCAGAGTATTCTGAAGTAGATTGATTTTCTGATGGAGTCTCTTCTACAAGGTCATCAATGGGACCGTCATTCTCAGACGAAAGAAGACCGTTGATCGTATCTTCAGGATGGTCATCAACAAAATCAGACATGATCTTTTCCTAAAGGGAATAACCTGTATTTAGTTGATTTAAGAGCGAAAATGTCAAAAACTCCCCTGTGAGATTTTTTAATTTGTAGGATGGCATATTTGAATTATACATGAAGAATTCAATCACCAACAAAGGGAGATGATTGCGCTTTTTCAACTACAAGGCGCATTTTGATGGCTTCCATCAGCTCTTTCTGCATTTCGGGTTCAGCAGCGAACTGCTTGTTTTCTTCGTCTGACTGGGTTAGGGACATCAGATTACTTATTTTGTCATTGATTCTTATTTTTCTTAAAGTGAGCAGTGTTCTGGCAAGATCATCCAGAATTCGGTCCTGTGTTGTTCCATCATGGATAACCCGCTCTATTTCTTCCTGTAAGCCGTTAAGTCCTTCAGGAAGATTGACAGAAATATATTCCTCAGCATCTTTATCAACCTGCTGGAGGGATTCCTCGATCAACGAAAAAATGACCTGCATATCCCCTGATTCTATATCCGAAGATGAAATTGAGGGAAGATCGTTCTTTTTGAGGTATCGGTCGAGATTATAGATCATATCCGGTTTGGAAAGCAGAAGGAGAATGATGTGTTTCTCGAGATTGTAGATCTTGTTCTTTTCAGAAGAAGCAATGGCTTCAAGGTTGGTTGGCTCTGCTTCGGTTTTTCTGCGGCTGGAGCGTCCCCTGCTCACATATTGAACTTCGGAGATGGAAAAAAGCGCCTGTTCGTCTACATGCAGCACTCTGGCAAGCTGCTGGCGGTAGGCATCCCGCTCTACCGCGTTGGGGACATCTTTGATGAGCGGTACAACCTTGCTGGCTATCTCGCTTTTAGTTTTTGGATCTTCGAGGTCTTTTCCTGCGGTCAGCGTGTCGATCACATGGGTGATGATCGGTTTTGCCTGTTGAACGATCTCCTGCCATTTTTCAGGATCATCCAGCGCGATCTCATCCGGATCTTTTTCGTCAGGGAGAGAACAAACCCGAATATCTGCGTCCAATCGGGCTTCTGAACGGATCAAACCCCTTGGATTGAAAACAAAATCATCGGAGTGATCCATAGTGTCGCGGGCTACTTCGAGCCCTTTCAGCGTTGCTTTTTCGCCGGCAGAATCGGGATCAAGAGCCAGAATGATCTTGCGCGTGTAACGTTTCAGCATCCTCATTTGAACGGGTGTAAGGGCAGTACCCATTGGAGATACCGCATTTTGGGAGCCGGATTGGTGTAGTCCTATGACGTCAAAATATCCTTCCACAATGATCGCCTGATCGGCGGCGCGGATGGGTTTACGTGCTTTATCGAGCCCATATAGGATGGCGCTTTTATCAAAGAGCAGTGTTTGGGGAGAATTCAGATACTTAGGCATATCGTCGCTGGCAAGCGCCCTGGCGCCGAAACCGCATAAGCGCTGACCCGCATCACGAATAGGAAAGATGATGCGGTTGCGGAAGCGGTCATAATAACCCTCTTTTTCACTGCGCTTGGTGATCAACCCGCAATCAAGCAGTTCTTTTTCACTGTATCCCTTTTGTAGAAAGTGTTTCAGCCCTTCTTCCCACCCATTGGGGGCATATCCCAGTTCGAAACTCTCAATGGTTTTTGCGGTGAGCATGCGTTTTTCTGTGAGATAGCTTAGGGCAGATTTGCCATTATCCGTTTGGAGAAGGTGATATTTGAAAAAGATAAGCGCTTCTTCCAGAATGCTTCTTAACTTCTCTTCGTAAGCATCTTCTTCTTTTTTCTTGGGAGTAAGCGGCTCCAGGGTGATTCCTGCTTTTTGTGCAAGGTAGCGCAGTGTTTCGGGGAAATCCCACCCTTCTTTTTTCATGATAAATCGGAAAATATCGCCGCCTTCGTTGCACTCTCCAAAGCAGCGCCAGGTACCCGTTTCAGGAAAAACAACAAAAGCAGGAGTATGGGTATTGGAATGGAAAGGGCAAAAACCAATGTAGTTTTTCCCCGTACGACGCAGCTTCACGGTTTCCGATACGAGGTCTACAATATCAATTCTTGATTTGATCTCTTCGATATTATTCATGAAAGTCACACTCGTATCCTAATTATAGGAGTACTTTTACATCTTTCTGGTTGAAAGCGACAGCGTTCAGTGCAGAATGAAGGTCAACAAGATTATTAATGGTTTCAGTGCTGCTGCTCTAGAAACCTTCTAATTTGGTAAAGTCAATTACCCGGTCAGCCAGGCTGACAACTTGTTGGAGAAGCCCCAGCCGGTTTTGCTGCAGCTTTTTATCTTCAGCCATTACCAGCACCTTGTCAAAGAATAAATTAACAGCTGGAATCGTGGGAAGAAAAGCGTTCAGCATATCATCCACCGATCCCGGCTCACGTTTCTGCTGCAGGGCGTTTTGAACTGCCTGATATAACTGCTTTTCTTCTTCATCAGACAGCAGTTTTTCCTCCAGTGTGAAGCGCTGGGTTATGTCGCGGGTGATGCGCACACAGCGTGAGAAAGCCTGCAGGGTTTCCAGCCAGTCTTTGCGGGATGTCCATTTGGTAAGCTGCTGGGCTGCCAGGAAAGCGCGGAAAGGAAGGTTCCCCTGGGCAGTTTCAACGGCAGCGACGATATCGTAGCGGAATCCTTTTTCAAGCAGGTAGTTGGAAAAGCGTCCTTTGACGAAATCCACGCAGGCGTCAAGGTCACTGTCTTTCATCTTGATCGGCAGGTATTTTGACGCAATGGTCAAACCCTGTGCAACGTCGAAATCGATTTTCCAATCGATCAGGTTCTGAATGATACTGATGGCAGCCCGGCGCAGTCCAAAGGGGTCTTTAGTACCGCTGGGTGCCATATCTGCTGCAAACAAACCGGCTAATGAGTCGAGCCTATCTGCCAGCCCGATGATCAACCCGATCTTGCTGGTGGGAGCGCTATCTCCGGCAGAGCGCGGGAAATACTGTTCTTCCAGCGCCAGGGCAACCTCTTGCGGCTCACCGGCTAACTGAGCGTAATACTTACCGATCGTGCCCTGCAGTGAGGTCATTTCGATCACCATGTTTGTCACCAGGTCTGTCTTGCAGAGCTGGGCTGCGCGGCGGACGTATCCGCTTTCTTCTTTTGATAGATCAAAGAAAAGCAGCAGGTCATCAACGATCTTTTCGATGCGTTCGTTCTTTTCAAGCATCGAGCCGAGCGCACGGTGGAAGGTGAGAGTCCCCAATTTATTGCGGAACCACTTCATATCATGCTGCTGATCTTCTTTGATGAAGAATGCGGCATCTTCAAAACGTGCTTCGATAACTTCCTCATTTCCACGGGCAACCACCGCAAGGTGCTGGTCGTCGCCATTGCGTATGGTGATGAAATTAGGAAGAATAGCTCCTCCTTTTGCAGGCAGTGGAAAATAGCGCTGGTGTTTTTTCATTACATCGATCAACACTTCTTTAGGGAGTTTCAGATGTTCTTTGGAGAAATTGCCCAATAAAGCAGTGGGTGCTTCAACCAGATTGGTTACTTCATCCAGCAGTTTCTCATCCACTCCATCAGAGGCATGCACACTGCTGCTGAGTTCTTTCACCTGCTCCATGATAGCTTTTCTTCGTTCAGTATGGTCAAGGATGATACCCTGTGATTCCATGAATTCAAAATATGCACCCGCGTTCTTGACTTCGAATGAATCCTGGTCGTGGAACCGCAAACCGCGCGTGATGTTGGCGGAGTCAAGGTCTGCATAGTGAACCGGGATCACCGTGCTGCCGTACAGCGCCAGCAGCCAGCGAATAGGACGCGAGAAAGTCACATTGCTGCTGTTCCAGCGCATGGATTTTGTGAAATGAATGGCAGCGGTCAGGTCCTGCAGTGCCTGCGGCAGCACCGCAAGAACAGATTTACCTTTTTGAAATACTTCGGCGGTGATGTACTTTCCACCGTCGATTTCTTCTACATGCAGGTCTTCCAGCTTCAACCCTTTTCCTTTGGCGAATCCTTCGGCTGCTTTGGTTGGTTTTCCATCTGCATCGTAAGCGACCTTGGCGGGTGGACCTTTTACAATTTCACGCGTATCGACCTGGCTGGTAGCCAGCTCGTGAATATATACAACCAGGCGGCGGGGTGTGCCGAAAATTTTCACACTGTCATAATCGAGACGCAGGTCTTCAAGCATCGCGATGGCATTCTTCTCCAGCTGCTGTAATGCATCGGAGAGGTCCTGCGCGGGCAGTTCTTCGGTCCCAATTTCGAAAAGAAAAGATTGTGGTGCGGGCGGGATTTCGGACAGCGTACCGTTCAGCGTTAGCTGTTCTTCTTGCGGCTGCTCTGACAGCAGTTCGTTCTTCTTCAGCCAGGGGAAACCCAATTCTTCACGTTGAGCTAAATACAGCTGTGCGGATTGTTGTGAAAGCTTACGCATGCGGGAAAACAGATCCTGCCGCTCGGTAACGCCAACCGCACCGCGCGTATCAAGAATATTGAATGTATGAGAGCATTTCAATATGTAATCATGAGCGGGTAGAACCAATCCATTTTTTAAACACGCGTTGGCTTCTTTTTCAAACAGGTTGAACATGGTGCGTAGACTATCAACGTCTGCTTTTTCGAAATAATAAATACTGTGTTCGCGTTCTCCCAGGTAGTTCACATCTCCATAGGTGAAATGATCGTTCCATTCAATAGTGCGGAAATCGTAATTCCCCTGCAGTGCCATGGCAATACGTTCCAAACCATACGTGATCTCTACGGCAACAGGCTCCAGCACAATACCGCCGGCTTGCTGGAAATATGTGAACTGGGTGATTTCCTGTCCATCCAGCCATACTTCCCAGCCCAATCCCCAGGCTCCCAGCGCCGGTGATTCCCAGTTATCTTCCACAAAGCGGATATCGTGGCTGAGCGGATCGATGCCAAGCGCCTGCAGTGATTTGAGATACAGCTCCTGTGGATTGCCCGGATCGGGTTTCAGGATGACCTGAAATTGATAATGCTGCTGCAGACGGTAGGGATTTTCCCCATAACGCCCATCATCCGGGCGGATGGAAGGTTCCACGTAAGCCACATTCCAGGGTTCAGGACCCAGAACGCGCAGGTAGGTAGCCGGGTTCATGGTACCGGCGCCAACCTGGGTGTAGTAAGGCTGCCATATCAAGCAGCCATTTTTTGCCCAGTATTCCTGTAATTTTAAGATGATTTCCTGAAAATGCAGCGCTTCACTCATAATGACTCCAAAAATCGTTCGATTTAAATTCAATCTACGAATTATACCAATCTCGTGAAAATTTAGAGATCCCTTGAATAAACAATGATCTCGCGTTCGATTCCCAGCAGCGTTGACCATACTTTGCTGCGCTGCCAATCAGCAGAAAACTTTTCCCAGCTTTCCTTCTGCACTCTGCGGTTTTGAGGGAGGTTTACCAGGTATGGATTCGGGTCAAGAAGGTACAGGGTATCTTCTTCGGAAGAGAAATCAATGATATTCACCCAGTGAGCGCCGCTGTTTTTCCATATCTTTAAAGCGGTGAGGTATTTTCCTGAAATGATCTTTTCCATAATAACGGCACGGTTCGCACAGCTTATTCTTTCGGCAGTCCAGGGCAGCCCCAATTTCTGCATCCATTGATTGAAAGCAAAGACCATGCCCCAGGGAGTGGTGGCTCCACCGACCGATGGAATGGCGCGGGGAAGGCGGTCCCAGAAATGAAAGTTGGTCTGATGGATGATGTTCTCTTTTCGCAGTGATAAATTCGGAACATTTTCTTGATGAAGGATAAGGTTGATGATCATTGCCAGACTGGTTGGACCGCAGTCATTGGAAACCACACCCTTTTCACGAAATCCCTGCGACATGTAGAATTGACCAAAGGAAGAGGGAAATGTCTTTTCAAAAAGGGGTTGGTCCTCTTGTGGGTTCTGGTCTGATCGATTTGTCTCCATATTAGCACTTCATTAAATACCATTATAAAAGGTATTATACGAAAGTATAATTTTTCATCATGAAAAAGAGTAAATCCTTTCTGCTGATTTTGGTTGTTTTCCTGGCTGGCTGTTCCACAGGGCAGCAGCTGCAGAATGCCGCAGCGTTAACTCCCTATGGGGCTACCCTTGCACCAGCACAACCGGTTGAAACTGCAGAAGCAACAGAAACTCCTTTACCGACGCCTTCCCCAACTCCTCAATATCACTCTGTGCAGTCTGGAGAAACCATGTCCAGCATTGCCCTGCTGTATGGGCTGGATATGGGAGATGTGGTGCTGGCAAATCCTGATATCAATCCTAACGCCATGGTGGTTGGGATGCAGATCTTGATCCCATCGAAAACAGAAAGCACTGCTGCAGCCACCGTGAGTGCAGAAACCGCACCGATCCAACTTGGCGAGCCCAATTGTATGAAGGAGAAGAGCGGCGGGCTGTGGTGTTTTCTCACAGCGGAGAATACAAATGAGTATGCAGTAGAAAATGTGCTGGTGGAGATCACACTGGGAGATGAGAGCGGTTCGCAGTTAACCGCGCAGATCGCTGCTGCTCCTCTTAATCTGATTACCAGTCAGGGGCAGCTTCCACTTTCCGCGTATTTTCCCCCGCCTGTTCCACAGCCGTACCGCACCAGTTCCATTCTGATTTCTGCCATTCCGGTGGAAGATGAGAGCCGTTATATAGAAGCAGAGATTCTGGATCAAAATGTCGCGATCTCGGAAGATGGACTGACTGCTCAAGTTGATGCCAGAGTATTTGTGAATGGGATTGTTGGGGAAACCGTACAGGTATGGCTGTCGGCTGCTGCCGTAGACGAAGAAGGTGCGATCGTTGGCGTGCGGCGGATCGAAGCCACAGGGGTTCTCGATGAGATCGGCGTGATCGAGGTGAGTGGATTCATTTATTCAGCGGGAGCAGTTATCGATGCGGTACAGTTGAATGTCGAAGCCAGTTATTAATACTCAGCGGAGCGAAAAATGACGATTGCAGGAAAAACTGTTCTGATCACTGGTTCAACAGATGGAATCGGCAAGCAAACTGCCAGAGTTCTGGCGCAGCAGGGAGCTAGGGTGCTGATCCACGGGCGCAGCACCGAAAAGGTAAATACTGCTGTCAGGGAGCTTCAGCAGGCTTTTCCTGAAACCGAGCCGCGTGGCTATGTTGCGGATTTTTCATCTCTGCAGGCAGTGCGGAATCTGGCTGAAGAAATTCTCGCCGTGGAACCGATACTGCATGTACTGATCAACAATGCCGGTACCCATGCACAAGAATTTTATTTAACGAAAGACGGTTTCGAACTAACCTTTGCGGTGAATCAGCTGGCGCCTTTTTTATTGACCAGGCTGCTGTTGCCCAGATTGAAAGAAAGCTCACCTGCACGCATTGTGAATGTAACATCCATTGCCCACCATATGCGCAATCTGGATATTTCAAAGATCAATGATCTCTCTGCATTTACAACCTGGAATGCATACAAGATTTCAAAATTCGCAAATATCGCGACCACCTATCAATTTGCAGAACGACTCGATAAGAAATTAGTAACGGTCAACTGTCTGCATCCGGGTACGGTGGATACCAAAATGCTGCACAGTTTATTCCCGGATATTCAGGGGATCAGTACTGCAGATGGAGCGAAAAATTCCATCTATCTGGCTTCTTCCGATGAAGTGGCAGAGATAAGCGGTGCATATTTTGAGGATGGAAAGCAGTTGGAATCTGCTCCTGAAACCTATAATAAAGAGCTGCAGCTGGCACTCTGGAAGCAGTGCAGCGAATGGGTGGGATTATAAAAAAGCTCCCGTTGCGGGAGCTTTGCTTTATGCAGCTACGGAAGGCATTTGCCGGATTACCATGACGACTTTCCCCATGATGCGTAAACTGGCAGGATTGTTGATGTAGATTGGTCCCATTGAGGGATTGGCAGGCTGCAGGCGGATGCGGTTCTGTTCCTTGTAAAAATATTTCAAGGTGGTTTCATCTTTATCATCCAGCCATACTGCTACCATTTCACCGTTTTGTGCCTGGTTGGTGCGTTTCATGACGACCATATCCCCATCATTGATCATGGCATCGATCATGGAATCGCCCTGAACTTCAAGGGCAAACAGGTCTTCGATCTTTTCTTTGGCTGGCAGCAGGCTGCGGGCGATCTCAATGCTGCTCTCCGGATCGAAATAGTTCACATCTGAAACAGGCATGGGAATGGGTTCACTGGCTACGATACGACCCATCACAGGGATCTGCAGCAGATCGTCGAGGGCAGCGCCGGCTTTTTGAACGGCACTGGTTACCCGTGATGCCAGAGAAGGTTCGCTTTCGATCTCTTTCTTGATGCAGATGCTGCGGGATATGTGATTTTCACGTGAGATATATCCTAACTCTTCCAGTTGCTTGAGATAGTAATCAACCAGCGAAGTGGATTTCACGTTGATGCTTTCACCGATCTCACGAATTGAAGGTGAATACCCATTCAATTCTTGAAATTCGGTCAAAAATCGCATAATTTTTTTATGTCGGTTTCCAAGTCCTTCTGATTTGCGTGCCATATCGCACTCCTCATGAATAATTGGACAAATGTACTAATAATATACCGGAACATACGTTCTGTGTCAAGAGCATGTTTTTTCAAAAAAATTGAATAATATAGGAAAAATGACAGTTTTATTCTTTAAGGAATGCCAGTCCGCACCAGTCGCCCTGTGTGATCTGTTCTATATAGAAAAAACCGTTTTGCTTTGCCTTTTGTTTAATCTCCTCCACCTGGTCATATAAAATACCGGAAAGAAGAAGAATTCCCTGATTGCTGACAAGTTCACCCATACCAAGGTCAAACAGTTCTTCCAGAATTTTGAGCAGGATGTTGGCGACCACAAGAGGAGCCTGCTTGAGGGAAAATTGCCCTTCACGAATTTCGGTAACCGAAGCAAGCCCGATCTCCACTTGATCTTGAACACCGTTGAGTTCCAGATTTTCCTTCGATGAAAGCACTGCCGCTTCGCTGATATCCACTGCTACCGAATGCGATGCCCCCAGCAGAATACCTGCGATCGAGAGAACCGCAGAACCGCAGCCCACATCGATCATGTTTATCTCCGGCTGTATATATTTTTCCAGCAGTTCCAGGCTGAGCTGTGTGGTTGGATGGGTGCCGGTGCCAAATGCCATACCGGGATTGATGCGGATTGGGATGCGTGAAGAGCTTTCTTTTTTATACCAGGATGGAATAATGATCAGCTTTTGACCAATTTCAAGCGGCTTATAGTATTTTTTCCACGAAGCCATCCAATTTTCATCATGAATGCGCCGGTAGGTTGGATCCGGGACGGGCAGGATCTTGTTCAGGTAAAAAACAGCTTTTTCGATCTCATGTTTCTTGAGTTCCAGATCAGCATCTTCAACCAGGTATGCAAAGACCCTGACGCTATCTTTTTTACAGTTTTCCGGATCACGTTCAATGACAACCCCCTGATATGCATGTCGATTCAGAATTTCAGCAACTACTTCAGCTTGTTCGCCCGGGAGGATGAAAGAGACTTCCAGCCAGGTTTGTTTATCCACCCAGAACCTCTTTGAGCTTATCTACAAAGCTCTTCTCCTGTGGATGAACCTCGCTGTCCAGTGTTTCGGCTAATTTCTCGAATAGTTCGCGCTGTTCTTTGGTTACCCGTTTGGGAATGTCAACATCAACGACCACAAGTTCATCTCCTGTACCGTTTGAATGTATGCGTGGAAAACCCTTTCCGTGAAGGCGGAATACTTTTCCTGACTGCGTGCCGGAAGGGATGGATAACTTCACATCGCCGCTCATGGTGGGTACCATGATATCTGCTCCCAGGGTTGCCTGAGCGATGTTGATGGTCAGGTTGAGCAGAATATCGCTGTCTCTTCGTTTGAAAAACTTATGCGGGCGTACACCGATCTTGATGTACAGGTTGCCGCGCGGTCCACCGTTAGCGCCGGGCTGTCCTTCTCCCGAGAGGCGGATCTGTGTTCCATCGTCCACGCCAGCCGGGATCGGTATCGTCTTGTGAATGGTTTTTGTTTCATATCCATGACCGCGGCAGTTATGACAGGGTTGTTCGATCACCTTGCCGTTCCCTCCGCAGGTAGGGCAGGTTGTAACCTGCACCATCGAACCGAGAAAAGTGTTCCGAACCTGGCGCACTTCTCCGCGTCCACCGCAGGTAGAACAGGTTTTTGTGCTGGTCCCGGGTTCTGATCCGGTACCTTTACAGACCTGGCAGACCTCTTCACGGGTGATGGCAATTTCTTTATCTGCCCCGCTGAATGCTTCTTCAAAGGTCAATACCTGTGTGACAATGATATCCTGACCGCGGTGGGGGGAATTACGCCTGCGGCTGCTGCTTCCAAAACCGCCAAAACCAAAGAATTGCTCGAATATCTCGAAAGGATCGATGGTAGAAGCGTCCCACTGGGCACCATTTCCACTCACACCGGCGAAGCCATAGCGATCGTAAGCTGCACGCTTATCCGGATCGCTTAACACGGCGAAAGCTTCGTTGATCTCTTTGAAATTTTCTTCCGCGTCTGTTTCGTGGTTCACATCCGGGTGATATTGGCGAGCCAGTTTTCGAAATGCAGATTTGATTTCGTCGCCGGACGCGTTTTTGGAAACTCCCAGTACTTCGTAGTAATCTCTTTTTTCTGCCATCAAATGATCCAAAAAATTTATGAAAAAGCGTTTTGGGGTTTAACGCCCCAAAACGCTATCAATTGTACTTGAAAAATCAAAGCCTAGACGTTTTTGAATTCGCCATCGACTACATCTTCTCCGTCATCGGGTTTGCTCTGATTGTTATCGGGTGAACCCTGACCGGATTGATCGGTAGGACCGCCGGCTGCACTGCCTGCAGCACCCGGCTGCTGGTACATGCTGGCACCGATCTTCTGCAGTATTTGACCGAGAGCTTCGGTCTGTTTGCGAATTTCTTCAGCGTTGTCGCCTTCCATTGCTTTGCGCAGTGTGTTGATCGCTTCTTCTGCTTCTTTCTTTGCATCAGCCGCAACTTTATCTCCGCCTTCGCGCAGAGTTTTCTCGGTTGTGTAAATGGTGTTGTCTGCAATGTTGCGGACTTCGATCATTTCCTTGCGTTTGTTATCCTGCTCCGCAAAGGATTCTGCATCTTTCTTCATCCGTTCGATCTCTTCCTTGGTCAAGCCTGAGGAAGCGGTGATGGTGATCTTCTGGCTGCGTCCGGTCGCCTTATCCTGTGCAGTGACGTTCAGGATGCCGTTGGCGTCAATGTCAAAGGTAACTTCGACCTGCGGTACACCGCGCGGCGCAGGTGGGATGCCATCCAAAATGAACTGACCGAGTGATTTGTTGTCAGCTGCCATGGGGCGTTCACCCTGGGTAACATGGATCTGCACCTGGGTCTGATTGTCAGCTGCAGTTGAAAAGATCTGACTCTTGCGGGTTGGAATGGTAGAGTTGCGTTCGATCAACGGTGTTGCCACGCCGCCCAGTGTTTCAACAGATAGGGTCAGTGGGGTTACGTCGAGAAGCAAAATGTCTTTGACATCTCCACCGAGAACACCTGCCTGAATGGCTGCACCAATGGCAACCACCTCATCCGGGTTGACGCCCTTGTGAGATTCTTTTCCGAATTTCTGCTTGACGATTTCCCGTACTGCGGGCATTCTTGTCATACCGCCGACCAGAACCACCTCATTGATGTCGCTTGGTTTCATAGATGCATCTTTGAGCGCCTTTTCAACCGGTGGAATGGTTCTTTCAACCAGATCGTTGGTCAGCTGCTCTAATTTCGCGCGGCTGAGTCTGATGAGCATGTGCTTTGGACCATTTGCATCGGCTGTGATGTATGGCAGGTTGATCTCTGTTTCCATCACGGTCGATAATTCGATCTTGGCTTTTTCAGCAGCTTCTTTCAAGCGCTGCAGAGCCTGACGGTCATTGCGCAGGTCGATACCCTGATCGCGTTTGAATTCATCGATCAAATAGTCCATGATGACCTGATCGAAGTCATCGCCGCCGAGGAAGGTATCCCCGTTGGTGGAACGCACCTGGAAAACGCCTTCGCCAACATCCAGGATGGAAATATCGAAAGTGCCGCCGCCCAGGTCGTATACTGCGATTACTTCGTTCTTTTTCTTGTCAAGCCCATAAGCAAGAGAAGATGCCGTGGGTTCATTGATGATACGCAGGACCTCTAAACCGGCGATCTTTCCGGCGTCTTTGGTCGCATTGCGCTGTGCATCGTTGAAGTATGCCGGAACTGTGATGACTGCCTGTGTTACGGTTTCGCCAAGATATGCTTCTGCATCTTTCTTGAGTTTTGCGAGGATCATGGCGGAGATCTCAGGGGGAGAATACTCTTTTCCACCCATCTCAACGCGCACATCACCGTTTGCCGCTTTGGTTACTTTATAAGGTACTCTTTTGACCGTTCTCTGTACTTCGGGATCGTCATATTTGCGTCCCATAAAACGTTTGATCGAGAAGATCGTGTTTTCGGGATTCACCACAGCCTGGTTGCGCGCGGTTCTTCCTACGATCCTTTCGCCATTTTTATTAATTGCCACAACCGATGGACACAATCGTTCCCCTTCTGCGGTCGGGATAACCATTGGTTCCCCACCTGACATTACAGCAACTACTGAGTTTGTTGTTCCTAGATCAATTCCTATAATTTTTCCCATTGTATGCCTCCTATTTTGCAACTCTTACCAGTGCAGGTCTGATAATGCGATTTTTTATTTTATAACCGGGTTTGACCACTTCAATGATCTGCCCGCTCTGAAAATCTGGATTCTCTTCGTGAGAAATTGCCTCATGAAGATTAGGATCAAAATCGACCTTTTCTGTGTTGATTTGCTCTATTCCTTCATTTTCTAAAATATTTTCCATTTTTTTAAAGATCAATGCTATTCCATCCAGCCATTGTTGATTTTCCTGCCCGGAGGGAGCGTTTTTCATAGCCAACCCCAGATCATCATGCAGTACAAGATATTTCTTGATGATATCGATCATCCGGTTCTGCTTTTCCTGCTCCTGATCGCGCTGCACGCGTTTTCGATAGTTATCGAAATCAGCCCGTTCGCGCTTCCAGCCTTCGGAATAGGTATTGGCTTTCTCTTTAAGATCGTCAATTTCCTTCAATTGTTCTTCCATGCTTTTCAATGGAATGGTAACCATTTCTTCTTTGCCTTCATTTTTGCCGGAAGAAGATTTTTTAGGCTGTTTTACCTTTTCAGGTTCTTTCACTTGTTCTTCTTGTGTATCTTTTTCTGTCATAGTAGTTAACCTCAATAAAAAATCACCATTGTTCGGCGACAAAATCACTCAAAAGACTTGAAAGAAAACGCACGATGGAAATAGAATGACCGTATGACATGCGGATGGGTCCAAAAACACCCAGGGTTCCGGTTGCTACACCGGGCAGCCCATATTTTGCCAGGATGATGGACATTTGCTTCAATTCATCCCATGTACCTTCGCCTCCGATCAAAACCTGTACACCGTTAGTCTGGTCTTTGAAACCCGACCGGGTGATCAGATCCTGCAGGAGGGTGCGTTCCTCGATCATTTTAAGTGCCTTACGTGCATCATCCGATTCAATGAACTCCGGTTCTGCCAGCACATTGGTCAATCCATCGAGGATAACCTCGCCCGCTGTCAGATTTTCTGTTTGTTCCATTTCAAGCGTCGCCCAATTTACAATTGTTTTTTCCAGATCCATGTATTGATCCAGAGTGGCTCGAATTTCCAGGTAGTTCTTTCCTTGAAATTGAGTGCTCAATTTATTGGATATACGAGAGAGTTCTTCCTGGTTCACCGGCACGTCTGTAGTAAAAACGTTCTGATGGATCTCTCCACCTTCCAGCACCAGAACTCCAAGGATCTGGGTGCTGTGCGTAGCGATCATTTCCAGATGCTTGAAGCGCACCTGTTCCGGATGCGGTGACGTGACCAGAGAAGCTGCTTTCGATTGATTTGCCAGAATCGAAGCAGCCAGATGCATCCAATTCGAAATATCATTTCGTGATTGGTAGAACTGGTGGCTGATCGTACGGCGAGCATCTTCGGGCAGCGTGGTATTGCGCATCAGGTTTCCCACAAAATAACGGTAGCCTTCTTCAGTGGGCACTCTACCTGCTGAGGTGTGCGGCTGGCGCAGGAATCCCTGTTCTGTTAAATACGCCATTTCGTTGCGCACCGTAGCCGAGCTCAGGTCAAGGTTGTAATCATTGACCAGCCGGTTAGAAGCAATTGGCTCTGCCGATCGGATATGCTCATGGATGATCAGCGATAATATTCTCTGCTGTCGATTCGACAATTTGTTCATATTTCTCTCAAAATTAGCACTCTCAATGTTAGAGTGCTAAAAATACGTTAACCATCATACCATGCGGGTTTTTGAGCGTCAAGAATTACCCACATTTCAATTCGGTTTCTAATGAATTATTAATAGAATGCTGATTATTTCTTTCGTTGACGGCTTACCAATTTACAATACAATGGATGTATATTTATTCTGACGCAGGAGTTGAAAAAATATGATAAATTTGGGGTTCCCATCGAAACGAGCGAAGTTTTACCAAGATATCCCGGATGAAAAATGGAATGATTGGCACTGGCAGTTAAGCCATCGCTTGAACACCGTTGAAGATTTTGAAAAGTTATTTCCTCTTACCGAGAGTGAAAAGAAAGCACTGCAGTCTGATCACCTCTTTCGTGTGGATATTACCCCTTATTATGCTTCTCTGATCGACCCCGATGATCCCAACGACCCTGTTCGCAGGCAGGTGGTCCCCACGGCTGAAGAGATCGTTCCATTTACAGGGATGATGGAAGACAGCCTGGCAGAAGATATGCATTCACCGGTAGCAGGGCTGGTTCACCGCTATCCTGACCGGGTATTGATGCTGGTCACCACACAATGTGCCACGTACTGCCGCTACTGCACGCGTGGCAGGATCGTGGGCGATCCAACCGCTACTTTCTCGAGGGAAGAATTTGAAAGGCAGATCGATTATCTCAAGAAAACACCGCAGGTGCGCGATGTACTGCTTTCAGGCGGTGATCCTCTGGTTTTGGCGCCCAAATTACTGGAAGAACTGCTGACCCGTCTGCGGGAAATTCCGCATATTGAGATCATCCGCATCGGTTCGCGTGTACCTGTTTTTATGCCCATGCGTATTACGGATGAATTGACCGATATGTTGAAGCAGTTCCATCCATTGTGGCTGAATATTCATGTCAATCACCCCAATGAGATCTCGGCAGAGCTGGCAGAAGCTTGCGATAAATTGAGCAGCGCCGGCATCCCTCTGGGAAATCAGTCAGTGCTGCTGCGAGGGATCAACGATTGTGTGAATATCCAGCGTAAACTGGTTCAGTCTCTGGTGCGCATCCGCGTACGACCTTATTACCTTTACCAGTGTGATCTGGTGGAGGGAGCCGGGCATTTCCGCACGCCGGTTTCCAAGGGAATTGAAATTATCGAAGGGCTGCGCGGGCATACTTCAGGATTTGCTGTCCCGACCTATGTGATCGATGCTCCGGGAGGAGGTGGGAAGATTCCCGTCATGCCAAATTATCTGATCAGCGCTTCTGACCATAAAGTGGTGTTACGCAATTACGAAGGGTTCATTACCACGTATGAAGAACCAATTGGATATGAGCCGCATGACGCAGAGAAATGCAAATTCTGCCAGCAGAAGCGGATAGAGCCGGGGCAATCGGGTGTGTTAGGTCTGTTAGAAGGGGAGCAGATGGAGATCAAGCCCGAAGGTTTTGACCTGCTGCATATGCGGGGCGGGGAAAAACACCGCCTGCGTGATAATGCCGATAAATGGAAACCTCTGGGCATTGGAGATGGGGAGCAAAAAAAGAAAGGAAAATGAAATGCATTATCGAAGATTAGGAAGAGCGGGCATCAAGGTCAGCGAAATCTCTCTGGGATCATGGATCACCTTTGGGGATCAAATTCAGGAGAAGATCGCTGCAGACCTGGTACATACTGCTTATGAAAAGGGCATCAATTATTTTGATTGCGCCGATGTATACGCAAACGGAAGGGCTGAAATTGTACTGGGGAATGCGATCAAAGGATTGTCACGACCTACCCTGGTCATTTCGAGCAAAGTATTCTGGCCAACATTTGAAGGAGTGAATGGAAAAGGACTTTCTCGCAAGCATATTATCGAGTCGATAGATCTTTCATTAAAGCGGCTGCAGCTTGATTACCTTGATCTATATTTCTGCCACCGCCACGATCCTGATACGACCATCGAAGAGGTGGTGCAGACCATGGATATGCTGGTGCGCAGCGGGAAAATTCTATATTGGGGAACTTCCGAGTGGAAAGCAGTTAATATCGCCCAGGCGTTTGAGTTTGCCAGGCAAAATGGACTGATCGGTCCGGCTATGGAGCAGCCGCAGTACAATCTGCTGAAAAGAGCCAATGTTGAAGAAGATCTGGAACCCATTACCCAGCAGTATGGCTTGGGTTTGACCACATTCAGCCCATTGCGCAACGGTATTCTGACCGGGAAATATAATAATGGAATTCCGGAAGGCAGCCGGGCAGCTATGGAAAATATGGGCTGGATGCGCGATCAGATCAATATAGAAACGATAGAGAAAGTACGCGAATTTACTGCACTGGCTGAAGAGCTGGGTGCAACCCCCGCTCAGCTTTCTATTGCCTGGGTGCTGCGGCGGAAAGAAGTGAGTTCGGTGATCACCGGCGCGAGCAAGGTGGAGCAGCTTGATGATAATCTGAATGCGGCAGCTCTGGTTGAAAAACTGGATGAACGCATTCTGGATCGGATCGATGCCATTTTCATCGGCAAAGATGAATAAAAAAGAACCCGTGAAAACGGGTTCTTTTCTTCTATTTTTTCCGTACGACCGCTTGGATTTGATTTTCAAGCGCACGAATGATCTTCTCTCTGGTCTTTTCGACATTTTTGTCGGTCAGGGTTCGATCGTATGCCTGGAAAACGAGGTTGTAAGCCAGGCTCTTTTTCCCTTTTCCGATCTGGTCTCCCTTGAAGACATCGAACAGAACAACATCCGAAAGCAGCTCGCTGCCCGCTTTTCGAATAACGGCTTCGACGTCGCTGGAAGGCATATCTTCAGGGACGATCATCGCCAGGTCTTCCAGCACAGGGGGATAGGTAGAAACTGGTTTGCTGCGGAAGGAAGAGGGGATTATCTTAGCCAGTAAATTCAAATTGATATCAGCGATCAGGGGGCTGTTTTCCTGTAGGGCGTATCTTTCAGCAATTACCGGATGAATTTCACCGGCTGTGCCGATTTCTTGATCTTCCCAATACAGAACGGCACACTTACCGGGATGGAAAAGAGTATGTTCAACTGGTTTGAAAACGATGTTTTCTGCATGCAGGGCGTTCAACACAGCTTCGATTACACCTTTAAGATCATAGAAATCCATCATTTGGTTATCTTTGCTGTTCCATGATTTCTTATGTCTCAATCCGGTCAAACCAAGGCAGAGATGGTATTCTTCATTTGGCAGAACTTCATTTCTATTGCGCAGGAAGATCGGTCCTGCTTCAAAGAACCCCAACCTATCCGCATTGCGGATGTTCTTTCCAAGATTGGCGAGCATCTGCGGGATCAGGGTGGAGCGCATTACACGTTTATCCTGGGAAATGGGGTTGAGCAGTTCAACATATTCTTCATCGGGAATAACGGATTGCTGCGGCGAAATACGTGCTTCTTCTTCAGGAGAAGTTAAACGGTAATTAATGGTTTCTTGCATTCCTATGCTGACCAGAACATTCTTGATTTGGATTTCGAATTCGGTCTGCTGATTTGATCGTTGCGGAGGCAGTTCATCGGCGATCAGGCAGGATGGAATGCGATCATAACCGTACAGGCGGGTGATCTCTTCCATCAGGTCTGCTTTCCCGGTGAGTCCTTCTCCAATATCGGTGCGATGTGATGGGCACTGCACGGTCACGTGGTCCCCTTCGATCTTGCAGGTGAATTCAAGGCGGGTCAGCAGATCGGCAATTTCTTGCAGGGTCAGTGAGATGCCGACCAGATGCATAACATCTTCCGATGAAATTTTAATAATGGGATCAATGTAGGGTTTAGGATAAGCATCCACCAATCCGCTGGCGATCTCTCCACCGCTCCATTCTGCAATACGGCTCAAGCATAATTCAACACCCAGTTTAGAGAGCGCTGGATGAATATTGCGCGAGAAGCGGTAGCCTGCTTCACTCGGCAGTTTCTGGGTAGAAACGGTGCGGCGGGTGTTGATGAAATTCCAGCTCGCCCCTTCCAATAGGATGGTTTGGGTGGAATCGGTGATCTCGCTTTCGAGTCCTCCCATCACTCCTGCCAGCGCAAGCGGTCCGGCTGTATCGGTAACCAGAACGGTGAAATCATCCAGCTCGCGTTCGACGTTATCGAGGGTGGTCAGGCGTTCTCCCTTCCTTGCGGCACGGGTGATAATGGTAGGCGCTTTTCCACCGGCGCGTTTTTGGAGAATTTCATAATCAAAAGCATGCAGCGGTTCTCCTACTTCGAGCATGACGTAGTTGGTCGCATCCACGGTGCTGTTGATGGGGCGCATGCCTGCCAGGCGCAGCCTTTTCTGCACCCAGTAGGGGCTGGGTTGAGCGGTTGCACTGCGAACCATGCCAAAAACAAAGCGCGGGTTCAATTCTGGATTGGTGATATCGATCTTCACTTCTCCTTCGATCTTTGGACCTGTTCCATGCAGTTTTGGTTGTGGATGGCGCAGGGGTTTGTTGGTCGCAGCCGCGATCTCGCGGGCGGCTCCCAGCATGCAGGCATCCCGCACCATATTGGGAAGAATGGCAACTTCAATGACTGCATCGCCCATGTAGTCTACCAGTGGGGTTCCCACCGGCGCATCATCGTCCAGGATGATCACCCCTTCATGCTCTTCGGAAATACCCAGTTCTTTTTCCGAGCAGATCATGGAAGAAGATTCAACGCCGCGTATTTTCATGCGCTTTAAGGTGGCTAATACTTTACCGGGTTGGTGTCCATCATAAAGGGTGGTTCCTTCCTTTGCATAAGCTACTTTCAGGGGCTTGCTGAGCGGTCCCTTGCCTTTATATTCATACAGGTTGGGAGCGCCGGTAAGCACGGTCTGCTCACCCTGTCCATCGTTCAATTTACAGAGCACCAGCCGGTCCGCGTTGGGGTGCGGCATAACTTCGGTAACCTCGGCAACCACCACTTTATCTTTCTCCCAGGTCAATCCGGAATAAACATGCTCCAGCTGATCTCCTTCCGGTTTGGGAACACCGATAAGCTGAATACTTTCTACTTCCAGCCCGATCATGGTCATGGTGTGAGCTAATTCTTCAATTGAACAATCGATGTCTACAAATTCTTTTAACCAGGATAATACGAGTTTCATAATGCCAGTCCTTCTTAGAATTGTTCCAGGAAACGAATATCATTCGCCCAGAAGTTCCGAATATCTGATATGCCGTAGCGCAGCATGGAGATTCGTTCAGTCCCCAGCCCGGCAGCGAACCCGGAGAATTTTTCCGGATCGTACCCGCCGTTCTTGAGAACCACCGGGTGCACCATACCGCAGCCGAGAATTTCAAGCCAGCCGGTACCGGAGCATACATTGCAGCCCTTTCCGCCGCAGGCAATGCATTTCATATCCATCTCTGCGCTGGGTTCCGTGAATGGGAAGTAGGATGGACGCAGCCGCGTTTCAACGCCACTGCCGAACATGCGCTTGACGAATTCCTCAAGGGTTCCGCGCAGGTCGCCAAAGGTGATGTTTTTTCCAACCGCCAGCATTTCGATCTGATTGAACTGGATCTCATGGCTGGCGTCCATCTGCTCGTAGCGGTAAACCATGCCCGGCAGGATGATGCGCACAGGATTGGGAGCATATTCATGCATGGCGTGGATCTGTCCCGGAGAAGTATGTGTTCTCAAGATCACGCCATCTTTCTTGGTGTAAAAGGTATCCCAAAGATCTCGGGCGGGATGATAGGGAGGAATATTGAGCAGTTCGAAGTTGTATTCGTCAGTTTCCACCTCACGTGAACGGTAGACCTGGAATCCCATCTCTGCCAGAATACGATAAATCTCCTGCAGAGTTTGCGTGGCAATATGCAGTCTTCCGCGTTCCGGAATGCGACCCGGGAGGGTAACATCCAGCTTCTGCTCGTTGATGTTCTTCTGCAGTACAGCCTGTTGAATGTGTTCGCGCGCGGCTTCAAATTTCATTTCCAAATCTTTTTTCACAACATTCGCTTTTTGCCCCAACACAGGTCTCATATCTGCTTCCATTGAGGGGATCTCTTTGAAAACCTGCATTACCTCGGAGGAACGGCTTAAAAAAGTGGATTTCCACTGATCTAATTCCTCCTGGTTTTTTACTTTATCCAGGGCAGTCTGTGCGCTCTGCTGAATCTGTTGAAGCTTGGCGACCAAATCCTTTTTCTCTTCCATAAATTACTCCATGTTTAAAAAATAAGCCCCGCCCAAAGGGACGGGGAAAATCCGCGGTACCACCCAGATTGACTGAAGTTCAGCCCACTCATTGACCGATCGATGCAACTAATCGGTCGTGCCTCTATCGCTGCACCTGCGGTTTGAACTACTCGTTTCCTTTCACCCAAACTGCTCAAGAGGGAACTTCATTCTTCTTCTACCTGTCCGGAGTCTCAGTCTATGCTCCGTACTCCCTGTTGGTTTGGTAAGAACTACTTTTCTCCGTCACCGCATATTATAAACTTTTGAATATTATCTATGGATTGGGGAAAAAGTCAAGCAAACAAAAAGGAGTGCGTGTGAAAGCACTCCTTTTTCTCTTTTTTACTCCTTGGGTCCGGTATACACAACCTCGAAAAGGATCTTATCGGGGGATTCGAACATGACCTGGTAGTAGGTTTCTTGCGGACTGCCGCTGAATTCAGGTCGGTGGCAGGGTGTGCCGAAAAGCGCTGAGATTGATTTCCCTTTTAAGTAAGTGACCGCCTGGTCTACTTCAGCCTGTTTCTCGACGGAAATCGCCAGATGGTTCATCCCGATCCCATCATAGTCATTTTTTACATCTTTCAATGGAGCGGTAAACCATAAACTTACCTTGTTTCCGTCCCCAATGCCCAGCATGTTCTCATCAGAGTAGAGAACGTCCCAATTTAAAAATGCGAAAAAATCTTTATAAAACGGTAAATTCTTTGAGTCGATATTGATTTGAAGATGCCCTAATTTGCTTTTCATTATTCCATTCCTCCTTGTTATTGAGTAACAAATATTGGCATTATAAAACAAATGTTCTATTTCGTCAAGCATATGGCGATACATGTTTTTCTTGCAACATATTTCTAAATTATCAAGTATGATTGAATGGATAGTAAAGTTCACTATCACAAGGAGCAGGCATGAAAAATGAGAGGGATGGAAATAATGACGAGAATGAATTATTTGAAAGAACTCTTTCAAAAAGTGAATTTACGGAATATCTAAAAAAACTACCCGATTGGAAGATCGTTCATGAAGATAGTTTGGAAAAATTGATCCGCGAATATGCTTTTGATAATTTTTCTGAGGTTCTTAAATTCACGAAGTCATTAGAGCGATTAGCTCAAGAAGAGGACCATCATCCGGTGTTGAAATCTACCTGGGGAAAAGTAAGCGTTTATTTATGGACGCATAAGAAAACGGTTATTCAAGAAAAAGATTTTCTAATGGCTTTGAAAAGTGACAATTTGTATTCAAAACTAATGAAAAAAGAAAGCGAATAGTGTGGAAAAGATATGGGGCAATCGCACACGCAAGATCGTGATCATCGGCAGTGGAAAAGTTGGCACTACTTTTGCGTACACATTGCTTTTAAAGAACCTGGTAAGTGAGATTGTCCTGATAGATATTGATACTGGTCGCACGGAAGGCGAAGTGATGGATTTGAATCATGCCATCCCCTTGCTTGATCCGATGCGTATTTACCAGGGTGAATACAGCGATTGCGGGGGAGCAGATATTGTGGTGATCACCGCGGGCAGCGCCCAACGCCCCGGAGAAACCCGATTAGATCTATTACAGCGCAACATCAATATTTTTAAAAAGATCATTCCACAGGTTATCGAACATACGAAAGATGCAATTTTGCTGGTTGCGACCAATCCGGTGGATATTCTCAGCTATGCTACCTACAAAATTTCTACCCTGCCGGCAGGACGTGTGGTCGGCTCGGGCACCATTCTGGATACTTCCCGCTTCCGCTGGCTGCTTGGTCAATATTTCTCCCTTGATCCACGCAGTATTCATGCTTTTATAGTGGGTGAACATGGTGATTCCGAAGTGACAGTATGGTCTTCAGCCAATATCGGAGGTATGTCGCTGGAAGAATACTGCCGTTCTATCGGTTGTGAGATTCCGGCTTCCAAAAGAGAAGAATTGACGAATCAGGTGCGCAATGCAGCCTATGAGATCATCCAGCGTAAGGGTGCCACATTTTATGCCGTGGCTGCCGGGTTAGCGCGGATAGTAGAGAGCATTCTGCGCGATCAGAATTCTGTTCTTTCTGTTTCCAATCTGGTGCCGGGTTATTACGGTATTCAAGACGTATATCTCAGTTTGCCCGCCGTAGTTGGAGAGCATGGGGTGGAGCATATTCTTGATCTTCCGCTCTCTCCAAATGAAGAAAAAGCGCTGAAAGCATCAGCGCATGTATTGAAAGACCTGCTTGGTCAATTGGAAATTTAAATCTCAGTAAGTATTGCTCAATCCAGAAAAGTCTTTGCCCATAATTCCAGGCAGAGCAATCCCCAGATCGTACGCCCAAATGGCAGTTCCTGATCCAGAGTATCCTGTACTGCACTGCGATCGAACCATCCCCGTTGTGCTGCGCTGGAGCTCAACAGGGTGTCGCGCACGAATGAGCGGACAGGCTCTTCACGATACCAGATATTCAGCGGGACGGGAAATCCCATCTTATCCTGCCGTTCAAGAATTTGCTTTGGAATAATGCTGCTGGCTGCCTGGCGCAGGATGTGTTTTGATTGACCGCCGGAATATTTAAAGCGGGGAGGGATCGCCGCGGAAAGTTCCACGATACGGTGATCCAGCAGGGGGACGCGCGATTCAAGTGAAACCATCATGCTGGTGCGGTCTTCTACATGCAGCAGTGCCGGTAGCAGTGTTTTGATATCAAAACGAGTCATTTTATTAATGTAAGAAGCCGGTGCATTGGTTGTAAAAATTTGGCGGTATTCTTCAAACGAAGAGTAAGAGTTCTTTTGAATGAAATCCATATTGAAGAAGGCGCGGATGCTGTTGCCCCTGTCGATCAACCGGAAATAGCGTTCTTCCTGCGGACCGAATAAGCCATCTTCCCAGAAATGCCGCATCAATGCCTGGTATCCCTGCAGTTGAGGGAGGTTTGGCAGAATGGTTTGAAAATTCACAATATAGCTGGGGTCTTCCTGTGTACCTTCGATCCCACCGCGAATGCATTCTTCCAGATAAGCGATTAAATAGCGTACGTATCCGGCGAATAGTTCATCTCCGCCCTGCCCGCCCAGTACGACCGAAACATTTTCTTTTGCCATTTTGGCAACCATTAATTGCGGGAAAATACCGGGTCCGGCAGCGGGCTCATCCATGTGATAGATAATGGAGGGCAGGAGATCAACGAATTCCTGTGCGCCCGGGAAGATCTCGTGATGGATGGTGTGATTGTGTTCTGCCACAATACGCGCATATTTTGTTTCGTCAAAAAGATTCCCTTCTCGAAAACCGCCGCTGAAGGTATGGATGGGTTGATCCAAATGGCTGGCTGCGAGAGAGGCAACCACCGAAGAATCCAGACCGCCGCTTAAATGAGAGCCAAGAGGTACATCTGAACGCAGCCGCAGCTTGATCGAGTCGTCCAACAATTCTGATAATGCCAGTCTGAAATATTCTTCCGAATGGATGGTATCAACCTGAAAATTCAATTCCCAGTAACATCCGGTTTGTGTTGTTCCATCCTGCGAAATTTCCATCCACCATCCGGGAGACAATGAATGGATGTTCTTGAACATTGT
This sequence comes from Anaerolineaceae bacterium, assembly GCA_963674975.1. Lineage (GTDB taxonomy): Bacteria > Chloroflexota > Anaerolineae > Anaerolineales > Anaerolineaceae > UBA4781. The sequence goes on from OY771913.1 coordinate 1,730,224, forward strand.
TTTTTCGCCCAGACAAAACTGGAAAGAAAGGTAATCCTGCAGTCCGTCCAGGTTCACCTCGGCTTTCAAGTCGGGATACTGGAAAAGAGCTTTTATTTCAGATGCAAAAAGGAATGTTCCATTGCTGTGGTGCCAGTACATAGGCTTAATACCCAGACGGTCGCGAGCTATGAACAACTTTTTCTCAATGGAATCCCAGATGGCAAATGCGAACATGCCGTTCAATTTCTGCAGGCATTCTTTTCCTTCTTCGATGAAAAGGTTGAGCAGTACCTCGGTATCTGAGCGTGATTGGAAAGAATAACCTTTTGCGATCAGATATCGTTTGAGTTCAATGTAGTTGTAGATCTCCCCGTTGTAGACGATCCAGTATCTTCCGTCCATAGAATTCATGGGCTGATGACCGGTGGAGGTCAGATCGATGATGCTTAACCGGCGGTGTGCCATGCCTATGGATCCTGCTGTGTGGGTTCCAAAATCATCCGGTCCGCGGTGGAGCATGGTTTCAGACATAGAAACCAGGGTTTGCAGATCAACCGGTTGATCTGGATCGAAATGCAGGATACCGCAAATACCGCACATACTTTTCTCCTAAGAATTGATCCTGGTTAGAAAGGTTTTGGGCTTTTTATTCGTTCCATAATAAGATGTAGCCTTTGCCGCATCTTCTTTGTACAGCGAACCAAGTTTTCGATAGGTATGTTTCCATCCGCCAAACGGCCAGTTGTAGAATAAAGCCAGGAGCAGATATCCTATGGTGGTTACGCTTCCGACCATTTTGCTTTTCCCCTGCTTCTGGTCATAGCGCAGCACAAAAGGAACTTCTGCAAAAGAACAACCCATCATCTTGAGTTTAACCAAAATTTCCAGTGTGGATGTAAATCCCACCCCTTTTAGCTGTATGAGGTTGTTTCCAAAAATGGCAACTGCATCCTGTATGATACCCACGCGATAAGCGCGAAATCCGCAGGAATAATCACGCACTCCTTTAACGTTGAACATAAGCTGCATGAAATAATTAGCGCATCGGCTGATGAAACTCCGATGGAAATCAAGCCCTTTTTGCCCTCCCCCGGGTCTAAAGCGGGAAGTGTTGACCACATCAAATCCCTCATCCAGCTTCTGGATCAGTTTGAGGATGTACGCCGGTTCGTGTGTGTTGTCCCCTTCCACACGCACGATGACATCGTCGCGCTGGCTGTGTGCGGCAATATATTCAAAGCCATCCCTTTCCGTTTCTCCCAATCCGCGATTGATCGGATGAGTGATGACTTTCAGGGGATAGTCGCTGGTAGCCTCTTTCAAGATCTTCGATGTTTGATCAAAGCTTCCGTCATCTACGACAACAATGGTGTATTCGTATCCTTCTAAACCGGTCTTTATTTTTTCAAACAGTTTACGTAAAGCCGATTCCTCGTTATAAGCAGGTATAAATGCCCAGATCACAGGTTTATCCCTTTCCAAGGGAGATTATTTTAAATCCATTTGAGCCTTGGAGGTCATCAAAAACATGGCGACCGTCAATGATCAAAGGAGTTCTCATAGCTTTTTTTAATTTCACCAGGTCCAGATCACGATACATATCATGGGCGGTCATGAGAACAAGTGCGTCGCAGCCTTCTGCCATTTCATAAACATTTCCCTGATACGTTTCAATGAAAGGATCATGAACAGAGTATGAAGCATTCTTTTGTTTTAATACTTCAACCAGTTGTGCGGAAGGAGAATTGCGATCATCATCGCTGTTTTCAAGGTAGGCGAATCCCAGGATCAAAATCCGGGCGTCTTTTATTTCTTTCCCGAACTGTTTTAATCCCTTCTCAAGTAAAGCGGCTGCATGCAAGGGCATGCTGTCATTGATGGCGCGCGCCGCAGGGATGAGAACCAATTCCCTCTTTCCGGCAAGGCTGCTCGCCAGCAGCCAGGGGTCTTTTGGAATGCAGTGCCCTCCCACTCCCGCGCCGGGTTTATGTACGTTGCGGGCAGGTGTTTTGTTGACCAGTTCGCGCACCTTCCAGGCATCTGCTCCTAATTCCTCACAGGCAAGCGCTACCTCGTTGGCAAAGGCAATCTGCACATCGCGGTAAGCATTCTCAACGGTTTTCACCAATTCCGCCGTGATCCAGTCTGTCAGGTCAAGATCAGCCTTGACGAATTGGCGGTACAGCTTCTGCATTGTTAGGGCGGTTTGTTCATCCGCTCCGCCGATGACGCGCTGCATGGTTTGAATATTCACCAGCAGTTTACCCGGCATCACCCGTTCAGGGCAGTTTCCCAGATAAAAATTCCGGTTGAGCTTTCCGCCGGTGCTTTTCTCCAGATCGGGCAGAACGACATTCTGCATGGTGCCCGGTGAAATGGTCGATTCGATGATCACCAGAGCGCCTTTCTTTAATACCGGTCCCAGAGAATGCAGGACAGCGCGCAGGGCGCGGTAGCCCGGCTGATGGTTGTCATCAACGGGTGTTTCTACATTGACAAAAACCACATCTCTGTCCTGCAGGTCTTGATAGTCACTGGTCGCTCGAAATTTTTTTGCGGAGATAGTTCTATTCAAGAGCTCATCTAGCCCGGGTTCTTCTCCTTTAATTGGGTTTCCTCCGCTGTTGATGGATGCAACCCGGTCCTGCTTGATATCCAGCCCTAAGACCGAGAAACCTGCATCTGCCAGACTGGCAGCCAGCGGCAGCCCGACGTAACCAAGACCGATCACCGCGATCTTTGCTGTTTGATCGGAAATTTTTTTGGATAATTCGTTTAGATCCATTTTACAATCCGATCACCTGATGCGTCAGTCCTGACTGCACCATAGCCAGCGCAATTCGCAGCGCCTGGTAGCCGTCTTCGCCCGATACGGGCACAGCAGAATTATTCTTTATCGCATCAGCGAAGGCAGATAATTCGACTTTTAGTGGTTCTTTCCGATCAAAAGCAAAGCGCACCATTTTGCCGGGGTTTACCCCGCGGATCGTTTTGAGAGAATCCCAAATACTGTTGGTAGCCAGGGAATTCTCATAAAAATATAGATCCTGGGTCAGATCATCGATGCGGAACATCCCTTTTTCACCGAGTATATTGATCTCCCGGATTTTTGTGGGGGTTAACCAGTTGATATTCAATGCAGCGGTGATATTGTTCTTGAAACGGAGTGATGCCAGAAGCAGGTCTTCGTGTTCCGTATTAATACGCTGTTCCGTTTCGGCATAAACGCGGATAGGCTCTGATTGTGAGAGGTAGCGCATGATATCGATGTCATGCGGTGCCAGATCCACCACCACCCCAACGTCTCGAATGCGGGTCGGGAAGGGTCCTTCGCGGTGGCAGACGATCTGGAAAATTCGTCCGAGTTCTTTGTTATCCAGATGTTTTTTCAGTTCGCGTACCGCGGGATTGAAGCGGACGATATGCCCGACCATTAATTTCCGTTTTGCGGTTTTTGCCGTGGAAATGATCTGTTTAGCTTCTTCTAGGGTGGAGGAGATCGGTTTTTCAATGAGGATGTTCGCCCCCGCCTGCAGGCAGTCCAATGCTACTGTAGCATGGTTGGCAGTAGGTACGGCAATGGATAGGAGATCGGGTTTTTCTTTTTCAAGCAGTTCGTGATAATCAGAATATGTATTGATCCTGTATTTTTCTGCAAGCATCTCGCACTGTTTTTGATCAAGATCAGAAGCTGCCACCAGCTTTACATCCTCCATGCCGGAATAAACACGGGCATGGTTCGCACCCATAGAACCTGTACCGATCACGGCTGCTTTAAGCACCATGTTCCTCCATAAACGAATTTATGGTTTCCACGATTCGCTCCCGATCGGCATGACTTACAGAGGGATGAACGGGAATGGAAAGAACTTCCTTTGATGCCTGTTCACTCTGCGGCAACACGGGGAGGTTGGGAACCAATTTATGAATGAATAACTGCTGGTGAATGGGTACAGGGTAATAGATCTCGGTGCCGATCCCTTTTTCTTGTAAATATTCCCGCAGTGGATCGCGCAGCTCATCTTTAACTCGAATTGTATATTGATGGTAGACGTGGCTGCAGCCTGGTGCTACTGTGGGAATGGTTACCCCTTGCAGGTGCTTTGAATAGTAAGCAGCATTTTCTCGTCTGATGGCGTTGAACTTTTCTAATTTCTTGAGCTGCTGCAGCCCGATCGCAGCGCTGATATCGGTCATGCGGAAGTTGAAACCCAGTTCATCATGATAGTAGCGGCGTTTCATGCCGTGGTTGCGGATCACGCGGCAGCGCTCGGCAAGCTCTGCATCATCCGTGGTGATCATTCCACCTTCGCCGCAGGTCATGTTTTTTGTGGGGTAAAAAGAAAAAGTGCCTGTACCAAAAGAGCCGGCTTTCTTTCCTTTATATACTGCTCCGTGACTCTGGCAGGCGTCTTCGATAATTAATAATTGATGTTTTTCTGCAATCTTAGTGATAATGTCCATGTCGCAGCACTGACCGTATAAATGAACCGGTAAAATTGCACGGGTATGGGGTGTTATGGCACGTTCGATCAAAGATGGGTCGATGTTGAATGTAGATGCATCGATATCCACAAAAACAGGGCTGGCACCCACATAGAACATACAGTTTGCCGTGGCAATAAAAGAAAAGGGGGTTGTAATGACCTCATCCCCTTTCCCTATTTCATGGGCAAGCATAGCAATATGCAGGGCGGTTGTGCCTGAAGAAACGGCAATGGCATATTTGACGCCGCAGAAATCGGCAAATGCTTCTTCAAATGCCTTTACCCGTGGACCCTGGGCAAGAATTCCCGAGTCCAGTACTTCTAAAACAGCATTCTTTTCTTCATCTTCAAGAATCGGTTTTGCTATGGAAATGTTGTTCATTGTGCTCCTTCCAGATCATTTTGCATAAAAATAGTTTTCCTGACAAATCGGGCAGCGGTAAGCGGTACCGTTCTTATCTTTGCTAGATATTACCAGTTTTGCACCGCACTTGCATACATATCCATGAAATTGTGCCGGATTTCCAAACACCAGCATGTTGGGGGCAACGTTTTTCGTGACCACACTGCCCGCACCGATCATTGCCCATTCCCCAACCTCAATGCCGCAGCGGATAGTAGAATTCGCTCCCAGTGATGCGCCGTCGCCGATATATGTTTTAGATACAACCCAGTCGTCACCCAGTTTGGGAGAGCCGTCTTTATTAATGGCGCGTGGAAACATATCATTGGTAAAACATACATGCGGACCGATAAAGACCCCGTTTCCAATGGTTACACCATGATACACGGACACATAATTCTGGATTTTTACTGCATCCCCGATCACAACTCCACTGTCGATAAAAACACCTTTCCCGAGAATACAATTTTTTCCTATTTTAGCCCCACTTCTTACCTGGCAGGCATGCCAGATCTTTGTGCCTTCCCCGATTTGAACGCCATCTTCGATCAATGCGCTCTCATGTGCGAAAAAATTAGTTTCTTTACCCATTTTCCTTCATCCATTCCACTGTTTTTTCTGTAATCATTTCTGCAGCATGATAATTTCCATATAGCTGCGGACGTTTTCCAGCAGGGTGAAAATTATTATACGCTGAAACGATCTTTTTTCGATCTGCTCCAACCAAAATGTTCCAACCGGTCTGCACTGTTTCTACCCATTCGGTTTCATCCCGTAGGGTGATGCAGGGCGTACCCATTAAGTATGCTTCTTTTTGAATTCCGCCCGAATCAGTGAGAATTGCGCTGGCTGTTTGTTCGAGGAGAAGCAGCTTTGTGTAATCAAGCGGTGGAATGACTATAACATTCACGGGCAGTTCCATCTGAAAAATATTCAACATTTTCTTTGTGCGCGGGTGAATTGGGAAAAGGATCGTTTCTGGAATTTCCTTCAGTCCCATAACGATCTCGTTTAATTTTTCACGGGAATCAACATTTCCCTGACGATGCAGGGTAAGTAGAAGGAATCGCTTTTCCTTGAGTTTAAACTCTTTTAAAAGGGATTCTTTATCGTTCAATTTGCTTTTATAGAATTCCAGCGCATCTGCCATCACATCTCCGCTCAAGAAAACACCATTCGTGATACCTTCTTTTTGGAGATTTTCTTGTGAGGTTTTTGTGGGGCAAAATAGAAGATCTGATACATGATCCGTGACGATCCTGTTGATCTCCTCGGGCATTTTACGATTAAATGAGCGTAAACCGGCTTCAATATGAACCAGAGGAATATCCATTTTAGATGCAACCATTGCGCCAGCCAGAGTGCTGTTTGTATCCCCGTAAACGACAACACAGTCGGGATCGTTCTTCTGAATATAAGTCTCTATTCCAATCATCATGCGTGCAGTTTGTTCTGCAGGCGAGGCGCTTCCTATTCCAAGGTTGATATCAGGTTCGCGCATACCCAGATCGATGAGTAAAGAATCAGAAAGGTTGAAGTTGTAATGCTGCCCGGTATGTAAAAAAAGCTGCTCGCATTTTCCCTTCCAGGCTTTTGCAAGCATCGCTGTTTTCACGAATTGAGGTCGTGCGCCAAAAATGTGAAGAATGATCATGCGTTTATCATCTCAGAAAAAAATATTCCTTTCAACCAATTATACTCAATACATTTCATTACCCCGTGCTGGAATAGGTGAAGGAATAATTTGATAATAGAGCAGAATTTATTACAATAAAGGGGGATAATTGAATTAAAGAGGGCGTATTAAAAATTAATTACACCAATCGTCCTATGTTCTACATAATTAGTCACTGATACAATAAATATAATGGCATGGTTTTCACCTATATCGCAGACGAAAATAATCGTTCCTCAACGCAGGAAAGAGTTATTGTCACGCCCCAGACTTCTGGCTTTACTTGACGATCTGTTGGATTTTAAATTGATTATCATTGCGGCTCCTGCGGGCTATGGAAAGACATCGTTGATGATCGATTATGCAACGTCATACGATTGGCCAGTAGCATGGCTGGCACTTGACCCTCTCGATCAAAATCTTACACGCTTTCTCACTTATTTCATTTCCGCTATTCAACAGTGCTTTCCGACATTCGGGATCAAATCCAGTGAAGTGATGCGTTCTTTAAATGAAGACCAGTTGGATATCGATTTTATTATCACCACCATTACCAATGATATTTTCGAGAATATCACCGAACATTTTATTGTGGTTCTTGATGATTATCATCTCGTTAATCAGGGGACTGAAATTGATGAGTTCTTGAGCGGTTTTCTGCAGAAAGTAAGCGAAAATTTCCATCTGGTGGTCACCTCACGCACACTGCTGACTCTGCCTGATCTTCCGCTTCTGGTTGCACGTTCACAGGTTGGCGGCTTGAGCCTGGAAGAACTAATTTTCCAGCCGGATGAGATCAAGAAGCTCTTCGAGAAGAACGGCAATATCGAAATTAGTATGGAAAAGGCGGAAGAATATGCTCAGCAAAGCGAAGGTTGGATCACCGGATTACTGCTGACCGTTCAGATGGGGGGCAAGGGAATTGGCGATCAAAACAATATCAGCCGTACTTCTGGTATTGGCTTATATGAATACCTGGCTCAGCAGGTGCTGGATCAACAGAGTGACGAAATCCAGCAGTTCTTGATGTGGTCATCGCTGTTGGAAGAATTTAACCCAGATATGTGCTCTCAGATCATCGAGAAAGCATTGGGGATTGATTACGACTGGCGGAACCTGATGGAAGACATCGTATTCAACAACCTTTTTATTGTGCGTATTGGGGATGAAGGCTTTTGGCTGCGGTACCATCATTTATTCCGTGATTTTCTCCAGCATCGGATGGAAACAATGTATCCTGAAGAGACCCGTGCGATTCTGCAGAAACTGGCAGAATATTATTCGAGATCCCAGGATTGGGAGCATGCTTTTGTTATCTACTCGAAACTGGGTGAGATTGATACGATCGTCCATCTGATCGAGACCATCGGTTCTGAATTCATTTCAAAAGGAAAGATTAAACGCCTTGAGAACTGGTTCACCAATATCCCTGAAGAAATGATGAGCACCGATCCCAAGCTCCTTTCTATTAAAGCCAGTATCGAGGTAAATAAAGGAAACCTGCCGGTAGGTCTGGAATTGCTGAATACGGTTATTGATATTCAAAGGAAAAATGATACCGATAAGGCGGTGATCGCGGAAAATCTGGTCAGGCGTTCTACCGCGCTGCGTCTGCTTGGAAAGTATAAGGAATCTCTAGATGACGCAGAGCAGGCGCTTCAATATTGTGAAGCGTTGAAAAAGACGGAGCCCGTCAGGGCTGAGGCGATGCGTGCGCTGGGCATGAACTATTATCAGCAGGGGACCATGGATGAAGCATTGCGATGGATGAAAAAATCGCTGAGTTTGTATCAGGAGTGGAATTTACAGGAAGACAGCGCCAGAATTCAGGCAGAGCTTGGGATCATCTATGAAACACTTGGTAATTTTGATGAAGCAGAGAAAGCCTATAATCAATCTCTCCATTTCTGGAATCAAATGGGAGATTCCATCTGGCAGTCGAATCTCTATAATAATCTGGGCGTTCTACAGCATGCTACCGGAGATTTCGAGAGCAGCTTTTTGAACCTTGAAAAAGCGATGGATTTTGCAAAAATGAGCGGCAACCGCCGTATGGAAGGCTATTCGCTTGCCAGTATTGGCGATCTTTACAGAAATCTGGATGCTTACCGCGAGTCTCTTGAAGCGTATTCCAATGCCATGCGCATCGCGCAGGATATTGAAGATCAATACCTCGTTCTTTATCTTCGCCTGGCTGAAACAAGAATAAAGATCTTGCAGAAACAGTTCAAGCAGGCTGCGGCGCTTCTGGATCTGGCTGTTAATCAGGCAAAGCGATCCAGTTCTCAGCTAGAATCCGAGCAGTGTAAAGTTGAAAAAGCAATTCTTTCTTACTCTCTTGGAAATTTCAGCACGGCTTCGGAAATGTTCGCTGAATTGTATGAGTTCTTTAAAAATGTTGGGCAATCAGATGTTCTCTTTACCATTCAGCTCTATTCAGCAGTAACTTTTGCCAGATTGAAAAAGACAAAAGAAGCCTCGAAAATATTCCGCAGCATAATCAAAGTTTTCTCTCAACCCGCCGTCCATACCCAGATCCTTTCCATCTGTTTCGATCTTCGGAGTGATCTACGGTCTATTTCCGGGCAAGAAGGGATCAAAGAAGATGTTACGTTAATTTTGGAACAGAATCAAAGCTATCAGAGAAAGATCCAAAATGTTCGCAGAAAAATACGGAAGCATGCTTCTGTTGTGCCCTTTGCCGCGCCCAAGCTGGTCATTCACGGTTTTGGGAAAACGGAAGTCTATTACAACAATAAACTTCTCACCACGTCAGATTGGATGACGCAGACCTCGCGCGACCTGTTTTTCCTTTTCCTGTCTAATCCGGAAGGGTTAACAAAAGAAGAGGTCGGCTTGATCTTGTGGCCTGATTCTTCGATGGAGGAATTGAAAAGAAGGTTTAAGAACGCGATCTATCGAATGCGCCGAGCCATTGGGTCAAATGCGGTGATTTTTAATGATAATTATTACCGCTTCAATAACACATTGGATTTTGAGTATGATGTACTTTCTTTTGAGCAGTATATTGCCCAGGCTGATGAAGAGAAGGATGCGGCGAAAGCCACCCAGCTGCTGGAATCTGCGGTTGAATTATATAAAGGTCCATTTTTATCTGATGTGGATGCCACCTGGTTTGGGGTTGAAAGACAGCGCTATGCTGAAGTGTATATGAATACCCTGCAGAAGCTATATGCGCATCACTATAATCAAAAGAATTTTGAAAAGGCGCTGGAAGTAAACAGGAGCATCATTCAGAATGATCCATCGAATGAAGAAGCATACTGCAATGCTATGAATATTTATTACGGGTTAGGTAATACAGCTGCCATCATTCGTATTTTTGAGCAGTGTAAGCAGCAGCTGGCGAAAGAATATGGGCTTGAGCCATCTGAAAACACGGTTCGATGTTTTGAATCTCTTGTTCGGTCGAAATATTAATCCCTGATATTGTTTTATTCTATATAATATTGTCATACAAATATGACATTAATCATAATGAATGGTTGACATTTGTCGTCATTTGTGGGATAATCGCGCCAATTAATTACAGGGTTCTGAAGCAAGAATTTTCCAACCAGTAGAAGGATATTTTTGTGGAAGAACATATTTTTATATCTGTAATTAAAGTGCAATACATCATAAAGGAGGTGATGTGTCACGAAAAAAGAACCTGCTCTTGTGCCCTTAAATATAAACTTAAATGCCTTTTGGAGGAGAACTATGTCTAAACGTTATGTTTTTATTTCAGTGTTGACCATCACCACGCTATTATTAGCTGCCTGTGGCAGCAGCGCAGCGGCAGCCGAAGAAGCAGCAGCCCCTGCGGCTGATGCTGAAGCAGCGGCAGAAGACGAATGGGGTTACATTACCGTTCCTGCCGGTGAAAAGGTCGTCCTTGGTCTTTCTTCTGCGCTTTCTGCCGGTTATGCAGCCTATGGGCAGGATATGCTCAACGGCGCAACCGTTGCCGTGCAAGACTTTGGCGATTTGAATGGCTGGGAGATCGAAGTTGAAGGTGGCGATGATCAATGTGAAGGAGCCCCTGGCGTAACCGTAGCAGAGCAATTTGCTGCGAACCCCTATATGGTTGGTGTTGTTGGTCCTATGTGCTCCGGTACTGCCATTCCAGCAATGGATATCTATGGCGAACACCATGTAATTATGATCACCCCTTCATCGACAGCAATCCCTGTAACTGCAGCCGGTTATGAAAACGTCTTCCGCATTGTCGCAAATGATGATCTGCAGGCAGAGGTGGCAGTAGATTACATGTTCAATGAACTCGGTGTCACTACCTTGGGAATCGTCAATGATCAAAGCATTTACGGTCAGGGTATTGCCGAAGCAGTTCAAACCAAATTCGAAGCTGCTGGCGGTACAGTAACTGGCTTTGAAGGAATCACCCGCGGCGATCAAGATTTCTCTGCAGTTGTTTCTACCATCCTCGAGGGAGAACCTGAGGCTATTTACTGGGGTGGTATGGATGCAGAAGGTGCTTTGCTGGTCAACCAGCTGCGCGCTGCAGGTTTTGAAGGTGTGTACTTTGGACCTGATGGAATTAAATCTATTCCTTCCTTTGTAGAAGCTTCTGGTGGCGCAGCCGAAGGTGCATACATGACCTTTGGTGCAGTTGGTGGTGCAACTGGCTATGAAGAATTCCTTGAGAATTTCAGTGCACAATTTGGCGATCCAATTGCTTACGGTCCCGGCTCTTATGACGCTGCTATGATCATCCTGAATGCAGCTAAAGCAGTTGCCACAGTGGATAGTGACGGCAATTTGGTTATCCCAAAGAAAGCCCTCGCAGATATGATTCGTGCAACTCCTTTCGACGGAATTACCGGTCATCTTGAATTTGATGAAAATGGCGACCTAAAAGTGGTTTCCATTACCGTATTCCAGGCGCAAGGTAACGAACTTGTTCCTATGAAAGTGTACGATTTCGGACAATAAAAACCGTAAGGGGGGAGCAATCCCCCCTTACTGTCTCTTTCTTGCGGAGGGTTCTGTATGCAAAAATTGATCGAGCAATTAATTAATGGTTTAACCGTAGGCAGTTTCTACGCGTTGATCGCCCTGGGTTACACGATGGTGTATGGTGTGCTTTCCATGATCAACTTTGCCCACGGTGATATTTTTATGGTAGGTGCATACTGGGGATGTTTTACTATTTCGAAATTATCAGATATTGGATTGACTGAAAGCAATCCTGCTTTAGCAATTATTATCGCTCTTATTGCAGGTGCATTTGGATCTGCGATCACAGGAATCATTGTTGAGAGATTAGCTTATCGACCTTTGCGAAATGCAAGTAGGTTGGCAACATTAATTAGTGCAATTGGTACATCAATTTTTCTGGAAGAACTTGTTCGATTGGTACCTACATTTGGTTCTTTTATCGCTTCTATTCATTTTGGAGATAAAAATCTTTTTCCAGAAAGCTGGAGCACCGCCATTATCGATGCGACGAAAACATTCGGTGGGGCAATGGTGAAAACTTACCCCGGTATTCTGGGAACGGAAGGAATTACCGTGGGAGGTATTGTTATTTCCTACAGCCGCATCATGATCATGACAGTAGCTGTAGTGTTCATGGTTCTTCTCTATATGCTTGTTAGACTGACAAAAACCGGAAAAGCAATGCGTGCTGTTTCGGAAGATCAGGAAACTGCAGCTTTAATGGGAATCAATGTGAACAAGATCATTTCCAATACCTTTTTCATTGGATCCGCTCTGGCAGGAGTTGCAGGGGTGATGATGGGGTTGTTCTATCTTCAAATCCGACCGTTGATGGGATTTACTCCGGGAATTAAAGCGTTTACCGCAGCCGTAGTTGGTGGAATTGGGAATATCCCGGGAGCCATGTTGGGTGGTTATCTGCTGGGATTGATTGAAGTGATCAGCGTTCAATTCTTACCAGCTATATATAAAGATATTGTGGCGTTTGTTGTTCTCATCATCATGTTGATCGTGAAACCAACCGGTATTCTTGGCAATAGCGGTGGGAAGAGCAAACTATAGGTCAGGTGTGATTATGAAAAATAAAGCAATGATTTTAGAAAAACTTGACCGAAGCATCCTTAGAAAGATTCTCCCTGCATTAATTTCTATTGTGATCCTTTCTATTCCATTGTTCACCTTCCCTCAGAAAAATTTGTGGGTTCGAATTATTGGATATGCCGGTCTTTACATCATTCTGGGACTGGGACTGCTGGTCCATGTTGGTCTGGCGGGCATGTTTGATCTGGGTTTTGCGGCGTTTTATGCTATTGGCGCATACAGCTATGCATTTCTTGCATCCCCGCATTTTGATATCCACATTCCGTTTTTAATCGCAATATTGATCGCCGGTGGTCTGGCTGCGCTGGTAGGAGTTCTGATCTGTATTCCAGTTCTCAAGCTGCGAGGAGATTATCTTGGTATTGTGACGCTGGGTTTTGGGGAGATCGTGCGTATGCTGCTGATGAATCTTTCTGACTTCACCAACGGTTCGCAGGGTATTATGCAGATTGACAAGCCTAATATCTTTGGATTTGTTTTCAAAGAAAGTGTTTACTTTTACTATCTTATTTTTGGACTTGTGGCAATTTTATTGTTCCTCTTGAACAGGATCATTAATTCAAGAACAGGGCGTGCCTGGCTGGCAATGCGTGAAGATGAAGACGTTGCTCAAATGTCTGGTATTGACGTATCGAAATATAAACTCCTGGCATTTGCCATTGGAGCATTCATCGGAGGGCTGGGCGGAGCGATCTTTTCATCCTGGCAGGGTTCTATTTTCCCAGATAACTTCAATATGAATGTTTCCATTAATATTCTTTGTATTGTTATTCTGGGTGGGTTGGGGAACCAATATGGCGTCATTCTTGGTGCTATGGCGCTTATTGCTCTGCCCGATATTTTGCGTGGTCTTTCTGATTATCGAATGATCATCTTTGGCTTGCTCCTGATCATTATGATGATATTGAAACCGCAAGGTTTTCTCCCGCGAAAAGCTCCTCAATATGAGAAAAAAGCTTTACCGGATAAAGGAAAAGAGGTGCAATCATGAATATCATATCTTCAACGAATGTAACCAAACGATTTGGAGGTCTTGAAGCCATTCACAACCTGGATGTTGAGATTAAGCAGGCTTCTATTTCCAGCGTGATCGGTCCTAATGGGGCGGGAAAGACAACCTTCTTTAACTGCATTACCGGATACTATAAACCAGAATTTGGCACCATCCAATTCCTTGAAAAAGAAATAACCGGTCTTCCACCACACAAAATCGCGGAAGAAGGAATTTCACGAACATACCAGAATATTCGACTTTTCAAAAGCTTAACAGCAATCGAAAACATTTTGGCTGGTGAACATATCCGGCTGTTCTGCTCTGTCGGCGACTCACTAATTTCTTCAAAACGCTATCGAATGGAAGAAATGGAATCCATCGATAAGGCGAAGAAAATCCTGAACTTTGTTGGTTTGAGTGGGTGGGGAGATCAACTTGCCTGCAACCTCTCATACGGCGCCCAACGAAAACTGGAGATCGCCAGGGCAATTGCCAATAATCCGAAAGTTCTCCTGCTGGATGAACCCACTGCTGGAATGAACCCCTCTGAGACAAAGGAAATGATCAAGCTTATCCGCCGTTTACGAGATGAACTGGATATCACCATTATCTTGATCGAGCATGATATTAAATTGGTCATGCAGATCAGTGAAAAGATCATTGTTCTTGATTTTGGAGCAAAAATTGCTGAAGGGCGACCTTCTGAGATCCAGAATGATCCCACCGTTATCGAAGCATACCTTGGGAAGAAAAATGACCTCTATCAATAGGAAAGGGCACTTTCTATGGCACCTTTACTTCAAGTAAAAAACATAAAAACTTATTATGGGAACATCTGTGCCTTAAAAGGGGTAACCTTTAAGATCAATCAGGGTGAAATTGTCTGTTTGATCGGTGCAAACGGCGCGGGGAAAACCACAACTTTGAAGTCGATAACCGGCATCCTGCATCCGCGCGAAGGTTCCATCTTCTTCGATGGGGAAGATATCACCAATATAGAACCCCATCATATTGTAGAGAAGGGAATTTCCATGGTACCTGAAGGCAGGCATGTTTTTTCCAAATTGACCACACTTGAAAACTTGGAGATGGGTGCATTTGTTCGAAAGGACAAGGCTGTAATACAGGAAGATATCGAGGGCATTTTTAAACTCTTTCCACGGTTGAAAGAACGCTCAAAACAATCTGCCGGTACCCTTTCGGGTGGCGAACAACAAATGCTGGCAATTGCGCGTGCTTTGATGTCAAAGCCAAAGCTGCTGCTGCTGGATGAGCCATCAATGGGATTAGCTCCCATTTTACTGGAAAGTATTTTTGAAAACGTTAAAGAGATCAATGCACAGGGTACTACGGTGCTTCTGGTTGAACAGAATACCAAATCAGCCCTGATGATCGCTGATCGCGGCTATGTCATGCAAACCGGCTTGGTAAGTTTGAGCGGAACGACGAAAGAGTTGCGCGAAAGCGAAATGGTAAAGAAAACCTATCTGGGTATTGCATAAAAAAACGCTCGATTTCTCGAGCGTTTTTTTAGAACATGTTCACTCTTCCATAAGGGAGTGGTGCGTCCAAATGCGACATATCGTTAAAAGCCGATAAAACAGGCACCTGTTTGTAGAAATCGATCACCGTAAGTGAAGTGTTATATGCGTTAAAGTTCATGCGGTGCTGTACGCCCCCACCAAAAAAGACTGCCATAAAGCCCTTGATCAATCCCATATGGGTTACGGCGCACACGGTCTGTGCTGGATGCTTTATAAGCATTTCGTCGGTAAAGTGGTGAATTCTGGCTTCAAAAGCCTCCATCGGTTCTGCGCCCGGAATATTGACGCGAGGCATGGTCTGAACCTGTCCCATGTTCATCCAGTCCATGAATTTGTCGTAGAGTTCTTTATTTTCGACTTCTACCTCTTCCAGTGTGTGGTCGGCGATCGAACCAAAAGAATATTCTTTGAGGTCATCATTGAATTCTATTTTCAAGCCGAGGGCTTCAGAGATATATTCTGCAGTTTGCTTTGTCCGCAGAATGGGGCTTGAATATAAAGCTGAAATATTAAAGTCTTTCAGCCTTTGCGCTACTTTTTTTGCCTGATCAATGCCGGTTTCATCAAGGATATAATCTTTTTCCGATGAAATTCTAGATTCTTTATTCGCGTTGGTTCTGCCGTGCCTCACCAGGATCAATCGTGTAACATACTTAGGGTCACAGGCAAATAAATTAATTTTTTCCATAATGTTCAATACGATTTTTCTTTCATGTAAATTTGGTAGTCAAGAATGTATAGATAATATTCGATCGATAAATAGAAAAGCTCGTACATTTGATTGTTCTGTCTTTACTGCATCCCTTGATTCCAGATCGAATGTACGAAAAGTTGACTATATGATTACTGGGTTCACAATTATTCCATGTACTCAATAGGTCCAGAAATATTGCGAATGCTGATCATCACTTCAAGAATATCATCTTCCAATAAGCCGTTTAATTTTACCAACCTGTTCAACTGCGATTGATAGAAATGAATTCGAGATTCATCTGGATTATCTTTGGTTTCTTCTTTTTTAATTCTTGATTGCATGTCTTCGGTCATATCATTAATGATGTCAAGCATTGATTCGACATGTCCCATTAATTCGTCTGTTCTCTTATCGACTGCCATGATTTTCTCCTTTAGCCTGTATGCCCGTGCCACCGGTAGGGCATTTTGATGATCAAGCCGGGTTCCTCCATGACTGGAATTAATTCCAGTACATCCTGGATTGTCTTTTTCTGCGCTGGCAGATCGAAGGCTGGTCCGGCGGAGTATCCATAAGGAAATTTCAGATATGCTGCCCTTGGAACATGGACCTGTTCGGTTAGTTCTGGTTTCAATGTCGTGGTGATCGTAGCAATACCAAATCCCTCGACAATATTTTGAATGATACCCAGGGTTTGATGGCACACGGCACAGCCCGGTGTAAAAATGACCACATCCACAGCTTCATCTTTCATTTTTTGAGCAACTTCTGGCGCATTGTGGGCGATCAGATCGCGGGGATCCGGTACAAAGCCCATGAATCCGTAGAATTTTGAGGGAAGAGATCCAATTACACCTTCTTTTACTAATTCATGCAGCGATACGATAGGGAACATGCAGTTGATATCAGAATCTGCATCACTGTGATCGTAATGAGAGTCAGAAACCATTAGCTCTTTTGGGTCCGTATCGACGGGAATTTCGCGGTACGACCAGTCACCATCAAGGCTGACGATATCGAATGGCTTTTGTGATTTCAGATGGGTTCCGCTGGAAGAAACGATCCCAACTTTCCATTCTGACATCGGTTTTGTGATTTTTGTCCAATTAACTTCTTTGTTCGGAGTAAAGAGGAAATTTGGATGCCATTGATAAACACTCTCGAACCAGCTCTTGAACCGCTGGCTGCGCCGTTCGTATGCGGGACCGCTTGTTTCCAGGATTTCTATCTTTTCAATCATGATTGACCTCTATTATTTAAATTTTCCATATTTCTGAAATGCATCTAATTCCCACTGTAAAGCCTGATCGGATATCCCAAGAAGTTTACCGTAACGATATTCAATACCAATTAAACCGCCCTTGGGAGAGCACCATTTTTCAACGATCTCTTTAACTTGGGATTTGATCTTCAGTTCGTCATTTGAAGGCAGGGTCTGCTGGACATCAGCAGAAACCTCAAGACATAACTTTCCGGCAAGGGCTTCTGCAACTTCGTCAATTCCAACCAGTAATGGCTGGTGAACGTTGAAAATATCGACGCCGAGCTCGAGCAGGTCTGGGAATATGGCATTAATGCGCCCATCGGAGTGAAAGCGGATGACCATTCCATTTTCATGGATGGTGTCTAGCAGTTTCTTGTAGCGCGGTTTAAAGATCTTTCTCCACATTCTGGGACTGATGAACATATTAACCTGCGTTCCCCAATCGTCGGTGGTATCAAAGCAGTGAATGCGACCTTTCCCTAATTTACCTGCCATTTCAACGATACCGATCTGGTACGCAATTACCTTATCAATTAGGCGTTCCATTTTTTCAGGTTCCAGTGCCAGGTCGCGCAGGGTTTCACTGAATCCATGCAGAAAATGCAGTCGTTCAAATAAGCAGAATGGGCTGTTTAACTGTACGAATTTATTATCTGCATTGGCTAATGCTTCTTCCAATCCGTCGAAATGATGTGGGTCGTATGGATCGGGGAAGGAGTATGAATCGACTTCATCCAGATATTTAATGGGTGGATTTAATACCTGACCCATATCTCCGCTGCTTCCGTCTTCCAATGATTCCCAGGTGCAGCCCCATTCGTCTGTTTGACCGGGTGCTGTCCGGATCTTTTTATCCATGCGGACGGATTTTATTTCTGCCGGGCGATACTGCACCGGGGGCTGGACAAAAATACGGAACACATCACTGACGCCCAGGGCGTTAAAACGCAAGCCGATCCTTTCGGGATAATCAAAGTTGATATTGCGTTTTACGATCTCGTACCCATCCATAGGAATTCATCTTCTTTCGTTTTCGGTATAAAAGAAAGCATTTTAAAATGCTTTTCTTTTACTACTTTACATTTTCTCAAAAAAATGAGCATATGTACCTAATTTTACTTCATCTGGAATATCTCAAGAAATAAATGCACCAAAGTTCAATTTTGTGAATACTATCAACACCACTGCTTTATAACTTGCAGCGAGTGGGAAACATCTACACGTTTGAAATGTTGAGAAAAACTTACCCAATATCGTTTCCCAGACGATCAAGCTTGACTTCTTTCAGTTTTTCTGGAGAAGGATAACCGTCTTCCCAACTCCAATCTCTGATTTTGTAATACTCTTTCAACATAGGTTCCAGATCACACACTTTCCCTTTTGCGGGTCCCTCTGGAATGGGTTCGGATAAATACCGCTCGGGCAGTGTATCATCCGCAGGAGTGATTCCGCGCTGTAAATTTGAAATTCTTTCGAGGTTTGAAATGCGCTCGCCAACTCTGTATAAGGAATCAGGATCATATTCTGAACCGGTTGCGGAGTTCAATACATCCACAAGGGATTCCGGCAGCCCTAACTCGGCTCTTGACATGAGTTTGCAGATCCCCAGTGAATCTCCAAAAGCATTCATATCTTCCAGAAAAACCCCCGCTTTTCCCTTCCCTGTTGTGCTGAAGCGTTCCCCGATCTCTGTTGTACCCGATATACGTATCATGGTCTCATCCTGCATTGCTCCATGAACACCATCTATGCCGGATTCATAATTTGCATACGCGCGCATATGGCAGGCTCCCCGGCTGGATGTGGCATAACCCAATCCCCATGATGGTTGTCCGCGTGGATCAGTGCCAACTGTTTCTAATCCTTTTACATGGAGAGCATATTTCACTGCCTGATTTCCCCATTCTTGAGCACAAATACGCACCCCTCTGCCAAGCTGAATTCCAAAGCCAGTATTGTTTGCGATTTGCTCAATGAGGGAGATGACTGCCCGTCCATTTCCCCAGGTTAATTCCAATCCGCCAGTATCTTGCCTTGTAATGATCCCTTCTTCGTAGCATTCCATCGCAAAAGCGATGACAGACGGGGTCGATATGGTATCCAGTCCGTACCGGTTCATGTCGCTGTGTGCCTTCAAAATGGCATCCATTTCATAAAGACCACAGCGCGCTCCTGTTTCCTTAAAGGTGGTGGCTGTGATTTGTTCCCCAAAGAAACCATTATAGTCGCCAGATTGAATCGAATAAATTGTCCAGCAGGACATAGGGCAGTTCATACAGGCGCGTCTGCCGATACGGTAATTCTTATTGTAATGATCTGCACATATCTTATCGATATGGTCAAATGTTGTTGCACGGCTGTTGTAGCTAGATAATGCCCCTACCCCCTGATAACGAATTAGATTTCCATAAGTACCATTGTCCCAGCGTTTTTTATAAAACTGTTCAACGGCTTTCTTCCGGATCACTTCACATGCAATCCAAAATGGATTGGGCGCATGGATGGGAATATTCCCATTTCCAAAAACCGCAACGGCTTTTAGATTTTTATTCCCCATCACTGCCCCAAGCCCTCCGCGCCCGGCTGCGCGTACACGGTCTACCATAATGGTGGTAATAAGAACACCGTTTTCCCCAGCCTGTCCAATACATGCCACGGATAAGCGGGACTCGCGGTTATCATTTTTTATTGAGATGTCCGTTTCATACACATCTTTTCCCCAATAACGGGCAGCATCTCTTATTTCGATTCCCGTATTGGTTATATATAGATAAACAGGTTTTTCAGAGCGACCCTGAATGACTAACGCATCCAATCCGGCGCGCTTCAATTTCGTACCGAAATTTCCTCCGGCGCTTCCGGATGAAATGATACCGGTTTCAGGTGCGATCGCGCCTATCTCGATGCGTGATGAGGTGGGAGCATTTGTACCTGTCAATGGTCCGGTAGCAAATATCAATACATTTTCCGGATCAAAGGCGGAGTTGCTTGCAGGAACCATATCCATTAACCAGCGGGTTATAAAACCGCGTCCACCAAGATAGCGTTCTCTTAATGCAATGTCGATGGGTTGAATGCATATCTTATTCGATGTCAGATCGATCCAGGCAACTTTGTTAATATAACCGCCGCTCATTGCTGTATTTCCTTCGAAAATACCGGAACGGGATTCCATTTATTTGTTTTTAACAGTTTTCCCCAGTCCTTTTGCTTTACCATGGCAAGAACTCCCGGCGCGCATACTTCGATACAGCGCTGGTCACAATCTTCCCACATACAGTTTTGTTCTATCATAGGTTGCGATGTGCCCAGCAGCGGATGGGTTAATATCTGGATAAGAGATTCATTTTCGCCGCATACCCCTTTTCGATTCAGAGAGCAAGCCATCACGCATAATTGACATCCGGTGCACCGGTTCAATTGATAGAATAGGACATTTTCTTTCATAAAAGATCCCATTTCAATTGCAGGTATTAATCTGATTTATTGAACCCTGCTAATATATTGGAAAATTAATCGGGAGGGTTTTGCCGGAAAACAAAAACAGGGAAAGTGAAAAAACTATTGTTGAGGGGTGGTATTTCAATATTTCCTCGCAACCAATAAAAACAGATTAAATGTATTATACAAACTCAAATGAATTCTTACAGCATTTTGCTGGAATCGAACATATGTAAAGATTTAACTGAGTATCAGTTGACATTCGTGATATCAAGCACCGAAATTTTTATTTCGCAGTCTGAATTGGAAGTGCTTATGAAAGAATAATTATTTTTACTGCATCGAATGAAAATCAATACCGGAAATGTCCTATAATTAAAAATACCACCCATGATATTGGATACAATATGGTTTGATCTAAAATGAAAACAGTAATCGCAGGAGCATTAGGTGAATGCGTGCATGTTGCAGGGGTCTATAATTTTCTCCGGCTGGCAGAACAATATGGATGGAAAACTATCTTCCTTGGTCCAGCTGTTCCCATAGAAAGGTTCCTGCAGACAGCACGTGATGGAAAACCGGATCTGGTCGCTGTTTCATATCGACTGACACCGGAAACAGGGGAAAGATTACTGGCGGATTTTGCCGAAGCGGCAGATGATCTTCGCAGCCAGGGAGTTAAATTTGCGTTTGGTGGAACTGTACCGGTGGCTGAAAAAGCCAGGAAAATAGGCTTCTTTGATGCCATCTTTGACGGCACGCAAACCCGTGAAGAAATTGCAGCGTTTTTAAAAGGGGAAGTTGAAGATGGGGACACTGCCCCATTTTACCCGCAGCAAACCATCGAACGTATTCTATGGAAAAAACCGTTCCCGCTGCTGCGGCATCATTTTGGGCAGCCGAGTGTGAAAGCTACCATCGATGGAGTGGAGCGAATCGCAGAAGCAAAAGTGCTGGATATTATTTCCCTGGGTGTTGATCAGGATGCACAGGAAAATTTCTACCATCCCGGTAAACAGGATCCACGCAGTACCGGAGCAGGTGGAGTACCTGTACGCAGTCCGGATGATTACATCCGGCTGTATCAGGCTTCAAGGAGGGGTAATTATCCCCTGATGCGCACTTACTCCGGGACCAATGATCTGATCCGGCTGGCAAAAATGTACTGTGAAACTATTCGAATTTGCTGGGCAGCAGTTCCTCTTTTCTGGTACAACCAGATGGATGGGCGTGGACCCTATGATCTGCAAACCAGTATTGAAGAGCATCAGAACCTGATCAGCTGGTATAGCGAACATGGTGTTCCGGTGGAGATCAATGAGCCGCATCATTGGGGGATGCGTGATGCGCCGGATGTGATGTTTGTGGTTGCATCATACCTATCTGCGTACAATGCAAAAGCTTTTGGAACCCATGATTATATTGCACAGATGATGTTCAACAGCCCTGCCGGTACTTCTGATAGAATGGACCTGGCGAAGATGCTGGCTTGTATCGAATTGAGCCATTCATTGGAGGATGAACATTTTCATCTTTGGAAGCAAACCCGAACCGGTTTGCTCAGCTATCCACTTGAAGAAAATGCCGCCCGTGCACATCTGGCAGCCAGTATCTACCTGCAAATGGCATTGAAGCCGGATATCGTCCATATTGTTGGTCATACCGAAGCTCATCATGCTGCTACCGCGCAGGATATCATTGAAGCCAGCCTGATGGCAGGGCGCGTGATCGAAAATGCGGTGCTCGGGCAGCCGGATATGCTTGCAGATCCGCTCATTCAGAAGCAAAAAGAGCATTTGGTCCACGAAGCGCAAATTACGCTGCAGGCAATTCGGAATATCAATTCGGATGATTCGCAAGATCCATGGATCAGTGCTGAGAATCTTACGCGGGCAGTAAAAATGGGCATTCTGGATGCGCCGCAGTTATGCAGTAATCCATTTGCCAAAGGGGAAGTAAAAACAACCATCCTTGATGGTTCCTGTGTGGTTATTTCTGATAGCGGTAAGCCCCAATCTGAAAAAGAACGGCTTGCCAGGTTTTTATAAAAGGAGGTCGCGATGTCATATCCCAGGAAATATACTGTTATCGGAGCCGGCAATGGGGGCAAAGCCATGGCAGCACATTTAGCGTTAATGGGGAAAGAAGTTACCCTTTACAATCGTACATTCAGCCATATTGAAGTGATTGCCAAACGAAAGGGGATTGAACTGGAAAGCTACCCGGGCGGTCCGCAAGGATTTGGGAAATTGAAAGATGCCACTTCTGACATTGCGGAAGCTGTTAAAACGGCAGAAGTTATCATGATCGTTATTCCGTCTTCAGGGCATGCGGAAGTTGCGAAGCTGCTTGCTCCTCATGTGAGTGATGGACAGATCATCATTTTGAACCCAGGAAGGACTTTTGGATCGATCGAGTTTGATATCACCATGCGGCGTGAAGGCTGTAAAGCAGATGTGATCATTTCAGAAGCAGAAACCTTCATCTACGCCAGCCGGGCTGATGGACCTGCCCAGGCGCGCATCTTCAGGATAAAAGAAGCCGTTCCTATTGCCGCTTTACCGGCTGTCAAAACTGAAACGGTATTGAAAGCCATTGAAGATGTATATCCGCAGTTCATTCAGGGAGAAGATGTTCTGCACACTGGTTTGAATAATATGGGTGCGATTTTTCATCCCGCCCTGACCATTTTGAATGCAGGCAGGATCGAATCGACCCATGGCGATTTTGAATTTTATATCGATGGGGTAACTCCTTCAGTTGGATATGTACTGGAAGCGCTTGACCGTGAGCGTGTAACGGTCGCCTCGGCAGTTGGCATACGTGCGCGCACAGCGTCCGAATGGCTGGAGCTTGCTTATAATGTGCAGGGAAAAGACCTGCGTGAAGCCATTCATAATCAGAGTGGATATTATGGGATCAAGGCTCCCTCAACGCTATCTCACCGCTATATCTTTGAGGATGTGCCCATGAGTCTGGTTCCCATTGCCTCTTTGGGCAGTCAATATGGAATCTCTGTACGTGCGATTGAAAGTATGATCCGTCTTGCGTGCATCATTCATAAGACAGATTACTACCGCACCGGCAGAACAGTGGATAAATTAGGGATCAAAGATCTAAGTGTTGCAGAATTAAATATGTATGTAAAAGAAGGAATTAAGCATGATCTGGCATAGGAATTGCACTATAATAGATATATTGCCATCCTTAAAAAATTGGCTATAATGAAAGCGAAAGCAGGGGTTTGTATTCCTTCTGCTGAAATGTTTTCATCGAAAATGTCTTTGTTTGAAAGGACTGATCACGGAGGAGATCATGAAAAATAAATTTGCTCTACTCTTTGCGCTAATGCTTGTTCTGGTGATTTGCGCCCCCGTCCAGGCAGCTACTTACCCAACCTTTGATATCATGGGTGTTGTTGTAGACGACTCTGTTACCATCAGCACAAATTTATTCCCCGCGAATGAATTATATTATGTCTACATGGGATACAACGGCACATTGGGAATTAATGGCGTCCTTGTTACGAAAATTTGGACGGGTTCAGGTGGAACATTCAAAGCAAAATTCTATATCCCCGATGAATTGAAGGGACAAGATATTATTGCTATCCGTCTTGAAAGCCCCACCACACCTTACTACAGCTATAACTTCTTCTATAACACCACATCATACAGCAGCTACAACTATACAACTTCGTCCTCTTCTTCATCGTCTTCGTCTTCATCTACCTATGTACCCAATGACTTCCCAACTTTCAGTATCATCGGAGTTGTTAAAGGGGAATCGGTAACCGTACAAACCAGTTACTTCCCACCTGATGATATGTTTGGTGTCTATATGAAAGATGCTGCTTCTGCAGTGAAAACCTGGTACTACGTGGCTGGGTTCAATTCAGCGGATGGTTCGTCATTCACAGCCACCTTCGCCATTCCGGCAGAACTGTTCTTCAAAGAAAAGATCGCGATCAAGATGTATAACTTAGATGAAGATTACATCACATACAACTTGTTCGAGAACAAAAATTACCCTTAGATCGATTTCATAAATAACAAGAAAGACCCCGCTAATTCAGCGGGGTCTTTTTGCATCAACTGTTTTCCCCATCCGGGATGGAGAGGATGCGGACGTTCCGCACTCCTGCTTTTTGTTCCACGATCTCTTTCCAGTCAGGATCAAGAAATTCCACCATGCGTTGATCTACCAGGACGAAATCGGCGCCGCGGCAGCCCATTTCCAGTACAGAGGCATGCCCTTCGAATATCCATACTGCATGCCCTAAATAAGCAAATCCCAGCAGGTAATCGAAGAAAGGGATCGCCTTGCGGATATCTTTGCGCAGTGCATCTATCTCTGTAAAAGCGATCACTGCAATTTTGAGTGTGTGATCTGAGGGCAATAATTTTTCAAGGGAAAGTCTCGATTCGGATGGCAGCGTGTCTTCGGGATAGCTGTCTTTGATCAGCAGTAAACGTCCGGGAGATATGATCACCACACGCCGGAAATGGCTTTTATCAGCCAGAATTGTTTCTTCCTGAGCGAGGGCTTTTGCCTGCGTGAAAACCTCCTCCAATCCCGGTCGGATATCCACTTCGGGCATATGAACTTGAAAGATCGTGTTGTTCTCCATTTTTCCTCAACGCTTAAGTTTACTTGAAAAGTAAATTTTATTGAAAATAAGCTAGTAGAATCAATGAGAGCAGCATCAGGAGCTGAACATGAAGAGTTTTAGAAAAGAACTGTGGTTTGTTATCCCTTCTCGCCGGGCTTATTTAAACATTACTTCTAAGGTAGAGGAATGTTTGCGCGAAAGCGGAATTCAGGAGGGACTTTGCCTGGTAAATGCGATGCATATCACTGCCAGCGTATATATCAACGATGATGAAAGCGGGTTGCTGCATGATTATGATGCCTGGCTGGAACAACTTGCTCCGCATGAGCCTGTGAAAAGCTATCAGCACAATCGCACCGGTGAGGATAATGCCGATGCGCATATGAAGCGCCAGGTCATGGGGCGTGAGGTGGTGGTCGCTGTAACCAATGGGAAACTTGATTTTGGTCCCTGGGAGCAGATATTCTATGGCGAATTTGATGGAAGGCGCAGGAAGCGTGTGCTGGTAAAAATCATTGGGGAATAGTATCTATTCCCCAATCTTTATGTATTTACTCTGTGGTAAATACCCTTCATTTGTTTATAGACAGAACAGAAAACATCAAAACGTTCATCGTAGGTAGCACGGTTGCTGCTCTGTGGCTGATAAGAATGCTGGAATTTCACCAGGTCCGGGATATCGCTGAAATTGATCTCGCCCAACCCGGCAGCCCCTATCCAGGCAGCTCCGCGCGCATTAGCGCAGATCGGGTCAGCCGCCTGCTTGATCTCCACATTCATCACATCTGCAAATATCTGGCACCATACATTTGATTGGGCGCCGCCGCCTACAATGTGTATGGTTTTTACCTTGCGCTTCATGAATTTTTCAACAGGCTTTAACATCCAGCGTGTGTTGAAAGCGATTCCCTCCAGGAAGGCGCGGATGATATCTTCGCGGTTATTGTTAAGGGAGAGATTGAAAAGCCCGGCTCGTAAAGTGCGGTCATCCACCGGCGCCCGTTCTCCCCATATCCAGGGGGTGTAGATCACGCCGTTGCTGCCGGCAGGCACGCGCTCTGCAATCTGATCGAGCACCTTGAAAATATCCGGTACATCGGCTTCCTGCAGCAGTTCGTCTTTATGGTAAAGGATCTTATCGCGTAAGAAGGTGAGGTTTCCTCCTGCCGTTGCCTGCAGAGCGGTCAGCAGGTAGCGCCCCGGAATGGCGCAGGGCACCGATGCCATCGAGGAGCTGATATCCGTCTTTTTATAAGGAACGTGGGCTGACATCCAGGAAGAAGTGCCGATATACAGGTGCATGGCATAATCTTCCACTGTTCCTGCACCGATGGCAGCAGCGGTGTTATCGATGGAACCGGCTACTACCTTCACTTTTTCACTCACCCCGAATTCTTTGGCGACCTGCGGCAGGATGGTTCCCAGTACGGTGGTGCAGGAAACGACTTCAGGCAGTTTTGCTTTATCGATCCCGAGGATATTAATTAATTCATTATCATAATGGATTGCATCCGGATCGCGGTTGTCCGTCACCCAGGATGTGAGGATGGAATCAGCCGTGGCAGCAAAACGCCCGGTTAAACGCAGGTTCATATAATCTAGTACATTCAAGAATTTATAGGTCTTTTCGTAGATACCGGGCATTTCATCGCGAATGTAGAGCATATGACCGGCGGGGTCTTTGCCGGTCATGGAAGGCATTCCACCTGTTGAGCGGATGAAATGCAGCACTTTAGAAAGGGCAGCGCCATCAATATTGATCAATCCCTTTAATTGCTTGTGCAAGTTGGCTGCGCCGCGCATATCCATCCACAGAATGCAGTTCGACAGGGCATTTCCCTGCCTATCTACCGGTATAGTTCCTTCCCCCTGTGTGGAACAGCATACAGCATAGATCGACCCGGCATGTGAAGATTGTTTTTTCAGCAGTTGTTTTGTTGCGGTAAGGAAAGCCTGCCACCATTCATCCGGTGCCTGTTCGGTTCCCCCATCCGGGGTCAAGATGAGCTTCAAAGGCTGGCTTTCCCAGCCCAGCACCTCCCCGTCGATGGTAATAAGCGCAACCTTAACCCCGGAAGTTCCAAGATCAACGGAAAGAATTGTCTTTTTAGATGCCATGGTCGATCCTTTGATTTTTATTTTTGTTTCTTTACATCTTTCATCTGGCTGACCAGAATCAGGCAGAGAGCCAGCAGCCCGACTGCTAATAATAGAGAAGAAGTGAAAGATCCATCCTCGCCGCGCATGGCTTCCATGATGTACACAAAAACCACAGCTGCCTGTCCGCATAATTGAATAAGTCCGTTCGATGTTCCTTCGGGTGTGGGATAGGTCACTTCGGTGGCATACTGCATCCCGATCGGATTGACGCTGACCAGGAAGAAACCCATCACAAATGCCGATATGAAGAGCACCCACATATTGGTTGCGTAGGTAACTCCGATGAGACCTGGAATTGCCAGGGCAATACCAATATAAAGGTATTTCTGTCGTTTCTGTTCTTTATCAGAAAGAGCTGGCACCAGCACAGCCCCTAAAAGCCCTCCAACCAGCATAAGCGCGCCCAGCGTCCCTGCATCGGTGGGGGTAAAGCCGCGGGGTCGGATGATGCCCTCCACCCAGGTGGTGATCCCGTTGAAGAGACCAAGCCCAACAAAGGAAATTGCCAGATACATTAGAAATGGTTTTACGGTCAGGGCGTGTTTCAATCCATCCAGCATCAGAGCGCGTACTTCCTGCTTTTCTGCGCTGGGTGGTGTGGGGGGATTCTCGCGGGCGAAGATGATAAAGAGCACAGATGATGCGGCACCGATCGCTCCGTAGATCACCTGAATGAAGGCGATATCCATGCCCCCTTCGTATAAAATAGGGGTGAGCACCATACCAGCGCCGGTACCCACCAGGTTTGCCAGGGTGATCAAGCCAACAATGGTAGCTCGTTCATCCTTTGGGAACCACTTTGCCGGGATGGTCGTCCACGCGTTCAGCAAAAAGGGCTGTGCCACGGCAATACCGATGGAGCAGATTAACACCAGCGTGTAATCCTGACCGGCAAATCCGCGCAGTAGACCAAAAATTGCCATCAAAATTGCGCCGATAGAAACCGCTTTTTTATATCCATATTTATCAATGATCCACGATACAGGGATAGATAATGGAATGAATGCGATCATGAAAACCATAGAAAGAAGACCTATTTTCCCATCGGTGACGCCGTAGTACTCTGCTGCAGGTCCCATGATCGGCGAATATGCGATCCACAGCATCTGCATGGTGAGATTTAGAAACATGAAAACAGCCAATATCACCCAACGATATTTATAAAGCTTGAATTCTTGTGCCATGATGAATCCTCCTTAATCGATTGTTTTTTTAAATAACACCTTCTACCAATGATAGTACCGATTCAAAATGTTTTAATGCTTCATCAATGATCTCATCTGTATCAGCCAGGGAAGTATACATGCGCGAACCGGCTAGAGTGACCAGCCCATTTGCCATATAAGCTGCACCCATTTCTTCGATCATGTGCTTGCGCGGTTTTAATTCTTTCAGGGTGCGGATGGGGTTATGCAGGTCCAGCAGCATGACCCCGGATGTCTCCAGATGTACGATGCTGCCCTGGTTGTAAGCGACAAAGGGAAGTTCATATTTATCGATGATCTTCTGTAGTCCGCTGGTGAGCCGGTCTCCGGCTCTCCCTGCGAATACTGCTGCATTGGTGCGTTCCATTTCTTTAAGTGCATAGTATCCGGCTACACAAGAGAGCGGATTGGCAGAAAGCGTGCCGCCTACATAGGCTCGCTCACCGGTTCCACCGATACCGGCAGCGAAACAGTTCACCACGTCAGCGCGTCCCCCAACGCCGCCTGCCATAGGATAGCCGCCTGTGATGCATTTGCCAAAGACGGTCAGATCGGGTTTGATCCCGAAATAACCCTGCGCGCTTCCCATTCCAAGCCGAAAGCCGGTAACCACTTCATCAAAAATGAGCAGGGCTCCGAATTCATCGCATAATTCACGCACCTTTTGGTTGAAATCGTAAGGAACGGGGCGTGTGCCAGATTCGGGACCAACCGGCTCAACAATGACGGCGGCTGTCCCTCCGCGCAGGCGGTTGAGAATGAGGTGCCGGCGTAAAGAAGCCAGTGAATTGGGGAAAAACTCCTGCGTGGAAGAAGTGGCTCCACGGGGAATACCTTTCGATTCCAATCTTCCGGTACCCGGCACGTGCAGGGCATAAACCATGCTGTCGCTCCACCCGTGATAGGCGCCGCCCACTTTAATGACATATTTCTTTTTAGTGAATGTGCGTGCTGCCCTGATGGCTGCCATTACCCCTTCGGTTCCGGTTCCCAGCATACGGAACATTTCAATGGAAGGCATGTAGCTCTGGATCAACTGCGCCAGTTTCAACTCGTATTCGTGAAATAAACCAGTCACCGGTCCGCAGGAACGCAGCAGTTCAAACACTTTTTCACGAACCGGGGCGTAATTACTGCCCAGAACGGTGGGACCGCCCGCCTGCAGAAAATCAATATAGCGGTTGCCGTCCTTATCCCATAAATAGGCACCCTCGGCTTTTTCAATGGCGATCGGGAAGGGATAATTGAAAGCCAGATTGTGCTGAACCCCGCCGGGAATGATCTTCTTCGCTTCTTCGATGAGCTGCTTGGAGCCAGTACATTTTGTCTCAAAATAATTCAAAAACTCCTGCATTTTTTCGCGTTTGATCGGGCGCAGCGGCTGCGCGATCAGAGCGTTCAGCCGTCTGTAGATTTCATTTACATCGGGGTACTGTGAAATTGCATAACCTTGTTCACTCATTTTTTGAACTCCATTGATAAATTTTCTTCTGCAAATCTCTTCTCATCGGCACGCAGCTTTGAAAAAGCGATCTCGCGCACAAACAGGGGGATATGAGATACTTTTTCATCCGATAATAATGCCAGCAGATAAGCCAGAGCACATTTTTCAAGCAGCGCCATATTGTGGATGGCGCGCTGTGCATCTTCTCCAAAGACCAGAACACCATGGTTTTGGAGGATAAATGCGTTATTCCCATTTTTTACTTTCTTTTGGACATTCTTTTTCAAAAAACTGGTGCCAGAAGGGGCATAGGGGATGATCTCAACTGAACGACCAAGAAAACGCACCTGTTCATCGAACAGGTGCGGGATCGGTTTATTGATAATACCAAGCGCGCTGGCATACGGTTGATGGGTGTGAATGATCACGTTTACATCAGGGCGGTACTGGTAGACAGAAGCATGCATGCCGCTTTCAATGGAAGGTTTGCGCTTCCCTTCTTTTTGATTAAGATCATGATCGAGAACGCAGATATCAGCATTTTTCATCAGGGTGTAATCGTAGCTGGAGGGGGTGATGGCGAAAGCAGATTGTCCTTTCACCCGAACCGATATGTTGCCTTCGGTGGATTTTAAATATCCTTTTGTCATCAGGATCTGGCAGATCTCTACAACCTGCTGTTTTTCGTTATCGAAAGATGTCATTCCTTCCCCTTTCTGATAAACTTGAATTGAATTTTATTATCTAATATAATCTAGACAGTGTCAAGATAAGAAATAATGGAAATGGAAAATAAAAATCCTTATCATCATGGTGATCTAAAGAATGCACTGATCCGTACCGGGGTTGAGATACTGGCGCGCGAAGGGGCGAGTGCATTAAGCCTGCGCAAAGTAGCGCGCAAAGCGGGAGTGAGCCACTCTGCCCCCTATGCCCATTTTAAAGATAAACAGGCTCTGATCACTGCAATCTCTATTGAAGGCTATAAAAAGTTGTTGCACATACTGGAAAGCACTTTTCAGGAATATAAAGATGACACAGGGTATTTATTGTCTGAAACTGCCTGGGCGTATTTCAATTTTGCGATCCATGAAACAGATACATTCAAGGTGATGTTTTCGGGCATATTGGAAAAGGAGAAAAAAGATCCTGATCTGGTAGATGTGGTACAGCAAACCTATCAAATAGTTGTTCAGGTTGTTTCCATTTGCCAGTCTGAAGGGATCCTGGCTGTCGGGGATGCCAATCTGGTAGCCACAGCAGTATGGGCGCAGATCTATGGATTGATCTCCCTGTATTTAGAAGGACAGATCTCCCACAGTATTCTTGACCGTTATAACCTGAAATCGATCCTTTTGTTCTCGATAAACCAGATCACGCTTATTCCTATTCAACTAAAAAATTGATAAAAAAAAGGCAGCCGCCAACGGCTGCCTTTTGACCGAATAAAAAAACCTTATACTTCGTGGGTTAGTGGACCCTGATATTCCGCATCTCCCAGAGCCAGAATCGGTAGGAAAATGAAGCTGAGGAAGAGCAGTCCGAATCCAAAGCCGGTATCTTTTCCAAATACTTTTGCCAGCTCGAAAAGGACCATGATCTCGATAACGATATTAGCAATGGGGATCATTAGAAGGAAGAACCACCAGCCGGGGCGTCCGATGATCTCGAACATTTCAACAGTGTTGTGTCCGGGGATCAGACCTTCCCATCCTTTTCTGCCTGTTTTTTCAAACAATCTCCAGCTGCAGTAAAGATAGAAGCCAACTATTGCAATGATAAATAGAAAATAGAAAAACAAAAATCCCAAGCCAGGTTCCCAATCACTATAATACATAACAACCTCCGACTTATTTTGATAATTTCATTCTACTGGAATCAGCATGGAAAACAAGCCTGATTTCTTAAGAAGTCAATGTTAATGGGTCGCACAGGCGATGCAGGGGTCAAAAGCACGCACCACACGTCCCACGGCTTGCTCCAGTTCCATGTTCACCAATTCTCCTGAAACATAGCGTTCTGCGGCTACTTTCAGCGCCCGTTCGATCGCCAGCATGTTGTGAACGGTAGGGATGATGAATTCGGCATTTGCGATCTTCCCTTTTTCGATCACATAATGATGGATCAAAGGACCGCGGGGTGCTTCTACCATCCCGTATCCATCGCCATCGCGCGGCGTGAAAGATACTTTTGTGTCTTCATTATTCAGCGGCTGTTTCAATATTTCGGCGGCACGTTCAATGGCGTAAACCAGCTCGATGCCGCGTCCCAGGTCAAAAAGCATGATGGGGTGGGCAGGAGTTCCAAACTCGATGCGCAGCCGGCGCAGATACCCATTGGCTACTTTAGTGCCCATGTGGGCGGTCAGATTGGTGCGCGCCAGCGAATTAGCCCGAATAACCCCTCCTTTATACGATGTCTTTCCGGCATACGAGTAATCGCTTTCCTGAAATTCCAGCACATCGCGGAAAGAGTGCGGAGAAAATATCTCGCAGCATTCCCCGGCAGGGTTCATAACACGGATCTCGTGGCTGTTGAAATCAGGTTTTACCTTGCCGGTAGAGGTAATATAATAGGCAGGCTGGTCATCTCCCCAGCTGCCCACTCGATCTTTCATGTGTATGGTAAGCTCCCAGTAAGCATCAAAAAGATCGCATGCCATAGGGAGAGCCTGCTCCAGGCGTTTCAGCATTCCTTCAGCTTTTTCTGCGGAGATGCCTGCATTCACTCCCCCTACCACTGCCTGCACGGGGTGGATGAATTGTCCCCCTGCTAGCGTGATCAGGTCGGTTCCAAGTTCCCTGACTTTCAAAGCCTGCTGCGCCATCTGAAAACGCCGACCATGATCTACATCTGAAGCATCCATTTCAAAGATACTGTCTATACCTACCCTATCGGGCATGGTGAAGATGAACAGTGAGGTTGCCTGATTTTGCAGAAGCTGACCGAGAAGCAGCAGCGAACGAATTTTCGAAGCCAATGGGGGAGGTGTTACTCCATAAGCATCTTCCAGCGTTTTAACTGCTGTCACATGGTGAGCCGTGGAGCACACTCCGCAAATACGGGGGACAATAACCGGCATTTGTTCCGCCGGAACTCCCTTGACAAAGATATCAAAGCCGCGCATTTCGGTTGCTTTAAAACGTGTGGAAATTACCTTCCCGTTTTGTATTTCGATTTCGACACGGGCGTGCCCTTCAATGCGGCTTAGGGGAAAAGTAAGCGTAGCCATTACAGTACCTTTCCTTTGGGTCGGGGAGGTTTATCGGTTCCTGAATAATCTGAAAATTGGAAAAGAAAGAGCGCCAGTTGGGGAGAAAGAAGTGCTTCTTTCAATTCATTATCTGGAATATTCGTCAATCCATGAAACACTTTCTGAATAGCTTCCAGCCAGGCGTGGGAATCCTTTTCGATGAGCACGTTCGATGGACCACGGCAGCCCACACAGGGATGCCCTGCTCGTGTGCAGGGTGCCCGGCAGCCTCCGCGTGTGCTGGTTCCTATGCAGGCATATCCCTGATTGATCAGGCATATTTCAGGATCAACTTCACCATGCTGAAAACCGGTAAGGTGATCTGGTTTTACGTCTTTTAATTTTTTACGACCGCATTCCTGGCAGACGATCGCGCTGGCATGATAATCATCCGGATTGGTTAAAGCTGCCATAAATAATTCGGGGGTGGGAGGGCAGCCGGGTAAATAGAGATCAATATCTACAAAATCATCCACCGGTCGGGATCTGGGCAGCAGATGAGGCAGATCAAGACGTTCCTGTCTGTTCAAAAACATCTGGCGGACCTCGTTGCGATTGCCGAGATTCGCTACCCCGCCGGATATTGCACAGGTTCCCACTGCTATTACACGGTGTGCATTTTTAACGGCATTCTTTAGATGATAGGCGTCCTCGTTTGTGCGTACTCCTCCACTGATAAGCAGGATATCCACTTCTTGAACACCATATGCACTTGAAACAAGCGGCATATAGGTGAGCTGGAATTTTTCTGTCCACTCATGGGCGTTCAGCAAGGATACTTCACAGCCGGCGCATCCGGAGAGCTGCAGTACGGCAAAGCGCGGAATATCAGTTTTCTCTGGAGTATCTATGATCGCCTCCTTGTGTCAATAATTACCAATCCTATTCTAACCTTTTTTGTCTAATTTCACGAATTTTTGTAGGCTTTGGCATGAAGTTTGCAATCTGAATACTACCATTCGAAAATGGAAAATTAAGGATTTAATATGAAAAAGTTTTTTTCTCTGCTCTTGGTTCTGGCTCTCCTGGCAGCCGTTGTATATATCTTCTTTATTAAAAATTCAACCCCGTTATCATCTCCTTCCCCTATAGGGCTGGATATGAGTTCTTATCTATTAAATGGAGCGCAGGATAGCAGCCAGTTCATTGATACTGTTTCTGCCCTGGGAGCAGATACCATCAAGATCGCGATCCCCTGGGATGAGGTAGAGCAATCTGCCGGTTTGTTCACCTGGTATATCAATCCCAATGGAACGCAGATCGATTTAAGCGATCTGGTTCAGAAACTGGATCAAAAGGGAATTTCGGTTACGGTTATCCTGGAAGGATTTCCCCCTTACCTGCAGTATGAAAACCTCAGTGAAGAGAGTGTTGCAGCTGCATACCTCGAAAGCTGGGAGCGTTATGTAAAAGCAGTGGTAGCCCAATTTGGTGATGCAGTGGATGCCTGGCAGATCGGGGAATCCGTAAACCTGCCCTTTGAAATACAGGATCAATTGATTGCTGCAGCAGTGCTTTCCAGCCCCTCGACGTATGCACAGCGGTTGATCCTGGCTTCTGATGCTATCCATGAAGCAGAGAAGAATGACCTGGTTGTTCTGGGAGGTATCGGAAGTGATACGGGGAACTGCATCAACCAGCCCAGCGCTTTTTTATACAGCATCAATTCTCTGGATGCCTGGGATGCATTTGATGTGATCGGGATCGACCTGGATACATATTCTATTCCTCCCGAAGGAAAATATATGTATCAAACATTTGATTCCGTTTCAGGCGCCTGTCTGACCAGCGCCGATGGAGGGTTTACCCTGGCTGAAATTGTGGCGCTGGTGGATGCGGTGGGCGTACAGTATGGAGAAAAACCGATCTGGATTACCAGCATGGGGTGGCAGCAGGAAGATATCTCTGCTGTTGCAGAAGAGCGTGGCACTTTACCGGATGTAGTGCGGGCAGATTATCTCAGCCGTGCATCGGTCATGCTGCTTGGCAGGCATAATGTGGAAGAAATTTTCTGGCAGTATCCTGAAGCAGACAGTGCGCTGGATACCTATTTTGGAGTATTCAGCCGGCAAGTCTTCAAAAACTTTTCTACCGCTTTGCAGGGATTCCGCAGTTCGACGGATGCCAGCAGTATTCTCGATGGTTACTATCAGTACCGTTTGACGACCTCGGGATTGGTGAATATCTTTGTCTGGCGCGGATACGGTGGGGATGAATTTTTACCTTTTACTCTGCAGAATGTATCAGGATATGAATTGGAAGCTTTTTCGCTGGATGCAGATTCAATAAAGAATGGTGGCGGGGCAGAACTCACCGTTGATGCCAATGGTAATTCTGCTTTCATGTTGAGTGAAAGACCGGTGCTTGTTAAGGCAGTTCCGACTGATCTTAAAGAGCGGATTTCTCTGTATCTGCAGGGATTCGCTCAATCTGCCGGAGATTCACTCAAGAATAGTGCAGAAGACATTATTGAAGAGCAGAAAGACAAAGCCCGCCATGAAGTGGAAGAATGGGTGGATGAAAAGAAAGAAAGCCTTTTCACCATGTTAAAAGATAGCTTTATGGAATGGCTGGATGAAGCTCTTAACCTGGAACAATTCATAAAATAAGACGTATAGTAGATATAGAGAAAAAGGGAGTATCGAATGAAGAAAATAAAAATGATCTTGCGGATTACCGTTTTAGGAGCAGTTCTGCTGCTGGCTGCCTGTACGCCCAGCGTGCCAATAACTGCCGCCAATATTTCTGCCCTTGTCAGCACCCAGGTGCTGCAGTCTGCGGATGTGTTGACTGCTAAATGGACGCTGGATGGGAAGGCGTTCTGGTTGAAAGGGATCGAAGAAGTATCTCTTTACGACAGCAAATCTCTTCAGGAACAAACCTCCTATAATGTGGGGGAAGATGCAGCCCTGTATGATGTTTCTCCGGATGGGAAAGAAATTGCCTTCTCATCATTCGATGATCCAGCGGTAGTTCTGTACGATGTGATCGCCGGGCAAGAAACAGCCCGCATTCCGCTGGATATGTTGACCCAGCAAGCTGATTTTTCACCGGATGGAACTATGCTTGGTACGATCAGTTCGGAGGTTTGGGAAATAACATTATGGGATACAGCATCGGCGCAGGTTATCAAATCGCTCACTGGTTTTGAAACAGCCGCTCCGGTTTATTCATTCCAGTTTGGAGTGGATGGAAAGACCGTCATGTGGATTGCCCGCGCTACAATCCAGCCTATGGATATTGCCAGTGCAGAATTAGGACCGGAGATCAGCCACGAAGATTTCATCAGCGCTGCGGCACTCTCTCCTGATGGGAATTTGCTGGCTACTGCTGCTGCCGGTATGGTGGATGGAGAATTTTTGCCTATCGTAACCATCTGGGATGCTCACAGCGGAGAATCACTGGCGGTTTTTAGTAATCCAGATTATTTCAGTTCTCTGACTTTCTCTCCCGATGGAGGTTTACTTGCGGCAGGCAGCGATGGAACAGTCTTGTTCTGGGATGTATCTGCTTTTTCGGCAGCCGGTGAGATCAGCACGGCAGCCGGGCATGTCAATTCGGTACAGTTTTCACCGGATGGGACACAACTGCTCACATGTACCAATGAAGGAACGGTACAGATGTGGCATGTAGAAAAATAAACTGCATCCTATAAAAAATGAAGGGCAGGGATCAACTCCCTGCTCTTTTTAATTTACAGCATGAGAAAGTGCTGTTTTTCGCAGCCTTTGCGCAGGATGGCAGCTGCCTGGACAGCCTCTGGTGCAATTTCAACGGTCAACTTCGTGTGCGCTTCCAGAATGGTACAGGCAGTTGGAATGAACTCCATTCCTGCAGCAGTACAGCGCATGATAACGCATCCCGGCGGCAGCCCCAATGCGCTGACTTTTTTCCCTTCAAAAGGAGAACCTTCCTCGATCTCGAATTCAAGGATAGCAGGTTCTTCTACATGGAGGTGGGGATCATGCAGTGTCAGGTCACGGTGCAGGAGCGCTTCGTAGATGGGCAGATCTTTGAACACTTCGGCAGTGACATAAGCAAAGAAGCATGCCGTGAGTAAAGGAAGCATTTGAGCGTAATTCCCGGTCATCTCAACGATCAATAAAATGCCGGTCAATGGAGCACGCACAATGGCTGTGAAGTAGGCAGCCATGCCCACCACTGCAAAGACGGCAGGAATGGGAACCAAAAGCGGAGAAAATGAATTGGCGATCTTCCCCACAGCCAATCCGATCATGGCTCCCAGCACCAGCAGGGGAGCAAAGATCCCACCGGCAACACCGCTCCCATAGCTCAGGGCTGTAAGCAGCAAGCGCAGGCAGAATAGGATCGGAATTATCGAAAGCGCCAGTTTCCCTTCCAGAACCTCTTCCGATAGCAGGTTACCTCCTCCAACTACTATCGGATAATACCAGCTGATCAAGCCGGTTATGGCTCCTATCCCCAGAGCTGGTAATAGAGCCCATTTTCCCTTAAGACGCCCGAATATCTTCAAGGTACCCAGCAGGCTTTGATTGAAAACAATGCCCAGCATACCGGTCAGGATGCCCAGTAATGCAAAATAAGGTAGCGATCCAAGCGGCGGCATATCATAGCTGGGAACAGAGAATACCAGATCAGAACCGGCAAAAAAGCGGGTAACGATATTTGCCACTACTGATGCGATGAAAGCCGCGGCGAAAACAATCGGGTGAAAATCGCGCTGTACTTCTTCAAGAACGAAGGTAAGACCCGATAGTGGGGCATTGAAAGCAGCAGCCAAACCGGCGCCGGCTCCTGCTGCAATGAGTGCCTGTTTCTCGCGATGCTGTGCTTTCAATCCATCAGCAACCGCTGCCCCAACAGCGCCGCCAAGCTGCACGCTGGGTCCTTCTTTCCCCAGTGCCATCCCGCTGCCCAATGCAAGGGCGCCCGACATGAATTTAACCGGTAAAAGACGGCGCCATTTCAACCTGCGGTAGCGGTGGAGCACTGCTTTGATATGCGGGATACCACTGCCGCTGGCTTCAGGAGCGAAGCGTTTTACCAGCCAGCATGCAGCCACAGCCCCCAGAGCACTGAAGAGAATAGGGAATACCCAGCCAAGAGCTGGTAATTGATGCGCCCACTCTAGAAGTTCTTTTCTGATCAATTCACCCTTTTCAAGGGTGAATCCGAACAATACTGTTATCAACCCTGCCAGGAGACCTACCAGCGCTGCTCTCGGAAGGACTTCTCGCCTTTGTTTGCTGGTGGCAATATACTCTTGAATTTCAGATTGTGAATTTCGCAGTTCTCGGGGAGCGGATTGATGAAAAAATATTTTTAAAGGATTACGCGTTGTTTACTCCATAAATTGATAAAATTTCAAAACGCGTTCTATTGTATTCCAAATGAAAGAAAAAACAATAGTATAAAAAAAGAAGTCATAAAAATGACTTCTTTGATAGGAAAATGCAGA
Source organism: Anaerolineaceae bacterium (assembly GCA_963674975.1). GTDB lineage: Bacteria > Chloroflexota > Anaerolineae > Anaerolineales > Anaerolineaceae > UBA4781. The sequence goes on from OY771913.1 coordinate 1,768,885, forward strand.
ATCTCGCTCCTAATCGCAGATTATTGTTCCGACATTTTCTCCTTGAATGGCTTTTATTAGAGCTTCATCATCCCACAGGTTCAGCACCAGAATGGGAAGTTTATTTTCCATGCACAGGGTGAGTGCGGTGCTGTCCATTACTTCAAGGCGTAAATTGAGCGCATCGATGTAATTCAATCGCTCGAATTTTTTTGCGCCGTGATTCTGGTTGGGGTCACTGTCATAAACTCCATCCACCTTGGTTGCTTTGATCAGCACATCTGCGCCGATATCAGCGGCGCGTAAGGCAGCGGCAGTATCTGTTGAGAAGAAAGGGTTCCCTGTTCCACCACCGAAGATAACCACGCGGTCTTTTTCGAGATGGCGGATGGCTCGGCGGCGAATATAAGGTTCGGCTACTGCGCGCATTTCGATCGCGGACTGAACGCGGGTGGGCACTCCAATGCGTTCCAATGCGTCCATCAGGGCTAGCGCATTCATTACCGTTGCCAGCATTCCCATGTAGTCGGCAGTTGCGCGATCCATTCCCCATTTCAGCCCCTCACGTCCGCGCCACAGGTTCCCTGCACCGATCACGATGCCAACATCGATGCCCATGTTGTGGATCTTGCTGACGAGCTGGGCGATATTTGCGGCACGCTGCGGGTCGATCCCGTTACCATCGTTTTCAGCCAGTGCTTCACCGCTTAATTTGATAACCACTCGATGATATTTTTCTTCTGCCATTTCTCTCCTTCGCTAAAAAAAAGCCAACCGATTGGTTGGCTTTGTATTTTTATTCTTGATCAGTGCTGGCTTCGCCCAGAGAAAAGCGGGCAAAACGCCGAATGATGACATTCTCTCCGGTTTTAGCAATGGTTTGATTTAAGAGGTCCTGAACTAAAAGAGTATCGTCGCGGATATATTGTTGATTCAAGAGGACGTTTTCGTCTTTATACTTTTTCAAAGTCCCTTCCACAATTCTTGGTACTATTGTATCAGGTTTTCCATCTTCCTTAGCTTTCGCCGCAGTTTTTTCTTCCAGATCTTTGATGACGTCTTCAGAAATATCAGCTTCACTGATATACAAGGGGGAAGCGCCGGCAATTTGCAGGGCGATTTCATGGGCGAAGGTGCGGAAATCTTCTGAACGGGCAACAAAATCAGTTTCACAGTTCACTTCAACCATAACACCCACTCTGCCTTCACCGTGAGAATAGATTTCAACAATACCTTCGGCGGCAACGCGATCGGCGCGCTTGCTGGCGGTAGCAATACCTTTTTCTCGAAGGATCACTTTTGCTTTCTCAAAATCGCCATCAGTATCCTGAAGAGCTTTTCGGCAGTCTAAAACACCGGCACCGCTCTCTTCTCGAAGCTGCTTGATCATTTCAGTGGTAATTTTCATTTTTCCTATTTCCCTTTATTCCTTCTTTATTTCTCGTCTTCTTCGCTTTCATCCAGAGAATCGTCGTCGTCAAGTTCATCTTCGTCTTCTTCTTTGTTAGAAGTGATCTTTGCCAGTGTAGAAGCGCCGAGCAGTTCTTCATCAGAGATCTCTTCTTCAAGGGAAACCTGCCGGTGTGCTGCTTCTCCATTGTCTGCGCCTTCCAGAACAGCCGCTTCTGCAAGCTCATCTTCTTCCTTGCGCATGTCTTTTCCTTCTAACACGGCATCGGCGATCTTGCCAACCAGCAGCTTGATGGCACGGATGGCATCATCGTTAGCTGGAATGATATAGTCAACGCCGTTGGGGTTGCAGTTCGTATCGACCAGCGATACTACCGGGATTTCTTTTAGATTCGCTTCATGGACAGCAGTACTTTCGCGTAGAACATCCACGATGAAAACCATGTCTGGCAGGTTCTTCATATGGCGGATACCGCCCAGGTTTTTCAAAAGACGCTTGATGCGCCGGTCGATCATCAAAATTTCTTTTTTGACCAGTTTGTCAAATTGACCATTTTGTCGTTTGGTCTCGAGTCCATCCAATTCCATAATACGCTGATAAATGGTCATCCAGTTCGTTAGGGTTCCGGGCAGCCAGCGTTGAACAACGTATGGCATTCCGCAGCGGTCTGCTTCTTCCTGGATGGTTTCCTGTGCCTGGCGTTTGGTACCCACAAATAAGACGGTACCGCCTGCTGCCACTGTATCACGAATGACATCATATGCTTTATCGAGATATTTAACGGTTTGCTGCAGGTCAATGATATGAATTCCATTTCGTTCGGTGAAGATATAAGGCTTCATCGTCGGGTCCCATTTGTTTGTTCTGTGACCGAAATGGACACCACTTTCCAGCAGACTTTTCATAGAAACATTAGCACTCATTGAGTAAACTCCTTTGCGTTTTTCCTCCGCTCTATTTTTAGACCACTGATTTCTCTCAGCACGCAAAGTCTAACGAAGAGCGTGTGTATTTTTATCACTAAGACAGTGACCGAAAAAGTATATCATAATTTTCCTGTTTTCTGGTTATCCAAATCAGGCTATATAATAAGGAATCTATAGATAAAGGATAAAATAATGCATTTTCTAGTAACCAATGACGATGGTGTATGGGCTCCCGGATTGTTTGCCCTGGTTAAGGAAATCCGCAAGCTCGGTAAAGTCACTATAGTTGCTCCTGACAGGAACTGGTCGGCTTCAGGACATGTGAAGACGATGAACCGCCCTTTACGGGTGAAGGAAATAACCCTGGAAGATGGAACAAAGGCATTTGCTTCGGATGGCGCACCATCTGATTGTGTGGCTCTTTCTGTACTGGGATTGATCAGTGAAAAGATCGATCTTGTGGTTTCAGGTATCAATCCCAATGCCAATCTTGGGCATGATGTGACCTATTCGGGCACCGTGACAGCTGCCATGGAGGGAACGATCAGTAATATTCCCAGTATCGCCGTTTCGTTGGATGCCCACGAATTTTACAGTGGTCCGATCGATTTCAGTGGAGCAGCACAGGTGGCGCGTGTTGTCGCAGAAAAAGTGATAGAAAACAAGATGCCCAGCAATGTTCTGCTAAATGTCAATGTGCCATATCTGCCTTTCGAAGAGATTAAAGGTTACCGCATCACCCGCCAGGGGCTGCGGGTATATCTTGATGAGTTGGTCCGCAGAGAAGATCCGCGTGGACGACCTTACTACTGGATCGGCGGGGATGCTCCTACGGGTGTTCCGGAAGAAGGCACCGATGTGGGAGCATTGAGTGCTGGATTTGTATCCATAACCCCCATCTCTCTCGATCTCACAGCGTATGATTGCGTGGAGCATTTTCAGGATTGGAAAATTGGAGAATGATTTTTTATAAAGAAAATGAAAAATAAATGGATTATTCTCAGCATCCTGGTATTCATCTGCAGTTTTGGCATTCATAAACCTGTTTATGCGGCTCCGCTGCATGTACCCACAGCTTATGAATTGATCGATGCAGTAAACGCTTATCGGGCTGCCAATGGACTGGCGGCACTGGCGATCGATCCTATTTTGATGATTTCTGCCCAAACACATGCAGAATACCTTGCATCTCAAAGTGATTCGGTCAGCGGACATGTAGGGGCAGGCGGAACGGACGCAGATGCCCGCGCGGCGGCATTAGGATATCCGCAGGTGGAAGCGTTGGATATTAATGAGAACTGGGCAAGTTTGCCCGCCTCTGTTGATCTGAATACACTTATTTATAGTGTATGGGGTGATTCTCAGCATACCCATACCATGCTGCATCAAATGGGACAGCATGTTGGAGCCGGAGTGGCAGTTTCAGGGGATAATGTGATCTATGTGCTGAACGTGGCTGCTTTCTGGGGCAATGGTGCCTATACTGTACAGCCTACATCAGATGCGTATCCGGGGCTTACCAGCGGTGACGCGTCGAGTGCTTCTATTTCTCAATATATCGCCGCGGTAACGGTCGCTGATCCGGATAAAGATGGTAAAGTCTATCATCAGGTGCTGCAGGGGCAGACTTTGTGGAGCATTGCTACAGCCTATGGTGTTACTACCGATCAGATCCGCCAATTGAACGGGCTTACTTCAGAGAGCATGATCTATATGGGGCAAAAACTGCTCATCATGATTATTCCTACCCCGACCATGGTGCCAACTACAACGATCGGCATTCTTTATGCGAACAGCACTCCTCTACCGGGTCTCACGCATACACCCACACTTTCTCCTCCCGCTGAATCTCAGTCATCTCAGAGCGGAGCGCAGTGGATCAGCGATCAATGGATCGTGATCGGTATTATTTCCATTGTGATATTGGGCTTTATATTGATCTTTATCGGGCAGCGATCTTCCTGATAAAAAGAAAGGATGTTAGGTATAATGCCTTCTATGAAAAAAATTCACCTGATCATCTCACTGCTGCTGGCAGTGTTTATACTTATTCCTACCGGCGTAGAAGCGGCTGCCGGGAGTGCTTATGATCTTATTGTGGCAGTCAATTCATACCGCAATGAAAATGACCTTGATGAACTTCCTACCAATGTATACCTAATGGCTGCTGCGCAAAATCAGGCTGCCTATCTTGCCAATACCTATGGGTCAACGCCGCCGGGAGAATCGGAAGGGCATGTGGGGGAGGGCGGAAGCGATGCAACGGATAGAGCAGAAGCGGTTGGATATACTGTTATCACGGGCATGCAGGTTCGTGAAAACTGGGCAGGTGTGGACGAGAGCGTTTCTCTGGATTCGCTGCTGAATGAGGTCTGGAGTGATGCGAATAACTCGGATGTGATGTTGAATGAATATGCCGTACAGATCGGTGCCGGGGTAGCGCGGATCGATAATATGGTTTATTACGTGCTCAATGTTGCAGTGGATTATTCTGTATCGCCTGCCAGTTCAACGCTGACGGTCAAGTCAACCGGAACACCGGATGTGGTGCCCGTTGAAGTTTCTGCACCGGGTTCTGATGGTTCTATCATCCATGTCGTGGAAAAAGGACAGGCACTGTGGAGCATTGCCATTACCTATGGGGTGACGGTGGACCAGATCAGAGCATTGAACGGATTATCAGAAAATGATGCGATTTATGAAGGGCAAAATCTGCTGGTCCGTGCGGCGTATACTGCTACGCCCACCCTGACCCCAACAAATACACCCATGCCTCCGACCAGGACACCGATCCCTCCTCAAACGCCGCAGGCGTTGAGTACGCAATCCGGTGGTGGGGATTCACTGCTGGATAAAGCCGCATCCTGGGGTGGACGCGAGGGGCTTGGTGCGGTTTTGATCGTAATTTGCGGTGGCTGTCTTGTCTTTTTGATCTATTCCATGCTTAAAAAGAAAGGGTAAACAACCCTTTCTTTTTTTTTAATTTGCCTTAATTTCCGTGCTGTTATTCTTTTCCAATTTTTCAAGCCGCCTTGAAAGAGCGCCCAGCTGCTGCGCGATCATATCCGGCAGCTGATTATGTGCCAGGTCAGGGATATGCAGGCTGACGTGTTCTTTGTGAACGATTCGACCGGGGACACCGACTACCACCGAATCAGGCGGGACGTCTTTTACCACCACCGCATTTGCTCCAATACGGCTGCATGACCCAACGGTGATGGCACCCAGTATTTGCGCTCCGGCGCCGATGACCACATCATCACCGATGGTAGGATGGCGCTTTCCTTTCTTCAAGCTGACCCCGCCCAGAGTGACGCCGTGGTACATGGTTACGTTGTTTCCAATGACGGATGTCTCCCCGATCACCACTCCCATTCCATGATCGATGAACAGCCCGCTCCCTATCTTTGCAGCCGGATGGATTTCTATACCGGTGAAAAAACGGCTCATCTGGGCAAGACAGCGCGCCAATAATTTCAGTCTAATATGCCAGAACCAGTGCGCGATGCGATGATTCCAGATCGCGTGGACACCTGCGTAGCAGAGAACCACTTCTATCCAGCTGCGGGCTGCCGGATCACGTTCCAGCGCTGCCTGAATATCTGATTTTATGGTTTTCAAGAATTCTGTCATCAGGAACCATCCTGTGAATAGAGGTCGGTGCTGAGATAGCGTTCGCCAAAAGAAGGTATGATCACAACGATCAATTTCCCCTTGTTCTCGCTCCGGCTGGCAACCTGAAGAGCCGCCCAGATGGCTGCTCCGGAGGAATACCCGACCAGAAGCCCTTCTGTTTGCGCTGTTTTACGGGCAGTTGTGCGAGCCTGCTCACCGCTTACAGGAATTACTTCATCGATGACCTTTGTATTGAGGATCCTGGGAACAAAACCGGCGCCGATCCCCTGAATGGGATGACTTCCGGGTTTTTCTCCTGAAAGAACGGCAGATTCTCTGGGTTCCACCGCCACTACCTTGAAATCTTCTTTTCTGCTCTTCAGCACTTCCCCGATGCCGGTGATGGTTCCACCTGTGCCGACTCCGGCGACCAGAATATCTACCTTCCCATCGGTATCTCTCCAAATCTCTTCAGCGGTCGTCTCTCGATGAATTTGTGGGTTCGCCGGGTTCTCAAATTGGTTTGGAATGAAATATTGGGGATCTGAAGCAGCTAATTCATTTGCTTTTTGGATCGCTCCGTTCATGCCTTTTGATGCGGGGGTGAGAATGATCTTGGCTCCATAGGCTTGCAGGATTTTCTTTCTTTCAGCTGATACGCTTTCAGGCATTACCAGTGTGCAGTGATACCCGCGGGCGGCGGATACGAATGCCAGCCCGATACCGGTATTTCCACTGGTTGGTTCAAGGATAATGGTTTCGTGATCGATCCTGCCTTCTTTTTCTGCTGCAGCGATCATCGCCAGCCCGATCCGATCTTTTACACTGTGAGAGGGGTTGAAGTATTCCAGTTTGGCTGCGATACGGGCTGGATTGCCCTTATTCATCTTATTCAGCCATACCAGTGGGGTATTTCCGATCAATTTTGTAACATCATTTGCTATTTTCATCGTTATCTCCATCGATTTAAAAACAAAAAGCCATTGTTCTCGGGATAAAATAAGCGGGGCTAACGCCGCTGCGATCCAATGGCTGATTCTTTGTTATGGATGCAGGGCAGGTCTAGGTTGAGCCCCGATGAATACACAAGCAATGTTTATACATATTATTTCCAATTTCTATTATATTAATCATAAAAATAGTATTCCGAATCAGAATGCTTGTCAAGTATGAAAAGATGGAAACTAATGTTTTAATAAAGCGTATATATATAAATTGTTTGGAGGTAATTATGCGAAGCCGCATTTTCTGGGGATCAGTTCTTATAATTCTGGGCTTGATGTTTTTATTCTCTTATCAGGCAGGGTTCTCCATGTGGAGATTGGTATGGCCGTTTGCCATCATCGTGATGGGCGGTTGGCTATTACTGCTGCCGTATCTGTATCAGGGAGTAGAAGTTCCCCGGGAGGAGTTATCGATCCCTTTGGAAGATACGAAATTCCTTACGATAAAGATGGAGCATGGTGCTGGTTCGATTCAGCTTGCTGGTGCTGAACTCCCCTCCGTCTTGATGAAAGGAAGCTTTGTGGGAGGGGTACATTCCTATGTTTCCTCATCAGATGGAAAGAAACATGTAAAACTGCGAAGTAGTATAGAATTTCTTAACTTCCTGCCCCGATTTCGAAAAGATCAGCATCTTCGTTGGGATCTTTCAATAAATCGCACGGTGCCGGCGAAAATAAAAATGGAAACCGGAGCAAGCGATAATTACCTGGATCTGCGTGATTCGCAATTAAAGGAACTGCATCTCGAAACCGGTGCGTCCACCACGGAAATTTATCTCCCTGAAAAAGCTGGCAGAACCAAAATACACATTGAGTCAGGTGCATCAACCATCAAAATACATGTTCCTGAAGGGGTTGCAGCAAAGATCAAGATTGGTGGTTTGATCGGGAAGACGATCGATACCAAACGATTTAAAAAAGAAGGTGAAGTTTACCGGTCAGACGGATTTGCTGAAGCAGCAAACTGCGCTGAAATTGAAATCGAATCAGGCGTTGGCAGTATTACGATTGATTAATAGATATCCTTGGAGGTAAAAATGAAAGAACGATTGTATCGTAGCTCTCAAGATAAGATGATCGGGGGTGTATGTGGAGGTCTGGGTGAATATTTCCAGATCGATCCTATTTTTGTTCGAATTTTCCTCATCCTTTGGTTGATCGTGGGCGAATGGGGAATATTTGTCTATTTCCTTTTATGGCTGATCATTCCACCACAGCAGTATGAGGGTGGATCTTTCCAGATGAACGACCTGGGCGCACGTTTTCGGCTGATCGGGGATGATCTTCGCGATTTATTCCAAAATCCATCCCCCAAACTGCTCACTTTCGGCGGAATTGCGCTCATCGGAGTGGGTGCGGTTACCCTGGCGCGTGCACTCGGTTGGGATTTCAGTAAATACTGGAATTCGACACTGGTTTGGGCAGGACTGCTGATCATCGGTGGAATTTTCGTGCTGGTAAAGACCTATTTAAAGAAAAAATAAAAAGACCTTCCCAACCGATTGAGGGGGGCAACCGGCTGGAAAGGCACTTTCATAATAACATGATACAACTAGCTGTGCAAGCTTTCTAAAAAATATTAAGATATTCCATGGAACTTTTTAGATTCTACAAGCGTTTAAGGGTTAAATTTACGGAGGTAAAATGAAAAAACTTTCTTTTCTTGTTGGTTCAGCTGTATTGATGATGGTCCTCTTTTCAGCTTGCAGCGGAGTTCAAACAGTAAATTCCAGTGGAGACTCTGTTCAGAAAAGCATCACGGTAACCGGGACAGGTGTCGTTAAAATAGTCCCTGATATTGCTTATATTAATATTGGAGTCACTTCTCAAAATGAAAATGTGACCGATGCAATTTCTGAAAATTCAAGCCAGGCTCAGGCGATCAAAGAGAAACTTGTTAATTTGGGTATTGCTGAAGAGGATATTCAAACTTCCAGCTTTAGTGTTTATCCACAGTCAAATTATGATTATCAGGGGAATATAACCGGTACAACCTTTGTTGTAAACAACAATGTTTATGTGACTGTTCGTGATCTGAGCAGCATGGGTGAACTGCTGGGTGGAATAACGGAAAGTGGCGCGAATTCTATTTACGGGATCAGTTTTGATGTGCAGGACAAAAGTGATGCTTTGACGCAATCAAGGGCATTAGCTCTGGAATTTGCCCGCCAGCAAGCGGAAGAAGTGGCAGAAGCTTCGGGAGTTGAACTGGGCGATATCATCACAGTTTCTGTAAGTTCCAATGATGTTCCATATATTGTTTCTGATTCTTATGGAATGGGCGGAGGAAGTTATATATCAGCCGCAAAAGTCCCGATCTCGGCGGGGAATTATGTTATTTCTTCGAGCGTAACCGTTCAATACGAAATTAAATAAAAAAAAGAGCTGCTTCATTTGAGAAGCAGCTCTTTTTTATGATATCCAGAAAAAATTGATCATCAGATAGGCGGCTGCTCCACCCAGCAGCCAGGTATCGATCCGGTCAAGAATTCCACCATGCCCGGGGATGATCTTGCCGGAGTCTTTTTGGTTGAAGGTTCGCTTTAGCAGGCTTGCCAGCAGGTCTCCAAGCGGGCTGATAATACCCAGAATAATACCCAAAATTGCTGCTCGTGCGGGGGTGATATTTGCTGCACCGGGAGTAAAAATGAGAGCGAAAAGCAGCGCATACAAAACTGTAAAAAGGATGCCTCCCACATAACCCTCAATAGATTTGTGCGGGCTTACCCGGGGAGCCATTTTATGCTTGCCGAAAAAACTCCCAAAGAGGAAAGCGCCGATATCACCGCATCCGACTGCCGGAATAGAGAGAAGCACCCACATTTTTCCATCAGGAATGAAGCGCAGAGAAATGAGGTAGGAACCGAGGTATGCAATAAAAAATAGACCGATCAGTTCCAATCCCAGTGTGGTCAGGCTGTTTGCATCCTCATGTTCATAGCGGAAGAGGCTGAGGATGATGTTGCTCATAAAGAGGACTACCAGCGTGGCTTCAAAATAAATACCGGAACTGATATACCGGGCAAGGGTGCAAAATATGGTGGCAGTGGTCAGAAAGATCTTGTTCGGCTCGTATTTACTGCCTTTAAAAAAGTGCCAGTATTCCCACATTGCGGTTGCTAAAATAGCGGAAGTGCCCAGCGCGTAGATCCAACCGCCTGCCAGTATCAGACCAATGCCGATCGGGGTAATGATCGCGATTCCCAGGATCCGTTTAGCCATTGTATGCTTCATTTTCCTCTTCCTTTGTCCTTCCCCCGAATCGTCTTGACCGGGTTCCGTATTCCAGGATCGCTTTGCGCAGACTTTCTTTGTTGAAATCAGGCCAGTAAGTATCCGGGAATTCCCATTCAGAATAGGCGCTTTGCCAGATGAGGAAATTGGATACTCTGAGTTCACCGGAGGTTCTGATCACCAGGTCAGGATCCGGTATATCCGTGGAGGTAAAAAGGTGCTTCCGAATGGTCTGCTGATCTATTTCATCCGCTGAAATTCCTTCTTTGACGATTTCCTGGACGGCGTGCACGATTTCATCTCGTCCGCCGTAATTGATTGCCAGGGTAAAGACCAGGCGGGTGTTCCCTTTTGTTTTCTCGATACCGTCTTTTAATTTCTTCTGCAGGGTTGGATTTAGTTCTTTTGTACTGCCAATGTGGCGCAGCTGTACCCCTTCATCAAAAAGTTTGGGGACCTCTTTATCAAGATAATCGGCAAAAATATTCATCAAGCCATTTACTTCGTCAGATGGACGTTTCCAATTCTCTGTTGAAAAGGCATAGATGGTCAGATATTTAACCCCAAAATCTGCGCAGGCAGTAACGATCTTGCGCAGACTGTCCGCACCGGCTCGATGCCCTGCCATTCTGGGCAGCAGGCGGGCTTTTGCCCACCGCCCATTTCCATCCATGATAATGGCGATATGGCGCGGAATTTTTTCTAGAGGTTGTTCTTTTGTTTTTACCATGCAGGTTGATTAAACCTCCATGATCTCTTTTTCTTTGCGCTCACCGATCGCATCGATTTCTTCGATCTTCTTATCGGTAAGTTTTTGAATATCTTCTTCTGCGCGTTCCAGATCATCTTCTGAGATCAATTTTTCTTTCTCAAAATCGCGCAGATCTTTAATAGAATCGCGGCGAACGTTGCGAATGGAAATGCGAGATTCTTCACAGCGGTTTCCAACAAGTTTGTTTAATTCAATACGGCGCTCTTCATTGAGCGGGGGAATGTTCAAACGAATGACTTTCCCATCGCTAAGTGGGGTTAATCCCAGGTCTGATGCCAGAATCGCTTTTTCAATATCTTTGATCGAATTAATATCAAAGGGTTTAATCAATAATTGTCTTGGCTCTGGGACGCTGATCGTGGCTAACTGCATGAGCGGCACGGGTGATCCGTAATACTCAATCGACAGCTTATCGATCAATGCCGGACTGGCGCGTCCGGTGCGAATTCCAGCAAGGTCATCTTCCAATGCTTGCAGGGCGCTTTTCATCCGTTTTTCTGCATCTTGTATAGCTTCATTTATCATCGCAGCCTCCTTTTGAAAATTGGATGATTTATTCTAACGTTTAAGCATACCTCAAATAAACTAAAAAAGCCATAAACGGTTGATTAAAAAGAACAAGTGTTCTATAATAAGGTCGAGGTCTTATGGAAAACGGATTATTGTGGTTTGATGATCGAAAGAAAATTCCAATAGAACAAAAAATAAAAGATGCCGTTTTATTTTTTCAGGAAAAATATGGAAAGAAACCCGATTGCTGTTACATAAATACAGCTGAATCCTGTTTAGATGCTCCCAGCCAGCTGGCAGGTTTACGAATCGAAACCAGCCAGTATGTGCTGCCCAATCATTTTTTACTTGAGCGGGAGAATTAATCTTTTTTCTGCTTGAACCATTTCTTGATCCTTACCAGCGTCAGTTTTAAAGAGCCGGGTTGGAACTTTGCCAAAAAATCTTTTGCAGCTTCTTCAAAACTGAGGTCTTTATGCTGCTCGGCTTTCAAGAATGCGAGATGTTCAATGATCCAGAAATAAAGATCTGCTTCCGTACGATCTGGAAAAGAATCCAGTATTTTCTGACGGCGAATGATCTTTATCAGGGGTTGATAGATATTTTCATACCAGCTTTTCACGGCTTCTTCATAGGTGATCTCGCGCTGTAGATACTCGCTGGTGTAATAGCGGTGCGCATCGATATGTTCCTGCAAACGGTCAAACAAGCCGGGGATGCTCATCTCGATGTCGGCGTTGGGAAAAAGCTGCTTAAAATTTGTCTTTTCGTAAAAGTTGTTTTGCTCTTCTTTCAGGATCAATTGATTGAAGTCAAAAGAGCGGTCGATCTGGTAGGGTACTTCTATTTTTACTACATGGGCGTCGATCCACTTTTGCCCGCGCCTTTTCGCCACCGATACGCGGTGGTTTCCATCCATGACGAAGTAGTAATCTCCGATTTGATAGACATCGACGGGAGGTAGGATCTCATCGCGCAGGTAAGCGCGATCGATCCGTTCCCAGCGGGAGCGGGTAAATTTCTGGCGGGGTAAAAATGCGTTGTCAAAATCGGTATAGCGGTTCACGCTTCCAATGATCGCATCGATTTCGATTTCTTGAAATCCTGCGTCGTACTGTCTTTTGATCGAAAGATGTTTCAGGATCTCATCGAAAGCAAGCAGTTTATTCTTATCATGCTGAAACCAGCTTTCAATGGTTCGTAGGAACCCATGAAAGTAGGCGTCGTCAAAATCCACTTTAGACTGTTGGTTAAACGGATCGAAGCTCATTATTTCTCTTATATCCTTATTTTATATCTACGGAAGATATATTTCATGGGTGCGGTATCCATAGGTGTTTATAATTTCGGTATTCTCAAACTTTGTGATCATTGGTTGTTCCTGCCTGAAGTCGTAAACATGCCCGTGAAAATGGTAGCGTGGTTTAAAAACTTTTAACACCCATAAAAAGGCTTTGATGCCTTGATGTGCTTTATCGTTTTGATCATCATGGATTTTCCATGGCGGAGAATGGGTTACAAAAATATCCAGATATCTGCCTGAGAAAGCAAAATTTGCCAATAAATAAGGCATCAGGCGGAAGACGAACTGCCACATTGCTGCCTGAGAGTACTGGTAAGGTCCATAGTTATATACGTGACTGCCCTGTACGCCTGCCAGAAGGAACCCTGATGGATCTTTTTGAGAATGAATGTGAAGGTCAGAGCAGCCCCATGGATGATCGTGCACCACCCCTTTTTCGCTTTCATAATATTTTGCATGATTCCCGCGCACATAATATAAGGGAATATTGAATGTGCTTACCAGGTATTCCAGGTAGTAATACGGTAGATCTCCTGTGCTGATAATAAAACTGATGTCGCGCAGGCTGGTATGTTTGCCGGCATCATATAGGTCATTGGAGACCTTATCACTGACGACCAGAATTTTATTATTCATCCGTTTCAGCTTTATCTGTTAGCCCTGCAGCAACGGCAAGCGCAACTGCATTTTGTTTAGAGTGAGAGATACTGATCGACCATGTGGTTAGCCCCAATGTTTTGCTGATCTCCTGCGCTCTGGCATGCAGAACCAGGAAGGGTTCGCCATTTTTCTTTTGCAAAATCTCAATATCCTGCCAGTGTACTTCCCCGATGCCGCATCCCAGCGCTTTGGCAACCGCTTCTTTGGCGGCGAATTTTCCAGCAGCAGAAGATAAGGAATTGCGCATCAGAGAAAGTTCGCGCACGGTGAATACCCGCGCGAAAAGGCGCCTGCGGATTTCAGGTTTTTGTTCCTCAAAGCGAGAAATTTCGATAATATCTACCCCGCTGCGTATGATCATTGAGTTTTTTCTCCTGCACTAATGATAACCATTTTTTGAGGATCCAAATACCTGCGGGATGTATTTAATATTTGTTCAGAGGTGATGCTGCTGATCCAGTTTTCATAATTCTGGATGTAGTTTAATCCTAGATCAAAACGTTCTATCGAAAGAAGGACATTGGCGATACCGACATTTGACTCCAGTGACATGGGCAGTCTGCCGATGAGATGCGATTTAGAATCCTCCAATTCTTCTTCTTGAAGAGGCTCATCCAGGTAGCGGCTGATTTCCTCTTTGATCAGGGTGATAGCTTTTTCTATATTAGATGGATTGACACCGGCGTTGAATTCCCAGCTTCCGATCTCAGGCAGGGCATTCAGACTGCTCAGGGCATAATATGCCAGCCCTGCTTTAATACGCACGGATTTCCCGATCCTTCCATACAATCCGAACTGACCCAAGACATGGTTCCCCAGGAATGCAGCGTAGTAATCGGGAGAGGTTCTTGAAGGACCGAAAGTACCCATTTGAATATCGCTCTGGCTTTTTCCTTTGATGGGAACATGAACGCGCGTTTCAGCAGAAAGGGGAATGTATTCCGGGAAGTGCGGTTTATCGTTTATGGCTTTTGATGTCCATTGTTCAAAGTGATCTTTTATCATGGATTCTATTTCTTGCTGGGTAAGTGCTCCGGAGATTGTGATGATGGCATTGGAAGGCTGGTAGGTGCTGTGATGCTGCAGTAGATCTTCTCTGGTGATCTGGGATATGGTATCCGGATACCCATCTACAGGGATCCCATAAGGATAATCTTTATAGAGGATTTTATTGAATTCTAAAGAAGCTCTTGCTTGCGTATCCTGATCGCGGATAAGCAGTGATGTGAGCAGCTGCTTGCGAAGGCGTTCGATATATTCTTCTTGAAAAAGCGGTTCTTTCAAACAACCGTAGATCAAAGTAAGGAGCATGGGGAAGTCTTTAACAAGAGAATGTCCCTGAAACCAGGTATTCATGGTGCCTGTGCCGAAACTCAATCCTGCTCCCACCGATTCGAGCTTTGTGTTGATCTCTTGAAATGAATTTGTTTTACTTCCCCGCATCAGCATGGATGCAGTGAAGTTCGCGGTTCCGGTTTTCCCCGGTTTGTCCCAGGCTGATCCGCTGCCCAGCATGCCAAAGATGGTGAGCGATTTGCTTGCCATATTGCTGTAAGAAAGAACGGTGATGCCGTTCACAAGTTGGAAGCGATGGATGGTTTGTTCGTTGGGAAAATGGTTTTGCCGGGCTGTATTATTATTTGTCATTTTGAACCTCTTCTTCTGTGGGGAAGTAGATACCAACCGTGCGGTTTTTTGTGTTGAAATGTTCCCGGGCAAAGGCTTGAACGTCCGCGGCAGAAATTACGCGTAAGCGCTGTAGATACTGCTCATACCAGCTGTAATCTGCAAAAATACTGCTGTATCCCATCCAGAAAGCCTGGTTTGTTATGTTTTCACTGCCATAGGCGAACATTGCTTCTGCCTGCTGAATGGCTCTTTCGATTTCTTGAGGAGGAATGTTTTCCTGCTGAATTCTATTGATTTCTTCATCAAAAGCCCGCAGCGCTTTTTGAGGGTCTGCATCAGGGCTGAGTGTGAGAATAAAGGTATGCAGGAAAGGATCAATGGTTGCTTGGATATCACCATTTACACTGACCGTGATATCTTTTTCAACCAAAGCCTGATATAAACGACTGGTGCGGTTTGAAATACTTCCCCCGCCAAACATAACCAGCGGTGAAGGTCCTGCCAGCAGGCTATCGAGTACGGATAGAATGAAGAATTGGCGGTTGTCGGCTCGTGGAGCGCGGTATGCAATTTGGATATATAAAGCATCGCCAGGTCCCTTGATTTCTACGTATTTTTCTTCTTGTTGGGAGGGTTCTTCTGGAATATTCTCAACATTTTGTTTCTGTGAGGGAATGGTTGAAAAGGATTGTTCGATTTTTTCGATTAATTCTTTGGTGTTGAAATCTCCCGCGATGCTGAGAATAGCGTTGTTGGGTGCATAATGGTTTTGATAGTAGGTAAATAATTGGTCGCGTGTTATTCTCTGCAGATCTTCCAGGGTACCGATCACATCATAATGATAGGGATGCCTGGTGATAGATTTTGCCTGGACTGCAGAATTGAGATGAAAAAGAGGCTCATTTTGATTTCCCTCCAGTTCTGAAATGACAACGGTTCTCTCTGCGTTGATCTCATCTTCATCATAAACGCTGTGCTGCATGCGGTCTGCTTCCAGATCGAGCACCAGGTCAATTTCTCTTGATGGAAGAGTTTCATAATATGTCGTCCAATCCAAATAAGTCATGGCGTTCCACATGCCTCCCACGCGTGAAATTACCTGATCCATTTTTTCGCCGGGGTATTTCTTTGTTCCCTTGAATTGAAGATGCTCAACCCAATGCGAAATTCCTCTAATGCCGTCTTGTTCGTTGCGAGAACCAACCCGATACCAGATCCACTGGCTGATGATGGGTGTGGTGTGGATCTCTTTGAGAAGTACTTTTAACCCATTGGGCAGTTGAAAACTGCTGAAATCATTTTGCATGGTAATGTTCCTTATTTTTGCTACTTAGTTTATGATAAAGAAATCTTTCATAATGGTATATTAGGTAATGTTAATACAATTTACGCAGAGGTGTATATGGGAGAGAGAATTGTTGCTGTCGTCGGAGCCGGTCCGGCAGGGCTGTTCGCTGCAAAAACCTTGGCTCAAAATGGAGTGCGGGTAGCGCTTTTCAATCGCGATATTCGACCAGGAGGATTGGCTGAATACGGTATTTACCCTGAAAAGCATGTTCTTAAAGCCGGTCTGCGGCGGCAGTTTATGAGTTTTCTTGATAATAAAAACATTGCTTATTTTGGTAATGTAGAAATTGGAGAACACAAAGGTCTCTCGCTTGAGCGGTTGAAGGAATGGGGATTTCAGGGAATCCTTGTGACAGCTGGGGCTCAAAAGATCAAGGAGTTGGGGCTGGAAGGAGAAACGCTCCCGAGAGTGTATCATGCCTGGGAGATAGTCTCAAAGTACAACAAACTGCCACCTTATTCTCAGCTTGATTTTCCCATTGGAAAGAAAGTAATGATCGTGGGCGTCGGGAACGTGATGGCAGATATTACCCGATTTCTGATTCAGAAAGGCGACGTTGATGAGGTGCTGGCGATCGCACGCAGGGGTCCTGCCGAGATCAAATTCCATCAAACTGAATTCTCCCATATTGCCCAGAACCTGGATATGACCGATTTCGAAGCCGAGATGGACCGTGTAGCACCTCTGATGATGAAATTGGAGCAAGATCCCAATGCAACCTGGGCGTTCATTGAAAAAGCCTGTGAGAATTGTGAAGAACGCCGATCAAATACCAATCTACGGCTGCGTTTTCTGAAATCTCCTATTCGCTTTCTTGGAGATGAGAAAAATGGACTGCAGAAAGTGGAATGTGTTGAAAATACATTGGTCAAATCCAATCATGCTACTAGATCGGTTGCGACTTCCATGCGATCTATTTTTGAAGTTGATACCGCCATTCTGGCAGTTGGTTCCAGCGTGGATGCTGAGATCGGTCTTCCGGTATCCGGATTTCAATTTGCGGTAAGTCCTTATCCTGATTATCCTCAAGATGGCATATCTTTCGAATTAATGGACCCATCTACGAAAACCAATATTCCCGGTATTTTTGTCGCGGGATGGTCCCGCCTGGCAAGTTATGGATTGGTGGGCATCAGTGGAAAAGATGGGATTAAGGGGGCGCAGGCGCTGCTCGAATATTTGCAGAAAAAAGAACCAGCTTCTCCAGCCTGGAAAGATATCGAATCAAAATTGAATGACCTGGAAAAACCTGTGATCTCGAAGGAGATGATTCATCGGTTGTTTGATATTGAGGAAAAGATCGCGAAAGAAAAGGGGCTGGCGGAATATAAGTTCTCGACAAATCAGGAAATGTTAGCGTCCCTTGATTTCGTTTGAGTGGGGAAGGCGCGGGAATAATCGGATCTTGGGGAATGGGATCATCAGAATAAATCCAAGTCCTATGATGTATTCTCCGATTTCAATACCAAGCGCCTGCCATTTTCCCAGATATGGAAGAGCCTGGGGGTATGGGTGACTGCCAAAGCCAAAAAAATCAGCCACAGCAGAGAAAATTGCGATGACCAGACCGGTGCTGATAAACCGCTCCCCAATCTCGGCGGCAATGCTCATGTGTTTTCCCTGCCATAGCAAACGCATGGTGAGATATCCACCCAGGCTGAGAATTGCCAGTCCCACAACACTTACCGAAATTTGAATGAAGCCGGTAACAGGACTGCGGTCCAGAAGGAAGAAATCCGGTCGCATTCCCAGAATGAAGATAAGGAATCCCGCGACCGTGATGGCAAGGTGGAGATATAAGCGTTTTTTGAAACCCTCGAAAGAAGGCTGGGGTGTTTTTTCAGTTAACGTTGATTCTTTTTGCGGCATATTTAATCCAGAATAGGTTAATTATAGTCGCGATTTAAAGAGCGCGTTGGAAACGCGCTCTCTTGATCAACGAACCTTTTTGAAGGAAAAGAAAGTTATTCTGCTGTTTCAGATGTGTCCTTATCAGCATCAGTTTTCTCTTCTTCAGCAGCGGGTTCCCCTTCTACGCCGGTGGGTTGTTCCTCTTCACTGGCAGGTTCTTCTTGACCGCTAGATTTTTCTTCTTCGCTTTCGCTGCCAGCCGTTTCTTTGACTGCTGGCTTTTCTTCTTCACTATCGGCTTCTTCGCTGCCGGATGTGACGTGGATATCGCTGTTCTTTAATTCCTGCTTCAAAATTTTCATATCCATATCGGCATAAGCAGCTGACTCAACCCGACGCAGGCTCAATCCGATTCGATGAGATTCCGGTTCGATCTTGATGATACGCAGTGTGACGCTTTCTCCCTCGTGAAGTACTTCTTTGGGATGCGTGATGTGGGTATCGCTGATCTCAGAGATATGGATCAGACCTTCGATATCACCTTGAATTTTTGCGAACGCGCCAAATTTTGTCAGGTTGGTAATGGTTGCTTCTACAAGCATGCCGACCTTGAAATTTTCAACATTTTTCATCCAGGGGTCATCTTCGAGCTGCCGGATGGATAAACCGATCCTCTTTTTTTCCTCATCGATATTGATGACCTTTACCGTGACAGTCTGACCAACTTTGAATTTCTCAGATGGATCGCTGATCTCATCCCAGGAAAGTTCAGATACGTGCACCAGTCCATCAGCGCCGTTTACGTTCACGAAAACACCGAAATTTGCTACGCTGGTGATCTTGCCGGTCAGCACATCGCCAACCTGCAGATCATTGATGACCTTTTCACGGATCGCATCGCGGGTTTCTCCACATGCCAGACGTTCAGATAAGATCAAGCGGTGTCTTTCACGATCTACTTCGATGACACTGACTTCGATCTCGGAGCCGATCATCTTTCCATATCGCTCTTCGGGTGTATTCCCGGCGGCTTCTTTCAGCCGTTCATAACTTAATTGAGAAGATGGAATGAAACCGCGCAGTTTCTCAAAAGCGACCAGTAAACCGCCTTTGTTGTAGCCGGCGACTTTCCCTGCATAAGTTTTCTTTTCTTTGAAAGTCTCTTCTGCTTTGTCCCAGCTTGATTCTTCCACTGCACGCACGTAAGAAAGCAGGAGGTTTCCGTTGGAATCTTCAACAGTGAGGACATATACGGGAATTTCCTGTCCAACTTCAAGATTGGCAAATTCCTCAGGGGGAATAAGCTCGAATTCTTTTCCGCTGATAAGACCTTCAGATTTTGCTCCGACACCGATAAGAATTTGACCGGGAGAAATACTCGCAATGGTTCCTGTCCGGATCTCCCCGGCCTTAGGCAAATCGATGCCAAGCCCCTCCTTTTCCAGCAATGAGGCCATATTTAAAATTTTCTCATCGCTGTTTTTAGAATTATTAGCCCCAGTAGGGGTTTTTGCATCGTTTTGTACCATAATAGTTCGATTACTCCATTTATGCGATAATGAATAGCACGATTATAAGGGGTATTGGTTTCGTTGGCAACCCCTCTACAATGATTAAGGAATCAGGTGCTCTATCTACGGCGGCGGTGTTTCTTCTTTTTGTCAGATTTTTGCTCAGTTTTCTGTTTTTGTTCGAGTTCTGGCTGTTCAGCAGGGGTTCGTTGAACCGGCTGCAGCCTGAATATCTGGCTCATTACGCCCAGCCGGATATTTGCCAGCAGTTCCCTGAACATGTCTGTGGAACGACCCTTATATTGTACAAGCGGATCGCGGTGGGCATACGATTCCAGCCCGATCGAAACACGTAGAGCTTCCATTTGTGTTAAATGTTCGATCCACAAACTGTTGATGTTCCTTAAAAGCACATGCTGGTAAAGCATGTTTTGTATTTCTTTACCCAGCACCATTTTTATTTTGTCTTGAGTGTCTTTTGAAAGTTCAGTGATGGGCTGCCGAATGATGCTCTCCCGGTTCTGCTCTGGCAGGCTGGCTTTTACTTTTTCAAGAAGAGCTGGGTTCAACTGCTGTATCGAGACATTCGTTTGCGAGAGACGAAGTATTTCGAAGGACCCGAAAATTTGCTGAAGATTGGTACTGACACCGTGCAGATGGGAAAGGATATCCTGAATGATCTCCTCTGCTTTCTTCCCTTCGAGCAAATTGGCGGAATAAAAGATGTAGTTCAGCAAGCTTACCTTTTTGATCACACGCTGATGGTTTTGCGGGTTGATAGCCACTCGTTTTCCTGTGGTGATATCAAAAAGCATTGCGGTTATCTGCTTTTCGCTCAGGCTGCTGCTGTCCATCTTCTTCACAGCGTCCTGAATATTTCTTCCGATCTCGGATTGCGTCCCTGATACAGCTTCCATTTTTTCAGTGAAGCGTTTTCTAATTTCAGCAAGGTAGAATTCGGAAACTGTTTTCCAATCACCGGTATCAAATTTCGAAATATCCGGGGTGATGGAATCCCCAATGCGTTTGTTGATCGTGAAGATAGTCCGGTTCAAGTAGAGGGTAAATAAATTCGCCCTGATCTGCTCTTTAAGAGATTGAACGGCATGGCGGTCGCCGGCAGTCAGTTGAGAAATATCTTCCTGTGAAAGCTGCAGTCGCGTATGAGCATAGTTTTGAAGCTGAAGCCTGAAATCCTTCTCGTCGATATTTTCGGGTGAGCTGTCGATGATCCCATCTAAAAATGTGTCAACATATTCATACCGCTCGGCAAGCTGGTTCTTGAAAGCAGTTTCTGTATTATTAATGAGATCTGTAATGCCTTTCTCAATAAAATCCGCGTTTGCCTGGATCACATCCACCACAAAGTTTTGTAAGAAGACTGTTCTTGCTTCCTCGCCGTTTAATTTCTGAAGATCTTTTTGCAGATGGTCGCTAATGAGATGAATGGGATAGGAAGGAATGACAAAGCCCTGCTCTTGATTAACAAGCGGTGGTTGGATTTCGTTCAAAAAGGCGATCAATTTCCAGGGTGAAGTTGATTCTTCAAGACTGAGCGGGACCCTTCTCTGCAGCTCACTTTCCACCATATCCCAGATATCTTCTGATAGATCATCTTTGGTGATGGCTTTATCTCTTTCACCATAAATACGGGAGCGCTGGTCGTTCAGCACATCATCATATTCCAGCAGATGTTTGCGGATGTCGAAGTTGGATCCTTCAACTCTTTCCTGCGCCTGCTCGACCATTTTCCCGATGGTGCGGTTTTCGATGGGAACGGATTTATCGAGCTTGAAGAAATTCATCAAGCTGGTTACTCTGTCTCCGCCGAATAAGCGCATCAGATCATCTTCCAGTGAGAGGTAAAAACGTGAAGAACCCGGGTCGCCCTGACGGGCAGCACGACCGCGCAGCTGGTTATCGATACGACGGGCTTCATGGCGTTCGGACCCGATTACGTGCAGACCACCGATCTCACGTACTTTGGGTAAATTGACCATGTATTCTTGGAAAGTTTTCACACTCTCGTTTTGATCGGCGTATTGGTCGGGAGCGAGCTTTTCGATTTCGATTTTCATATCCTTCGGGGTCATGCCGTAAGGATCGACCCCGTTGGCTTTTAGAACCTGAACAATATCGGTGAGGATCTGTTCATCCAGTTCCCCGCCTAATTTGATGTCCACACCGCGCCCTGCCATATTGGTTGCGATGGTCACGGCGCCAAAAGCACCAGCTCCGGCGATGATCTGCGACTCTTCATCATGCTTGAGCGCATTTAAAACACGGTGTCCAATTCCTGCATTCAGAATATGCTGCAGGCGGGGAATATCCTCTTCAGAAAGATGCAGTTCATCGAGCAAGATATGTATGCTCTCCTGGTTTTCAAGAGCCAGCATTTGAATATCGGCTTTCTGTGCCAGATTGCGCAAGAAACCCGAATTAAATTTTTCGAGCGGTTCATCTAAAACTTCCAGTTCGGGAATTGCTTTTTCAGCTTCTCGAATATCGAATTTTTCTCTCCACAGGGTTTTCAATAGAATGATCTGCAGCAATAGGCGCACAGGATCTTTTTTCAAACGGGCAGAAAGCTCTTCGGAGTGGATGATCGATGTGGTGCCTACCAGCTGTGGTCTTCCAATGGTGTTGAAACGGATGATCTCAAGGCAGATCGCGCGCAGCTTGGCTTCGCGATTCTGATAAACGATATCGGGGTAATCTTTCCTTTTCCAGAAAATTTCCTTCTGCTCAGGATCCTGTTTTTCTGAATAATAGGTATATATATATCCGTCATCGTCTTTCTTTTGGTGAATGGCTAAATTGGATGCTGCCAGACTGGCTGAGTAATCTAAGTTGGTCGGAATGGGGACCACATCCAGTTCGTAGATTGTGTAGAATTCTTCCGCTTCGGTATATGCCGTGCCGGTCATTCCGGACAATTTTTCGTACATGCGGAAATAATTCTGCAGGGTGATAGTTGCCTGGGTGATATTCTCTGCTTTAACCTTTACACCCTCTTTTGCTTCGATCGCCTGGTGAAGCCCCTCAGACCAGCGCCGACCCGGCATGAGCCTGCCTGTGAATTCATCTACGATGACGATCTCTCCGTTCTGGATAATGTAATCTTTATTTCGGGAATACAGCAGACGTGCTTTTAAAGCCTGCTCCAGATGTCCTAACAGGCGTGCCTGTTCGGGAGTAATGTCTTCAGGACGGTCGGGATCGCGCAGGGTGGTGTTGAGCAGTTCTTCTGCATGGATCTCTCCAACTTCGGTTAACGATACGCTGCGGTCTTTCTCACTGTATTCGTAGTCTTCTTCATTTAATTGCTGCACGATGCGCGCCATTTTTTCATACCAGGCAATATCTTCTGAAGCTGAACCTGAAATGATCAAGGGAGTTCGCGCTTCATCGATCAGGATATTGTCGATTTCATCAACGATGGCATAATAATGCCCTCGCTGTACGCGGTCTTCCATGCGGCTGACCAGATTATCACGCAGGTAATCAAAACCGAATTCATTGTTTGTGCCGTAGGTAATATCTGCCTGGTATGCCTCACGGCGTGGGACCATTATTAATTGATCCTCTTCTTCTTTGCTCGATCGTTTCTCGAGATCAACTAAAAATGCCATGCGTCCGTTTTCGGTTCTGCTTGCCATCTGAAGTACCCCTACCGAAAGCCCCAGTGCGGCAAAAATAGGCGCCATCCAGCGCGCATCACGCCTTGCCAGATAATCGTTCACGGTAACCAGGTGGGCGCCTTTCCCCGCAAGAGCATTTAGATAAAGCGGCAGGGTGGCAACCAGTGTTTTCCCTTCACCGGTGCGCATTTCTGCGATCTTGCTTTCGTGCATCATGATGCCGCCGATCATCTGAACGTCATAATGGCGCAGCCCAAGTGTGCGTTTGCTGGCTTCACGAACAGCAGCGAATGCTTCAGGCAGAATATCAAATAGAGTGCTTCCTTCATTTAAATGCTGCTTGAATGAAGTGGTCTTTTGTTTGAGTTCTTCTTGTGATAGCTTTTCAAAGCTCTCTTCAAGTCCATTGATCTTATCTAGAAGGGGAGCTAACTTCTTAAAATCTTTGGACGAAGATGCATTATCGATCGATTTAAATTTCTTTTTTGCCATTGTGTTTCCTTTGCGAAAGCGATTATAGCATAGCGGGATTAAAAAAAAGAACGATGGGCTGTCAACTTTTAAGCCCATCGTAAAAAATATTTTACTTAAATTCGTGCTCTATATATGAATAGCGTGTCCAAGAGCATCTTCCGCTGCTTCCATGACCGCTTCACTCAATGTGGGATGGGCATGGATGTTGTGAGCCAGTTCTTCGACCGTTAATTCCGATTGCTGTGCCAAACTCAATTCTGGCAGCAGTTCTGATACTTCCGGTCCGAACAGGTGCGCGCCCAGAATTTCTCCATATTTGGCGTCAACGATCACTTTCACGAATCCAGTGCTTTCTCCCAATCCTAATGCCTTGCCATTTGCCTGGAAGGGGAACTTTCCGACTTTTACCTGTTTCCCTGCTTCCACAGCCTGTTTTTCGGTCATTCCAAACGATGCTACCTGCGGATGGCAGTAGGTTGCGCTGGGGATCATGGAGAAATCAATAGGTTTTCGTTTGATACCCTTGATGGTTTCAACACAGTGAATAGCCATGGCAGAGGCGGCATGTGCCAGCAGCAGTTTTCCATTAACATCGCCGATCGCATAAATTCCGCGTACATTGGTAGCCATGTTCTCATCAACGGCAATAAAGCCTTTTTTATCCAGGGCTACGCCAACGTTTTCCAATCCAAGGTTTTCTGTGTTGGGTTTGAAACCGATGGCGACCAGGGTTTGTTCAGCCTCAAGGACCTGCTGCTTGCCGTCGCTGCTGACGGTAACTTTTACACCTTTTGCTGTTGTTTCGATCGCTTCTACACGATTACCGGTGAAGATTTCGATTCCTCGTTTATGAAATACCTTTTGAAGTTCTTTGCTGATTTCTTCGTCTTCAAGAGGTAAAATGCTCGGCAGCATTTCGACCATGGTAACTTTTGTCCCGAATGAACTCCAGATGGTCGCAAACTCAGCTCCAATTGCTCCGGCTCCGATAATAATGATCGAAGATGGTTGTTTTTCTTGCAGAATTGCATCTTCGTAAGTTAAAACCTTCTTCCCGTCATGATTCCAGTTGGGTGCCATAAATGGATGCGCGCCGGTAGCTAGAATGATGTGATTGGCTTTCAATTCTTCTTTTTTCCCATCTGCAAGAGCAACTGAAACCAGATCTTTTGCTTTCAGAGTGGCGCTGCCTTCATAAACATCGATCTTGTTTTTCTTCATTAAAAAGGAAACACCACGCGTGAGCCGGTCTGAAACCTGCCGGCTGCGTTTTACTGCGGTGCTGTAATCGATGGAAATATTCTCACCTTTGATACCAAAGCTTTTTGATTCTTCTAATACTGCACGTGCGATTTCCGCATTTTTTAGTAAAGCTTTGGAAGGAACGCAGCCTATGTTAAGACATACACCCCCCAGCCATTTTTTTTCAACAATTGCTGTTTTAAAACCCAATTGTGATGCTCGAATGGCGGCAACATATCCACCAGGACCTGCTCCAATAACAATAACTTCATAATCTTTCATAATCCATTTACTCCAAAAGTTTAAAATCTCGTTAATTTCACAACTTTCTTTGGATTATACCTTTTTTAATATTTAGAAAGTTGTAAACTATGTGAGTATTGCGGTTGACTAAATGAAGGAGAAGTATTACGATAGCGAGTCGTTTGGAGTGAGGTTTATAATCACTGATATGGCAAAAAAAGATAAAGTAGTTGAGAAACAATACCAAGAGGATCCACAGATTCTACTTGAAAAAATAATGAAAGCGGAAGTCACTTCAGCTGAGCGTATAGCGGCTGCGAGAAAAGATGCTGAACAGCAAATTTCAGATATCCAGGATAAAGCAGCACAATCAAAAAAAGAAGCATATGCTAGCGGCAGAAGAGCCAGAACACGTTTGGTTGAAGGTGGGTTGAATAAAGCAAGAGCTACAGCTGAGGAAAAGATCAAGAAATCGACCATTGAAGCAGATCGAATTCTGAAAAAAGGACAGGATTCCATCGCCGAAGCAGTTGATATTAGCGTTTCATTTATCATAGGGGAGGAGATTAAGGAGAAGAGTTCATGATTAGCAGGATGTCGAGGCTTGAAATTATCGGGTTGAAAGATAATTTGCCCGGTACAGTACGAATGCTGCACGAACTGGGAATCATGCAGATAGATGATATTCGTTCTTTGCAGAACGTTTATATGCAGCCTTTTAATCTGACCTATGAAATGATGCAGAAACGCGAATCGATCGATATTATTAATGCCAAAGTCAATGGTTTAGAAGACCTTTTTAAAAAATATTTCACCACCCGACCAAAAGATCTGGAAGATTCATCATCCATAGATGTTATAAAGGAAAAAGTTGAACAGGTTACCTCGATTGTACAGCAGTTGACCCAGCATAAAGAGAATTTGCAGGATGAACTGGTTTCTCTTTCGAAGTATCGTGAGATCCTGAAGATCATGGTGCCGCTTTTGCCGGAATCTGCAAAGAAATCGGGGAATGCCACCATTGGAGCACTACTGCATACTACCCAAACTCGTTCCATGAATATGCTTATCAACCAGCTGCGCTCAATGACGCAGGGTAAATTTGAAATGGTGACGGTTAAAGTAGGTGAGTCGACCAATGCTTTGGTTGGTGTTCTTCCCCGCGATCTGGTTGTATCGGTAGAAAACTATCTTGAAAGAGAAAAGATCACACAATTGGTTCTGCCTGATGAATATACTACGCTGTCTTCAGGAGAAGCGCAGAATAAGATCGAAAAGCAGATCGAAAACGATCATAAAGAACTTGATGAAGCAGATAATCGTTTTCTTGAATTAGCCAGCACGTGGGGTCCGTATTTACATGCGTGGCAGATGACCTGCTTGAATATTCTGGATGAATATGAGATCTATTCGCGCATCGGTGAAACAGAGCATACGTTTACTATCTATGGCTGGGTTCCCGTCGGGCAGGTGCAAAGTCTGAAAGATCATCTTCATAAACAGGTCAGCAGCGATATCATGATCAATGAACTGGATGTGCCTAAAGAGCTGCGCGACAAGATTCCGGTTATGATGCAGAACCCGAAAATTTTAAAACCGTTTGAACACCTGACAAAAATGCGGGCTATTCCTGCATATTTTGATATTGATCCCAGCAAGTTGATGGCGATTTTCATGCCGATTTTCTTCGGGATGATGGTGGGGGATGTGGGGTATGGTCTTATTTTGCTTATACTCTCCTTACTGCTCTCACGAAAAGTGACAAAAGGTATTTTCGGTGATCTCATACGCACCATTGTGTACGGCTCTGTCTGGGCGATTATTTTCGGTTTTCTCTTTGGAGAATTCATGGGTACTCTGGGAAGCGTCATTCACCTGAAACCGATCTTAATGGACCGCACTGAACCAGGAAGTACGATGAAGCTCCTTTATATGGTTATCGGAGTAGGTGTTTTTCATATAACTCTTGGATTGGTGCTGGGGCTTTGGAATGCACTCAAGCATCATAACAAGGTACACATTTTGGAAAGAGGAGGGATGCTCACAGGGCTGTTAGGGCTGCTGGTTGTGGTAGGAACGATGATCAATATACTGCCTGCATCGATAAACCTGGTGGGATATATCCTGATCGGAGTAGGGGTTATTTTATTGGGTGCTTCCTATGGAAAAACCGGGGTTATCCTTGGACCGATCGAGTTTGTAGGTTTAATAGGGAACATCCTTTCTTATCTGAGAATTGCCGCTCTTGGTCTGGCATCGGTATTTCTGGCAAAAGTGGCAAATGATATAGTAGGAATGGTTGGAAATTTGGTGGTTGGAATTCTGGTCGCGGTACTGATTCATTCATTAAATCTTGTTATGGGTGCATTTAGTCCTACAATTCAGAGTTTACGTCTACAATATGTTGAATTCTTCAGAAAATTCTATGAGGGTGGTAATAATGCGTTCAATCCATTTAAAAAGCGCGTTTTATTAGAGGCTGAAGAATAGGAAGAAAGGAGAAACAATGGATGGAATTATTCAATTAGCAGCAGCGTTAGCTATAGGTTTAACAGCTTTGGCAACAGGGATGGCTCAGAGAGGGATCGGGTCAGCCGGTGTTGGCGCCATTGCTGAAAAGCCGGAGTTGCTGGGTTCGGTCATCATTCTTGTTGCAATTCCTGAAACACTTGTTATTCTGGGCTTTGCAGTGGCAGCCATCATTTTGATGGGCTAGTTGGGAAGTGATTTAGATGGAATTTAATACTATCCTCGATGGAATTCTAAAAATCGCAGATAAGCAGATTGTTGAAATAAAACAACAAACTGATCTGCGCATCAAGGATATTGAAACTAGCTATAAAAAAGAAGCGGAAAAGATACGTGCTGACCTCGAACGAGAAGGCAGAGTACGACTGAACCGCGAATCTGCTCTTATTAAACAGCAGGCAGAGATGCAGTATTTGCAAAATGTATCAGATGCCCGGCAGAAATTGATCGAGAAGACCCTGGACGAAACGAAAACCCGACTGGAAAACGCCCGAAAAATGAAGAAGGAATATCGATCTCTCTTGAACACCTTCATTGATGAAGTGATTCAAGAGATCAAAACTTCTCTTGGAGATGACAATACCATTCTTCTTTTCTTTGATCCAAAAGATGAAGAACTCGTTAAGGGTTATAAAAGCGATCTGCCTTACGATCTCCAATTTCATTACGAGCTGGATTGCTGGGGTGGCTGCAATGCTTCCAGTGTTGATGGCAAGGTGCATGTCTACAATACGCTGAATGATCGTTTTGAGCGGGCGAAACCTTTTCTGCAGCAAAAATTATCGCTTTATTTTGATGAAGAGACAGCGCAAGATACAGAATGACGTCTACATTTGATTATGGGAATACACGACTGCGAGCGCGATTATCCCAATTATTGACGAAAGAAACACTTGAAGAATTGACCCGTGCTGAAAATATCGACGGGTTTCTTTCCCTTTTAATCAAGACAATTTATAAACAATCAATTGAAAAAGCACTGACGTATTCATCGGGAATAAGAACAGTACACACGTTTTTAGAGCACGAATCGGAAAAATTATTCGTTGATTATCGCAAGTTTTATACCGGTTCAGCATGGGAGAAGATCGGTCTGATTTTTACATACCGCGATCTTCAAAATGTTCATACGATTGTAAGGGGGGTGATGGGCAATGTTGCTCAGCCCGAGATCCAGGATTTATTGATCAGGTCCGGAGAGATCCCATATAATATCCTGCGCGATCTTTCAATGAGCAGAAATCTCAATGAGCTTCTCTCGAAAATGGTAACGTTTCACATTCCATATACCGATGTTCTCCTGAAGAATCAAAGCAAATTGTCTTCTTATCAAGGAGCACAGATCGAACTGATGCTTGAAAAGGCTTTTTATCAGAAGGTCATTGAAGAGAATAAGAAGATCCTTGATCAAACGCCTTTACTGAAAGAGTATTTCGCAATTCACGCAGATCAAGAAAATATTATGTTTGCCCTGCGGATTGTAAAAAGCCCCGAAATGGTTGCTGCAAACCAGCTGATTGTGAAAGATTGTTTGATCGCCGGTGGGTTAATCTCCAAATCTATTCTCATTGCTGTTTCTGAAATGAAAGATATGGAGAAGGCTATTGAAAAATTCAAAGGGACAGCCTATTACAGCTATTTACAGGCGGGATTGCCTGAATATGAACAAACCGGCTTGCTGACAGAATTCGAAGAAAAATTAAAGAATATGCTGTTGGAAAGAGCAGGGGAATATCAAGTTCAAGATCCGATCGGTGTAGGCATTCCTTTTGGTTATATCATTCGTAAAACAAATGAGATGCGGAACCTTTTGTGGATCGCAAAAGGGATCCAGTTAGGATTTGATTCCGCTGATATCATTGAGCATCTGGAAGTATTATGAAAAACAAGCTGATTGTGATCACAACGGTTAGTATGGCAAACGGATACCGCCTGGCGGGTACCGAAGCGTACGGCGTTGTGGATGCAAAAGAAGCGGCAGACCTGGTAAGAAAATTCGTTGACTGCAGTGATTCTATTTTATTGGCAATTGATGATGAAATATTTTCTCAAATGGATCGGAAACTCATGAAAGATGTTTACGAGTGTAAACATCTTTCATTGGTGACGATTCCGGGAAAATCAACGAAAGTTGACAGCAGATTGAATCAGACGTATTTATATAATATGATTCGGCATGCAACGGGAGTGCAAATCCATTTCAAAGGTGAAGTTAATGGAAGCAGTAAATAAAAAATTCGGAACTATCAACAGAATATCCGGTCCTGTTGTTGGCGTAACCGGGCTGGAAGATGCCCGTCTGCACGATATGGTTTTTGTTGGCGAGAGAAAACTTGTTGGCGAAGTTATTCGCATGTCGGGGAAGCAGGCTACCATCCAGGTTTATGAAGAAACCTCCGGTTTGAAGGTCGGCGAACCGATCTTTGGAACCGGTCACCCGCTGATCGCTCATCTGGGACCTGGATTGATGGGACAGATTTTTGATGGACTGCAGCGTCCTCTAACCAAACTGGCTGAAGTAGAAGGTAATTTTCTGCAGCGTGGTATCAGTGAAGATTCACTCCCGCACGATAAATTATGGAAATTTACTCCCCTTGTAAAAGAAGGCGACTTGGTCCATGCGGGCAATATTCTTGGTGAGGTTCCTGAAACACAAAGTATTGCTCATCGTGTAATGGTTCCACCCAATACCAGCGGACAGGTTGTCGAGGTTCGGGAAGGGGAATTAACCCTGGATGATTGGGTTGTGAAGATAAAAAACGAACAGGAAAAGATCGTGGAAGTGGGTATGGAGCATGTTTGGCCGGTACGCACCGCACGACCTTATAAACGCAGATTGGATCTGGCAGAGCCGCTGGTCACCGGAAAACGGGTGATTGATATGTTCTTCCCAATTCCGAAGGGCGGTTCGGCGATCATCCCCGGAGGGTTTGGAACCGGAAAAACCGTGATTCAGCAGTCACTGGCGCGCTGGTCTGATGTTGATGTGGTGGTGTATGTGGGCTGCGGAGAACGCGGTAATGAAATGGCTGAAGTGCTGATGGAATTACCGGAATTGGAAGACCGCGTGAAAGGAATTCCTCTGATCAACCGCACGGTTCTCATTGCCAATACTTCCAACATGCCTGTAGCTGCCCGTGAAGCCAGTATTTACCTGGGAATCACGATCGCAGAGTATTATCGCGATATGGGCTACGATGTGCTGATGCTGGCAGACTCTACCTCGCGTTGGGGTGAAGCGCTGCGTGAAGTTTCAGGACGTCTGGAAGAGATTCCTGGCAAGGAAGGTTATCCTGCTTATCTATCTTCCCGTTTGGCAGAATTCTATGAACGTGCCGGGCATGTCGATTGCCTCGGCAATGGAGAAGATAAACCGTTCGCCGGACATCGAGAAGGATCAGTTTCATTGGTCGGCGCTGTATCTCCTCCAGGAGGCGATTTTTCAGATCCCATTACACAAAGCTCCATGCGCATTACCGGTGTTTTTTGGGCATTGGATTATGAACTTTCTCGAAAACGGCACTTTCCGGCAATTAACTGGATCAAGAGTTTTTCGCTGGTTGATCTTTCCCGCTGGTTTGGAGATAATGTTGAAGAAGATTTTCCAAAGCTGGTGAGAGAAGCAAAATCATTGCTTGGACGTGAAAACGAGCTTCTCCAGGTTGTGCAGTTGATCGGTCAGGAAGCGCTTTCTGACATGGAACGTGAGATATTGATCGTTTCAAGATTGTTAAGAGAAGATTTCTTACAACAGTCAGCCATTCAAGATACAGATGCGTTCTGCAGTCTTGAAAAATCATACTGGATGTTGAAGGCGATCCTTGAATATCATCAAAAAGCTCAAGAAGCATTGAATATGGGAATTGAACTTTCCCAGTTTACCGATTTAGCCGTGGTGCAGCGAATAGCACGTATGAAGGAAATTGATGTGCAAAAAGCTACACCGGAGATAAAACGATTGATCGGGAAGATTGATGACGCTTTTAATAATTTAATTTCTAATTGGGAAACTGAAAATGCCTGAAAAATTGAAAAAGATTAGATTAGCCACTAAAGAATACCGCACACTTACACAAATTAAAGGACCATTGATCTTTGTGGAGCGTGTGGCTGATGTGGCATTTGATGAAATGGTGCAGATCATCGATCCAGATGGACATCCGCGGGTAGGACGTGTACTTGAGATCGATGGGGATATGGCGGTTATTCAAATGTTTCTGGGAACGGAAGGACTGGATATATCGCGAACCGGCGTGCGTTTTTCAGGAGATGTGGTGCGCTTGAAAGTATCACTTTCCATGCTGGGACGTATTCTTAATGGAACAGGTGAACCGATCGATGGCGGACCGGAAATTGTTCCTGAGAAAATGGAAGACATCAATGGCTCACCCATTAATCCGGCAGTCAGAAATGAACCGCGTGAATTCATTCAAACCGGTATTTCTACCATTGATGGGTTGAATTCACTGGCTCGTGGGCAGAAACTTCCTATCTTCTCCGGTTCCGGTTTGCCGGGCAATGAACTGGCAGCACAGATCGCTTCGCAGGCGCGCGTTCTTTCTGATGGGAAGAGCGGCGATGAACCATTTGCTGTTGTATTCGCTGCCATCGGGATCACCCATCGTGAATCCTCATTCTTCATTGAACACTTCCGCTCAAGCGGTGCGCTGGATAGAACGGTGGTATTTCTTAACCATGCTGATGACCCGACCATTGAGCGTATTATGACGCCGCGGGCAGCATTAACCACTGCAGAATACCTTGCATTTACGCACAACCTGCATGTTCTGGTTATCCTGACGGATATGACCAATTACTGCGAAGCCTTGCGAGAATTATCCGTAGCGCGGGAAGAACTTCCCGGTAGACGTGGATATCCCGGTTATATGTACTCTGACCTGGCAAGTTTGTATGAGCGTGCTGGGCGGATCAAAGGAAAAGAAGGGTCGGTAACACAGTTGATCTTGCTTTCCATGCCGGATGATGATATTACCCACCCGATCCCCGACCTTACCGGTTACATTACCGAAGGGCAGATCGTATTGGGCAGGCTCCTTCATCAGAAAGGTGTTTTCCCGCCGGTTGATGTGCTTCCATCTCTTTCCCGATTGATGAAAGAGGCGATTGGCAAAGGACATACCCGCGAAGATCATCAGGCATTGGCAGATCAGATTTATTCCTTCTATGCAGAGGGACGCGATCTTGAGAAACTGGTTGCTATTATCGGTGAGGCTTCACTTACCGAGCAGGATCAGCGCGTGCTTAATTTCTCAAAACGCTTTGAACAGGAATTTGTCAACCAGGGCGATGCGAACCGCAGTATCGAAGATACATTAGACCTGGCATGGGATCTTCTCTCTGCTTTCCCGAAAGAAGCTCTAAAGAGAATTCCGGAAAAATTCATTGAGAAATACTACAAAGGCTGATTCTTATTATGATCGATGTTTCTAATATCTCCATAACCCGCAGCCAGTTGCTGGCTACCAAACAACAGCTGGGACTTACACAGCAGGGTTATGACCTGCTGGATAAGAAACGTCTTGCATTGATGCAGAAGATCATTGAACTGCAGGATGAAGTTGTTGAGAAAGCAAAAAACCTGCAGAAATTGACCAATAGAGCTCAAGTAAACCTGGCACGGGCAGAATCCTTTGTGGGTGAAGGACGTGTAAAAGCGGCTTCACTTGGTCAGTATGAAGAAAGCCCTATTGAGATCAATCATTCGGTAGTAATGGGTGTTCAGGTTCCGCGTATTCAGAGCAGTGAATCAAGGAATAAAAAAGCATCTCAAGCTACTTCATTTAATTCTACTTCTACCATGGTAGAAGAAGCAGGAAATGCATTTAATAAAAATGTGGATGGGATTATTCAACTGGCTGATGGAGAAATCCAGTTGGCTGTATTGATGAAGGAGATACTGCACAACACACGCCGTTTGAAAGCGCTTGAACTGATCGTCATCCCGCGGCTGCAGGGTGAATACTCTTATATTCGCGATGAGCTGGATGAACGTGAACGTGCTGATCATTTTCGTCTGAAACTGGCGAAAGAAGTCATTGAAAGAAAAAATATTCGCAATCAGGCGCGCCGCAGTTAACTGCGGATGATCGCGTCGCTCATCTTTGCTACCCGTGCCATAACACCCACATCATGCACGCGGATAATATCTGCACCATTATTGATCCCCAGTGCAACTGCAGCGGCGGTACCCTCCAAACGCTCTTCTGGCGGAAGATCCAGTGTGTACCCGATAAAGGATTTCCGAGATACTCCCAGTAAAATGGGATAGCCCATCTTGCGTATATCCCGTAAATGTTGAATGATGCTCAAGTTTTGCTCGACGGTTTTCCCAAATCCCACCCCCGGGTCAAGAATGATATCTTGTTCTCGAATACCGGCAGATTTGGCGGTGTCGATGCTCTCCTGCAGGTCGCTGCAGATCTCTCCCATCAAATCTTGATAAACATCGCCGACATACATTGCCCCTAAATTTTTGGATTTTTGGAAGATATCAGTATGACTGCGGTTGTGCATGAGAACGATAGGTGCTTCATAACTGGCGGTCACTTTGGCGAGTTCGGGATCCTTTTTTAATCCCCAAATGTCATTGATCATAGTGGCGCCGGCTGCCAGGCATCGTTCGGCTACGGCAGCTTTATAGGTATCAATGGAGATGATTGCCCCGGAGTTCAACTTGACGATCTGTTTCAAAACAGGAAGCAGTCTTTCCAATTCTGTTTCGGCGGTTACGGGTTCAGAGCCGGGACGGCTGCTTTCGGCGCCCAGGTCGAGTATATCCGCCCCTTCTTCAAGAAAGCGAACAGCCTGTTCGACTGCAGCGGCAGCCATATCTTCTTTTTTCATCAAACCGTCCCCTGAAAAACTATCAGGAGTGAGATTGATGATTCCCATGATGAAAGTGCGTGTTCCAAACGGCAAAATTTGATTTTCTGCCATGGGTTACTCCTTTGGGGTAGATTCCTCAAGCGGGATTATTCCCTGTTGATCTATATGTTGGACAAGATCATGAACGGTTTGCTGCAGCACAGGATGGACCCACTGTGGGGCGATCTCATCCAGCGGAACCAGAACAAAAGCTCTCTCCGCGATCATCGGGTGGGGGATGGATAAGTTTTCCTCATCCAGAATGAGGTCATCGTAGAAAAGGATGTCAATATCGATCACCCGCGGACCATATCGGAAGGTTAAAGTACGCCCTATTCCTTTTTCGATCTCCTTGACTTCAGCTAAAAGTTCAAGTGGCTCCATTTCGGTTTCTGCAGATAAAACCTGATTTAAAAAAGCAGGCTGGTCGGTAAATCCCCACGGTTGTGTTTCGTAGATCTTCGAGATCCGATCGATATGCAGATTTTTCCGCAGGGCAGAAACCGCCTTTTGCAGGTTTTCTCTGCGCTTGCCCAGGTTGGAACCAATACCGAGAAATACACGGTGGCTCATTCAACGTTCCTTAGCGGTAGATATTCAAAATATCTGCAAGCATTCCATACGCGGTAGTATCCGGGCTTGGGTTTGACTCCAACATACCCAGACCGGGCAGCACATCAGACTTGAAAAGGATGTAGGAACTGGTTCCGTCCACGCTGAAAAATGGACTTTTCGGTCCTACCATTTTGGGGGCTACGGAAAGCACCCACTCGGTGGAATTTTTCTCTGCTGAACAGACCAGCTTCCAGCGTTTACCTTTCTCTTTTGCTAACTGCATATCCGCTTCGGTAAGAGAGCGAATGCCGCTGCGTGTGATCTGCTGGGGAATCACCGGATGATTCAACAGGACGGTAGACAGGGCGGCTACCTTGACTGCGGCATCCCACCCGTCGATATCGCCGCTGGGATCTGTTTCTGCGATGCCGATGGATTGTGCATACTTCACTGCCTGCTCAAAGCTTTCCCCTTCTTCCATTCTGCACAGGATCAGATTGGTGCAGGAATTTAAGATGCCTTCAAATCCGGTGATCTGCATGGCAGGCAGTGCTTCACGAACCACTGAAAAAACTGGTGCGCCATCCATGACGGTCGATTCGAAATAGAATTTTTTATTTTTCTGTTTCGCCAGTGCGGTAAGCTTTTCGTAAGCGTGAACGATAGGTCCTTTATTGGCGGTGACGGCATGCATGCCGTTTTCCAGCACGCAGGTCAGGTAGTTAATAGCCGGCTGACCGGTTTCATAATTGACCGGAGTATTTTCGATAAATAGATCCGCCCTGCATTTTGCGATCATCTCTTCGGCATCTTTGAAAGTAATACAGTTGGGAAAGCGCTCGGGCGAAAAGGCACCGGAGGTCAGTGTTTCAAGGTTAAAACCATCCGATTTTCCCAAACAGCCGTGCGTTGCGGTGCTGATTCCGGTAATGCGCAGGTCCAGCTGCATGGATTTTTCGATTTCTGCATGCTTTCTATTAACCAGACGGGTAAAAGCTTTCCCTACGTTCCCATAACCTGCCATGATGATTGCAATTGATTTCATGATTTCCTCGTTTACAAAAAATGGGTTTTGAATTTGATCAGTGTGTTCGAATTGTATCATTCTGCCAGGTGACGCTTTCAACAGCCGCGTCTATTCCGAGCAGTACTTTGATTTGTTGTGTAAAAACAATTGGATCGCCGCTTGTAAAAAATGAAAGGGAGCTGTGAGATGATTCTTCAGTCTGTATACCAGCCTGCTGTTCAAGCAGCGATTTCACTCTGCGGGCAATGGCAGGAGCTGGATCGATCACCTCGATTTTCTTTCCGGCAATGGCTCGGATTTCGTCAATGACAAAGGGATAATGCGTGCAGCCCAGAACGACCGTGTCTACATTCTTTTCGATCATCGGGTAGAGAGCATGCTCAAGAATATTATGTGTTGTCTTTCCGTTTAGATTCCCCGCTTCGATTTGCTCGACCAGCCCGGAGCAGGTGTCTTGATAGATCTCCAGGTTTTCGCCATATTTATGGACAAGAGATTGATAAAGTTCTCCCTGAAAAGTGGCAGGAGTTGCCAGTACTCCCACGGCTTTGGTATGGCTTAATGTCGATGCCGGCTTTACGGCGGGTTCCATGCCAACAATTGGCAATTCAGGGAACTGCTGCCGGAGAAATTTCAGGGCGGCTGCTGAAGCGGTGTTGCAGGCTACTACCAGCAGATCAATGTCTTTAGTTAATAGAAATGAGGTGATTTGCCGGGAAAAGTAACGGATCTCATCCATCTGACGGCGACCATAGGGAACGTGTGCCTGGTCGGCAAAATAGAATACCTCTAGACCGGGAAGCAGTTTATGAATGGCACGTAGTACAGAAAGACCGCCTACTCCAGAATCGAAAACCCCAATTTTGATCGATTTCATATTTGATGAATTCTCTATCATTTGACGTGATTATAAATGAAAAAGGTGCAGTGTTTATGTGAACTGCACCTTTTGAATACGTAAATAACTCTGACCTTACGAGAATTTTTGTTTTAAACGTGCTCGCTTGCCTGTGCGCTCGCGCAGGTAATATAAGCGGGCTCTGCGAACCTTGTTATGTCGCTCTACAACCACTTTTTCAATTCGGGGAGATCGAACGAGGAAGGTTCTTTCAACACCGATCCCATTGCTGGCAACACGGCGTACGGTAAAAGTGCTGGTTTGCCCTTTCTTAGAAACGTAGAGAATGGTTCCCTTGAATACCTGAATTCTCTCACGATCGCCTTCTTTGATCTTGACATGCACGCTGACTGTATCACCAGGAGAGAGCTCGGGAATATTTGGGTTCTTTTCTGTCTCGACTTCTTTTAATAATTCGCTCATGATCTTTCTTTCCTATTAATTAATAGATAATTGCTGTTCTTTCTTCAACACGGCGTAGAATTCTACCATAGAAGGCGCTCTGCATGCAAGGGATAGAATGATGCGATTGCTCAATCTGCTCTTTGCGAATCATGATAAATAGGGTACATTTATTTGTCTTGGTTCTTGTATAGTAATGGATACGAGTATAGGTGAAAAATGAAAAAAAATATGCTTTTATTTACCTTATTAGCTTTCGTGTTGGGTGGATGTTCCGCAGGGCAGACTGGTGAGATCAATACTCTCCAAACACAGGTAGCAGTCTTATCTCAGTCAGGGCAGACATCCGGTGAGGAAGCTGCTGATTACATAACGGCGCAATCTGATGAGAATGCATTTGTCCTTGGATTTACCGAGAAGCTTGCTGCAAAAGGGTGGACGGTCAGCAATATCTCTGAAAACACTTTTGGTATTACCACTCCCAATGGCGGAATTTATCTGATCCAGTATGACTATGAGACGGATACGGTCAGTCGGGTGATGATCTATTCGATTTGGACAGGTATTGGGACGAGTAATCTGGAAGAGGATGTTCTCTCGATCGTGAATCAAGCCAATGATGAGCAGTTTCTGGCAAAAGTATCGGTCGATCCGAAAGGAGATTTCTGGCTCGAAACCATGGTCACATTTAGAGATCAATTAGATGTGAATTTTTTCTGCAGCTATCTGGAATGGTTTGAAGATAATGAAATGACCATACTGCTGAACTATTTTCAAGATTATTTGAAGCAGTAGGCAGTTTTATTTCGTCGATTTATAAAAGGTGTTTTTCTATTGAATGGTGTGCAGGATTTTCTCTGCCAGCGCCTGGTTGATACCGGGTAGTTTTGCTATCTCTTCTGGGGAAGCATGCCGTAATTTTTCAACCGATCCAAATTCTTGAAGCAGTGCTTTCTTTCTGGCGGGACCAATACCGGGGATTTCATCCAGAACGGACCGCAGGCTGTTCTTTCCGCGCTGGTTGCGGTGGGCTGTGATGGCGAAGCGGTGAGCTTCATCACGAATGCGCTGCATCATGAAAAGTCCCTGTGAATTCCTTGGCAGAGCCAGAGGCTCTTCTTGATCTGGCAGGATCACAAGTTCTTCGCTTTTTGCAAGCCCGACAGCTTTGATGGTATTCTGCAGATCAAATTCTTCCAGCACTTTTAAAGCTCTGCTCAGCTGTCCTTTCCCTCCATCAACGATCAACAGGTCAGGCAGCATGGAAAACGAAGGCTCGGCTTTCTTCCCAACTTCTTGACTTGCATGGTATGCCTGCCAGCGTTTAAAACGGCGCGTGAGCACTTCTTCCATGCTGGCGAAATCATCGGGCTGATTGACCGTCTTGATATTAAAGCGCCGGTAATGCTTTTTATTGGGAATCCCCTGTTCGAAAACCACCATACTGCCAACAGAAGCAGTTCCCTGTGTGTTGGAAATGTCATAGCACTCCATGCGGTTTGGAGGAGTATTCATCCCGAGTGCAGATTGCAATTCGGTTAATGCAGTGCTCTGCTTATT
The DNA here is from genome assembly GCA_963674975.1 of Anaerolineaceae bacterium. Taxonomy (GTDB): domain Bacteria; phylum Chloroflexota; class Anaerolineae; order Anaerolineales; family Anaerolineaceae; genus UBA4781. Next base: position 1,808,094 of record OY771913.1, read on the forward strand.
CTTATCCATTTCCCACTGTGATTTCAGTGAACGTAATGTTTCTATGGCGTTTTCTTTTGCCATTTCGATCAGTTGTTTTGATACACCCCTGCTGGGAACCTGAATTTGAATTTTTTGCCCGGTTTTCTTTTGATTGAGCCAGTTCTGGATGATTATGGATTCTTCAATATCTTCAGGCAGTAGAACTTTCGCTGGAATGTAAGTGGATTGCAGGTAAAACTGCTTCAAGAATTGGGTGATGACTTCGCTGTCTTTTTCGTCGTCTGCCCCTTCCAGAACGAAGTAATCACGTCCGATCAGCTTTCCACCACGCACAAAGAATATTTGAACGCAGGCGTCGCCATTGGTGCGAGCCATTGCGATCACATCGCTGTCCATGTTCTGTGTCGAGATGACCTTCTGTTTTTCGACCACACGTTCGATTGCTTGAATTTGATCTCTCAGAGCAGCTGCTCTCTCGAACTGCAGATCATCTGAACTTTTCTGCATGGCTTGCTGCAGCCGGTCAAGGATGGGATCGGTTTGCCCTTCGAGGAATTTACCCAGATCGGTGATCATCTGGTTGTAATCATCTTCACTGATCTTGCCGATACACGGAGCGCTGCATAATTTTATGTCGTAGTAAAGACATGCCCGCGCGTCACTGCCTGTAATGATGCGGTCGCAGGTGCGGTATTGAAAAATCTTGCGCAGCAGATCCAGTGTTTGGTGAACTGCCCAAACGTTGGTATAGGGACCGTAGTATTTCCCGCCATCATCTTCCAGATTGCGGGTAACTGTTACCTTGGGAAAGGGTTCATTCCAATGGGTTTTGATATAGGGGTATCTTTTATCATCCTTCAAACGGATGTTGTAGTGAGGGCGGTGTTTCTTGATCAGGGTCATTTCAAGAATGAGCGCTTCCAGTTCTGACCCGACCACGATCCAGTCAATGTCCACAATATCCCGCACAAGATGCTGGGTCTTTAGAGAGTGATCGTTGGAAGATTGGAAATAAGACCGCACCCGGCTGCGCAGATTGATCGCTTTCCCGACATAGATGATCTTCCCGCTGCTGTCTTTCATCAAATAGCAGCCAGGTTTAGATGGCAGTGTGTCGAGAATTCCGTTAATATGTTCCTTGACCGAGGTCATATCCCAATTTTAACACGCAGATTCGATGGCATACTTATATAGATGTAAAAATTTTATTAATGGAGAGAAGATGCAGGCATATTTTTCTTGTTCGATCACCGGCGGCAGAGCCGAACAGCAGATGTATAAAAAGATCGTAGAGCATCTGCAGAAACGCGGTTGGAAAGTGCCGACTGCCCATCTGGCAGAAGCGGGAGTACTGGATGAAGAGGTTGTGATCGATCCGTGTGTGGTTTATCGGCGGGATGTGAACTGGGTGCTGGAAAGTGATATTCTGATCGCTGAAGTCAGTACTCCATCGCATGGGGTTGGTTATGAGATAGCTCTGGCTGAACTGCATAAAAAGCCGGTCTTTTGCTGCTACCAGCATGGGAAAAAAGTATCAAAAATGATCCTTGGAAATGAAAACCCTCTCTATCAGATCTATGCATACAAAGAGATCGATGATCTCTTGCCGGCTCTGAATGGTTTTTTAACCAAATTTCATTAGAGGAAGAAAATCATAGATGGCTTATGAGGTTAATCATTGCGCACAATTCCTCAAAAGGATAATATTGGCGCGGTGACATGTTGGGGTTACAAGCACCTATGATAACACTCATCAATGTCTCCTCCTTTGGCATTAGTGTCCGCTGGCAATCCTCCCTGCCAGCGGATGCTTGTTTAAATTAACAGTGTGTCGGAACATAGTTAGAAAATTGTTAAATCTGACTGGAATCACTTGCGTTGTTGTCCTCAAAATCTTACAATTGCGATCATGGATTATAAGGATTATTATAAAATTCTTGGCGTCGATAAGAATGCTACAGAAGCTGATATAAAAAAGGCATATCGAAAGCTTGCTATGAAGTATCATCCTGATAGAAATCAGGGAGACAAGCAGGCTGAAGAGCGTTTTAAAGAGATTAATGAGGCAAATGAGGTTTTAAGTGATCCTCAGAAGCGTTCCCGCTATGATCAGCTTTCTAATTCTTATAACTCGTGGCAGCGTGATGGGAACAATCCCAACACATTTCGCTGGGAAGACTTATTTAATAATCCGCAGTACACCACCCGCACTACCCGTGTTAATTCAACCGGTGATTTCGGAGATTTCTTTGGTGGTGGGCTTGGTGGTTTTTCTGATTTCTTCAATGCCTTCTTTGGAGGAAATGTAAGCCCTCGTTCGCAGCGGCGCAGCACTGCTGCCCGGCAGCCAGCCAGCCCCCAGGCTTATCAGCAGCCGGTAACTGTTTCTTTCTGGGAAGCTTATCAAGGCACCAGCCGCCTGCTTCAATTCAATGACAAAAAGATCGAGGTTAAGATACCGGCAGGTGTTAAAACGGGAAGCAAAGTGCGCATTTCAGGTGCTGGTCCCCGCCAGGCAAATGGAAAAGGAGCTGACATCTTCCTAATGATCACGGTAGCACCTGATTCTCAATTCGTACTTGATGGAGAGAATCTATCGACAACCGTTTCCATTGATGTGTATACCGCTATACTAGGAGGTGAAAAGAAAATCCATACTCCATCAGGAGATGTGCTTTTGAAAATACCGGCTGGAACACAACCCATGCAGGTATTCAGGATCAAGGGGCATGGAATGCCGCAGTTGAAGCAAAAAGGGAAGTACGGAGATTTATTGGTGAAAATTAAAGTTGAAATTCCACGCAATCTTAGCGAAAAGCAGAAATCAATATTGCGCGAAATGTGGAAAAAGGAGTAAGAATGTTTACAAGAAAGAACACAATTATTTCTACAATCGTTTTACTCGCATTGATTTTAAGCGCCTGCAGCGTTTCACAAGAACCACAAGCAGCATTTGCAGAAACCGCCAGCACAGCGGAACCGACCGAAGTGCAGCTTGTTCCTGACCAGGTTTTGGAATACACCGAAGGCGAAGATGCCCTGGTCGATCTTTACAAGAATGTGAATCCCGGTGTGGTTTCAATTCTGGTATATACCTCAAGTGGTGGAATTGGGCAGGGCTCTGGTTTTGTCTACGATCTGGATGGGCATATTATCACCAATTATCATGTCATTGAAAATGCCACTGAAATCGAAGTTACTTTCCCTGAAGGAACACGAACCCACGGTGAAGTAATTGGTACGGATATGGATTCTGATATCGCGGTTGTCAAAGTGGATGTCGCTGAGGATGTTCTCCATCCGCTCACATTGGGCAGCTCTTCTGCTCTTGAGGTTGGACAGTTTGTGATCGCTATTGGAAATCCTTTTGGTTTTTCCGGAACAATGACCACCGGGGTTATCTCGGCGCTGGGTCGTGTTCTGGATTCAATTCGCTCCAGTGAAAGCGGTTCTGCCTATGGAGCAGGCGATACAATTCAAACCGATGCGGCTATCAACCCCGGCAATTCGGGTGGTCCTTTGTTGAATCTCAACGGCGAAGTGATTGGTATCAATCGTGCCATTTACGATGAAACTTCCAGCGCATTTGAAAGTGCTTCAAACAGCGGAATCGGTTTTGCGGTTCCGATCGATATGGTTAAAAAAGTTGTGCCAACTCTGATCAGCGAAGGCTCCTACGATTATCCCTATCTGGGTATATCCAGTCTGGATGGATTGACCATGGATGAAATTGAAGCCATGGGTTTTGATGCGAATGCGCAGGGCGTATTTGTTTTGGAAGTCACGGCGAATGGACCGGCAGATAACGCCGGAATCAGAGCCGGCACCCGCACCACGAAATATCAGGGATTATATGCCGGTGGAGATTTGATTGTAGCGGTAGATGGAGTTACAGTGAAAAATTACAATCAACTGCTGACCTACCTGTTCATGAATAAAGCCCCCGGAGATACGATGGTGATCACCGTTCTGCGCAATGGTAGTGAAAAAGAGCTTACTGTAACGCTTGACTCACGTTCGACGCAACAATAAATTCAAAAAAAAGCTCCTCGAAAGAAAGAGGAGCTTTTTTTATTATTCAGTAATTTCCATATTGTTCGCCAGTAAAAGCAGGTCATCAAATAAGGCGTTGAGTTCGCTCAAGGCTTTACTGGTGTTATTCGGCAGGTACCCCTTGATGGCGGTCACTCTTGCAGAAAGATCGACCTTCTCTGGGAATTCGCCGATATCCAGTGTTTCAATATCTTTCTCCACATAACCCAGCGCAATGGAAAGGCGGGTCTCGTTATCTTCCATCAGGGCAATACGGGCGATATTCACGTTGTTCTGGATCTTGTAGATATCTACCAGGGTTACCGCTACCTCATGCCTTTCGTTCAGATCGGTATAATCTGCCAGAAGCTGGTTGTAATCCGCTTCCATGGTTTGATACCGGGTTATTTCTTCCTTTTGAACGGTATATTCTTTTACGGCTGGTTGATGGACCAGGAAAAAGACCAACCCCGCTCCGATCAAGAGAAACAAAACTGCCAGCAAGAACTGGTGCAGTACTTTCTTGAAAAATGATTGACTGCGTGATTTGTTCTTGATATTTCTTTCAGTTCCATCCTGAACAGGTTTTTGTGCTTTTATTTTCAATGGATCGCTCTGGTTTGCTGCATTTTCTTTCTTTTCTTCCATGTACTACTCCTTTCCGGGTAGTTGATAAATGTATCTTACTATGTTTTCAGAAGGGATATGGAACAAATCCTAAAACATTAACTCATTGAGTATAATCAAGAGTATGTCCCAAAATGAAAATACAATACATCAAGCCAACCGGCAGATCGCACGGGCTGCCAGCATCATAATGATAGCTTATATTGCTAGCACCCTGACGGGACTGCTGGCAAAAACTCTTACAGCCAGAGCACTCGGGACAGGGGCGGATAGCGAAGCGTTTTATGCTGCCAACCGTTTCTCCGAGATTTTATATAATCTGGTAGCTGGAGGGGCTTTAGGTTCTGCTTTTATCCCCACGTTCACCGGATTTCTTGTAAAAGAAGATAGGAAAGGTGCCTGGAAATTAGCCAGCGGAATTACCAACTGGGTACTTCTAGTCCTGACCATTTTCAGCATTCTATCGATGATCTTTGCCCGCCAGGTGGTGCATTATATTCTTGCACCCGGCTTTTCCACTGCTAGCATAGAGAAAGAACTCTTGACCGCCACTTTGTTGAGAATTCAGGTTCCCTCAGCCATTATTTTTGGGTTAAGCGGGCTGGTGATGGGTATCTTGAATGCCCATCAGCGCTTTTTTGTTTCGGCGTTGGCGCCCGGTATGTATCAGCTGGGCTGGATCTTTGGCGCACTGGTCTTGATACCTCGTTACGGTGTCTATGGCTTATCCTATGGAATTTTGATCGGAGCCAGCTTGCACCTGCTGGTGCAGATCCCGAATTTGCTGCGTCTCCCGCAGATGCATTACACACCTGGATTGGAAAAAAAGAATCCAGCGGTACGAGAAGTGGCTATCATGATGGCGCCGCGGTTGCTGGGGGTGGCAATTGTTCAATTGAATTTTTTGATGAATACTTACCTGGCATCGATGCAGCCGGAAGGCAGTGTTACCGCCATTACTCTGGGATTTTCATTGATGTTAATGCCGCAAGCAGCCATCGCTCAATCCATTGCAACTGCATCACTTCCCACTTTTTCGGCGCAGGTTGCAGCAGGTAAGCTGGATGAGATGCGTTCATCCTTTACCTCACTGCTGCGCATGATCCTGTTTCTTTCCATCCCTTCCATGATCGGATTGATCCTGATGCGCGAGGATATCGTGCGGCTGCTCTATGAGCATGGTGAATTCACTGCTTCTTCCACCGCGCTGGTGGCATGGGCGCTGCTGTGGTATGCGGTGGGATTGGTCGGGCACTGTATTGTGGAGATCACCAGCAGGGCTTTTTATGCGCAGCATGATACCAGAACCCCTGTACTGGTTGGAGTGGGCGCAATGAGCTTGAATTTACTGCTCAGTATTCTGTTGAGCCGGCTGTTTACTCAGATAGGATGGATGCCGCATGGTGGATTGGCTCTGGCAAATTCGATAGCCACCCTGCTGGAAGCAGTAATCTTGCTGGTTTTGATGAAAAAGCGTATGCATGGTCTGGATAAATCGGTCCTACTGTCGGGATTGTTCAAGGCGGTTCTTGCAACCGGCATTATGGCTGTTTTCGTGATCTTCTGCCAGAATCTCGAGGTTGGATTGCCTTCCTGGCTGCATATCATATTGACAATTGTGCTTGCTGCAGGTCTTTATGGGATCTTACTGTACCTGTTAAAGGTCAAGGAAATAAAAAGTATACTGCGTGCGGTGGCAAAAAGGTTGAACCGTTCAAAAGCGAGTATGTGAAGAAGTAAACAGTGGAGGAAGAATGAGTACCTGGAAAGATTATTTTGAAGCATCGAAATATCAGAATATGAGTGATCCTCAGCAGAGAAAAGGATTTCCCCAGCCACCGCTGGAAATGACGTATGATCCCGGGGCAGCCCTCATATCTCTACCGGATCCAAACAGCTTCAGCTTGATTGCTCCTGATTTTATAACCATTGTGAAATCACGAGAAAGCAAACGGCAGTACACTGATGCAGCTTTAACTCTGGCTGAATTGAGTTATCTATTATGGATGACACAGGGCGTGAAAAACATCAATGAAACACAAACTTTTACCAAGCGACTGGTGCCTTCTGCTGGGGCAAGACATCCCTTTGAAACATATCTGCTCATAAATCGTGTGGAAAGTATCAAACCGGGATTGTATCGCTATCTGGCGCTAGAGCATAAGCTGCTGCCTTTAGATGCTAAGGAAGATATCAATCAAATGATCACCGAGGCAGCTTTGAAACAAAAGCACGTTCAGAACAGCGCGGTTACTTTTTGCTGGGTAGCAGATGTTGCCCGTACTTACTGGCGATATGACGAACGCTCATTCCGCTATATTCTGCTGGATGCGGGGCATGTATGTCAGAATCTTTATCTGGCTGCAGAGACCATTCACTGCGGGGTCTGTGCGATCGCTGCCTATGATGATGACCTGATGAACGAAGCACTCGGTGTGGATGGAGAGCATCAGTTCACCGCGTACATGGCTTCACTGGGAAAAGTTGCCTAGATTTAATTTTTAATCTTAAAACCACTTTAATTTTAAGATGCCGCTGGTAGTTGTATTTTGGTCACGTGCTATAATGACCGAAACTATCCGATTTTAAACTCTATGTCTTTTGTTCACCTGCACGTTCACTCTCACTATTCTCTGCTTGATGGATACTGTATGTTCCCCAAGCTGATTAAACGTGCAAAAGAGATGGGCATGCCGGCGGTAGCGCTGACCGACCACGGTACCATGTTCGGTGTGGTTGAATTCTATAAAGCCTGTCTGAAAGCAGATATTCGTCCCATCATCGGGTTGGAAGGCTACCTCGCTTCTCGACGTATGGATCAGCGCGATCCCCAGAAAGATAAACGTTCGAATCACATTCTGATGCTGGCTGAAAACATGACCGGTTATCAGAATTTACTCAAGATCGCCAGCGCCGCACAGCTGGAAGGATTCTATTATCACCCTCGTATCGACCATGAATTTCTGGCAGAACATGCTGAGGGTATTATCTGCACCAGCGCCTGTATGAAGGGTGAAATACCCTCGCTGATCGTAGGTAATCAGCTGGAAAAAGCGGAAGAACAGCTGCGCTGGTATATAGATGTGTTCGGAAAAGAGCATTTCTACCTGGAGCTCCAGGAACATGATATCCCTGAACTGCATACGATCAATAAACAGCTCATTGAATGGGGAAAACAATACCAGGTTCCCCTGATCGCTACGAACGATGTGCATTACGTGGATAAAGAAGATGCGCGCTATCAGGATATCCTGCTGGCGATCCAGACCGGTGCGGTGCTTTCTGATCCCAACCGTATGCACATGAACGGCGATACCTACTACCTGCGTTCTCCGCAGGAGATGGCGGCTCTGTTTGGCGAAGTACCGGGCGCTCTCAGCAACACCGTGGAGATTGCCGAACGCTGTTCGGTAAAGTTGGAGCGCGATCAATACCATCTTCCGAATTTTGATGTACCTGAAGGATATAATGCCACCACCTATTTACAAATGCTGTGTGAAGAAGGGCTTAAAAAGCGCTATAAAGAGCATGCCGATGACGCTGAAGTACGTGAGCGCTTGAATTATGAGCTGGATATCATTCACACTATGGGATTCGATGCATATTTTTTGATCGTATGGGATCTCTGCAAATTTGCCCGCGAGAATGATATCTGGTATGAAGCCAGAGGATCGGCTGCCGGTTCTATTGTGGCGTATACGCTGGATATCACCATGGTCGAACCCCTTTCGCATAAGCTGATCTTTGAACGCTTCCTGAACCCTTCTCGTGTGAGCATGCCGGATATCGATCTTGATTTCCAGGATGATAAACGGGCTGATGTGATGCAGTACTGCGCGAAACGGTATGGCTACGATCAGGTAGCCCAGATCATTACCTTCGGTACTATGAAAGCACGTCAGGCGATCAGGGATGTGGGCAGAGTGATGGATATCCCGCTTGGCGAGGTGGATCGTGTGGCAAAGCTGATCCCCAACATCCCCAGCCATCCGGTTACGATCGAGGCTGCTCTGGAGGAAGTTCCGGAATTAAAAGAGATCTACACGAATGTTCCTCATATGCATGAATTGATCGATACGGCTGCAAAGCTGGATGGTGTAGTGCGCAACGCTGGCACTCACGCGGCTGGCGTAGTGATCGCAGATAAACCAATCGTGGAATATCTTCCACTGCACCGCCCAACCCGTGAATCAGAAGACAGCCCTATAAAAACAGTTACCCAATTTGAAATGGCAGTGCTGGATGAACTGGGTATGCTCAAGGTTGATTTTCTTGGGCTGGCAACACTGACGATCATGTCAAACGCCTGCAAGTTGATCGAAAAGCGGCATGGGGTGAAATTAAACCTGGATAATATCCCTCTGGATGACCCTGAAACCTTCGCGTTCCTTGGAAAAGGATTGACCGCCGGTGTCTTCCAGCTTGAAGGTGGGGGAATGACCAAATTCCTGGTGCAGATGAAACCTACGAATCTGGACAATATCATCGCCATGGTCGCACTATACCGTCCCGGACCAATGGGTTTTATTCCAGACTATATTGATCGGATGCACGGCAAGAAAAAAGTGGAATACCGCCATGAACTGCTGCGCCCGATCATGGAAGAAACATTTGGTATTGCGGTGTATCAGGAACAGATCATGTCTGCTGCTATTTCTCTGGCTGGCTATACTGCTGCGGAATCGGATAAACTGCGCAAAGCTATTTCCAAGAAAAAAGAAGACCAGATCAAAGCCCATGAGAAGAAATTTATCGAGGGCGCGGTTGCCAATGGCATCGAAAGAGAAACCGCGACGTTGATTTTTGAAGATTGGCGTAATTTTGCCCAGTACGGCTTCAACAAAAGCCATGCAGCAGATTACGGCATGGTATCGGTGCAAACTGCTTATCTCAAAACACATTATCCTCTGGAATATATGACTGCATTATTATGCGGTTCTAAGAACGACAGCGAAAAAGTGGCATATTACATTGCAGATTGTATAGCCATGGGAATCCCTGTACTTCCACCGGATATTAACCACAGCGGTTGGGATTTTTCAATAGAGGGGCAGGAAAATGAAGAGCAGTGCATTCGCTTTGGAATGGGTGCTATTAAAAATGTGGGTCAAAACTCAGTAGAAATGATCATTGATGCAAGGAATGATGAACCATTTGAAGATCTCAATGATTTTATTCACAGGGTCGATTTGCGCAAGGTAGGCAAGCGTGCTCTGGAATGCCTTATCAGGGTGGGCGCGTTGGATACTTTTAGCGACCGGCGAGCCATTTTCAGTTCCCTCGACCGCCTGGTTGCGATCAGTGAGAGTCATTTCAGGGCAAAAGAAGAAGGGCAGCTTACTTTCTTCGGCGCGGTGGAAGGATTGAAGGAAGAGATACGTCTTCCCGATTTCGAGCCGATGGAGAAGAAAGAGAAGATGGAATGGGAGAAAGAACTGCTGGGGCTGTTCCTCACCGATCATCCGCTGTCTTCTTACATGAAAACCATCAAGAAACTGGTTTCGCATTACTCGGGTCAGTTGAGAGAAGCGAAGCAGAAAGAAATGGTTACCGTTGCAGGTAGATTGACCAATATCCGCTCGATCATGACCAAGAAGGGAAATCAAATGGGATTTGCCACCCTGGAAGATATCCAGGGGTTGATCGGTCTGGTGATCTTCCCACGCACTTGGGAGCAAGCCCGTGATATTCTGATAGAAGATCAGGTTGTGCTGGTAAGAGGAAAAGCGGATGTGGAAGGCATGGACGCAAAGGTGCTGGTGGATGAGATTAGCAGGCTGGAGGTCGATCCGGACGGAGATGAAAGTGATGAAGATCCTGAAACCAGCTCCGGTGACGATGAATTGGGTTTCATGCCGCAGGAATTCATGGATGAGCAGATGGTCCCCATGGATGATGAATTCATGGAAGATTCTGCGCCAGAGGTTGAACGGGGATCCTCCTCTACACTAGATCAGGATGTGGGGCAGAAAAGCACTGTGGAAGAAGAACAGGGAAGTTACACAACAGTTGAAAGGGAAAATACATCCGGAAAGAACGGGGCTTCCCGGTTTGCACCTGTTTCAATTGTAAAAAATAATAAAAACCTGACGATCGTGATCAATGCCAGTGGAAAAAAAGATCAGGATATTCGTCTTTTGAAACAGGTATATGGAATGCTGCGTTCTTCGCCGGGGGATGATCGGTTTACCCTGTTGTGCAGGGAAAATGGCAGAGATGTAGAGCTGGATTTTCCTAATGACGCGATCCGCATCTCAGATGATCTGCTGGAAAAGGTCAATCATCTGGTGGGAAAAGAAAACGTCCATATTCAAGAAGCTGAATAAAAAAACCGCGATCAACGCGGTTTTTTGTTTGTTATTTCTCTTCTTCTTCTGTTTCTCGCAGATGAGGGAAGAGGATCACTTCTCGAATAGAGCGGTTGTTGGTCAACAGCATGGTCAGGCGATCAATTCCCATGCCGAAGCCGCCGCTGGGGGGCATACCATAAGCCATAGCCCGTAAATAATCTTCGTCCATGGGATGATGCTCTTCGTCTTTTACATCAAACGTACGACCCATCTCGGTAAAGCGCTTTTCCTGTTCGAGAGGATCGTTCAATTCGGTAAATGCATTGCAAAGTTCCATCCCGCCCACAAAACCTTCGAATCGTTCGACTACCTGCGGATTTTCTGGTTTATTTTTCGCAAGAGGGGAAATATCGCGGGGGTAATCATATAAAAAAGTAGGCTGAATGCAGGCAGGTTCCAGAAAATCTCCGATAAGGCTGTCGATAAGCTTTCCGCGCGGCTGTTCTTCTTTGGGATTCAGCCCTTTTTTCTTCATTGCCTGGAATAAGCTTTCTGCATCCGTGCAGGCATAAATATCGACCCCGGTTGCATCCAGAATACCCTGACGCAGTTCCAGTCGTTTCCACGGGATATCCATACTGATCTCATGCTCATCGAAAGTAAACGTGCGTGTTCCCAGTACTTCGTCGCATACAAATGCCAGCATTTGTTCAGTAAAGCTCATGACCTTTTCATAATCGGCATATGCCATATAGAATTCGAGCTGGGTGAATTCAGGATTGTGTTTGAAAGAAACACCCTCATTGCGGAAGTCGCGCCCGATCTCGTACACGCGGTCGAATCCGCCGACCAGTAATCGCTTCAAATAAAGCTCAAAGGAGATACGTAAAAATAGTTCCTGGTGAAGCTGATTGTGGTGGGTAGAAAATGGACGCGCGGCTGCACCACCGTATATAGGCTGTAGGATGGGAGTTTCAACTTCGATGAAATCATGCTGGTCCATAAATTTTTGCAGTGCCCGGATGATCGCGGTTCGGGTGCGGAAAATTTGACGCACCTCTTCATTGACTGCCAGATCTGCATAGCGCTGACGGTAGCGGGTTTCGGGGTCGTTGAATGTGGCATGTTTGACCACTTTTCCATCGACGATCTCGTCTTTTGCGGCTGGCAGGGGTGTAACTGCTTTAGCAAGCATCTTATAATTCTGCACCAGAACGGTGATCTCGCCGGTTTTTGACCGCATCAATGATCCGTTTGCCTGGATGAAATCGCCCAGATCGAACTGGCTGCTGAAAGCTTTCAAACTCTCTGCTCCAATTTCATTGACCCGCAGCATTAATTGAATTCGCCCGCTGCCATCTTCAATATGACAAAAGGAGAGTTTGCCCATATTCCTGTTTGAGCGGATACGACCTGCCACCGTAACTTCGGGAGCATTTTTTGATGGGTCGTTCTTTTTTTCAAATTCCTCAAAAATGGAAACGGCATCTTTGATTGAATGATCTACTTCTGCGCGGGTGGGATATGGTTCTACTTTTTCACTGCGCATCTGATCGATTTTTTCAAGACGTATTTTTTCTAGTTCATTCCAATCCATGTACTCATCCTTATTTTTAATAAAAAAGCCCCGCCAACCTGAACGGAGCGGGGCGTTTGTATTGCTCCGATATCAAGCGACTTCAATTATTTTAACCTTAAATGAACCATCAGGCGCCTGAACTTCAACCTGATCGCCGGCTTTATGATTCATCAAAGCTTTTCCAAGCGGTGATTCGTTGGAAATCTTTCCTTCAGAAGGCATTGCTTCTGCGGGACCTACGATGAAGTATTCTTCATTCTCTTTGGAACCCGATTCTTGAATGACGACTTTCGTCCCAAGTTGGATGGTTCCTCCGTTAGATTTCGATTCAATGATGCGAGCGGTAGCTAAAATGCCTTCCAGGTCTTTGATCCGTCCTTCAATAAAGGCCTGTTCATTTTTCGCTGCTTCATATTCCGCATTTTCAACCAGGTCTTCACCGAAGGCGGCTTCACGCAGGCGTTCGGCAATTTCTGCGCGTCGAGTACCGCGCAGGTAATCAAGCTCTTCCTGCAGTTTATCGTAACCTTCTTTGGTTAAGAATGTGTTTGGCATCTTTTTTCCTCATTTAAAAATAGTGCTGCCTTAGAATTTGGAGGGAAAAATTCTTCTATATCAGGAATGATCCCCTATAGGGTATAAGAACCGTTAAATTCTAAGTCAGAAGGGATTTTGTAATGACGCCTATCTTACCATATTTTATTTACGTCTACAAGATAGTCTGGATGATGATCAGCTACCATAATCAAATCCGCGCTGCAGTGCCGTGATATTGGATGCGATCAGATCTTCCTTTTTCCCTTCCAAGCTCTTTTTCAGTGCATTTTCAAGTTCAGCCTGACCGAAATAATTCGAGATTCGGATCAGTGCTCCAAGCAGCACAATATTTGCCAGACGTTTTTGTCCAATCGATTCGGCGATCTCAGTAGCCGGTAAACAGATGGCGTGAATATCTTTACGGGTCACTTCACGGTTTGTCATAGAAGAATCCACGATCAAATATCCGTCTTTCTGTACCTGATCCTCATATTTATCGAGCGAAGGCTGGTTCATGGCAATGACACTGGTTGGATTAAGAACCTGCGGTGAGCCGATCTCTTCATCTGAGAAGATCACCGTGCAGTTTGCAGTTCCGCCGCGCATTTCCGGTCCGTAGGATGGGAACCAGGTAACTTCCATTCCAAGCTCGAGTGCAGCATGCGCCAGTACTTTTCCTGCGAAAAGAACTCCCTGACCGCCAAATCCGGCAATTAATGTCTCATTTTGCATGTGTTTTCTCCTCTTAGAATTTCAGATCTTTTAATGCGGGATGAACTTTATAATCACCAAGCGGGTAATAAGGGATCATATTATCTTCCAGCCATTTTATGGCTTTTGTGGGGCTGAGGTGCCAGTTGGTGGGGCAGGTAGAAAGAAGTTCTACCATTGAGAAACCAAGACCGCGCACCTGCGTTTCAAAGGCGGTGCGGATGGCTTTCTTTGCCAACCGTATATTCTTTGGATCATGCAGGCTGCGGCGGGCTATATATCCGGCTCCATCCAGAGTCGCCAGCAGTTCACAGGAACGGATAGGGAATCCTACCTGCTCGACATCACGACCTTTTGGTGAGGAAGTGGTTTTTTGTCCGGGCAGGGTTGTGGGAGCCATTTGACCGCCGGTCATACCATAGTTGGAATTGTTTATGAAGATAACCGTGATGTTTTCCCCTCGCGCTGCGGCATGGATGATCTCCCCGGTACCAATGGAGATCATATCGCCATCTCCCTGATAAGTAAGTACAACCTTATCAGGATGGACGCGTTTGATGCCGGTAGCCATCGCCGGGGCTCTTCCGTGCGGAGCCTGAACGAAATCAAAGTCAAAATAGTTATAGGTGAATACGGAACATCCGACCGAAGCTACACCAATGCTGTTGTCGCGTAGACCCATTTCATCGATCACTTCTGCTACCAGGCGGTGGGCAACCCCATGTGTGCAGCCCGGGCAGTAGTGTGTATTGATATCCAGCAGTGATTCTGGATGCTGGTAAACAACCTGCATGTTCTCAAGATTCTGGGTTGTCATTTTACATTTCCTCTTTCACGATTGTCTCTAATTTGGCAAGCCAGCGGTCGCGCGGATGTCCTTCGGTCTTCCAACCGTTGGTGTGCAGCAAGCGTATCTCGCGCAGGATCTCATCCGGGAAGGGCATGACCCCTCCCATTCGACCGTAATATTCAACCGGGATACGGCTCTGAGATGCCAGTATGACATCATCCAGCATCATACCGGAGTTCATTTCGACCACAAAGAAACCGGATAGTTTACTGGTATATTCAAGGATCTTTTGCCTTGGAAATGGGTTCAGGCTGATCGGTCTGAAAAGCCCCACCGGAATTCCTTCAGCGCGGGCTGCGCGGACTGCGGAGAGTGCTACGCGTCCAGCAGAGCCAAAACCAACCACGGCAAATTTGGCATCATCCATGAAGTATTCCTTATAGCGTACTTCATTTTTCTCGATTTGCTGCCATGTTTTCATCAGGCGCAGGTTGGTGATCTCTTCTTCTTTTGGATCCAGATAGATGGAGGTGAGTACATTGCGTTCTCTTTTTCCCTGTGCTGCAGAAGCAGACCAATCTGGCCAAATTTTTCTTACTTCTTTCATCGGGGGGAGGGTCACCGGTTCCATCATCTGACCGATGCTTCCATCAACCATAACAACTCCGATAGTGCGGTATTTATCGGCAATATCGAACATCTCGTAAACCATATCAATGGTTTCCTGAATGCTGGCGGGAGCTAGCACAATAGGATGATAATCACCATGCCCGCCGCCGTGCACCATCTGGTTGTAATCTCCCTGTGCCGGGGCGATATTTCCCAATCCGGGACCGCCGCGTACAACATCTACCAGCACCATGGGTACTTCTGTACCCGCGATGTAGGATAGACCTTCCATCATGAGGGAGGTGCCCGGGCTTGAAGTGGTGGTCATGGTGCGGGCGCCTGCGCAGGCGGCTCCGTAAACCATGTTAATGGCGCCTAATTCACTTTCAGCCTGTAAAAAAACCCGTCCTAATTCGGGTAAACGTGCTGATAAATATTCCAATGCTTCTGTTTGCGGGGTGATTGGATAACCAAAATATGCCTGCAGCCCTGCCCGTACCGCTGCTTCGGCGATCGCTTCATTTCCCTTCCAGAGTTCTCTACTCATGCCATCCTCCTATGCTTTGCTTTCTTTTTCAGGTCGTTTTTCGCGATAGACCGTGATGGCAGCTTCAGGGCAAACCACGGCGCAGGTTCCGCATCCTGTGCAGCCTTCCTTGTATAAAGCGGCGGGATGAAATCCACGCGGCGTGATGTGGCTTTTATCGAGCGCGATCACCTGCACGGGGCAGTTCAAAATACAAAGCTCGCAGGCTTTACAGAGATTTTCATCTACTACAATTGTTCCCGTAAGAGGCATTTATTTTCTCCTTGTTAGTAAAAGAGTTGCTGCGGTGAAGTTTCAAACCAATTGGTATTGTATTATACAGGATTGTTGAACTGCTAGTGATACCCTTCCCACGGGGAATCTACAAAGTTCCCTATACATCAAAGCTGTTCAACGATCAGGCTTTCACCCTGCCCAACCCCCACACACAGGGTTGCCAATCCATAAAACGGTCGTGCGGCTTTGGCGCCCCGCCTGCCCATTTCGTGCAGCAGGGTGGTCAGAATACGCGCGCCGGAACAGCCCAGCGGATGCCCAAGGGCGATCGCGCCGCCGTTGACGTTAGTGATATCAGAGGGAAGCTTCAATTCACGCATTACTGCTAGTGATTGGGATGCAAATGCTTCATTTAACTCGATCAATCCGATATCCTGTATGTGCAAGCCGGTGCGCTGCAAAACCTTACGGGTTGCCGGTACCGGTCCCATACCCATGATGCGCGGGTCGACACCTGCGGCTGCGCTGGCGATTACCCGAGCAATTGGGGTGACCCCCAGTTCTTTTGCTTTTGATTCACTCATAAGCAAAAGAACGGCTGCTCCATCATTCAAACCTGAAGAATTCCCTGCGGTCACGCTTCCCCCTTCTCTAAAAGCTGGTTTTAAACGTGCCAGTGCTTCCAGGCTGGTATCGCGCCGCGGGCGCTGGTCGCTATCCACCAGCAGGGGTTCGCCCTTTCGCTGTGGTATGCTGACGGGAGCGATCTCTTCTGCGAAGATGCCGTTATCGATGGCTGCCACAGCCCGCTGATGGCTCTGCAGCGCAAAAGCATCCTGATCTTCACGGCTTATATGATACTGCTCAGCGATATTCTCGGCGGTTTCACCCAGGTTGATGGTGTAGCCTTTTTCTACTAACTGTGGGTGTGGGTAGCGCCAGCCGAGTGTTGTATCCCACAGGGTGGTGTGCCCGTGAGGATAAGCGTGTTCCGCCTTGGGCAGTGAGTAAGGTGCACGTGACATGCTTTCCACACCGCCCGCGATGAATACATCACCTTCCCCGCACATGATGGCGCGTGCAGCCATGCTGACTGCGGTCAATCCGGAAGCGCACAGGCGGTTGAAGGTGACCCCGGCGGTTTCTATTGGCAGTCCCGCCAGCAGCGCTGCCATGCGGGCAATATCGCGATTATCTTCGCCTGCTTGATTGGCGCAGCCCAGGTAGACCTCCTCGATCAACGCCGGGTCGATGCGAGTGCGCTCCAGCAGGGCACGCATGGTATGTGCTGCCAGGTCATCCGGTCGGATGCTGGCTAAGGTCCCTCCCAGGTTGCCGATGGGAGTGCGGATAGAATCGATGATGACAGCAGAAGTTTTCATAAATAATTCCTTATCAATAGGTTCTACATATTGTATAAAGAGAAATACCCTTCATGCAAGGGGTTTTGTCATCAGAAACGATACGATTGTTCCATTTCTAAGAATACTGATAGGTGAACTGAAACTTTAAGTTTAAGAAAAGTTAAAAATAACCATGTTTCTTGAAAACCGGGTTATAAAGAATAGAATAGGAAGAAAGAAAAACCTCTTGGGGTAAAAGGAAGGGATAATGTCTGGATATGAATTGATGCTGGTTCTATTGATCTTTCTGGTTGTCATGGTCATCTCTTTTGTGGTTTTATATCTGGTGTTCAAGTCACGCTTCGATCGTATAGAGCAGAATGTAAATAAAGATGTGGTTAATTTGCTCTCAGAAAGGATCCATCAGGCAGAAGAAAGCAGCCAGCGCTCGTTTGAAAGGCTGGCTGGAACCATTGGCGGGCTGTCGAAAGCGACCGAGCAGATGCTTGAGGTGGGCAGAACGATCAACAGTCTGGAAGATCTGTTAAAACCGCCCAAGCTAAGGGGTGGTATGGGTGAAACTCTGCTGGAAGAACTGCTGGCTCAAATCCTTCCCCCTGAATTCTATATATTTCAATATGGTTTCAAGTCGGGGGAAAAGGTCGATGCGGTGGTTCATCTTGGTGATGGATTTGTCCCGGTGGACGCGAAATTTCCCCTGGAAAGCTTCCGCAGGATGGCTTCAATAGAAGATGAGAAAATGCGGAAAACAGAGCGGAAACTTTTTATCCGGCAGATCAAAATTCATGTAGATTCGATCGCTCAAAAGTATATTCTCCCTGATGAAGGAACGTATGATTTTGCCCTGATGTATATTCCTGCAGAAAATGTCTATTATGAAGCGATCATCAAAGATGAGGATGGGGAGGGATTGTTCCCTTATGCAATGCAAAAGAGGGTGATTCCAGTAAGCCCTAACTCATTCTATGCTTATCTGCAGGTCATTGTGCGCGGTTTAAGAGGACTGAAGATCGAAGAAAGGGCGAAGGAGATCATGACACAGCTGTCGCGCCTGCAGGATGATGAGGATCGCTTTAAAAAAGAATTTGAAACACTGGGAACGCATATCACCAATGCGAGAAATAAATATGATGATGCCTATAGAAAACTGAATTCTTTCGAAGATAAATTAATTGAGATCGGGAATATTCACAATGACCGAGAACTGCCGGGAAAGTAATTGGAATTGATGCAAAAGAAAAAAGAGGAATGCGCTTTTCAGCGACATTCCTCTTTTTATTTGTAGATATCTGTCGATGGCTTATGCCAATTCGACTACTGCACCAGCAGCTTCCAATTTGGATTTTGCATCTGCGGCGGCTTCTTTGCCAACCTGTTCCAGAACTTTGGAGCCGGCGGTTTCTGCCAGAGTCTTTGCTTCGACCAAACCCAGACTGGTGATCTGGCGGATGGCTTTGATGACTTCGATCTTCTTGGGTCCGGCATCTTTGATGATGACGGTGAATTCAGTCTTTTCTTCTGCGGCTTCGGCGGGTGCGCCACCATTACCACCGGCTGCGGCTACTGCCACAGGAGCGGCGGCTGAAACGCCCCATTCCTCTTCCAGAGTTTTTACTAATTCTGCTGCTTCCAAAACGGTTAATTTACCGAGTTCTTCTGCAAGTTTTTTAATATCTGCCATTTGTAATTCTCCTTAATATTTTCGTTCTTTTTTTTATTGAACCATTAAGCTGCTTGAGCAGCTTGTTTTTCTGAATATGCTTTTATCACTGCAGCCAGGCTTCGTGCAGGTTCTGTAATGGTGCGAACCAGCTGAGTAGCCGGAGTGTTGATAAGAGCCAGCAGTTGAGCACGTACCTGATCGCGAGAGGGTAGTTCGGCAAGCATGACGATTTGATTTGCATCGATGGATTCTTTTTCGAGATAACCACCTTTGAAGGCAAAAAAACCATCATCCTTTACACTCTTATTGAGAGTCTTTGCCAGACCGGGCACATCCTCGAATGCAAAACCAATGATGGATGATTCGGTGAAATACTCTGATTCCGGGTAGCCGGCATTTTTCATGGCGATCTTCATCAGGGTGTTCTTGACTACATGAACTTCTCCGCCAATCTCGCGAGCAGAAGCGCGCACGGCATCAATCCCAGCCATGTTCATTTTGGAATAAGTCATCACAAAAACCGCATGACTGTCTTTGAGCCAGCCTTCATACTGCTCAACTAATGCTTTTTTCTCTTCTTTTGTAAAAGCCAATGAAAGTTCCTCCTTTCATAAAAAATAATCTCTGCCGATATTGCTCAGGCAGAGATTACCTCTTTGTGTAAAAAGAAATTCTTTTCACTTCACCTGAGCAGGATATTGAGCCAATTAAGGCACCGGCTGTCTTGGGTGATAGAAATCTATCAGGTTGCGATTATATCATCATTCTGCTTCCATGGAAAGCGCGTTGTTTACATCAACTTTGACGCCGGGTCCCATGGTGGATGTGACGGTGATCTTGCGGATGAAAATTCCTTTTGCTGCAGATGGCTTGGCTTTTTTGATAGCGCTCATCAGAGTGGAAAAGTTTTCCGCTAATTTCTGCGCATCGAAAGAAACTTTTCCAATAGGAACATGGATATTTGCCGTCTTATCAAGGCGAAATTCAACACGCCCTGCTTTGGCTTCTTTGACCGCTTGCGGAAGGTCTTCGACCTTGACAACCGTGCCAGCTTTGGGGTTCGGCATTAAACCGCGCGGACCCAGTACACGACCAAGTTTGCCAGCCATTCCCATGGATTCGGGTGTGGCGATTGCGATATCGAATTCGCTGAAACCACCTTGAATTTTCTTGATCCATTCATCATCATCGGCGACCACATCTGCACCGGCTTCTTTTGCCTTGCTGGAGCCTTCGCCTTGTGCGAAAACAAGCACGCGGACGGTTTTACCCAAACCATTGGGTAATACCACGGTGCTGCGGATCTGCTGATCAGCCTGACGCGGATCAAGTGTAGTGCGCATATGAACTTCGACAGTCCCGTCGAATTTTGCATAAGCAGTTTCTTTAACCAACTGCATGGCTTCCTGGGGGCTGTAGGAAGTATCCTGATCGATTTTTGCTTTCGCTTCTAAATATTTTTTTCCGTGTTTTGCCATCATTACTCCTTCGTGGTGTTGTCGGATAAGTATCTTATCCTCCCACAAACCGATTAATCTTCTACCGTGATACCCATATTGCGAGCAGTGCCTTCAATTTGGCGCATCGCATTTTCAATATCATTGGCATTCATGTCTTTGAGTTTGATCTCTGCGATCTCGCGTACTTTATCGCGGGAGATGGTTGCAACTTTGTTGCGGTTCGGCATATCAGAGCCCTTATCGACCCCGGCTGCTTTCTTGAGCAGTTCAGAGGTAGGGGGTGATTTGAGGATGAAAGTGAAAGACCCATCCATGAAAACGGTGATCTCGGCAGGGATGATCTCACCTATCTTATTTTGCGTTCTGGCATTGTATTCTTTGCAGAACTGCATGATATTGATCCCATGACCGGCTAATGCAGGTCCAATGGGAGGTGCCGGATTTGCTTTTCCGGCTGGTACATTCAATTTTACGATTGCTTTTACTTTCTTTGCCACAGCTTTTCTCCTTAAGTGGTTTTAGCGGGTGAATTTGGGTCACCCTCCCACAACAACCTCCATACTGGAGGAAGTCTACGCTTTTTCTACCTGCAAGAAATCCAATTCTACAGGTGTTTCTCGACCGAAGAAGTTTACCATTACCACAACTTTTGCGCGATCCACATCGATCTCTGAAACATGACCTTGAAAATCATTGAAAGGTCCATCGATGATGCGTACGCGTTCTCCCTCGCGGAAGGTAAATTTGACATGCGGTGCTTCTGCTTCCATCTGCTTGAGGATGTGCTGCACCTCTTCAGGACGGAGCGGGGTGGGGTCATTCCCCATGCCCACAAATCCGGTCACGCCGGGTGTATTGCGCACAACAAACCAGGTATCTTCGGTTAAGATCATATTGACAAGCACATAGCCCGGGAAAACATGTCGTTCAATAGAACGGCGTTTCCCATCGCGCACTTCGATCTCTTCTTGTGTGGGAATGACGACATCAAAGATCCTGTCCCGCATTCCCATTGATTCGATACGCTGTTCGAGATTGTATCGAACTTTCTTCTCGTAGCCTGAATAGCAGTGAATGACATACCAGGCGCGCCCATCATCATGCTCTGTTTCATCGATGATGGTTCTGGATAACGACTCTACATCTGCATTTTCATCTGAAGAAGAGGGTTCAAGGGTATCCATATTTTCATCCTCAGATGCAGCGGACAGAGCTGTATTGGAAGCATCTTCTTCCGAAACTGGTTCTTCGGAGTCGATATTCTCTTGTTCGTTGAACTCTTCTTCGTTTACCATTCTTACCTCTCTAAAACTGCTTACTCATAAACCATTCTTCAGGAAAGAAGAATAATTTATGAAAGAATAAAGGAAATCAATTTCGTGAAGCTGGAATCCAGTACAGCAAGCAGTGAGCCAACCAAAATCAGGACCAACAAAACGATTTTGGTCATTTGCCAGGCTTCTTTCCTTGTTGGCCAGGTTACTTTTCGCAGTTCACCGGTGGTCTCATGCCACCAGCGGGCGATGCCCTTTTCTTTCTTTGTTTTTACTTTTTCAATTCTACTAGACATACCACAACTCCTTGTTTCTATGTCTAAAACGACGCCGATAGTTTAGGCGTCGCTTTTTATAAGGCAGGCCAGGCAGGAATCGAACCCACAACCTCCTGTTTTGGAGACAGGCGCTCTGCCAAATTGAGCTACTGGCCTGTAAAAAAGGCGGGTGCGAACCAATAATATCGCATCGCACCCGCATTGTAAACCGTGTAGTTATTTCGTTTCGCGGTGTAAGGTATGTTTTTTACAGCGTTTACAATACTTTTCTATCTCCATGCGACCTGGATCATTTCGCCGGTTTTTCTCGGTTGTATAGTTTCTCTCTTTGCATTCCGTGCATTCCAGTGTGACCACCGGACGGACATCTTTTTTCTTTGCCATTCTTTATTCTTTCCAGAATCTTCTGGTTTACTCCAAGATATCAGTGATTTTGCCAGCGCCGACAGTGAGACCGCCTTCGCGGATAGCGAAGTCAGAACCCTGTTCCAGAGCCACGGGGATGATCAGTTCGACTTCCATGTTGGTTCGATCGCCGGGCATGACCATTTCGACATCTGCCGGAAGGTTGATGTTGCCGGTTACATCCATGGTGCGGATGTAGAACTGAGGACGATAACCGCTGAAGAACGGTTTGTGACGACCACCTTCATCACGGCGCAGAACGTACACTTCTGCTTTGAACTTGGTGTGCGGGGTGATGCTTCCGGGTTTGGCAATGACCATACCGCGTTCCACATCTGTGCGCTCCACACCGCGCAGCAGCAGACCTGCATTGTCGCCAGCCATACCCTCTTCAAGGGTCTTGTGGAACATTTCCACACCGGTGACAACCGTGCTCATGCTCTTGTCGCGCAGACCAACGATGTCAACATTCTCACCAACTTTGACCATACCACGTTCGATACGACCGGTGACAACCGTGCCGCGTCCCTTGATGGAAAACACGTCTTCCACGGGCATCATGAACGGTTTGTCGGTGGCGCGGATCGGATCGGGGAAATAATTGTCGACCGCATCCAGCAGTTCCTTGATGCAGGCGTATTCGGGTGCATTGGGGTCGGTAGAAGTGCTTTCCAGTGCCTTGAGGGCTGAACCGCGAATGATGGGAATATCGTCGCCGGGGAAGTGGTTGCTGGTCAGCATATCGCGCAGTTCCATCTCAACCAGTTCCAGCAGTTCCGGATCGTCCATCATGTCAACTTTGTTCAAGAAAACGATGATGCTGGGTACTTCTACCTGGTGCGCCAGCAGTACGTGCTCTCTGGTCTGGGGCATGGGCCCATCGGGAGCTGCCACTACCAGAATGGCGCCGTCTACCTGTGCCGCACCAGTGATCATGTTCTTGATGTAGTCGCGGTGTCCGGGCATATCTACATGGGCATAATGCCGCTTGGCGGTCTGATATTCCACATGTGAAATGCTGATCGTGATGCCGCGCTCTTTCTCTTCTGGCGCGTTGTCAATCTTGTCAAACGCCATGAAATCTGCCATCCCTAACAGACTGCAGTACTTTGTGATGGCTGCTGTCAGGGTGGTCTTCCCATGGTCAATGTGTCCCATTGTCCCTACATTGAAATGGGGCTTTGATCGATCATATACCTCTTTTGCCATTTTCTTCTCCTATCAAATGATAATTACTATTTTATTCTACTACCCCGGCATCCAGAGCCCTCAATGGGATTTGAACCCATGACCCCGTTCTTACCAAGAACGTGCTCTACCGACTGAGCTATGAGGGCTTGCCGTGCTTTGCCGAAAACCGGCTTTTGGTCTTTTGACCTGTGGGCGGTGAAGGATTCGAACCTCCGAAGGCGTATGCCAGCTGATTTACAGTCAGTCCCCTTTGGCCACTTGGGTAACCGCCCATGTACGATTGAGTTGCCTGAGCACAAGCGAGCAGCGTTTCCTCTGACCCACCTGTGATCGGTCAACTGAGCCGACGACGGGAATCGAACCCGTAACCTACCACTTACAAGGCGGTTGCTCTGCCGTTTGAGCTACGTCGGCAATCGGTATTCTTAAATTGTTTTATTAAGGTACAGCCTTGAGATTATACCAAAACCCAAAATACCAGGCAAGGACTGGATTGTACCACAAGCTTAAAAACTGTGCGAATTAAAAGGAAAGCAGAACTAGGATAGGGATATTTAATTGACTTCTTTTCCATAAGGATCGTATACGATGTAGTCCGGATGGCTCTTTTTGAATGCTTCTGCCAGGCGTGAGGCGGAGAAATATGCAGATTCTTCGCTCTGGCATGCCCAAACCTGATTTCCCCCATCTTCTGTTGCGCTTACCTGCAGCGGTCCCTGTGTGACAGAAAATGAATAGATGGGCGGATCCCCGGGACCGTATTTTTCAAGGCGGTACCATTGACCGCCGTCAGGTATGTCAATCACGCTGCCATCGGCTTTATTCTCTGGTTCTGAATTGCAAGCCAGCAGCAGATCTTCTTTTTCGTAGTATTCCTTGTAAACGTTCCAGGTTGAGATGCCGTTGGAAATAAGCAAAAATGCCAGTACAGCAGAAACTGCCGCCCGAATGGTGAATGCGATTGTATATTTCCCTGTCTGTGGATCTTTGGAGAAGAAATTCAATGCCGCTGAAAAGAGCGGGATCATTAATGGCAGCGGGTAATGGAAG
This sequence comes from Anaerolineaceae bacterium, assembly GCA_963674975.1. GTDB lineage: Bacteria > Chloroflexota > Anaerolineae > Anaerolineales > Anaerolineaceae > UBA4781. Next base: position 1,832,699 of record OY771913.1, read on the forward strand.
GGTTTCACGGCTACAAAGAAGATCAGATAAATAGAATAGGGAATCGACCATGCCAGCAGCAGTGCGTTCATCAGGCGATACCTGCCACGTAGAATGCCGTAGAGCAGGGAAAGAACGAGAAAAGCTAAAATGAAAATATTTCCAAACCATTCATCGAAATAAGGCAGCCAGGCTGATAAACCGGTCTGATAAACATCTTCATCCGTCCAGCCTTCGCGGACGAAATAATTTTGCTGTGCCTGGATTTTCAATATCTGGGTACGTGTTTGTGGAATGAGGAGCAGAGGATTGGTTATCAGAAAAATCAGCAGGAAGATCAGCAGAAAAACCAGAGCTTTTTTGAGAATGAATTGAAAAGATAAAGAGCGCTGCTTTTTTGCGATCCCCAGGTAAACGAGCACTGCCAGGAAAAAGAAAGCCCCGATCACTTTTGTCCCGGCTGAAAAACCGCAGGCAGCAGCCGCGTATAGGAAAGATTTTCCGAATTCGAAATGATCTTTATTCAAGAAATAAAATGCTCCTGCTATTCCAAGCAGAGCCAGAGCATCTGGATGCCAGAACCATACATTGTTGCGGGTTACTGCGGGGATGGTAGCCATGATCAGGAAAAGCACGCTGCTTTTCAGTGAATCCTTAAATCCGGTCTGCAAAAATACCAGAATTGTGATTGCCAGCAGCATAGGAAGCACGCTGACCATCTGACGGAGCAGAAACAGGTTGACCTGCACCTGCTCGGCGAAATTCGCCCCTGATAGGATGCGCACCGGGAGGATAGCGGCAGCTGAATACAGGTAAAAAGGATAACCGTAAAAATAATGTTGATAGGCGACGAAATTTTTTACTGTTTCGAAAATACTGTCACCCCCGCTGAGCATATGAGTAAGATAAGGATATTGAATACTTTCATCTGCAGATAATAAGGAAAGCATGTGAGCATCTTGAGTTCCTTTGAGGTTTACAACTGCAGTGATCACAAAGATAAAAATAAAGGAAATTAGTATGATGCGATTTGGCTTTTTCATCTTGATTACCCTTCGGTGCTACTATACAATATAACTCATATTTTGAATGATATAATTTTTAAATTAGAATTTAAATAGATTGTTGGAGGCTCGGATGGAAATAAAAACTACTCCCCTGAAGCGTTGTATGCTGTTAGAAGTAGCTGGACGAATTGACAGTTCAACCGCACCTCAATTATCTGATATTTTTAATGAGATAACTGAAGGAGGAGAATTCCATATCGTTTTTAATATGAGCAAAGTGGAATTCATTTCCAGCGCGGGTCTATGGGTAATGGTCACGGCACAGAAAAAGTGCAAACGATTCAACCGGGGCGAAGTATATCTTGCTGAAGTTCCCAAACGGATTTACGAAGCACTTGATCTGGCAGGGTTTATTCCTTACTACAAGGTGTATGATTCCGCTGCCGAAGCAGTGGGGAGTTTTTAAACCTTGGTATGCCACTAGCTGTATTCCCGGCAAATTTCAAAAATCTGGAGAAAATTCGCGAGTTCTACGCGCGGGCTGCTCGATCGGCAGGCTTGGATGAAGATGCTGTGTATGATATCCAGATGGCGGTGGATGAGGCGGCTGCCAATATCATTGACCATGCTTATGGTGGGGAAAACCGCGGTGTTATTGAGTGTTCCTATGAAATTATAGAAAAAGGAATTCGTATTGTTCTCCACGATCATGGGAAGGCATTCGATCCTGACCTGATCGCTCCACCGGATGTTTCGTCAGATCCGTGTTCGCGAAAACCACGTGGGCTGGGTTTGTATTTTATGCAGAAACTGATGGACAATGTTCGTTTTTCATTCAATGGTGACGGAGGAAACATTCTCACCATGGAAAAATATAAGGAGAATAGCTGTTGAAAGCTCTTCCCGTTTCTGGAAAATCTTGGGAGTGGCAAGATATTCTAAACTTTAGCGGGAAATTGCTGGATGAATCGAATTTACAGGATCAAATTGTTCTGATCAAGCAGTTCCTTTCCACCAAACTGCAGGCAAAGGTCTTCATCTGGCTTGATAATTCTTTCCTTCCCCTTCCTGATGAATCTGGTTCTACCATTTTCAAGACAGATTCGTATTCCATTTTAATGAAAAAAGCCCTCACGAGTCGCACGATCGCGGAAAAACAGAGTGGAGAAAAATTATCGCTGGCGCTGCCGCTGCGTTTTCATGGACGTGATATTGGCGCTGTTGAGATCACGGATCTCGATAAATCTCAGGTAACCGGTAAAAAAGAAAAACTGACCGCTTTTGCCCAGCAGGTTTCTGCCGGAATATTCCACGCCCATCAAATGCGGATCAAGGAATGGAGAAACAAACAACTTGATCTGGTGCGTTCTGTGTCGGCAAAGATCATCCAGCAGCATGATATCCGTAAGATATTCCGCATGGTAACCAACCTCATCGCTGAGACTTTCCATTATTACTTTGTAGCAGTTTACATGCTGGATGAGAAAAAAGAAACGCTGATCTTCCATGCCAATTCCGGGAAAGATATTTCTCGCGATAAAGACTTTAAAGATATCTTCGCTAATGGAATCCCATTGGGGAAGGGGCTGATTGGAAGCTGTGCGTTAAAAAAGAAAGAAATTCTCAGCAGCGATGTGGAAAGCGACAACTCTTTTCATTTTGTGAGCGGGCTGCCTGAAACCAGAGCAGAAGCATGTTTCCCTCTCTTGGCGGATAGATCTATCATCGGGGTTCTGGATGTGCAAAGCAATTTTCTCAATGGTTTTCACCAGAATGATCTGCTGGTGCTTCAGATCCTGGCAGATGTTATTGCGGGCGCCATTCAAAACGCCAACCTGCTGCAAAACGTGCAGACACAGAGCGAGCGGATTCAGGTTGTCTCAGAGATCACCCGCGCTCTTTCCTCTATCCTGGATCTTGAAAAACTGCTGGATGAGATCGTAAATATCATCAGCCAAAAATTTAACTATCCTTATGTGCATATTTTCACGATCGATAGGGTAATGAATCGTATTGTGTTCAGAACGGGTACTGGAAAGAACATCGAGGCGCTGCGCGAGAGTGGGCTGTGGTTTGATCTTGAAAGCCAGAAAGGTATTGTTGCCTATGTGGCTCGAAAAAGACGACCTTATCTTTCGGAAGATGTCTTCGATGATGATCTCTACCTGCCGACCGATCTACCTCCCCGTGATCCAAAATCCGAACTTGCTGTTCCGATCGTCTATTCGGGTGAAATACTGGGTGTGCTTGATATCCAGAGTCCCCAGCAGGATGTTTTTTCAGATGATGATGTTGATCTGTTCCGCACACTCTCTGATGGTATTGCCATAGCGCTTCAAAATGCTTTTATCTACCGTTCAGAACGCTGGCGGCGGAAGGTGGCTGAGAGTTTCCATGAAATTGCCAATATTTTCTCGCGCGATTATTCGATCGATGAGATCTACCGCTCTGTATTGAAAGTAGTCAGTCAAAACCTTCCATGCACCGCAGGTGTGATCTGGAACAGCTCTAATACAAATGAATTGAGTGTGGCAGATTCTATTGGCATTGATAAAGATGAATTAAATTCCTCCCTGCTTATGGAAGATATGGAGTTTGTGAAATATGCGGTGGAAAAAGGGGAACCTATTATTCGCTATGGGTATGATGAGACGGAACCGCTTGGAAGGTTCCTGGGACTAAAGGGGAACTATTCTGCCATCGTTGCCCCAATTATCAATGCGAACCAGAAATTAGGTGCTATCGAGATCGTTCATGAAAAGCCGAATCGTTATGGAGAAGAAGCGCGGGCTATCTTGAAGGCTTTTGCCGGGTATACCTCGGTCGCAATTCAAAACCTGGGGCTGTTCTCAGCTTCTCAAGAGCAGGCACTCATGGCTACCACACTGCTGCTTGTGAGTGAAGGTACGGAGCATGTTGATTCCAGCAAGGAGCTTTTTTCAACCGTTGCCAGATTACTTCAATTTGTGGTTGGAGTAAAAAAGACCCTTATCTATCGGAGGAACAGAACCGGTAAGTTTATTCTGGCAGCCAGTGTTGGTATCAATGATAAGGAAGAGACATTGTATGATGCTTATCCCGATACCTTCAATGGAATCCTTACTTTTTCAAGGATGCTGGGTGACCAGCCTGAGGAATATCAATCGATATCTTTTGAACCGGAAGGAAAAAAAGATTGGTTTGCGATTCCGATAAAGACACAGGAAAAGGTGCTGGGCGCGATCTTTGTCCAGATGGAAGAGATTACCGAAGAGCATGACTTTCTGGGTGGTTCGGGAGCGAAACAGCGTGAAGTGCTCACAGCGGTCGCGCGGCAGTCGGCGGTTGCCCTTGAAAACCTCAACCTTCGCCGGACGGAACAAACCGATGCTTATGTTACTGCTGTTTTGCTGCAGGTTGCCGAAGCAGTGGTTAGCTCAACGGGCATCAGTGAAACCCTCGAAAACATCGTAAAGATCATTCCCTTCCTGGTTGGAGTTGATTGCCTTATTTTCCTGGTTTGGGATAAGAATAGAAGTATTTTCAAGATCGCAAATTCCTACTGCGGTAAATGGGAACAGGAAATGGATGATCTTGGTGACTTTATGGATGTGCAGGATTATGAACCGTTGAAACGGCTGGTTGCCGAAAAACAGCCGGTATATCTTGCTGTATCCAGCCTTAACCCTAAAGCCTGGTTTAAACAGGGTGATTATAAAATCATTGAGAGCAAAGAAGCAGCGCTTGAAATTGAGCAGGATGTTCAATTTCTCTATCCTTTGCAGGATCGTGAAGAATTCTATGGTGTGATGCTGGTAACCGATTCGCGCGATCAGTTTGAGTACCGTGAAAAGAGAATGGACATTCTTAATGGGGTTGCCCAACAGCTTGATCTGGCTTTCCAGAATGAACATCTAAAAGAAGAAATGGTTGGACGGGAAAGGCTTCAAAGAGAATTCCAGCTTGCTATGGAAATTCAAAAAGCTTTTCTCCCTGAGGATATTCCGCAGCCAAAAGGCTGGGAAATTGGAGTGCGCTGGAGACCGGCAAGACAGGTCGGTGGTGATTTTTACGACTTTATCCAGCTGCCGGATGGAAGGCTGGGTTTTGTGATCGCTGATGTTTCGGATAAGGGAATTCCCGCCGCCTTATATATGACGGTTACCCGAACGTTGATCCATGCGACCGCAAAAGAAGAATTGAATCCTGCAGAAACCTTATTGAAGGTGAACAAGCTGCTGGTTGAAAGTTCTCCGCAGGGTCTTTTCATTACCACTTTTTATGGGATCCTCGACAAAAAGACCGGGTTTTTTGAATACGGTAATGCCGGGCACAATCAGCCGATTTTGATTAATAAAGAACGGAGCGGATTCAGCCTTCTGGAAAAAGGAGGCATGCCCCTGGGAGTATCTCCTGATCTGAAAATTGAGAACCGCTCATTCACAATTGGAGAAAAAGAAACGCTCATCCTCTATACCGATGGCGTGACGGAAGCACAATCACCGGATGGAAAGTTGTACGGGATGACTCACTTCGAGAAGTTCTTATTAAGCAGCAACATTTCTAATATGAATAAACTTCTTGACGCGCTGGATAAGAACATCCTTATCTTCCAAAAAGGTTTTCCGCCAACCGATGATCTGACGACCATCGCACTGCACCGCAAAACCTGATGAGTTCATTCTATAAAGGGCTGCCCCAATCTTTCAAGCAGTTTGTTTACCTTATCACGTGCGATCTTTCTATCAAGAAACAATTCCCCGTCTCCTGATTCCAGCCGCATTTCATCCGGTGCCATGAAAAAAGTGGTGAACATACTGATCGCATCTACTTTTAAGAATGCTTCGAATTGAATGCGTCCGTCAGATTCTTCCATATTTACCTGAACCGGAGCGGTCATTAAACCGATATCCTTTTCACAAAGGATCTTGTTATCTTTGAGTTCTACGGCAAAACCATTTTTTTTTGCCCAATCCTTTACAATAGGCAGGAGCGGCTCATGGATCTGAAAGCTGCGAATTGTGTGCGTTTTTTTCTTCATAAAGAACCTCTAAACAATAAATCTTCTTAAGAATTGTAAAGTTGATGCTATATCTAAAGTATAATCACAAATGAATCTGGAGGTGTTATGGAAATCGTTTGGTATGGGCATTCTTGTTTTCGTATTAATGAACGGGGAAAGGCTTCTGTTGTTTGTGATCCGTATGACAGCGAGGTGGTTGGTTATAAACCCCTCCGGCTGAAAGCTGAGATCGTAACCATTAGCCATGATTCTCCGGCACATAATTTTGCGAAATGCGTGAAAGGAGATCCATACCAGATTGTAGGACCTGGTGAATATGAGATTGGCGGAGTGTTCATCACAGGTATTAACACAAATCGAAAGAAAAAGAAAAACGGCAATGGGGATGAAAACACTAACCTGATCATGCAGAATACCCTTTACCTGATCGATTATGGCGGCATCACCATTGCGCATCTGGGTGATATGGTTCAAGTGCCAACTCAAACAGAGGTGGAATCATTGGGTCCTGTTAATATTGCGTTGGTCCCGGTTGGGGGAGGGAACAGTTTGAATGCCGGAAAAGCTGCCGAAGTAATCAGCCTGCTGGAACCCAATATTGTGATCCCAATGCATTATGCCACTGCTGATTCGAAAGTAAAGATCGATGCGATCTCGAAATTCCTGAAAGAAATGGGGCTCTCAGAGGTTGCAACACAAGAAAGCTTTAAGGCGAACAATGTTAGTGAACTGCCTGAAGATACAAAGGTAGTTGTTCTGGACTATTTGATAAAACAGTAATGGAAACCGAACCAGGCAAAATAATTCTCACCTGGGATGTCACTCCCCAGAATGAACAGAAGTATTTCGAATTTCTCGTTCGAGAATTCTTACCGGGTATGCAGAAATTGGGATTTCAATTGACCGATGCCTGGGTAACTGTTTATGGCGATCGACCGCAAATTCTGATCGGTGCAGTCATGGCGTCGCTTCAAGAAATTCGCGAAGTTCTGGATGGGGTTGAATGGTTTACCCTGAGCGCGAAGTTAAAAGAATTCGTGATCAACTATAAACAGAAGATCACGGTAGCTAACGGCGGTTTTCAATTCTAACTTTGAATGTAAGAGTAGGGTGGGTTGCGACCAACCCACCACAACAGTGTTGAAAAATTGCTGCAAGGTGCGTTGCTAACGTACCGATTCATTTCTGGAAAAAAAGTGAAATCCCTGGCAGATGTTCTCATAGATTGGTACGCAAAAAACAAACGTGATCTCCCCTGGCGAAAAGCAGGCGATGCGTATCGGGTATGGGTTTCTGAGATCATGCTTCAGCAAACCCGTGTTGAAACCGTTATCCCCTATTTTCTGAAATGGATCGACAAATTTCCAACGCTCCAATCTCTTGCGGCAGCGTCTGAAGAAGAAGTGCTGCTTTATTGGGAAGGGTTGGGATATTACACACGTGTACGCAATATGCACCACACTGCCAGAATTATGCTAGAGGAGCATCGGGGAATATTTCCTGAGTCCCCCGAACAGCTTCAAGCGCTGCCCGGAATTGGTGCTTATACTGCCAATGCGATTGCATCCATTTGTTTCCAGAAACCCGCTCTCGCCCTGGATGCCAATGGCAAGCGCGTTTTTTCCCGCCTGATGGATCTGGACCTGCCAGTATCAACAAGTGCGGCGAAAGGGAAGATCGAAAAATTTGCCGCGAACATGCTTGAAAAGGTGAATGCCGGGGATTTCAATCAGGCAGTGATGGATCTTGGTTCATTGATCTGTTTACCGGCTGAACCCAGATGCGAAGATTGTCCTGTGGCTGATTATTGTGGGTCTCTGAAAAACAAAACGCAGGCTCTCCGCCCTGTTCTAAAAAAGAAACAGGCTGTTCCGCTCTACCAGGTGGTGGCAGCTGCAATTCAAGATGACTCCGGGCGCTATCTGCTGGCAAAACGACCCAAAGGAGGTATGCTGCCGGGTCTCTGGGAGTTCCCGGGAGGTAAGCTTGAAGCAGGAGAAGATGACCTAACTGCGCTGAAACGGGAGATTCGGGAAGAATTAGATACCGGTGTTTTTATTGGAGCATTGATCGGCAGCTACCGCCATGCTTATACCCATTTCAAGGTGCAGGTTCGCGCTTATCTATGTACTCTGGATGGAGAGACGCCGCGCGCATTGGAAGCACAGGAACTGGTATGGGTACAGCCGCATGGGATGGGTGGATACGCAATGGGGAAAGTTGATCGCTTGATCTCGCGCGATCTGTTGAAAAAGACGCAAGATAAAGAATGATGATTCTATAATATGAATATATGGATGATCACAATTCTAGAGAGATTGTCTATGAAAAGGCACGCACTCGAATGGTTGATGAACAGATCTATGGTCGCGGAATTACCGGACGAGCTGTTCTGAATGCTTTTCGAAAGGTTCCCCGCCATCTCTTTGTTCCTTCAGAATACCGGGATGAAGCGTATGGAGATTACCCGATCCCCATAGGTTTTGGGCAGACCATTTCGCAGCCTTTCATTGTCGCTTTGATGACCACGAAGGCGTTGTTGGATGCGGATGATACGGTCCTTGAAATTGGAACGGGGTCAGGATATCAGGCGGCAATTCTCTCCTATTTGTGCCATATGGTTCATACTGTAGAGCGGATCCCCGAATTGGGGAAAAGGGCAGAGGATATTTTCAAGAAGACGGATATCAAGAATATACGTGTCCACATTGCTGATGGCACCTGCGGATGGATTGATTCAGCTCCCTATGATGCAATTCTGGTCACGGCGGGTTCCCCGGAAGTTCCGCCTCCTTTGAAAGAACAAATCAAAAAAGGTGGAAGAATAGTGATCCCGGTTGGAACTTCGTGGTCTCAGGAACTGCAGGTATGGATCAGGGGAGAAACTGAATTTGAAATGGAAGCGGTGATTCCGGTAGTTTTTGTTCCCCTGCTGGGAAAGTGGGGATGGCAGGAAAATTTCTACCGGAATGATGAATCCTAGATTTTACTGATCGTTACCAGAATGGTTGGACGCCGTCGAGTTTCTCGATAGATGAAACCACTTAATATTTTTGTGATCTCTTTTTCGAGGTTTGAGGGACATCTTTTGATCGTATCCAGAATTGTCTTTTGAGCCAGTGGGAATATTTCCTCCTCTTCACTCGAAGAAGTGAAACCTCGGCTGATCATTTCTGGATCGGTTACAAGTGATCCATCCTTTTTCTTTAAAATAACATGAACCAGAATGACACCGTCTTTCGAGAGCAGTTCTCTATCACGCATTTCAATGGGACCAATATCTCCAACACCTGATCCATCAACAAAAACCATCGAGATAGGTTCCTGGTCTCCAAGGCGGAGTTTATTGTTCCTTACTGTGATGATCTGTCCATCTTCTACGACGGCAATATGTCTTTCGGGAATTCCCGTTTGCATGGCAAGGATTGCGCTTTGTTTTAGCTGGCGCAGTTCGCCATAAGCCGGGATGAAATATTTGGGTTTTGTCAGGTGCAGGAGAAGTTTAATATCTTCCTGGCTTCCATGCCCTGAAACGTGAACAGGGATGATTTGTTCATAGATCACGTTTGCCCCGCGGCGGAAAAGGTCATTGATGGTGGAAAAAACAGCCTCTTCGTTACCCGGGATGGTTTTTGATGAAAGAATTACCGTGTCGCCTGCTTTGATATCAAACTGGCGTTGTGTACCGCGGGAAAGGCGCCCAAGAATTGAAGTAGGTTCGCCCTGTGAGCCGGTGCACATGATGATCACCTGTTCATCCGGCAGTTGAAGGGCTTCTTCAATGCTGATTTTCAGATCTTCATCGATCGATAGATATCCTAATTTTTCGGCGATTTTTACGTTTTCGACCATGCTGGTGCCTACAAAGGCGATCTTGCGGTTGAATTTCTTAGCAGCGTTTACTACCTGCTGCATACGTGATATCAAAGAAGCGAAGCTGGCAACAATGATTCGTCCTTTCGCTTGCGGGAAGACTTTATCAAATGCTTCACCTACTACCTGTTCCGAAGGCGTCCAGCCAGGGCGGGTGGAGTTGGTGGAATCGGCGATCAGAGCCAGTACTCCTCGTTTTGAAAACTCGACCAGTTTCGCGTAATCGGTTGGCCAGTTATCTACTGGAGTGTGGTCAAACTTATAATCGCCAGATTGAACGATCAATCCCTCCGGTGTATCGATCCCCAACCCAACAGAATCAGGGATGGAGTGGCATACGTGGAAGAAATCGATTTTAAATTTTCCGATCTTGATCTGGCTGCCAGCCTGGACGGTGTGCAGAGCAACGTTTTGAAGTAAAGATGCTTTACCAAGTTTTCCTTTGATCAGACCCATTGTAAGTGGTGTTGCATAAACCGGCACATTCTGAAATTCTTTTAGAAAATAGCTTACAGCACCGATATGGTCTTCATGACCATGGGTGAAAACCAAACCGCGTATCTTTTCACGGTTGTTCTGTAAATATTGAAAATCTGGGATGATGTAATCCACTCCCAGCATATCGTTGTTGGGGAACATCAAGCCGCAATCTACCACGATGATGTCATCATCGTACTCGTAGATCATCATATTGCGTCCTACTTCTCCAAGCCCCCCAATGGGGATAATTTTTAATGATTTGTTTTTCATGTTTCCTCTTATTTTAACTGCCATTGGCAGGTTATTTTTAAATAAAATGCCCTGGTTAAGAACATCTGCCAGGGCTTTGTTTCTCAATTGTTTGTTCAATCAATTTCGATAATTACCCAATACTTTGCAAATTACCGAGTTTGAATTCTATCATGCTTTTTGATGACTATTGTAAAGATTTTATTAAAGAACTGCTTGCTCTGCATGAAGCTTATCACGGATCTGGATGATCTGACGTCTAAAACGGTCATCTCTTTCTATCATATCTGCGATCTTGTCGCAAGCATACATTACCGTGGTGTGATCCCGTCCGCCCAGGCTGTCTCCAATCTGTGGAAGGGAAGCGTCTGATTCTTCCCGCATGAGATACATGGCTACCTGGCGGGGTAGAGCAATATTCTTTGTCCGGGTTCTTCCCATAAGCTCATCTTCAGAAATATTGAATGCAGTTGCCACCATGTGGATGATGCGTTCCGGGGCGACCGGATTTTCATCCGGGAAGAAATCGATCAGTGCCGAAGCGGTAAGCTCCAGAGTTAAAGGTATACCGCTTAATTCCGAATATGCCAGTACTCTGGTCAGGGCGCCTTCCAGCTCGCGGATGTTCCATTGAATTTTCTGTGCAATATATTCTAGAATTTCATATGACACAACTCGCTTTGCGCTCTCTGCTTTTGCACGCAAGATCGCGATACGTGTTTCAAGTTCGGGGGGTTGAACATCAACGGTAAGCCCCCATTCAAAACGGGAGCGCAGCCGCTCTTCAAGTGTGACCATGGCTTTAGGAGGTCTATCTGATGAAAGAACGATCTGTTTGTTCTGAGAATGAAGGGTGTTGAACGTATGGAAGAATTCTTCCTGTGTGGATTCTTTTCCTGCAATGAATTGAATGTCGTCGATCAAGAGGACATCGATGTAGCGGTATTTTTGCCTGAATTCTTCTGTGTTGTGAACCCGAATCGCGTTGATCAGATCGTTGGTGAATTCTTCTGATGAGACGTATAAAACACTCTGCCCCTTCTCACGAATGTGGTTGCCAATAGCCTGGAGAAGATGGGTCTTTCCAAGTCCCACACCGCCGTAGAGAAATAAGGGGTTGTAGGCGGTGGAAGGATTCTCTGCCACAGCCAGGCTGGCTGCATGTGCCATACGGTTGTTTGGACCGACAACAAAATTTTCAAAGCGATAGCGGGAATTCAGCAGGGTGCCGCCTGAAGCTGGTTTAATTTTTACCGAAGAAGGTGTTTCTTGGGGTTTCTCATCTGTTTGAATCGGTTCGGTGCTGCTCTGAAGCTGGAAGATAACTTTCTGTGGGGTATTCATAATACCGCTCAATAGTTTTGTAACAGTTCCTGTCAGGCGGTTTTCAAGCCAATCTCGAACGTATGCATTTTGAACGCTGATGGTAAAAGTATCATCTTTTTGCGAAACGAATTTTGCGCCGCGAACCCACGTATCAAACGTGGCTTTTGACATATTCATCTGCAGTTGTCCAAGTGTAGCTTGCCATGCCTGATATGCTTCCATTGTCTACAGAGCTCCTTTGCTTATTTTTTTGTGTATGAAATTAACCCCATATAAGCTACGACAAGGATTAATTTTTCTGGGAAATGCTTCTGGTGTTGAAGCCTAGGTTTTCCGCAAATTGGTAAGAATTATTCTAGCAAAATGCCTTGAGATGTTCAAGGTAAAAACGTGTCCTTAAGATTAAAAAAGAACAATCCTTAAGGTTATGAAAACTTAAAAAACTGTTGATATAAACGTATAGACAACTTCACGCGTAGAACACAAGTTCACCGCCACTGGTATGGAGAGTCGAAAAACTACCCCAATCTGTATGGTTAGGTGAAAGCGGAGAAAAAAGGTAGCCATTTGCTGAATGGGCTAACCTTAAAAAATTCTAACGGATAAAAGAAATAAAGCGGGCTGCTTTTTCATTAAAAAGTGAGGAAACCGAAATCATTTTTCAACGAAAATACCTTTCAAAGAGCGCTGAACCATTTCAACTGCATAATTCGTTCCGCGGTCCCATGGATAGACCTGACTCATGGTCATTAAATATACATTTTTAAGAGGAGTTTTGACATCAAGCAGATGCTGAGATTGGTTCAGGGAAGGAATTGGTTGAGCATAATTCTGTTTGAACAGCCAGCTTTCTTTGATCCATTCTTTCTTAAAGTTGTCGTTTATCTTCTGCAGGCTCGGAGTAAAGCGGTCGATCAATTCTTCTTTGCTTAATTGAAAATATTCATGTTCTGGTGGTAGATAATCACCGCAGTAAACGAGATTGTCACCGCCAAAATTTTCCCTGGAAAGAAAATTGGTATGCTCCACGAGCGATAAGAAAGGGAATTCCTTTGACTTGGGCAGGTTATACCAGTAATATTTTTCTTTAGAAAGCGGGTGTTTCAGAGACAGCAGCAGGACGATTGCACCGATACTTTTGGATTGAAACATTTTCTTTTTATAATCTTTGGGTAGGTCGGGGGCAAGGGCTGCGAAAGATGCCGGAGAGGTGGTGATGATCACCTTATCGAATACCATTTTCTGTTTATTCACAAAAACAACTGCTTTTCCATCAGCTTCCTGCGTAATCTTTTCAACAGTACTGTCGAATTGAATATTGACACCTTCTTTGACCAATTTTTGGGCGAATTCATTAAAGAATGCTTGAAAACCGCCAATGTAAGTTCCCAGCTCGCTTGAACGAGCTTTAAAACGTGCCCAGAACCATGACATGGGTACCTGCTGATAGTATTTGCCGAACTTTCCACGCAGCATCGGTTCAAAATTGACCTTGTAAATTTTCTCCCCGTAATATTTCTGCAGCCAGGTATGCGCTGTGAAATTTTCTAATTTATGCCAACCCGCAATATAGCGGATGTATGCTGTGACCATGCCGAAGCGCATCTTTTCAATAAATGAAAAACCCGGAAAAGTGAGGACTGCCATCACGGAATCGAGAGGATAAAAGTTTCCCTGATGATACATGACGGTCTTGGGACGCAGAAAACGAACCTTCTCCTGCATACCCAGTTCTTTGATCAAGTTTTGGATCGCTTTATCGCTTTTGAACCAGTGGTGATAAAAGTATTCTACCGACCAGTCCCAATTATCATGGAAAAAGCCGCCAGCCAATCCACCGGCGCCAGTTCCCTTTTCGAAGATGGTTACATCAAAGCCCTGTTTTCTAAGTTCGTGTGCAGCAGTTAATCCCCCGATACCAGCACCAATGATTGCGGCTTTTTTCATATTTCATTCCTCGCTAAACTTTTTGTGATTTTATTTGGCTCCAGTGGAAGCCTTCCTGGATGAAGAAGATCAAACCGACTACCGTGATGGGCAGCCAGAGAGCAGCGTGCAAGGTAAGAATGTAAGCGGCTGCGCTTTCTGGTTGAATGCTCATGGTATTCAATAGACTGATGCCCGGGGCATCGAAAACGCCGATATATCCGGGTGCCGATGGAATGGTGGATAAGATATTCAAGGCGCCGTTCAATAACAGCAGTTGTGTAAATGGGATGCCCAGATGAAAAGCTTGCTGTGTGCACCAATACAAACCTGTTTCAAAGATCCATACAAGAATTGAAATTGCGAACACTGCAAGCAGGTGTTTGGGAGATTTTAATGATTCCAACCCTTCAAAGAATCGATTTAAAATAGCCTGATACTTTTCATGGAATTTTTGTGGAAGCATCTTGAGAAATACAAAATCAAATATCTTTTTAACTCGGTCGGGGAAAAGCGCTGACAGGAGCACCACAAGAAAAGCCAGGATGAATAGTATTGAGCCTGCGATCAATATCCATTGGATCAAGCCGGATAATTCTTCATTGCGGAGTTGATTGAGATAACCAGGCAGCCCGATCAGAATGAAAATGATCATGACAAGCCCGTCGAAGATTCGTTCAACGATGATGGAAGCCAGGGAAGTTGTGAAGGGAATGGCTGATTTTTCTCTCAGGTGATAGGCTCTTAAGAATTCGCCTGCTCTGGCAGGGAAGATATTATTTCCAAGATACCCGATACAGATGGATGGAAAAAGCTGGCTGGGAGGGGGGGAATACTTCCCTTTTAATAAGATCGACCAGCGTACTGATCGAGCCCATACACCGATGAAATAGATCGCGATACCCGGCAGTATCCAGATGATATCGATTGATTTAATGGAAACCCACAAAGTTCCAAGGTCAAGTCCGCGAATTGCCAGGTACAGGAAAGCTGCGCTGATGAGTATTCCAACCCAAAAGAACCATCGTTTCATTGGCTAGATTCTATCATGAAGCGCTGTCCTCCCATTATTAACAAAAAACCAGAACCGCTGGAGTTCTGTTTATGGAAAAACAGGAAATGCTTTTTGTATGTATCTAGACCTTGCTTTTTTCTGTACTGGCTTTAGGCTCTTTGGCAGGCGCTGCAGGTTTGGTGTCTTCTGATTTCTCTTTGGATGCTGAAGTGCGGGATGCCGCAGATGCCCCGGAACTGGAACGATGATCTGTGGAGTAAAAACCGGAACCTTTATAAATAACACTAACCGGTGCGATGATCACTTTATGAATGGTCTTTTTCCCGCATTCGGGGCATATCTTCAGCGGTTCATCGGAAAACCGTTGATTTTTTTCAAATTGATTTCCACAATTGTCACAATGATAAACATATACTGGCATAACAACGACCTCAAGTCTTGTATTATAGCCATTTCAAGGCACTGGTGCAAGTTCTTCTAAAATTATTAATAAAAGAATGAGATAAGGATTTTCTTCTCTTTTTTATTAATGATTGAATACTATAATCATTAAAAATTATCATGGAGGCTGAATTATGGGAGGACCCCGCACAGTAAGAGCACCTAGAGGAACAAAGTTAACCTGCAAATCTTGGTTGACGGAAGCGCCTTTTCGCATGATACAGAACAATCTTGATCCTGAAGTAGCTCAGCGACCTGAAGAATTGGTTGTGTATGGTGGTAGAGGGCAGGCAGCCAGGAACTGGGATTGTTTTGATGCCATTCTCGACTCTCTTAAAAATTTGGAAAACGATGAAACGCTGCTGGTTCAATCAGGGAAACCGGTGGGTATTTTTCGAACGCATCCGGATGCGCCCCGTGTTTTGATCGCAAATTCAAATCTCGTTCCGCATTGGGCAACCCAGGAACATTTTGATGAACTGGCGGCGCGGGGATTGATCATGTTTGGACAGATGACGGCAGGTTCCTGGATCTATATTGGCACACAGGGAATTTTACAGGGTACCTATGAAACACTGGCATCCCTGGCTGTACAAAAAGGGTGGAATTCTCTGAAAGGTAAATTTGTCTTGACGGCGGGTTTGGGTGCGATGGGAGGCGCTCAACCGCTTGCGATCACCATGAACGAAGGAGTTGGGTTGATCATAGAAATTGATCCTGCCCATGCCAAATGGCAGAAAGATATCGGCTATCTGGATATGGTCTCGGAGGATCTGGAAGAGGCACTTGATCTGGTGCAGGAGGCAGTGGAAAAAGAAATTCCTCGCTCAATTGGATTGGTAGCAAATGCGGCTGATGTTTACCAGGATCTATTGAAGCTGGATATACTGCCGGATGTGGTGACCGATCAGACCCCTGCCCATGATTTTCTCATGTATGTTCCCAACGGTATGAGCCTGGAAGCTGCCGGCGAACTGCGCAAGCGTGACCCGAAAGAATATACCCGCTTATCTATCAATACGATGACTGCTCAGGTAGCTGCCATGCTTGAGTTCCAGAAAAGAGGGTCTGAAGTATTCGATTATGGCAACAATATCCGCCAACGCGCTTTTGACAACGGATTGGAGAAAGCCTTTGATTTTCCGGGCTTTGTGCCGGCTTATATCCGTCCCTTATTCTGTGAGGGGAAAGGACCTTTCCGTTGGGTAGCTCTCTCCGGGGAAAAAGAAGATATTTACAAAACCGATCAGGCGATCATGGATCTTTTTCCGGAAGATGAACATCTCCACCGTTGGTTGAAGATGGCGAAAGAACGTGTTCCTTTCCAGGGTTTGCCATCCCGTATCTGCTGGCTGGGTTATGGAGAACGGGAAAAAGCCGGATTGAAATTCAATGACATGGTCGCCAGCGGCGAGTTGAAGGCTCCCATTGTCATTGGGCGCGATCACCTGGATTCCGGTTCGGTGGCATCCCCCAACCGCGAAACAGAGGGCATGAAAGATGGAACGGATGCGGTCAGCGATTGGCCGATCTTGAATGCATTGATTAATGCTGTGAACGGCGCAACCTGGGTATCTTTTCATCATGGTGGTGGTGTTGGTATTGGCTACAGCCAGCATGCTGGTATGGTTGTGGTGGCCGATGGGACCCCTGAAGCGGCAGCACGTTTGAGCCGGGTATTGACAAGCGATCCCGGAACCGGTGTTATGCGGCATGCCGATGCGGGATATGAGATAGCAATTAAAACAGCCAAAGAAAAGGGAATCAAGATTCCCATGCAGAAAAAATAATATATAGAAAAGCAAAAGAGATAAGCAGGGGAATTGGTCGGGCTTATCTCTTTTGTTTTAATGATTTACTTTAAAAAGTTTCTGTTCCTCAAATTCATATATTAAAGTGAAGAAATCAGGCGGATCTTGAAACACTGGAGTTCTGGGAAGGTTTACTAAAACAAGGTCGATTTCATTTTCCATGAGCCAGTTTTTATCAAGCAGCAGTTCTTTTGGCTCGATGGGAATGAGCCTTTGTGAAAAGTCCTCACGGAAGAATGGATAATCCCAGGTTCCTGTATTAAAGCAGAGACCGACGGTCGCATCTGGAGGAATTTGGGAGATCAAAGAACGGAGCGGATCACGCAGGCTCTTGTTTTGAATTGTCATTTTATCCAGGCGATCCAGTTTCCAGATCGTTTCGCGATTGAGCGGGGCATTGCTCTTGGATAAAGCGGCGGGTTTTCCTTCATTAAATAAATGGGTTGTGATGATGATTGAAACTGCAGTAATGATCACCACAGAACGCAAGACACGAACCGCTTTTTTCCTGGAGATATAAAGATCGATCATGGGAGTGACCAGTACAGTTAAAGAAAGGAAATATCTTCCCTGATATGGATCCCATCCCGGGCGGAAAATAATTATACAGAAAGCATAGAAGATTACGGTGAAAACGATTCCCAGCCTTGCCGTGTCTTTCTTCCGGATTCCATGGATGAGTTCTTTAATAAAGGCGATCAGCATCAAAATAAATCCGATCGGTCCATACCAGGCTTCGTCTTCGGATAGATGAGGTACAGAAAGAAAAACAAAATCTTGTTCATCGCCAACCCACAGGCTGGATTCAAGATCAAAATGTAAGAGACTATCGAGTTTTGTGAAAAAGAATGCTTTGAATTTGATGAAGTAGTTTTTAATGGGAGATATAAGTCCTGAAGGGTCAATAGCACTGTATGTCAGCCGAAGGGAATTATATTTGGCAATATCAAAAATTTCTTGAAGACTGGATATGCTTGTTTCTCCCTGCAGTGATCCGGGAAGACCGAAGAACCCCTTGAGATAACAGAGGTTTATTATGTATGTGAGGCTGCCGAAGAATAAAAAGAGAATCAGAAATAGTAATAAGAAACGCAGGATCCATTTCGATGAGGTCGTGCGTTTCTTCCACCATAAAATGAGAAAAGTCACAGAATACCCCGGAAGGATGAAAAATGCGGTTTGTTTTGATCCCAGAGCAAGGGAGAGCCCCAATGCGGATAGAGCGAGATATTTGAATTGATCTTTTTTGAACCCCATGAATAAAAAGTAAAATGCGCAGGAGATCAATGCAGCCACGACCAGGTCTGTCTGGGTCGTTGTACCCTGCATAAGCACAATTGGATAGGAAAGAAACAACAGTGAATTAAATATTGCGCTATTCTTGCTGCGATCAAATACCCTGCTAATTCCATAAACTGAAATAGCGCAAACCGCCATTGCCGTGAATTGGCTCATCTCAACGAATGTGTCATTTCCATTGAAAAGGATGGTCCAGAGGATCTGAAAAGCCGGATTCATAGGATAGTAAATATCCCGAATATTATGGATGGGGAAAGGAAAGTATGTTTTGTTCTGCAGCCAGTATCCAACTCTTGAAAGATGGGTTGTCATACTGTCATAGGTATTGGGCGGCATGATGTAAATGAGAATAAGCTGAAAAATGAGCGAGAAAAGAATGACGATGAAAAACAGAAACAGGTCATAATTCTTGTAAAAGAACTCTCTATAAAAATGAATATTCTTGAAAGGATCTTTTATTTGCAATCGCTTCTTTTTTATACAAAAAGCAAGCGCAAGCAACAAAAAAGAACAGTGAAGGATGCTGAAAAAATAAGGATTATTTAATTGGTAAACCAATCCGGCGATGGTGCAGGTAAAGACCACGCTAGAAAAAGAAAACAAAAAGATTCCCAGCAGAGCGGGGATATGCTGTTTGATATCAAGGATCAGGGCAATAAGGATCGACGTTGCCAGGATAATTATCGCGTTAACGATCAGCATAAAATATTCACTTTGTTTTTAGGCGGATGCAGATACATATTCATATTAAACCATAGCAAATAGGAAAAACAGAGAATGGATTGGTGTTTTTGAATGCAAGTATCGATATCTGCCTGGTTTTGTCTACATTCTCTATGAAAATAAGGAAGGAATATTAACCATAGATGAAAAGCAGACTGATTATGACCTGCTCTTTGAATATGGCTGTCCGGTCAAGAAATAACCGATCAGGGGAGTACCGGTTGGTTGGAAAAAGAAAAATCGCCAGAAGATTTTCTGGCGATTTTGTGTTTGAGGAAGAATTAAGGTATTGTGGCTGATGAAAGCCAATCGCTGCCCAGCAGAACCGCTATGTCAACCGTGGATGCTGGATCGTAGTTGAACTGGATATTGGTGGAAGCAACATTCATCAAGCTTGCCAGGTAAGCGACAGTGTATGGCTTACTGTGATACACAATGATAGTGGTGGGATATCCCAGTTCCCCGCTGGCTGCTTCAACCGCGTTGATCCCCTGTTGCTGCAAATAAGAAACCGTGCGGTTTGCGATGCTGCCGTCCTGTGTGCTGTTTTGGATCAGCACGCTGGCTGCTTCGTCTCTGATAGGCGTCGAATTTTCTATCGCTCCTGCCATTGGACCCAGCCCGCCGGAAGAGAATAACTGATCGCGCAGTTCTCTGATCTTATCGGTGACAGGCTTTAAGATATCCAGCCCATCCGGTGATTTGGTCATTACGACCATGTCCGTACCGATAACTGATTTTTGGAAATTATCTGTTGGAATACTGATCATGAGCGATGCCAGTTTGACCAGGGTGGAAAGATCCATATTGGTCTCGATCCCGGATGACAGACTGCTGTACAGTTCAGGTGCTTTAGCGATCAAACTGGGAAGCTGGTCATATTGTGTAATGCGGTCGATGATCGCCATGATCACCTGCTGCTGTCGGGCAGCCCGCTCAAAATCGCCCTCTCCATCATAGCGGTTTCTCGCGTACGAAAGTGCCAGTGAGCCGTTCAATGTGTACTCTTCACCTGTTCTCAATATCTGCTCATAATCGATCTGTGAGCCGAACTCTTCAACGGTTACATCTCTGGTTGGGATTATCTTAACTCCGCCAATCTCATCGATGAATGACATAAATGCGTTAAAGTCGACCTGTGCATAATATTGGATTGGAATACCCAGAAACTGCTCAACAGTATCTAACGCTAACTGCGGTCCACCACCCGGAAGATTGTATTCTTCTCCAAGATAATATGCCATGGTGATCTTGTAATAATCAAAATTGGGAATATATACCCATAGATCACGGGGAATGGAAAGCATACTGGCGGTATTTCCGACGGGATCCATTGAGAAGAGGATCATGGTGTCACTGCGGGGAGTGTCACCGGATTCCCAATCTCGATAATCCAGCCCCAGGAACAAAACATTGACACGGGTCACGCCGTCCCACGTTTCAACGGTGGATTGAGCTTCGATCTCGGGGGTTGCTTCTTGCGTTGCATTCGCATCTCCGCCTTGAGATTGATCGACAACGGGAGCGCCTGGCAGATTGATAATGGTCATCTCCTTGACAAACTCGGCAACGAAACCGTACATATAAACACCGGTTGCAATTGCCAGTACAAGAAAGACGATATTAATGATGCGAATCGTTTTATTCTTGGCGCGAAATTTCGCGATTAAATCCGAAAAGAATTTTTTCATAGGAATTTTTACAGCACTTGATCTTATTTTGGACGAGGCGCAGGAATGGGCAGGTCTTCTTTCTTCTTTTCCGCCCACTTATCGCCTTCATCGATCAGCATGACAGGAATGTCTTCCACGATGGGATACTTCCGATCACAATCCTCACACAACAGCCATGTATCTTTATAGAGCTTAAGGTTGCCTTCTTTTCCTTTTTCTCGAACGCAAACCGGACAGCGCAGGATTTCTAATAGATCTTTACTGATCATGCTATCTCCTTTTTCGAAAAGCTCGTGTATTGGTCAGAATTTTACCACTTCATACAGAGGTCATTCTTCTGAGATAGGATAGCCGTCAACTCCCGGACCGATCTCATAAACAGCTCCCCAGGGTTCATAATGAGTTATAAATTGGTCATGAGAAGTCAGTACGTTATTTTGATATATCCAGCGGTCAACCTGAACATCCGAACCCTCAGCCTCCCAATCCACTTGTTTAATCTCACCTTCATCTAATTCTGTGTTTAGATAGTATTTTGTTTCAGGAGGGTCAACGATATTGGTCGGACCGGTTGTCTGCCATTCCACAGAACGCCCGTCGCTGGTGGAATAGAATTTCCACTCGATCTGATTGAATTCTGGATAGACATAAGCTTCCATTAATATCCAGTAGGGCGAATCGTTCTGAAATTGGAGATCGACAAGAGGAACATAGACAGTTGCATCCAGCCCTGCCAGGTCAGAGTCGACGTATCCGCCGGCTTTTTGCTCGTAGTATGAAACCCGGTAAGCATGCGGATAACGTTCAAGAATGGGATATCCGCCAAAAAAAGCCGTGCGAAAGAGGGTGGTGCTTACCTGGCATACCCCACCGCCCACTCCTTCGATCGTTTTTCCATTATAAATAATGAGTGCTTCGGTGAAGCCAGTATCCAGACTAACCTCACCAATGTAGTTTGCCATTGAGAATACTTCTCCGGGAGCGACCAGGATCCCTAAAAAACGGCTGGCTGCCGTTTTGATGTTCTGAACGCGGGCGCTGTTTGATCCATAGAAATAAGTGCTCTGAGATATTACCAGTTCTGTTATACCCAATTCGCTGCCGGTAGCTGTATCTGTAACAGAAGGGCTTGTGTAATCGAATACCAGTGATGCTTCATGTGATCCTGATGCTATTTGCTGCTGAATAGCTGAAACGCTGGCGGTCATATTCAGCGTTCGTCCGATGACGCCATTCTGATAGAGTTCGATCTCACCAGTCGTGTCATTGAAAATAAAACGAGGATTTTCTGTGGTGATGTTGTATTCCTTTGCCAGATCATTTAAAAGGTTCTCCAACACGGATTCCTGAAATTGAAGATCGATCGTGATTTGTCCATCCTCTTCTTTTTTTACCAGCTCAAGCATTGGTGAAAGGACTTCTGCCTTGAGATGTTGTTCTTCTTTTTCATGGTTAAACTCTTCAGGTGTGGTAAGGATAAAATCAGAGGTGAGAAATTCACGAATGGTCTGAGCATATGGTTCGGCATCCAGAATATCCGGCGGGGTTTCAATAACTGCCAGTGGGATGGTGGAAAAGTTCTGCTCACGGACAGCCTGCTGAATGGCATTCAAGGTTTGTTCCACATCAAGAGCTCTTCCAATTTGTCCTCTGGTTGTGATCACATTGCTGCCTTCGAATGAAAGATGGGCTTCTTCAACCGGCTGATCGATCTGCTGGGCGATCTGGTTTAGTGTGCCTGCGGCTATGGTTTCATTAAAAAGAATGGTGGGAGAGACGATCTTGTTCTCGCTGAAGATGGCGATTGTATCCCCAAGCCAGATGGCTGGTGAACCGGAGCGACCGATCGAAAAAGCATAATCGGTGATTTGCTGTGGATCGTAGCTGATACCTAATTCCAGTAAATTACTGTCCCATGATTCATCCTGATAAACAAAGGTGACGTTTTGAGGTAAACTGGGAATGACCTGGGTTTGGATCGTTTGCAGTGCTTCCTGTTTGGTCAATCCTCCCAGATTGATGTTGTTGAAGGATATTCCGGGGAAAATCCGCCCTGCATACCAGATATGAAACCCGACAAAAAGGAGAGTTGTTAAAAGAAGGAAGACCAATATTCCATAAAGGATGGATTTTAACGTTTGAAATATCAATATCGGAAAAGCTAATGATGGTCGTGAGGAAGACATTTTTGAATTATAGCAGGGTTAAAAAGAGGTTCAGAAGGCGAAAAGGAGCCAAAATCGCGATTTTTTAAGGTTTCTCTTCCAATTTACCTTGACAGTATGTAAGGAACCCGTTAAAATCACTTTCACCATTTGACCTTGTAGATTTGTAAACGCAAATCATTTACAATTGAATAGCTGCAAGATTGAAGGCTTGCAGGGACGATGTAAGCAGCGTTACCGGTGCAGTCCACAATGAAGTGAGAGGAAAGCATCGGTAATTTTATCCTTGTGCCTTGACAGGTTCAAGAGATGTGGTTACAATTCTGTCCCGCAGTAGAGAAGGGAACTTTAACAACTGAAGAGTGAGAGGAAAGTGAAATAAACCAAAATTCTATTGAGTCAAGAGAACTCAACACCAACTTGTTTGGTGTTTGATTTTTGCGGAGAGTTTGATCCTGGCTCAGGATGAACGCTGGCGGCGTGCTTAATACATGCAAGTCGAACGAAGCTCTTTTTCTTCGGATGAAGAGTCTTAGTGGCGAACGGGTGCGTAACGCGTTGGTAACCTGCCCCGAAGCGGGGGATAACAGTTCGAAAGGACTGCTAATACCCCATGTGATTATCAGGGTTAGATACTTGATAATTAAAGGAGTAATCCGCTTTGGGAGGGGCCTGCGTCCCATCAGCTAGTTGGTAGGGTAATAGCCTACCAAGGCGATGACGGGTAGGGGACCTGAGAGGGTGGCCCCCCACACTGGCACTGAAATACGGGCCAGACACCTACGGGTGGCAGCAGTAGGGAATATTGGACAATGGGCGAAAGCCTGATCCAGCAACGCCGCGTGCACGATGACGGCCTTCGGGTTGTAAAGTGCTTTTAAGGGAGATGAGAAAGGACAGTATCCCTTGAATAAGCCTCGGCGAACTACGTGCCAGCAGCCGCGGTAAAACGTAGGAGGCAAGCGTTATCCGGATTTATTGGGCGTAAAGCGCGTGCAGGCCGTTTGGTAAGTTGGATGTAAAAGCTCCTGGCTTAACTGGGAGAGGTCGTTCAAAACTACCAGACTAGAGATTGGGAGAGGGAAGTGGAATTCCGGGTGTAGTGGTGAAATGCGTAGATATCCGGAGGAACACCAGTGGCGAAAGCGGCTTCCTAGACCATTTCTGACGCTAAGACGCGAAAGCTAGGGGAGCGAACGGGATTAGAGACCCCGGTAGTCCTAGCTGTAAACGATGTAGACTTGGCGTTGGCGGAGTTAAATCTGCCAGTGCCGGAGCTAACGCGTTAAGTCTACCGCCTGGGGACTACGACCGCAAGGTTAAAACTCAAAGGAATTGACGGGGACCCGCACAAGCAGCGGAGCGTGTGGTTTAATTCGATGCTACACGAAGAACCTTACCAAGGTTTGACATGCAAGTGGTAGGAAACTGAAAAGGGACCGACCCTTCGGGGAGCTTGCACAGGTGCTGCATGGCTGTCGTCAGCTCGTGTCGTGAGATGTTCGGTTAAGTCCGCTAACGAGCGCAACCCTCATTGTGTGTTATATGTGTCACACGAGACTGCCGGTTTTAAGCCGGAGGAAGGTGGGGATGACGTCAAGTCAGCATGGCCTTTATATCTTGGGCTACACACACGCTACAATGGTCGGTACAATAGGTTGCCAAACCGCAAGGTGGAGCCAATCCATAAAGCCGGCCTCAGTTCAGATTGTAGGCTGCAACTCGCCTGCATGAAGATGGAGTTGCTAGTAACCGCAGGTCAGCAATACTGCGGTGAATACGTTCCCGGGTCTTGTACACACCGCCCGTCACGTCATGGAAGCTGGCAACACCTGAAGCCGGTATCCTAACCGCAAGGAAGGAGCCGTCGAAGGTGGGGTCGGTGACTGGGACGAAGTCGTAACAAGGTAGGTGTACCGGAAGGTGCGCCTGGATCACCTCCTTTCTAAATAGAGTACCGAGCAGTCATCTACGGATGGCAGCTCAATTTTCGCAAAACCCCTCCCCTACGGAGGGAAATAGAATATGGTACTTTCCTTTCACTCCTGAGTTGTTAAGGCACTGCAAGGGCCTTTAGCTCAGCTGGTTAGAGCGCGCCTCTGATAAGGGCGAGGTCTCAGGTTCGAGTCCTGAAAGGCCCACCTGCTTTAGATCTGGGGATGTAGCTCAGTTGGGAGAGCGCCGCCTTTGCAAGGCGGAAGTCAGGGGTTCGAGTCCCCTCATCTCCACCAATTGAAATTGGAGAGTATTGAAGAGCGATAAATTGAACACAAGATAGTTGAAGAAAGCAAACCGCGAGGTAAAGTGAAACAGCCCGGCGGAATGCTGGGCTGATTTGTCTAAAGAAACTTAAAAAGCGAATATTTTCACAAGCGCTGAATGTACAGAAAACATTCTGTGTATTCAGCGCTGGCGAAACAGCGCACAGAACCTTAATAATTGAATAGTATGTAGGCCTAAAGAATACAACATTTCAATAATGAATGTATTAAGTTTTATACTGAAGTTTCTTAAGTGAAAAAGAGAAAGAAAGAATACCGATTTCTCCGCATCACGTGGAAGCTACTAAGGGCTTACGGTGAATGCCTTGGCGCCAAATGCCGATGAAGGACGTGGGTCACTGCGATAAGCCTCGAATAGCCGTGAACAGGCTGCGATTCGGGGATCTCCGAATGGGGAAACCCGCTGTTGCGAACCAACAGCATCCCTTTACTGAATTTATAGGTAGAGGGAGGGGAACCAGGGGAACTGAAACATCTAAGTACCCTGAGGAAAGAAGATCATTCCCTGAGTAGTGGCGAGCGAAAAGGGAAAAGCCCAAACCACTGCAGCTTGCTGTAGTGGGGTTGTAGGACCTAGCATATGGAAGTTACCAAGTAAATTATTAGCAGAATGGTGTGGAAAAGCCAACCAAAGAAGGTGAGAGTCCCGTACGCGAAAATAATTTGCCTTCCGCTAGGCACCTGAGTACTGCCGGGCACGCTAATCCGGCGGGAATCTGGGGAGTCCACTCTCCAAGGCTAAATACGTTTGGCGACCGATAGTGTACAAGTACCGTGAGGGAAAGGTGAAAAGAACCCCGGTGAGGGGAGTGAAATAGAATCTGAAACCGTAAGCTTACAAGCAGTCGAAGGGCTAATGGCGGGTCTGTTCGCCGGTGAAAGCCGGTTGAGCGCCGCTATGCCTGACGGCGTGCCTCTGGGAGAATGAGCCTGCAAGTTAATCTTTGTGGCAAGGTTAAGGGAGTGACACCCGTAGCCGTAGCGAAAGCGAGTCTGAATAGGGCGTTCAGTCGCAAGGATTAGACCCGAAACCGGGTGAGCTACCCATGGCCAGGGTGAAACGAGTGTAAAATCTCGTGGAGGCCCGAACCTACTAACGTTGCAAAGTTAGGGGATGAGCTGTGGGTAGAGGTGATATGCCTAACGAACTCGGAGATAGCTGGTTCTCCTCGAAATAGCTTTAGGGCTAGCGCCATGTGTTAAATATCGGAGGTAGAGCACTGGATGGGCAAGGGGGCTTATAGCTTACCGACCCCAACCAAACTCCGAATGCCGATATTCTAGAACATGGTAGTCTGACTGCGGGAGATGAGTTTCGTAGTCGAAAGGGAAAGAGCCCAGATCATCAGCTAAGGTCCCCAAATTCTGGCTAAGTGGTAAACG
This sequence comes from Anaerolineaceae bacterium, assembly GCA_963674975.1. GTDB lineage: Bacteria > Chloroflexota > Anaerolineae > Anaerolineales > Anaerolineaceae > UBA4781. Next base: position 1,859,333 of record OY771913.1, read on the forward strand.
ATGTGAGGTTGCTGTAACAACCAGGAGGTTTGCTCAGAAGCAGCCATCCTTTAAAGAGTGCGTAACAGCTCACTGGTCAAGCGATCTTGCGCGGAAAATTTAACGGGGCTAAGCCAGGTACCGAAGCTATGGGCTTCAGCTTTTGCTGGAGCGGTAGAGGAGCGTTCTGTCAGCTGAGAAGGTCGACCGTAAGGACGGCTGGAGCGGGCAGAAGTGAGAATGCAGGCATGAGTAGCGTAAAACGTGTGAGAATCATGTTCGCCGTATGTCTAAGGTTTCCGACGCCAGGTTGTTCCGCGTCGGGTTAGTCGGGTCCTTAGCCGAGGCCGAAAGGCGTAGGTGATGGACGAACGGTCAACATTCCGTTACCACTTGAATGGAGCGATGGGGGGACGCAGCGAGGTAGGCCAGCCTGCGATTGGTTGTGCAGGTGCATTTGGCGTCAGGCGTTGAGAGCTGTAGGTAAATCCGCAGCTTGAGCTGAGGCCACGTGGCGGTCCTTTAAGGCATAAGTGAGTTGAGCCTTGCTGCCGAGAAAATCCTCTAAGCGATGAAATTCGAGTGCCCGTACCGCAAACCGACACTGGTAGACGAGTAGAGTATACTAAGGCGATCGGGAGAACCCTCGTTAAGGAACTAGGCAAATTAACCCCGTAACTTCGGGATAAGGGGTGCCTATAGGCGTGATAGATTTCTAGAGCGCCCATGGGTCGCAGCGAACAGGCTCTAGTGACTGGTTAACAAAACCACAGGTCTCTGCTAAGCCGTAAGGCGATGTATAGGGGCTGACACCTGCCCAGTGCCGGAAGGTTAAAGGGAGAGGTTAGCGTAAGCGAAGCTTTGAACTGAAGCCCCGGTGAACGGCGGCCGTAACTATAACGGTCCTAAGGTAGCGAAATTCCTTGTCGGGCAAGTTCCGACCCGCACGAATGGTGTAACAACTGGAGCACTGTCTCAACGAGGGACCCGGTGAAATTGAAATGGCTGTGAAGATGCGGCCTACCCGCAGCAGGACAAAAAGACCCCGTGGAGCTTTACTGTAGCTTGGCATTGAGTTTGGATATGATTTGTGTAGTATAGGTGGGAGGCTTTGAAGCTGGGACGCTAGTCTCGGTGGAGCCGCCAGTGAAATACCACCCTGATCATGTTTAGACCCTAACTCTATACCGTTATCCGGATAGAGGACCGTGCCAGGTGGGCAGTTTAACTGGGGCGGTTGCCTCCTAAAGAGTAACGGAGGCGCCCAAAGGTTCCCTCAGGCTGAATGGAAACCAGCCAGAGAGTGTAAAGGCATAAGGGAGCTTGACTGCAAGACCAACGCGTCGAGCAGAGACGAAAGTCGGGCTTAGTGATCCCACGGTTCCGTGTGGAAGGGCCGTGGCTTATCGGATAAAAGCTACCCCGGGGATAACAGGCTGGTGAAGTCCAAGAGTTCACATCGACGACTTCGCTCGGCACCTCGATGTCGGCTCATCGCATCCTGGGGCTGGATAAGGTCCCAAGGGTCGGGCTGTTCGCCCGTTAAAGCGGTACGCGAGCTGGGTTCAGACCGTCGTGAGACAGGTCGGTCTCTATCCGCTGTGGGCGTAAGGGATTTGAGAGGAGCTGCCCCTAGTACGAGAGGACCGGGGTGGACAGACCTCTGGTGTGCCAGTTGTCGTGCCAACGGCATTGCTGGGTAGCCATCGTCTGGCAGAGATAACCGCTGAAAGCATCTAAGTGGGAAACTCGCCTCTAGATTAGATCCCTCATCCCGTCAAGGGAGTAAGATCGCAGGTAGACTACCTGCTTGATAGGCGGCGTGTGTAAGCACAGTAATGTGTTAAGCTAAGCCGTACTAATGATCGAGGGCTTCATTGCGTGGTGCGGAGTACTCGGTACTCTTTGTAAGTTGTTATTATCTACATACTATTCAAGGTTACTTTAAAAGTCTCTTGGTGATTTGAGCGACAGTGGTACACCCGGTAACATCTCGAACCCGGAAGTTAAGGCTGTCAGCGCCGATGGTACTTGGGGGGCGACCCCTTGGGAGAGTAGGTCATTGCCAAGAGGCTTTTTTTGTTAATTTGATATAATGAGTCCTTCCTTGAAAAATGAAAGGATCTCAATGAATCCCCAATCTCTTGATTTCTATAAAAAAGCTGGACCGCTAACGGATATTTCATCATATGCTTCAATATGCGATGCGCTGCCGTCAGATATCGTTGCTTTGTGCAAGATCGTCCAGAATACAACCATCCATATCTACTGGGCAGAGAGAATGGGATTTCAAGCCGATACATTTCGCCAATCTGAAGTGCAGATCCGTTCAGCAGAAAAGAAGATCGATAAGATTTTTGAGCTGGACCCATCACCGCTGAGTACAGAACGACCACTGGAAAAGAGAATGGTAGTGAACTGTCGTGATATCAGTCTCCTGCTTACTGCTTTATTAAAAAGAAAGGGTATCCCGGCGAGGGCGCGCTGTGGTTTTGCGACTTATTTTATAAAGGATCATTATGAAGATCATTGGGTCTGTGAATACTGGGATGCTGCTGCAGCCCGCTGGAAGATGGTTGATGCGCAGTTGGATGATTTTCAGAGAAAAGCCTTAAAGATAGATTTCGATACATATGATATGCCCATTGGAAAATTTATTCCGGCAGGACGCGCCTGGCAGATGACAAGGCAGAATAAAGCGGATCCAAATAAGTTTGGGATTTTCAAATATAAAGGGGAGATGTTCATTGTGGGAGATATGCAGCGCGATCTGCTGGCGCTGAATTCGATCGAATTGCTGCCCTGGGATCAGTGGGGGCTGCTGGATAAGCGTTATATTCAGTTGACACCCAGGCAGCTGGCGTTTCTTGATGCTATGGCTGTAGTGACCCAGCTGGATGATGCAGGATTTGATATGATCCAGAAAATTTATTTAGAGAATCAATTTCTGAAACCGCATAAAAGCTGGCTTTCTTGATACACTAAATTGAAATCATTAATAAGAACACACCTGGATATAAAGGGATCTCAATGAATCAAAAACTCTCTTTTATAAAGCTCTTTTCAATAAATTTTTATTCATTCGGCTTATCATTTCTATGGAATACTCTGCATCCGATCGTGCTTCCTGCGATCTTATTAAATTATGTGCCGGAAACAAGTAAGAATACCTATCTGGGATTATTAACCTTTTTAGGGTTGATCCTTGCCATGATCGTGCAGCCAATTTCTGGCGCTCTCAGTGACCGGTCGAATTCCCACAGGGGAAAACGAAGCCCATTTATTGCCCTGGGCACCCTGCTGGATGCAGGTGTACTTCTTTTCATCGCGTTTTCGAATTCACTGCTGGGTATTTTCCTCGGCTATATCGCTTTACAGGTTTCTTCGAATATTGCCCAGGGACCCATGCAGGCTTTGATCCCTGATTTAGTTCCTGAAGAGCAAAAGGGACTGGCAAGCGGTATTAAAAACTTCATGGAAGTGTTTGGGGTCATTTGTGCTTCACTTTTTGCTGGTCTTTTATTATCTCCCGATACCTCCAATCGCCTGCCTATCTTTCTGGTTGTGATCGGGATCCTGTGTGTAGCCGCGCTGTTTACCTTATCAGCTATTCGAACGAAAACGGGCTTTAATAAGGAAGAGAAAAAGAACGCCGAGAAAATTTCTTTTAAGAAAATATTTTCATTGGATGTGAAAACAGATCGCGCATTTTCTAACCTGCTCATTACACGTTTTGTATTCCTGCTGGGAGTGTATGGAATTCAAACCTTCGCGCAGTATTATATTCGGGATGTGCTGGCGGTGGAAAATGCGGTAACAGCCACCGGATCTTTGATGGGCGTGATTGCGATCGCACTGGTGATCTGCGCGCTTATTTCCGGTTGGCTTTCAGATCGTTCAAGCCCCGAGAAACTGATGAGCATTGCTGTGCTGATCACTGCGTTGGGAGGTTTCGCGCTTATCTTTGTGCGGGATATGAACTCACTGATGATCGTGGCTGGATTTGTTGGCGGTGGAATGGGTTTCTATCTCACCTCAAATTGGGCGATGGCTGTGAAATTAACACCCGCAGAGCAGGCAGGCAGATTTCTAGGGTTGACGAATATCGCGACAGCAGGCGCCAGCGCGCTTGGCAGGTTGGAAGGACCCTTGATCGATTTCTTGAATCAAGCTCGACCAACCCTGTTCCTTGGATATAAATTTGTCTTCTTTTTTTGTTTCTTCTGTTCTCTGCTCAGTTTCTTTCTTTATCAAAAATTGAAGAAGAAAGCTCAGGTTGTGATTGAACCCGAGAATTGACAAGCATATTGGTTCTATGTATAATCAATCCGGCTGTTGGATAAGGAAAGCCGTAGTAATTATCTTAATGTCGGGAGGCATTTATATAGGTAGCTTCCAATAAATGATGTTATTTTTTAGAGATTACTCGACTGATGCTTTGTCTATCAGGCGAGTTTTTTTCTTAACCCTTCGCATGAAGGGAGGTGAGAGGATTGACAAAAGTAGTCTTACGACCGAATGAATCACAAGATCAGTTGTTGCGTCGCTTTCGGAAGAAAGTTATTAAAGGCGGTGTCTTAAGCACAATCCGGAAAAAGCGCTGGTACTCATCAAAGAGTGAAACACGACGTGCAGAAAAGAAAAAAGCAGTTCGCCGGATGAAACGGCACCAGATGACTCATTAAGATAGTGAGAGTTGCAGAGAACTGCAAGGAAGGAGTTTTGAATGGGGAAGGAAGAGAAGATACAGGTAGATGGCACTGTCATTGAAGCCTTGCCTGCAACACAATTCCGCGTTCGCCTCGATAACGGTCACGAAGTGCTCGCTTATTTATCTGGGAAAATGCGTCGATACTACATCCGAATCTTACTGGGTGATCGTGTGAAGGTAGAAATGTCGCCTTATGATCTGACCCGTGGTCGGATCACCTATCGTCAAAAGAAAGGTCACCAGGTACCCACAAATAATCAAGAGTAAATACTCTGAGTGGAGTACACGCCTGAAGAGAAAACCGCAAGGTGATTCTTCTGGAATGAAAATGAAAACTGACATCGTGATATTCGATGTCAGTTTTGTTTTAATCATTTTCTTGATCAGGGAAATAGCTTTATTTCTCTTCCTCTTCTTGGTTTCCACCTTTGAGAGCGATGATCAGATCGCGCCGCTTTAAAGCGCGCTTGCGATCGATCTCGACCATTTCTGCTTTTTCGTCCGCCAGCTTTAACAGTGCCTGAACCCAGGCTCCGCTTTTTATCGGCTGATGGCGGACTCGCCAGCGTTCTACCCAGATAGGCAGCTCTTTGGAATTGGTAACCCGACGGTGCTTCACCACCTTGCTGACTCCCTGCGATTCTACAGTAACTTCATATTCTTCGTATTGTATTTCTGCCGGGCAAATTTGAACGCAGGCACCGCACTTGATGCAGTAGTAGTCTGCCAGAACCAGCTCTCCTGCTTCATTGATATGCAGCGCTCTGGTAGGGCAGATATCGGCGCATGCCAGGCAGCCTTCCACACAATACTCTTTTTGCAGTGTTACATTCCCTTGCCAGGGTTGTACAACATGAAAAGCGCCGGCGCTGGCAATTTCACACTGCCGGCAGCGAATGCAGTGTGCATCATCCACTTCAAGTGTTTTTTCTTTTTTATTCTCACTAATCACATTGGTTGGGCAATTTTCGATCACGAAATCTTTTTTTGCCCGGTCGAAATTTTCTGGATTGAAAAAAGTGCTTTGTTCGAACGTTGGAAATGCCTCATATTTAATAACCGGAATCTCTGGCTCGCCATTGATGGTCATTTGGATGGCATTGACCGGGCAGACCTCCACGCACTCTCCACACAGGATGCACTTCTGTGGGTCCACATCGACACTCTGTTTCTGTACCATTTTTCCATTTTCAAGAACGCCGTCGACATGGGTTAGTGCTTCCTTGGGGCATACCAGTGGTCCCATCTGGCAGCCGACGCAACGCTCCAGATCCCACTGCATAATATAATGCCGGGTTACCATGGCGCGCTCCAGCACCATTTCTTTCTCAGTCCGCGTTTTTTGAGTTAAACCTCTGGTCGACATCCGTTCTCCTATATCTCATTCGGTAATTCTTGCAGTTCTTTCAGGGTGAAAACCGGTCCATCTTTACAAACGTATTTGTGCCCGATATTACAGCGCCCGCAGTGACCCACCCCGCATTTCATCCTTTTTTCAAGCGAGGTGAAGATCCGTTCAGGCGGAAAACCCAGCTTGGTAAGGATGGGCAGAGTGAATCTGGTCATTACAGGCGGACCGCACAGCACTGCCACGGTATTCTTTGGTTTGGGTGCCATTTCTTCCAGAACTGCTGGCACAAAGCCGACATGATATTTCCAATCATCCTCTGCTATGTCGATGGCTTGATGAACCTCAATATCACTGCGGTTGTGCCATTCTTCAATAACGGGCTTATAAAGGCATAAGCCTGAATTTCGCGTTCCATACAAGGCGGTGATCTCTGCATAATCCGCGCGGTGCGAAGGATGTAGGATATGCTTGGTCATGGCATACAGCGTGGAAAAAGCGCATCCGCCGCCGATGACCAGCAAGTTCATACCTTTCCATTCATCCAGCGGGAAGCCGTTTCCCAACGGACCGCGCATGCCGATTGGATCGCCGGCGTGCATGGCATGGATAGCTGTGGTGAATTTGCCCATCTTCTGCACCGTGAAGCGTACAAAATCGCCTTCCCATGCAGCGGAGGCAATTCCAATGGGCGCTTCTCCTTTACCGAAAATGGATAGCTGGCAGAACTGCCCGGGGTTGTATTTTGAAAAGAATTCCTCGCGATCTTCTTTCCGGTCAAATGTCAATTCAAATGATTTCAGGGTTGCATCGGTTGTCTCTATTACGACACGATCGATGTGCATTGGAAATGGTTCGTAGCAGTTTTTCATTTCTTCATTCCCTCAAAATCTTGCTGCAGTGCAGCAGCTGCGATCTCACGAATATCGATATTGACCGGGCAGTATTTCACACAGCGCCCACAACCGGTGCAGCCGATCTCATCGATCAGATCCACCCAGTAGGCGAATTTGTGCATTACTCTCTGCCGCGTTCGTTCTGCTTTCGTCGGGCGTGGATTGTGCCCGGATGCTTCCAGCGAATAGGTTCGGAACATGCAGGTATCCCAATTGCGGACGCGTTCTTTTCTCACCGTTTCATCCACGATATCGAAGCAAAAACAGGATGGGCATAAGAAAGTGCACACACCGCAGCCAAGACAGGATTGGGAAACGTCTTTCCAGAAGTCGGTTTCAAAGCTTGCCATCAGGGCATCGTGTAGTTCCTGCTTGGGCAGTAATGCAGGCATGTCCTTTTCAACCTGTTTGGTCATCTTTTTAACATTTTTACGCTCTGCTTCATCGGCGTCCGGCAGGTCTTTGAACAGGACTTTCCCTTTCTCGGTCATCAGGTAGATGCAGTATGCATCGCCCATATCGATCAAAAGCCCATCTGATTCATTGGTGCCGAAAGGAGAACCGCCAACTGCTGTACAGAAGCAGGTTTCTTCCGGCTCGTTGCATCCCAGAGTAAAGATGAGGGCAGAATCTCTTTTTCTTTTCCAGTATTCATCCGGATTCTGATCATCGATCAGGGCATGATCAAGTAGACGCATGGCGCGCGCATCGCAGGAACGAATGCCGAGAATGATCTTTTCTTTTTCAGCATTCTCAACGCCATGTAAAATGCCATCGTATTTCATTAAAACTTCCGACTGTGGCAAAATTAGGGATTTTGCCGGGTAGCGGGTGTTTAGATAATTATCTAAAACGATCTGCACAGGTTTTTCTACAATCTGAAATGCAAGTTCTTTTCCATTATAAACAGGGGCATAAACTGCATATTTTTTCACCCATTTTGCGACTAACTTTTGGAGGTCTTTCTTAGAAATCCACTTAGCCTGCATGATTATCCTCCTGCTGATCCGTGAATTTCACCTGATCGTCACCTAGGGTTAAAAAAGGCGGTAGTAAAGCTTCATCTACTCCGGGTTCAAACCCGTATTCTGTGAAGATATCCTGGTTCAGAAGGTCGGTAAGGTATGTCATTTTGATATTCATCGGGCATGCTCGCTCACAGGCGCCACAGCTTACGCATCTACCGGCTTGATGAAAAGCCCGGATGATATGCCAGGCTTGCTGACCGGCGGGGTTAGTGGTGCTGTCCGTCCACTGCGGGCGAGAATGATTCACAAAACATTCCTCGCAGGTGCACATAGGGCAGGCTTCGCGGCAGGCGTAGCAGCGAATGCAGCGTTCGGCTTCTTCTTTGAACCTGGCGTTTCGCTTTTCAATGGATAACTTGCGGAATGAATCCAGGTACGATTTTTCATAGGGCTGATCTTCAAAATATCCGGGTTCATCGATGACCATATCTGCATGCATGGGTTGGGGATGATTGCAGTGCAGGCAGGCATCGTGCAGGATTTCAATCCGTTTAAAGGTCTTTTCCCCGCTGCGATAGGTCACACGTACCTGATCGCCTTCTTCTTCAACGGCAAGAATGGGATCCTGTTCTTCTTCCTGCAGTTTTTGGAGGTCAAGAATACCAATGCAGGGGACTCCGATCAAATACAGGTTTTCTCGAGCATGGCGGTTTTCAAGCACCAGAGCCTGAACAGCCCGGCTCTCGCATCCTCGCACCACGATGGCGGTTTTCTCGCCCTTAGGGCGATGGTTCAGATAAACAGCCAGATTATTGCTGCACAGCCCATTTAGTTCCAACTGTTCAATTTCTTTTACGTCCTGAATGAAACAGGGCTGCATTTTATAGGGAAGGGTTCCTTTTTTGAAACCGATCACTACATCTACCGCTTTTTCCTGCAGCAGGCGTTTGGCTTCGGCTTGAATATTTATATTACGAGTGCTCGCCATTAAGAACCCTCCTGACTGAAGGTACGGGTTTTTAATAAGGTCTGCGGTTTCAGTGTTTCAAGATGCTCTTCGAATTCGGCGATCAACGGCTGGATAACAGCTCTTTCATCAATGTTCATCCAGTGAAAGATGAAACGCTCTTGTGGATACCCCAGTGAGGATAGAAAATTGCGGAATTCGCTGAGGGTTCTTCTGGCGTGCAGGTTGCCTTCTTTGTAGTGGCATTTTTCAGGCATGCAGCCGCATACCATAATGCCATCTGCGCCGCCCTGCACCGCATTAAGAATGTACATGGGGTCGATTCGCCCTGAACAGGGCACTTTGACCAGCTTCACATTTGCAGGCAGTTCATGCTCGACCCAGTATTGATCTTGCATGGAGGCGAGGCAGTACTGGCATTGAAAAAGAATGATGGAAGGTTTCTTGTTTTTCATTTTTCAATACCCTTTTCTGCAGTTTCAAACCATGACCAGATTGAGTCAAGCACTTCTTCGCTGTTTTCTCTATCCTGCAGCTCGATAGAATTGGATCGACAGATCGAGGAACAGGTGCCGCAAGCCATACATTTGCCGGCATCCACTTCAGCGATCAGCAAATTCTTTCCGCGCAGCGGTACATTGGTTTCTTTTAAAGTGATTGCCTGGTAAGGACAGACCTTTTCGCAGAATCCGCAGCCGACACAGGTTTGGGCATCCACTTTGGCTGTTTTCAGGGGAGTGGTAAAGCCTGTTTCAATGGCAAGCTGTTTCACTCCGTTTAATACTGCCGAAATATGAATTTCCTGCGGGCAGGCTGTATAGCACAGATCGCATGCCGAACAGAGGTAAGGGGTGATCGAAGAAAAGGATTCCTGCTTCATATCTGAAGCGACCATTTTCAACAGGCGGCGCGGGTTGTAAGCCGGCTCTACTTTTTGCTGGATCGGGCAGCGGCTCACACAGGTTCCGCATGAAAAGCACATATCCACTTTTTCACAGCCCGGGAGCGCGATCAGCAGATCGCGCAGGGCAGATCCTTTCTCATGCTCCACTTTTCACCTCTTTTGCTGTAATGACCCGTTTCATTTCATCTGAATACTCTACCGCTTTGGCTATTCCAGGTATTTCATACATGCGGCGGGAACGTTTTTCCATTTCGGGTCGCAAACGTTCAATTTCCTGCATCAATTGGTCATGCGGAATACTGTCTATGACATTCTGCAGTTCATTGATCACGCGTGCATATTTATCCCCTTCAGCCGCGCTGATCCATTCCACACGGAAGCGTCCGGGGGTCATTTCTAATTTTTCAAATATCTTCTGCAATCGGTCTGCTCGGGTAGCTCCCACTTTCTGCCCGGTAATATAATGGCAGTCTTGTGGATGGCAGCCTGAATACAGCACTGCTCCGGCGCCCAACCGGTAGGCTTCATAGATGAGGTCTGGATCCATACGGGCGGAACACATCACGCGAATACCACGCTCGTTGGCGCTGTAATCGAAGTGACTGGTACCAGCCAGATCGGCGCCGCCGTAAGAACACCAGTGGCAGCGGAAAGCAAAGATCTTTTCTTCCGGTTTTTCTGCCAGAAGGGCGCGCATTTGTGCCAGTACCTGCGCGTCGGTGAAATGCATCTGGGTAATGGCATTATGCGGGCATTCCGCCACGCAGCCGCCGCAGCCGTGGCATTTGGCGACCGTTATCGAAGCGGCTTTTCCTTCTTCGATGATGATTGCTCCATATGGGCAGGCGCGGGAACATACACCGCAGATCTTACCATCTGCCATCACGCAGCGATCTTCCCATACCTGGGCGATGATCGGCTCGATCTCCCATTCATCGGAATGGAGTATACGACTGGCGCGTGATGCAGTTGCCAATCCTGACGAAACAGAGGAAGGAATATCCTTTAAACCCTGACAGGCGCCTGCCAGAAAAATACCGTCGGTGGGGCTGTCAACCGGGCGCAGTTTAGGATGGTATTCCATAAACCACCCGCCGGGGCTTTGGGTGATGTTTAAAACCGAACTCACGGTATCCACATCCGGCTGCGGAACGGCAGCCTGGTTGAGCATGACCATGTCATATTCAAGCTCGCTGATCTTTCCCAGGGTGATATCTTCAGAATGAACGAACAGGTTTTTGGTCTGAGGATCTTCTGTGATCAGGCTGGGTCGACCTTGAATGAAGCGGATGCCCATGCTGCGGGCGCGGTCATAGAATTCTTCATAACCCTTTGAAGGGGTACGGATATCCATATAGTAGATGGATATTTCAAGTGCCGGGTTCGCCTGCTTCAGCAGAACGGCATTCTTGATGGCATACATACAGCAGAAATTAGAGCACCAGGGATTAAAGCGTTTATCGCGTGAACCAACGCAGTTGATGATCGCCAACCGCTCCGGATTCTTCCCATCGCTGGGACGGATGAGATTGCCGGTGGTTGGTCCGGCTGAGTTGTTCAAGCGCTCCATTTCCATGGCAGTGATCACATTCGGGTACCGGCTGTATCCGTATTCCGGTATCACACTCGGATCGAAATGATTAAAGCCGGTGGCTACAATAATGGAGCCAATATCCTCCCACACGAATTTATCTTCCTGGCTGAAATCGATCGCTTCCAGCGAGCCGCAGGCATCCACACATTTATAGCAGTGGATACATGCATCCTCGTCAATGGTGTAGCGTAAAGGTATAGCCTGATTCATGGGAACATAAGCCGCTTTACGCGGAGCCAGATTCATTTCAAAGTAATTAGGGACTTCTATCGGGCAGGCTTTGGAACATTCACCGCAGCCGTTGCAGCGATCTGCACGAACATAACGCGCTTTTTCGCGGAGCTGGACTTTAAAATTACCTACATAGCCTTCCACGCGCTCTACATTCGTGTAAGTTCTTACATCGATGTTCGGATGACGCGCCGCGTCAACCATTTTAGGTGCAAGAATTCATATGCTGCAGTCCATGGTGGGGAAGGTTTTATTGAGCTGTGCCATAACCCCACCGATGGTCGGTTCTTTCTCCACTAAGATTGTTTTAATGCCTTGATCTGCCAGATCCAGCGCGGCACTGATGCCAGCCACGCCGCCGCCTATTACCATGGCTCGTTTTGTTACAGGTACTTTGATCATGGTAAGCGGATTGAGGAAACTGGCTTTCGCAATTGCAGCAGCCGTCAGGGCTTTGGCTTTCTCAAATGCCCCTTCCTTATCGTGCCCGTGCGCCCAGGTGCATTGCTCGCGGATATTTGCCATTTCCATGAGAAATGGATTCAACCCCGCTTCGGATACTGCAGCCCTGAAGGTTGTTTCGTGCATGCGTACCGAACAGGCTGAAACGACAACCCGATTGAGATTGTACTTTTTGATATCCTCTTTGATCAAAGATTGTCCGCTGTCAGCACAGGCATACAGTGTATCTGTGGCGCGGACCACACCTGGAAGATCGGCTGCCCACTCGGCAACTTCAGCAGGATCGATTACACCTGCAATGTTTGAACCGCAGTGGCAAATGTAAACCCCAATTCTTAATTCTTCACCTGGTTTTTGTTCCGCCATATTGCTCCTTTAATGAATGGTCTCCCCAACTTGAACAGGGAGGATCTTGTTGCTCAACCAGCAGCCTTATTACCGATAATTTCTTCTTTTATTAATTCTCTGCGCGATTTTTGTGCCCTTTGATCTGGAGTTGTGAGAGTAAGTGCTTCTTTTGGGCACCATTTCACACATTGTGGACCATCTTCTTGATCCTCACACTGATCGCAGATCTCTGCCAGTTTTGTTTCCGGGTTCATTGAAATAGCTCCAAAATCGCAGGCTTCCACGCACCAGGCGCAGGCGTCGCATTTTGAAGCATCCACAAGGATAATACCGGTATTCGGATCCTGTGAGAGTGCATCTTGAGGACAGGCGCGCACGCAGGGTGCGTTTTCGCAGGTACGGCAGGCGATTGCGGTGATCAGCACTTCATCCACCCGCACGGTGCGAATGCGGCTGCGGTAGGAGTTGTATTCACCGGTTTTAGTGTAAGAACAAACATATTCACAAAGCTGACAGCCGATGCATTTATCGGGATCACAATCCACATACTGGTATTTAGAAGTTGAAGTTGGCATGCTTTTCTCCGTTATATCCCGATCTGCTCGGCAACGTCGTTCATACCGAGATCGATCAGTTTCTGTTTTGGGATCAAACCATCTTTGGTCCAGCCCTTGGCTGTGTAATACAGGTCTTTCATGTACTCCAGTTCTTCTTCCGTTGTAACGTGACCGGCAGAGGGACCCTTGGTCATGGGATCATGCATCCAGCGCCAGGGGAGGGTGTCATCTGTTCGTTTCCAGCCCTCTCGAATGTTGAAAGCTTTTTTGATAGTGGTAGCCCGTGTTCCAATCAGGTCGATATCTTCATATTTAAGATCCCACCCGGTCGTTGCATTGATCAGGTTAGCAATTGCTGGCCATGCTCCTGCCCGGTCGGCTTTGCCTGTAAAGCAGCGGCGGATAAATTTGCAGAGTGGTAAGGTGTCATAAACCGCAGCATACTCTTCAGTTTCCATTGCTAAAGCGCCGCGGGTATCATCGACAGAAAAACGATCTACATCACCCTTGATATCAGGATCATAAGCCGCTGAGCGGTTATGGCATGGACCACGTGTTCCTACAGCAGAGCCGAGAGAAAATGTCTTCAATCCTCTGGCGTCATATCCTGCCGGTTCGAGCCCTTTCACCTGCATAGCCCATTTCCATGTCTCTGTTCCCCGCTCTTTATCAATGGTGCGGCTTGCAATACGTGTTCCTTCCGATAGGAGTGCGCCGATTCCTTCCCGGTCACGGATCATTTCAGCCAGAAACACGGCAGACTGCCCATCTCCAAAATTCAAAGGGAAGCCATCTGGATGGCTCTCACATTTGAAATCATCGTTGGTAAAGATCTTCCGTTCGTATGTTTCCATTGCCCAGGAAATGGTGATGCCCATGGTCATGGCATCCATGCCGGAATGATCGGCTATTGAAATCAGTTTAATGACATAGTTCAGGTCAGCAATCCCCAGGTTTGGACCATTGGCAAACAGGCATTCGTATTCGATACCGGTCATTGCCCCTTCATAAGGGCCACCTTTTACCATAGACATCTGTTCGCAGGCGATGGGGCACTGTGCGCAGGCGATCGTTTTGACCGCATGATGTTCATGCAGGTACTCTCCGCTTACAGTTTCTGCTCCTTCGAAGACACCTTCGCTGTAATTTCGGGTAGGGAGCAGCCCTAATTTGTTCATATTTAATACATTGGTGGAGGTACCCAGAATGCGGTACTTTGATGTATGAGGTCCCTGGGCTTCTTTGGTGATATTGAAAGATAGCTTCATCAATGTATCGGGGTCAGCCACTGCAATACCGTGGGTTCCACGTACAGAAACAGCTTTCAATTTTTTTGACCCCCATACCGAGCCGTGACCGGTTCTACCCGCCTGGCGCCCGTCATTGGTGACGTTGGCAAAACGCACCATGTTCTCGCCAGAAGGACCAATGGTAGCAGAACGTACCTGATCGTCATGCAGTTGTTCTCGAATAGCTTCTTCCGTCTCATAGGTGCCTTTCCCAAGTAGAGAAGTGGCATCGCGGAATTCTACCCGGTCATCGTCGATAAAAATGTTGACCCAGTTATCGCTGATGTTATGAATTACCACACCATCCCAGCCAGCCCGCTTCAGAGCGATCGTAAACCAGCTGCCGGAAAGGCTGTCTCCAATGAATCCGGTCATAGGCGATTTGGATGCTAATCCATATTTTCCACCTACCGGCACCGGCGTTCCTGCAAAGATACCATTTGCAATGCATACGGGATTATCGGGAGAATAAACATCGCATCCCGGCTTAATATTTTCCCAGCACAATCGGGTTGCCATTGCAACACCCCCAATATACATTTTGTACCAATCCTCTGGTTTTTCTTCAACCCAGTGTTTTTGCTCTTTCAGATCGATATGAAGGATTTTGCCATGATACCCATACATACAGGAGCTCCTTTTATTTTTAATATTATCCACCCGCCAGTAGTGAGAGTAGTATCAATACTTCTCCATCCTGCGGGCTGTTATTCATTTCTTCTGGCATTACAACTGTTTTCCCATCTCTACTGAATATATTGGATGGGAATAGTGAATCTTTACTTTTATCGATCACATTACCGACCAGGGAGGGATATTTTTCTGCAACCATGCGGATAATATCAACATAAGTCTGTTGAGGAGAAAGAGTCAGCTGCATATCATTGGCTTTTGCCAAAATACGTGACAATCCGGAAAATTCAACCTTTACCTGAATCGTTTCCATGCCAGTAATCTTAACCTTTTTCCTCTCTTTTTTTCAGTGATAAATGACATCGAGAAGAAAATAGCTTTCAGTGAGATTCTTGAAAATTATAATATAGGAACGTTGAAGGTGTGATGAAGATGCCAGGTTTGAACCTGCTGAATCTCCTGTATTAGGACTATTTTTATCATATTATAAATCATTCGTGAAGAATTGAGAACCAGATTTATCAAGAATGATGAGAAATGCGTTCCCCGAAGATGGCAGTTCCGAGCCGTACCATACTGGCACCTTCTTCAATTGCCACATGGTAATCATTACTCATTCCCATGGATAATATTTGAACGCTACTTTGAACCTTTTGTATTTGTTCGAACAGCCGTCTGGTCTGCTTGAAATAAGCCCGCGAATTTTCCGGATCACCGGAAAGAGGACCCATCGTCATGACTCCAATTAAATGAAGATGGGGCAGGGATTGCATGGAACCTGCCAGCTCTAAAGCAGCATCCGGCGCCACGCCGGTTTTTGCTTCCTCTTCCCCAATGTTGATCTCGAGCATGATCGGCACTACCTGCTCCATTTGGGCTGCGTGGTTTTCCAGCGTTTCTGCCAGCCGCAGTGAATCAACTGAGTCGATCACATCGAATAGCGTTAGTGCCTGTTTCACCTTATTACGCTGTAAATGACCGATCATGTGCCAGCGGATATCCTCGGTCATGGCAGGCACCATTGCGGCTGCTTCCTGTACGTAATTATGTCCAAAATGAACCAGCCCGGCGCGATATGCTTCCTGAACCATTGCTATGGTACGTGTTTTGGCTGCGGCAAGCACTGTAACGGATTCAGGGATTGAAGCAAGGATTTTTTCAATGTTTTGAGTGATCATGGGTTATATTCTTTGTTAATACCTAGTGTAAACCATAAGTTTGAAAAAGGAAATTGAAAGAAAAATATTTGAAGAAAAAGGGAGTGTTCCTTATTGGTTCACTCCCTTCAGTGTTTCACTTCTTTTTTGTCTGGTTTGCTACCGCATTGATCGCATTATTAATTGCCTCCTGGTCGCCCAGGTAATAATGCTTGATTGGTTTCATGTCATTATCCAGTTCGTATACCAGGGGTACGCCGGTTGGAATGTTCAATCCGGGGATTTCTTCATCAGAAATGTTATCCAGATATTTCACCAGCGCGCGCAGACTGTTCCCATGTGCGGCAATGATAACGCGCTTTCCTGATTTGATAGTGGGGGCAATGGTGTCTTTCCAGTAGGGTAAGAAGCGGTTCACGGTGTCTTTCAGACATTCTGTGGTGGGGACTTCCTTTTCATCCAGATCCGCATACCTTGGGTCTTTACCCGGGTAGCGATCATCGTCTTTCTCAAGAGCCGGTGGGGGAACGTCATAGCTGCGTCTCCATAGATGTACCTGCTCAGTTCCATATTTTTCGGCGGTTTGAGCCTTATTCAGTCCCTGCAGGGCTCCGTACATACGCTCGTTCAAATGCCAGGAACGAACGACGGGAATCCACATCAGATCCATTCCATCCAGCACAAGCCATAAAGTGCGAATGGCTCGTTTGAGAACAGAGGTGTAAGCGATATCAAAGGTATACCCTTCATTTTTCAAGAGTTCTGCAGCTTGTTTTGCTTCCTGCAGACCTTTTTCTGAAAGATCCACGTCCGTCCAACCGGTAAAGAGGTTGGCTTTATTCCATTCACTTTCGCCATGTCGAAGTAAAACTACCTTATACATCCGATTTATCCTTTGCTATAATAGATTTGCTTTCACTACCCTATTCTACATGGTTAAATCCTGATTGGAGGTACTCATGAAATTAAGAGTAGGTCAACACGCACCTGATTTTACCCTGCCAAGTCATTTGGATAAAGACCTGACTTTACATGATCTGCATGGGAAAACAGTGGTGATCGCTTTTTTCCCTTTAGCCTGGACGCCTATCTGATCAGGACAGATCCCGTCGTATGAGGTCTTATTACCTAAATTCGCGGGATTGAATGTCCAGGTTCTGGGCATAAGCGTCGATCATGTACCATGTTTACAGGCATGGGCAGAGAGTCTGGGGGGAATTACTTATCCATTATTGAGTGATTTCTGGCCGCATGGAAAAGTTGCCAGAAAATATGGTGTGCTTCGCAAAGAAGGCTATACTGAGCGCGCAATTTTTATCCTTGATGAAGAGGGAGTGATCCGCTATATCGATATTCATGATATTGAAGATCAGCCCAGCAATGAAGTGCTTCTGGAGGAGATAAAGAAAATAACCCCCAACAAATTCAAGGGGAATGAAATTATACAGAACGATGAAAAATTACCGCACGGTGGGGTTGTGATGTACTGCACGCAGTGGTGCCCCGATTGTCGCAGAGCACGTCTGTGGTTGAATGAGCATTCTGTCCCCTATATAGAAGTAGATATCACTACAAATTTCGCGGCAGCCCGGCAGGTGCGCTCATGGGGAAATGGACATCAGATCACCCCGACCTTTGATATTGACGGCACGATCATTCTGGATTTTGATGAGGAAAAATTAAGTGAAATCCTGTTGAAAGAATAAATATTCTCTTATAGTTTTGAAAGGATATTTTTTTGGCGTATTTGATAATTCAGGAATGCTAAAATTCCGGGTCCAGTCCGTGCGCTTCCAGCAGTTCCTTTTCCCGAAGGGCATCCTGCATGGGTCCATCGAAAACCAGCTGACCCTCATCCATGACTAAAAGCCGATCGCAGATCGTTGCGGCTAATTTCAAATCATGGGTCGCTACCAGAATGGTCTGTGAAAGCTGGTGAACGATCCGAAGGAATTGTTTTTTCGCTCTGGAATCCAACCCCATGGTTGGTTCGTCGAAAAGGATGATCTCCGGCTGCATGGAAAGCACCGTGGCGATGGCTACTCGCTTTTTCTGCCCCAGGCTGAGATGGTAGGGAACAAAATCTTTGAAAGCTGCCATACCCACATCTGATAATGCTTTTTGCACCCGTTCTTCGATTTCTTCCTTCTGCATGTTCTGATAGATCAATCCATATGCCACATCTTCATAAACCCGGTTTGAAAAAAGTTGGTCATCCGGTGATTGAAAAACCATCCCCAGCTGTTTCCGAATTTCTGAAAGACTGTGTTTCTCCATGGATATCCCATTGATGCTGATTGAACCATCCCCCATTAAAAGACCGGTCAGGTTAAGCAAAAGGGTGGTTTTCCCTGATCCGTTGGGACCGGCGATAGCTACTTTTTCTCCCTTCTCAACAGAAAAAGAGATGTCTTTGAGCGTTTCCGGGGATTCTGGATATGAAAAATGCAGGTGTTTTACATCGATAATGGGCATACTGTACTTATTTTCCTTGAATTCCGTATGCCATAATGATAAAACAGAAACCAAAAACCAGGATGAGTATTATTTGGAATTTCTGCATGAGACTCAAGGATTTGCTGCGTAGAGAGCGGAGGGTACCGTCAAAACCGCGCAGCTGCATTGCCTGAAAGATCCTTTCGCTGCGTTCATATGCCCGCAGGAACAAATTCCCAAGAATTGAACCGGTTACCTGAATATTCCACAGGAAGCGCTGTTTATTCAGGCGGAGCCCGGATGGGGAAACGCTGCGCATTTCTCTGGCTGATGTTAATTTTTGAGAATCGGAAATGAAAAGCGAAAGGTAACGCCACATTAAGGTAATGATGTTCACCAGTACTTCCGGTACCCCAATAGAAGATAATGAAAACAACAGGTCATCCGCGGGGGTTGTCATGGTCAGTAAAACCATAGTGAAGATGATCAACCAGGAACGAAGCAGAAGAACGCCGATGTGTAAAATCTGATGTTGTGATATTTGGAAGGCAAACCCCATGATGGAAACCGGTAAAAGGGAGGTGTCCAGTTTAATAAATGGAAGGGGAGCCAGTACAAAGATAAGGGGAATCTCTAAAAGAAAAGTGCGTTTGATCACTTTATAGAATGGAAGCTGGGAAGCGATCAGAACAGCAAGAAGGATAGAGAGAATTAAAATGTAAGCTGCCCAGGTATAGAGTGGGATAGAGAGAGTAATGAATGCTATAACGAAGGCTCCCACCCATTTCACCCGGGCATCTATTGAATAAAGAGAATTGGTGCTAATAGCGTTATTGATCAATTTGAGTATTTATTTTTCGGCGCTGCTTTTCTTTCTTTTGAATGTTATCAGGGCTACTGAAGCGATTAATAATACACCAATTACTCCAGCTGTAATCGTTGCAATACTCTCATTCTGAATACCGGGGAAGGTGTAGTCCGGAATAATGTTGTAGAAAGGACCACTCTCCTGAGATATGAATCCCAGGTCTTCCGCAACGCGCTCCAGTCCATCCGGATTGGATGATGCCAGCGGAGAGAGAACTGCCAGTATGAGAGCTAGAACAATTCCCCCAATTAATACTGATTTGTCGATCATTTTCCCCTTTGCGGTATTTTCAATGAGCCCATTCTTGGCAGATGAAACGAACATGATCACGGCAAGGGTGATCAATCCCTCGCCAATGCCGATCAGAGCATGAACGCTGCCCATGGCTGGCACAGCAATATTGGCAGGAGAAGTTCCAGAAATTGCCAATTCCAGAGCTGCCGCAAGCGCAGCGACGAAAATTGAACACCAGCCGGCAACAAAGCCATTGATGCCGAGCGCCCATTTTCCTTTTTTAAAGACCTTGCCCATAAGTTGATAAAGGGCATAGGATACGCTTACGCCGATGACTGCCATATTGAATATATTGGCGCCCAGTGCCAGCAGTCCTCCATCCTGGAAAATGAGAGCCTGCACCGATACTACACTTGTTATTACCAGTACTGCTTCCCATGGTCCAACAAGAATTGTCGCAATGGCTGCACCCAGCAGGTGCCCCGAGGTTCCACCGGCGACATTGAAATTCAACATCTGCCCGGCAAAAATGGCTGCTGCCAGCACCCCCATAAGTGGTAGCTTCTGATTATTCTTTTCTTTTGCATAATGTTTAATTGCGAGGAAAACGACAATGATTGAGATAATCCAAAGAATTAAAGATAAAATAAGGGATAGAAAACCATCTGGTATGTGCATAAGTTGTTGCTTGATCGACATATTGAAACTCCATTATAGAAATTTTGTAAATGCAATACTTTGCATATTATACTTTAAGAGAGTAGAAAAATGCGAGCATCATCTATAACTAATGAAATCTTTAAGATCTTGAACGAGCAGGACGATCATCTGACTGCCAAAGAAATCTATGAAAAGGTGAAGATTACACTCAGCGCAGTAGATCAATCTACAGTTTACCGTGCACTGGAACGCATGGTGCATCATGGAAAAGCTTCTGTTTCTGATATGGGTGGACCGGCAGTGGTATATCAGCTGGTTTCCCAGAAACCCCATCATCATCTGGTTTGTGAAAAATGCGGAAAACAGCTTACCTTCAAAGATGGTCAGGTTGCCGATTTTCTTGAAGCGGTCCAGAAAAAGACCAATTTCGAGATTACGACGAATCATCTCATCCTGTTTGGAATATGCCCCGAATGCCAGAAGAAAAAATGATCTGCGGGACCCCGCAGATCATTTTCATTAATAAGTAAGCATTGCAAAAACTGCTTATCGATCATCCAACAGGCGCTTTTCCCCTTTCAACTTCTGGATCTCGGTGATATCCTGGGTAACTTCAATAGTTCCCTTATATGCCCCTTCTTCATCCCGCACTGCAAAATACCGGATGTGAATGAATTTCCCGTTCATCTGGATCCAAAACCCTGCTTCACTGCGTTTTCCTGAACGAAAATCATCCAGGATCTTTTGTACCTTATCAACGCTTGCGGGAGGATGGCACATCTGCACCTTGCGTCCAATTACAGCCGGGGTGCGCGCGAAGATGCGTTCTCGTGATTGCGAGTAAAACGCCACCTCATCGTTTTCATCCACAAAAGTCACATCGATCGGTAAATTTTGGAGCATCAGATCTATCTGTTGTGCGGATAAATTTCCTACCTTCAGAGTTAATTTTTCCATTTTTATCTCCTTTTCCTTTTTTAGGAAGTTGCTTTGGTTTGTATTGACTCTTCTGGTTGATGATTCTTTCTATAAAGGGAGAAAGATTCAGTAGGGGGATCTCTCAATTGCCCGGTATAAAAAGATTTTTCTATCATCTCATTCTAGCGGCATTTTGATAAAAAACTCAAGTATGCACTTGAAATTAATAAAAACATGGATTATAGTTATTGATAATGAAAATCACTATCAATAAGAAAGGAGAGGGATGACAACAAAAGAGATCTGGCTCAAACGGTTAAAAGAAAAGGGACTGCGTATCACTTCACAGCGAGAAGCGATCGTTGATGTTTTATTGAACAGCGAAAAAGCGCTGGATTCAATGGAAGTTTTCGATCTCGTTCACAAGGACCATCCTTCGATGGGAATCGTTACCGTTTACCGCACCATGGATTGTCTGGAACATCTGGGGCTTTTGCAGAAAGTTCATCAAGACAGCGGGTGTAATAAATTTTTACGGTTGAAAGAAGGGCACCATCATCTTCTGATATGCTCGAATTGTGGGAAGGCAGTTTACTTCGAAGGACTGAATTTCGGAGACCAGTTTGAAAAAGTTGCTCAACAAAACGATTTTCTATTACAAGATCACTGGCTGCAGTTAAGCGGATTATGTCCGCGCTGCCAGAAAATATAAAAGGAAAACACAATGAAACAAAATAAAATTCTATTTACTGTACTTAGTGCACTCGCTGTTGCTGCTGCCCTGGTGGGCTGCACAGCCACCCGGGCTGCTGAAGAAACTGAAAAACTAAATGTAACGGTCAGCATCCTTCCGGAAGCATATTTCGTTGAACGGATCGGGGGAGATCAGGTAAATATAAATGTGATGGTGGGTCCAGGAGAATCACCGCACACTTATGAACCGCAGCCCGCTCAAATGGAAGATCTGGCTGTCTCGAGGATCTATTTTTCTATCGGTGTGGAATTTGAAGATGCCTGGTTGGAAAAATTTGCAGAAACGAATCCTGACATGAAGATCATTGATGCGAGTGCAGCAATTCAAAGAATACCCATGACCGCTTCGGAAGAGGAAGAAGGAGAACTGGATCCACACGTCTGGTTGTCACCGGCTAATGTGCGTATTATTGCGCAGAATATTGAAGCCGCCTTATCTGAAGAAGATCCCGCAAATAGTGATGTCTATAAGGCAAATCTGGATGATTTCCTGCAGGATATCGATGCATTGGATGGGGAAATCAGTGAGTCTTTGAGTACTCTGACCACCCGGAAATTCATTACTTTCCATCCTGCCTGGGGATATTTCGCTCGCGATTATAACCTTGAGCAGATCGCCATCGAGGTTGGTGGGAATGAACCCAGTGCTTCGGAAATGGCAGATCTGATCACAACCGCGCAGGAGGATCAAATTCAGATCATCTTTGCACAGCCCGAATTCAGCACAAAAGCTGCTGAAACCATTGCAGATGAGATCAACGGTCGGGTAATTCTTGTCAGCCCGCTGGCAGAAAACTGGCTGGAAAATATGAAGCTGATCACCGAATCACTCTCAAGTGCCTTAAAATAGAAGAATGAATATAGATCAGCAAAAACAAGTAATCCGGATAAAGAACCTCTGGGCAGGATATGGAACTGAAACGATCCTGGAAGAGATCAATCTGGATGTATTCCCCGGGGATTTCATCGGTTTGATCGGTCCTAATGGTGGCGGAAAAACAACTTTGTTGAAAGTCATCATGGGATTGATCGAACCGACCCGGGGGGAAGTAGAAGTAATGGGGAAAACCCCTCAAGAGGGACGCTGTCATATTGGATATGTTCCCCAGCAGGTTTCCCTGGATCATGATTTCCCTATTTCGGTCTGGGATGTTGTTAAAATGGGCATGCTCGGCTGCCGCGGAATTCTGGCAAAGGTCAGCAAAGAGGATGAGCAGGTGATCCTTACCTCATTAAGGGAAGTCGATATTGAGAATCTGCGGAATCGCCCAATTGGAGATCTCTCTGTTGGACAGCGCCAGCGGGTGTATATCGCGCGTGCGCTGGTCACCCGTCCCCTGATCCTGCTGCTGGATGAACCAACTGCCAGTATCGATCCACTTGTGTCGAAAAGCATCTATGATCTGCTAAATAAATTAAATCAAACCATCACGATCATCATGGTCAGCCATAACATGGACGCTGTTTCTTCTTATGTAAAAACGATCGGTTGTCTTAACCGGAAACTGCATTATCACGGTACAAAAGAGATCACTGATGAAATGGTAGATGCGATCTATAAATGCCCAATCGAGCTTATTGCGCATGGGATACCCCACCGCGTGCTTTCACCCCATAAGCATGAGGAAAGAGAATAACATGGTTGAAGTACTTCAATTTACATTCTTTCGAAATGCCTTGATGGCTGGTGTGCTGGTCAGTATCGCCTGTGGGATCATTGGTACTTTTATCATTGTGAATCGGCTGGTCTTTCTCAGCGGTGGAATAGCTCATGCTGCTTATGGGGGAATTGGCATCGCCTATTTCCTGAATCAGGATCCGGTGCTGGGCGCCGTTGTTTTTTCGCTGATATCTGCTTTTGGAATGGGATATGTATCGAGGAAGACGAGAGAGCGCGCAGATACCATCATCGGTGTAATGTGGGCGGTCGGTATGGCAGTGGGGATCATTTTTCTGGATTTCAGTCCAGGTTATAAAGCTGACCTGATGAGTTATCTGTTCGGCAGCATTTTGGCTGTTCCATCCAGCGATCTGATCTTCATGGCTGTGCTGGATCTTGTGGTTATTCTAACCATCATGGTTCTTTATAAGGGATTTGTAGCCATTTCTTTTGATGAGGAATTTGCTACGGTAGAAAATGTCCCGGTCAATACCTTGTTTTATATTCTATTTGCTTTGATCGCTTTGACGGTGGTGATCACCATGCGTCTGGTCGGATTGATCATGGTCATTGCGCTCTTGACGATTCCTCCGGCAATCGCGGGTATCTACTTTAAAGATTTGAAAAAGATGATGATTGCTGCTTCCCTGCTGGGGATTGTTTTTTCAACCTGTGGGTTGTTTCTTTCTTATGCTTTCAATCTCACTTCTGGCGCTACTATTATTCTGGTAAGCGGCGCCGCCTATGGAATTGCACAGGCTGGTAAATCAGTTTGCGATCGTCGGAAAACCAGAGAGAAGATATAGATAAATAAAAAAACAGCTCCTTGTAAAAGGAGCTGTTTTTTTTTATTAGAAAAGGTGAAAAGCTGCTATCACCGGTGCGAACAGGGTTGAAACTAGCGACATAACAGTGATCAGGGTATTGATGGATGGACCTGCGGTATCCTTGAACGGATCACCTACGGTATCTCCTACCACAGAAGCCTTGTGCGCTTCGGAACCTGGACCACCATAGACACCTGATTCGATATATTTCTTTGCGTTGTCCCACAGCCCGCCGGCATTGGTCATCAGCATCGCCAGTACGATTCCGGTAAAGATCGAACCGCCCAAAAAGCCGCCCAGGGCATTGGGTCCAAGCAGGAATCCGACCAGCAGAGGCAGACCAACCGCAACGAAAGCGGGAAGGACCAGAGACTGCAGAGCACCCTGTGCTGCCAACCCGACGCAGGTATTGTAATCAGGCATTTCTTTACCGGCTAAAATGCCCGGTTTTTCACGGAACTGCCGGCGGATTTCTTCGATCATATCAAATGCGTTATGGGTTACTGCCAGCATGGTGAGCGCGCTGAAGAGGGGAGGCGTCATGGCTCCTAAGAATACTCCGCCGATCACAATGGGATCGCGCAGGGAGAGATCGAGGGGGAATCCGGCAGATTCTATGGATTCGGCGAATGAAGCAAAAAGTGCCAGCACGGTGAGAGCCGCGGCGCTGATGGAAAAGCCTTTGGTGATTGCTTTTGCCGTATTGCCTGCTGAATCCAGTACATCGGCTCGTTCTATCACTTCATGGTTCATTCCCGCCATTTCGGCGATTCCGCGTGCGTTATCCACAATAGGACCGTAGGCGTCTGCCGAGACGATCATTCCGCTGATCGCCAGCATACCTACTGCACTGATGCCAATTCCATATACACCGCTTAATGTTTCTGATGCGTCTGCGAAATAATACGATGCCAGGGTGGCAACGACGATCCCAATAACCGAGGGAACGATGCTGATCAGCCCATAACTGAAGCCGGTGATAATGGTAATGGCGGAGCCGGAACCTGATACTTTGGCGGTCTCTTGAACGGGTTTGTGAGCATCCGAGGTGAAGTAATCGGAAGTGAAGCCGATGATTACGCCTGTGACCAGCCCTACCAGTGTAGCCCACAGAGCACCCATATCATAATTCCCGAACTTGACCAGTGCGCCAACCAGCAAGGCGTAGATAACTGCCGTGATGACTGTGCCGTTGTTCAAGGCTGTGCCCGGTTTTCCGTTCTTTCCCACCCGGACGAATTGAATGCCGATCAGTGAAGCAATAATACCCAGGATGCACAGGATCAATGGGAAAATGATATAGCGGGTATCACTACCCGGCAGAGCGGCACCCAGTAAAATCGCAGCCACAGAGCTTGCGACATAGCTGTCGAAGATATCTGCGCCCATACCGGCTACGTCACCCACATTATCTCCAACATTATCGGCAACCACAGCCGGGTTGCGGGGATCATCTTCGGGGATACCAATTTCAACTTTTCCTACCAGATCGGCGGCGATATCGGCGGTTTTGGTGTAAATGCCGCCGCCTGCTTTTGCCAGCAGAGCCAGTGTGGATGCGCCAAAACTGAATCCCAGGATCAGCTCAGGATCATTGGTGATCAGGAAAATGGTAGACATACCTATCACTGCCAGTCCGACCATTGCCAGACCCATTACAGAACCGGCATAAAAAGCAACCCGGAAAGCTTGATTCAATGATTTTTCTGCGGCAGTCGCACTGCGCACATTTGCTTCAACGGCAACACTCATTCCCAAATAACCGGCAACGGCGGAACAGAGTGCACCAAAAACAAATGTGATGGCTACTTTAAGCCCCTCACTGCTGTTAATTGTGACCTGAGAATTGCTGAGATCACCGAGGTTGAAGCTGAATACAAGAGCAATAATAAAGCCCAGGATAATGGCTACCAGTCCAAGGGAAGTGTAGAGCTTCTTTAGATATGAAGATGCTCCTTCCTTGATCCAGCGTGCTACTTCTTGTGCTTTTTTTGAACCCGCATTTTGCTTTTTCACCCAGAAGAACAGATACAACGCCACGGCGACGGATATCAATCCGGCACCCACCCCTATTAGCAACCAGTTTTGTGTAGACATAAAAACTCCTTCTATGAAAAAAATTTATAAAAACACATACTTCACCCATCTGGGAATCCCAGCTAGAAAGGTCTCTTGTATTTACCTTAGAAACTTGCGGATCGCCACCAGGAATAATGATCTTTGATCAGTTCTTCCTGGCTGGGGATGGGATAATACACAATCTCTTTCTCGTTTCCAACAAAGAAACCATTTTTAATGGTGCGGTAAGATAGACCCCTGAATGGTGTACGGTCTACCATCTTTGAGTGCACGAATTTTGTGCGCAGTTCTAGCAGGCAGTCCCGAAGGTGGTAGATATTCTCATAAGGGAGATCACCGATTTCTCCATTCTGCGGATCATCTGCCAGGGCACCCAGCTTTAGTTCTGAAAAACAGATAGCCGGGAGTTTAACGAGAGTTGTCGGGTTGCGCACGATTAACTCATAGAACGATTTCGGATCAAGGGTGCTGGCAACCAGAGGACTTACCGGTACGATCTCCCGGTATAAATGCATTCCTTTTTCTTCTTTTGGAAGCTGCATGTTTTTTTCAATTCCAAGCGTTCGCCCATCCTGGGTGACGAGATACAGCTTCTTCAGCGCCTTGAGAGGAATTTGCTCTAAAACACGGTAGACAGAAACATAGATCGAGCGTTTCGGTGTTCCGTCTTCGTGTGGAATACAGCGGTTGAGCGCTTCTTCGATTTGGAACTCATTCGATCGAAAATCAGGGTCAATTTCAAAAAAAATCGCTTGACCGCGCGATTTCTTTAATGACCCAACTGCATAATAGACACCAAACTCTTCTGGTGTTAACATTGAGACGATAAGAGCCTCAGGTAAGAGAGATAGATATAAATGTTTTTCCATACTAACCTCCCGAAAAATTAACGAAATTGCCTTATTCTAATACAATCCGCAATTTTGTGCGAATTTTGTGAGAAATCTGGTCTTTCTTCTTATCATACAACAGGATTGGAGAAAAAAATGAGGATTGGCATCATTGGTGGAGGAGCAGCTGGCATGATGGCTGCTGTTCAACTGCATAAAATGAATATGAAAGTACAGATCTTTGATGCGAATTCAGAACCTGGGCGTAAATTAAACGCGACCGGAGCCGGGCGCTGTAATATTTCCAATCTCTCTGCGAATGAAAAACGCTATTTTTCAGATGACCCGCTAGCACTGCAGACCTGTTTTCGGGCGTTGACTAATGCAGAAGTCCTGGATGCGCTTGCTGATATGGGTATTCCTACTGCTGCCAGTGATGATGGCTGGGTTTACCCGCTTTCATATTCCGCCGCGAACGTGGTTAATATTTTTCGGAATAACCTGGCAGATGTGCCCATCTTTCATAATATTCTTGTATCCACCCTTCAAAAGAAAGATGATGGCTTTTTGGTTGCTGCGGAAGATCAATCGAAACAGTACTTGTTCGATAAGCTGCTGATTGCCTGCGGCAGCCCGGCGAACCCGCAGCTTGGTGCGAGAGATGCCCTTTATGAACCGCTGAAAAGGTTGGGGCATCACATCCTGCCTGTTTCCCCGGCTCTAACCCCCATTGAAACCGATCCGGGTCCTTTCCATAAACTGCAGGGGGTGCGGCTGGATGCAGGGATCACCCTGAGGCGTAATAATAAAGAGGTTGCTCATACGCTTGGGAACATCATTTTCACACAATGGGGATTGAATGGACCGGGAGTGATGGATCTCAGCCATTTCATAGAAACGGCTTTTATTGAAGAATATACTTTGCAAATCAATTTTGCACCAAAACATCTGGAAGATATCCAGAGATCTCTCAATAACCCGAACCTGCAAATGCTTTCCCCTGCCTCCATGCTTGCAGGTTTTTTTCCATCAAAAACAGCTGTTTTCCTTTTAAAGAAAACTGGATTGGATCAACTTAAAACTTGCGCAGAGCTTACACAGAAAAATAAAGCAGCGCTCCTGCATGCCATTCAGCAGCAGGAAGTTGCGGTTCGAGGAGTGCGGGGCTTTAAACATGCGCAGGCTTCTACGGGCGGTGTTGCCCTTGCAGATATTGATGCAAATGTGATGGAATCACGTGTCTGCCCGGGGCTGTACTTTGCCGGTGAAATTCTAAACGTGCTGGGACCATGCGGTGGGTATAATCTTCACTGGGCATTTTTATCCGGCATACTGGCTGCCAGAGGTATCTATCATTCCCTGAAAGCTGATTAGTGCAGGATCGAAAGAAATTTCCGGTGTACCAGACGGTAATGGGGATTGTAGTTCTTCCGGTAGGTATCTGAATGGTGGACTACAGGATAGGAATTATCAACGATCCATTTTTGATATTCTGCGATTTCCTCTGGTGTGAATTTGGGAATTTTCCGGCTTTTACAGAGTTTATAGATTGTATCGAAAGCGATGGAAATATTTTCGTAGTTCTTTTCTGCCTGACAGGAAATTTCAGCGGTCCAGATGCAAAGAGCTGCAAGCCGGTCTATTTGTTGTGATTGTGCTTTATAAGTAGCCAGATTGAGCCGTATGATCTTACCCTCCGGATGGATCGTTTCCCAGAGGGGCTGGTTCTCACTCTTATCGATTGAGGCAAATTCTTTTTCCAGTTCGGCTTCAAAGCTGGCAGGTGTAGACTGCATGATATGAGCTGAACCGCAAACTCCCTGGTAGATCAGTTTATAGACATCCTGGAGTTCCATGAGCTGATAGCGGTGGAAATGGGTAACAAGCAGGCGGAACATATCTTGCTGTGATTTCCATGCATTGCCTACTTGATAATGCCCCAATTTCCACTGCATATGCTTACTTCGATCTATTTAAAATACATGCTGTATACCCATATCAGTACTGCCAGAGCATACCCTGATAAATTTAAAGCCTGCATGAGTTTTTGGTTCTTTATTTTTGGATCGTCTTTATCAAAGGTTGTAAGAACACTTACTAAAACACACAGTACGGATGCCATGAAGTAATAATTGCCGTTTATGAAACAGAATACGGCTAACGCTGCTATTGCGAAACCAATCAAATATTTATTCTTTTTATTAATCGCCGGTACCATTTTTCCTCTAATATTAAATGTTTTTCCTTATTCTAACCTCAGTTTTGAATTTTCGCAGAAGGCTTCCAGGAAGCCATGAGAATGGCTGCCGCAAAAGCGGTAGCTGCCCCGAATAAAAATGGAGCGGGGGCACCAAAACCATGCCAGTTTCCAACACCCTGCCATAGAATACCCGCGATCAGGGAAGCCGGGAAATCGAGAATCCCCAGGATACCGTTATATGTTCCATACGCGGTTCCGCGCAGTTCCACTGGCACAATATCTGCCACCATCGCCTTTGTAGTTCCATAGGTCAATCCATAATAAATACCGTAAATGACATACAGCACATAAATATGAATGCTGGTTTGTGCCAGACCAAAACCCAGATAGACTGCTGCATATACCAGCCAGCCCCCGATGATCATCTTTTTTCTACCCACCCGATCTGAAAGGATCCCTGCCGGTGTGGAAATGAGTGTATATACCAGGTTGAACATGACCAGCATGATCAAAATACCCAGCACACTTACTCCGCGCTCCTGCGCCCGCAGGGTTAGAAAAGCATCGGATGAGTTCCCGATATCGAATAAGGAAACGATCAGCATGAAGATCAGGAAATCTTTGCCCAGAACTTTAAAGCTGATCTTGGGAAGTGTATGAGCATCTTTCCCTTTCACTTCCTTCGTTCCAATGATAAGGGAAAGCACAGCGAGAAAGGCGGGAAGAATACTGAGCAGAACAATGAGTTTGAAGGTATCCACTGAAAGAAGTTCTGATGAACGCTGCGACAGCCATACCACCAGAGCAGCGATGGCAATCCCCAGCATGGCGCCAAGTGTGTCAGCTGCCCGTTGGAAGCCGAACGCCAGACCACGTTGTTTTTTATTAACAGAATCTGCCACCAGTGCATCCCGCGGAGCCGTGCGTATTCCTTTCCCGACCCGATCTGCCCAGCGGATAGCTGCGACCGCTCCCCAGGTATTCGCAAAGTAGAAGAATGGTTTTGACAGGGCGGAGACGCCGTATCCCAGAACCGCCAGCCACTTGCGGGTATTGAGTTTATCTGACAGCCAACCCGAGACCATCTTGAGCAAGCTGGCAGTTGCTTCTGCCACACCCTCGATCAAACCAATAATGTTTGTTTTTACTCCCAGAACGTTTGATAGAAAAAGTGGAAGAATGTTAATGACCATCTCACTGGAAATATCCATAAAAAAGCTGGTAAGGCTGACCCCCCAGATATTTCGGGGGAGTTCCCGAATACGTGGTTTTTTATCAAATTCCATCAGAATACCTCCAAAAGGAAAACTTTTTTTATTATGTTTCGTTATATCATTAAATATTATAAGATTGTGTGAAAAGAAAAGGATAGATATAAGGAGAAAAAATGAAATTGATTATTCGCTGGATAACCACTTCTCTCGCATTGTTTGCGGCAGCCTATCTGGTGCCGGGAATTCATGTGGAAAGCCCCGAAGCATGGAAGATCTTTGCTCTGATGGCTTTTATTTTGGGGTTGGTCAACGCGATCATTCGCCCGCTTCTCAAGGTTTTATCCTGCCCTCTCATCATTTTAACTCTTGGACTTTTTACATTCATCGTCAACGCGATATCTTTTTTGATTGCCAGCAATATTGCGGTGAATTGGTTCCATGTGGGTTTCTATGTGGATGATTTCTGGGCAGCACTGCTGGGCTCTCTGGTCGTAAGCGTGGTTTCGATCTTTTCAAATATGTTGATCAGGGATGATAACTCGTAAAAACTTTTTCAAGTGAAAAGGTATATTTCAAAACATGCTCCATGAATTCTAAGAATTCATGGAGCATTTGTGTTTATATTCGCGGTTTTCCTTGTTTTCTTTGCGATCTGTTTTTCATGGCAGAACCTTGAACCAACTTTCAAAAACAATTCACGTATGTGAAATACTTGTTAAATTATGAAGCCTCTTTTGCAGTCCGAATACGAACATAATAAATACAAATTGAGGTTTTTGATCAAATGCCCTCCGAACAATTACCTCAACACCTAGCGATGCCCCCTGCATAGGGGGCATCGCTAACACAGGGATAAGTTCAAGTTATAAAAGGAAAAATAGGGAATAGTTAACAAAAGGGAATTATTCACAATTTTTCAAAAAAAACCGGTAATCAAATATCATGGTTCTTCTAATAGCCGTCGTCGCGGGATTGATCGCAGCCCTATTGCGGTCATGGCATCGTCATGAGAAATTTATTACACTGAAAATCCAATCAGTCTGGTTGGTTTTTATTGCATTTCTTCCCCAGTATTTTGCATTTTCACTGCAGTTCACCCGAGAGCATATCCCCGATACCTGGATCCCATTTATCCTCATTGGGTCACTGCTTCTTTTGATGGCATTTGTCTGGCAGAACCGAAAGCTGCCTGGCATGTGGGTTATGGGATTGGGATTGATCTTGAATTTTTTGGTGATCGCGATAAATCATGGCTTTATGCCATTAAGTCCCGAAACAGCTCAAAAATTGATGGCACCGGGAGTAAATGTGCCCCTTACCCTTGGAGAACGGGTAGGGTATGGGAAAGATATCCTGCTCCAAACGCAGGATACAAAGCTGTGGTTCCTTTCTGATATTTTCCTTCTTCCTGAGTGGTTGAACTATAAAGTCGCTTTTAGTGTTGGTGATATATTTATTAGTGTTGGAGCATTCTTGTTTCTTTGGTCCTTGGGCGGTTCCTCCCGACAAAAATCACCATCGGAGGTGAATCCATGTTGAGGGCTCTTAATTTTCGATCGACCTATCCCATAAAGAAAGTAAAAAATTCAGAAATAAGCCGTATTTTTAGCGCGGCTGTCATCAATGAAACGTTCTGTCAAAAACTTCTTGATTCCCCTGGAAGCGCAATTGAAGCGGGGTTTCATGAGGAATATTTCAATGTGAATGCGCTGGAACTGGCGAAATTGAAAGCCATCCATGCATCAAATTTGGTGGATTTTGCCACCGAAGTAATCAATTTTCAAATCTAAAAAGGAGAAACATCATGAAGAACTTAACCAACAAGGTAAGCGTATTTGCCAGCAAGAAAGGACAGCTTGTATTAGCCATCCTTACCATCGCGTTATTCGTGTTAGCCGCCGGCGCGCCGAATGCTACCCTCGGCATCGGTCGGTAATCAATTTTATTAGGAGAAAGACCATGTTAAAGAAAATCGAAAACTACAGCTACACCAGATCAAATCGAGAGCAGGAATACAGTCGACTGCTTTCAGCAGCAGTCATCAACCGCAATTTCTGCAATATGCTGCTCACCAACCCGACCAAAGCCATCAACAGCGGCTACAGCGGCGAGAAATTCAACCTGAGCAAAGAAGCAGAAGAAAAGGTTGCCACCATTCGCGCGACATCACTGCAGGAATTCGCAGCCAAACTGGCAGCATTATAAGAAAGACATTGAAAAGGAGAAATCTGATGAAGAACTTAACCAATAAAGTAAGTGTGTTCGCAAGCAAGAAGGGACAGCTCGTATTAGCCATCCTCACCATTGCGTTATTCGTATTAGCCGCCGGTGCCCCAAATGCCACCCTCGGCATCGGTCGATAAAAATAATTAAAAAGGAAAACAGGAGAAATCTGATGAAGAACTTAACCAACAAAGTGAGCGTATTTGCCAGCAAGAAGGGACAGCTCGTATTAGCTATCCTCACGATTGCATTATTCGTATTAGCCGCCGGTGCGCCGAATGCCACCCTCGGTATCGGACGATAGAGTATTAAAAAAAAACAGGAGAAATCTGATGAAGAACTTAACCAACAAAGTAAGCGTATTTGCCAGCAAAAAGGGTCAGCTTGTATTAGCCATCCTCACCATCGCGTTATTCGTGTTAGCAGCCGGCGCCCCGAATGCCACCCTCGGCATCGGTCGATAGATTACTAAAAAGAAAAACAGGAGAAATCTGATGAAGAACTTAACCAACAAAGTGAGCGTATTTGCCAGCAAAAAGGGACAGCTTGTATTAGCCATCCTCACGATTGCATTATTCGTATTAGCCGCCGGTGCTCCCAACGCTACTCTCGGTATTGGTCGATA
Organism: Anaerolineaceae bacterium; assembly: GCA_963674975.1. Lineage (GTDB taxonomy): Bacteria > Chloroflexota > Anaerolineae > Anaerolineales > Anaerolineaceae > UBA4781. The sequence goes on from OY771913.1 coordinate 1,892,904, forward strand.
AAAGTTTATTAGGAGAAATACCATGTTAAAGAAAATCGAAAATTACAACTACACCAGATCAAATCGGGAGCAGGAATACAGTCGACTGCTTTCAGCAGCGGTCATCAACCGCAATTTCTGCAATATGCTGCTCACCAATCCCACCAAGGCGATCAACAGCGGCTACAGCGGCGAGAAATTCAACTTGAGCAGAGAAGCAGAAGAAAAAGTCGCCACCATTCGCGCGACATCACTGCAGGAATTCGCAGCCAAACTGGCAGCATTATAAGGAGAAATCTGATGAAGAACTTAAATAACAAGATCAGCGTTTTCGCAAGCAAGAAGGGACAGCTGGTATTAGCCATCCTCACCATCGCGTTATTCGTGTTAGCCGCCGGCGCCCCCAATGCCACCCTCGGCATCGGTCGGTAAAGAAAGATTAACAATCTGCATTGTATAGGCATCAGAAAATAATTTAATTTTCTGGTATGTTTCTTGCTATGGATTTAGTGTTTTGTTTTTAATGTTTAGTGGATAGAGAATTAATGGAAAATTTACAGCAAACCAAGCATATGCAGTCCATCCTTGTGACCAGTACAAGGACGTATATTAATAATGCCTCTATTGCGGCAGACCTGGCTGCGATGGTCGCCCAATCCGGGAAAAAGACCATATTGATCGATGCAGACCTCAATCGCCCGGTGATCCATCGTGTTTTTGAATTACCAAACCGGGTAGGCTTGAGCGATGTGCTTCAGGGGCAGCGTACTGTGGATGCCATCAAGCATTCAATGCTGGAAGGACATTTGCATATCATCACCAGTGGGAATATGCCCACTCTGACCAAAGACCTCATCGGGACAAAAGAGATGAGTGATTTGATCAAACAGTTGAAACAGGAATATGAAAAGATATTCATTCACGGACCGGCGTTTTTCTATAATGAAGCTACTTTGTTAGCAGCTCAGGTGGATGGCGTGGTTTTGATGATTAATCCGAGCTATGCAAAATCAGAGGCAACGCAGGCAATCGTTGAACGGTTCCAGAAAACCGGTTCCACCATCATCGGGATCGTGATGCGCGATCAACCCAAGTACCAATCCAATCAATCTGCATTCATCAATCGTTTATTGAATTACGATAAACGCAACCGTATGGAGCAGTGATCCGGACACATTTTCCTTGATTACTTTTCTGTCTACTGGCTGCTTTTAGTCAAAAAAAGCAGCCTTGTTTTTTTAAACACATTTCACATACAATCAATAGAGTGAGGAACAACAAAATGAATAGATTGCCTGTTGTAGATCCGCTTGCCCAGCTTCAGCAAATGGTCGCCCCCTGGCATCAATCGATCCGGGAGCCCGAAAAAGCACAGCAGGAAGTGCTTGAAAGAAGTCTTTATATTTACAACCAGACGAAATTCGGCAAGCAACATGGAGCCGGTTCTGTCGGGTCCATTGCTGATTTTCGGAAGGCGTTTCCGGTTCGGGATTATGAGGACTATAAACCGATCATTCAGAAAGTGATGGCTGGTGAGACTGACCTGCTGCTCAATGAAAAACCGGTCGGCTGGGCGATCACGCGCGGTACTACCAAAGGAGAAGTGAAGTATATTCCCATGACACCGACTGATTTGAAGATGCGCGTTTCTGCCGGCAGGGCGGTGGTCAATTATGCGCTGAAGTCGAAACGCTTTGACATTTTTCAGGGAGTCAACCTGAATCTCAATTTTCCAAGTGTGGTCGGAAAAGTGAAGGCGGGAGATACTGAATTGGAATATGGGTACAGTTCCGGTATCTACACGCGCTACGTCAGTGAGCGTACACCCGTACATTCTGTTCCCTCGCAGGATGAGATCGATGCGCTGGGTGGCGGAAAAACGATGCAAGACTGGAACGCCCGTTTCGAGCTGGCATATACCAAATGCCTGCAGGAAAATGTCACCCTGGTGGGCGGGGTGGCGCCTACTGCCCTGCAGTTTGGAAAATATCTGCGCCGCACTCATTCCCGGCTGCCGAAAGATATCTGGAAGGTGCTTATCATGACCCTGGGCTCCGTGGCGGGCATCAACACCCGCCTGGCGGATGATCTGTGGTTTCTTTATGGAAAGCAGGCAGCCATTCGGGAGATCTACGGTGCCACTGAGGGAATGTTCGGGCAGCAGCTGGATGAAAAGCGCGCCTGGGTGCCGAATTACGATCTGTTCTTTTTTGAGGTGAAAACCCATACGGGTATTAAGATGCTGCACGAGATGCGCCCGGGTGAGAGCGGCAGCCTGATCGTGTCGACTCCGGTTTTCCCGCGCTACCAGATCGGCGACCGTATTGTGGCATTCAAGGCGCCTTATTTCCGCTGTATTGGCAGAGATACCTGGACCACCCCGTTTAAATATATGTGGCATGAATTCAATACCTTGAATTTCGGGAGATTGTAAGAGCTTTATCCGGCTTTTTCGAGGATGGTGCTGAACAGGATCGATATCCCCAGGGCTACAAAGAACCCGGGAATGAGCATGATGGGTTTGAACATGTCGCAGCTTCCGGCTGCCAGCGCCAGAAAGATGAAAATGTAGAGGAAAAGCGTCGTCAGGTTGTGGCGCAGTTTCTTGATGAAGATGCGCAGCAGCAGTTCCACCGCCAGGATCGCCGCATTTCCTAGAAATAATAAGGGGATCATCCGAAAATCGAAACCATACCCTGATAACCAGGAGCGCAGAAAGGTGAACCATACCATATCGGGCAGCAGCCAGTGATTGAACCAGTGCTGAAATCCAGCCAGTATCGCGGTACCCATCCAGATAAGCATGATCGCCCAGATGACGGTGGCAAACCGGTCATTGGTGATAATATCGTCGTGGTCGCGTAATCCTAGCTCATCCATGGCGCTTTATTATAAATCGAAAAGCGGCATGCACAAGAAGCATGCCGCTTATTCATTTCTATTTCTTGAATGCTATTTTTTCTGTATGATCCCGCGCAGCATCACGCTGACGCCCAGCGCGATCAGGATCAGCGGCCAGATGATATACCAATTTACGATGGGAGAGAGCCCCCAGCCGATCAGGAATGCTGCCAGTACCAGCTTGCCGCCTACATGCGCGTGAAAGGTCGGCATCAGCAGGCGCAGAATGACCTCGATAATTACGATGAATCCGGCTCCCAGAGCGATCATATGGAAATTGCTGAAAGCCGTCAGGTCGCTCAATCCGTAGAATGACCAGGAATCGCGTACACTGAATCCAAGCGCTCTCCACCAACCCAGATTATTGCCTAGAAAAACCAGCCCTGCCCAGATAAGAATTACAGCCCAGGCAATGGAGCTCAGCATGTCTCGTTCTTCGCTTTTTTCTTCATGCTTTTCGAGCTCTTTTTCATTTTTCTCATCTACCATCTTTTCATCTTTTTCATGAATATCTTTATCAGACATAAAATTCCTCCAATATTTTTTGCCGTACTATATTCTTAATACGGACAATATCCTCTGAGGTTTCTCCATAAAAAAACGACAGACTGCATTCATCATACAAAATTTTGGCGCTTAAAGGAACCTATTTCAGCTTGTTATCGAAGAAATCGATCATGCGCTGGATAAAAAGGGTATCCCCGCTGTTTTGGAAGGTGTGCTGCTGGTTTTCGTAGAAATAGCAGTAAACCTCTTTTTGCAGAGTGCCCAGATCTGTGCAGAGCTGATCAGACCATTCCAGCGGGACCACCGTATCGAATTCACCGTGATGGATGCTCAAGGGCGTTGTGATGCGGTCAAGATAAGTGCTGGCTGAGAGGGTGCGCAGGACTTCGTCGGTGGTATGGATGGGAGTGTTGCCGCGCCCGTCGTCTGTGTCGAAATATTCAAGGTTCAGCCGCTCATCTGCATTGATGGAAGCGTACAGCACGGCTGCGTCGATATCCTGATCGGTCTCCAGCATGCGCAGCACGATGCCGCCGCCCATGCTGTGCCCCCAGATGCCGATGCGGCTTCCATCCGCTTTTTCAAGCAAACCGGCTTCTCCAGCCTGTGTACGTACCAGCGCCAGCAGGTTCAGGACGTCGATGGTGTCGCCGATACCTATCGGATCGTAAGCATCCTGTGAAGCGCCGTAACCGCGCAGGTTGGGGTGAACTACAAGGTAACCCGCTTCTGCCAGGGCATCCGCATAGCGGGTGGAATAATCGAGCATGCTGTACTCTGCCGGATCGACCCAACCGTGCATCATGATCACCACCGGAAAGGGACCTTCTCCCTTGGGTACATTCAGATAACCATATAGTTCCAAGCCTTCACTGCGGTATTTAAACATAATGCGGGTGAAAGAACCACCGTTGGTGAGCACACCTTCGTTTTGGATCACCCCACCGCCGTAGGTGCGGGTGCTTAGCGCCTCGATGGTATAGCTGATGTACGGGTTGGGTGTGGGAGTGATGGTGGGCATGGGAGTGGTGGTAAATTTGGGGGTGAGGGTTATGGTGGGAGTAAAGGTGGGAATGGGTGTGGCAGTAGCATCGCTCACTTCCACCTTTGGTTCAGGTAAGATTTCTTGCTTGCCGCAGGCAGTTAATAGAGAAAGAGACGAGATGATAATTATAAAAAGGATCGGTCGGATTAGAAGCTTGATAGAGATCCCGGAGTTTACCGATTTGAACATGCAAGAGATAATACTATGATTTTTAGGACTCTGAAAGTCAATTTTGATTCCGCTGCTTGATGTTGTCAGGATTTATACCTGTGCTGGAATGATATTTTTGAGTTATTTAAAGAAGAAAGCGGCATCAATTCAAGCCGCCTTCTTTTAGAAACGATCTTGCTGATCTTTACTTCGTATCTTTATGCATCAGCCAGATGTAGCCGTCTTCCAGCCCCGGTTTTACTGCTTCGGCTGAACCTTCTGCCGGTTTGTTTTCTCCCACCAGGCGGTAGCGGATGCCGTCGCTTTGATGGAGCATGGAAACGATGGTTAACCCCCCATCCGGTTTTTCGGTGGAAGTGGTGGTGAGCTCCCAAACGTGCCCTTCAGCCATTTTGATCAGCTCGGATGGACTGCCATCGAATTGAATACTGCCGTGCGAAAGCACTGCCATCTTCTGGCTGGTCAATCCAATGTCTTCCACGATATGTGTGGAGAGCAGGATCACGCGGTCGGAAGCCATTTTTACCAGCAGGTTCCGAAAACGGATGCGCTCTTCGGGGTCGAGACCGGCGGTGGGTTCATCCACGATTAGGATGGAGGGATCATTGACGATCGCCTGTGCGATGCCCACGCGGCGCTTCATGCCGCCTGAAAAGTCGCCGATCTTGCGGTTGGCGTTTTCCTGCAGCCCCACCAGATCCAATACTTCCTGCACGCGGCGGCGCCGTTCGGCTTCGGCGTGCATACCTTTTAAAATAGCCATATAGTCGATGAATTCCCGCGCGTTCAGATCGGGATACAAGCCCAATTCCTGAGGGAGATAGCCAAGCTGGGCTTTAAGACGCTGCTTGTCCTTTTCATCGGAAAGGTCCAATCCATTGATCACCACCTGTCCGCGGCTGGGCTGGATGATGCCCGCCAGAATACGCATCAGGGTGGTTTTCCCGGCTCCATTGGGTCCAAGCAAACCAAACATGCCCTCATCGATCTGTAAGGTTACGTCGTCGAGCGCGTGTACGGCATGCATCCCTTTTCCATAAAATTTGGTTAAGTTTCGAATATTGATCATCTCTTCAATCCTTTTATTAGATGTAGCGTTCCTGCCTTTTCAATAAGAAGGCAGAAAGAATTATCAACACAATGCTGACCACCGTCAGGCTGATCTGGTTTTCAACCAGCATGCTTCCGCTCATGGGTAATGAGGCTCCCATGAAAAGCACGAAATCGCGCAGGATGGGTTTGCTCAGTAAAAATCCCCTTAAGGTGAGCTGAAAGATCCACAAACCTCCGGTGAATACCGATCCGCTGGCAGCCTGTTTGAAGGCTAATGCTGTAAAACAGCCCAGAGCCAGCATGGTCAGGCTGGGAACCAGCCACACCAGCTGGCGCTGCCAGAAGTTTCCCAGGTACGCCAGGTCCACTCCCATGAGTGCCATACAGCCCTGGAAAACAAGACCGGTAGCCAGGATGACCGCCGCCAGCACGCCGTAGCGGGCAGCCAGCAGCCTCCAGGCTGAGATCGGAGCGGCAAAATGCAGTTCCAGGGCAGGGTCAGCAAGGATCGGCGCCCCTGCCAGAATGCCGGAGATCAGCGGGAGCATATAGCCTAAAAAAGCGCTTGCCATGCTGTAGGCATGTCCATCTTCCAGAAAGAAGCTGGTCAAAATGAGGAAGAGTGCCAGAAATGCCGGTGGCATCCAGAATTGTTCCTTACGGTATGTTTTCATTGCATAGCGCAGCGGTATCTTTGACGAAGTCATCATTCCTCCTATACAACCGCTTCGCGGCTGCTGATAATGCGTTCTTCGATGAGCAGCGCCGCGGTCGCCAGGACGAGGATCACCAGCAAATTCAAGACTGCGTCGACGGGTGTATACCCGCGTGCGCCGCCGTACACGATGCCCCAGTAGCCTTCCAGCGGATAGAACCCGCCCACATTCAAAATGGTGTTGCTGATCGAGAAGAAGGCATCTGCATTGAGATAATTTCCCCAGTACCAATACCCCGTGAAGAGGATTTGGTAGATGCGCACCGGCATGAAGCTGGGGCACATCACCGAGAAGGCATTCACGAAGAGGATCGCCGGAACGTTCGCCGCCAGCGAGACCAGCAGGCTCATGGGGATGACCTGTACAGGGAACCCGATCACCACCAGCATGATTCCGATGCACAGCACCATCAGGAACAGGCAGGTGATCTCTGAGAGGGTCACACCCAGATATTTGCCCCACACATAGCTGCGGTTGTCCAGTTTGGTGGCACGCAGCAGCTCACGCATAGCTAGTTTTTCATCGCGCACAATGCGGTCCGAAGCCAGGATGCCGCACACCACCGGAATGAACATGTTAATGGTCATCACAAAAGAAGAGGTGGCTGACCATAAATTTCCGTCCACTGCCGTGCCATTTAAAAGTTCTTCCCGTTCTACAAATGCGGTGAACAGGAAAAACAGGGTGAACAGTGCGAAGACGATCGGCACCCCGATGCGCTTGATGGACATTTTGTATTCGTAACGAATTACTCCACCTAAATACTTCATAAAACAAACCTCCAGTTTGAATATTTTTGATAGATGGCTGCAGAAATGCTCATCCCAACAGGCTGATCTTTTTCTTGTCGGTGAACCACAGTGAAAGCACGATGAGCGCTGCGGAGATCAGCAGGAGATGGGATGGAGTTTCCAGATCTTTTAGAAAATTTGCTAAAGTGGGCAGGTTGGCTGAATACAGCCATGAAATGGTGAGCTTGGGCATGATCCCTCTCATGATCCATAAGGCATAGGTGACCACTACGGCATTGACGCTTCCCCACAGCAGTGAACAGAACAATGCCAGCGATGAAAGGAAAGCCATGGGAGCCATCCATTCCAGCAGCACCGCCCATGAAAACTGGGCAAGCTGCCCGTTGACAAGCAGTAAAAACATGGATGATGCAAGTATTAGCAGGATATTGTAGCCAAACACCAGCGTCAGCCTTGCCAGCAGGATCTGCTGGGCTGAAACAGGCGTAGCCAGGGTCAATTCCAGCGCGGGATCATTTTTCAAGCCGTAGATATAGGCCACTCCTGCGGCAGAGATGAAGGGAGCCAGGAAATAGATCATATTGGCATTCTCGAGGAACAGCGACACGATGATGCCCAGTAAGGTGACCAGTGCCGAAGACAGCCAGATCTCCGTACGGATCAGGGGAACCTGCGACCGCAGGATATACCAGGCTTTCCATAGGTGTCTGGAAGGTTTTTTCACCGGGATCGGTCGCAATGCGGGCGTTTGAAGCGCCTCATTTGAAGTATGGATCTCCTCGGATATGCTTTGCCATAATTCCAGTTCTGCCCGGCAATCGGCGCACTGCTCCAGGTGCTGCGCGATCCTTTCGCGCTCTTCTTCCGGGAGTGTGCCGGCAGCGTAGAAGGGGATCGATTCTATTATCTGCTTATGCTCATTCATGGCTCATCCTTTATCATCCTGTCTGTCTCTGGTTAAAATACCGCGCAGCTGCTGGCGCGCGTAGCTGAGGCGGCTTTTCACCGTCCCAAGCGGGCAGCGGCACACCTGCGCGATCTCCTTTTGATTCAAGCCCTGGTAAAACACCAGTTCCAGCACCTCGCGGTGTTCGGGCGACAGGCGCTGCAGCGCTTCACGTACCCTGCTGCGCTCGTCCTGCTGCGAGATATCTTTTTCCATTGAGAGCGCATCATCCGCGAAATCCAGATCGCTGCCTTCGATGGATTCGGTCGGCTTTTGGCGGTATAACTGCATGCACTTGTTGCGGATGATGCTCAGCAGCCATGCCTGCACGCTGCCTTCTCCGCGGTAAGCGGCGGATTTGCGCCACACGATGAGCATGCTTTCCTGCAAAATATCTTCTGCCTGCGCAGGATTCTCCGTCAGGCGCAGGGCGTAGGCATACAACCGCTGCCCGTAGCGCTCATACAGGCAGTTAAATGCAAGAGAATTCCCCCGGGTGATGTACCGTAGAAGTTCTTCATCGGTTGATGAAGAAGAATCAAAGAGTAAGTTGCGTGGCATGCTTCTTTCCGCTTGCATACAGTTTACCTCGAAGAAGGCAGCTTTTCTGCAGCCATCTATCAGTAGTATGTCGCGCAAGGGAGAGAAAAGGTTCAAAAGTAATGAATAGAAAAAATTGTTATGTACAGACAAATATAAAAATGATATTTGTCTGCTTTATTTGTATTGTTGTAAGCAGTGTTTAAGAAAGTAGCATCTAATAAACTAATATATTTGTGTAAATATCTGGAAATAAATAAAAAAAGCAATAAATTTTCAATAAGACTAATTATTGTGATTAATCTTTGAATGTTTTTTTATACTTTATATTCCATTTTTTCCATTCAGCTTTATCATCTTTGGAGATAATAAATTGGCAATCTTCTTGATATTTATCTTTTCGGTATAAGGAAGCGCCGATTGCTAGGATTTCGAATTTTTTCATATGACCAGGTTGACCACGCTTTTTGCGTTCATTTTCAATAAAAGGATGTATAAATTTCCATGCTTTAGTTATTGGTTGTGAATAAAAATCGAATAAAAAATCAATAGGGATTATTTTATGTTTGACTAATAAGCCCGCTTTATCATATTCTCTTGCAAGTTTATCTAATAAAAGATAATCCTTTTCGCTTACAGTTGGTAATTCTTCTTTTTTATCTGTTAATTGGTCAAACTTTTTTCTTAAATCTCTAATTTCTCCGTTTGGACCATCAAGCAAATTTATCGCATCCATGGATACTTTTGATTGAAGACTTTTTCTTGAAGTTATAACATTTATGAAAGTGACGAAAATTCCAATAATAGCAACACTAGACGCAAGAATGGAAAATATATCTTTTATATTTGATAAGGTTGAATTTTTATATAAATATTGAATAAAAATGATTACAGGCTGAAACATATTAATCCTTTTATATTGATCTCAAAGTATAGTAGATGAAAAACTCATAATTGGAAACATTGGTAATGAAAAGTAATTTTTAAAAAACCAAATTAAAAATTGAATCTTTCTGGTTTCCCTCTTCTCTTTATTTTGTAAATAAAAGGTTTATGTTGAGTTTTAGAAATTTCAAGTACATCATCCCAACATAGAACTAATTGTTTTACTATTTCCCAACTTTTCATCTGCTTTCCTACAAGAAAAAAAGCACCAACGTTATGATTCCTTAATGCGGTGAATTCATTTGGATGATATCTTATTCTGTTGTCTTTTGTAACTAAATAGTATCCATTATCCCCGACAAATTCTAGTATTTCTGTATCGGTTTTACCTTGTGGAAAAAAATCCAGCACATGCTTAACATCTTGTCCAAAATGCGTTAATCCTATTGCAAAATCACGTGGTAAATTTTCGTCAAATATGAACTTCATATTTGTAAACTTTGTTCAAACTGAATCGCAGAATTTATTTGTATATTGGGGATATTAAACCAAGATGAAAGATTATCGGAATTTTTATTCTCCCCCATGTATAAATCATAAATATTTGCTGTGGTTAATCTATGACCAATTACTGTTGGTTTTCCAAAGGATATTGTTGGATCAAGAACAATATGCCCATTTTTTCCTCTCGGATACCATCTAGTTGCTAAGCCATAACCAGTTACTTCTTCAAAATCAATTTTATCGCTTATCTTTTCAATTACTTCAGGAAATGCTTGTTGCCCACCAGTTAATAATTTTATTAAAAAAGTTGCCTCTTTTGGGATTGATTTTAAATTTATAAAAATTTTCTTTCCATAAGTAAAAAAACATGAACTAGCAAAATGTGGCGTTTTTATATAATTTCTTGCATCTAATAAAGCTCGTCGAATGTGTTGAAGACTAAAACCGTGATCGAGAAATCTTTTTACAAAAAGAAGATCTATTAAATCCAAAAAAGACGCATTTACAAATTCTGTGGGTTGTTTTTCTATGATTGCTTCTTGTATACGTGATTTTGTAATATTGTTATTAATAATATATTCATATTCGTAACCATTCAGCCAACGAGATACTCTCCCCTTACTTATGCCAACTAGTCTACTTGTTTCCGCAATTGAATATGAAGGAAAGTCTAATGTTTTATATAAACTATCATTTAACAATTCTTCTAGATTCTTCATGTTTCTTTTATTCTTTATATCTTAAATAATATCCTATTTTTCTTTTTTAAATTATTGAGTTCTATATATAAAATGATTTCCAAAAGTAAAGGAATAATTATTTATAGGAATTGAACCAATTATAAAAAGCTGTCAATACCTATGAGGATTTATAATTATATTTTCCTACCATATTTTAGAGGATAAAAAATATTCTATGCCAACACAACCTCCATTAGCTCAAGAATGGCTTGAAAAAGCCAGCCAATCCGCCGATCCCGAAGAGCAAATTCTCTATTGTACACAAGCGCTTGAGCTGGATCCCGAAATGCCCCTGGCTTATTTCCTGCGCGGCAACGGGCATGCCAATCTGGAACGAAACGAAGAGGCGATTGCCGATTACGATCAGGCACTTCACCTCGATCCCCAAATGGATGGCGCGTTCATCAACCGCGGCATCTGCCATGTGCGCCTGGAGCAGTATGCCGAAGCGGTGGATGATTTCAGCCGGGCAATAGAAATTAACCCCGGGAATGCGGATGCCTATTACTACCGCGGCAACTGCTTTTCTCATTTAGATCAGGACGAAGAAGCGATCGCGGATTACAGCCAGGCAATCCGGCTCAATCCGGACTTTACCGCTGCCTACAACAACCGCGGGCTAAGCTATTCCAATATGGATCAGGATGAAAAAGCCATCGAAGATTACAGCCGGGCTATTCAGCTTGACCCTGAGAATGTATCTATTCTATTCAATCGAGGCAACAGCTGCGCTTTCCTGCGCCGGCATGCCGAAGCCGTTGAAGATTACACCCGCGTGCTCGAACTGGAACCTGATTTTGGAGATGCTTACTACAATCGCGGCAACTGTTACGGTCATCTCAATCAGTATGAAAAAGCGATCGAGGATTACAGCCAGTCCATCCGGCTGGAACCGGATATTGCTTATACCTATAACAACCGCGGGTACACCTACGCCAATATGGGGCAGTATGAAAAAGCCATCGAAGATTATGACCGCGCGCTCGACCTCAGTTCCGAGCTGGAGGATGTTTACTATAATAAAGCCTGTGCCTGCGCTCACCTGGGAAAAATGGAAGAAGCTGTAAACAATCTGCGCCAGGCGCTCCAACTCGGTCCGCGCAAATACTGCCATCAAGCCGGCGAAGAGCCTGCATTTGAAGCGATACGGGATGATGCTGACTTTCAAGAGTTATTGGAAATATACTGCGACAAGTGCTGATACGGCGTTTATCTGAATTCCCCCCGAAAAGACTGATGGGCCCGGCAGGATTCGAACCTGCGACCAAGCGGTTATGAGCCGCGCGCTCTGCCGCTGAGCTACGGGCCCGGCTTCACACAGCGCAAAAATTATATCATTGATGCCCCCTCCAATCAAAAAGCGGAAGGAAAAAATCCTTCCGCTTTTTTCTACTCCAGTATCAGGCGTGCGCGCTGAAACCGCTTCTTCGCCAGCAGCAGCACGATGATATCTGCCGCGATCAATACACCAAAGAGTCCGACGATGATAAGCGTCAGGTTCGCATCCAGCATGGGGCTTATCTTGAGAAAGAAGATCTGCACCTTATCGGGAAAAGCCTGGATCAGAATGAATGGAATGAACCAGATCGCCATGATAGACAGGTTCAATTTCTGGTATGCCTGCCGCACGGTGGCTGATTTGAGCGATACGAACACGCCGATGGTGCTGATAAAGATGGCAACCAGCAGCACGGCGAGAAGACCGCCAAAGAACATGCCCGGGCTGTAAAACTGGAAAGATCCGGTCGAGAAGAGGATGTTGACCGTGACTGCTCCCATAAGGGCGCAGATGACCGAGATGCTCCAGGCGTACAGCACGGAGGAGAAGATCTTGCCCAGCAGGATGCTGGTATCGGAAAGGCGGGTAGCCAGCAGCGTCTCCAGCGTATGGCGCTCGCGCTCGCCGGCGAAGGCATCCACCACCAGCCCGATAGTCATGAAAAGCGGCACCCATGCCCACGCGAATAATGCGATGGGGTCCTGCAGCCATTCCGACCCGCTCATATAGGGCAGGTACACACCCAGCATAGCCAGCAGTATCAGCATGCTGACCCAGCTCTGTTTGCCGCCCCCACGACGGAAGACGACTTCCTTCCATTCTTTTCTAATTAATATTGCCATATCCTGTATCATGCCTGTTCCTCCAATAAAGCTAAAAATGCTTCTTCCAGCGACGCTTTGCCCTTGCGCACCTCGTCGATCATCACCCCTTTGCCCGCCAGGAACTGCACCAGTGTTCCAGAGTCGGTTTCGTGCTTGAAATGCACAACCAGATGGCGGTCTTGAACTTCCGCGCTTTCAATGTCGGGCATGGCGCGCAGTTCTGTAAGCAGCGCTTCGTTGAATCCGCGCCCTACCACGGTGATGGAATAGGTGCTTTTCTGCAGGCGCAGTTCATCGGGCGAACCGACCGTGAGCAGTTTACCTTTATTGATCACGGCTACCCGGTCGCAGATCTTTTCAGCCTCTGCCAGGTTGTGGGTGGTCAGAAAAACCGTCACACCGTGCTGGCGCGCCAGGTCGACCAGGTCTTCGCGCAGCCCGGCTGCGGCTACCGGATCGAGTCCATCGGTGGGTTCATCCAGAAAGACCAGCTTCGGATCGTGCATCAGCGTGCGCACCACCGCCAGTTTCTGCTTCATGCCGCGGCTCCAGGTGCTCACGGTTTCTTTACGCCGATCGTATAAGTCCATTTTTTCCAGCAGTTCCTTAACGCGCTGCGTGCGCTGCTGTGCCGGGATATGCCAGATGAGCCCGAAGAGGTCCAGGTTTTCTTCTGCCGAAAGACGTTCATATAAACCGGTCTGCTCCAGCAGCGCCCCGCAGTTCAGGCGGATCTCGTCGGATTGTGTGCGGGTATCGAAACCCAGCACCTGCGCGCTGCCGCCGCTTGGTTCTAGCAAACCCAGCAGCAGGCGGATGGTGGTGGTTTTCCCCGCCCCATTTGGACCAAGAAAACCGAAGAGCGTCCCGGTCTGTACTTCGAAGGTAATGCCGTCTACCGCACGCACCTCGCCAAACTGGCAGTGTAGATCGTTCGTACTGATAGCTTGTGCTGTCATTTATTCTCCATTCATTTTCTGCATTATTTTTTTGATGTGTGCCCGGTATTCCTCAAATGCCTGCCTGCCCAGGGGAGTCATACTGCACAGTGTTTGCGGCTTTTTATCGTTGAATCTTTTTTGTATAGTGATGTAGCCTGCTTCTTCCAGCTTTGATAGATGAGAGGAAAGATTTCCTTTTGTTAACCCGCTTTCATGCAGCAGAAAGAGAAAGTCTGCTTCTTTGACCGTGTAGAGGATGGTGCTGATCACCAGCCGGGCAGGCTCGTGAATGATGCGGTCCACCTCGGTCAGATCGTGCAGGTTTTCATCATTCATACGTTTTCCTCCTCTACGGGTTTCGTACGAACCAGGTAAATGATGAAAACGATGATCCCCGAGAGCAGCCAGACCGCCCCGATGGCAGCCATGAGCAGAGTGGAACCGAGTCCAGGCTCTATAGGGAAGCTGGATATCCATAATCCCAGCGCGAACTGCACAGCCGCAATGAGAATCAGGCGGTTGACGCTGTGCCAGATCGCTAAAAAGAGGGTGACCAGCGCCATCAGCCCGCCGACCATCACCAGCGAATTGACCTTCAGCATTTCAGGTCCGATATAGGTGACTGTCAGTGCCATGCTGATCCCCAGAACAGCGCTGATGATGGCGCGCTTGGTGCGATCTTTGCGGTTCTTTTGCTGATAAGCCACATAGCCTGTGCGCCGGTAGGTGAGGCGTTCTTTGGTCCATCTTGCCAGACGCCCATAGCCAAACCAGCAAACCAGAAAAACCAGGGGCTCTCCAAAAGATAGGAAGATACTGGCAGCAGTGGTGAGCGGTAATGTGATCAGCAGGTAGTTGTAGCCTCCCAGTATGGCGAACATCAACCCCATGCCTATTTCAGCCAGACCGTCTACCCACCAGTAGCCGTATGTCTTGCGCATGATCTGTCCAATTTTATCTTTCATCATTCCTCATTTTAGGTTTGTATCACAAACAGGTTTGTATTATATTCAGTTTCTTTAGCGTGTCAAGATAGAATTCTCAGATTCCATTTATAATTTCAGCGATGAAAGGGAGAATATGAAGAAGAAAAAGACGTTAAAAAGAACTCTCTCCTGGTCATTCTGGTTTGGGGTCGGAATGGCGCTGCTGGAAGCGGTGGTGGTGGTTTACCTGCGCAGGCTGTATTATCCCGATGGCTTCAGCTTTCCCCTGAAGAATATGGATTGGAATATCTATATGATCGAGATCCTGCGCGAGGTGGGTACCATGCTCATGCTGGTTTGTGTGAGCGCGCTGGCAGCGGAAAACTTCGCCACCTGGCTGGCTTACTTCATCTTCAATTTTGCCGTGTGGGATATCTTCTATTATGTCTGGTTAAAAGTGCTGCTGAACTGGCCCTCCAGCTTTCTGGAATGGGATATTCTTTTCCTGATCCCGATCACGTGGGATGGACCGGTGCTCTCTCCGCTGTTATGCACGCTTGCCATGATCGCGCTGGCGCTGGTCATTCTCATTAACCATCAGCAGGGGAAACAGGTCAAACTGGATGCCCGCGATTGGGGGCTTCTGCTGGGCGGCTCGGCGCTGGTGTTCATCAGCTTCATCTGGAATTACACCGGCTTTATGCTGCAGGGCGGCTATTTCAAGGACATGGCGACCCTGGGCGGCAATGAGGCTTTTCTGCAGGCTTCGGCGGCTTTTCTTCCCCCGGACTTTCAGTGGGGCATCTTCTTGGTCGGGTATGCGCTGCTCTGGCTGGCGATCGTACTGCTGGCAGTCCGGCTGAAAAAGCAGGCTAAATAAAAAAAAGAGGGCAGGAAGTTCCTGCCCTCTCTGCATTTTCGAAAGCCTTATTCTAATGGCTCAGGATGTAATCCAGCGCTGCCTGCAGTACGGTATCGTCATATGAAATGAGACTGTCTGCCGTGATAGGAACGGTAACCTGCGGTACAACCCCTGTGCCTTCCAGCAGGATCGAGCCGTCATCCTTTATAAAACGTCCGGTCGGGATGGTGAGTGTGATATCGCCCGGCATCACGAATTCGCCGCGCGCAACTTCCGCTTCTATACCGGCGGTGGGATGCTGACCGATCACGACCACACCCGGCACCTGGCTGAAGCCGTAGGCTTCCAGCTCGCAGGCGCTGGCGCAGTACTGGTCTACCAGCAGGATGATCTGGTCAAAGCTGTACTGTTCTTCATTGGGATACACTTCATCCGGCATCCCCTCCGGCTCAAACTGACCGGTCTGCTCGCTGTAGTATTCCAGCTGACCGATGGGGATATTCTGGTCGTAAAAGAATCCCGCCAGACCCAGATTGGTGCCGCCGCCGTTGATGCGCATATCGATGATCAGGCTGGTGGCGCCGTAATCGGTGAAAGTTTGCAGCGCGTGGTCGAACAGGCGGATGATCAGCCCGATATCGTCGCTGTTGGAGCTGATCTTGATGTAGCCGGTCATATCATTGTTGATCAACTCATAGTTCAGCGGCATGACCGTGTTGAAATAAGATGCCCAGGAGGAATCGACAGTGATAAAGCTGTAAGGATCGTAGAAAGAGGTCAGCAATACCGTGTTGGTGCTGCCGTCCGGGTTGCGGTATTTCACGGTCATCTGATCGCCTTCAGGTGCCCGGAACGCGCTGGTGACCTGATCGTAGCGGTACAGGTGGTCGGAAGAGGTGGGGAAGAAGGGTTCGCTCTGTGCGATCCAGTCTGACACATCCATCCCATTTACGGTCAGGATCTGTGAGCCGAGCTGCATTCCGCTGTAATATGCTTCGCTGCCCTCGGTGAGATAAACCACGATCGCTTCTCCGTCATCGGTTTCCAGCACGGAAAAGCCGTAGCCGGGGAACACTTCTTCATACAGGTAGTTCCAGTAGTAATCATTTCCATCGAAATACACATGTCCATCGCTGAAACCGAGGGTGAACTCGTGCAGCGCGAGGAAGAAGGCATACGTATCGCGGTCTTGCTGCGCCTGTTCCACCATGGGCATGACTTTGTCGTAGAGAGCCTGCCAGTCGGGTTCTTTCCCTTCGATCCCGTTGAAGGCATATTCCACGCTGATCGTGTCGTACATCTGCTGGAATGCTTCGGTGAAGGACATGTCCGTGAAATCTTTAATGGCGACATCCTGCGGTTCATACAGTTCGATGTCGGCGATCTCATCACGGTTGATGGTGAAAGGATCCTGGTCAAGATCGATCACCGAGTAGCCGGCAGGTACGTCCATTACCGGGTCGTCTTCGGTGAACAGCAGTCCATCGTCCCCAAACCCGCTGGGGAACTGTTGATCGCCATCCGGTGCCCAGATGACCAGTTTTCCGCCGGTCACCTCATTGTTGTTTTCGGTATCTGTCTTGACCGATGCCAGGTAAGAAGGCCATCCGGTGGTGCGGTCATCACCCGCTGAGAAGACGTCGCCGGTCAGGTTGGGGGAATAGGCTACTGCGAACACCTGTACGCCTGCATCTGCCTGTCCATCCTGATCCACATCCTGCAGCTCCCCTTCGGGCAGCGCGGGCAGAGCCAGGCGATAGGTGGCAGAATTGGCATCTTCATCCACATCCACATAACCCAGCACCTGTGAATCCACTGGCAGCTCCCATTCCAGGTCGCGCAGGATGAAGCCGGTCATATCGGTCAGCATAACGGCGTGCTCGATGTAGTAGCTTTCAAGCACAAATTCATTGGAATATTCGAATTCCCCGGTGATCAGTACTGTTCCATCTAAAGCCAGGTCTGTTTCCGGCAAGTTTGTATCGCTGGCTGCCGCCGCGGGATTTCCCGCGCAGGCGGTAAGCGCCAGAGTGAAGATTAGAAATAGCAAGTTGGTTTTGGATTTCATTCCTGTTCTCCCTTATTTTAAATTCGTGAAATGATTTTACACGAAAACACCCAGATATCATCGGTATTCAGGATAGTTTTTCTAACATGACAATTGTTTATGGAAAGGTATCTAATTAATCTCTAATCTATCTCAAAAACCTCATTAACGAAGAATAAATTTGCATTTTTCGTTGAAAAATCATAATTATCCCATGTGCCGCAAAGAAGTAAAGTTGCATCACTGAGCAGGTTTTTTTCATTTTGGAAGATTAGGATTGCGGATTGCCCATTTTGTAGATCTATTGTGCTGGTAATGTAAGCCGGAGCGCTTACATTGGTGAATGCATCAACTGTAGCGTAGGGTAAATTGTGAAGATATGTTTTAAATCGGCTTTCGTGGAAATAAGGTAACCAATCCAGATAGAAATCGGATTCTTTTAACAATCCCAGATAGGATCCTTTATTGACTTTTACGATCAATTCCTGTGATTCTGGTTGGTGGCATACCTGATCCGTTTGCAGAGTTTTTGCAGAGTTCCCAATCCTAATGAATAGGGGAAGAACCATAATGCAAAGAAATAGGATAACTGCAAAGAAGCCAGGGATGAGTGCTTTTTTATCCTTTGCTAAAGGGAAACAATTAACTTTTGTAAAAATCTTTTTATCAAGCAGAACCGCAAGTCCAATTGTAGGGAATATAGCAATGAATGGAATTGCTGCCGCATAAACACGCATTTCTTTGAAATCACTGAATGGAAATAGAGGA
This sequence comes from Anaerolineaceae bacterium, assembly GCA_963674975.1. Lineage (GTDB taxonomy): Bacteria > Chloroflexota > Anaerolineae > Anaerolineales > Anaerolineaceae > UBA4781. The sequence goes on from OY771913.1 coordinate 1,911,290, forward strand.
ACTGTGAGAAGGATACCCAGTAATCCATATAAAAAACACTTATCTTCTTTTATATTCCTTTTTTTGAAGATTGCATAGATTCCATAGAAGCACAATGCAAAGATTAATATTTGAGCGACAATATAAACTGACTGATTCTCCCCGCCGAAGAAGCAAAAAAAGCCTTTTCGATCTGGAAAATTAAATATTTGTGGGTATTGAACAATGATCCCTTTTAATAAATTTTGTGGATTAGTCTTAATAGAATCAAAAGCATACTTATAAATAGTTTTTGTGAATTTCGGTTCCGGGATGGTTCCAATTTCGGGATGGTCAAGATAAATCGCCGTCCAGCCGGTTCCACCGTTCGCGGTTCCGTACAATGAATGGGCGAAATTTGCAAAGGGAATGCTGCCTTCTGGACTTAGATAATAGGAGATGCTAAGAAATGAGAGAAGAACAGTGAATATCGAAATACAAAATGGTAAGAAAAATTTCTTAAAAGAGAAACGCGATTTCTTGGCAAGAAAGATTCCCAGCATAAGGAAAGGAAATAAACCGATTGGACCTGCGCGGGTGATTAATCCTAATACAAGGGAGAAGGATGCCAGGTAGAGATAAGATGTTTTTTCTTGATCAAGAAAAAGGAGGGTGAAATAAAGACCAAAACAGCCCAAGATCAAACCTAAGCTCTCGCTCATTAGTTCACCAATAGAAAGGCGGGCGAAAGAAAATATTAAGATGAAAAACAGACTGGCTGGAATAGAGCCAAAACGCTTCCAAACCGCACTTGTTGTATAAAAACAGGAGATAGCTAATAGAAAGGTGATGATTCCTAATGTGATCTGCAGGCTGCCATTTGAAAGTGCCAAAAGGATCCCGAGAAAAGCTGGGAAAAAGATGCGCCGTGCACCAAAGAATGAGAATTGGAAACCATTGATGTAACGCAGTGCATCAAAATAATAAAATGCCGCATCAGAATCTGGAAGGATGCCGCTGATCAATTGCCCTTCGGTTTGACCGCTAGCCCAAACACCAGCCAGAGCCATTGCAAAAATTATGCTCGTAAAAAGAAGAAAAATTGAATGGTTGATCCATCGATCTTTAGAAAGGATAAGAAGCAGAATAATAAAAATTGCTGGTATCGGTATAGTAAACCCATATCTCACTTGAATAACTGCTGGACGAAATACATGAGCAATGCGTAGTGATAAGATCAAAGCGAAAACAGCAATAGCTAACAGGAAGGGTATGTAAGTTTTTAGGAATTCTTTAACTTTTAAGCGACCCATATGATTCCATCTATCCTTTATTTTGTTGGTCGAAGGCGTTCTCTCTACCTTTATCCGATTGTTGATTTACCGCGATATCAATTTAACCATAAAAACTGTTTAGTAATACAGGCAAAGAGTAAACTCTGCATTAAATTAAACCCATTTCTATTTATTGATAGATTTTTTGTAAATGAACGAAATATTTTTCCTCTACTGAAATAAACTACAGAAGTATTATCAGTACTTAAATATGAAACACCAGCAAGAAAGATAAACTAATTGTTGCAGGTTAAATAAAGTGGATAAATGAGAAAGAAAAATCAATTCTTATTCCGCTGAAAGGAAAACATATTCATTCGTTTCACGGATGGAGTATGCTTTCCGGATTGCATCCTGCTGCTCCTCACCTAAAAAATCCCAATCATGATTCGAGAGAAATGCAGAAGTGAATGCTCCTTTTATAAAATTTTCATAAAGGAACTCATCATAAGAAAATTGATCCGGATCAACATCCTGGCGGAACAGCAGCGCATACATCCAGATATTAGATTCCTGGTCGCGTCCCAGGATCTCATAACTATCGTAAATATTGGATGAGATGAACAGCTCCATCTGTGGTGTGTACACTAAGGCATCCATATTTTCCATAAGGGGGTGGATGCGCCGCTCAAATGCGTGCTCGATATCTCTATGGTGCAGGGCGGTCAACTTGGAAGGGAGCAAACACAGCAGCATTAATCCTAATAAACCAGCCTGCATGCTCCTCGTCCAGGTTTTCTCATGGAAGAAAAAGAAAAGAGAGAGGAGCATCAGCATAGGCAGGAATATCCTCTCCAGGAACTGATCTGTTTCCCAGCCCAGCCTGCTCGCGGCGAATGAAAGGCACCCGCTCACTGACACACAGAGAACCATATACAGCAGCAGCTTCAGGAGCATTTTCTTTTCGATGGCATCTTCGATAAGAGAGATAATGTGCGCACATAGAATAGCCAGCGCAGGGGCAAGAACCACAAAATAACGAATTACGATGATTAATGATCCACCGATCGTTGTTGTAAGATGGAAGGCTAGAAAAGCGATAATGTATATCCATAAAAAATGAACAGGAGTATCGAGTTTCCTCAACTTTTGTAAGGTATATATGGTATAGATCGTAAAGAGTAGCAGATATAAGATGCCGCTTCGTACCAGGGTGCCAAATAGATCAATAAGATCATACAGTTCGCGTTGGCGCAGATTGAACGAGAATAGAGTCTGCCAGTTTGAAATCCGAAAGCTGAACAGAAAATCATTCAGCAGGAAGTGGTCATTCAAAGCGAGTAAAAGAATACCGATAACGATTCCTGAAAGGAAGAATAAGGCGAATCTTATAACGCTCTTGATCTTGAATGGATTTGCATACAGTTTTTTATCAAAAAGAAAAACAGCCAAACATAATCCCATTTCTTTTGTTTTAATGGAAAAGAAAAAGAGTAGACCTAACAGGATAAAAATTATTTTTGGGTTTTTCCGTGCGTGGATGTAAAGGAAGATAAATATCGAACAAAGCAGCATGCTGGTGTAATCACTATAGGTTACGCCCGGATAATCCAGGATATAGGGAAATGTGAAATAGACCAGCAGTGAGAAAACTCCACCAATGATCTTTGTGGATTCTCTTTTTGAAGGCATCAATGTATAGGTGCTGTAGAATGTGAATCCGGCTGTAACAAGAATGCAGAAAGTCCAGTATAGCCTTGCCCCTGAGAATGGATCCCAGTTGGCGAGTAAAAAGAAAAAGCGCTGTAAATAAATATGAAAATAGCGATTCAAGAGGCTGCTTTCCTGTTTGGGAAACAGCGAGAGATACATGTAGTACAGTTCATCCCAGGTAACCGGTCCCCCTGCATAATAAACCAGCAGCCTGGCGAGTATCACAAGACAACCGATCAGACCGACTACAACCAGAAGACTCTGCTTTTCGGGTAGCATGGATTTCATCAGGAGAAGCACAACAGACAGAGTAAAAAATCCCAGAATGGTTTGCATTAACAAAATCTTTGCTTTATTAATAGAAGGGAGAATTATGGGAATCAGAAAAAAGCTTAAAAGCAGGATAAAAAGGATGAGAATAAGTACCCTCTTTTTCGTCTTGAACATAGCTGCTCCTTTGAGATACTATTTATTATAAATAGTTTTCGTCAGACTTAACCCCATTGAAATTCTCATACTTTAAAACAAAAGAGCGGGCGATGGGACTCGAACCCACGAATATCAGCTTGGAAGGCTGACGCCTTACCACTTGGCGACGCCCGCAATGGTTTAAAGATTTTACTCACCAAGCCCTCCCCCGTCAAGGGAAATACGCTTCTGCATGTTGACCGGGATGATGATAAAATCCTGTGGTTCAGCACAATTTGCTGTGTTCTGAAAAGGACATCTATGAATATCAAGGAATTTTTTAAGCGTATCGGATTTAACAGGCATGTGCTGTGGGAGTATTTCCTGATCTTCCTGGGCGCGGTAGTGCAGGCTTTAGCCATGCGTTTGTTCCTGATCCCCGGTCAGCTGGTGAGCGGCGGGGTGAGCGGTACAGCGCAGATCATTTATTCCTTCACCAACTTCCCGATCGGGCTTATGGTGCTGGTCGGCAACATTCCTCTTTATCTGATCGGCTGGCGCCAGCTGGGAGGGTTGAAATTTGCCCTGCGCACCATTGTCTCTGTGGTCGTTTTTTCCATTCTGACCGATACGCTGCCATACTTCCTGCCCATCCAGAACATCACAAATGATGTGCTGCTGAACACACTCTTCGGCGGGGTCATGCTGGGTGCCGGATTGGGGCTGGTGTATATGGGGCGCGGCACTTCGGGCGGCACGGATATTCTGGGGCGCATCCTGAACTATCGTTTTGGATTTTCCATTTCAGCAGCCTATATGATCACCGATTCAGCGGTGGTGTTAGCCAGCGGCTTTGCGTTTGGCTGGGAGAAAGCGCTCTACAGTTTGATCGTCATCTATGTAAGCGGGATGGCTGCGGAGCTGGTCTCAGAAGGTTCCAGTGTGATGCGTACTGCATTGATCATTACGGAAAAGCCGGATGAGATCGCGGCTGCGATCATGGATGATTTGGAGCGTGGGGTTACCTACCTGTATGGAAAAGGTGCTTATACTGGTGTTGATCGTACGGTTTTATACTGCGTCATTTCGCGCCCTGAGGTCAGTCTGGTGAAAGGGATCATCAGCGAGGTCGATCCGGAGGCGTTTGTGGTGATCGGTCAGGCGAACGAAGTGCTGGGGGAAGGATTCAGACCGCTGCTTAAGAAATAGATTTTCTATCGAACAAAATTGAGCACAGCCGAAGCGATCAGCGCGATCTGTCCGAGGTGGTAGGTTACACGCACCCAGAAACGCGCTTTGGGGAAGGTGTATACAAATTCGCGATATGCCAACATGGAATCGGAACAAAAGAAGAACATGGCTCCTGAAACTGCCAGCCCGGCTGCTGCGGGCTTCCAATTCGCATCGAAGAGTGTACAAGCCGCCGAAAATACCATCAGGCTGATGATGAGCATATATACAATTACAGGAATGACTAACTTCTTCTTTTTCGGATCATTCTCCTGAAATCCCCGCATAATTTCTGGTGCAGCAAAGGTTAAAGCAGCGCATAACATAAGCAGGATGATGAAATGGGGCAGTCGAAATTGTGCGGGCGGGAATCCAAATCCCACCACATACAATATATGCCCGATCAAGAAAGACAAAAGCCCTGCACCGAAATATTTCTTGGGAAGAAGCAGAAATATATCACCCAGTAAACCAAAGATTAATGCCAGACCAAAATACAGCATCTGCCCCTGAAACCTGCTGCACAAGCCCATCCAGAAAAGTAGAGCCAGCATGGCAGCCGGTTTGGTGAAGCGGTTCATTTCTTCATTTTCTGTCCATACCGCGTACCAGTCCAGAATCGTCACGGCAAATACGAATCCTAACCACCCTGTGTACATGGGTCATTCCTCCCTTATTTCATATCCCATACGCTGCAAGAATACATCATTATTGCGCCAGTTTTCACTGACTTTTACACGCAGCTCCAGAAAAACGGATCTACCGCTCATTTCCTCGATCGATTTGCGTGCCAGGCTGCCGATCTTTTTCAGCATACTGCCCTTTTTACCGATCACGATCCCTTTTTGCGAGTCCTTTTCTACAAAGATGGTGGCGGCAATGTAAGCCGCTCCGCTGTCCCGCTCGGCGAATTCGTCCACCCGCACAGCAACGGCATGCGGAACTTCCTGCTGTAAAAACATCAGGGCTGATTCACGGATCAGGTTTGCCGCGATCTGTCGTTCCTGGTAATCGGTGATCTGTTCTTCGGGATAGTAGGCAGAACCTGCCGGCAGCATTTCTTTCAATACTGCAAGCAGTTCATCCAGACCATCGAGTTTGCGTGCAGAGAACTTAAGAAAATTCACCGCATCCGGGAAGAGATCTTTGAAGGTATCTGCCTGTTTTTCAATTTCTTCGTCTGAAAGCAGATCGATCTTGTTCAATCCCATCACGATGGGCGGTAGATTTTTTGCCTCTTTGAGAAAGCCGGCGATGAGCTGATCTTCTGATTGGGGAGGCAGGCTGGCATCTACCAGCCACAAGATCACATCCGAATCCTGCAGGGTTTCTTCCACGATCGCGTTCATCATCTGCCCGAGTTTATGGATGGGATTATGCATGCCGGGTGTATCCATCAGGATGACCTGGGCATCCTCATCGGTGTAAATTGCCAGCTGGCGGGTTCGTGTGGTCTGTGGTTTGGGAGAAACGGCGGCGATTTTTTGTCCTATTAAAGCATTCACCAGCGTTGATTTGCCTACGTTGGGTCGTCCTAAAAGCGATACGAAACCCGAACGAAAATTCTCATTATTTTGTTTTTGCATGAATGTATTGTAAATCAAACCAGGTAATTATCGCGAATGCGGCGACCTTCGTGCTGAAGCAGCCAGCTCTTGGTTTCCAGCCCACCGGGGGCAGAAAAACCGTGCAGATGATGGTCTTTTCCCACTACCCTGTGGCAGGGAATGACCAGCGCGATCGGGTTTGCACCCAACGCCTGACCTACTCCGCGTGAAGCACGCGGCATCCCTATGGCATATGCTATTTCGCCATAAGAGCGTACTTCGCCGAAGGGTATTTTCATGGTAGCCTGGTATACCTTATGCGCGAAAGGAGAGATACCATCCCAATCGATCGGAATATCAAATCGGGTTAATTTTCCAAGTAAATATGCATTGATCTGTCGTACTGCAGATGAAAGTATATGAGCGGCTTTTGAACCCACATATTCATCCTGGGTTAGAATTTTTCTTTCAAAATCCCCCAGGGAACTAAACTCGCATTTACATATACCTTTTACAGTCGCACAGATTATTAATGGTCCAATGTGTTCGTTCTCAATGTAAGCCATACAAACCTGCCTCTTACAATTAATCATGGCCCAATCTTGACTCAAAGAAATCCATTGACATTCTTTGAGCCAACCCCTTTCCATTAAGTATAGCTGAAAGATTGCGGCTGCTAACTTAAAATTGCACTTTTAACGTAGGGTAAGCGTAGGGTGACAGTTGGGTGAGCGTCAAGCAAAAAATACCCCTATCTATTAGTATATTCACAAGGGCGACTTCTCTTCTTCTCCTCCTTATAAGAGAGCCAGGGCTGATATCACTGGCTCTCTATTAATTTTAAAACACTTCGTTCTCAATTGGTGATACACTCACTTCACACAGCTTTTCTGGAGGAGGAACGCATGAGTTTCGATCAAAAAACATATCCTATTGAAATCAGCGGTGTAAAAAGAGATTTGCGTTTATTTGAAGTTAAACCAGGCTTGAAGATCGCTATCCTCAATATTCTGGGCGATACAGAATTGGTGATTGCCAGTGCCAAAGCCCTGGCAGAAAAAATGGATGCGGGGAAATACGATGTTCTTGTCACTGCTGAAAGCAAGAGTATCCCGCTTATTCACCAGCTGTCTATTGAAACAAAAAAGCCATATGTGGTTTTACGAAAAAGCTACAAGATCTATATGGGAGATGCCATCAGGGCAGAGACGATCTCCATCACAACGGGAAAACCGCAAACCCTTATTCTTGATGAAAAAGATAAAGATCTGATCGATGGGAAAAAGGTTGCCATTGTCGATGATGTCATCAGTACAGGTTCGACGCTTGAGGGCATGCGCAGTATCATCGAAAAAGCCGGCGGCAGTATCACCATGCAGGCTGCTATCTTTACCGAAGGGGATCCCGAACACTGGAAAGAGATCATTGCGCTCGGTAATTTACCGGTTTTTGTAAAAGAATAAAAGCGGTTTTTATAAAGCCGCTTTTTCTATTTTCTCCACATAAGCGCCGCGGTCTGCCTGGCAGATAATGATTTCCATTTCACTGCCATACTGCTTCTGGCAGGCTGTTTTCAGCAGGCTGCAGAATTGCTCTGCCTGTGTTTTCTCTACCAGGTTGACAGTACAGCCGCCAAAACCGGCACCGGTCAATCGCGCTCCCAAACAGCCCGGTATTTTTGATGCTTCCTCTACCAGAAAATCCAACTTTTCACAGCTTACTTCATATAGATCGCGTAGCGATCGGTGTCCGTCCAGCATGATCCTGCCGAAGCCTGCGGCATCTTCATTCACCAGAAAGACGGCTGCCCGTTGTACTCGATCGATCTCCTCGATCACATGGCGTGCCCGTTTTGCGATGACCGGGGGAAGGATTTGCTCGTATTTTAAGAAAGCCGCAGGAGAAACATCCCGCAGCGAATGGATCGCCGGATCGTACTGGTGCAGCAGTTCCACGGCTTTCTGGCATTCTTGTTTGCGTTGATTGTAGGCGGAACCTGCCAGTTCGCGCTGCATCCCTGAATTTGCTACAACGATCACGGTATCGGGGGGCATGGGGATAGGCTGCCATTCGAGGGAGCGTGTATCAAAAAATAAGGCATGGCGCGCCACACCGTGACTGACCGCGAATTGGTCCATCAATCCGCACTGTACGCCGATGAAATCGGCTTCAGCTTGACGGCATAACTGCGCCAGCTGCATGCGGTTCATTTCGATCTTCGAGAGGGTTTGAAAAGCCAGGGCGAAAGCTACTTCCAATGCTGCCGAACTGCTTAGCCCGGCGCGCATGGGCAGGTTTGAAGCAATGCAGGCTTCCAATCCGCCGACAGAATAACCCTTCGATTGAAATGCTCCGGCAACTGCTGCCGGGTACATTGCCCAGAGAGGAAGAGGTTTTCCCTGTTTATCCACTTTCTTAGAAAGGTTTTCGAGATCGATCTCGGCTGTTTCATCCAGATTCAGGGCGGAGATGCGCATTATCGGCTCGGGCAATGCTCGCACAGCCAGCCACATGCGCCGGTTTACCGCCGCCGGGAGTACGATCCCCATGTTGTAATCGACATGTTCCCCGATCAGGTTTACCCTGCCGGGGGCAGAGATCAGCAGTTCGGCATCCGGCAGACAGGAGAGTACGGTTTCACGAGAATTTGTTTTGTTCGGCACAGGATTTATATCGATGCTTTCTTTCACGAGGAATAGTTTGCAAATCTTTTAAGCGCTTCTTGCTTCAGGGGAATGCTGGTTGTCAGCTGCTGTCCCCATTTTCCCTGTTTTCGTGCATTCAGCCATTCCTGGCGGGTCAGCAGAATATCCCTAAGCAGGTCAGTCAATCCTTCGTGATCTTCTTCAACGATCATCTTTTGCATCTGATGGAGCACGGCGATGTATTTTTCCAGAATGGGCAGAATATTCTCTTTGTTATGCATGATGCTGATACCGTAATCATCGGTTTCATTTACAAGTTCCAGTGGTTTTAAAGCCAGATGGAAAATATTTCCTGCCAGACGCTGCGTATCATCCCAGCCGGGCTGCAGCATGGTCGAACCTGCTAATGCGGCAGATGCCAGTTCAGGAAGCAGGATCACGTTGGAGATCAACCCTTCCACTTCGTCAGGATCGGTGAAATAAGGGGTCGCGTCCAGCAGAACTGCCAGGTCGACCACCACATCGATCACTTCTTTGCGCAGGTCTGTTTTACCGGCGATGAACATCAAGCTTTTTGAGAAAAGATCGGCATGAGCATTGGCGGGTTCTTTGGTTGCATCTTCTATGTTCTCGTAAGCAAAAGCCGGAATGGCACTGATGAAATATACATTTTTCGGTAGCAGTTCTTCAGCCCATTGGTTGGATGCGTTCACAACCGGTGTCATATTGACCAGGATGGTGTTTGGTTTGAGGGCGGGGGCAATAACACTGAAGACTGTACGCACTTTGTTCACCGGGATATCGAGTACAACGATGTCTGATCGCGAAACCGCGTCATTGATCTTGGAGGGATATTCGTCAAATGCGTTCTTTTTCTTTGCCAGTTTTTTTAATTCCCCATCTTCATCATAACCTGCTCTGATAACCCCTTTCTTCGCTTTTTCCAGAGCCAATCCCACAGAGATACCTGTTTTTCCCAACCCTAAGACAGAAATTCTTGTTGCCATTTTAACCTCCCAGTAGGAATAATGCGATGCCTTCCATTGCGGGCTGTAATACCTTTCCGATCAGATTAAAATTGGAAAACTGCCCGATAAGGATGAGTGCTAGAAGAATAAAGGAACCATAAGGACGAATTTGTTCATAAAAATATGCAATTTTACCGGGGAGTACAAATTCCAGGATGTGTTCTCCATCCAGAGGGGGGATGGGTATAAGGTTGAACAGCATTAAACCCAGATTGATGAACATGAAATTGAGCAGAAACTCAAACATACTGGGTAGTATGGAGCTGGTGCCATAAATGTATGGAACCCATCCAAAACGCAGGGGGATCGCAGCCAGAACAGCCAGAAGGAAATTCGAGAGCGGTCCTGCCAGAGCAACAAACATCAACCCGGCAGGGTTCTTCCGCTTTATGTTGAATGAATTGATCGGGACCGGTTTCGCCCAGCCAAAACCTACCAGCAGCAGCATCAAGCTGCCTACCGGATCGAGATGGTTTAATGGATTGAGGGTCAGGCGACCAGCCCAGCGCGGCGTTTCATCGCCAAATCGGACTGCCATCCAGGCATGCGCGAATTCATGAAAGGTTAAGGAGATCACCAGAGCAAGAAGGCGGGTGATGAGTATTGCGGGTGTGGTACTGGAGAAGATCATGTTTATTTTTCCCGTTGGTGAAGCGATTATATCATGCGATATAATGCTGACATGCTGCTTGATCTTGAAAAAGGTGATGTGATTCGAATGCGCAAGGTGCATCCCTGCGGTGGAACAACCTGGGTTGTCACACGTCTGGGTGCGGATATTGGTCTGGAATGTTTGACCTGCCGGCACCGCATCATGCTCACCCGCCGTGAGTTGAAAAATAGGATGAAAGAGAATCTCGGGAAGCAGGATCAGGTACAAAAACCGGATTGATCGAAAACCCAAAAAAAGGTCGCTTGAATGCCAATTTTAGATGAAAGCACGCTTGAATTTTTAAGCCGCAGTCCTGATCAAACTCGCAGGGTGGGTGCCAGGTTGGGTTCGCTTTTAAATATTGGAGATACACTCTGCCTGAATGGTGACCTGGGGGCGGGGAAGACCACCCTGGTTCAGGGGATCGCGCAGGGCTGGGGTTCTCCCGATCCTGTCACCAGCCCGACTTTTGTGCTGGTGAATCATTATCGTCGCCCTGATGGACAGCAGATCTCGCACCTGGATGCTTACCGTCTTTCAAACGCGTTGGAAGCGGAAGATCTGGATATGGATTATCTGCTGGCAAACGGTCCTTTGATCGTGGAATGGCCGCTGCGCATCCTATCGGCTTTGCCGGAAGCGTGCGTCTGGATCGACCTGAAATACAGCAGTGAACAGCAGCGTATGCTGCTCATCAAGCCGATTGGCAGCATTTATAAAAATATAGTCTTACAATTAAGAAAGCAAATTTTTGCGGATCTACGATGATTTTAGCAATTGATACTTCTACGCAGTGGTTGAGTGCTGCATTATATGATGTCGAGCAGGAGGTCTTTCCCTTTGAAAAGACCTGGCGTACCACACGCCGGCATACCATTGAGTTGACCTCTGCTGTTGAGAGACTGCTGCACGAAGCGGGAGCGACCATTCAGGTGATCGATACGCTTGCAGTCGCCATCGGACCGGGTTCGTTTACCAGTCTGCGGATTGGGCTGGCATTTGCCAAGGGAGTGGTGCTGGCGAATCATATTAACCTGATCGGTATTCCCAGCCTGGATATCCTCGCCTATTCTCAACCAGCTGCCAACCTGCCGCTCATTTGTGTACTGCAGGCAGGTCGCGCGAAATTAGCTGCCTGTCGTTATACCTACCAGGATCAGTGGGTTGCACAGGGGGAATCTTTTGTACTCACTCCAAAAGAATTAAGTGAGGAAATTGAAGAAGAAACCATTATTTGCGGTGAGATGGATGCCGAAGAACGCAGGGTGATCAGCCGAAAATGGAAAAAAGTGCATCTTTGTTCACCAGCCGGAAGTATCCGCAGGGCGTCGTTTTTAGCCGAAATGGCAGCTCAAAAAAGTGCTCAGGGCAACTATGATGATCCGATGACGCTTGCCCCAATTTACCTGCACACTGCTGATCCGATTCCCGACGGAAATTAATATCTGCTTTCAATAACGGCAGAACATTGTAAAATTACCTGCGTAAAGAAAGGACGAATCGTGAATCCAGAAGACACATTGGTTGAAATTAGGGCAGAGATCGCCCAATGTAAAAATTGTCCTCTCGCATCCGGGAGGAAGAATACTGTCCCCGGTGAAGGACCGGAAGATGCAGAGATCGTGTTCATCGGTGAAGGGCCCGGATTCTATGAAAATGAACAGGGGCTTCCTTTTGTTGGACAGGCAGGCAAATTTCTGGATGCACTTCTAGAAAATGCAGGTTTTAATAGAGAACGTGTCTTTATTACGAATGTTGTTAAATGTCGACCACCGGGGAATCGTGATCCGGAACCGTCAGAACTTGCAGCCTGCGCTGCATTTCTTGATCGGCAGATCGCTGTGATCAAACCCAAGATCATTGTTACATTGGGCAGACATTCGATGGGACGCTATATTCCCGATGCCAAGATCAGTAAGATCCATGGAAAATCTGCCTGGGTGAAGGGGCAGCTGATCGTTGCCATGTATCACCCGGCAGCCGGACTTCATCAGCCGAATTTAAAATCGGTTATCATGGATGATTTCAAGAAATTACCTGAAATCATTGAGCAGGCTCGAAAATCGGAATCCATCCGCAAAGCGAGTCATCAATTCGAAGAAGAAACCCAGAATGACGATCCAACGCAGCTGAGCTTTTTCTAAAAGAGGAAGAATGAACTATTCAAAAGAATTAATCACGAAATTCCAGAATAAAACCGCCCGGATTGGTGTATTAGGATTGGGATATGTGGGGCTGCCCCTGGCTGTGGTTTTTGCACAGGCAGGTTTTACCGTAACAGGGATAGACCCGGTTGAAGAAAAGGTGGAGAAATTATCTCAAGGGAAAAGCTATGTTCTGGATGTGCCTGATGAGACCGTTAAAATGCTTACGGAAAACGGGAAGCTGAAAGCGACCACCAATTTTTCAGCTCTGCAGGAACTGGATGCGGTCAGCATCTGCGTTCCTACTCCGCTGCGCAAAACTGGTGATCCTGATCTTTCTTATATTCTGGCTGTCGCAGATTCGCTCAAAGAATTTGTCCATCCCGGTATGGCGGTTGTGCTTGAGTCAACCACCTATCCTGGAACCACGCGTGAAATGATCTTGACAAAACTTACCGAAGGAACCAGACTGAAGATCGGGGAAGACCTGTTCCTTGCATTTTCTCCCGAACGGGTCGACCCGGGCAGGGCAGATTACACCACCATAAATACCCCGAAAGTGATCGGCGGTGTTACTCCTGCCTGCCTTGAAGTTACTGCCAGCTGGTATGGGCAGGCATTGCAGAAGATCGTACCGGTTTCTTCTGCTGAAGTGGCAGAGATGGCGAAACTGCTCGAGAATACCTTCCGCATGATCAATATTGGTCTGGTCAATGAAATGGCGCTCATGTGCGACCGTTTGGGCGTGGATGTTTGGGAAGTGATCGATGCTGCAGCCACCAAACCATTTGGATTCATGAAATTCCAGCCGGGACCCGGATTGGGCGGACACTGTATTCCCATTGATCCCCTTTACCTCTCCTGGAAACTGAAAGCGCTTAATTATTCCACCCGCTTTATCAACCTTGCCTCTGAGATCAATACGGGCATGCCGCGCTATACAGTATCGCGGGTGCAGGATGCTCTCAATTCACAGAAAAAACCCATCAATGGGAGCAAGATCCTGGTGCTGGGTGTATCGTATAAGCCGGATATTGATGACATGCGCGAATCTCCCTCTCTGGATATTATCCACCTGCTGCAGGAAAAGGGAGCACAGGTTCAATACCATGATCCATTTATTTCTGCCATCAAGCACGATGAGCTGCGCATGCAGTCAGTTTCTGATTTCGATAAAGCGGTCAAAGATGCCGATTGTGTAGTGATCGTCACAAACCATAGTCTTTATGACTATTCAAAGATCATCAAAGATGCCAAACTGGTCTTTGATGCGCGCAACGCAACCGGAGAGCAGGGAAAGAAAGATCCCAAGGTAATAAAGTTGTAATGGGTACCTATTTTGTAACAGGCGCAGCCGGATTTATCGCTTCCAAGGTATGCGAGTTCTTGCTGCTAACGGGGAATACGGTGGTCGGAATTGATAATTTCGACCCGGTGTATGATCTGCGGTTGAAAGAATGGCGGCTGGAGAGATTGGAAGACTTTCCAAAGTTTACCTTTTATCGGGAAGATATTTGTGATCAACCGACTCTGCAGAAGATATTCGAGAAAGAAGCTCACATTGATGGGGTGATCAATCTGGCAGCCAAAGCCGGCGTGCGCGATTCGGTGCTTGATCCCTGGTCTTACTACAATACCAATGTGACCGGCACTCTGAATCTGCTGGATATGTGCAGAAAACACGATATAAAAAAATTTATCCTGGCTTCCACTTCCAGTATTTACGGGAATGATGCTCCTTATCCCACCCCTGAAACTACCGATTCGAGTAAACCCCTGCAGCCCTACGCAGCCAGCAAGAAGGCAGCTGAAACACTGTGCTACAGCTATTATTATCTGCATCATCTGGATGTCACGGTGGTGCGTTATTTCACGGTTTATGGACCTGCCGGGCGTCCGGGTATGTCGATGTACCGTTTTACCAAATGGATCGCGGAAGGGGAGCCGGTAACCATTTTCGGAGATGGAAAACAAACCCGCGGCTTTACCTATGTGGATGATATTGCGCGTGGAACCATCCAGGCTCTAAAACCGGTGGGATACGAGATCATCAATCTCGGTGGGCATCAAACCATTTCCATCATCGACCTCGTGCGGAAGTTTGAAAAGTATCTGGGAAAAAAGGCGAATTTGGAATTCTTGCCTGCCAATCCGGCTGATATGAATGCGAGTTGGGCAGACGTACAGAAAGCCAAAGATCTGCTGGGATGGGTTCCACAGGTTTCGTTGGAAGAGGGCATCCCATTGCTTATTGACTGGTATCAGCAGGAGCGTTCCTGGGCGAGCCAGGTTTCAACGGAATGAAAACCATCAAAGATATCTGGAATGATTGGAGTAAAGATTCAACCATCATAAGGGTTATTCGCAATTCCGGATACCTTCTTTTCAGCAATATTTTCAGTGTTATTCAAAGTGTTCTCACCGGTCGTCTGCTCGGCATTATGGGCTTTGGCATCATCGGGACGATCACTTCTTTTGCTTCCACGCTGAACCGTCTTTTCTCTTTCCGTATGAACGAGCTGGTGGTGAAGTATTATGGCGAAGCAATGGAAAAGAAGCAGCATGACCGTGCTGCTGCGATCGTAAAAGCGTCCCTCATCGCTGAATCGGTCACTTCTGTGCTTTCATTTGGATTTTGCGCCTTATTTGCTTCTTTTGCTGCAGCAAATATTGCCGATGACCCCTCCTTAACTCCGCAGTTCATCCTGTATGGAACGATCATTTTAGCCAATGTTTTCATGGAAACGACCACGGGTGTTCTGCAGGTCAATGGAAAATTCCGCATCCAGGCAGTGATCACGTTCATCAGCAGTGTATGCACCGCGCTGATCATTGTGGCAGCCTACCTGGCTAGAGGAGGGCTGCTGGAGATCGTTCTTGCATATATGGCTGGTAAGTTTGTGTTGGGAATCGGAACGGCACTAATCGGATTTAGAGAGTTGAGGAAAACTCTTGGCACGGATTGGTGGAAGGTATCCTTTACCCATCTTCCGCCGATAAAAGAACTGACAAAATTTGCCTTAAGCACCAATATCAGCAGTACGATCATGATGCTGGTGCGTGATAATGAGGTGCTGTGGGTGGGATATTTCCTTTCCCCGCTGGAAGCAGGTTATGCAAAGGCAGCTCTGGCAATCATCAATTTTGTGCAGCTCCCCATTACGCCTTTTATTTCAACCACTTACCCTGAGATCAATCGCGCGATCACCCAGAAAGCCTGGGAGCGTGTTAAGGAACTGCTGCGCAAAATCACTCTGATCTCTGGAGGATGGACCGTGGGCGCATCGATCGGATTGGCGCTGTTTGGAAAATGGCTCCTTTCGATCTACGGCGCTGATTTTATTCCCGCTTATTCAACCATGATGATCTTCCTGGTCGGGCTGGGCTTTGCCAATATCTTCTTCTGGAATCGTCCGCTGCTGCTCTCGTTGAAATTGCCTATGGTTCCTTATAGAGCCAGTCTTTATTGTGGAATTGCGAAGGTTGCCCTCACTTTCCTGCTTGTTCCTGTACTGGGATTGAACGTGGAAGCTGGATTGCTTTCGGCTTTCTTCCTTGTCAGTATCAGCGCGATTGTCTTGCACGGGTGGAGGGAGCTAAAAATTCGAGCAGGGCATGAAGAGCAGGAGGTAGTGACATGAAAATTGCCTGCATCACCACATCTCAAATACCTTCTCTCACCGCAAACAGTATTCAGGCGATGAAGGTCTGCCATGCGTTAAAGCAGTGCGGGCATGATGTGAAAGTGTGGGTGCCTTTTTACAAGAAAGCAGATTGGAATGAACTGCAGGAATTGTATGGCTTGCAGGAAGAGTTCCCGGTAGAATGGCTTCCTTTTAAAAAAAGCCTCAAGCAGTATGATTTCTGCTGGAGTGCAGTTCAGAAGGCGAAAACGTGGAATGCCGATGTGGTCTACACCTGGGCGCTGCAGAGCGCTGTCTTTGCGCAGATGCAGCATATTCCATCCGTGATGGAATTTCATGATTTTCCCATGGGTAGAATGGGGCCGGTTCTTTTCAAGAGATATATCCGGCACCAGGAAAACTCGCTTTCCCTGACCACCACTTCCGCGCTGGCAAAAAGCCTGGAGCAGAAATATAAATTTACATTTCGCCCTGCTTCTCTTCAAATCGCACCTAACGGCAGCGACCCGCAGCGTTATGCCGGGCTGCCTTCGCCCGAAATGGCGCGCAGCCAGCTGGGCCTGGAAGAAAAGATCACGGCTGGTTTTACTGGGCATTTTTATCGCGGCAGAGGGATCGACTTATTAATTGAAATTGCCGCCGCACTGCCGCAGGTTAATTTTTTATGGGTTGGTGGAAAAGAAGAGCATGTGCAGCCGTGGCGGGAAGAACTGAGATCCAGAAAAATCAATAATGTACATATGACGGGTTTTATTCCAAACCAGCAGCTTCCGCTTTATCAGGCAGCCTGCGATATCTTGTTGATGCCTTATGGCAAGAAGATTTCCGGGAGCAGCGGTGGCGACATTGCTAAAGTCATCAACCCGATGAAGATGTTTGATTATCTAACTAGCGGAAGGGCGATCATTGCCAGCGAAATTCCTGTTTTTCATGAAGTGCTTTCGGAGCAAACCGCAGTGTTTTGCCCGCCGGAAGAAAGCAGCGCCTGGGTTGAAGCAGTGCGTAAGCTGGCGGAAGATACTCAAAAACGGGAAGCACTGGCAAAGAATGCCAAAGAACTTTCGCTGCAGTACAGCTGGACTGCACGTGCGGAGAAAACGCTGGCATTGATCGATCGTTTGGAGGGCATTTCAAATGAAGAATAAGATCTTGGATAATCTGAAAATATCCATACCCGCCGCAGCAGTACTGGGCGGTGTGGTTTGCTGGGTGAATCCGGGAGTCAATCCATTTCTGGGCTGGCTGGGAAGCACCCTGTTCTCATTCCTTTTCCTGTTTGGGATCATCTATGCGGTTGAACAACTGAATGTTCCAAAAAAAGTAAAGGTCATTAGTGTTGTCAACTTTGTCCTGAGGGTAATAGTGGGTATTGCGCTGTTCCTGATGCTGCCTATCTGGGGATACGAAGAAGAACCCCCACAGGCTGGTTATTTATATCTGGATGCATATCGGCGCGATACCGATGCCTGGCAGATCGCCAGCTCTGGTGAACCTCTTTTCACCGGTTTTCAGGATGATTTTTATACCGATCAATATGGAGGAATGTTGACGATCAGCGCTGCTGTTTATCGTGTTTTCAGCACCGATGCACATCGCCCCATCTTGATTCTCCTGCTGACTTCTTTTGTGAGCACTCTGAGTATTCCTTTTTTCTGGAAAGCGCTGCAGGATCGCTTCAATGAAAAAGTGGCAGATACAGCCTGCTGGATCATGGCGCTGTACCCTGAAAGCATTATCCTGGGTGGTTCTCAGATGCGTGAACCCCTCATCATGGGCTTGAGCGGGATCATCTTGTGGGGATTGGAATATCAAAAGAAAGAAAGGCGCAGGGGGCTTATTGCGCTGATCATCAGCTTTCTGGTGCTTACTCTTATTTCCACTCGTTACGCGATTGCAGTGGTCATTTTGATCGCCCTGTGGGTTTGGTCTGATTTCACCACAAAAGAAAGCGCCAAGCGCAGTTCGCTTTTAAGCAGCCTTCCGGTGATCGCCATTGTGCTTGTCGGGCTTTTTGTAAGCTGGAGGTGGCTGATCAATACTTCCCGCTGGGATCTATATCTCATGGAAAGCAGCTCCGGCAGGGTGCAGTTTGAGCTGGATGCTATTGGAGAACAGTATCGCATTCCTTTCCTGGTGCTTTATGGAGTGCTGCAGCCTGTACTGCCGGCTGCCATTGCTTACCCGGGTATCGCCATTATGCGCGTCATTGCTGTTTTTCGCTCTCTGGGATGGTATTTCATTGCCCCCACTTTACTTCTGGCACCTTTCTTTACATTGAAAGAAAAAGACAGAAAGAAGCGCATGATTTTGTTGGTGACAACCTTTTTCATCCTCTTCTGGATCGTGCTGTCTTCGCTGCGCGCCGGCGGCGACCAATGGGATAACCCGCGCTACCGGACTGCCGTTCTGCCCTGGATTGCCATTGTGGTAAGCTGGATCCTTATTTATTTCAAGGAACAGAAAAATCCCTGGTTGAATCGCGTTTATGTCATTCTGGGCGTCTTTTGTCTGTTCTTTTTACAGTGGTATCTCAGCCGGTATTATCGCTTGTGGGCACGCCTTCCCTTTATGCAGATGATTTTGGTTCTGTTGGCTGTTATTGCAGCTCTCCTTCTGGGATTTTTCCTGTATGACCGGCTGCGAGGTGCGGCTAAAGAGAAATAGACTTCAGATGTTATAATCACAACCGTTAACCGGATAAACATGAAAAGTAAAAAGATTAAAGATATATTGATACCACGTTTTCTAACGCTCCTTTCCGGCGTATTCCTGCTGGTGAGGAGTTTTCATTACGCAAACATCCTGCCGGCGCGTATCGATGAAAGCCTTTTTTTATATAAGGGCTACCTTTTTGCCCGGGGAGTTTACCAGCCGTTTGACCCCTATGGATTATGGACCAATAAAAACCCGCTCAGTTTTTTAATTCCGGGCTGGTTTGAACTGATCTTTGGGGCAGGGCTAAGAACCGGTCGCGTTTTATCGATCGTTCTTGGACTGCTGACGGTTCTGGCATTATGGATCATTGTTAAAAAGTTCACCAATGATTGGTTTGCTCTGCTTGCGGTAGCAGTCATCGCGTTGAACCCTTTTTATGCCTGGACTTTTTCACAGTTCATATCACAGAGCCTGGCTGCGGTGCTTTTAGCTTGGATGCTGGTATTCACGCTGGGAAAAGATAAACCGATTGGACAGATCATTTTCGGCACTCTTCTGGCTGTTCTGCTGGTGCAGGTCAGGCAGAACATGCTGCCTGTTATTCCATTCTTGATACTCTACATTTATTGGGAAAATGGGAAAAAAGCAGGGAATACCAGCCTGATCGTTGGGTTGGTTTCTTTCATTGTTTTGACTGCTATTTATTGGCCGGATATTATTCGCAACTATCTGGCGGTCATTCCCGGTTTTCTCCAATCCTTTGCGATAAAAACGATCAATATGCCAGATTCAACGCTGGTCGTCTCCAATGTCTCTTCACTGATTGAGAGACTGGCATCATTTACGCAGGGATTGCGCACCCATTTTCCGGAAATACTGGGTGCGTTCATTGCCTCTATATGGATATTTTTACCTGCCAATCAAAAAAAATCTTCTTATAAAAGTGTTCTTTTCCTGACTGTGTTGTTCCTTGTTCTGTTTCTGGCGCATCTCTGGGCATCGGTATTCAAAAACTTCTGTGTCTATTGTTTTGCAAATTACCTGGCATTCTTCGGGATCCTGGGTGCAGTACTTCTAGCATTCTGCCTTTATCAAGCAAAAGAAAAGATATCTTCTTTCTGGGTTGTTTCAGGCATCCTATTTCTGATTATTGTATGTACCTGCGTCGGATTGAGTATTTTTCAGGATACCGGTCATTTCCTTATGGATTTAAAGGTTCCCCGCATTAAGAACCTTTCTTTTCAACCCGGGGCAACCGAATTATGGACAATGCTGTCGAATAAATTCGGATTCACCTTCGATGAACTGGAGATCATGATCCCTGTTGCCTTTGGATTATTAAGCGGGCTTCTGTTCTGGGGGATCAGTGCATTGATCCAGAGATTTCGGGAAAATGGGATCTCGTTCCTTTTTACTGCCGTCTTTGTGTTCACAATTTTAGGCAGCGCGTTTACGTTCCCCTTGAATGAACAGCAGTATAGTGGAGCGTTGCAGTCTTGTTCCGGTGATTCTATTTCTTCTTATGAAGCTATTGGAGAATATCTCGATTCTCAGATCGAACCCGGGTCAAAGGTATGGTGGTGGGGCATTTCAGGACAGATCGTTCTCAGCTATATTGATGATATTCAAATTTATCCACCACAGCTTAACTACATGTTCAACTATATATTGGGAGGAACCAGCGACCGTTTATTTGAATTGGGATACTGGAACGAGGATCTGGCTCAAGAATGGCTGTCGGAAGCTGATTACCTGATTGTTGAAAATACCACGTTTAGCGGTGATGTTGTAAAATGGATAGATGCAGGGCTGTTTGAAGAGCTTCCGCATACCATATCAATTAATCAATGCAGCACGGCTGATTACTTTCGTATTTTCAGGAGAAAATAATGGATCTATCGATCATCGTACCGGTTTATAACGAGCAGGACAATATAACACTTGTCTATAATGCAGTTTGCAAGACTCTTCTGCCGTTAAAGAAAAACTGGGAGCTCTTTCTGGTAGATGATGGGAGTCAGGATAAAAGTCTGGAAGTAATGAAAGCTATTGCACAAAAAGATCCGGAACATGTCCGGGTGATCGTGCTGCGGCGTAATTTTGGGCAGACAGCCGCAATTGCAGCCGGGATCGAACATTCCAATGGGGATATCGTTGTTCTTTGTGATGCCGATATGCAGAACGATCCGGCAGACATTCCCATGCTGCTCGATAAATTGGATGAAGGCTACGATGTGGTTAGCGGCTGGCGCTATGACCGTCAGGATAAATTCATCACAAGGATCATCCCTTCGAAGATCGCAAATTGGTTGATCTCGAAAGTGACTGGCGTGCATCTGCATGATTACGGCTGCACATTAAAAGCATATCGACGCGAAATACTTTCAGGATTTCATCTCTATGGTGAAATGCATCGCTTCATTCCTGTTTATGCCGATTCAGTGGGTGCAAAGATCACCGAAGTGCGGGTTCACCACCACGCCAGAAAATATGGCAAGGCAAAATATGGGTTGGAAAGAACCTTCAAGGTGATCCTGGATCTTTTCACGGTGAAATTTCTTACTTCTTATGCTAATAAACCTATTTATTTATTTGGGGGAATGGGTGTGGCGTTGATCATAACCGGTGCGTTGGTACTTTTATATCTTTTTATTCGTAGAGTTTGGCAGCAAATTGGAGTTACCACTTCCCCCTGGTTCTTGCTCAGCGTCACCAGTGTGATCATGGGTTTTCAATCTATTCTGATGGGATTCATCGCCGAATTGCTGGTGAGAACCTATCATGAATCACAGAATAAACCGACTTATACGATTCGGACGATCATAAATGGGGATTCATTAAAATCTACAAGGAAAGAATAAATATCAATGCGCATCCTTGTTCTCAATCACGAGTATCCCCCGATTGGCGGCGGAGGAGGTAGGGTCTCCCAGGACCTTAATTTCGGTTTCAGCAAACATGGTCATGAAGTAAAGATCATAACCCCTTATCTAAAGGGATTGCCCCAAGATGAGTGTTTCTCTCACTATGAAGTTATTCGCATCCCGTCTTTACGAAGATATGCCTATCGTGCAACATTGGTGGATATGGGTGCATTTATCATCAGCAGCTACATTGCAGGCAGCCGCCTGATCCATACCTGGCGTCCTGATATCATTCATGGTCATTTTGCCGTTCCTGCCGGAGCAGCTGCCAGAATGCTGTCGAAAAAGTTCAACATTCCCTACTTTCTAACAGCCCATTTAGGTGATATTCCCGGCGGTGTTCCCGAAAAGACAGAGGGATGGTTTCGCTTCTTTTACCCTTTCACAAAAAGGATCTGGCATGATGCGGGAAGTATTATCACGGTCAGCAGCTATACAAAAGATCTGGCAAAAAAGAGCTACCCGGGGATCGATCCGGAGTTGATCTTTAACGGAGTAGATACGGAAGCAATTAAACCAACCAACCTGGGTGTCCACAACCCTGTCCAGATTATTTTTGCCGGTCGTTTCATGGAACAGAAAAGCCCACTGTTTATTATTGATGTATTGAATAAATTGAAAGATATCCCTTGGCACTGCGTTATGATGGGCGATGGACCACTGAAACCTGCTGTGGAACAGAAGATCAAAGAGTTTGGATTGCATGATCGCTTTTCACTTACCGGTTGGATTAATCCAGAGCAGGTATTATCGATTTATCAGGGAAGCGATATTCTTTTCATGCCCTCCCGCTCTGAAGGATTGCCGGTGGCTGGAGTTCAGGCAATTGCTATGGGGCTGGCTCCAGTGCTTTCTGATGTGGGTGGTTGCTCTGATTTGTTGATCCAGAACGAAAGCGGATATCTACTCCAAACAGGAGATACAGAGGGCTTTATAAAAGCACTGCGCTCTCTGCTTACAGATCGAGAGAAACTTTTCCGGTTTAAGCAGAAAAGCCGCGAACAGGCGATGAATTTTGATCTCAACCATATTGTTGGCAAATATGAGATCATCATGAATTCAGTTATTGATTCCTATTCGGGAAAATAACCGAAAAACAGTTGATTTTTACTATATTAAGTTTTCTCTTCTTATTTTTAATCACGAGTTTCCTTTTTATTTTTATGATTAAAGTAAAGATTATCAAAAATATTGTATAAGAAAAATTTCGTTCATGATAAAATCATTCACCGATGAAAAATAAAAACATTGATAGTGATGTTCAAGAAACGTATGACAATTTATGGAAGAACGAATGGCGTGACCTTCATAAAGTGGGTCCGGGGGTTCGCACACGCAATCGAATTTTAACTAAATTAATAATGAAGTATCTTTCCAATGGTTCAGTGATTGACGTTGGTTGTGGGGATGGCAGCTTGCTTATTGATCTATATGATACGTTTAGAAATTCATTCAAATATGATGCGGGCGATATCTCTGATGAGGTTTTACAGATCATTAAAGCTCAGAAATTTATCCAACATGGTTTTCTGTTGGACCTGGAAAATAAAGCAACCTTACCGAAATTAACATATACTGCCGCTATTTGTTCAGAAGTGCTGGAGCACCTAAAAAAATGGGAAACTGCCATTGATAACCTCTCTGATTTGCTCGATAAGGATGGTTTTCTTTTTATTACAGTTCCGGCACAAATGAAATACTGGGGACCTCATGATGATTTTGCACTACATTATCGACGTTTTGAGATTGGACAGATTGAAGAATATTTAAAAACAAAAGGATATGTAATTAAAGAAAGTAAATGCTGGGGGTGGCCTTTTTATTGGCTGTACTATTCGTATGTTCTCAACAAAATTTCCCCCAAAAATGTGATGGAGGAAGTTACCTCTCCGTTTAAGCGATTTTCATCGAACATATTATTTTTTCTCTTCCACTTTGATGATCTGTTTTCTACGAAATGGGGTAGAAGGCTTTTTATCGTAGCGCAAAAGAGATACTAAGTATCTGTGAATAGAGTCCTATCACTGGTTAGAATAATGCTTCTTCTGGGATGATCTAATTTAGTTTATATACAGAAAGTATTTTCAATCCATCCACAGTGATCGAATAGACTTCTTTTCCCTTCAATTCAGTGGGTCTTCGATAAGAATAAATATAATAATCTGTACTATTGGTGCCCTCAAGCGAATAGTGCAGCCGTTTTTGATCTGCATCAGTCAAAATCAGAGTATTAGCCCAAGCGCCATCTTCGTAAAGGTATTCGATTTGTTCTGAATTATCTGTACTTAAGATATATTCCCATCCTTCTTTTGCAGAAAGACGCCAGTAGTCGCGTTCAAACTCTTCTCTTCCTCCGAAAAGTGAAACCATGATGTTGTTGAAATATACATTTTCAAAGGGATGGTTTTTAATGGTCCATCCCATGAGATAGATTTGATAAAAAAGAACAAAACCTATAAGCCCGATGCTGTAAATGCGTTTTAACTTGCCATCATGCAGCCAATAAAAAATGTTCTTCAAACCAAGAACCGCAATTAATAAAAAGGGAGTGTATGTGAAATAGAAATGACGCCAACCATTGTATAGGGTTGACTTGGAAATAATTGCAGTAAGGATGGGAAATATGAGAATCGAGATAATCAGCAACCTGTCATTTCTTTCGTTGGGGGATATGCCTGAATTCTTCTTATAGATACTGTAGAATGTTTCAATAATACCGATCAGGAACAAGAGAAGATAGGATTCTGGAATAGTGATAAGCATCCAAACGGGCAGATAGTGCCAGGGTGGGTCTTGTCCCCAGATGTAAGAACCCATATACATAACTTTGTCATTCCATGTCTGATAATTTAGAAATTGTGAGATGGATTCAAATAAATATTTGAATGGATTTTCCCAGGAGCCCGGCCAAAATAAAAAAAGGGAGGCAAAGAAAGTAATTATTAACAGAATAAATGGTGCGATTATTTTTTTGAAGTTTTTTCTTTGAAGTTGTTCACAAAAAACAGCGATACATATAAATAAAAGCAAGTAGCCGGTAATGATCCGAACATTGGATGCAAAAGCGCCTGCCAGACCAAAGAGGAAAGCGTTTTTAAAATTTACATTTTTCAAAAATCGCATTCCAAAGAAGAAAGTAATTGTAAATACTGAAAGGAAAATCGCATCTTTGATGTTATAGAAACTATCCGCAAAAATCCTTGGTGTAAGTATGAAAAAAAAAGTACCAAGTAGAGATATCTTCCAGTCAGCAGTAATAATTTCAACCAATTGTTGAAACGCCACCACGCCTAAAGAGAAGAATAAGAAGGTAGCAAAGTGTCTGAAAAGCCAAATGGTTTGTCCTTCAATCGAGTTGAGTGTTTCAAGGGCGGTTAAAGGTAGTTGGACGACAGCTCCATAGTATTTATCATGATAATTTTGGAGGTCAGTAATATTTTTGAAATGATAATCAGCATAAGCTGGATATGTTCTTTCTAGGATGAACTTTAGATTAACTAATCCTGTTTCTCTCTCAGTTGGTTCATCTACTGAAATCCCAAAATCGCTGAAAACCTGCATGCCAATGAAAATATAAACGCAAAGAAATAATATAAGAAAAATGGAACGTTTTGTGTTCTTGGAATCTTGATTGATTAAAACAGAAAAAATTGAAAAGAAAATGAATCCTGTAAAAATGATTACAGCAATGAATCCAATATAAGAGGAAAAGGAGGAACTTGAAGTATTGGAAATTTGAACAGCTGGAATTTGAAGGGGATCCTGGTAGGTTGTTAAGAATCCAATTCCAATACTTAGAGTGAGAGTTATTGCTTTAACTGACGCGGCACTTTTTTGCCATAAAGGAGCAATATATTTTCGCAGGAATAAAGATATTAGAAAAGCACTAAGTATTGCCAAAGCAAGCTGTAAAGAGATGATAGTTTTTATTGAAAGGGGGAAGTATTGGAATAGATAAAGAAAACAGATATAGCTGAGGCAAATTCCGATCAGAGTAGAGAATAATCCATATATATAAGGAACGAATTTTTTATATTGCATTACAATATTCTCTCATTTTTTAAACGTTTTTGACAAACAATTTTCCATTAATTAGTCTCATTGGCTGAGAATATCTCCCCGATTGCCATAAATTACCCTTGGAAGTAAAATTCGTTCTTTCGAAATTTTGCCCATACTTTATCCGTGTACAGAATATGATCTTATCGAGTTTATAATTGTATCAAGTTTAGGATAAAAAGAAATAATTGATGACTGGAACAAATTTCACCGGAAAGAAAAAATGGATTTTGGTATGTATCGTGCTGATTGTCAGCTTGATCAGCTTCATTGAATTAAAAAAGGTATATTGGGGCGGATTAATTCCAGCTGTTTACTTCAATCCTTTTTCTATTTTTCTTCTCCTCGCCTTTTTATTACTAATTTTCCTGTTTCTCCTGCTGGTAATGCTGCATTTCTATTTTCAAAGAGATACAGCAGAACGACTTTTGAAATCCAAAGTCATTTCCATCGTTGCGTTCATCCTGCTTGGAATATTTCCATCGTTATTCCTGCAGTTTTCACAGTGGGGGAATGTGATCACCAGCGCTTTCCTGCGCATTCTACTGCTCATCAGCGTTCTATTCTTGATGACGTATGTGCTGGAAGGGAAAAAGCTCTTTTCTTTCCATTTCCGATCTTTTTTCCCTGCGCTAATTTTTATGGCAGCCAGTTTGCTGCTGTGCAGTCGTTTACGATTGATCGTTGCGTACCCATTTTCTCTTTCATGGTCAGAAGGGAATCGTTTCTGGGATTATTCGCTTTTTCTCTGGAAAGATCATTACAATCCAGCCAAAAACAGCAGCGTGGCGGCATTCATCGACCTGGGTCGGCAGAGCTTGTGGGGATTGGCTTTTTTGTGGAAGAATGTGACCATCGCAGGTATGCGCGCGTGGAACACGATCCTGTATTTCGTCCCTCCTTTGGTATTGGGTCTTTTTATCTTCAAGCATAAAGAGATCAAGTTTTCTCACCTTATCCTTTTTGGTTTATGGACGTATGCATTTTTAAGTGAGGGACCGATTTATGCCCCCCTTATTTTCAGCGCAATGATGGTGCTGCTTGCCGGTGAGTCTAAAAGTTATATCCTGTCGTTGGTGCTGGTTTTATGTGCGGGCTTTTATACCAATCTGACCCGTTTTACATGGATCATTGCGCCGGTCGTCTGGTCGTTTTTATTGATCTATTTTCGTGAAAAAGGTTCTCCTCCCGCAAAAAGGAACTTGAAAAGTCTCGGTGCTGCACTTGCAGGACTGTGTGGAGGAATTGTCCTTCCCAACATTCTCCCAATTCCAACATCATCCGTCATCCTTGAAGAAAATACCTCTGCAGGTATGATGAGCACGATCAGGACTATTTTTCAAAGTCAGGATCTGTTGTGGTACCGCTTGTTTCCCTCTGAAACTTTCCCATTAGGTATCTTGCCTGCCCTGTTCTTGATCACGATCCCATTATTTCTTATTCTGGGTTGGTATGTTAAAGATGCAAAAATCAAGTTAGAGAAGGGAGAAAAATTCTTCTTGATCGCATCTCTGGCGGGATTTCTATTGATCGGCTGCGTGGTCAGCGTGAAGATTGGCGGGGGGAGTAATTTGCATAATATGGATATGTTCCTTCTTACCATTCTATTCACGATTTATATTTTCTGGCAGAAGGGAATGGCTGACTGGTTCATCGAGAAGGTAAAGAAAAACCAATGGGTGAGCGGGCTTGCCCTTATTCTGTTCCTCTATCCCAACCTGCGCTATATCAACTCGGTCAGACCGCTTTCGCTGCCCTCGCAGCAGATAGTTCAGGGATCTCTTCAGGAAATCCAGGATGCGATCGATGAGGTGGGGGCAGAGGGAGATATTTTATTCATCGATCAGAGGCAGTTATTGACCTTTGGGGAAATTCAAAATGTTGATCTGATCGGTGAGTATGAGAAAAAATTGCTCATGAATGAAGCTTTGAGCGGTGATCAAACATATTTCGATGCTTTTTATCAAGATCTAAAAAACCATCGCTTTGCACTGATCATTGCCGAACCTGTCCGTGTGGTTTATCAGAGTGATGAAAATAATTTCGGCGAAGAAAATGATGCGTATGTGAAATGGGTTTCAGAGCCCTTACTATGTTATTATGAATCCGTAAATACTCTTCAGGAGGTCGGAGTTGAGCTGCTGATTCCTCGACAATCCGCACCTTCAGAAAATCTAAATTGCCCATAGGAGATTTGTATGCACTTTTCCTATATCGTTCTACGTTTTATTCGTCATTTCATGCCTGAACAGGCAGCAGATTGGATGAAGAAGCGGCATTTCATTATCAAGGCGGGAGTTGAAACAATGGATCCGCAAACAGCAGTTGACCGATATGTTGAATATTTCGAACAAACCGGGATCGATTTTAAGAAGAAAACGGTCATGATTTTTGGGTATGGAGGCAATATTTCAACCGGCTGCGAATTTCTAAAACGCGGCGCGAAACAAATGCTTTTATGTGAACGTGGAGGATTGCCTTTTCCAAAACTAACGATGGATATTATGAATCGATATCCTGATTTCTTTACAACGAATGATGAAGATGAGATCGTTCCTAAACCCGAATTCATTCGCATTATTCATGATGATATTCAGAATGTAGCCGATCAAAAGAAGGTAGAGCCGGTTGATCTTGTTCTGAGCACATCCGTCTTTGAACATCTGGATGATGTGGATGGTATTACCCGAGCCCTTTCACTCTTAACGGAGAAAAAGGGGAAACAGGTGCATTTTGTCGACCTGCGAGACCATTATTTCAAATATCCGTTTGAGATGCTCACTTTTACTAAGAAAACATGGGAATCATTATTGAATCCGACCAGCAACTTGAATCGCTTCCGGGTCACACAATATAAAGAAACGTTTCAGAAGTATTTTTCAAGAGTAAAGGTCATGGTTACCGAATCGAATATTGAAGCATTTATGAAAGCAAAGCCCAGAATTCGTAAGGAATTTTTAAGCGGGGATGATCAACAAGATTCTACTACGAGAATTATCATCGAGGCTGAGAAGATATGAAATAAGTATGAATGGAAATAGAAAGCTGAAAATTCTGATCCTTAATCATGAATATCCTCCCGTTGGTGGGGGCGGGGGAAAAATAACGCAAAATCTCTGTGAGGGTCTTGCGAATAAGGGCTACGACGTTCGTGTTTTAACATCCCATTACAAAGATCTCCCGGTGCAGGAAAGCAATCAATTTGTTGTCTATCGGCTTCGGGTTCATCGGAAGCAAGTTTTCAGGGCTACTTTTAAAGATATGCTCTGGTTTGTAATAAAAAGCACGCTAAAAGGGTTGAAAATTATTCATCAATGGGAGCCGGATGTCATCCATGCTCATTTTGCCGTACCGGCTGGAGCTGCTGCCTATTTCTTATCAAGATTAACAGGAATACCATATGTCCTCACTATACATGGTGGAGATGTCCCCGGTGCTGCTCCTGAAAAAACAGCCCACTGGTTCCGTATGGTCTATCCTTTCAGTAAATTAATCTGGAATAGTGCAGAACGAGTGATCGCTGTTAGCGAATATGTAAAAGATCTGGCTGAAAAAAATTATATTGTACCCATTCAAGTCATTGGAAATGGGATTAATTTGGAGCAGTTTACACCCCAGAAAATAGAATCTCATGCAATTCCACGCATTCTTTTTGTGGGAAGGCTCTCGCCAGAAAAGAATCCCCTTGCTGTGGTCCACAGCCTTTCTACCCTGACTGCAATACCATGGGAATGTGTTGTGCTGGGTGATGGGATTATGATGCCTGAAATGAAAACTTTGATCCGATCAAAAATAATGTCTGATCGAATTCTATTGAAAGGTTGGGTCACACAGCTCGAAGTTTTAGAATGGATGGCTACCAGCGATATTCTATTCATGCCCTCTCTGATGGAGGGATTGCCGATCAGCGGACTCCAGGGATTAGCCTGTGGATTATCTCTTATTCTAAGTAAAACCGGAGGGTGCTTTCATCTGGTGAAAGAAGGGAAGAACGGTTATCTGGTCGAACCTGGTGATATCGTTGGGTACACAAAAGCACTGCAGCAGCTCCTTTCTGATCCAGAAATGCTGCTCCAATATCGTAAATATAGCGTAAAAATGTCAGCACAGTTCTCGATCAATGCGGTAGTGGATCAATATGACAAAGTGTTTCAATCTCTGCTTGTCGGAGATCATTCATGAGAATTGCTTATGTGACCATGCACTGGCCGCGCATTGCCGGAAGCGGTATTGGAATGAAAATGATGCGCCAGATAGACTGCTGGAGATCAGCGGGGCATGAGGTCACCTGTTATATGCATCTGTATGATGTGCAGGATGAGAGCAAGCTGATCCCCGCGGAGTACTTTTTCTATCGAACTGCTGAAAATCCTCTGGCTGTCCCCGCTCGTGAGGTCACACGGTCGCAGGCGTTAAAGCGCTTGATCCAGAAAGTGCTTGCCGATCATCCGGATATCATCTATTTACGCTGGAGTATGTATGCCGCCCCGCTGAGAAAGCTTTTCCATACGATTCCGGTTGTTGTGGAGATAAATACCAATGATCTGCTGGAGCATCGCCTTTTGGGCGTTTTCATGAATTACTACAACCAGCTGACCCGTTCGATCTCGCTTTCGGGGGCGGATGGATTGGTTTTCACCACCCATGAACTGGCAGAAGATGCTGCCTATACCCGCTTCACCAAGCGGTGTGTTGTTGTTTCCAACGGAATTGACCTGGATGCTTACCATAGTCTGCCGGCTCCTCATACAAAAATTCCTCATCTGGCTTTCATTGGAACTCCTGATCTTCCCTGGCAGGGAGTAGAAAAACTGGTCGAACTTGCCAGAGATCTCTCTGATATTCATATTGATATTATTGGTTGTAAAGAAATCCCGGGTTTTGCAGATCTACCGGTTAATCTTACACTGCACGGGTATCTTGGAAAAACGGAATATAAAAAGGTATTGGAGGAGGCAGCCGCTGCCATAGGTACCCTCTCTCTATATGAAAAAGGGATGCAGGAAGCAGCCCCCTTGAAAGTTCGCGAATGTGCAGCGTATGGAATTCCGCTTATTCTGCCCTACGTCGATACTGACTTGAATGATTT
Organism: Anaerolineaceae bacterium; assembly: GCA_963674975.1. GTDB lineage: Bacteria > Chloroflexota > Anaerolineae > Anaerolineales > Anaerolineaceae > UBA4781. The sequence continues at coordinate 1,942,260 of OY771913.1, forward strand.
ACAGTGTAGTGAAATTCTAAAAATACCAAATACAGTGGACAACATTAAGCGATCAGAGAATAAAATCCACGATTTTCTTTACAGCATGGTGGGAAAACGGTTGAAGCGAGAATTGCTGCATGATTTGATCGATGTAAAGCCCAAGGAACAAAAAAGGCTGGAATTTTTCCAGACTTTTTTGAAAAATTAGCTTTTGATAGAAATATTTTATCGAACAAGATAGAGAGAAATCGTCTCTATTTTTCTTCTTTAAACCCGAGCCATAGATGGTTCAATCCCCACTGGGTGGGAAAAGTATGCCGCTGCAGATTCTTGAATCCTGTGTTGGTAAGGCATACTGCGATCTCTTTATCCAGCACAAAGTAGCTTTCTCCCTCGACCATTCCTCGCTCGTTATCCATATCAAGATGGGTGTTAAACAGGCTGTCTTGGATCCAGACATTGAGATGAGCCAGCAATTCAGCTACCGGGCTGCCCATGGTAACAATAATGCGCCCTCCGGGTTCGATCAGCCGAAAAGCTTCGGCGATTTCTGCGTTTCTCAGGTTCTTTGGTATATGGTTGAAATTAGCTATAAAGGTAACTGTTCCAAAACTGTTATCAGGGAAAGATAAATTACAAAAATCATCCACCAGATGTTCTTTGGTTAATCCTTCATAGGGATACAGATCTAATCCTATCCCGTTGTTATCTAGGAATTGTTTGATGAAAATATTGTCTTTCCCACAACCGATATCAAGGCATTTTCCTACCACATATTTTTTTACATAGTGAAATCTCTCATCTCGCAGTGAGGTTAATCCATATTTACTTTCTTCAACTAAAAAAATTGCACGGAAAGGGAACAAGATGAAATCTTTCAGTGGGGAATGTTTGGATGGGGTTTTTTGATTCAACATTTTATCCTTGTGATAGGTGGACGATTTGAATCGATTATAAATCATATAAGTTCCTCTGCATAAGGCAAGCTTTAGTTTTTTGGATTTATTTACAAAATGATAGCAAAATGGTACAGTCAACAGATATTTCCAGGAAGAATGAAATGAATGGTATTTAAATGGAATTCATTGACTTTCCGTTTTCATATAATTGATCCGATTTCGAATCGATTTTGAGATGTTGTATAATTTCATACTAATTCTTTTTAGAAGACTCGTATCCAAAATGTCAAAAACAAAACAATTTAAAAAAATCCACAGAATGATCGGCTCACTTTTCGTGGGCGGATTGATCGTATCTTGCCTGGCAAATCATTTGTTTTCTATTTTCGAAAAGAAAGCGGTGCTGATTCTGCTTGTTTTTCTATTATGTTCGCCTCTATTGGGGTGGTTCTTTTCAATTTTATTTAGCAAATTTAAGAAAATATTTCACGAATTGAATGGAAAAAGAGGGTTATTCTTTGTATCCTCTCTGCTGCTCGGTCTTCTTGCTGCAGTATTAACCTACCATGCGCCTGTTTCATACCAAACTCTTTCTCTTCAACCTCAAATTTCACAGGATCAAAAAGTTGAATTATTGGAGATCAAGGTTGCGGGAGACGTTTTGTCAGTTGATAAGGAAGCTGTGGTAAGCAAATGGAGCCAGGCGGATGGAGTCACTTCTGCCACGTTTGATTCTGAATCCTTGGTATTGACATTTCAAGCTCCGACAAATTCACAAGTGAATATCCTTTTCATTTCTTCACAACAAAGTGGGAAGGTGACCCTGTCTCTTGGTAGCGAAAAGAGGGAAATCGATCTCTCATCCGATGCGATGCAGCAAGAACTGATAACATTTCACAGCTCCTATCGAGGAATTCCCGGCTGGTTGTTTCTTTCATTCCTCATTCTCTCCGATACTTTTACTTTTTCTTTAATATTTCTATTGATATTTATTCTGCAGGAAAATGGACAAAAGTACCTGGTTGAAGATCCGGATGAAAAATTTCTAAGTAAAAAGACTAGTATCCTGATCCTATTTCTGCTTGCCTGTACTTTGCATTTGATGAATGCACTTGCAGTGCCTTTGATTGTAGATAGTGATACTGCAGCCTACTTACAGGGAGCGGTCCATCTCCTGCAGTACGGAAATCTCAAGGGTGTGTCTATATTTTGTGGACCCGGGACAACCTTTTTATTTGCTCCCATCCTGTTTTTGTTTGGTAGAAACCCATGGGGAATGAAAATTTTACTGCACAGCTTTGCGATCGGCAGTGTTCTGTTGAGTTATCGGATCGGCTGGCAGTTGAGTAAAAAACGCCGGATCGCTTTTTGTGTTGGTTTTCTCATAATGCTGATCCCAGATCTTGACTATTATTCCAATTTCATCATGAGCGATATGCCTAATATTTTTCTCATGCTCCTTTTTTCAAGTTTATTGTTGGATGCTCTGGATGATTTTCGCTTTCCGCGCATCTTGTTTGCATTGCTGGTTGCCGGTTTTGCAACTCTTCTGCGTGCAGAAAATATTCTGATCCTATTGATCGGTGTGTTTTTTCTTGGCGCCCGCCCTGCCTGGAACTGGTTGAAGGGGATCAAAAAGGGAAAGAGTTCGACAGAAAAACAGGCGAACTCGAAATCACTGGGTGCATTATGCCTCGCGTTATTGATTGCCCTGCTGCCTATAATCTGGCTGTCGTTTTTTAATTATGATGTGCATGGTTTCTTTGGGTTGAACAGTTCTTCGGGGGTGGTTCTTTATGGGGGCTGGATCTATTACCCTGAAGCCAGCGGTCTCGCTTTTCAAGATGAAAATTCAACCGCGGTGAAAGAGATCAATAAATGGGTTGAAAAATTCCCGATTGAGATTACCGACAGCAGCGGAGTGGCTACCCCCGGCGAGATCTATCCCAGTTTGATCGAAGCCGGTTATTCTACTCAAGAAGCCTTCGATATTTTTGAAAAAGCTGCCTGGGATTCGATCCTGAGCAGTAAACAATTGATCCCGGCAGTGGTCAAGCTGAAGCTGCGGGATGCCTTCAGACCTGAGATTTCACACTTGAAAACATTCCCTCTCCCTGATGAACAGGACCAATATGAAAACCTTTATGGAGATTTATATACGGAGTACTTTGACCCAAGTTATGTGAGCGTCCCACAATTGGCTCAGTTCCAGAGGAATTTTTATCAATTTTTCGGAGGTTCTGCGTCAGGAATCTATCGAATAATGGTGCTGTTTGCTTTGTTCACGGTGTTCCTAAGCTTCTATAAAAAACCGTTCATAAAATGGGCGGCTCTGGCATTTATTACAGCATTGCGTATCTTTATACCCAATTTAATGAGTGTGGCAAATTGGCGTTATACCGTCGCTGGAATCCCACTATTGTTGATCTTTGGTTTTATTGCCCTGGCGACCCTGTTTTATGGGGCAAAAGATCTGCTGTACAAAGTAAAAGCATAAAAAATCTATTTTTATTTGTCAGCCTTTTTATGGATGCATTCTTTTGGAACGCTTTGAATATCGATCACAACTGTTTGCATAAGGAACTGCCAGCCGATCAAAAATGGTAGAGCGGCTACCATCACCGTGCCGGTGGTGGCAGGAATACCGGTGATGGCTGAACGAATCCACATGGTGATTCCGAAGATAAATCCAAACGTTGAGAATAAGAATCCAAAAACGAGAAAAACGCTGAATGCGGTGAAATCTCGATAGAAATATTTCAGTATTAGCCGTCTGTAGATCGCTTTGATCAATAAACCTGGAAATCGGAAGACGGTATCGATCTCTGATAATGAACTTTGGTGATTCTTATAATTTATTGGGACAAACACATCTTTGACTACTGCACTCAACAGCCCTAACTCGATCAGCATATTTGTTTCAAAGAAATAACGCGGGTGAATATTCTCGAAAGGTAGTTTTTGTACCACATCAGACCAGATGGCAGTATATCCGTTGGTGCAGTCAAAAATGTTCCAGTAACCGGAAGCAACTTTTGATAAGAGGGAAAGGGTTATATTCCCAAATCTGCGCAGCGCTGGCATTTCTTTCCGGTTCTGGAGATACATGAAACGATTGCCCTTGGAATAATCTGCACGATTGGTCACCAGCGGTTCCAGGATCGCCGGAAGATAATCCAGATCCATTTGATCGTCACTGTCGATTTTAACGATGATATCGGCGCCGTTCTCCAATGCTTTTTGATATCCGGCGATGGTTGCTCCTCCCACTCCTCTGTTTTGCTCTAGGTTGATGAGCTGGATGCGCGGATCATGGCGGGCAGATTCATTGACTACCTCTATAAGTTTATCGGGACTGCAGTCATTTACCACAAGGATCTCATTAACATATTTAGGTATCTTTGACAGAACATTGCCGACTGTGTTCGCAGTCCTATATGCAGGGATGACTACAGTGATTTTCAAATCTTTTAGCTGATTCAATAGCGTTTCTGATTTAACCATTTTATGATTCCTGATCGATAACTATGGAATGCAAAATAAATATATAAAGATTATACGGTAGCAATCAATTTGTTGATAAAGGAATTTTAAATTTTAACAAAATTGCTCCTCTTTAAAATTCACATTTTCATGATTCGCGTAACGTAAACTATAATTAGATTCAAGTTTATAAATTTCACGCGAATTCCATTCCAATTATAGAAAGATCCGATACCATGACCCTAACAAACAAAGATTTCCGACAGTATAAGAAGCATCAGATCGAGATTTTCAAGGAAATACTATTTACGCATGAAAAACATCAATTTGATGAACAGGCACTTCCCTCATATACAAACCCCAATCCGCTTATGCGCTACCTGTTCTGGGAAAGAATTAAGATCGTGATCAATTCCATTTCTTACTTGAGGAACCTGGATACCTGCCTTGATTTTGGCTGCGGGTTAGGGACGATGGTTCCCTTTCTGCTGCAGAAAACGAAATCGTTGTATGTTTTGGATCTGGATACATCACTTCTAAAAGAACTGGGGAAAAAAGAGGGGTGGAAAAATGTTGTTTATGTTACTGACCTGAATCAAATGAAAGAGCAAAAAGGAAAGCTGGATCTGATTCTGGCATTGGATGTGCTTGAACACGTTGATAACCTGCCCGAAGTGCTTGATCAGTTTTCGCAGCTGCTTTCTGAAAATGGCAAGATCATCATAACCGGACCAACAGAGAATTTTATCTATAAAATTGGAAGAAAGCTGGCAAATTATAGCGGCGAGTATCATGAAAGAAATATTTATGATATCAAGATCGAAGTAGAGAAACGCTTCGAAATTAACTCAAAAAGGACCCTATTCAGGATCCTGCCATTTTTTGAGATATTCATTGCAGAGAAAACGCGATGATTCGTTGAGAATGAGATGAAACGCATCCTGATTCTTTTAGAATATAATAAGTTCATAGCCTTGTCTTTTTCTTGTGCTATACTCTAAAAAATAGAGCCGAAAACGACCTATGGAAGAGAATCTTGACGAAAAGAAATGCCCGGTTTGTGGAAGACCTAATTTGAGCCAGGCAAAAAAATGCTGGTACTGTCAGGCACCTCTCGAAGAGCCGGAAGAAACCCATCAAGATCCCCTGCTCTCGGAAGAAGAAATGCTTGACCAAAGCGGGGATAGGTCATCTTTTGTTCAATCTGCAGTAGAAGAAGAAACCGGAGAAAAAAAAGATAGCGCTCCTGAATGGCTGCGCAGGGTTCGTGAGTTAATTGCAGCAGATAGGCAGCAAGAAGAACCGATCGATGATTGGCAGCAGCAGCAATTGTTTGAAATAAAAGGGAAAAAGGAAGCTGAACCCGATAAAACGTCTTTCCGAATAGCGGATCCTTCCCCGGCTGCAGAGATGCATAAAGAATCGAAAGAAGTGCCTGCTCCCAAAGATGAAGAGAAAACCGATCCGCAGTCAGACGATTCTGAAGATCTACCTGATGGATTCTCCCCTCTTTCAAAGCAGCAGGATCAATAGTATTAAAAAAAAGTGAGAGATTATGGACCACGAGAGAAAAGATATCGAAGAGCAAGAAAATCAGTTGGAAGAAGAGAGCATTCTGGGAGTGCCTAAATCAAAGACACAGAAAAAGAAAAGCCATCCATTTCGCTGGTTTCTCCTGTTGATTGTTATTGTTCTGGCTGCTCTTTATGTTCAGCAGTGGTATTTGGACCTTGAAGCGGAAGCACTGGTCTATGCCAGGCAGACTGCCAGCGCCGTGGTTCCATCGGAAGCCACACAGGCTGAAGAAAAAGTGCTGGAAGCGACCGAAACTCCAACACTGGTTCCTCCCACCGCCACTATCGATCCAAATTTGATGTATACACAAACGGTGGCAGCCCAGCTGACCGCTGTGGCAGAATTCCAGCAAACCCCTTTGAGTGAATAAGAATATAGAGCTTCCGGGTTTGGAAGCTCTTTTTCTTTTCTCTATTGAAAATCTTCAGCGATTTTATTCCCGTACTGCAGCAGTGCCTGTACCATTTCTTCAGACCGTCCCTCGGCGTATACCCGCAGCACCGGTTCGGTTCCTGAAGGTCTGATCAACAGCCATGAATCGTCTGCCATAATATATTTCACCCCATCCATTGAAATCACTTCAGCTACCGATTCTCCTCCAATAGAAGAAGGGGCGTCTGAAATGAGTTTATCAGCCATTTTTTGTTTGGCGACAGGACGGTTGAGTCGCAGATCGGTGCGTTCATAAAAAGCCGGTCCTACATCTTTAAGCAGGTCGTCCACCAGCTCAGATAGCGTTCCACCTGATTCTGCCACGATCTCGGTTATCAAAAGTCCCATGAGAACTCCATCCCCTTCGGGAATATGTCCGAGGAAAGAGATGCCGCCTGATTCTTCACCGCCGATGAGAACCTGTTCATTTAACATATGGTCGGCGATATGGTTGAAACCTACCGGGGTTTCGTAAAGGGTCAATCCGTAGCGCTTTGCCAGGCGGTCGATCATGCGAGTGGTTGAAACCGTGCGCACAATAGAACCGGTCAGGTGACGTTTTTCTACAAGATATTTGACCGCCAGCGCCATAATGCGGTGGGGATCGACAAACACACCTCGTTCATCCATTGCGCCGATGCGGTCAGCATCGCCATCGGTTGCCAGTCCAAGCGTGCCTTTTCCATTGATGATGGCTCCTGAAAGCGGTTTTAAATAACTGGCTATCGGTTCGGGGTGAACGCCGCCAAATCCGGGGTTCATCTCACCGCGAATTTCGTATACTTCGCAGCCGGTCCCTTCCAGAATACCTTTGATCACGCCGCGTCCTGAACCGTACATGGAATCGACGACAATATACTGTGGATTTTCGGCAATGATATTTAGATCGATGAGCGTTCGCAAATGATCGTAATAATGAGGCAGTGGATTAAAGCGCGTGATGAGCCCATCGGCGCGAGCCTTATCGAAATCCAGCAGGTTTGGTCCGCGTCCCTGTTCCTCATTATCATTAAGATAAATTTCAACTTTCCGGCATTGGTCCGGTGAAGCGGAACCCCCATAGCAGGCTTTCAACTTGATTCCGTTGTAGCGGGGGGCATTGTGTGAAGCGGTGATCATTATGCCTGCGATCGCGTTCAGGTCGCGGACAGCAAAAGAGACGGTAGGTGTCGGTGCATCCGATTGGCACAGGAATACCTGATATCCATTGGCTGCCATCACACGTGCGGCTTCTTTTGCGTATCTGTCTGAAAGAAAACGGGTGTCGAATCCGATCACGATCTTTTTTGGATCGGGTTTCGGTTCTATTCTTGTTCCATTGATCCACCCCTCAGATGCTACTGCATCTGCGATTGCCTGGCTTACCAGCTGCAGGTTATGAAAGGTAAAAGTATCTGAAATTACGGCACGCCATCCATCAGTTCCAAAGTGAATCGGCATCTTTCTATTCTCCTTTACCGTGGATAAATTGCAATAAAAAATCCGCTTGAGATGACCTCAAAGCGGGAGGATTTCCTATCCAATACGAGCATTTTTGGATTTCACGTAAATATTATAACTTAATCTCTTTCATGGTGTAAAATTTCACTCATGAAAAAGAATGCCCTTGTGCTGGTTGTACTGTTGTTTCTCGGAATTTTCCTTGGTTCGTGTAATGGAAAATCAGAAGAAGTCCCTCCTACCGAAATTCCCTCCGAGGCTCCGCTCCCTTCACCCACCCCCGCACCTGATCGCGTTGTGCTGGTTACCGGTGATAATCCCGATTCCTGGATGCTGCAGCAGGCAACTTCCACACTGCAGGGGCTTGCGCAAAATTCAGGTCTGGAATTTGAAACACGCACGAATATCCAATCTGGAGAAATTACATCGGATATGAAAGTCCTGGTTTTCTTAAGCCACCCTCAAAACCTGGGCAGTCTTTCAAACGGTGCTTCTGGTTCACAATTTATTGTGATCAGTGATGAAGACTGGACACCCTCGTCGAATGTGACCATCATCCAATCGGATACAAAATATCAATACTTCATGGCAGGCTATGCTTCGGTAATGCTGGCAGAAAATTTCCGCAGCGGGGCACTGCTCTCCGTTGAAAATGGAGATTTCAATACTGCCTATAAAAATGGGGCAAAATATTTTTGTGGTATCTGCAATGCGTTGATCTCCCCGCTTAATGTATATCCGATCACCAGAGAACTATCTGCGTCCAGCGCTCCGGCAGATTGGATCGCTGCATTCGAGGAAATTCGATTGAACAGCATCCTGTATGTTTTCGTACCGCCCGCCGCGTATTCCGCCGATCTCTTTAATTATATTGCGCAAAGTGGAGCATATGTTATCGGTGTTTCATCTCCTCCGGCAGAAGCACAGGCAGTTTGGGCCGGCACTTTTCTTTCGGATGGGATCAGCCCGATAACAAATATCTGGAATGATGTATTGGCGGGAAATGGTGGAAAGACCGTGTTTGCCAGTTTATATCTTGCAGATACTCAAAATGGATTTATTTCTTCGGGAAAGCAGCAGCTGCTGCAGCAGGTGATCTCTGATATCCAGGCTGGTAGAATTTATCCGCTTGATCCTCTTTCGCAGTAGTTTAGCGATCATTCCCCATAAATTCATCCATGGTTGCGCGTCCCGGCTGTGATATTCCCTCGCCGCTGATGGCTTTCCATATCGTGATAAAGATGATCTTCAGATCAAGCCAGAAAGTCCAATGATCTACATACCAGACATCCAGTTCAAATTTCTTCTGCCATGAAATGGCGTTTCTTCCATTAATTTGTGCCCAGCCCGTAATTCCGGGTAAAACTTCATGGCGGCGCGCCTGTTCGGTTGAATAGCGCTCGAGATAGGCAACCAGCAGTGGTCGAGGTCCGACCAGGCTCATATCGCCGACCAGTACATTGAAGAATTCGGGCAGTTCGTCGATGCTGGTCTTGCGTAAAAGCATACCCACAGTTGATATTCGTTCAGCATCTGGAAGCAGATCTCCTTCTGCGTTCCGCATTTCATGCATGGTGCGGAATTTCCATATTTTGAATATTCTCCCATTCAGCCCGGGTCGTTCCTGCGTAAAAAGCACCGGCCATCCTTCGCTGATCCATACGAGTATTCCTGCTGTCAGGAAGAGGGGGGAGAAAACAAGCAGCACAAGGAATGAAATCAGGATATCGAAAATCCTTTTCTCTACAGGAATAGTTCGAGGAAACCAGCGCATATGCTGATTGTACCAAAAGCCAGATGTCTTTACGATATAATGAAACAATACATCAGGAGAGAAATGATCCGCAAATTATCCATTGAATATTGTGCACCCTGTCAATACGAGAAAGATGCCCGGAATCTGGCAGCAATTCTCAAAGAGCAGTTTGGATTGGATGACAAAGCTGTTGAATTGATCCCATCTCAAAAAATTGGTACTTTTGAAGTAATTGCTGATGGAAAATTAATTTATTCAAAAGCCAAAAGTGGGAAAATACCTGCTCCCGATGAAATCATTAATCTCATTTTCATGCAACCTAAAGGATAGAAATTCTATGAGTAAAAAAGGGCGTGTTTTTTCTGGAGCCAGACCAACCGGAAGGCAGCATCTGGGTAATTATCTAGGTGCGATCAAGAACTACGTAAAGCTGCAAGATGAACTCGATTGCATTTACTGCATTGTCGATGTGCATGCGTTAACCACCATGGAAACAACCAGGGATTTGAAATCCAATACCCTGGAAATGGCTCTGGATTGGCTGGCAGCTGGTATTCGCCCTGAAGAATCGATCGTTTTCATTCAATCGCATGTTCCCGAAGTAATGGAACTGCACACTTTCCTTTCTATGGTGACACCGTTAGGGAAATTGACCGATCTGCCTACTTTTAAGGAAAAAGTTCGCGAAAATCCTAATAATGTGAATTATGGATTGGTGGGCTATCCAGTTTTAATGGCGGCTGATATATTGTTGTATAAGGCGAACTTTGTTCCCGTAGGTGTCGATCAGGCGCCGCATATTGAATTTACGCGTGAGGTTGCTCGATCCTTCAACTACCGTTATGGAAAAAATGTGCTGATTGAGCCGCAAATGAAAGTTACTACAGTTCCAAAAGTGCTGGGGATCGATGGACAGAAAAAAATGGGGAAAAGTCTGGATAACCACATTGAAATTGCTTCTACACCGGAAGAAATCCAGAAACGGGTGATGCAGATGGTCACCGATCCGGCGCGCATCAAGCGAAACGATCCGGGAAATCCTGATATCTGCAATGTTTTCAGCATGCATAAGATATTCTCTTCCAAAGAAGAAGTTGATCGCATCAATGTGGAGTGCAGAAACGCGGGAATAGGCTGTGTGGATTGTAAGAAGATATACGCCCGGAATCTGAATGACCACCTGGCTCCTTTTAGAGAGAAGCGAGCTATTCTGGCTGAGAAGCCGCAGGCGATCTGGGATATTCTGGATGATGGTGCAAAACGTGCCCGGGTTATTGCCAGAGAAACCATGCGTGAAGTGCGTGAAGCCATCGGGCTGCCTTAGAAAACAAGAGCATGAAAGCAGTACTCCAGCGGGTTTCGCATAGTTCAGTATCTGTTGATGGGCAGGAGATCTCTTCAATTGGGAAGGGACTGCTGATCCTTCTTGGGATCGAGAATAAAGATACCTCAGAAAGTGCCGCTTCATTATGTAAAAAGATCGCCAACCTGCGTATTTTCGAAGATGCACAGGGAAAAATGAATCTATCTATACTGGATATTAAAGGCGATGCGCTGGTAGTATCTCAGTTTACATTGATGGCAGATACAAAGAAGGGAAATAGACCTTCATTCATCAATGCTGCTCCTCCTGAGATCGCAGAACCGCTGGTTGAGTTGTTCTGCCAGCAGCTGGGACAACTTGGGATACCTGTTCGGCAGGGGATTTTTGGTGCGCATATGTTGATCGACCTTGTCAATGACGGACCGGTAACGATTCTTTTAGAGTATTAACAGACAACTAGAAATCAAACCAGAATGAGATATTCGAGGAATCGGCGTTTTTTGCCTTTTTCTTTCCTTGACGTACATTCTTTCACGTGCTAACATACATTTTAGATATTGAAAAATATTTTCTATTTTTCGGGAGGAAGAACAAGAGGAGACCTAAATGAAGAAGAGAATCTTTTCCCCATTTATTCTAATTGTTTTATTATCTATCATTTTTTCTGCTTGCGTCCGCCCAGCCAGTGGAACCGTGGATAGTGTTCCAACTTCGGAAGCAACACTTCCCAATCCAGTGTCTACGCAATCTCAATTAATGAAAGACATTATTGCCGGAACGCAAACTGCAATGGCACTGGCAGATGGCGGTACGCCTGAAGCGACCTCGTCTTCATCCACGGCTGAAGCTACCAGCAGCACAGATTCATCCTCAACTACCAGCACACCGGCGGCAACTGCGACTTCTGCGTTACCAACTGCCACAGCCGGTCCACCGCCCGTATTATCGCTGGCATATAACAGCACTTCTTGTGGTCCCGGTTTGTATATCTGTGCAGTCAGCGTGATCAAAGATCAGAGTGTTACCATTCAGGGAACCAACAGCTGGCTGATGAAGGGCTGGAATATAACCTTTACCATGCGACCTAATGGTACGGATGAATCGCAGGGCGTGGTTGTAGGAACAGCAGTTTATGATTCTGACAGCAGCTCTGGTTTTCAGGTTACCCTTACCATACCTGATTCTATGCGTGGGTTTGAGACCATTATCGTGCGGTTAAATTCTGACGACTGCACCACTTACTATGGAACAGAGTGCTATGGGCAGGAATATTTCGAAAATGTAGCCCAGTAAAATAGAATTAACCGCGGAATACATTCCGCGGTTTTTTTATTTAATTTACAATGAGAGTATTATGAAAATTATCGATGTTTCCACAATTCACGTTGGAAGAGCTTTTTCTGTCGAAAAGGTGAATGTTGCTTTGCCTGATGGCAGGAGTAAATATTATGATCGCATAAATCACCGTGATTCTGCAACCATTTTACCTTTGGATGAAGAAAACTATATCTGGTTTGTAAGGCAGTACCGCATGGGTAGTGAAAATTTCTTGCTTGAACTGCCAGCCGGTGTCTTGAATGATGGAGAAGATCCGCTTACCTGTGCACAACGAGAAATTCGAGAAGAAATTGGAAAAGCAGCCAACGATTGGGAGAAAATTGGCGCTTTTTATTTAGCCCCCGGATACTGCACCGAAATGAATCATATTTTTCTTGCCCGTGATCTTTTTTCTTCGCCATTGAGCCTGGATGAAGATGAATTTTTATCAACTGAAAGGCACTCAGTTGGTGCAGTGATGGATATGATCAAGGAATGCCGTATTCAGGATGGTAAAACAATTGCCGCATTGGGGATATTTTTTCAAAAAATTGCCTGAAAATGCCTCTTGCAAGCGTTAATAATGGAAAAGTGGTATTATTAATCGGATTTGGGAAAACATTGAAAGAAATCTATGATTGGTTCCTTTAAACCCAAAATCCCATTAACAATTAATTAAAGGAGTGTCATTCATGAAGCGTCAATACCGTATGATGGATGGTAATGAAGCAGTTGCTTACGTTGCCTATCGGTTGAATGAGGTGATCGCCATCTATCCAATTACACCTTCGTCACCCATGGGTGAACACGCCGATGCCTGGTCAGCTGCCTCAATTCCAAATATCTGGGGAACCGTTCCCACTGTAATGGAAATGCAATCAGAAGGCGGTGCTTCCGGAGCAGTGCACGGTGCGCTCACTTCAGGGTCATTAACTACCACATTTACTGCGTCGCAGGGTCTTTTATTGATGATCCCGAATATGTACAAGATCGCGGGAGAACTTACTTCTGCAGTATTCCATGTTTCGGCAAGATCACTTGCAGCCCAGGCTTTGTCTATTTTCGGAGATCACGGTGACATTGCGGCAGTACGCAGCACCGGTTTTGCACTGCTGGCATCCCGATCTGTCCAAGAAGCCCATGACATGGCGGTTATTTCTCAAGCTGCAACATTGGAATCAAGAATTCCATTCGTGCATTTCTTTGATGGATTCCGTACTTCTCATGAGATCGATAAGGTCGAACTGCTCAATGAAGAAGATCTGCGTGTCATGATCGATGATAAGCTGGTGCTGGCACACCGCGAACGAGGGCTTTCTCCCGATCGCCCTTCCATTCGTGGAACCTCGCAGAATCCTGATGTCTATTTCCAGGCACGTGAAACAGTAAACCCGTTCTATACAAAATGTCCTGAGATCACTCAGGCTGCGATGGATAAATTCGCAACCATCACCGGACGTCAGTATCACCTCTTTGATTATGCCGGTGATCCGAATGCAACCCATGTGATCGTTATGATGACATCAGGTGCTGAAACCGCAGAAGAGACCGTGAAATACCTGCAGGCGAAAGGTGAAAAAGTTGGTGTGGTCACAGTCCGCCTGTATCGCCCATTCTCTACCAGCCACTTGATGGCTGCGCTGCCTGCTACCACCGAATCGATCGCCGTATTGGATAGAGTGAAGGATCCCGGTGCAGATGGCGAGCCGCTTTACAAAGATGTAGCCACAGCAATTCAAGAGGGTCTTGCGTTGGGGATCGCCCCATTCAAGAAGGTACCGGTTGTTGTGGGCGGACGCTATGGATTATCTTCAAAAGAATTTACACCCGGTATGGTAAAGGGTGTATTTGATGAGCTGAAGAAAGCTGCTCCCAAGAATCACTTCACTGTTGGTATCAATGATGATGTCAGCAGCAGTTCACTGGAATATGATGCCCATTTTTCAATTGCAGCAGATGATGTTGTCCGCTGTGTTTTCTTCGGACTGGGTTCTGATGGAACCGTTGGCGCGAACAAGAACTCCACCAAGATCATTGGTGAAGGAACTGAAAATTACGCACAGGGTTACTTTGTTTATGACTCCAAGAAATCCGGTGCAGTAACCGTATCACACCTGCGCTTTGGTCCGCGACCGATCCATGCTCCTTATCTGGTTGGCATGGGCGACGCGAATTTCCTCGCCTGCCATCAGTTCAGCTTCCTTGAGAAATATGACATGCTGAAATATGTCAAACCCGGTGGTGTTTTCTTGCTAAACAGTATCTATGGAAAAGATGAAACATGGAAGAATCTTCCGTTTGAAGTTCAGAAAACTATCATCGATAAGAAACTGAAATTCTATGTCATCGATGCCTATGAAGTTGCCAAAGCAACCGGCATGGGTGTGCGCATCAATACCATCATGCAGACCTGTTTCTTCGCTATCAGCGGTATTCTTCCAAAAGATGAAGCGATTGCTGCGATCAAGAAGTACATTAAAAAGACGTACGGCAAACGTGGTGAAGCGGTTGTCAATCAGAACTATAATGCAGTTGATTCCAGCATTGAAAACCTCTTTGAGGTAAAAGTACCGGAAACGGCTGACAGCACGATTCATATGAAGAGCCCGGTTTCAGATGAAGCCCCCGATTTTGTGAAGAACGTGCTGGCTAAGATGATCTCTCAGGAAGGTGATTCCCTGCCGGTTAGTGCAATGCCTATTGATGGTACATTCCCCTCAGGCACGACCCAATGGGAAAAAAGAAATATTGCGATGGAGATTCCGGTTTGGGATCCCACCCTTTGTATTCAGTGCGGAAAATGTGCATTCAACTGTCCGCATGCAGCCATCCGCATCAAAGTTTATGATGGAGAGCTGCTGAAAGATGCTCCTGAGACCTTCAAGTCTGTCGATGCAAAATTCAAAGAATTCCCTGGTACGAAATTTACCGTTCAAGTAGCTCCTGAAGACTGTGTCGGATGCGGTGTTTGTGTGGAATACTGCCCGGCAAAAGATAAAACCAATGCCAGTCACAAGGCGATCAACATGCAGCCGCAGCAACCGCTGCGTGAAAAAGAGCGCGAGAATTTCGCTTTCTTCCTGGAACTTCCAAATCCAGACCGCACTGCCTTTGAACAGAACTCGGTCAAGAATTCGCAGCTTTTACAGCCGCTGTTTGAATTCTCCGGTGCCTGTGCTGGCTGCGGTGAGACCCCTTACATTAAATTGATGTCCCAGTTGTTTGGAGATCGTGCGATCATTGCGAACGCTACCGGCTGTTCCTCCATTTATGGTGGAAACCTGCCCACAACTCCATACACTTTCAATAAAGAAGGACGCGGTCCTGCCTGGTCAAACTCTCTGTTTGAAGATAATGCAGAATTCGGTCTTGGCATGCGCCTGACGCTTGATAAGCAGCATGAATTCGCCGAAGAACTGCTGAAGAAACTTTCCGGAAAAGTTGGAGAAAAACTTGCTGGTGAGATTCTAAGTGCAGATCAAAGCGATGAAGCCGGCATCAACGCACAACGAGAAAGAATCGCAGCCCTGAAGACAAAATTGGGATCAGAAAAAGATGTCGATGCGGTGCAGCTGCTCAGCGTGGCAGATGTATTGGTGAAGAAGAGTGTTTGGATCCTGGGCGGTGATGGTTGGGCATACGATATTGGTTATGGTGGCTTGGACCACGTTCTGGCAAGCGGTCGTAATGTTAATATCCTCGTTCTGGATACAGGCTTGTATTCGAATACCGGTGGTCAATCTTCAAAAGCCACTCCGCGTGCAGCAGTAGCAAAATTTGCGGCGAATGGAAAAGATTTGCCCCGCAAAGATCTGGGATTGATCGCAATGACCTATGGCTTTATCTATGTAGCACAGGTAGCTATGGGTTATAGTGATCTACAGACCCTGCGAGCACTGCGTGAGGCAGATGCGTACGAAGGTCCTTCTCTGGTTATTGCCTATTCGCACTGCATCAATCATGGTTATGACCTGCGCAATGGTATGAACCAGCAGAAACTGGCAGTCAATTCAGGCGTCTGGCCGATCTACCGCTATAACCCGGATTTGAAGGCACAGGGCGAGAATCCTCTCAAACTGGATTACAAAGAACCATCGATCCCAGTGAAAGACTTTGCATATAATGAAACGCGTTTCAAGATGCTGGTGCAGAGTAATGAGGAGCGTGCTGAAGAGCTTATGAAACATGCTCAACACGATGCAACAGAAAGATGGAAATATTACAGCCAGCTTGCAGCTATGGATTACAGTGAGCCTTCGGCTGAATAAGTAAAAAGAGGAAGCGTACAATTACGTACGCTTCTTTTTTTATTAATGGATATGGAGGCGGTATGAATACCAGTACGACTTATCTTGGAATTCAATTGAAAAACCCTCTGGTTGCTTCTGCATCGGTTCTCTCAAAACAGGTCAGCAATATCAAGAAACTGGAAGATGCTGGAATAGGTGCAGTTGTGCTCTATTCTCTCTTTGAAGAACAAATTACACAAGAAAGCCTTGCATTGAATTATTTTCTAGAACGCGGTTCTGAATCGAATCCGGAAGCGATCACTTATTTTCCTGAACTGCCGTCTTATAATCTGGGACCTGAAAAATATCTGGATCACATCCAGAAAGCTAAAGAAGCTGTTGATATTCCTATCATAGCCAGTTTGAACGGCGTCTCGCTGAACAATTGGATACGATATGCGAAATTGATCGAAGAGGCGGGCGCGGATGCGCTTGAATTGAATATCTATTATTTACCAACCAGCCTGTATGTTGACGCCGAGTCTCTGGAAACTATGTATTTTGAACTGGTAAAGACGGTTGCAGATTCCATTGATATTCCGCTGGCGGTGAAACTGAATCCATTCATAACCAGCTTGCCAAATTTCGCAAAGGAATTAAATGAACGGGGTGCCAAAGGATTGGTGTTTTTCAATCGCTTTTACCAGCCTGACCTGGATATTGAGAAAATGGAAGTTGTCCCAACACTTGATCTCAGCACCTCAAAAGATCTGCGCCTTCCATTACGATGGACAGCTATTCTTTTCAGCAGGATCAACGCGGATATTGCATTGAGCGGGGGAGTTCACAGCGGGGTTGATATGGTAAAAGCGATCATGGCAGGAGCAGCGGTTGCCATGACTGCCTCAGAACTGGTGCATGAGGGAATTCAACGGGCATCAAGTATGCTGCAGGAATTCTTGACATGGATGCAGACGCACGATTATGAAACGGTTGAACAGATACGCGGAAGCATGAGCCAAAAAAACATCTCTGAGCCGGCGGCTTTTGAGCGGGCTAATTACATGAAAGCACTGCAGCTCTTTGATAAGGATTTCAGATATTAGTTATTTTTGGGTTGGACTGCACCCCATGCAATGAAACCCAGCCCGATCGAAGTAGTAATACCGCTGATGAGGGTAAGCATGCTGCTGATCTTTTCTATGATCAAAAAATACAGGCTCTGCAAAGAAATTCCGGTCATAGAGAATAGATTAGACAGGTCGCGATAACTATTTTGTCCTATTCTGAATTCCAGTAGATCCCACACAAAATTTTGTTTGAGAACGAAGCCTGAAATGAGGATCAGTATAGAAGGAATGAACAGTGTCCATCCCAGCCATAAAAGGCGCTCTCTTCCATTATTTCCTGCCATCCAGGCGATTAGGAACCAGAGCATAATTGTGATCGCAGCCAGAACAAGGATCACGGTTTTCAATCCTGATAAAGTGAGATAGGGCTGGAAAAAAGTTGGTATGCCATGGATCAGATCATTTCGATTGATTGGTTCTAAGATAGTCATTTTATCTGGCATGAATGCCAGCAGGAGGGGGAGATTGGGCTTGAGGAAAGATTCAATATAATCCTCGTCGCTGACGGCAGCGGGTTTACATAGAATGATTCCTGAATCCTGTGTCATTTGGGCATCCAGACAGATCGGGAGGATTTTTACAAGCTCTTCTAGCAACTCCTGCTGATTTGGACCGTTAAAAGCATCTTTGATCTCACTCAAATCGATCTGTAAAGATAAAGAATCACTATTTCCTTCTAAAAAGTCGAAAACCTGATTGACGATAGCGGCTATCTGATCTTGATAATATTGTTTTGAAATTAAACTTTGAACCAGTGATTCAAATGCATCCTGATCCGCACCTCCCAGATCGCCAAAGCTTTCTGAAAACATCCTTTCGATATTCTTATCGGAGAAGAATATAGCTTGTATTTCATCAGAACTGAAAGTCTCAATGTAAAAATCGCGATCCAATATCAGAGTTGTGAGGGGATAGATCACAAGAGAAGAAAGAATGAGCGGGAAAACTAAGAGGATTGTCAGGATTACGCAAAGAAATTTTTTCATTTTTGACCAGCCTTAATCTTGCCTTTATTAATAATATCCTGTATTTCTAATGATATGCAAGAAGGAATCAGGGTTTCTATTCTTCCTGTTCCTTACTATACAACCAAATAATAGAAAAAACGTATAAATAACATATACTAGAAGAAGTTAATGGGAGATAAATATGTCTGAATTAAAGAAAGAAACCAGAGAATTAGGCGAGTTTCATGCGATCACTGTCAAGGGTGTTGGCAGGATTGAAATAAAGCAGGGTGATACACAGCAAATGACGGTTGAAGCCGATGAACACATTATGAGCAGGATCAGAACAGATGTGATCGACGGTGTTTTAGTCATTGATATTGGTCGCGATTGGCTTGAAAAAATATCGGCGGGCTTTGATTTCCTTTCAACGCACAGCATCAACTTCTATATCACCATGAAGCAGCTGGACGCGATGAATGTGACTGGCAGCTGCAAAGTATACGCATCGGGATTCAAAGGGAAGGCATTGAACCTGAATTTAAGCGGTGCTTCAGATGTGGAATTTGAAGATCTTCAATTTGAGAGTATTCAATCCAACCTACCTGGTGCAGGCAAGATCGTATTGCAGGGGAAGGCAAAGGAGCAATCCATTAGCCTGACCGGTGCAGGCAGTTATGTCGCAGATGACCTTGAATGCGAAAAGGTAAAGGTCAGCCTTACCGGAGTGGGAAGTGCACGGCTGTGGGCGACAAAAGAATTGGATGTGTCTATCACCGGCGTTGGATCGATTGATTATTATGGAGAACCCGAGATAAAGCAAAGCATTGCAATGATGGGTTCGATCAAGAGTTTAGGAAAAAAATAGCTGTTTTTGATCAGAAGAGAGCTTATTTTTCAATAATAAGCTCTCTTTTATTAAGCCTGACCAATTTCTTGACCATGCCTCAAACAGGGTGTACACTAGATAAGCATCAAGTAAAAGAAAGTAAAGGAAAAATGCAAGAAGAAAAATCACACGATCTGGATCCTGACCCTAGACGTAGCTTAACACGATTTTCCTGCGGAATAGTCAACACAGGAGGTGCGTTGCTTTAAAAAGCATCCACATCCCTTGATTGCTTTGTCTGTATAGATCAAGCTCTCAGACTATCTCGCAAGAGGAAGCTGAGAGCTTTTTTCTTTGGATCGGGAAAATTAAGAATGGAGGTAACCGATGATCACGATTCTGCAGACACAAAACGAAAGGCTTGTCCCAATCGAGAAGATTGTGGAAGGCGCATGGATTAATGTTGTCAACCCGGACGCAAGAGAAATAGAAAAACTGCTTGCGCTGGGGATCCCTAAAGACTTCATAACCTATCCGTTGGATATAGATGAACGGTCAAGAACTGAAAAAGACGATGGCTATACACTCGTCTTGCTTCGCATACCATATTTCCGCAGTTGGGAAGAAGATATCCCCTACATTGCTATCCCACTCGGGATCATTTTCAACGATCAAAATATCATTACCATCTGCCGCTATGAAAATGATCTGATCAACAGCATTCTGACAAAAAATGGGAAATATTTCTCAACGGTCAAACGAAATCGCTTTATTCTTCAAATCATGCTTGCAAATGCAACGCATTATTTGAGTTATCTGCGCAGCCTTCAAAGAAAGATTGATACAATTGAAGATGAACTGCAGCGCTCGATTCGTAATAAAGAAGTGCTGGAGCTTTTGAAATATCAGAAAAGTCTGGAATACTTTTCTACTGCATTACGCTCCAATGAGCTGATGTTTGAGCGGCTGCAGCGCAACAAGTTCTTTACCATCTTCCCGGATGATTCGGATCTTCTGGAAGATGTCATCATCGAAAACCAGCAGGCAATTGAAATGACCGGCATCGCCGGGAATTTGTTGGGTCAGATGATGGATGCCTACGCATCGATTATTCAAAATAATCAGAACATCATCTTCAAGATCATGACAGCCTGGACGATTATCTTGAGTTTGCCAACGATCGTTTCCAGCTTTTTCGGTATGAATGTCCGTCTGCCTTTTGAGGCTGATCCCAATGCTTTCCTTATCATTGGCGGGATTTCTGTGGGGATCATACTGGTTGTCGTCATGTTCTTTAAACGTATAAACTGGCTTTAGGAGAAAGCGTTCTTGGGAGAAGTAAGGAGAATCAGGTGTGGACCGGGTTTTGCTTACTTCTCACAGAATCACGACCAATTCAATTTTGCTAGAAACGTATCCCGTTTGCGAAGAACATCTCGAAATCGGGATATGTGTTTAATTCCAGATGTTCAATTCTTGTGGATAGTTCTTCAGCTTTCTGGCGCATCTCATCAGAAAGCAGCATCAGGCGCGCACCGGCTCCGGCGGCATTCCCCACGGCATTAATGCGGGTCAGATCAACAGAGGGGAGCATCCCGATTTGGATGGCATGATATGGATTGAGATAAGTTCCGAAAGCGCCCGCGATGAGTACTTCATCGATCTCCTGCGGTTCTACGTTGAGATGATCCATAAGTATGGCAATACCACTGCGGATAGCACCTTTTGCCAGCAGGATCTGGTCGATGTCTTTTTGAGAAAGGGTGATCTCGCGTTGTGTATCAGTCCCCGGAAGTAAACGGTAATAACGAATTTTATCTTTATCGATAGAAACCAGCGGGTTCTCAAGATCAAGGCGTCCCCGCTGATTCAATATTCCCACTTTTTTCATTTCGGCAATGGCATCCAGAATCCCGGATCCACAAATCCCAATTGCTTCGCCGCCCCCAATGACCTTGCATTTGACGGTTCCTTTTGCATTAATGGATACATGCTCGATTGCTCCTGTGGAAGCGCGCATGCCGAAGCGGATATGTGCTCCTTCAAAAGCCGGACCCGAAGCGGTGGAACAGCTTACGATCCTGTTCCCTTTTTGGAGGGCAATTTCTGTGTTGGTGCCGATATCGATCCCTAATTTGATCGAATCATCATTCCCAAAACCGGATGCCAGCAGGAATGCCAGGTGATCAGAGCCGACAAATCCTGCGATCGGACCCGGGACGAAGACTCGACTTCCATCCATTCCACGCAGTCCAATTTTTGTGCCATGAATATTCATCTCCCTCTTGATCACGGGAGTAAAGGGAGAAGCTGCCAGATAATGGGTGGGCAGGTTAAGGAAGAAATGATGCATGGCAGTGTTCCCGACTACACAGTAATCGGTAATATCCCGGATCGATACCGAAGCGCTTTCTGCTAGGATCTTTATTGCCTGATTTATCGCATCGATGATGACGCTATGCATCTGGTTTTCCTGTTTTTCTCCCTGCATGGCGTAGCTCAAACGGGCGATAATATCTTCACCGTATGCAATTTGAGGATTGGGGATCCCTTTCACTGCCAGCGTCTCACCGGTAGCAAGGTCCAGCAGGTAGCAGGCGATCTTGGTAGATCCGATATCTACAGCGATCCCTAAAAGCCTTTCCGGTTTGTTAAAAAGAATATTTAAAATTTCATCATGGTTGCAGACTGCGTATGCTTTCCAATTCGATTCTCTCATTTTGACCGGGAGCTGGCGCATCATTTCCAACGATCTTTCGTCATATGGAAAATGGATGCCTTTCCCCGCAGTGAGGATATTCTCAAGATCGGCAATAGGAGTTTCAAGTGTGGGGTGCCTCATTTCAAGCAGTTTCACGTGAATGGGTGATTGGACAGCTGTTTTTTGAAGGCTGCCTTCGGTTTGTAAAACCTGTGCTGCACTGAATGAGGCTGGTGGAATGAGAATTTTTGAATCTCCGGATACGATAGCCTCGCATGCAAGCCGCTCGTCCTTCTGCAGCATCCCGCCCTTGCGGAATATCTCCTCATTGCGTGTGAGCGGGCTGGCGTTTCCGATGATGATCTGAACGGCACATTTTCCGCAGGAGCCCTTTCCTCCGCAATCACTGCGCAGAGAGATCCCAGCCTGTCGGGCTGCATCCAGGATGGTAATGGGTTCTGAATAAACCAATCGAATACCAACGGGCTGGAATTCGATTGAAAAATTATGCTCTTTCATTGTAAATTTGATTGAAGGATAGTTATTTTTAAAATATTAGATTTCTATCTCGCTTACTGAGTTCACAATACGGTTTGGTCGGTAAGCAAAATTCTCGATTTCTTTTGGGGTGGTTAACCCTGAAAGGACCAAAATTGTTTCCATACCGCTCTGCAAGCCGGCAACGATATCCGTATCCATGCGGTCACCGATCATGATCGTATTTTCAGAGTGGACACCAAGATAATTGAGCGCAGATCGCATCATGAACGGATTAGGTTTTCCGCAGAAAAATGGGCTTTTCCCACTGGCTTTCTCGATCAGGCTTGCCATTGAGCCGCAGGCAGGCACGATTCCTTCCTCACTCGGTCCGGTGGGATCCGGATTGGTAGCGAGAAAATGCGCCCCAGCCATGATCAGGCGAATGGCTTTGGTAACCTGGCGGAAGTTGTAGTCGAAAGTTTCTCCTAAAACTACAAAATTGGCATTTTCAGGTGTGAGAATGAAACCTGCTTCATGGATCGCTAAATTCAATCCACTTTCACCGATCACGAAAGCATTCCCTCCCTTTTTCTGGGTTTTCATGAAATTCGCGGTTGCCATCGCGGAGGTATAGATCTCATTTTCACTTACTTCGATACCTGATATCTGAAGCCGGTGAGCCAGATCTATGGGAGTATAAATGCTGTTGTTTGTTAAGATCAAAAATTTATGATTCTTATCTCGCAGCGTTTGAATAAACTTATCAGCCCCGGGGATCTTCTTTTTCCCCCGGACCAGTACGCCATCCATATCAATTAAATAACTTTTCTTTTCCATATATATCCTATCTTTGATGGGTGGTTCTTTTTAAAATTTTATCATCGAAAAAGGGACGCATTCCTGTTGAAATGGTGTATGCGTCCCTCTTATTTTCTAAAAGATCCCTGATCAATTTATTTACTTACTAATTTTCGTACCTCGTCCAATTGACCGGCGCTTCCCAGTTTTTCATTTTTCGCCGCGATGAATTTTGCGTATTCATCCATGAAAACCTTTCCGGGTTTGCGGAAGTCGAAGACTTCGGGATGTTCGAGTAAATATT
Source organism: Anaerolineaceae bacterium (assembly GCA_963674975.1). Classification (GTDB taxonomy): domain Bacteria; phylum Chloroflexota; class Anaerolineae; order Anaerolineales; family Anaerolineaceae; genus UBA4781. The sequence continues at coordinate 1,965,886 of OY771913.1, forward strand.
CGCGGTGAACTCGCGTCCACACCAGGCGTCCGTCGGTATCGATATTGATCTTGGTAACACCTAATTCCGCGGCGCGTTTGAACTGGTTCGCGTCCACACCTTTGGCGCCCAGCAGTTTTCCACCGGCTTTATTAATACGCTCGACTTCTTCTTGCGGAACGGAGCTGCTGCCGTGCATGACCAGCGGGAATCCGGGGAGCTGCTTCTGGATCTCTGCGAGGACATCGAAATGCAGAGATTGGCTGCCGGAGAACTTGAAAGCGCCGTGGCTTGTTCCGATAGCAACTGCCAGAGAATCACAGCCTGTTCGATCGACGAATTCTTTTGCTGTTGAAGGATCGGTCAGCTTGGCATCGCTTTCACTCACCTGCACATGTTCTTCAACACCACCCAGTTGACCGAGTTCCGCTTCGACTACCAGCCCTTTTGCATGAGCTGCATCTACAACGCGCTTGGTGATGGCAATATTGTTGTCGAAGCTTTCGCTGCTCGCATCGATCATGACGGAACTGTAAAAATCACTATTAATGCAGTCGTAACAGGTTTCTTCATCTCCATGATCGAGATGAACGGCAAAAACTGCCTCCGGGAAGATCTTGTCTGCAGCGGTGATGAGTGCCTGCATCATCTCTTTATCAGTGTAATCTCGTGATCCCTTGCTGATTTGAATGATAAATGGGGCATTGCTCATTAAATTACCTCGAAACAAGCCCATGGTTTGTTCGAGGTTGTTGATATTATAGGCGCCAATGGCATATTTTCCATAAGCGGCTTCAAATAATTTTTTGGTAGTAACAATCATCGTACTCTCCCTGTTACAGATATAATTTTGGTCCGAAAACCAATGTATTATATCGTTAATTCAAATTTGTGAATTTAACAGAGAGGTTAATGTTTTCTTAAGTTTTCTTTGTCTATTTTTTCCACTTCTTTCGATCTTCTCGGTCAAGCAGTTTTGCTTCCTTATATACGGTGACAAAAAAGATAATGAAAATCAGTGTTACGACAGCTCCAACCACAAGATTGTACAACCCTACTTCTCCAAGAATGGGCAGATGCATTACAGGATTGCCAATGAAAAATATGAGTGTATTGAGAATGATTGCTATGGCTCTGATTTCGGTAGGTCCTAATTTGGCATAAGAGATCTGGAAAATACCACGCAGGTTGGTCGTGATATATACCTGGATGGTCATACACAGATACCCGATCAAACCTAAAACGGCGATATTGAAATCAACATACTGTGACAATCCAAGACCCAGGAAAATGACGATTTCGCTGATCGTGTCGATAATATGATCAATATAGAAACCGTATTTAGGGCGTTCAGCTTTTCTATATCGAGCTAAATTCCCGTCCAGGCTATCTCCAAACCAGTTGAGGAAAAAGCCAAAGCTTGCCAGCCAAAGAAAGTTTGGATTGAAACGGGTTGCCCAGTAGCTGAATCCGATTAAAACCGCAGCAAATAAACCAAGGAAGGTTAAATGATCGGATGTTACCCATGCGGGCATATGTCGTACCAGCCAATCAATGGCTGGTCGTTCAAGAAATCCAAGCAATATATCATTTACTCGTTTGTGCTCTGTTAAATCGTGCTCAGGTTTTGATTCACTCATAAAAGTCCTTTCATTATTAAAAATGCTCGTTATTGGGGCATTTCGTCCAGCGCAGAAGGCCAAACCGGATAAAACATAGACCATTGACTGGCATGTGCGCGGATATATACTTCTGCATGTTTTAACACTTTTTCAGCGTTTCGTTCCATTTCTTCTACAGGATCTTTGTATTTATCCATACGAATGAGATCCGTTGATTCGATGGTATAGCTTCCATCTTGATTCCCAATGCAGGCTACTATCGCAATAGGAGAATTAGTTTGAAGGGCAAGCTTTACATAGGTAACAGGAACCATGGAGGGATACCCGAAAAATTTCGGGTGGTATTTGCTTGCATCAAGTGGGCGATCCAGTCCTGTGAGAATGGGCTTTCCTTCTAACAGGCGTTGTTTTCCAAGGCGCAGCGATTCGACCGACATAGGCATTACTTCAATTAAACCTTCCCTGCGCATTTTGTTTTGCATGCGGTAGCCCTTATTAGGGTTGGGGTAAGAAAGGACGAGAATTTTATATCCACTATACGTGACTGCGCGTCCTGCCAGATCAAAATTACTCAGGTGAGGCGCCAGGTAGATGGTACCCTCTTTCTTTTCATCTTGTTGTTTGAGGGTGTCTGTGAATTTTTTACTGATCGTGATCTTTTTCAATAATGCTTCTGGATTATCCATGTTATGGTATAGATCATAAATGCAGTAGGCGGTTTGATCGAAAACTTCTTCAACCCGCCGGTCAAGTTCTTCGCTTGAGAGCTGCTTCCCGCTTACGATCCATTGGTTCGCTCTGGTATAGCGCACCAGCATGGAATTCTTTCTGCGGCTGATTATTTTACCGATTCTATTCGCCAGCCGGAAACCTACTTTTTCTGGCAGACACTTAGCCAGACTTTTGGCAAAACCAACACCTAATTCACCGTTTATTAGATCTTGAATGGACATAGTATGTTAAATCTAACATAATTTTATAAGATTGAGATATGAGAAAGCGGCAGATTGTGATCTTTTTCTTCTATTTATTTACTAAAGTTATCCATTGGGGAAGCATAATTCTTCGTATAGACTCATTTGTTTTGAACGAATTATAGCAACTTTCGATGAGTCAACAGGACTGTATGAATTATTTGGTGTACGGACTCCTCTGCCTATCTGGAGATTCAAAATACTAGTTCTTCCCACTATTTTTTCCAAATTGGTTTCTGAAATACCACCGGTTAATAAAAGCTCTATTCTATCGTTTACGATATTTTTGATTTGGGACAAATTATTGATGGTTTTTGAATTGTCATTTTGAAGTAAAGCGTTAAGAGCCCCGTTACCGCTGGTGCGCATGGAGAGAAAACCCAGTTGAATGGTGGTTTCAATGGTTTTTTCGATATCTCTTGAAAATTCCCATAAAATTCTGCTGTGCAATCGAATGTTGTCGAATTCAGTCTTGATCTTTTCGATCACGGGTATGTTCAAATTGTTCGATTGATCGATAAAACCCATCAAGAAATCATTGATCCCCAATTTTCTAAATGCTTCAATATCATATAAGCTTGTCATCAGGTCTTCATCAGTTGGAATATAGCTGCGTGTATGAGGGCAGATCAATACCAGTATGGGAACCTTTACTTGTTCTCGGATTCTTGCTACTGTACCGTAAGATGGTGTTATCCCGGTGCTGGGGTAATGCGAAAGGATGGATATTTGTGTGGCGCCGCCTTTTTCTGCAGCGATCGCATCTTCCACCGTATCGGCAATGATCTCTAAGCAAGGCATACTGTCTCCCTGAAATCCTGGTATCTCTATTCTAGGCTGCAAAATAGTCTAATCTATGAAAAGCTTCCCACCATGACTGATTTTATATTATCTATGTTTTTAGGGTCTTGTCAAATAATGAAAACTATTTTCATGTATTTTATTCGGTATAATGCATAAGTTCAAATTTCATCATGGATGGTTTTAATATTAAGATGGAAAATTCACTAAAGTTTCGTGCCTGTATCTTTGATTTCGATGGGATACTGGTGAATTCCGAAATTATTTTGGTCAAGTTATGGGTGAAAGCCGCCGATGAATGTGGTTATTTATTTCAAGAAGAGGCATTTAATTTGTGCCTTGGGCGAACAGGACCGGATATCAAGCAAATACAATTGGATCATTTTGGCAAGGATTATCCTTTTGATACGATCTACGGAAAAGTCCAGGAATATTTCAAACAGGAAATTGACAAAAATGGATTGCCGCTGGTGCCGGGTGTTCTGGATGTAAGGCAGTTCTTGGAAGATTCGCATATCGATATGGCTGTAGCCAGTTCCACTTATCGAGATGAGGTTCTTTATCGGATGAAAAGAGCAGGGCTTGATCATCTGTTTAACACCGTGCTGGGCGGTGATGATATAAAAAACCCAAAACCGGCGCCGGATATTTTCTTGAAAGCGGCAGAGGCTTTACGGGCATCCCCCGCTGACTGCATGGTCATTGAAGATTCTGAAAGCGGTGTACTGGCTGCCAAAGCGGCGGGAATGAAAGTGGTAATGGTGCAGAACTTGAGCCCGATCACGGATACCATGCGGGAAAACGCAGATGGAATATTCCATTCTCATGCAGAACTTCTCCAGTTTTTGAAACAGAATTCATCCCTGGCTGTTGGTAATTAATTTTTCCATCAAGTGCGGTAGTTTTATAATTTCAAGAGCATTTTTCTATAATGCTCTGCTCAATTCATAGATACGCTTTGCCGACAGCAATCTTATCGGTTCCTCCGCGGGCAGAATCGCTCCACAGAATAGAAGACCGCCAGTTCAGCATATCAACGTTCAAAGAATACGCGATGATTTTCCCGATATATTTAATGAATATGTGAGCCTGGTCGTAATCCAAATTGAATGGAGTGAGATCACATTCAAACGTTGGAATTGTCCCAATCGGTCCCTCTTCTTTTAATGCCAATTCCAACTCTTTTGGAGATCCATCTCCTTTTGATACCTTCGCCAGAACAATGAACACATCGTAATCATTTTCTGGATCAGGAGGTGTGATCCATTTCCCCTGGTTATAGATATCTTGAAAGTAGTCTGTCATTCTTTCTGGAAAATCTGCTGGCAGCAATGCTTTCACCTGGCTTTTGCTGACAGGTTTTTTTGGATTTTTGAATAATTTCCCGAACATACTAATTTCTCTTTCTCACTCCTTTGTTGATATTTTCTATGCAGCCGTAATTCAACGGCTCTGATTATTGTTTATGAAAGGGTCTACAATTGCCTCCCAGGAGCACATTATAACAAGGAAAGAAAATACGGTAAAAGCAGATGCGGTCTTCTGGATAATTTTGTTAATCGTCCCTTATTCCTGAGCTTCGATCGCGATCTTTTTCCCTTCTTGTGTTGCGGATTGGTAAGCAGCATGCAGCAGTTCCTGCGATTTCAGAGAAGATTCGAAGTCGGCATAGGAAGAGGTCTTTTCTTCCAGGCATTTCAGAAAATAGGTGATCGAGGCAATATGTGAATCCATGAATCTTCCCAGAGAACGTCTTCCGACTGGCCAATTCGCGTTGGGGTCATACGCAGGTTGAATGTCATTCAGCAGCTTGTATCCCGATATCCAGGCATCTTTTTTTACATCGAAGAACTGCGGCGTCCCATTTTTATAGAAATCCAGCATTAATGATCCGCGATTTCCATAGATCGCCATCATGTTGGTATCCCCGGCTCCGCCTGCAACACGGCTGACTTCAATTGAACCGGTTCCGCCGTTTCTCAATCCCAGTGTGCTCAAAGCCCAATCATCCACGTCAACTTTGAGCTGCATGGTAGGATCTTTGGGTGAGGGGCGGGTTTTAATGAAAGTTTTAGTCTGGCACTGGATCCATTCGACTTCTCCCATCAAATAGCGGCATAGATCCAACAGGTGAATGCCCAGATCTGTCAGAGCGCCGCCTCCGGCGGTTGAACTCTGCAGCCGCCATGAAATGGGGCGGTTGGGATTGAGATAGGAAGAATGAAACAGCTTCGCTTCAAAATGATGGATTTCACCAAGTAAACCGGATTGGATGACCTCTTTAGCAAATCCAACTGGAGGCAGAGAACGATAGACAAAAGCTGTATGCGTTGGAACAGCATGTTGTTTTATCAGTTTTACCAGTGAGCGTGCATCTTCGATATCATTTGTCAGCGGTTTTTCACAGTAAATGGGAATATTCTTATCAATCGCGTTAAGGCAATATTCGTAATGGCTTGCATTCGGTGAACAGATATCGATCATATCGAAATCCTGATCCCAGAACAGCTTTTTCTGATCGGTGCATAACGGAATGCCCATTGAATCAAGAAGCTCTTGATCTTGCTGCGGATTGCTGCGCAGGATGGCGGTCACTTTTCCACTTGCGGCTGGTTTTTCAAAACAGAAGGGGATGCTGTGGTAGGCTTTGGCGTGGACTTTGCCGATAAAGCCAAACCCTATTAATCCGATATTGTAGATTTTCATGGTCGATACCTCGTATCTGATTTAATAAAAACTATATCTGAAATTGTAGCCGAAAGCAGGATGAAATTAAAGAAAAAGATTGGGAAGAAAAGGCTGCGTGCTTGCTTTTTTCCCATCCATGGTGATAAAGGGCAGTCCTCTTGATATATTGATCCCCACCTTGGAAAAGTCAGATGCAAAGTGAAAAGGATGAATTCTGCGCATCTGCATGATCTTCTCTGCCCCCTTTTCCCCGATGCCGGGAATTCGCAAAAGAATGGAAAGTTCTGCGCGATTGACCTCAACCGGATGCTCTTTTAAATGTCTTTCAGCCCAGATCAGTTTAGGATCTTTTTCAAGGGGAAGATTGGAATCTGCATCAAAACAGAAATCCTGCAGTGTATACCCGTAATCTCTCAGGAGAAAAGATGCCTGATATAAGCGGAAGTTTCTTTTCAAGGAAATTGGGATATGGGTTTCCATTGGGGTCCCTTTTTGTGGTTTGAGAGGTGAGTAATAAGCCCGCTGCAGATGAAGATCGTGATAAAGATAAGATGTGGTCTGTAAAAGTTCCAGGTCTTTTTCCTCGGAACCGCCCACCACGAACTGCGTGCAAACTGAAGGCCAGCGCCCCCTCCAATTTGCGGGTGTTATCTCGTTTTGGCTGATCTGGCGGGTCCATTTCAATGGATCGATCAATTGATTGAACTGCGTCTTATCAGGGGAAAGATATTGAATTCGGTCGGCATTGGGCGCTTCCAGATTTAAAGAAACGCGATCGGCGAAATACATGATGTGTTTTACCTGCTCGAACTCAAGACCCGGCATGAATTTAACATGCAGATAGCCGCGGAAATTCAGCTTCAGCCGCAATATCTCCATGGCTTTGATCAGCATATCTTGCGTGTGAATCGAGTTTTCCTGTACTGCTGAACTGATAAAAGCGCCGTCGATCAAACCGGCTTGATACAAATTGTTGATGAGCCTGGCGTATTCTTCTGCTTGAAAGTCGGTACGCTGCAGGTTGCTGTCCCTACGCATGGGACAGTAATAGCAGTTGTTACTGCATTTGGAAGTGATGAGTGATTTGAAAAGGCGGATTCTTTTCCCATTCGGCATGACTGCGTGGGATACATAGAGTGAGTCCATTTTTATGGTTGATTGAATAGGGCAGAATTCTTCCTGCATTTCCAGATCATTATGCTGTGAGAGCAGACGCAGCTTTTCCTCAGATTCCATGCTTTAATTATAGAACAATATTTCTAATTAAGCTATAAGGGGATTGATTTGTAAGCGGAAAAATGATCAATCTTGATTGATGATCTGGTTCAGCACCACCGGGATCATATCTGCGGATATATTAAGATCCGCATACGGAAGGCTTATCCATCCCAGTGAATCCTTGAATGGGATGAGTAACCAATCTCCGTCGATGCTTTTCCCGATCGCGATCGCGCTTGAGCCGGTTGGTAGAGATCCGAGGAAACGCGAGTTTGAAGCGGCTTTTTCTCGAATATTCAATGAAGTATCCTCAAAATTCGATGCAATGATGGTGTCAAAAACGGAATTGGGCATTTGATGAAAATCAGCCTGGAAGGATTCCAGCAGGGCTTCTCTGGTAGAAGTGGGGTAAGGCTCGAAATAGCTTTCCAATAACATCTGGAGGGATGCGATTAATTCTTCAACTTTGGTGAATTCTTCACCCTCATATCCTGTCTGCTGGAATCCTACCTGCAGCATGGCAGCCTGGATGAATTCGACAAGGTTGGATTTTAAGATTGGCTGACAGTTGTGTTCATCAAGATTCTGAACATTATCTTCAATAGAAGATAGTTTCATGATGAGCAGACGATAATTGGTTGTTTGAAGGAACGCGTGTTGTGAGAGGAACCCGGCTTCGATATATTTATTGAAAAACCGGTCGAGTAAATTTTGTTTTTCTGCATCATCGCAGGTTTTACCCGAGTTAGCTATCAGAGATCTGTAAAGGGGCACTGCCGCAATGATGAGCCGGTGTGTGTTTGAATCTTGCGGCCAGCATGTGATCAGAGTTAACCGCTCGTCGTCTGATGGTAATATCCAACGGGCGTTTTCCAGGCGGGCTTCTAAAGGCTGGTCTTTTTCTTCAAAGATCATAACGTTTGTTACCACATATTGGAAAAGCTCATCGCCGTGGTACAGGTTGATAATGTCGCCTTCTTCAAGCTGGTAGAGGTTTCCAAAAACTTCACCATACGCATTGTGATGTCCGCTCAGAACAATGTTCCCGATTTCTCCGAGTGATACGGAATTTTCGTGATAGCCGGCAGCAAATTTTTCGGGAACCAGATACTGTACGTATTCTTTCCCATCGATTTCTTGAGTAACCGCCCGTGAAACCTCAACCGGAGCATCCAGATTGATCTTGGGGATGATAATACGATCAGGGCGTTTTTCTGTATTATCGACGTCGCTGGTAGATATTTCTTCTTCAGCGGCGATCAGTGGGGCGAATCCTGCCTGATTAACCAGATTCTCGGATGAACCACCGTTTTCAGAGACCTGCAGCATGATGATATTGTATGCGGCATACAGGATGAGGATGATTCCAAGAAAGAAGAAAAATCGTTTCTTTTTCATGAATATTGTTATTTTGCTCTGCTTCACGAAAAGTCAGAGTATTTATGGTATTCATATATTATATGAACAAAACTGGTGGTAATCTAACATCACCCTGATATAATTTTCTTGAGTATTGTGTAGTAAGGAGAAAAAATGCATTTAGGATATTTAGAGATTTTCGCTCTTTTGATTCTCGTTTTGCTTTTATTTGGTCCCGGAAGGATTGCCAAGGTAGCAGGTGAACTGGGGCAGGGTATCAAGGCGTTTAAAGATGGATTAAGTGGCTCCAAGTCAGATACCAGTGCTAAGGCAGCCAAAGAAGACGATCAGCAAAAGCCGACAGTTGAGAATACAGAAGAAAAAAAAGACTAAAGAATTTCAATTTCAATGTCAATTTTTGGCGGAGTCGGTTTTGGCGAAATTGTCTTTGTCTTGGTCCTGATGATCATTGTTCTGGGACCCAAGAAAATGGTGGAAGGTGCGAGAAGTCTGGGGAAAACCATCCGCAAGGTAACCCGTTCCCAATTCTGGAAAGAGGCGGTGAAGACTTCCAGGGAAATTCAAAGTATTCCTAAAAAGATCATCGATGAAGCGGGGATAGAAGATGATGTAAAAGAGATCAGCAGGGCTTTAGATCCCAAATTCCCCAATTCGATCGATGGGAGTATTCATTCCCCTGAATTTGATTCAGAAGAAAAGCAGGTGAAGGAGCCTCCCCGGTCAAAAGGATAGCGATGCCAGCAGAAGATAAAAAATTGATGCCTTTCTGGGATCACATTGAAGAACTCCGCCGACGTCTTTTTATCGGATTGATCGCACTGGTGATCGCCACTTTTGCGAGTTTCGCTTTTGCCGGAGATGTTGTTGATTTTCTTACTCAGCCGGTAGGGGGAACTGATGTGCTGCAGTCGATCGAGATCACGGAAAATCTGGGTGTTTTTACCCGCGTATCGTTGATGTGCGGGCTGATCATTTCACTCCCGGTTATTTTGTATGAACTGCTGGCGTTTATTGTGCCGGGGTTGAAACCCTCGGAACGCCGCTGGGTGTTCATCGGATTGGCTTTTGGAACTGTTTTCTTTCTGATCGGTATTTTCTTCGCATTCTATGTGATGCTGCCGGGCACATTGGATTTTCTGCTGAATTCCGTCATGGATGTGCAGACGATTCCCCGTTTTTCCAGCTATATTAAATTCATAACCAACCTGCTCTTTTGGATCGGGATTGCGTTTGAAATGCCTCTGATCATCTTTCTGCTGGCAAAATTGAAAGTGGTCAATGCGAGTATGCTGTTAAAGCAGTGGCGCTATGCGGTGATTATTATCGCTGTGCTTGCTGCGCTCATCACCCCAACGGTGGATCCGGTGAACATGGGGCTGCTCATGCTTCCATTGATCGGTCTTTATTTCATCAGTATTTTCTTCGCTTTTCTAGCCGGGGGAAAAAGAAAGGAAAAAGATCAGAAAGCGATCTAGGCAGCAAAGAATTCATGGGAGATTTCAATGAATAAACGAAAATTGGGCAGTAGTTCGATTTCTATTTCTGCCATTGGGTTGGGCTGCTGGCAGTTCTCCAAGAATAATGGTCTGGCAGGTAGATTTTGGGGAGATATGGAAGACTCTGCCATTCGCGATATTGTTCAAGAATCTCTGAGAGCGGGGATCAACTGGTTTGATACAGCGGAAGCATATGGCAATGGAAGATCGGAGCAAATGCTCTCGGCTTCTTTGCAGGCTCTACAGGTAAATGAAAAAGATATTGTGATCGCCACAAAATGGAGTCCGATCCTGCGCTTTGCCGGTTCGATTGAACGGACGTATCCCGATCGTGAGAAAAACCTGTCTCCATTCCCCATCACACTTCTGCAGGTGCACAACCCTGCCAGTTTATCTTCGATTGAGTCGCAAATGCAGCATATGGCAGCCCTGGTGAAAGAGGGCGGGCTCAAGCTGGTGGGGGTCAGCAATTTCTCTTTATCGCTAATGAAAAAGGCTCATGAGTCGCTTTTATCCGGTGAGCTCGCTCTGACATCAAACCAGATGCGTTATAACCTGCTGGATCGCTCTATTGAGTCGAACGGCGTGCTGGATTATGCCCGTAAGAATAAGATCACGATCATCGCCTACTCGCCGCTTGCACAGGGCTTGCTAACAGGGCGCTTTCATGAAGATATGAATCTGATCAAGAAGCGTCCGGGATTCCGAAAGTATATGCCGGCTTTTCAAGAACGCTCGCTGCGCAGAACGCTGCCTTTGATTGCAGCATTGCGTGAAATAGCCGAAGCCCATAAGGTCACATCAGCCCAGGTTGCCCTGCGCTGGTTGGTCCAGTTCAATAGAGATACCGTAGTCGCCATCCCCGGTGCCAGTTCTGTTAAACAGGCAGCGCAAAACGCCGCTGTGATGGATTTTGAGCTTACCGATGAGGAAATGCACACCCTCGATGCTGTTTCACGATCGATTGCAAAAACCCATTGAGTTAAGCTAAACCTTTCCCTTTTTCAGGTCAGAAAAAAAGAAGTTTTTTCAAATATAGTGTAGATTTGTAAATTTCAGGATCGTTTTTAAAGAGTGATGAGATTTCAAAACATAAAAGCTCTATTCTGTTATCGAGAGTTTGAATTAACTTTGATCATTTGTTTTAACTATACTTGTTATAATAATTGGAGTATCTGTGATAATTATTAGGTATTGTGAGGGAAAATGGCTGAGATGGACGAGTTTTGGACAGCAGAAGAAGTCTCAAATTATCTACGTATTCCGCAATCAACTATCTATAAGCTCGCTCAGGATAAAGCTTTACCCGGTTTCAAGGTGGGAAAGCACTGGCGTTTCCGCCGGGAAACAATTTTAAAATGGATTAAGGCAAAAGAGGAAAATAGATCTTCCTTCTCTAAAACAACAGCCAAATCTCTTGAAGGTTAAAATAAAAAACCTATGATCAAACAGGTGAAATCAAAACAGCGAGTGACAGACCACGGTGAGGTGTTTACCGCCAAGCGTGAAGTCAACGCTATGCTGGATTTGGTCAAGCAGGAAACCGAACGTATTGATAGCCGCTTTCTGGAACCGGCTTGTGGTGATGGCAACTTCCTTGTAGAAATCCTGCGTCGTAAATTAGCTGTTGTTAAAAGGAAATACAAAAAAAGCCTCATTGATTATGAAAAGTATGCTGTGCTTGCAGCGACCAGTATTTACGGTGTGGATATCTTGCAGGATAACGTGGATGCTTGTCGAGCGCGCATGTTTGAGATCTGGGATCAAGAATATCGAGAAGTTTGCAAGGATGAGGTCAGCGAGGAATGCCGATGCGTAATTCGATTCATTTTTGAACGGAATATCTTATGCGGAGACGCCTTGTCTCTTAAAGATAACGAAGGCAAACCGATCATTTTTTCTGAATGGACGTTTGTTACCGGCGCAATGATGAAGCGTCGTGATTTTCGTCTGGATGAGATGCTTGATGGGCATACCGAGCAGATGAGTATTTTTATGAACGATTGGGAATACGATGAAGAAATCAAAGCATTTATTCCAAAACCCATCAAAGAATTTGAGCCGATCTATTACAGGAGGGTACAGGAGAATGGCTGAGGATTTTTATAGCGGAATTTACAACCCTGATGTTCTATCGTGCCTGGCAAGCTTGTCCAGCGACGAGGTGTTCACCCCACCGGAGATTGCGAATCGGATGCTGGATTTATTGCCTCAGGAACTATTTCAAAACTCTGAGACGAAGTTCCTTGACCCAGCCTGTAAATCCGGCATATTCTTGCGCGAAATTGCTAAAAGACTGATCAAAGGGTTGGAACCGCAGATTCCCGACTTGCAGCAGCGTATTGACCACATTTTTCAGCACCAGCTATTCGGTATCGCCATTACCGAGCTCACTAGCTTACTTTCACGACGCAGCATATATTGCAGTAAGTACCCCAACAGTATTTATTCGGTGACAGCGTTCAACGACGCCCAGGGCAATACTCGTTTCAAGCGTATTCAGCACAACTGGAAAAATGGTAAATGTATATTCTGCGGTGCATCACAAAGCCAGTTTGACCGGGATGCCACGCTGGAAACCCACGCCTATGAATGGATCCACACTACCCGGCCGGAGGAGATATTTAAAATGAAATTTGATGTGATCATTAGCAACCCACCGTACCAATTATCAACGGGAGGTGGAACTGATAAAAAAAAGTCAGCAACACAAGCGAAGCCAATTTATAACAAATTTTTTGAGCAAGCGAAAAAACTTAGCCCTCGCTTCATAAGTATGATTATTCCTGCAAGATGGTATTCTGGAGGAATGGGATTAAACCAATTTAGAAACGATATGCTCAATGATAAGCATATCGTAAAATTTGTTGATTATATTAATTCAAAAGATTGTTTTCAAGGCGTCGATATTGCGGGCGGAGTTTGCTATTTTCTATGGGATAGAGATCATATAAGTAATGAATGTGAGATTATTAACATCTCTGGAAACTCTGTTAATTCTATGATTAGGCCTTTGAACGAATTTACAACTCTTTTTGTCAGATCAAACGATGCAATAAAAATAATTGATAAGGTTGTTAAACAATCATCACATTTTATGGATGAAATAGTATCTCCGATAGACACGTTTGGTATTCCGTCAAAAGAAAAAGGTCATCAAAATAAGCAAACCGGAGATATTTCTTTACTGCATAGCGTCGGATACAATGATCAAGGAGAGAGTTACATCTCAAGAGATACTATTAAAAAAAATCGACAATATATTGACAAATACAAGGTAAAAATCTCTATTATGGTTCCTCAAGGCGGAGAAGTTGGTATTAAACCGGAAAATGGATATCGTTCCATTTCTACTCCTCAGATTCTTCCACCTGGACAAGTAGATACATTTTCGTACTTAAACATTGGTTTTTTTAATACTGAGGAGGAAGCCGAGAACTTGGTGAGCTATATTAGCTGCAAGTTTACTCGATACTTAATTCGAACAACATACTCTTCTGTACATGTGTCAAGGGACAATTTCAAGTTCGTTCCTCTTGTAGATTTAAAAAGAAGTTGGAGTGACGAAGCACTGTATTCTTATTTCGGAATAACTGCCGATGAGGTTAACTTAATTGAAAAAACGATGCGGCCAATGAATTCTATAGGTGGTGACGACGATGCCAACTAAAGAATTTTTTCCCCAACGGTCCGAATCACATCCAATGATTTACGCCTATTCCGACAGCAATCCTCAATACAAAGGCTTGCTAAAGGTAGGCTATACAGAAAAAAACGTAGAAAAGCGCGTAGCGCAGCAATACCCCACCAAAAGGCCGGATGGCTTGGTGCCGTATAAAATCGTCCTGGCAGAGTCAGCCATGCGCAACGACGGCACTTGCTTTACCGACCATGATGTTCATCGCACGCTTAAGAGGAAGAAAGTTGACAGTGTCGGTGGCGAATGGTTCAGGTGTTCGGTTGAGGAGGTCAAAGCCACCATTGTGGCTATTAAAACAAGTACAACCAATATCGAAAACCGTACTCAGACCTTTGCCTTACGCCCCGAACAAAAAGAAGCTATTGATAAAACAATTGAATACTTTGCTTCTGCCAAAAAAGATTTCCCCGACCGCGCCCCGAAGTTTTTGTGGAACGCCAAGATGCGCTTTGGTAAGACCTTTGCGGCTTACCAGTTGACTAGGCGCATGGAGCTCAAAAAAGTACTGGTGCTGACCTTCAAGCCGGCTGTGGAAGTGGCTTGGGATGAAGACCTGATGACCCATGTGGATTTTGAGGGCTGGCAATTTATCTGTCGCGATGGTTTGAAATACGAAGATGCCGATTTATCGCACCCAATTGTTTGTTTCGGCTCTTTTCAAGATTATCTAGGTACGAACGACACTGGTGGCATCAAGGCGAAAAATGAATGGGTGCACACCACTAATTGGGACCTGGTGATTTTTGATGAATATCATTTTGGTGCGTGGCGTGATAACGCAAAAAGCTTATTCGAACAACCGGACGAAGATGAAGATTATGATTTCGATCTGGAAAAATATAAAAAAGACGAGGCAGACAACGCCTACAACGAAACCTTTTTACCTATCACCACATCGTATTATCTATTTCTCTCCGGTACGCCGTTCCGCGCCATCAATAGCGGCGAGTTCATTGAGGATCAGATTTATAACTGGACCTATTCGGATGAGCAGCGGGCAAAGGAGAATTGGGACGGTCCTGATAATCCCTACGTCTCCCTGCCGCGCATGGTCATGCTGACATATCGGATACCTGACAGCATTCGTCAGATTGCTATTCAGGGACAATTCGACGAATTTGATCTGAATGTTTTTTTCTCAGCAAAAGGAAAGGGGAAAGAAGCAAAGTTCGTTTATGAAAATGAAGTGCAAAAATGGCTTGATCTGATCCGCGGTTCTTATCTGCCCGCCAGCGTGGATGACATGAAACTTGGGCAGGATAAACGTCCGCCAATGCCGTTTTCCGATACTCGTCTATTAAATGTGCTCTCGCATACTTTCTGGTTCTTGCCCAATGTTGCGTCCTGTAATGCTATGTTTAATCTGTTGGCGCAGAAACAGAACACCTTTTTCCATTCGTACAAAATCAACTTGTGTGCCGGGGCATCAGCTGGAATTGGTGTAGATGCACTCGAACCGGTACTTAAGTCTATGGGAGATCCACTTTCCACTAAAACCATCACGCTATCCTGCGGTAAGCTGACCACCGGTGTAACTATCAGACCATGGACAGGTATCTTCATGCTCCGAAATTTGAAAAGCCCGGAAACTTATTTTCAGGCGGCTTTCCGAGTGCAAAGCCCATGGGAAATTACTACCGGCGCCGACACAAGAGAAATATTAAAGCACGAATGCTATGTATTCGACTTTGCCCTTGACCGCGCGCTGAAACAGATATCTGATTACAGCTGTCGGTTGAACGTAGATGAGAGCAACCCAGAAAAGAAAGTAGCTGAATTTATTAATTTCCTTCCGGTGCTTGCCTATGATGGTAGTAGCATGAAGCAGATCAGCGCGCAGGATGTTCTGGATATTGCCATGGCAGGCACTTCAGCAACGCTGCTTGCCAAACGCTGGGAATCTGCTTTACTTGTAAATGTGGATAATGAAACCTTGGCTCGCTTGATAGCAAACAAAGAGGCGATGGCCGCCCTGATGAAAATTGAAGGATTTCGCAGTCTGAACACCGACATAGAGACGATTATTAACAAATCCGAGGCTGTTAAAAAAGCAAAGAAGGATGGTACCGGCGATCTGAGCCCGAAAGAGAAAAAAGAGCTTACCGATGAAGAGAAAGAATACAAATCGATGCGTAAGCAAATTCAAGAAAAATTAATCAAATTTGCAACCCGCATTCCGATCTTTATGTATCTGACCGATTACCGCGAACGCTCGCTCAAAGATGTGATCACACAACTAGAGCCTGGTCTATTTAAAAAGGTTACCGGCTTGGATGTAAAAGACTTTGAACTTTTAGTATCATTGAATGTGTTCAACGGTTCTCTCATGAACGACGCAATTTTCAAGTTCAAGCGTTATGAGGATTCCAGCCTCTCCTATACTGGTATCGATAAACATGCAGGCGAAGATATAGGCGGTTGGGATACCGTCGTCACGCGTAGCGAATATGAAGCACTATTCTACAATCAGCAATACACAATGGAAGCGGCGGTTGATTATATCGCTGATGTACCCGATGAATATGTTTTCGTAGATTCCAATGAGGATGCAGAGAAAGAGGAAAAATCTATCATAGCTAAAATTACAAAGCCGGTTACCAATCCCAGGCGCGCCAGGAAAACCTCAGTCGCACCACCCATACCCGATTTTGTCACAACCAGCTTTGGTATAAAGTCCCCCATCGCTCCGAAACCTGTTAATAAACCAACAGTGGACACCTCCGGCGTTGCTGTTGGCGTGACCGTACAGCACAAAGCGTTTGGATCTGGTAAAGTGATAGAACTTGACGGTGGATTGATCACTGTTGCTTTTGAACAGGGTCAAAAGCGTTTCGAGTTCCCCGGAGCATTTGAAAATGGTTTTTTGAAAGTGTAAGAACGAATATTTTGCAAAGGACTAACAAGAAATAATGAGCTTTACTGTCTTAAGTCAGTGGTAGTCAAGGCACGCTCAAATGGCGAATTCGAGGTGGTAGGCAGTCAGCAAAGATGATAAAAGAAGTCGATCCGTCTGCAAGTCAGCCTATATTAACCGAATTTGGTTTAAACAAGTACGAAATCTTTGGAAATATGACGATGGGATTCACGAAGGTAAATCATGAACAAGACAAACACGGGGGGAAGGATGTTAAGTGGATAAAATTAAAGTAAAAACGATTATGGAAGAAAGACAAATCAGCATTAAGCAATTCATAAAAGCCGTTGAGCGATTACCAGAAGATGATCCGAATAGTTATTCACGGCAAATGGATAGAACTCAAAAAGATCACTGGCTCGGTTGGCTGGATGGCTATTTTGGTCCAGGTTATTATGGAAGAAAGAACTGGAACCGAGATGCAAAGTTTGCCTATAACCACGTTGTTTGCCCTGAATTACTATTGTATTTAGTGAGAGCCATTCCCCTCCGAGCAGATCTGGTTGAAGCTGCTGAAATAGCTTATCAGAGTGGATCCACTTTGATGGCGAAAGCCGCCGCAATTCGTAAGGTTGTCCCCTGGTCAGAGATTTATCAAGCATTGTGGGCTAATGAAAGACTATCCTTGTAGTTTCACGATCGGTTGCAAAAACCCATTGAGTTAAGCTAAACCTTTCCCTTTTTCAGATCGGCGAAAATAGCCGGTAGAATACCTCCACTCCGGTAGTACTGAAATTCTACCGGTGTATCTAATCGCGTAATTACCGGGAACTCGGTTAGATTCCCATTTTCATTCTTCATCTGCACCTGGATGATCTGTCCGGGTTCATGAATACCCTTGATGTCTGAAATATTGAAAATTTCGCTGCCGTGAATGCCTAGTGCATCCGCATTGTTGCCTTCTATGAATTGAAGGGGAAGAATGCCCATCATCACCAGGTTCGAGCGGTGGATGCGTTCGTAGCTTTCCGCGATCACTACCCGCACACCCAGCAGAAATGGTCCTTTGGCTGCCCAGTCGCGGCTGGAACCGGTACCGTACTGTTTCCCTGCGATCAGGATGACCGGAACGCCCAGCTCCTTATATTTCAGCGATGCCTCGTAAAAGCTCATTTCCTGACTGTCGGGAAAGAGCAGGGTGATCCCTCCCTCTTTTCCGGGAACCAGCTTGTTGCGCAGTCTCGGGTTGCCGAAGGTTCCTCTCACCATAACCTCATGGTCGCCACGCCGGGAGCCGTATGTGTTGAGGTCATTCGCATCACAGCCCAGCGACTGCAAGTATTCCCCTGCATCGCTTGCTGTGCTGATCTTTCCAGCCGGTGAAATATGGTCGGTGGTGATGGAATCTCCGAAAAATCCCAGCACTCTGGCGTTTTGGATGTTTGCCTGAGTATCGAAGAAATCGTTCACGAAAGGCGGTTCAAGCAGGTAGCTCGATTTGGTGTCCCAACCGAAAAGGGCTCCTTCTGCAGAATTCAACTGTTTCCACTGTTCGCTGCCTGAAAGACCATTTTGATATGTCTGTTGATAGGTTTCTGTATCAATGTAGTTCAAATATTCCTGTAGTTCAACCCGACTGGGCAGGATATCAGCCAGGAAGATAGGACTGCCGTCCTTTCCATCTCCCAGGGGTGCAGTGGAAAGGTCGATATCCACCGTTCCGGCGATGGCGTAAGCGATGACGAGCAGCGGTGATGCCAGATAGCAGGCTTTGATGCTTTTATGCACGCGCCCTTCAAAATTTCTGTTGCCTGAAATGACCGCGCTTCCCAGCAGACCCTGTTTGAGAATTTCCTCTACCTCTGCGGAAAGCGGACCGGAGTTGCCGATGCAGGTTGCGCAGGCATGCCCGCCTACCTGAAAGCCCAGTTTCACCAGATAAGGCAGCAGACCGCTTTTCTGCAGATAAGCATCCACAACCTGAGAACCGGGTGTGAAGCTTGTTTTTATATAAGCGGGAACCGTCAATCCTTTTTCAACTGCTTTCTTTGCCAGCAGTCCAGCACCGAGCAGAACGGCTGGATTGGAGGTGTTGGTGCAGGAAGTAATGGCTGCCAGCACCACTGCTCCATGAGAAAGCGCCGCTTGCCCGGACGGGGTGGATAAGGAAAAGGTCTTTCTTCTGTTTTCTTCAGATAAGCCGAATCCATGCAGTCCGGTTGGCTCTTTTAGTGAAGTTGTAAATGCAGCCTGCATCTTGCGCACCGGGATCAGGTCGAAGGGGCGTTTGGGACCAGCCAGGGTAGGTTCGACCTTGCTTAGATCCAGTTCGATCAATTCATCATAATTTGGATCGATGCTTTCAGTTGAGCGAAACAGGTTTTGTGCCTTGAAAAATGCTTCAACCAGAGCGGCTTTTTCTTTTGAGCGCCCGGTAAGGCGGAAATACTCGATGGTGCGTTCGTCCACGGGGAAATAGGTCATGGTAGCGCCGCTTTCCGGTGTCATGTTAGAGATCATGGCGCGGTCTTCAAGCCGTAGATTTGCTACGCCCTCACCGAACACTTCCACGAACTTGCCCACTACTCCATGTTCGCGTAAATGGCTGGTTACCGTGAGCGTCAGATCGGTGGGGCTGCATGTTTCAGGCAGCTGATTGACTAATCTCAACCCAACCGTTGTGGGAATGTTGAATTCAATGGGATATCCCAGCATAGCTGCCAGTGCTTCGATGCCGCCCACTCCCCAGCCGAACACTCCCAATCCGTTGATCATGGTAGTGTGGGAATCTGTGCCCAGCACACAGTCGGGGATCAGAGTTTGCTCTCCATCACTGCGATTGACTGCCACCATTTCTGCCAGGTATTCGAGGTTGATCTGGTGAATGATGCCGTTGCCGGGCGGAACAATATGTAAATTTTCAAAGGCTTGTTCGCTCCAGCGCAGGAATTCATAGCGCTCCTGATTGCGCTTGAATTCCATCTTTTCATTCATTTCTTTTGCCCGTTCGCATGCTGTAAAATCTACCTGCAGCGAATGATCGACCACCAGATCGGTTCGGATGACCGGATTGATCGTTTGCGGATCGATGTCCTGTTCTGCAGCGGCTGAGCGCAGAGCTGCCAGATCATTCAATACCGGAATCCCTGTGAAATCCTGCAGGAGTACCCGATAGGGTAGAAAAAGGACGGAATTACTCTCTGGATTATTTTTCTGCCCCAGCCTGGTTACATGCTCTTCGGTAAAGCCTTTCTTTCCGCAGTTGCGCAGCAGCCCTTCCAGCAGAATACGCATGCAGTACGGCAACCTGTCAACCTCTCCAAACCCCTGGTTCTGCAGGGCGGGCAGACTGTAGTATGCGTATGATTGACCGTTTAGGACAATGGTCTTTTTTAACAAATCAAATGGATTTTTCATAATGATAGCTTCTCTCTATTCCATGTTTTTCATGACGATTTTGCAGAACTGTGCGGTACCTGCCAGTGTGCTTCCGGGTAATTGAGCATGCAGGTCAAAAGTAACCGTACCTGCCTGTATAGTCTTTTCAATGCCTTTACGGATCAGGGCGGCAGCTTCGCGCCAGCCGAGGAAATCGAACATCATAGCTCCTGATAGGATCAGAGAGCTGGGATTGGCTTTGTCCTGCCCGGCGATATCTTCTGCCGATCCGTGGTTGGCTTCGAACAATCCCAAACCATTTTCGTAGTTGATGTTTGCGCCGGGTGAAACACCGATACCTCCTACCAGAGCGGCAAAAGCATCGGAGAGATAATCACCATTCAAGTTGGGGGTTACGATCACATTGAAATCTGCCGGTGTCGCGATCGCTCTGGCGAAAGCATTGTCCGCGATCAGATCATCCACGTAGATCTTCCCGTTTTCAAGCGCATCTTGTTTTGCCTGGTTTGCTTTTTCTTTTCCTGCTTCATCCGCGATCTTCTTCCAGATGCGTTTTGAAAAACACTGCTCATTGAAATCAACTTCAGCCACCTCATATGCCCAGCTGCGGAAAGCGCCTTCGGTGTATTTCATGATGTTCCCTTTATGGATGATGCTGACTTTCTTGCGTTTGTTTTCTACAGCCCACTGCATTGCGGCAGTCATGATGCGCCGCGTGGCTTTTTTCGAAATAGGTTTCAGGTCGATCCCGACTTCTTCGCTGTAGCGCAGTTTTTTAAATTCTGCCGGAAATTTCTCTTTCAGCAGGTTAAGCAGGCAGGTATTTCCCTCCGTGTTGGTGGGAAATTCAATGCCGGCATACAGGTCTTCAGTATTTTCACGAAAGACAATCACATCCACCCCTTCGGGATGCGTCAGGGGAGAAGGCAGCCCGGGGAACCAGACAACCGGTCGCACGCAGCTGTACAGGTCCAGCTCTTTGCGCAGAGTAACATTTAGAGAGGTGTATCCGCCACCGACAGGCGTTGTCAGCGGACCCTTGATGGCGACCTTGTGCTGTTTCAGCGCTGCAATGCTTTGCGCAGGGAGATATTCCCCCGTTTCTTGGTAAGCTTTTACACCGGCTGCAACCTCAAGCCATTCAACTTTTCGGGAGCCTGAATACGCCAGTCTGACTGCCTGATCCAGAATCTGTCGTGTGCCTTTCCATATATCACTGCCGATTCCGTCTCCGATGATAAATGGGATGGTGATCTCCTTTGTGTCTTTGTGCATGGCGCTGTGTTCCTTTCGTAAAAATATTCACATTATTTTAATGCCATCCAACCACTTGAAAAAGTTTTCGCATTTGTGTAAAATATACCATATTAACTGGGACACCGTCCCAATAAATGGAACAAAAAAAGAGGAACCATGACCACTGAAAAAGTTCAAATTCTTCAACGCGTGATCGATATTCTTGACTGCTTCAGCCTTGAACGACCTGCCCTGGGGGTACGCGAAATATCACGTTCGGTAGGTTTATCAAGCAGCACAACGGGAAGGTTAATGTCGGCAATGAAGGATCTGCGTATTCTAAGCCAGGATCCGAACAGCAAAACGTATTCTATTGGTTCCCGTGTGTTAACCTGGGCGGGTATCTATACGGCAACTTCTGATCTGCGGGCAGTTGCGCTGCCTGTGATGGTCAACCTGCTGGAAAGAACTCGTGAAACGATCAGCCTGTATGTTCTGGAAGGAAAAGAGCGGGTTTGCATCGAACGGTTGGAAAGCCCTGAACCGGTGCGCATTACAGCCAGGGTGGGTCGTCGTATTCCCCTGTATGCCGGTTCAGCCGGAAAGTGCATGCTGGCGTTTATGCCGAGAGAAAAATGCGAAGAGATTTTGAATCAAACCGTGTTAACCCCATTAACACAGGCAACTTTTCAGGATAAAGACGCGCTCCGAAAAAATCTTGAAGATATTCGCAAAGAAGGCTGTGCGGTCAGCTATGGGGAATGGATACTGGAAGCTTCTGGTGTTGCAGCTCCCATCTTCAATGAATTTAGTACTCTTATTGCTTCGCTTACCATTTCTGGTCCGGGTCAACGATTCACGGAAGAAAAGATTCAAGCCTATAAAGATCTTGTGAAAGAAAAAGCAAAAGAGATTTCAATGAAAATAGGATATGTCCCTCGCGAAGGTTGATTGGAGTAAAGAAGCAATGGAGCTTGCAAAGAAATTAGAAGCGAAGATCAGGGAAGTATACGATGAGGTTCGCTACATGATTGCGGTTTCTGGTGAAACGATCATAAGCAGTGTTTCACTCCGTCAATTCTTTAACGGGAATCGCGGAGTTGATCTGCTGATGAGTGATATTTCATATGTGGATCCATTTAATGGATTGCATTACCGCGGATTGACCATCAAGCAGGTATTGAGTGGGCTGCCTAAACCGGAAAATTGTGAGTTCCCGTATGCGGGCGGCTTATTTGCGTTTCTGCTTACGGGAGAACTGCCAACAGAAGAAGAAGCGCTGGAAGTGGAAGGCATTTGGAAAGAAAGGGCAGAGCTCCCCGATTATGTGATTGCGATATTGAAAGCCATGCCGCCTGATACCCACCCCATGACCATGCTTTCTCAGGCAATTCTGGCTTTACAGCGGCAGTCGAAGTTCACACAGAATTATTCCAATGGACTGCGTAAAGAGGATTACTGGAAAGCAACGCTGGATGACAGCTTTGATCTCACTGCAAAAATGCCATCTCTGGCTGCCGCGATCTACAACATTAAATACGGAGATGGGTCCATCTGTGATATTGACCCGCGTCTTGATTGGAGTGCTAATTTTGCCCACCTGATCTATAAAGGATGGGATCTGCAGTATCAGGACTTATGCCGCTTATTTTTTCTGCTGCATGCCGATCAGGGTATCGGAAATGTTTCGGCGCACACAGCCTGCCTGGTAAATTCGACCTTATCTGATGTTTATTATTCCTGCTCCGCAGCCATCAACGGGCTGGCAGGTCCGCTGCATGGAAGGGCAAATCAGGATTGTTTGAGCTGGCTGTTGAAAATTCAGGGTAATTTCAATGAGAAACTGCCGTCCATTGAAGAATTGGAACGGTTCGTATGGGATACGCTTGACCAGGGCAAGGTGATCCCGGGTTATGGGCATGCAGTCTTGCGCTGCACGGATCCGCGATTTGCGGCGCAGTACGAATTCGGTAAAAAATATTTCAAGGACGATGATCTGTTCAAACTGGTGGATATGGTTTATCAGATCGTCCCTCCCATATTGAAGAAGCAGGGTAAAGCCAAGGGTATCTGGCCGAATGTGGATGCCATCAGCGGAACGCTGCAGTATCATTGCGGATTGAAAGAATTTGATTTCTATACTGTACTGTTCGGCGTGGGAAGATGCTTGGGAATTACTGCTAATTTGATATGGAATCGTGCTCTGCTGATGCCGCTGGAACGTCCTCAGTCTATTACCCTTGAAATGGTGAGAGATCGACTGCATGATTCTCTGGAACATCCGGGAATTTCCTCCGACTTGCATTATTGATTTGTTTTGAGCAGTTCTTCATGGGTATAATCACAACGGCAGGAAAGCATGCAGGTAATTTGTGAGTTATGTGGTCGAAAGGAAGAATATGATCCGGCAAAATGGCGCTGTGATTGCGGTGGCGCCTGGCTGCTGTATGCTTCTCCATCCCTGCAAATAGAGTCTATCGACAAAGAAAACAGATCGATCTGGCGCTATGGCTCATTTTTCCCCGTTCAACTGAGTAAAACCCCCGTTTCTCTGGGAGCAGGATTCACTCCGCTTTTACCCTGTACTATCTATGGTAGAGAGGTTTTACTGAAACTCGATTACCTTATGCCCACCGGATCGTTCAAAGATCGCGGTGTGGAGCTGATGATGAATGTTCTGGATGCCTACGGGGTTGATAGTATTGCAGAAGATTCATCTGGCAATGCAGGAGCGGCAGTTGCGGCGTATGCAGCCCGTCTGGGAATGCAGGCAGACATCTTTGTGCCATCCCATGCTTCTCCTGTGAAGCTTTCTCAAATTTCGCTCTTTGGAGCAAGCGTGCATACCATCCCCGGTGAACGGAAGAATGCTTCTAAGGCTGTGCTGGAGGCGGTGGAAAAAGGGAAGGTTTATGCTTCGCATGCATATAACCCGGTTTATTTATTGGGGCAGCAGACTGCCGCGTGGGAGGTCTGGGAGCAGAGCGGCTATCACGTACCTGATTGGGTGATTGTGCCGGTTGGTCAGGGGGGAAACCTGTTGGGTTATTTTGAAGGATTTTCCGCACTGCACAGAGCAAATCTGATCGATAAAATACCGGGACTGATCGCTGTGCAGCCGGAGCACCTGGCGCCCATCTGTGATGCGCTGCAGAATGATTGGCAGAATTGGGAACCTGTTTCTGCTCCTAAGCAGGGCAGCATTGCAGAAGGTCTGGCTATCACAAATCCTGTGCGCTGGAAGCATATTGTAGAGGCGCTGAATGCATGCAAAGGATTTTGTATCAAAGTGAAAGAAGAAGATATTCTGCCCGCTCAGAAAGTGCTGGCTGAGAAAGGCTTTTTCGTAGAACCTACCAGCGCGGTGGTTATCGCAGCATTAAAGAATGCTATCAATCTAATAGAAAGGAACCAGACGATCGTCGTTTCATTGACCGGCAGCGGATTAAAATCTGCTTCTTTTCCCTCAATGTGAGATGATTGACTCAAAAATATTCCATGGAACCCATCTTTTTTACCAGGGGTGTACCGCCCAAAGAAAGTATTCCCTGCCATGAATTGGCTGTCTGTGCGCATGAAGTGATCGAGAACGAAGGCTCTGCTATCCTGCAGTATGCTCCTTCAGCCGGTTATCTGCCTCTTCGTGAATGGATCGGTAAGAAAAAGGATGTACCTGCAGAAAGGATCATCCTTGGGCAGGGTTCACTGCAGATCCTGGATATGATCCTGCGCTGCTCTCTACAACCCGGTGATGCGGTTGCAGTGGAACAGCCCACCTATGATCGGGTTTTGACCTTGATACGGCGTGCGGGGCTGCGTATTTTCCCGCTGAATATGGAAAAGGATGGGTTGGATCTGGACAGCCTGGAAAACAAATTGGAGAATGGGGAACAGATCCGGTTGATCTATACTATCTCTGATTTTCAGAATCCCAGCGGTATAGTGATGTCTTTAGAGAAACGAAAAAGGCTTGTTGATCTGGCAGCTCGTTATCATTTCTCGATTGTGGAGGATGCACCCTATCGCGAACTGCGCTATGAAGGGGAAGAAATCCCATCCCTTTTTGATCTTGCGCCAGATACTACCATGCAGCTTTCCTCATTCAGCAAACTGATCAGCCCCGGATTGCGCGTGGGGTATGCGGTGTTACCGCAGAACCTGATAAAAAAGGTGGCACATTATGCAGAAGATACGTATATAAACCCGAGTTATCTAAACCATGCCATTGTTTATCAATATCTCCAGCAGGGCTGGATGTACGATCATCTGGTGTTCATAAAAGGGCTGTATAAAAAACGTCTATCCTGCATGCTTAATGCACTGGAAGAAAATATGCCTTCCCGCTGCACCTGGACGTATCCGCAGGGAGGATTCTTTGTTGGAATGTGGATCTCATCTGATGGCGGCCCAACATTTTTAGACCAGGCTGAATCACAGGGACTGCGCCTGACCGATGGACGCGGCTTCTTTGTCAATGGGGGTGAAGATTTTATCCGCCTGCCTTTCTGCGCCCTTACCGAAGGGGAGATCATGCAGGGGATAAAAAAGCTGGCAGAATTGATCCCTTCCTGATCCATACTACGCATCAGATCCCTATGGGATGCATAAATTAGAGAATTGTTAGATACATAAAGCATACTTTGAAAGCAGTGCTTTTTGTGTATTAATAGGATAAAGATTATCAATCTGATAAAAAAATAGATTCAGGCATTGTCGAGAAGAATTTGCAACGATCATTCATTATAGATTCCTGACCTTTTTATAGATAAGGTGGACTGTATAATGGTTATAGGTACCGCTGTTCAATAGGGACTGAGGTGAAAATGGAGATCGGATTTGTTGCAGACTCTACAGTGGATTTACCGGATGTTGTTCTTGAGAAAGAAAAGATAGAGACAATTCCTCTATATATCAACATTGGCGATCATGGTTTTCTCGATAAAGTAGAGATGTCCCGGGAAAATTTCTATGACAATCTGTCAAGTTTTTCTCAGCATCCCACGACGGCAGCTCCCGGTATAAATACTTTTGTAAATGCCTATCAGAGGCAGATTGAAAATGGATATTCTGAGATCCTGTCTTTCCATATTTCAAAAACCCTGAGCAATACGATCGATATTGCCCGGTTGGCAGCCAGGAAAATTGATAAAGTGCCTGTCCATGTGATTGATTCCGGAAATTTATCTATGGGAACAGGATTGCTGCTGCAGCTGGCGGTCAGAATGGCTGAAGCCGGAGAAAAGGTAAAAGAAATTCTTCGAGCTGTGCAGGATGCTGTAAAACGGACGCATACGGTGGCGATCCTTGATACTCTTGAATATTTGCGGCGCAGCGGACGGATCAATAATATCCAGTTTGGGTTGGCAAGCATATTGTTTGTAAAACCGATCATTCGCATGAATGACGGCAGAGTGGAGCTTGAGCGTATTCGCACGAAAAAAAGGGCGATGAATCGTATGATTCAAATTCTTGAAGGATTATTTCCGTTTCAAGATTTTGATTTTGTACATACAAATGCCCCTGAAAAGGTTGAACAATTGAAAAGAACTGTTTCAGAATGGCTCCCAGTTGGTTTAGATATTCTAACGGGTGAAGTTACTCCTGTGATCGGTTCACATATCGGTCCGGGGGCATTTGGTTTCTCTGCAATTACATCAAAATAAATATCAATTGCCGGCTTCGAGAGAGGAGAAATGCTTATGAAGTTTGCAAAAATTTTTGTGTTTATTGCAGTCCTGGTAATGGGGTGGGTTCTCATTCAGGGTTTCGTAAAAGGCGATCTGCTGGCTGAAGGTTCAATCATTGGGGGATTGCCGTGGGGTGTTGTTTCTCTCGTGGATGTGTATATAGGCTTTTTCTTGTTTTCCGGCTGGGTCATCTATCGAGAGAAAAGGATTGGAGTAGCCCTATTGTGGGTTCTTCTCATTATGATTTTGGGTAATTTCATCACGAGCGTGTATACGCTGCTGGCTCTATTTCAAAGTGGAGAAAGTTGGAAAAAATTCTGGCTTGGTAAAAATTTTCAGATGTAAATAGAAAGGGGAATGATGAAAAAGAAAAATATGGTTTGGAAATGGCTTTGTGTGCTTTCATTTTTGTTTACGATTGCAGTAAATGGGTATGCCAGCACGGGAATGATAAATAGAACAACCACCGCTGAAGTATCTGATTCCTTTGATGTTCTATTTGTGCCAGCCGGGTATGTGTTCAGCATCTGGGGTGTGATCTATCTTTTTTTGATTGCTTTCTTGATCTACCAGTTCACTTCAGGGCAAAAGAATGATTCGCGTTTTCTTGCGATTGCTCCTTATTTCGTTTTGTCCAATCTGGCAAATAGCTTATGGCTTGTTCTCTTCCATTACCAGTATCATGCCTTTACTATCCTGCCCATGCTGCTGCTCCTGGTCTGTTTGATCCAGATTTATTTAAAACTGCAGGAAAAGAGAAGCACAGGCATAGCGTATTATTTTATGGAACTGCCTTTCAGCATCTACTTGGGCTGGATCAGTGTTGCGACGATTGCCAACATGACGCAGTTGCTTGATTTTATCGGTTTTTCCGGTTTTGGGATTACGCCTGAAATTTGGCTGATCGTAGTGCTTTTAGTAGCGGTGCTGCTTTCCTGGGCGATGAGTAGAAAATTCCATGATCTGGCTTACAGCCTGGTATTGATCTGGGCGTTCATAGGAATTGGAATGCGGTTTCTGGCAAATGATATGGTAATGATAAGTTCCTTTACAGCCGCCGGGCTTGTGCTGCTTATTTTCTTGTTTACAAAGAAAAAAGTGAAAAAATAAAATTACAGTTGATAGATAGAAACCAGAATAAAAAATTCCGGTTTTTATGCCGGAATTTTTTTTATATTTACAGATTGGATGTACAGTGCGGGCAGCGCGTTGCCTTGATGGGGATATCGGTGAAGCAAAATGGGCAAAGTTTGGTGGTTGGTTTGGATGGTTTTGGTTTTCCATTCGCTATACGGTTGATCTGACGAATGATGAGGAATAGGGAAAACGCAATAATTACAAATTCGATCACGGTATTCAGAAATATGCCGTAATTGATCGTAACCGCGCCGGCTGTTTCTGCTTCTTGCAATGTTTTATATGTATCGCCGCTTAGTGTAGCAAAAAGGTTGCTGAAATCTACTTTTCCAAGCAGCAATCCAATGGGGGGCATAATAATATCGCTTACCAGAGAACTGATGATCTTTCCAAAGGCAGACCCCAATATGACACCAACCGCCAGATCGATGACATTTCCACGCTGGATAAAATCCTTGAATTCTTTTAGCATTACAAATTCCTTCCTTTCTCTTCATTATAAAATGAAGCGTAGGATTTTTTATGAGAGAAATAAATACTAACTTGTTCTTGTTGTGATTTGTTGTAAACTATCTAATAGAATGGGTTGGTTTATCCCGCCAGATAATATTATCTATTCCATTTGAATTTATATTACTTTAGAATTATCTTAGAAGAATTTATGATATGAATAACACAATTTACGTATTGGCTCGCTTTGCGGTTTCCCTGTACCCATTCCTTTATGCTCTGGCAATTGCTGTTGGATCTGTTTTTGCATTAAGCGGCTTTACAGATATTATTTTTGATATCTATTTTATTTTACGTTCTATACGTCGTTTTTTTATATCACGTAACTGGCAAAAATTAACTCTTGAAAGGCTTGAGGCGCGCGAGCAGCAGAAAATTGCTTTGATCATTGCTTGCTGGCATGAAGAAGCGGTAATAGCCAAAACACTCACCAATGCTTGTGAGTCGATCCATTATCGCAACTATGATATTTTCGTTGGTACTTATCCCAATGATCCTGATACACAGCGGGAGGTGGATAAAGTATCGCGCAAGTTCCCTCAAGTACATAAGGTTGTCACGGCAGATAACGGTCCTACCAATAAAGCTGCCAATCTAAACCAGGTCTTTGAAGCGATCGAAGATTATGAAAGAAAAACGGGATTGCAGTATGAGATCATTATCATGCACGATTCCGAAGATGTGATCCATCCATATGAGTTCCTCGTATCCAATTATTTGATACCCCGTATGGATATTGTGCAGGTTCCTGTTTTTCCGATGGCTTTACCTCTGCGGCATGTGACGCATTGGACCTACGCAGATGAATTCGCAGAAAATCATACGAAATTGCTGCTGGTACGCGAAATGACAGGAGGGTTTGTCCCTTCTGCCGGGGTCGGCACATCATTCACTAAACGTGCTTTTGAACTTTTTGCGCTGGAGAACGAGAAGCGTATCTTTACTCCCGGTTCGCTGACAGAAGATTATGAATTGGGATTGCGCATGAATCTGCGGGGGTATAAAGCCGCTTTTGTGCTGATTCATCTCCCCCCTGAGAGCCCCACCGGAGAAAAAGTAAAACGAAGAACTTCTGATTGGGTTGCTACACGTGCTGTTTTTCCACTGGAATTCAAACGTGCGGTTCGCCAGAAAACACGCTGGAACATTGGGATCATTTTGCAAAGCTGGCAGAAAATTGGATGGATGGGAAATGCGAATATCCGCTGGAATCTATTTCAAGATCGTAAAGCCCTGTTTACCACCCCAGCAAATTTCATGGGCTATTTTGTTTTCTTTTACTTTGTCCTGTATCAAATTCTGAAAACATATTTCGCTCAATACATGCCGCCCCTTATTGAAAAGGGGACTTTGTTATGGTATTTAACTCTCATTTCAACATTCTTTATGATCTGGCGCTCTATCAACCGGGCCTATGCGGTTAATAAAATTTATGGACTCTGGCCGGCGATCACATCCATCCCTCGTTCGATCTGGGGGAACGTGGTCAACTTTTTCGCTATTGTCAGGGCGATTCGCATCTATATCAGCACACGATTACGTAAAGAACATATGCAGTGGGATAAGACGGATCATGAGTTCCCTTCCGAAGTGATCGAAGAAGAACGTGCCTCAAAAGAAGAATTCGTAAGTGCGGTGGATAAGCAACTGCAGAATGTAGAATTAAATACTGAGGTGGTGATCAAAAACTTTGTGCAAACCATGGAAAAAGGAAGTCTGAAAGATAAGGTCGCTGCCATTCAAAAAATCGATCGTTCCACCGGTTCGATCCTTTTCCCATATTTGGTGAAATATTATGATGATCCGGCATGGCAGCTGCGTGGAGAATTCTGTCGAACCTGCAGTTTCCTGCGCTATGCACAGGCAGTACCTTACCTGCGGAAATTAGCTGCCGATCAGGATTGGACGGTGAGAAGTAATGCCGTGCGGGCATTGGGGAAACTGGGCGACCTGGGCGAACACGTTCTGCTTGAAATTCTGCGGGGAGAAGATCAGTATGCCAGTGAAGCAGCGCAGGTTATTTTGGAACACCAGGCTTATTTCAAGCAGAATGTTAGATACCTGCTTTCAGATAATAAGGCGGAGATTAAACGCGGATTATCCTTTTTAGAAGATCTGAAGAAGTATGGCAAATCTAAATTAGCAGATCAGATCCTCAATCTATTTCTGGAAGGAAACGAAAAAGAGATTCGTGTTTTTCTTGGAGATTAATCGTTCTCTATAGTTTTTTGAACAATTCGTTCTTGATCAGTTTAATGAAAAGCTCCACGATTTCTGGATCGAATTGAACGCCCTTTTGTTTTTCGATATATTCCAGTGTTTTCTTTGCGTTCCATGCTTTTCGATAAGGTCTATCAGAGGTTAATGCGTCCCATACATCCACAATG
Organism: Anaerolineaceae bacterium; assembly: GCA_963674975.1. GTDB lineage: Bacteria > Chloroflexota > Anaerolineae > Anaerolineales > Anaerolineaceae > UBA4781. The sequence continues at coordinate 1,996,954 of OY771913.1, forward strand.
GTGAAGATCCTGGCAGAGAGCGGGATCTCTAATCCTTTCAGATGTCTTGGGTAGCCGCTGCCGTTCCACCATTCGTGATGGCAGTATGGAATATCAAGCGCCTGGCGCAGGTAGGCGATAGGGCTGAGCAAATTGTATGCAAAAACGGGATGCTTGCGCATGGTCACCCATTCTTTTTCAGTAAGTGGTCCCGGTTTTAACAGGATCGAATCAGGAATGCCCATTTTCCCGATGTCATGCAGCAGTGCGCCCCTCCGTATTTGGATCAATTCTTTATCTGGAATACCCATCAGTTGTGCCATACGGATAGTTAGTTCGACCACCCGCTGGGTATGTCCTTCTGTCTCCTGATCACGTAGGTCAAGAGCGCGGGTCCATCCTTCAAGGGTGGTATCGTAGGCTAACGATAATTCGATGTTGGAGCGCTGTAAGTTTTCCAGCAGGGTGGTGTTATCAATCGCGATCGCTGCCTGACCTGCCAGTGTTTCCAGAAAATAGATCCAATCCTGGTCGGGTGTTATCAGTTTTCTATTGAAAATATCCAGAACCCCTCTCACCTGACCCTTTGCGATCAATGGGACGCTGTAAAAACTTAAAAAGTTTTCTTCCTGCAGAAGAGGAAGATAAGCCATGGTTTCATCCGATTCGAAAAGATCCAGCGCCTGAACCAGGTGCCGTTCCATGGTAGCTTGCCCCGATATCCCTTCTCCCAGACGCAGGTGATACGATTCAATGGTTCTGGTTCTGAACCCTCTCCCCGCAGCGAAGTTCAGCAGCTGGGTTTGCTGGTTCAATAGCAGAACCGCCGCTGCATCCACGTGCAGCTTTTCAACTACCTGGTCCAACAGAATATTTAATGTGACCCGCAGGTCAAGGCTTGAATTGATCACCAGATCGATATCATGCAGCGCAGAAAGTCTTTCAAGCTGTTTTTGAGTCTGTTCCAGCAGTCTGGTATTTTCCATGTTGATCGCGATCTGTGAACCGAGAGATTCCATGAGATGCATGTCGTTTTCATCGAAAATGTTCTCCTGAAAAGACTGTACTGAAATTGCGCCAATGATCTTTTCATGCACAATTAGCGGGATTCCCAGCCATGACCTGCTTGGGTTTCCTTCATGGAAGGGTATGGTATATGCTTTTTCTGTTTCCAGATCGTGAATGAGGAGCGGTTTCCGTTTTTGAATTACCCATCCAAAAGGATTTCCGGATTCGATTTGAAAGGGAATTCCCTCCAGTTCTTTCAGCTTTTTGTCATTTTGAATTGCAGAAACAATAACATATTCATTATTGGGTTTGTGATACTGTACGATCACAAAAGTATCCAGCGGAACGATTTTCTTTACTTTTTCATGAATAGTTGAGAATAATTTTTCTGAATCGAGAACGCTTGATGTGGCTACTGCGTTTTCATATAACAGGCTGATTTCTTTTGCCTGCTGTTGGGTAGATTCGAAAAGTCTTAATTTATCTATTGCGATAGATAATGTTTCGGCAAACGTCGTTAAAAGTCTTTCATCATCTGAAGAAAACGCGTGAGTTTCTTCGCTTTCAACGTTAATAACGCCGATCGTTTTTCCGTGCAGCTTTATCGGAACGGCTAATTCTGATCCTGTTCTTGGATCGAAGTTGATGTACTTATCATCCTTTTGAACATCTTTGCATAAATACGGTTTTTCACTCTGGAAGACATGTCCGATGATCCCTTCAGAGGCAGGGATGACTTTGTCTTTTTTCTTTTTATTTTGAATGCCCTGATACGACTCGTGCATGATGAGAAGGTTGTCATTGTGTACATCTGCCAGGTATATCCCATAGTTATTCATTGTAAAAATGCTGGTTAGAAGCTTGGTGGAATCGGTAACCAGATCGTCAATGGATTGTGAGGTAGTGGCAGATAAGGTAATTCCGTGCAATATTGCCAGTTCTGATAATTGGCGTTTTAGAAATTTTTCGGTATTCACATGGTGCGTGATATCTTCACCGATACAAAGAATGCTGTAGTGTGAATCATCTTTTTTGTCAGTCTTCGTAAGGGTCCATTTGATCGATCGATAAGTACGTGTATTGATTTGAAGCTTATCGATGCATTCGATGGAATTGGTTTGGGATGCAATTTTTTCCAGGGTAGATTTTACTTTGGCTGTTTCTTGATGGGTGAGAACTTCACACCAGTTTTTCTTTTGAATGTCGGCGAATGAAGATTTAATAAGATCTAAAAAATGAGGGTTTGCGTAGGTAATTTTCTGGTTTTCATCCAGAACAACAACAAGCAGTTTGAGATTGTCAAAAACAGTATTGATTTGTGTGTTCATTTTTCCCATTATGTTTGTGTTTATAAATTCCAGTAGATAAAAAGAAAACGCCTGAGTAAAGAACCATCTGACTGTGCAGATAGAAAACTTTACAAAAAGGCGCCCTCCTTTTTGGTATAGTACTCATTATAAATGAAAATAATGTTGATAGCATTTTAATTCCTTTTTCTGTATAATAGATTTAGTATATGTCGACGTTGATTCGATAGTGGGATAACCTCTGGGGGTTAAAGCATATACCCAAAAGCATATTAGAGAGGTTTTATGGAGGGCATAAAACAATCTATATTATTGCTTGGCGATCAAGCAGACTTTAGTGATCAGATTTTTCATATTGTCCGTGATAATTCATTCCATGGTTTAAATATAATTCGAACCGAAAAAAGGGTGGAATTCTTAAAATATTTAAAACCAAATCATATTTGTCTGATCATTTTTTGCATTCGTGATCTCTCTTATTTCGAACAATCTATCAAAAAACTTCACGAATACAATTATCAGGGATCTATTATTCCAATAACAAATCTGGATTCGGGTGAAGTTGGAGCGGTTGCGAATCCATTTAAGTGTCATGAACCGATAAAAGTTGAATCGATTAACAACGAGATTTTACTGCACGCAATTTTTTCTTGTATTGAAAAGAAAAAGATCATCGATGAAATACAGATCCATGATGCAATTCTCCGTTCGGTGAATTTTGCGGCAGAAAAATTTCTTAATAATCCTGATTGGAGAACACATATCAAAGAAGTGCTGCAGAACATTGCAGAGGCAAGCCAGGTGGATAGAACATATCTATATGAAAATGTTTATTCTGGAAAAAACTTAATTGGTGTGCGCATGGTTGAGCGTTGGATAGCTCCAGGGATTTCGGATGAATCGATCACGATCCCTGGTGATGTGCGTACTTTTAAGCAGCTGGGAATCTCACAATTCATTCAGGAGCTCCGCGAAATACGTTTCATCAATGCAGATATCGATGATTTACCCAAGAAAATCCAACCCATGTTCCGCCTTATGAGAGTGAAATCACTTCTTATTGTCTCTATTTTTACAAATGGAGATTGGTGGGGGTTTATTGGATTCGATCAATGTTCATATCAACGAACATGGAAGAAACTGGAGATCGAGGAACTGAGAACTGCCAGCAGTATGCTTTCAGCAGCTATCATGCGCCAAAAAACAGATAAGCGTATCAAGTATCTGGCAACACACGATTATCTAACTGATCTTCCAAACCGTTTATTATTTGAAGATCATTTCTATGGAGCCAAAGCCCGATGCCAGCGAACAAATAAATGGATCGGATTATTTGTTATTGACCTCGATCGGTTCAAACGAATTAATGATACCTATGGACATCCATTTGGTGATAAAGTATTGGTTGAAGTGGGGAGACGTTTGCAGTCTTCTATTCGAGCCAGCGATACGGTTGCTCGAATTGGAGGAGATGAATTTATCATCATTGGTGAAGAAATAAATACCATCAATGATTTAAATCTTGTCGGGAAAAAGATACTTAATGCATTTACCGAGCCAATTATATGTAATAATAATAAAGTTCAGGTCTCTCCAAGTATTGGCATCAGTGTATATCCTCAGGACAGTGAAGATTTGGAGGAACTGATGCAGCTTGCAGATAAGAGCCTGTACCAGGCAAAGAAACAAGGAAATACCTTTAACATTTATCAAGAAGGTGCAGGAAAACAATTATGGCTCGACAATGTACAAAAATATTAATCTGTACAGCCAATCAAAATAACGGTAAAAAAATTAGTTCGCATCTAAAAAAAATAAGCTCTCTGAAAACAGAAATAAAAGTCGAGAATGATCCGCAAAGAATTCTCCCCGCATTTCAAGAAGGTGAGTCTGACTTATTAGTTCTCGATCAAACAAGTTTTGAAAAAGAAACCGATGCGCTGCATGATTTATTTCTGAAGAAAGATCCGAATTTTCCCTGTCTGATCATTGCTGATCGAAATATCGAGCGTTTATCTGTGAAAATTGATTCACAAGATTTGATTTCCATTATTCCTTTTGATTGGCTTGATTCCTGCCTGCTTGCAATGTTTGTTCAGAGGTTGTTGATCGGGCGAAATAAAGATCAGGCACAGAATATCTATCATCATCGTCTGATAGGAGAGGCGATTCTTAAAAAAGGAACTTTCATCGAGGTAAATGATCATCTCTGCACTTTGCTTGGATATAAGCGTTCGGAAATTCTAGGGCGGGATCTGCAAATTCTCTCTTTTACTAAAGAGGATTCCCCTTTTTTTGAAAATGAACCGGATGAATCTGAGAATAGCTCCATTTATACAACCTTAAAACAAAAAGATGGTCAACCAGTCGATGTTCTTATCCTGGTATCCCGGTTCTCGAATAATAATGAACAATATGTTTCACTTACTATCATTGATGTTTCCAGGCAGAAGAAATGTAGATATCAATTTCAAGAAAATGAGGAAAAAATCAATCTCATCGCCAAGCATATGGGGGAAGGTGTTTTCTGGGTGGATGAAAATGGACTTATTGTGCAGTGGGATAACGCGATGGAGGAATTGATCCCGGTTTCTTGCGACGAAGCGATCGGTACTCCTTTTTCTGTATTACTGGATCGCTTGGTCAAACAGTCGGTGGTTAAAGTTGATGCTGCTGCGGTAAACGAAGCACTGCTCAAGGCATTATCGGATAATTCGCCTGTTCGTCTAAACCGGGTGTGGGAAGGAGAAATTTTGAATTCTCAGGGGGAGTATCGAATATTCCAGGCGGATAGTTTCACCATGAATTCACCACAGGGAAATCACCTGGTGGTTATCCTTCGAGATATCAATGACCGAAGGAAGCATGAGAAAGAACTGCAATTTCTTGTCGATCTTGCTTCAACGATCAGACAGACACCGAATGATGTAGCCAAAGTCCGCCAGGCTGCCTGTAAACTTCTGATAAATTTATTAATTCTGGACGGCATTATGATCGCCGATTTTAATGATAATAATGATCGGGGGAATGTTGTCGAAGTCTATGGAGATGTAAGGATGGAAATAGGTATACCTGTTTCCTGGAAGAGCTGCTTCGATCAAAAAGCCCTTTACCAAAATAGTATATTTGATGTCAATGACGAGTATCTAAAACAGCTTGACGGATCTCTTCAGCTCTCCTCGTTTCCCAAAGCAAGGATTGGCATTCCGCTCATCAATGGATACGATCACGTTGGTTTGATCTTCCTGTTTCGATCAATTCCTTTCTCTCAATATGATTACTGCTTGCTGGATGCTGTCGCAAATGTTTTAGCGAATTCAATAAACCAGGCGATCATGTTTGAGCGAACAGAGCTTCGCTTGAAAAGGATGGAATCATTGCATGTTGTTGATCAGGCGATCAGCGGTCTATTTAATCTGGATCTGACAAATCGCATTATCCTTGAGCAGGCAAAACAACTGCTGGAGGTTGACGGCGGTGATATCTTGATCTTGAATATTGCGACCAATATGATGGAATATTCTGCGGCTTTCGGGATCAATCAATTGGATGTGGTGGAAAAGCGTGTTCATCTTAGCCGCAGTATGGCAGGACAGATTTTATTAACCCGTGAACCCTGTATACTTCCTGATGTGGATGATGGGGAATTGCCATTTATCATGAAGCACCTGAAACGCAACGGGTTTAAGTCCTATTTCGCTTATCCTCTGGTTGCGAAAGGAGAACCAAAAGGTGTTTTCGAGGTTTATAAATATGAACCCTTCCATCCCGATACCGAATGGATCAATTTTCTTCAGGCATTGGCAACACAATCGAGTATCGCAATTGATAATATTCAGCTTTTTGAAAAAAGGGGTGAGTATTAATTCTCATATCATGGCAGAGTCTTCTATATAAAAATAGAACTATTTTATAATCGGGTTAATACAATAAAGGAGTTTTCAATGGAGTGCAACCAGGCAAAAAATAAACAAAGGTGCAACTGCAGTTATGAGCCATGCCCGCGGAAGGGAATTTGCTGTGAATGCGTTCAATATCATTTAAACATGCGAGAACTACCCGCATGTTTTTTCCCGAACGATGTGGAAAGGACGTATGATCGATCGTTTGAAAAATTTGCCAGCTTGGTAACTTCAGGGAAAATATAAGGCTCACGGCTGATGTTGGATTGAAAAAGGAAAATAATAAGTGTTTTTAAAAAAATATTCCCAGATTCAGAAAAGAACAATACTGGTGCTGCTGGTTTTGGCGGTGCTGTATTTTGTGGTTTTTATTCCCGTTAATTCATATGGTAGTGAAGAGGCAAGTGATTTCGCGATCTTTTCTGGTGATGAATATATTACTTATCCTTATGTTGAAAAGATGCTCAGAGGAGGAGAAGATATTCACCAACTGTGGGGAAGATTGATCATTTATGGTGATTACCATTATGGATATCCATTTTATTTCCTGTCGATGCTGGTTCTGCTGCCGCGCAGGATCATTTTAGGAGACGCTTTTTTTTCAGGCAAAGCAACCAATATTCTGATTTTACGGCAGATGATCAATGTTCTCCCCATTATCCTATCTGCGTGGGTCCTGACTTATTACAAAACTAACTTTAAGAAAATATTCCAATCCATTTTTCTATTTATGTTTTTCCTTATCGTACCCAGTGTCGTACGCAGTAATATCTGGTGGTGGCACCCCGACTCGATAACATTTTTATTTATTGCATTAACCTTCCTGTTTTTGAAAAAAGATGAATACAAGCTCGAAAAATATTTTTATTTTGCTGCAGCAGCTTGCGGTCTTGCAGCAGCCACGAAACTGCTGGGTTTTTTCTTTGTCATAACGATACCGGTGTATTTATATAATGCTCTCAAAAAGAAGGGAATTGCCTGGAAGATGGTCGTTAAAAAAGCGGTACTCTTTGTATGTATCATGTTCGTTGTGATCATTCTGGCAAATCCATTTCTTTGGTATGAGGGTCCTAGAAATGAAATGATCGCCATTCAACAGTTCAAACAAAGTGAATTACGTGAAGGGTATACCAACGGGGATCCGTATTTTTATCAAACAGGTCCCGAGTTCTGGGATTGGACACTGCGGAACTGGTTCGGGTCGAATTTGTTCTTATACTTTCTAGCAATTTCAATGTGTGTTGGCTTCTTCCAGAAGAAAGAATTCAACGAGGATGTCTATCTGGCGACATGGTCTTTCCCATTTACCGCGTATGTGCTGTTCCTGGTTGCTCCAAAGCCCGATCATTATATCTTTCCCGCGCTGATGCCCATGCTCCTGGCGGGTTGGAATATCCCTGCGCTGCTCATTCAAAAGTGGAAAACCTCTTCAAAAGCATTTAGAATTTTCTCAGCCGTTATCATGACTGGAGTATTGGTTGTACTTTTCCTGCAGATAAAGTACTGCATTTTAAAAGATATCTCTTTATTCAGGGAATATCTAGTTGAAAATGTTTAAATGAATTTATAGAGATACTTCCCCTTTAGGAAAATTTGAATATTAAATTCGAAATTTAATCTCTATAATAAATTCAGAAAAAATTACAAGTTGAATTATTCTGACCAAGGAATCTGTGAGTAGTTCCCAGATTCTACATTCGGTTCTTATTCAATCATATGGAAGCGCGGGAGTATTTTTATGAATGGGTATTATAAACAGAGAAATATAAAGAAGAAAATTCTCATATTATTTACATGCGTAAGCATTGCATTCTTTTTCTCTGTTAGCTTTTTAGTGCATTTCCTTGATTGGTACATGCGATCATTGTTCATGAAAATACTTTCATTGACTATTTTAACGAGTTTATTAAGTCTACTTTTTTATTTCATTCAAGAAAGATCTAGAAAGAAATGCAAAATACATCCCCAATTACCTCGTTACCTGCTATTTTGTTCTCTTATTGTCATATTTATCTTAGTTTTTTACTTTGCAGTTTTTTACCAATCGACTCCGTTTCCAACAGAGCATAAGTTGCAGATTACGAATGTAAGCGGGACTTATGCGGATGAAAAATGGAGCCCGGTAGAAATTATTAACCTCACTTTTCAAGATAGAGTGCCGATAAGTATTGATGATCTAGAATTTCATGATGAACACTGGATATCGGGTAAAGGCATTCTTCTTAAACCCTCATCCTCGATCAGTTTTAAGAGGTCTTTTATTGGTGGAGTCCAAATTTATTTTCGCTCAGATAATGAACAGGGCAAGGTGTTAATCCTATGGGATGATCATGAACAGATCATCGATCTATCTGTCGGGAACGAACCGCTGGAAATAGTTTTACTCCCAGCCAGTTCATGGGGAATTCCGACTTTACCATGGAGAGTTGTGGCAATTCTCTCAGCAGTCTCTGATTTTTTCTCAATTTTATTTGGCATATTGCTTTTGATTGCTATTTTGCTTGAAAATTATTTATCAGAAAAAGAGAATCGGGAAATAAACGAATCATCTTTGAAGTTTGGAAAGATAGATATTCTGATCATCGCAACTTTTCTGGTTTTTTCATTGATCCTATCCAAGAACCTCTTCGGTGGACATTTCATGGATTACACACTGCTATTGACGGATGCTGGTAACTACGCTTCCTTTGCTGCCGCTCAAAAATATCCGGAGCTATTTCGATCTGATCCCTTTTTAGGAAATATAGATAACTTCAATATGTTTTCATCTTTTCATGTATATCTGACTAAAGCGCTTGAATCTATCTTTGGCAACTTTGGTACAGCGTTCATGATTTTACAACTACCGCTGACATTTTTACAGCTTTGTGGGTTTTATCTCCTGGGTAAGGAGTTATATCGAAATCGCTTGTTTGGCTTCCTACTTTCCATCTTGGCATTTGTTTTTGTGAAGATGAATTTAAGTGAATTTTGGGGTTATGAAACTTCCCCGATACCACGTTTTTCATTCCAGGCTTGTATTCCTTTTGTTCTGCTGCTGGTGTTGAAGCAGGGACAGAATCCTCGAAAATGGCCTCTCATTTTGAGCATTACAGCTCTATTGACTTATGTCCATGCGGTCAGCACTCCTGCCTGGAGTATAGCTATCATCCTCAGTTTATGGTTTATGACACCGCGTTCGATTTCCGCTAGAGTAAAAGGAAAGTACCTTTTATTCTCTCTTTTCCTCTTTTTTGTTATTCTTTTGCCTTTTTCTCTACAATATTTTCATTCAACCCTTTCTGCTGATCAAAGTATGAGCGCTCGAGCTGAAATTCAAGCGATCATGAGTTTTAGACTGCCTGAAGGTCAAATTGACTTTAATGTCGCAATGCACGATTTCCTGAATGTACTGCTTCAAGATATATCGCATCAGATCCTATTCTTTACCAGCATTATTTCATTTATGATTATGAATCTTATCCCCCGAAATTCTCCGAAAGGCAGGCGGGTTATGGCGGCTAGTATGTGGGTCATCGGAATTTATATCGGCAGTATTGTTTTTACGATGTTTGATTATGGAATCGCTGCGCTGTTGGGCAGGAATCCTCTTCAAATTCAGTTCATACGATCATTGCGAAATTTCTTTCCCCTGCTGTACATCTTTTTCCTGTGGCCTTTTGCGCTTTCCTATCGGAAAATTGTAAGATATAAATTGAACACAAAAATAATCAGCCTTATTCCTGTCCTTATTTGTGCGATCTTTATCTTTGAATGGGGTAAGGTCAATGAATTTGAGAAGACACCGGTGATGGCATCAACATTGACTTGCTGGCGGGAAGGGAAGATCGTTTGCTCTGAAAATAAATGGCTTGGTACTCGAGCTGAATTCTATACAGAACTGCAAGAATTGACGCCTGAAAATTCAAGGATTCTTGGCGATGATTTGGCGATCCGTTACTTTTCTTTACGACCGATGGCTTTCTCTACAAAGGATGGGGGAGCTTTTTCAGTTACAAATCACAGTGCTCTCCTTGACTGGTATGAGTATCTGCAGGTATATGACGAAATCACATCCTTAAAAGATGATTGGCATGCATACATTGACGAGTATACTGATTTTGCTCATAGGGTACATGCTGATTATTTGATTATAGAAGATGCTTATTCTTCACAGGATTATTACCCTGCTGAATTGAAACTGGTATTCTCAAATGACGAGTATACCCTGCTAGAAATTCAAAATAGTATTGAATAAAGACGATATGCTTAATCAGTTCCAATAGGTTTGAGAATGATCGCTGTGTCTTCTGTATTGTAGGGATCGAGATTGATTTGTACGGGTAATCTTGAAAATCCAGATTGTATATCCGGATCTAAAATAGCAAAACGTTTTTGATAGGTGTCTTCCGTGAATACAAGAATGTCCGCTTCCTTCATCCAGCGAGCGGCTAATTCATCATTCCAGAAACCGTGATTTTCAATTGCGGTTGTGTCCCCACCGACGCGGTAATAGAATTCCAGGTTCAGTTGAGCGGGAAAAATGCGGATATCGGGCAGATAAAGAAACATGATCGGTGTGAATCCGTCCCAGTAAACCAGTGCGTTCTCCGGAAGGATGGATTTGAGTTGCTCGGCTGTTTGCTCAAATTCTTCAGGTATATTGGTGCCGTGATGGATGGCAATTGAACTGTTTTTTGACAGAATAAAGGTCGGTGAAAGCAAGTATCCGAGAATAAAAAACACAAGAATGAGTACAGACCCATAAGAATAGCGCTTCCCCTTTTTATGCACAACGGAACAGATCAACTTCGCGATTAGAAGGATCAGGAAACCGCCCAAAAAACCGACAGCTGTGGGAATGATGAATTCCTGTGTGCGGATCGAAATGTGATATTGGTTCAAGAGAACGTCCCACAATTCATACGGACCGGTGAGGGTATGCTGGCTGATGCTTGGCAGATTTATGTTCATGAAAAAAGGAGCGATTTCACGGTATAAACTCAACCCAATACCAGTACAGACTGCCACAATCGCAATTCCAAGAATCCATTGCCTTGTTTTACTTTTTATTCGAATGAGATCTTTCCCAATTAACGGGATCAGCGTGACGCCAATGGGTAGATAGAATGCGTAATAAGCCGGGAAACTGTACAGGACATTATTCTCATACAGGGCGTAGGCGTAGTGCATGATCGTTAGAATGAGAAAACTGATAGCAAGGTAAGCGGTTTTCCTGCGCTCCTTATCGGCGAATAAGGATTTAGGAAAAAGAAGGATCAGCGAGCACAGGGCTGCCATACAGGGGAGAAAGAAATACCGGATCCCATCAAAAAAGACCTGTGTTTCGTACACTGTATTATATTCATAGATCAGAAATGGCTGCCCGAGGTCGCCGCTTAGCATCTCAAAATGAAGGATGGAAGAAGCCAGATTATTGAAGAAGGTGGGGAGCAGCGGCTGCCAGATATATTGATAAATTTGAGGCCAGTAGAGTAAATTCATCCCTATAAAAGCGAATAGACTTACCAGGATCGCAGAAGCACTTTTCCGCCAGCCATTTTCCCACAGGATATATAGAAGGGTGAGAAGATAAAAAGGCAGCATGTTTTGCCTGACCATGACGGTCAACGCAGCGAGAACTGTGCCGATCAGCAGCTGCGCCCGTGTTTTATCTTTTCCAAGTAAAAAGAATAAACTCCACACAATGATCAGAGAGGTAACCACCTGGGTCATGGCACGGGAGAAATAGATGATCCAGGCTGGGGATATTGCGTAGAGGCTGATGGATAAACTTGCCCACCAGCTGCCTGCCAGCCGTTTCACGGTCAACCACTGCCCCAGTAAAAGAAGGACACTTAAAAATACCGCAAAGTATCTTCCGGAAGCTAAACCTGGATTGAAAAGTACCTGTGAAATGCCGAGAATGTAGAATGAGAAAGGTGTTTTGTTGGTAAGCGGTCCGTTTTCTTCAAAAGGCTGATAAGTACCTTCCCAATACCATTTTCCCTTTAATAGATAAGTTCCCTCATCCATCACCGGTTCGATGGTTTTTGTATATTCGACTGCCTGAAAAACATATACTGAAGTGATCAAAATGGCTAAAATTAGAGGCAGAAATTTTATTAAATGTTTGTTGATTTTTTCCATAATGATTATGTGGCTATTATAATGGGTAACCTGATCGTTGTTCGAATTGTGATGCAGGGAGAAAATAATGAATCCAAAACTAAAAAAAGCTCTTCGTATCTTGGGTCTTTTGGTATTTCTTGCTCTTGGTATACGAATTCTCACACCTTATATTGAAGCGGTCCCTGATTCGATCAATGCGTTGAAAAATCTTAATTATTTTGCTATCGGGGCGGCGGTATTATTTGAATTTTTACGCTACGCTGGATATGCTTTTTTACTCAATTCAATTCTTGGGTTGTTTAATGACCGTGTTTCGCTCTGGCATGGAATGATCATTGTGCTGGCTTCAGCCAGCTTTGGGATGGTTGCAGGGGGAATGGCTGGGTCGATCGCCTCTAGTATTCAATGGCTGCATGATCAAAAAGTGAAAACGCAGGCAGCCACGATCGCAAGTATTCTCCCAAATCTATTAAATAATGTAGCTATCCTGCTCCTCTCTCTGGTAGGTTTTCTGTACTTATGGTCGCAGAAAGCGTTAACCCGCTCCCAGATAAATGCCTTTTTTATCATTCTGGTTCTTCTCATGGCTGCTCTTATTCTAATAGGGCTCTTTCTTGCGAAAAGAAAAAAGGCAACCACTTTATTTCTCTCTATAGTACAAAAGATCAGCAGGGTGCTTAAGAAGCCGTATGATGAAGAAAAAATCAAAGAGCAGATCGATGAGATTTATGAGGTCTGGGATGTTATCTTGAAAAGAAAGTGGTGGGAGCCTCTTTTCGCTCTATTTATGAGCTTTGGATTTGACATTGCTGCCTTATATGCCCTGTTTTGTGCGTCAGGGCAGGTGAGTTCATTGAAAACAGTGATCATCGGTTATGGACTGCCGCAGATATTTGGAAAAGCTGCTTTCGTGCTGCCGGGAGGGATCGGCGTGGTGGAAAGTACCATGATCTCCCTTTATCAGAAGCTGGGCGTTTCAAGTTCAAATTCAGTAATGGTGGTTCTGGCATATCGTTTTCTCGCATTTATTATTCCAACTCTTCTAGGCTTTTTAATGGTTTTTTATCTCCAAAAGGGGACCAATAAAAGGAAGATGGGGAAATATTCTATCTGAAATATAAATGATAAGAGGAATAAAATATAGAAGGCAATTATCCTTTTTACAGGAGCATTCATTGAAAGAGAATTCAAAAAAGATTCTTCGGACTTTTTTCCTCATCCTGTTTATGGGTTTGGGGGTATATATTTTGCTTCCCCAGTTGAACTCGATACAGCGCTCGATGTATGTATTGAAGAATCTAAAATATTGGGCTTTATTTCTAGCAATTATCTGTGAATGTTTGAGCTATATAGGAGCTGGCTTTCTATTAAATTCTCTCCTCGAATTGTTCAATGACCATGTCTCATTATGGCGGAATATATTGATTGTGCTGGCATCCGCCAGCGTCGGGATGGTTGCCGGCGGTATGGTTGGTTCGGCTGCTGCAACATTTCAATGGCTGCGCAGCAGCAAAGCCAAAGCGCAATCTGCCGCAATGGCTGGCAGTCTGCCGTTATTGATGAACAACCTGGCAGTTCTTGCTATTTCACTGATTGGTGTAGTCTATCTGCTCTTTCTGCATGAACTGACAAAACTGCAGATAATAAGTTTTTTGATTATTCTGGTGCTTCTCCTTTTCGTTCTCCTGCTGCTTTTTATTGTTCTTTATAGGCGGGAAAAATCCTATCCGTTTATATTGAATCTGGTAAAGAAGGGTTACAAACTTATCAAGCGCACATTCAATGAAGACAGGTTGAAAAACCAGTTAAATGAAATTTATGAAGCCTGGGATTTTTTACTTAGGAAAGGCTGGAAAAAACCGGTGCTGGCGGTTTTTATGACCTATGGCTTTGATATTGCTGCTCTCTTTTTCCTGTTTGTTGCAAGCAACAAGTGGATCAATCCAGTGTTTTATTGATCGGTTATGGACTGCCGCTGCTGCTGGGAAAAGCCGCGTTTGTAATCCCCGGCGGTGTTGGGATCGTTGAAACAACCATGGTCGCGCTCTATGGAAAATTGGGTGTCCCCAATGCGGTGGCAGTTGTGGCGGTACTGGCGTACCGCCTGATCTCTTTCTGGATCCCATCGATCATCGGGTTCCCGGTAACTTTATATCTGAACCATAAGCTTCAGCACGAATAGCTGCCTTACCGGATTTTGATGATCTTCCCTGAGTTTGGGGGCATATCCTGAATGACAAGCAGATTGTCTTTCCATAAAGTCTTTTCGCCGCTTAAAAGATCTATGGGTTCTGGAATATGGCTTTGTGAAACAGGGATTTCAAGAGAAACTGGCTGCTGGGCTGAATTTACCACAACCAGGATGCTTTCTTCTTGCGTTTCTCTCATAAAGGCGAACTGCTCACCCGCTACAAGTACCTGACGGTAGCTCCCGGTTTGAAGGGCAGTCGATTGAAGGCGTATCTGTGCAAGTCTGGCGATATAATCTGGCAGATCTCGGAGAGTGGGATCCGGCGAAGGATTTTCCGGATCGATATATGGACGCAATATGTGATCATCGGCTGCGGTGCGTTCACCTGTGATACCCCATTCGCTTCCATAATAGATGGAGGGAATACCCGGCATACAGAAAAGAAGACAGTAGGTTGGATACGCATGCAGTGGATTTTTGAGGTTGCTGCTCAGCCGATTTACGTCATGGTTGTCCACAAAAGAATAAGGGAGAAAATGACGGTAGATCCCATGCTCCCCAAATTGACGATTCAGGGAATACGCGATTTCAAAATAATTACGATCTACATGACTTGAATAAAGACCCTTGAAGCATTCGTAATTCGTGACGGAATCCAGGGCTTCTGCATTGATCCATTTCGAGTAATCTCCATGAATGACTTCTCCCATGATCCAGAAATCAGGATTCTGCGTTTTACACCTGGAATATAGGCGCTGTAAAAATGTCATGTTGACACAATCAGCCGCATCGATGCGCAGTCCATCAATATTGAATTCTTTCATCCAGAGTTCAACTGCCTTGAAAAGGTGATCGCAGATTGCCTGATTTTGAAGATTCAGTTTGACCAGATCATAATTGTTGTTCCAGCCCTCATAGGAAAAGGGATCCCCGCAGGGGCTCTGCTTTGAAAAATCGATCCCGGAAAACCAGTTGAGATAAGAAGAGTTTTCCCCATTTTGCAGCAGGTCTTTGAAAGCGAAAAAATCACGACCTACATGGTTGAATACTCCATCCAGGATCACACGAATTCCATGCTCGTGCAGAAACTGAACCATTTCCTTCAAAGTCTGATTATCGCCTAATCGTCGATCTATCAGATAATAGTTTGCTGTATCATAACCGTGAGCGGTAGATTCGAAAACCGGTCCCAGATAAATTGCATTGATATGCAGCTTTTTCAGGTGAGGTAGCCATTTCTCAATTTGTCTCAATCTTGGAACTGGAGATGATATAAAATCATTTCTTTGGGGTGCTCCAAAACTTCCTAAAGGGTAAAAATGATAAAAAATACTTCTATTGTTCCAGCTGTTCATTGAATTTCTCCTAAAGTACATACCGGTAGGTATATTACAACTAAAAAAATTATGAAAATATTCCATGCATGAACTGGTGAACGGTGTTGCGAACGACAGTTTCATCCAATTCAAGATTGACACTTGCTTTCAAACCGATGTATGTGTTGATCATTCCAAGGAAGGATGCTGCATAGCGCTGGTGTCTGCCCAGCATATTGCCGTGATTCTGTGCCATGCGTTGGAAAAGATTTTCCAGCATGGTATATTGCCTTCTCCCATAAATGATGATTGCCTTAAACGCGGCACTTTGCGGTGGGGAGAACCAGCAGGAAAGCTGAAAGCGGTAGAAAGTAAGGTTGCTGCTCGCATATGAGAAATAGGTGCGGGTTATTTCCTCCAAAGTGTTCTTTACGTCTCCCTGATAGTCAGCAGCTTTTTCCAGCCGCGCGAACATTGTTGAAAAATTGGTTGAAAGGATGGCATCCAGCAGCCCTTCCTTGCTGCCAAAGTAGTAATACAGGGTAGGTTTGGTGATACCCGATGTGTCGGCAATTTCCTGAACACCGACCGCATCAAAACCGCGCTCGGCGAAAAGGGTTAATCCGCAATCAAGGATCTTCTCCTGGTTCTCCATAACTCATTTAGTATACCGAATGGTATATGAAAAGTCAAGACTGATAGCGGGGCTTTATAAGTTTCTGAGGGATATATTACCTTTAAAAAGATGCTGCCATCTTTTGAAGAATCTGGTTTTTAATCATTCTTTTCGTTTTACGTATATAATCATAGGCTGATTTTGATTTAGTATGGAAAGCCAATGAAAAAAACAACATCCAATCAAGCCTATTTTATTGCCCTTGCCAGTGCCGTCTTCCTCTCAACCACTGCTATTTTTATTCGATATCTAACCGTAAATTACAACATACCGGCTCTCGTGCTGGCTTTCTGGCGTGATTTTTTTGTAGTTTTTACCTTATTACCCATTTTGTTTTTTAAAGATCGTAAACTGCTTGCTATTAAGGAAGGAAAGCTTTTATATTTGCTGGTTTATGGCTTTATCCTGGCGATATTCAATTCCTTTTGGACGATGGCTGTTGCCTTGAATGGCGCAGCTGTGGCTACGGTTCTGTCGTACAGTTCGGCAGCCTTCACTGCGCTTTTAGGATACTGGTTCCTGAAGGAAGGGTTAGGGTGGATAAAGATCGCAGCGATCATCTGCAGTTTGATCGGTTGTGTGCTTGTATCGGGGGCGTATATGCAGTCTGCCTGGCAGTCAAATCTGGTAGGTATCTTAAGCGGGGTGTTGGCGGGGTTGACATATGCGGTGTACAGTCTCATGGGTCGGAAAGCGAATCAAGAAGGTATGAATTCGTGGACCACCGTTTTCTACACCTTTACTTTTGCCGGTTTGTTTTTATTGATCGCAAATCTCATCCCTGGCTCACCACTGCCTGGATCAGCCAGTAAAGCAGCGGATTTGTTCTGGCTGGGAAGTGATTGGAAGGGTTGGCTGCCGCTCTTTTTGCTGGCTGCCGGTCCCACGGTGATGGGATTTGGTCTTTATAATATAAGCTTGCGTGTTTTGCCTGCCAGTGTGGCAAACCTCATTGCCACTTCCGAACCGGTTTTTACAGCCATTTTTGCTTTCTTTATTTTTGGAGAACGCTTGAATGGGATCGAATTGAGTGGTGGTTTTATGATCATCATTGGAGTACTGCTGCTTCGATTCAATAAAACGCAAAAACCACTTAATTCTTGACTTTTTGAAAATGAAATTGTAATCTCTAAATATAAAACAACTTGGAGGTGAATGTGCCTATCTTAGATGATCTTTCAAAAGGATTGAAAAAAGGAATTGACGAAGCCGGAAAGGGTTTAAAAGAAGTAAGTGAAAAAGCCGGCGATGCGGTAAAAACCTTTGAGATCAACCAGGAGATTGACAAACTGGAAGAGGAGATTAAAGGAATAAAAGTGCAAATTGGAGATTTGGCTGTAGAACTGATGGCAAAAGGTGCTACTCTCGATCCAGCCATTGAGGAATTGGTTAAAAACATAAAAGGGATCGAAGCTCAAATCGATGGAAAGAAAGCCAAGATAGAAGAGATCAAGAACGATTGAAGTTCGGGTAAGAAAAATAACAAAGGGGAGAGCACTTTTATAAATGCCCTCCTCTTTTCATATTTAAGGCAGTGAGGTGCGTTGTCAGCGCACTATGGATATTCCTATTTCTTTTTCTCTGCAAAACCCAGCTTTAGAAAGATGAGTGGTGCGATGACTGCGATCCATGTGCCTGTAAGCGCATAGCGCAGATAACGAAGAGCATAGCTGAGAAAATCTGCGTTATCCGGGAACACTTTTCCCAGACCAGCCCATAAGAGCAGTACGCCGGTTACGCCAATGAGAAAGCATACAACATAACGCCACCAGCTACCGCTGACCTTGAAACCGCCTTTTCTGTTCAACCATACCGCACCGGCTGAAAAACCAAACAGCACTGCAGTGTTGGTAATGGTGCCATCTAAAGAAAACGGTTCGATATATCCTTCCGGATCTGTAACTGCGGCATTGGCGAGCCATGTTGATGGGACCTGCCAATCAGTATTGGCATGAATGATGAATGCGTTCACAACGATCACAAGGATTGAGATGAGGAACATGAAAATAACAAAGCGTCCAAAGGGCATAGAATCCACCCATTTACTTACCCCTTTTTCAGCGCGCAAAAAGACAAAAAGCAGAATGGCTCCCAGCAGCCAGCCAATCAATACATCTGATGTGAAGTGAACACCAAGCATGATGCGGGATATTCCGATCAGGAAAATGAGGATCGCCAGGATGATCGTTATGCTTTTCTTTCGAATAGAGGCAGCCAGTATGCCCCACACACTCATGGCATTCATGGCGTGCCCGGAGGGCATACCAAAAGAACTCTCTGAACTGTAGGCATTGACTTGTGAACTGAACCAATAAGGACGTGGTGATTTGAACAGGATTTTCGCAGTTCCGTTGAAAATACCGCTGGTTAACAGCATAATGCCGACGCGCAATCCCAGAGATGAATCCAGGCACCAGTAAATTACCGGCATGACCAGCATATAAAAATATTCATTTCCCAGGAAGGTGATCAACTGCATGGGTGCGGCGAGCCAGTCTCCCAGGTTTTGGAAAAATTGTGTGATGCCGATTTCGATCGTCCAGATCGCTTCCATTATTTCCTCCTCTTGAAAATAGATTTTGAAGTGAATTTGTAATTAATTTTACATGAGGTTCAATGGTTAATGAACATATATCAAGGAATTAGATCCTTTTAAGAAGACGACAGTCTTTTTTAAAAAGCAAAGGGCGTTCTTGACAAAGAGAAAAGAACCCAATAAAATAGAATAAATGTTCTAATATAAAGGAGGATGTTATGAAATACGAATGCAAGATCATTGAAGTGGAAGACCAGCCTGTGTTAACCGTTCGAACTGTTACCGCTGTAGAAAATCTCCCTGCTTTCTTTGGAGAAGCCTATGGAGCCATTATGAAATATTTGGGTGAATTAGGAGAGCAGCCAGCCGGGATGCCTTTTTCGGCATATTACAACCTGGATATGAAGGCGTTGGATGTAGAGGCAGGCTTTCCGGTTGCAAAAATGCTGCCGGGCAAAGGAAAGATCCAATCGGGCAAGATTGCTGGAGGAAAATTTGGTATTACACTCCACGTGGGAACCTATGATTCAATGGTTCCGGCTTATGATGCGCTGACAGATTTTATTAAGCAAGAAGGCTATGAACCCACCGGAATTGCTTATGAATATTACCTGAATGATCCAAACGAAGATCCAAGCGGAATACCTGAAACAGAGATCCGTTTTCCATTAAAATAAAGAAAAGTGAAAGAGAAAAATGGATCAAATTGTTAAAGAGATAATTCAAACTTTGCAGGAAAGCGTTGATGAAAAAACCTTGAAAAGCTCCCCGCGGTTTTTCAAGGAAAAAGTCAAAATTCATGGTGTTAGTACTGCCGTTGTTGGAAAAATAGCCAAACAATACTGGAAGAATATTAAAGATCTGGGAAAACAAGAGATCTTTACCCTTTGTGAAGAACTGCTTTCAACCGGATATTGTGAAGAAGCATTCATTGTATCGGCATGGGTACCAAATCTGGTTGATGAGTTCCAGGCAGGTGACATATACATTTTCAAGGATTGGATCACTAAATATATTGATAATTGGGCAAAATGTGATGGATTCTGCAATCATACCGTTGGAGATCTCATCATGAAATATCCGCAAAATATCGAAGAATTGAAAGTATGGGCAAAAACGGATCAGCGCTGGTTGAAACGCGCTGCTGCAGTCACCCTGATCCTGCCCGCTCGGAAAGGTATGTACCTGCAGGATATTTTTGAAATTGCCGGTATCCTGTTAACCGATGCGGATGACATGGTGCAAAAGGGCTATGGATGGATGTTGAAGGAAGCCAGCCGTCTGCATCAAAAGGAGGTGTTTCAATTTGTGATGGATCATAAAAAAGAAATGCCGCGTACAGCCCTGCGCTATGCGATCGAATTGATGCCCCCCGAGTTACGAAAACCTGCCATGCTGAAAGATTGGTAAGAATAATCGAAAAACCATCGTAAAAGAGGGTTTTTACTTTAAAGAAGTGGTTATTCAGTTGGATAATTGTTCCTCGGAGAGATATCCTCTATACTTTTTATAAAGAAAGAAGGATCCGATGAAATCAGCTTTACTTGTTATTGACATTCAAAAGCAATTCTATGAGATCGATGATGAAACCACCCACTCCCTGAACTGCGCTGTGGAGTATGCTAATGAGGCGATCAAGATCTTTCGCAAGAAAAAACTTCCGATAATTTCAATTCAACATATCAATGAAGAGGACGGTCTTATCCCGGGGAATTCCGATTTTGATCTACCCGATGATCTGAAAATTATCCCGGATGATCTGCATATCCACAAGACTTACAGCAATGCGTTTAATAAAACAGAACTGTTGGAAGAATTGAAGAAAATGAATGTGGATTCGGTTGTGATATGTGGATTTTGCGCGGAATACTGTGTTTTATCTACCTATCATGGAGCGAGAGATGTGGATCTCTTCCCGTTTATCCTGCGAGGGGCATTGGCAAGTTCCACCCAGAAGAATATCGAATTTGTGGAAGATATATGTGAAAGCGTTACTCTGGGAGTGTTAAGCAAAATCATTGAGTAGAGCTTTATTTAAAAAATCCATCCTCAAAACTATATGATCAGGAATGGATTCTTAAAAAGAGGGGGATTCTCTATGCCAATAAACTGCTAACTCTCTGTACTGATTCCGCGATCCCCATATCTTTGAGGAAAAGAGAGGATGTCCCTCCTACCAGCATGGTTGCGCCGGCTTTTACCATTTTCGGAATATTTTCAAAGCTTACATTTCCATCAACCTGGATATCGATATCAAGACCTTTATCATCGAGCATTTTGCGCAGATTTACGATTTTTTCAAGCGTGGCGGGAACAAGAACTTGCCCGGCAAATCCGGGATTTACTGTCATGATCAATACGAAATCCAGATCGGGCAAAATGTATTCCAGTGTGTTTAATGAAGTTGCCGGATTGAGGGCGATCCCCGCCTGGACTCCATGGGCTTTTATTTTTTGCAGGATCCTTTGAACATGGTAGGTTGGTTCCTGGTGAAAAGAGATGGAATTGCAACCGGCATCCATATAGTCATCAATATACTCAGCAACATTATCGATCATCAGGTGAACATTAATCGGTAAATTTGTAATTTCACGTGCTTTTTTCAATAGATCAAGATTAAGCCCAAAATTGGGAACGAAGTGACCATCCATAACATCAAAATGAAGATAATCGATCCCGTTTTGCTCAAGCAATCGAATATCACGTTCGAGATTTAAATAATCAGCGCACATTAATGATGCCCCGAATACAGCTTTTCTCTTCATTTTTCCTTCCATAATTTACTAGACAAGAATTACTTGTGTTTTTTCTCTTAACTCTTCAACAACGGCAGGATCAGCTTCGTTGTCTGTGATCACCACATGCACTTTATCCAGCGGGGCAATGTTGCTGGTGGTTGTTCGCCCCAGCTTGGAGTGATCAGCCACAACGATGACCTGGCGAGCGATTTCGATCATGGTTTGTTTGTTATGAGCATTGATCGGATCGGGAACGCTGATGCCGGATTGAACATCCACACCCTCCACACCAATGAATGCTTTATCAACATGCAGCTCTCGAATGAATGTGTCTGTTTGAGGTCCGGTGGTGTTGAGTGGTCCTTTGCGTAGTATTCCACCTGCTACAAGAATATCAATATCAGGGGAGAGAGAAAGTTCAATAGCCACATTGAGTGCTGTTGTGATGATAGTGATCTTTTTCTCTTTTAAATTTTTAGCGACCTCTAGAGTGGTGGTACCCGAATCCATAAGGACGGTATCACCGTTTTGAACGAGATCCGCAGCAGCACGACCGATCTTGACTTTCTCTGAATTGAATTTTCCTGCTTTTGCATTTACAGACATTTCGAAGAATGCCTGATCATTATCCATGGCGCCGCCGTAGATGCGTTGAATAACACCTTGCTCGTGAAGTTCGTCAAGATCCCGTCGAATGGTCATTTCGGATACATCAAATCGTTTGCTGAGCTCTTCTACGCTTGCAAAACCTTTTTCAACCAAAAATTCTTTTATTTTTAACTGTCGTTGAATTGGTAACATGTGCAACCTTGTGAAAGTATTAACATAATTATACATAAATTCGTTGACATTGCAAGTTAAATGTGCTATATTCACAATGAAAAACAAAGAGTAACAAATAGTAACACTTATGGAGGAAGTTTGAAAATATTAATTGTTTGTGCAGTTGGTATGTCAAGCAGTCTTATCGTAAATAAGATGAAAAAAATGGTCCCGGAAGGAACAATTGTTGACTGCAGTACGGGCAGCAACATTAGTCAAGAAATTGATGGATATGATGTACTCCTGGTCGGACCTCAGCTTCGTTATAAAAAAGATGAATTTGACAAAGTGACAAAAGAAGCAGGCGTACCTTACGGTTTTATTAATATGATGCAATATGGCAGGGCAATGGTAGAAGAAATTTATGCCCAGGCGGTCGCTTTATATAAAAGCAAGGATGAAAAAAATGAGTGAATCTTTTGAAAATATCGCCATGGAAATGATCAGCTATGCTGGTGATGCCAAGGCAGATGGATTCAATGCTCTGCATGCTGCACGAAAGAAAAATTTTGATGAAGCAGATCAGCTGATGGAGCAGGCTGATAAGAAAATTACGACAAGCCATCAAATTCATTTGAAGCTGTTGGGAAGTGACAACCAGTTCAAGAGCATCAATGAGCAGTTATTGATCTCTCATGCTATGGATACCTTAATGACGACTACCTCAGAGCTTGATCTAATTAAAGAATTGATCGGTATCTTAAAAGAAAAATAATATTGACAAAGCAAGTTAGCAACAGAATCTGAAGAGATTACATGAACAGAACCATTGAACGGATTCCATCACGAGATAACAACGACCTGGTTATTTGGGGATGTTGCTTTGTATATATGGTTAGAAAGTCTATTTTATTGAGGGGCTGAATTTAAGACTGTAGATAAAAGGAGGAAAAATTACTGAAAGATTATTAGAAATCACCTTAGTGTAAAAAACATGCTTCTTAGGATGCCATGTGGAAATTAAGCCATGATTAAAAAAATACAGTTAGAACAGGACATTTTGTAAACAGGCATTCCCTTATGAAATGTTCCAATATTTTCGAGACCGCAAGTAAGTTTCAGAAAAGAAGTCATTAGAAATAGTAATTCTGTTTTCCAAGTTACGAGAATTGACATAATGGATTGCGGTGCGGTAGGCGAAAATAATCATCCTCAGTATGGCTTAAAAATATGGCCGGCAAGCAAATATTAAAAGGAGAAAAAATAATGGAAGAGACAAAATTGGATCGTTTTGTCAATAAGGTCCTACCTGCTGTTAACAAGTTCCAGAGTAATTTATATGTAAGTTCTATCATGGAAGGTATGATGAGTTCCATGCCTGTACTGATGGCTGGAGCTGTTTTGCAGTTGGTTTACAGTTTTCCAATTACTGCCTGGACAAATCTCTTAACAAAAATTGGTTTATATGAGCTTTTAGGTACCGTAGTGACTATCTGCAACATGGTCGCTTTATTTATGGTTTTCGGCATAGCACGTGTGCTTGGCAAAAAGAAGGGGATCGATGGAGTCACGAGTGGCCTTGCGGCTCTTTTGTGCTTTCTGATCATTACGCCGCTTGCTACGAATGAAGCAGGAAGTACTGTTATTGATATTTCCTGGTTCAGCGCACAGGGAATTTTTACTGCTATCGTTGTAGCGCTGACGGCTGCTTCACTCTTTGCTTTTTGTGTCAAGAAAAACATTGTAATCAAATTACCGGAAGCAGTTCCTGAATTTGTGTCAAAAAGCTTTGAGGGAATCCCAGCGGCACTGATCACGATTATTCCGTTCATAGCCATGCGTGGTTTATTTGGTGCAACCAGTTTTGGTTCCTTCAGCCAATTTGTTTATTCAATCCTTCAGGCACCCCTTGTCGGGCTTGGAAACTCACTACCCGCCCATCTTCTGGCGACGTTGATTTGCTGCTTTCTGTGGTGGTGTGGCATTCATGGTACATTGGTGGTGTTGAGTGTCACCATGGCTTTATGGCAGGGACCTACTATCGAAAATATCACTGCACAGGCGATGGGTCAGCCTGTTCCATGGGTTCTCAGCCTCCTCAGTTTTTTCCTGGTAGTACAGTTTATGGGAGGACCTGGATGTCTGTTCGGCTTCTATGTGGATATGACATTGTTTTCAAAGAGCCAGCGCTATAAAGCACAGAGTAAATTATCTCTGGTACCTGGATTGTTCAACATCATCGAACCGACCGTTTTCGGTGTACCGATCGTTATGAATCCGATTCTACTGGTGCCCTACGTTGGACTTCCGGTTGTAATTTATCTGGCGTATTACTTACTTGCAAATACAGGGATTATTGGTATTCCGTGTGTAGGTTTAACTATGATGGTCATCCCTGGTCCCGTTGCAGGATTCTTACTGGGAGGCGGTGTGAGTCTGGGAATTTTCACTTTGGCTGCATTAGCCCTAAGCTGTGTTGTTTACTATCCTTTTGTAAAGATCCTCGATGCACAGGCGCTTAAACAGGAAGAAGAGAAAGCCAAACTGGTGGATGTAAAAACAGATAAATAGCGTTTACATTGTAAAAATAACGTGCTTACAGATGGGGCTGTCTGCATTATTGACAGCCCCATTATCTGATACAAAGATATTTTAAAAGGATGAAAGGATATGAAAAGATTTCCGGGAAACTTTTTGTGGGGATCATCGACAAATGCCCAGCAATTTGAAGGTGGACGCGACGAAGACGGTACAGGGCAATCCATTGCCGATATTCGTACTTACTTCATGAAGATTCAGGGGGAAGAGCTTTTTAAAGAAGGCGGATATGCTGATTTCAAAGATGCCTCAGATCATTATCATCATCTCGATGAAGATATTGACCTGTATGGAGAAATGGGTTTTGGTATTTATCGTTTTTCAATGAACTGGTCGCGCATTTTTCCAAACGGTGATGATGCGGAACCGAATTCCGCAGGATTGGCTTTCTACGACCGGATGCTCACAGCTCTTGAGCGGAATCATATCCAACCGGTTTGTACATTATATGCTTACGATATCCCGCTGGCCCTTGTCAAGAGATATGGAGGTTTTCTGGACCGGCGCTGCGTGGAAGCATATTATAAATATGTTGATACTGTGACGAAGTATTTTAAAGGTCGTATTAAGTATTACGTTCCTTTTAATGAGCAGAACACAATGGTCTGGTTGCCCTATTATACCGGGGGAGTTGAAATCGCTGATTCATTGGGCCTGTTTAAGTTTGATCACCATATTAATCTCTCCTTTGCAAGAGCGGTTGAAGCAGTGCATAAGAATGATCCTGAAGCAAAGGTTGGCGGGAATATCTGCAATACCTGTTATTATCCGGCTACCTGCGATCCGAAAAATGTAGCTCTGGCAGATAAAGCGAGCTTTAATTCTTATTCTTATGGTGATATTTTCTGTCGGGGTGTTTATCAAAAGTTTTACTTGAATTATTTTAAAGGTGTGGATACTGCTTCTGTAATTCAACCGGGCGATATGGAAATGATAGCGGACATAAAGACTGATTTCCTCAGCCTGACCTATTACATGAGCAATGTTTGTGCAGATGAAGGTGTCGGGAACACACTTACCAATACCAGGCAGGCGAATCCATATCTGCCAGCGACAAAATATGGCTGGACGATAGATCCTTATGGCTTCTACCATTTCCTGATGGATTTCTCCCACAGATATCAAAAACCGATCCTGATATTAGAGAACGGTATGGGCACGCCCGATGATCTGGAAATGAATGGAAAGGTGCATGATCCTTATCGTATTGAATACCTTCGTTCGCATATTGAAAAAATGGCAGATGCCATTGCAGATGGGGTGGATGTGATCGGCTACTGCACCTGGAGTGCTATGGATCTGTTTTCAACCCACGAAGGATTCGAGAAGCGCTACGGCTTTGTGTATGTGGATAGAGATGATAATTTCAAGCGATATCGCAAAGACAGCTTCTACTGGTATAAGAAGGTCATTGCTTCCAATGGGGAAGATCTGGATTAACTGACTCTTGTGGTTATATCGCTTTGTCTTTTATGAAGAAAAGGATTGCACAAAATGGTGAAAAGAATTTTAAGCTGTACGAAGAGTGACTTTGAGAAAATGACCCCCATGGATCTGAAATTGTCCATTCGCCTGGCTGAAGGGCGGACAATTCTGGCGCAGAGCTATATCGGTTTGGGGAACTCCCTGCTGGGAGGAGGTGCTACCAATCCGGAATTGGAAGCTGCATTTGGGGCTGATATCCTCCTGTTGAATGGATATAGTATGGATGAGAAGAGTTCCATGTATGGAATAAAGTATTTTGATCCTGCGAAGGGAATACAGGCTATGCATGTGCAGGATATCAAAAAACTGGTGAACCGTCCTGTAGGAATTTATCTGGAATGTGCCAGTTCTGATACAGATACCCTCTATGCCGGAGATTTTGCCTTGGGGCGCACAGCCACCGAAGAAAATTTCCAAAAAGCAGTAGAAGAAGGTGCAGATTTTATTGTCCTTGGTGCAAATCCAAGTATGAATGCAAAGATCGATGACATTATTGCAGCCACAAAACTGGCTGGAAAAACTGTCAAGGGGAAAATGATGATTTTCTCTGGCAAGTGGGAAGATGGGGTGTATGAAAAAGTGCTTGGTGACCCAATGGCAAAAAAACCAGCAAAGGAATTTATTAATGCCCTGATGGATGCAGGTGCAGATGTGATCGATTTTCCCGCACCGGGATCACGCCAGGGGATCACTGTGGATATGATCCGTGAATTGGTTGAATATGTCCATCACAAAGATGCTGATACGATGACCATGTCTTTTATTGATGGGTCTGTGGAAGGTGCAGATGTCGATACGATCCGTATTCTTGGCATAAAATCGCGGGAAACAGGCGCTGATATCCATGCCATTGGTGATGCCGGTTTAGCGGGATGTTCATTGCCTGAAAATATTTATCAGCTTTCCCTATGTGTAAAAGGACGTCGATTAACCTGGGAGCGTATGGCTGCAAACAATCGGTAGAGTGATTTTATGCAAAAACGTATAGTTATTGGAAGCGATCATGTTGGGTATCCATTAAAAGAATACTTGAAAAAACTGTTAAAAGACATGGGTTGGGAAGTTGAAGATTGCGGAACAAACAGCCGTACCCGTACGGATTACCCAATATATGCAAATAAAGTAGCTCAAAAAATTATTTCTGGTGAGTGTGAGAAAGGGATCTTGATCTGCGGAAGCGGTGTTGGAATGAGCATTACTGCAAACAAGATCCATGGGATCCGGGCGGTTGTGTGCAGTGAACCGTATTCGGCGGTCCTTTCCCGAAAGCATAATAATACCAATGTCCTGTGTATGGGGTCACGGGTGGTAGGGGAGGAATTGGCTGAAATGATCCTGAAAGATTGGCTTGCTGCTGAATATGAAGATGGGCGTCATCAAAAGCGCCTGGATATGATCAAGGAACTGGAAGAAAAATACTAGTAAGTTTTCATCAAAGGATCCCTGAAAAGAGATCCTTTGTTTAGTTAATAATGGTAGTTTCATAATAAAATAGAGAGATCAAATAAAATGAGGTGAAAACAATGCCCGTCCCATATAAACAGTTCACTGCAGTTCCACCCATGCAGATCGATATAAAGAAAGAATATAAGGTCATCGTAAAAATGGAGAAGGGGGGAGAATTCACCATCAGCCTGCATCCTGCCAAGGCACCTATTACGGTTAACAGCTTCGTTTTCCTGGTGAGGCAGGGTTTTTATGATGGTGTAACTTTCCATCGTGTGCTGGATGGATTTGTGGCGCAGGGGGGTGATCCGACCGGAACTGGAGCAGGTGGACCGGGCTACGAATTTGTGAATGAAGATTCAGATCTGCAGTTTGACAAAGATGGCGTAGTAGCCATGGCAAATGCCGGACGCGATACCAATGGCTGCCAATTCTTCATCACCTATGCCCCTATACCGCACCTGAATGGCGGTTATACTATTTTCGGACAGGTTACGGAAGGGATGGATGTTGTGAATGGGCTTACCCGTAGAGACCCCAGCAGCAATCCTAAATTCACAGGGGATGTGATCGAAAGAATGACCCTGATAGAAGAAGAGTGAGCTTACAGAACAGGAGATACACCATCTCCTGTTTTTATTTAAAAGAATGTAATTAATTGTCATTAAATAGATTTATCTTGACTTTTTGTGAAATCAGTATAAAATAGAATAGAAAATTGGGAACGCTCCCAATTCATTTAGGGAGGTTCCATCTGTTTGGATTGTGGAGAACATCGGAGTTTTATCTTGAATAGTCTAACCCTTGAAGATATTGCAAAAAAAAGCGGCGTTTCACGTTCAACCGTTTCACGGGTTATTAATAATCATCCAAATGTTAGTAAAAAAGTAAGGCAGCATGTAAACGAGGTGATCCAACAAACAGGGTATCAACCGCATTTAGCTGCGCGAGCATTAGTTTCAAAGCGAACTCTAATGTGCGGTTTGATCTTACCACGCTCGATCAATACTTTTTTTACTGATCCCTATTATCCGTCCCTGATCCAGGGTATTGCACAGGCGTGCAGCAATCAGAATTATACATTTTCCCTATTTTTGGTTGATGAAAATGAGGATGAAGATCAGATCTATACAAAGGTCGCGCGTCGTGGTTTTATGGATGGCATCCTCTTCCAATCGTACCAGAGCGGTGAACTGTTAATGGATAAATTAGCAGAATCGGGAATACCGTTGGTAATTTTAGGTAGACCTTTCCAAAATAAAGAAATAAGCTATGTGGATATAGAAAATGTTGAATCTGTTGAAGATGCAATTCAATATTTGATCGACAAAGGGCATAAAAAGATTGGGACGATAACAGGTCCACAAAATACTGCAGTTGGCATTGATAGAAAGAAAGGGTATCTACAAGCTTTAATGAAAAATGATATTCCGATTGACAATGCTCTGATTGTGGAGGGAACGTTTACGGAAGAGAGTGGATATTTGGGAATGAAACATCTTCTGCCCAGCAAACCCGATGCTGTTTTCGCTGCTTCTGATGAAATGGCAGTTGGTGCGATTCGAGCGACCAATGAAGCAGGGCTTGAAGTTCCGGGAGATATTTCAGTTATTGGTTTCGATGATTTTCCCATGCGAACCATGGTACGCCCGGCTTTGACAACCATTCATCAGCCTATTGAGCAGTTTTGTTCTGAAGCCTTGAAGATGCTCATTGCTTTTGTGGAAGATGGGTCGGGTCCGTTTCAGAAGAACATTCTTAAAGCCGATTTTATAATCCGCGATTCAACGCGTGATAGGACTAAATAAAATATTGGATGTAAAATTTTTTTAATAAATATTGGGAGCGTTCCCAATTGAGGGTAAACGGAACAAGAAAGTATTAAAAAATCGAGATTAATTTATTGGTAGGGTTGCGGGGAATTTTTGGGCGAGTGTTTTTTATAACTAACTCTTGTAAAAACATAAAGAACAATTGAAAGATCAAATATTGATAGAAAAATTGGGAGCGATACCAGCGAAAGGAGGCACTATCGAGGAAGACCATAGATAATTCATCTAAAGAAAATACAAAAAATCAATAAAAGGAGAGAGGGAAATGCGTAAAAAATTTCTATTCTTTTTAAGTATTTTAATCATCTCTGGAGTTATATTGGCAGCTTGCCAAACAGCAACAGAGACCGAAGAAGTTCCTACTGATATGACTTCAGAAGAAACCGTATCGGAAAGTTCTGAAGAAGATGCGGGGACTATGCCACGTGATGAAACCCTGTATTTCAATGGGCAGCAGTGGGGTACAGTTGTTTGCTGGAATCCATATTCCTCTAACTGCAATAACGCCATGGCTTTAGCTCAGCAGGATAATGCTCGCGTACCCATGTTTGAAACACCATACCTCTATAATATGCTTGATGGTAAGATGTATCCTTTGCTGGCGGATGGTGATTATGAATGGGATGATGGCATGACTCAGATCACTTTCAAGATTAACCCTGCTGCACATTGGAGTGATGGTACACCAGTAACTGCGGATGATGTTGCGTATACTTGGGCATCCCATGTCAAATATAATACACAATTCGGTGCTGCCAACAAAGATTACATTGATACGATCGAAGCACTGGATGCCAGTACAGTGGTTGTAAAGGCAGTTCTTGGGGATGATGGAAAAACGATCAATCCTTTGCTTGTTCAAGCTTATCTGAGCTCGAACTATGTTATTCAGAAAGCATGGACACAGAAATTGGAAGAACGCACTGGTGAAGACCCAGCGGCGTTAATGGCTGATACTGCGGAAGATGCGGTTTATTCTGGTCCTTATCATCTGTTCTTCTCAGATGATACAAAAGTAGTTCTGGTCCGTGATGATAATTATTGGGGTCAGGATTCAAGCATGTGGGGAAAATTACCTGTTCCTAAGTATCTCGCACACGTGATCTATAAAGATAACGCTGCCGGTACAACCGCACTGCAGGCGGGTGAAGTGGATGTCAGCCAGCAGTTCAACTCTAATGTTCAGGACCTGTGGCTTAAAGACAATCTTCCTATTTCTACCTATCTGGAAGATGCCCCCTATAATATTGGTGCATCTCTTCCAACCGCTTACTTCAATATGGATTCCTATGGGTTGGATCAGGTTGCAATCCGCAAAGCCATTGCCATGGCAGTAGATTATGACACGATCATTTCAAATGCGATGACCAATCAATCTGCTACCTTTACCCAGGTTCCACGTTCTTTGATGAACCCAACTCCGGGTGAGCAGGCTTTGTTTGATCATGATGCCGTCGCAGATCTGCAGTGGGCGGGAAATGATATTGAAGGCGCAAACGCACTGCTCGATGAAGCTGGAATCGTAGATGCTGATGGTGATGGCTGGCGTGAATATGATGGTGTCAACCTCCACTATGCAGCAACCTGCCCTAATGGTTGGTCTGACTGGCAGGCAGCTATCGAGGTAGTTGCAGCCGCTGGTTCAAAGATCGGAATTGATATTACAACCAGCTATCCTGAATGGTCTGTGTATCAGACTGTTGTTACCAACTGGCCGCTTCCTGAAACCGGTTATGATATTCTGATGATGTGGAGCGACGGTGCAGGTCCAACCCAGCCATGGGGACGCATTCGCCATCTAATTAGCGGTGAATTTGCTGAAACCACGAACAACTGGAATGGTAACTGGGGTGGTTATGCTAATGCAGAAGCTGATGAATTGATTCAGGCGATTCCTACCATGACAGACGAAGCTGATTTGAAGGAAGCTTATACAAGATTGGTCGAGATCTATCTGACCGAAGTTCCTTCATTCACGCTCATGTATCGTCCGCAGGCTTTCCATACTGTGAACGAATCTGTATGGACGAATTTCCCTCACCAAGGGGATGGTACAAATCCGCTAGTTCCACCATTGGATCTGACGGATGGTTGGAGTATCGCGGGTCTCTACAACCTGACTCTTGTGAACGAATAAAAAATATGTGAAAAGATGAGAAACAGCCATGCTCTGTAAAATAACCGGGGCATGGCTGTTCTCTGGGGGAGGGAGGTTGTGCGGTGAAGGGTTATCGAAAATTTTTCTTAAATAAATTATTCTGGCTTTTAATAACAATAGTTTTTGCTTTCATTCTAAATTTCATCCTCCCTCGGCTGATGCCAGGAGATCCGGTAGCAGCAATTATTGCCAGAGTTGCTCAAGGGATGTCAAGCTCCACAGGAATGAAAGATGTTTACGAACAATATACGAAATTGTTTGGAACTGACAAAACGATAATTGAGCAATTCTTCATATATGTAAAAAATGTGATCCATGGAAATTTTGGATTATCTTTTAGTCAATATCCTCGTCCTGTTTCAGACATCATCCATTCCGCGATAATGTGGACGGTGTGTTTACAGTTCCCTGCTATTCTTGTAAGTTGGATCCTGGGTAACTTACTCGGCGCTTTAGCTGCTTATATTAAAAAAGGATTCGATAAAGTACTTATGCCGATCAGTATTTTCATAAGCAATATACCAGCCTTTGGGATGGCTATTATTTTATTGGTGATTTTTGGAGTAGAACTAAAGTGGTTTCCGACTTCGGGTGGCTATGGTTTTGATCTTATACCAAATATGAGCTTGAAGTTTATTTGGTCTGTGATTGTCCATTATCAGTTGCCTTTCTGGTCAATTGTATTGACGGCGATCGGCGGTCAGGC
Source organism: Anaerolineaceae bacterium (assembly GCA_963674975.1). Lineage (GTDB taxonomy): Bacteria > Chloroflexota > Anaerolineae > Anaerolineales > Anaerolineaceae > UBA4781. The sequence goes on from OY771913.1 coordinate 2,029,705, forward strand.
GATAGGAATGCGTTCAATGTCAATTTATGAATTGAATGCTGATTATGTTAAGTACAGCCGTTTTATGGGTATCAAAGATAAAACGATAGTCAAGTATGTCTTTCGAAATGCCATGCTTCCACAGATAACCGGTCTGGCATTATCTCTTGGAACGATGGTGGGCGGAGCTCTTGTGGCTGAAATTATCTTCAGTTATCCGGGGCTTGGTTATACTCTCCTTAATGGAATTATGGGTCAAGATTATCCGCTTATCTCCGCAGTTACCATGATTATTACGATCATGGTGGTGATGGCGAATTTCCTTATCGAGATAATTTATGGATTAATTGATCCACGTATTAGAGCAGCTCAATTGGAATAGGGAGGGATAAAACAATGAAAAACGCCCTAGAACAGGTATTTCATTCAAGAAAATTCGTGGCAGGTTTCTCCATTTTTATGGCGCTATTACTGCTGGTGTTTGTTTATCCAATTTTGATTCGCGATAAACCTTTGGCTATTATTGGACAGGGGACCTTCTTCCCTCCGGGTATTTATGTTGATGTATATGATAGTCTTAATTCAACTACTTATATCCTGAATTTGGATGATGCTGCCATAAACAGAATTAATAAAGCATTGGGAGATCAACAACGTCAAGAATTGAAAGATTGGCTTATGCTTGCGGGGGTTCCAGAAGACCAAATTGATATCAATAATACTGAACTGCTTCTTGATCTGTGGGAAAAATCTTATGACGAAGCATTAATGATTCCGGGGTTAACATATGCAGAGCAGCGATATTACCAACGCCTTGATGATTCTTTGGAAGGTCTTTTATCGATCGAAGGTGTTGTCATTGCAAAGGAAGATGCACAAACCGGAGAGTTAGAAAAAATTGACAGCATTACACAATTTGATTATGTGAATATTGGTGAAGTTACCAATGTAAGAGTTTTACCTCTTGGAACTGATAACTTTGGCAGAGATGTATTGACAGAATTGGTAAAAGCGCTCGCCGTGTCTCTACAGATCGGTTTTGTGGCTGGGATCGTAGCAACTTTAATCGGCTTAACTCTTGGCTTGCTATCAGGGTATGTGGGTGGAATTCTAGATGATTTTATTATGTTCATCACTAACCTCTTCACGGTGATCCCTTCTTTCGTATTACTAATTCTGATCTCTTTCAGTATTGGGCAGGAAAACCGCGGTGCGATTACCATCGCAGTAGTGATCGGGTTTACTTCATGGGTGTGGACTGCAAGAGCAGTGCGGTCGCAGGTAATCTCTCTGCGCAATCGTGACCATGTCAATTTGTCGAAACTTTCCGGTCATTCAACCTTTCATATCATTGTTAATGATATTCTTCCCTATATTGCTTCTTATGTGATAATGGCGCTCATTCTACAGATCTCATCTGCTATTCTTTCAGAAGCGAGTTTATCCATTCTAGGGTTGGGACCAAGAACCACAGACGTGCCTACTCTTGGGCTAATGATGAATTGGGCGATGATCTACCAGGCGCATATTCTTGGAAAATGGTGGGCATATTTCCCGGTTATTATGACAATCGCATTGATCACTTTCTCATTAAACTTGATGAATACAGGTCTGGACCAGGTATTCAATCCAACATTGAGGGAATAGGTGGTTATTATGGAAAAAGTGATACTAGAAGTAAATGATCTGACAACCAAGTATGTCACCCGCTTTCATGAAGATATTTATGCTGTAGACCATGTTTCTTTAAAAGCTAAAGAAGGAAAATCACTCGGGATTGCAGGCGAATCTGGTTGTGGAAAATCTACACTTGCCCTTAGCCTGATGGGTTATTATTTTCCCCCTCTTCACTATACTAAAGGAGAGATCATCATTAATGGGCGAAAAATAAATAATATGGATCCTGATGATCTGCGCAAAACGATCCTGGGGACAGAAATTTCTTATATTCCTCAAGCTGCGATGAATGCACTGAATCCTACACAAAAAATATTCGGTTTTATTAAAGATGTTGTTCAAGCTCATGAACCAAAAGCAACCAAGGAAGATGTTTATGATCTTGCCAGGGAAAAATTTGAAATCCTGGGGCTTTCGAAAGATGTGCTGGAGAAGTACCCTGTTGAACTTTCAGGGGGAATGAAACAGCGCACGGTCATTGCAGTTTCAGTGATCCTCCGCCCGAAGATATTAATTGCTGATGAACCTTCCTCAGCTCTTGATGTGACCTCTCAGAAGATGGTGATCAAGATGCTGAAAGATCTGATGGAAAAAGGCTTTATCAAATCGATGATTTTTATCACTCATGAACTGCCCTTACTATACAATGTGACAGATGAGATCATGGTCATGTATGCAGGACAAATTATTGAGCAGGGTACAGCAAAAGAAGTCGTTTTTGACCCACTTCATCCCTATTCAAAAGGATTGATGAATTCGATACTTGTTCCAGAGAATGGTGCACGGCAGTTAAAACTTTCCGCCATACCAGGAGCACCACCAAACCTGAAATGTCCGCCTCAAGGATGTCGTTTTGCAGAACGCTGCAAGTATGTGCAGCCAGAATGTAAAGTTCATCCTATCGATTTACAGGATTTAAAGAATGGAAGGACATACCGCTGCATCTTTTCACAAAAATATCTTAGAAAGGCATATGAAAATGGCTGATGGAAACGAAGTGTGCCTCTGTGGAGAAGGATTGACCAAGATCTATTTGAATGGTCGTCAGAAAAATGTTGCAGTAGATCATGTGGATTTTGAAATATTTCAGCATAAGACCATTTCGATTGTAGGCGAATCGGGCAGCGGGAAGACGACACTGGCGAAAATGCTGTTGGGATTGACCAAGCCAACAGAGGGTGAGATCTATTTTCAGGGAAAGGAACGGGACTTAAGCACTTCTAGAAAAAGAACAGAATATTGGAAATTCATTCAGGCTATCTTTCAAGATCCTTATTCTTCCTACAATACTTTTAATAAAGTGGATACGGTACTGCTTGATTGCATTAACATGAGAGGGGGAAAAAGGCTTCCCCATAAAAAGAAATATGAGATGATGGAAGACGCTTGCTGTTTTGTGAACTTAAAATTTGATGAGTTAACCAATAAATATCCTTTTGAGCTTTCTGGTGGGCAAATGCAGCGGCTTATGATCGCACGAATTTTCATATTAAAACCAAGAATCCTGATTGCAGATGAACCCACATCGATGATTGATGCCTGTTCGCGTGCAACGATCTTGGAAATGCTGATGAAATTAAAAAAAGAAGAGGGAATGACAGTTATTTTTATTACCCATGATATTGGTTTAGCTTATTATATTTCTGATTGCGTGTACATCATGGAACATGGAAAGATCGTCGAAAGCGGTTCTGCAGAAGATGTCATTTTACATCCAAAGGAGAAATATACTAAACGCTTGATCAGCGATGTGCCAAAAATTCATCAAGAATGGGATCTTTCTACGATCAATTAATAATTGGGAAATTAATAAAATGTGACAGGAGATATCCGATATTTTATTCATCTGTTTGTTGTATGAATAGAGTTGAAGACCAATTCTTGTTGAAAACACTGTTTCATTAATTATTGAAAGGGAAAAATAATTTGGAAAAAATCAAAAGGATCATTGCATATCCAAATATTGGATTAATTACTCTTGCTTATATTGCATTTATTGCCCTGGGCATGCCTGATGGTTTGTTGGGTGTGGCATGGCCATCTATCCGTGCCAGTTTTTCCATCCCTTTGGATGCAGTTGGTGTGCTGATCTCGGCATCGGTGGCTGGCTATTTAACTTCCAGCTTCCTCAGTGGTCTCCTTGTTTCTCACTTGGGAATTGGAAAAGTTCTCTCAATAAGCTGTGCGATGACAGGTATAGCGCTTCTTTCTTATACGCTTGTCTCGGATTGGTGGATGATGGTGCTTCTGGGTGTAATGAGCGGCTTGGGGGCAGGAGCGATTGACGCCGGTTTGAACGGGTTTGTGGCTGCGAATTTTAGTGAAAGGTTAATGCAGTGGCTGCATGCCAGTTACGGGATTGGCATTACTCTCGGGCCAATCATTATGACATTATCCCTTTCAAAGTTAAATTCTTGGAGAGTCGGGTATCGTGTTGTGGCTGTTTTCCAACTTGTTCTGGCAGCCTGCTTTATGGCTACACTTCCTTTGTGGAAAATAAAGAAATCTTCATTAACAGATAAAGATCTAGAATCCCAGCCTGTAAAGAAGATCCCTTTCTTTGAGACATTACGAAAACCACAAGTATGGATGAGTATGCTCTTATTCTTTTTGTATGTGGGTTCTGAAGTATCCTTTGGTACTTGGACCTACAGTCTTCTGACGGAATCACGAGGTATTGACCGGACCTTGGCGGGATACTTTGTCGGTAGTTATTGGGCAACCTTTACTATTGGTCGTATTATTGCCGGTTTTTTTGTGAAGAAAATTGGTGTAAATGCTCTGATACAGGGGAGTGTAGCGGTTGCTTTGTTTGGGACAATTTTATTGATATGGAATCCATCTGACATAATAAATTTACTAGCAGTAGCTTTGATAGGTTTTGCCATAGCGCCTATTTTCCCATCTTTGATGTCGAGCACCAAAGACCGAGTGGGTGCTGGTCTTTCCACCAACACCATTGGTATACAAATCGCTTCTTCTGGATTGGGAACCGTGATTATCCCCAGTATCCTGGGTGTGCTTGCACGCAATTATTCACTGGAAGTCATTCCGACGTGCCTGATCGTTGTATTTTCACTCTTATTCTGTGTTTATCGCATCTCGTTGATAAATACAAAAAAAGAGGGGAAAGGTAACCCTTAATGAGAATGCAGTCTCTAGCGGGAAACTGGGAATTTCATAAGAAAGATGATCGGGAATGGCTGCCTGCTTCTGTGCCGGGAGGAGTTCATACTGATTTATTAGCGTTGGATCGCATTCCCGATCCATTTATTAATGATAATGAAAAACGCGTCCAATGGGTTGCTGAAAATGATTGGGAATATCGCCGACATTTTATTGTCGATGCTGAATTAATGCGGCAGCCATATATCTGGCTGGTTTGCGATGGATTGGATACCCTTGCAACGGTCAGCGTAAATGGGACTGTGCTGGGTAAAACAAAGAATATGTTCAGACAGTACCGCTGGGATGTGAAATCACTCCTAAAGTCGGATGAAAATGAGATACTGATCGTTTTTGATTCGCCGCTTCGCTACATAGCTGCGCAGCAAAAGAAAAAGCCGCTCGCGGGCGTTTCTCAGGCAATTCCCGGTGGACCATATTTAAGAAAAGCGCCCTGCCATTTTGGTTGGGATTGGGGTCCGCAGCTGCCCCCTATAGGTATCTGGAAAGATATTCGCCTGGAGGGATATGGGGGTGCACGATTCGACGATGTGCATCTCAGGCAATTCCATACAGAAGGAAAAGTAAGCATAGAAGCTCAAATACGAATTCAAGCATGGGAAGAAGCTGCTTATCAAGCCAGGATACGTGTTATTGCTCCGGATGGGCAAACTTTCGAGTCTGAAGAGAGTATTGATAATAAAACTTGTACTCTACGCCTGGATATTCTTGATCCACAGCTTTGGTATCCGAATGGGTATGGCGCGCAGCCGCTTTATCAGGTCCAAATTAGTTTGCTTCAAGCACTTCATTCGTTAGATCAGCGTGAATATCAGCTGGGATTACGTACGATCGAACTGCGCCAGCAATCTGATAAGTGGGGGCGATCTTTCGCCTTTATCGTCAATGGCTTACCGATTTTTGTCAAAGGTTCCAACTGGATCCCTGCCGACTCTTTTCCAACCCGTATTTCAAATAATGACCTGGAGAAGTTGATCCGATCTGCAGCGGAAACACATCAGAATATGCTGCGGGTATGGGGCGGTGGCTTTTATGAAGATGAACGTTTTTACGATCTCTGTGATCGATTTGGAATCCTTGTATGGCAGGAGTTTATCTTTTCCTGCAGCGTTTATCCTTTGGATGAAGAAGATTTTGTTGCAAATGTTCATAAAGAGGTGGTTGAAAATGTCCGTCGCTTGCGGCACCGTACCTGTCTGGCTTTGTGGTGTGGAAATAACGAGATGGAATGGGGCTGGGTTGAATGGGGCTGGAAGGCACCTGAATATCATGATTTGAAAGCTGCTTATGACAGGTTCTTTCACCATATTCTTCCAACCTGGTGTGAAGCTGAAGATCCTGACCATGCTTACTGGGCAAGTTCTCCTTATTCGGGAACTCCTTTTGAAGATCCCAATGGACAGCAGCAAGGGGATGCCCATTACTGGGATGTCTGGCACGGGCGCAAACCTTTTACTGCGTACCGCAGTCAATTTCCACGGTTTATGAGCGAGTTTGGTTTTCAATCACTGCCGCCTATGTCTACCATTCGTTCCTTTGCAGATGAATCTGAATGGAATATTTCTTCTTACATGATGGATCAGCACCAAAAAAATGAAAGCGGCAATGCATTGATCGTTTCGCAAATGCTTGAATCATTCCGTTTTCCCAAAGATTTTGAATCGCTGGTCTATTTAAGTTTGGTGCTTCAAGCAGAGGGAATTCGTTATGGAGTTGAACATTGGCGCAGATATCCCCAACGAACTTCAGGCATTCTTTACTGGCAGCTGAATGATTGTTGGCCTGTGGCTTCATGGTCAAGCATTGATTATTTTGGTCATTGGAAAGCACTGCATTACACTGCCAGGCGTTTTTATGCTCCTCTTCTTCTTTCGATTGAGGATAAGAAAAATGAAATGACAGTTGTGGTTACCAATGACCTGCCTGATCTGTGGAAAGGTTCTTTACATTGGTCCCTTGAGACGATGGCAGGAGAGATACTGCAAGCAGGTGAAGAATCTGTTGCGGCTGTTCCTTTCGATGCTACTCTCGCAGCAAATTGTAATTTCTTAAATGACCTTGATGACGATCTCAAACGGAAAGCTGTTTTTATTGCTGAACTTTACCAGAACGGTCAAATTATAGCCCGTCAAACAGCTTTCTTTATACCTCCTAAATATCTGTATTTGACTGATCCGCATATCCAACCCAAAATTCATGTTGAACAGCAACAGATCTATTTCGATTTGGTCTCACAAACATTTGCTTGCCTGGTTGAATTAAGTTTGGAAGGGGCTGATGTTGTTTTTAGTGATAATTATTTCAATATACCGGTGAACCGTACTGTTAAAATTAGCGCTCCTCTTCCAAAAGGATGGAATCTTGAACAGGTGAAGAAGGCATTCAGAATACATTCGCTTTATGACTCATATAGTCATGAAAGAAATGTGAAACAAAAAGGAGGAAACCATGAATGACAAAATTGGATCTATTATTGAAAAAATGACGTTGCAGGAGAAAGCAGCTTTATGTGTTGGTGCAAGTCCCTGGACAACAACTCCTATCGAACATCTGGATGTTCCAGAGATCACGGTGGCAGATGGACCGCACGGTGTCCGCAAGGTTGCTAATGTTAATAACTTTATTGCCGGAAGTTTGCCTGCTACCTGTTTTCCTACAGCTTCTTGTGTTGCATCTTCCTGGGATATTGATTTAATCCGCAGTATGGGTGAAGCGATTGCAGAAGAAGGTATTGCGTTGAATGTGGATGTGATCTTGGGTCCGGGAGTCAATATGAAACGAACTCCACTGGGAGGTCGTAACTTTGAATATTATTCCGAAGATCCTTATTTAGCCGGGGAAATGGCTGTAAATTTTATCAAGGGAGTGCAAGGTAAAGGGGTGGGTACTTCTCTTAAGCATTATGCAGCTAATAATCAAGAAACCAAACGCATGAACATCAATGCCGTCATGGATGAACGAACTCTCCGTGAAATCTACCTTCCTGCCTTTGAAATGGCTGTAAAAAAGGGAAAACCTTGGACGGTAATGTGCGCTTACAACAAACTGAATGGAAAATATGGTTCCGAAAACCATAAACTGCTGATGGATATTCTCAGAGATGAATGGGGCTTTGAAGGCTTTGTTGTTTCCGATTGGGGTGCTGTCCATGATCGGGTTGAAGCTATAAAAGCCGGATTGGACCTGGAAATGCCCGGACCGGCAGAGCGCAGAGTGAATGCAGTTATCACAGCAGTTCAATCTGGCGCTTTGGAAGAATCGGTGCTGGATGATGCTGTACGCCGTATTCTGCGTATTGCTTTCATGGCAGCACAGACGAAAAAGGGTTCATCTTTCGATGCTTCTGTGCATCATGCTCTGGCACGAAAGATCGCCGGAGAAGGTATGGTTCTGCTGAAGAATAATGGGATTTTACCTCTAAAAGCTCAAAAGCATATTGCTGTTATTGGTTGGGCTGCCCAAAATGCTTACTTTCAAGGTGGTGGCAGCTCTCATATTAATCCAATTCAGGTGGATGAACCATTGATGGAATTAAAGAAATTAGCTCCGAACGGCACAGTGTTCAGCTTTGCCGATGGATATACGGCAGATGGCAGTTTTCACCAGGAGCTCATTGATGCTGCTGTAAAAGAAGCAGGGGCTGCGGAAGTGGCTTTGCTTTATCTTTCCCTCCCGCCAACCAAAGAATCAGAGGGATATGACCGAGCCGACCTTGACCTGTCCCAACAGCAGATTGCTTTGATCAAAGCGGTGGCTGCTGTTCAACCCAATACAGCAGTCATTCTAAATAATGGCGCTCCTGTTGTGATGGGTGAATGGATCGATCATGTTGCTGCGGTATTAGAAGCCTGGATGATGGGAGAGGCGGGCGGCGGTGCCATCGCCGATATCCTTTACGGGAAGGTAAATCCTTCAGGTAAACTGGCAGAAACTGTTCCATTCAAATTAGAAGATACTGCGGCTTTTATTAATTTCCCCGGTGGAAATGGAGAAGTATGCTATGGCGAAGGCATTTTCATAGGCTATCGCTATTATGATAAAAAGAAAATGCCAGTACAGTTCCCCTTTGGTTATGGGTTAAGCTACACTACTTTCCGTTATTCAAATCCCACTGTATCCACATCTTCTTTTAAAGATACAGATGGCTTGACCGTTTCTGTGGATGTGACCAACACGGGTATGGTAGCTGGAAAAGAAATTGTTCAAGTCTATGTTCATGAACATGAATCCAAATTAATCCGTCCTCCAAAAGAGCTCAAAGGATTTGTTAAAGTGGAGCTGCAGCCGGGTGAAACGAAGACAGTCTCTGTTGTATTAGATTTTCGTGCTTTTGCTTACTTCCATCCGGGATATAACCGATGGATTGCTGAAGAGGGAAAATTCGATATTCTTATTGGAGCTTCATCCGCCGATATCCGGTGTACTGAAACGGTCACACTGCAGTCAACCGAACCGCTGCCGTGTATTTTAAATCATGAATCAACATTGGGAGAATGGTTGAAAGATCCCAGAGGAAAGAACGTTTTCGAACCATTTTTTACAAAGATATCAGGGCAGATATTGAAAACCTTCGGGGAAGGGAATGAAGAAGAAAAAGATAATAGCATGCAGACGTTGAGTTTTCTCATGGAACTGCCGCTGTGTGACATTCTCAGCTTCCCGGATGTAGGTTTTACCGGGTCGCCGGAAGAATTTGTAGATAACTTGCTAGCGCAAGCAAAACAAGAATAAAGAAAGGAACTTTTACCAGGTAAAGGATTTGTGTTCAGAGATCTAATAACAGTACACTGATTGGATGACGTTGTTCTTATTTACTGCCGTTGTGTGATTACGTTGGATTCAGCTAGTTGTGCTGGGTTTTGAAAAAAGAAAAAACTAATATTAAAAAACAACATTTGGATAAAAGGATCCAGATATTGTTATGTGGGAGGATTGATGCGTTTTGGTTATTTTGATGATGAACATCTTGAATATAAAATTACACGACCGGATACTCCACTGCCCTGGATCAATTATTTGGGTTGTGAAGATTATTTCGGCATTATTTCCAACACTGCTGGTGGATATTCATTTTATAAAGATGCCCGCTTGCGTCGCTTAACACGTTATCGCTATAACAACGTTCCTGTGGATATGGGCGGCAGATATATTTATTTACGGGAAAATGATTCTCATATTCCGGCAGTGGATTCTTTTTGGTCACCAACCTGGCAGCCCGTTAAGAAAAAACTGGAAGAGTATACCTGCAGCCACGGTCTGGGCTATACCAGAATTAGTTCGATCTACCGGGGTATTCAAGCGGATGTTTGTTATTTTGTCCCAATTGGAGAATCCCTTGAAATATGGGATGTGCATATTAAAAATACTCGTGCTGAAAAGGTTGATTTATCTCTGTTTTCTGCTATTGAGTTCTGCCTGTGGGATGCCTGGGATGATGCCACTAATTTCCAGAGAAATTTCTCGATCGGTGAGGTTGAGGTGGTAGATGATGTAATTTACCACAAGAGCGAATACCGTGAAAGAAGAAATCACTTTGCTTTCTTTGCCTGTTCTGAAAAGATCAATGGATTTGAAACGCAGCGTGAAGATTTTCTGGGTCATTATCGTGGTTGGGACAATCCTCGTGCAGTGGAAGAAGACAGCATGCATGATTCGATCGCTCATGGCTGGGCGCCTGTTGGAGCACATCGAATTGGCTTTTCATTGGGCGCTGGCGAAGAAAAGCGTATCATCTTCCTGCTTGGTTATCATGAGAATCCGGTGGATGCCAAATTTGAGCAAGGACATCCGCAGGTGATCAACAAGAAAACCGTCATTCCTCTCATCCAGAAATACACGCAGCCGGAAAACGTGGATTCCGCTTTTCAGGAACTGAAAGATTATTGGCATGGAATTCTGGATAACTTTCAGGTAAATTCACCGGATAAACGTGTGGATCGGATGGTCAACATTTGGAATGCCTACCAGGTGATGGCAACTTTCAATATTTCCCGGTCTGCCTCATTATTCGAAAGTGGCATCGGCAGGGGGATGGGTTTCCGTGATTCCAATCAAGATTTGCTGGGTTTCTGTATGCTTGACCCCCGGCGGGCTCGCGGCAGGATCATTGACATGGCGGGGACCCAATTAGCCAACGGCGGCGCTTACCATCAATACCAGCCTTTATCGAAAACGGGCAACGATAATATTGGCGGTGGATTTAATGATGATCCCTTATGGCTGGTGTTAGCAGCAGCTGCTTATATTAAAGAAACAGCTGATTGGGCGATCCTGGATGCACAGATTCCTTTTGATGGAGATATTTCCGATGTCGGAACTCTATATATCCATTTACAGCGAGCCATGCAGTATACGCTTGACCGCCTCGGTCCGCATCAACTGCCCTTGATCGGGCGGGCAGATTGGAATGACTGCTTAAACCTTAATTGTTTTTCGGAACTTCCCGGAGAATCATTCCAGACGGCAGACAACCGGGATGGAAAAAATGCGGAAAGCATTTTAATCGCCGGGCTGTTTATTCTGGCAGCTGAAGAAATGATTCGGATCATCGCCCATCGAGCAGATCCATCACTGCAGTCAAAATACGATTCTGAAAAACAAAAGATGGAGACTGCAATATGGGAAGCTGGATGGGACGGCAAATGGTTCAAGCGTGCTTATGATTTCTTTGGAAATCCCGTTGGATCTCAGGTAAATGATGAAGGGAAAATATTTATCGAGCCCCAGGGTATGTGTGTTATGGCGGGTTTGGGATTGCAGGACGGGAAAGCTGAACAGGCTCTGGATTCGGTGGCGCAGTATCTCGCCACACCCGATGGAATACTGCTGCAGCAGCCGGCGTTCTCTGGCTATCGGCTTCATTTAGGAGAGATTTCTTCGTATCCTCCGGGATACAAAGAAAATGCGAGCATTTTTTGTCATACCAATCCATGGATCATGATCGCGGAAACGGTAATTGGCAGGGCAGACCATGCGTTGGATTATTATTTGCGCATCAATCCTGCCACCCGAGAAGAGAGAAGCGATCTTTATAAATGTGAACCCTACGTCTACGCTCAAACAATCTCTGGACGGGATGCACCTGTGCATGGGGAAGCAAAGAACTCTTGGTTAACGGGAGCGGCAGCCTGGAATTATGTAGCGATCACGCAATGGATCCTGGGCATACGACCCGAATATGAAGGCTTGCGTATTGCTCCCTGCATTCCGCAAAGCTGGAACGGCTTTTCTGTAAGGCGATTATTCAGAGGTATGGTTTTCAATATCAAGGTGGAACGTAAAGGAAAAGGAAATAAAGTCTCTCTTTTCCTGGATGGAACCGCCCTGCCGGATACGATCATTCCAGTGAAGTCTATCGATAAGAAGGAAGTGGCAGTCCTGGTGATTTTAGAATAGGAGAAAAAATGGAAAAGCATTCCCTGCAAAAAGGCGTCAATCTTGGCGGCTGGCTCTCGCAGTACAAGGAATACGACCCTCAACACTTCAATGAATTTATAACCCGGGATGATATTCAACGTATTGCAGATTGGGGTTTTGACCATATCCGGCTGCCGGTTGATTATCCTGTTTTAGAAAGCGATTCTCAGCCCGGGAAATTAATCGTAAGCGGCTTGAACTATCTGTTCGATTGCTTGAATTGGTGTGAACAGGCTCATCTGCGTGTGATCCTGGACCTGCACAAAGCTCCCGGGTATGCATTTGATGATCAGAAATCTAATCAACTTGAGCAAAGTACTGTGTTTCAGGATCGTCTGGTTCACTTATGGTCTGAGATCTGCGGAACATTTCAAACTGTAGATGAAGATCTGCTGGCATTTGAACTGCTGAATGAGGTATTCTTTAGTTCATCAGCTCTCTGGAATGATATTGCCCAACGCATTTTACGGGCAATTCGTCAGATTGATTCGCAGCGCTTGATACTTTTAGGCGGAAATTATTTTTGTTCCGTAGATCATCTTTCGGAACTGGTTCGATTGGATGATCTCGAACTGTTGTATAAATTCCATTATTACCTGCCATCTTCGGTGACCCATCAAAAAGCGTATTGGTTCGATGGGCTGTATGAATTCGACCGTCAGGTGAGTTATCCGGGAGAAGCTTCCGGCTTAAAGGAATTTCTTGAGAAGAATCCTCAATTTAAAGAACGTCTCAATGAGGACGTGGATCAATATTTTGACCGCTCTTATCTGCTGCAGCACCTGCAGCCTGCCATTGCTTTTTCGCGTTCTCTGGCTCAACCACTGCACTGCGGTGAATTTGGCGTGATAGATAAAGCAGACCGCCAAACTCGTCTCAATTGGGCGAGAGATATGGTTTCTTTGTTTAATGAATATGATTTTGGATACGCTTACTGGTCTTATAAGGCGATGGATTTTGGATTAGTGGATCAACAGGGGAATATTCTAGATCAGGAATTGATCGACATTCTGGTCGGGCGGTGAAGTATGCAGTTTGGGCATTTTGATCTGGAACACAAAGAATATGTGATCACAGATCCCAGAACGCCTGTGAAATGGATCAATTACATCGGTACGCGTGATTTTGGTGGTTTTGTGGATCATACCGGCGGTGCCTTGATCTGCCGGGAAGATCCGGCTTTCAACCGCATTACGAAATATATCCAGCAGATGCCCTCTTCCGATTTCAAGGGAGAGACGCTTTACCTGCGCATCCATACGGATAACGGATATATCATCTTTTCCCCTTTCTTTGTTCCTACTTTGCAGGAATTGGATAAATTCGAGTGTCATATCGGACTGGGATACACGCGCATCATCAGCCAGGTATACGGATTGGAATGTATTGCAACCATCTTCGTCCCGCAGGGAGGGTACTGTGAGGTCAGAGATATCCAGATAAAAAATGTTTCCGATAGATCATTGGAAGTGGATGTCATTCCACTGGTGGAATATACCCATCCGAATGCGCTGGGGCAGTTCACCAATGCCGATTGGATTCCCCAGACCATGCAGAGTGAAGCCATCCATCAGCAGGATGGCAGTATGCTCTTACTGCAGTATCCCTTTATGAATAAAGGTAGAAAAGAGAATTATTTCACATCCAATTATCCGGCATCTTCTTTTGAAACGGATAGAAAGAAATTTCTGGGAGCCAACGAATACGGCAGCTTTCGTGATCCTCTTTCACTGCATGCTCCAGAATTGTCCAATTCGGTGGCACTGCGGGGAGATAACATTGCAGCCCTGATGCACCACCTGGGAAAATTGGAACCAGGCGAGAAGAAACAGATCATTACCCAATTGGGGCAGGCAGAGAACCTCATGGATACAGAAAAATCGATCACTGTAAACAGCCAGCCCGATCATATAAAGAAAGAACTTGCAGCACTCTCACAGTTTTGGCAGCGCTATTTGGAAACTTTCACAGTGGAGACTCCTGATGCAGCCATGAACGCGATGATCAACCTCTACAATCCGCGCCAGTGTTTCACCACATTTACCTGGTCGCGCTACCTTTCCTACTATCAGGTGGGTCTGGGCGCGCGCGGCATTGGCATCCGGGATTCTTCCCAAGATTTACTGGCAGTATTGGCTGCCCTGCCTGAAGAGAGTAAAAGCTTTTTAGAATGCTTGCTCACCTTTCAAAAGGTAGATGGCTCTGCCATGCACCAATTCAATCCATTGACCAACATTGGAAGCTGCGGGGATTCTATGGAGATGGAAGACCGCTACCACTTTTACAGCGATGATCATCTCTGGCTGGTTCTGGTCACAACCGCCTACCTCAAAGAGAGCGGCGACCTGGAATTTTTAAAGAAAACCATTCCATATTATGAGAAAGATCGTAATGAAAACCCGTTGGAGCAGGGTACTGTTCTGGATCATATTAAGCGTGCCATCACCTTCACCAGCCAGAATGTGGGCAGTCATGGTATCCCGCTGCTGGGTTTTGCCGATTGGAATGATACGGTAAATTTACCCAAAGGGGCTGAATCTTTCCTGACCGCGAATCTGTTTGGATTGGCTCTAAAAGAGCTTTTCCCGATCCTCAAGGCAGCAGGTGAGCAATCTCTGTTAACGACTTTCGAAGAAATGTATCAAGAAATGCAGCACAGGGTGGAAAATTGTGGCTGGGATGGAGCCTGGTATCTGCGCTATTTCGACCATGAAGGAAAGGCAGTGGGTTCCCATGCGAATGAATACTGCCAGATCTACCTGAACGGACAGTCATGGGCGATGCTGTCGGGTTTTGCATCCATCGAACGAGCCGGAACAGCCATGGCTTCTGTTTTCGAAAAGCTGTTCACCACCTGCGGTCTCAAGATTTCCACCCCTTCATTCAACGGCTATGATCCCATTTATGGCGGCATTACCACCTATCGACCGGGCACCAAGGAAAACGGAGGGATCTTCGTGCATCCCAATCCCTGGGCGATGATCGCTGAAACAATGCTGGGTAATGGTGAGCGTGCCTATCAGTATTACTGTGCTACCAATCCAGCTTTGCGCAATGAGAAAGCGGATGTGTATGAGTGTGAGCCGTATGTCTATGCTCAAAATGTTCTCAGCGATGAACACCCACAGTTTGGATTGGCGCGCAATTCCTGGCTGACCGGAGCAGCAGCCTGGCATTACATTGCTGCTACGCAGTACATTCTGGGCATCCGCCCCGCGATCGAAGGGCTGTACATCGATCCATGTATTCCTTCAACGTGGGATGGTTTTGCGATTACCCGCAAATTCCGGGGAAAAACTATTCATATTCAGGTTCACAATCCTTCTCATGTTTGTAAAGGAGTGTACTTTTTACAGCTAGATGGAAAGAAAATTAATGGCAGCCTGCTGCGCTGTGAAGATATGAAGAATGATTCACATGTTGAAGTTTGGCTGGGAAAAGAAGATTAATTTCAAAAAGTGATAGATTCGCCGGCGCCTATGCACCCATTTGAAGAGCAGATATTCCGAATTGCCTGAAAATATCCACTTTTGAAGGATGTGCTTTGACAAAATCAATGATCTCATTGATATAACCAAAAGCCAGGCAGATAACCGTATCTGCTCCCCCATAATAGATCGCGATCCGCCCACTGTCTCCATCTACCAGAGCTGCGCCGGGGAAGACCACATTGGGTACATCACCCACCTGTTCGTAAAGGGTTTGAGGCGAAAGCAGGTATGGTTCGCTGCGGGCGATTACTTTCCATGGCTGCTCCAGATCGAGCAGCGCTGCACCAAAGCTGTAGGTAAAGCCGTTGCAGGAGGTGAGAACGCCATGATAGATCAGCAGCCATCCTTCACTGGTTTCGATGGGGATCGGTCCGGCACCCACTTTAGTTGCCTGCCAGCCGTAGGTGGGACCCATGACAAAGCGATGACATCCCCAGTATTTCATATCAGGGCTTTCGCTGTAGAAAATATCCCCAAAAGGCGTATGCCCGGTGTCGCTGGGACGGCTGAGCATAGCGAATTTCCCATCGATCTTCCGTGGGAACAGCACCCCGTTGCGGTTATAGGGCAGGAAGGCATTTTCTAATTGGAAGAAATCTTTGAAATCATAGGTATATCCAACGCCAATGGTGGGTCCGTGATATCCGTTGCACCAGGTGACGTAGTAGCGATCTTCAAGCCAGGTAACCCGCGGATCGTAGGAATATAGAAAGGTCATTATCTCTTCATTATTCTTTTCTTCTGCTTTCCAATGGATGCGTTCATCAGATAACTGCCAGTCAATACCGTTATCACTGAACCCAACGTGTAATTGCTGAATGCGGGTCTTTGTATCACAGCGGAAAACTCCGACAAACTTGTTATTAAAAGGCACTACTGCGCTGTTGAAAATGCTGTTTGCGGAGGGGATCAGATCGCGTGGGATGATGGGATTTTTTGAATAACGCCAGAGGATATCTTTGCTTTCAGCGGGTCTTTCTTCCCATGGAATATTGGGCAGGGGAGGACAGTTTTTCAGCAGCTCATATTTTCCGTTCATTTTTTTCCCTCTCTTTTATTCTGATAATCGTTCGATCATCTCAAAGCACATGCGGCTCTCGTGATAAGCGCTTTCCCATGGTCCTATCTTGGGGCTGGTCTGGTCGACTGCGCCATTAGCTGTCAGGCGCTTGAACCATCCACCGTGTTCTTTATCAATAAGTTTCTTTTGAATGAAATCCCAGCAGATCTGGCTGGCTTGCATTAATTCCGGTTTATGCGAAAGCTGGTATGCATTGTAGAATCCGATCACAGCTTCTGCCTGAGGCCACCATTCTTTATCATTCTGACTGATTTTATCTATCGTACCTTCCTGGATGATGCTGCCATCGGCATCTATTCCGGTAGAGAATACTGTTTCCGCCAGTTTCAATGTGATGGACCGGATCTTTGTTTGGGTTGCAGCATCTCCTAAAACGCCGGCAGCTTCATCAAGCAGCCAGCTGCCCTCGATCTCATGCCCGCAGGAAATGCGATCGGATAACGACTGCCATTTTTTATCTAGAAAGAGTTTGAAATGTCCACTTTGTGGATCGATGATGTGTTCGATGAAATCAAACAGCAGGGTTTGCAGACTGCTGTGCAGGGTGTCGTCTCTCCAGGTACTCAACAGATTGGTGTATGCCTCGATCAGATGCAGTAATGTGTTCATCGATTTACTGCAGTTCATGTCTTTAGGGCTGAGACGCATATCTGCCAGTGGAGAGAAATCGTGGGTGCTTCCTTCGATATACCCCCCAAATTGAAGATCACGGGCATGTTTTTCGATGAGATAGTAAATAGTAATGGCACGCTCAAGGCTTGTTGGATTATGGGCTGCTTTAAAGAACTCGCTGTAGCCGTAGATGCCAAATGCCTGTGCATAATACTGCTTGCGGTCGGAAACGGGATTTCCCTGTCGGTCGACCGACCAATACAATCCCTGATATTCTTTATCCCAGAATGCAGAATTCAGATAATCGTAAGCTCTTTGTGCGATCTGCAGGTATGCTTCTTTTTGATACAGGATATAGGCACGGGAAAATGTCCACAAGATCCTGGCACAGGTCACCGCAGTTCGGGAGATATCGTTATCGATCTGCCCATCATTGTAAACAGCGCCAAAAAAACCGCCGTTTTCAACATCGGGGGCGGTTTTCGTCCAGTAGGGCAGAATGTTATCAAGCAGTTCTTTTTCGAATTGTGATCTTGTGAATGATTTATTCATCAATAAACCGTTGAAAAAGTTGAAATACTGGGAACGCTCCCAACTATTGTAATTTTACCATGAATGCGGCATTCCAAACGGTTGAAAGACTCCGCTTTCAATAAGAAATATGGGTTTTATTTTTTTGAAATTATGGAATTTTTCTTGGTATTTGTCAGCACAGTCCCAAGCGTGGCAATTAATAAACTGATCCAAGCTTGAATAGAGAGTGTATCGCCCAGAAAGATCCATGATAGCAGCGCGATCTGCACCAGCATGGAATTATTGATGATCCCGGATTCCATTGCGCTGAGCACCTGCAGCGATTTATTCCACAGGGTGAATGCAAATGCTGTGTTGATTGTCGCAAGACACAGGATCACAAGCCAATTGGTAATGCTTAATGAAGGGAAATCTTCAAAGATGAATCCTGCGGTTAACAGCAGTACAGCCCCAATGCTCATGCTGATGCCGGTGGTAACGGCGGCTGGGATGGTCCCACCGCGATTTATCCGCCTTCCCAGTAAAGAGCCGATAGAGGTGGATAGAACGGTAATTCCCGCGAATAAATATCCTGTCCAGGTCCCGCCGCCTAATGGATTGGGTGAAAAATAGAGCAGAACACCGCTGAAGAAAACTGCCATACCGATCCACTGCAGCCAGGTGGGTCTTTCTTTCAAAAAGATTATTCCCAATAAAGTAATGATGACAGCGCTGAAGTTGAGCAGCAAGCTAAAGGTAGTCGTTTCCAGATACTGCAGTGTGATGAATTGCCCGCCCTGTGTGAGCGTGTAGTAGATGATGCCCAGGCAAATTAATAAAACCCAATCTTTTTTTTGCAGCTTTTTGATGGCGTCTTTGTTTTTGAGTAATCCGGGCAGCAGGATCAGCGCAGCAATAGAATAGCGCAGCCCTGCAAAGATCAAGGGAGGAATATCTGTGATCGTAAATTTGATCAGCACCCAGGAAAAGGACCATAAAACGGTTACCAGCAGAGCTTGAAAAACTGCTTTCGTGTGTGCGCGATTCGATTTTTCCATTATGAGAAATATTATCTCATATGCAGGAAGTAACTGCCAATGAGGTGCGATATCCGATCACGAACCCCTTCTTTGTGAAAATTGCGCAATATTTCTCTAATAATTCATCAATTCTGGATTCTTACTTGACTGGACAGCTTCTCGATGGTATAGTAGTGCCCAATTATGAACGGCTATCGAAATTACGCAACAACTACAGGTACTGGTACCACAGCTACTACTCATCACAATTGTGATGCAGGGTTGCGACGCGTATTCGAAAGCAGACGGCAGTAGATCCGGTCTATCTACAAACAGAAAAAGAAACGCCTCGTAACCAACGAGGCGTTTTTCTTTATCTGACTTTATTCATTATTTGAGAGGTGCTTATGGTTGCCAAAGGAGAAAGTAAGACCGGTCAGCACGGGAGGACTCTCGTCATGAAGTTTGGGGGCACTTCGGTTGGAAGCAGCCAGGCGATCCGGTTGGCTGCAAGTATTGTGCAGGAAGAATCTTCCCGTTGGAAAAAACTGGTGGTGGTCGTATCTGCTATGAGTGGGGTTACGGATGCGTTGATCGCCTGTGCAAGAGCGGCAGTTGTGGGGAGCGATCAAAAATATGAGGATATCATCAATACCTTGTATGCAAAACATTCTGATTCCCTTGATACACTACTGGAGCAGAGCGAAAAACGAAAACAGGTTTGCGAAGAAGTGGATGAATTGTTCAAGACGCTGCATACCCTGTGTCGCGGCATTCAGATCATGGGTGAGCTGACTCCCCGCGGGATGGATGCCGTGGTTTCTATTGGGGAGCGTTTGAATGCCCGCGTTTTCAGTGCGCTGCTTCTGCAGAAGGGCATCAAGAGCCAGCCGGTAGATGCCACACAGCTTATTATCACGGATGCTTCATTCCAGCAGGCTCGTCCTATCATGGAAAAAACCTGCCAGAAGATCAGGGCTGTTCTTGATCCACTCTTTGAGCAAAAGATGGTGCCTGTTGTCACCGGGTTTATCGCTGCGACCGAAGAGGGTATTACCACCACGCTAGGCAGGGGAGGAAGCGATTATACGGCGGCAATTCTGGGCGACTGCCTTGACGCAGATGAGGTCTGGACCTGGACAGATGTAGATGGAGTGATGACTGCCGATCCGCGTATTGTGCCGGATGCATGTGTGATCCCGGAAATTTCCTACAATGAGATATCTGAAATGGCTTATTTTGGGGCGAAAGTGCTGCACCCAAAAACCATTCGTCCTGTCGTAGAGCGAAATATCCCGCTGTGGGTGAAAAATACTTTTAATTCTTCATGCCCGGGTACACGAATTGATGGCACACATCATGCCGGCAATGGAAAGATCACAGCGGTTACGGCTATTCGAGGACTCAGCATGATCACGGTCGAAGGACACGGTATGCTTGGGGTGCCGGGTATCGCTGCACGTACTTTTGCGGCAGTGGCAGAGCATGATGCCAGCGTGTTGATGATCTCACAATCCTCCTCCGAGCAGTCAATTTGTTTAGTCATTCCATCTGAGGCAGAAAAAAGAGTGATCAAAGCGGTCGAAAAAGAGATGCAGTATGAGTTGCTGCGTCATGATATCGATAGGGTGTGGGCGCAGCCTAACGTAGTCATTGTGACGGCTATTGGTGCGGGCATGCGTCAAACTCCGGGCGTTTCGGCGCATGTTTTTGGTGCACTGGGAAGAGAAAGTATCAATGTCATCGCTATTGCACAGGGTTCATCCGAATACAGCATCTCTGTGGTGGTTGATGAAGCAGATGCTGATCGAGCGGTTCGCAAGATCCACGAGGAGGTGATCATCAATGGTTCAAAGAAAGCATAAGATCCCTGTGGCAATCCTGGGAGCTACCGGTGCGGTGGGGCAGCGCTTTGTGCAGCTCCTGGCTGATCATCCCTGGTTTCAATTGGCGGCGCTGGCAGCTTCAGAACGCAGCAGTAATAAGAGCTATCAGGATGCCTGCGGTTGGCATTTGAATGAACCAATGCCGGATTCGGTTAAAGAGATGAAAGTGATTCCCGTTGAACCGGGGATGCAGGCGGGCATCGTTTTTTCAGCTCTTCCGGCAAAGCTGGCGCGTGAGATTGAACCGCAGTTTGCCAAAGCCGGATATGTGGTTTGCTCGAATGCTTCCGCTTTCCGGCTTGACCCGTGCGTGCCGGTCATCATTCCCGAAGTGAATGCTGATCATCTGGCACTGCTGAAGAAACAAAAAGAGGTATATGGGTGGGACGGGTTGATCATCACCAGCCCGAACTGCACCACCACCGGGATCGCTCTTCCCTTGAAGCCGATCGACGTGGACTTTGGCATCCGAAAGGTGTTTGCGGTCAGCCTGCAGGCGGTTTCGGGGGCTGGCTATCCGGGTCTTTCTTATCTGGATATTCAGGATAATGTGATCCCATTTGTCAATGGCGAAGAAGAAAAGATGGAACGGGAATCGCGCGCCCTGCTGGGAAAAATGGAAGGCGACCGGCGGGTGGATGCTGATTTTATCTTCAGTGCTCAATCAAATCGTGTTCCTGTTTCAGATGGACATACCATTTGTCTTTCACTGGAGCTGAAAAACAAAGCCGGCATTGTCGAGATCAAGGAATCATTGAAAAGTTTTCATAGTCCTCTTGCAGAACAAGAATTACCCAGTATGCCGGATTTTCCCATTGTCGTTCGAGAAGAAGAGGACCGCCCACAGCCGCGTAAAGATCGGGATAGCGGAGATGGTATGCAGGTGTCGGTTGGACGTGTTCGCCCCTGCCCGCTGCTGGATGTACGTATGGTTTCGGTGGTGCATAATACACTCCGTGGAGCAGCCAAAGGTGCTGTGTTGAACGCTGAACTGCTGGTGGCGGAGGGGGTTGTATCATGAAATGCTATGGACGGAACACTTTATTTGATTTCTTAGGTGATCGAATTGTATACCGGAATCTCAACGCGATCGATGAATCGCTGCCCAGGCTGAAAGAAATTTGTGCGGTGCTGGGGATGCCCAATGGAACGGTTCCGCGCAAAACCTCACTCGATTATGCACGGGTCATTGTTCAACTGTTAAAAGAAGCACAACTTGCAGATGGGAAAAAGGAACCTCTGGAACGTATTCTCTATGTTGGGGATACACGCATGAATGATGGGACCGCTTTTCGAAATATCTGCAAAGCAGGCAGATGGCAGGGCGCGGCTTTCATCACCAGTGAAGATCAGGAATTGACAAAACTTGAAACAGAAGCTGATGGAAGCTCGATTCTTTTCTTTAGTAATCGTTGGGTGAATGTGCGCATTTTCCGCTCACTGCTTGAAACGAAAGACATTGAGATCGATGAAAGAACAGCGGTATTGATCGATATGGATAAAACGGCGCTGGGTGCGCGCGGTCGCAATGATAAGGTTATCGATCAGATTCGCATCAGTGCAGCGCAATTTGTCTTGCGGGAACTCCTTGCGGATGATTTCCGCATGGATGATTTTCAATCTGCTTACAAAATATTGAATCTGCCAATTTTTCATCCTTTTACGGCAGATAATCAAGATTATTTGGTCTACATCTGCCTTGTCCTGGGCAGTGGGTTATTCCATCTTTCCGATATACAGGCTGCTGAGCAATCCAATCAATTGTTGAACTTTGAACAATTCTTGGAACAGGTCGATCAGAAGGTTCGGGAATTACCGGAGAAGATACGCCGGGTGCATAGAGAGGTTTATAGTCTGGTGAAAGCCGGTGATCCAACCCCCTTCAAACAGTTCCGCAGGGCGGAATATACTGCCACGATCGCTGCCATGGGTCAACTTGAAGAAGGTGCTTCGGTGGATGATTTATTGGAAGGTGAGATTGTCATTACTCGCGAGGTACAGGAATTTGCACTAGATAGTGCTGCTGCCGGAGCGCTGGTGTTTGGTCTTTCTGATAAGCCGGATGAAGCTACGGCGAATGGTTCTGGAGCACCCTTGCACAAAAAGCTGACCCATGTGGTGGGAGGATTCAATGAGCGAAAATAGCTGGTTGGAATGCATCCGCGGATGCGGGGTAACCCATTCGATCGATGAAGTGGTCTATCACTGTGAGCAGTGTGGGGGACTGCTGGATGTGGTGCATGATATGGATGTCCTGAAAGAGCACTCGGCAGAAGAATGGAAAACCTTGTTTGAACAGCGAACTGCTCTCCAAACCGGGATATATGCCAGCGGGGTATGGGCGAAGAAGGAATGGGTCTGCCCGCAAATTCCGGAAAGTGCCATCGTATCTTTCGGGGAAGGGAATACTCCTCTGGTGCAGGCAGATCGGCTCGGAAAGCAGATCGGTGTTCCTGATCTGTGGGTAAAGCAGTGCGGCAGCAGCCATACCGGTTCATTCAAAGACCTTGGTATGACGGTGCTGGTTTCTGTGGTTAACGCCATGATTCAGAATGGAAAATCGATCAAGGCAGTTGCCTGCGCTTCAACCGGTGATACATCGGCGGCGCTGGCGGCTTATGCGGCGGCAGCGGGGATTCCCGCCGTTATTTTGCTTCCTCGTGATAAGGTATCGCCTGAACAGCTCATTCAACCACTGGCGAACGGTGCCAGGGTGCTTTCCCTGAATACCGATTTTGATGGCTGTATGCGCATCGTGCAGGAATTGACGCAGGATCCATCCATCTATCTGGCGAATTCCATGAATTCTTTGCGCATGGAAGGGCAGAAGACAGTAGGCATTGAGATCGTACAGCAGTTGGACTGGCAGGTGCCCGATTGGATCGTTCTACCGGCAGGCAATCTGGGTAATGTAAGCGCATTGGGTAAAGGTCTGCTTATGATGCTTGAGCTGGGGCTGATCGATCAGCTACCGCGTATCGCCTGTGCACAGGCGCAGAATGCCAATCCTTTCTACCTGGCATATAAGGATGGATTCAAACGGTATAAGCCTGTCACGGCGAAGAAAAGTATGGCGAGTGCCATCCAGATCGGAGCGCCGGTCAGCTATGAACGCGCGGTTAAGGTCATGCAGCGTTTTAATGGGGTAGTGGAACAGGCAAGTGAAGAAGAATTGGCGAATATATGCGCTCTGGCTGACCAAAGCGGATTGTACTGCTGCCCGCAGACCGGTGCGGCGCTGCATGTAGTCCGCAGTTTGGCAGGGCAGGGTGTGATCAAGCCAGATGAAAAGGTGGTGGTGATCTCGACTGCCAATGGATTGAAATTCTCTCAAATGAAGACTGCTTATCACAGCCATGGCATGAAGGATATTCAGGTGGAGTATGCTAATACTCCTATTGAAATTGAAGCCAGTGTGGAAGAAGTCCTTCATAGTCTTTAGCTTTTTTTAAACTTTGCCTATAATTAAACATATTTTATAAAACAAACTCAGGAGGAAAAGATGGCTGACAATTCGATCGATATTACTCCCCCTAATGATTCATTTGTGGTTGTGGAATCAAAAGGGTTTAAAAAGAAAATTTTATGGACGGTTAATTTAACCGAAACACAGGCAGAATTTATTTGCCAGGATGATAGTGAAAGAACCTTTGTCATTCCTCGTGAAAAAGCTCGTGCGCAGATAAAATTTATGCAAATGGGGCTTATGCTTTCCGGAGGTACTCTGGCTACTGTTTCCGGGAAAACTAATCTTGAATTTGGGAAGAACAAGAGAAAACTTATAAGCTGGCTGCTGCCCCTTTCTATGGAAGATGTGAAGGATGATTTGCGCAACACCGGCATTGGTCAGATCATGATTGGTGTTCTCTCTTTCTTCTTAAGCCAAATATTTGATTCGGTCTGGGGGGTGGTTCTTGTAGGATTGGGGATCATCAATCTGTTTGTCAAGAATCGTATAATGTTTATCGTAAATGGGATTGTTTTGATCGCCGTTGGAATCTTTAATATCATAAATGTGATTAACAGCATCAATGGATCATGGTTCCTGTATGGTGTTTTACAGATTTTTTGGGGATTTGCAGAAATTAAAAAGTATCGACAGGTAAAAGTCTAGAAGATATTAGAAATATACCTAAACTACTTCTTTTTATATGATTTATTTGTTATTCTATAGTTCTACAAGTTAAATAAAAAAAAATTAAAATGAGAATAATCATATGAAATCGAAAAAAGATTTCTGCAATCTTGTGATCTACGAAATTTATGTGCGCAACCACAGCCAGCGCGGCGATTTTCAGGGTGTGATCGACGATCTACTGCGCATTAAAGCATTGGGTGTGGATTATATCTGGTTCATGCCAATTCATCCCATCGGCAAGGTGAATCGCAAGGGCTCTCTGGGCAGTTCGTATGCCATTGCAGATTATATGGCGGTCAACCCCGAGTATGGAACGGAGGAAGATTTCAAACGGTTGATCAAAACAGCGCACGATCTCGATTTAAAAGTGATGATCGATGTGGTTTACAACCACACTTCCCCCGATTCGGTTCTGGCAGGGGAGCATAAAGAATGGTTCCGTCTTGATCCGCAGGGTAATCCAACCACCTCGGTTCCCGATTGGGAGGATATTGTAGAACTGGATCACTCGCATACAGAACTGCATGATTATCTTGTGAAGGCAATCGAAAAATGGACTTCTCTTGGCATAGATGGCTTCCGCTGTGACGTGGCTACGCTGGTGCCGGTGGAATTCTGGAAGAAAGCCGATGCGGCTGCCAAAGCGATCAATCCAGATATACTCTGGCTGGCAGAATCGGTTCATATTGGCTGGGTAGCGGAGAGGCGCAGCAGGGATTTGTTCGCACAATCGGATAGCGAGTTGTACC
Source organism: Anaerolineaceae bacterium (assembly GCA_963674975.1). GTDB lineage: Bacteria > Chloroflexota > Anaerolineae > Anaerolineales > Anaerolineaceae > UBA4781. The sequence goes on from OY771913.1 coordinate 2,055,452, forward strand.
AGGTATTTGATATCACCTATGATTATGATGTCTTCCGCCCCTGGGAGAGAGTTGTGACGGGCAAGCTGGATCCGCGTTATTATCTGGATCTGCTGGTCATGCAGGAAGGTATCTACCCTGCGGATTTCGTGAAGCTGCGCTATGTGGAAAACCATGATACTGATCGGATCATGGAAATCGCTCCTTCCAGAGAACAGGCTTTAGCCTGGACGGCTTTGCAGGCTTTCAATAAGGGTGCCTGGCTGATCTACGCCGGAGAAGAAGCTGCATCACCGCGCAAACCGGATCAATTCAATAAAGATATGATCCCCTGGGAAAATTATGAGCTGACCGATTTCATCCAAAAACTGGCAGCTTTGAAAAAGGATCCCGCCCCAAAAGAGGGTAAATTGTACTGGTTAACCTCCGAGCCGGCTATTCAAGCGGTCTGGTTTACGGAAGGTACCAGCCTGTGTGCTGTTTTCAATACTACCGGGGGAAAAGGAGAAATCCTCACCGCTTTTCCAGATGGCACCTATCAGGACCTGTTAAGCGGCAAGGATTTCAATATTATGGATCATAAGCTGCAGATTCCCGCTGCTGCCTGCATCTTTCACTGCCGGCTCGAGGAGCTTCCCCCTCAGCGGGAAATGCTGCTGGTGTAAGTTTTCCTATCTTCTCACTACTCCTGAACCTGGAACATGGGGATCAATGCAAAGTCTTCCAGACTTAATTCTGACTGCGTCTTGTCAATGGGTGTGAAATTGCTCAAGATGGCTGACTGATCGGGCGTATTGCCCTGCGCCCATACCAGATCGATCACACGGGTGGGATTGGTTCCGGTGGGTGCACCGCCAATCTTCCATTGTGCAGCATTTTCGCTGACATCCCGCACGCGCCATACTCCGGTGGAGGGATAACCGTCCTGACTCATGACCATAGCGGCAAAAGCCCAGGTTTCGGGAGAAGAATCTCCAAATACAGAGCGCGGGATGCGCAGCGTTACCTTGTTGGTAGCCAGATCGACCAGGATTTTCATTTCAGTATTGGTGTTCATGGCTTCTCCGCTGGTTGCATCGGGAGCAAGTATTTCCGGGTACCAGCCCTCAGCCCATACTGCAATATCCCAACCAAATCCTTCTTCCAATCCCAGATTTCTACCGGGCAGCAATACACGGGAGCCGGTTCCGTTGCCGGGATCGGTATCCACATACACATCCATGGTTTGCAGGGAGAGATCGATGGATGAACCCCATGGGTTTGTGATCGGTCCGAAGAAAGTGAAATCGAATAATATATAGGAATCATTGTAGGAAACCTGGAAGGTGTTGATATCAAAGACCTGTGCTTCAAAGACGGTGTCGGTGGGGTAAGTGTAAGTTCCAGATCCATAGTCATCCCCTTCGGGATCATGAATGGTCAGCACCTCGGTATAAGCTCCAATTTGCAGCAGGTTGACCTCTGCCGGTCCGTCCTGCGGAAAAGTATCCAGGGTATTTGGATCAACAGTTTTGATCATGATGGAGTCCCCCGTTTCCAGTTCTCCTAATTGAGAGAATGGGATCGCGATTTCAACAGTTGACCCCTGTCTGGCTGTCTGCCATTCGATTGCAGCTGCCTTCCACGCTTCATTTTCTGCAATGTAGCTGTTCGCCTTATTATCTTCATACTTCAATAAGTGAGACGCACCAAAACCGATCTGGTCGGAATTACTCTCATTGAGGATGAACGGGTAGTATTCTACGGCACCGGGGATGCGTAGATACATATCTCCACCTGATTTCAATGTTTCATCATCTGCAAGTTCATACATGAGATAGAGATTACTGGCATCCATGGTGATCGCCATTTCCCGGATCGCTGCATTTTTATCCGTGTTGCTGTAATAAGCGGCATTTGACCATTCATCTTCTGTGGCTGTCCCATCGATCGTTACTGTGGATGCTGCAGTCAGGTATTGATCCGGTTTCACTGCATCGGGCGGGATGATGGGTACGCTCAAGAAAGCCGGTACCTCATCTCCCAGCGATTCATACACCTTTTTCAGCAGTTCACGGAACCCGATATCGAAATATTCATCCTGCCCCGAATCCTGATCGGAACCGTACCACCAGAACCAGTCCGAACCTTCTGCCAGATACATATAATCTTGTGCCAGCGCGATCGCTTCTTCACTCGCTTCACGCTTTTCGGTTACATCGTATTTTGCTAGATGATCGCGGACTTTTCCCAGATACTCCCATGCCTGGTTTTCTTCATCTTCTCCGATCCAGGTATCAAAATTCTGACTGAACCAGGCGGCGGGGAACAGATCTTCCAGTTCCTGCTGTTCAGGGAACAATTCCAGGTATTCAGCGGGGGTGACGGTTTTGATAGTTTCACTTTCAGAGAGCATGCGGTAGAGGGCGTTCAGGAATTCTTTCCCATCATTCGGATAATATTCCCAGGCGTTTTCACCATCCAGCACGATGCTGACGATATGGGGTCCGGTGGCACCTTCATCCTGCAGTTCCTGGCGAATGTTTTCCAACCGCTGCAAAAGATCTGCTGCGGCTTCTTCACCCGGGGTTTGGGAATAAGTAAAGCCGACTTTATCTGAAAGGGTCCAATCTCTAAAGAAAATAGCTACTTTATCACCCTGGCTGCCCTGCACGTAATAGGGACGATACAGGATATCTGCTTCCTGAATGGTTTCTTTGCCATCCCGTGTGAAATTTGCCATACCCAGCGAAGCTGCCAGTACCGGCTCTCCGGTTTCCATCCATTGATAACCTGCATTGGCGATCAGTGGGACAACATCTTCCGCCACAGAACCCTCTCCGGGCCATAATCCCTCGGGAGCAGTGCCAAAATGATCTTCATATACTTCAACACTCTTTTCAAGCTGAGCAATAGCATCATTGGGCCACGAAAAACGAGTGGGCAGTTCTGTGGTTGGGTTTCCAACTGCCGCCAGATCGGAGTTATAGATCAAAGGAAGGATGGGATGGGCGTAAGGGGTGGTGATGACTTCGATCTGCCCGTTATCCTGTAATTCTTTGTGAACCGGGATAACCTCCGCCATAACCGCGCGCACCTGGTCAAATACGATCTGCTTGTCTTCTTCACCGAAGTTCTCTCCTTTGTCAACCAGGCTTTTCAATGGCTCTTCTTCCAGAAAGATGGGATCGAACCATGCCAGGTTGAACCAGATCTGCAGATCGCGGAAATCCTGAACGGAAAAATCGGTCATTGCTTTGGCAATAGAAGCATCATCAGAGCCACCGCGTTTTAAAAGAAGTTCTTCATAGCGCGGAAAACGCCCGATGATATTGTCGTAGTTGGCGTCGAAGAAGCGGGTGAGGATGAATTCTTTTTGCTCGTCGGTCAGTGCTTCAGCCGGTATCTCTGCTGTTACCCAATACAGATCTTTGGCGCCGTTATTTACAAAATCATCCAACTGCCTGATAAGCACCGGCGTTAGATTGAAGGTGACATGTACTTCTGGGTAATCCTTCAATATGGCTGCCATATCGTAGTAATCTTTGGTGGCATGCACCCGCACCCACGGGCGGGTATAAACGCCGTCTTCATCTTTATAATAAAGCGGCTGGTGCTGGTGCCATGTTATGTTCAGGTACAGCACCTCTTCATCTGCTGCAGAAATTGGCTGCTCTGTTTCCACTGTGGTTTCCTGTGTGCCGATGCAGGAACTCAGGAAAATTCCAGCCAGCAGCAAACAGGAAAAAATTGTTCTCCATATCTTCATCTCTTCTCTCCTTATTTAAAAAATCCCCACCTCATATTTGAAGTGGGGATCTGGTTTACCAAAATTATTATCCTTTCACACTGCCCAGTGTGAGTCCCGAGATCATGTATTTAGACATTGCCAGGAACAAGATCATCACCGGTAGTGAAACAAGAATGGCGCCAGCGTTATATTGTCCCCACTGAACGAGGTATTGACCCATCAATCGGTTCAACCCTAACGGCCAGGTGAGGATCGACTCATTGGAACCCAGAATGACGCGGGCGATCAGGAATTCATTCCATGCCTGGCTGAAATTGAAGAGGAATGTGATTGCCAGTGCGGGGGTGGAAAGCGGCAGGATGATCTTCCAGAAAGCTTCTAGAGGAGAAGCTCCATCGATGATAGCTGCTTCTTCCAGTTCCGTGGGGATCGTATCGTAGTAGCCTTTCAAGATCCAGATGCTGAAAGGTACTGATGTGACGGAATACGCGATGACCAGCCCGCGGTATGTGCCGATAAGATTCAGCTTGATAGCCAGAATGTATAGCGGCACCATCAACATGGCGGTCGGGATCATCTGCGTGGTCAGCAGGTAAATGAGCAGCGTTGTCCTCCCTTTGAATTTAAAGCGAGAAAAGGCGTAAGCTGAAGTAGCTGCGATGATCACACCGATAATGGCTGTAGTGATCGTCACCGCCAGCGAGTTCCAGATCCATTGGAGAAGACCCTGTTCATAAATCACTTTTTCATAATTTTCAAGAGTTGCGTCAGGTGGAATGATCGAGAGATCGGTGGAAAGTACACGGTTTCCAGGGCGCAGGGATACACTGAAAATACGCAGCAGTGGATAGATCGAGATCAAACAATAGAAGATCAGGATCAGGTGAATGATCAGACGTTTGAATTTGCTGTCTCCACGATTTGCCAGAAAGAAATTCGTCTTTCTTTTTTTGATCGGTTTGGATGTGTTTACTGAAGCATTACTGGTAGTCATCAGTCTTTTACTCCTTTCAGTGCGCCGGTGGCTCTTGCATAAAAGACAGAATAGATCAAGAGAATAAAGAAGATCACGAATGCGAATGCCGCTGAGAATCCATAGCGGTTATACTGGAAAGCTGCACGGAACAGGGCAGTGACCAGAATATCACTGCTTTCCAGTTCATACTGGTTGATAAAGAAGGAAATATTAAATGTATTGAAAGTCCATACTGTGCCTAGAATGATCGCTGGAGACATGATTGGCTGCATTAACGGAAGCGTAATTCCCCAGAATTTCTGCCAGTTGTTGGCTCCGTCCATTTCGGCAGCCTCATAGAATTCTCCGGAGATGCTCTGCAGACCTCCCAGTAGAATTACAGTCATGAATGGAATGCCCAGCCAGATATTGACGATGCACATGGCGGCGAAGTTAGGTGTCGGGCTGGTTAACCATTGAACCGGTTGCAAGCCTATGGTTTTCAGCATAATGTTGATCCAGCCATATTCAAAGTTGAATTCACCACGCCATGCCATGGCAGCTACTACCTGCGGCAAAGCCCATGGGATAACGATGATCATACGATATAAACCGCGTAATTTCATATCGCGGTTCAGCAACAATGCAAGGATCATACCTCCGATAACATGAAAAGCAACATTGACGAATGTCCACAGAATCGTACGCCAGAAGAGTGGAAAGAAAGTAACCTGCTTTAGTACCGGTTCGGTGAATACGCGCACATAATTCTTAAGCCCAATGAAATTGAAGTTGAAGAAGTGGCTCAAGCTCATGTTCGTCATGGAAATATACCCTTCCCAAACCAACGGGTATACTTGCAGAACGAGCAGACCAATGATGGCTGGTGAGATAAGCATATAGACAAGAGAATTTTTTATCTTCAGCCATCTGACCAGAAGTAAATATAAGAACAGTTCAAGGATAACAACGATCAGGAGAACCACAAGAATGGTGGATCCTACTTCAGAAAGACTTTTGATTATTGCATCAATGTTGAACATCGGGGAAACCTCCTCCCTTGATGATTGCCAGGATATATTCTGTACTTAATCCAAAAGAATGGAACCGGAATTCTCCGGTTCCATTTTGTTTTATTCTAGAAATGTTACTCTAGTTCCAACTGTAAAATGCAGGCTTCGACAGCAGATTGCATTGCTGCTGCTGCGTCTGCGGGAGTTTCACTGCCTGCCAGTACCAGGGTCATCTCTGGTTTCATGGCATCCCAGCTGCAGCGCATTTCTGTCACTGTGGGCATGGGGGTACCATAGCTCATCGCTTCTGCAGATCCAGCCAGGATCGGATCACTGGAGATCGCTTCGTTAGAAAGCACGGATTTCAAACCGGGCAGTCTGCTGAGTGTGTCCAGTTGACCCAATTGATTTTCTTCGTTGGTTGCGAATTCGATGAATTTGATGACAGCATTCAGCTTGTCACCAGCCAGATCTTTGGGAAGCATGAAATATTTTCCTGAAGTGTAAGCCGCAGGATAAGTACCGGTTGAGGTAACTTTTGGCAGGGGGGCAACACCGAGTTTGTCGCCGAACTGCTCCTGGTATGCACCAAGTGACCAGTCACCATTGATCAACATGGCAGCTTTCCCTTCTTTGAAGAGGGTATCGGCTGTATCATAGTCGATCGATTCAGGGGTGATCGCGTAGGTGAATTTCAGGTCATATAAGAATTGAAGTGTGTTAACCATTGCTTCGGTATTCAGAGTGGGTGTGACACCATCTTCTGCGAAAACCTGACCATCAAATCCACCCAACCACGGTACCAGCCAGAAGGGTTCGGTTGCATTGTAGACCAACCCATATTGATCGTCATGGGTTAATTCTTCGGCTTTTGCGATCATTTCATCGGTATCTGCCGGTGCTTCTGCAATTAAGTCTTTGTTGTAGATCAACATCAGGTGGTTGCCGCTGGAGATTGGCACTGCCCAGGTATGATCATTCATAACAACGCTGGGAACATATAGATCCATGTCGAAATAATCTTCAACTGGTTGGATCAATCCTGCGGTGGTGAATGGACCGGCATGGTCGCTAACAGTCCACAGCAGGTCAGGGGCTGCACCAGCCAGGCTGGCGGTCTGGAAGTCTTCACGCAGGGTCTCGGTATCTTTTTGTACTACTTCAAAGGTAATATTCGGATACAAAGCGGTGAAGGCATCGGTCAGGCTGACCACATATTGATATGCATTATCAGATTCGCCTTCCTGAGTCCATAATTGGAGGGTTACTTCTTCAGCGGGTACCTCTACTTTTGCCTTGCAGCCTGCGAAAGCCAGTGCAAGGATTGTAAAAATAACTAAAATCCTAAATGTCTTCATTTTTTTCTCCTCAAAAGAATAGGTTTAAGTACAATGTGAATTCATCTGTTTTCGCTACCACCTCCTTTTTAATAGAAAGTAATACGATCATATAAATTAAAAGAATTTAACGAGTATGCTATGCAATGCTAATCAGGGAGAGGTTTTTCTTTGATGGAGTGTCGATTTCTGTTCCCCAAAGTTTATAAAACCGAACTGTATGTGAATTCAGTATACATCGAATTCTGGAAGAATTACAGCTAATGAATATGACATTCGTCTTTATTATCTGAGAGGGAATTACTTTGACATAATTTTGAAAAAGATAACATTTTTAGAAACAGATTTTCACATGATACATACAGAATGTTTTCTAAAGGAGAATATCTACTATTTCTAAAAACAGCTCTTGTGAAATATATAAAAAAAGGTTTGAAGGGTAATATGAAAATCGGAAAATTTTTGAAATTATATTCTATCTATATGAATTACAAATCTCTTTTTTTAAACGCATGGTTGAGATGAAAACAATAAGACCTCTCCATTGAAGTTGGAGAGGTCTTATGTTAGATTTTGTTACAATAAGAAGCTTGCTAGCATTTGCTCTGCAAGTATCATCCAACAGACAAAGAATGCATTCAAAAATGCTCCTACATATACTTTACCTGTCTTACGATAAAAGTAAGTTGAAACGACTGTCCACATGAGCATTATTGGAACAAATGCCCAGAACCAGTGCTGCATAAACCCTTGAGCGAAAGCAGGACCAGCCGGGTGACTTTTTAGATAAGCGAAAGGACCCCACCAAATAGCCCACAAATAGTACCAAGGAGACATGATGAGGATATTTGTGAGTAATTCCTTTCCGAAGCTTGCAGTACCACCCTTTGGGCGAAGCAAACCGTGCAGATTTGCGGCGAAGACAATATATGCAAGCATGAAAGGTACAATATATTTACAAAGGTATCCAATTCTACCCAGTGTCATCAATCTTAATCCCTCATTCCACATTCGGAAGTCGACTTGAAACACACTGTAGATGATCGCTACCACTAGGTAAGTAGATGCAATGATGCAGAATGCCAGCAGTAATGACTTACCAATCTTTTTCCAATCGATCTTCTTGTTCCAAGTTAATCCCAGATTATCCCCAGACACCTCTTTATTGCTTTTTAGTACAAAGCGGTTGAACAGGAATATCACTACAGTGATCGCAGCTACAATGACAGTCCATCCCATGAGACCTGTGATCTTATTGAATGGCCAGAATGCAGGTGATTTCGCTGTTAATCCGTGGAAATAGAAAAGGGTAGCTGGTCCGATGATCGCTGAGAGGATTGCGGAGATCCACCAACCTTTTCCTGTTTGTCCCTTGAATACAGGAAGCGGTTCAACCAGTGGTTTAAAGTAAGCGGATTGTAAGAGAAGAGCACCAAGCATTAACATGAAAAAGACCGCTCCTGCTAATGCGATTGTCGTGCCGACATATCTCCAGATCCAAATTTGATTAGAAGGATCAATATTGTTAGGAGCCGTGTTTGTCTTTTGGATCCAGTCAATAGTATTTTCAATTACACCAGGATTTATATATTCTGCATTGTGAACTGTATTCATAAAATAAATCACATGAGCAGTTCCATCTTCTATCGATCCATAGACATTTCCGAATTGAATATCAGCAGCATCAGTAACACCGATGAAAGGAAGCAGAGTTGATGAGCTAGTTAATGCATTATCATCAAGAGAAACGATAATCGCTGCGTTTCGTGGTGTTGAGAGATCGGGATTTAAGGGCGTGGAGCCAAGCAGTACCATGGAAGTATAACCATCTGGGTATTTCGCAGCAGCATAACCAGTTGCTATTCCACCCATAGAATGTCCGGCGATACTAATATGGTCGGGGTCAACAATATCAAGTGATCTAATATAAGCTAAAGCTTCCGGACCTCCGAATCCATGTTCGGGCGGTTTACCAAATGGAAGTTCAGCGGGTCCTTCAGAAAAACTATGACCTCTCATATCAAAGCTCAGAACAACATAACCCCGCCTCGATAGCTCAACTGAGATCGAGGAGTATTTATCAGCCGATGCGTCACCTCCATGGATGAATACCACACCAGGTGCAGGATTATCACTTGAGACTCCATCGGGAATGTACAGTCTACCATGCAATAGAGCACCATCTTCACCAATGAAATCTACAAGCTTAACAGTAACTTTTCCACCATTTGTATCAATGGACCATGCGAGGAGACTACCAATTAAAATTATCACAAGCGAAAGTGTAAAAAACCCCCAAGTCTTCTTTGAATCCTTGTTCATGTTTTCCCTCCAATTATTTATATTTACTAAAACCAATCATATTTACTAAAACTTTTTTTCCTCCTTTCTATAAAAAATGAGTAACTAATATTTAATAAGTGCAAAGAACATGATTATTAATACGGAAGTAGTATTATTTATTATTTTTCTATAAAAATTTTATCAAGGATTATCCTACAGAAAAAAATCAAAAGAATCAAATAAAAAGGTACTATGTGCAGGAAATATCAAAATAACCCCCCAAAAAAAAGAGAATATTCCCAAATGTTTTATAAAAGATGGATTCTAACTTTTACCGATATATTTCAGAAAGAGGGATAAGTATTTTCCAAATTTGTATCTTTTGAAACGTAATTTCAACAAAGGGTTATTTTCTGAAAAATATTATTGAGATGTTAGATCTTTTAAAACACCAGATTTACATATCTCTGCTGGCTATAATAGAAATGCCGGTATTTAAAGCATTTTCCCAAATAACCTGTCCTTCTTTGACGGGTGCCTGCACCTGTAAGCTGCGCAGCTTTTTCAAGAGTTCAAATATACGTCCTTTTGGAAAAGGAGAAGCAGTGTAGACAGGCAAAAGAGGGTGCATTCCGCCCTTGATCTGCACGGTGGTCGCGACCATACGCCGCGGATCGGTCATCTCCCCTTGCGCATAGAGAACGCCGCGCTTGCAGCCCTGGTTTGAAACCAGGATCTCTTCTCCTTCACGGTGAATATTTAAGCGGCAGCCCTTGGGGCATGCCACGCAGATGATTTGTTGGTCTTTTGAATTTGTGTTCATCTTCAATCCTCGCGATCTACTACCTGTACTACCAGCCGTTCTGCTTTTTTAAGCAGTTCGATATGCTTTTCTTTCAATGGAATCGTTACCATTTCTCCCGGACGGGCATAGGGCAGAGCTTTACTGGCAATGATCTCTTCTTCCCCATCGGTAACCTGTACCTTAACCGGATGCTCCAGCGGCTTGGTCACGCGCATTTGCAATTGTTCTTCGTGAGAAGAAAGACTTTCGATATCCAGAAAATGAGGGATCACATGGTGTACATTCTGTCCATGTTGAACCGGGATTTTCTTGTTAAGCAGCAGCTTTCCACCGGCATACAGTGCAGCGCTCTCTCCGGCGCGCAGTCCAGCGCCTGTTACCCAATCAACCAGATCGTATACATGCACCACGTTTCCTGAAGCAAAGAATCCATCCACGTTGGTTTGAAAATGATTATCGACGAAAGGTCCTGATGTGAGCGGATCAAGCTGAATGCCGATCTGTCGTGAAAGTTCGTTCTCCGGGATCAAACCCACAGAGAGCAGCAGTGTATCGCAGGGGATAACTTCTTCACTGCCGGGTACTTCCTGCCAGTGGTCATCTACTGCAACAGTTTCGATGGCTTCCACGCGCTCATTTCCGATGATGCGTTTGACTGTATGCTGCATCTGTAGAGGAATATCAAAATCCTGCAAACACTGAACGTAATTGCGCATCAATCCCGAAAGGTAGGGCATGATCTCAAGCACTCTTTCAACCTTTGCACCTTCAAAGGTCAGGCGGCGTGCCATGATCATCCCAATATCTCCAGAGCCGAGAATGACGATCTTTTTACCGGGCATAAAGCCTTCTACATTGACCCAGCGCTGGGCGGTGCCGGCAGTATACACTCCCGCCGGTCGTGCCCCGGGCAGCCGCACTTGAGCGCGGGTGCGCTCGCGGCAGCCCATGGCTAAAATGATCGCTTTTGCCTGAATTTCCAGCATACCTTCTTTCTTGTTGCTGGCAAAAATACGTTTGTCTTTAGTGATTTCCAGAACCATGGTATCGAGCAGGAACTGCACCCCCGCTTTTTCTGCTTCATTAATGAAGTGCTGGGCATAGGCAGGACCTGGTAAATCCTTTTTGAAGATCTCAACACCGAAACCATTGTGAATACACTGCAGCAGAATTCCACCCGGTTCCTTGTCGCGTTCGATAAGCAGTACGTTCTTCGCTCCGTTCTGCCTGGCAGCCAGAGCAGCAGCCAGACCGCCTGGTCCGCTGCCGATCACGGCAATATCGCAGTTTTTGATCTTCATCGCATACCCCCTGCGTCTTTGGTAGATCGATAAAGGAATTTTGAAGAGCCGTTCTTTTTGCTTACCTCTAATTGGGAAGTTCCTAATTCGCGGGCTAAAATTTCTGTCACACGCGGCATATCGAAACCGCCCTGGCAGCGCCCGGTTCCCAGCCAGGTGCGTCTTTTGATGGCATCATAGGTTAAGGCAGGAATGGGAGAGTGTATCTCTGCCACGATCTCACCTTCGGTGACATTTTCACAGCGGCAGACCACTCGACCATAGCGTGGGTCTTTTTTAATCAGGGCATCTCGTTCTTCATAGTTTAGATGTTTAAACTGCGGACGAGCCGGGCGGATGGGATCCCAATCCTGTTTTTCCTCAAAATTTTCTCCTGCGTCTTTAAGAAGATCGATCACATACTGAGCGATCGCAGGAGCTGCGGTTAACCCAGGTGATTCAATTCCACCCAGGTTGATAAACCCCTGCACTGTGTCTGGAATTTCTATCAAGAAATCATCTGTCGTTTCATTGGTTGAGCTTTCAACAACGAAATTTCCACTTGCTCGCAAGCCTGCGAAGATTGAAATAATGTTGCGCGGATTGATCGTAGGAACTAATTTCTTTGCGCCTTCAAAAACCTCATTCATACCCATTGGAGTGTTTTCTTTGTTTTCTTTATCTTCGATATTCTTCGCATTAGGTCCGAGGATAGTATTTCCGTGAACGGTGGTGGTTACCAGAATACCCTTGCTGATATTGGTTGGTACCGGGAACAGTACATTATTCACGGTGAATTGTGAACGATCCAGAACGAAATATTCTCCTTTGCGTGGATTGATCTGGAAATCAGGACGTACGCCTGCTTTATGCATTACAACGTCCGAAAATAGACCGGCAGCGTTGATCACCCAGCGGCTGGCGAATTCTCCCTGGTTGGTTTTAATGCCTATAATCTTCTTTCCATCCCAGAGAAAATCTTCAAAAGTTGTGTGCCTGAAAAGTTTCACTCCATTTTGTACAGCATTTTCAGCAGCGGCAATTGTTACTCCAAATGGATCGCAGACACCGCCAGTGGTCGCCCACAGGGCTCCGCTCACTTCTGGATTGATGTTTGGTTCGCGTTTGCGAACTTCTTCTGCATCTAGTATGCGCATTCCCTGAACGCCGTTCATTTTCCCCCGCTGCATGAGTTCATCTAGCTTAGGCAGTTCTTCTTTACCAATTGATACGACATAATCACCGTGTCGATCAAAAGCGAATTGAAGCTGCTGAGCCAGTTCATCCCATTTGGGATTTGCGGCAACATTGAGTTTTGCTTTTAGGGTACCGGGGATAGCATCGTAACCGGGATGTACGATTGCTGTATTAGCGGCGCTGGTTCCTGAACCTATATCAGATTCTTTTTCGATTACCAGTATGTTCAATTTATAACGCGATAAAAATCGCGCGACCATGCATCCAACCACTCCTCCCCCAATGATAATAATATCGAAGTTGTTCTCTTTTTTCATTTTGGTCTGATTTTACAAAGGTTTAAATTTATCGCTTTGAAAATACCTTTCTGATAGATTAATTTGTTTTTTTCCCAAACTGCTCGATCAAAGACCTGGCAGTTGGTTCGTCTACTATTAGTTCCTTTATTAATCCTCCTAACAACGCTGAATGCAGCCCTTTAACTTTGGCTAATCCCGAAACAACGCATATACAGTGTTTTTGTCGGAATAGATTAAGATTAGGACCACTTGCTCGTTCATTTAAAGGAATATTTGAAAAACTCCCGTCTTCTTTGAAGAAGACGGTTGCGATATCTCCAACAATTTGATATTTGGGTAACTCTTGCAGATCTTTTTCTTCCAGATAACCGCCTGCATAAACATGACTTGGGACGCCGGCATTGACGGACCCAATGCTATGGAGGAGAAGATCAGTTTGTTTTTGCAGCTGTAAAATACGTTGAATGCTGCGTTCTTGCCACATGGCGTTTTTTGTGCTGGCGTAATCAAAAAAAGTAGGTACTGGAAATAAGTGGGCACGTGCCTGATAATTCGCAGCAAAACGCATGATGATCTCGCTTGCGTACTCAATGCCCATCGTTCTGGTATTCCCGGCTCCATTCAACTGCACGATCTGACTATTATGGGTAACTTTCGGAAGTAAATATCGAGAAATAGCGCTGAGTGTTGTTCCCCAGGCAATACCGAGTATCATATTGGAATCATACAAGGTGTTCAAATATTTTGCAGTATATTGAGCAACACGTTCCAACCATTCCACTTCACCAACAATATCAGGGACAGGAACAACATGAACTTTCCAGACTGAATAGATCTCTGTAATCTTTTTCTCGAGTTTTAACGGCTGCTCGATGGGATCAATAATACGTATATCAACGTAGCCATTTTCTTTAGCGTAGCTTATCAAACGAGAAATGGAAGATCGTGATAGATTCATTTCTCGCGCTATTGCAGCGCAAGTCATCCCTTGATAGAAATACATGCGAGCTGCACGGATAGATTCGTTGATCTTTTCTGCTTTATCCATAATATTTGCCTGCTTAACATACAATATAATGCATAATTTTTCAAATAAATTGCAATTAATTTCATATGATAAAAATAATATTTTAGCAAACTATGCACCTTTGTGCTCTACAATTGAAAATGAAAAGATTTTCTATAATATATGTGTATAGTGAATTCGTCATCCATATAAAATATTTTTGTTATATACAGGGAGAGAAAATGGCAGAATATATTGCATCTATTGATCAAGGAACAACCAGCACTCGTTGTATTTTATTCAATCATGGCGGTGAAATTATTAGCTGTCATCAATTAGAGCACAAGCAGATCTACCCTCAACCGGGTTGGGTAGAGCATAATCCGAATGAGATCTGGGCGCGTACGCAGGATGTGATTATGGAAGCCATGCGCAATGCGGGCGCACGTGCTGAAGATATTACTGCTATTGGCATCACCAACCAGCGGGAAACAACCATAGTATGGGATAAAGCAACTGGCAAGATTTTCTACAATGCCATTGTCTGGCAGGATACGCGAACCGATAAGATCATACAGAAGCTGGGGAAAGAAGGCGGACAGAACCGCTTTCAACAGAAAGTTGGACTGCCCCTGGCAACCTATTTTTCCGGTCCAAAGATCAAATGGATATTGGAGAATGTTGAGGGAGTGAAAGAAGCAGCTCTGGCAGGCAAGGCGGTGTTTGGGAATATGGATACCTGGTTGATCTGGAACCTGACCGGTGGAGTGAACGGTGGGGTGCATGTGACGGATGTAACCAATGCCAGCCGCACCATGCTGATGGATTTAAGAACCCTGCAGTGGGATAAAGAGATCTGCCAGATCATGGGCATTCCCATGCAGATGCTGCCCGAGATTCATCCTTCTTCCCAGGTCTATGGATATACCAAAGCCGATGGTCCATTTGGGGGTGTCATTCCGGTGGCAGGTGATCTGGGTGATCAGCAAGCCGCAACAGTAGGGCAGGCTTGTTTTGATGTGGGAGAAGCCAAGAATACCTACGGCACCGGCTGCTTTATGATCCTCAACACCGGGAATGAGCTGGTGTTTTCTAAAAATGGGTTATTGACCACCATGTGCTATCAATTCAAGAATGAAAAACCGGTTTATGCGCTGGAAGGTTCAATTGCTATTACCGGTGCGCTGGTGCAGTGGCTGCGTGATAACTTGAAGATGATCGATAGTGCTCCTGAAATTGAAGATCTGGCAAAGACAGTAGATGATAACGGCGGCATGTATCTGGTGCCGGCTTTTTCAGGGTTATTTGCTCCATACTGGCGCTCGGATGCGCGCGGCGTCATTGTAGGTCTGACCCGCTATGTCAACCGCGGTCATTTTGCCCGCGCGGCTCTTGAAGCGACAGCTTTCCAAACGCGTGAAGTGTTGGAAGCCATGAAAGCGGATTCCAATGTTGATCTGCTGGTATTGAAAGTGGATGGGGGCATGGTGAAAAATGATCTGCTTATGCAGATCCAGGCAGATGTGCTGCAGGTGCCGGTCATTCGTCCGAAAGTGGCAGAGACCACTGCTCTGGGAGCAGCGTATGCTGCCGGATATGCGGTTGATTTCTGGAAAGACTTGAATGAAATGCGTGCCAATTGGAAGAAAGATAAAATTTGGACGCCGCAGCCGCATAGTCCGCTGTATTCTGAAAAGTATAAAGAATGGAAGAAAGCGGTTACCCGCACTTTCGATTGGATAGAATAAAAAAATCTCTTCTCTTCCTCAATAGATAAAGAAACAGGTTCCAAAGGAAACCTGTTTCTTTGTGTATTTTTCAATCAATCTTCTAACAAACGCACTCTTTTTTCTGGGGGACAGGAAAATTAGTAAAGTAATTTTATATAAACTGCTAATGACTTATCTTCTCAGGCTGGGTACAATAAATTTAGAATTGAGGTTGTTATGAGTGCGTTAATTGATTATCGAAAAGAAAAAGATGAATTCTTTGCGTCTGATCCGCAAAGCCCATTAACCCCAAAACAGCAAAGAGCTTTCAAGGGACTGCATTATTATCCGGAGAATCCGGACCTGCGTTTCACGTTGAGCATTCAAGAGTTCCCGGAGAAAGAAATAGTTCCTATACAAACATCCAAAGGAGAAATTCGTTCTTACGAACGCTTTGGTTCGATCTCTTTTTCGGTGGATGGAGTATCTGTATCGCTAACCTTATATCGAACCGGCTATGGATTTTTCCTTCCTTTTGTGGATTTGATGTCTGGGAAAGAAACCTATCCGGCGGGTAGATATCTTGAGATCGAAGCGGCAGCGGATGGGAAATTTGCGGTTGATTTCAATATGGCATACAATCCCTACTGCGCATACAATGACCGTTGGTCATGCCCCATTACACCGGCTGAGAACCGCTTGAAAATTGCCATCAAGGCTGGTGAAATGCTCTATCAGGTACATTAAGGAAAAAACGAGGAAACTCTGATCCAGGTTTACAATAAAAGCATGGATGAAAAACCCTGTACCTTGCAGCCAAAAAATGTGTGCAGCGGCTGTACCCTTTCTTCGCAATTGATGTGCCGCTATGATGTGCGCGACACTTTGAATTTCTTCATGGCGATCATCCCCTTTTTTACAACCATCATTATTGGCTTGGTCAGATCAGGAAATACCAATTTGTTCTTGATATGGCTGGGATATATGCTGTTTTTTTTCTTTGTTATTGAGGGCAGAGTACTGTGCAGCCACTGCCCTTACTGGCAAGAAGAGGGAATTGTGCTGCACTGTCATGCGAACTACGGGGTGATCAAATTCTGGAAATACCGCCCGCAGCCGATGAATCGCATTGAAAGAGCTGTTTTTCTGGTTGGAGTTTTGTTATTCTTAATGATTCCCATTGTTTTTCTTGTTGTATCAAAAGAATATGTTTTGTCATTGATTGCCATTATCAGCAGCATTTCATTCAGCTTTATCCTGGTGCGCAATATCTGCGTGCGCTGCATCAATTTCTCCTGCCCGCTGAATGGAACACCCCGCAAGGTTCGTGAGCAATACCTTAATAAGAATCTTAAATGAAAAAGACCTCGTGAATTTCTCACGAGGTCTTTTTGTTATTTCGTTTTGCCTTCTTTTCCTTCGCGACCCTGAATGAAGTCTTTCAGGAGCGAGGTGAATTCCATGGGGAAGATATATTTTGTAGAAGGGCTGGCGCCGAGGTCTTTAAGCGTGTCGAAGTATTTTAAAGTAACTGTTTTGGAATCGATATTTTTGGCTGCAGCAAAGATCGTTTCCAATGCTTTTGCATACCCTTCTGAATTCAATACTTGAGACTGACGGGTGCCTTCAGCTTGCAGAATGGCTGCCTGCTTTTGACCTTCTGCCACATTGACAGCCGCTTCTCGTGTGCCCTGTGATTCTGTCACAACCGCACGACGGTTGCGCTCTGCTGAAAGCTGGCGGTTCATGGCTTCCTGAACGTCATGTGGAGGGATGATCTCGCGGATTTCCACATTGGTCACCTTGACGCCCCAGCGTTCGGTGACTTCATCCAGACGGGTGCGCAGGGCATTGTTGATCTGTTCGCGCTCCGAAAGGACGCTGTCAAGCAGGATGCTGCCGATAACTGATCGCAGCGTGGTGGTGGCGATCCCTTGCGCAGCCAGTGCAAAGTTACCGACCTGCAGTACGGTTTTGGTGGGTTCTATAACCTTGTAGAACCATAAGAAGTCAATAGAGATGGGCGCATTATCTTTGGTGATGGATGTTTGGGCGGGAATTTCACGCACCTGCTCTCGCAGATCAACCGTTACCGCGCGGTCGATGACCGGGATGAGCATGACCAAACCGGGTCCACGCTCTCCCACGCAGCGACCCAATCGAAAGACAACCAGGCGCTGGTACTCCGCCACAACACGGATGGATGTTGCCAGCAGGAGGATCACAATGAGTGAAACCACTGCAATTAGAATTGAAACAAGCATATTACCTTCTTTCTTTTTTAAAGAACATATTATTTAGTCTTTTTTTGTTCTTCTGTTTTTTCAACTTTCAATACCAGCCCGGTACGCTCCAATATAGTGACCTGGCTCCCCTTGGAAATACGGTTGTCAGAAATAGCTGACCAGTTTTCTCCATCCACGAAGACACTCCCTTTTGCAGAAATATCTGTAATGGCTGTGCCGGTTAGCCCCACTACTTGATCCGGATCGCTGGTGGGTTTCAACTTTGAAGCATTGATCGTGTTGCGTCCCACCACCCAGATGAATGCACCCATTCCAAGGGATAAGAAAACTGCCAGCAGCGGATCCATGGCGAGTAGGCTGCCAGGTTTACTATAAACGAACAGCATGCCAACGATCACACATAGGATGGATACTGCCAGAAAATACCATTTCCATGTACGGCGCAAGGAGAAGATAACCAGAATTACTCCTGCCAGCAAAAGGATGATAGCCCAGGCATTGACTGCCACGGCTGAAATAGAGTATCCCACCAATCCTAAAAAAACCAGTGCCAGGAATTCCAGTATCCCTGTGCCGGGTGTGAGAAGCGCAAAGATGACCATGAAAAGTGCCACTACCAGCACAACATAAGCCACATTGGGATCCAATAAAAATTCCATCCATTCCTCCAATCTATCCCTATTATCTTCCATTTCCTGTGCCGAATCAATAAACGATATATTAATATATGAAAATGAAAGAGCGAACATTATTGAACAGAGTTAAATGAAAAGATGATTGAGGTATCTCAATCATCTTTATACTGGATGCAAGAGGTTCATTCACCCACAAATTGGAAGTGTACGGTTCTTTCTCTTGCCCGCACCTGATCGAAATCTGTAAAATAGATGCGTCCGAATTCTCCCAGTTCCAGTTTTCCATCAATTACCGGGATGGATTCGGAGCGTCCCATAATGATCGAGCGTAAATGAGCGTCGGTGTTCAGGCTCCAGAACGGTTCTTCTTTTCTGCTGGTTGCGTCGGCAATATGCGCCGGACCTGGATGCAGGTACTGCCCTTCACTGCGGCAGGTAGGGACCAGTTTTTCAAAGATGTTGAGCAGATCCTGCATGATGGATTTGATACCATAGAAATTTTCATCATGTGATTCTTCCTGGATCATCACACTGCAGGTGGTGTGCTGTGAATAGACTACCATGATGCCATTCTTGATGCCTGAACTCTGTAAGGCGGCTTTAGCCTGCCCGGTAACATCGTGAAAGGTCGGTGCTAATTTCGATTGTACCTGTATGGATTGGTGATAAACGGTCATTTTCATTACCTCTTTTTCAATAAATTAATGAGTTTCATCCCATGCGGTGCGCGCGGCGTGGATCATTTCTTCCAGCATCTGGAAGGGATCACTCGCCAGCAGGATGCCGCTGGTAGAACCGCTGCCCTGCGCGCCATTTTTAAATACATCGTAGATATCCTGCCCACATTTGATCCCGGCTCCATGTAAAACTAGAATGTCGGGATTGACCTGCCAGACGGATTCATTGATCTTCTTGATTTCTTCTTGATCGCTATTCTCGCGGCTACCCATACCGATCAATTCGGGTGATTCCGCAAGGATGATATTGGGTTTAAAGGAAGCGATCTTCACTGCCTGCGAAAGATCATCAGCACAGATCATGGAAGCCAGCCCTACCTCATCTCCCCGCCTGATCGTTTTTTCGATCTCTTCCAGAGATACTCTCTTTTCAGAATGATTTAAAAGAAAGCCATCTGCTCCGGCTGCTTTCACTGCCTCGGGCAGTACCGATCCAACCCCTCTGCCGATTTTCAGTGAATCCATGTGCTGCGCGAAAACGTGGAGGTGCTTTGTTTTATCGGCGATCAAGGGAATATCTACATACTGGGGAGTGAAGATGATGCTGACATCGTATTTCACACTCATGCGGTCAGCATGCATGGCAAGCTGCAGGGCTTTTTCCCCGTAAATATAGGCTTTGGGTCCTATTTCAAAGAATGGCGGTCTGATTTGAGTGCTGCGGTACATGTTCAGTTCCTTTTTATAATGAAGCAGTGCTCAAACAAGCAGAACTTCGACACCCATGGCGCGAATGGCGTTTACCATATCCATGGGTGCGTCTTTGTCAGTGATGATGGTTTGGTAGGCAGATACCTTTTTTACAGGTACAAAGCCTTTCCTTCCGAATTTTGAGCTGTCGGTGACCAGAACTGTCCTGCGCGCATGATCTGCCATCATTCGATCGACTTCTGCCATCAACACGTTGGCGGTAGTAGCCCCGCCTTCTAGTGTTAATCCATCGGTTCCCAGAAAGACAATATCAGCGGTCAATTCATGCAGCTGGCTTAAAGTTTGCGGACCGACGGTCGCCTGGTAATCGGGCAGGTAGATCCCGCCCAAAACGGTAAGGTTGGGGGAAGGCCAGGAAAGCACTTCCTGCGATAGCGGCATGGAATTCGATACCATGTTGATCATGTTGCTCACGCGCAGCGCGGGAGGAATATTGTGTACGATCTCCAGAGTGGTTGTCCCTGAATCCAGCAGGATGATATCTCCCTGCTGGATGAGACTTGCAGCAAACTGCCCGATGCGTGCTTTTGCATCGTTGTGCAGTTTCTGTTTTTCTTCGAAAGAATCCGTTCGAAAACTTCCGGGAATAGGGATCGCTCCTCCGTGGACGCGTTTCAGCCGCTTTGATTCCTCCAGCAGGGTCAGGTCTCTCCTGATAGAAACTTCTGATACGTTGAACATTTCTACCAGGTCAGATACGTAAACCTGCCCCTTTTCAGTGACCATCTGGGCGATCTGTGATCTTCGTTCGGCAGTACTTATCTCTTTCATATCCATCACCGCAAAATCCAATCTTGTTTGAAATTAAACCTCAAAATAATCCAACCCTGCCATAGCGGCATAAATTTTCAGTTTCTCACTGAGATGACCGAAAGCCAGCGCCTGATGATGTGGCACTCCCGCCTGACACCATTTCGTGCACCATTCAGCAATGGGCAGTTCTTTGGGTTTGAATAGCATCTGCGGGGCAGCCACCGGGCGAGGCTTGATCGCAATCGATTCCCCTTCAGAAACGATCAGCCGCCAGCGTCCTGCAACCGGAACGAGAGAGAGATTGGTGACCGGTCCGGCGGCATAGGCGAATTCAAAGCCAGCTCCAAAGCCATTTACGCCTTCATAATAAATGCTGTGTTTTAATGTTACATCAGATGGGGCGTTTGCCATTGCTGGATTTCCATGTCCGTCATGTGAGAGGATGATGGATTCACGCTTGAAATCGATCACGTAGTTTTCCAGGAAGGTTGCTTTTCCGGCAATACCCTGCAAGATCAGCATGGCGGTCAATGTGGTGATATCCGCCTCGGTGGAGCAGGGAATACCCAGTTCACACAATCGTCCTGTTCCGTATGAAGGGATGATGCCCACTCTCGGGTCGGTCAACCATACCTGGTCAAAAGATGCCACGGCATCGAAATTCCCGTCGCGGGTTACTTTTTCCATGGCGAGTGCCAACCGGCAGGATTGCTCGAACTGCGGTTGTGCGATATCGATTTTATAGCGCCCTGCTTCCTTATCCATCAGGGCTTTCACTTCTGCATCGCTGATCTCACCCATGGCAACCGAAACTTTTTCCGGCTCTACCGGCCAGCAAACCGGTCCTACATCCTGACGCAGGCTCAATTGATCGACCATCAGATCAGTCATTCCTTCAAAGGCATGCCCAAAGATGGCGATGCGTGCCTGTTTCAGTTTGCGGATCACTAAGGCTGCCTGGATATAATCAGCCAGTTTTTGCTGCCCGGCAGGATCTTCCATCATGGAGGTCACCATCCAGTAAGGTCTGCCGATCCGCAGCAGGGCGGAGGTCATTTCAGGTACGCCTGCCATGCCGGAATTGACCATGATCAGATCGAAGTCAGCATCTTCGGGTAAAAATTCGATCTGCTGAGTGTTCCACACCAACACAGGAGCGGTGGTGTTCAGAAAGCAGCGCGTGGGAACGATACCCTTGGTGTAAGCCACTTCAACTGCCACGATGAGGTCTACATCTTCCGCATTGAACATGCGGGCGGCGGCTTCAGCCTGATGCTCTTCTTCCACGAGGGTCGGGCAGACAGGTTCGGCGAATTTTCCGATGATCTCTCCAATATGATCTGCTACTTTCTGCGCCTTGGGGCGCATATGAGCGGTTTTGTTGTAATCGTCCTCGAGCAGTGCCATCACAAGCACACCGACTTTGGGTTTTAGGGTCATAATTTCCTTTTCTCCTTTTTCTCTCATTTTTCTTTTTTTGACAGGTAAGCCCGGATAAAAAACGCATCAAGGCTTTTCTCTAGATCAACATAGTTTCGATACGGCTGTACATATTTCTCTGCATTTTCGGTAAGATCATACTTTTCTTTCACCGCAACCATTTTCTGGCAGCCAGCTTGAATAGAAGGAAAGATGCCTGCTGCCGTACCGGCTAAAATGGCATTCCCCAGCAGACCGGTTTCTTCATTTTGCAGGGTAACCACGGGTTTTTCGCATACATCTGCCTTGATCTGATTCCACAACCTGCTGCGGGAACCGCCGCCTGTTGAGATGATCTCATGAATGGAAATACCGGCTTTTTCGATATATTCCACATTGCGCTTCAATAGAAAAGCTACCCCCTCCATGACTGCACGGGCAAAATGTGCGCGCGTATGGCTGAGGGTAAAGCCGGTGAAAGAACCCCGCGCTGTTGGATTGATCTCAGGGCTGAAAGAACCCATCAGGTTCGGCAGCATCAGCAGTCCATCACAGCCGGGGGGAACGGTTGCCGCCAGTTCTGTGAGCAGATCATAGTTATCTTTCTGCTGTGCTATGGCTTTTTTGATCTCTTCTACGGCAAACTGGTCTCTGAACCATTTGAAAGCCATGCCGGCAGTAGGGCAAACCGGAACAAGTAGATATTGATCGGGTATGCTGTGAACGTAGACAGGGATCATTTGTTGTGGATCGCTATCTGTTTGTTCTACTGTCACTTGAATTGCCAGTGCGGAACCGGTGGTTTCTGAAATGATGCCGGCTTGAATATTGCCTGCGCCAATGGCGCCCACTGCCTGATCCATTCCACCGTTCACTACTTTTGTTTGAGTGGAAAGACCCAACGCTTGCGCGGCACTTTCCTGAATGTTGCCGATCACCATCCCCGGTTTGTGCAGTTCCGGCAGGTGGTTTTGAGTGATCCCGATCTCCTGCAGCATTTCATCCCACCAGGTCTTTTTTACAATATCGTAATAAAGGGTGGTGCAGGCAATCGAGCCATCGCTGGCGTACTTCCCCGTCAGCCGGTAGAGGATGTAATCTTCAACTAGCAAGAATTTAGCTGCTTGTTGAAAAACATCCGGTTCATTTTCTTTTAACCACAATATTTTACAGGCGGTCCAGGTAGGAATGATCTCGGGGATGCCTGTTTTTTGATAAACCCCGGTTCCAAATTTCTTAGCTAGCCTCTCTGCCTGGGCGCTTGCCCGGTTATCCAGCCATACGATTGCCGGATAGATTGGTTCTCCGCGAGCATCGAGGGTGATAAAAGTTTCTCCCTGGCTTGAGACGGAAAGGGCTGCGATTTCATTGGAACTGCAGCCCGTGGAATTCAGCAGGGCATGGATCGTTCGGACGCAGGCATCCCAGTAGAAATGAGGATCAAGCTGTGCTTTTTCTACCGATGGGGTATCAAGGGAGTATTCCTCCCGCTGGATGCCCAGACAGTGCCCGTCCGGAGAAAAAAGAGCGGTTTTTAGAGATGTGGTTCCTGCGTCAATTCCTAATAAAAGTGTCATCTTAATCAAGTTTATACTTGGCTGCTACCTTATCGGGAGCCTGGAATTCTTTCACAACTTCCTTAAGCGCATCTAAAAAGCGGTCGGGATCTTCTGCCTGGATCACGTTGCGTCCAAAAACAACACCGCGCCCG
Source organism: Anaerolineaceae bacterium (assembly GCA_963674975.1). Classification (GTDB taxonomy): domain Bacteria; phylum Chloroflexota; class Anaerolineae; order Anaerolineales; family Anaerolineaceae; genus UBA4781. The sequence continues at coordinate 2,079,257 of OY771913.1, forward strand.
CCGGCTTCGATAGCCTGAGCGGCTAAGTTCAAGGCGTCGCTTGCTTTTGGCGTTTTCTTTGCGCCCAATGCCAGAACGGGTACAGGGGTTGCTTCAACGATCTTCTTGAATCCTTCACCTGTGTAAAAGGTCTTGACCAGGTCGGCGCCCAGTTCTGCAATAATACGGCAGCCTACAAAGATATCATCCTGCAGGTCTTCGGGCTGTCGATCGTCACCGCCGGTTGGGTACAGCTCACCGATCAGTGGAATACCGAGGGTGCGTTTTTGTGCCACGCATTGTGAAAAGATCTCAACATTGTGTGCATCTTCGAACTCATCGGGATTGCGCATGGTCAGGCTGCCGATCACCATATCGGCGCCCTCTGCCACTGCATCTGCCACACTGATCATCGGGACGCTGTGAGAATGTTTATAATTCCACATGGCGGCATAATTTGAGCCCCAGTTCAGGCGGATGATGCAGGCGGGCGCTCCCCGCTGTGAGAAGACACTCTGGCAGTGGGCAGGCATACCCGGTGACATGAGAATGGCATCTGCACCTTTCACCTTGTGAATTACCGATGGTAGATCGATCATACCGGCGAGAGGTCCAAAATAAAGTCCATGATCCACAGCAACGATCACTGCATTTTTCCCATCTGAAAATAATCTATTTAATCTTACCGAATTTCCTGTGAATGTCATTTTGTTCTCCTTAAACGAAACATATTTTTCTAAAAATGTTTGGATAATTCCTTTTGTGCTTTTAAGTTACAATTTTTATTTGGGGGATGGGGCAGGGTTTCCCCTGCTCCATCCTTCGCTTTTTTTTACTATTATTGTGCTATTAACTCCCAGCCATCAGAAATGGCGGTACCAGCGGTATCAAGTGCAACGTAATCGGTCGGGAAAACCACTGCTTCGTACGCGGCATCTGAGGGGAATTTTGCTTTCAGATCATCCGGTAATACAACGCTTGTGCGGATGGGATGAACAAAACCATTGGCGTATGCAAGCTGTCCTGCATCTGAATATTCGAGCTCGATCATCAGCTTGGCTGCATTGACGTCAGGTGCTCCGGCGGTGATGAATTGGATGTACATACCGGCGACAGTTCCTTCGCTGGGGATAATAACTTCCAGATTCATCTCAGAATTCTCTTCCTTCGCGCTGAGTGCATCGAAATCCCAGAACAAAGAAATGGGGCATTCGCCTTTTTGGATAGCTGCGGTAGAGGGTTTTACGCCGTTCAGGATGCCCATATCGATCATATCGGCGAAGAAATCTAAACCGGGCTGCACGTTGGTCGCATCACCACCTAAACCATAAGCGGCACCCAACACTACCATGTTGGCGGTGGAGGATGAACGTGGGTCTTTCATGCAGACTTTTCCAACATACTCTTCATTGAGCAGATCGCTCCATGTCTGTGGAACGGTTGTTACCGCATCTGCATTAACCAGCATTGCAATGGCGCCCCAGTAAGCGGCAGACCAACGACCATCGGGATCCTTTGCATAATCGGGGATCTCATCCCAGTATGCGTGTTTGTATGCCTGTGATAAACCTTCGTCTTCGACGATCTTGGCGAAGTTCAAGCCGAGGTCAGTGATATCTGCAACGGGTGCGCCGGCTTCTGCTTCAAGTGCGGCGATGATCTCACCGGAACCCATATCTGTATCCTGGGTCTCGATGCCGTATTCGCTGAGCAGTAAGGATTTCAGTTCACCATAGTTTACCCAGTCATCCGGGAGACCATAGGAAACCAGAACACCTTCATCCTTTGCGTCAGCAACAAGCTGTTCCATGGGATCAACTGCTGCTTCTTCGGCAGCCGGTTCTTCAACGGCTGTCTCCTCGGCAGCGGCAGCGGTAGAGCAGCTGACCAGCACCAGAGAGACCAGAACTAACAAACCTACGAGCGTTCTAAATTTTTTAGACATTTCTCTTTTCCTTACCTATTTTTATTTTCACTTTTGTAAGTGAATTTCCTGTTAAAAACCTCCAACACAATGTTCCCGATACACCTCCTTAATATTTTTTTATAAGTGCGAAAAGGGTGCAGCGAGTTGCTTCCCTTTTCTGCCTCGTATGAATACATCTTTTGCTCCCGGTTGGATGTCTATGACATATGGAATCTTTTCCATCATCCAGCCAGGGTTTTTATCCAATGCCTGTTTTTGCTGAAGAAGTTTTCCATCCGCCAGGATCTCGACGGGTAAAAAACTCAAGCGGAAGCGCTGGCAGCCGCTGGTTTCGAAACATTGATAATGGATTTCATGGGTTTGATAGGTTATCTGCTGTACAACTGAACTGGAACGGAGCAAATGGTCTTCATCATCCGGCGCCAGTTCGGGCAGGGCAGCCATTCCATCCAAAAAATGGGGAACATAATCAAAATACCCGTCGGTGAACCAGCACTGGTTGTAGTAATCAGGTCGGTCGATCCCAACGGTTACTGTCCCATCCGAATTTGCCATATAGCTTGCCCAATTGAAAGATCGGATCGCCATTTCACGGTAGCCGGCATCTCCGGTCAGTTCTGCGTATTGCGCGCACAAACTGGCAAAGCGAGCTGTGTGGCTTCCCATGACAAAATAGCAAAATTTCTGCTCATGGATGGGAATTGCAGAGAAAAAAGGTTGAGCGCCGAGGGTATCTTTTACCCAGTCGATCAACCCCGCTGCTTTTTCCTGCCAATCAGGGATTTGCGAACGGTGCTCCAGAATATATCTGGTTGTTTCTAAGGGCGAAAGCTGATCGCGATTTTTATTCTCGGGGTCCAGGCGGATATCTTCGAAATACCCTTTCCAGATATTATTCTTCATTGGAAAAGCATTAATCCAATTCCAGATGCTTTCCCGATCTTTTTGATAATCCGTGTTCCCCAACCTGACCAGATCGTCAAACAATCGAACTGCCGCGATCATATGGGCAGTGTATTCTTCAATAATGTGTCCGGTTTGAACGTTCACGCGGAAGGGAAGAGGGGATTGATCCTGATCTCCTGCGCGGAGATTTCTGGATAAAACCTGTGCGCAGTGTTCCCCACGCTCCAGAAACCGTTTTTCCCCGGTGAGTTTATACAGGTCAAGATAGGCTTTACCAACCTGAGCGATCTTATCCGGTTCGGTGGCGTATTCTCCATCCGCGCGCGCTCCATAGTATGTGCCCATTCCGGGATGTGCCGAGGAATAAGGGATCTCATTCCATGCGAAAGAATCGGGAGTGCGTTGATCCCATAGATGATCGAGCATGGTCTTGGCGATTTCTATGAAGTCCTGCTTCCCGGAGTAGGGATAATATTTCAGCACCGTTGTTACCGCCCAGGCGAATTTTCCGGCGGGGTTATCCGGCCAATCGGTGGGGCGCAGTGGATCGATCCAGAAACAGGAGTACTGCAGATACCAGGGCAGCTGGTTAGATGCGTCTTGAGGACAGGATTTAATGAAATCCATTGCCAGCTTTACAATGCGACCGAAACCGGTCCATGCTTCCAGCCGTTCCTGTTCATCAAGTACGATCTCGTGCCCGTTGATAAAGATCATTTATCTGCCGCCATTACCTTACATGCGTCCGGTTTGAAAGACAGCCATATTTTCTGGTTTAGAGAAATGGATTCGGATGAATTCATGGTGATATCTGCCACTACATTTTGCTGGTTGGCGTGCATTCCCAGGCGCGTGACGGCGCCGTGGAATGTGATCGTCTCCACGATTCCCTCTAAAACATTGATATTTTTCACAACCGGTTTATCACTGCTTATCGTGATCAATTCGGGACGCACCAGCACTACCACAGATTGACCTTTCCCAAAATCAGTCAATTTTCTGGTAGTGATGGTCAACCCATTGCTTGAAACAGTACTTTCGCTGCTAACAGTTCCAAAGAATTGGTTTGCTGTTCCAATAAAAGTAGCCACAAAACGTGTTTGCGGAGCACGATAGATCTCCTGCGGAGTGCCCACCTGCTGGATGATCCCGTTTTCCATTACGACCACCTTGTCTGAAATGGAAAGCGCTTCTTCCTGGTCATGTGTGACGTACACAGTGGTGATCGCCAGGTCCGATTGAATGCGCCGGATCTCACCGCGCAGTGCCACCCGTACTTCTGCGTCCAGTGCAGAAAGTGGTTCGTCGAGCAGCAGAACTCTTGGACGAACAGCCAGGGCGCGTGCCAGAGCAATGCGCTGCTGCTGCCCGCCCGAAAGCTGGTGCGGGAAGCGTTTTGCCGTATCTTTCAGGCGCACCATTTCAAGAACTTCATCGACCCGTTTTTCGATTTCGGGTTTCGGTAGTTTTTTGATCTTCAAGCCAAAAGCGACATTCTGCTGAACGTTCATGTTGGGGAAAAGCGCATAGGACTGGAAAACCATACCGATATCCCGCTGGTTGGGATTGACGGTGGTGATATCTGTGCCGTCTAATTGAATGGTACCTTCATCGGGCTGTTCAAAACCCGCGATCATACGCAGGGTAGTTGTTTTGCCGCACCCCGATGGACCAAGGAAGGAGACCAGAGTACCCTTATCGATATCCAGTGTGAATTCGTGTACTGCTTTGACATTCCCGAAACATTTTTGAACGTTCTTTAGTTCTAAATACGCCATGTGATTCTCCTCCAATTAATGAGCGTTGGGTGTATGTTCTGCTGATCCCTGGCTTTTCTTTCCAACCCATAGAATGAGCAGTGAAACCAGCCAGGCAATGGTGAATGAGATCACCGAAAAAGCCGCTGCGATATTCCCGTTTATGCGTGTGTATTCCACCAGCAGAAGCGGGAAGGTCTTGAAGCGAGCGCCGAGGATCAATTTTGTCAGGGTAAATTCTGCAAAAACCGTGGCAAAAACCAGCAAACTGCCGCTGATGATGCCCGGATATATATTCGGGATAATAACTTTGAGTAAAACCTGAAGGGTTGTGGCTCCCAAACTCTGCCCAGCTTCGGTCAGCCTGAGCGCATCGATCGAGCGCATCGCGTTGGAGATCGGACGGTACATGAACGGCATGGAATAAATGAATACCGCTCCGATCAATAGTTCAGGAGTGCGTCCAATTGGGGTTCCATTGTAGATCTGCACCAGAGCCAGCGCCAGAACAACAGTCGGAATGCCAAAGGGCAGGATCATCAGGATATCGAGGAGGGACTTCGCCTGCGGTAGACGCACATTTACCCAGTAGACGGTGGGGATGATGATGGCTAGACTGACCAGAATAGTCGAAAGGGAAAGGATGAGCGAATTGCGCAGGGAAGAAGAGAAGTAAGATGCATCGGTTGCTTCTTTGTAGAATTCGAATGTATAGCCTTCCGGCAAAATGGTGCGGTCCCAGCGGGTTGCCACAGAAAAGATATATGTCGAAAGGATGGGCAGCAGCATATAAAAGAGGAAAAGAACAATAAGGATGATCTGCCAGACCTGTGCGCGTTTTTTTAACTGTTTCTTGGCGGATGATTTCATCTTCTGATTCATAATGATCTTTATCTCCCTATTTCTTTGACCAGCGTCGGGCGCGTGTGGTGGCGATCTGGTAAGCCCAGATGCTCAATCCCATGATGATGAGAGATAGTACTGCCATCGCCATGCCGATCCCGGGATCGTGCCGTACTTCTCCGGCGATCATGAACCCAATTTGCAGGGTAACCAGCGAAAGCTGCGATTCGACCAGGGTATAGGCAGTGGCATAGGCTCCGTATGCGTTAGCAAAAAGCAGTGTGAGCCCTGCCAGCAGTGAAGGAGCTAGTACCGGGATGCCGATGTTCCACCAGAATTGAAAGGTATTCGCGCCCATACTTTCGGCAGATTCCTGCCATTCTTTCTTGATTCCGGCAAAGGCGGGGATGATGAGCAGTACCATCAGCGGCAGCTGAAAATAGACGTATGCCAGCGCCAGCCCTGAAAAAGAGTAGATGCTGAACCCCGGATACAGTTCATAGTTGAAATATTTGAAAAGAAATTGAGTGATGACCCCATTCATGCCCAGGATGATGATAAAAGCAAATGCCAGGGGCGCACCTGCAAAATTGGTGGTCACATCAGAGAGGGAGACCAGCGCGTTCTTTAACCCTTCTGATGGCCAGCGGTAAATAGCATATCCGATCAGTGTGCCCAGCACAACTCCAATGATGGCAGTCAACCCTGAGATCTTAATGCTGTTGAGAAAAGAATTGACATAAATGGTACGGCTCATTGCTTGATAGTGAGCCAGGGTGAAGGTTTGGGTGGCTTTGTCGATGAAGCTGCCCCGGATTAAATAAATAATGGGGAAGAACTCAAAAGTCAGACAGACCAGTAAGAATGGAATAAACCCCAGCCAATTTTTTAGTGAAGAAAGTTTTTTTGAATGTGTGTTTTTTCCCGTCATGGATGTATTATAGAATGATAAGTTTCGAAAGTCAATAATTAGGTTATTAAATGTTACGTTTGACTGATCGTTTTGCTTATGCTACAATGTGAAACGTAATGTTTATCATGGCTTTTCAGCACTAAGAGCGCTTATTTTCAATAAAGGGAGATTCCGGTATGCCATCCACATTTGATTCGTACAAGCAAAAATATCCATCCTTGAAACGTTTTGAACAGAATGTCAATGATCTTATGGAAAACTGTTTCTTTGATCCCGGAAAAGAAATTTTGATCAACCGTACTCCCGGCAGGCTGGATCTGATGGGCGGGAACGATGATTACACCGGGGGATTGGTTTTTGAAAAGACGATCAAGGAAGCGACCATGGCGGCGCTGCAGGCACGCTCTGATGAATTGGTGCGTTTTTATAATCCGGCTGTAAAGGCGCTGGGGTGGGAGGAGCAGATCGATATTTCACTCTCTGATCTGAAAAATGGGAATGGCATCAAATCCATGGAAGAAATACGTGACTGGATCAATTCCGATCCCCGGCGCGCCTGGTGCGCTTATCTGATCGGTGACCTGTATTATCTGCTGGATCATTTCTATGAAAAACTGCAGCATGGTTTTGACCTGTATCTCGAATCTGATGTTCCTCTGGGTAAAGGGGTGAGTTCTTCTGCCGCCCTGGAAGTGGCGGTTATGAAGGTGATGGCAGCCTGCTATGGTATTCAAGTGGAGGGAGTGGAGCTGGCTTCATGGACGCAGTGGGTTGAAATTGCACTGACCCAATCAGCCTGCGGTATCATGGATCAATTTGCGGTAGTGATGGGGGATGAGGATTATTTTGTACCCATGCTGTGCCAGCCCTGCCAGCCTTACCCGCTGGCAAAGCTGCCTGAAAATCTTCAGGTGTGGGGTATCGATTCGGATGTGCGCCATGCGGTTTCGGGCATCGAATATGAAGCTGCCCGTACAGCCACCTTCATGGGATACCGCTATTTATGTGATTGGGAAAAGTTAACACCTGCCCTCGATAAAAGCGGGGCGCTGCCGCGCTGGGTAGAGCCGAAGTGGGATGGCTACCTGGCAAATCTGTCGCCTTCTGATTTTCGCAGATTTTATGAAGATCGATTGCCCGCACAGGAACCCGGCAGTGCATTTATAAAAAACAAATTTGTGCATCTCGATCCTTTCACACCGGTACGTCCCGATGTACAGTACCCGGTGCGCGGGGCGACCCGTTACGCGGTTGAAGAAAACTGGCGGGTGCACGTCTTTTACAGCCTGATCTCCAAACCATTGGACCAGATCGATGCAATAACCTGCGGATTGCTGGGTGAGCTGATGTATCAATCCCATCAAGGTTATACCGATTGTGGATTGGGTTCTGAGTACACCGATAAGATCGTGGAACTGGTGCGGGCTGAAAGCGGGCAGGGACTGTTTGGCGCCAAGATCACCGGTGGTGGGGCAGGCGGTACGGTGGCAGTGCTTGGAGAGAATTCCCCAAGGGCGCAGGCGGCTTTTCAGCGTGTGGTCGATCAGTACCGCATCTGGAGCAAAAAAGACCCTTATGTATTTGAAGGCTCATCCGCAGGCTGTGACGCATTTGGGGTTCAGATTCTGTTGAATGAATAAAACGAATCCTTCTTAATTGTTTTTATTCCTCAAGGGATGCTCTTTAAAGAACTCCCACATCACGCCGGTGGCGTCGATGGCGGTGCTGGCGTTCCCTGCCAGCCAACGCGGCAGACGGTTTCCGACCGGCCAGGCATGTTCACCATCTTTGATTGTGTACAGGACCACATCAGCGGATCCGGAGTAGCCTGTGAAATGCACCCTGGAATTGACCTCCCTTTCAATGGATTTACTTTTACAGCCGTTGTGGTCAGCTATTTCCTTTATCAATTTCGGGATCGAGGGGAAGGGATAATCAAACCGTTCCGATGGACCGCCATAATATGAAACCAGTTTATCTGCCAATCCGTGGAATGCGACCATGGGCACCGGGCGGGTCTGCCGGCATATTTCTAATGGATAGAAATAAGCTCCCACTACACTACCGATCGCTGCAATGCGTTCGGAAAGTGTGCATGCTAGTGCCAGAGCCATTCCGCCGCCGTTGGAGAGTCCATTTACATAGATACGGGCAGGATCGATCGAATAATGATCTTGAAGATGATCGATCAGATCGGCGATGAAATGGATATCTGCTGTGGGGTTGCCAGCCGGATCCCTGTAATCATAGAGTTTCCAGGCGGGCGGCATCCCTGTACCCATGGGATATGCTACTAAAAAGCCTTCTTTCTCTGCCAGCCTGTTCCAACCGCTCTTGCGCATCTGGCGCGCCGGATAATCTTTAAAACCGTGCAAGCTGATGACCAGCGGTATCGGATCCTCGGGATTGTAAGATCGCGGTATATACAGCAGGTATTTTCGCTTTGCTCCTCCTGATATCAGGGTTTGATTGGATCGTTGAAAGATTCCCCCACCGCTCAAAGGAGCGAGAATAGTTAATGATACAAAGATGATGATGAAAATGGCGATGAGATTAAAGATCGATTCCATTATGCAATTGTATTTCTATTCCACGGGAATAGGACGCAAGATGCTTTTTACTAATAAAGATAGGTATTGGATGGAATGAAATCAGTGTTTTATAGATCATTCAAAAAGAAAAGGAGATGACCATATTAAAATTATCTGGATCATCTCCTTCTTGTTAAAGTTTAGAACTTTGTTTTAGTCGCAGTCCCAATCAAGACAACCAGCACCGGTTGCAGATTGTTGCGCACACCAGCAGCCTCCACCACCACCACTCAAACAGGCACCTGGTACATCACTGGCTATCCCTGAACCATAAGCCTGGCGGCAGGTATTATCCAGGCTGTACAGCGCTTTGAGCGGGTAATCGGCGTCGGTGTTGATGGGTGAACCGGCTGCGCCTGGACCGAAGTGGTCATCGTAATCGAACAACGCAGGGTCCTGTACTCCGCCGTCCGCCCAGGCATTCCACAAGAAAGCTTCCGGATCGTCCAACAGGGCGCGGCTGACCGCGATGAAAAGAATAGAAGGCTGCTCCGGGGAGAGTTTCGCCCAGGCGACCTTATCTCCTTCCATCGTAAGTGTATCGGTGTAGCCGGGTTCTTCATACCCTTCTTCAGCCACAATGGGTTTCGTCCCGCCTACGCGGTCATTGTCGTTGTAATATACCGTCAGCCCCCGCATGGACCACTCTGTATCAAGTTCTTTGACCCACACCAGCAGATCGCCGCGCCCGGTTTGAGTGCGGTCGAATTCGATGCCGTAGGCGCCGGTCAGGCTGCCGCTGATGGGATCCACACCATCAAGAATGAGTGTGAAATAGTAAAAATCTTCATCACTGCTGATGACCGCGTTCAGTATGTTAAGGTCGGGCTGGTAATCCATTTCTTCCGAAGTGAAAGGACGTTCGAACAGATTATTGAGAATATTGTCTCCGGATACGGTCCGTTTTTCATATGCCCGCAGGCTGGCGTCAGAATCTTCCAGAACGTGTTCGGCTTCAGGGGGAAGATCCGCAGGCAGCAGTTTGGGAATTTCAGTGGCGGTCGGTTGGGGGGTATTGGTCGGAATAACGGGCGCAGGTGCTTCTTCTTTTGCGCCGCAGGCGCTTATGGTGAGCATCAGTAAAACAAGAAGTATTGTTACCGCATGTCTTTTCATTTTTTCTCCTGATCAACTCGACTTTGCTGGAGATTCAGGTAAGTCGAAAATTTATAAATTTATTCGCAATCCCAATCTACACAAAATGTACGCAGGTATTTAGCGCAGTAGCAATTACCGCTCCCACCAGAAATGCATACGCCCGGAACTTCACCGGCGGTTTCAAATCCATAGGAAAAGCGGCAGGTATTATCCAGGCTGTACAATGCTTTGATCGGGTAATCCACCTCGTCCTTGTTCGGTGAGCCGGCTTCGGATTGACCGAAGTGATCATCGTAATCAAAGAGGGAAGGATCTTTGATACCGCCATCCGCCCAGGCGCCCCAGATGAATTCTTCCGAAACGATCAGGGCACGGCTGACAGCGATCTGCACTGCATTAGGGTTATCAGGATCGATCCTTGCCCAGGCTGCCACATCATCGCTTAACGCCACTATTTCTGTGTATCCTTTTCCCTGGTATCCTTCTTCTGCCACCACCGGTTTCAATCCGCCCACTACGGCAGAATTATCGATGTAAACGTTTATTCCATTCATGGACCAATCTTTGACCGGATTGGTGACCCACACCAGCAGATCCCCGCGCCCGGTTTGGGTGCGGTCGAACTCGATGCCGTAAGCACCGGTCAATTTTCCGTTTATCGGATCGACCCCATCCAGCGTGATGGTGAAGTAAAAGAAAGCGTCATCGCTGGCGATGGAAGCGGTGATGATGTTCAGATCAGGTTGGTATTCCATATCTACTGCCGTGAAAGGACGTTCATACAGGTTTTTGAGATAGTTGTCTCCCGAAACAACGCGTTTTTCTTCTGCTTTGATGCTGGCGTCCGAATCCTCCAGGGTGCGTTCTGCTTCTGCGGGAGGTTCTCCGGGTTTTAAAATGGGCACCTCGGTTGGCGCGCTGGTTGAGATTTCAACTGCTGTCTCTTTACTACCACATGCTGTAAAAAATAGTAAAGCTGCTATAAAGAACAGGAAATAAGTTTTCTTTTTCATACTTTTCCCTTCTTTCTCTAAATAAATTGTTGCCCGTTTACTTTCGAATTATGAATACTTTTCTTAATATTGAGCTGAGTTATTCACAAACCCAGATCTTGCACCTTTCTTGAGGAGCACCAGGAGTGTCTTGGCAATAGCAGTGCAATCCGTCCTTAACTTGACTGGAAATACATAAACCAGGGATCCCGCTTGTATCAACAATACTATAGGTTAGGCGGCAGGTGTTATCCACGCTGTAAACTGCTTTGATCGGGTAATCATCTTCAGTTTTTACCGGTGAACCGGCTTCAGACTGACCGAAATTATCATCATAATCAAATAAAGATGGATCCTGAATGCCGCCGTCCGCCCAGGCACCCCAGGCGAATTCCTCGCTTCCAAGCAGCGCTTTGCTGATGGCGAGTTGTACTCCCGCAAGGTTGCCAGGATCAATCCTTGCCCAGGCTACCTTGTCGCCTTCCAGAGCGGCTGTGCTGGTATAACCGGGTTTATCGTACCCTTCTTCTGCAACTACCGGTTTCGTCCCGCCTACAGTAGCGTCTTGGCTGCCGTATACGACCACACTTTCCATAGACCATTCTGTGGTTGGATTGGTAACCAGCACCAGAAGATCGCCGCGCCCGGTCTGGGTGCGGTCAAATTCGATCCCGTAGGAACCAGTCAAAGTACCGCTGATTGGATCAACTCCATCCAATGTGATGGTGTAATAAAAGAAAGCGTCATCGCTTACCAGTGAAACGGTAAGGATATTAAGATCGGGCTGGTATTCCATTTCTTCAGAAGTGAATGGTCGTTCGTACAGGTTGTTGAGGAAGTTATCGCCGCTTACAACTCGGTGCTCGTAAGCTTTGATACTGGCATCGGAATCCTCCAATACTCGTTCGGGTTCGGAATTGGGCTCCCCCGGCTGCAGGGGTGGTATTTCCGTCGGTTCAGGGACCGGAGTGTTTGTGGCAGTGGTTGTTGTTTCGGCTTTAGAGCCGCATGCTGTGAGGATGGCAAGCAGTAGAACCAAAACGGATACACATAAGATATATTTAATCATTTTGTATCCTCCAAAGTTCTTTTATTCAGCATAACGCAAACTGGAAGAAAATCAATCTTCACTTTATAAATGTCCTGGTATATAAAGAGGGACAGCAGGTAAAATGGGAAAGTGAGTAAAAAGGTAATGAATGAATCGGAATTGAAAAAAACGTTGGTAGATTTGAGATCCGGGCAGAGTTTTAAATTTCCTGAAACCGTTTCTGATCTCATATCGGTCATGCTGGAGCATATTGGATCTCCGGACGCCGAATTGCGTGATGAATTGATCTATTCGGCGTTTGCAGATTGGATCTATACACAACGGTTGATTTCACCAGACAATTCACACTCTATTCTTTCCTGTGTCCTGGATGAACGGCACATGTTCTATCATATCGGAGAAGAAAGGAATGACGGGGTGTTTACCCGTTCTTTCTCGGTGCTGCTTCTGCCGCTGCTGCTGATAGTTCATCGCGATCAGCCCTATTTATCTCCAGATGAGATCAATGAGATCAAGACAAAGCTGCTCCAGTTTCTTTTTCTGGAAAAAGATAAACGGGGCTTTGTGGAAGGAAAAGGCTGGGCACATGCTGTTGCGCATTCAGCCGATGCGCTGGATGAATTGGCTCTGTGTGATGAAATAGGGAAACAGGATTTAATCGAGATATTGGCAGGCATTCGACCGGTTATATGTGATCCCTATATCGTTTATGCTTATGGAGAAGAAGAAAGGTTGTGTACTGCTGTGCTTTCGATTCTCAAGCGCGGGCTTCTTTCTATAGAAGAAGTAAATAAATGGATAGAGTCTTTTTCGGAGCTTGTTCTCGGAGAGGTTCGGATTCCCGGAAAGATCATAATGCGGACAAATGTGCGCAATTTTCTTCAATCTCTTTATTTCCGGCTGCTGTGGAAAGAGCAGCTTGATCCGTATAAGACAGCCCTGGAAAGCGTTCTGCGTACGATCAATCCCTACGTGAGATAAAGAGGATATAAAGTTTATCTATGTAGATCGAATGGAATTGGAGAATATGAAAAATCTGGTGGAGCAGTGGAAAAAAAGTGCAGGGAAGCTGAAAAAGGAAACGTACGCACTTTATCTGGCGGTACGCCATCCAGGCACACCCTGGTATGCCAAAGCATTTGCCGGGCTGGTTGTGGCATATGCGTTCAGCCCCATTGACCTGATCCCTGATTTTGTTCCCGTGCTGGGGTATGTAGATGACCTTATTCTTATCCCACTGGGGATCGCTGGTGCGATCAAAATGATCCCGCAGGATGTAATGGAAGAATGTCGGAACCGCAGCGAGCAGGAATTTGCATCAGGAAAGCCGATCAATAAAACAGCCGGAGCGGTGATCATCCTGATCTGGCTTGCGGTTGCATTTCTTGTTCTGCGTTGGGGTTATCGAGAATTTATACAATAAAATCATTTCTGACTTAAAGCAATATTGTAGGCGTGATCGCTGATACGCTCCAGATTGCGAAGGGTATCATTGAAAATAGCATCTGCTTCAGGATGACAGACTTTTTTCTTCAAGCGTACGATATGATTCTGCCGATACTTTCTCTCCAGCGTATCAATATCCTCTTCTCGTTTGGATATTTTATTGATCATCTTCTTATCGCCAGTTCTTAGAGCCTTCAAAGCTGATTGATAGTTATGGATCACTTTCCCTGAGATGGTTTGCAGCTCCCTTTTCGCATCTTTACTGAAAACGATCTTCTGATCTGCAATTTGTGCAGCATATTCTGCTATGTTATTGGCATGATCCCCAACCCGTTCAATATCAGTGATCAGATGTTTCATATCTTCCAGGCTATCCTGTTCATCCGGGCTTAACTTTTCACCGGGTAAGCTTTCCAGAAATCCCTCCAGTGAATGGGTGATCTCATCGATATCTTTTTCATGCTTGAGCACCCACTTCACATCATCCTTGCTCTTATGAAGTAATGCCTGGCTTGCGCGTTGGACCATTTCGCAGGTAATTTCTCCCATTCGAAGCACTTCTTCTTTGGCAAGTTTCACTGCCATCATAGGCATGTTCAATAGACGCGGATCGATAAAACGAGTTTTGCTCTTTTTTTCTTTTTCCTCTTTTTTTTCTGGAATAAGCTTTTCCACAAAAGCAGCGAGAGGTTTCACGAAAGGCAGCATTAATAAACTTACAATCACATTGAAAATGGTATGGGCATTTGCGATTTGCCGGGAGAGTACGCTTGAGGTGGTGGTTATAAGAGAAGTGAATGGCTGAATAAATGGCAAAAAGATCAATACCCCAATTATGTTAATGAAGATCTGCGCGTAAGAAGCGCGTTTTGCATATGTACCGGATTGTAAAGCTGCCATCCAGCCCATGATGCAGGAACCGATATTTGCGCCCAGAATAATGGCAATAGCAACGGGAAGCGTGATGGATTCGCTGATTCCCATAGCGATCACCAGTCCGGTCATAGCTGTACTGCTTTGGATGATAGCAGTGAAAACTGCGCCAACTAGCATCCCCAGTAAAATATATTGCCCCATTACCAGCAGTGCCTGCTGAAAAAATGCAGTTTGGCTGATCACAGCCCCTGCTTTTGACATCATGTTCATTCCAACAAATACTATGCCAAAGCCCAAAAAAGGTTGACCAACCATTCTTAATGTACGATTTTTTGAAAAGAACATTAGGAAGAAACCGATGATCAGAAAAACGAGATTAAATCCCTTGATCTGAAATGAAACCAACTGCCCTGTGATGGTGGTTCCGATTTCCTGTCCAAGCATGATCCCGATCGCTTGCTGCAGGGTGAGCATGTTGGCGTTGATCAAACCGATCATAGTCACCATTAATAAGCCGCTGCTCTGCATCAAAGCAGTTGCGATCGTACCAAAAAGCCCTTGTTTTAATGGGTGATTCAGCGAGCTGTTAAGAAAAGTGAGTAGTTTTGCGCCAGCTACCTTTTCCAATCCTTCACTGAGAATGTGTACTCCATAGATAAAAATTGCTAAACCACCGAATAACTCTAAAATTGATTGAAAGGTTTCCATGTAGTAATTGTAGTTAAAAATCAAAAAAGAGAAAAGGATTTTACATATAGATAACTGGCATTGCGGAAATTTTTACTTAACTGGTCATAGATGATAGTGAAAAATGATTGCTTAAATACAAACTTTGAGCATGTTTAAGCGCAGCAGTATTTCCACCGGCATATTTGGCTACATAGACTATTTCCAGTGGATTTTTTACTATTTACTATCTTTATTCTTTCTATAAAGGAAATAGTGCAGGATAAAAAGGATACCGGTGAGGGTTAGTGGTCCGCCGATGTATAAATAGACCATCCAATCCATTCCACGCGCCATATTGATATAAAAAGCACAGGCACCGATATAAAGAATTCCACCGGCTAATTCCCATTTCCATGCTATCAGAAGGATCGCAATTAAAATGAAAGTAGGGATTAAATGGATAAGGAATCCAAGCAGCATTTCTCCCAGGCTGTAATCACTATCAAATGCATCCAGCGCGAATAATGTGAAATATATGATTAACAAAATTCCCAATATTCTTGGCAGCCAGTAAAGTAGCTTTTTCATGGGCTTGGTTTCCCTTTCATAGTGAATATTAGCACAGTATTTTTAGTTAGAGTGAAAGAAAGACATTCTTTTTTTTCAACCATAATGCGATCACGCTTAATATCCCAACTAATCCGATCGCCTGCAATACGACCAGCCAGACCGCTGCCTGATTGTACCAGGCTGGAATATCCGGTAAATAGAATACTCCAATAAGAAGCAAATGAAGGATATACAGGATTATTGGATTCTTCCCCCAACTTTGTAAAAAGCTGAAATGCAGGTTGAACTTTTTAACTATCTGATCGATGAAATAGAAAAGAATGGCGCTGGTGCCAATACTGATCAGTACGTAACTGATTGACACCCGGTTTTTGCTGATCGGGATCAGAAAAGAGATTGCGAAACCGGCTGCGAGGGTGAATAAAGATAATGGAAGGAAAAATTTCTTGCGTGGAGGATCATGAAAGAGATCAGCCAGCACAGTAGCCAGCATCAGCATTCCTCCCCAACTGATTGCACCCGGCAGTCCGCCATGTGGGGCTTGCAGCACGTAGGTTATCCAGGAACGATCCAGCATATATTGGTATCCTGCCAGTATTGCGATCGCGATACCTGCACGCCATTCAAGCGGTAGTTCAATGACGATCAGTGTTAAAAGACCTGCTACCCCGATTGCCTGCAGTACTCCCCAGTTGATGTTTACATTATCTACTTTAAGCCATATCTCTCCTGCCGAAAGGATGGCTCCGATGCCAGCGATCGCCATGAAGCGGGAAATAAAATGCTGGTATGTATTGAGTTTTCCAAGCTTTGTTTTGCGATGTTGAAAAGAAAGACTGTATGTTAATCCAATGGCGAAAATGAAAAAGGGAGCGATGAGATCAGCGATCGTTAAGCCTATATCCGGGGTATGTTTGAGCCAGGCAGGAACACTATCCACTCCCGCCAGGTAATTTGCCAGCACCATCAGCAGAATGGCAAGTCCGCGAAACTGATCGATCGCAGGATCGTGATTAGATAGTGGATACATCCGTGATCGTTCACTTATTGTCATGGATTTCTTCTTGATTTTTTTGTCCCAACCAATCAATAGTAAAGAAATTTAATTTTCCAGGTGCTGATTGTATTTACTCTATTGGAAGTTGGAAACGGTCGATATATAATTATAGACGGGTATCTGAGGCAAAGAGCCTCCAAATCTAAAGATCCATCATTGTATGGAGGAGAAATGGGAGATCGAAATATCTATCAATGCAGTAGCTGCGGCGCTCAATTGACCGAAGGGGTTAAAAGAGGGAAAGTAGTTTGTCCTTATTGCGGAACGGTTAACATTTTCAGTCAGCAGACTAAGACAGAAGGGATGCTGATCTGCCCGAATTGTGGAGCAGCCAACCATACAGAAGCGGAATACTGCGAAGAATGCGGGCAGGGTCTCTATATCATCTGCCCTAAATGCCAAACGCGTAACAGATCGGATGCAGCCCACTGTACCAAATGTGGGACCCGGCTGGGTGAAGAGATCAAACTACGCCAGGTTTATTTCGATTACCTTTCAGAAGCCAGAGGTATTAAAAAGAAATTTTCTCGGAAAATGTGGCCCTGGTACCTTTCTTTGATACCTACCCTATGGGCAATTGTTTTGAATTTTATTGATCCTTTCTATAATGTTGGTTTAGTGTTTTTCTCAATTTTCGTTTTCTCGATCCCCGCTATTATTTTGATACCGGTAGGCAAATCTATTAACAAAAAGAAAAATAAAGCGGCTGCAAATGAGATTGAAAAAATTGGTTCCAGAAGAAAAGGATTCGCAGAATTCTATGAGCTCTATGCATATAAACATTACTGGACAGCAACAATGGTTGAAGGTGAGAAGCGCGAACGTTTTTTGAAAATTACAAGGTAAAACAAACTTTGTTCGAGTTCAACAAATTGTAAATTGACAATTTCTTACCAGGAAGAAATAATCTTCAAAGTTCCTGTTCATTTCTTGATTGCGTAGAGATTCTCGATGAAATATAATCCTGAGAGTATCTATTTATTATTGGATAAACTATGAAATACCAGAAGGTAATCAGCTTTTTACTTCTTTTTATTCTTTCAGCTTGTTCAGGCACTGCTGCAGATGCTGTTGCTCACACTGATGAAATAAATAAAACTGACCAGGCGCCAATTATCGAAGCGACGGTGGAATATGGTACTGAAACAGCTGCGCCCACCCCGACGCAGGATGATCGTTTGCTTCCGGATGATTGGCAGAATTGGGCGATCATACCTGATCTTACGGATACGGCGCTTTCTATCTATGAAAAAGGTATCGAGATGGGAAATGACCCGCATGCTTTTTCAAAGATTGGCGATTGCCAGAACCTCAAAACGGTTTTTTTATGGAAATTTGATCATCTGGATATTTATAAGTTTGAGTGGGATATTACTCCCTATCTGGATACTATTGAAAACTTTCAGGGTTTTTTTGATCGAAACGGGCAGTCGGCTCAATATGGATTCACTGCCGCTTCACCGCTTACGCAGATTCAGGCAGATCCTGAATTCTGCCAGCCGGATGAGACTCCCATGGAATGTGAACTGCGCATCACAAAACCGACCTTTGTGATTATCAGCTTGGAGTTCCCTTTCAATGGGCGTACACCCGGATTATATGAGCAGTACCTGCGCCGTATTATCGAATACACTATGTCGAAGGGTGCGGTACCCATCCTGGCTACCAAAGCGGATAATGTGGAAAAAGATAACTCTATCAATCTGACCATAGCTCAGCTGGCTTACGAGTACGATCTGCCTCTATGGAATTGGTGGGCGGCAGCCCAGCCTTTGGCAGATAATGGGATCGATCCCTATCGCGATGGGTTTCATATTAGCGAACAAGCCTGGGAAGAGCGCAGTAAAACCTTTTTACAGGTGCTCGATCATCTCTGGAAACAGGCTGCGGGTCTGGAAGAATAGGCTTTTTATTCCCTTATCTCTTCGATCATCAGGTCTTTGAAAATAACAGCGTTAGGGGATGACTCCCCGCCTGCCTTGGTGAACAATCCACTGCGTCCAAACTTGATCCCATAGCGGCTGTCTGTTAAAGCCTCGACCTGTGTTCCATTGATGTAAAAGTTGATCTGGTCTCCAATGCACTCCAATTTCAAAGCATTGTCGGTATCCCCGCTGAGGATTGCATCCGTTCGCTTTTCTGCCAGCATGGCAAAAGGATAACGAGTGGTATCCCGAAAGATCGAATAGCTGCCGTCCGCGCGGATAACTGCCATATACATGCCATCCTGGCTTGAGCGGCAGACCAGACCGGCATAACGGCTGGAGCTGCTGGATGGATCGATCTCCATATGGACCACTGCGCTTACTGCCACGTCTGCCAGAGAGGGATTGATCTTTGCAGCGTAATATCCATAGGGAATAAGCGGTGAAAAATGAAACCCGTCATCTAAAAGATCATTGAAGGCGCCGCTGAGCGCTGATTGCGAAAAAGTCTCGCTTTCGGTAATGAGCGCGTCTTCAATTGTATAAAGCTCCGCCTGGAAAGTTGTATCAAGAACTTCCTGTACCGTGAAATCCTCGAAAGTTACCTGACCGAAATCTTCATCCCAGCCAGACGAGGTGAAAAACCCTACTTCTAAAAGAGCTGCATTTATAGAGATTGGAAAGCGTCCGCTGAAACTGCCATTAATGAAAAGATCGCATACCTTATCACTGCAGGTAATTTGGAGAAGATTGGCTTCTCCTCCCGTTTTTAGATAGGGTGAATAACTCAAGTTATATAATACTGTTGTCTTGACTTCAGTATCAGAAAGCTGCGCCCAGCTTTCCAAGTCGAAGTATTGTCCTTGAAAACGGATTGCGTACGCTTTATCTTCTGTATCGGTGAATAATAATCCATACTGGTTCTTATCCATCTCATCTTCATTTGCAGGAACAGATAAGGCGGTGATCTCGATCGTGAATGGTAAAGAGGTAGTAATAGGGATTACCCGCTGTAAAAGGATATCGATACCCCGTCTATTTTCAGCCTCATTAACCGTTAAAGTGGAATTAGAACACTCCAGGCTGAACGTATTGTCAGCTTGTTCTGATTGACACAACGGGCTTTCTTGCTGAAATACAAGCTGGTTGATAACAGCGGATGGTTCGAGGAGGTCTTCTGGTGGGGTACCCTGTTCAAGATCAATGGTCTCAATAGTTCTTTCATCTGTTGGTTCTAGGGCTGTTGGGGTTGAAATACAGGCTTGCGCCAGGAATAAGAGAGTAATAGCAATAAGGAGGGTTAACTTTATCCAGTGTTTCACCTTTTTATTATAAACAATCTTATGAATGAGGGAAAAGAGAAATTAAATTACTTGTATTTTTTATCTTCAACCGTTTTGAGATTGTCAACACATACTCGGTTTCGACCACTATCTTTTGCGACATAGATCGCTTTATCCGCACGTTTGACCAGGTCTTCAAAAGGGGATGAACTTTCTAAAGAAAGGCTTGCCACACCAAAGCTGGCAGTTATCTTTATGATTTGACCTTCGTAAGCGATTTCAGATTGTTCCAACAAAAAACGTAGTTCTTCAGCAAGAGCATGTGCTTCATCAAGATCGGTTTCTGGCAGAAGGATCAAGAATTCATCTCCTCCGAAACGACCCATAATGTCATATTTCCGTAGTCTTTTTAGGGATAGATCAACAATAAATTTGAGAACGACATCTCCCGCAGAGTGCCCAAGGGTGTCGTTAATTAGTTTAAATTCATCCAGATCTAAAATGATTAAAGAAAGGCTTTTAGTTAATCGCTCTGAGCGAGAGATTTCTCTCTCCGCTAATTCATAGAAATGGCGCCGATTATAAATACCTGTCAGATAATCCAGGGTTGCCAGATCTCTAAGTTGCTTAACCAATATGGCAGTCTGTGTGTAATCTTGAATGGTGATTACTTTTCCAACCATTTTCCCCTTGGGATAATAGAGGGGCATCATGAAGCAGCGATAAGAAAATTTATCATTTTGCAGAGTAAGTGATTCACAGGATTTTTTTTGGATCATTTTAACAAGATCGGAATGTGTGTCAAAAATATTCTCCACAAAAGAACCC
Organism: Anaerolineaceae bacterium; assembly: GCA_963674975.1. Taxonomy (GTDB): domain Bacteria; phylum Chloroflexota; class Anaerolineae; order Anaerolineales; family Anaerolineaceae; genus UBA4781. The sequence goes on from OY771913.1 coordinate 2,099,968, forward strand.
ACAGAACCATCTTTTATCTCAGAGAATATGTTTTTTGTTTGTGGATTGAAATCAACCAGTCGATTTGATGTATCAAATACTAGAATTCCATCTCCCATGCCTTCGAAAACGACATCTCGTGCCAGTGGAACGATATCGAGAATTTGCAGGCGATGAAAGCCGATAACGAATAATATTCCGCTGATGCTTATGGATAATGGCGCCAAATCTAAGTTGAATACTGCATGATGTGTGGCAGTAATGAATATACCTATTAAAGGGATTGCAGCGCCTAATGAAAATATTAAAGCCTGCTTGCGGAAAGCTGGTGCTGCTTTCATATACATTGCTGTGAAGATAATAAGACTTATGATGAGGCAAATGGCGGCATAGCCTATTTCGATAAAGGCGACCACTCCACGAGTATAGGAAAGGGTTGGGAAGGGAGCGCCCGCGGTTATTTGTGGATTGATGTGCATTTTATTCAGGAAAACCAAAATAACCATTATTATTGGAATTAAAAAAAGGGCATAGATCCTTTTTAGTGTTAATACTTTCTGCCTGCCGCTCATCGATAAGGTAAAAAGCAGCCAGAAAGGAGAAATAAATTCAATGCCAAGATGCTCTATTTTTACCCAGAACAGGATTTGATCCAGTGTATTGCTGGCAAGTTCCATGGTGTATCCAAAGGCATATATTGTTGCAGCCGCCATACTTAATGAAAGATAGAGAGCTAAATTTCCCGCTTTTTCACGTCGATTCCAGGATGTGATGCTAGCATATAACGCTAGAATTGTGGATACAGTGTTGATCGCGATGAGCAGGATTCTAATAGGAATCATATCGCCCAATGGATTCATTTTAAAATAATATCATATTATTAAATTATCAATTTGTTTAACATCAATGGAATTTTAATGTTGAGTTCTAATAATGAGCATGATACTCATAGGCAGAGAATTGCGAATTCTAATGAAAAAGATGGAGATGCATCCTCCATCTTTTTCATTAGAATTCAATAGGATGAGATTATTTCTTGAATTTATTGATAACAACCAGCAGGATCACTGCACCAATAACAGCCGCAATGATCTCCCCCAGCAGTGAACCGCCAACAGAAATGCCAAGGAGCCCGAAGATCAAATAGCCAAGGTATGCTCCTGCCACCCCGATAAGCAGATCTCCCCAGAACCCGTAGGTATTCTTGATGACCTTATCGGCTATAAAACCGGCGATCAAGCCAACAATTAATACACCAAATAAACCACCAAATGCACTTGTCATGATTATCTCCTTTTCATTGTTTACTAAATTTTATAACACTCTATATAACTCATTATATCTATTATAGATTCTTATATTTTTTCTACAAATAAGAAAACACCCATTTTCCAGGAAAGTAACACTATTTTCCCGTAAGCATTTGTGTTGTTCGTAGATTAACACTTTAATATGATTTGAAAAGGAATATCTTTTATTATTTCCAAAATTTCATCAAGGATGAATTGTTTATCGTGATACAATATATTCAATAATATGAATATGAAGAACACTAATTATTTTAGAAAAACAGCATCATATTTTGCGGTTCTGGGTAATCCTGTGCGGATACGAATTCTTGCTGCAATTGGCAGCGGTGAGGTTTGTGTTTGTCACCTTGAAGCAGTATTGAAAAAAAGGCAGGCATATATTTCTCAACATCTCATGGCGCTGCGCGATCAGGGTATCCTTGAGACTCGTAGAGAAGGGAAATATGTTTTCTACCGGATATCCGATCTTCAAATACTAACCCTGATTAAGGAAGCCGGTTTATTGGCGGGGGTAGCAGAAACAGATATCCCCGACATGCAGGTACCTCCGCATGCAGAAAATTGTGTATGTCCGCACTGCGCAGATGCTTTAATAGAGAAAGGAAGAGGAGAATAATGGTTGAAATAAAAGTTTTGGGTCCGGGGTGTGCAAACTGTAAGCGATTGGAGCAAATTGTGAATAGGGTCGTTGAAGGAATGGGGATCGACGTTAATGTTGTGAAGGTTACGAATTACAATGAAATTGTTGATCTGGGCGTAATGCAAACACCCGGTTTGATAATCAACGATAAAGTTTGCTCCAGCGGCAGAATTCCAGCTATGGAAGAAATCGAAACCTGGATTAAAGAAGCGATATAGATTGCCAAAAGAAGTAAACCTGCGCTGCAGGTTTTTCTTTTGCATCTACATATTCAAAATAGTGAATATTATATAAAGGTCAATCATGGATCTAATAGTAAATGTTGTACCAAACCTGTTGTTCAGCGGATTGAGCAATCTGGCTGCATATTTAGCTGCACATGTTTTGCTTTGCCTTCTACCGGCATTTTTTATTGCCGGTGCGATGACGGCTTTTATTCCAAAGGAGATCATTACCCGCTATCTTGGGCGAAATACGCCTAAATACATTTCCTATCCGGCTGCAGCGGCAGGCGGTTTTTTGCTCGCGGTCTGTTCCTGCACGGTTATCCCACTTTTTGCGGGCATCTATAAAAAGGGCGCGGGGTTGGGACCTGCTATAACCTTTTTATTTGTTGCACCCGCGGTGAATATTCTGGCAATTACCTATACCGGCACGGTCATTGGGCTGGATCTTGCTCTGGCAAGATTGTTTCTTTCTCTCCTGTTTGGTATTGCGATCGGATTGATCATGGCGGCTATTTTCAAAAAAGAAGATAAAAGCCATGATGAAGAAACCGACACCTTATTTACTTCCCGCGCCTCGATGCGCCCGGCTGCTCTGGCTTTCTTGCTGATTCTCATTGCTTTACTATTATTTGGTACCCTGCAAATTGACCTGCTGAAAAACACATATTTTTCATTTAACATTCCTCTGAATGGAATAGACCGTTTGCAGAATACTTTATCATCCCTGATCCCTTATGATGCGGCAAAGGGAGAAGAAGGTGTTACCGTTCAGGGAGTATTCCTGATCGCCATGTTGTTCCTGATCGGGTTCTCAGCCTGGAAGGGTTTTGAAAAAATTCATGAGCACTTCAATTCCTGGACATGGATATCTGTAGGATTGGTCGGCTTCACCTTATTAACTGCATCGGTAGGGATGATCCCTGCATCTGATGGATTGGTGATGCTGGTCACGGGAAAATCGATAGGAGTGTTGGTCTGTATTTTCTTACTGGCATGGCTGCTGCGTAAAAAGTTAACCGGGCAGGAGATCCGTGATTTTCTTTGGGAGTCCTGGAAATTCATCAAACAGATATTCCCTTTGTTGCTGGTAGGAGTATTCGTGGTTGGAATTATCCGTGGTTTGATAAACCCTGTTTGGATTGAAACCCTGGCGGGCAGTAATACTGTGATGGGCAACTTCATTGGAGTTGTCTTTGGTATTTTTATGTATTTCCCCACCCTGGTTGAAGTGCCCATAGCGCGTATGTTCCTCAGCCTGGGAATGCATAAAGGACCTTTGCTGGCATACTTGCTGTCTGATCCGGAATTAAGCCTGCAGAGTATCCTGATCACTGCGACGATCATTGGTAAAAAGAAAACATGGATCTATGTTGCTCTGGTAGCCCTGTTCAGTACACTTTCCGGATTATTATATGGAGCCTGGGTAGATGGTATTCAGTTTAGTTCTCTCGCCCTGTATATTTTAGGAATTCTGGTGACCCCTGGCATCATATATTGGCTTATCCATAAAGGGAAAGCAGCAGAAAAGGAATGAAAAATACCTTGATAGCCCCTCTTTTAATGAGGCAGGGCTTCTATCTATCTTATCCAATACCGGTAGAGAAAGTGGAGAAATTGTTCCAACAAATTCAAGCCAGGGATGATTCTAAAGAAAACACATTTCATTAAAAACGCATTTTCTCAAGCATAGTGATTTTTATGACACATTCCTGAATAGGTATTTTGTCATACTCAACCCGTGTTACTGAATCGCGATCACAGCAGTGGATTTGATATCCTGCTTCTAGCAATAAAAACTTCCTTGATCAAGATACTACAAATGAACAATTTCTTTTTCCATGCTTAGCCAATGTGTAAAAAGAAGAAATCGTTTATTATTAGCTTTATTAAAAATATGTGAGTATCTATAACAATGATTATTAGTTTCACAATGTTGATTTTCGGTGTATGGTTTTGGACGAAATTCGTGATCGTAAAAAAGTTTCCGTTTCTTGAGAGGGTAAACCAATTGTTGCTTGGCTTAACTGTGGCTGTAGTTACGCAGATAGTTATAAGCATCCTATATTTTTATATTTTTATTCGATAAATTAGCAACAAAAGAACTTTCTGTTTAAATAATAAACGTCCGTTATTTTATTGAAATAAAATACTTACCGTATCTGCGCGTGTTCCCGAGGGAGAAAAGATATTCGATTCCTAGTGCAGTCAGGTGAAGATCGGAAAGTTAGCAGATCTGCGGGGGGAAGTTAAAAAGGAAGGATTGGTCCGCGTATATATCTATTCAAATCAAAAAATTACTTCAACCATTGGTCGAACATCTTACACAAAACGGATGGGGGGGGGTATATAGCTAATAAAAAAGAGAGCAGGTTCTGAACCTGCTCTCTTTTTTATATTCCGGCTTTTATCAATAATATTCGATTGTAAGTGAACTGGAAAACAGATCGATGGGGATATTGATTTCAGAAAAACCGCATGTTTCCGGGAAGTAAATTATCAAGCTTGTGGCTTCTTCAGCAAGCGCTGGAGTAAATATTAGATCGAAGGAAGGATATATATACATGTATTCATATTGTTGATCGGTATCAGGCAAGCTGGTATACGTATTCCCCAGATCATCCACGACCGTTATCTGAGAAAGGTCTAACTTGCATCCTTTGTCTTCGGTGTAGTTCATACCTGTAAAACTGAATTGAAATTCATTCGAGCTTATTTTAAGTGTGGGATAAACAGCAATACCGAAATTTCCGGTCCTGGTAAACCAGCAGAAAGGTGTCTGGGCTAAAATATCAAATTCTCTATCGATCCAATGCGGTTTTTTCCCCAAGGTAACATTCAAAACGAACGTTTCTCCGTTTCTCAGAATGGTCAGCTTCATATTATCACCGGCATACTCATGATCTAGATTCCAAAGATAGTTTATATCCATGTCGGTGACAGGTTCTTCGTTGATCATGGTGATGATATCTCCGCCAATCCACATTGCCCCCAAATAGGGATCATAATAGGGAATGTTTCCGGCTGTTATCCCGGCGGCTTCTGCCGGGCTGTCTGCATAAACCTGCAGCACTAATATCCCCTCGGTAGATTTATCTACGTTCATGGCTCTGGCAATATCTTCATTCATCATTACATACCAGTTGATCCCCAGCCAGGGTACATTATAAGCTTCTTCGGTTTGTGTGGCATGATAAGCTTGTTGTTTTGGAGATGAATTATAAAAGTAACGGGTGATATTGAAGACGATAACCAGGGCAATGATCGCTGCGATAAAAACGAAAAAGAATTTTAGATTCTTTTGAAATTGGATTCTCTTTTTAGCAAGCTCTTCTTGCTTTTTTAATTCAGCTTCTTTTTGTCTGGCTGCTTCCTCTTCTAGATTGATTCCGCATTTTGCGCAGTGGATGGCATCGGCTTCATTCCGGGTTCCACATTGGGGACAGGCATAATAAAGATTATGACCGCATTCCACGCAATGCTCAAACTCCTTTTTATTTGCAGTGCCGCATTGAGGGCAAATGATCTCTTTATCCGAGGCTGCCTGTTTTTCAATAATGTTAACAGTTCCACAAAAAGGGCATTTGTATTTTCGCTTTTTGGCGCTACCTTCCAGCGGAGCACCACATCCTTTACAACGTGTCGAATCATGCTCTCCCATGACTTCTCCTGATTATTAAAATGTTTTATTTGTGAAATAAGGGATCGTTATACTCATTCCCGGGATTAATTATATAGCGAATGAATTTTAAAAATCAATTTAAAGTAATAAAGAACCCGAAAATATTATACATTGGTTTTTACCCAACTCGCGGTTTGTAGTAGCTCTCATTTGCCAGATCTGCTGGAAATCAGGATTGGTATTAAAGAGAGATCTTCTTTGTACATCTTAATAAGCGACAATAAATCTATCGAAATAGATAAGCAAAGCTTATTATTTTGATTTTTTCTATCTGTTTTAATCATGAATTTGGTATATATAATTAGAGTTGAGTTGCTTTTATTAATAGAATTGAAAACTTACAAAAATATTAATAGATAAAAGCACAAGGGGATTGTTCGATGAAATTAAGTAGGAAATTACTTGTTATTTATTTAGTCATCGGCGGGCTGGTTCTTCTTGTTATGGGGGTATGGATGTACCTTGAATTGCGTAGAAGCTTTCTCCAAGTAGTACAAACAAATATACAAAATCAGCTGGAACTTTTCGATTTTAGTTTAAACAGCTTTCTTGATGATGTGGAAAACGATGTAAAGGCTCTTTCAGAAAATGAATTGGTTCGTTCTCGAACAGATGAGGATTTCACAAATTTTCTTACTGCGGATGAAGCTACTTACGAATACCAGATTGGCGAATTGGAGCAGAGCATTATTGATGTATTAAATACCTATCGAATAACTCATCCTTATGTGAACTCTGTTTATATGGGAAGGGAAAACGGCAGTTTTGTTCGTTCACATCCCAGAAATGCGCCAACTCAATATGATCCTCGTACGAGACCCTGGTATGTTCTGGCAAAGGAAAATCCTGAAGAAGTGATGATTACAGAACCCTATCCGTCTGTAACTGTGGCCGATATTAATATCGGCATTGTGAAAGCTCTAATAGACGAAAATGGGACGGTGTTTGGTGTTGTGGGTGCTGATATCACCCTGAATAAATTGACCGATTTCATCTCAACTTTTGATATCGGCTATTCTGGGCAGATCCTTTTAGTAGATGAGCACGGTACTATTCTGGCAAATAGAGATGAAGAATCACTTTTTAAAAATATAGAAACAATTATTAATAATGATTATTCTCGGTTTATGAATACCTCAGATGATGCAATTCTTATTGAGGAGAATTACTATTTCATTTATACCTCTCCAGAATTGGGATGGAAAATTGCTGCCATTATTCCTGAATCTGTGATCAATGCCGAAGTGCAAAATATGGCTTACTATCCGCCGCTGCTGAGTCTGCTTATTACCATTATCCTATTTGGCTTGTTTACAAGTATTGGACTTTCAAAATTTATATTAAAGCCAATCAGGGAATTAAGTGATGCGGTGCAGCATATTTCCAGATCGAAAGACCTGAACTTACAGGTAGCAGTCCGATCAAGGGATGAGATTGGTGTGTTGAGTACCTCTTTTAATAAGATGGTAAAAGGGCGGAAGTTGATCGAGGAAGCATTACAGCAGGAACGCGACCTGGCAAAAGCATTGGGGGAGGCTGTCGCGGTATTGGGAACAACTCTGGATATTGAAAAAGTGCTTGATCATATTCTTGAACAGGTAAGCCGGGTCATTCCTAACGAAGCAATGAATATTATGTTGATTCGAAATGGAGATGCATATATTTCCAGAGCAAAAGGATATGAGCATTTCAATTTGCAGGAAAAGTTAAGCGGAACGAGATTTAAAATATCAGAATTTTCCAATCTCAAACAAATGGAAGAAACCCGCGAACCATTAAATATTGCGAATACAGCCAAAACACCTGAATGGGTTCGTATTGAAGGGGAAGAGTTCATTAATTCTTATGCCGGAGTTCCTATCATCATTCGAAATAAGGTAATTGGATTTTTAAATGTTGATAGTTCTAAAGTAAATTATTTCACCCCTCTCCATATTGAATCTCTTAAAACTTTTGCAAATCAGGCGGCTGTTGCCATTGACAATGCACAGTTATATGAGCAGGTTCAAAGAAATGCAGTTGAATTAAAGAAGCAGGTAGCTGATGCGACTGCAGAATTAAAACGACGGGCAAATGAGCTGGAAGCACTTTATCAAATTGGAAAAGAAATAACCTCCACTCTTGATCTAAAAGCTATGCTGCAGATTATTGTGGATGATGCTGCTGATATTGTGGAGGCAGACAGAAGTGTGATCTATCTGGTAAATATCGAGAAGATGAGAATTGAAAATCTCGTTACATCAGAATATTCGCAAAATGAGTTGGATGAATATACCTTTGAGGAATTTCAAGATAGCATCAATGGATGGGCTATCCAGAATAAAACACCTGTGCTTGTGAAGAATATTCAAAAGGATAAGAGAACGAGGGGAAAAGCGCTGGAAAGAGCGAAGAGAGAAGGAAAAAGATCGGCTGCCATAGCGCCATTGGAAATATCAGGCGAATATCTCGGAACCCTGACCGTGATCAATAATAACGATAAGAGAATTTTCAATTCAACTGATCTAAATTTGATCATTCGACTGGCGGGGCAGGCATCCCTTGCTATTCAAAATGCACGTCTTTACGAAAAAGCTCAGGAAGCCGATCGTCTTAAATCAGCATTCTTGGCAAGCATGTCACATGAATTAAGAACACCTCTCAATTCGATCATTGGTTTTACGGGTATTTTGCTTCAGGGATTGGTGGGTTCCTTGAATGAAGAACAGAATAAACAATTAAAAATGGTGCAAGTAAGCGCCACACATCTTCTTGAGTTGATCAATGATGTGCTGGATATATCTAAGATTGAGGCAGGTCAATTGGTAACAACAGAAGAAAAGTTTAATCTGAGAGGATCTATTGAAAAAGTTGTCAATACAATAATGCCTCTTGCAGAAAAAAAAGGACTCAAATTATCCAGTGAAATCGAGCCTGATATTGGGCAGATAACGAGTGATAGAAGACGAGTGGAACAAGTTTTATTGAATCTGATAAACAATGCCATTAAATTTACTGAAAAAGGGGAAGTCAGGATTATTTCTAGGATCAAGGGAAGATGTATTGAAACCAGTATTATTGATACGGGTATCGGGATAAAAGAAGAGGACATTAAGTACTTATTCAAACCATTTCAACAGGTGAATACCGGATTGAGCAGAAAGTATGAAGGAACCGGTCTGGGACTGGCGATCTGCAAACGATTAGTGGAAAAGCTGGGAGGTGTAATTAATGTTAAGAGTGAATGGGAAAGGGGAAGCACTTTCCGTTTTACACTACCGCGTAAGTAAGAGAGAATAAACGATGAAGAATATACTGATTATTGAGGATAATGAACAAAACTTATATCTTGTCACATTTATCTTGGAGAAACATGGATATAAAGTTCTTCAAGCCCGAACAGGAGCGGAGGGGCTCGCAAAGGTAAAAAATACCAGCTTTGATATGATACTGTTGGATATTCAATTGCCTGTTATGGATGGGTATGTCGTGGCAGTTGAATTAAGAAAAGTACTGGAAAAGAAGAAAATTCCCATAATCGCTATAACTTCATACGCTATGCCGGGTGATCGTGAGAAAGCTCTTGAAGCAGGCTGTACTGATCATATTACAAAACCCATAGACCCTGACACTTTTATTTTGAATATTGAAAAGTACTTTTCGAAGTAATTTTTAGAAAGTGAAAAAAGATGGCAACAATTTTTGTGGTAGACGATAACGAGCAAAATCAATACCTACTTGATTTACTTTTAAAAGGGCATGGATATGATGTAGTGTTATTAAACAATGGCATCGAGGCTCTGGATGCAGCTCGCAAATCACCGCCCAGCTTGATAATATCAGATATTCTTATGCCGGGAATGGATGGATTCGGTTTATGCCGGCAGTGGAAAACCGATAACCAATTAAAAGAAATCCCATTTATTTTCTATACTGCAACTTACACGGATCCAAAAGATGAAGATTTTGCACTTAGTTTGGGGGCAGAACGTTTCATTCGAAAGCCTGCCGATGTAAATGTGTTTACACAGATAATAAAAGAAGTTTTAGGGGAGTCAAAAAAGAAAAAATCGAAGGTGGATGTTGTACCGGCTGCAGAAGAAATATTTTTCAAAAAATATAACGAAGCTTTGATTCGTAAAATGGAAGACAAAATGCTGGAACTGGAGCAGATGAATAAGCGGTTGGCTACTCTCTTCCAAACCAGTGCGGACCTGATATCTGAAATACCGCAGCAAGAATTGATCGCATATATTCTTGAAAAAACTATCGCTGCAACCGAGTGTACGCACGCATTCTACTTTGAATATCTTGCGGAAGAAAAGATACTGCAGATGGAAAGTTTCATCGGATTTTCACAAAAAGAAAGCTCCAAAATGATGCGTACGATCAAATTTAAACTGGGAGAAGAAAAAGGTACGGTTGGTTTGGTAGGTAAAAGCCACGATCCATCGATCGTAAATGATAATTTCAGCGATCCATTCTGGAAAAAGAAAGCTCCCTCATCAAGATCGGCATTGTTCTTGGCGTCTGTTTATGAGAAGAAATTGATCGGTGTTTGGGGCTTTTTAAGTGATATTCCGCAAAAATTTAATGAAAAAATAGTACGTGACCTGACAACGATCATCAACAATGTGACTGTGGTGATTGAAAAGAACCAATTGTTTGAAAAGATAAAGCAATCGGAGCGTCGCTACCGCACCCTGGTTGAGTCATCTGTCGATGCCATTATCACCATAGATAAAATGGGAATGATAAATGATTGGAGTAAGGGAGCCGAGGATATTTTCGAATACACCAAGAAAGAGTGTTTGGGGAAATCCATAGCTGTCCTTGTACCGGATGAGAAAAAAGGGTGGGGAGAACAAATTCTTGATGAGATCCAGGAAAAAGGCTTTAAGAATACATGGGATTTCCAGCTTCTCACAAAAACAAGCCAGCTTCTGGATGTGGAATTAACCTCAACGTATTTGGGAGTTGAGCTTGGTTTCACAATGATCATCCGCGATGTTACAAAACGTAAACAAGAAGAGCGATTCCTGAATGCGTTGAATAAAGCATCCATAAGCACTGCTACCGCCCTGACACCCGAAGCGATCTTCACTACGATGTCAGCCCAGCTTTCGAAGTTAGATCTTTTATGCATGCTGCTGCAAATAGATAGTAAAGATGAAAGTATTTTCTCAAACAGTTTTCATTGTGGAGTATCTTCACAGCAGAAAGAAGAAGATACTGTTGAAATGATACAGGAAAACTTATCTTTTCCTATTAGCACTGTGGCACAATTTTCAAGGGTTATTCAAGAGAGGGAGTCAATTTTTGTTGAAAAACCGGATGAAATTTTAGGACATATCAATCCTAAATTCAAAAGAGCCACGCCGGATAGTGTTAAAAAATATCTGGAAAATCCGCGAATTATTATTGCTCCATTGATTGCTGAAGAAATGGCTATCGGTATATTCATGGTGCAGTCAAAGAATTTAACTAAAAATAATATTCCAACAATAACGGCATTCGCCAATCAACTGGCGGCTGCATGGGCTAAAGCAAGATTGACAATGAAATTACAGCAAACGATGAACGGGATCATTCATACGATTGCCCTTATCGTTGAAATGCGTGATCCTTATACTGCCGGGCATCAAAAACGAGTGGGTGACCTGGCAGCTGCAATTGCAACCGAAATGAAACTTTCGCGAGAACGAGTTGAAGGATTCCGAATTGCGGGAATTATTCATGATCTGGGGAAAATTGTGGTTCCCGCAGAAATTCTCAGTAAACCAGGAAAATTAAGTGCCATTGAATACAATCTGGTGAAGATGCATCCGCAGGTAGGATTTGATATGTTGAAAGGGATTGAATTTCCATGGCCATTAGCGCAAGTTGTTTTTCAGCACCATGAACGAATGGATGGCTCAGGGTATCCGCAGGGATTAAAAGGGGAGGACATTATCCTTGGAGCAAGGATAATTGCTGTGGCAGATGTTGTGGAGGCAATGTCTTCACATCGTCCTTATCGACCGGCGCTGGGATTCACTTTTGCGAAAGAAGAAATTTTAAAGAATAAAGGGATCTTGTATGATACGGAGGTGGTGGATGCATGTATCAATGTGTTTGAAATGGGTTATACACTGCCAGAGGGAACGAATACATAGATTCTAAATATGCTTTATTTACACGAAAGAGGATCGGGATTTGGCAGGAAGAGTAATTAGAGGTAACTTCAAAAATCAATGATGGAAATTTTTTGTCGTTTTTGTATAATTTCAAATACATAAAAAAACGCTTCTTCAATCTAAACAACATTCTTATTAATAAGTTCTTTGAAAGGAGTAAGCCATGCATATTTCACAATTTGCGGACGATCTAACCTGCCAGCACTGCTGGAAATCACAGAAAGCAAAAGAATGGCCGATCAATGGAGACCATGTCCCATTTTTTTATCAAAAAGAGCCGGGAAATTTTAATTTGGAGTTAACCTGCCCGCATTGCGGAAAGGTTTGGTATGTGGTTTGGGACGATAATCCCGGTCCCATTGAACCATTGTTTTTCTAAAAGAATCCTGCGAGAATTTTCTTGATCGTGTAGTTTTTATACTGCAATAAAAAGTACTCCAAACAAAATCAATTTTTGCCCCTGCTAATTAAGCCTGATGAGGGAGCTTATATTTTTCTGCATAATTATCTATAATGATTTAGATATTTATTAGTATCTTATTTGCATATCAGAATTAAGAGGAGTTTATACGATGGGACTATTTGGACCAAAAAAAATTGAAGGCACGGGTGATTCAATTGCCGCTGACGTGTTGCGAACAAAAATGCTGGATCTGTTTCCACAATCAGGTGAAGTAAATCAAAATCTTTCGATCGAGATGAACGATAAATTTCCGCAGGGTTTTACTGCAGTGTGGAAAATGTATACCAAGGAACCTCAAGAAAATAATTCGTTTAGATTTAATTATTTTTTGTATACTTTCACTTTAACTGTGGATGTTGATATAAAAGAAAAAGCAGTTCATTTGAAAACGAAGAACTTTTCAAAATCCGCGCGTGTTCCCGAGGGAGAAAAAGTGTTTGATCCCTGGTACAGTCAGGTGAAAATTGGTAAATTGGCAGATCTGCAGGGAGAGATTAAAAAAGAGGGATTGATAAGGGTATACACTTACTCTAATAAGAAATTGCTGCAGCCTTTGGTGGATTGCATCACTGAAAATGGATGGAGTGTGTATCTTTAGATGGATACTGTGAAAGATTAAATTAAGAGAATTCATCTGGATGATTTGTAAAATGTAAATGATAATGCACTGCTGTTTCATTGGTTTGTTCTTATCCGGGTAAATGAAAAAAGAAGGAATGAGAGATGAAAAAAGAAGATCGCAGTGCATTGATAACAATTCTATTGAGCATTTTATTGGGAGTTGGTTTAGCATTTGCGGGTGGGCGGAGCAGTGTCAAGGTAAATGGAATACCCGTATTCGCACTTTGCACGGCTGCTGCTTTTCTGATGCAGTGGATTGTTTTTATTCCTGCGTTCATTAAACAGACGGAAAAATTCTTCGATATCACCGGCAGTCTGACTTACATCCTGGTTGTTTTGCTGGCGGGTTATTTCGGCGGTCATAAAGGTATCCGCTCATTTCTGGTGATGGGAATGGTGATCTTCTGGGCTGCCAGATTGGGAGCATATCTGTTCACCCGTATCCAGCGCAGTGGGAAAGACGAACGATTTGATGTGATCAAATCTTCATTCTGGCGTTTTCTGCAAACATGGACAATACAGGGATTATGGATATCTTTTACTCTGGCAGCCGCACTCGTAGTTCTGACATCCGAGATACAGACTGGATGGGATATCTTTATTGTGATCGGCGGATTGTTGTGGTTGATTGGATTCACGACTGAGGTTGTCGCTGATACACAAAAGAGTATTTTCAAAGGAGATCCGAAAAATAAAGGGAAGTTTATTAAAAAGGGGTTGTGGTCCTGGTCACGACATCCAAATTATTTTGGAGAGATCACTCTATGGATTGGGATAGCGCTCATCGCACTACCGGTGTTGAAGGGTTGGCAGTGGATCGCACTGGTCTCACCGCTTTTTGTGATTTTTCTGTTAACGAAGGTAAGCGGAATTCCTATACTTGAAAAGCGGGCAGATGAAAAATGGGGTGGACAGCCTGAGTATGAGGCATACAAGTCAGCTACTTCTATTCTCATCCCTCTTCCACCTCGCGGAAAGAAGTGAAGTTATTTCTTCGCTTTGATGACCTGATAGAATCCCCATCGGTTCTGCATATGGGTATCGATCCATTTGAAGATCGGTTTAAAAATTATTAGCCAGGATTGAAAATCTATCAGGCGGGCGAATCCGGGTTGGTAATTCCGAACAGCAGTGTCCTGAAATGCTGAGAAAAGCTTTAGAGATTCTTTATTGCTGTATGCGTTCATGATGGGCACATCCAGTAATTCCTGGATCGCGGTGCCCTGTGGTGCGACTGCATTGTTTTTTGTGATACGTTCTTTACCTGAATGCTTTTTAATAAATTCTGAAATGGTACGGATGGTTTTCGTCAGCCACCACTTGGGATTTCCGCGGCGGTAAAGCATGATGGTGATTTTTCCGTTTGGTTTTAAAATGCGGATTATTTCATTGATGCCATTTTTGATACTGGGTGTATGATGGAGCACCCCGATAGAAAGCACAATATCAAACATGGAATTTTTAAAAGGCAGGTTTTCCGCATCAGCCTGAACATAAGAGATCTTTTGCTGTACTCCCATTTCCTGTGAACCACGTTTCGCTACCTGTAAAGAAGAAAAGGACATATCGATGCCGATCACCCTGGCATTTCTTTGAGCAGCGAGGTTGCACATCACCCCCTGCCCGCAGCCAATATCGATGAATGTTTTCCCACTAAATGAAATCGGGGCAGTGATCTCAAGCAGATAGGGTTCGGTTTTCAAATACCATTCGGTAAATTGTCTGTAATCAGTCCATTTCCCGCCACACGGATTCTGGTTCCAAAAAGCTGCGCCATCATTTTTGACAGAGTTCATAGCAAGATTATAACCATGTAACTTATGGTTTGGAAAAATTGCATCTAAAAAGTTGATTTTAAAAGCTATAAAAAATTTGAAAAATTCATATAATAAAAGATGAAACTTGGTTCTTCCCATCCTGACTTCTGGTGAATACTCCAGTGCTTTTAATACCAAGTCTACTAGATAGCAATTTATAAAGTTCGGAGGGATGATCAATGTTTTCTATTATTAAATTCCTGGTTGTAGTTTATAAAAAGCCAATTCTAAAATAGATGATCAAAAATATTTTTGACCATCTTTTTTAATTCTCATCAAGAAAACAATTCAATAATTTATAAAGAAAGGAATTGCTTAGAAATGGCTAATTGCGATATCTGTAACCGAGTGGGTATGGGTACTATTGTCAAAGCCCGTGACATGAGCGCGGCTGTAGCGAAGGGATTTGATCCCTTTAAATTGGGTCTCGCTTCACAAGCGATGATGATTTCAGATGCATTTGGGCTTGGTCCGAACACGTATCCAGCAATGTGGCGAATATCCGCTATCAGCGGTCCACTTTCCAAGACTGATTGGAATATTTGTGATAACTGTATGATAAAGTTGAGACCTTATCTTGAGAAGAGTTTGACCGTAGAAAAGAAGAAACTTACATCGACAGGGAAACTCTCAGAAGTGGATAAGAAAAAAACTATAGAAAGTAAATCTGTAGCGACCCCAGTCAAGAAAAATAAACCTGAGGAGATAAAATCTCCACTTGCCAAGAAAGAGTCCATTCCACCAGATCAAGAAAAACCAACTCCAGGTGCAGAAAAAATTACGGGATCTCAAGATGAAAAAGAGATAAAAAAATCTCCGCCAGAGACCAAAAGTACAAATAAGCGAGATTCAAATATTTCTCAAAAAATCTGGTTGATATTGGCTAACTTTAACCTGACAGGATTGGGTTATTGGTTGAGTGGACAAAAAAACCACGGTTATATCTTTGTTGGCGCTGGTCTTTTCTTGCTTGTGATGGGTCATTTGTTGAATGCTTCAAAGAATCCTCTGGTATGGGCTTTTCTATTCTCAGCTATGGCTCTAGCGATGGCAGTTGATCTGTGGATTTTGATACGGGAAAAAGAAGTTAAACTTCCAGATTTCATCCGAAAATCTCCCACCTTGCTGCCAGTATTGGCACTATTGATCAATGTTGTTTTTTATGGGGGCTTTTTCCTTTACCGCTCTTCCGGACAGAAGCTGTATGAAAGTGGAATGGAAGCCTATCGGGAGGGAAATTTTTCCAGCGCGTTTGGAAACTGGTACACGTTTGCACATACCTACCGGCTCTCCTTAAATAAGAATGTCTCCGAGGTAAGGGATCCGCTGGAGGAGGTGGCATTACTGGTGACGATTAAGGCTCAAATCGATGATGCTGATTTTGTCGGGGCGTTTACTTCTATGCGGCAATTCAGAGTTCTTTTCCCGGAATCAACATTGATCAGCACGATGGCAGATATGGGAATGGATGCCTATTTAGCCTGGGCAGAACAGTTGGACGCACAGGATGATTTTGATGAAGGATTGAAAAAATTAACCAGGATTGCGACCCATTATCCTGTCCAGATGGCAGCCCGGCAGGAAGAAATGGATACTCACTTTAGCGCGCATTATATGGCATGGGGTGATTATCTCTTTACCCAGGCTGATTTTGCCGGATCTGTGGAAAAATATGAACTCCTGCTTGCCACCTATCCAGATTCGGATGAAGCAGAACAAGCTTACGAACAGGCGGCGCTGAGTTATCTCGAATGGTCAGATCAGCTTAATGAACAGCAGCAATATGAAGACGCTGCGCTAAAATTGGAACAGGTAATAGAGAATTATGCCGATTCAACCGCACTGGCAGATTCTATGGAACGTCTGCCGGAAGCATATCTGGCGTGGGGAGAGGAACTAAGTGAACAGCAGCAGTACCTTCTAGCCCTGGAAAAATATTCGGCGATCAAAGATCTGGATATCGATGCGAATCTAAGAGAAGATACCGAAGAACAATATGAAGCTACCCTGCTGCTTTTAGCTTACGATACGGGAACAGATGGGAGTGCGGTTGTTGCAGAAGCCAAGAAACAGGCATGCGATGGAGAAATTCCTACCAATCCATCAGTTGGTTTATTGAAAGATGAATCTCCTAAAGTGCAGAGCTGTTCTATCAATTACATGGCTTCTTATCCCGCCTGGCTATCCACTGACTTGACAGCAACCTCACCGGGAGAATTCCGTTATGTGATCATAGGTGAGGGAAGCAGCCGGGTGGTGCAGACCTGTGCTTATGATGGCGGATATAAATTGGAAAGAAGACAGATCTATAATGATTTATCCATTGTGGATATTCTGACCGGGGAAGTGGTCGCTGAGCGAACATTTTATGGACCTGCTCCAGAATCCTGCCCGTTTGTTTATATCTTTCACAGTACTACCGATTGGCTTGTGGGGGATCTTGTAGATGAAGATACGATTAATGAATGGATTGAACAGGAGCTGCAATGAATAAAAAGAGTCTTATATTGGTATTGCTGCTGGGATTGATTATTACTGGCTGCGCAGTAAAAAATGAACAACATATAAGAAATCTGGCGGAAAAAGTTGTCGATAAACTGCCCCAGGTGAATTCCACCGATCAAATCCCAGCCATCCCGGGTCTTCCTTCTTACTGTCGTATCGCGTTTGAGGTGTATGAAGATGAGAAAAAAAATATCGAAATCATCGGAGCAGATGGAAATGATCTTCAACAATTGGTTACGGATGACAGCAGTGGCTTCCCTGCCTGGTCTCCTGATGGCACACGTATTGCCTATGTTTCAGATGCAGAAGGAACCGACCAGATTTATATTCTTGACTTACAAACGGGTGAAATTGAACAATTAACTTTTGGAGCATCATCAAATGAGTTCCCATCCTGGTCTCCCGATGGTAAACAGATCGCATTTTCTTCTGATAGGAACGATGAGCAGTGGGATATCTTTGTGATGGATGCGGATGGAGGAAATGTACAGCGATTAACGGAGGGAACCTCGGATGAAAAGGATCCTGCATGGTCACCTGATGGAGGCAAGATCATTTTTGCTTCTGATCAATATGCAAAATACTGGAATATATTCATCATGGATGTGGAAGGGGATGATGCAGAAAGACTGACTTCTGGAGGCGATAATAAATATGCATCCTGGTCTCCAGATGGCACTCGCATTGTGTTTAATTCTGATCGTGATGGAAATGATGAGATTTACTTGATGGATGCCGATGGGGGCAATCTGGTACGGCTGACTGAAAATGAGTGTGCAGATTCCTATCCAGTCTTCTCTCCTGATGGCACCATGCTCGCATTTAATTCCGACTGTGATGGAGATTGGAATATCTATCTAATGGATATAAATGGTGAGAATGTTACCGAGATCACTTCGGCAGATAGCTTAGAGCTGTATCCAACATGGCTGCCAGAGTGTTATCTTGATAAATAATTTTTTTAATGTATTCTATGGAAGAATATTAACCTGATAATTATTAATGCTTCGATTGATCACAGAATGTATTTATAAACCTTGCATTATAAATACTGTGTTGGTGCACCGGAAAAGGGAATTTTCATCGTAGTATTGCATTGAATATCTCTATTTAATCAGTTCGTGATACGGGAAGATGTTCTATTCAAGAAGGGATATTTATATGCAGGAAAAAGGAATGGATATAAGGAAGCTATACATATGCCCTCAATGCTATGGTTCTTTGAATATTTCTAATGATCAGGCTGTTTGTGAAAAATGCGGACTGGCTTACCCTGCCAGAAATGGGGCGATCATTTTCAGCGAACCTCCTGAGAACATCCATCCATCCGAATACCGCGAACGCGGAAAAGGGAAAGATACAGCCTGGCGCAAGGCTAACGGTCTGTTTCTAGAAAAACAGCTAAGAAAAATAACGAAAGATTCGCTGATCTTGGATGTGGGAGCCGGGTGGGGGGATTCTCTTTCATTCTATGCGGAATTTCCACATATTCTGGTCGATATATATCCTTACCCTGAAGTTGATGTTGTTTGCGATCTTACCCGAGTGAATCCATTTCGAAAATCGAGTATAGATATCATCCTGTTGATGAATGTACTGGAACACGTAAAATTACCACTTGTTTTGCTTCGGTCAATGCACGAAATATTAAAACCGGGTGGAAAAATTCTCATTGCGATCCCATTTTATCTAAAGATTCATCAAGCACCGCTTGATTTTCAACGTCTCACTCACTATGCACTTTGTGATATGTCTGAACGGGCAGGCTATTCTGTTGAATTCATTGAAGGCTTTTATGATCCCTGTGGTGTGATCGATGAATCATTACGTTATTATCGATTCTGGGGGATGAGGGAGCAGAAGTGGTTGCAGCAAAAATTCTCCAGAGTGGTATTGGTTTTGATGCACTGGATGATAAAACTGCTCCGAAATTCGAAGACAAGATCGTATCTTGCGGATCCTTATGAAACCGAATACCCTGCGCCTACCGGTTATCAAGTCGTGTTAATAAAAGGAAAGAAAATGCGGGGTAGTTAAGCTTCATTATGGTTGGGATATGCTATAAGATTCTCCAAACTTATCAAAATTTTTATGAAAATTTAAAAATCAATTCGGCAATAACGGTATCCATTAAGAGTGAAAAAAGCAGTAGATTGATCCTATGGTTCAAAGATGATCAATGAATTTCTATATTGACACATAAAAATTAAGGAATATATTGAGCTGGAAAATTAAAAACCTGGTTATTTTGAAAGGAAAATTTCTATGAGGCTTAAGAACACTATTCTATCCATTTTTCTTTTAACTGCAATGATTGTGCTTAATGCCTGCAAAGCAAATGGTATCACGACACCTGCTGCGGTTTCTACAGATGTTCCGGCTGCAGACATTGATTTGGAGGAAAATGGGGGTGGTGATTCTGCTTCGGAGGCTGAAGAAACTGATGGAAAGATCCCATTAATATTTTCTCATGATGGCGCATTGGATGATATCGCTGCCATTTTATACCTACATAGATGTCCGCAGATAAATATTATTGGAGTGGTTAATAGTTATGGAGAGCAGATACCCGTGGAATCAAGCGATGAATGGTCAAGATTCCTTCAAGGAGTTTTGAATTTGGATGAAGTCCCGCTGGCAATTGGCTCAGCTGCTCCATTGGATCCAGCCGGATATGAATTCCCCATTGGTTGGAGAAATGAGGCGAACAATTTTTGGGGTATAGAACTGCCAGCATCCAGCGTCCAAATTGATGAGAGAGAAGGATATCAATTGATCATCGATCTGGTAAATGGATCACCTGTAAAAGTAACCATTTTAGCTACCGGTGCTCTGACTGATGTTGCTCTGGCACTTCAGCATGATCCGCAAATTAAGAACAAGATTGAACGGATTGTGATCATGGGAGGGGCATTCAATGTGGCGGGTAATCTAAACGGGATGGCAGCAGATGTATCGAATGGCGTGGCGGAATGGAATATTTTTGTGGATGCGCTGGCTGCAAAAGAAGTATTCAATGCGGGAATCCCCCTTACGATCATGCCCCTGGATGGATCAGAGAGTTTCTGGATGACCAGTGAATTCACAGATCAATTCTTGAACAGCCAGGATGGTGAAACGCAGTTTGTATCTACATTATGGCAAACCGCATCTGGAAAATGGGGCGGAAATTTCTTACTCTGGGATATCCTGGCAGCGGTTGCTTTAACCGATCCCCAGTACTTCACATGGGAATATGGTACTTTTGATGTGATCAACGAGGCGGGAGATCAGTATGGACGGACTATTGTGATCGATCCCGATAATGACGCGAATTCCTTTGCGGCAAACTATGATTACGATGGAGTGTTAACTCACCTGATAGACATCATGCGGAAATAAAGGAATAAATTTATCGTTTTTGATTTCGTAAACATAAAACAGTTCTGCTTTTAGAAATGCAGAACTGTTTTTTCATATTGGTTAAGAATATTTTTGAAATAGCAGTGGATTTTTGATGTATGGTTCTTTTTTCAAGCTAGAACTGCCGGCTCCATTTGTCTTTCCAGCGTTCGATGACCACTTTCTTCTGCGTGAAGAAATTGAATGCGTCTTCTGACTGCCCATGCAGATCTCCAAAGAAACTGTCCTTCCACCCGGAGAAGGGGAAGAATGCCATGGGGGCTGCCACCCCAATATTGATCCCGATGTTGCCAGCCATTGCTTCATGGCGAAAATGCCTGGCACTGCTGCCGCTGGCGGTGAATATGGATGCCATATTTCCATAAGAACTCTGATTGATCCAGTCAATGGCGCTGTTCAGCGTATCCATGGGTAAGATTCCCAGTACAGGACCGAAGATCTCGGTTTGCACCAGCTTTCCATCCGCTTGAAGATGATCTACCACGCAGGGTTTAATGAAGTTCCCTTTTTCATAACCGGGAATGACTGCATTACGTCCATCAACCAGTAACCTCGCACCGGCTGATTCTCCCTCTGCCAGTAATGCTTGAATACGCTTCAAGCTGGCAGGTGAGATCACCGGTCCCATTTGAACACTTTCATCCAGCCCATATCCCACGATGCGTTCTTCAGCGGCTTTACAAACAGCAGGCTGCAGCCATTCAATGGCTTCTCCTACCGGCAGTACCAGCGATGCTGCCAGGCAGCGCTGCCCCGCGCAGCCGAAGGCGCTGTCTGCCAGTATACGGATGGTCATTTCTGGGTCGGCATCGGGCATCACGACGATGGGATTCTTGGCGCCGCCCTGACACTGGGCGCGTTTACCGTGCGCGGTTGCCTGCGCATAGACCTTTTTTGCCACTACGGTCGAACCTACGAAAGAAACGGTTTTGATCATGGGGTGGTTGAGAAGTTGATCTACCGTATCAGCATCTCCCTGAACCATCTGAATGATCCCTTTGGGAAAGCCTGCTTTTTCGATCACGCGGAAGATTGCCTGCATGGTGAGCGGTACCTTTTCCGATGGTTTTACGATGACAGGATTTCCGCATGCCAGGGCGTACGGCATAAACCAGAAAGCGATCATGGATGGAAAATTGAACGGACAGATGATGAGGCTGATTCCAACCGGCTGGCGGATCATGATCTCGTCGATACCCGGCGCGATATCTTCGGAAAAAGTACCCTGGTTGAAAGTTGGAGCTCCGCAAGCCACTTCGATATTTTCAAAGGCTCGCTTTAATTCTCCCAATGATTCGTTATACGTCTTTCCGCTTTCACGCGTGATAATCCTTGCCAGGGCATCCTGTTCAGAACGGAGGAAGAATAGAAGATTTTGGAGAAGCTGGATTCTTTCTACAACGGGTGTGTTCCGCCAGCTTGAAAAGGCGTTTGAGGCAGCCGTAGCGGCTGCTTCCACATCTCTCTCTGAAGAATTCGTGAAATTCCCGATTATTTCCTGCGTGGCTGGATCCAGAATGCTCGCCCCGGCAGCCCCGCCTGGTTTTTGCCACTGTCCATCGATAAAGTTGAATACTTCTTCTGCTCCCGACATTTATTTCCTCCAGGGTTGTAGTTGCAAACCGCTGCCTATTGACAGGCACTTCTTTAAGATTATATAATATTATTATGCAACAGCGTTGCATAATAAGCAACAAGGAAGAATAGAAAGATTTATGGTAGAAATACAATCACTGGCACGTGGGTTAAAAATATTGGAGATCATGGCAGATTGTGAAAATGGTATCGGTATCACCGAGCTGGCAGATCAGCTGGGTGTAGATAAATCCACTGCTTCCCGATTGGTGCATACACTTCTCAATGATGGCTTTGTTCAAAAGGCAAAAGATGGACGTTCTTATACCCTTGGACCAATGCTGGTAAACCTTAGCCGCAGCGTGATCACACGTATGCCGCTGCGGGATTCAGCCAAACCGTTTTTAAAAAAATTGGTGGAAGTTTCCGGGGAATGCTCTCATCTGGCGATCTATGCTCAAGGGAAAGCTCTCTATATTGATCAGATGGAATCACCTTCCACCTTGCGGGTAAATGCAGAGGTGGGGC
Source organism: Anaerolineaceae bacterium (assembly GCA_963674975.1). Taxonomy (GTDB): domain Bacteria; phylum Chloroflexota; class Anaerolineae; order Anaerolineales; family Anaerolineaceae; genus UBA4781. The sequence continues at coordinate 2,122,869 of OY771913.1, forward strand.
AGCTGGCACCGCTGCACTGCACGGCACTTGGAAAGGTGATGCTGGCATTTGGTAAATATCCGCTCCCCGTAGACCTTGAACAGCATACAGCAAAAACCATCACAGATCTGCAGTCCCTTGAAAAAGAATTGAGAATAGTCTTGGAAAAGGGATATGCGGTCGACGATGAGGAATTTGATAATGATGTGCGCTGTATTTCGGTTCCGGTGTTTGATTACAGGGAAAAACTGGTTGGAGCTATCGGCATTTCGGGACCTTCTGCTCGCTTGAGTTTGAAAGAGATTGAAACACTTGCTCCCCAGATCATACAGATCGGGAAACAGCTAACCGATAGGCTCAAGTTTAAAAGATCTTGAAAAGGGAAATGAATGGAATATAAAGAAATTTTAGAGGAAAGAACAAAGCGTGCATTGCTTATAGCACAATACGGCAGTCTGGATGCGGCATTGGCAGATAAAGCCCTTCCATATACCATCGATGCAACGCTTTCCGAACTGCTTGTTTTGGGACTGCTTCGTCAGGGAGTAAAAACATTCTTCACGGTATTCGGTCATGGCTCTACGGAGATTGGCGAAGTCCTTCGCATTTATTCGCAGGCGGGATTGCTCAAAGTATTTGGAGTGCATAACGAGATCGAGGCTTCGCATGCAGCAACTGCATTGAATTGGGTGATGCATGAAAAAGCGGCTGTGATCACCTCGATCGGTCCGGGCGCTTTTCAGGCTCTGGCGGCTTCGCTGGTGCCGGCTTCAGATGGTATTGGAGTATGGTATCTGTTTGGTGATGAAACCACCCAGGATGAAGGGTATAACATGCAGCAGATACCCAAACACGAGCAGTTCCTTTTTCCAAGAATGCTTGAAACCATGGGCGGCGGCTACAGTCTGCAGGAACCCTGGTCTCTTTCTACCGCTTTACGCAGAGGGATGAATAAAGTCAACCATCCATACCATGCAGGTCCGTTCTATCTTTCCATGCCGATGAATACGCAGCCGGTGTTCCTGCGCAGCTACAACTTGAGGGAACTGCCGTGCGGTATGGTGCCGGGTATGGGTGCAGCAGCAGGAGATTATGAGCAGGCGGCTGAATGGATCCAAAAATCGCAGTCGATACTGATTAAGGTAGGTGGAGGAGGGCGGACTGCTTCTCAAGAGATCATGCGTCTTGCTGACTTGAGTGATGCGGTGTGTGTGCTTACTCCCATTGCGACCGGTATTGTGCCTTATAACCACCCGCGCTGCATGGGAGTGGGAGGCTCGAAGGGCAGCATTTGCGGCAACTTTGCCATGGAAAATACCGATCTCTTGATCACCATCGGGACACGCGCGGTCTGTCAATCGGATTGTTCCCGCACCGGGTATCCAAAAGCCAAAAAGGTGATCAACATCAATGCTGATCTGGGTGATGCCCTTCATTATCAGGATACACTGGCGTTGTGGGGTGATGCTGCGGCTACCCTGCAGAAATTAAATGTTCTGCTTTATAAAGCTGTATCGAAAGCATCTTCCATGCCATCAGATTGGTTGAAAACATGCCAGCAGAAAAAAGAGGAATGGGAAACGTATAAGCAGGAACGCTTTGATCATCCAACCTTGAAAGATCCGTTCTGGGGTAAAGAAGTTCTCACGCAGCCGGCTGCCATCAAAACAGCCCTGGATTGGGCGGTGGAAAAGGATGTGGTGAATATTTTTGATGCCGGGGATGTGCAGGCGAACGGTTTTCAGATGGTCGCGGATCGCGAAGTGGGAAAGACATTTACCGATACCGGAGCCAGCTATATGGGTTTCGCTGTTTCGGCAGTACTGGCATCTGCTGCTCGTGAGGATTCTCCATATTTTCTTGCCTTCAGCGGGGATGGTTCTTTTTTGATGAATCCACAGGTTCTTATCGATGGGGTTGAATATGGCGTGAAGGGCTGCATTCTCATTTTTGATAACAGCCGTATGGGTGCAATAACAGGACTGCAGATCGATCAATATGGTGAACAGTTTGCGACCTGGCATACCCACCCGATCGATTATCTTCAACTGGCAAAAAGCGTATCGGGAGTATTGGCAATCAGTGGGGGTTCCAGCCCTGCCGATTTAAAGAAAGCGCTGGATGAGTCTTTTGCCCATGCTGGATTATCTGTTATCCATATTCCTGTTTATTTCGGAACCGATCCGCTTGGATCATTGGGAGTTTTTGGGCGCTGGAATGTGGGGAATTGGGTCGAAAATACGCAGCAGCTAAGGCATCAAATAGGATTGTAAGATGGAAAAATTAACGGAAGCTGAGATAAAAAAACTGAAAGAGATTTCCCGAGAACTGCGCTGTACAAGTTTGCGAATGATCCACAAAAGGCAAGCGGGACATCCCGGTGGATCTATGTCTGCGGCAGAAATTGTGGCGATCCTTTATTTCAAGATCATGAATATCGATCCGCACAATCCCAATTGGGAGGAGCGCGATCGTTTTTTATTAAGTAAAGGGCATGCATCCGCGCTGTTGTATGCCGCCCTGGCGAAACGCGGCTATTTTCCGGAAAGCGATCTGGAGCATTGGGGAGAACTGGGTTGTCATTTGCAGGGTCATCCTGATCGTCTTAAGACGCCGGGCGTGGATATGAACAGCGGCATTCTAGGACATGGTATTGCGATTGGAGCGGGCATTGCGCTAGCCGCCGGGCAGAAGGGTATGAACTACCAGGTTTATACCCTTCTGGGGGATGGAGAATGCCAGGCTGGATTGGTCTGGGAGGGAGCTAATACCGCAGCTAAATTTCATTTATCCAACCTGACTGCCATCGTTGATCATAATGGGGTGCAGCTGGATGGTTTTGTGCAGGAGATCATGCCGATCGAACCGCTGGCTGAAAAATGGAAAGCCTTTGGCTGGCACGTGATCGAAATGGATGGACATGATATCGATCAGCTTTTCCATGCGTTGATGGAAGCGAAACAAACTCAAGATAAACCCACGGTCATTCTTGCGCGTACTATAAAGGGAAAAGGGATCAGTTTTATGGAAAATAAAGCCTACTGGCATGGAGTTGCACCCAATGATGAACAACTGGCGCAGGCTATGCAAGAGCTTGGGGAGGAGATCTGAGATGGCAGGACGATCCATGCGCGAAGCTTATGGTCAGGCGCTGCTGGCTTACGGTGAAAAGAATCAAAGAGTGGTTGTTCTGGACGCCGATACCAGTTCCTCCACCTTATCAAAATATTTCGCGGGAAAGTATCCGCAGCGTTTTTATAATATTGGAATTGCTGAACCCTGTATGGTGGATGTGGCGGTGGGGCTGGCACTGGGAGGGTTGATTCCTTTCGCCAATGCCTTTTCCGCTTTGCTCGCGCTGCGCGCCATCGAAGCGATCCGCAGCAATATTTGCTACGCCCGTACCAATGTCAAGATCGTTGCGAATTACGCGGGTGTATCCGATTACAAAGATGGTCCCACCCATCATTCGATAACAGATATTGCGATCTTCCGCGCTTTGCCTGAAATGACCCTGATCGTTCCGGCTGATGCTGATCAGGCAGCTGCTTTTGTGCCGTTGGTCGGAGAGATGGATGGTCCTGTGACCATGCGTATCAGCCGCGCTGGCACGATCCCGGTTCATAGGGGAGATGAACCTTTGCAGATAGGGAAAGGTATTGAACGCAGGAAAGGGATAGATATAACCATCATCGCCTGTGGGAGCATGGTAGGGCGAAGCTTGCGTGCGGCTGAACTTTTAGAGAAGAAAGGTATCCATGTCTGTGTGATCGATATGCCCACCATAAAACCGCTGGACGCAGATCTGATCTGTGAAGCTGCCGCCAGAACAGGGGCTGTTGTCACCGCAGAAGAACATTCTATTATTGGTGGACTTGGGGGCGCGGTTGCAGAAGTACTGGGGGAACAGCAGTCCGTACCCATGCGCAGGGTTGGCATTGCGGATACGTTTACGCGTACAGCGCTGGACCCGGACAGCCTGATGGATGACTGTGGGCTTTCGGTTGACCGGATTGTCCAGTCTGCAGAAGATGTTCTCAAGAAAAAGGAGTAGAGCATGAGAATTGTGATATTGAATGAAACCAGCGCAGCTGATAGAAACGCGGATATTATGGCGGCTCTGGAAGGACGCGGACATACCCTGATCAATGCCGGCATGAAACAGAATGGCGCGAAACCGGAACTCACTTATATTCATACCGGGCTGCTGGGTGCTTTATTTTTAAACCTTCATGCGGCTGATTTTGTGGTGGGCGGCTGCGGTACCGGGCAGGGTTTTTTGAACTCGGTTCTGCAGTACCCGGGAGTTGCCTGCGGTCACATTCTTAATCCTCTAGATGCCTGGCTGTTCATACAGATCAATGGTGGAAATTGTGTTTCATTAATGCTCAACCAGGGCTATGGCTGGGCTTCGAATGTCTATCTAAAAATGATCTTTGATGCACTTTTCAGCGTTGAATCAGGAATTGGTTATCCTCCTCACAGAAAGGAGTCGCAGCAGAATTCGCGCAAGGTTCTGACTGCCGTATCAGAGAGTACACATCTTGCGATGCATGAAATCATTCGGAAACTACCTGAACAAATTGTAGAAGAGGCACTGACTTATCCGGGTATTTTTGATGCATTGGGATTTGATCAGCTCCCTCCAAGCACTCTAAAAGAAGCCATCAAAAAATGGAGGTAATACGATGGGACAAAAAAAATCTGTAAAAGAAGTAAAACCTGAACAAAAATCTTCACAAAAACTGCCCGCAAAGACAAAACTGTTCTATGGGATAGGGGACCTGGGCAACGCCATTATCAATTCTGCCATTCAATTTTATTTATTAAAGTTTTACACCGACGTTGCTTTGATTCTACCGGCTCTGGCTGGAAATGCTTTACTGGTGGGTAAGATCTGGGATGCGGTCAATGATCCTCTCTTTGGCTGGCTGACGGATCGCACCAATTCAAAAGTCGGGCGCCGGCGTGTGTTCATGCTCTTTGGTGCCATCCCGCTGGGCATTGCGATCGCCCTTTTATGGTTCATCCCTAAAGGGATATCGCTCAATATGACCTTTCTATGGATCGCGTTTACCTTCATTCTCTTTGATACCTTATGGACCCTGACCAATGTTCCTTATTATGCGTTAACCTCTGAACTCACCGATGATTATGACGAGCGCAGTTCGTTAACTACCACCCGTATGGTCATGGCAGTACCGGCTTACCTGATCGGGGTGGCGCTGACACCTGTCATTGCCGGACTGTTCGCCATCGAAAGGACCGGTTGGGGATATGTGGGTATCATCTATGGGTCTATCTGCGCGATCGTCCTCTTGATCTCTGCAGCCGGTTTGAAAGAACGACAGAAGGTTCTAGAAACAAAAGCGAAAACCAATGTATGGCAGAGTGTTAAAACTGCTTTATCCAATAAACCATTCCAGCGTTTGTGCATTGCCTATTTTGTGATCAATCTTTCGTTCGCGTTGATAAAAACACTCATGGCATATTATCTTGAGTATCAATTATTAATGGAAGGTGAGATCTCACTGGTCATGGGATTGATGCTGATCTGTGTGACCATCTCTTTACCGTTCTGGAAAAAACTCAGTGAAAAGTTGGATAAGGGTCCAACCTACGCGCTGGGAATGGTGATCGGTGCCCTGGCTGTGGGCATCTCCTTCTTCCTTACCCCTGATCAGAAAGTATGGATCTACCCGGTGGCAGTATTGGCTGGGATCGGTTTTGGCTCACAGTGGATTTTCCCCTGGGCAATGGTCGCTGATGTGGTGGACTATGACCGTGTGGAAACCGGAGAATTCCGCAGCGGCATGTATTACGGCATCTGGGGATTGGCAACCAAGATATCCGAAGCGCTGGCTATTTCAGGAGTTGGTTGGATGCTGACCGGTTTTGGTTATGTGGCAAATGCAGTGCAGACCGAACACTCGCTGTTTGGAATTCGTTTATTCTTCGGACCGATTCCCGCGCTGGTGATACTGGTAACGCTTCCCATGCTGATCTGGTATCCGATCACACGCAAAAAACACGCTGAAATTCGAACGAAGCTGGAAAAAATGGAATCAGTGGAAGAGGAATAAAAATGAAAAAACTTGGTGTTGCGCTGATCGGCTGCGGAAGGATTTCTGACCTGCACGTGCTGGGGTATCAGGATAGAAATGATGCCGGTGTTGCTGCAATATGTGATTCAAATGAAAAGCGTGCCAAACAAAAAGCGCGTGAGTGGGGTGTGCCAAAGATCTATAAGGATTATTCCGAAGTATTGAATGATCCTGAAATAGACCTGGTAGAACTGCTGGTTCCCCACCATTTACACTGCCCCATGACCGTACAGGCAGCACAAGCCGGCAAGCATGTTTCGGTGCAAAAACCCATGTGCCTGTCGGCAGCTGAAGCGGATGAAATGATCGCTGCTGCGGATAAGGCAGGTGTTGTGCTGCGGGTCTACGAAAATTTTGTGCACTACGAACCGGCGGTGAAAGCCAAGGAACTGGTGGATGCAGGCGAGATCGGAAAACCGATCATGCTGCGCATGCATATTAATACCGGGCAATCGCCGCGCGGTTGGAAGATCCCACTGGATGCATGGTTGTGGCGCTTCAACGAGAAGAAGAGCGGAGGCGGAGCTCTGGTTTTCGATCATGGTTATCACCTGTTTTCGATCGCTTATCATTTTATGGGGCAGGCGGAACGGGTAAGCGCCTGGATCGGAAAGACTTCGGTTGCTCCCGGAGTTTTTGTTGATGCACCCGCAACCATCATGTTCCAGTTCAAGCAAAAAGAAACTTATGGTGTGTTTGATATTTCCCATACGCCGGATATCGTTATGGATTCGAAATATTATTCCGATGATGACCGTGTGGAGGTCATCGGTGAAAAAGGGATCGTTTTTATCAATCGCTATACCACCCGGACGATCGATCTACCCGAAGTAGCGTTGTTTAAGGGAGGGAAAACGATCCCTGTGCCGGTTGAGAATGTGGAGTGGGAAGACAGCTTTATAGCTGCCACACGGCATCTGATCGATGTTCTTCTGCATGGCGGTGACCCGCTGCTGAATGGACCGACCGGAAAAGCAGTGCTGCAGCTTACACTGGCTGCTCAACAATCGGCACGGGAAGGTCGTGAGATTAAACCGGACGAGGTTCAATAAGCCTCGTCTTTTAATATGAAAACCATATACTATCTGGATGTTAGCACTTTCTCTTATGCCGAACGGGTCTGTGCAGCCGCGCTGCAGGGTTTGGTTAACCGCAGCGGAGCATGTTTTTATCTGGACTACGGTCTCTATGATGACCCGGGTGCGAGGCGCACGAATGAGAATTTTATCGATGACGAACTCTGGTTTGGCAAATACCGTGCCTTCCTTGGCAATCAAGATCAGCATAATCTGGACTATTATCGTCAGGAACATGGATTTGTTGTTGAGAAAATAAGCGATCTACCGGCTGCACTTGAAGTATTTAAAAACACATATAAAGGCATCGTCATCTGGGATGAAACACTGCCGGATACAGTGAATGCGGCTATCATGCTGGCAGGGCAGAAGAGTTTGGTGCCATTAACTTCAGAGTTGATCGAAAAACTGGACCTTCAGAATTTACCTGTAAAGCATGATTTGAGAGGTAATTGGGATGATCGGCTGCAGATCTATACCTGGGCATTGGATAACTTATTTACGAAGTGCAAACCGGGAGTGGTCGCCTGTGTAGAACCGGGCTGGCAGCGCCCTGAATTTGTAGATTATCTGGTGCAGGAAAAGATTTTTACCTACAGTCTATCCAGCCAGTATAAAGGTTTGGGAAGCCAGCTCTTGATGCTGCTGGCATTTGGTCCGCCGGCGCTGCGGGAACTGCTGTTTGCCCTACATCTGGATGCACCGATTCGAAAATTTGCCCTGCGCTGGATGGGAAAACGGTCTGCGGAAGTTAAATTATCCAACCGCATCCAGAAGGCGGTGCGTTCGGATACGTATCCGACCATCTTCGGCTGGCATACCAGACGAGATGATGAACTGGCTTTCATGCTGCAGCTATCCGCCAACGGGCTGCGCCTGGTCCCTGCCCATATGGCGGGTAATTTTTCCTTTCACAGCCGGGTAAAGCCATTAGATGGAAAGCAGCCTTTAAAACGAGCCGTGCCGGAATTGGATGCAAAGGGCATCTACCTGACCTTTACCCTTTCGGATGGCGATCAGTTGATGATGATGCACACCGGGGAATTGGGAAACTGGTACAGCCCTGCGCGCGGAACGGTGCCTTTCAATTGGGAAGTGCAGCCTCTGCTGGTTGAGATCGCGCCAGCGCTATTGGATCGCTATTTCAGGCAAGCCAGCGGAATGGATTGTTTGATCGCCGGACCCTCAGGCGCTGGTTATGTGATCCCACCCCTCATTCCCGACCATACAGCGTACTTGAAAGAAACCGGACATATCTGTGGAAAAAGAGGCATCAATGTTGTTACTTCTTATATTGCCGATCCCTGCCGCAGAACGCTTGGACAGTTAGAGCGGCAAAAGGGGGATCTGCTCGGATACCTGGCGGGGTATGCAGTGGTTACCCGCGCACTGCAGATATGCCGAAAGAACCTGTCCTTTTTCTCCAACCAGGTTCCCACGGTAGAAGAGATCTCACTGCCCTCGGATGAATTGCTAAAACGGGTGCAAGCCAGGATCGAAGCAGTTGAAAAGCGTCCGGCTTTTGTCGCAGTTCATCTTTTTGCTTATCGCACCACCATTGCGGATGTGGCTGAATTTGCTTCTCATATAACAGATGATCATATTCATGTGGTAAGAGGGGATGATTTTCTTTCCCTTTTTTCCAGTTAACAAATGATGATATGCAAAGTATACGTTGAGCGAATTTCTAAAAAGGCAATCCTTTCGCTCCTTGAATTCCATTTTGATCGGTTGAAAACGAGTAAAAAAACGATATGATGTTTTTAACAAATAATGAGAGCTTTTATTAGAGCTGGTTTGTTCCTTTTATTGATCTCAATTACGCTTGTCGGCTGTACTTCGCCCGGATCAGAGGAGGTTATTGCCACAGCAACCGAAAGTGTAGTTTCTATTGCGCCGCCAGCGGGTACTGATGGCTATCCTTGGTGGAACGATACGATATTCTATGAAGTGTTTATCCGAAGTTTTTATGATGGAGATGGAGATGCCGTCGGTGATTTTAAAGGACTGCTTGAAAAATTAGATTACCTGCAGGAATTAGGCATTACCGGTATTTATCTGATGCCTATTTATCCGTCAGGAGATCCAGCCGTTGATTCATCAGGTTATCGGGTGGAAGATTATCTGACGGTCAATTCGGATTACGGCACCCTGAATGAGTTTCGAGCGCTGGTAGCAGAAATCCACAAGCATGGAATGCGGGTGATCATTGATCTTGTATTGAACCATACCTCTGCTAATCATCCGTGGTTTGAAGCGGCGCAGGATCCGGATTCACCGTACCGTGATTACTATACCTGGTCTGATTCTCTTCCTGCTTCGAAAGGACCATGGGGACAGGAAGCCTGGTTCGAAGGGGAGCAGGGATATTATTTTGCGACGTTCGGAGAGGATTTTCCTGATCTTAATTATGAAAATTCGACGGTAACAGAGGCAATTTATGAAATCGTGAAATTCTGGCTGACTGATATCGGCATCGATGGTTTCCGCCTGGATGCAGCCCAGCATTTGATTGAAGAAGATCCCAATCATCAGGTGGATACTGGCAGCACGCATCAATGGTATGCAGATTTCCGTAGTTATGTAAAAGGATTGAACCCCGATGCATTGTTAGCCGGGGAGGTCTGGAATGTTGATCCGGCTATTTTGGCTTCTTATACAGAGGGAGATGAACTTGACCTGATCTGGGAGTTTGGGATTCAGCAGGCGGTTGTTGATGCAGTATATTCTGAAAACAGCACACCGATCGCAACTGCGCTTGAAGATAGTATGGCGGTTATTCCTGAATACCGCTTCATCACGTTTCTTTCGAACCATGACATGACACGTATCATGACCGAATTGGAAAATAATATTGAAAAGGCGAAATCCGCAGCCTTTTTAATCCTGACCACTCCAGGAGTACCTTTCCTGTATTATGGAGAGGAGATAGGCATGCAGGGTGGGGGTGATGTTGAATATGAGACTTTATTGATTCCCATGCAGTGGACGGGGCAGGATAATACACCTTCCTGGAAAGAAGCATGGGAAACGGTTAGTAATGATTATCTGCAGTACAACGTTGAGGCAGAGATGCATGATCCTGATTCCATCCTCTCTTTTTATCGTGAATTGATATTACTGCGTAATGAGCACGCTGCTTTAAGGATTGGGAATTTTACTGTACTTGATTCAGGGAGTGCGTCTATTTTTTCTTTTCTATGTGTTTCACAGCAGGAAAGAGTACTGGTGATAATGAATTTATCTGAAAGTTCTGTAACTGGTATTGAATTATCTCTCGATGAAAGTGCATTGCAGGCAGATACATATTCTTTATCTTCATTATTCGGAGAAGATCTGGTCAGGGAGATCAATGTGGATGAGAACGGCGGATTTTTTCTGAATTTTTCCGATGTAGACATGCATCCTTATGAAAAATACATCTTTTCCATCAAATAAACATGTATTTGTGTAATAACCCTATGATATTCCATGCTGTTCAATGGGAAGGTTCTTCATGTATAATAGAAAACCATTTTTAAAAAGGAGAACAAAATGAAATTATCAAGACCTACGAAAAATGTATTCTGGATTGCAACTGTATTGGCTGCGCTTGGCATCATTGGTGAATTGGTATCTGGTATTCCCGTTGTTTCGCAGTATCCTTTCTGGTTTGTAGCAGTCGGTTTTGTCCTGCTGTGGTTGGGCAATACCATGAAGGGTTTCTAATTCGTTTTTGGAAAGAATAAAAAATCACGGTTGAAAGACCGTGATTTTTTATTAAAGAATTCTATTATTTTTTTTGTAAATAGGAAATTGTCATGGTAAATTGCTATAATGTACTTATAGAAAAAACTATAAATTGACGAAAAATGAGAGGAAGAAAATGGATAACCCACTGAAAGATCTACTTGACAAAGCAGCAGGTGCCCTTGATGGGAAATCATCGAAGACAACAAAAGAAACTAGCAGCAAGACAACCCGAAAGCCGAGTTCTGGCGTAACGACAGCCAAAGCTAAAGCAGCTTTAGGAATGATGGAATCAAAATCAGAGAATGTGAAAAAATTGAGCCTTGATAAACAAAAAGAAGTACTGGCGAAGAAAACCAACCAGGATATTATCAATGCGGCGTATAAAGTTGCCGATGAGTTGAAGCTCAAAGGTGGACCATGGCCGCTGCTGCGTGCAGCAGGCTGGGGAAATCTCACAGATAATCGCGGCGGTCTTTATAAAGGACTGGCGATCGATGAGATCGAAGCGCTGACCGCAGAACAAAAAACTGCTTTGAAGAAGGTGTTGGGACTTTAATCTCAAGAGAGGGTATCAAAGACACTGCTTAGAAAGCAGTGTCTTTTAATTTTATGAGTTCAAAGGAGCATTTCATGAAAAAGACTGTATTATTGATCCTGGCAGTGCTTATTGGATCAATTCTTTTAACGGCATGTGGGGCAGGCAAGACTGCACGGGCGGGAGCGTGGCATGGTACTACCGAATACGGTGATTTTACCTTTTACATTTCTGAAGATGGCAAATCGATCGAAGATGTTGAGTACTCGGTTAATTGCGGAGAGAATTGGACGGATGACAGTAATTTCACTATGGGAGAACCTCGAGAACTGGACGGAAATACACTTGACTTTGGGCTGTGGATCGCCGGGCAGGTACCGGTAGCGGTTTGGGAGGGAGAGTTCAGCGCTGATGGAAAAACGCTGAGCGGAACATTGAGCCTCTTTGCGGGATTATGTGTTACTGATTTTGAGATCACGCGCTGAGGAGTAAATAAAAGTATTTCTTAAGTATCATGTTTTATAAGCTGTGACCTTTTAAAAGGTTTATTCCGAAGAACAGAATAAACCTTTTTAATTGAAAGATCATAAGTGTGGATATGAAGTACATGATGGTGTATATTATGTACAATCATTGACGCGAACCTTGACCCATGTTATTATGAAAGTCCTTTCATTAAAACAGGAATTTATTGATTATCATGAAAAATGGGAAAAAAGCACCAACTATCTTTGATGTAGCAGAACTATCTGGTTTTAGTATTTCAACAGTTTCGCGGGTGATCAACACACCCGAAAAGGTCAATATCAATACAAGGCAGATCGTTTTTGACGCAATTGAGAAGTTGGAATTTGTGCCAAAGGCGGAAGCCAGGGCGCGTGCTTTGCGGTTGATAGGACGGATCGGTGTGATCACTCCGTTCTTTACGGCTCCTTCTTTTGTTCAAAGGCTGCGCGGGATCGCCAGCTCGCTATCCAGAGAAAGCTTTGATCTGGTCATTTATACGGTTGATTCGAATAATAGGCTGCAGAGCTATCTCTCCAATTTGCCGCTCACCGGGAACCTGGACGGGTTGGTGATCATGTCGCTTCCGATCAGCAACGATGATGCGCAGCGCTTGATCGATCACGATCTACCAACCGTATTAATTGAATATCCTCATCCTCATTTAAATAGCGTTGAAATTGACGATGTCGAAGGGGGAAGGCTGGCGACCGAATATCTAATTAAAAAAGGACACCAAAGGATCGCATTTCTTGGCGATACCGATCTACCGGAATACTCGATTCATCCGGTAAATCTCAGACTCAGAGGGTTTCGACAGGCTGTAGAAGCTGCCGGCATTCAAGTGCCCGATGAATTCATCCGTCTGGCACCTTACAGCCAGGAAAAAGCCAGCCAGATCGCGAAAGAATTGATGGATTTGCCCGATCCGCCTACGGCGATCTTTGCTGCTACGGATCTTCAGGCATTGGGGGTCGTTAAAGCAGCACGGCAATTAAAGATAAAGATCCCTGATGATCTGGCGGTCATTGGTTTTGACGATCTTGATATGGCTGAATTTGAAGATTTGACGACTGTTCGGCAGCATCTCGATGAATCGGGGCGGCTGGCAATTGAGATCTTGCTTTCCCATATTGCCGATACAGGGCGACCGATCCAGCATGTCTATTTACCACTAGAAATAGTACAAAGATTAACCGCATAAATATCTTGTTGCATTTCGAAATGTATTATGCTATTATCATAATGAAAGTGTTTTCATGTAAGCTATTTTATTTCCTAATTTCAATAATTAACAAATTCGATATAGGAGGTGATTATTTGAGCAAATAATGAAGATATATTTAAAAATAAAGTGTAAATTAAATTTGATAAGGAGAAGGAAATGACAAAAAAAATTTTGATGCTGCTTTCTTTGATAGTTGTTAGCGCAATGCTCTTAAGCGCGTGTGGGCAAACTAAAACAGCTACCGAAGCCCCATCCACAGACGCCGCTGCCGCAGAAGAAGTACAGACGTCTGCAGCGCCCACCTGTGGAACAGATCCGGTTGTTCTAAATGCATATTTCGAGACAGGTTTTGATCTTCCTTTTGTGCTTGCTGAAGAATTCACCAAGCAGTACCCGAATGTAACCTGGGATATCAAGCAGGACCAGTTCACAAACCTGATCAACGAAACACCGCGCCTTCTGGCTGGTGATAACCCGCCGGATCTCATCAGACTACCAACCATGGTTTCATTTGCGAAACAGGGTTTGCTGATGAATCTGGATGGCTATGCAGCCGCGTTTGGCTGGGATGAGTGGCCAGTTCCACAGCTTGATCAAAACCGCGTATCGGAAGATGGCACCCGTGGCTACGGTTCTCTTTATGCGATGGGATTGAACTACAGTTTGACCGGCATTTTCTACAATAAAGAACTTGCAGCCCAGATCGGAATGACCGAAGCACCTGCAACGCTTGCTGAATTTGATGAACTGCTTGCGGCAGCAAAAGATGCCGGACTCCTCCCGATCATGCAGTGGGGTAGCGCAAAGAGCGGTATGGGGCTTGCTTTCCCGCTTCAGGCACTCATGGCATCTGTCGGTCCGGTAGGTCCGATCAATGATTGGATTTATCAGAAAGAGGGTGCAACGATCGATACCGAATCGAACCTGGTGGCTGCCGAACATCTGCAGATGTGGATCGAAAACGGATACTTCCCTGAGGACATCAACGCCATCGAATATACCGATGCCAATGCTCGTTTTGCCGCCGGTGAAGGTGTCTTTATCTTCAACGGTGACTGGCAGAATGCTGGATATGATACTGATATGCCTGGAAATGTCGGATTCTTCTTGATGCCGCCCGCAGAAGCCGGTGGCGACCCGGCAGCAATGTCTGCTCCACTGACATATGGTATAGCTGCAAATGCGAAAAACGCTGATTGCGCTGCTTTCTTCCTGAACTGGGTTGCATCTGACCCGACCGCTCGCGAGATTGATGTTACGGTCGGCGGTTCAAATCCCGGTGGTCCTGCTGATGCAGTAATGCCAACAGTGACCGAAGGGTCTGTAACCAATGAAACCCTCGCTGCCGGACCTGTGATCGGTATGGCTGGCACTTCCATGGATTTCATTGCCAATGCTACCAGCGCGATTTTTGCGCAGGGCTGGACACCTGAGCTTCAAAAGATGGTTGGGGGATTACAGGATGCTGCAGGATTGCTAGCAGCTGTCCAGGCTGAATATTTGCGTGAACTAGCTGAATAACCAAAGGAGCCGCGTGACGATGCCTGCATCTTCTAAAACAAGAACTTCGTCTACAAAGACAACAGACAGCGGCACAATGGCGCCCGTACCCTCCCGGCGATTCTTCTCCTTTTGGAAAGATAGCCGGGAGAAAACCAGGGGCTGGCTGTATGTTACGCCAGCCCTGGTGATGTATGCGGTGTTTGTGCTGATCCCGCTCATAATGAGTATTTATTTTTCATTCTTCCGCTGGAATGGTATCACTCCAATGAAGTGGGCAGGATTAAAAAACTATATCATGATCTTCGAAGTTCCTGATCTATTGGGGACAATTGTTAATGCCTTCAAACTGGTTCTTTTCTTTAGTTTTATTCCGGTAGCACTGGGTCTTATTGTTGCAAGCATTGTCCATCGTGTGGCATCCGGTCAGTTCGGGGAAATAGTCAGAACTGTTCTATTTCTACCGCAGGTTATACCGCTTGTTGCCGCGGGAATCATCTGGGGCTGGCTGCTGGCTCTTCCCGGATTGATCAATCAAATTATGAAAGCGATCGGTCTGGGTGCATTTACGCGTGCCTGGTTAGGAGATTTTACCTGGGCGCTTCCGGCTGTAGGGCTCATCGGAATTTGGGTCTTATTGGGTTTTTGCACCGTCTTGTTATTGACCGGCATCACAAAGATCGATCCGGCTCTGTATGAATCTGCAAGGATCGATGGCGCCAGCTGGTTCAATGAATTCACTTCGATTACAATCCCTCTTCTTCGATACGAAATTGGTGTTTGTCTCACCGTGACGGTGACGAACGCGCTTGCTGCTTTTGATATTGTGTATGTATCAACCGCTGGTGGACCCGGAAACTCGACATCTGTACCGGGCATCCAGATTTATATTCTTGCTTTCACCGAACAACGTATTGGCTTAGCATCGGCGCTGGCTGTATTGCTTATGATCCTGGTTCTTCTTGTGATTATCCCCATCCAACGCCTGAGTCGAGAGGAGGCGGGAAAATGAAGATTGGACTTGGGGAGCGCATTACCGGAAGAGTCTTTCTGGTATTGATCATGTTAATGACCGTTTTACCCTTTATCAGTATTTTCATTACAGCACTGCATCCGTCAAATACAGTTCCACAAGGATTCGAATGGCCGGATGATCCCCAATGGGGAAACTTTATTGAAGCATTTAAAGTAGCGAATATGACAAAGTTACTGGCTTCAAGTTCTTATATTGTTGTTGCAGTAGTACCGATAGCATTAATTATTTCTACAATGGCAGCTTTTGCCATTGGAATATTAAAAATACCCGGTTCGAACATATTATTGTTCTTGTTCGTATTTGGTTTGACGCTTCCTTTTGGAGGGATCATTGTTCCTCTCTACTATCTGGAGCGAATTATTGGAATTTACAACACTCGCCTGGCGATTGTGCTGCCGTTGATCGGGCTGTATATGCCATTTTCTGTTTTTTGGATGCGTGCACACTTTGTCAATATGCCTGTCGAAATTTCAGAGGCAGCAAAAATGGATGGCGCAAGTACATGGGATCTGTTCTGGCATATCCACAGACCGTTGGCTATGGGACCGATCACCTCACTTGGAATTCTGATGTCTGTATGGACGTGGAACCAGTTCCTGCTTGCGCTGGTCTTGGTGGAGGATCCCTCGCAGAGAACAATGGCTGGAGCATTGGGCGCTTTTCAGGGTCATTATGCAACCAATGTTCCGTTATTATGCGCAGGAACGATCCTGATCCTGATCCCCACTCTGATCATTTTTGTCATATTCCAGCGCCAGATCATTGCAGCTTTGCTTCAAGGTTCGGTGAAAGGATGAAAAGAATTCTTTCTACTTATCTATATGTAAATTGGAATTCCATTAAAAGTAGTTTGCTTTTTAATGATTCCTTACTGTGCTTGGTTAAGCGTTTTAGAAAAGTATAGTTCACTGAATGCTTTTCTTTTGTTCATTAGTATGATCTTAAAAAATTATGTGTGTAATGAGGCGTTTATGAAAGGTGATATTGTTGTCATACAGGAACACCATAAAAAAGTTGCGCAGACGATCGTCCCTCAGATAATCGAAAAGATTAAAGAGAAGGATTCGATCTATACGATAACCGTCGCGGGCGAATCAGGTAGTGGAAAATCTGAAATAAGCCAGGCGATTGCTGATGAGTTAAAAAAGGTTGGAATCCTTACTGTGGTTTTTGGGCAGGATGATTATTTCTTCCTTCCTCCTAAGCAAAACAGCCTAAAACGACGTCAGGATCCTGATTGGCTGGGTCCACATATCGAAGTAAATCTTGAATTATTAACCCAAAACTTAAAAGATGCCGTTAGGGGAAAACCGGAGATTTTAAAACCGCTGGTTGATTACAATACCGATAAGATAGAGACACAGGTTATTAATTTAGATGATGTAAAAGTTATTATTACCGAGGGGACTTATACATCTCTTCTTAAAAATATCGATACTAAGATTTTCATCAATCGGAATTGGCTGCAAACATTGGAGCACCGCAGAAAACGAAACAGGGGGAACGAAGTGCACGATCCATTTACCGAAAGCATTCTGGCAATCGAACATAAGATCATCGCGGGGCATAAATATCTGGCAGATTTTCTCGTCACGGATGATTATGATGTAGAAAAAGTTGATTGATCATGGAGCTTGAAAACAAGGTTCAATTAATTACATATCCTGATTCGTTGGGTGGAGATTTACCAGTGCTTAACTTTGTGCTGGGAAAATATTTTCCCGGTTTATTCAAAGGAGGGATCCATATTCTGCCTCCATTTCCATCTTCCGGCGATAGAGGATTTGCCCCTTTGACCTATATGGAAATAGAACCGAAATTTGGAACATGGAATGATATTAAGAAAATTGGAAAAGACTATCCAATTCTTCTTGATCTCATGGTCAACCATATGTCGGCGAAAACCGTATACTTTCAGGATTTTCTTGAAAAGGGCAGAGGATCAAAATATGCTGACCTCTTTATTACACTGGATAAAATTTGGAAAGATGGATTGCCGAAGCAGGAAGATGTCGACAAAATATTTTTACGAAGAAAAGAACCATATTCAGAGTTTTTGATCAAACAAACCGGGGAAAGAGAAAAAGTCTGGACTACGTTCGGGAAAACTGACCCATCGGAGCAAATTGATATTGATATTCATTCTTCGTTTGCGAAGGACATAATTAAAGACTCTATAAAAAAGTTCAGCGAAAATAATGTCAAGATCGTCCGCCTGGACGCTGTGGGTTATGTGATCAAGAAATTGGGAACTTCGTGCTTTTTCGTGGAACCTGAGATCTATGAGTATCTTGACTGGATCAGTGAACTTGCCCATTCTTTTGATATAGAAATACTGCCAGAAATTCATTCTGAACATAAAACCCAGTATGAGATCGCAAAAAAAGGTTTCTGGATCTATGATTTTATGCTGCCTTATTTCGTTCTGGATGCTTTTATAAACAAGACCAGCAAAAGGTTGAAAGAATATCTGAAAACCAGACCTCATAATCAATTTACCATGCTTGATTGTCATGATGGTGTACCCGTAAAACCGGATATCAATGGCTTGTACACCCATGCGGATGTGCAGAAAGTTGTCGACACCTGCCTGGAGCGGGGAGCGAATTTGAGCCTGATCATGTCTCCTTCTGCGAAAGACCCCAATGGTTTTAACGTGCACCAAATTCGATGTTCCTATTACTCAATGCTTGACTGCGATGATACGGCTTATCTGGCAGCCCGGGCGGTTCAATTTTTCGCGCCGGGAATACCGCAGGTTTATTATGTAGGGCTGCTCGCCGGTGAGAATGATGATGGGTCGGTAAAAAAGACCGGTGAGGGACGGGAAATAAACCGCCATAATTTTTCGCTTGAAGAGATCGACCGGGCAGCCAGGAAAGATGTGGTAAAAAAGTTGATCCGATTGATCCGGTTTAGAAATGATCATCCGGCATTTGATGGAACATTTGAGGTTGAATCCAGCAGTGATGTTGAATTGATCCTTGCCTGGCATAAAGGCGACCTTTTTACCAGACTGGTTGTGCGGTTTGATCCCATTTCTGCCGAGATTTTTTATAATGAACCCGATAATAAAAAAGTTGATGTTATGAAACTATAATACTTAAACAATTGATCGAAATGATGAAGGAAGCGTAAAGGGAAATATGCCATTAACTTTTGATTTTCCATTTGAGAAGCTGGTCAACTACAGGGGGATCAATCCGGCACCGAAAGACTTTGATGCGTTCTGGGATTCCGGCTTGCAGGAAATGCGGGAAATTGATCCAAAGATTGAGTTAAAGCCTTCGACATTCAAGACATCTTTCTGCGATTGCCTTGACCTGTTCTTTACGGGTGTAGAAGAAGCCAGAGTGCATGCAAAACTATTAAAGCCTTTCAATATCAAATCAGCTAATCCTGCTGTCCTGATGCTTCATGGATACACGGGCAGCGCTGGTGATTGGATCGATAAGCTTGGTTTTGCTGCCCAGGGTTTTCTTGTTGCCGCTCTTGACTGCCGCGGGCAGGGAGGCGCTTCACAAGACCCCGGCGGTGTAAGCGGGAATACGCAGCATGGGCATATCATTCGCGGTCTTGAGGATGCTCTAAACGGTTCCCCCGAAAAATTGTTGTACCGGCAGATATTTCTGGATACCGCTCAACTGGCAAAAATAGTCATGGATATGCCGGAGGTCGATCCAGACCGAGTGGCAGCGATGGGAGGCAGTCAGGGGGGTGCTTTGACGATCGCCTGTGCTGCCCTTGAACCACGGATTAAAAAGATCGCCCCCGTCTATCCGTTCTTGAGCGACTATAAACGGGTCTGGCAGATGGACCAGGGGAAAGAAGCGTATGTTGAACTGCGGGAATATTTCCGCTTATTTGATCCTCTGCATAAGAATGAAGAAAAGATCTTTGAAAAATTAGGCTATATCGATATCCAGAACCTTGCTCATCGTGTAAAAGCAGAGGTTTTATGGGGAATCGGTTTGATGGATATGGTTTGTCCTCCCTCATCGCAGTTTGCTGTATATAACAAAATCGAATCTCCGAAAAAGATGGAGATCTATCCTGATTTCGAGCATGAATACTTACCAGGTTTTATTGACAAGAGCTTTGCGTTCTTTATGGGATTGTGATAAAGATCGATTTAAATCCAAAGTGCTCCCAACACGACGCCAATCGTGTAGTAACGTACCCGATCCTTTGCTTCTATATAATTTTGCCCAATAAATAGAAAATTGACACTAAAAATAATGCTTTTTCTCCGACAAAAAATAACAAAAAACTTCAATCTACTAAAACAAAAGTAACTTTCATCAAAACAAAATATTCGGAAATACTTCCATTCTCGTCTACCTTCACCTCAAAATCCTTCACCCATGCAGATTTTACATTTTTGAGAGTTTTATTCGCTCGTGCGATCCCTTCACGAATGGCATCATCGAAACTTTTTGAAGATGATGCTTTGATCTCTGTTATTTTTGCCACGCTCATTTTATTCTCCTTTTTAATTGGAACTTTATACTCTAATGTTTATAATATAGAAAATCCTGATGGAGATTTCAATTGGGGATACTCTGTAGAAATTTGGCAGATTTTTATTATTCCGGAATTTTTTTCTGATAAGTTATTGGAAAGAATAAAAAGGCGTTCCCAGCGCGATGCCAACCGCAGCCGATTAATTCGAAGTTTGATGTTTTAGTATACATGAAAGAAAAACCTTGCTATTCTAATCTATCCTGTTTCTCTTGATTAGAACGACTATTTAAACTGAGTACCCTACGATAAAAGAAGGTATTACCAGTTTATATAAAGGTGGGATGGCAACCTATACCAAGGATTGCAACCATTCTATCTGGAGCAGAGAACCTGCCTGAGGTTCTGGCAAGCAAGATCGATTATGAAATCATGGACCACATGAATTACTATCATGCAAATTAGGTTAATCAAAAAAGCTTGTTGAAAAAAGCGTGATTCTTAGATGATTCAAGGAATTCTTTTCGTCCTTTTTTCGAAATTAGGATCAGCAAACAATATGGATAGCTGTCTTTTTACATTCGATAAACTTATAGTTGAGTATAACTAGATAATGAAAAAGCTATAGTGTGTAAATATCTAATTTGAATCGTCCTCATCATGAGGAAGAACAAGTGCTGATCGATTTAACCATTCGCGTCCTTCATTGCCAATATAGATACCAGCTCTAAATCGTTCTTCTTTTGAAAGGAAAAAGAAATCCATCAACGTTCTGGCAGAATTTGACACACGCTGCTTTTCTGACGAAATTAATTTAGCGAGATCTTTTTTAAATTTATTGTTTTCATTCAGAATTTCCATTATATTTTCTCCTCAATCCCGTGAGCCCTGATCCATGACCTTAAATTTGAGACAATGAGGATATAAAATTGGTTATCTCGTAAGCTAATGGTTTTGCAACTCATGCCAGATCATAAAAAAGAGTTCGGAAAGAGATTATTTCCCTCCACGAATTAAACGGACAAATACCAATAGAATAATAGAACCCAGTAATGTCACCAACATAGTTGGTACGGTAATCGCATCATTGATCGATCCAACTTTAAACAAAGGGCTGAGAAAATAACCTGCCAGGAAAGCACCCGCAACTGCTACGATAATG
This sequence comes from Anaerolineaceae bacterium, assembly GCA_963674975.1. Classification (GTDB taxonomy): domain Bacteria; phylum Chloroflexota; class Anaerolineae; order Anaerolineales; family Anaerolineaceae; genus UBA4781. The sequence continues at coordinate 2,144,186 of OY771913.1, forward strand.
TTAATCAATAAACCAGAGTTATCGTGCATTATTTGGGTCGCTACCCAACCGATTGCAGCTGCAGCAATTAAATAAATAATTATGTTCATTTTTTTATCTCCTATATATATCTTTCATTTGCACGGTACACCGTGTATTCCTTTTTAATCAGCAATCTTTTCAAAAATAATGGTGTTGTGATGAAATCACACTAGTGTATGGGTAAACTAACCCCCACCGTATTTTTACTATAAGATAATTTTTATTTCGCATACCTCCTTATATGAAATTTCATTTCTTATTGCCAATCCCTATGACAGCAGATCGCAAGCGTTCTGCTACACGCTCAGGTGTCTCGCCTTTGCTGATGAATGAATCAGCTCCTGCGGAGAGAGCGGCTTGTTGCCGAGCATCCAATTGGCTTATTAAGACGATAACTATTGCAGCTGGACAAGCCTTTCTGAGTTCATTAAGAGCCTTAGAGGGTTCACTGGAGAGTAAATCCCAATCTATTAGTAACATATCTACCCGGCTAACTGGTGCCTGAGCTAATGTGGTAGACCAATCGGCTGCTTCGCCAACTACTTTCATTTTGAGGTCAGTTAGTAGCAAGCGAAGAGCGAACCGCTCCTCTGGCTTGGCGTCGGCTAAATAAACACGTGTCATAGTATTATCTTATGTGGAACAATCGCTGCCCACATCCATCATGCGGGGAGTTTCTATCTCCACCATTTAGGGGAGTAAAAATTTTTCTTATAATTAATCGGATTTGTGAAAAAATAGTATTGCAAAAAGAATTTTATTCATTCGCGGAAACAATCCGGTTTCGCCCCTCATTCTTGGCGCGATAAAGTGCTCTATCGGCAGCCTCTAAAATTGCTGCACTTGAAGAACCGTCCTGGGAGTAAACAGCAATACCTAGCGAGAGGGAGATCTTGTCCAAGATTTTCTTCTCGAATTGAATTTGAAAGTTGTGGACATATTTCCACAATAATTCCGCTCGTCTTCTGGTCACTTCTCTTGAGGCATTGGGTAAAATGACAACGAATTCATCACCACCGATACGAGAAGAAATATCATCTCTACGAACTTGTTTGATCAGCAGGCTACCCAATTCGTATAGGATTACATCCCCGGCAGCATGCCCGTATGTATCATTGAATAGCTTGAAATAATCCACATCCAGCATAATAATGCCCAATGGGTATTGTTTCCGTGTGGCACGATGAATCTCGCGTTCTAGAGTTTCTTCCATATAACGCCGGTTAAACAAACCAGTTAAATGATCACGGATGGATAACTCACGAAGGATTGCTTGGCTTTCTAACAGAGCATCTTGAGCATGTTTGCGCTCTGTTATGTCACGAATGTTGCATTGAATGACCTTTTCTGTGCCGGCCATATAGACATTACTTACAAATTCTACTTGAATAAGCTTTCCGTTCTTTGTTCTAAGTGGTAAATCTTTATATCGGATGTATTTATTGGTTTGCAGTGACTGAAAAGCTGCTTTGCTGGCTTTTATATCAGTAAATGCTCCTACCTGCCATAGTTTCTTTTCTAAAAATTCATCACGCGAATATCCTAAAAGGTTGATTAGGAAAGGGTTGACATCTGTAATTATTCCCGTCTCTGCGTTCAGGATCAATATTCCATCTTGAGCTGCTTCAAATAAGCGGCGGTAACGAATTTCTGATTCTCTTAGTGATAGCACAATAGGCTATTCTACTTTCCAGGTTTTACCTTAAGGTTTGGTTTAAATGTTTTCATAAAAATACTTGACTCTTTATATCAAGAATTATTCAATTGGAATTAATTTTGGTATAAATACGGCACAGCCATATCCATCAAAAGGGGGATATTTATCTCCGCTATTTGGGGGAAATTTTTAAGATTGTTGAAGAATATGCTTTTTTAGTGTAAGTGCAACGGCTTCTGTCCGGCTGGCTACGCCCAATTTTGAAAGGATATTACTGACATGCGATTTGATCGTGGATGGACTTACAGTTAATTTTTGAGCGATCTGTGAATTATTCAACCCCTCAACTAATAAAGCTAAAACCTCACGTTCTCGTGTAGTCAGGTCAAGACCAGGAACTGGTGGTTGAGTGACATTTTGAACAAGAGCTTGAGCAACTTCTGAAGAGAGTGTGGTGTGCCCATCGTGAGCAGCTCGGATAGCTTGGGCAAGCTCATCTGCGGAAATATCTTTCAACAAATAGCCGATTGCTCCAGCTTCTAATGCGTTCTTGATTAGCTCCCCATCTTTAAAGCTGGTCAATATTATCACCTGTACTTGTGGAAACTGCTTGCGTATAGAACGGGTTACTGTCGTTCCATCCATTAGGGGCAGAACCATATCCATTAGAATCACATCTGGCTTGATCTGTGTGCAGAGTTGAATGGCATCTTCACCACTCTCGGCTTCGCCTACCAATTCAAGATCATCAAAGACCTTTAGAAAGGTGGCAAGCCCTTGACGCACCATGGTATGATCGTCGACCAGCATAACGCGAATAGGCTGAGATAGTTTATCATTCATCATTACTCTTTTCTTTCCAATAGACTGTGATTTCCGTTCCACTACCCGGTTGGCTGGAAATTGAAACTACAGCCCCGATTGCTTCTGCATATTCATGGATCATTTTCAAGCCATAATGACCTGAGGGTGTTGATAAAGATGTATCAAACCCACAGCCATTGTCATGAATGCTCATTTTGATATCTTTGGGAGTAATATGTAGATTAATTTCTACTAGGCTGGCTTTTGCATGTTTTGCAATATTGTTCAGTGCTTCTTGACAGATATGGTAGAAAGCAACCTGTGTCTCTGAAGGTAACCTGAATTCCCCGGTTATCGACACATCCACCGGGATATTTGTCCTTCCTGAAAAGGCATTGGCTAACAGAAGAAGTAAATCGCCCAATTCCTCGTCGGTCAAAGTTGATGGACGCAGTTCGGCAAGCATTGCACGCATCTCTGCCATAGCTCCTCGGGTCAGACGGCGCAGGTCCTCTAAAGAACGTCGTGCTTCATCTGGTTCACGGTCCCAAAGGCGCGGTAGGACTTCGGCAATTAAACCGGCGGAAAAAAGTGATTGGTTTACAGCATCGTGTAAATTTTGCGCAAGGCGTTGTCGTTCTTGTAGCGCTGCAAGTGCTTGGGCATGTTCATATAATTCAGCATTGACAAGAGTTATAGCAGCCTGATTGGCAATAGTCATTGCAAGGTCAGCATAGTGTGGAGTGAAAAAATTACGTTCTGTATGTGCAATACCAATGCCGCCGACAATGCGGTTCTTTACAGCGAGCGGTACCCACATCCAGGATTTTATGTTTTTTAAGAGGATGGCGGAGTCATTTACAAGAAGCGTGCGTAAAAATATTGCAGAAGGATCGTCGCTTGATAGATCCGCAATACGAATAGGATGATGCTCGTTGAACAATGTTTCCAGGGTTTGCTTGCCATTCAATCGAATCTGGAAAGGCAATAATTTTTCCAATTGCTCAATTCCACGTACAGCCAGGGTAATTAAAGTTGAATCTTCCAGAGTGAATAGACTGGCATGAGAATATTTGATGAGTACCTTTAATTGGTCGAGGATTAAGTATGGTTGCAGTTCTAACGTAGAAGCCATGGCGTGAGAAATTTGAAGCAAGGTAGACTGTTCTTGCATACGTTCCATCATCCTCTGCTTAAGCCTGTGTTCCAATTGGATTCGTGCGCTTGCATCACGCAGGAATGCCAGAGCATAAATATGGTCATCATGATGAAGCATTGTTGCCTGCCAGTCAACAAAAAACAGTGAATTGTCCTTTCGTATATGTTTGACCATCTTATTGAATAAACCACCCTGGCGGATCACTTGAGCGTAATTAGCAAAAAGAGGTAAATTTTTATTAAAAATAAAATCTTGTAGCTTTAATTTACAAAAAGAATCACGCGCGTAACCATGCATCGCTGCTGCGGTGAGGTTGGCAGTTATTATCTCGCCAGTTTCCAGATCTAAGATTACAATCCCGTCACTGGCAGATTCAAAAATGTTCAAATACAGATCTTCAACTCCCAAAATTGTAGCATTCATATTAATTATCTCTATTATTGTACAACAAGAGATATTGGTTTTTTTCCCCTCCCCCCAAAAAAATGTCTGATCACAAATTATATAAAAAGATTGAGAAATCAGATAAGAAACTCTTTTTTATAACTAAAATCATATGCAAAATTAATAATCGAAAGGTATATTTAAATTAGTGGGAAATGAATTTATTCAATTCGTAGAAATTATGGAGGAAAAAATGAAATTCAAAGCCCCAATGAAAGTTACATGGATAATCGCAGTGATATTAGGCGCACTAGGTACTCTTTCTGTGCTAGGAATTAGTATTCCTGTAATAGGCGGATATTCATCATTCATGCTAATCGTCGCCTGGATTCTATTGGCTTTAGGTACAGTGATAAACGGTTTGTGAGTAGAAAGAGCATGATTTGAGGGTTATGAGGTCTATTACTAGATAGACCTCATATTTTTTAAAGAATAGATATCTCAATTGATGTATTAGATTGCAGCAATAGCATGATTATTTAAGGAAACCCCTAACAAACTGAATTATTGGAAATACTATTTCATGTTCTGCAGAAGACGTCAATATTATTGATAATCAATTTGGAACTCCTATTAGTACTATTCGCAAGATATTTGCTTATTCAGATTTATTCTCTCTGGTAATACTTGCAATGATCTAAAAAGATATGTTGGGAAAAAAACAAGAAAATAACGAGAAGGAAGGCGCTCCCGGCGCGACTCGAACGCGCAACCTACTGATTCGAAGTCAGGGACTCTATCCATTGAGCTACGGGAGCGTGTGCTCATTATACCGCAAATCATCTGAACCTTAAAAAATGCAGTGTCAATTAGCTAAAATTAAACAAGAAGTGGTTGAAATTGTTTAAAAAATCGGTAAAATAAAAATGAGTTCATTGGAGACTCGAAAAGGCAAACCCGGTGAAAACCGGGGACGCAAAGCTGTGGGTCTAAAGCTAGATTAGAAGCTATGATTGCCAGGCTGCCGAAAGTAAGTATTCTTATTATCTGGCAGACCCTGGCAAAAGCCGGGTCTTTTTATTTATTGGCAATTATCGATATTGGTAGGTAATTTTCTACCAAATACTTTTATATTTCTTTGTGAGAATGGACGGTAGATGGAGTTCAGCCTGCTGATTCAATGGCGGCGGCGATCAGGGGTTTCTCCAAAACGCCGTCCATTCTTAATTTAAATAATAAAGGATATGCTACAATTTTTCTAATATTAATTCATGGAGTATTGAAATGGGAATGACTTCACGTGAACGTGTAAAAGCAGTGCTTGATCATAAAATCCCTGACAGGGTACCTATTATCATGGGCGTTTCTAATGCGACTGGGATAAAAATGGTTCCTTATAAAGGGGTTAAAGCACTGGCTGGTATTGAAGCGCCGGATGAATCTATTTATGATTGGCCAGAATTGGGAACTGCAAAAATAGATGAAGCAACTATGCTCAGGCTGCGCAGCGATGTGCGCGGTGTGCTGGATCGATTCCCGGAGGAGATTTATAAGCATAATCAAGCGCGCGGTCCGCATGAACCCTGCATTGATAGCTGGGGAACAGGACAAATTGAGATCGAACCGGGAATATGGTATCCGGGCATTCATCCAATGGCGGAAGATACAACCATTGATGCGATAGAAAATTATCCCTGGCCCGATATGGACGACCCCTATCGTGTGGCGCATGTAAAAGAGCAAACGACGAAACTTGCTGAAGAAAACCAGTATGCCATTATGGGCACACCCTGGCTGTTGTTTCCGTTTGAAAGAGCGTTTGCCATGCAGGGGATGGACAAATTCCTTCTCAATATGGCAATGAACCCTGATTTTTCAAAAGCATTATTAAGAAAAATAACTGACCTGTGTAAAACACTGATGGGGCATTTTTTGGATGAAGCCGGTGATAATCTCGACATCATCAAAATAGGAGATGACCTGGGAACACAGGAAAAACTCATGATCTCTCCTCGTATGTATCGGCAGATATTGAAACCGTTCCATGTGGAACTCATACAATTCATCAAAGAACGCACGAAAGCAAAGCTGTTTTTCCATACGGACGGTGATGTATTTGATCTGATCGGTGATTTCATTGAAATTGGAGTGGATATTCTTAATCCAATCCAGACCTCAGCCGGAAAAATGGCTGACCTGAAAGGTTTGAAAGAAAAGTTTGGAGAAAACATCGTTTTCTGCGGTGCGATTGATACGCAGCATGTCCTCCCTTCAGGAACACCGGATGAAGTGCGGCAGGAAGTAAAACGTATTATCGATATTCTGGGTGAGGGAGGGGGATATATGGTTGCTTCGGTGCATACGATCATGCACGAAGTCCCTCCAGAAAACATCCTCGCAATGGTAGATGCGGTTGAAGAATTCGGTTATTATCCCTTGAAATAAAAAAGGCGACCAGATGGTCGCCTTTTTTGATTTGAATATTTTAGAGTGATTCTTTTTCGTATGCTTTCCCTTCGGCAGCGGGAGCATTGCTCTTTCCAACGACCCCAGCCAGTACCACGATGGTAGCGATATAAGGCATCATACCCAGGAAATCTGCGGGAATAGGCACTTTCAGGATGGAGGCTTTGGCGGCAAGAGAGTCGAAGAAACCGAACAGCAGCCCGGATCCCATTGCACCAATTGGATTGTAGTTCCCAAAGATCATGGCTGCCAGAGAAATAAAACCGCGCCCTGCTGTAAGCAGTTCATCGAAACGACCGGAAGAACCCAGAGTAAAATAAGTTCCTGCGAAACCAGCCATCATACCGCCCAGGATCACGCCCATGTATCTGGTTCTATTCACATTGATCCCCAAAGTATCTGCTGCTTTTGGATGTTCACCAACGGAACGTAAGCGCAGTCCCCAGCGAGTTGAGAAGATCGCAATGGTCAGGAATGGAACCAGGATGAACATTGCATATACATAGATGTTATGGCTGAAAAAGATCGGACCAATGAAAGGTATCTTGGAAAGAAGGGGAATATCGATCTGTGGGAACATTCCCGGTTCATTCAAATACTGGAATTCAGTTTTCTGGATGAATTTTGATGATAGGAAGGAAGTGATACCGGTTGCAAAGATATTGATCGCAGTACCGGCAATCGTATGATCAACCCTATATTTTATAGTTAAAATACCCAGAAGATAAGCGGTTATTGCGCCAGAGAGGATACCGGCAAGCATTCCGATCCACAGATTGGTAAGACTGGCGATTACGGTACTGACAAATGCGGCAATGAGCATCAACCCTTCAATAGCAATGTTCACTGTACCGGAGCGCTCACACAGAATGCCTGCCATAGCACCAAGCGTCAGTGGTACAGCGCGCACTACTGTTACACGCAGCAGCCCAGCTAAATTGATGGTTCCGCCGGAGGATGCCCAGGATAGGAAGCTGAAAATAAACAGCACCGCTACCAACCCTAGCACTGCATTGGTATAGCTTTCAAAACCACGGATCAGTTGAAATGCTCCGGCTATAGCGCAAATAGTGGCAAGGATATATAGATATTTTGTTGTGGGGAAAACCCAATCAGCCATTTCTGCAACGGCACCTCCGGGTGTCATTGTGTAGGTGGTCATTGCTGATACATCCAATCCCCTGATGAAAACAAACCAAATAAAAGCTGCCGCAGCCAGGAAAAGGATTCCCATGGTGATCTTGCGGGATTTGGATTGGTGTTTATGAACCTTTTTCTTGTTCATTGGAATAGAATTTGTCGCAGACATTTAGCTACCTCCCCATCCACTAACTCTAAGGCTTTCTTCTTCGATATCCGGTTTTTTCAAACGATAGATAGTGCGAATTATTGCGGGGGCGGCAATAAACGCGAGAATGAGAGCTTGAAGGATGGAAACAATATCTATTGGTACACCTGCTTTCAACTGCATCTGGCGCGATCCATTTCGTAAGAAACCAAATAAAAGGGCAGAAAGAACTACGCCAAACGGATGGTTTTTTCCCAGCAAAGCAAGGGCGATGCTGTCAAAACCATATCCTGAAGAGAAGGACGGAACGAGTCTGAAGTTCAATCCAAGAACTTCGTTCGCACCTGCCAGACCTGCTAACGAGCCTGATAATGACATGGCAATGATGGTGGCTCTGGTGGTATTGATGCCGGCGTAGCGGGCGCCGCTTGGGTTAGAACCGACAGCGCGAAGTTCGAAACCCCAGGTTGTCTTGAATAAGAACCAATAGATAAAGAATGCTACACCCAGCGCCACAAAGAATCCGAGGTGAAAACGGATTGGGGTATCAAAAAAGCGGGTAAGATGTGCGCTTTCCTGGATCCATGGCGTTTTGGGTGTGAATTCGTTTGGATCCTGCATGGGACCATTGATCATGAAATCTGTGAATTTAAATGCTATATAGTTCATCATGATCGTAATGATCACCTCATGAGCACCTGTTTTCGCTTTAAGAAATCCGGGTACAAAGCCCCAGATTGCGCCACCCAGAGCACCTGCCAGAAGCGCGATGGGAATATGGATGAACGCAGGCAGTCCGGTGATCGCATATCCGGCATAAACGCCGGTCAATGCGCCTATGAATATCTGTCCTTCTGCGCCAATATTAAACAAACCAACTCGAAAACCCAACGCAACAGAAAGACCTGCAAAAATATAAGGTGTGGCTTGGACCAGACTTTCAAAGAAAGGATTGATCGCACGGCGGATGGTCAACCCATCTCCTGTTTGGAAAGCAGAAACGATGTTCTTGGGATCACCAAAGGAACCAACAAAAAGTGATGAATATGTTGACCAGGCAACCTTGAACATCTCTTTAATGCCTCCCCAAAAAGAAACGGAAAAAGCGTCATATACATCTATGGTTGTGAACGCGACCAACAAACCACTTAATATGATCCCGGTGACAATGGCTAGAAATGTTACCAGCCCGGGGCTTTTTGATAATTCTTCGAAGAAGATGGCGATTCCGTTTTCAACCTTTTTAGTTTTTTCTTTCATATCTTGAATTCCTCATGTTGTGATGATCTGTTCTTCTTTTTTAATTTTCTTTTTCATTTCATCGCTTGGTTTTATACCAGCCATGAGCAAACCAAGGATTTCTTTCGAAGTTTTATCTGCATCGACGATATCTAAGATCTTTCCGCGATACATGACAGCGATCCGATCTGATAGTTGGATAACCTCATCCAGCTCGGTTGACACCAGCAGAATTGCACAGCCGTCATCTCGTTTTTCCATCAGGCGCTTATGAATGTATTCGATAGAGCCTACATCCAAACCACGGGTAGGTTGAGAAGCGATCAATAATTTTATAGGGCGTGAGAATTCACGGGCGATGATCACTTTTTGCTGGTTGCCGCCAGATAAATTGCTAACAGGGGTTGCAATACTGGGTGTGCGGATGTCAAAATTTTTGACAAGCTCTTTCCCCTTTTTTGCGATTTCATCAAACTGCATTCGAACACCTTTTGAGAATGGTGCTTCATAATATGTGTTCATTACCAGATTTTCAGAAACAGGAAATGCCAGGATCAATCCATCTTTTTGACGGTCTTCAGGGATATGTGCAGAACCTAATTCTGTGATAAAGCGTGGCTTCTGTTTTGTTGTGTCTTTACCCAGGATGGTGATGTTTCCTTCTGCAGGTTGAAGAAGACCTGTGAGGGCACGAACCAGCTCGGTTTGTCCATTCCCCTGCACACCGGCTATTCCTAAAACTTCCCCTTCTTTCACTTCAAATGATACGCCGTCGACGGCAAACTGTTCTTGAGAGTTCAGAACCTTAAGATCTTGTACACTCAAAATTTGTTTCCCTGTTTGGGCTTTGGTTTTCTTGACTTTTAATTCAACTTCACGACCGACCATCATGGAAGCCAGCTTCTTGGTATCCGCTTCTTTAGGAGTGGTTGAACCAACTACCTTGCCACCACGAATGACCGTGATGCGGTCAGCACATTCCATGACCTCGCGCAATTTATGCGTGATGAAAATGATCGATTTCCCCTGCTGAACAAGCTTGCGCATAATGATAAATAATTCATCCACTTCTTGAGGGGTTAGAACTGCAGAGGGTTCATCCATAATGAGGATCTCTGCGTTTCGGAATAAGATTTTAATAATTTCTACTTTTTGCTGTATGCCAACCGGGAGATCTTTGATGTATGCGCCGGGAGTAACGTTCAGTTTATATGTTTCAGAAATTTCGTGTATCTTTGCAGCGGCTTTCTTTCTATCCAAAAAACTACCGAATTTAGTATATTCTTCTCCCAGCATGATGTTTTCGGTCACTGTGAAAACGGGGATGAGCATGAAATGCTGGTGTACCATCCCAATTCCTGCCTTGATTGCATCCGTAGGTTCATGAATTTCTACTTTTTGCCCATTTACAAATATTTCCCCTTCATCCGGAGAATATAATCCGTAGAGGATGTTCATCAGGGTGGTTTTCCCCGCCCCATTTTCTCCTAATAAAGCATGGATTTCACCCTTTTCAAGGGTTAGATCTATATGGTCATTTGCCAGCACACCAGGAAAACGTTTTGTAATTCCTTTTAACTCGAGTAATGGTGCCATATTTTCCTCGTTAGTTTAATTGTCAGACAGATAGCTAAATTTTATCATAATGATATTATTAAAAAGAGCCAAGAAAACAATCCTTGGCTCTTTTTATTTTATTTACGTATGTTGATTACCGAGTGGGTAATACGGCGATGCTTCCATCGATAATTTGTGGAATCAGGGCTTCGATTTCAGCCAGAAGATCGGCGGGAATCTGATCTGCCCAGGCGGTTCCGTAGGCTAATCCAACGCCTTCGTTTTCAAGATTCAGAACATAGTCTTCGCCACCAGCGAATTCGCTATTGAGGATTTTCTCAATGCTGTCGTATACGAAGACATCGATCTTCTTGAGGGCGCTAGCTAAAATGTAATCTGCCTGTTCGGTATATTTCACTGACCAATCATCATCCACACCAATCAGAAGACCAGTCCCTCTTTCCTGCATAACTGCCAGAGTTCCAGCACCAACAGGACCGGCAACGGGCATGATGATATCAGCACCTTCATCAAGAAGGGTTTCGCCCAGGGCACGACCATCATCAAGACTCTCGAAGTTACCTACTTCCAAGCCTTCCTGAGTTTCCATGTCCCAACCGAGAACTTCTACTGTGGTTCCATGAACTTCATTGTAATAGGCTACGCCCATCGCATATCCGTCCATGAATGCCTGAGTTGCTGGGAAAAGGATGCCAACATAGGTGCCAACTTTCCCGGTTTCTGTCATTCCAGCTGCCAGATAGCCAGCCAGGAAGGTCGCTTCAGCAATATCTGAAGAGTTGCCGCGAACGTTGGTAAGATCCATATTGCCATTGTCAATGATGGCAAAATTCATATCAGGATTGGCGGTTGCTACTGCGGAAGTTGCATCAGCCAGCAGATAACCAACAGAGATCGTCAGATCGCAGCCTTCTTCTACGAAAGCGTTCAGGTTGACCTCATAATCAGACTGCTGCTGCGATTCGAGATATTTCACTTCGACGCCGAAATCTTCTGATGCTTTTTCCATGCCTTTCCAGGCTGTAGCATTAAAGGATTTGTCATCGATCCCACCCATATCCGTAACCTGGCAGAACTTCATTACAGGTGCTGCTTCTTCTGCCGGTTCTTCTGCTGCGGCTTCTTCAGCAGCAGGTTCTTCGACTGTTGTCTCTTCTGGTGCAGCGGCTGTGGAGCAGCTAACTAACAAAACAGAAGCGATAACCAGTAAAGAAAGAACGAACGTTAATTTTTTTGCCATTGTTTCTCCTCCTAGAGAAATTTGTATTTAGAGATGAGCATCATCTCTTCGAATTTTAAGTATATATGCTTTGAATTTCAAAATCAAGATTTTGGTGATATGTATTCTGTCACCTTCTTATTTTGAACAACAGCCTTTCAATTTTCTCGGTGTCATTCTTTAATTTCGCCGCGTGTTACCCCTGAAATACTGATCAAAGCACCCAGCAGGAAGATGGGGCTGATGATCATCAGCAGGTCATACTTTCCTCCACTGAATTCGATGATGTACCCGTACAGAATGGGACCAAGGATTGCAGCCAGCGTTGAGAACAGATAGTAGAGACCGGTGAAAGTGCCGATACGATTCGCTTCGGTCATATCTACTACCATTGGCAGGGAGTTGATATTGATCAATGACCAGGCTATTCCCGTGATCATCAAAATTACACCCATTACGGGTACGTTTCCTAAAACGGGGAGGGTCGTGAGTGATGTGCCTAAGACGGATTTTGGGACGAAGAAGAGAGAGGCAATGCAGGCACTCATAAGTAGAATTCCAGCGATGATGGTCTTTTTCCTACCAATTGCTGCTCCAATGTATCCGGAGGGGAGGGCGAAAAGAACGAAAAAGATGGATAACTGCCCCAGCAGCCTTGCAGCATCCGATTCAGAGATGCCGATATAATTTTTACCGTAAAGGGTGAAGAATGCCTCAATACCGTTATAGGCGATGAACCAGAAGAAAATTGCCAGCAAGATGCGCAGTGTGTTGGAATCTTTCTCTTTGAAGATTTCTTTTACCGAATCGATCAAAGAGGGCGCTTTTTCTTCAGAGTGTTCGAATTTCTTGGGCTCTTTAACAAAAATAAAAACAAGAATTGCTGCCAATAAAACTAAAATTGAGCCCAGCCAGAATGGGTAAGAAGGATTCATTTCATAAAGGGTTGCCCCTATTAAATAAGCGATAATTGCCCCAATGCCGCCCATAAAATTAATGACGCCGTTAGCCTGTGAGCGGAATTTCGAGGGTGTGATATCCGGCATCAATGCCACGATCGGGGTTCGCCATATCGCCATGGCAAGCAGCAGTGCGCAGGCTGCAAAGAAAAAGACAGGAAGAGACATCGCTTTAGGCAGAATGAAAAATGCCAGAGCGGCTATGGGAGCACCAATCAAAATGAACGGCATACGGCGCCCAATAGGTGTGCGCAGGCGGTCTGACCAGGCTCCAACTGCGGGTTGAATGAAGAGAGCGGCGATGTTATCGAGGGTCATAAAGATCCCGATAAATCCGGCTGATAATGCGAATCTGGATTCGAGAAAAATGGGAACATAGGCGTTATAAACGCTCCAGATCACACTTACTCCAAAGAACCCTAAACCAAGCAAAAACGTTTTTCCAATGTTGTACTTCATGATCTTTCCTTTCTATTTTTTTGTATGTTAAGTATAGAATCAAATATCTCTTTTTCTGATTCTTTTACTTCCGATTTGAGAAAATCCAGATCTGACCGGGTTAATGTGATTTGTGATAAGAGTTCGGGACGTTTTCGCAGCGTACGCAGCAATGCCTGATTGCGCCGCCAGCGGTTGATGTCGGCATGGTTGCCCGATTGCAGAACTTCGGGTACTTTCCATCCCTTAAATTCAGGAGGGCGTGTGAATTGAGGATATTCCAGCAGCCCGGAGCTGAATGAGTCGTCAAAAGCACCCTCCGGATCTCCAAGAGTTCCGGGGATGAGGCGGGTTACAGCTTCGATCAGCATCAACGCCGGAAGTTCTCCACCGCTCAACACAAAATCGCCGATCGATACTTCTTCGGTAGCCAGATGTTCACGAATGCGCTCATCAAAGCCTTCATATCTTCCGCAGATCACTCCCAGGTGGGGAAGTTGGCTGAAGGCTTGCGCTTTTTGCTGCGTAAAGGTCTCTCCCTGCGGGGTAAGAAGAATGAGCGGGCATTTAGGAGGGTATTGAAGGATTTCTTCGACTGCACAGAAAACCGGTTCTGGTTTCATAACCATGCCTCCTCCACCTCCATATGGCGTATCGTCTGTGGTGTGATGTTTATCGGCTGCCCAATCACGGATGTTATGCAGATGGACTTCCAACAACCCATTTTCTTTCGCGCGCTTTAGGATGCTTGTTTCAAGATAGACTGGAAAAACTTCAGGAAAAAGAGTGAAAACATCAAAAATCATGGAATCATTCTAGCTTTAACCGCAATGATTTGCAAGAAATGGAATACACAGCTCGAATAGTGCTTTCTCCCTTTCTTGACGCCTTTTTTAACATGATGATAAGATTGCCTTATGTATATAAAAGGAAGAAACTGGAATATGCGGCAAAAGAACCGCCGTTCGAATCCATTTAGAATAGTAGTCTTGATCGCTATCATCGCGCTGCTGGTGTATATCGATCGAAAGGTTGAACCATTTTCCCCATATATTTTCCTGCCTACCCAGACCCCTACGGTCTCTGCAGAAACTTTCATCACCGAAGCACAGGAACTGGCAGCCGGTGGCAAATATACCCAGGCACTGCAGTCTTATGAAAAGGCGATCAAAGCCGATCCACAAAATCCATCGATCTATATAGCTTCGGCAATGATCAATCTCTACCAGGGGAACTATGGAGAATCACGTGATAATGCCAGCAACGCTCTGCTGCTGAATCCTGAAAGCAGCCAGGCGTATGCCATTCTGGGCATATCGAATGGATTGCTGGGTGATTATCTTGATTCAGAGGCAAGTCTTGATAAAGCGATCGAATATGATCCATCGAATTATTTTGCGTATGCTTATGAGACGATCGTAAAGGCTAAGAAAATATTGGAAGGTTCTGAAGCGCAGGGTGACCTGGATCTGGCTATCGAAGCTTCTCGAAAAGCCGAAGCTATTTCTCCCACTGCCCTGGAAACTCACTGGGCGAGAGGCGCTGTGCTGGAACTTACTGCTAACTATGAGGATGCTATTGCCGAATATGAAGCAGCGATCGAGGTGAACTCAAATGTTCCGGAGATCCATATTTCTCTTGGGCGTACCTATGCAAGTACGCTGGACTATACCCTGGCGATCGAGGAATATACCAAAGCAAATGCGCTCAACCCTACAGATCCCATTCCAGATGCGTTGATCGGGCGGACCTATGCACGAACCGGTGAATACAGTAAGGCTGCCCAGTATTTTCAGCAGGCTATTTCGGATGATCCCACCAACGCATATTACTGGGGATACCTTGGACAGGCGTATTACAAGAACTATCAATTCGGCGATGCCATTCTCTCACTGCAGCTGGCAATACACGGAGGAGTTACCCCGAGCAACGCGATAGTGGAAGGGCTGCCTTTATCGTATGATGTGGTCGATTTCTATTATATCTACGGCATGGCATTGATGGAACTTGGGTACTGCGGTGATGCGGTACCGATCGCACAGGCAATCATTCAGAGCATGCAGGATGATGAAACGGCAGTGTATAATGCCGAATATACCCTTGACCGCTGCTATGACAAGATGAATGATCAACAGCTTCTCAAGCTGCCCACTCCTACCATGATCCCAACCTGGACTCCGCAGCCTACCCTAACCCCCACTCTGCTGCCATTTGAGATGACAACGGAAGCAACCACACAAACCGTAACACCGACGCCCACACCGACTCCCACTACAGCAGGAGGGTGAGATGAACTTACCACGCCGGGATTCCCTGTTTCAAAAGAAGAAACATCGAGCGAGCCCTTATGTAATAGCGATCTTGATCGCCATGATCATCTACTTGCTGCTGATCATGCGCGGTCAAGAACAGGGGAGCATCACTCCTCTCTTTATGGCAACACCTACTTCCACCCGTACGGTAGATTCTTTTGTGGAAGAAGCCGAAGTGGATTTTGTGGCGGGCGACCTGGCAAAGGCGCTGGAGGCTTTTCAGAATGCGGCGGCTGTTGACCCGAACAATGTCGATCTGTGGGTGGAGCTTTCGCGCATTCAAGTTTATTCCTCTTCATTAATAATCGACAGTGAAGAAAAATATACCCGCCTGACCGAAGCGCTTGACTCGGCGAACCGCGCTGTGCAGATCGAATCAGAAAACAGCACAGCTCATGCGGTAAAGGCGTTCGCGCTTGACTGGCTGGCAAGCTCTGTGATCGTCAGCGATCAGTCCGAACAGTTATTAACTCAAGCTGAACAGGAAGCGGTTACCGCGCTGCAGCTGGATGGAAACAATACCCTGGCGCTGGCGTTCTATGCTGAAATATTGACCGATCAGATGAAATGGACGCAGGCGGGACAGTACATCGAGCAGGCGCTGGAACAGGACGATTCACTGATGGACGTGCACCGCATCAGCGGGTATTTACAGGAAGCGATCGGCAACTATAGTGCAGCGATCACCGAATACAAACGGGCGGTTGAGATCAACCCCAACCTTACTTTCTTGTATATGTCCATCGGGGTGAATTATCGCGAATTGGAACAATATGATTATGCCCTGGAATATTTTGCCAAGGCAGCCAATATCAATGAACAGCTGGGAGTGAATGATCCGACCCCATACCAATCCATTGCGAAAACATACGTGCAGCAGGGGTATCCGCTTTCAGCCAGCTTGAATGCCCGAAAAGCAGTGCAGCTCAGTCCGGATGATCCCTATGCTTATGCGTTTTTGGGTGATGTATATCATAAGTCCCGCAACTATGAAAGTGAGATCTTGGCTTTCCAGTGCGGTCTGGAAGGGTGCACTGCTGAAGAAAGCTGTGAAGTGCGCCAGTGCGATTCTGAGACCGATCCAATGATTGCGATAGAAGGACTGGGGCTTACCGTGGATACGAAGGATTATTATGCGGAATACGGCGCTGTTATGGCAGCGCTGCACCGGGAATCGAATGGGTATTGCGAGAAGGCAATGGAAATTCTGAATATGGTGAGAAGTGCTTTCCCGGATGACGCGGTGCTCATGGGGGTGGTGGATGAATCGGAAGCGATCTGCGAGTCGTACGGTTATTAGATTATTAAAAATGTATTAATTTTTGCCAAAATTACTTGACTTCAATATGAAAGCTGGATAATATTGAAATTAGCACTCTAGGAAAAAGAGTGCTAAAATAGTGACTTGATAAAAAATTCAGCAGGAGGATCGTATATGGCACTCAATATCAAACCCCTCGGAAGTAGATTGGTAGTAGAACCGATCGAACGGGAAGATGTAACTGCATCAGGCATCGTTTTACCTGAAACCGCAAAAGAAAAACCCCAAAAAGGAATCGTTCTTTCAATAGGTCCTGGCGACCGCAATGAAAAAGGCGACCGCGTACCCATGGATGTAAAAGATGGTGACACCATTTTATTCGCAAAGTACTCGGGAACCGAAATCAAAGTCGATGACAAGAAATTGTTGATCTTAAAGGAGAGCGACGTTTTAGCGATCGTTACAAAATAACAAGAATAATCTCGAAAGAAGGAGATACATATGTCAGCAAAGCAACTTAAATTTGGAGAAGAAGCACGAAATAAACTGCGCAATGGTATTGATGTTGTGGCTGAGGCAGTTGCCACCACATTAGGTCCCAAGGGTCGCAATGTAGCCCTGGATCGCAAATTCGGTTCACCCACCATTACTCATGATGGTGTTACCGTAGCAAAAGAAATCGAATTGGAAGATCCCTTTGAGAATATGGGAGCCCAATTACTAAAGGAAGCAGCGACCAAAACCAATGACATCGCTGGTGATGGCACCACCACCTCAACTGTTCTGGCGCATGCCATGGTAGCAGAGGGTTTAAAAACTCTGGCAGCAGGGGCAAACCCCATGCTTTTAAAGCGCGGTATCGAAGCTGCGTCGAAGAAAGTGGCAGATGCAATCAAGGAACAGGCAATTGATATTTCAACCAAAGAAGAAATCGCCAATGTTGCCACCATTTCAGCGCAGGATCGTCAGATCGGCAGCCTGATCGCAGATGTGATGGATAAAGTTGGGAAAGATGGTGTGATCACTGTTGAAGAGTCAAAAGGCTTGGAGTTCGAACAGGAATACGTTGAAGGTATGCAGTTCGATCGCGGTTATATTTCACCTTATTTCGTTACCGATGCCGAACACATGGAAGCTGTGATCGAAAATCCATACATTCTCATCTACGATAAGAAAATTTCCGCAGCACAAGATTTGCTGCCTCTGCTTGAAAAGATGGTGCAGGTTGGCAAACGTGAACTGGTCATCATTGCAGAAGATATCGATGGCGAAGCACTGGCTACCATGGTATTGAACAAACTGCGTGGAACTCTCAATGTATTGGCAGTCAAAGCTCCCGGTTTTGGCGATCGTCGAAAAGCCATGCTGCAGGATATTGCTATCCTCACCGGTGCATCCGTGATCTCTGAAGAGACCGGACGCAAACTGGATACCGCCACCGTGCAGGACCTCGGAACTGCTGAAAAGGTTCAATCAGATAAAGACAATACCACCATCATCGGCGGTAAAGGTGATTCCAAAGAGATCAAAGCCCGCATTAACCAAATTCGTGTGGAAATTGAAAAAACCACCAGCGATTATGACCGCGAAAAACTGCAGGAGCGACTTGCAAAACTTTCCGGTGGCGTTGCGATCATTCGCGTAGGCGCTGCAACTGAAACCGAGTTAAAAGAAAAGAAACATCGTGTTGAAGATGCTCTTTCCGCAACCCGCGCAGCAGTTGAAGAAGGTATCGTTCCCGGTGGCGGCGTTGCATTACTCAACGCGGTAGATGCACTGGCTGCACTGAAAATGGATAGTGAAGATGCACAGACGGGTGTCAATATTGTCCGTAAGTCACTCACCGTTCCAATGAAGCGCATTACTGAAAATGCCGGCTTTGACGGACCGGTTGTGATTGAGAATGTCAAACAAGCTCAGGAGAAAGAAAAGAATAAGAAATTCGGTTTCGATATCCTCTCTGAGAAATATGTCGATATGGTCAAAGAAGGTGTCATTGATCCCGCAAAGGTAACACGCGGTGCTCTTGAAAACGCAACCTCCATTGCTGCCATGATCCTGACAACTGAGGCTCTCATCACGGATATTCCTGAAAAGGATAAACCGATGGCGCAGCCGCCCATGCCAGAATATTAAACCTCTGGATGAAAATAAAAAGCCGTAGATTTATTCCTACGGCTTTTTTTTATTTCCGTTTATAATCATCGCATTATGAAAAAAACACTTTCTTCTCTGTTTATCATCGCTATTTTTATGGTTCTTCTTTCAGCCTGCTCCCCAAAAGATAAGGAACAACAGGCAGCAGCAACCGCAGCCGAAGCTACTCCAACTGAAGAACCGATGGCTGTACGGGTCAATGGAACCGGTATTACGCAGGAAGAATTCCAGAATGAGCAGCTGCGGCTGCAGGATGCTCAATCGGTTACCGGGGATGAGTTGAGTGAAGAAGAAGAAATGAACCGCATCCTTACCGAACTGGTAGGGCAGGTGCTGCTGGCACAGGGCGCAGGCAACGAAGGATACTTTGTTGATGATGCAACCCTGCAGACACACGTCGACAATCTGATCGCCGAGGTTGGAGGTGCGGAGCAGTTCATGACCTGGCTGCAGAATAATCATTATACAGAAATGAACTTCCGCAGGACGTTGCGCCGGCAGTTGGCGGCAGCCTGGATGCGCGACAAGATCACAGGCGAAGTACCCACTTCCACCGAGCAGGTGCATGCCCGCCAAATCCTGGTTAGTGATCGTGCAACGGCAGATGCGATCTACCAGCAGCTGCAGGCTGGATCGGATTTCGAAACGCTGGCGGAGTATTATGACACGCTGACAGGTGGAGATCTGGGATGGTTTCCGCGCGGATATCTCTATGTGCAGGCGGTGGAGGATGCCGCATTCACATTGAGCGCCGGTCAGTACAGCACAGTGATCGAAAGTGATTACGGCTATCATATCGTTCAGGTCATTGAGCGCAGCGAAAGCCAGCCGCTCAGCGCAGCCGCGCTGCACTTCATGCAGGAGCAGGCTGTGCAGAACTGGATCGATGCTCAATGGGCAGCCGCGAATATTGAAGTACTGATCTGATTCACTAGAAACGGGGTTTTATTTTTATTGTCTCTTTCGATGTCAGGGGAGAATGAATGCCGCGATAGGGATAATCCAGTACACTGCCTTTTGCGAAATAAGAAAAATCAAAGTCGGTTTTATCACCGGCTTTTTTATTAGGAATGGGCATCAGGCGGGCGGTGAGCGGTTTATTCAATCGCAGCGCCAGAGCTGCTACATCTAAAAGCAGTGCCATGAGCTTTTCCGTTGCGATATCTCCCGGCAGGGGTACGGTATCCAGACCGGTTCCGCAAACACTGGAATACTGCAGTACATCATAGATGGAAAGCACTCCATCAGTGCTGCGTTCAGCCAGAATACTGTCTTCCAGAATTGGCATCATCAATCCGTTAAAACCCGCTTTCTTCCAGGTGCCGCCGTCCAACGCGCCTGCCAGAATGGCTGCCGCGGCAATACTGCCGGCAGACCCTATCTGCGATACTCCCAGGCTTTCGAGCGCTTTTCCGAAAGAGCATTGGTCAACCGGGTAGGGTGCCAGTGAAAAATCAAATCCCTTGAATGCAATGGATGGTAAGGTATGTACTATTTCTTCCATTCGATCTGCATGTTCTGAAAAGACAGCCTGCAGTGAACGGCAGCCGCTGTCGATATCTTTGGCTTTCTGGAAAATTTCAATTGCCGTATCAGCGCACTCGACTGCAATGGAAAATGCGAATTCTCCCTTTACTCCATAAGCAGCCGGGAAAAACGGGGTGAACGGTTTGACATTTGCAAGTGCCGCAAAGCGCAGGTTGGCAAAGCCGTCTGGTTCAATTTCTGCAACCTTTTTGATCACTTCCGCGCATCCCCTGATATCAGGCATGCAAACGCTGCCAGCCTGATCATCAAGCCGCATGGTGACGAAAAGGTCTTTTGAGAAAGACAAAATAACAGGAACGATGTTCACCGCATCGCAGTCTGCCATACGGCACGGTCCCAGTGAGAGATAGTCGAATTTTGCTGTGTGCATCAGGCTGCACAGATCGTTGATCTGCTGTTCTGCCTGGGATGGGTTCTGCAGATCCAGCCATTCTGAGAAAGGAGCGGTGGCAAGGCGGGTGCTCTGGATCTCATATCCCTTTGCTTCAAGAGCCGCTTTCAGCGTATCACGGTGAGCGCTTATGGTTGAAAGTGTATCATTCTGTGTCGACTGAGCCGGGTCAAAGAAATAGGTGATGGAGCGAATTTTCATGCTATCCTCTGTCGTGAAACTTCATAGAGCAGGATGCCGGTTGACATGGCGGCATTCAGACTTTCTGTATCTCCGGGCATGGGGATGAGCAGATTCTGATGGGGAAGCGCACGAATTTCTGCTGAAACACCGAACGCTTCGCTGCCGATCACCACACTGATCGGCTGCCGCAGGTCAGCCTGCCAGCAGGGAATACCGTCCTGAACATCAGTCAGGTAGAGTCTGGTTTTCTGTGCCAGACTTTTTATTTTTTCGGTATCCGCTTCCCGAATGGGAAGCTGAAAATGGGCTCCCATTCCGGCGCGTACTACTTTAGGGGAGTAAGGATCTGCTGTTCCCGGTGTATAAAAAATACTCTGTACCCCAAAAGCTGCTGCCGTTCTCATGATGGTACCGAAATTACCGGGATCCTGGATCCCATCCAGCACAATGCAGAAATTCAAATCGGAGGGAACAGGTAGTTCAAGAAAAGGCAGGATCAGTAAAATACCCTGGGATGTTTCCGTATCAGAGATACGGTCAAGCAGGTCAGCGGCGACCTCAATTTTTTCACAATTACAGGCAGCCAGAACTCTTTCTCCACGCTCGGAAAGAGAAGAACTGAAAAGCACCAGAGAAGGCTGCTGGTGGTGAGAAACAGCTTCTTCAGCCAGGCGGATGCCTTCACAGACAAAAGCTTGCTGCTGATAGCGTTCTTTTTTCTGCGCAAGGAGCGAACGCACCTGCTTGATTTTTGGGTTTTGAGAAGAAGTAAGCATGTTTGGTTTCAGCCTGATTGCGTGAATTTTTCCATGAATATCTGCACAGAATCTGCCCCAAATAGTACCATCCGTACCAGGTGCAGTTTGGTGAGCGGATTCTTTTCAAAAAAGCGGAATATTTCTTCTTTGAATACTTCCGCGGCTTTTTCTGATGGAAACCCGTAAATGCCGGTAGAAATGGCGGGAAAGGCAAGGGATGAAATGCCCAATTCTTCGGATAAGAGGAAGCAGCCGCGAATGGTCTGACGCAGTTTGAAAACCTCATCGCCTTCTCCCCAGATGGGACCAACCGCGTGAATGATATAACGGCAGTGCAGGCTGCCCGCGCCGGTATAAGCTGGTCTGGTATGGGAGATCGGTCCGAATTTGTTCACCCAGGCATCACTTTCTGCCTGGATCGTTTTCCCGCCGGCGCGTGAGATCGCCGCTGCCACACCTCCACCATGCTGCAGGTGGCTGTTGGCTGCGTTCACAATAGCGTCAACATTCTCCTGCGTGATATCACCCTGTACAAGCTGCAGGTGATTTTCTTCAGAGAATGGAGCTTCATACCAGATTCGTGCTGTTGCAGTCATGATTCCATTTTAACGTCTTTAAACAAAAATGAGGCGGATATTTCCGCCCCATTATCTTATTTAAAGGAAGATTTTTGATTAGATAGCTGCTTTTGCTTTGTCAACAACAGCCGCGAAAGCCTGCGGGTCACGAATTGCCAGATCAGCCAGTATCTTTCGATTGAGATCGATATTTGCTTTCTTCATGGCATTGATCAACCGGCTGTAGCTGATACCGTTCAAACGGGCAGCCGCATTGATGCGTGTGATCCACAATTTGCGCAGATCGCGCTTTCGTACGCGACGATCACGCGTTGCGTACCATAAACTTTTCAGCATGGCTTCGTTCGCGCGCCGGTACAGGCGAGAACGAGTTCCAAACTGACCTTTTGTTATTTTCAGGACTTTTTTGTGATGCAGATACCGACCAGGTCCACCTTTTACACGAGTCATTTTTTCTCCTTTGCAAACCCCGGGGCGTCGGTTGTAAAACCAGTTGCGAACACCCAGCAGCCGCAAACTTTACGTATTAATTAACTGTTTTTCTCAATATAAGGCGCAAGTCTCTTCACGCGCTTTTGAATACTCTTCCCTTTCACCGGGATCATCTCGGTGAATTGTGCTTTTGTGCGGTCAGAAGTATTCCGGCGAAGATGGCTTTTACCGCCTTTGGTGCGCAGAAGCTTGCCAGAACCGGTAGCCCGGAATCTCTTGGCTGTTGCTTTGTGCGTCTTCATTTTGTATTTTGTAGTCTTTACTTTTCGCGGCACAGCTCTACTCCTTCCATATTAAATAGAAAATCCTCTAAATAAGGGCAAGCGCAAATTATACTGGAAAACCCTTGATTTGCCAATAAAGTTGGACGTTATTTATTTATGGTTTTGGTTGTTTTTGTGGTGCGAGCAGCATGTTCATGGAACGACCTTCCATAGAAGGTGCCTTCTCGATCACTGCCACATCCATTAAATCTTCTGCGATCTCTTTCAGATCTTCCAGGGCGATCTCGGGATAGGTGACTTCTCGACCGCGGAAACGGATCGTAACCAGCACTTTCATACCGTGCTCCAGCCATCCGCGTGCGTCCTCCACTTTGAAACCGCGGTGATGTTCGTTGGTCTTGGGGCGCAAACGGATCTCTTTGACCTCTACCTTGGTTTGTGCTTTACGTGCTTGACGATCTTTTTTATTCTGCTCGTATAAATATTTTCCCAGATTAAGAACTTTGCATACCGGTGGATTTGCATTTGGGGCGACTTCCACCAGGTCAAGCTCTGCTTCGCGTGCTATCTGCAGCGCTTTTTCTCTGGGAACAACTCCAATATTCTCCCCATTTTGGTCGATCAAGCGAACGGTTGCCGACCGGATATCTTTATTTGCTCTAACGTTTGAAGTAGCGATACTTAAAACTCCTTTCTTACTTTCAATGATTTGATATTACCATAAATTGAAAATACAAGTCAACATCAAAACCAGAGTTTGAATTTCTGCTTTCTGCAAAATGGTGATGAAAAAAAGCAGAGGAAATTTTACCCTCTGCTTTTTTTGTTTGCTTATATCTTTGATTCTATTTCCATCTTTGCGCGTTCCAGGAAAATCGCCAGATCCTGTGCGCCCGGGTTTTCTCCGCTGCGCAGGCGCAGAGATACCTGCTTGTTTTCCATTTCCTGGTCGCCTATTACCAGCATATATGGGATTTTCTGGTTCTGTGCGTCGCGTATCTTGGCGTTCATGCGTTCGCTGCGCGTATCCACTTTCACACGGATCCCTTCTGCACGGATGGCTTTTCGAAGTTCTTCTGCGTAAGGAAGATGGCGGTCGGCGATAGGAATGATCATAGCCTGTACAGGCATCAGCCATACCGGGAAAGCCCCTGCATAATGCTCGATGAGCACACCGAAGAAACGTTCCAAACTGCCCAGCAGAGCGCGGTGCACCATGTAAGGACGGTGCTGCTCACCATCTTCACCGACATAAGTCAGGTCAAATTTTTCGGGTTCATTGAAATCAAATTGGATGGTTGAGAGCTGCCATTCGCGCTGCAGTGCGTCTTTGATCTTGAGGTCGATCTTTGGACCGTAGAAGGCGCCGCCGCCTTCATCGATGTCATAGGAAATGCCAGCCCGCTTGAGTGATGCTTCCAGGGCTGCTTCGGCTTCTTTCCAGCGCGCGGGTTCGCCGACCGCGTCATCCGGTCGCGTGGCGAGGTAAGCCGAAAATTCATTGAAACCGAATGCGCGCAGCATGTTCAGGCAGAAGTTCAATACAAAATCGATCTCCTGCGGCATTTGTTCCGGCGAGCAGAAGTGATGCGCGTCATCCTGCGTAAAGCCGCGCACACGCAGCAGACCATGCAGCACCCCGCTGCGTTCATAGCGGTATACCGTGCCGGTTTCTGCATAACGGATAGGCAGTTCTTTGTATGAACGGATCTTGCTCTTGTAAATATGCAGGTGGAAGGGGCAGTTCATAGGTTTGATGTAATATTTCTGCCCTTCAATGTCGATGGGTGAATACATATTGTCTTTGTAGAATCCCAGGTGCCCTGAGGTTTCCCACAACTGCGCTTTCCCGATGTGAGGGGTATACACGAAATCGTAATCCGATTTTTCGTGTTCATCGCGCCAGTAATCTTCGATGATCTTGCGGATCATGCCGCCGTTGGGATGCCAGAGGATGAGACCGGCGCCTACTTCTTCAACGGAACTGTACAGGTCCAGATCCTTCCCCAGTTTGCGGTGATCGCGTTTTTTTGCTTCTTCCAGCATATCGAGGTAGGCTTTCAATTCTTCCGGTTTTTCCCAGGCGGTTCCGTAGATGCGCTGCAGCATGGGGCGGTTTTCATCACCCCGCCAGTAGGCTCCCGCAATATTGAGCAGCTTGATGGCAGAAGGATTGATCTCGGTGGTATCTGCCACGTGAGGTCCACGGCACAGGTCGGTGAAATTACCACTCGTGTAAATGGATAACTCCGGTTTTTCACTGAGCGGATTGCCGTGTTCATCGAACTGCCCTTTTTCCAGGTCTTCGATCAATTCCAGTTTATAGGGCTGGTCGTGAAAGATCTGTTTGCCTTCTTCCGCCGTAATGATCTTCTTTTCGAATTTAATATGTTCTTTGATCAATTTACGCATGCGCGCTTCGATCTCTTTCAGATCTTCAGGCGTGAGGGGGCGGGGCAGATCGAAATCATAATAAAAACCTGTATCGATCGCGGGACCGATGGCGATCTTAGCGTTAGGGAAGCGCTCCAGTACGGCAGATGCCATGATGTGAGCAGTAGAGTGGCGCACCCGGTACAGGTGTGAATCTTCGTAACGTTCTTTTTTCTCTTTTTCCATGATAACCTCCAATTCAATATTTAAACAAAAACCCGCTCCATTTCTGGGGCGGGAGTGTTCTCACGCGGTTCCACCCAGTTTGGCAGTCATTGACTGTCATCTCTGGCGGCTGATAACGGTGCCTGCCGTTTCCCATACTTGGTTGTTCCGTTCCGGGTCAAGCTCTCAGGTGGTTTTCACTGAATTTTCTCGTAGAAACCTCTCAGCCGCTGGATTTCTTTTCCTGTCGATCGATTCTTTCAGCTACTCGTCCTGATCGTTGCTGTGGTTTATTTATACCTTTTTTCTCTTGTTTACGCAAGGATTAGATGGAAAGTGAGTTAAAAGAAAGTACGGTCGGTTTAGAACTCGAACCTGCGACCTTTCGATGTCAACCCAATACTCAAGCTAATGGATATACCTGCCTAGCAGGTGTATCCGATTATCCCGCAAGCGGTTTGAGAATGACTCCGATGAAATACGATACGGCTGCTGCCAGCCCTCCCACGATCAGCATTTCAAGCCCGCTGACCAAAGGATTGCGCTTGGTAATAAAGTATTTTGCTGCTCCCAGACCAAACAATGAAAGCCCTGAAAGAATGATGGAGATCAGGAACATGGTGGACATGGAAAAATTTGTATGGAATAACGAATCGATCATATAGATGATCAGCGGCAGCAAGCCGAACAAAACAAAAGCACCGAAGGTGATCAATGCTGCGCTGAGAGGCTTTCGATCGTCTTTCAGCATACCCAGTTCTGTGACCATCATTTCATCCACCCAGCGCTTTTTGTCTTTGGATTGGATCTCTACTAATTTATCGGCATCTTCTTTTGAATAGCCTTTATTTTTATAGATGACCAGTAATTCTTTCTTTTCACCTTCGGGATAATTTTCGACTTCCCAGCTTTCACGTTCCCTTTCTTTCTGGTAATATTCTTTTTCGCTTTTCTGGGAAAGGAATGCGCCTATTCCCATTGAGATGCCGTCCCCGAGCAGATTTGCAGCACCCAGGATGAGCAGTACGCCTGAAGTCAGGCTGGCACCTGCCACACCACTCACTACTGCAAATACTGAAATAATTCCATCCAAACCGCCGTATACCATATTGCCGATAAACTGAGATGACTCTGAACCATGTTCTTCAACAGCAGCTTCAATCGCCTTTTCGTCATGTGCACTTTTGCTGGCATTTAGATTTTTTTGTGCAAAGGCTTCTCTGGCTTGATCAAGACGTTTTGATATTCTCATTTTCTGCTCCGTGTGTGGGTATTGTTCTGATTATACTTTTCTCAGAAAATTAAGTAAAAAGATAATTTAATATGATTGGGGATTAAAAGAAAATATGGGCGGTATAGGACTCGAACCTACGACCTTTGCGATGTCAACGCAACGCTCTAACCAACTGAGCTAACCGCCCAAGTGCATGCAATTATACAGGATGGATGAAAAAAGTGCAATAAATTACTAAAAAAAACTTTATCTATTCGATCATCTGGCAGGAAGAAGCGTGTCCGTTCATTACCGAACATTCAGCCAGCGCGCCATCAAAATCCATCCCGACTAGAATCGATGAGATCATGTCGTCGAAGGTGATGATGAATAGACGGTGGGGATTCTGGAAATTGATATTCAATTTGGTGTACCGCTTCAGCGCGCGCAGCTCCACCTCATCAAGCGTGGCAGGATCCACAGACTTTATGTATTCCAGTTTTTCATCCAATGCGATGATCGGAGCCCGCAGATCTGCATTGAAATTGTTGTCCGCGGTGTATCCCGCTCCCCCAAAGAAAGCCAGCAGGAAGATCAGCGCAAAAGTCATACCGATAATGGTGCGAGAATTTCGCATGGAATCGTTCGTGTTCTCGAAGATCAAACCCGCGATGAACAAAAAAATGACGGTCATGATGGTGGTAATGAATCGGCGCGCACTGATCGCATCGGGAGCTTGAAAGATGAACCTGTCTCCAATCTCAGGATATATCCAGCTGTAAAAAACAGGGACTATTTTAAAAGGGATGAGACTGGTTAAATAGGTGAAGAATACCGCCACGGTAACCCAGATCGCCATTCTCGCGAACATATTATTGATCTTCATGCTTAGCCAGCCAGCCAGACCCCCCACAACAGCACAGGGCAGAATGCCGAGTGCAAATTTCAGCCAGGGTAATACGGCATGGGCTTTTGCCAGCAGGAGCCCATCATAACCCCAGCTTACGAGGGCAAAAACACACCCGCAGAGTATTCCTACGATCGTTTCTTGCTTAAATATGTTTTTCATTCGTTCTCCATATAAATATCTTAATACTTAATTCCATTTGCCTGTGGATTCATATAGACGTTAAGTTCATCGCCCAGCAGATTCCAGCTTATGCTGAAAAGAACCAGCATGAGTGTGATAGGCAGATAGACCCACCAGTGGCTGAAAAGAGAACCTCCCGGTCCTATGATCCATTTGCTGCCGAGATACAGGATGGTCGCCCAGGTCGAATTACCTCCCATTCCGATATAAGTGAAGGTAGCCTGAACGATAACCATACGCCCAATATCACGGGTTGCCAGAACTATGATGGGGGAAATGGCATTTGGAATGATGTGCCTCCAGATTGTGCGCCACCCGCGTACGCCAACGACTTTCGCGGCGTCGATATACTGCGTTTGCTTGATCTCCAGCACCTGCGTGTGGATAATGCGCGCATACGGCATCCATGAGAAAAGCACCAGAGCCAGAAAGATCGGATTGGCATCGAGGATGATCTGCTGTATAAAGTTCGGTTCCACGACTTCACTGGTTCGGTACATAAAAACAGTATCCGGTGAGAGCAGTGCTTGCAGCTGTGTGAACAGGGCAACGGCGCAGATGGTGGGAAAACTGAGAAAAGCATCGGTGATGCGCATGATGACATTATCGAAGTTTCCGCCAATATAAGCGCTCACTGTTCCAATGATCGTGCCGATCAATGCAGTCAGTAGGGCAGTTGAGAGCCCGAACAACAGTGATTGGCGCGTTCCCCAGATGGTGGAATAATAGATATCATACGAGCGGTCAACGGTTCCAAGCAGTGCATCCGCGTTAGGCGCTTGCGGTTTGCGTGAAATTTCGGTACTGATCTGTTTGTAGAAAGATGGATTCTCAGGATCATCCTGTGGGGCAAGCAGAGGGGCAGCCAGGGCAATGATTATGAAAAAACTGCACAGCAGCAGGGACATCACTCTCTGCCAGCGGATTTTGATCTTCTTTTTTGTGGTGGTGATGGGGGCTGTTAGCTTAAGCATTTTCAATGGTCCCCTTTCTGGTGCGCGGTAGAAGTGCAGCTTGAAGTATATCCAGAACAAGCATCAATAAAAGCACAAGGATTACACAGTACACGCCAAAACCCAGCACGGCAGCCGCATCCGGCACAGAGGGTCCGAACATGCTGACCATTTCGGAAATACCATTGATATTGAAAATGCGCTCAACAACAAATACATTTGTGATCAACATGGCAGTGGTTAGAGCGCTGCTGTTGAGGGCGGGTCCGAGTGCGTTCTGGAAAGCATGATTCCAGACGATCTGCTTCTCAGATAAACCGCGTGCACGGGCAGCAGTGATATAGTCTTTGTTCAATTCCTCTATTGTCGCGTTGCGCGTGATCCTTCCCAGGGTTGCCCATTGCGCGATACAAAGGGTGAAAACCGGCATTGCCAGATGGCGGAAAGCATCCAGAGAAATGTCAGCACGGTTATTGAGAAATCCATCAAAAGTCATAAAACCTGTATAAGTTATAAAACTGGCAGATTTCGCGATGAGATTATTTTGGATGCTCAGCCTTTCGGGACCAAACCAGCCAAGATTGATGTAAAAGAAAGCCAGCAAAATGATCGATAAGATAAAATCAGGGATCGCTGATCCGGCAAACGCAAAGAAGCGAAATAAGTAATCAGGTCCCTTTTCTTTTTTTTCAGCCGCATGGACCCCCGCGATCAATCCCAGCGGGATATACAGCAGCATGCAGTAGAAGAGCAGCTCCAGTGTTGCAGGAGTGCGGTTCAATATTTCAGGGAGCACATCGTTGTTGAGCACCGGGCTGTACCCCCAATCTCCCTGTAATATACCTGTAAGCCAGTAATAATATTGGGTGAGGTATGGCTCATCCAGATGATAGCGCTCAATGATCCGCTGTTTTGTGCGTTCCAGAATTTCAGGATTGCTCAGAACTTTTGGTGAATCGGGCATATAAAGATCGATGCGCGTATCAACCGGTGTCAGCATGATGATCCCGTACAGCACCATGGTGATAATGATAAATGTGATCGGGATGGCTAAGATTCGCCGGAATAAAAATTTTCCCAAAATGATCCTCCGCGATTTTCGGGACAAGATTGAATCTGTTCTACAATAAAGGATTCTTCCTGCCGTGTAAATTAGACAAATATACCATTAAAGGTTCATCGACATAACTTCGATGTCTCTACGCAGCTCCCAGCCGATATGATCCCAAAAGGCAATTCCCATTTTATTATCAGCGATCACAAAAAGATGGCATTTCTGGATACCCATTTTCTTCAGCGCATCCAGACTGCTCTGCACCAGTTTTTTCCCGATACCGGTTTTACGATAGGTTTCATCCACTGCCAGATGGTAGATGTAGCCGCGCCTGCCGTCTTCACCGCACAGGATGGTTCCGATCAGTTTTTTGCCATCAAAGGCAGCAAAGCATAACGTGCTGTTCTTTTTCAGGAATTTTTCTATTTCCTGTTTTTCATCTGCTGCGCTCAATCCCATTCCGGCGGTGCGTTTCCACAGATCAAGAGCCTGTTCGTAATCACCGATTTCCATTTTTCTGATGTTTGTCATAAATTAACCTCTTCAAGATCAAAATTTTTTGAAATAAAGTGTTTGTTTTCTGGATTTTAAACAACTCATGTTATAATTTCGCGGCACAATTGAATACTATTTTTAGCAAGGAGAGGTTGCGTAGTCCGGCCTAACGCGCACGCCTGGAGAGCGTGTGTACCGCAAGGTACCGTGGGTTCGAATCCCACCCTCTCCGCTCTTGTTTTAAATACTCGTTATAATGATACTCTGAATGAAACGGTTTGTTTAAATATAGATGAATTCGTTTCCCCCGGACGGTCTGAAAAATATACAAAGAGGCGGATATGACCAAGAATATAGAACTTCCTGCACCACAAAAGGACCTTGATTTTCCATTGATGAGAGCTCTGGAAATACGCCGTTCTATTAGAAAATGGGCGGATGATTCTCTTTCAGATCAGGAGTTATCGAATCTTTTATGGGCTGCCTGTGGAATTACAAAGGAAGAAACAAAAAGCAGCAAGAGCAGAAGGACGGCTCCATCGGGCTGCAATTCACAATCCATAAAGGTTTATATTGCGCTTAAAAAAGGGCTCTTCCTCTATAATGAAAAACGGCATCAGTTGGTGCAGATCCTGTCGGAAGATATCAGAGAGCATATCGGAAGTCAAAAGATGCTGCATGCTGCTCCCGCTGCACTTGTTTATGTTTCGGATTATTCAAAAATGAAGACATTTCTTTTCAGGAATGATGAGCAGAGATGGTTTCTTTCTGCACTGGATAATGGTTTCATCGGGCAGAATGTTTACCTGTACTGCGCGGCTGCAAAATTGGGCAGTGTTTTTATTGCTTTACTCGATCGAGAGAAACTTCATGAGATCATGGGTTTGGGGGAACGTGAAAAAGTTATTTGCGCCCAGATGGTGGGTAAGTTGCCCGGTGCGTGATCCTTGAATTGGCTGAGAAAATGCACAACCCGCACACCTGATTGAGGTCAAAGATGCGCAGACCGCGCAGCAGGTTCTTTCTCCGTTTGGATCTTTTTACATCATTTATGAAGGAAAGGTGATCGCGTACCATCCCATCAGCCATACCCGCTTTATGAATATCATGCAAAAAAATGTAAGCAATTAATTACTTGAAAATCTATATAAAAAAAGCAGCCTCTTTCAAAAGGCTGCTTTCTAAATTCAATTACAACTCTGATGTTATGGGTTGCATTGTCCATCCGAATTTTTCAATAAGAAGGTCTGGTGGTTTGGTCTGTCGATATAAACTGACATTTCAACGTCAACTTTTCCGCCAGGATTATTGGGGAAGACCATATTGTAATAAACAGTGTAAGTAGTGGCACTGGTAGCTGTAAAATCATCCGACGCAGAAGAAGTTGGTCCATTTAGGTCTGAGATCGTGAAGCTCACTGTTCCTGGACCATCGGTTTTAATATAGATCGGAATGTGATTCGCAGTTAATCCATCACAGGTGAGCCCGGTGAAGCTGCCCGGATAAGTCACACTGGTTACTGAAAAGGGTGCCTCAGTCGCGACTCCCACATAGATATTCACTGAGAATCGACCAACCAGCACGCCTGCGTCGGTCAGCAGATTCCAATAGCCGATATAGGTGCCGTCCACACTGGGAGCGGTCATTTTAATGCTGACTGATGTCATCATGCCGGGGGAAACGCTTTGCGTGAGAGGGAAGCTGTCGGCAGTGGCGCCCAGTTTTTCTCCACTTTCGAAGACCATATTGTAGCCGGTGCTCCAGGTGCAGGTGCCGCCGTTGCGGATCGACCATGTCTTGGTAAAGGAAGTTCCTCTGCCGATCACTGTACCATCAGGAATGGTTTCACTGACCAAGCCTGCGATCAGGCAGTTCGCCGGCAGCGACACCGATTGGACGGTGGCTGTGGGAAGAGTTGAAGCAGTGCCGGGAGTGACAGTGGGGAGGGCATTGGTGGTTGCCGTAGGTGGGAGTGTTGGTGTCACCTGGGCAGCCTGTGTTTCTGACATGGCTTGCATGGTCTGCGCGATAGAAGTGGCGATGATGCTTTCGTTATCCACGGTTGCCGTTGGTTCTTCGCTTGGAGTGCCGCTGCATGCGGTGAGAAAGAGCACTGCAAACAAGAATAGGCTTGTTACTTTAAAAATAGTTTGTTTACGCATTTTTCTATTTTATCCTACTTTATTTTTTCAAAGTGCATTATAAAGCCTTTTTTACCACTTTTTTGCGAATTTTTCCAATCCGATGGAAGGAGTTTAAGCGAACTGAACAAGAAAAAATCTTGCTCTTCGAGTATGATTCTATCAATGAACGATCAACCAATTGTAAATGTGAGCATCGACCGGCTGGCATACGGCGGAGACGGGATCGCCAGGCTGCCGGATGGGCAGATGGTATTCGTCCCGCAGGTCATTCCCGGTGAACAGGTATCCATCCGCATCATTGAGAAAAAGAATAAGTATGCACGGGGAGAGGTGGAAGAGATCATTGCTCCCTCCGATCAGCGTATCGCTGCACCCTGTGTCCATTTTGGCGTTTGCGGGGGATGCCACTACCAGCATATCCGTTATGATGAGCAGGTGGAGTATAAAAAGCAAATTCTGCTCGAGCAGCTGCGCCGCATCGGGCACCTCGATTTTGCGGGCGAGATCCAAGTTTTTCCTTCTGACCTGCCTTATGGATATCGCAATGTCATACAGCTTCATCCCATGCGTGATGGAAAATTGGGTTTGATGAAACGTAATTCCAACGATGTATTTGCCCTGGAAACCTGTTTGCTGCCTGAACAGCTTATTCAAGACAGCTGGGGTTCACTGTTGATCGAAGAGCAAACCGGCATCACGCGCGTGGAACTGCGCCAGAACAGCGCAGAAGAATTGATGATCGTCCTCGAAGGTGAGGGTGGGGAGATCCCGGAGATCAGCATGGATCTGCCAGCCAGTGTGATCCACCGCTGTAAGAATGAAAATATCATACTGAGTGGAGAAGATGCGCTCACGCTGTGGATAAAGGAAATTCCTTTCCATATTTCCGCAGGATCGTTCTTCCAGGTGAATGATGGGATGGCTGAAAAGCTGGTCTCTTTTGTAACATCTCAGGTCGAGAAAAAGTCTCCACATACGGCGATGGATTTGTATGCGGGGGTAGGATTATTTTCACGTTTTATGGCACCGCTGGTGCAGGAATTGATCGCTGTGGAGAGCAGCCCGCAAGCCTGCGATGATTTTGCGATCAATCTAGATGAATTTCAGCATGTTTCTTTATATGAGGGAGCCGCTGAAGAAGTGCTTCCGGAGTTGCAGGCGAAAGCGGAAATGGTGGTGTGCGATCCGCCGCGCGCCGGGCTGCAAGAGCAGGTGATCGAAGCGCTGGTGAACTGCGGGGTAGATACTCTGCTGTATGTTTCCTGTGATCCTGCTACACTGGCGCGGGATGTACAGCGGCTGTGTGAAATGGGGTATTCAGTGGAGAAGGTCGCCCTCTTTGATATGTTCCCGCAGACTTACCATTTTGAAACAGCTGCGGTTCTGCATGCTGCAGGAAAAGCATGAAAGCAGGGAACTCTTTCCAAACGAATTATACTTTTTAAGAAGAGATGAATATGGTTGACCTGATACCGTATACAAAAGACGTTGAAGAAGAAATGGTCAAAAGGATCGTCGATTTTTTCGGCTACCACAGCAGCTTATTGGATGTGGATAGAAAAGAGATCGACCAGCAGACTGTAGAAGCGCGGGATACCCTGCGTGAATGGCTGTCTGAAGCGCATGAATTTTATATGATCGTTTCTCAAGAAAAGCGAGTGGGGTTCCTGCATCTCTGGTACAAGGGTCCGCAGGTGGCATGGATCGAGGATATCTATGTGGATAAAGAATACCGCTCACAGGGCATTGCCTCTCAGGCGATCCGCATCGCAGAGAAGATCGTGAAAAGCCGCCCTAACTATGTTGCGGTATGTCTGGATGTGGTTCCCAGGAATGAAAGTGCAATGCGTCTTTACTATAAGCTGGGTTATGACTCCGTGAATATCATCACCCTGCGCAAAGAACTGGGAGAGAACAAACGCGACAGGATCGAAAGGATTTTCGGGCTGAATTTTAAAATATGAGCTGTAACTTTTCATGACTTTTATACATTAAGGAGAATTGAACGATGGAAAATTTATATGACATGCTTTTTAAAAGGAAGTCGATCAGAAAGTATGATAAAAAACTGTCCGTTTCTGAAAAAGAGATGCAGTTGATAAAGCAGCAGATCGAAGCTCTTGTTCCGCTGGATAAGGATATCGGGGTCCGATTCAAGATCGTAAAAAGGGAAGAAACCAGCGCCAGATGGGGAGAATACTGCCTGCTGATATACAGCGAGAAGAAGGCTAACTACCTTCTCAATGCGGGATATATGCTTGAACAGATGGATCTGTTTTTTGCTTCCCTCGATATCGGCGCATGTTGGGTTGGGATGGCAAATCCGGAGGAGCAGCAGCTGGACGGTCTGGATTTTGTGATCATGATCACTTTCGGGAAGAGCCGCCCGGAAGATTTTCGAAAAGATCTGGCAGAGTGCAACCGTAAGGACAGCAGCATGATATGGCAGGGAAAATTCGATCCCGCGGTGGTGGATGCGGCATGCTGTGCGCCCAGCGCCTGCAATTCCCAGCCCTGGAGAGTGGTGAGTGAGGATCACTGCATTCAGGTGTATCGCAATCCTTCGACCCTATCTCTTACCCTATCTAAAAATCGACTTCATTATTTCAATGCTGTTGATATGGGCATCTTTCTCTGCTTTCTTGAAATCAGCCTGCAGCATAATAAGTATTTATTTAAAAGAACGGTATGTGAGGAGCAAGATACCGCAGCAAAGCAGATTAAAATTGCGGAATACTCTCTACTTTCATGAATATGAAAGATACAGTAGTATTTCTGCAATGAAAAGAGGAATGAATTGAAAATAACCCTCCGTCTTGAAGAAGAAAAAGACTATCGTACGGTCGAAGAACTTACCCGCGAAGCGTTCTGGAATGTCTACCAGCCCGGCTGCGATGAACACTTCATCCTTCATAATATTCGCAATACCCCGAACTTCATTAAAGAATTGGATTTTGTGGCAGAGCTGGATGGAAAGATCGTGGGAAATATTATCTATATGAAAGCGAAGGTTATTTCCGATGTCGGAAAAGAGGATGAAGTGATCAGTTTTGGTCCGGTGAGTGTTCTACCGGCGTATCAGGGGCAGGGCATCGGCAATTTGTTGATCGAACACACCATGGAACTGGCAAAGCAGCTGGGATATAAAGCGGTTGTCATTTACGGCAACCCTGCCTATTATCACCGCTTTGGGTTTGAAAACGCTGTGAAGTACAGCATCAGTACCGCGGAGGGTAAAAACTTCGAGGAGTTCATGGCTAAAGAATTGACTGCAGGCAGTTTAGACGAAGTCTCCGGAAAGCTGTTTCTGGATGAATTGTTTTTCAATATCGATAAGGAGCAGTTGGAGCAATATGATAAAATCTTTCCAACCAAAGAGAAAAAAGTGACAGATACTCAACTGAAAGGGGAATAGAGATGAAAAAAATTTTTCGGTGGATTTTAATAAATATCCTCATACTCTACTGTATTGCGGGTTTGGTCTACGGCATCAGCGGGCTGGCAACCAGAAATCTGGTGGGGAAAGAGGAAGTTATCTCTCCCTGGATCGGCGTTCCTCTGGACGTGATAAGCTGGCCCTGGATGGTCTATGCGGATTGGAAGAATATCGGTATGAAGCTGCAGGATATTCTGGCACTGGGTTCGATCATCCTGTATATTGTGCTGATGGTGTATTTCAAGATGCGCAGGAAAAAGAAAAGCGAAAATTCATAAGGCTCCCGGCAGTTTGGATGGGGCGAAAAACTCCAATGATATAATTGGAATATCTACAAAAAATACATAAGAAGGAGTAGATCATGCCTGATTTTGGACAGCCTTTCTCTGGAATGGCAAAAGAAAAAAAACTGACAAAGCAAGAATTGATCCGGTCGATTCGATTCATGGTTGCTGCGGAGTATGAAGCGATCCAGCTGTATATGCAGCTTGCTGAATCGACCGATGAACAACTGGCGATCGATGTATTGAAAGAGATTGCGGATGAAGAGCGAGTTCACGCGGGAGAATTCCTGCGCTTGTTGAAAGAATTGGAACCGGATGAAGAAAAATTCTATGCAGAAGGCAGCGAAGAAGTAGAAGGAAAAATCGAAGAATTAAAATCATAATCGCTGTAATGTGTAATGAACAGAAGAGCTGTTTTCCGCATCTCTTCTGTTTTTTGTCCTCCAAAAATTATGAGAAATAAATTGAATCTTGCACGGCTGTGTTAATATTGAGATAATCAAAAGAAGAGAAATTTTATGAAAAGAAAAGCGATCCTGATAATTGCCCTATTTGTTCTGCTTGCTTCCTGCAACTTTCCGCTTTTTAAAGCAGAGCCGACCAGCATCTTTGCCCAACCTGCTGAAACGCTCACGGCTATGTTTGCCGATTATGCAACTGCCACCGGTGGAGCGGTTCAGCAGACTCAAGAAACTGCATCTGCTGCATTGACCGATACGCCCACTGCAGAATCTGTTTCGGTAGATGACAATATGAAACGCAGTGCTGGAACGGTGCTTGCTAAATATCTCAGCAAAAAGCCGGTTCTGGATGGAGATTGGGGAGACTGGAAGCAGAACACGATTGCCTATCCGGCTTATTATGTGGTCTATGGGCTCAAAGCATGGGAGAACGACTCTGACTGCGAGGCATCATTTATTCTCGGCTGGGATGAAAGTTTCTTATATATAGGGGTGAAGGTCAAGGATGATACCTATGTTCAAAATGCAAGCGGAGAATTACTCTACAGGGGAGATGGAGTTGAACTGCTGATCGATACGGATCTGCTTGGTGATTTTAATTCCACCAGTTTGAATGAAGACGATTTTCAGATCGGCATTGCACCCGGAAAGGGTAGTACCGGCGGGGTCCCTGAGGCGTATTTGTGGTATCCAGAGTCGAAAAAAGGCTCCATTACCGATCAGATCGACATTGCGGCTACCAGCACTGCCGGCATCTACCGGGTGGAAATACGCATTCCCTGGAGCGTCCTGCAGATCACCCCTGAAAAAGGGATGCGCCTGGGCTTTGAATTTTCCGTGTCTGATAATGACAATCCGGCTGAAAACATCCAGCAGACCATGCTTGCCAATATTCCCACCCATGCATTTTTAGATCCTACCAGTTGGGGAGAGTTGATCCTGGATTAAGAGATCAGAACAGCGCACTGGCGAGCTCGCGGCGGTATTGAGCTGTCAGCAGGTTCTCTTCTCCAAGCATCTCGATAATGCCGAGGGCGATCTTATGTGCTCTACCGTCACCATAGCGTTTGTCGCGGCGCAAGATCCCTAAAATTCCATCCATGGCGGCTGCAAGGTTGCCCTTGCTTACCAGGCGGAGGGCATTGCGAAATGCGGCGTCATTTTCATCTTCTTCGGGAAGTTGATCTTTCAGATAGCTGCGCATCGCTTCTGCAACGGGCAGCAGTGTTTCAGCCCTGCTGTATTCGCGGCTGGCAGGAAAATCGCGCAGCAGCTCCAGTGCTTCATCCGCTTTTCCCTGCGCAATCAGAGATTTGGAAAGCCCCAGCAGGCTGGCGCTGGAATTAGGTTTGCCGCTGAGCGCGTCGCGAAAGATGCTTTCGGCTTCTGACCAGCCGCCCTGCACCAGTAAGTTGGATGCTTTTTCAACTGCCAGATCAATGGGGCTGGGGGGAGTAAGCTGATCTAGAAAAGCACGCACGCGGTCGGGTGGCTGCATACCCACGAATTCTGAAACCACCACACCCTGCACAAATGCTTTCACGGTTGGAATGGTGCGAACTTCATATTGAAGAGCAAGGTTGGGATTCTGGTCGATATTGACCTTTGCCAGGCGGATCGATCCGCCTGCTTCTAAAACAGCCCGTTCCAGAATGGGTCCGAGAGTTTTGCAGGGTTGACACCAATCAGCCCAGAAATCAACCACAACCGGGTTGTTCTTTGAAAATGAAAGCACTTCATATTCAAAATTCAATTCATTGGCATGAACGATAAATTCCGAAGTCATATTTTCTCACCGGACCGTTTCTTTTATTGTACTATTACAAATGGTGATTGATGGCTAGTCTTCGTCGCTGACGGCGGGCTGAACGATCTCCATGATATCACCGTGGATATCGATCCTTACCCGAAATCCCATCATTCCCAGGTATTCCCGGTTGCCGGTGGGTAATCCTGAATTCAGAAGCAGGTCCATTTGTTTATCAATATCTTCCAGTTGATTCTCGATCACGGCTCTGGAAAAGATATCTTCCTGCCCCAGCATTTTAGTTGCCTGGTCGGTAAGCAGTTCTTTATTATTCAGGATCTGTTCTTTTAAATGATTTAAAACCTGACGGTCAACATACTCGCAGGGGATATGCCTGAAAAATCCATTGTCATCTACAATATATGTGGCTTCAGAGCCGACATACGCGGTGGATACGGGATTATCGTTTTCGTCGATGATCAATCCTTCAAATACAGCTTTCTGACTCATTCTATTCCTCTAAATCAATGCAGAATTTTACTCAATAAATGGGGGTTAATATCTTAACGATATCTAAAATCTTATTTAATGAACAACTACCTTTGTGCCGTTGTTAGAGATGTATTTTTCCTGACCGAAGGGGACATCGGGCAGGCTCCATAAATAGATCCATTTTGCAGCAGGGATGGGAAGATTCACGCACCCATGACTGTGCCGAACGCCGAAATCATTGTGCCAGTAGGTACCGTGAAAGGCGATGCCGGTATCGGTAAAGTAAGTTACCCACGGCACCCCGAATAGCTCGCCGTCGTTTTCACCTGTTTTATCGGTATGTACCATATGGCGGGAAGGACGCTTGTAATTGATCTTAAAATCTCCGGGCGTGGTCGAATAATCGGTGTCCTGATTCAATATCCCTGTGGAGGCGTGTGAAAGGAATACCGGTTTTCCATATTCGTAGGCGATCACCATTTGATCGGCGATGTTCACCTCCAGCATTTTTTCTTCTGCTGGAATATCGGAAGAAAATGGAAGCAGTTCATCCTCATCGATGATCTTCATATGTTTTGCTTCAATATAATACGCATCGCCCCAGCGGTCTTCCACGACCTTGTAGTAGGTGTCGCCTTTTGAGTCGGTGTAAACACCTTTTATCCAGTGGGTGGATCCGTAGTAGAAGAGCAGGTATTCCTCTGACGAGGAATCGGTTTTCCATGCTTTTGTATAAGGAACGGTGATGGTGCCTAACTCGCCGCTGCTGTTGATCTTTTCTTTGGGCTGGTTAATGCGCTGCCGCACCGGCTGCAGGCTGCTGGCGGGAATGTAGCCGTAATCAGTAACCTCATACCAGCTTTTACTATGTTCGTTGATCGGGTCACCGATGATTTCCTGCGCCAGCGGGAGCACGTTGTTTGCGTTGAGATAGTATTTTATTTCAGAGGAATATGTCGGATTTTTATAGATAACGGCATTGTCCTTGAAAACTCTTCCCAGCAGGGGAGATGAGGGATCAGTGTTTGCCAGCATCGATTTCATCGGGAGCGACTGGAGGTATAGAAAGCCCCCTAAGGAACCTTCTGCCGCATATTTCAAAAATTCTCTTCTGTTTATCTTCTTCATAAATTTGTTTTATTAATTATGCACGAAAACATATGTGCCGATCGGTGCATTTGCATAAACCCAGGCTGCGTCGCTGGTCCACATATTAACACATCCGTGGCTCATAGGGGTACCAAAATTGCTGTGCCAGTATGTGCCGTGCAGGCTGTAGCCTTTATAAAAGAACATGGAGTATGGAACGTCGGGTAGATAGTATCCATCGCCGATCATCAGGTAGGCTTCATATTTTGCATAGATCTTGAACGTCCCGGTCACCGTTGGGTGTGCGCTTGTTCCGGTAGAAACCAGGAAAGACTGCAGGAAAGTATCTCCCCGGTAGGTATATACCATTTGCTCGCTCAGATCCACCTCGATCCAGAATTGATCGGTTCCGCTGACTACATCCGGAATATCCCAGGAATGGGCAAAATAACTCGTGTAGTTTTGAACCGCGGTTGGTCGCGGAGTGGAAGTAGGCTTGGGAGTGGATGTTGCCGTGGGAGTCAGTGTGGGAGTGGAAGTGGCGGTA
This sequence comes from Anaerolineaceae bacterium, assembly GCA_963674975.1. GTDB lineage: Bacteria > Chloroflexota > Anaerolineae > Anaerolineales > Anaerolineaceae > UBA4781. Next base: position 2,184,905 of record OY771913.1, read on the forward strand.
GCTGTTGGGGTAAGGGTTGGTTTGACGATTGCTCCCGAAGGGCGCGGGTCTTTTGCTTCTTTTGAGGCAGCATTGATGAATGGAAACCCATACCATGCAAAAGCGCCAAAGCATAATACGACAATAAAGAGAAATAGAAGAATTCCCCAGGCTGAATGACCTTTAAAAGCTTTCTTTTTCTTTTCTTTCTTCTTTCCGGATTTTATTGAAGAGGATGGCTGCACTTTGACTTTCTTGGTATCCTCATTCGATTTTTCGCGAGTCTGTTCAGCTTTTTCTTCATTCATTTGCTTTACTGCCCAACTCATGCCGCGGCGTGCTTTTTGATTTTTTGGGTCCAATTCCAGTACTCTGGTCAGATAACGCAGGCTTTCTTTCGGTGTGCTGGTAGCTGCTATAACAAGATACGCGTCCACATTTTCAGGTGATAGTTTCAGCACTTTATGCGCCCAATCTGCGGCTTCTTTCTTATTGCCTGCTTTCAGGGCGCTTTGTGCTTTCTCAAGCATCACAAAGATCGATTGTTGGGTAGATTTATTCATCAGCCTTTTCCAGTGTATCCAGATAACATTGAATTCCGTTGACAATGCCGTTGGCTACGTTTTCAGAATTATCGATAAGTATGGTTTGATCATACAATAAAGAACCCATTTCCAGATAGATCATGGGGGTGTTTTTGTTCACCAGTTCAAAAAGCCGGTAAGCGGGATGGTCTGCTGCAATGACTTCATAAGAAAAATCTAGTTTTGTGGATGATTGGTAGATCTCCCCCATACAGACTGCCAGCGTATTGGATGCGTTGAGGTCGGAGGGGGTCAGGGTGGTGCCTACCATGAATCCGCTTCTGTTGTCGGAAGTATCGTCGCAGGAACCGGTGTATAGAGCCACCAGCAGCGGACCGCGGAAATTGATCAGATCGAGGTCTGTTTCAGCCAGCAGTTCCACGGGGTAGCCGAGCGCGTTCAATTTCATACTAACCTGGTTGGCAATGGCTTCGGTCACATTTGCTTCAACAATGCCGTTGTCACAGACGAAACCGCTGTCCACATTCCAGTGACCGACCAGGATGCCGATGGTGGAGTTCCCGGATGTACCGACGCTTGCGCTTTCTTGCAGTTCGCTCTGACCCACTTCTTGCTGAGAGAATAACTTATATGGATTCCACAGCGTGAACAGGGTTGCCAGCACTGCCGCAACCAGGAGGATGGTTTGCAGAACTCTACCGATGTTGAATGGAGAGGCTGCTGCATCTTCTTTGTCGACGGCTGGCGGGGTTTCAGATTCTTTTCTCATATTGCTCTTTTCAAATGAAAACCCTAAACCTCATTCCTGTTAATTAAAATAGTCATTTTGAAATTATACTTTAAGGAAGATAGAGTAAATATGATTAAAAAACCAGAATTAACCCAGAACGAAAGAGAGTTCCTGCTGCGAATTGCGCGGGAATCCATCGAATGCGCAGTACGGAAGATTTCCCTCCCCGCAGTGGATCTATCCTCTCTGCCTGAAACGCTGCAGGAAAACGGCGCCAGCTTTGTCACCCTTACCATTCAGGGACGACTGCGCGGCTGTATCGGTACATTGGAAGCATACCAGCCGCTGGCATTGGATGTGCGTGAACATGCCATTGCGGCTGCCATGGAAGATTACCGGTTTTCCCCGCTGAGCGAGGCGGAGCTGGACAGCATTGAAATCGAGATCTCACGACTGACCCCTTCCCAGCCGCTTTCCTATCAGAATCCCATGGATCTACCCGGTTTGCTGCAGCCCTTCGCAGATGGAGTTGTGCTGCAGGATGGCTACCGGAAAGCAACTTTTCTCCCGCAGGTATGGGAACAGCTTCCTGATCCCAACGATTTTCTAACCCATCTCTGTTTGAAGATGGGATCGGCAGGAAATACATGGAAAGAAAAGTTATTGAAGGTTAGTGTCTACAGCGTGGAAGAATTCCATGAAGTAAAAAAAAAGGATGACAGTACGCTGAATTCCAACCCTGAAAAAATCTCTGACGAAACAAAGAAAAGTTCTTCGGCAGAATCCACCCAGGAGATCCCGCGCAAGGAAAAGACCCGCCCGATCCCGGTAAAAAAGAAAGAAACTTCTGATTCACTTGAAAAGTTCAGCCGTGGTGCTGAAAAGTGGTTAAACTCTGCTTGGATATCTGCGAAAACTTTTTTCAAAAAGATTGGAGCAAAAAAAGGGGCAGGGGGAAAAGGTGCAGGCTGCCTTCCGAAAGTACTGTTGTGGTTGCTGCTTGGAAGTTTGATCCTGTTCGCGGGATTCTCAATTTTCCTAACCGTTCAATATTATGCAATTGCAGCCACCCTGCCCAGCGTGGAAGATTTGAAAGCAAAGGCATCTCAGTTTGAGACCACACGCATCTACGACCGCAATGGGAACCTGATCTATGAAATTCTGGATCCCAATGCCGGATTCCGCACCTATATTTCTCTGGAAGATATATCACCTTATATTGTGGCTGCCACCATTGCCACAGAAGACAAGGATTTTTACAGCAACCCGGGTTTTGATTTTCTGGGAATTGTTAGAGCATTGTGGCAGAACTATACCTCTGGAACGATCGTTTCGGGAGCATCGACCATTACCCAGCAGTTAGCCCGCACCCTGTTGATGACCCCTGAAGAGCGGGTTCAGGAGACGGTACAGCGCAAAGCCAGAGAGATCATTCTGGCTGCTGAGATCACCCGCCGCTACAGCAAAGATGAGATACTGGAATTGTATTTAAATGAGATCTATTACGGCAATCTGGCATACGGCATCGAAGCTGCCGCAGAAACCTATTTCAATACCTCGGCAGATCAATTGGATTTGGCGCAGGCTACCTTTTTAGCCGGACTGCCCCAGGCACCCGCAGTTTATGATGTTTTCACGAATCCTCAGGCGACATTTTTACGCCACCAGGATGTGCTGAATCTACTCTTCCAGCTCAGCGCTGAAAAGAACTGCATTACCGTGAGCAACAGCACCGCGCAGGTGTGCGTGAGCATGGATGAAGCGGTCGCAGCCGTTCTGGAGATCGAGAATTATCCCTTCCAGCAGAAACAGATCAATATTCCTTTCCCGCACTGGGTCAGCTATATCCGCGCGCTGCTTGAAGAGCAGTTTGATGCACAGACGATCTATCGTTCTGGTTTCAATATCTATACAACCCTCGACCCCGACCTGCAGAAGTATGCCCAGAACGCGGTGAAAGAGCAGGTGGCGGCACTGGCAGAGAACAATGCCACCGATGGTGCGCTGGTTGCCGTGCAACCGCAGAGCGGTGAAATTCTGGCGATGGTGGGTTCGGCGGATTTTAATAATGAAGAGATCTCCGGACAGGTGAATATGGCAGTAGCTCCCCGCCAGCCCGGTTCATCCATTAAACCGCTCACCTATTCAGCGGCTTTTGAAAAGGGCTGGACTGCATCTACATTGATCTGGGATGTGAAAAGCGAATTTCCGCCTTCAGGCAATGAAAATGACACTCGCGATCCTTACATTCCGGTGAATTACGATGGGAAATATCACGGTCCCGTTCTGGTACGCACCGCACTTGGCAGTTCTTATAATATTCCGGCAGTGAAAACACTGCAATATATCGGCATTTACGATGATCCGGATACTCCTGAAGAAGAGGGCTTTATCAAATTTGCCGAGAGAATGGGCATTACCACACTAACCCGTGAGGATTATGGGTTGTCGCTCACCCTGGGCGGCGGAGATGTATCGCTGATGGAATTGACCTCAGCGTATGCGATCTTTGCCAATCAGGGGGTGAGAGCAGAACCATACGCCATTGCTCAGATAGTGGATCATAAAGGGAATGTGGTTTACCAGCATACAGCCAGCAACGAACAGGTCGTCAGTGCGGAACATGCCTACCTCATTACTGATATTCTGTCAGATAACGCCGCACGCACGCCTGCTTTTGGGGCAAATTCCATTCTCAGGCTGCCCTTCAAAACTTCAGTGAAAACGGGTACCACCAATGACTTCCGCGATAACTGGACCCTGGGCTACACTCCGGATATTGCTATAGGTGTTTGGGTTGGGAATGCCGATTACACCCCCATGCAGAATACCAGCGGTTTGACCGGCGCTGCTCCCATCTGGGCGGATGTGATGCAGTATGCGGTGCAGCGCTACAAGGGTGGAACACCAAGCACGGTACAGCAGCCGGTAAATATTATCAGCCAGGTTATCTGCGCTGTCAGCGGTGCATTCCCATCTGAGAAATGCCCCAGCGAAAAGAGTGAGATATTCAACAGCTCCCAGCTGCCGCTTTCTTCCGATAACGATCTGTGGAAAAAGGTCAATCTGGATACCTGGACGAACAAAGAAGCATCCATCTTCTGCACGGAATTCAATGAAGAAAAATGGACGCTCAATGTAACGGATGATTGGGGAAAGAAATGGATCAGCGATACCAGCGCCGGGAGGGAATGGGCGGAAAGCATCGGGTTTTCCGATCCTGTTCTTTTCACTCCGGATGAGAAATGCACTGAAAGCGATTCTCAGCCCACGATCGAATTTGTCGGATTGAACAGCGGTATGGTTATTACGGATAATCCGCTGGAGATCAGGGTGATCATCAATGTGCCTTCTCATTTCAAGCGCTATAAGTTGATATATGGGGAGGGGAGCGACCCGGGTACCTGGCATGTGCTGATCGATGATGGAAGATCAACCTATTCGGATGCTACCGTGATCTATACGCTGGATCTGTATGAGATTCCCAGTTCAACCATTACCCTGCGATTATATGTGGAAAGTGATTTGGATGGATATGCGGAGAAAAAGGTGACCATTTCTTCTCTTCTGCCCACATTAACCCCGACCATTACAGCTACGCCCACTGAAACCCCCACACCAACACCGGAGTTCACTGAAACACCATCTGAAACTCCAACGGAGACTTCCACAGAAACTCCGACTGTCACTCCGGAGAGCACTCCAACGCCATAAAACGATAGTAGCAAACGTGAAGATGTGCTGAAATAAATGACATGTGATAAAATTATCTCCCGTGACCACATGTGGTTGCGGGATTAATTTAAATGGAATATACCGATTGATTTATCGGTTTATTATATTGTTTTCAGGAGTAGAAGATGAAGGAAGCCAAAGTTGTAGTGAATAATAAGGTGGGATTGCATGCGCGCCCCGCAGCCCTTTTTGTACAAACTGCGTCCAAGTTCAAGAGTGAAATCAACGTTTCATGCCATGATCCTAAAGAAGACAAATTACGAACTGCAAATGCCAAGAGTATTCTAGGTATTCTTACGTTGGGTGTATTCCAGGGTATTGAAATTACAATCAAGGCAGATGGAGAAGATGAAGCGGATGCCGCTTCCACTCTAGCTGACCTGGTAAAGAATAATTTCGGAGAAGAAGCATGAAAAAGCTGAATGGCGTTGCAGCTTCCCGCGGAATATGCATCGGTCCAGCTTTTCAATTTTTACGAACTGAACTAAATACAGAGAAGAAAGAAATCAGCGATCCTGAAGCTGAAATTACCCGCCTGGATGCTGCTATCCAGACTGCAAAAGATCAAATTCAGTCCATCTATGAAAAAGCGCTCACCGAATCAAGTGAAGCAGATGCTGAAATATTCCAGGCTCACAAGATGATTCTGGATGACCCTGAATTGATCACCACAATAAAAAGTCGAATTCAAAATGAAAAGATAAACTGTGAATTTTCCGTTTATGAAACGGCAAAACAGTTTGCAGCCACCATGGCTGCCATGGAAGATGAATATTTCGCAGCCCGTGCCGCAGATATTATGGATGTGGCAAACCGTCTTTTACGTGTTCTCATGAATGTGGCGGATTCACCTACTGCCGGTCTGAAAGAACCCTCGATCATCCTCGCGGATGATCTGACTCCATCTGATACCGTACTGCTGGATAAAAGTAAGGTAATGGGTTTCTGCATTGCCCATGGCTCTGCCACCTCCCACACTGCTATTCTGGCACGCGGACTTGGATTGCCCGCTGTGGCTGGTGTCGGTATTGACGTGATGGATGTTCTAACCGGTGATATGCTGATTGTGGACGGGACAAATGGGGTGGCGGTTATCGAACCGGATGCTGACACTGAAAACCAGTACCGTAAGCGCATGGAAACCAGCAAGAGCATTCAGGCAGAAGCCCTGAAGTTCGCTAAAGATAAAGCAGCCACGACCGATGGCGTTGAATTGGAAATTGTTTCTAATATCGGTAATGTTGAAGATGCGAAATTCGCTGTTGAAAATGGCGCTGAAGGTGTAGGTCTGCTGCGTACCGAATTTTTATATCTGGAAAGAAACGCACTCCCCACCGAAGAAGAACAATATCAAGCTTACAAGGCGATCCTGGAAGTTTTTGGAAAACATCCGGTTGTCCTGCGCACCCTGGATGTCGGTGGTGATAAGGAAATTCCTTATTTGAACCTGGATAAGGAAATGAATCCATTTCTGGGTGAACGCGCTCTCCGATTATGCCTGAACCGTCCTGATATTTTCAAACCCCAACTGCGGGCAGCACTGCGGGCAGGAGTTGGACATAATTTGAAGATCATGTTCCCTATGGTTGCCACCCTCTGTTGTGTGCGAAGTGCGATGGTTGTTGTTAACGAATGCAAGGCTGAAATGAAGAAAGAAGGAATTCCCTTTGCCGATGATGCCGAGATCGGTATCATGGTTGAAATTCCCTCCGCCGCAGTGATCGCTGATCAGCTGGCAAAAGAGGTTGATTTCTTCTCTATTGGGACCAACGATCTCAGCCAGTACACCATGGCAGCCGATCGTACCAATCCCAAGGTTGCAGAACTTTCCAATGCATTTCAACCGGCTGTCTTACGCCTGATCAAAATGGTCATCGATGCGGCGCATGCAGAACATAAATGGGTTGGCATGTGTGGTGAGCTGGCTGGTGAACCTCTGGCTGCTCCGATCCTGGTCGGGCTAGGATTGGATGAGTTCAGCATGAGCCCGCCGTTCATCCCCCTGGTGAAGCAAATCATTCGCAACCTGGACGCTGAAGAAATGATCGATCTGGCGAAGGGTGCTCTGCAGTTAGAAAGCCCTGATGATGTCAAGGATTTCGTGAAAAAAGAAGTTCCTTTTATAAATGAAGTCATTTCATAAAAAGGACATAAGTTAGAGGATAAAAGGGAACAGCAGTGTTCCCTTTTTTTTATATGAATTTCAACTGGGCTGGGGGATCCCACAGGGGAGGATCGATATCCAGGATATCCTGCCAGGCTTGCAGGGTGAACTGCTCCTGCACGGCTATTTTCCGAATATGGCGGAATTTTATCAAATGCCAGTGTGCATCCAGAGATCTCTCCAGATAGCTATTTCTCTTCATCTTCAAGCAGATCAATCGTGAGCGGCTGGCAGGGAACACAAGAACTGGAATTCCGTCTTTTTCATAGGAATGGGTTTTCAAGCTTTGTGAAAAGCAGGCATTGATGTCACAATAAAAATTGTAGAGCGGCTTTCCATTTTTATCGATCCAGATCAAGCTATCTTTATTCTGCATCGTCATTCCCAGGTTTTCCCCGATCTGTGCGACCAAGCCTGTGATGTTTTCCAGTTCCTGTTTTCGTTTAGAAGGTTCTTCATCTGCATCTCGAACATACAGCATGGTTTGCAGGTTGGTGCGGCTGGCATACGACTCAAGGCAGTCTTTGCAGTAAACCCGGTCGGGAGTCAGCAGCCCGGGAAACTGACTGCATAATTCAAGGTAGAGATGGTGAAAATCCAGTTTTTCATTCCGATGAACCGAGTCTACGATGAACCGTTCAACACGATCATCCAGCGATTCCTGCAGTTTGGTGATGTCCTGCAGCATCCATCTGCTGGTTGAACTGCTGGAACCGCCAATTTTCCGGTATCTGCGGCTGTCTTCCAGTTCTTTCTGCAGAGCGTTCAGGATGCTGTTGTAGTAATCAGAACTTTCCCCCTGCAGCGCATGAAAAATAGCTGAATGGATAACAGGGGTGGTGCAGTAAACCGTGAATAACTCGCGAAACGTTGATGGTTCGCCGCGTTCAGAGAGATATTGAATGAGATGTTGACTGGCTTGCTGCTCGACCGCTCCGTTTTGCATAGGCTGATTTTCTTCCTTCGCATTATTAACAGAATTCCAGGTCATTTGCAGGATGCTGGCATCCTTTTCATAAGCACAGCTTTCAAGCTGATATTCTGCATCGCATGCTCCCAGAAGGACTGCCAGTATATAGGAAGGAGTGAAGGAAGAGCATATGCCGAAAATTCGGTCTTCTTCACAAATTGCATCCGAAAACGAAGAAAAGGTGGTTGAAATTGCCTGCCCAAACCAGAACCAGCCAAAACGCTGACGTGAAAGTGTAGACAGCATTCCTTCTGCAGTTTTCTTTCCAAATAACCAGGCAGACCAGATGGCTGAAAATACCCAGAAAGCTTGATTGGGGCGGGGAAAGACGCAGAAATAATGACACCGCTGCCTGTCTTTTTGCTTTGAGAAAAGTTCTCTGCTGGTCTTTCGATCAAACAGGCAGATGCTGCGCGGTTGATCGGGAATGACCGGATAAGATTCCACTTCACAGGGCTTTCTGAAAGCGCTCCAGGTTCGAATGGCTTGATGAAAGGTATGGTGGATATTCTTTTCAAAGTAGATGTTGGGAACCGAGAGCTGCTGAGGACGAAAATCGCGGTTGGGCCAGTGCCACAGGGAGGTTGCCTGGTCGAAAACTTCGAGAAGGATTGCCCTGATCATGTCCAATTCCTTTTCCGGAATGAGCATTGTGTCGATCGCGTTGAATAGAATGACCACCACATGCAGCGCGCGCGGAGTATAGCAGGCTAACGCGTATTCGATGTTCTTCTGCAGGTCGATTTTTTCGATCATACAGCGCTGCATGGCTCTGGAACGGTAGATCGCGCGGCTGCCGATCTGGTGAAGACGAGCCAGATCCGCTTCGTCGACGGGGTACACACCGCCTTCACCGCAGTGCGGGCATATCGATACCACCGAGGTGGGTTCTACATCATCCCTTTTCCATATAAATCCTTCTGCTTCGATCTGTTCTCCACAGTTCCGGCACGTTGTCTGGTAAAGGTCCCGGATGTAGGTATCCAATTTTTTCCCATGCCATTCCTGATCGAGCAGGGTGCGGATCGCTTTTTTATATTCCTCTTCTGAAAAGCACTGCGCGAGGGTTGCGGTCATCAGGCGCAAAATGGGATTCTTTTGTGCTTGAAATACACGGTATCCTTTTTCTGCTGCTTCCAGGGCATACAAGGGATTGGATCCCAGCGGATCAAGAACGTTTTCAACATTTTCCGGGTCCCTGGATAGCCAGCTGGATATAACCCCCGGATGATAGAGGGGGAGATACCTTTTTAATGGATAGCGTACATAGATTTCTTCGGCAGGCAGGAAGGGTATCTTTTTCATCGTCTTGGATATCCTCCATTTTTTAGTATACAGGAGATTTCATAAACACTGCCGTTGTTCTGGTGTTAAAATCAAAAGGAGGAAAGATCAAGAAATGCAGAGAAAATTAGAGATTCCCGGAAAAGAAAAACCCTATCTCATGGCACACCGTGGAAACCAGGTTGCCTGCCCTGAAAACACTCTGGCTTCTTTTCAACACGCCTTCAACGATGGCGCTGATATTCTGGAAACTGATCTGCATTTAAGTAAGGACGGTCAATTTATCTGCATTCACGACGGTACGCTCGACCGCACCACAGACGGCACCGGTGCGATTGCCGACCTGACGATGAAAGAGATCAAATCGGTATCGGCATTCAATCAGAAACCGGGTTTTGAAAAAGAGCGTGTTCCTCTGCTGCAGGAAACCGCTGCAATTCTCCCGGAGAATGTTGCACTGGCGTTGGAATTGAAAACCGATCGCTTTTTTGAAAAGAAAGTTTGCCAGCAGTTGGTCTCGGAATTGAAAAAATACGGTATTTTGGAGCGCACCATTGTCCTTTCGTTCAGCGCAGAACGTGTCATGGCGGTGCGTGCTGCTGAAAAAGATATGCCGATCGGTCTAATTACCATGAATAAAATGCGCCCCCCCGATGATTTCGATATGGTGGGTCCATTTTTCCCGATCGTGTGGTTGAATCCCTGGTATATAAAAACAGCCCACCGGAAAGGGCTGCTGGTTTGTCCACTGGACCCTGCTCCCGAACCCCGCTTGAAGTATTATCTCCGGTGGGGCTGTGACGCGATCATTACCAACGATCCGGGAGTGACCCGTAAAGCTTTGGATGCCCTGCTGCACCGGGAATAAAAAAATCATTGGAAGATGACCTATTGATGAAATTGAAAATTATAGAACGCTATCCCCGTATGACGATCATGCACCACATCGATCAACAGAAGCAGGTCTGGGGAACCGCACACCGCGTGATCTATGTTCGAAAAGAGGGGAAATGGGTTCGGATAGGGAAATTCCCATTTCATGCTCCGCGCGATTGGTTTGATTTTTCTCGACCCACAGCACGCGCCTTTCGCGCTGATAAATGCAACATCTATGTGAATCGGCTGGGAAATGTTCTGGGTATCAGAGCGGGCGAAGTGTTCCATGTGCGAGAAAAGGAGGGATTGCAGACCCTGTTCAAAATTCAGGGAGATTGTGTACTGCACGGCTCTCTTTGCGAAGATGAAAACGGCGCGATCTATTTTGGAGAGTACTTCATGAATCCTGAGAGGGGAGCGGTGCGCATCTGGCGCGTATCTCCGCAGCTTGACACATGGAGTATTGCTTATGAATTTTCATCCAATAGTGTGCGCCATGTGCACGGTGTTTATCGTGATCCGTTTGATAAAAAAGCGTTCTGGGTGGCAGTGGGTGATTTTCGCGGAGAATGTTTTATTCTGCGCACCAGTGATGGCTTTCAAAGCTTTGAACGCTTCGGAGATGGGGAGCAGATCTGGAGGGCGGTTAAGCTGTATTTCACGAAAGAACATATATGCTGGCTTACCGATTCCAACCTGGAATTGAACCATGCCTGCCGCATGCACCGGAAAAGCGGAAAGTTGGAAATTGGCATGAATATCGCGAATTCAGGCTGGTACGGGACAACCTGCGATGAGGGACTGCATGTTGCCTTTACAACCGTGGAAAAGGGTCCCGGAATAACCTCGCAGTTCAGCGAGGTGCTGGTCAGCCGTGATGCGTTTCACTGGGAGTCTATCTATTCCTTTAAAAAAGACTGGTATAAGCCTGTTCAGGTATTCAAATATGGTGTGATCAGCACTCCTTCGGGAGAGATGAGTCAGCATGAGCTGTATATCAGCGGGGAAGGGCTGGTTGGTCTGGACGGCAGCAGTATGCGCATAGATATTGATGAGGAAGAAGAATAGAGATGGGTGTAGCTCAAAAAATGCTGCTTTCGCTCAGTGATTCCTTCTCTGAAAGCTATCTGCAGCCTGAACGGATCGATCGATTCATACATAAAGAAAGCCATATCTTGTTCCAAAAGCTTGTACAAAATGGAATCGAATCCTTTTCGAGCAAGGAACAGGAAATACTGCTGCGCTTAAACCGGCAGCTGCCGCTTCTTAATGTAGATGTGATTCCTGTGGAGTTGAAGTTAGAAAAAAAGGAAATAACAGTAGAGGAATTTGAAGCATGGCAGGCAGCCCTGGAAAAGGGCAGGGTGATCAATAAGGGTGTTTTACTTCCCCGGAGTGCATCCATGCTGTTAATGGTGCTAACTTCAACAGAAAGAGATTCCGATTTTATTGAAGAAAATATGGAACTGCTTCTGCGTCATGTGGAGGTGAAGCGGGAACAGGCTCTTAAAAAATATACCGAGCCGCTCTCAAAGAAGGCAGGTTGGGAAGAACGTTGTAAAGTTGGAATGTTATTCTCTGCTTTTGCTGGGCAGAACAAGGACTGGCGCTTTCTCAATGGCGCACTGAAATTGAATGAATGGCTATGGAAAGAATATTATCGACCTTTCAGTGGGCTTTCTTCCTTACCTTTGCTGGCGACCCTTGTCGAACAGGAAGTCGTCTTCAAGGAGCTGCAGTCATGCTGAAAGTGATGCTTTTTGCGCCCATACATACCAGCCTCTATTCGCGTCTGGTGCTGCATGGATTGCTGCAGGAATCGCAGGTGCAGGTCGTTGGAGTGGCTGTGCGAACTCCCTGGAATATGAAGCGCATCCGCTCGGAATGGAAGCGGGATGGGAACCGCCTTGCGCAGAAATTCATCCGCAAATATCTGCTGCGTGAAAAAGCCTTTGCGCAGGTGCAGGTAGAGAATCTGGCATCCTATGCCGCCAGTGTTGATCTGCCTGAAGGAACGCTAAAAGATCTGGCGGAAAATGCCAGCGTGCCCTACTGCGTATGCCGGGATCTATCCGATCAAACGTGTGAAGCGTTTGTGAAGCAGAAAGCTCCCGACTTGATCGCTTTCACCGGCGGTGGGTTAATTAGAAATAATATCCTGCAGCTGCCGACCTGTGGCGTATTGAACTGCCATACCGGTGTTCTGCCGCCCTATCGTGGAATGGATGTGGTGGAATGGACAGCGCTGGAAAATGCCGTAAAGCAGGTCGGTTTCGGTGCAACTCTTCATTATATGGATAAGGGTGTGGATACGGGACCGATCCTGTTGGTGCGTACCATCCAACCGCATGCAGGCGAAAGCTTTTCTGAGATCCGTATGCGTCTGGAAGTGGAAATGGTGCGCGGTATGCTGGAAGGAATACGAGGGATTGCTGCCGGTGTACTGGAAGCACATGCGCAGGCAGCTCAGGATGGCAGGCAGTACTTTGTGATGCATCCCCGTGTGAAGAAGATTGCCGAACAGCGGCTGCAAGTTCAACTTAAAAAATAACTATTCTTCTTGAATTGCATAATGGTAGAGCGTCTGTACCGGCTCAAACTGGATTACCCCTAAAGAAGCGACTTGAATGGAAAGGGGGAGAGCTATCTGCTTGCACATTGCTGCTGCTTGATCTGCGTTTTCAGGTGGAAAATCGACTGCCAGAGAGCAGTGCGGGACCCATTTCCCCGGTTGGTAAAGTTCCCATGGCTGCGTTCCATTCTCTGCCAGTAATTTATGTACCTGCCGGTGAATGGAGATCAATCTGCGGGTGGGGGTGGGACCCAGAAAGATCACCGGATTTTCTGTGTGAAAGAATCCCAGGAATGAAAAATCCAGAGAGATAGTGGCTGTTTGCGAGGCAAGCCTGGCGATCTTTTCTTCGCAGGTTCTGCAGTCCATATTTTCATAAATAGCCAGCGTAACATGCGGCGGAATGGAGCGGGTGTACATATAGGGAGCTATATTTTTTTCAGCCAGCTCCCTGATAATCTGCCTGATCGGTTCGCTTGCCCGAGCATCCAGATAAAAGACTACTGCATAAGGCATGAGATGATCTAGTGGTAATCCAGGGTGCTGCCACCGATGAATTCGCGGATAACCGAGTCATTGGGAACCATAGAATCATCATCGATGGGTTCGATTTTCTTAAGCAGCTTTAAAATACGCTCGGAGCGTACGTATGCGTCTTCCCGTAAAGGTTCATCTTTGAATTTCTCCGGCCATTTCTCGAAGTATTGAATAAGTTTAGGCTTGTAGATAGAAAGCTCGTACGGCATGGCGCTGTTGATGATGTAATCAGCCCGATTGATGTTTGGAATGATGTTGCGCAGTTCGCTGGAACGCACATAATGCCAGTGGGTCAGGGTGCTTTCGGGATCAAGCGCTCGAAAAGCGAAATCCCGCAGCATGCGCCGCGTTAAGCGGATATCTGTCCAGCGGATGTATTTATCTTCTTCATCTTTCATCTGCAGCAGTGGCTCGAGGAATAGTTTGAATTTCTGCTCTTCTTCCACGCCGCGTGTTAGCGCAGGGTACAACCCGTGCAGACTGTCGATCAGGATGATCTCATTTTCATTTAACTTCATGGGAGTATGGTTGAGCAGGCGTTTCCCTGTTTTGAAGTTATAGAAAGGAATCTTTACTTCTTTTCCTGCGATCAGATCAACCAGATGTTCGCTGATCAGGTTGAGATCCAGCGCCTGGGGGGTTTCGTAATCGTAATCCCCGAATTCATCTTTGGGATGTTCTTCCAGATCGAAGAAATAATGGTCTACATTTAAAGTAACCAGCTTGAGATTACTTTGCTGCAGGATCTTTCCAAGTTTGATGGTGGTGGTCGTTTTTCCTGATGAAGACGGACCGGTGATCAATACGATCTTGACCTTATCTCGGCGTTCCAGGATCATCCTTGCGGCGATCTTGATATCTTCTTCGTAGAATATTTCCGAATCGCGGATGATCTCATGCGCCTCACCGTTATTAATGCGTTTATTGTAACGTTCAATGGTGTGCAGATCACGTGATGATGCCCAGTCGAGCACTTGCCAGATCTTTGCCCATGGAATATTTTGTGATGGTTGAATGGTTTGCTCTCTGCGCCCGGCACGCATACGTGCCCGTTCATCGCGGTAAAGGATAAGGGCTTTGGAAACTCTGGTGTGTCCGTTCTCGATAAGAATTTTCTCAACCGCATCTTGAACATCTTCAACGGTTGGATATTTATCAGCAGGGAATTTTTCTTCAAGGTATTCCACCACCTGCTGCGCGAGCTTGTCGGCTGTTTCTTTATCCCGCCCGCCCACGGCAACTGCCGCTCGGTAGATGGCATTACTGATGCGTTGAGGGGTAAATGGGACGGTCGTTCCATTTCTTTTTATTACGAATTTGATTTTACTCATTTGAACCTCCCATCTTAAGATCACATTTGTGAATTATGGATGGATTACAAGTATAGTTGTGTTTTATAAGTATAGTATATGAAAAATACCTGGAAATTTATCGGTAAAAATGTATATGCCTGCCTGATCAGCGGCACAATGGGTCGGTAAAGTAGTCTTCTTCGATTTCCTGCCATGTTTCAGTAGGTTCTGCATAGAAATATGGTTTGAACAGGTCCATCTGTTTTCTGATCTCTTCTGCCATGCGGCTGGCTGCCCGGCGGATGGCAAAATGCGCGTTGGGAGCGGTGCGCAGGTTGATAAAGTGAATGGCGCTGCGCAGGTTGAAGCTGGCGAGAACGCGCCGGTTGTAGGCATTGGGGATCACGTAGGAGGCAGCAGCCGGTTGTGAAAGAGCAATTTCTGTGTAAGCTTTTTTCGCCAGAAGCATAGCTTCATTGAAGTTAGCTTCCAGTCCGGCTGTACTGATCAGTTTCGGGATTGCATAACCGTACAATGGTGAGAGAGGTGGCGCGGTCTGCGTCATCATGCGGTGGCGCTTGAATTCGAAATAAGCACCCTGATCCATCAACAGGTCGAAGATGAAGGTGCTGTATTCCAGTTCACGCAGGGGGATATCATGGGTTTCCACTCTTCCAAAGAGGATATCCAGCAGGGTTTTCTTCTGCGAATTGGTAAAGGAGAGCAGATTCTTTTCCACTTCCTGGTAGCTGCAGTGCCCATAGCGCAGCAGCAGGGCAGAAAGGATATGGGTTTCAAAGTTCTCATCATGATCAACCAGGGTGCACCAGTCGCTGTTTTCCGCAGCTTCTGACATAGATTGGTTCAACGTGCTGGTTCTTTCTTCAGCCTGTTTCAGATACGCAACCTCATCAACATATTTCACAAGGGTAGGCAGGTGCGTGATGGCAACCTGCTTGATCTCCTGCCCGATCTGGCGAACCTCATCCAATGGATGGGAGAGCATCTTGCGCAGGGCGTGTTCCAGAGAACGTGCATTGATGGTTATCCCTACATTGGCTGTGGCAGCCGCGGGCAGATAGTAGCGGCACACATCCATACAGCGCGCGTGGATTTCTCGATCAGAAAGAGATTGATTTTCATCTGAAAGTTGTTTTTGAACGGCTGCCTGCACAGCAGGAAGGGACGTTTTATATTTCTTGAACAGGGTACTGACCGTGCTGCAGTAAACTTCCTCCAGCGGAGAATCTTTTACTTCTTTAGGAATGAAAAAGCAGTCTTCATCCCACTCCTGATAGCGTGATGATTTTTCTGTATACGATGCCAGCCGGTTGGATTCAAGGCATTCCACTGCCAGCCGTGAGATATTTTCAATGGCGATGTGCAGTACGGCGTGTTCTGCTACGGATGAGTGCCCATAACCAACCACCCAGCGTTCATGGAACTGGGCGCTTTTTTCATCGGACAATTCCTGGGCTATCTGGTCAAAAGATTGGGGAGAGCGGGAGGTTTTTGCAAAAGTAACGGCGATCGTTTCAGGGCTTAATTTCTTGGTATCAAGAAGATAAACGCGCCGCTTTTCATTCATGGTCGATTATTTCCCTTGTTGCCTTGATATCTTTCTGCATTTGCTCGATAAGAGCCTGCCGATCTTTGTATTGTATCTCATCCCGCAGTTTATGCACGAATTCAAGCGTGACGGTTTTTTTGTAAATATCTTTGCTCCAATCCAGGATATACGCTTCTACAGTTTTAGATGAGGGAGTGTTGTAAAAAGTAGGTCGAAAACCGATATTGGTGGCGGCGGGATGAACTTCGCCATCAATATAGATACGGGCAGCATAGATGCCGTTGGGTGGAAGCAGCTTTTGGGATTCATACTCAATGTTGGCAGTGGGAACCCCTAATTCTTTTCCCCTCCCATCTCCGTGGATCACTTTTCCCATCAAGGAATACCAGCGGTTTAGGAAAGGATGAAGGGTGTCAACTTTTCCTTCTGCAACATAATCACGAATGGCGCTGGAAGAAACGGGGAGAGAATTGAAATCGATAGGTTTTTGAACAATAACTTGAAAACCATATTTCTGACCAAGTTCTGTCAGCTTTTTTTCGTCTCCCTCGCGATTTTTTCCAAAATGGAAATCATAGCCAATATAAATGGTATCGAAGGGTACCTTCTCATAAAGATCCTGGATGAAGGATTCGGCGCTGGATTGGGCAAAATGAGCGTCAAAAGGGTAGGTAATGGTTTGATCGACGCCAAGCTGTTCCAGCAGGGTCATCTTCTCAAGATTGGTTGTTAGATAGAATGGTGTATCGATCTTTTTAAAAAAGACCGCTGGATTGGGGAAAAAGGTGACCACAACTGCTTTTTGCCCGTGCTGATGGGCATCTTCGACCAGACGATGAATGATCGTTTGATGACCGATATGCAAGCCATCAAACGATCCTATGGTAATACGTGAAAGTGATGAATGGTTTTTGTTACACACGTTTATGAGAAAAATACTTTTTTCGGTTGGTATTCTTCGCTTTCTTCGTCAAACTGCATTAATGCCACCAGTTCACCCTGTTCGGTGATGGCTCTAGCCATCTCGCCGATATTTCCATCCCGTTTGACACGGTGACCGTGGCGTACAAGATCAACTTCTTCGTCGGTGAGGTTTATAGTAGGCCATTCACCCAGAGCATCAGCAGCGGGGATTAGGTACTTATACCAGGTTCCATCCTGGAAAGCTTCAGTTAATTTTCTTAATGGAATGGCATCATTCAATGTGAATTTTCCGCTCTTTGTTCGGCGGAGTCCGGCAAGCATGGCTCCACATTTGAGCTTTTCTCCAAGGTCATTTGCGAGAGAACGTACATAGGTCCCTGAAGAGCAGTGGACATCTACCAGTGCCTGTGGGGGATCCCATTCGAGAAGTTCGAGGCTGTGTACATGAATAATGCGTGGTTCCAGCTCAACCTCTTCTCCTTTTCTTGCCAATTCATATGCTTTACGACCGTTAACTTTAACAGCTGAATACGGCGGTGGTACCTGCTCGATTTCTCCAACAAATCCTTTTAACGCTTCTTCAAACTGTTCGGCGGTAATATCGACCGGGGAGGTACCGGTGACAGAACCTTCTTCGTCAAAAGTATCTGTTTTCTTTCCAAGTTGGATAACGGCATGATACCGCTTATCTTCAGCAGATACATACTCACTCAATCGTACAGCTGGACCTAATAAAACTACAAGAACACCTGAAGCGCGTGGATCGAGTGTTCCGGTATGACCGGCTCGTTTGATCCTCGTCCCATTCCGGACGATCTGCACAACATCATGTGAAGTAATTCCGATTGGTTTATCGACTACTAAAACACCTGATACTGTATCTTTGAGTTGAGTTCTTCTATCATCCATTCATTCACTCCTAATTTTCGTTCTGTATTAAATAAGATTTTGTTATTTCTAAGACTTTTTGCTGAGTTTGTTGTAATGATAGTTCGATTTCAGCTCCTGCAGCAGCTGGGTGACCTCCTCCACCAAACTGTGCTGCAATATTAGCGACATTCACGTTGGATCGAGAACGCCAGCTTACTTTAACTGATGTTTCACTTTGTTGATTGAATAATATTGATATTTCTGCATCCTGGATACTGCTAAGGAAATTCGTGAGGTCTGCATCATCTCTACCTTTGAACCCGGATTTTTTACGATCTTCAGAGGTAATTACAGTATAAATGATTTCCCCTTCTTTTTGAAGTTTGCTTAAAGCCATACCCCATAAAAGACTTGCTTCCCAGGTTACATCGATCAAAGATTGCTGATAGATATGGGTCAGGTTCGCGCCTCTTTCAACCAGCAGGGCTGCCGTGCGCAGCGTGTGCGGGGTTGTGTTCTGTGTACGAAACCCTATGGTATCCGTGATAATCCCCATTAAGAGCGCATTCGCTGCTGAAGCTGGAATTTCCAGCTTCCAATCAAGAAGGAGGTCGGTGATGATCTCTGCTGTTGCTGCGGCTTCTGCCTTTACATAATTCAGGCTGCCAAAATTCGTATTGGTGGCATGGTGATCGATGTTGATATCGATTTTTTTATCGGCAAATGCCTTGGGTAATCGGTGAAGGTCTGCGCTGTCAAGGGCAATGATGATTCCCTCCTTAGAAGGAGTTTTTTCCCATTTACTTTCTTCTTTCAGAATACGAAAACGCTCGGGGAGGGTTTCTTCAAATGCAATTTGAACGGTCTTTTGAGTATCGCGCAGTGCTTCAGCAAAGCCAATTACTGATCCAACAGCATCACCATCAGGGCGAATGTGAGCCACCAGAGTGACCATTTCTGCTGCATCGATCCTTTGCCTGATATTCTGGCTAATCGATGTGTTCTTGTTCATTTCCAGATTCTTTCTTTTCCCTTTCAGCCTGGATGGTATCGATCAGCTTCTCGATTCGTTCAGCGTGTTCCGGTGTAGGATCCCAGAAAAATCGCAGCTCCGGAAAGGTGCGCAGTTGAATACGGGCGGCTAGCTGTTTACGCAAAAAACCTTTCGCGTGATCTAACCCGTCTAAGATTTCTTCTTCCCGCTCTTTTCCTTCAAGAGCAGAAACGAAGACATTGGCAAAGGCAAGTTCTCGATCAACGCGAACATCGGTGATATAAATTCCTGCAAGTCGTGGGTCATGGATATCACCGTGAATCAACATTTCAGAAAGGTCTTGCTGCATACGATCCGCAATCCTTTTTAATCTAGTAACTGATGGCATTTCTTCTTTTGTAATCCTTAAGCTGCTGGTTTTTCTTCGAAGTCATAGCAGACCAGCGTATCTCCCTCGGCAAAATCGTTAAATCCTTTCACACGAATTCCACACTCATATCCTTCGCGAACTTCACGCACATTTTCTTTTTCTCTTCGCAGTGAAGCGACCTCATTATCAGCGATCACTTCATCATCACGAATCACGCGCATGTTCGCGTTGCGGCGGATGATCCCTTCAGTAACCTTACAGCCTGCAATTTTACCAACTTTTGAGAAAGAAAATACAGCCAATATTTGAGCTTTTCCAAGAATAATTTCCTGTTTTTCAGGTTCGAGCATTCCTTTCAAGGCTTTTTCAATATCTTCCGTGAGACGGTAGATGATATCGTAGAAACGAATAGAAATGCCTTCTGTTTCAGCTAGTTTGCCCGCAGCAGGTTCTGCTTCCACATTGAAACCTACAATAATGGCATTTGAAGCGGAAGCAAGCATGACATCACTTTCACTGATATTACCCGTTTCAGAATGTAAAATATTGATCTTGATTTCTTTCTGATCGATCTCATTGAGTGCTGATGTGATGGGGGCAAGAGAACCCTGTACATCTGCTTTCACGATCAGCTTCAGTTCGCGCAGCTCGCCTGCCTGAAAGCGGTTGAAGAGATCTTCAAGACTGGCTTGTTTCTTATTCATCTTTTCTTCACTGATTTTTACTTTACGATCTGCTACGATCAACCGCGCATCTTTATCAGAAGGAACAACCTGGAAAATATCTCCTGCTTGTGGAACTTCATTCAAACCCATGATCTGAATCGGTGTAGATGGACCGGCTTCTTCGATTTTTTCTCCGTGGAAATCGTACATGGCTTTGATGTTGCCGTGAGCCAGACCTACCACGATCGAATCGCCTTGATGAAGAGTCCCATTTTGAATCAACAGGGTTGCAATTACCCCGCGTGCTTTGTCAACTTTCGCTTCAATGACAGTTCCGATCACTTTACCTTTTGGATTTGCCATGATCTTGCAGGAATCAGCAACCAGTGAGATTGCTTCAAGCAGATCGTCAAGACCTTGCTTGTTTTTCGCAGAAACGGGAACAACGATGGTGTCTCCTTCCCAATCATCGGGGATGAGTCCCACATCGGCAAGCTGTTTCTTTACCAGCTCGGGGTTGGCATCATCGCGATCTATTTTGTTTAAAGCCACGATGATAGGAACGCGGGCTGCCTTGGCGTGCGCGATCGCTTCTTTAGTTTGCGGCATAACACCATCATTGGCAGCCACCACCAGGATCACGATATCCGCTCCTTGAGCACCTCTTGCGCGCATGGCAGTAAAGGCAGCGTGACCGGGTGTATCCAGAAAAGTTATTTTTTGATCTTTGTGAATGATTTGATAGGCGCCGATATGCTGGGTGATTCCGCCTGATTCTTCTCCTGCTACATCGGTGTGACGAATGGCATCCAGCAGAGTTGTTTTTCCATGATCAACGTGCCCGAGAATGGTGATGACCGGAGGTCGTTTGACCAGATTGGATGTATCTTCATTCTCAATCAATTTTCTCCAGAGGGGGATCTCGCCTGACTCTTCTTCTTTTACTTCCTGTATCTCGAGTGTGGCATCGATATCTAATTCCGCACAAACAATAGCTGCGGTATCAAAATCAATCACTTGGTTGATATTTGCCATTACGCCATTTGACATTAAAATCTTGATGATCTGAATTGGGCTTGAGCCAATTCTTTCTCCCAAATCTCTGATCGTTATACTGGTGGGTAGCTCCACAGTCTTTTTCCCATTTTCGCTCATATTAACCTCCGTTGTCGCTGCTTTCATTGAACCTGTTGATTCATATTTCCGGTGAGCGATGGTGATCGAATGGAAGACTGTTTTAATCTTGCAACTTCGAAATGCTCTCCGGCAGGTTCATCATATATGCTTCTAGATATTCTTTGTCTTGCTCACCAAGCACTGTTTTCAATGCCTTTGATAGGCTTCCCTTCAGCGCTTTTTCCCAACATTCCTTTTTTAGGTGGATATAAGCTCCGCGTCCATTGATCTTTCCTGTCGGATCAACCAATATCCCTTCGGACGTGCGCACGATACGGATCATCTCTTTCTTTGCGAGAATCTCTCGACAGCCAACGCAGGTCCGTTGTGGAATGTGTTTCTTGGGCAGTTTTTGTGTTTTCACCACCGTTCTCTATTTCTAATTTACGTCATTTATGTCCCAGTCATCGTCTCCACGTTTGTGCTTCCGCTTGACAAGGGTCATATCGAGATCAGGATCATACTCGATTTCCTGAAACTTCCGTTTTTTCTTTTTCTTTGCATCTTTATCAGATTTATCATCAAATTCTTCTTCTTCGAAGTTCTTTTCATGGATCTTTTGTGATTCCAGTTTAAACATTTCTTCAAATGATAATTCTGATTCTTCTGACTTTTCTTCTTCCTCTTCCTCTTCAGTTTCTGGTTCTTCTATCTCGCTTGAGATGGCAGATGGTTCGACAACGACTTCTTCCGGTTCAGCGATAACCTCTTCAATATCGGCAGCGGGTTCCACTGCTGCTTCTTCTTCGGGCTGTTCGCTCTCAACCTCTTCGGGTTCTGGCTCTGGCTCGGGTGGAATAAGAGTGGCGAGGTTATTTACAACCTCTTCGATCTTTTCCAAACTCTTTGGTCCAATACCGGGCAAACCAAGAATGGAATCAGGATTGGTCTTATATTCCAGCACCAGGTCCCCCAAATTTTTGATGCCGCTGTCTGTAAGAATAGAGAGGATGCTGGGAGAAAGGATCTCTTCATTAAGTTCAACCTGGAAAGCGCTCTTGGGAATAGTCTGCAGCGCCTCCTGAACTACCTTCTCGCGTTCGGCAATGACTTCCTGCCTTTCAGCGTAAAGACTCTTTTCCATTGTGTCAATAAACTTTGCCAGAGTATCGTAATCTTCCATGTTGAGGATACGACCTTCGGTTTTTCTTGCTGCGATTTCTTCTACTTTGGATATCTCATCCTGGAAGAGATCAGCTTTTTCTGCAAATTTTTCGTTGTTTTTCAATGTGAACAACCAATCGGATACCGCTTCGGCGAGACTTTTGATGTCGATCTTCCAGCCTGTTAATCGAGCTGCCAGACGGGCATTTTGTCCATCTCGCCCAATTGCGAGAGATAACTGGTCTTCTGGTACTACAACCAGGGCAGCTTTAGACTCACTATTTGCCTCATTAAGATATACCCCATTGACACGAGCGGGGCTGAGTGCTTTGGCGATGAAGATGCGGGGATCTTTATTCCATTCGATCACATCGATCTTTTCATCATGAAGTTCACGTACGATGGCTTGAATACGCACACCGCGCTGTCCAACGCATGCGCCCACCGGATCAATGCCCTGCTGCGTGGCTGAAACAGCCACTTTGGCACGCTGACCGGGTTCTCTTGAGATGGATCGGATTTCTACGATCCCATGAAAAATTTCTGGTACCTCATTCTCCAGAAGCCGCCGCAAGAAATCGCGATGGGTTCTGGAAAGGATGATCTGCGGACCGCGAGGGGTATCTTTTACCTCCGCGACCAGAGCGCGTACGCGATCGTGGATGCGAAAACGTTCATATGTGATCATTTCTTTACGGGGCATGGTGCCTTCTGCCTTCATTTCCAGACCGATGGTCAACCCGTGTGATCCGGTAGCCTGTACTACACCGCTGATGATCTCACCAACCTGCTTGGTATAGTAATCAAGCTGCATCTGCCGTTCTGCTTCGCGGATCTTTTGCTGAATGACCTGTCGAGCTGTTTGGGCTGCAACACGACCAAAGTTATCGGGGGTGCTTTCAACAAGAGCCATATCCCCAAGGTTTGTATTAGGATCATATTTTCTTGCTACATCAAGAAGAACCTCAGTCCGGTCGTCCTGAACGCTGTCTACTACTTCTTTTTCTGCAAAGATACGAAATTCACCTTTTTCCAGATCAATTTTCGCAACAACCTGCTGAGCACTGGATGCGTTTACAGACTTACGATATGCCGAAACCATCGCAGACTCAAGCGCATGATAAATAACTTCTTTTGGAAGTCCTTTTTCTTCAAGCACTTCATTGAATGCTAGAATGATTTCATTCTTCATGATTCTTCTTCTCCATTTTGATTACTCTAATAATACGAAGAAAAGTGGGGGTTGCCCACTTTCCGGTATGTCAAGCGATATTGGTACTAACACTGAATATTCTAACATAAATTAAGTGGAGCATCAAGTTTTTTGACTTCTATTCATTTAAAACAGAAAGGAAAAAATAGATGTAATAATGCTCTCTTGTGATCAAAGTAGATTATTAATGGGGAACTGTATAAGAATACTATCAGATTTTTTCTCTGTAATTGACTTCGATTGTAGGCTATGTTACCATGTCAATAGGATTTATCCGTCACTGTTTTCCTGAACTTTAACAATCACGAAAGGTAATTTATATGAGAACTCAAAAAGGACTTGTACTTATTCTCCGGTTTTCCGGACTGATCTTATTTGCATTATTAGGCATTTATTTAGGAAATTTCTTTGTTGAAAACTTTGGCTTTCAGGATCTAAATTTACGCTATGTTCAGATTGGCGGCGGTATTATTCTGGGAGTCTTGGGTTTTTTTCTATTTCCCTATGTCACAATCTTTCCAATTCAAGCCATCCGTAAACAGCTGGAAGAAACTCCCGGGCAAACTTTATTGATTGCCATGGTTGGATTGATCATTGGATTAATCATTGCTGCATTGATCTCGATCCCTATCAGTATACTGCCGGCTCCATTAGATAGTATTATGATCATTATTGCGATGGCTCTGTTCGCATATCTTGGTATTACGATCAGCGTATCAAAGCAGGATGAGATCCGTGATCTATTTTCATTAGTAAGGCGAGAAAAAAAGAGCAGTTCATCAAAAAAATCTTCCACAACTGGTTGGAACAAAGAATGTCCTATTCTTGTAGATACCAGTGTGATCATTGATGGAAGGGTGGCTGATATTGCGAAAACCGGTTTCTTACCCGGAACATTGATTATTCCCCATTTCGTTTTGAATGAACTGCAGTATATCGCCGATTCGGCAGAGAGTCTGCGCCGTCAGCGCGGACGCCGCGGGATGGAAGTGCTTTCTGAACTGCAGAAAGACAAGAACATCAACGTGGTTTTGTCAGAAATGGATGTGGAAAATGTTCGTGAGGTGGATGAAAAATTAGTGGTACTTGCCCGCCAGATGAAGGCACCTATTCTTACCAATGATTACAACCTGAACCGCGTGGCTGAACTGCAGGGTGTGCAGGTATTGAATATCAATGAACTGGCAAACGCGGTAAAATCGATTCTGCTGCCGGGGGAGGAACTGAGTGTGAAAGTCATTCAGGAAGGAAAAGAACAGGACCAGGGTGTTGCGTATCTGGATGACGGCACCATGGTTGTAGTGGAGAACGGACGAGATTTTCTGGATAAAGATATAACCGTTACGGTTACAAAAGTGCTGCAAACCGCAGCAGGGCGCATGATCTTTTCAAAACCTGGTATTGCCAATGGGAATAATAATAAGGATTAAGCGTAATGGGAATTCGTATTTATAACACTCTGAGCAGAAAGAAAGAACCCTTTCATACGATTGAAGAGAAAAAAGTTCGTATGTATGTCTGCGGTCCCACCGTGTATTCCAATGCACATGTGGGGCATGCCATGTCTACTCTGGTTTTTGATATCATTCGACGCTATTTAGAATACCGCGGGTATGAAGTGCGGCACGTGATGAATTACACCGATGTGGATGACAAGATCATTCAACGTGCTGCGGCACTCGGAGAAGATCCGCTGGAATTGGCTCAAGGATATATTTATAAATTCGATGAGAATTTACGTGACCTGAACATTTTACCGGCTACATACAAACCCCGTGCTACTGCTGAAATGCAGAATATTATAAAATTCGTGGAAGCTCTTATTGAAAAAGGGTTTGCTTATGCGGTCGATGGAGATGTCTATTATCGGGTTCGTAAGTTCCCACTCTACGGAAAGCTTTCTCATCGTAATGTTGATGAAATGCGTTCCGGAGCCCGCATCAGCGTGGATGAACGGAAGGAAGATCCGCTGGATTTTGCTCTCTGGAAAAAAGCCAAACCCGGAGAACCCAGCTGGGAAAGCCCCTGGGGATTTGGACGACCCGGCTGGCATATTGAATGCTCGGCAATGAGCATGGCTCATCTCGGTGAGCAGATCGATATCCACGGAGGCGGTAATGATTTGATATTTCCGCATCATGAAAATGAGATCGCTCAATCTGAAGCATTAACAGAACGTCCTTTCGCGACCTATTGGGTGCATAATGGCATGATGCAGTTCAGCGGACAAAAAATGTCTAAGTCGCTGGGGAATCTTGTGACTATTGAATATTTTCTTGAAAATCACCCCGGGGATGTACTGCGTATGATGGTTCTGAATTCAGGTTACCGTAATCCCCTGACATTTAACGACGAAGTGATCGACCAGGCGCAAAAAGGCTTGGAGCGATTGCAGTCGGTTTTAAAAGGGGCATTACCCGGTGCTGAAGGAGCTCCCGCTGGTAGTTTGGAAGCCCTGGCAAAACAGGTGCAGGCAACCCGTGAAGGCTTTGAGACCTGCATGGATGATGATTTCAACTCTGCCGGTGCTCTCGGTAATCTATTCGAGCTGGTACGCAGCATCAACCAGGCGCGTGCAGATGGCGCTACGGATGAAGAACTGCAGGCTGCCCGGAAAGAACTAATAGATCTGAGCGCCGTATTTGGGTTAAACTTGCAAGAATCGCAGCAGGGACACAGCGCTGATGCCTTTATTGATCTGCTGGTCGCACTGCGCAGTGAACTGCGCACAAAGAAAGAATGGACGCTTTCCGACCGCATCAGGAATGAGCTGGAGGAGCAGGGTGTGATTGTGGAAGATTCCGCCGGCGGCAGCACCTGGCACTGGAAATGAAAGAATGGATCACGGGACGTAATCCCGTTTTTGAAGCACTGCGTGCGAATCGGCGTGAGCTTTTTCAATTATGGCTGGCAGAGGGTGAGCTTGAGCAGAGCGGACATCTAAAAGATCTGGTAAAACTCGCACAGCAGAAGAAGCTTTCTATTAAGCGTGTTCCGCGCAGGAAGCTTTCTGAAATTTCTCTAAGTCATCAAGGCGTTGCGCTGCAGGTGGGCGGTTATCGATATGCCAGTCTGCCTGAAATGCTGGCATTGGCAAAAAAGCAGCAGACCAACCCTTTCATATTACTGCTGGATCTGATCCAGGATCCGCAGAACCTGGGTACGCTGCTGCGTAGTGCGGAAGCATTTGGAGTGCACGGGGTGATCATCCCCTCCAGCCGGGCAGCAGAAGTGACGCCGGCTGTGGTGCATGCTTCTTCCGGTGCCTGTGAACATATCATGATTGTGCAAATGAACATAGTTCAGGCAATCGATGCTTTAAAGGAAGAGAATACCTGGATTTATGGTTTGGAGTATTCGCAGGAAGCGATCCCGATCGAGCAGGTGGATTTTCATGGGGGTGTAGGTATGGTGGTCGGCTCAGAAGGCAGTGGATTGCGCACACTGGTCCGTAAAAAATGCGACCAGCTTGTCAGTCTGCCGCGGCAGGGGAAAGTAGATTCCTTGAATGCTGCCACGGCAGGATCAATTGCTTTATATGTTGTGCAGGATCGGCGTGAAAAGAATCTATAACAGCCATTGACCGGTTTCCACTATCCATGCGATCCATAAACCGATCATAATGATCCCAATTAGAAAGCGTACAACAAAAGAACAGCCGAATCCTTTCAGCAGTTCCCCTGTCGATTTCAGAGCGGTATCTGTGTTTTTCAGACGAATGATCTCCAGGGAAAACAGGACGACGGCGGCTGCGATCACACCTCCAAACGGAGGAAAGGCAATACTGCCGATCACAGCAGCCAGAACGGTGATCAGGGTGGTCAACCAGGGTGCTCCGCCTTTTCGTGCGCCGGCGCCCATAAGGATATTATCAACCACGTTCCCGATCAGCATGAAGACGCTGATGATGCCCATGAAGATGCCGGATGTTTTATCAAAACCAACCACCAGCCCGTAGACCAGCGCTGCCAGCCAGATAAACGTGATGCCGGGGATGATCGGGATAA
This sequence comes from Anaerolineaceae bacterium, assembly GCA_963674975.1. Taxonomy (GTDB): domain Bacteria; phylum Chloroflexota; class Anaerolineae; order Anaerolineales; family Anaerolineaceae; genus UBA4781. Next base: position 2,212,482 of record OY771913.1, read on the forward strand.
TGAGTGAAATAAGGCTGACCAGCATCACTATGGCTACGATGATCTGCAGTCCGGCGAGGGTAGCCGTGGGGATGTTCCCCTTTGTGCCATACAGTATCATCCCATTTTCAGCGCTGGTTTCGACACATCCTGAAAGCGAAAAAGCCAGCAGAACAGATAACAATATGAACAGTACAGCTTTTACAGTTGGTCGCATAGGTATCTCCATATGAATTTTCAATCTATATACGCAGATTATTTAATTTCAGTTGCACCACCCATCCAGGGGCGCAGCACTTCGGGAATGTGAATACTTCCGTCTGCCTGCTGGTAGTTCTCCAGGATGGCGATTAAAGTGCGGGGCATACCCAGACCGGAGCCGTTGAGGGTATGCACAAAATCTTTGTGTCCTTCTGCGTCTTTATATTTGATGTTGGCGCGGCGTGCCTGAAAAGCTCCTACATTGGATATGGAGGAAACCTCGAGCCATTCCTGGCAGCCGGGTGCCCAGACTTCGATGTCATAGCCGATGCAGGCGTTGAAGCTGATGTCGCCGGTACAGAGCTGCAGCACGCGGTAGGTAAGACCAAGCTGTTTGCAGGTTTCTTCCGCATCAGCCACCATGCGCTCGAATTCGTGCATTGATTCATCCGGCATGCAGTAAGTGTACATTTCCACTTTATCGAACTGATGCCCGCGTTTAATGCCGCGCACGTCTTTTCCGGCGCTCATTTTTTCGCGGCGGAAGCAGGGGGTATAGGCAGTATAGCGCAGGGGCAGTTCGGCTGCGTCGATGAATTCATCCATGTGCAGCCCGGTAAGGGGTACCTCTGCGGTAGGTACCATATAAAGATCTTCTTCATGATCTTTATATAAGTTATCGGCAAATTTGGGCAGCTGACCGGCAGCATAAAGTGTGGCACTTTTCACCATAAAGGGTGTGTATTTCTCGTAGTATCCCTGGCGGATGTGCAGGTCCAGCATAAAGGCGATGATCGCGCGCTGTAAACGGGCGCCCAATCCGCTCAATACATAAAAACGGGAGCCGGTGATCTTTACCCCTCGTTCAAAATCGATGATGCCCAGTTTTTCTCCCAGATCCCAGTGCGGCAGCGGCTCAAAATCAAAGGCGCGTTTTTCTCCCACGGTTTTCAGCACCACATTTTCGCTTTCATCTTTTCCAATCGGAACCTGCGGAAGCGGAATATTCGGAATGGTCATGATCAATTCATGCTGCTTTTCTTCGATCCCGCGGATGGTTTCATCGAGCGAAGTGATGGAATCGGAAACCACTTTCATGGCGGCGATCTTTTCATCCCGTTCGGTCTTGTCTTTTAATTTTCCGATCTCTTTGGAAACAGTATTGCGTTCGGCTTTTAATGCTTCAACTTCCTGTAGTTTCTGCCGGCGTTCTTCATCAATGGCAAGCAGTTCATCTACTACCGATGGATCAAGGCTGCGTTTTTGTATGCCTTCACGCACGGTTTGTGGTTCTTCACGAACAAGTCTGATATCGATCATTCTTCTACTCCTTGAGTTTAATAGAAAAACCCCTCTTCCTGCAGGACGAGGGGGCGCTCGTGGTGCCACCTGCTTTTGCCGGTGATTACCGACCTCATTGGGCGATAACGGCTGCCACCGTTCTTCTTACGATGCTTCTGCATCCCTGCGAAGAAAGCCTGTTCTTTGTTTGAACTGCCGGTTTGGATGACCGGGCTGGCATTTGGTCTTGCCCAGATTATACAATTCCATACCCGAATGTCAAGAGAGTTGGGGAACGGTTATAATTCTGGCTGTATGGATGAACAGACACTGATCAAAGCAGCAAAAGCAAAAGATCTGGACGCGTTTAATCAGCTGGTATTGGAGCATCAGCAGCTGGTTTATAACGTTGCCTTACGTATGATGAATGATCTGGATGCAGCTGATGATGCAACGCAGCAGGCGTTTATCGCGGCGTATCAAAAGATACATACCTTCCGAAGCGGATCTTTCAAAGCCTGGATCCTGCGCATCGTGACCAATAAATGCTACGATATGCTGCGCAGCCAGAAACGACATACTGCACAGGCTGTGGATACGATCGATGCGGATTCGGATGAAGATGAAGGAACTGTTGTTCTTATCCAAGATGATGCACCACTTCCTGAAGAACAACTAGCCCTCAAAGAACTGGAAGCTGCGGTACAGCACTGTATCGATGAACTGCCCAAGGAATTTAAAGCGGCGGTGGTTCTGGTCGATCTGCAGGGCATGGATTATCAAGAAGCAGCACAAACCTCTCGTGTTCCCCTGGGTACGATCAAGAGCCGCCTGGCGCGCGCCCGTATGAGCTTGCAGAATTGCCTGCATAAATTCAAGGAACTTTTACCGGCTCAATATCGTTCTGAAAGTGAGGGCAGCCATGATTAATTTAAAAAGAAAAGAATGGCTTCTGCTCTCGCGATATTTAGACGGTGATCTATCGGCAGAGCAGGTGATACGAATAGAAAAAAGATTGCGTTCAGATGCAGCGTTGAAACAGGCATATGAACGCATGCTGCACACTCGCCAGGTTCTGCGTTCGGTCCCACAACGAAATGTTCCACATTCCTATGTTTTATCGGCTTCCATGGTAGAAGTTGAGCATCAAGCGCAAGTACCCCAACGGATATGGAAATTTTCTTCTGCAGCCGCTGCGGTAGTGGCGGTGGTTGCCATATTCCTTCAAGTCTTCTCTCCCCGTGCTTCCATAATAAACACTGCTGCTGATTCAGTGCAGGTAGAAGAACGGGTTTTTGCCGTACCGGAGTCTGATGAAGGTGCTGTTGTTACCGAAGAGCCTCAGATCATCCAATGGGAAAGCGGTGCTTATGGAATGGGAGGGGGAGGAGGAAATGGAGATATGGCGGCTGTTCCGGTAACAACCCCTGTAGCGACAGGATTCTATGGCATAGGGGGTGGTGGAGGGGGTAGTTCTGATGATCAACCGTCCCCCACCGAAGAACTGCTTGCCAAAGAAATGGAAGAATCTGTTTCCGAGGAGGCTGTTTCAACAGAAGTACCCAATCCTATTCTGGGAATTTCTCCGGAGGAAGAACGCGGAGCAGTTCAATCGGAAGACGCGGGGAATGTTCTGCTTGATGACGCTGCCAGTAAATCCGCTTTCCAATGGGATTTCGGAAAAATTGCGATTGGGTCTGCAGTTGTTTCTGTGATCTGTGGAGTTGTGGCATTCATCTTGCATCGTAAAAAGCGCAGTTAATTCTCAATGGTATACTATCTTTAGAACAATATTTCGGTTAATCAAAGGTGGTATTTTGGCTCAAAAAAGAAAATCCAGTTCCAGCACACGTCGCAAAACCCAAAAGAAGGTTGCTACCCGCAGAATGTCTTCGATCCGCAAGGGACTGCGCAGTCTTTCACCGGAACGAAAACTGGATATCTGGGGTATCAGTTTGACCGTTTTTGGTTTGCTGCTGCTGATCAGTTTCGTGACCAGCCAGGAAGGCAATGTGACCGGTTGGATCGTTGAAAAGCTATATTTCATCGCCGGTTATGGAGCTTTTCTTTTCCCCGTAGTTTGTCTGGTGCTTGGATTCTGGCTCATGTTCCGCAATGAGGATAAATTACCCATGATCTCCACCGGAAAGTTGGTGGGTGTCATTTTGCTTTTTATCAATCTCCTTACCCTGATCCACTTATTGATGGGCGGCGGATGGGAGCTGGCTCAAGCCCCTGGAGGGGGTGGGTATATCGGAGCTATTTTTGAGCGCTTGATCGTGCGCGCCGTGGGGCAGGTGGGTGCTTTTGTCATTATAATCGGCTGGCTGCTGATCGCGATCGCTTTGACCATTGATACGGCAATCCCCGATCTGCTGCGGGGGATGAAGCGCACTGTGACCAAAACAGGCAAGCAGGTGGCAGCGCAAACTACCCAGATCGCCCAAAAGGTGACAGCACCCAAAGCCGAACCTCAGGTGATTGAAAAAGCCGAAAAGATCGAACCTGCGGATATGGAAGGATTCACGCCGATCGCGGAGGTTCCGCAATCGAAAAGACGTGTACTGAAGAAAAGCAACCGGGATGAAAGAAGTACTTCGTTACCTCAAAAAGCCGAAGAGGTTCATTCTGAAAAAGAGCTTCCTACCATACGTACCGGTCTGCGTGCAGAACATGTCAGTCCAGCCTGGAAGCTTCCTGCGGTTGCAGATATTCTTGAAGCGGCAAATAAAAAGGAAGGCAGTGCTGCCCTTGATAAAGATCGTGCACGTATTATTGAAGAGACGCTTGCTTCCTTTGATGCTCCTGCTCATGTGGTAGAGATCCATCGTGGTCCTACTTTCACCCAGTTTGGGGTAGAACCTGATCTGGTGCAGAATCGCAGCGGCAGCACGCGCGTGCGCGTCAATAAGATCACCGCATTGTCGGATGATCTCGCACTGGCACTCGCAACCCAGCGTATTCGTATGCAGGCACCGGTTCCCGGAAAGCATTACATCGGCATTGAAGTTCCCAATGCAGAAGCCTCTCTGGTTACTCTGCGTGAGGGGATGGAAAGTACTGCGTTCCAGCGGCTTAATTCACCCTTGAAGCTAATGCTGGGTGAAAATGTAGCCGGGAAACCTGTGGCTGTGGATCTGCGTGATATGCCTCATCTATTGATCGCCGGTACGACCGGTTCTGGAAAATCGGTATGCATCAATGCCATTATCTGCTGTTTGCTGATGCAGCGTACACCTGAAGAAATGCGCATGGTGATGATCGATCCGAAGCGTGTGGAATTGACCGGCTATAACCGCATTCCGCACCTTTTAACCCCGGTGATTGTGGATTCAGAAAAGGTGATCGGAACCCTGCGCTGGATTTCGCGTGAAATGGATGGACGCTATCATAAATTTGCGGAAGTAGGTGCGCGCAATATTCAGGATTACAACAAAACTCAAGAGCAGAAGCTTCCTTATATTGTAATGATCGTGGATGAGCTGCAGCACCTGATGACCATTGCGCCTGAAGAGACTGAGCGCAGTTTTGCTCGCTTATCGCAGATGGCACGTGCGACAGGAATTCACCTCATCATTGCCACGCAGCGTCCCTCGGTGAACGTGATCACCGGTGTGATCAAAGCTAATTTTCCTGCGCGTGTTTCTTTCGCAGTGGTTTCCGGTGTAGACAGTCGTGTGATCCTCGATCAGGTTGGAGCGGAGCGCTTGATGGGAAAAGGAGATATGCTTTTCCAGGCGCCCAACGAACCTTCTCCAAAGCGTCTGCAGGGTGTGTATCTCTCCGAAGAAGAGATACAGCGGCTGGTGCATTATTGGATCAAACAAGCGGAAGAACTGAAAGCCGATAGTGCCAATTCAGAAGCTAAACAAAGCATGGAAAAAGTCTTTCCGGTAGGGGAGACCGTTACCGAGGTGCCTTTATTCGATAGTCCGTTTAAAGCAAATGAAGACCCGATCCTGGAAAAAGCGATTGCTTATATACGGCAGGAAGAACGTGCATCGATCTCTATGCTGCAGCGCAAGTTCAGCATCGGCTATACCCGTGCAGCGCGCCTGGTTGACCGCATGGAGGAATTGGAGATCATCGGAAAACCCGCATCAGGCAGCGGTATACGTTCTGTGCTTGATTTTGGTGATGAAGAACCGGGTGAGTAAATAATAAAAAGAGGCTTGATTTCTCAAGCCTCTTTTCAATTTATTGATTGTTTGATCTTACAGACCGGCAGCCTTGCGCAATGCGTCAGCTTTGTCAGTGCGTTCCCATGTCAGATCGAGATCATCACGACCGAAGTGACCGTAGTTGGTGTTCTTGCGGAATTTCATATGACGCAGGTTCAGGTCGCGGATGATGGCGCCCGGGCGCAGGTCGAAATTATCGTAGATCAATCTGGCGATCTTTTCACTTTCGATCTTGCCAGTGCCGAAGGTTTCAACGTTAATGCTTACCGGGCGAGCCACACCAATAGCGTAGGCTACCTGGATTTCACAGCGGTCTGCCAATCCGGCAGCCACCACATTCTTGGCAGCCCAGCGCGCAGCATATGCGGCAGAGCGGTCGACCTTTGTGGGATCTTTACCGCTGAAGCAGCCGCCGCCGTGGCGACCCATGCCGCCGTAGGTATCGACGATGATCTTGCGACCAGTCACACCCGAATCACCTTTAGGACCGCCGGTGACAAACCGTCCGGTAGGGTTGATATGATAGATGGTGTTGGAATCCAGCATTCCATCGGGAATGATGGGTTTGATAATTTTTTCAATGACCTCTTTTTCGATCTCATCATGAGAGACCTCGGGGGCGTGCTGGGTGCTGATAACGACTGTTTCGATGCGCGCCGGTTTTCCGTTGTGGTATTCCACCGTCACCTGGCTTTTGCCATCCGGGCGCAGCCAATCGAGCGTGCCATCTTTGCGTACTTCTGAAAGGCGGCGGGTAAGCTTATGTGCCAGGTAAATGGGCATAGGCATCAGCACTTCGGTTTCGTTGCAGGCAAAGCCGAACATCATACCCTGGTCGCCGGCGCCGATGGCTTCGATATCGTCCATCTTGCCTTCTTTGGCTTCCTTGGCTTTGGATACGCCCATATCGATATCAGGGGATTGCTTGCAGATGGCTACCAGCACACCGCATGTGTCGTAATCGAAACCTTTATCGGTATTATCGTAACCGATATCCTTGATTACTTCCCTTGCCAGTTCATCGTAGTTGATGACCGCTTTGGTGGTCACTTCGCCCAGCAGCATGACGAAACCGGTCTTCGCAGCTGTTTCGCATGCTACCCGTGATTGGGGATCCTGTTCGAGGCATGCGTCTACCACTGCATCGCTGATCTGATCACATAATTTATCTGGGTGACCTTCGGTTACCGATTCGGAGGTGAACAGGTATTTGGGTGATTTGAGTAGTGATTCCATATTTTTTGCTTTTGCTCCTTTAAAAAAATTTGCCCCGTTCTGATTGAGGGGCAAACGCATTAAATATCGCATCTCCTCTCATCTTCCAGAACACTTTCTGCCGGAGTTGGCACCTTCGTAAACGCTTCGCAAGAAGCGCTTTGCGGGTTGCCGAGGTTTCACAGGGCCGATCCCTCCACCTCTCTGGATAAGAGAACTTCTAAGGGCACTATTTAGTTGTTAATTGTCCCTTTTTATAACATAGGCATAAAGAGTTGTCAAATTGATATATTCATATGGTTGGTAAAACAAAATTCTCTACATTTAGAAAATTTGATTCACAATCTGTTTTTCTATTTATCATCCTGATATGCTGACTTATAAAATCCACTGGTGATAGAATTACCTTACTATTATTTCCTTCAAGGAGCAAATTCTATGAGCAAAGATCACAAAGTGCGGGTTGCTATTATTGGTGTGGGCAACTGCGCTTCTTCCCTGGTGCAGGGAGTTCATTTTTACAAGAACGCCAAAGATGATGAACGCGTTCCGGGATTGATGCATGTGAACCTGGGCGGCTATCATATCAGTGATATCGAATTCACTGCAGCTTTCGATGTGGTGGATACCAAGGTTGGTAAGGATCTATCCGAAGCGATTTATGCGTATCCCAACAACACCTACCGTTTTGCGGATGTCCCAAAAATGGGTGTGAAGGTCTACCGCGGTATGACTCATGATGGCTTGGGAAAATATCTCAGCCAGATCCTTACCAAGGCTCCCGGTTCAACGGATGATGTTATTAAGATCCTCAAAGATACCAAGACGGATGTGGTCATCAATTACCTGCCGGTTGGCTCTGAGATGGCAACCAAATGGTATGTCGAACAGATCCTGGAAGCCGGCTGCGGGATGGTGAATGCTATTCCGGTCTTCATTTCCAGCTCTCCTTACTGGGCTCCGCGCTTTATTGAAAAGAAATTACCGATCATCGGGGATGATATCAAGTCTCAGGTGGGCGCTACCATTCTGCACCGCATGCTTACCAGCCTTTTCGTTGATCGCGGCGTGCGCCTTGACCGCACCTACCAGCTCAATTTTGGCGGCAATACAGATTTCATGAATATGCTGGAGCGCGAACGCCTGGAATCGAAGAAGATCTCAAAGACCGGCGCAGTGACCAGTATGCTGCCTTATGAATTACCTTCCGAAGATATCCATGTTGGTCCAAGCGATTATGTGCCCTGGTTGAAAGACCGCAAGTTCTGCAATATCCGTATGGAGGGCACCACATTCGGCAATGTTCCCCTGCTGGTGGAAGCTAAGCTGGAAGTATGGGATTCACCCAATTCAGCTGGTGTGGTCATCGATGCGGTGCGCTGCGTTAAGCTGGCGCTCGACCGCGGCATTGGCGGTCCGCTCTATGCTCCGGCATCCTATTTCATGAAAACCCCTCCGCGCCAGTATAAAGATGATAAAGCGCTTGCCATGACCGAAGCCTTTATCCGCGGCGAAAAAACAGAATAAGATGCCTGCCGATTGTGTCTTCTGCAAGATCATTGCATCCGGAGAAACAGACAATATCATCTATCGGGATGAACTGGCAACTGCTTTTCACGATATACGTCCGGTGGCGCCCGTTCATATTTTGATCGTACCGAACAAGCATATCAGCTCGGTGAATGAGATGACCGAAGAAGATGAAGCGCTGATCGGACATTTATTTTCTGTGGCAAAGAAGATCGCCCGTGAACAGGGTGTGGCTGATAGCGGCTACCGGCTTTCCATCAATACCGGTCCGGATGCCGGTCAGAGCGTGCACCATATTCATGTGCATTTGATGGCAGGCAAGGCGCTGCCGATCCATCTGGGATGATGAAGACCGGCAAGCAGCTTTTCCTGCTGTTTCTTTTTGTAAGTTTGATCTTTTTCCCTGCCTGTGTGAGTTCAGGAAGGGATTCGCTTGATCAGGATCAAGCCAGTTCTGTCGGTCTTAAAGATGGTATTCAGATCATTCCTGATGCCGAATTGCCGTACAGCCTAGCACAGGTTGGCTTGGATACGGCTGCCTTTATTGAGGAACAGAGCGGATATCTCAGCAATTACACCGAAGAGGTTGACGACCGCTGGTTGAGCGGCGCGCAGATTGTGGATGAGGTGAGCCTGAGTTATTCGGTCAATCCGCGCCTGCTGCTGGCGCTGCTGGAATATCGAGCCGGATGGGTGAGTAAGGCGAACCCAGCCTATCAGGACAGCTATCCAATTCTGCAAACTGCATCCGCATACGAAGGGCTTTTCAGCCAGCTTTCATGGGCTGCCAATGAATTCAATCGCGGTTTTTATACCCACGAGGTGGGCGCGCTGTTGTCGCTTACTTTGACCGATGGAAATTCTGTTGTTCTCCCTGATGAATTGAATGATGCCAGCGCTGCTCTATATTATGTGCTTGGAATGATGCTCGATTATAGTGATTTGGAACTGGCAGTTTCGCCACTCGGTTTCTTTGCAGCCTATGTGCGCTTGTTTGGTGATCCATTTCGATATGATACCGGTGCCCTCCTGCCAGAAGGATTAGTGCAGCCGGCTATGCAGCTTCCCTTTGCGCAGGGTGAAGCATGGCATTACACCAGTGGACCTCACTCAGCCTGGGGAGATGGAGCCGCCTGGGCAGCCCTCGATTTTGTTCCGCCGGGGGAATCGTATGGCTGTTTCACCAGTGATGACTGGGTGAGAGCCGCGGCTGATGGTGAGATCATCTATGCCGAAAACGGGATGGTGCTGCAGGATCTGGATGGCGATGGTGATGCGCGTACTGGCTGGGTGCTGCTGTACATGCATATCGCACAGAGTGGTCGTACAGCGGTAGACACACAGCTTAAAGCGGGAGATGCCATCGGGCATCCCTCCTGTGAGGGCGGACCGTCAACCGGGACGCATGTTCATATTGCAAGGCGGTATAATGGCGTTTGGATCGCTGCTGACCGCGATATGCCTTTTGTGATGAGCGGATGGCAGTCAGGCGGATCGGGAGCACAGTATGAAGGAACGCTTGCCCTTGGTACAGCAATCATTGAAGCTTCTGAGTATTTAACGGATGAAAATGAAATTTCCTGGTAAACGAATTTTGATCTTTTTGATTGTTCTTAGTCTGGTTGGTTGTGCTGCTCCGCGGCAGGCAGCAGTTCCCACTGTTGCAGCAGAGCAGGGAACTGCCCAGCCTTCTCCTACTGTTGATCCCAAACCGGCGGGATATGTGGAATATCTCAGCCAATCCGGGGATACACTCGCAGCAGTAGCCAGCCACTATGGCGTGGAAGAAGAAACGATCATTTTCGCGGATGAAGAAGTTGAGGATTTGCTGCTACCCCCCGGAACACGCCTGTTTGTTCCGGCTGTTTTAACCGCGGTTTCTCCTGATGAATTGCTTTTCCCGGATAGCGATCTGGTTTATTCCCCATCTACCATCGGATTTGATTCCATCGCTTTCGTAGATGAAATGGGCGGAAAACTCTCGGAATACACCGAATTGATGAATGCCGGTACGACCCCCGGTGCGCAGATCCTTGAACAGCTTGCCCGGGAATTTTCGATCAACCCCCGCATTTTACTGACTTTGCTGGAATATGAAAGCGGCTGGGTGAGTGGAGACCCTCAGACAGAAAATGAGGGAAAGTATCCATACGGTTTTGTTCAGGAAACGAAAGAATATCTGTATAAACAGCTTGGATTGGCGATTCGCCAGCTAGAGATCGGGTATTACGGATGGCGCGCGGGTACACTTACCGACCTGACTTTTGCGGATGGTTCCACAGTACGCCTGGCGCCCAATTTAAACGCTGGAACAGTGGCGGTCATGGTGTACGTTGCCAGCATATCTACACAGGCAGAATGGCAGGCGGCGTTCTATGGCGAAAACTCTATTCTGCAGGTGCATGAAGACTTTTTCGGAGATGCCTGGGCAAGAGCGGCTGAGGTGGAACCGCTTTTCCCGGCGGGCACGGTGCAGCCTGAAATGAATCTTCCCTTTGCCGAAGGCAGTACTTGGAACTATACCTGCGGACCGCATGAAGCCTGGGGAAAAGATGGACCGAAAGCGGCACTCGATTTTGCCCCTCCGCTGGATCGGGCAGGCTGTGGTACTTCCATCAAGTGGGCACTGGCTGCTGCAACCGGCTTGGTGGTGCGCGAAGGAACGGGCTTGTTGGTGCTTGACCTGGATGGTGACGGTTACGAACAAACCGGCTGGGATGTGCTGTACATGCACCTTTCCAGCACCGATAAACCCGAAGTAGGAGATTTGGTGAAACAGGATGAACGGGTGGGGCATCCTTCCTGTGCAGGAGGCAGTTCTTCGGGTATTCATATCCATCTCGCGCGCAAGCTCAATGGGGAATGGGTGTTGGCTGAAGGCGGGCTGCCGTTTGTATTAAGCGGCTACCGGGCTTATAACGGGGATGGATTTTGCGAAGGAACCCTTGAAAATGGCGATACGGTGGTAGAAGCTTACCCGTGGGGAAATTACCTGACACCGGTAACCCGCCCAGAAGCAACACCGCAGGTACCCGCAGGAGATATGTATCAAGATGGTGAATAAGATCATACGGGCAGAATTTCACTGCCATTCCGCTTACTCGGTTGATAGCATCAATGAACTGGAACCGCTGCTGAAAACAGCACGGAAGAATGGCATTGATAGGCTGTGCATCACCGACCACAATACAACGGAAGGCGCGTTCAAAGCGCATGAAATGGATCCGGAACTGGTGGTGGTATCGGAAGAAGTACTTACTTCCAGTGGTGAATTGATCGGTTATTTCCTGCAGGATCAAATTCCAGCCAAATTATCTCCCCTGAAAACCATTGAACTGATGAAAGAGCAGGGCGCCTTCATCACCATTCCGCACCCCTGTGATGATTACCGCGCTTACTGGAAAGAAGGGGAGCTGGAAGCGCTTCTGCCGCTGGTGGACGCGGTGGAAGTATTCAACGCGCGCTGTTTTCGCCCCGAATTCAACGAGCGCGCCATGGAACTGGCGGAAAATGGGAAAAAACTGTTCACAGTTGGCTCGGATGCGCATACTTATCCGGAGGTAGGGCTGGCGACCCTCAAATTGCCTGATTTCCATAATGCAGAGGAACTGCGCGAGAGCTTGAAGCAGGCTGTCATGCAGACCGAACGCTTTTCGCCGCTGGAGCATATCAAAGCGGCTGGTCTGGTGAGATTATCCAAACTTTTCTCTTCAAGAAAGAAATAGTTTCTGTTTTCTTTCCAATGTCATCCTGAACGCTGGTGAAAGATCTCTCCATTTTGGCTGCTTATCACTTCATATGTCGGGAAAACGATCCTGAGCAAGTAATCCTCTTGAAAATTCATTAATTCCCTTTGAAAGAAAAGCGATTTGAAGTAAAATTACTCAACTCGTGGCGCGGTGGCGGAATTAGGCAGACGCAGAGGACTTAAAATCCTCCGGGTGTAAACCCTTGTGGGTTCAAGTCCCACCCGCGCTACTTGTTGTTTAAAGAAATCTATTTAAGTCAAATTTTCCATTTCGATAATTTAATCCTCTACGTTTAGTTATTTATTTTCATTGAGATCAGGGCATAAGCATGCCAAACTGATACCCTTCATATTCCAATAGGCGTAATATCTCCATTTTATGGGATGATTTACATTTCATTTTCACCATGCTATAGTGAAATTGTCTAAAAAAGGGAAGAAAAAATGAAACACGATTCGATTTGGAAGTTGATGCTTTTGATATTATTTTTGGGGCTGACAGTTTCCTGTCGAGTAACAATCACCAGGAATGGGGAAAATGACGTTGATGCTGCGGTGCAGATGACCCTGGAAGCGATCCAGCAAACCCAGACGGCTGTTGCTGTTAATGCACAGGCTACTCCGCAGGAATCTTCTCCAGAAGATGATCAATCAGCACAGGAACCGCAGGTGGAAGATTCCGAAGAGGAAGAAGATACCTGTAATGTAAGCCGCTTTGTCAGTGAAACCATCCCCGATGGAACAACTTTTACTGCCGGTGAAGCATTTGCTAAGTCCTGGACCATTCTTAATAATGGGACTTGTGACTGGAACACAGGTTACCGGATGGTTTTTGAGGAAGGGGATAGAATGGGTGGGGCTTTGACTATTCCCATTGACCACGTAATTCACCCCGGCGAAAGTTTCACGTTTAGTACCGCGCTTACTGCACCGGCTTCTAATGGAGATTACACAGGAGTCTGGCGAATTAAGTCAGATGATGATGAGAATTTAGGCAAATATTGGGTCAAAATTACTGTGGGTGTACCGGTGACTTTTGCTGTTACCCATGTATCTTTCTATATGCCTCATTATTCAATTGACATGGGCTGCCCGGGAAGTGTGACCGTTAGCGCCGAGATCACCACTTCCGATGGGGGAGTTGTAACCTTTAAATGGGATGATAGCCTTGGTTGTCCGGGCTGCGTGACTAAATCCATAAGCTTTGCTGGCGCTGAATCCAAGATTATTCAACATACAATGACAATTTCTTCCAGCGGGGATTATTGGGCGAAGATGTATATCGACGCACCAAACCACCAGTGGTTTGGTCCCGTAGATTTTCATGTGAACTGCACACCCTGAAGGCTGCTTCGATTCTGGCATTGCAGTAGGAAAAATTTTGGATAAGGAGAAAAGAAATTCCCCGAGTATCGGGGTGTTCTAAAAAGTAGCAGACACAGTGGGCTTAAAATCCTCCGGGGTAAACTCTTGTAGGTTCCAGCCCCACCCGCGCTACTTTTGTTCATCTTTGGGGGAGTGCGATCAAAAGGCAATATAATAGAAATACGAAAATCTTATTGGTTAGAAAAGGAGATTGAGTATGTCTGCTTGTGTGATTAACGCATTTCTTTCTGCACTTTTCCCGGGTATTGCTATTGGATTGATCTCAAGTGTGATGTGGGGTCCGATGAGCGGGGTTGGCAGAGCGGAAAATAATGAGAATACCTGGTACCTGCGCAAAAAGAAATATGGCAGTGCTTTTAAAGCCTGGTTCAGATTATTCCTGCCCTTTACATTGATCGCTTATGTGGTTTTTGTCGCTGCTCTGATATTCAAGTGTTATCAATAGAGATTTGAAATCCTGGATTATCTGCCTATAGGATATTAATTTAAAAATTCGGTAATCCTTGCAATTCAAAACACATTCCTTCATAATATTCTTACCTGATCGAATGGCTGCGATACACCTTCGTTGATCTTTCAAATATATACAGGTAAAGGTGCAGCATGAGGAAGCAATTATGGGTTCTGTCTATTTTTATCCTCATAGGGGGGATGATCGCGGGCTGTATCACGATTGAGACAGGCAGCAATCAGGGGAGTGGAAATACCGATGTAACACCAGTTCAATTGAATCAAGTTTCTCAATCACAGTCCGAAAGCACTCCAACCACGCAGCAGCAATCCTCTTCAAACCAATCACAGCAAGAGCAGGCTCCACAGGAGCCGACCAATACGCCCCTGCCATGCAATAAAGCGAAATTCATCGAAGAAACCATCCCTGATAACACGCAGTTCGATCCCGGCGACACGTTCACCAAAACCTGGACCATGCGCAATGATGGTACCTGCACATGGGATAGTTCTTACCGGGTGGTTTTTAACTCCGGAGACCGGATGAATGGAGAGACCTCCTATAATTTAACCACAAACGTAAAGCCCGGAGAATCGATTGATCTGAGTGTGCATCTCACCGCACCTGATGATGCCGGTACCTACAAGGGTTACTGGAATATCAAAGCGCCGGATGGAGATCTCTTTACTTTCTTTTATTCTCAGATCGAAGTGGTTGACAATACACCAGCCTTTGCGGTTACCGCTGTTACGACCAATCTTTCCAGTTCTTACAATCCCGGTACATGTCCCTATGCGCTGAGCTTGAAGGTCTCTATCAAGGCTAATGGACCGGGGACGGCAACCTACCGGATAGAAACCAGCGATCTGGGTGTGCAGGGCACTCAAACGATGACCTTTGCATCGGCAGGTACCAAAACAATTTCTTATACCTGGACTTTCACTTATTCCTCCGCTTATTGGATGAAGGTTCATATAGATGATCCAAATCACCAGACTTTTGGTCCATTTAATTTCACCGTAAACTGTCCTTAGAAATAATACGGTTGAGAATTATCTAAAGGAATCTCTGCAATAAAAAAGGAGCACATTAAATAGAATGTGTTCCTTTTATTTTTTCGATCAAATTAAAAATCAGGGGATAAAGACGGCTTTGATGATCTTGCCCTCCACGGCTGCTTGTACCCCTTCGCGGAAATTCTCCAGAGGATAGGTGGAAATGATATGTTTTACATCGATGCGCCGATCGGCGATCAAACGTAAGGCTTTTTCATGATGATATGGGTTGTAGATGCTGGATCCTATTAAGCGGATGCAGTCGTAATGTATTTTATTAAAGTCGAAAGGAAGCCAGGCTTGTCCCTTGGGCAGCCCTGCAAATACCACAATTTGACCGCCTTTACTGATACTATCCAATGCCTGCTGCTGTACAGCGGGGGCTGCGGTGGCAGTGATGATCAGATCTACTCCCACTCCCTTTGTGATGGAGCGAATGCGGTCAACGGTATTTTCATTGGTTGCGTTGATGATGTGATCTGGGTGAAAAGAATTCACTATTGTCAGGCGGGTTTCATTGGGATCGATGATTATGATGGTATCAAGACCCTGGTTGTGCAGAAGCTGAAGGAAGAAACAACCAATTGTGCCGGAGCCGAAGATGGCAGCCGTGTGAACCGCGCTTAGATCAACCATATCCAGGGCATGCAGGCAGGCAGCCAGTGGTTCGGCAATCGCCGCAGCTTCGGCATCCATACTTTCTGGAACGGGGTGGATAACCCCGTTTTGCAGGGCTTCCTGTGGAAGGACCAGATAATCAGCAAAACCACCTGACCAGGCTTGCCCGATCTCGCGGTAGTTCTGACATAACTCGGGCTGCCCGCGTCTGCAGAAATGGCAGGTTCCGCAGTAAACTACCGGCGCCAGTGCTATATGGGAGCCAGGTTTCCATTTGGAAGCGACACGTGACCCGGCTGACTGGATTGTTCCGCAGACTTCGTGTCCCAGAATATAAGGGGGGGTAACTTTGCGATGTCCAAAACGGAGTGTGCGCAGATCCGAGCCGCACAGACCTACCGCGTCAACTTTCAATAAAACTTCATGATCGGAAATAGATGGGATGGGTATATTTTCAAGTGTATACGTTCCCGGTCCTTTATAGATCACTGCTTTCATATCTTTCATAATGTTCTCATTGTAATCACATTGGCTTAATCTGGTCAACTTGATTCTGATTTTTGTCAG
The DNA here is from genome assembly GCA_963674975.1 of Anaerolineaceae bacterium. Classification (GTDB taxonomy): domain Bacteria; phylum Chloroflexota; class Anaerolineae; order Anaerolineales; family Anaerolineaceae; genus UBA4781. Next base: position 2,228,694 of record OY771913.1, read on the forward strand.
AGAACGATCATGTCGTTCAATCCAAATGTAAAAAAATATTATTCTGATCAGCAACACGTGTTAGCTAGATACTTGATTTTCAATTTGAAACATGCTATAATTGGGTCTGAACAAAAGAACAATAGTGATCAAATGAACACTTATGGCGACTGATCCAATTACTTTAAAGCTAATGTATAAAATCGCACGTGCTTATTACGATGAGGGTTTAACACAGCAGGCAATAGGGGTGAAATTTGGGCTGTCGCGAATTAAAGTAGGGCGGTTATTGGAAAAAGCACGAAAAGAAAAATTAGTAAACATTACCATCCAAGAACCAAAAATTGACGCGGATATCGAGCTTGAAAATCGCATCGAGCAGAAGTATAAGATCGATGAGGTCATATTGATACCGCGCAATGTTGATCATCAGCGAACCTTACGCTCTCTCGGGCGAGCAACTGCAGATTTCTTGGATCGCGTCATTTCCGGTAATGAAGTAATTGGCATCACGTGGGGTGGTACCATGCTGGCAATGGTGGATGCTCTGCACAGCAATAATTGGCCAAATATGCGCATTGTTCAACTGTTGGGAGGGCTGGGTTCATCCCAGGCAGATATGTATGCTGCTGACCTGACCATGCGTATGGCGCAGATGTTTGGCGCAAAAGCCCGCCTTCTATCAGCTCCCGGTATTGTACCCACTAAAGAAATTTGTGATGCTCTTCGCCAGGAGCAGCAGATCGAAGAGACGCTTGAATTAGGAAAAAAAGCGGATATTGCCATTGTTGGTTTGGGACGACCTACCTCCAGTTCACCCGTGATCAGATACGGTATTCTTAACCCGGATGAATTAACTGAATTAGAAAAACAAGGAGCTGTAGGAGATATCGGTCTACGATTTATGGATGCCAGCGGCAAAAAAATTCAGAATGAAATTAACAACCGCATTATTGGGTTGGATTTTGAAGAATATAAGAATATTAGAAAATTAGTCGGTATTGCAGCGGGACCTGAGAAATATGAAGTTGTGAAAGCATCGCTTATCGGTAATTTACTTAGTGTTTTGATAACTGATTCGGAAATTGGGAAAAGATTGGTCGAGTAGAAAAATTCATTAAATATGGAGTTGAAATGCAGCTTGGTTCAACGATCATTATAATCTTTGTTGTTGCGTGGGTATTTCAATACGCATTGACTTTTTTCCAGATGCGTCGATACAACAAACGTTTAAGTGAATTAAAAAAACTAGGACCAACTGCAGTTGGTATGTCGGGTTCGATGTATAAAAGGCGCGCTTATGGAGTTCTGGTATTTAACAATGAAGATAAGGTCGTTTGCGCTGAACAATTATCTGGTTGGACTGTATTCACTGGTCTAAAATCGGTAAAAGAACTTGAAGGGCTCACGCTCAATGATGTGAAGGATGAGAGTGTGGAACTGCCTATATCAAAAAAAATTCGCAGTGCTTTTATAAACGCAGTTGAGCAGGTGGAAGCAGCGAGAAAGAAAGCTGCTGAAGTAGAAGCACAGAAACAAAATAAAGAACAATTTGCTGAGATTTCTTCAGGGGATAGCAAAAAAGATTAGAAAAGGAGGTGGTTATAAAAAATCGAAATTAAAGTGGGCTAAAAGTTAGTTAGTGAAAATAAAATTCGGAGGTTACTTATAATGGAAGGATTAGCAAAATTTGCTGAGGGCTTCATTGGAGTGTTCCAGACAGGTGGCGAACAATTCGTCGGACTTGTTACCGGTATCATTCCTCTGTTAATAGTCCTGATGACCGCGGTTAATGCTTTGATCGCATTGATCGGGCCAGAAAAAGTTGAAAATCTTGGTAAAGTGGCTGCGCGCCCTGGTATTCTCTATTATCCTTTGCGCTATATGATTCTGCCTTTTGTTGCAGTGTTCTTCTTTACCAACCCAATGGCATATACCATGGGTCGTTTCTTACCCGAACGCTACAAACCGGCTTTCTATGATGCAGCAGTTAGTTTCGTGCATCCTCCACTGGGACTTTTCCCACATGTTAACCCTGGTGAGTATTTCGTTTGGGGCGGTATTGCTGCTGGTATTACGACGCTTGGGTTACCTATCGGCGATCTGGCTATTCGCTACCTGTTAGTTGGTTTGGTTGTGATTTTGATCAGAGGTATTGTTACCGAAGTGATCACTGCCATTATGATGGGTCGCAAAGCGACGGAAAAGAAATAGGAGAGAATCATGACTAAGTTTCTTGAAAAAATTGGACGTGGAGTTGGAAAAGTAGTAGGCGTACTTTACCAGGCAGGTCGTGATTCGGTTGATCAGGTTATCAAGAACGTTTTACCATTCATGGCGTTCATTTCCATGATCATCGGCATCATTCTGGCGACAGGTGTTGGCAATTTCCTGGCGAATACTCTGGCACCGTTGTCTTCCAGCTTGCTCGGTTTACTGATCATGACCTTTATCGTTGGATTCCCTGTTCTTTCCCCTCTGCTGGGACCTGGCGCAGTCATTGCTCAGATCATTGGTACGCTGTTGGGAACTTTGATCGGTGAAGGTTCCATTCCCCCACAAATGGCACTCCCGGCTTTGTTCGCGATCAACCCGCAGGTGGGTTGTGACTTTATCCCCGTAGGTTTGTCATTGGGTGAAGCTGAACCAGAAACCGTCGAGATCGGTGTTCCTGCAGTATTATTCTCCCGATTCATCACCGGACCTATTGCTGTTGTTTTAGCATGGTTGGCGAGCTTTGGATTATATTCTGCCTAAGTAATTGGGAAAAAAGGCGTGAAGGGAGGCAGATCGAAAGATCTGCTCCCTTCACCACACACACATTATTATAATTGAAATAAGAAAAATATTAAAAAAGAGGTTCCGATAACATGGCTGACAAAAAGTATAAGAAGATCAAAATCAAAGCAGGCCCTAAAGGTTGGGGCGGTCCACTGATTATCGAGCCAACTGATGATAAAAACTTGATCTATTCCGTCACTGGTGGTGGTATTCATCCTTTAGCGGCAAAAATTGCCGAACTAACAGGAGGAGAACCTTTTGATGGTTTTCGATCACGTGCTCCATTCGAACAAATTGCAGTATGTGTGATCGACTGCGGTGGTACTGCTAGAGTTGGTGTATATCCGATGAAAAAGGTACCTACGGTCGACATTTATCCTACTTCACCCTCCGGTCCGCTTTTCCGCTTCATCACCGAAGATATCTTTGTTTCGGGAGTGCGGGTAGAAGACCTTGAGGTAGTAGATTAACCTGCGAAAAGTTCATTAACATCTCGCGAAGGTAGCTTCTGTTCAAAATTAGTGCAGAAGTTTATCTTCGAATTTAAATGGAGTGGACCATGATTAAGTATCAGGGAAAAGTTATCTCGATCGGTCCATTGGTAGATGAATTTAAACAGGCTGGCATTCTGGTCTTTTTTGGAGAAGAAGCGCCTGAAGAGTTAGTGGAGTTTTCGATCATCCACGATGCGAAAGATCTGAGAAAACCCATTGAATCTGGTGATACCGTGTATATCGGTTCTGAAGGATTCAAGGTGTTATCAGTTGGAGACGTTGCCAATACAAATCTGAGAAATCTGGGGCATTTAATCCTCAAATTCAGTGGAGAGGATATTGCCCGTCTGCCCGGTGATGTAAATGTCGAAGAAAAACAAATCCCGGCTATTGAAATTGGCACGGAAATCAAAATTGAAGGAAATTGAATTTTGGAGGATAGAGAATGTCCTTTAAAGAGTTGTTGTATAAATTCGAAAAGGAAAACAAGCGACCCATTCGTGTAGGTCTGCTGGGTGCTGGTCAAATGGGCACCGGTTTGATCAGTCAGATCGAAAAAATGCACGGCATCAAGGTTGCTGCGGTTGCAGATGTAAGAAAAGACCGTGCTTACGAAGCGTACCAAGAAGCAAGCGTCGATAAGACTTTGCTTGTAAAGAATGATGATGACCCTGAAAAAGCCGCACAGGCTATTGAAAGCGGAAAACGTATTGCCTGCCATTCTGCGGATATGATCGTTAAGATCCCAAATTTGGATATCGTGGTTGAGTCGACCGGTATTCCGGAGGTTGGTGCAAAATTCTGCTACGATGCGATCATGGCAAGAAAATCGGTAGTCAATATGAACGTGGAAACGGATGTGGTGATCGGCTACCAGCTGGCGAAAATGGCGAAGGCAGCCGGTGTGGTCTATACCCTGGTTGCCGGCGATGAGCCGGGTGCAGTCAAAGAACTGTATGACTTTGCCGATACGCTGGGTTTTGAGATCGTTTGTGTTGGAAAAGGAAAAAATAACCCACTGCACCCTGAAGCAACTCCCGATTCGGTCGCAGAGTTGGCAAAAGCGCGGCACATGAATCCCAAAATGCTGGCAGCCTTTGAAGATGGCACCAAGACGATGGCAGAAATGACAGCCATGGCGAATGGGACCGGTTATGCGCCCGAAGTACGCGGTGCTCATGGTCCAACACTGGAAGTTGCTGATCTGCCCAAGGTATTTTGCCCCAAAGAAGATGGCGGTATTCTGGAAACCAGGCATGCTGTCGAATATGCTATGGGTAAGGTTGCTCCGGGTGTCTTTGTCATCATCACAACCGACCAGCCCAAGATCATTGCAGATCTAAATTATCTGCATGTGAACAACCATGGAAATTACTGGGCGCTGTATCGTCCCTATCACATGGCAAATCTAGAAACCCCGATCACGATACTGCGCGCTTTCTTCAATCATGAAGAAACACTGGCGACCCATAAGGCACCTACCGCAGAGACTATCACTATGGCAAAAAGAGATCTAAAAGCAGGTGAAAAGATAGATTACCTGGGTGGGTTTACAGTATATGGTAGTATTGAAAAAGCCGAAGTAGCACATGAAGAGGGTTTGGTTCCATTGGGTCTTGTTGTTGGCGCTACAATTACAAAGGATGTGAAGAAAGGTCAACCACTGCATTATTCTGAAGTGGAGCTCAACGAGTCGCAGTATATTTATCATTTGCGCTGGCTCCAAGATAAAGATCTTGGTTATATAAAATAGATCGGTACAAGACAGGTGTCTATGCTGAAACAATTCCAGCAGGCAACGTGGAAAGTTGTTGATCTGGTAAATTCGCCTCGGAAAGCACAAAAGATCACACGCAGTGCGGTTGCATCGCGTGTGATCTTTGATCAATATTTAGATGCTGTAAAAGTCATGGATCGTAAATGTTTCTGTGCTGGTTCTCAATCAGAGATGAGTATGCGGGTAGGTGGGGGAAAATTCATGATCAATCCTTCAGGCATCTCTTTCAGCTTACTGGATAAAGAGGAGCTGCTTTTTCCTGGAATAGAGAAGATATCTTCTGATTTGGAATCGGGGCTGCCCAAACATGCTGTCTGGCACCAGATGATTTATCAACATACATCTGCCTCTGTAGCACTGTTGTGCCAGCCGCAAAACTTGATGGCAGTCGCAGTAGAAAAGAAACTACCACCTCTTGGGATATTAAAAGATGCAGATACTTTGATCAGTCGGTTGGCTCTGGAAGAAAAATTTGAGGGAGAAAGTTTAAAAGAAGAGAATGGGATGAGATTGATCCCATTCATCGGCGTATTATTATGGGGGCAGACATTAGCGCAGCTTATTGATCGGGTGGAAATACTGGAACGAGTGTGTGCTATTTCTATCTTGAGTGATTGATTTTTATCGAGCGAAATATGAATTCTCAATTACGTCAAACGTTTATCTGGGCAGATTAGGAATTGGCGTCATTCCCTCATCCCTGCAAACGCAGATACAGTCCGGATTGATCTCGGTGGGAATACAGTTTTCATCATAGTAAAGAAAATTTGCGCAGAAACATTCACAGCCCGGCTCGGTTTCCATGGCGCTACAATCCTGGCTGCAGGGATACGGGTTTTTGATGATCTTGTACAGGATGCAGTTCTTATTGGAGTTGGTAGAATAACGATAGGTCAGCCATTCCATCCCAAATTCGGCATTTTCACTCTGGATGAGAAAACTGCCCTCGAACTGCTCGCTGAGACTGCGCTCATTTCGCAGGCTGTCCACCGGCAGTACCACGCCCAGATATCTTTCTCCATTCTGGAACCCGAAAAAGCACACGGTTGTTTTCGTGAAGGTGTTGCTTTGCAGGCGCATATTAGTGCCTTTGATCTCTGATGAAACTAGAATATCACCTCTCAGAGTACCTTCAAAAAAATTGGTACTGGTGTAATATTCAAGCCCATTGGCTTTGAATAATGTCAGCGTGTATCCCTCCTGAAGCGTTCCTAGCATTTGAACGTTTTCCCCGCACTGGATGACTAGATTTTCAGGGGAATTTAAAACGATTGGAGTGGGAGTTGCGGAAGGGAGAGGAGTGGAAGAAGCACTGGGCTGGATGGTAATAGATGAAGAAGACTGAGTTCCTTCTATCGGTTCACAGGCAGCCAGCAGAAAACCAATCAAGAAGAAGACAAAAAGTTTTTTAAAAATGGAAGATTTACCCATGAAAAATGATCCTGCATCTTGTTGACAATATTAAACATACATTTCAATTGTAAATCGAAATGACTGCCAGAAAGAAGTGCATTGTAAGATCTTTTCTTTTATAATGAGGAGCAGGATCGAAAATGACCGCGAAGAAAAAAGATCAATTCCTGCAAAAGTACGGCTACATCTTGATCTTTCTGGCTGCGTTGCTGGTCTTTCTTTTTTATCCTAATGTGGGTATCTATGATTGGGATAAAGAAGTTTTCTATATTTCTTATATAAAAACCAGCCTTCTTGAATATAAGCAATTCCCGCTCTTTCTCTGGAACAGCGATCAGTTAGCCGGCTACCCGGCGGTGGATCAAAGCGCATTTTTTGCCGCCAACCCGGAAACGATGCTGTTCACTCCTTTTTTACCGCTGTTATTTTTGCTTTCACCGGCGGTTTTTCTGAAACTTCTGGTGGTTTTAAATGGAATCGTGGGCATTGCGGGTTTGCTGTTATTGGGAAAGAAGTTGAACTGGCAGCCGGCGCAGACGCGTATTTTTTCGGCGCTGTTTTTGCTTTCTCCCATTGTGATCCAGCATGTGGCGATCGGGTATCTGCCCTGGATCAATCTATTCTTGTTCCCATGGCTGCTGTATTTTCTGTTGTCTGAGGAGGTTGTAACACGCAGTCTGGGCAGCAGCATGGTGCTGGCGGTAGTGCTGCTGCAGGGTGGGTCGCATATCTTTGTGTGGATGGCGTTTTTCACTGCCCTCTTTGAACTCTGCAGCGCGATCTTGAAAAAGAAAATCAAACATCTTCTCTCAATATTTCTGATCTTTCCAGTTGGGTTTGTGCTGGCGCTGCCTCGTTTTTACCTGTCGCTGCAGTCTTTTGCTTCCTTCTCCCAGCGGTTTTTCTCAGGCTATTCTCTGCGTGCTTTTTTTCAATGGGGATTGATCCCGCCTTTCTTTACCCCAGCCAGTATGGATGATATCGAATTCTTTATCGAAGGCTATATTGATGGAGTTCCTTACTGGGATGGAGAGGTATTCTGGGGCGTGGTGATCTTGCTGGTTGTGCTTCTACCCCTCTACTTTCTGTATATACAGAAACAGGAAAAACAGTTTTATAAAGCAAAGAAAAATTCCCTGGCAGTAACCATCACCTCTTTCATCCTCTGGCTGCTTTCGCTGGGAAACCTGTATGAGAAGGTCATTACTTTTTTCTCTGAAATGCTGCGTTTGCCTGCTTTGGAAGGAATGGAAAAATATCCATTCCGCCTGGCTATCATGGCATATTATGGATTTGTTTTTGTGATCGCGGACTCATGGCTGGATCTACCGGATCTCTTTATAAAGGTTGGTGCGGAATTAAAGCGCGGGTTTGAAAAAACAGGCGTTCTTTTTCTATGCTTTTGTGACTGGTTGAAGAAACACAGCAGGGTGTTCTGTTGGCTGGCGGTTGTTCTGGTTGGGTTAAGTTTGATCATCATTCTTGTTCAACCGGTGCTGTTATCATGGCTGCATGCACAGATCACGCTGGCATACAGTGGAGATGGGTTTTCCTGGCTGGCAGGGCGCATGGAAAAGGCAGGCAGCATCCCGCTGGGGAGATATCTTGTAAAAGCATCCACATTCTATGGATATGTTCGGCATTTTTTGGTTGGGTTAACTGCGATTTCGGTTTTGATATGGTTACTGGGAGTCATTAAGATACAGAAGAGTGGGGAAAAGAAAGAAAAGAAAGTACGATCTTACCTCCCTTTGTGGTTGTTGGAGGTTTTTCTGGTCGCACCGCTGCTGCTGGCATTTGGAATGTGGTGGCGAGTTTCTTTTGCAACCCCTCAAAATACGTCGGCTATATTGGAAATGAAAGCGCCGGAAGTGATCATGGCATCTGAGGATGATCCGGCGAATGTTGAGATTCTTTCTTACTCACCGCTGACTGTTCTGTTGAATGTGAGTGAAATACAGGAAGATACTTCTTTTACCCTGAATAGTGTCCCTGCAGCGGATACGGGCTTTTTAGAAATTCAATCAGGTGATGCGGAGTTCTTTGATCTGGATGGCAGGCTGGGAATACAATCGAAACAGGAGGGCGATCTTATTATTTCAGTCGATCAAAGTTTTGTTTTGATTCCCTCTGCTGTTGCCCTGTGTACATGGCTGCTGTGTGGGGGAATTTTGCTTAGGAAAAAACAGAAATAAGAAACAAATTCCATTAATGTAGAAAAGGCTCAAAAAAGGCTGGGAAATATTTTTTATGTTCATCTCTTAATAAATCTCGAATTTGAAATATAAATTTTTATGATGGTTTTATTGAATCCCAATTCTTGCTACAATTTTTAAAACAAATAAAGGAGTGAAATGGAAAATCGCTTTCGAAAAATTCTTATTTTTATATTGGTAGGATTACTGCTGGGTGCCTGCTCAAAACAGCAAAATTCTTCAGAGCAGGATCAGACGACCGGAGAAAATGGGTCGCAAGTTGTCAGCGGTGCCTGTGGAGTCAGTTATTTCCCTATTCTCCCGGATAAGACCTGGACGTACCGCATGCTTCAGGAGAATAATCTGTTTATTGAAAACAAGATCTGGTATGAAGATGTAACCGATACTTCTTTTACCTGGAAGCAGCAAATGGATGGTGATCCGCCTATTACCTCTGAAGCCGGATGGACCTGTTCGGATGACGGCATGATTTCAACTGATTTTGCTTCAACTAATATTCCCATGATCATGCAGCAAGTGGGTTATGACTATGATTATCAGATCGAAACGCTGGAGTTTAGCGGGATCACATTCCCCGCTGATGATCAGTGGTTTGTTGGATCCGAATGGACCGGTTCATGGATAGTGGAAAGCGACCTTACAGTGGAAGATCTGGGTCTGGTCCATGCTGTGATCAATGTGACCATGAATAATGTGATAGGAGCCGAAGAACCGGTTACGGTTCCTCTCGGATCGTATGAAAAAGCCATGCGCGTGGATTCCACCATGCTGCTGGATATGAGCATCGAAACGCAGGGCATCACACTGCCCGCGATAAAAGGCGAATACACTATGACATCCTGGTTTGTGCAGGGAATAGGAATGGTGAAACAGATCTCTGATGATGCCGATTTCGCAATGGAATTAGCTTCTTTAGAGTAAGATGATTGGATAAAAAATAGAGGAAATCATTCAAGATTTCCTCTATTTTGTTGTTAAACCATGTCTTTTGAATTAATTCGGATATAATCTTCTCATGTCCTGCATTGTTGCTTTTGACCTTGAAACGACCGGTTTGGATCCGAAACATGATCGGATCATCGAGATCGGGGCTGTGAAATTTGAGGGAGAGAAGATCCTTGAGTCGTACCAGACCCTAATCAATCCACAGCGAGCAATTTCCCCTGAAATAACCCAAATTACTTCCATTACCAATGATATGGTAATCGGAGCTCCTTTGATCGGTGAAGTGCATGATGAATTTGCCGATTTCATAGGAAATGATCCCTTATTGGGACATAATATTCAATTTGATACTTCTTTTCTGCGAAATAATAAATTCACTCTTATCAATGAAGAAGTTGATACTTTCGATCTGGCAAGTGTGCTGATGCCTACAGCCAGCCGCTATAATCTGGGATCACTGGTTGAGATTTTAGAGATCAATACTGATGAATTCCAGGCGCACCGTGCCCTTGATGATGCTCGCATGACATACAGCATCTATCTGCGTTTTCTTAAAATGGCGAAGGAACTGCCGCTTGAAATGATTCGTGAGATTGCAGAACAGGGAAGGGGTCTCACCTGGGGTGGAAAATGGTTTTTCAATCAGATTCTAAAGCAGCGCATCCAGGAGCCGATCAAGGCAAAAACCGTGAAGAGCGAGGAATATTTCGGTGCTTTATTTGGCAAGCTGGATGAATTATCAAAACCTCCGTTGAAACCCAAATCGGACCTAACTCAAATAAATGAAGATGAAGTGGCGGCTCATTTAGAACCGGGCGGCTCTTTCTCAAATTTTATTGATCAATTCGAAAGCCGTTCTCAGCAGGTTGAAATGGCTCGGATGGTGGCAAGCGCTTTTAATAATGGACAGCACTTTATGGTCGAAGCAGGTACCGGCACGGGAAAATCCTTTGCTTATCTGGTTCCGGCAGCCCTCTGGGCAATAAAAAATCAGGCGCGCGTGGTTATTTCTACCAACACGATCAATTTGCAGGATCAGCTTATCAAGAAGGATATCCCTGATACAAAACAGGCGCTTCATCTTGATCTGATGGCTACGGTATTGAAGGGAAGGGGAAATTACCTCTGCCCGCGCAGGCTGGAAGGGCTGCGCTACCGCGGACCTCGTTCAAAAGATGAAATGAGAATTCTGGCAAAGATCCTTGTCTGGCTGCACCAGGGCGGAAATGGTGATCGTGGCGAGCTGAATTTGAATGGCGGTGCGGAATGGGAAACCTGGTCAAAACTTTCAGCTGAAGAAGAGACCTGTGGAGCGGAAGCCTGTATGGAAAGGCTGGGCGGAGTTTGCCCATATTTCCGTGCTCGTCAACGGGCACAGCGCGCTCATATCATTGTTGTCAACCATGCTTTACTGCTGGCTGATGTGGTTACCGATAATCGAGTTCTTCCTGATTATGATTATCTGGTTATTGATGAAGCACATCATCTGGAAGATGCTTCAACCAACGCGTTGAGCTACCATGTTTCAAATAAAGATATTAAACATGCTTTTGAAGAGCTGGGCGGTCCTAAGAATGGGGCATTAGGGAATCTGACCGCCAGTATTCAGAGCCGCATGCCTGAGCAACAGTTCTCAGCTTTTTATGAGGCGATTAATGAGATCACCGATCTTTCTTTCCAGACCGATCATGAATTCAATCAGGTTTTCAATTCAATGGAAACTTTTATGGAGGATATGCGCGAGGGGAAAGAAGTCAGCGAATACGGACAGCGTTCCCGGGTAGAACTTTCCACCACGCGCCAGCCGATCTGGTCGCAGATCGAAATGAACTGGCAGAACACAAATTCAACCATGGAGAGCTTGATCAATGACCTCACGAGACTTATTCGTGAAATTTCTGATCTTGAGTTTGCTGAAGAATTAGAAGTGAATGAAAGCGTTACAGAACTGGCTCGATTGAACCGGCGTTTTGAAGAAACATTAACGAATTTTTCTTCCCTTATTTACGAACCGGATCCAGCCAATGTCTACTGGCTTGAGATCGATCCACGAACGGGACGATTATCGGTGAATGTGGCTCCCCTCAATATTGGTCCTTTGATGGAAAAATATCTCTGGAATGAGAAGCAGAGCGTGATCCTGACTTCGGCAACCCTGACCACCAATGGGGAATTCGATTATCTGCGAAGCCGCTTGAATGCGGAAATGGCTGATGAACTGCTGCTTGGGTCTCCATTTGATTTTGAAACGTCCACCCTGCTGTATCTGCCGACAGATATGCCTGAACCGATGAACCGCAGCCAGTATCAATTATGGGTGGAACGTACTTTGCTGCGTTTGGCAAAGGCTACCGGCGGGCGCATGCTGGCTCTTTTTACATCTTATAAGCAGCTGCGCTTGACTTCACGCAGCATCACTCCGCTCCTGAATAAAGATTCTATTCAGGTCTTTGAGCAGGGGGAGGGTCCTTCTCCGAACGCATTATTGGAAACATTCCGTGAAACCGATCGTGCAGTCCTGCTGGGAACCCGTTCTTTTTGGGAAGGAGTGGACGTGCCCGGAAAGGCGCTTTCCGTGCTTGTGATCGTGCGCCTGCCCTTTGACGTGCCCAACGATCCGATCATAACAGCTCGTTCAGCTACTTTTGAAAATCCGTTTTATGAATATCAAATACCCGAAGCGATCCTGCGTTTCAGGCAGGGCTTTGGACGCCTTATCCGTACCAAGTCAGATCGGGGTGTGGTAACCGTGCTGGACAGCCGTATTGTTAACAAACAATATGGGCAGTTGTTCTTGAATTCGCTGCCTACCTGCAATCTGAAGCATGGACCGGTGGAAGAGCTGCCGGATATGGCTGCCCGCTGGTTGGATCTGTAAATTTCAATTACTAAAATTATCTCTTTATATTTTCGAAAGGCTCAACTGAATTAAAGTATTGATATGATTTTAAAAAAGACTGAAAAAGCCAATAATCTAGTTACCTCTCTATAAAAATATACCAATTCCCTTCAATATGACGGAACACTTCTTGCCCCTTTGTTTTATCTATATTTTCTGAAAGAGCAGTAGAAGGTGGTATATCTACCGATGAATAGTAATATCCCTTGGATGAACCACTTACAGAAAGACCGCTTGCGGAAACTGTTAACCAAAGATTCTCATTGCCTGCCCATAGGGTGGTATATGCCCAATTTAAACCCAAAGTATGAAAAATCCTAATGTAATTTGCACAGGACAAACTATCTGCGCTATTAATTATTTCCCTATTCGATATTTGACATTCACTTGTGTCAGGATATATCACCTCAATCTCATTTTCTGAGATTAGCATTTTTGCCAATTGCTCAAACTCTTCCTTATGCTCATAAAAGTTTGAAATTAGCTTCTCATCCGATGGATGAACATGAAAAAGGGAGTCAGGATTATTAGAGCTTATTGCAATTACAACAGCAATAGTGACTATACAAACAAAAAACATTCCCAAAATTAGTAGAACGAACTTTGAAGCCAAATTGAAGATAAATTTCAATGTTTGCTTTATATTCATTTGTTATCATTTCAGCGTAGATGAAAGGTTCGACGAAAACTTCAAAATCACACCATCATATTGCATAGTCTATCATATAAGTTGGAGTGATAATCTTCTATGAGTTATCCCGTTCTTGGTGTTTGCATTTTTTGCGCTGATTACTCCCTATATACCTGCGGTTGTATTGAGAATTAGCAGAGATTGTGAACGCTCACAGAACATCGATCACGACGACCATACCGCTGGCGTTGGAGCAGGTTTCAAGAGTGGCTCGATGAATATTCATCTTTTTATAATGGAAATTAGATTTCTTTGACCGTTATTTTCAACTCCATGGGAGCAACTTTCTTGAACATAGCTTGTGCAGAGCAGTATTTCGTTTCTGAGAGTTCTACGGCGCGTTCCACGGCTGCTTGATCCAGGTTCTTTCCGCTAACCACATATTCGATGATCAAGCGTGTGAATACCTTGGGGTGTTCGCTTGCCCGGTCGGCATGCACGCGTACTTCGAAATTCTTAACCTCCTGTTTTTTCTTGGCAAGGATCGAGATCACATCCATGGCGGTGCAGCCAGCCAGACCGATCGCCAGCAGTTCCAGCGGGCGGAATCCATCATCATCTCCGCCAAAGTCAGAGCTTGTACCCAGCGGAATTTTGAAACCGCTGTCGGCGGTGCCCTCGAAACTCATTTTTTGCTTCCAGATAACTTTTGCGTCCATATACAATCTCCTTAAATTCATCTTACCATGCAAGCGATTTTTGGCATTTCACAGCTTTTTATTCTTATAAAACTCATAGCGAATAATTTCCTCCCCTATACGAGAGTATGGGGGAGGTTAGTAGGAGGCAGCCCCACCGGGGCTATTCATTTTCTATCAGGTGAATCCATACCCATTTGTCAGCCCGCATACCGGGCATTCCAGCATGAGCATCCCGTTATAATCCAGAACACCCTGCTTGCAGCGCGGGCAAAGCGCACCTGCCTGAAACCCGCATGCGCGTTCTTCCCCCTTCTTTTCTGATTTTTCTGGTAATGCTGGATGTTTTTCTGTCTTTTCCATAGATCAGGTGGAAGAAATCAAAGCCCAGTTGGGCAGCACGTCCATCGAAAAGTCGTCACGATACCCGTTGATGAAACGGTAGTATCCGGCTGTGGCGATCATCACGGCATTATCTGTGCATAATTGGAGCGGCGGAATATGCACGGGAAATTCTTTTTGATCGAGAAATGCTTTTCTTAATGCGCGGTTGGCAGACACTCCGCCTGCCACGATGATACTTCTGGCATGGAACTCGCGTGCTGCTGCCATTGTCTTTTCACTGAGTACATCTACCACGGCTGCCTGAAAACTTGACGCCAAATTTTCGATGATAACAGGGCGTCCATCTGCGTGCAGTTCCTGCAATTTGCGCAGCACGGCGGTTTTCAAACCGCTGAAAGAAAAGTTCCATGTTCCTTCAAGCCAGGCGCGGGGGAATTGGAAAGCATGTACATTCCCTGTTTCCGCAGATTTTTGAATGGATGGACCGCCGGGGTAGGGCAGATCCAGCAGGCGGGCAACCTTATCAAAGGCTTCTCCTGCCGCATCGTCAAGCGTGCGTCCGAGCTGCGTATAGGTTAAATGATCCTGCATCAGTACTAGCGAAGAATGACCGCCTGATACGATCAGTGCGATCACCGGGAACTGCGGCTGCTGATATTCGGTTTCCTCCTGGGGAATCCATGCGGAATAGAGGTGACCTTCCAGATGGTTGACCCCGATGATCGGAATTCCGCTCGCCAAACTGATCCCTTTCGCCATATTCATTCCGACCACCAGCGATCCGGCTAATCCGGGTCCGCGCGTGACGGCAATGGCATCCAGTTCTTGAATGCTCAAATGCGCTTCTTTTAATGCTTCATCGATCACAGTATAGATGGTTTTAATATGTTCTCTGGATGCAACCTCGGGGAAAACCCCTCCGAATTTGGCATGCAGGTCTGCCTGCGATGCCACGATATTGCTGAGTACCTCTGTTCCGTTTTCCAGCACAGAAGCGGCAGTTTCATCACAGGAGGTTTCGATCCCCAGAACGCGTATACTTTTTTTCTCAGAGACTTGTTCTTCCATAAACCTTTTACTCTTTTACAGGGAGAACCAGCTGATATGGAAAATCAGCCGCGATTTTCGCTTTTCCCTGTTCGTCTAAATATACCGTGTCTTCAATTCTTACCCCGAATCCTTTCGAGGGATAATACAATCCGGGTTCTATGGTGAAAACCATCCCCGGCTGTAGCACATCGCGCTCGCCTGCTCCCATACCGCTGAAGGGGCTTTCATGAACATCCAGACCCAGACCATGACCAAGGCTGTGTACATATCCTTCCACGCATTGGGGATTTTCTTCAATGGTTTCGTATCCCATTTCACGGAACATACGGCAGGTTTCGGCTTGATAATTTGGGAACGGTACATTGGATTTTGCCGTTTGGAACATCTTTTGATGGACAGTAAACACATCTTCATAGACCTTCTGCACTTCATCGGGAGCATACCCCAGGCACCAGGTGCGGGTGAAATCATAAAAATACCCGCCGCCTGCCTCACAGGGGAAGATATCAAAAACGATGGTTTTCCCCAGTTCCAGTTTGCTTTCGTCATTACCTGAGTTATGGGGAACACCCGCATCTCTGCCTATAGAGAAGATGGTATCTTCCGGATTATCCGCTCCTTTTTCTGCCAGCCATTTTCTGATCATAGATCTGATCATGCCTACCGTGACCGGATCATCCGCATTATCAACAAGAGTATTCTTTTTAGTCTTGCAGCCGCTGAGAAAATCTGCCACATTGCCTACCACGTCGGTGGTGATCTTTCCCATTTTAAGGATATGCCCTATTTCATCCGGGCTTTTAGTGAGGCGCGCTTGCTTGATGGCGCTTTCCATGAAACTGCCTACGATCTCTGCCTTGGGAAGCAGTTCCTGTACGGCGCGGATTATTGCATAGGAAGAATTTAGTTCACATCTGCCAGAAACGGCAATTTTCTTTTCATGAATTCCAAAATCAGTGAGGATATCTTTATAACGCAGAGCCTGTGATTGCAGGAAATGTCCATTTGTTTTTTCCAGATAGGTGCGGAATGGATATTTTTCGTTGAAATCAATTCCACGCAGACCTGTTTTGGCTGCCTCTTCCCGTTCCATGCTGTTGTAGAAAAGAACCGGTTCTTCTCCCTGAATTTTGATCAGGTCAGCCACACTGACGTGATGAATGCCGGTAAAGTAAACCATATCCGGATTGTTTTGTGCAGCGCCGCTGATCCACAGGGCATCGATACCTTTTTCTTGCATGATTCGATCGAGATCTTTTTTCATGGTTGGCTCCTTGTTAATGATTCCATTTTGTTAAGACCGCTTTCAATATTTTCAAAAAGCGTTCCTCCTGGTAGATCAGCACTGTCCGGGGATCGAAAAGGATCTGCTGATTTTCGATTCTGGCGATAATAGGCTGGTCTGCCTCACGCAGTTTTTTCAAGAAGGTATCGGGTTTGTTGACCCTGATCGCCAGCAGTGTGGTTGGCAGGCTTTCGTCGGGCAGACTGCCTCCGCCGATCATGGAACGTCCTTCAATCATATCACCACACCCGAGGATTATTTTCCATTGGTCGGCGCGTTTTTTTACATCTTCAGCTGAAAGGCTGATCATCTGCCAGACCGGAATTTCTTTTTCCGCTTTTCCGGTCAGATATAGCTGTAATGTGGCACTTATTCCACCCAGACATAGTTTGTCGGGGCGCAGGGCTCTTGCCAGCGGATGTTTCTTGATCTTATCGAGCAGTGCCTTTTTCCCGAGGATAATACCTGCCTGGGGTCCGCCCAGCAGTTTATCACCGGAGAAGCTTACAATATCCACCCCTGCCAGCAGTGCTTCCTGCACCATTGGTTCGTGGGGCAGTCCATAGGTTGATGTATCGAGCAGTGCCCCTGAACCAAGGTCGTAAAATACGGGTGTATTTTTTTGATGCGCCAGATCGCAGATCTCTTTTAGAGATGGTTCGCTGGTGAACCCCATGATCTTGAAATTGGAATGATGGGCGCATAAAACCAGAGCTGCAGGCTCCTGCAGCGCGTTGTCATAATCATATAGATGCAGCTGGTTGGTCGTTCCGATCTCAACAAGTTTGGCGCCTGACTGCCGCATCACATCCGGAACGCGGAAACCGCCGCCAATTTCCACCATTTGAGAGCGTGAAACCAGCACCCGCTTGCGGGGAGCCAGTGCGGTCAACACCAGCAAAACAGCGGCGGCGTTGTTGTTTACGACATAGGCGTTTTCAGCCCCTGTAAGCAGTTTGAGTATCTGTTCAGCATGGATGGCTCTCTTCCCGCGTTTGCCTGCCTTTAGATCATATTCCAGATTATTATAAGAAAGGGCAGTTCCCCGCATTGCTTCATATACGCTCAATGGCAGAGGAGCGCGTCCCAGGTTGGTGTGCAGTATCACGCCGCTGGCATTGATCACCGGTACCAGTGTTGGAGCGCTCCATTCCTGAAGCAGGTTTCTGCTCTCTGCAGCGATTTGGTCGGTGGAATAGGTTTTCCCTGAATTCCTGGCAGATGCTGTAGTCTGCCGCAGGGCAGATACGGTTAACTCATGCCCATACATTTCAACAAGCGGCATAATGTTTTTTAAATGAAGGAGGGCATCAATGGAGGGAAGGTGATCTGTTTTATTCATTGTTTTCTCCGCCTTTGAAAACAGCTTTTTCGCTCATACGCAGAAAGATTTCCAATAATATGAAACCAATTCCAAGCAGTAGAATAACGGCATTGGTAAGAACTCTTCCCAGCTGAAGCCAGAGGAGCAGGTCGAGGTAAATCGCAAATAAAATGGATTCTCTTACCAGTACTCCCTCACTCAACTTATTTTTTGAAAAACGATTTTGAACCATCGTAAAAATCGGAAGGCTTATCCCGCAGGCAAGAACGGATACGAAAAAGAATAACAGCCAGCGGGGTCCAATAAAAGGCTGTGTGTTGAGAAAAACGAAAACCAATCCTGTTGCTCCAATGGCGGAGAGGATCAGCCCCACTGGAAGAACTCTCCCAACGGTTATTTGCTGTTTTTTCATCATATTTAAAGATTATATCGTAAGCCTATTTTTTATTAAGGAATTGCGAGGTATACTTTACTTTCTATGTAACTAACGCGGAGGGAGCATTGTTCAAGAAAATAACCACAACATTTGGTGATTATCCTAAGAGTTTTCGAATTCTTGCGGCAGCCACTTTCATTGATCGTGTGGGTGGTACGATGATTCAGCCTTTTTACTCATTGTATATTGCCCAAAAGTTTGGTGTGAATATGACCACCATTGGTTTGCTGTTTGGACTATGGTCTATTTGCGGTGTGATTGGAAATATGCTGGGGGGAGCATTGACGGATAAGATCGGTCGAAAAACGATGCTTATTGCGGGCTTGGTTCTCTCAGCAACAACTGCCATCTTGATGGGCATTATGAAAAATCTGATAGCGTTTGCCCTTGTTTCCACCGTTGTGGGTATGCTTTCGGATATTGCCGGTCCTGCTCGTGGAGCTATGACCACCGATATGCTGCCGCCTGATAAACGTGCCGAGGGTTTTGGAATTATCCGCGTGGTTGGCAACCTTGCCTGGATCGTTGGTCCGGCATTGGGTGGTCTGCTGGCATCCAAATCATATATGCTGGTCTTTATTTGTGATGCGGTCGCGAGCATTATCACTGCCCTTATAGTTTTATGGAAGATCCCCGAAACCAAACCACAAGCCAGTGAAGAAGTGGAAAGAGAAACCCTGGTGCAAACCTTCAAGGGTTATCGACTGGTTACTGCTGATAGGTTGTTTATGGCGTACGTGTTGATTTCCATGCTGCTGATCTTTGTATACAGCCAAATGTACAGTACGCTTTCGGTTTATCTCAACCAGCAGCATGCCATTCCTGCGGATGGATATGGCTGGTTAATGAGTATGAATGCAGCGCTGGTAGTGATATTCCAATTCAGCATCACACGCGCTACTAAGAAAAAACCACCCATGTATATGATGGCGCTGGCAACCCTTTTGTATGGGATCGGTTTTTCCATGGTCGGATTCGTTGATCAATATTGGATGTTCATGGTGGCTATGGCTGTGATCACGCTTGGAGAAATGGTGCATATCCCCACTTCCAGCGGTCTGATCGCCAACCTTGCTCCTGAAGATAAACGCGGACGTTATAACGCTTTTGCCGGTCTTAGTTGGGGAGTCCCGAATATCTTCAGCACCTTTTTTGCCGGGCTGGTGATGGATAATTTGAATCCCGATCTGGTGTGGACGATTGCAGGTGGTATTTGTCTGATAACCTTATGCGGATATTTGCTGTTAAATCTGAAAGTTCAAGAAAGACTAAAGCCAATATTACAGGAGTGATCATTGTTCAAGAATATCAAAGAAACCTATAAAGGGTTCACTTCTACTTTCTGGACCCTTATTGGAGCTATGTTTATCGACCGGTTGGGCGGATCTCTTCTATATCCTTTCTTTTCCCTGTACATTACCGAGCGCTTCGGCGTTGGGATGACGGAAGTCGGGTATATTTTCATGCTGCATACTTCAGCTATGTTCTTTGGGAATATGCTGAGTGGTGCATTAACCGATAAATTTGGACGCAAACAGATGCTCTTAGCCGGGATCATTCTCAGCGGAACCAGCAGTTTGCTGATGGGCTTTATTCCCAATTATGAAACTTTTATGATCTTTACCGTCATCACCGGTCTTCTAACAAATATCGGCGGTCCGGCGGTAAATGCCATGATGGCAGACATTCTCCCGGAAAAACAGCGAGCGCAGGGTTTCAGTATTTTGCGTGTTGTGGTGAATTTATCTGTGACCTTTGGACCTGCCATCGGCGGTCTGTTAGCCGGTTATGATTACTTTTATCTTTTCGTGACGGATTTTGTGGTCAGCATGATCACTGCGGTTATTGTATTCTTGAAGATACCGGAAACCAAACCAAAAGCCGACCCAGCTCATCCGGAGTACGAGCAAAGTTTATGGAAAACGATTGGCGGATATCGCATTGCTCTGAAAGACTGGTTCTTTATCGGTATTCTTCTCCTGACTTTGCTGACGAACTTGGTATATATGCAGATGAGTTCCAGCCTATCGGTTTTCTTGAGAGACTCTTACAGCATTTCCACCCAGAAATATGGCTATATTCTTTCTCTCAATGCGATCATGGTCGTGTTCATGCAGTTCTGGATTACGGGGAAGATCAAGAATTATCAACCAATGATCTTGATGTTCTTTGGAAACATCTTCTATGCGATCGGTTTTGGGATGTATGGATTTGTGGGGACCTATCCCCTTTTCTTGCTGGCAATGGCGATCATTACCATTGGGGAGATGATCAGTTCCCCTATTCTGCAGGCAGCTATTGCGAAGCTTGCTCCCGAAGATATGCGCGGGAGATATATGGCAGTTTTTAATCTCAGTTACGGGACAGCGAATGCGATAGGACCTCTGGCTGCTGGTATCATTATGGATAACTACAATCCGAACTGGGTCTGGTATGCTGGCGGGATCATTTGTACAATTTCAGGCTTGGGATATTTGTTCTTGCTTGCCCCTTCTAAAAAGAAACTGGCTGTTTCAGAAAAGCAGAATGAGGTAGAAAGAAAGAAGGATGAATATGCAGAAAGCACACAAACCTTTTAGAACAACGAAACTGGAAATGAAAAAACCTGTTCCAAGTGATATCGAGATCGCGCAGGCTGCTGTCCTGCGTCCGATTGCGGATGTTGCAGAAGATCTGGGTATTCTTCCGGAAGAGTTAGAACTGTATGGACCGTATAAAGCGAAAGTAAAACTGGAAGTTCTGGAACGTTTGAAAGATCTTCCCAATGGAAAATACATTGATGTTACTGCGATCAATCCTACTCCATTGGGGGAGGGGAAAACTACCACAACCGTTGGACTCAGCCAGGCACTGGGCGCCCATTTACAAAAACGGGTGGTAACCTGCCTGCGCCAGCCCAGCCAGGGACCAACTTTTGGTATCAAGGGGGGAGCAGCCGGTGGCGGCTACAGCCAGGTTATCCCAATGGAAGATCTGAATCTTCATTTAACGGGTGATATCCATGCGGTGACAGCGGCTAATAACTTAATGGCTGCTGCGGTAGAAACGCGTTTGTATCACGAAAACCATCAAACCGATGATGCCCTGTTTCAACGTCTTTATCCACAGGATAAACATGGAGCTTTCAAGGTTGGCAGCGGACAAATGGCTCGCCTGGAGAAACTGGGTATTAACCCTGATCAATTAGATAAGATAACCGAAGAACAAAAACACCAGCTGGTGCGGTTGGATATCGATCCGGACCAAATTTACTGGATGCGTGGGATCGATACCAATGACCGCTTTTTACGGGGTATTACTGTAGGCGAAGGACCTAAAGAAAAAGATGCGGCGCGAAAAACCGCTTTCTATATCACGGTTGCCAGTGAAATCATGGCAGTCCTGGCGCTGGCTACCAGTATGCGGGATATGCGCGAACGGCTGGGGAAAATGGTGGTGGCACTAAATAAAAACGGAGAATCGATCACTGCCGAAGACCTGGGTGTGGCAGGAGCGCTGACGGTGCTTATGGCGGATGCCGTGAAACCTAATTTGCTGCAAACTCTGGAAGGCACACCTGTTTTTGTGCATGCCGGACCCTTTGCCAATATTGCCCACGGAAACAGCTCAATCCTGGCAGATCAGATAGGTTTGAAATTGGGAGATTATGTCATTACCGAATCCGGATTTGGTTCGGATATGGGTATGGAGAAGTTCTTTGATATCAAATGCCGTTACTCCGGATTGAAGCCGGATGTGGTAGTGCTGGTGGCAACCGTGCGTGCTTTGAAAATGCATGGGGGTGGTCCCAAGGTTACTGCGGGTAAACCGCTGGATAAAGCCTATACGGAAGAAAATCTCGATCTCCTGCGCAATGGACTCGATCATCTTTTCCATCATATCGGAATTGCCCATCATTTTGGCATTCCTACGGTCGTAGCTATCAACCGTTTTGTAACCGATTCGGATGCAGAGCTTGATCTCATCCAGCGGGTTGTTCGAGAATCTAACCTGGCAGAAGACTGTGTTGTAACCAACCACTGGGAGATGGGCGGAGCCGGAGCGGTGGAGCTGGCAGAAGCTGTTATGAAAGCAGCGGAAAAACCCAATAAATTCCAGTTTCTCTATCCCTTGGATTGGTCGATCAAGAAGAAGATCGAGGAAGTGGTTGCGCAGGTCTATGGAGCTGACGGGGTAGATTATGCTCCCGAAGCGGAGAAAAAGATCGAAGAATTTACCCGACTGGGTTATGCAGGTTTGCCAATTTGCATGGCAAAAACGCATTTGAGTTTGAGCCATGATGCAGAATTAAAGGGTGTACCCAGAGGATACCGATTCCCGATCCGTGATATCCGCTTATCGGCAGGCGCAGGATTCCTATACCCTCTGGCAGGTGAGATCAGTACCATGCCGGGGCTGCCAACCCGCCCGGCTTTTATGGATATTGATATCGACCTGAAAACGGGGAAAATAACAGGTTTGTCATAGAGAAAAGCTGTAAAAGGGAGACAGGGTTTTGAACTGTCTTCCTTTTTTTACCATGCGCTATAATAAATCCACATTCACTCATGGATAGGAAGATGAAAACAAAAAAAATCCCATTTGAGATCATATTGCTGGTTGTCATTCTTGCGCTGCATGCTTATATTGCTTTTTCTCCTGAATCACGATTACTAAACGTATTTCAAACCGACGACGCCTTTTATTATTTTGTCACTGCCCGCAACATTGCAGAAGGGAAGGGGATCACATTTGATGGGATCAGTGCAACCAATGGATTTCATCCGTTGTGGATGTTGATCTGTGTTCCGATCTTCAGTCTGGCAAGTGTCAATGTGTTCTTGCCGCTTCGGATCGTGGTTATGGTTCTGGCGATCTTGAATGCCGGTACCGGAATACTTCTATATCGATTTTTCGCGAAAAAGTTTTCGAAAGAGACGGGATGGCTCGTGTCTATTTTTTGGACATTTTTACCGACCATCCATCAATTGACCTCCGAACTGGGTCTTGAATCTGGACTGACTGCTTTTGCCCTTGTGGCTGCAGTCAGTTATCTATCTTCTTTCGAAGATCGCGAGATAAAACCTAAAAACTACCTGGTGATGAGCCTGCTGGGTGCTTTTCTTTTATTCAGCCGGCTTGACACGATCTTCCTGGTGGTCATGATGGGTATCTGGCTCGTTTTCCGGAAAACCGATCTGCGCTGGCAAATCCTATTGGATGGATTATTTGCCTTTTTATCTGCCATCATTGCCTATTATTTACGAGTTCAGAATACGGATAATATCTTCAATTTCCTTCCATTTCTATATATCTTTATCGTTCTTTCTTTGCTTACCAAAGTAATTTTCCAGTATATTTTCAAAGGATATACCTGTGATTCATCTGTTTCTTTAAAGAAGCAGATCATCCGGGTTATTCTTGGTTCTGTTGTATCGACGGTCATAACGGGTGGTTTGATCTTTACCCTGCATGATATTCTGCATTTATTCCTGGGATTCCCCCGTGCGGTGCTGTTGATCGACTTTGCTATCTCTCTATTCTTTATGCTGGGATGGAGAATCGGATACATTCTTTATATGCACTGGAAAAAAAGGGATTTTACATCCGATATTTCCTGGTCTGCGAATGGAAAAAAATGGGTGGTCAATGCCGTTACCTATTTCCTGCCGATCCTTGTTCTGCTGGCAGGGTATATGCTTTTCAACAAAGCTTATTCGGGCTCCTATATGCCCATTAGCGGCACCATTAAGCGCTGGTGGGGCACTCTACCGCTTACCGTTTATGGGCAGCCTTTAAAAACGCTGGGTGATGTAATGGGCAGCTGGTTTACTGCTACGGTCAAGGATGGTCCATGGTGGTTGATCACGGCGCCGGTTGGACTTCTGGTCGATGTGGTTACACAGCTGACGGGCATTCAAGAGGGTACGCTCGCATACAGTAATTTCCAACGTGATTTCGGAATGCTGGTATGGGCGTTTGTGATATTTACTATTTTGTACCTGATTTATAGGAAGAAGGGCTTTATTCAAAAAGCCATCCGTGAAACAGCCTTTTTACCTCTCTTTGTGGGTTGTGTTTTTCACCTGTTCAGCTACAAGGCAACCGGCTACCTGCACGCAAAATACTGGTACTGGATCCCTGAGATCCTTTGTGTGGTGATTTTCATCGGCATTATTATCGAGAGTGTTCTGCGGCGCTACAAGCGCTACCTGCACGGCGTATTTTTCTCACAAATGCTGGTGAGCATTTTCTGCGTTGTTCTGGTTCTTAATCTGGCTGTACCCATGATCAAACGTTATTCATATATCAAAAGCGATGTGTCTGATCATCAATATATCAAAGAGGTGAAATATGTTGAAGATCATACCAAACCCGGTGATATTATCGGAATGACCGGTGGTGGAGTGATCGCATATTTCATTCAGGATCGAACGATCGTCAACTTGGATGGATTGATCAATGGGACGGAGTACTACGAGCAGCTGAAGGAAGCCCGGGCTTATGAATACCTGGATGAGATCGGGCTGGATTATGTTTATGCTGCCAAACCGATGATCCTTGAAAGCGATCCTTATGGTTGGATATTCCAGCATCGTCTTATTTTCATGGGAAAGCGCGGTGAATTCGAATTTTATCGCTACATTCAGGGTGTAGAAACCCCTGATGTGCATCCACAATAAAAGAAAAGGGGCAGCCATGAACCAATATTCAAATTCAGCGTTTGCTTTTTCTATAGAGCAGCGTGATGGAACGTTTTCAATTGAGCCGGTGGATAGCAGCTTTCCTGCTATCATAAATGCACAGATTACCGTATCTGGTTCATATAAGAATAAACCGTTTTCACTTCCTTTAGTTCTTGATCCGCAGTCAGCACAAAAAAGAAGTGGTGGGCTGAAACTTTTATCGCATCGCGACCATATAATGTTTCACCCTGAAACATCGATCCCTGGATTGGATTTTGAGGTTGTTTTTGCGTTTCCTCTTGAACAGCCTGCAGTGTTATGGAAAGTAATTATTTCCAATCAAAATGCAGGTGCGGTCTTTATCGACCGAATAGATTTGATCAGTAAATCATCTGAGAAAAAAAAGCCTTGCCTGCACCTTGGCGGTTCTCCGCAGGCACTGACTTTCTTCGTGAACGGCTGGCAGTCCTGGTCCTTCAGCGGGAGTATATCCTCTTCGACTCCCCAGCTGCGTTCCCGGCTGGGTATGCTGCAGAACCCGATGATCATGGATGCCGGGCTCAAGAATGAAAGTCGTTTTGCCGGTATCGCTGATATGTTTGCAGTGCTATTCGATAAAGAGAAGGAAAAAGGCTGCCTGTTCGGGTTCCTTTCACAAAAAAAGCAGTTCGGGCATATCGCATTGACCAGCTGGAAAGACCCGGATATTTATATGTGGGCAGATGGCGATGGCGCTCGTCTGGATACACATACAACGCTGCAAACAGATTGGGCGGTTGCGCTGCAGGTGGAAGGTTCTGACAGTGATTGTGCAAACAGTTATTTTGATATGGCTGCCCGTGAGAATAAAGTATCTTTCAACTCAAAAGTCCTTGCTGGCTGGTGCTCCTGGTATCAGTATTATCAAAATATCAATGAACCAGTTCTTCGTGAGAATTTAAAAGTGCTGAATGAATATAAAGAAGAATTTCCACTTACTCTTTTTCAGATCGATGATGGCTTTGAAAGCAGTGTAGGAGATTGGTTTTCTTTTAAGGCTGGTTTTCCCGATGGAGTGAGTTCGCTTGCTCAGGAAATAAAAGATAAAGGTTATCAGCCGGGTCTCTGGCTGGCGCCTTATATCATTCAACGCTCTTCAAATTTATTCAGCAAACATCCTGATTGGATCTTGCGTAAAGCCAATGGAAAACCGGTGAACGCCGGATTCGGCTGGAATGCGCTCACAACTGCTCTGGATATCACCAACCCTTATGCGGCTGATTATGTCCGTAAGGTGATCGCGCGGGCTGTGGAAAGCTGGAAATATCCCTATCTGAAGCTGGATTTTTTATATGCGGCTGCTTTGAAGGGAAAGTATTCCGATCCCACAAAAACAAGAGCACAGGTCCTGCGCAAAGGGCTTGAAGACATTCGTGAGATAGCTGGTCCATCCACATACCTGGTTGGATGCGGGCTTCCCTTGGGGTCTGGATTGGGAATCGTTGATTCCATGCGCATTGGTCCGGATGTGAGTGATTCATGGACGCCTAAATATGGCAGCATCCGATTTGTTTTAGATAAAGAACCCAGTGTGCCGAGTGCGCGCAACAGCCTGAGAAATATCCTCACCCGCGCCAATATGCACGGAAGCTGGTGGGTGAATGATCCTGATTGCGTGCTGGTGCGCGATCAGTCCGGTTTGACTCTTGCGGAAGTGCAAACACTGGCATCGGTCATTGCTTTGAGTGGGGGTTCATTAATATTTTCCGATGATTTGACCGCACTCACAACCGAGCGGCTGCACCTTGCAGCACAGCTGCTCCCTCCGATTTCTTCTCAAATGATCGTTCTGAAATGGCTGCAGGACCAATATCCGTCTCGGATGCGTGTCAAAATGGAAGGTGCTTTGGGGAAATGGGATATTCTAGCCCAGATTAATTGGCAGGATAAGGAAAGCATCGATGAGCTGACCTGCAGTTTGTTTAATCTGGAAGATGGACAGTATTGGGTAAGTGATTTTTGGAAGAAGAACATCACGAAAAGTGAAAAAAACCATTCGCTGGGCATGTTTACTATTCCTGCACATGGCTGTCTCCTGCTGGCTGTTCGACCATGTCTTGAAGAAGATCAATTGGTTGGATCTGATCTGCATTTTTCTCAAGGGATGGAAGTAACCAGATGGAGCACCAGAAAGAAAGAAACACGTTTTTCGTTGAACCCCGGAAAACATATAACCGGCAGCGTTTTTCTATCTATCCCTGTTGAACCGCAAAAAGTCGAATCTTCGGGTGATATCTTGAATTTCACCAGGATCACACAGTCGATTTACGAGTTGAAGATGCGTCTTGAAAAACCGGCATCTATTTCGATCAAGCATTAAATAAAAAGAGCGAGATTTTCTCGCTCTTTTGAATCACTATGCTTTCTTCTCTTCTTTTTTCTTCATGCGTCGCTTTTTTGCAGATTTGATGATGAAATAAATTGGTAACCCGATCACCAGTGCGATAGGGGCAATACAGATTACGATCCAGATCAGGGCATTTGCAACGAATTTCAATCCATCGATCAGGGCTTGTGCTGCTCGCTGCAGGGTCAGGGAGGGTCTCCATCCACCGATCGTGATGGGGGCTACTGCTTCTTTTGCCTGCAAATTGATGGAAATAGCGGATAGTTTGGCTGATTCTTGATAGTATTGAAGCTGTCCCTGAATGATTTCGATATCTTCACGAATCGAAGTTAGTTCTGTGAAGACGGACATGACATCTTCTGTGTTGGTTGCATTATCCATGATATCCAGCAGCTGGCTTTCCGCGCTTTCCAGATTGCGCAGCCGCGATTCCAGGTCGGTTACCTCGCTGGTAACATCCTGACCTGAAACCGATTCGCTGAGGATATCGGTATCTGCATCTTCCACCAGTGCCTTGATTTCATCCATGGTATCTTCGAGGATTTCGGCGGGAACACGGATGGTTATGTAACCGGCAGGAAGTTCTTTCCCGGTGGTAGATGTGATCTTGTAGATATTGGAGTTGACGACAAAACCACCTTTTTCCTCAGCCATCCGGCTGATGGTTTCAAGGGCTGCAGCTGGATCAACCACTATAAGGCTCAAGTCGGCGTTCTTGATGACCACGCGTTCAACATTATAGGATGGTACTGCACCACCAGCTTCATAATCATCATAGTCATACGCCGCTTCTTTAGCCATCGCCGGTTCTTCCATAGCAATCATTTCTGAAGCAACGCCTTGTCGGCTTGAGGTCATTACAGAATCGGCTGCTTTTGAACTGCAGGAAGCTGCCGCCAGTAAAAAAACTAACAAACAGCACATAATCAAGCGCTTTCTTTTCATTTTTCCTCCTTGGGAATATGTTAAGTTACTTTATAAACGCTGCTGATCGTGAAATAGTTCCCGTTTACCAGCCTTCTTGAAGCCGCATGGCATGTCTCCACGGCAGTCCCGCCTTTTTAATACGCTTCTGTACACTGCTGATATCATACTCAACTCTTCGCAGCTCCCAGGTAAGATTCTTGCTGTCGAAGATGGCGAAAGATGCGCGTGGATCATGGTCACGGGGCTGTCCAACTGAACCGGGATTGAGAATAACACGACCTTGAATATTTTTCTTTTGAAAATCCAGAAGAAGATTGTCTTTGCTGTTCATCTCGTTTTCTACCCAGTATGCCGGAACGTGTGTGTGACCGAGCATGCAGATTTGTGTTGTAAAAAATTGGAACATGCGCAGAGCGGTCATATAGTCCATTACGTAATCCCACACCGGATTGCGCGGGCTGCCGTGCACCAGTGTGACATTATCCTCGACGATGGTTTCTGGAAGCTGAAGCAGAAATTCCTGACTGTCCGCATCCAATTCTCGCTTGGTCCAGCTGATCGATATGCTTGCTTCATGGTTGAATGTGTGCTGGTCGACATCTCCGACTACAGCTGCATCATGATTCCCTCTCACACAAACCAGATTGGGAAGGCTCTGCACTACCTTGATGCATTCGTTTGGATCAGGTCCATACCCGATGATATCCCCCAGACACCATACTGCTTCGTAAGGTTCTGCCACGGAAAGAACTTTTTCAAGAGCGGTTAGATTTGAATGTATATCAGAAAGAACAAGTATGCGCATGGTTTTTCCCTCGCTCATTCATGAAATAAATGAATTAAAACCTCAATGATCTTTTGTGCGATCAATTCTTTTGTCTGAAGTGGAAGGTCCTCTTTATCTCCATTTTTAAATAAAAGGGTGACCGCATTGGTATCCACTCCAAAACCGGCATCACTCCTGGAAATATCATTGGCGACCAGAAGGTCCAGATTTTTCTCGGTGAGTTTTTTCTCTGCATTCTTGAGCAGGTTTTCACTCTCTGCAGCAAACCCGATCAAATAGAGATTCATTTTCTTGCTGCGTTTGAATTCCCCCAGTTTTTTCAAGATATCAATGGTCGGTCCGACCTCGATCGATTTAAAGCTTCCTTCTTTTTTGATCTTCTGCTGGTTGTATGCTTCCGGTTTGAAATCGGCGACTGCCGCTGCCATGATGACTGCGTCAGCGTTTTCAATTTCCTCGAATACTTTTCCGTGCATTTCCTCCGCAGTTTGAACAGTCTCCAGCCTGCAGCCTTTGGGAGGGATGAGGGCGGTTGGTGCTGAAATAAGGGTCACATCTGCACCGGCATCCAGTGCTGCCTGAGCCAGTGCGTAACCCTGCTTTCCGGAAGACCGATTGGTGATCATCCGCACCGGGTCGATGGGCTCCTGTGTGCCGCCGGCAGTTACCACGATCTTTTTTCCTGCCAGTACACCCCCCCGGCTGAGCAGAAAGCGCACAAAAGCGAACAGTTCCTCCGGTTCCAGCATACGTCCTTTTCCTTTTAAACCTGATGCCAGATGCCCTTCTGCAGGTCCAAGGATGGTAATAGCATGCTCTTCGAGGATCTTGACGTTTTCTTGTGTGAAGGAGTTGCCGTACATTCCGGCATCCATAGCAGGGGCGATTACCAGCGGGCAGCGGATGGCAAGAGCGGTGAGTGTAAGTAAATTATCAGCCTGTCCATGCGCGATCTTCGCTATGGTATTGGCAGAAGCAGGTGCTATAAGCATGAGATCAGCGGCTACTGCCAGGCTGATGTGGGTGATATGGTCGGTTGTCTCCCATAGATTATCTTCAATGAATACTTTTTTCCCGGTTACCGAGCGAAAGGTTAAAGGCGATACCAGCTTTACGGCAGATTCAGTGAGGATCACATTGACATTTGCACCGGCTTTACTGAGCTGTGAAGCAAGCTCTGCGGCTTTATAAGCCGCAATGGAACCGG
Organism: Anaerolineaceae bacterium; assembly: GCA_963674975.1. Classification (GTDB taxonomy): domain Bacteria; phylum Chloroflexota; class Anaerolineae; order Anaerolineales; family Anaerolineaceae; genus UBA4781. The sequence goes on from OY771913.1 coordinate 2,258,939, forward strand.
TAACCCCGAGAATGATATTCTTGTTTTTAATTGGATTTTCCATTTTCTTTGTTCATCTCCCAGATGTACTGCAGCCCATTTAAAGTCAACCATGGTTCGACAATGTCAATGATATCGGTATGTGGGCTGATCAGGCTGACCAGACCTCCCGTTCCGACAACTTTCATGGTTTTTCCCAGTATCTTGCGGTAACGCGTGACCATCCCCTCAACCAGGCTTACGTATCCAAAGATCAATCCCGCGCGGATAGCATCGCCGGTATTGCTCCCGATAACAGATGGGGGAGTATCCAGAGAGACCGGAGAAAGCTTGGCGGCTCTTTGCACCAGCGCGTCTGCAGCGACTTGAATACCCGGCAGAATGGAGCCGCCCAGATATTCACCTGCCTCTGATAAGGCGTTGAAGGTGGTTGCTGTTCCAAAGTCAATGATACAGGCGGGACCGCCGTAGCTGCGTTGGACTTCCACAGCGTCGGCAATGCGGTCAGCCCCCACTGCTTTTGGATCTTCATAGCGAATTTGAATGTTTAATTTCAAGTTTGCCGAAACGACCAGCGGTTTTTGATTCAGGTAAACCTGGCAGGCTTGTACAATATGATCGGTTAACGGGGGCACAACAGACGATAAGCAAATGCCTTTAATGGAATCTATGGAAACTTTTTTATGATCGAAAAGGTCACGGAATTGAATGCCGTATTCATCCGGCATGCGGGCATGATCGGTAGCCAGACGCCAATGATGGATCAATTTTTGCCCCTCATATAAACCGAGCACCAGGTTTGTATTTCCAAGATCGATAATTAAAAGCATAGATTTCTCTTCAGCCATATACTATATTCTAACGTAAGAAAACCTATCTGAACGTTCTAATATCGACAGGGAAAGACAAGTTTCGCTTTTTTATTTTGAGTTTTCTACGATCTCTGCTACATAATCAAAATGATTGAAGGGAGGGGTGATGTAAACGCCCTGTGCTTGTTTCTTGATCTCTTTGATCAGGTCTACCGCAATTCCAATGCCTTCTTTTGGTCCTGTTCCATTATCTTCTGCAGCCCTCATGCGCTTATGAATTTCCTCCGGAATGGAAATACCCGGAACCTCCTGGTGCAGAAAAGCGGCATGGCGCGCGCTAACCAGCGGCAGGACCCCGATCAGCAGGGGAATGTTCAATTCTTCCCCGACTTCCCTATAAGCGTTCATAAAGCTGGAGATCAGAGCGGCATCATAAATGGGCTGGGTGATGATAAAGTCAGCGCCATTACGGACCTTCCTTTTCAGAATGGCGATTTCTCGTGCCGGGTCGGGGGCTGCCAGGTTGAGCGCACAGCCGACATAAAAACTGGTAGGCTGCCCGATGTCCGATCCCGCCTGGTCGATACCCTGATTGAAACGCTGTTTGATGAGCTTGACCAGCCCGGAGGGAGCCAGATCGAAATTATCCATTGCTTCCGGGTAATCTCCAATGGCGGTAGGGTCGCCCATGATCACAAATACATTGCGTACTCCCAGCGCGTGGGCTGCCAGTAGGTCTCCCTGCACGCGCAGCAAATTTCTGCCGCGGGTAGGAAAGTGCAGGATGGTCTCGGTGTGAACTTTTTCCTGCAGCAGGCTGCACACAGCCCAGGGGCTCATGCGCATGCGCGCCATAGGGCTATCAGCTACGTTAATAGCATCCGCCCCTGCATCTACCAGCATTCTGGTACCTGCCAGGATCTTTTTCGTTGCCAGTCCTCTGGGGGGCTGCATTTCTACCGAGAAAACAAAGCTGCCGTTGCTCAGCTTTTGTGCAAATTTTGAAGGTTCGCTGCTTTCTGCATCAATGGTTTCTTCTTCTACCACTTCAAGGGTGATACCGTTGCTGATCGTGGAAATTTCTTGATGCTCGATCGCCTGCTTGATGGATCGAATGTGAGCCGGAGTGGTGCCGCAGCAGCCGCCGATCACTCTTGCACCTGCCTGCCAGAATGCCAGCGCATATTCGCCGAAATATTCGGCAGTGGCGGGATAGAATATTCTCCCCGAATACTGTTCCGGCCAACCCGCGTTGGGTTTAACCCAGAACAAACCATCCGCCACTTCTTTTTTCATCTTTTTCAGCAGCCGCAGCAGCTGGTTTGGTCCACCCGAGCAGTTGATCCCGATCACATCGGCACCATACGAATAGATCTTGGCTGCCACTTTCTGCGGGTCATCACCTAGTAAGGTACGGTCATCGCGGGTGAAAGTCATCGAGGCTACGATTGGCAGTTCGGTTGTCACTTCTTTGGCAGCGGCGATTGCCTCGCGTATCTCGTATAGATCGGTCACCGTTTCAATGATGATCAGGTCGCTTCCTGCATCGACCAGTGCTTGAATTTGCTCTCTGAAAGCATCTCGTGCCTGGTCCACCTGCACACGTCCAAAAGGTGCCAGCTGTATTCCAAGTGGACCCACATCACCGGCAACCAGAATATCTTTCTTGGAAGCACGGACGACACGGCGCGTAAGTTCGACACCGGTCTGATTGATCTCGACCAGCAGTTCTTCCAATCCAACGCGTTCAAGTTTAAACCGGTTTGCCCCGAAGGTATTGGTAAGGATGATATCTGCCCCTGCCTGGATGTAATCCTGATGGATGGAGGATACCAGATCGGGATTGGTCAGATTGAGTTCATCAAAGCAGCTGTCAAAGCCAACACCCCGGTCATGCAATAGGGTGCCCATAGCCCCATCGGCTACCAGCGGTTTTCCTTCACTTAACCTTTTTATAAAAGCTTCTTTTTTCATGGATCGATCCTTATGATTTTATTCGAAAATAACGTGCATGCTCATTGTGAATGACCATTGCCGCGGTAGATTGCTCGGGTATCAATTGATAAGCAGAGGTCAACTGCATTCCAAGTTCTTCATGCGCAGGAATGAGATCAAATAGAATTTGATGCTGTGCGAGATCAGGGATTGGTTCATATCCCCAGGAATAACGCCGTCCTTGATTTTTTTTGAGATGCAGCTCATTTCGAATGAGGTTGTGGACGTACTCTGCGGCTGCCTCGGCGAATTGGACTGCCAGTCCATGGGCAAAATATCCTTCCACGTAGTTTCCATTGCTGAAAAATGCATTGGCTGTTTCGCTGGCTTTTTTCCCCATAGTTACAACCTGGAGAGATAGAATGTCTTTTTCCCCGCTGGATCGTGCAGGCAGGTAATCAGCCAGGCATAAGTTATCTCCTTCACTCTGACGGGGCAGGGGAAAACGCGCGATGATTTTTTCCGTATCTTCAGGGTCGTACAGAAGGATAGAGTTTCCCTCTGAGTTAGCCTGCCAGTGACCGAAACCGGCAGCTGGCTGAAGCCAGGGGTTGATTTGCAGCTCGTGCAGCATGACCTCTAACTTTTTACCGTACTCTTTTTGGATCTTCTCCCACTGCTCCCCGCGGGCTTTTTGTGCTCCCCATGAAATCCGGTAAAGCGCTTTTCTGTTGAGAAAAGGAACCAGTTTCCCAATTTCAATATGGGATAGGATCCTGGCACCGTAAACCGGATTGAAATTCGTAATGTTCATGAATGGCTCTTTCCCTTTGTATTCAGTCCATCCAGAACAGTTAGTGCTTCAAATGCGTCTTTACAATAATACACTCCGCCTCCGTAGGCTGTACCGGTACTGTCTTTTTCGATCTTCTTTGCGAATGGTTCATTAACAGCCGCGCCTCCGATCAAGACTGGAATATTACTGTTGAGAGCACGTAATTTTTCAATGATGATCGGCATCTGCTGGCTGGTGTTCACCAGCAGGGCGCTCAATCCAATGGCTGTTACTCCCTCATCAAGGGCTGTTTCAACGATCAGGTCTGCCGGTACCTGTTTTCCGAGGTCATTGACGACAAAGCCGTTATTTTCAAGGATCGTTTTGACCAGGTTTTTCCCGATATCGTGCACATCTCCATAAACGGTAGCCAGCAAGATGCTGCCGCGCATGGTCTGACTCTGCTTTTGAATATATTTTTCGATTTCCTGGGTAGCAGTTCGCATGATCTCAGAGGATTGAAGCACGAACGGCAGGATGATCTCCCCTTTGCTGAACTGCTCGCCTACCTCTTTCATGGCTGGCAGAAGGAACTCGTTCAGCAGGGTTAAAGCCGCTTCATGCTGCGAACTATCTTTTGATCTCTGCTGAATGAATGCGCTGATATCATCTTCCAGCCCATCTTGAGTGCGGTGGGTAATGTGCCGGTAGATGCGCTCCCCGGATTCCAGTTTTTTGCTGGAGTTGGATATTTCTTTAGCGGTATTCTCCGGTTTATCAGAAAAAACGGTGATGAATTCAGCCAGTGCTTTCTCAGAATTGTGAAAGATAAGCTGTTCAGCAGCCTGTTTTTCCTCTTCTGGAATATCTGGATAGGGAATCAGAGTGGAAGCGTTCAGGATAGCCATATCCAGACCGGCTTGAATAGCGTGATAGAGAAACACGCTGTTCAATATTTTCCGGGCTTGCTTTGAGAAGCCAAAGGAGATATTGCTGACTCCCAGCGATGTATAGCAATCAGGATATTTTTGTTTGATAGCACGGATGGCTGCGATGGTTTGCTCCGCGCTGTCACGGGTGCTGGCATCTCCACTGGCTAAGGAGAATGTCAATGGATCGAACACAAGTGATTGCGGAGGTAGATGAACTTCATCGACTGCCATGCGGTAAGCCCGGTCAACAATGGATAATTTCTGCTCGAGAGTTTTTGCCATACCGCTTTCATCAATTGTCAATATCAGTACTGCTGCTGCGTAGGAATGTGCCAGTTCAAAGACGATTCTGGCTTTGTCATTACCGCTTTCAAAATTGGTTGAGTTCAGTAAACATCTACCCGGGGTAGCCTGCAGGGCAGCTTCCATCACGTTGGGATTGGTAGTATCGATGATCAGCGGTGCATCCTGGGTATGGCTGATATGCCGGATGAGTGTTACCAGATTCGGTTTTTCAAGGTCATTTTCGGTCAGAGCAGTACACAGATCCAGTCCGTGAGCACCGCTTTCTATCTGTTGGGCTGCCAGGGTTTCGGCTTGCGTAAAATCTTCTGCAAGGATAATCTTTTTGAAGTTTCGGCTTCCCTGGGTGTTCAATCGTTCGCCAATGATGAAAGGGGGAGGGGTTTGCTTCATCTCGCGTGCATGCAGTGGTGAACTTAAATATCCTTTTCGTTGAGCCGCTTTTTTTGGAGCGGGATGTCCGTGAATATTTTTTACCAATAATGCGAGGTGTTCCGGTGTTGTGCCGCAGCAGCCGCCTGCTGCTGAAAGTGATTTTTCCTCCACATATCTTGTCATGCTTTCAGCAAAATGCTGCGGTGATAGAGGGTAGATCACCTCATCGCCCCGCATTTCAGGCATGCCTGCGTTCGGCAGGCAGGAGACGGGTAAATGTGTGTTCTTTGCCAGATATTCGAGTGGTGGCTGCATTTCATCCGGACCGGTGGAGCAGTTCAATCCAATGACATTGATTTCCATCAATTCCAGAATAGCCAGAACCGCATCAATAGAACTGCCAAAAAGCATACGGTTGTGAACATCCATGGTCACCTGTACCTGCAGTGGAACATGGATATCACATTGCTGGAAAGCTTGTTTGATTCCCAGTATGGCTGCTTTGATTTCCAGAAGGTCCTGCTGTGTTTCCAGCAGCAGCAGATCGACACCCCCTTCGAGCAGAGCGGTTGCCTGCTCTTTGAATACATCCATTACTTCTTGAAATGAGATGGATCCTGTTTTTGCTTCATTGATGGAGAATATCTTCCCACTGGGACCAATTGAGCCAGCCACGAAACGCGGTTGAGTGGATGTACTGAAAGCATTGGCGATGCGTTTAGCCATGCGGGCAGCTTCAAAATTGATCTGATGTACTTTATCTTTTAAACCATATTCATGAAGTGTGATCCGGTTGGAACGGAAAGTGTTTGTCTCGATGACATCCACCCCTGCTTCCAGAAAAGAACGGTGAACGTGCTCTACCGCATCAGCGCGGGTAAGATTGAGGATATCGTTGCAGCCCGAATATCGTTCTCCACCAAAATCGGATGCCTGAAGATTCAACTTTTGCAGATTCGTGCCCATAGCTCCGTCAAAGACCAGAACAGTTTCCGAAAGCGCTTCAAGATATTGAAAATTCTTCAAATTCGTTCTCACTTTCTCCAGGTAAAGAAAAAACCTCCCTGGAATGAGAGGTTCTCTTGACTATTTCTCTCATCTTCCAGAAACACCGCTTCTGCGGTTTCTGCCGGAATTGGCACCGAAAATTGGTTGCCGAGGTTTCTCAGGGCCGGTCCCTCCACCTCTCTGGATGAGCTGAATTGGCAATTATATTACCATAAGTCAGAAGGATGGTCAAACAGGCGAGAAATAAGAACATATTTTCTAAAATTTTGACTTTTCAAAAAAATTATGCTATTCTTCATTTCGAAGAATTTTTTTTAATTGGACGACAAAATGATACGTGAACGAATTTCAGAGAATGTGTATTGGTTCCAAAGTGAAATATATGCACAGGTTTCTGCGGGTGCAGTGATCGGTACAGATTGGGCAGTAGTGATCGATACACTGCCGGTGCAGGAAGAAACACTGGAGATAAGAGAGTTTATTGAAGATCACTTAAAAGTACCTGTCCGTTTTGTGGTTAATACTATTTATCATGCAGACCATACCTGGGGTAATTGTTTTTTTCCGGGTGCAAGCATTATTGCACATACCAAAGGCAGAAAATTGGTAAAAGAGAAAAATTTAACGGCTCTTGAAAATGCGCAAAAACAGGGGGATGAATACTTAAAAACGAAGATCGTTCTACCCCAGATAACCCTTGATTCGGGTGCGATCAACCTTAAGGTAGGGAAGAAAAATCTAAAGATTTTTACCACTCCGGGAAACAGCCCTGATGGTATTTCTGTTTTTGTACGTGAAGATCGTATTCTATTTGCCGGTGATGCGTTTCTACCACTCCCCGTCTTTATTGAAGGCGATATTGATCAATTGATGCAGACTATTGAATCTTTCAAAGATCTTGGATTGGAAAATATCGTCCAGGGACATGGCGATGTGATTCTACGTGGTGAGATCGAGGGAGCCATCGAATCCAATTTAAGGTATCTTGAAGAGCTTAAAAAAATTGTTGCTGTTGCAATGAAGAAAAAAGACCCGCAAAAGAAACTCGAAGAGGCAACCGTGGAATCCTGCGGGAAAAGCCGTGTCCTTTTGGGTGGACTGGTTGAAGATCTCCATCATCGCAATTTGGCATATTTATATCAAAAAGAGATGGAAAAATTGGGGAATGGGAAGAAAAAGTAAGATCTGGCAATTTCAGTTCTGAACTTATAAAAAGAAAAAAGCACTGAGCAGAAATGGAATGGCATAAGAAGCAGCATCTCGCACGGCTTCTGCCGGTTTTTCCGCAGATTCGGTTGTTAAAGGAAGCGTGATCAAAAAACAGGCATACCCGGTGAGAATAAGTCCAAAGGCAATGGAGGGGAGTGGAAGATAATGACATGCGGTGAGAACCTGGGTGAAGAGGAAAGCAGATAACAGGGTTTTTGTTTTCTTCTCTGCGGAACTGGTTAAAGCATTCAAGCGAATGAAAATGATCACAAAGACGGTTGTCAAAATGATCGCTTCGATATAAAGCCTGTAATCGGCACTTCGCACGGAGATGGATAATAGAAGGATCAGGCTGAGAGCCAGGGGAAGCAGAATGATCTTCGAAAGCGCAAAAAGAGAGTTTTGTGGATCGATGCTGTAAAACTCCGCGATAATGGTAAAGATGATCAGTATACTCTCCAGCGCAAAGACGATCCACCATGCCGGACCAATAGCGATAACGTTTAGAGGAATACTCATCACTCCGGAGATGAGGGTTGGAAGGATAAGATGGATCAAAATATTGGTTCGATTGATCAGCGGATGATCGTAGAGAAGCCAGTAGCTGCCAACAGCTCCGAATGCTGATGCAGAAAGAACCATCAAATTTGAGTAATTGAGATTGAAATTGAAGACGATCCCAAGAATAGAGAAATTCAAGGGAATTTCGGGAGAATAAATGAAAGGCATCAATGCATAATTAAGAATAATCAACGCAGAAATAATGCTTAGCCGATCGGTTGGTATGGATCTGGTTCTTTTATTCACATCTCGATTGTACCCTGAATCATTTTTTTTCATATTATTGATGTTCAGATAACGTGCCTAATGCCGATATGGTAAAATGAAGGATTGTATGCTACAAGAAAAAGAAACTCGCGTAAAGCCACCTAAAATTATTCAAACACTTGTCCAGGGATTCAATCTGGTTGCCTCGCATCCATACATTATGTTATTCCCTTTAATACTGGATCTCTTTTTCTGGTTTGGACCCTTTTATAGGGTAAAAGAGTTATTTGCTCCTGCTCTGGAAGAAATGCTGCAGGTGATCTCATCTTCTGCTTCTCTCTCCACTTCAGATCTCGCAACAACTTTGGAAGCCACGCGTGAAACCTGGGATTTACTGCTGAATAATTTCAATGTATTGTCCACTCTGCGCATGTATCCGATAGGTATTCCAAGCTTACTGGCTTCAAAGGGGTATTCCCTGAATCCTGTAGGAAATCCAAAACTGATTGAGCTGACATCTTCTTCTCAAGCTTCTCTGCTCGTCATTTTCAGCATTCTGGTTGGAATACTTCTAGGTGCGGTTTATTTCGCGCTGGTTTCCCGTCTGGTGCTGGTAAAACAGGTCAATGAGAAAAAGGTAAACATTCTCTATTCAGTCGGGCAGACTTTTGTGCTGTATCTATTGATCTGCGTAGCCGCCTTTGTTCTGGCATTTCCAGCGATGTGTTTTCTATCCTCATTTTCCGTTTTCATCCCAACCATGGGTTCTCTTCCTACTCTCATTCTTGGGCTTGTTCTGCTGTGGATGCTGATGCCTTTTGTTTTTTCGCCCCATGGGATTTTTATGAATCAGCTAAGCGCGATAAAAGCGATTTCGTTAAGCTCAAAATTTGTAAAGATTTCTTCACTAACGACCACATTCTTCCTTGCGCTTGCAGTATCATTAAGTTATGGACTTGATATTTTATGGTCAACGCCGGAATCCGATAGCTGGTTATGCCTTCTGGGAATTCTTGGGCATGCTTTTATTTCATCCGGAATACTGGCTGCCAGTTTTATTTATTTCCATGACGGCTTGCTGTGGATGGAAGAAATCATAAAATTAAGTCCTCAACAAATTAATAGGACGAATATCTAGCAGGTTAAATATATTCTCTCTGGAGGATTCATTGACAGACAAAAATAATAACACCACCTCATATGGTGCACGTGATATTCAGGTTTTGGAAGGTCTTGAAGCAGTCCGCCGCCGACCGGGTATGTATGTCGGTGGAACGGATATCAAAGCGCTGCATCACCTGGTATATGAAGTTGTGGATAATTCCATTGATGAAGCGTTGCAGGGCGTCTGTAATCGAATATTGGTAACGATCAATAAGGATAGCAGCGTAACCGTTTGTGATAATGGACGTGGAATCCCTGTCGAAGAACATCCGACAAAGAAAATTTCAGCCCTTGAAGTCGTTATGACCATTCTGCATGCCGGTGGAAAATTCGGAGGCAACAGCTATAAGGTCTCAGGCGGCTTGCATGGAGTTGGTGTTTCTGCTGTTAATGCGCTCTCTGAATGGTGCGAGGTGCGTGTAAAGCGGGAAGGAAAAGTTTATTTTCAGCGTTATGAACGTGGAATTCCAAATGAACCGGTGAAGATAATTGGAAAATGCAATCCGGATGAAACCGGAACCACGACGACTTTCCGTTTTGATGAACAGATCTTCGGAAAAGATATTACTTATCGCTTTGAAACGCTTGCACAGCGTTTCCGTGAAATGGCATTTGTGACAAAACAGGTTGAATTATGCCTGCTCGATGATCGTTACGAAACACCTCGCCAGACTACTTTCTATTTTGAAGGTGGAATCGTCTCCTTCGTACGCTACCTCAACAGAAATCGTGAGGTTTTGCATGATGTATTTTATGTGGAAGGGGAAGAGAGCGGGGTCGATATTGAGGTAGCCATGCAGTACACCGATGCGTATGCAGAATCGGTATATGCGTTCGCCAACACGATCAATACCATCGATGGTGGAACGCATATCACAGGCTTCCGATCTTCGATCACCAGAGTCATTAATGATTATGCGCGTAAAAACGGGCTGATCAAAGATAATGAGAACAATTTCACCGGTGATGATGCTCGTGAAGGGATGACCGCTATCATCAGCGTCAAGCACCCTGATCCGCAGTTTGAAAGCCAGACAAAGGTGAAGTTGATGAATGCGGATGTCCAGACCCTTGTGCAGAAGATCGTAGGTGAAGGTTTTGCTGAATTTCTGGAAGAAAACCCCATGGCAGCCAAGGCGATCGTTAAAAAATGTCTTACTTCTGCCCGGGCACGTTCCGCTGCAAGAAAAGCGCGCGATCTGGTTATTCGCAAGTCTGCGTTGGAAAGCATGACATTGCCTGGAAAACTGGCAGACTGCTCGGAGCGAAATCCTGAAAAGACCGAATTGTATATCGTTGAGGGCGAAAGCGCAGGCGGCTCAGCCAAGCAGGGACGTGATCGACATTTTCAGGCGATCCTCCCTCTGCGTGGAAAAATATTGAACACGGAACGCGCCAGACTGGATAAGATCCTTTCGAATAAGGAAGTAAAGTCGCTCATTTCTGCCCTGGGCACCAGTGTAGGTGATAACTTTGATCTCTCGAATCTGCGCTACTGGAAGATTGTTATCATGACCGATGCAGATGTGGATGGCAGCCATATTCGTACCCTGTTGTTGACCTTTTTCTTCAGGTTTATGCCTGAATTGATCGAAAATGGGCATCTCTATATTGCACAACCGCCCTTGTATTTGATCAAGAATAAAAAGGATAAACTCTATGCATACACGGAAGAAGAGAAAGACGAAATATTGAAAAAACTGGGAAGCAAATCAAGTCTTCAGCGCTATAAAGGGTTGGGTGAAATGAACCCCGAACAGCTTTGGGATACAACCATGAATCCTGAGAATCGCACTTTGCTGCTGGTGACCATCGAAGACGCTGCGCATGCTGATGAAACCTTTAATATGCTGATGGGTTCGCTGGTTCCGCCGCGCAAGCGCTTTATTCAAACGCATGCCAAGTATGTGCGCAATCTGGATGTTTAGTGCAGCGTCAAAACAATTTATAAAAATTGGAAATAGCTGCTGTGTCTCGGCAGCTATTTATTTTAATGTTGTTCCGCGCGTGTATGGTAGTTGAGAAGTCTTTTGTTAATAAGTTCGCCTATCACGAAGTCATGTCGTAATGTGCTGCATACTACTTACTCTATGGAAAGATCCCTCGCTTTCGCTCGGGATAACAGAGAAAACTTTCTATAAAATGCGATGAAATATTCTGCTTTGCCACACACCAAAGAAGAACTTCATTATAATAATCTTGAAATTATATAGAGAAATCAGGAATGATCAAATGATACGAAAACCAACTTTAGGAATGGCACTTGGGGGCGGTGGAGTGAGAGGGTTCGCCCACATCGGTGTGTTGAAAACACTACGCACGGAGGGGATTGAAATAGACTGTATCAGCGGAACCAGTATGGGAGGAGTTATCGCAGCCATGACAGCCTGTGGTTTGAGTGTAGAAGAAATTGAAGAAGCTGCAAAAAAGGTCTCCAAATTTGGAGAATTGGCAAAGCTGATGGATACAAGCCTCACGAAGCTGGAACATGTTTTTAAATCAGAAAGCATCCAGGAGTTCTTTGAGGAGATCATTGGCAAAGAGTCACAATTCTCCGACCTGAAAATTCCTCTTGCCTTGAGTTCGGTTGATTTCCGCCTGGCTCAAGAGGTGGTGCTTCAAAATGGAGAATTGGTGCCAGCTATTAATGCAACCATGGCGCTGCCGGGTATTGTAGAAGAAGTTGTGATTGATGGTCGTACTTTGGTGGATGGGGGTTCATTGAACAACGTACCGGCTGATTATGTGCGTACCATGGGAGCGGAGATCGTGATCGCGGTGGATGTCAGCCCGCGTATTGACGATATCAGCTACTGGAAAAAGCAAAAATTACCGGGGATCGCCAGCGGATACTGGCGCGCCAATGCTATAATGGGAGCGAATATTACCGAGGCGAAATTAAGAAAAGCGAAAGTGGATTTTCTTGTCAGACCGGATATCGGCGCGGATGTGGCTACACTGGGTGGATTCAACCAGATAGGAGAGGTGATCGCAGCCGGGGCAAAAGCAGCCTGGGATATTATGCCGGAATTGAAAAAAGCCTTAACATCGCGGTTTTTCTTTACTAAATCTGCGATCAAGCCTGCTAAACCGATGCAGTTATAAGAAGGATCATCCCTTAAAAACCTCCTTCTGTTCCTTGAAGGAGGTTTTGTTTTTAAATTGTGCTGTGGGACTAGGTTAATAATTAATAGAACAAATGGTATAATAATTCCCTATCTCAATAAATCAGGATGGTTCATGACGCAGGATATTATTCGTGTTGTTGGCGCACGCGAACACAACCTAAAAAACATTTCTATTGATATTCCCCGTGATAAGCTGGTCGTGATCACCGGGTTATCAGGATCAGGCAAGAGCTCTCTGGCATTCGACACGATTTTCGCCGAGGGGCAGCGCCGCTATGTCGAGTCACTTTCAGCTTATGCTCGCCAGTTCCTCGGGCAAATGAATAAACCCGATGTGGATTATATCGAGGGATTATCTCCTGCGGTTTCCATTGATCAACGAGCCACTTCGCATAATCCCCGTTCGACGGTCGGAACGGTTACCGAGATCTATGATTATCTACGCCTTCTCTTTGCCCGTATCGGGATACCGCATTGCCCTATATGCGGGAAGGAAGTGGTGAAGCAGTCTGTTCAGGAAATGGTGGATGCTGTTGCAGCATTACCTCCGGATACAAAATTCCTTGTGCTGGCTCCTGTGGTGAGGGGAAGAAAAGGGACCTATCAGGCAGTTTTTGAAGAAATTCGAAAAGCCGGTTTTGTCCGCGCCCGCATAGATGGCGAGGTTTTAAGTCTGGAAGAGGATATCGACCTGGACCGCTATAAGATCCATGACATCGAAGCGGTGGTAGATCGTTTGGTTGTGCGCAGGGGGGAAACAGAGGAAGAGCGGAATGCTTTTCTCTCCCGGCTGTCTGATTCGGTCGAAACCGCGCTCAAAGTAGGTGAAGGGTATCTGGTTATTCAGATCGTTTCAAAAGATGATCCGCGCGACCTGTTTTTCTCGGAACATCTGGCATGTTCAGAGCACGGTGTGTCTCTTCCTGAGATCGCACCGCGCAGCTTTTCATTCAATACTCCGCATGGTGCCTGCCCGGTCTGCCAGGGATTGGGAGTCCAGCAGGAGATCGATATCGACCTGCTCATCCCCGATCGTGATATATCACTGCGTGATGGTGCTATTGTTGCCAGTGAATGGAACGGACCGCGTGAAGAGGGCGGTTACTACTGGCAGATGCTTGAAGCTGCGGCGAAGGCATACAAGATCAGTCTGGATAAACCGATCAGTGAATTGTCGGAAGAAAACCTGAATGTGATTCTCTACGGTACACAGGGAAAAGAAGTACACATGAACTTCAGCCGAGATGATAGAACGTATGAGGTTGATTCTGCATTTGAAGGAATAATTCCGAATCTCATGCGCCGCTTCAAGGAAACCCAGTCTGATTATGTCCGCAATAAGATCGCTACGTATATGAGTGATAAACCCTGTACTGAATGTCATGGAGCACGACTGCGCAAAGAATCATTGGCAGTTACGGTCGATGACGTGAATATCCTGGAAGTAACAATGTGGCCGGTTATCCGCACTCTGGAATGGGTCAACCGGCTTGCTTCAGATAGTTCTCCTCTGTCGAATAAAGAAAAGATCATCTCGGACCGCATCTTGAAAGAGATCAAAGATCGACTGGGATTTCTGGTTGATGTGGGATTGGATTACCTTACCCTGCAGCGCTCCGCGGCAACACTTTCAGGCGGAGAAGCTCAGCGCATTCGCCTTGCCACCCAGATTGGTTCGCGTTTGATGGGTGTGCTGTATGTGCTGGATGAACCGTCCATAGGGCTGCATCCCCGTGATAATAACCGGCTGCTGAAAACACTGATGGAACTGCGTGATATTGGAAACACGGTTTTGATCGTGGAGCATGATGAAGAAACGATCCGCTCGGCAGATTGGATTGTTGATCTGGGACCTGGAGCTGGAGAGCACGGTGGGGAATTAGTGGCTGAAGGAACGGTCAAAGATATTCTGGCTGATCCAAATTCTCTGACGGGTGCATATCTTTCACGGAGAATGGTGGTGCCGCTGCCGAAAAAACGCCGTAATGGCAATGGTCTCGCTCTGACGGTGGTAGGTGCCAGGCAGAATAATCTGAAGAATATCGATGTGAAAATTCCACTTGGCAGGCTGGTCTGCATTACAGGGGTATCCGGTTCAGGAAAATCAACCTTGATGGTGGATATTCTGTATAACGCACTGGCGCGCAAGCTTAATCGTGCATTGACGAATGCCGGAGACCATGATCGGATCGATGGAATAGAAAATCTGGATAAGGTCATCAATATCGACCAATCTCCAATTGGGCGAACCCCGCGATCCAATCCCGGAACATATACCGGTATGTTTGACGAGATTCGCAATTTATTCGCCGAGCTTCCAGAAAGCAAGATGCGTGGTTATAAATCAGGAAGATTTTCCTTTAATGTAAAAGGTGGGCGCTGTGAAGCCTGCAGCGGCAATGGACAGATCCGTATTGAAATGCAGTTCCTCCCTGATGTATTTGTTCCCTGTGAAGTTTGCCATGGCAGCCGCTTCAACCGTGAAACACTGCAGGTAAAGTACAAAGGAAAGAATATTGCCGATGTGATGGATATGACCATCGATACTGCTATGGAATTCTTCAGCAATATTCCGCGCATCGTTGGCAAGTTGACGACCCTGCAAGATGTGGGTTTGGGATATATCCGCATCGGTCAATCGGCTACCACGCTCTCTGGTGGAGAAGCGCAGCGTGTAAAGCTGTCGCGTGAACTTTCACGCCGCGCAACCGGGAAAACACTTTATGTGCTGGATGAACCCTCAGTTGGACTGCATGCGGCAGATGTGCACCGCTTGATAGAAGTGCTGCAGACGTTGGTGGAGGCAGGTAATTCGGTGCTGATCATCGAACACAACCTGGATATCATCAAAATTGCCGATTACATCATCGATATGGGTCCTGAAGGCGGTGACCGTGGGGGAGAGATCATTGCCACGGGTACCCCCGAAGAGATCTGTGCCTCTGCTCATTCCTATACAGGAAAAGCTCTCAAAGAATATATCCAGGATTTTTATTCGCAGGATAAGAAATAGAAAAACAACCGGGTTTTTTGCGGGTTTAACTAATGAATAGTGATGAAAATTTTGAATTCATTCAAAAAACACCAAAAGTAGAACTACATGTACATCTCGAAGGTGCGATGCGGGCTGAAACATTGCAAAAACTATCCCGCAAAAACCATATCGACCTGCCTGTGCAAAATTTAGAGGAGATTCGACGCTGGACTGTATTTTCCGGTTTTCCTGACTTCAACGAAAAATATATTTTGATTTCTCGCAGTATTCAACAGGAAGAAGATATTTTCCTGATCGCCAGAGAATTTCTGGAAGATCAGGCTGCTCAGAATATCCGCTATAGTGAAGTGACATATACGGCTTATACCCATGTAAAACAAGCCGGTATTCCCATTGCTAACCAGATCGAAGTCCTAAATGAAGCGAGCCGGTGGGGAAGGCAAAAACTGGGAACGTATATGCGGTTTATCATTGATATTGCCCGTGAAACCTCTCCGGAGGAAGGTGTCTTGGTTGCAGAGGCTGTGGTCCGTAATATGGATAAGGGTGTGATTGCTTTAGGATTGGGGGGCAATGAAGTCGGGAATCCACCATCAAAATTCGCAAAAGCTTTTGCAATGGCTTATGAAGCAAAGCTTCCCTGTATCCTGCATGCCGGTGAAACAGGCGGTCCGGAAAGTATTTGGGATGCACTGGAAACAGGTAGATCCCTGCGCATCGGGCACGGCATTCGCTGTTTGGAAGATCCATCTTTGGTAAAAGAACTGTATCAGCGTCAAATTCCCCTGGAAATATGTCCCACCAGTAATGTCTGCCTTGGGATCGTAGTGGATCTTGAAAACCATCCGTTGCCGGATTTGATCCGGCAGGGTTTGTATGTAACAATCAACTCAGATGATCCTGCTCTTTTCTCTACATGTTTGAACGAAGAATACCGGAAGATTATGGGCTGCTTTGGATTTTCAAAACGGGAAATTCGGCAGCTGATAAAAAATGGAATTCAAGCGAGTTTTCTTTCTACGGAAGAAAAGAAGAGACTTGTGGAAGAATTGGAAGAGTTGTGATTTTTTTTAAAATGAATGAGCAGGTTGAAAATTCGTTAAATAAAAAAAGGCAGTGATTTATTCACTGCCTTTTTGGTTTTCTGAATTAGTTCACAACTTCCACTTCTTCAGCTTGTGCACCTTTTTGACCTTGCGTTACAACGAATTGAACGCGCTGTCCTTCTTCAAGGTTGCGGAAACCGCTTCCTACGATTGCACTGTAATGAACGAACACATCTTCACCTGATTCGCGTTCGATGAAACCGTAGCCTTTAGATCCGTTGAACCATTTAACGGTGCCCTGCTCTTTTTCGGACATGATTTGGAACTCCTTTCTTTATTATTGTTGTTTGGGTTATTCGGATTTCCAAATCAAAAGATGATCTTTCTTTTTAGAACCATACATAACTTACACAGACTTTAATCGTATCATAAATTTTGTGAAAAAAAAGCAGGAATTTAAATGGACAAATAGTATGAAAAATATATGTGATAACAGGATTTTTATCCCCACCTATAGACGGATAGAAATTCCTTCTCAAGAATAGTCGCAGAATAATTCGCTTTGGTTTATAGTATTAGCATGAATTTGGAAACAGGGTTTATTCATACATGAAATCTTTAAAAAAGCTATTTTCCGGAATCAAGTGGAAGCTTACCATCACTTACATGGTGGCAACGCTTTTAATGTTGTTCTTTGTTGAAGTGTTGATTTCTGTTTCCGGAAATCGTTATGCATTTACTTCGATAAATTTTGTCTATAGTTCTGCCCAATCGCTCAGTGAAACAAATCGAGCGCTTGCGGATGCGCTGCAGGAACCGACGGATATTGATTATCTGAACAACTGGATTGATTATTACGAGAAAATTTATCTGCGTGTCGATAATAAGAATGTTCGTGATGATCGTAAAGATCTGGTCGCTCCTCAAGAAGACACTTTTTCGATCAACTTGACCCCTAAAACAGTCGCGTTTAGTGCTTCAAAGAGCACGTTGACCATTGTAAATATCGATGGCGTTATTCTTGCGACTAATAATTCACTTGTTTTTCCGATCGGGCAGCCTATTTCTGCTTATATCAGTTCTGATGAATATAACATGCTTGTAACCGTGTCAAATTCAATGATCCCTGCCCCCCAGTTTTCTATTATGGAACAGGATATGACCACGCTGATCCTGCCGATCAGGCAGGATAATGAAACCATCGGTGCGATACTGGCACAGTATTATGCTCCGACTTTCTGGGAACAGGTTGAAGCTGCCGTTTCCAGCTTTTTACCGGAGCTGCCTGTATTTCTACTGATTTCCTCGGTGATCGGGACATTATTTGGCTTTGTTATTGCCAGCAACTTCACCAAACGACTCAGTCACATGGAAGAAACAACCCTGCAGTGGGGACTGGGTGATTTGACCAAGAAAGCTGAAGTGAAGGGGAATGATGAGATCAGTACTCTGGCGGTCAGCTTGAACCATATGTCAAACCAGTTCCAGGAACTGCTGGAAAAAGAGCAAATGCTGGCGACTATGGAAGAACGCAACCGTCTGGCGCGCGATCTGCATGACAGCGTAAAGCAGCAGATCTTTGCGATCTCAATGAATTTGGGTGCAGTGAAATCGCTTCTGAATACAGATGTCAAGAGAGCAATCTCGCAGGTAGAGATATCTTCAAAACTTGCCCAGCAGGCACTTGATGAGTTGACAACCCTGATCAACACCCTGCGCCCGGTTCAACTTGGCGATCAGTCTCTGCAGGCAGCCCTGCATGATTATCTCAAGGTATGGGAGAAACAGAGCGGTGTTTCTGTGGTATTCCGTGTGGAAGGCGGAGAAAAGATCATCGCGCAGGAAGCGGAACAGTCTCTTTTCCGTGTAATTCAAGAAGCGCTCTCCAATATTTCCCGCCACAGCCGTGCTTCAGCTGCCAGCATTTTCCTTACCTTTGGAAGCGACCATATAACACTGCAGATCAGCGATAATGGAATTGGTTTTAATAAGTCATCGATCAAACAGGGTCTTGGACTGCATTCGATGGAAGAACGGGTAAAGGAATTGAACGGAAAGATCAAGATAAACTCATCAGTTAGTGGAACAACCATTACTATTATGATTCCACAGGTAGAAGCGGAGAAAAAATAAAATGGAAAACGATAAGACTACGGTTTTGCTGGTTGATGACCACGCTATTGTGCGCAGCGGGATCCGAGCCTATTTAGAAGTACTGCCTGATATTGAGATCATTGCAGAAGCAGAATCAGGTACGCAGGCGGTGAAACTGGCAGAACAAATGGCTCCTGATGTTGTTCTGATGGATCTGAAAATGCCGGAGATGGATGGTGTGGAAGCTACATGGCGTGTACGGCAGGTGAGTCCTCGCTCACAGATCATCATCCTCACGTCTTACCATGAAGATTCGCATATTTTCCCTGCCATAAAAGCGGGAGCTCTTTCCTATATATTGAAGAATATTGGACCTGAAGATTTAGCCAATGCGATCCGTTCGGCAGCAAAAGGCGAAGCAACCCTATCCCCGAAGGTGGCATCCCGTTTGATCGGTGAATGGCGTGATGATCGCAGTGAGGGAATGCAGGATTATATGCAGCTCACCGAAAGAGAACAGGAAGTATTATCGTTGATAGCGGAAGGATTGTCGAATGCAGAAATTGCAGAGAAACTGGTGATCAGTGAAAAAACCGTAAAAAGCCATGTCAGCAACATATTAAGCAAACTACATCTGGCAGACCGTACCCAGGCTGCGGTATTTGCCTGGCGTGAGGGGATCAAGAAAAAAGAGAATACATAGATCTCTGTATTCTCTTTCTGAATTTTCATTCCTGACTGTTATTGTGGATACTGTGTAGCAATAGGGATTATTGGATTCCAGGCAATTCCTTTTTGAATCGCTCTTTCTTCGCTCATAACCATTAATCGTCGGATCTCCAGCGCAACTTTATCGGTAAAATCTCTTACCTGTTCCCTGTTATCCACATTCCCATCAAAATAGAGAGGGTTTCCGATCGTAATGTAGTATTTACCGCGCAGCAGCCAGCGTGATTCCTGGTAGCTCTGCCATTTGCTAAAAACATGGTTCCAGATTTGTTCCTTGTCAACATAGATGCCTACCGGGATGACAGGAACCCGAGAGGTCATAGCAATTCGGACTGCTCCGGTGTGAAGATTTGCGATCCTGTTGGTTGTGGGGGATAGACAGCCTTCCGGAAATACACCAATTGGATAACCCTGTTGAAGATGCTCCTTGGAGTGCTGAATGATTTCTTCTCCATTTTTCTTTTCTTTATCCACTGGGATGGTGCCGGCTGATTCGATGAGTTTCCCGATAACGGGGAGTTCCAGGATCTTTTTATTTACCAGAATGATCAGCGGTTCTTCTGTTACCAGGCTCAACAGAAAAGGATCTGTTGTGGTGGGATGGTTAGGTGTGAAAATCTTGGCTCCTCTATAGAGGGGAGTTTCATAGTAAACGTTAAATTCTAAAAAGAACCTGGCATAAATATTCAAAACGGTTCTTTCAATGTGCAGGAGGAATTTTTTCTTTTGTTTCATTGTTACCTTCTGAAGTGAAATTTTCACATTATTCTACGAATTGGTCTGGAGGTGGGCTAGTCCTGCTGGTAAGGGAACTGGTGTATCATTAAAGTTACTGATGGCAGAAAGTAAGTGACCGAAGCAATATCTGAGAAAGGATATTAAGAATATAATCAACAACCATGAAAAAACGACGCAGGTCCATAAGCAGTCTCCCCTATGCGATTTCTCTATTTGCTGTGCTTACCTTTGGTCTGGTAGGAGCTGTTAATTATTTTATATTCAATGGGAGTTTAACTGCTGCTGAACCGCACTGGAAAAAATGGACGCTGTTTTCATGTTTTGTTTTTCTGCTTTTGTTCGATCTCTTTGATATGATCTTCTACTCGAAGAGGAAAATGTTCATGCAGACCCTTTTCTTTGTTCTGCGTGTGTTTATGATCGGATTCATGCAAAGCATAGATATCACAAAGTTCTCTCGCATTCTTTTAGGTCTGCTCCCTTATCATGTATTTATGACGTTTGGATTGGTGATCAGTTTGCTGTCTACGATAGTTGTTTTGTATTATTTTTATACTGTTACGGTTTTTACCTTTGACCCGCAAACAGTATCCTCCCTTGGCAGTGTTTTCTTTTTTCAGCTGATTGCCATATTCGCTGAACGGGATAAAAAGATCACTTTCAAGAATCAGGATATTATTGAGGAATTATCTCGCTCGAATATTGAATTGAGTACATATATAGAGGATCTCTCTCGCTTATCCGTAATGGAAGAACGGGTGCAGCTTTCCAATGACCTGCATGATTCGATCGGGCATTACCTGGTGGCGATCAATATCCAGCTTGAAAAAGCTCTTGCATACCGCTCCATCTCCTCAGAAACGGTGGATGAGGCGATCATCAATGCGAAATATTCTGTGGAACAGGCTCTAAAAGAGGTGCGTCGCTTTGTTGATGGATTGCATGACAAAGCAGATATCTATAGTCTGAAAGAAAAGGCTGAAGAACTCATCAAGAACTACAAGGTAGATTTCAAAACTCTGGAATTTAAATATGATGGAAATGAATTCAGCTATGCAAAAATCATTCGTCGTAATCTATTTTTTATCCTGCAGGAATCGCTTACCAATATTCAAAAGCATGCGCATGCTGAAAATGTAACTGTGTCCATCAATTTCAAGGCACGCGAGGTCTGCATGCAGGTGAAGGATGATGGAATCGGATTTAATGTTAAAAAAATTGCAGACCAGCCGCGGCATTATGGATTAGCCAGTATGCGGCAGCGAGTGGAACTGCTGAATGGTACGCTGAATATATCCAGCAATAAAAAGAACGGTACTATAGTCGATGTTCATATACCCTCAAAATTAGAATCCAAGTAAAAGGGAAAACCGGTGAACGAAAAAATTAAAGTATTGATAGTGGATGATCAACAATTAGTGCGGGATGGTATTAAAGCATTGTTGGAGATCAAAGACGATTTTCAAATTGTTGGTACTGCATCGGATGGGCAGGAAGCTATGGAAATGCTGAAGAAAAAACCCACAGATGTCGTACTCATGGATATCCGTATGCCGGGTTTGGGTGGGATCGAAGCTACCCGTCAGATCCGTCAGTTTGACAAGGAAATCCGCATTATCATGCTTACCACTTTTAATAATGACGACTATATTGTCAAGGCGATCAAGGCAGGAGCCAATGGGTATCTCTTGAAGGATATTCCAAAAGATGACCTTGCAGAGGCTATTCGCCTTTCATATAGAGGCGTCTCTCAATTCTCTTCAGATACCATCGGCATGCTGGTTGAGCGAAATTTACTGCGCGATACGGGCGGTTCTTCAGAATCAGATGAGGAAATTGCTCTTCTCAACGAGAAGGAATACGAGATACTGTGCATGATTTCAGAGGGATATTCAAATCGAGAAATTGCCGAAGAACTGTTTTTTACCGAGGGTACGGTCAAGAATTATGTTTCAAAGATCCTGAATACGCTGCATTTGCGCGACCGGGTTCAGGCGGCAATTTATGCGGTGCAGCACCATCTGGAAAGAAAATCATAAAAAGAGGCAGCTTCCGGATTTGAAAGCTGCCTGTACAAGGGGTTATTTGAGCGTTCCAATATATGTTACTGCCTGATTGTAACGCTCTGTAGTGTATTCGATTAATTCATCCACACAATTTGTAAATAAAGAGATATCTGTCAGAGTGGTATAACCGGGCTGTTCCATTTCTACATATTCGGTAATGAGATCATGATATTGGCTGAAAATGGAAGCCATTCTTTCGGGATAGAAGATGCTTGTGGCGATCTCTTCAAGATACTGGTTGTATTTTGCCAGGTAAACTTCGTCTTCCTTCAGATAGCTGATCAAAGGCCAGTTAGCACCTACATTACTGAGATCAAGAGACAGGGGGCTGTTTCTCCCCGAACTGCTCTTGAGCGACTCGTTGTTATCCCAGGGTATCCAAACCAGCTTATCCGTTGTGGGATCATGATACAGGTAGTAATTATGCGGAGCGTTTCCATAGCTGTCCCAGTTTTGAATAAGTGTGTTTACTGCCAGCCAGCGGAGAAAACCATCCACATCGAAAACAGCATCTAGGTCAGAGCGCCACTGTGCCGGATCACTGATGCGGGTGCTGGAGTGGAGGGTAGTGTAGAGGGCTTGCACATCGCTGTAATCAGCTTCATCGATATTTGTTTCTTTATCAAAGGCATCTTCGTTGTAGCTGCCTTCTGCGAAAGTTGCTGCATTCCCCGAAGGTTTATAAACATTGCCGCTGTCATCCTCAAATTGGGTCTCAATAACGGTATCTTCGATGACCTCCACAGCTGTGTACAAACCGTAATAAACCGGTCCATCTCCGGTATCCACATAAACGGCATAAAAAGCGGTCTGTGCTGAAGGGACATCTGCATCCCTGAATATGTCCGCAGCAACCAGCTCCCGCAGGAAAGAACTGTCTATGAAATTGGCACTGAAACTCAACTGTTTGAATCCATAGAAACGCTGATCTTCTGTTTCAGAATATTCGTCTTCGAATTGATCAAAATCCAGTTTGAAGGGTAATTTATAAGACCCGGAACTCCATAAGGATTTTAAAGATGAATTCCCTTTATAGCGAATGCCCACATGCTCCCAGGTTTCGCCATTGAATTCAATGGTAGCTTCCACCCAGATAGGGTTTTCATCACTCTCAAACATAGCCATCCCGGCATTTCCTCTGCGGTCGTTCATTCCCGGTTGAGCAGCTCCATTTTGATCCACTATGGGGGGATTTTGCTGGTTCTCTGTATTGATATCCGGTTCTGCGGCATCTTGTTGTTTTGGTCCAACATTTTCTGCTCTATTATTGACAGGAGCATCCATTGCAACAGTTTTATTTTCCCCGGAGCCGAATTCACCATAGAGACCAACCATATCGGTAAGCATGCTTTCATACTTGTCGGGGGAGATGGTGATGATAATTTCATTAACCGTATCATCGGGAAACACAACGGCATAATCTGGTTCTGAGGTATCCTCGTCAGAGGAATTCTCTGGATCATTCTGAACTGTTGAATTCTCTGTGATTTCTGTGGGTATTGTGCTATCCATGTTTCCTGAAGTACTGCAAGCGACCATCCCAATGGGAATGATCGCAATCAGCAGCATGTTTAAAACGAATGTTTTAGTGTTCATCTTATTGATCGTTTTTCTGATCTTCGAAATAGACTTTCACTTCCGCTGTGTCGTTAAGGAAATTGATCTTGTTAACGTCTACATAACGGACTTCCAATCCGGTCCGCTCTTCAAGGTCAGCAATGAGTTCCTTGTGGTTCTTGGTATGGATCAGGTCAATCTTTTCATAGGTAACTGATTTGGATGATAAGAAATGAAAACCCCATCCTTTTTCAAGAAACAGAAGGATCAGGCAGATCAGAATTGTTGTCATAACTAGTTCTGGATAGGCGCCTTCGCTGAGCATCACATAATTGATCATGGGCAGTGCGATCAGAATGAACAGGTAGGTCATTTCGCGTGAGGGCATTGGATCGGTGCGGTAGCGCAGAATAGAGAAAATGGCGAATAATCCAAATCCAACACCCATGCTCAGCTCGATGCTTGCCATGTAGTTGAACAGGATGAAGATGGTGGTATTGAAGCCTAAAAACGTGAGTACGAATTTCTGGGATCTCCGTTGCGGGTAGTAAATGAAACGGACGATCACAAAGGCAGTGATAAAGTTGAGCAGAAAGTTAAGCGTGTACTGGAAAAACGTTGACATTTTGATATATCCTTTTTGTGGTAGCTTTGAATTGTAAAAAATTCTGTTTGAAACGGTTGCGCTTGATGTCAGGGCGCAAAAAAGCCATTCCGGTGCAGTATTTACTGACTGAAATTGGTTGATATCCTTTTTCTTTTAATACAGTGATGATGATCGATTCTCTGTTGAACTTGCTCTGCTTGATCTCGACGATTGCAAGATGAGGAAGCTGCAGAGAATTGGTCTGGTTGAAAAAGCTCAACCCCAGATCAATGGTGATCCGTTCATTCGAACCCTTATTTACCAGGGTAATGCGTCTGAAAGTATTCCAGATGACAGGTTTTAAAGAATCCGGGCTGTCATTATAGAATTTAGTAAGGAAAGCACACATTTCAGGTGTCAGGGATTGGCGCATGATTTTAATAGGCATGCGATTCTTGATGGTGCGCAGGTTGTTCTCTTTTTTCTTGACTTCAAGAAAAGTATCATTGGTGTTCAGATATTCGCGCATGCGAATTTTATAACGCGGTCGCTTTCCATTATGGTGGTCATAATAGAAGGTAAGTGCGGGCGTATCATAATACAGAGTACGGTATTCGCTGATGCGCTGCGAATTGGTTTCCAGAATGAAACAATCCGAAGAAAAGGTTGTCAGGATCGAGGGCATATCGACCAATCGCACCAGGTACTTTATGTCCGTACGGTCCTGCAGTGCGTATGCTTGAATTTCATCCAGTGAAATTGCCGGGTATTGTGGTATGGTTTTCTCGATTGCTGCTATGTTGCGTTTGAAAACAGATGGCAGCAGTATGGAATTGACTTGTTGTTCAGGTGTTATCATGATGCAACCTCCATTCTTGGGGTGCCCTTATCATATAAGATCGCCCTTGAATTAGTATCCACCACCAGACTGAAATCGCTTCGTTCTGGGGAGGTATTCAGAATCGGTTTAATTTATAAAGGAGTGAAGTGATTAGAAGTCAGATAAGCTCTTGGTTGTGAATTCACTTGAAAAGAACCAGCACTTTGAAATAGATGGTGTAAATACGTTCGTGTATAATTATTTTTTGAAAAGATGAGGATAATTTTAACTATCGATTGATCTTTCAGGAAGATCATTTAACTTTATCAGCCAATAAGCAAAAGATAATCAATGAACTTGGTAACGTTCCTAAATATCACACCGTACGCAATGAGTTACCTGATGGCAGCTATCATCAACCTGGCTGCTGCTTTATTGATCTGGTTCTATAGAAATAAAGAACTCGAAAATTACAAACTTGCCAAGATTTTATTTTTTATTAGTCTATATATGTTTTTCTCTGCCCTTGAACTCTCTGCCAAACAGGTTGATTTCCGTATGCGGATGCTTGAATTTGGAGATCTGTTCAATGGACTTGCTGATCTATCCCTGTTCCTTTTCGTAATGGATTACTACAAACCCTGGTCGTGGTTCAATAGAAAATGGCGCTGCGCTCTGTTGGGTTTGATGTTCGTGAATTGTGCTATTACACTGACCAATAGGTTTCACCATTTATTTTGGACCGAGATGATGCTTTATAGCAGTCAGGGAGAAAACCTCTCCCGATTTGCGATTGGACCTCTGTTTCATTTCAGCAATTTTCTATATATTGGACTCAGTATTGTCAGTTTCATATTACTGCTGAGAGAGGTTTATAAAAGAAAGGGTACTGAACGGAGTTATGTAGTTCTATTGACGGCTGCTTTGGCTTTACCTTTTATCGCGTACCTGCTCTTTTCCCTGAATGATTTATACCTCCCAGGAGTTACAGCATTGCCATTAGGTTATATGCTATCTGCGGTATTCATAACCTGGATCGTATTCAATCGTATGCAATCCCGCATTGCCTATCAGGCACAGGGATTGAAAGATCATATTGCTTCCCTGCAGCGTGAGATTGAGCATCGCAAAGAACTTGAAGGCGAGCTTCGTAAAATCCAGGCTGAACAGGCTGCCAAACTTGCCAGGCAGACCAATGAGATCGCGGGTATTTACGATTTGATCCTGCTCAGCGCCGAGGGATTATCGCAGAAGGATCTGCTTGAACAGGCAATTCAAAAAATCAAGAAAGTCCTTTCTTGTTCTGCTATTTGTTATTGCACAATGAATGAAGGGCAGCTTGTGCTCGAATCTCAGATCGGATTGCGCCATCCGGTAATGGAAAATATCATCGGGAATGGTCATCTTGACAAGCTGGATATGTCCAGGATTGGTCCCGTTGTGTATCCCAATTCGGATAACCGGATGCCTACAAGATTGACCGATCTGGGTTATCTTTCTGTTATGTATAAATACATATCCATGGAAAATTATGCAGGAGGATTCCTTTTCACATTATGGGAGCATAGAAGCTCATTTTCGGCAGAAGAGACCACTCTTTTTAATGGCATCTGTGAAAGCTTCGCGCTGATCCTCGAAAACGTTCATCTTAATCAGGCGATCATGAATGAAGCGAAACTTGAAGAGCGGCGGAGGATCGCACGAGATCTGCATGATTCGGTTACCCAATCGCTGCACAGTCTGGTTTTTTCTGCTGAGACTGCCTCTGAACAAGCAGCGACGGGATCCAATGCGTTGGGCGAAGTGTTGGATTTGATCAAGACCAGCGCCTGGCAGGCTCTCAAAGAAATGCGGCTTTTACTCTATGAGTTGAGATTGATGGATTTGGAAAATGTTAATCTTGAAGAAGCAGTCCGGGTCCGCCTGGATGCGGTGGAAAAAAGAGCCGGTATCCGGTATGAAATTCGGGTTTCTGATGATTTTAGAATTCCCCAGATATATAGTGCAGAACTTTACCCGATCGTGATTGAGGCATTAAATAATTCCCTTAAACACGCTCGAGCAGAAGAGATAAGTGTTCATTTTCAGGAAAAAGATGGACAAGCTATGATCGTAATTCGGGATAACGGTGTTGGTTTCGATCCAGCCGCTGCGACTAATGGGATGGGGCTGCGAAATATGGATGAACGCTGCAGGAAGATCAATGCTGATCTGGAAATCGAATCTACAAGTGGGCAGGGGACGGTGATCCGGATCATTCTGCCCAAGATCAATGCGGACGGATAGCAGTCGAAGAAAGGCAGAAATGAAGGAAATTCGTATTCTGATCGCGGATGACCATCCACTAATGCGGGAAGCACTTTGTATCGGTATTAAAAGCGTACCCGGTATGAGGGTGGTCGGTGAAGCTGCGGATGGTCTGGAAGCGGTTAGATTAGCCACCCTCGGGCAGCCGGATATTATCCTGCTGGACCTTTATATGCCTGCTATGGATGGGATGAAGGTTCTGGATGAGATCAACAGGTTGAAGCAGGATTGCAAGGTTATCATTCTGACCAGTTCGCATGATGATGAAAATATCCAAAAAGCTGTTCGTAAAGGGGCGCATGGCTACCTTTTAAAGGATTTTCCACGTGAGACAGTCCTGGAATGCATCCGTACGGTTGCGAGTGGAGAGAAATATTTTCCTGCGCGTGTGGTTGAGATAATGGCTAATGGCAGCCACATGCAATCAGAAAGAGCTGCCTGCCTGACCAGACGGGAAGAACAGATATTAGCTTTGATCGGGGAAGGACTGGCAAACCAGGAAATTGCGGATAAGCTAAACTTGAGCCGCTCAACCATCCGTGTTCATATTTATAATATTCTCAGAAAACTACATCTTCAAAATCGATGGCAGGTCATGCAATACGCGATTAAAAGGCGATTGAGCGAAGAAGAAATAAACCTGTAAGTACTCCCATATCGATCGATCCGTTCTATCACACATATATACCATGAATAGCATGGGAATGCCTCAATGCGAAAATCCATGATCAAAATTTATCTGGTTTTTTAGAAAAATAAACGCTGCGGTGATGTCAGTAATACCTGTTCTTGCTATACTTTTTTCTGAAATGTATTAAAAGTTATTAAGACTAATAACAACACTTTTGGTGAAAATCATTGCAGAGAGAAGGGTTGATATGAAGCGCGGATTATCTATTTTATTTTCTATTGGTATCGTTCTATTAAGCTGGATGTCAGCACCGTCGAGTGTGTACGCGGAATCTCACACGCTCAATGATGGGGATCATTTGAATGTCGCAACCGGTATGGTCACCAGAGCTGACAACTCTACTGCAATGTTTACACTTAACGCCGGGGATACGATCAGTGTGACAAGCGGAGCAGAGGTTGCCATTACCGGTACAAAAGCGGATCTTTATATAGACTGCGGTGCGGGCACAACATTAACTCTGGATTCTGTTGTGATCATCAATACCTCCCAGGCGTCTGGTGCGGCACCGCTTAAGTTCAATGGAAGTGGTAATAAACTTATCCTTGAAGGCACATCAAATTTAGAAAGCTATGCATTACGCTACGAAGGTACATATGTATTACCGGCTGTAGATGTAACCGGTTCAGCTTCATTGACCATAGAAGGGCCGGGTAAACTTACAGCTAAGGGGGGTAGCGGGTCTACTTACGGCGGCGCAGGAATTGGCGGCGGCAAGAACCAGAATGCAGGAACAATCATCATCAATGGCGGAGATATCACTGCTGAAGGCGGTTATCATTCTGCGGGAATTGGCGCCGGTGAAGGTGCAACAGGGGACAGCGTGAAAATCACCATTAATGGGGGGACTGTCCATGCTACCGGCGGCAATCGGGCTGCAGGAATTGGCGGCGGTAATGGGGTTGATGAATCGACAGGTGGTAGTAATGGGGGTACTATCACGATCAACGGGGGTGAGGTTACAGCGAAGGCTGGAACCTATGGCGCAGGGATTGGCGGGGGAAATATTGGTTCAAGCGGCACTATTAAAATCTATGGGGGAACGATCACTTCTGAAGGGACAACATCATACGGCGCAGGTATTGGCGCTGGTAATAGAGGTAACGTAGAAACGATCGATATCTATGGCGGCACAATTAAAGCCACAGGTGCAGAAGGCGCTGCGGGAATTGGCGCCGGCTTTTATGGGGCAGGCGGTTCAATCTCGATTCATGATGGAACCATCATTGCAACGACTGTGAATAACAGCTCCGGGATCGGCGGCGGGATGATGAACGGGAATTGCGGAAATATTAACATTTCGGGCGGCACAATTGAAGCTATAGGCACAGGAACTGGTGCGGGAATTGGCTGTGGAGGTGGGACGTCGGTGTCATCAGGTGTCATAACCATTTCCGGTATGCCCCGCATCCTCGCGACAGGTACGAATACAAGCGTGTCTGCGACCTTAGTGAATATTGGAGGTTCCGGTTTTATCCTTATGAAAAGTTTTTCCAGCCCCGCTAATGTGAACACGAGTACGCATGAATTTGATAGCACTCTGGATAAAAATACCGGAGCAAGTACGATCAACGGTTATTCGGTGCCTTCTTCATGGATTGGAGGAAATACAAATTCAGGTTATTTTACGGCTACCGGCGGTCCACGTCAGGTTACCTTTGAAGAAAATGGCGGTACGGCAGTGAATGACCTGAGTGTGATTGACGGTAGTAAGCTCACTCCACCTGGTTCCACTAAAGCGGGGTATGATCTGGCGGATTGGTATCTCGATTCGAGTTTCAACACTCTATGGAATTTCGGCACGGATACGGTTGATAGTGATATCACACTCTATGCCAAGTGGCTTAAAGCGGATCTTTCGTCTATTTTATTAATCGACAATGATTCGAGCGGCGAGCTGGTTGGAACCATTGGCAATTCATCCGATATGACGGCAGTTTTGAGTGATAGTGGTACTTATATGGACAACCAGTATTTCACAATCAATGGCAACCGGTTGGTTTTCTCTGGTACTGCGGATATGAACACCAAGTCAACCTATACGATCAAAATTACAGTAACCACGGCAGGTGGTGTAACGAAAAGCAAAGTATATACTATCACTGTAAAAGGGGATGGTAATGCAAACGGTGGATCTGCCAGTCCAGATAGCTATTCCGTCACAAAGAACTCCAGTGTTGAGTCGAATCCTATGGAAAATGATGATTTCTCCACATCCGGCAGTAACTGGAGCGGTCATTGGATCATCAGACAGCCATCGCATGGCAGCGCCGAGATCGGCTCGATCATCTATACTCCCGATAAGGACTATACTGGTTCGGATTCTTTGACCTATATGGTCTGTGATAACGCTAATTATTGCATGCGGGGCAGCGTGAGTTATTCTGTATTATCAGGAGGGGGCAGCATAGGTCCTGCCGGTCTGCCCTCCACCGGATTCCCTGCTGGTTCTGTCACAGAATTGGCTGCACAACCTGATGATGCAGGTTATCTTGAGACGGAGATGCAGCTTGATATCCCGGCTCTAAACGTCTCGGTGCCGATCGTAGGTGTACCGGGTACTGGATCGGGATGGGATGTATCCTGGCTTGGAGAAAACGCCGGCTATCTGGAAGGAACGGCGTTTCCAACCTGGGAAGGCAACACAGTGCTTACAGCGCACAATTACAAGTCGGATGGGCTGCCGGGACCTTTCAACAAACTGGAAACATTGAATTTCGGGGATTTGATCATAATCCATGCGTGGAATCAGGATTATATCTACGAGGTACGTATTCGAGATGTTGTCAAATCTGATGACACCAGTTTGCTCAACGCATCAGAATACGACATGATCACACTGATCACCTGCAAGAATTATGACGAAAGCTCCGGCAGCTACCTGAATCGCGTTGTGGTGCAGGCGGTGCTGGTTGATATTGAGCCAAATAAATAAAATGGTCATGGTTGCGTAAACTAAACCGAGAGGAATCTCCTCTCGGTTTTATGTTTAAAAATAATTGGAAAACAATCGAGAAGATGAGTTAGCATAGGATTATTGGAACTTAACACACCGTCATATCTGAGTAAAAAAGCACAAAAATCACAAAAAAAAACCACATCTGGAGATGCTTGAGGTTCTAATTAAGCCATAGGACTCATAATCCTATTTCTTCTATGGTGCTTTTCAAAGGTACACCGGTGGATTCATCCCATCCGAAAAATTTCCAATGCAGTCTCTGCATTTCTTCGATGGGGACGCTTTTATTCTTTAGCGGTCCCTCTTTTAGAGGAGGATTCCCCAGTGCACGCTGGTTTAAAGTATTTTGTTGAGGATCGATCCCCTCGCGGATATTGAACATCTGCCGCAGGGTCTGGATGCGTTTTCCAATATCCAGATATTCATCGGGAGTTTTCTCCCAGCCTGTGGCTGCGTTCAGATATTCGAAAAGCTGCCAGTTCTGCAGTCCACTGATGAGGGCAAAGAGACACCCGCCTGCACCGTCCAGCACCATCTTGATGCAGCTGCTTAATACTGAAATTTGTGCGTTTTCTTCATTTGCCTGAAATTCACGCTTGCGCGGGTAAAGCAGCGGTTGTTTGGGAGCTTTATTGCTGAATCTCCATAACTGCATCATGTTGTAGTACAGCCCCGAGCCGATGGTATGTCTGCCGGGAGTGGGATCAACGCTGTATTGCAATCCTAATTGTGGATCAAGACGTGAATCGTGCATACCGGGTTCTTGTCCGCCGGCATGAACTGCATATTGTTCTGATCCCTTCCCGATTTTCTTTGCAGCGCAGGCAGAGCCATCTGCCAGGATATCTCCGATGCCCTCTCGTTTGATCATCCATTCTGCCAATGTTATGATGGCTTTCGTATTTCCCCATTCCAATTCCAACCCATTTGTATCCTCTATGGTGAGAATTCCCTTTTCATAACATTCCAGGGCGAAGGCAATGGTGGAGCCGGCAGAAATAGTATCCATTCCTGCGCGGTTCAGCAAATCGTTGATCACAAATATAGAATCCAGATCATTGTTCAGCAGTAATCCTCCCAGAGCATTGATTGATTCATATTCAGGTTTGTGGGTTTCCTTTATTTCTCCGCTATTCGGGTCTCTATACTGGCAAATACCGCCGCATCCTATGGCGCAGGAGTAGCAGTTATATTTCCTAATTTCTCGTTTGGTGATCAAATTTGAATCAAGATGGTGGTAAGAATTGTGGTTAAAATCCTTGATGCTTCCCTTCCAATTCTTGATTGGATTGTCTCCTGCCAGCATCCCCAGAGTATCGCTGATGTTGGTACCCCATTTTTTTAATAGTGCTGCGTATAAAATTCCGGGAATGCGCTTGGTGATGTTCCCTCCCAACAAAACTCTTCCCATGATTGGGAACATCCCGCTGGTAACAAGATTCTGTAATTTTTGAGAGCGGAGACTTTGCGTGAAGTGTTTGCTGAGTTCTTTCATCCGTTTTGGGTCATGCGCGCGGATGGGCTGGCTGCCGCACAGCACCAGTGCTTTCAAATTCTTGGACCCCATCACAGCGCCCACTCCGGAACGGGCTGCGATGCGCCCGCCGGCATTACTGATGCCTGAAATAAAGGAAAGTCGTTCTCCGGCTTCTCCTATGACTGCCACGCTGGGCTTTTTCCCTTTTTCTGAGTATTCAGCCATGAGCAGTTCTTCGCTTTCAATGGCATCTTTCCCCCACAGGCTGCGGGCATCTTTAATCTCTACCGTATCATCATCGATGAAAATATACACAGGTTTCTGTGCTTTTCCGTGAATAAAGATAGCATCGTATCCGCAGCGTTTGATGGCGGGGGAGAGTGTTCCTCCGCAGTTGGCGTCACCCCAGCCGCCGGTCAGCGGTGATTTACACACTGCCAGCCAGCGCCCGGTCATCAAACTGCCCGTGCCGGTGAGCAGCCCGCTCACGAAACCCAGAATATTGTCCGGTCCAAGCGGGTCGCATCCGGCAGGGATGTGTTGATACAGATAGTAGACACCCAACCCAAGCCCTGAAAGGAACTGTTCGTATACACGATCCGGGACTGCTTCTATCTGAGATTTTCCTGTTTCAAGATCGATCGATAAAATTTTTCCAGTGTATGCATTCATGGTCTGCTTCCTGTATTGTCTTATCCCCCCTGCATTCTTGGATGAAGCGGAGAATGATTATATTATCACTGAAATTCTTCACAGAAGAAAAGTGAACATAATTTTTATGTTTATTAAAAATATTGCAAAAACTTGACAATTTGCGTAAGTTAGGATAACCTAACAGAAATAATTAGGTAATACATAAGGAGGTTTTAGTGGCAAGTCTAGATATTGTTGCCCCCGGAAAGACATGCGTGGTTCAGTCTGTTCGGGGCGAAGGAGCAGTACGTACAAGAATGATCGAAATGGGTCTGATAAAAGGCACCCAGGTAAAAGTTATCCGGGTTGCTCCTCTGGGAGATCCTATTGAATTTGAAGTGAAAGGCTACAATCTTTCGCTGCGGAAGAAAGAAGCGCGAATGGTTGATGTTCAGGTAATGGATGATGCCGCTTAGTTTTGCTCCCGAAGGACAGCTCCTCAAACTAGTTTCTATTCGAGGTGGATGGAGGGTGCAGAAACGCCTTAATGCTCTTGGTCTTACACCAGGCACAGAAGTAATGATCGTTTCACAAAATCCAGGAGGACCGATCATTCTGGCAGTGAAAGATTCACGCCTGGCAATCGGAAGGGGATTGCTGCACCATATTCAGGTTGAAATGGATGGTTCTTCACAATACGAAACAGAAATAATGGATCATCGTTTTTCACGATTTCATCATGCCCGTGGCAGAAGCCATCGCCGCTTTGGCGATTATCACGGGTGATTATGAACCAAAGGAGAAATAATGGAAAAAAATTTTACAATCGCGTTAGCTGGTAATCCGAACTGTGGAAAATCCACGGTTTTCAATCAGCTCACCGGTACGAAACAACATGTCGGCAACTGGCCCGGCAAAACTGTTGAAAAGAAAGAAGGCAGTTTTCAATATAAGGGGAAACAGATCACCGTAGTAGATTTACCCGGTACTTACAGTTTGACCGCGTACTCATTGGAAGAAGTAATTGCAAGAGATTATGTAATTAAAGAAAAACCAGATCTGGTCGTTTCGATCATTGACGCTGCGAATATCGAGCGCAATCTTTATCTCACCATGCAGTTGATCGAGCTGGGTGTTCCGGTGATCGCCGCGTTGAATATGATGGATGTTGTGAAAGAACGCGAGATACAGATCGATGTTGAGAAAATTAAAAAGACTCTGCATGTTCCTGCAGTTTTGATGGTTGCCCGGGATGGGGAAGGATTGGATGCACTCAAAGAGAGTATTCTGGCAACTGCTGAATTGAAGGGAAAGTATCAAAAGCAGGTTCCTGCTCAATTCAGCAGAGACCTGGAAGTTGAGATCCAAAAATTACAAAAGAAAATTGAATGTGTTCCGGATGGGAAATTCTCTCTGGATTCCCGCTGGCTGGCGATCAAATTGCTGGAAGGTGATAAGGGAGTACTCGATGATCTGGAAAATGACAATCGTTTTGCTTCTTCGATAAAAGAAGCTCAAACTTTTTCTCAGGCATATGAAGAAAAATCAGAAATGGGCATCGATACGGAAATCGCGGATGCTTACTACAGCACGATTCATGAGATCGTTGCTTCTGCAGTTAAAAAACCAAAAGTAAAGAAAATCGGTTTTTCTGATAAGCTGGATCGCATCGTAACCCATCGTGTTTTGGGTATTCCCATTTTCTTGGGATTGATGTGGATCGTCTTTAAATTAACCAGCGATGTGGCAGCTCCTTTCCTCGATTGGGTGGATGGTGTGATTGGCGGTCCCATTACCAATTGGGTTGAAGCGATTTTGAATTTGTTGAATCTGAGCGGCACCTGGGTTGAATCCATGCTCGTTGATGGTGTGATCGCGGGTGTAGGAGGTGTGTTGGTATTTGTTCCTGTGCTGATGATGCTGTATCTGGCTCTGGCAGTACTGGAAGACTCCGGCTACATGGCGAGAGCTGCTTTCGTAATGGACCGCCTGATGCACGGCTTGGGACTGCATGGAAAGAGCTTCCTGCCGATGATCGTTGGCTTTGGCTGCACGGTACCGGCAATCTATGCTACCCGTACCCTGGAGAATGAAAAAGACAGAATTCTAACCGGTTTGCTGGTGCCTTTTATGAGCTGTGGTGCTCGCTTGCCGGTGTACGTGCTGTTTGCCACGATTTTCTTCCCTGAAAATACCGGACTGGTTGTTTTCTCACTGTATGTGATCGGGATCGTAGTGGCAATTCTGGTTGGGTTGATTCTGAAGAATACGGTTTTCAAGGGAGGCGAGGCATCTCCCTTTGTAATGGAATTACCTCCTTATCGCCGACCAACTCTGAAAAGCATCTGGGCACAGATGGCTGAACGCACCAATGCCTTCGTGAAAAAAGCCTGGAGTTTGATCCTGGTAACCAGTATTGTCATCTGGGCTCTATTAGCATTACCGGTGAAAGGCGAAGGAACCTTTGCCGATGCACCGGTTGGAGATAGTGCTTTCGCGGCAGTTTCTTCGGCGATTGCTCCTGCATTTGAACCGGCTGGCTTTGGAACCTGGGAAGCATCGGGTTCATTGATCACCGGCTTTGTTGCAAAAGAGGTAGTCGTCAGCACTATGTCGCAAATCTATGATGTGGAAGAAGCAGAGGAAGAAGCCGAAGCAACCACATTCTTGGAGGATATCTGGGAGATCATTTCTTCATTCTTTGCAGCTGCCTGGGATACGATAAAATCTGTTCCGCTCGTGGTTGGGATCAACCTCTTTGATGAAGAGGATGAAGCTGAACCCACCGCGTTGATGACAGCGGTAAGGGAAGGTTTTGAGGAATCCAGCGGGGGAAGAGGAGCCCTGGCATCCTTTGGATTCATGATTTTTGTGCTGCTGTATACACCCTGTATGGTCGCAGTTGCTGCAGCGAAACATGAATTTGGTGCAAAATGGATGTGGGTCAGTGTGATCGGACAATTAGCCCTGGCATGGATTGTCTCGGTGCTGATTTTCCAGATCGGTTCTCTAGTTATCTAACCCCTTTTAATGACCAGGCAGGTTTGAACAAGGACCTGCCTGGTCCTGTTTTGATGGAATAAAAATGGTTCAGAAAATCTTTGAAGAAATAAAAAAAGATCATGGTGTGGTGCGGCTAAACGAGCTTGCCGAAAAATTGGATATGGATCCTCGCGCGTTAGCCGGAATATTACGAACTGTCAATAGAACCTGTGATTCAAAACGAGGAATTACAATTTCACGCTACTGCACGAATGGTTCTTGTGCAGCCTGCCCGCTGCGGGGTAGCGCATGTGGATATCGCAATTCCGTGAAAGCAAGACGTTCTCTTTGAATTATGAATCCCCGGATATATACCAAGTGAATATTCAACAGATTGTGTAAGGTTTTATTACCGCAGTGGTATGATTCCTTATCTTAATTTTTGAAGAATACGGAGTCTGAAATGTGGCAGTGGTTTAATCGGAATCATAAAGCCATCACGATCTTGATCGGGGTGCTGGTTGTGGTCGGTCTGGTTGTTCTCTGGCAGAAGAATGCAGATAGTGACAGTATTGTGGGCTATTCTTCTAACACGGTGAAAGCTCGCGTCGAAGCTGTCATTGAAGAAGGTACTGTTACCATGGGAGAGAAAGAACAAACCTATCAGGTGCTTTCCGTTGAACTGCTGGATGGTGATCAAAAAGGGCAGACCTTTGAACTCCAGTACGGAAAATATCAGCTCCTATCAGATAATTATCTTTTAAAAGTAGGTGATAAAGTTCTGGTCAATCTGGAAAGCATGCAGGACGGTACCTACAGCGTGTATTTTATTGACCACATTCGTACGAACTCTTTGCTGGTGCTGCTTCTGGTTTTTATTGTCACCGGTATTGCGATGAGCGGTTGGAAGGGAATAAGCAGCATGATCAGCATGGCGTTGAGCATCCTGGTTATTCTGGGTTATATCATCCCTCAGATCATCGCAGGCAAAGATCCAATCACGGTAAGTTTGATCGGTTCCTTTGTGTTTCTGGCAGTGACTCAGTTTTTAATATTCGGTTGGACTTTGAAAGCCTTTATTGCTATGGGCGGCATTACTTTTGCGGTGATCATTACGGATATCTTATCTTTATTGTTCGTAAATTGGGCGCACCTGAACGGTGCTGGGGATGAAAGCACCATGTATCTGGTACAGTTGGGAAATGGACTGGATATTAAGTCGCTTCTGGTCGCCGGCATCTTTATTGGTACGCTGGGTGTGCTGGATGACCTGGTAATTGGGCAGACCTCGGCGGTGATCGAGTTGTATCGTGGAAATCCCGAAACGAATTTCAAGCAGCGCTATAAGAGTGCCATGGAAATTGGAAAAGACCATGTAAGTGCAACGGTCAATACCATCATTCTGGCATATCTTGGTGCTACTTTAAGCATGATCGTCCTGTATTACATGCAGAATGTGAATATCGGCACCCTGATCAATATCAACTACATCGCGGAAGAGATCGTACGTTCGCTGGTGGGTACCATCGGGCTCTTTCTGGCAGTGCCCGTTACAACCCTGCTCGCCTGCTGGGTGGTCGAGGATGAGGGCAGACTGGGGAAATTGGTAAGCATTTTTGGTCCCTTGATCAATGTGAATGATCACGGCACGACCCACCATCATTGAACCGTTTTAAACGGGATTTTGCTAATCTAATTTTGACATTTTGTTTATCCTTCTCATACATGCGCCTCTTAAAATTAGAAAGATGAAATTATTGGTTTAGGAGGTTCCTATGAACCTGGAAAAATATACTCAAAAATCGCAAGAAGCAATTCTCTCCGCGCAAAGTTTGGCGCAGGGATATAACCATCAAATGATCGAGCCTGCCCATATCCTGCAAGCTTTATTACAGCAGGATCAGGGAGTTGTTCCGGCTTTGGTCGTCAAGATCGCCGGTTCAACAGATGCTCTCTTAAGAGATGTAAAAAAAGATTTGAACAACCGTCCGCATGTGACCGGCTCTAATATGGAAGTAGGTCTCTCCCGATCGGCTGCAAATGTGTTTCAAGCTGCCGAGCGCTATGCCAAGGGCATGCGCGATGATTACGTGTCTACCGAACATATTCTGCTGGGTCTCACCGATTCAACAGAAGGTAACCGTCTGGAGGAGAACGGTATTACTAAAGATGCCATTCTGGCAGCTTTGAAGTCTGTGCGCGGTTCTCAGCGGGTAAGTTCTGAGAACCCGGAAGGCACTTATCAGTCGCTTGAAAAATATGGACGCGACCTGACCGCTCTGGCACGCCAGGGCAAGATGGATCCGGTAATCGGACGTGACGAAGAAATTCGCCGCACCATCCAGATCCTTTCACGCCGCACCAAGAACAATCCGGCGCTTATCGGCGAACCGGGTGTTGGCAAAACTGCTATTGTGGAAGGGCTGGCGCAGCGTATCGTGAACGGTGATGTGCCGGAAGGGCTGAAGAAGAAGCGTCTGGTTCAGCTTGATATGGGCGCATTGATCGCGGGGGCTAAATACCGCGGTGAGTTCGAAGAACGTTTGAAAGCGGTCTTGAAAGAGATCACCGAAGCGAACGGAGATGTTCTTCTATTTGTAGATGAAATGCATACCGTGGTGGGTGCTGGAAAAGCTGAAGGCGCCATGGATGCCGGCAACATGCTCAAACCGCTGCTGGCGCGCGGCGAACTGCACATGATCGGCGCGACCACCCTGAATGAATATCGAAAATATATCGAGAAAGATCCGGCTCTGGAGCGTCGTTTTCAGCCGGTGCTGGTGGAAGAACCAAGCGTCGAAGATACCATCAGTATTTTGCGTGGTCTGAAAGGGCGCTATGAGGTGCATCACGGTGTGCGTATTACCGATGCTGCCGTGATCGCTGCTGCTACCCTTTCACACCGCTATATTGCAGATCGTTTTCTGCCTGATAAAGCCATCGACCTGATCGATGAAGCGGCTGCCGTTTTGCGTACAGAGATCGATTCCAAACCCCAGGCGCTGGATGAGGTGGACCGTGAGATCATGCAGCTTGAGATCGAACGGGAAGCGTTGAAAAAAGAAAAAGACGCTGCCTCGAAAGAACGCCTGACGCATCTGGAAAAAGAGATTCAGGATGCCCGTGAGAAATCGACCCAGCTGCACGCCCGCTGGGATACGGAAAAGGAAGCCATTGTTGCCCTGCAGGCGATCAAAGAACAGATCGAGCAGACCAAGATCGAGATCGAGCAGGCAGAGCGCGTGAGCGATCTGGAAAAGGTCGCGCGGCTGCGTTATGGCACGCTGCATGATCTGGAAGAAAAGATGGCAGCGCAGGAAAAGACTATTCGCAAGCTGCAGGGTTCTGAACCCCTGCTGAAAGAAGAAGTGGATGCCGAAGAGATCGCGCAGATCGTGGGGCGCTGGACGGGGATTCCTGTCTCGCGACTGATGGAAGGTGAAACTGAAAAGCTGCTCCATATGGAAGACCGCCTGCATGAACGGGTGGTCGGGCAGGATGATGCCGTACATGTGGTATCAAATGCGGTGCGGCGTGCCCGTGCCGGCTTGCAGGATCCCGATCGACCTATGGGATCATTCATCTTCCTGGGTCCCACCGGAGTGGGTAAGACCGAACTGGCTCGTGCGCTGGCTTATTTCCTGTTCGACGACGATCACGCCATGGTGCGTATCGATATGTCGGAATATCAGGAAAAGCACACCGTCAGCCGTTTGATCGGTGCTCCTCCCGGTTATGTGGGCTACGATGAGGGCGGTCAGTTGACCGAAGCGGTTCGCCGGCGCCCGTACAGCGTGGTGCTATTTGACGAGATCGAGAAAGCGCACAGCGAAGTGTTCAATGTGCTGCTGCAGCTTCTGGATGATGGGCGTCTGACCGACGGACAGGGTCGCACGGTGGATTTCCGCAACACGGTGGTGATCATGACTTCCAACCTGGGCAGCCAGTTGTGGGAGAATGGCAAAACCGTGACGCGCGATGAGATCACTCATGTGCTGAAAGATCATTTCAGACCGGAGTTTCTCAACCGTATCGATGAGATCGTTGTATTCCATCCGCTGCTCAAGAAGCACATGGCGGATATCGCGGACATCCAGTTGAAGCGGGTGTCGCATTTGCTGGAAGAGAAGGGCTATCATTTGAATGTAAGCTCTGCCGCGCGGGATTACCTGGCTGAAAAAGGTTATGATATCAGTTTTGGCGCCCGCCCGCTCAAACGGACCATTCAGCGTGAGCTGCAGGACCCGCTGGCGCTCAAGATCCTTGCCGGTGATTTTCACGAAGGTGAAACCATTCTGGTAGAACCCGGAAAAGAAGGCTTGGAATTCAAGGCACAAAAAGTAAAGAAATCGGTTTAAGCCTGAGAAGAAAAGAGAGGATTCGTCAAAATACGGATCCTCTTTTGTTTTAACACTGCTGATAGTTGACTTCCGGGAATAATCCCGCAGGTTGAAGAAAATTCCATCTTTTGATGGATGGTGGAAACCGGCTCGCCTTTTATCATGGTACTGCTGCAGGCGAGATATAAGGGAGGCTCGCACGTATTTAAAAATTAAAATTCGGAAAAAGGTTAAGATTCGTTGATATGAAAAAATATTTTCAAGTTCTCATGATAGTCGGGCTGCTGATTATGCTCAGCGCCTGTGCCGGAAATTCGGAAGTTCCCGCAAATACAGGAACAGAAGAACAGCAGGAAAGTGAACAACTACCTACTCCCGTGGTATCGGATGGTACAACCGAGCAGGCTGTAATGGAAAGCCGTGCTGCATATGGAGATTATAGTGATGATGACCTGGACGCCAGTCTGGATGCGGCAGATATGTCTACCATCAAACTCAAAGGTGATTCCATTCTCTTTGAAGGAAACGGAGCGGTGGTTGATGGAACTACTCTTACCATCACAGAACCCGGTGTGTACAGCATCAGCGGCACCCTGGATGATGGGCAGATCCTGGTAGATTCTGCAGCAGATGGGGTGGTGCGTTTGATCCTGAACAGCGCCAGCATCAGCAGCTCCACCACGGCGCCGATCTACATTCAAAATGCCGATAAAGCCGTCATCACCCTTGCCAATGGAACGGATAACTATGTGAGTGATGGCAGCACCTATGTTTATCCCAATGCGGATATTACCGAACCCAACGCGGCGATCTTCAGCAATGATGACCTGACCATCAACGGTAACGGCTCGCTGACCGTGAATGCCAACTACAACAATGGGATCGGTACGGATGATGACCTCAAGATCATCAGTGGGAATATTATGGTTAAAGCGGTCAATGATGGGATCAAAGGAAAAGATTCGGTTTCTATCAAAGATGGGATTATCACGATCAACGCAAGCAGCGATGGTTTGCAGTCAAGTAATGATACGGATGCAGAGAAGGGAGTGATCCTGATCGAAGGCGGTACCCTGAACATTATTGCCGGTCTGGATGGCATTCAGGCTGAAACAACGCTTACGATCTACGACGGAAATCTGACCATTTCATCGGGCGGCGGCAGTACGAACGGCATCAGCCACTCTCAGATGGATGGCTTTGGCGGCAGAATGCCCGGACAGACGGAGCAAACTGTTAACACGGACAGCATGAAAGGTCTCAAAGCTGGCACGGCGATCACGATCAATAATGGTGTGATTAATATCGATTCGGCGGATGATGCCCTGAACAGCAATGATGCCATTACCATCAATGGCGGGGAACTGACCCTGACTTCGGGTGATGATGGGATGCATGCCGATACTTCACTGGATATCAAAGCGGGAACGATCGTTATCCATCAATCCTACGAAGGCATTGAAAGTGCAGTGATCACCATCAACGGCGGCAACATGCACATCACAGCCAGCGATGATGCCATCAATGTGGCTGGCGGCAATGATGAATCTGGACTGGGCGGTCGCCCCGGGCAGGGTAATTTCACGCAGAACATAAATTATTACCTGTACATCAACGACGGCTATCTCTACCTGGATGCCGGCGGCGATGGGCTGGATTCGAACGGCTCGATCGACATGAACGGCGGTACGGTGATCGTGAACGGACCGACCAATGACGGCAACGGCGCGCTGGATTATATGCGCACTTTCACCCTCGATGGCGGCATCTTGATCGCAGCCGGCAGCGCGGGCATGGCAATGACGCCCACTTCTGATTCAACCCAGTACTCTGTGCTGGTTAATTTCTCCTCGCAGGTGGCGGCTGGAACCATTCTGCACTTTGAAACCTCTGACGGTCAGGAAATCGCGACCTTCGTACCCTCAAAGGTGTATCAGTCCATTCTAATCTCTACACCCGAGATCGCCAACGGCATGACCCTTGACCTATATTCCGGCGGCAGCCATGACGGCACCCTGCTGGATGGTCTTTACACAGGCGGCACTTACACCGCCGGCACGCTGGTCACCAGCCTGGATATCACCAGCGTGATCACCGGCTCTGGTATGGGCGGTGGCGGTATGATGCCCGGTGGGGGTGGCGGCGGCAGAGGTCGCTAGAATAAATAAGAAAAGGACTCGGAGATTCTCCGGGTTCTTTTTTAAATAATGATTTAACCCTCCCCCATTTATGGGGGAGGAAAGGAGGGGGTCATTCTAAAGGTGTAGGGTGGGTTGTGCCAGCCCACCAAAGTAATTCGGAGTATGGTGTAATTCAGGAAGTGGTAAATTCTGCCACCCAATCTTTTACCCTTTGCTCGATCTGGTCGCGGATAGCACGGAACTTCTCCACCTTTTCTATTTCCGTTCCCTCAAAAGCTGCCGGATCTTCAAAAAACCAGTGTATGCGTTGATTTACTCCGGGGAAATAAGTGGGACAGTTTTTATCAGCCGCATCACACACTGTGATCAGATAATTAAAGAACATTTTGCCGAGATAAACTTCAACTCCTTTGGAAGTCTGATTGGAAATATCAATACCTTTTTCCTGCATCACCTGGATCGTCAAACGATGGATGGGTTTGGGTTCCAACCCGGCGCTGAAAGCTTCGAATGCTTCCCTGCCGTATTTTCGTAAAAAAGCTTCCGCCATCTGGCTGCGAGCTGAATTCCCGGTACATAAAAAGAGGACACGTGTTGTCATTGCTTCTCCTGATTCTTCTTTTCAATTATCTCCTTTTTTATGCGAGGTGAGATTAACAGTGTATTAAAGTATCTTTAGAAAAAAGCAATAAGCATTAACAAAAACAGCACAAGAATGCCTGTGCTGTTCATAGTGGGCGCGGAGGGACTCGAACCCACGACCTCACGGATGTGAACCGTGCGCTCTAACCAGCTGAGCTACGTGCCCGTTTGTGTCCTAGATTATAGCAAAGCTTTCCAGGTTTGGGTAGTGAAAGGAATAAAAACCTTTCCTATATACGAACAAGAAATTTCTATATTTATCTGCTGTACAATGAAAAGAAAGAAATCTAATAGTAAATAAGGAAAGCCATTATG
This sequence comes from Anaerolineaceae bacterium, assembly GCA_963674975.1. Taxonomy (GTDB): domain Bacteria; phylum Chloroflexota; class Anaerolineae; order Anaerolineales; family Anaerolineaceae; genus UBA4781. The sequence continues at coordinate 2,302,445 of OY771913.1, forward strand.
ACAAGTAAATATGGGTTTGCTGCAATTAATGCGGTAAAACTAATGAAGAATGGCGTCGTCGAAAATCCACGTATTGCTTGGGAAGAGGCTTTGAGTAAATATTGTGAGCGAGGTTCACATTCTTGGAAGAAGAGTTGTCCCAGAGGGACTTTCCTTGGATTGTGTGAAGAAGGTTATGTTAAAGGAATTTCTAAAGGTAGTTATACTAATTCAAAGAAGAATAAGTCTTATGGAATAGAAGCATTAAAAATTTTAAAGAAAAATCCTAAATTAATAAATAATAAGTCACAGTTATGGCGAAAAATTCCGAAATACAAAGAAATTGGTCAGGATCATCAACTTGATGTTGTTATTGCATTATGGAATGAAGGAATGATAAATCCCTCCAAATCCTGATTTTCCCTGAACCAGCCGCAAAAAAACACTTTACATAAAAAAAACTCCTATTTCTCATGTATAATTGCATCTAATTTTTTAATGCCGGGAGGAAGTCCATGTTAGATTGGGCTGGCATGCTGCCTTTCATTTTAATTACTACATTCACGCCTGGACCGAACAATGTGTCCAGCGCATCCATGGGGATGCTGTACGGCTACCGCAAGTCACTGCCCTATATTCTGGGGATCGTGTGCGGCTTTTTTATGGTCATGCTTGCCTGCGGGCTGCTTTCCCAGACCATTGCGGAAGTTCTACCCTCATTTGAGGTCGTGCTGCGCATCGTCGGGGCGCTCTATATCACATGGCTGGCATACGAGACTTTGAAGAGCTCCTATGATTTTGAATTGACCGACCAACCGCCTTTGACTTTTTGGAATGGTTTCTTTTTACAAGTTTTGAATGTAAAAGCCATCTTTTACGGATTGACCCTGTTCAGCAGCTTTTTCAAACCGCTCATCGGTCATTTAGATTGGATGATCCTCACTTCAGTCTTTCTTGCCGGATTGGCTTTCTGTTCGGTGACCCTGTGGTCGCTGTTTGGGGTAGTTATCCAGCGCTATTTGAAGAAACCGGTCTTGAGAAAGAGCGTTAATATCTTCCTGGCGGTATTGCTCTTCTATACTGCCCTGGAGATTTCCGGATTACTCATGTTAATATGAGGCTGTGTTGTATAAAGACGGTGCGTTTGATGACGCACCGTTGAAAGAAGTTAATAGCGATTCCTCCCCTTTGCATGATAAGGGGAGGTGAAGAGGGGGTTTATCTACCGCCGTGGAGTCGTAAGAAGTCTGATGCGTTGTTGCGCAGCTCCATTTCTTCATCGTCTGGCGGTACTCCCAGGGTAGCAAAGAAACTGGTTGCGGGTGTTCCCTGCAGAACATAAGCGAGGGGAGTTTTCCCTTCGTTATCAACCGCATTCACATCTGCGCCATTGTCGATCAATAATTCCATTTTATCTATGGAAGGTTTTGTAGCAGCGACGATATGCAGCGGAGTTCTCCCTTTTGCATCTTTTACATTCACATCCGCGCCATAGTCGATGAGCATCTGGATGATCTCGATGCTGCTGTTTACGGCAAAATGCAGCGGATATCCTTGTTCACCGGGAATGATCTGGTTGATATCTATGCCGGTTTCAAGATTATTGCGCACCTCTTTGGTTTCACCTGCCAGAATCGCGCTTTCCAGTGACATTTTCTTCTTTGGTTTTCCGAACATGGCTCCTCCTAGAAATTGAATTGGTTTTATTTTTTTATTTCGTAAAATGCATGCTGCATTAATATTGCTTGATATCAGATTTTATCAAGAACTTCAAGAAAACTAAATCCCCGATCATTTTTTCATTTCAACCAGATCCCATAGATTTCCATAAAGATCTTCAAAAACCGCCACAGTCCCGTAAGATTCTGTTTTCGGTTCGCGTACAAATTGGATGCCTTGTACCAGCATCTCGTAATAATCCCGCCAGAAGTCGTCGGTATTAAGAAAGAAGGCAACCCTTCCGCCGGTTTGATTCCCAACCGCTTTAAGCTGTTCGGGGGTGTTTGCCCTGGCGAGCAGGATATTTGTCCCTTCCGAGTTCGGGGGAGCGACCAGCACCCAGCGCTTATCCTGAGTAGGCTGGTAGGTATCTTCGACCAGGCGGAAGTTCAGTTTATGGGTGAAGAACTCGATCGCTTCGTCATAATCCCGAACCACCAGGGAGACATTCAGAATGGATTGCTTCATCTTATCCAAACCTCCCTTCCACGTAATCCTGCGTGCGTTTATCTTTTGGATTGATGAACAAGCCGGATCCTTCTGCGCTTTCTATCAGTTCTCCCTGCAGGAAGAAAGACGCATAGTCTGCCACTCGCGCAGACTGCGACATATTGTGCGGGGCGATGATAATAGTGATGCGATCTTTGATCTCCTGCAAAAAGCTTTCAATGCGGGCTGTGGTAACCGGGTCAAGTGCAGAGGTGGGTTCGTCCAGCATGATGATCTCCGGCTCGAATGCCAGAATGCGCGCCAGGCACAGGCGCTGCTGCTGCCCGCCGGAAATGGATATCCCCGGATCATCCAACCGATCGTAAACCTCGTCCCACAGATATGCCTGTTTTAAAGCTTGCTCAACCTTATCGCGGATGATCCCTTTATCCTTTTCTCCGGCTACTTCCAGACCGAATGCCACGTTGTCAAAGATGCTCTTGGGTAGGGGAATGGGTCGGGAAAAGACCATGCCGACCTTGCGCCGCAGCCAGGGCACATTGGTATCTTCATCTAGAATATTCTTCCCGTTGAAAAGGATCTCTCCGCTGGTTTCCGCTACATCTGCCATATCAATAAGGCGATTCATGGAGCGCAGCAGCGAGGATTTTCCTCCCCCAGCCGGACCGAACAGCACATTGATGGCATTGGGGTAGATATTCAATTCAATATTCTTGAGCGCTTCCACGTTATCGGAATAGCGCAGGCAGTAATCATGAATAGAGATCTTGGGATCGTTCATCTTACCACTGCCTCTTTCTGCGGGCACGTGTGCGGATGGAGGTTGCCCATATATTCATGACCAGTACAAAGATCAGCAGTATCAGCACTGAGCCGAACTGTATTTGCAGCGGCATGCCCGGTACCTGCGTCGAGATGACGAAGATATGGTATGGCAGTGCCATGGTGGCATCCAGTGGAGAAGTGGGCAGGTGCGGCAAGAAGAAGGTAGCGCCCGTAAAAAGGATGGGCGCGGTTTCTCCTGCGGCGCGTTCCAATCCCAAAATAACACCGGTGAGAATCCCCGGCATGGCTTCAGGCAAAATGATGCGCTTGATGCCCTGCCATTTGGTGGCACCCAGTGAGCCGCATACCACCCTGAAGCGTTCCGGGACAACGCGCATGGCTTCTTCGGTGGTGCTGATGATGGTCGGGAGGGTCATGATCGCCAGGGTCAGACTGGCAGAGAGAATACTGTTGCCAAAGTTGAGGAACAGCACAAACAACCCCAGCCCGAACAGCCCATAAACCACCGAGGGGATACCTGCCAGGCTGATGATGGCAATACGGATCAGGCGCGTCCAGGTATTGCGGGATGCATATTCTGCCAGATAGATGCCGGCTGCCACTCCCAGCGGTACTGAGAAAACAGCGGTTCCGATGGTGAGGTAAATGGTTCCCACGATGGCGGGTAGAATGCCGCCTGCTTTCATCCCGTTGGTAGGCATGCTTGTTAGAAATTCCCAGGTCAGGGTGGGTGCTCCGTTGTAAACAATATAGAGCACGATACCCAGAATAGGGAGGATGGTAAAGAAACTGATGATGTGGATCAGCGCGTATCCGAAAGAATCTTTTACCTTGCGTGCGGTGGTCGTGTTGTGCATATTCTGCATGTTCATGAGACCACCTGTTCCTTATCCTTGCGGTTCTTTTCGCTGAAATGGTTTGAAATAACGTTGATGATCAGCGAGAAAATGAACAGGATAATACCGATGAAGAACAGCACGTGATAATGTGAGCTGCCGTTTGCCACTTCACCCATTTCGGATGCGATGGTAGCGGTCATGGTGCGGGTGGGTTTGAATAATGATTGGATGCCCTTGAAGATGGTAGGGGCATTGCCGGTTACCATCATCACTGCCATGGTTTCGCCCAGTGTGCGGCTGATACCCAGCATCAACGCGGTAAGTACGCCGCTGCGGGCAGCCGGCAGGGTAACACGCCAGATGGTCTGCCAGCGGGTGATACCCAGCGCGAAAGATGCTTCACGATACGATTGCGGGACGGCATTCAGGGCATCTTCTCCAACCGATACAATGGTCGGGATGGAAATGAGCGCCAATAAGATTGCGCCGGTAAAAGCGGTCAATCCGGTAGGCAGGTTTAACAGCTCACGCAGGGTGGGGGAGAGAAAGACGATGCCGATGAATCCCAGCACCACCGAGGGAATACCTGCCAGGATCTCGATCATGGGTTTGAGGATCTCTTTGACGCGGCGGGGGGCAATTTCAGCGATGTAAACTGCTGTTCCCACACCGAAGGGAATGGCGATCAGGATGGAAAAGAAAGTGACCAGCAGCGAGCCGGAGAACAGCGGCAGGATGCCAAAGTAATCTTCGATGGGATACCAGCGCTCGCTGAAAAGGTCGCCCAGCGCTACTTCACCCAGCGCGGGCAGCCCTTCACGCAGTAAGAAGATGAAGATCATCAGCACGATGATGATGCTGGAAAATCCGGCGATCTTGATGATGTGGGTGATGGTCTTATCTTTCATCTATTTCACTCGCCTTGATTATACGGAATAAAGCCCAGATCGAGTACATACTGCTGTGCTTCGCTTGAGCAGATCCAGTCTATGTAATCTTTCACTATGCCCTTTGGTTCGCCATTGGTATACATGTAGAGCTGGCGCGCGATGGGATAGCTGTTGTCATTTACGGTATCGGCAGAAGGCAGGATGTAGCCATCACCGTTATCGAGTGCCACTACCTTTACATCATCTGTTACATATCCAAGACCGTCATAGCCAATGGCGTTTGGATTGTCGCGAACCTCGGCAATGATGCCTTCGGATGATGGCAGGAGCAGGGTTTCAGCAGAGAAAAGATTTTTGCTGTCTGCATCGCCCATGCGAACCACCGTTTCAAGAAAATATACATGCGTGCCTGAATTGGTTTCGCGCGAAAGGCACACAATGGGGCGGTCTTCTCCGCCGACTTCTTTCCAGTTTGTGATCAAGCCCTGATAGATTTGGGATACCTGTTCAATGGTGAGATGGTCAACCGGATTGTCGGGATTTACGATGACGGCAATGGCGTCGTTGGCAACGGATATCTCATAGGGGTCGATGCCGTTTGCCTGCGCCTGGACGATCTCTTCTTCTTTGATAGACCGTGAAGCATTGGCAATGTCCACTGTGCCGTTGATCAGCGCGGTAATGCCTGTACCCGAACCACCTCCGGAAACGGAGATCTGTACATCAGGGTATAACTCTTGATAGGCTTCTGCCCAGGCTAATGCCAGATTGACCAGGGTATCAGAGCCCTTGTTTTCGATATATTGTTTTTCTGAACTCGAGCCGGAAATACTGTTTGAGGCTGTACCTGTACAACCCACCAGTAAAAGCATCAAAATTAAAAAAATCACTCCGGATTTTTTCATGCAGAAAATTATACCGTAACTGAAATAGGTATGAAATAAGTTCTGTGTGTGAACAGTATTTTATTAAGATTCGGGGAAAGACGAGCGGCAGGGAGTAAGGTATAATTAACACTCCCGCAAGTTCATTGAGGAGTTTTGATTTTTAAATGGAAATAAGCAGCATAAAACGAATAGATATTGATCAAGAAATGCGCACCTCCTATATTGATTACGCTATGAGCGTGATCGTGGCGCGTGCGCTTCCGGATGCACGGGATGGGCTCAAACCTGTTCATCGGCGTATTCTTTACGCCATGATGGATATGGGCATCCGTTCCAATACCCCTTACAAGAAATCTGCCCGTATCGTTGGTGAAGTACTGGGTAAGTATCACCCGCACGGTGATTCTGCCGTTTACGATGCGATGGCGCGTATGTCGCAGGATTTTTCCATGCGTTATATGCTGGTAGATGGACAGGGTAACTTTGGTTCTATTGATGGTGATCCGCCGGCTGCCATGCGCTACACCGAAGCTCGTATGAGCACCATGGCTGATGAAATGCTGGTGGATATTGATAAGAACACGGTAGATTTTACAGAAAATTTCGATGGCTCCCTGACAGAACCATCCGTTCTGCCTTCCCGCACCCCGAATATGCTCCTGAATGGGGCGTCGGGTATTGCTGTTGGTATGGCAACCAATATCCCTTCTCATAATTTAAATGAGCTGTGTCAGGCGCTGATTCACATCATAGATAATCAGGATAATATGGATGAGATCACCGTGGAAGATCTGGTGAAATACCTCCCCGGTCCTGATTTTCCAACAGGCGGCATCATCATTGGCACAGAGGGTATTCGTCAGGCGTACAGTACCGGTAAAGGAAAGATAACCCTGCGGGGAAAAGCACAGATCGAAGAGGGTAAAGGCGGACGCTATGTCATCCGCATCACGGAGATCCCCTATCAGGTCAACAAAACGACGCTGATTGAGCGTATTGCGGATCTGGTTCGCTCTGATCGTATTCCTGAAATCTCGGACCTGCGTGATGAATCTGACCGTACCGGTATGCGCGTTATCCTGGAATTAAAGCGAAATGCGCAGCCCAAGCGTGTGCTTAATCGACTCTTTAAATATACACAGCTTCAAACCACCTTTGGCATCAATATGCTGGCATTGGTGGATGGCGAACCACGGCTGCTTACTCTCAAACATGCGCTGCAGATCTTCATCGATCACCGCATGGATGTGATCAAGCGTCGTTCGGAATATGAACTTGATAAAGCACGCAACCGCGCTCATATACTTGAAGGTTTGCTGATCGCTTTAGCCAACCTCGATGATGTGATCCGCACCATCCGCGAGTCGAAAGATGCAGATGTTGCCAAAGTTGAATTGATGAGGCGCTTCAAGCTTTCAGATTTACAGGCGCAGGCAATTCTGGATATGCAGCTGCGCCGCCTGGCAGCACTGGAACGTATGAAGATCGAAACGGAATATAAAGAGGTGATGGAACGCATTGCATTCCTCGAAGATTTACTGGCGCATCCTCAAAAGATGCTGGGCTTGATCCGTGATGATCTTAAAGAGATCATGGAAAAATATGGCGATCGACGCCGCACCCTGATCTCGGATGGGAATGTGGAAGACTTATCAGAAGAAGATATGGTGTCTGATGTACCGGCACTGGTCACCATTACCAGCCGTGGATATATCAAACGGGTTTCCCCGCAAGTTTATAAAACACAGGGAAGGGGTGGTCGTGGTGTGATCGGGCAGGGAATGAAAGAAGAGGATGAAGTCGAGCTGCTCATTCCATGCCGCGCTCTACACACATTGTTGTTCTTCTCTGATCGTGGAAAAGTGTATTCGGAGAGAGTTTTTGAGCTGCCCGAAGGTGGACGTACCGATAAAGGTGCTTCACTGATGAATTTGATCGCTCTGGAACAGGGTGAACGCATCACCGCTGCTCTTGCGGTTCCTGATTTCGAAACGTCTGCCTATCTCACTTTCGCGACATCGCAGGGATATATGAAGCGTGTGGAGTTGAAAGAGTTTGAAAGTGTGCGCCCCTCCGGCTTGATCGCGATCAACCTGAGTGATGACGATGAGCTGGGTTGGGTTGCCCTGACCGGTGGAAAGGATGAGATCATCCTGGTGACCACTAATGGGCAGGCGCTGCGCATCAAAGAAGAAACTATCCGTCCTATGGGCAGGTCCGCACGAGGCGTGATCGGCATTCGCTTTAAAAAAGGAGATCAACTTGCTTCCATGACGGTGGTTGAAAAAGATGGCTTTTTGCTGGTGATCACCGAAAAAGGCTTTGGCAAGCGTACCGATCTGAAAGAATATCGTACATCTGGCAGGGGCACGCAGGGTGTTTCAACCATAAGTAAAGATGCGATCGATAAAATTGGCAAGATCGCCTGCGCGCGAGTTGTGCAGAGCAGCGATCAGGTCACCTTGATCACGCTTGGAGGATTGATCATTCGCTTGAAGGTGAAAGATATTACGATCAGTGGTCGTGCGACGCGCGGCGTAAAGCTGATGAATATGGAGAAGAACGATAAGGTTGCATCCGTGGCTCGCTTTACGGATGGAATTCTAAACGCAAAAGAAGATTGATCTTATGGCTAATCTTGCGGGCGCAGGCTCACATCCCCCAGCGGGAAAGTGGAGATGCGTCCGCTTTTTTCTTTTAAGCGCAGGTATCCCTGCTCATCCACCCCAAGAAAGATACCGTTTCGTGGTTCTGTTCCCGTTCCCGAAATAGTAACTGCTTCTCCAAGGAAAGCCAGCCTTTTCTGCCATAATGCGATGAAACTTTGTGAAGAGATATGTGGGCGTAATGAGATGAAGTTTTGAAAAAAGTCGTGCAGCAGCTGCCAGCGGTCAATCTTCTTTTTCAAAGCTTCTTCCAAACTGGTGGCGGGGAAAAGAAGCTGTGATTCTTGTGAAAAGGAAGCAAGACCCACATTCACTCCAACCCCGATGACCAACCCTTTCAGAGTATCTCCTTCCCAGGCAGCTTCAGGCAGAATGCCGGCGATTTTTTTCTTGTCGATCAGCACATCATTAGGCCATTTCATGGATAATTCTGCTGTGGGGGAATATGCAGCAGCAGCATTGCAGAGTGCTAAAGCGGTTAAAGCTGAGAACAGGGAAAGCACCTTTTGTTCTATATGGCTCGGGTAGATGATGAAGCTGAATGTGAGTGATGCTCCCGGTTTGGAATACCATGTGCGCTGGTTGCGACCATATCCTGCGGTTTGCCGGTCTGCGATAGTCAGGGCATACTCGGGTGGAGATTCGCGCAGCCATTCCAAAGCGCTGGTATTTGTGGAGGGGATGCTTTCATACCAGCGAATTTCACCTAGTGGCAGGTCATTTAGATAATGTTGAAGTTCTTTTTTACTCACGCTTTCATTATAGACTGGAATAAAAAAAGCACAGCCTGATAGGCTGTGCTCTCAATGAAATGAGAATGTTTATTTTGCCACGCTGACTTTAATGGTTTTCGGCTTGGCTTCTTCTGCTTTTGGAACGCGCAGGGTGAGTATGCCGTTTTCCACTTTTGCATCAGCTTTCGAGGCATCCAGAGTGCTGGGTAAAGTGATGGTGCGGTGGAATTTGCCGCAAGGACATTCTTTATGAATATAGTTGGCTTTTTCGTCGCTGTTCATCGATAATTCGCCGCTCAAGGTGACGCTTTCATTAATGATCTGTACATTCAGATCTTCCGGTTTCAAACCGGGTACCATGGCAGTGATGATGAAATCATCGTCCTCTGCTTTTACATCGATAGGTACCATAACTTCTTGTTCTGAAAACGGCATTTCTTCGTTGAAAAAGTCACGCATTTTGCGTAAATGGGCAGCTCTGCCGAAAGGTGTATATACATAGTAGCTCATGATCTAACCTCCATTTATTTTCTTATGCTCCCAATGATAAAAAGAGAAGATTAAAAAAGGATATACGTTTTCTATTTTTTTTATTAAAATTTAATTGCACATATTTTGAATAGTGGTATGATTGTGCCTTTAGAGAAAAAGAATGACGAAGCGTAATTTGGAAGAGAAGATCACAATTATAGAAGGTCCTCCACCGGTGTTTGAGCCGATCGAAGACGGTTGGGCGCTCGGGTTATCAGAAGGACCTCTTTTGTTCGAAATGAGCCTTACACAGGTGCGCACCTTCAACGGTCCCGAACTGGTGGAGCGTTGCCATCGTGTCTGGAAAGAGAACGGTGTCATTCAACTGCACTACCGCAATGAAATGGGTGCCGAAGAGAAAGTGCCCATCATGGCAGCTCGTTCTATCGAGACTGATGAAGGGCAGGTGCTGCTGCTGTGGACCCGTCATGAACCGGAAGATTTTGAGGATTTCGATGATCTGGAAGATGATATCGATATCGATATCGATGTTGATGATGATGATGAGGGAGATGACGAAGAGGGCGATCCCGAATTGTAGTCTTCGCTGAAAAGATAACAGGTGAAACGAACTCCGTTTCACCTGTTTATTTTTAATTACTATTCATCCGAAAGACGGGTATGGCAGAAGATCAGCATTGACACAGGTCAAATTATCCTAATATTCCCTTAAGATATTTCATATCGTCGCGACCTTATGATATCTACTAAAGAGATACAACGGATCTCTTGTCATTAGAAAACCAAATAAAGTAGATCTTGAAAATAGGGAGGATATTTAAATCTTTACATTGTTTAAATTCTAAAATAAACAAAAATAGTTAATAATTACTTAGGATGTTTTTTGGGATTTCCTACCTTGCATAGAGGTAATTATTTTTGTTATTTTAGTCTTTATATCGAAATTATCTGTTTGATTTTTAAGATTTAATAATTCTTCCAACATTTTGGATGCTTTTTCATCTGTAAAATAGGATTTTATTCTTCTTCTCCTAGAAATTTTGTATATTAGATCAATGCCCTTTTCCTGTTTGTTTGTGATTATCTGAATGAATACATCAGAAATTACCTCAAATTCTTTATTATGGATAAGGGAGTTAAAATTATCTTGTCCAAAAAGGAAGAAGAAATCATCAGAATTTACTTTTCTGTTTTGATTAATAAATTCATTAATAGAATTGATTACATAAGTTTTATCTACTGATAAATCTAAAATATTCCCATAATACTTTTCAGGAACACTTTTTTCAATTATTCGATTTGAGGTTATTAAATTTTTTCCTAAAGATATAAGAAAATCTGAATAGCTTTTCCCAAATTTTAAGGATGAATCCATGTAATTTAATATACAAATTAGCTCAATAAAATTACTACTAGAAATATATTGATTCCAAATATCAAGCGAATAATTCTCAAAAGATTTATATAGCCACTTTGTGATTTTTTGTGATGTTGATGGAGATATTAGCAATAATGGGTACAATGAACAGTATTTAATCATAAATCCATCGTTTATTACAATATTTGCTATTTTCTCTCCTTGTTTTCTTTCATTTAGAACTTTCATTATTAAAGCAAAAAAGTATTGTTTTCTATGATAATTTGGAATATTAAACAAATCCCAAGAATTATAGATAAATTGATGGTGCGAATTCTTAGAAATGAATAAAAAATATGCGATTATTTCGATAGTAATTTCATTTTTATTACTTTGTAATAAAAATGAAAAAACTTTTTCATGATAATTTCGAGGAATTCTCTTATAAACATTATTAATAATCTTTTCCTTCTCTTGGCAATCGATTTCGAAGATTTGGGAAGTAATTGTATTAATATCGATCAAATTTTGTTTTGTACCTGAATTAATAAGAGCATAATATAACCAAAATGAGAGGTTCTTTTCTTGAACAGCAGAGAATGAATTTTGGTTGTCTAATTCACTTTCTTTATAAAATTCAGTGATTATCATTTTGCAACTATTAAAAAATGTTGGGCTACTAAAAATCAGCGGTTCATTTGGATTTGGAAATGCTTGATTTTCAGGAAAGGTGTGATTAAGTTTACATAAAATCCCTATAGCTTTTTGCAAGACATATTGATTATTAGATGTAAAAGAGGTTGATTTGATTTGTCGATCCAGTATTATTTGTGATAACAGTCTATATTCATTTTCTTTTAATATATCCTGTTCAATTATTCTCATTATTGGATCAAGATACTTCTCAAAATTGTTTTTAATATGAAAATCGAGTGTATTTGTAATATGCCCACTTATTGTAAGCTCATACGGTGAACCTTCCATATCATCACCAGGATTTTTCCCGTTTGGGTTAATGTTTGGAAGAAATTTGGTTTTTTTATATGGGAATTGACCTTTAGTTTCACAAATATTCAGTAAAAAATCCAGATAATGATGATTTCCTTTATAGGGAATAAGAACTTCCTGAAACTCATTGATAATGCCGGAAATTTTATTAGAATTTTTTGCAATTTCTTCTAGTAAAACGTGTAAAGCATTGACATACTTGTCATTAAATTTACTTAGTTTTTCATCATTTTGAGAAATAAAATCTTTTTGATGTTCATCAGTATAGAATCCGATGTATTCAAGTATTTTTTTTGGGATTTTATTTAGTTTTCCTAACGAGTTAGATATTTTAATTAATGAAACTAATCTATCGACCTGAAAATCTTCATGAAGCATTTTTTGTGGTTTCATATTAGTTTATGCCCTTAAATATTCATCAAAAAGATTGTTAACTGTTTGATGTTTTCTATTTTCTTCATCCTTCTCGAGAAAGCGAATTTTTTCTAATACAAAGAGGCAATTTAAAAATGATTCATCGCTCTTTAGGATTAACTTGTCTTTTAATATATCAATAATGATTTCATCAATTTTTATATATGATTCTCGATATAGTTGAAGTTTTTTATAATCGCCTTTTAGTAATGCTTGGATTATGTATGGCATATAAAGGAACTGCTTAGCAGGATCTGCGTCAAGTGATAGGTTGAGCATTGAAAAATACGTGTTTCTTTTTTCTTTATCTTCATCAAGCATATTGATAATATCTTCATCAAAAATTTGATCATTTTCAACTATCTCTTTCCCAAAGTCAAGTTCGGGATAAAACCTTTTGAAAAGAATAAAACATAATATATATTTAATAGGGATTCTATTACCCCATATAAAAACCATTGCAACGATATTATTTACAACTCGAATAACTTCTCTAGGAGTGAGATTTCTATCATAGACCATTGAGTACTTCCTCTCCTCAAAGTTTGAAGAAGTATCTGGATTTAATATTTTTTTAGAATCATCGATTGTATTAACTAATGGTTGTATTGATTGTTTTATTCGATAACAATGATCCATGATTGAAAATAACATATCAAGATCAGTAGAAAGATCCAAATCAAGATTAATTATTCCATTAGCATTTTCCTTACTTTTACTGGGGAATGCTTCGCACATTACTTTTTTAAAAAACACTTTAAGGTTTATATAAGGAATTGGGGGAACATAAAAAACCGTTTGAAATTTCTTTAGCAACATTTGAACTAATAAGTCGTTATCCTCTTCGTTTTTCCAAATTGTTTTCAACCCATTTTGAGCATAAGGAATGATAAAGGAAATATTCTCCAGATTTTTTCCGTGATTTAGTTCATCCGTGAAAATCTGGAGTGTTGAAAAAATCTCAATTGCTTCGCTAGGCTGTATACGATCAAGGTTATCAAGAACAAAGATCCATTTAGCTTCTTTATGAATTCTTATTATTAATTTAAAAAGATCCGAAAAAATTATTGAATCTAAATTTGTTGCAGTGGTTGTAACTTGTGATGTTTTATCAAAAATTTGGCTTATTTTTTTTGGAGAGAATAGATATTTAATACAAAGAGAAAAAACAAGAAAAAGTAAAATAGAAATAAAGAATTTCAGGCTTGGGATTAAACTTATCCCGCTTGTAAACTTTGTTACTAGATTCAATTTTTCTACAAGAAAATTCGAAACGCTAATTCTTTGAAATATAAAATCAGGAATATATATAAGACTCCAGTTGTTTATTGCAGAAGATATTAATGTATTTAATAATATAAAAAAAAATGAATAGAAAGAGATATGAATGACATCATCTGTTGTCAAGTCAGGCTCTGATCTACTTATGTTCGTATTATTAATAATTGATTGCAATTGATCATATTGATTATTAGTTATTTCGTCAGCTTTACGAATTTCCTCTAACCATGAATTTATACCTTTTTCATGAAAATTTTTAAGAATTCTTAGAATGAAAGCTTTTCTTATATCCTGTTTAGAATGAGCCCAAGCATCGAAATTAATAAAATTAAAATCTTTACTAATTTTTTCTTCAATAATCTTGATTATTGTAGATTTTCCAGAGCCCCATGATCCTTCTAATCCGATCATAGAGCATTTATCCTGAGAATTTATTAATCTTATTATTGCATTTGCAATACTTTCATGGGATTTATCTGTAAACTCGTCTTTAGGACTAGCTAAATCATTAAGTAACCGAGGATAATACTTTGTCATTAAAAATCCCCAATTTATTATTAGTAATCAATATACATTAATTGATCCCATATTTCCAGCATCGCCTTTGTATCCAGTTGGCAGTATTTCAAGAGATGCGAGATTATCTCGTTCTTTTCCTCTTCACTGAATTTATCGTACAGCATTTCCCACCAGGCGATGGAGGCTTCGTCTCCTTTGGCGATCTCCATTCCATCATAGGTAAGCTCTGGCACCAGCACCGGCAGTACTTTCTTGATCGAGGCGCTGCCGCGAAAATCGGGATGGATGTACAACCCCTTGCTGAAGATCTCCATCAGGTCGAAAACGCGGCTGTTGAGGTTTTCTAAGAATTCCGCATATTCAGGGTGGATCTCTGCCAGCTCGTTGTTGCGGGAACACTCAAACCCTTTATTCCACACGATAACGCTGCCCTGAGGCTTAATGTATTGTGATAATTTCTCCAGCAGTTTGGGAGCGGGATCGCTCAATTCTGTGTGCAGAAATTCGTAATGCTCTATCTCCGCATCAGGGGCGGGCAGGACGTGCAGGGAGAACTGGAATACGATGTGCTGGTTGGGCTTGTAGCCTTCGAATATCGGAATGGCAGGGTTGCAGGTTTCGTAATCCAGAAAATAGAGAGGATATTGCAGGCTTGCCAGCTTCTCTTGAATGGCTTCCTGATCAATTGAAGGCTGTCCGCTTTTTATCACGTCCACAAAGGCTTGCTGCGCATCGGATAATTCAAAATCAGTCGGGATATCCAGAATAGCGCGCACTCCCATATCCTTCAGCTGAAGGGCTTTCTTGCGGCTCAATCGGCTGATCTCATAGATGGGATGCTCCGGCAGATCGGGATGGCACAGGTCGGGGAAAGGACAGCTTTCCGGTTTGCGGCAGTGCTCGATAGATTCCGATGTTTTTTGAAGGAGCACTGCCTGCGCAGCCTGCATGCCGGTTTTCACCTGTGTGATCTGTTCGGCTGCCGCATCGGTGACATCCTCGATTGTAAAAAGAGCGTTCAGATCCAGCTCCCCATGCAGCCGGTATTCTTTATTGAGGTGCACTAGAAAAAGACTGCGTAGCGGAATACTCTGTCTGCATACCACCGATTGGAAAGCAATGTCATAAAGATCTGTTTTGTCGATGGAGGTACTGCTCTTGATCTCGTACAGATCGTAGCATTCCTCTTTTTCATCATAAATAAGCGCATCGGTGCGGGCGAGAAATAGATCTCGTAAATAAGTCTGCTGCCATAGTAATTTGGCACTCGCATATTCTTTACTCATGTGTTCTTTTAGAAAGTTCAACGCAAACGTTTCTACTTCCTGCCCCTGCTGCATGCGGAACTCATCCATGGCGGTGGGGAGGATGGCAGGTTCATACTCGTGCTTGAATGCCCAGAAATGCAGCGGGCAGTCAAGAAACAAACGGAAATCGCTTTTACTGATCGTTTTTTCTGACATCATTACCCTCTTAAATGATTATAGCGGGAAAAGAATGAAAGGGTAATTGTTTAATAAAGAAAGCACTTAGTTTTACTTAATAGGGAAGAGAGCGTGATTCTTTATAAACACTCTCCCAGATCACATAGACCATTCATATTCTCATCGATGTAACGCCGGCAGGAGCCAGGATAAGCGCATCCTTTCGAGCAGCGGATAATGCAGTCGGATGCACCCGGAGTGCTGGTTGGGGTAGGAGTAGCTGTAAGCTGAGGAGAACTATAGTCCTGTGCGGCGCCGGGCGTCGGAGTGGATGTGGATTCACTTTGCCCGCGGTTGCGGCGCTTATTGTGAATCTGCGGGTCCGCCAGTTCTGTTGAGCTGGTGGGTGCGGCAGTTGCTGAGGGAGTATTTCCCGGGGTGCTGGTTGGAGTAGAAGCAGTTGTTGAAACTGTCTGAGCGTCCACAACCTGATCTTCTTCAAGGAGAGATTGCAGGGTCTTGCTGCCTCCGATCAACATGGCTGCAAAAGATGCGATTCCAACGGTCCCCATCAGGCGCAGTGCTTCACGGCGTTCTTTAGAATAAGCAAGCAGAGCAGTCTCTCCTGTTTTTTGTGGAAGCGAATATTTGGAAGAAGGGTAAAATAGCTTTTGAGCGGTGGAGTTTATCCATTGTACATGAACCGCAATTTTCACGAAAAGGAGAACCAGGGCGCTTATGGAAGCGATGACATGAATATTCCGCAGCAGCAGGTAATTGTTCAAAGGAAGATCAAACCAGGAGGATATTAACAATCCGGTCAGGAGAATGATCTCAAACCCGAAAAGCAAAAGCAGGTCGATGAAGAATCGAATGCGCTGGCTGCCAGTATTTCGCAGGTTGATACGTTTGAGAATGTTCACAACCCATTTCCAGTGACGCAGCAGGTGGTAGACCGCCAGAATGCAGATGAATAATCCACCCCATTGATGCAGGGAGAGACCGGTGATTTCCAGCAGGAAAGCAAGGATGAAACCGATGAACAGGATAAGGTCTATCCACCAGTTTGTTTTATTGGTTTGCTTCTTCATGATCCCTTTTTAACTCTTTCGTTGAAATAGAATTTAATCGGAAGATATGAAAAAGTTGTGAATTATTTATGAAATATAAATGAGAGAAAGAGAAAAAATACTTTCATATGAAAATAAATCAATTGCTATATTTATTCAATTAATATAGAATTTATCAAGAGGGCAGAATTTTTTATATTTTAATAATTACTGGTTTGAGGGAAAATGATTATTATTTTAATAAGTTCAATATGTTTACAGCTCTTTGCTGCAGTTTATGCCCTTACATTGATCAGATTGACCCGAAAAGCGGGATCGTGGCTTTGTATATCTATTGCCATTATCTTGATGACCATTCGCAGGGGAATAGCCTTATATCAAGTCATCAATGGTGAGACATTCCTTGAACTTGATTGGATCGAAGAATCTATTGCGCTGCTTACATCTATTTTATTGGCAGTAGGGATCGTCTGGATTGCCCCAATTTTTAAATCAATAAAGGAAACGAATCAATCTCTTAAAGCATCGAACCGTGCTTTAAGAGCTCTCAGTGCATGTAACCAAACCATTATCCATGCCACCGATGAAAAAGAATTAATGAATGAGATTTGCCGGGTGATTGTCGAGATGGCGGGATACCAGATGGCTTGGGTGGCGATTGCGGTGGATGATCAAAAAAAGACAGTGCTGCCGGAGGCTGAATATGGTGTATCGGATGGATATTTGGAGAAAATCACGATCACATGGGATGAAAGTGCCACGGGAAAAGGACCAACTGGAACCGCGATCAGGACCGGGGAGATCTCCATTGCCCATGAGATAGAAAAAAATGCAAATTTTTTACCATGGAAAAAAGAAGCACAGGGACATGGCTTTCGATCATCCATTGCACTACCATTGAAATTTGATCATTCTCCAAATGGCGCTTTGAATATCTATTCCACCGAAACCGCGGCATTTGATGAAAAGGAAGTTGGATTATTAAGTGAACTTGCCAGTGACCTGGCGTTTTCTATCAACGTGATTCGATTAAAGAAAGAGAAAATCGAGGGCGAGAATCGACTTTTTGAATCGCAACGTCGGTTGGAAGATATCATCGGAAGATCACCGGTCGGTGTGATCGAATGGGATGAAGCCCTTCGGATAATATCCTGGAACCCTGCGGCAGAGAGGATTTTTGGTTTTTCAATGGAGGAAGCCATAGGGAAAAACGTTTCATTCATTCTGGAAGAGAATAATTCAAGTTTTATCAATGATGTTCTTATGAAGGTACTTTCCAAAGAAAACGGTGCGTTTGGAACAACTGAAAATAGAACCAAAGATGGAAAGGTCTTGATCTGTACCTGGCATAATATTCCGCTTTACGATGTGGACGAGAAATTGATTTGCGTGGCTTCTCTGATTGAGGATAATACTGAAATGATAAAAGCAGAACGCGCGCGCGAAACCCAGTTGAAGAGATTGAATGCGCTCCGCCGTATCGATGTTTCCATCCTGGGCAGCCTTGATCTGCAGATAACGTTGAATATTATTCTGGATGAATGTGTAGAACAATTGAAAGCTGATGCGGCTTGTGTATACCTGTATGACCCGATCAAGAATAATCTTGAGTTCAAGAGCGGAACAGGATTTAAAACATCCGCTTGGCAGGAAGGAACCATTCTGGCGGGGGAGGAATTGGCAGGGCAGGTGATCTTCAACAGGAAGATACTGCGCATAGATGACCTGCGGGAGATCCATCTGAGTTCTACGCGGTTGAGCAAAATGAGGGACGAAAATTTTGTCAGCTACTGCGGGGTGCCCTTGATTGCCAAGGGGAACGTAAACGGGGTCATTGAGATATTCAACCGCTCTCTGCTGATAGAGAGAAATGGGTGGGAAGAATACCTGCAAACATTGGCAGGACAGACAGCGATCGCGATCGAAAATATTCGACAGTTTGAAACCATGCAGCAGTTGAACATGAACCTGGCGAATGCGTATGATAAAACACTAGAAGGTTTTTCAAAAACCCTGGAACTGCGGGACGAGGAAACCGAAGGACATACTCTGCGGGTCACCAATCTGGCAGTTTCTCTGGCTAAAAAGTGCGGGATCGATAAGAATGAACTCATCAATATCTATCGCGGTGCGCTGCTGCATGATATCGGGAAAATAGGGGTCCCTGATTCCATTCTCCGGAAACCGGGTCCATTAACCGAGGATGAATGGATAATCATGAAAAAACATCCCGAAACTGCTTATAAGCTGCTTTCATCTATTCAATTTTTACGTCCAGCTTTGAACATCCCCTATTTACATCATGAAAAATGGGATGGCAGCGGGTATCCCTTGGGGTTAAAGGGAGAACAGATCCCAATTGAGGCGCGTATTTTTGCCGTCGTTGACGTATGGGATGCTCTCTGCTCTGACCGCCCCTATCGAAAAGCGTGGGACCGCAGCAAGGTTAAAAATTATATTGTTGAGCAGTCCGGAAAACATTTCGATCCGAAGATAGTAAATTGTTTCCTCGATCTGATCGATGAGCCGCAGCCGGAATAAAAAAAAATCAGCGTAATGCTGGATTTTCTATGCCCCAGGAGGGATTCGAACCCCCAACCTAGGCGTTAGGAGTGCCTCGCTCTATCCATTTGAGCCACTGGGGCATATGTAAGGAATTATAGCATTGCGAATAGGGGCTGACAAGAAAAGCGGAAAAAGGTCTTTCGCTCTGTCAAAGGATATGAAAAACAGAAGAAAATTATGCCCGTGAATGATATCCGGGCTTTTTTCAAAGATAGACACGGTTTATAATTTTCCCATATAAGGACCAAATATGAGTAAAAAATTAGTTGAATGTATTCCGAATTTTTCAGAAGCCCGCCGCCCGGATGTGGTGGAAAAAATTGTTCAGGCTATCCTTTCTGCTGCCGGTGTGCAGATCCTTGACAGGCATTCCGATCAGGATCACAACCGAACCGTCATTACGTTATTAGGTGAACCACAAATTGTGGAGGACGCTGTTTTCGAAGGGATCAAGCAGGCAGCGGCATTGATCGATATGGATCAGCATCAAGGCGAGCATCCGCGCATCGGGGCAACCGATGTGGTCCCTTTTGTGCCGATTCGCGATATGGAAATGAACGAATGCATTGAGATCGCACGCCATCTGGCAAAGCGCGTAGCAGATGAATTGAACATCCCAGTCTATTTATATGAAGAAGCGGCTGTGCATCCCGACCGGGTGAATCTGGAGAATATCCGGCGGGGGCAGTATGAAGGATTGAAAGAGGAAGTAAAGACGCATCCCGAGCGCAAACCCGATTTTGGACCGGCTGAATTGGGAAAAGCGGGTGCCACCGTGATCGGTGCGCGCTTTCCCCTGATCGCATACAACGTATACCTGACCACGGATGATGTGAGCATTGCCAAAAAGATAGCCAAACAGGCGCGCTATTCATCAGGGGGTTTGCGTTTTGTGAAGGCGATGGGGGTGCTGGTAGATGGTCGCGCGCAGGTTTCGATGAACCTCACTAATTTTCTAAAGACACCCATCGCGCAGGTGGTCGAATTCGTTCGGCGCGAAGGGCAGCGTTATGGTGTTGGAGTTCACCACAGCGAACTGGTGGGATTGATCCCGCAAAAAGCATTGACCGATGCGGCTGTATGGTATCTGCAGCTGGATCAGTATGAAGATGACCAGATCCTAGAAAACAAGCTGATGTCTGCTGCTTTTTCTCCTGCTCAAGGTTCAGAAGGTGTGGATACTGCTTTCCTGGATGCTTTAGCCAGCTCCAGTCCGACCCCCGGTGGAGGCTCGGCAGCCGCCTGGACGTCAGCCGAAGCAGCCGCGCTGGTAGCAATGGTAGCACGACTGACAGTCGGAAAGAAAAAATATAAAGATGTCGAAAAACAAATGTGGCAGCTAATTGAGCAGGCAGAAGAGCTGCGCGGAAAACTGCAGAAAGCTGTTCAAGAAGATGCGTCTGCTTTCGAGAAAGTGATGGCAGCGTTCAAATTACCCAAAGATACTGAGGAACAGATCGAGAAGCGCCAGAATGCAGTTCAAACAGCAACATTCGAGGCTGCGCGTGTTCCGCTGGAAACCGCAAAAATGGCTCTACAGGTGATGAAACTGGCAGAGACAGCCAGCAGCATCGGGAATCTGAATGCTATAACTGATGCAGCGACGGCGGCTCAATTGGCTGCTGCCGGTATGGTAGGGGCTGCAGCGAATGTCAGTATCAATTTAAATGGATTAGACGATCAAAAAACAAAAGAAGATTTTACGCATGAGTTGTTGTCTCTCAAGTCAGAAAAAGAGGCTATACTTACGCGGGTGGCGCAGAATACCACCGAACGTTCTCAAATCACATTGATCTAAGGATTTCTATTTCAATGGAAAAAGTTTTCAGGATAATTCTTATTCTATTAATAAGTGCGTTTGTTTTCAGTTCATGCTCATCACAGGTGCAGTCTACCCCAGCTATCGAAGATCAAATTCAAGAAACAACTGCTCCTACCGCAGAACCGGTAAAAACCTATTCTTTATGGGTGGCTCCTTATCTGCCGCAGGAAATTCAGGATCAGATATCCCTACCGCAGAATGTCATCCTGGCGGATGAGCAGGGTGAAGCCAATATCTGGCTGGATATCGGCAGCGACCAACCGATCAGCCAGTGGATCTATGTGCTGGCAGCGCCATTTCCAACGGTTGCAGATTCGATCACATTTCAAGAGGTGCTGCAGGTCTGGAATGGTCAGGCTCCTGCAGATTCCCCGCTGCAGAAAATACTGGTGGATGGAAAAACGAAAGCGGTTTTCGAAAAAGTATGGGGTACTCCATCAGGTTCAACGGTTGTACTGACCAATGAGGAAGATTTATTAAATGATACCTGGGCTGAAGATGATGCCTGGGCGATCATTCCCTTTGACGCTCTTGAACTGCGCTGGAAGGTGATAACCGTTAATGGCATATCTCCGCTGGATGATGATTTCAATGCCGGACAGTATGCCTTGAGCGTTACCTATTCATTACTGGGAAAAGCGGAAGACCTGCAGGCAGTGACCGCGTTGATCCAGACTTCAGGCAGCCCTCTGGCACCATCAACAAACCGGGATGAAAGTAAATTAACAACGGTGGATATGACCGGTGTTACCGCACTCGTTCGCGGTACGGCTTATATGATGGAAAAATACGGCATGACCTATCCGGCACTGGATATCGGTGATATTTTACGCAGTGCCGATATTCTGCATGTCAGCAACGAGATCCCCTTCACCGAAACGTGTCCCAATCCTTTTTATAACTCTGCGAATGATGAGAATCTGGTATTTTGCAGTAAGCCGGAATATATCAAGCTGCTGGAATCGATCGGAACCGATGTGGTGGAGCTGACCGGCGACCATTTCCGCGATTGGGGTGCGGATGCCATGCTGTATACCTTGAGCATGTATGAAGAACGCGGCTGGGAGTACTATGGGGGAGGGTACGATCTTGCGGATGGACAGGAACCGGCGCTTTTTGAGCATAACGGCAACAAGATCGCGTTTGTAGGCTGCAACGCAAAACCGGAAGGGTATGCTACAGCAGATGAAGATTCTCCCGGTGCAGTGCATTGTGATCTGGATAAGATGTCGGAGCAGATCAAAGAACTGAATGACCAGGGCTACATCACGATCGTAACATTCCAGCATATCGAATATTATGCCTATACTGCCAGCCCATATCTTGTAGAAGATTTTCATAAAGTAGCCGAAGCGGGGGCAGCGATCGTCAGTGGAAGCCAGGCGCATCAACCGCACGCTTTTGAATTTTACAAAGGTGCTTTTTTACATTACGGTTTGGGAAATCTATTCTTTGACCAGTATAATGAAGGCACTGCTCAACGCCAGGCATTCATAGACCGTTATATTATCTACGATGGGCGGGTGATCAGCTCTGATCTGATCACGATCGAATTCGTGGATATGGCAAGATCGCGTTTAATGACCGATGAAGAACGTCAGGAACTGCTCGAAACGGTTTTTGCAGCCAGCGGCTGGTAGATATAAATTTATTGATTACAAGGAGAAAAAATGGGCGTCTTACCGGATTTTAAAATAAGAGAATATGCGAAAAAACAGGCAATGATCGAACCTTTTGTGGATGGACAGGTTCGAGATGGCAAGATTTCCTATGGTCTTTCTTCTTACGGTTATGATATTCGCGTCGCGGACGAATTCAAGATCTTTACCAACGTTCATACGACCGTGGTCGATCCGAAGAATTTTGATCTGCGTTCTATGGTCGATTTCAAGGGCGATGTTTGCATCATTCCCCCCAATTCATTTGCATTAGCCCGCACGGTGGAATATTTTCATATTCCGCGCGGTGTGCTGACGATCTGCGTTGGAAAAAGTACCTATGCACGCTGCGGGATCATAGTGAATGTGACTCCCTTTGAACCAGAATGGGAAGGATATGCCACACTGGAAATATCCAATACCACGCCGCTGCCCGCCAAGATCTATGCCAATGAAGGCATTGCCCAGGTGCTGTTCCTGGAAGGGGACGGAGTATGTGAGACTTCTTACGCGGATAAAAAAGGAAAATATCAGGCGCAGCAGAGCATTGTGCTGCCCAAGCTATAATAAAGTTCGCAGTTAGTAATACTGCATATGCATTGCTTTCCGGAGATCGCTGAGTGTTTTATCGGCGATCTCATTTGCTTTTAAATTCCCTTTTTTCAGAATATTCCAGATGAACGATTTTTCGTTCTTGTACTGCTCTCTTTGTTTTCTGATCGGGCGGAAATATTCGTTGACAGCTTCCGTTAATCTTGTTTTCAATACCGAAGCGCCCTGGTCGCCAATTTGATCTGCCAGTGTTCCGGGTGCAATATCGGTACACAGGGAATATAAGTGTAATAAATTGGCAACTTCCGGTCGGTTGACCGGATCGTATATGATATTGATTTCCGAATCAGTTTTTGCGCGCTTAATGAGTTGGGCTGTCTCATCTTCGCTCATATACAGGTAAATTGCATTATGCAGGCTTTTTCCCATTTTACGTCCATCCACTCCTAATAATATTGGGGCGCCTAATAAGAGTTCGGGTTCAGGGAAAAAACTGTCTCCATTGAAATATGCCTTATTCAAGCGTCGGGCGATCAGACGCGTCAACTCGATATGCGGTAATTGATCTTTCCCACCCGGGACGACATTGCCTTTACAGAATAGGATATCAGCCGCTTGATGGACGGGGTAGGTCATCATTAATCCACTTACTGATTTTGTTCCTGAAAGCTGTATCTCATCCTTTACCGTGGGGTTCCTCTGCAGTTCAGACATTGTGATAATGCTGAGGAAGGGAAGCATCAATTGATTGAGCGATGGGATCATGCTGTGACAAAAGATGGTCGTTTTTTCGGGATCAATACCAACTGCCAGATAATCGAGGATGATCTCAAAGATGCTTTCTTTGAGCTTTTCTGTTGACATCCGGTCTGTGATCGCCTGATAATCTGCCAGAATAAGGAACATTTCAACTCCCCAGCTTTGAAGCAGCACCCTGCTTTTTAACGATCCAAAATAATGACCTATATGCATCGCTCCTGTGGTTCGTTCACCGGTTAGTATCCGAAACTTTTCCGGGCTTTTTTCAAGTTCATTCAATAAAGCAGGATTGCGCTTGATACATTTCTTCAAAGAAGCTGTTTCATTTGTGAAATCGAAAATATCTGTCATCTGAAATACGATCCCCTTGAATATTAATTTTTATTGAAAGTATTATAGGATTAATTTTATAAAAATGCGTTTTCTTTTATTTTTATTGACTGAACAACATGATTAGTATATACTAATCGGATGACTTTATTAAATATAAAAAGCAATACATGGGTCAGAATTATTGGTTACCGCGGTGGATGGAAAATGCAGAGATATTTTATGCAGATCGGTTTTTTGCCAGGTAATACCGCTCGAGTGATTCGAACAGCCCCTTTTCATGGTCCATTATTGGTAGAGGTAGATGGTCGTGAAATTGTTCTTGGTAGAAACGTTGCGCGCCATGTTCTGGTCGAGGAGATCGAATGAGATTTGCACTGGTAGGACAGCCGAATTGCGGCAAGAGTACTCTTTTCAACCAGGTGGCTGGCTACAAAGCAGCCACCGGAAATTTTTCTGGGACAACAGTTACATTTACAGGGACGAAAGTCCATGTGCAGGGAAATGTAGTTGAGCTGGTTGATCTTCCGGGCACATATTCCCTGCTGGGAACAAATCCGGCAGAGCGGGTGGTTCTCGATTACCTGGTAGGTAATAATGTAGATGCGATCATTAATGTGGTCGATGCTACCCACCTGGCTCAAGGACTGGCGCTTACCCTGGAATTATTGGAGTTAAAACGTCCGGTGGTTCTGGCAGTCAATATGATGGATGAGGCAGCCAGGCAGGGGATCCATATCGATGGTGAGAAACTGGGAGAAATCCTGAAAATCCCTGTTTTACCCATCATAGCGACCAAGGGGCAGGGTGTACGCAGGGTATTCTCGACTGCTTATGAGAATGGGAAAAATAACCAAGATGCTCAGAGGCAGAAGTATTCACCCGAATTGGAAGAGCAGATCCGGCGTATTCAAGGCTTGGTAAATTCCGTTCGATTACCCATTGGCAGTGAAGCGCTGGCATTGAAACTGCTGGAAGGTGACCCGCCGCTTACCGAGCAAGTCAGTCACAAAATTCCGAATATCGAAAGTGAAGTTCAAAAAGCGGTCGATAAGCTTTGCCATATTACCGGGCGGCAAGCGATCTGGCTGGTCAGTAAAGAACGCCATGACCTGGCTTTGTCTATTTTTGAGCAGGTTTATAAAAAAACCGGAAAGAAACGCTTGCTGCGTGAACGATTGGATGATTACCTTCTGCATCCTTTTTGGGGCTATATCTTTTTGGTTGGTATCCTCTTCCTTTTCTTCTGGATCGTGAACAAAATTGGCGGGGTGATCGAAGCTCCGTTGAATCAGCTGTCGAATTATTTAGACGCTGAATTAATGAATTCTCTTGCAGACAAAGGGCTGCTGGCACAGATCTTATCAGGAGCCTTGCAGGGTTTTATGGGTGGTTTGGCAATTGCACTGCCCTACCTGGTGCCGTTTTTGATCGGGTTAGGTTTTCTTGAGGATGTGGGATATTTACCACGTGTTGCTTTCCTGATGGATACACTCATGCACCACATGGGGCTGCATGGAAAAGCAGTGGTACCCTTCATTTTAGGTTATGGATGTAATGTATCTTCGATCATGTCAACCCGCATCATGGAAGATAAGCGGGACCGCTACCTCTCTTCACTGCTTTCCAGCATGGTACCATGTTCTGCTCGTATGGCAATTATTTTTGGGCTGGTCGCTTTTTATTTGGGTCCAGTTTATGGAATAGGATTATATATTTTAAATATCGTGGTGATCGCACTTACCGGTCACATTATTTCCCATTTTATTCCTGAAGAATCGCCCGGCTTGATCCTTGAAATGCCGGTTTATCGTATTCCAACCCTGAGAACGGTAACAGCGAAAGCCTGGCTGCGAATTCGTGAGTTCATCGTGGATGCCTGGCCTATCCTCATTGTGGGCAGTGTCATTCTGGCTGTTATGAATTTTTACAATCTTGCAGATATCACCGATTCGATTTTCAGACCGATCACCTGGCTGTTAGGATTACCTTCACAGGTTGGCACACCGCTTATTTTTGGTATCTTGCGTAAAGAATTGTCTTTGATCATGCTGGGTCAGGCGCTGGGAAGCATGGAATTCAACAGCGTATTAACCAGCACTCAAATGCTGACTTACACTGTTTTTGTTATTTTCTATATTCCCTGTCTGGCAACGCTGATCGCCATTCGCAAAGAGCTTGGAACGAAAGCCATGCTATCCATTACAGGAATTACCCTGCTTGTTGCGGTTATCACGGCTTTCTTGACACACCTGATCGCGACGCCGCTGCTGGGCTAGAAAACAAGGCTACGGAAAGCAAATACCAGGGTTAGAAGAATTGCTAACAAACTGACGATATATACAAAACTTTTTGCCTGTTTATACTGCATCGATACCTCATATCAAACAAGATTGAACAGTTCATAGTGGATCTGTTTTTGATCGAAGCTAAGATTCATGCACTGCTTGATCACAATGTCCATCATGACCTGTGGACCGCACAGGAAAATTTCTGTGTTCTCCTGGAACCAGGACTTCGATAAATACTTCTTCAGGATCGATTCTGTCAAGTAGCCAGTTTCCCCATCCCATTTTTGTGGCGGTTTTTCCAGGGTGTGGATGATCTGTATATCCAGCTTCTTTTCAAGTACAGCAATTTCCTCTCGATAGGTTACCGAATCCCAGTCGCGGTTGTTGTAGAAAAGTTTTACTGGGCGTTTGTCATCGCGATCTGCCATACTGCGCAGCATGCTCATGATGGGAGTAATGCCGATGCCTCCGGCAATAAAGACAAAATTCTTCGCTTCAGGATATCGATCAATGGTGAATGATCCATGCGGACCATCCACATAAACATCCTGTCCCGGCTGCATATCCTTTATTGTGGAAGTGAATTTTCCCAGATCTTTGATGGTGAAGGAAATCTCTTCAGGATGCTCCGAACTGGAGGAAATGGAGAATGGATGTTCGGTATCTGAGAAGGGTGTTTTCCAGATAGTGAGCCAGGCAAACTGCCCGGGTTTGAAATGGAAAAATTTCTTTGTGGTGGGCTGCAGCGTAATTGTCCAGCTTGCGCCCCTTTCTTCTTTGACTGTTTTTACACGGTACTTATTGTGTATCAATTTCAAAGGATACAGGATGCGGGTATAAATAAGCAGAAGCAGCCAGGCTGCGGTATAACCAAGCCAGATCGCTTTTACTGCCGGGTAAGCGAGATAGCGGGAACTGCCGATCAGGAAAACATGCAGTAAGGCTAGCGCAACCACCAGGGTGGTAAGAATACCGTGCCAAATTTTCCAGAATGTATAGGGAATTTTAAATTTCTTCCTGTACTCTGCAGAGATCACCACTGCAATTAGAAAGATCACTGCCGATACTCCGAACTTTGAAGCCAGCGGAGATTGGAAGATATTTAGTAAGTATAAGTAGCGCTTATCAATGATAAAGAGTGTGATCGGGTGGGTAAGAATGAAAAGAAAAGCTGCAATAGAAACCTGTCTGTGGAAATGATAGATAACATCGCTGCCGAAAGGTTCTTTTAATGGTTTGATGCGAGCGGTCAGGGCAAATTGAACTGCCATCAAAGCCAATCCAATAAATCCCAACGCTACTGAAAAATCCAGCCACGGATTGCGGTTTGGAGATGGCTCAGTACCGCCGATCAGAATACCGATGGGGCTGAAGACCAGAAGAAGGAACAGCAGTATCCAAAGGGTGCGTTTCCATTTTCCTGTGTTTATCATTGAAAACCTCCTGAAATATATCTTTTTCTTTATAATACGATACCGTATTTTCATCGAAATTATAAAAGGATTATGGCTTCTAATAAAATGTCTATGTTTTTAGTTTCGTTTTTAGGAATTCTTCTGCTTCTGTATAATATTTGAATTTTTTTTCCAGCCGCTTGAATTGGGAGGTATGTGCCATCCGGTAAGAATTTCCTTCTTTAAGCCCCAATTTTTTATGCAGCATTTCATGGTACATCACGTATTCCACCACATAGGGCGGAATTGATTTCTGATCGAGAAAACAGCTTAATGTGATCGCATCCGTGTCTGGATGATAGTATCCCAACCGGCGGACTGCTCTCCGACCGCTCCAGCGCAAATGAGGCTGCTCCAGTTTTCCTTGAAAGTATTCCATATTGACTTTTCTAAAAAGCTGATGCAGATCATAAACGTTCCCCTGTGTGGAGCGGCTGGATTGGGTGGAGTGTGCAGACTGCTGCCAGATTAAAGCCGTCACTTTTTTATACTGCGATGAGCGGCTTATCTTTCGCAATTGGTTCATATTTTCCTTCTTTGAGTTCAAGCAGCAATCGACCAGTATTTTAACAGTATGCGCATCTGCCTCTAGAAAACCTTCCCCCATTGTTACAATCAAAGCGTACCGCTGCACTTTGCATTGAAAAACAAAGGAACTGTTGTACATTCTTACAGAGATCGATCTCTTTGTTCTACTTCCCCATTCATCAAGGAAACGGGTGACGAAAGAAAGGTGCGATTCAAAATGCTCTGCTTTACTGAGAAAGGACAGCCATAGATATGCTCGATATGCCCTGTCGCTAAGGTCCGCCGGCTGGCATGCTCGTTTCTTACAGAGTGCAGTGATATTTTGTTCCTTTGACCGGATATCTTGATAAAGCTTTTCTTTATCACTGAGCGAGATCTTTCCCTCTTGGATCATTCTTTCGGCAATGACCTGAAAGCGATTTTGAAAATCTTCGATGATGGAAGTGAAATTCCTAAGGCTGATTGTTTTTTGCGGCATGATGCTTATTCTTTTCCAATCCGATGATACCAGCAGTTTTGCTGATTTTAATGGGTATTTTTTGAAAAAATAAAGCAATTTTTTGAAAATTTTCCATCTTTTCATTTCAAATAAAAGGGTGTAATATTGCCCGCAATAAATCCATTGACAAATGGATAAAAACATATTCATCTAAAAGGAGAGAATAACAAGATGAAGACGGCAGTATGCCCGGATTGCGGTAGTGACGTTAACGTAGGTTCACAACCGCGCATTGGTAAGCAGGTTGTATGTGATTCCTGCGGTGCTGAACTCGAAGTGGTCTGGTTGGACCCGATCGAGTTAGATTACCCAATGATGGATATTGAAGATTATGAGGACTTTTCAGAGGAAGAAAGATAAAAAAAAGTAATTTAACGAATTATTCAAAAAAAAGGCATTGGTCTTTGATCAATGCCTTTTTTCAATGTTAGAATGAATTTCTTGAATTAATGAAGACAATGATCGCAGTAAACCATGTAATTTATTCTTATACTCTTCCTTCTGGAGATCGTATTCAAGCGGTTCGGGATATCACACTGACGATCCCCCAGGGGGAGCGGGTGGCTATTATCGGTGCGAACGGATCGGGAAAAACAACCCTTGTGAAATTAATAAATGGTTTGATTGCCCCTGATAGCGGTTCGGTTTTGATCGATGGATTTTCAACAACAGATCGAACTCATTATTCTGAGATCATAAAAAGAATGGGGTTGATTTTCCAGAATCCGCTTGATCAGATCGTGGCTTCAGTGGTGGAAGAGGATACTGCGTTCGGACCGGAAAATCTATGCCTGCCCCGCTCAGAGATCATCGAACGGGTCGATACCAGTCTTGCGCTGAGTGGGGCATCTCATCTGAAAGAAAGACAGACCTACTTGTTATCAGCCGGAGAAACACAACGTGTGGCTCTGGCGGGTGTGCTGGCTCTGCGCCCTTCCTGTTTGATCTTTGACGAGACCACATCAAAACTGGATCCCTATTCAAGCAGAGAATTATTAAACCTGATGGCTGATTATCATTCTCAAGGCTTTACCATAATCCATGTGACCCATACTCTGGATGAAGCCCTGGCGGCAGATCGAATTCTGGTCCTCTCTCAAGGGAAGCTTGTAATGGATGGGTCACCCCGGGAAATATTTCGCGATGAGGTTTCTCTGCAGGCTTACAATCTGCTTGTTCCTCCAACGGTACGCTTTGCGATAGACCTCTCTTCAATTTTCCCGCAGGTAAGTTCTTTTTATCACTCGCATGTGGATCTACTGGTTGATCTAGGCAGAGTCCCGACCGGCATCTATAAGAAAGAAAGTTCCCCTGAATTCCCAAAAGTGAAGCACTCAAAAGAATTCATTCGCGTCGAACATCTATCTCATACTTACATGATGGGCACTTCACTGGCACACCGCGCCCTTGACGATGTTACTTTTGCCATTGATGAGGGTAAATGCACCGGTTTGATCGGACATACCGGATCGGGAAAATCAACGCTGCTGCAGCATCTAAATGGATTGTTCAAACCGCAGCAGGGAACAGTTCGAATAGGGGAATTTGATCTTAGTCAGAGCTCCCTGGATATAAAAAGGCTGCGTCAGCAGGTGGGTTTGATCTTTCAAAACCCGGAAACCCAATTCTTTGAGACGTATGTGGGAGATGAAATTGCGTACGCAGCCCGTATGCTGGGCTACACAGGTAAGCTTCGTGATCTGGTGCGTACTGCCATGGAAACAGTGGGACTGGATTTTAAAGTATTTGTGGATAGACCGTTATCCAGTTTGAGCGGTGGGGAAAAGCGCAAAGTTGCACTGGCTTCTTATCTGGTGGTGCAGCCGCAGGTACTGCTGCTGGATGAGCCGTTTGCAGGATTGGACCCGCTCATTCATCAGGAGATGGTCGCATTGATGAACCGCTTGAAAGACGATGGAAAAACGTTGATCTTGAGCACGCACCAGATGCGCGATCTGCTGCAGATCACACAACAGGTAATAGTGATGCAGAAAGGAAAGCTTGTTTTCAAAGATGCGCTCCCCGCTTTATTTAATGTTTCTGAAATGCAGGAATGGAAATTGGATCTTCCGCTTGAGATGAAAATAACCGGGGAATTGCGAAAGAAAGGGTGGGAAATTCCAGCAGGATTGATGAACTGGAGAGACATTTTTGAATGGCTGCAGGCTGTAACCGGAGAGCATAAAAATGGCTGATTTTGAATATCTACGCTCTATTGGAATTGGTTATTATTACCCGGGCAGCTCTTTTTTCCATCAGCGAGATGCGCGCATAAAAATCCTGTTCTTCAGTATTCTTATCCTTGCTGCAGCCGTTACAACCTCTTTGACCGGTCTGATTCTGGCATTCTTGTTGACTTGCCTTGGTTTTTGGCTGGCGCGGGTATCGCTGATCCCATCCCTGCGCACGATCCGTTCTGTGGTGCCTTTTCTATTCTTCCTGATCATCCTTCAAGCGGTGTTTTTCAAACCGGATGAAAATTCAATTTTGTTGTGGCAGTGGAAGTTTATAAAGATCTACTCGGATACTTTGTTTTCTGCGGTAATCCTGCTGATCCGATTTCTTGCTCTGATCCTGCTGCTGGGATTAATGACTTCGGTGCTCTCGACTTTAGAGATGAACCATGGGTTGGAACTGCTCATGCGACCTTTAGAAAAGATAGGGATTCGCACGGAAGGGTTTGTAATGGTCATTCAGATCATGTTGCGCTTTTTACCGCTTCTAGCGCTGAGAATGGAAGAGATCGCAAAATCTCAGGCTGCGCGCGGGGCAGGCTGGGATGAAGCGAAGGGCGGTATTTTCAAGCGTATTCGATTGGTCTTTCCTTTGATCGTTCCGCTTTTCTTGAATACCTTACAGCAATCAGAGCGAGTGGCAGATGCTATGCTGTGCCGCGGTTACGGCATGAATATAAAGCGCACCCATTATTATGAATATCATATCAGCTGCCGCGATATTCTTTTTCTTGCTGCCGGATTTGGGATCGCGGGGATAGTACTTTTCCTACCATCTTTCTAATAATCCCGAAAATCACAAAAAATTCATAAATAACCGATACTTTCTCAACAGATTTCTTCTATCCTATGTTTGAAAGGATCAAAAATGAAGAAAACAATAATAGTCATACTCAGCTTAATAATAGCCGCTGTTTTAGTCAGCGCTTGCAGTTCACAAAATGCAGTTTCAGCACAATTGAATGACGAGATCAATTATGTGGAATATACCGCTCCCAGCAGCGATGTTGTGGAAAATGGTACTCAATATGGAAGATCGGATACGGATACCAGCCATTTATTGATCAACGGTGATGTTGATCTGACAGCAGAAGAGATCGATGATCTGCTGTATATGCGCGAAGAAGAAAAACTTGCCCGTGATGTGTACCAGTTCCTGTACGAGCAGTGGGGATTGACCGTATTTCAGAGCATCAGCCAGAGTGAACAAAATCACATGGATTCTGTTCTGGAACTGCTGGTCGCTTATGGGATCGATGATCCCGCGGCAAACACCGCTGTTGGTGAATTTACCAATGAAGTACTGCAGGATCTATATAATTCGCTTACGACCCAGGGTTCGGTTAGCCTTGAACAGGCTTTACGTGTGGGTGCTTTGATCGAAGAAGTGGATATTCAGGATCTTGAAGAATCCTTATTAAAGACTACCAATGCAGACATAACCAGAGTTTACTCGAACCTGCTGTTTGGCTCAGAAAATCACCTGCGTTCTTTCACCAGCCAATTATCACGCCAGATCGGTGTGGTGTATGAACCAAGCATTCTATCACCCGAACGCTACCAGGAGATTATCAACAGTCAACCCGGTCGCGGTGGGCGCTCGAATCACTAAGAAAAAAGCGGTTCATTACGAACCGCTTTTTTCATCTTCCAGATTGGATCCTTTTTTCCTGGTTGGCAGATTCCAGTAAGCCCCAATAACAGCCAATGTGATCAAGGCAGAAGCAGCCATTTCCGGTAAGCCATTGGTGACGACCACCAACCCCAGAGCCTCCCAGGGTAAATATCTCATGATCCCGATGATTCCGAGTACCAGTATCGTATTGGTCAAACTTCCCACCGCTCCCGCTGCGATCAGACCTACCGTGCGCCAGCGTTTGAGGAGTGAGAAAATGCACCAGGCAGCCGGTCCAATGAATAGCCGGGGAAGCACTGATAATACCGGATTGGTAAACCATACGTCAGTTGGTCCGCTTGGCGCCACCGCAGCCTGGATCATGCTGAATATTCCAAAGATGAGTCCAACAACAGCACTCGAAATGGGTCCTTCTAACACTGCTGCGATAACTACCGGAATCTGTAAAATAGTCAGAGAAACTCCGCCAATCCAGGGGATAAAGCCCCAGTGCGTTGCTCCCAGTAAACAGGCAATTGCTGCCATCAACCCTGTTGTAACGATCCTTTTTGTTTGTTCACGGTTCATAAATTTGTCCCTCCAGACAGGAAAACATTCTAACACGGTTGACAGGCGCAGATCAGAAAGTTGAGATTATTTGACAGCACGGATGTGAAGAAAGCATGGTTCATGAAGCAGAGATTGATAGATCTCCTCGGTTTCTGTAGTTCGAGGAAAATTCGGAGCGGGCAGCGGCTCAAGAACCTTATCAAGGTGAAACCCGGCTTCAACCAGAGGATTCAGCATCGCCTGTAAAGGACGCCGGTAGCTTTTTATTACAGGATAGGGTTTGCCAAATCCATCCCATTCCAGTTCGTGTAAAACGGTTTCAAAATAGGTATCGTTGGACCAGATCTTATAGAAGATCAAAGCTGGATGAACGCAGGAGAAAATGAACGTACCACCCGGTTTCAATACTCGAAAAAACTCTTTGAAAAGGGGCGCCCAGTCTTGAATGTAATCAAGAACCAGAGGGCAGAGGACGAGGTCAAAGGAATCATCTTCTGCAAAGGTCAGGGGTTTTTCAAGATCCCACTGAAACACGCTGGCTTTCTGCCCTGTTTTCTTTCTGGTCATCTCAACGAATTCGGGCGTGACATCGATCGAAGTGATGGTCGCCCCGTGTTCGATGAGC
Organism: Anaerolineaceae bacterium; assembly: GCA_963674975.1. Taxonomy (GTDB): domain Bacteria; phylum Chloroflexota; class Anaerolineae; order Anaerolineales; family Anaerolineaceae; genus UBA4781. The sequence goes on from OY771913.1 coordinate 2,336,462, forward strand.
CGTGCTGAATAAATTCCAGGACCGCAGCCAGCATCCAGAACTGAAAGACCTTTGACATCAGGCAGGAGGGAAAGGGTTGCAGGTCTTTCGTAAAATGCGTTATGCGGTTTATCAACGACTTTCTGCGCGTAGCGCTCTGCAAATGCAGAGTAATTCTCTTCTCCGAGGCTCTTTTTGGACATAAGATTCCCTTTTAAGCAATTCTAATGCAGTAGATTGGGGTTATAAATATCAGATAATATTACAAAGGAATATCAATTATGGCAATTCAGATCATAAAACGAGAATGGAATCCGCTTCCCTCATTAAACTCTGTCACGGCAGTTTTCTGGCGGCTGCCGGTTATGACTTTGAGACGCGAGATTGCTGAGATCACATTGGGGGCGATCCTTTTTTTGTATTTCATGAAGCTCTATTACCGCTTATTAATAAAGCTGGCGCCAATAATTCAGCATTTCAATCCACGAGCTTTTCGGCAGATCCATTTTGGTTTGAGTTTTTTCTTCTATGAGAAGATCATTCCGTCTCCGGGAGCGCTGCTGCGTCGGGGATTGAAAATCTATCAAAAAATGTAATTTGCTGCCAATGATAAATTTTAAGATTAAAAGTTGTCCATACCATTTACAAGATAAAAAAGTTATGATATATTCAAACAGTTTTGCCAACAGGAGATTTCATGAAGATAGGAAATGAAAAACTGAAGTTTACCACCTGGATACATTCCAGATTGTTGGCATTTTTAATTTGTAAAAAAAAGGCCCCCATTTATTGGGGGTCTTTTTTTGAATAAAACCAAAGGAGAAAAAGATGAAAGAAATAGAAAAAAACAATTATTATCTTCCCAATGACAAGCCGCCTCTGGGCAAAATGCTGCTGCTGGGCTTGCAGCACGTTTTGACCATGTTCCCGGCGACTGTGCTGGTGGCACTGTTGGTAGGGTTTCATATCAACACCGTGCTTCTGGCATCGGGTATGGCAACCCTGGTAGCACTAATCTTATCAAAGCTGAAAATCGGCACATTTATCCCTCTTTACTACGGCTCGAGTTTTAGCTACCTGGCAGCGATCATGGCGATCACGAAAGCACAATATGGTGTAGTCGCTCCGGATGAATTAATTCGCACAGCGCAGGCAGGTATTGTATGTACCGGCATCATTAACATTCTCGTCGGATTGCTGATCCATTATTGCGGCGGGAAAAAAGTCATCAATAAAGTTCTACCTCCTATTGTTACCGGTTCTGTCGCCTGCGTGATCGGATTTTCCCTTGGCTATACCGCTCTTCAAAATGCAAGTGGCGGATCTTTTGGTATCACGGACAACGGTGCCTGGTGGTTGGCAGCCTTCATCACTTTGCTTGCCACAGTATTCTTCTCCGTCTTTCTTAGGGGAAAGGGCTTTATCGGTATGCTGCCGATCTTGCTGGGAGCGATCGTCGGTTATGTTGCTGCCGTACCACTCGGTCTGGTCGATTTTACACTGATCACCCAGGCACAGATCATTGAAGCTCCTCACATCACTTTCCCTTCCTTTACCAACGAGCTTTCCATGACTGCCATTGCCAGCATTGCTATTATGGCGATTGCGACCATTCCGGAATCAACGGCGCATCTCTATCAGATCAGTTTATATGTTGACAAACTAGCAGAACAAAAAGGTAGAGAAAAAGTTGGGCTGAATAAATTCGTCGGCTTCAACCTGATCCTTGATGGAATTGGAGACATGATCAACGGTCTCATCGGTGGTGCTGCAGGCACGAACTATGGAGAAAATAACTCTCTCATGGTTATCAGCCAGAATTATTCAGGTTATACACTGATTGTTGCTTCCCTCATGGCTATTCTCCTTTCTTTTAGTGGTACTTTGAGCGGCATTGTACAAAGTATTCCAACCGCAGTAACAGGTGGTCTTTCGATCTATCTGTTTGGCATAATTGGAATGCAGGGTATTGCCCTGATGATCGAAGAAAAAGTGGATATGTTCGATCCAAAGAATCTTGCCATCGGTGCAGTGATTTTCATTATTGGAGTAGGTGGGCACATCGGTTATTCCAATGGCTTGATGCCGATCCCGCTGCTCAAATCAATCTTCCCCGACGGCTGGCCGGCGATTGCCACCGGTGCATTGCTGGGGATCATTCTGAATCTTATCTTCAATGTCTTTAGTAAGAAAAGCGCTGAATAAAGAATATATATTAATTCGCCACAGCACTACTGCTGTGGCGAATTGTTTAATCCACTATCGCTGTAAAATTTATTTTTATTAACTCAAAATAGCTTGCTCTAAAGGTCTCGACCCAGAGTAATTGTTTTAGATTTCAGCTAGCGTGATCAATCAAAGAGTGGTTATTTCTTTTTCTTGTCTTTCTTTTCTTTTTTCTCTTTCTTGCCCTTCTTCTCTTTTTTGTCTTTCTTTTCCTTCTTGTTTTCCTCTTTCTTTCCCATTTGAAAACTCCTTTCCCTTTCTAATTCAGGATTTTATTCCCAGAGTATCCCAAATTTTTCAATACGGATATTCTGTTTGGTCGGTGTGAGTCGGATTTCATCGATAACCAGGGTTGAGGAATCCCATTCTTCCGAAAGCAGGTCTTTTTGTTCATTCAACTGTGATTGCAGATCTGCCAGTGCTTCTTCATAATCGCTTAAAACCTGCTGGGCATCCTGGAGTTTGGCTTGAGACTCCTGCATCATTCGGTTTTTTGTAAGAGAACTGGAGAGACCGGAAAGCTTCTTCTTGGTCACCAGGGTTAATAATGCCTGTGCTCCTTTTGCTCCCAACTCAAATTTACGATTATTGACTTCTTTTTCCAATTTTTCGACTTTTAATTTCTGACGATCCACCTTGTTTTGTGCGCTGGTGAGCTTGGTCTTGAATTTCTTTTCGGCTGCTTCCAGTTTCAACTTGATCTGCTCCTGCGCAGTACCTGAAACTCTTTTTTCGAACGCTGCGCGTTCTTCCCCGATTTCTGAGATAAGGTTTGTCTCTTTACTGCGGAAAATTGCCAGCGAATCGGTTTCATAGATCCAATGCTCGAATTCTTTCGAACGGTCAGACCACCACTTGGGATCATTCATCCATTCCGGCAGGCTTTCCGGATCGATTATTAAAGCGTCAGCGGTCGAAAAACTCTCGATGCCTGCGTCTGTTTCTATGTGTTCATCCCAATCCAACGCTCGTTGTGGAGGATCGGGCATGACCACGGTGATAGTGTGGTTGGCTTGAACGGATGGGCTGCGGGAATAGAATTTCACTTCTGCCTGACCAAGCAGAGAGGTTTTCTTCCCTGCGGGTTTGCTTCCCTTACGGATGTATACTGCTGCTGCCGTGGAAGCGGTTGATTCAGCGGAAGGAACCGTAGAATATGGCTCAGATTTTTCCTTTTCTTGCGGTATCACTGCACTGGCTTGCACCCCTGCCAATTGATTCAACGCCGGTATTTTCTGAATGGTGAGGGGTCCTGTCAGGTAATCCATTGCCCAACGGGTTTGAAAGATGACCGGCTGCTTTTCATTAACGTTCTGCAGCATGAATACGCGTTTCCCAAGAGAGGAGATCGTCTTATCCAGGGTAGAGCGGCTTAATCCTCCTGCTGCGCTTTCCAGACCATCCAGCAAACGCTGCTTATCCTGGTCAGTCTGCAGTCTCCCGATCATCCAGGTGCCTGCGTTGGAGAGAGCTTTGTAATCCACATCGATAGGATTCTGCGTGGTTAGTACCAGTCCCAGTCCAAAAGCGCGTGCCTGTTTTAGTAAGCGGATGATAAGCGGTTTGGAAGGAGGATTGGCAACCGGTGGGAGATATCCAAGGATCTCATCGAAATATAAAAGGGAACGCAGGCTGGTGGTACCGCTCTGCTTGCGCATCCATGTATCGACAGCCGCAAACAGCAGTGTCACAAAGAACATGCGCTCGGTGTCATCCAGATGTGCCAGGTAGAAAACACTTTGGCGGGGTTTTCCTGAAGGAGAGTAGAGAAAACTCTCGATATCCAGTGATTGTCCTTCGATCCAGGATTGGAAGGAAGGAGAAGCAAGAACATTATTCAGCAGCAGTGCCAGTTCACTGCGATCTTTCTTGGGAAAAAATTTTTCGATGGAAAAAGCCCCTAGTTTTGTTATTGGTGGGTCTTGAATGAGCAGAATGAGAGTGGTCAGATCAAGTTCTGTGTTGTTTTTCCAGCTGTGTTCGATGATATTGGCGAGCAGGATATGCTCTCGAGAGCGGAGGGGGTCGATATCCTTGAATCCGACCAGGGTTAATAACGCAGAAACGGTGCTGGAGATCATATCACGCAGCGTTTCTTCATTTTCTTCCCAATCCATCTCTGGTGGATTAAAAGAAGTAAGGATATTGACCGGCAGCCCTCTGCTGGAACCGGGTGTGTAGATGGCGCGGTCAACGCTGCCCTGTAATTCAAGGAGGTCTTCCTTCCCAATCCCCCAATCTTGAAGTCCTTTCTGCCAGTTCGAAGCAGTGATGGCAGCCATTTCAGGAATGGTCTTTTCTTCACTTCGTGCCAGATCTGGATTGATCCAAGGTTCAAAATCGGAAGGTTTCAACTCGGGAAAATGAAGAAATAGGTTGGTTAAGTCACCTTTTGGATCGATGATGATCGCGGGAATTTTCTGCATGGCGGCTTCTTCCAGCAGATCGATACACAAACCGGTTTTCCCTGAACCGGTCATACCGGTAACAATCGCATGTGTTGTCAGATCATCAAGGTCGTACAGAAGGGGTTGATCGGATATCAATTTTTTCTTTGATAGATCATAAAGTTTTCCAAGATAAAGTTCTCTATTCTTTCTTTTTACCATTTCTCACCATAAAAAAATTTGATATTCTTATTGTATAGGATAAACACCTGTTGAGTAGATATTTCGTAAAGACGGGTATATGGATATAATCAAATTATACAAAAGAGCTTATCATGGGAATTGATTTTCATACATATTCTTTAAAAATCGTTAATGGTAAAGAACTGCCTGCGGGTGAAAATTTTCTTATCACAGCAAGCAATCTAAAGAGCCATCGCCATCGTAAAGGGGAAATTCTGGCTCTGCTCCTGGATTTCCGTCAAATATCGGAAGACTTCCGTCAAACACAGAGAAAGATGCTGCAGGAAGCAGGAAATACATTTTTCAGTACCCCGGGTTCTGTAACCAATGCGCTTCAGAGAACAGCCGGAACTATCAACTCGACCATTCTTGACTACAATCTGCAGGCAGGATCGGGAGAGCCGGTTGAAGCTTCGGCTTGTTTTGCCGTTTCTCATAACGGGTATTTATTTACTGCACAAATAGGCAGTCCCTATGTTTTTCATGTTGGGGCTGAGTCCTTTATACGTTTTCAGGCTGTTGATCCAAATGAAAGAGGGCTGGGGGCTTCACGCCGCTTTTCGCTGAATTTTCAGCAGGCGAAAATTGAATCTGGTGATCTGGTCATTCTTTCTACAAAAGGTCCCTCCACATGGGATGAAGAACATCTGAAAGACAGCTGCCAGCTCAGCATGGATCAGGTGCATCGGCGTTTGATGAATCAAATGAACATTGACCTGACTGCTGTAGTGTTGAAATGCCGCGAAGGAAGAGGTACCGTCCAGGAAGAGAAGTGGACTGAAAAACCTTCTCCGATCCTTCAAAATGAAGAATTGGTTGAGATGGATGGCGCGATCACTCATGATCACAAAATTGAAGATCAGGTAGAAGATGAACCAGAAATTGAAGAGCAGCAGATCATTGAGAATGAAGGGATACCAGCTGAAGAAAACTTCCACGGACAGGATTTCATTCCGGAATTGGATCTTGATGATCTGACCATTAAGCCTGGGCAGCCAGAAAAAGCTCCTTCAGAGGAACCAAAAGAGGCATACGTAAAAAAGCCCTCCCTCGTACAGAAAAATGAATTTGCCAGAAAGATACCGGGGGAAAAAATAAAAGGGGGAAAATCGAAGACGGCGGATGCCCTGAAAGAATTTTTCATAAGAATAGGCAGACGTATCACGGCAGAATCGAGTTCTCAGGAAGGAAGTAAACCATCGCGTGTATTAAGCACTCTGGTGATTGCCATACCGTTCATCCTGATCACACTGGCGGTTCTGGTTTATGTGTACAGCGGTAGAAGAGAGCAGCATAACGCGTATCTGGAGGAAGCACAGTCTTATATAACGCAAGCCAGTACTATTGAAGATACGGTGCAGCAGAGAGATTACTGGGCGAAAGCCTATGATACGGTGCTGCAGGCGATGAAATTTGGAGACAGCGATCTGGCTGACACTCTTCTTGCTCAAACGCAGACGATCATCGATGATATGGATCTGGTGACCCGCCTGGATTTCAGACCGGCAACAACTTCGCAGTTTTCAGCAGATGTAGCACTTACGAAGATCAAAAGCAATGATTCCGGAATTTATCTGTTGGATAGTACTGCGGGCAGGATCTACCGCACAAAAGCCAATACCAAGGGCTTTTATGAGATAGATTCCTCTTTCCAATGCGGTCCGGGTACCTATGGAGTGATAACCATGGGAAACATCGTGGACTTCGCTATGCTGCCGACCAACACCCGTTCTTATGAACTGCTGGCTGTAGACGCCGGTGGAAACCTGCTGTACTGTTCACCTGAGAATGAGCCGGTGCCCAGCTCACTTATCCCTGCCGATGGCGGTTGGGGAGAAGTGGCTGCTATCAGTTTAGATGAATACACCCTGTATGTACTGGATGCGGAAAACGATCGTATCTGGAGTTATGCGGGGCATGATTTTGAAATTTCTGCCATGGCAGGCATTGTTTTCAGCAGCCATCCGGTTGACTTTTTAGGAACCGAAGAACTGGATCTGGGCGGAGCATTGGACCTCGTTGTGAATAAAGAGGATATCTTTGTTCTGCATGAAGATAGCCATATGACCACCTGTCAGTACAATGCCTATCGAGATGGGAATGCTACGGAATGCAGCGATCCAACCGCGTACAGCGACAGTCGTATTGGATATGAAAAGAATCCACTGGTCTATTTCGATTCACAGTTCCGCATCATTCAAGAAACCACTTACCCTAATTCAGCTTTCTATATTCTGGATGCTGCGCAGGGAGCGGTCTTGCAGTACAGCTATCAATTAAACCTGGAAAGAACATTAAAACCGCAGCCGAGTAAAACTTATCCGCTGCCGGAGGTTGCGATGACCGGTTTGGGGGTATCCACAGAAAAAGAGATCTTCCTGGCATTTGGGAACCAGCTTTATGTAGGGGATCTTCCTTGAGCGCAGATCAAGCTTACCCTTTGTTCTGAAATCCTTCGGCGATCTTTTTTTCTAGTTTCTCCCCGATACCAGGGATGGTATGCAGCTTTCCTTTACTGGCAGCTTCTTGAAGTTCAGAGAGTGTCGTGATTCCCAGCGTTTTCCAGATCATTGCTGTGGTCTTTGGTCCTACTCCCGGCAGTTCAAGCCAATCCAGCAGGGCAGGCGGGATCTCATTTTCAAGCCGATCTAGAAAAGCAAGATGCCCGGTTTGATTCAATTCCTTAATCTTTTCGGCAATGGCTTGTCCGACCCCCGGGATTTCTTTCAATGCATCGATTTCCATGTCAGAAAGACTGGCAGTGGTGCTGTGGATGCTTTCAGCCGCGCGTTCATAGGCAGTGATCTTGAAACCGCTTTCTCCCTTGATCTCAAGCAGTCTGGCAATCCTGGTAAAAATTCGAGCGATGTTATCATTATCCATACACTAATTATAGTGAAAAGGGAATGTCTATGAACACAGAGATCCTGAAAATGATTAGAAAACCAACCTTGCTGGTCGATATGCAGAAAGTGAAAAGCAATATCGCGGCGATGAGCGGTAAGGCAGAAAAGAATAAAGTACTCCTGCGCCCGCATTTCAAAACACATCAATCCACGGCGATCGCTGACTACTACCGGAATGCAGGAATTTCGGCAATCACGGTATCGTCGGTGGATATGGCGCGTTATTTTTCCGATGCAGGATGGCAGGATATTCTGATTGCCTTTCCATTGAATTGGCGGGAAATGGATGAGATCAACGAGCTGGCTGCAAAAGTCAAGCTGGCAGTTCTTGTCGACAATGTGGAAAGCACTGGTTTTCTGGTGAAGAATGTACAGCATGACATGGGTGTTTGGATAAAAATTGATACCGGGTTGCATCGCGCAGGAGTGTGGTGGGAAGATATTCAGCAGATCGAGGAATTGATCAGCATACTGCAGCGATCGTCCAAACTGCACCTGCAGGGTGTGCTGACCCATGCCGGGCAAACATATTCTGCTGATTCTCCCGCAGAAGCAAAAGAAGCCGCATTTGCTAGCAAACAGGCTATTATCAGGGTAAAAGAAGGATTGAATAAAAAAGACATTCACGATATCCGGGTTTCCATCGGGGATACTCCCGGCTGCTGTTTGATGGATGATTTTGAAGGAGCCGATGAGATCAGACCCGGTAATTTTATATTTTTCGACCTGGAACAGTGGAAATTGGGAGCATGCAGAGCTGACCAGATCGCCGTGGCGGTGGCTTGTCCGATCGTATCGAAAAATGATTTCCGTAGTGAGCTGGTGATTTATGGAGGAGCTATTCATTTTTCAAAAGAAGGTTTAAATTTCAACGGGAAAATGATCTATGGTTTGGTGGCTGGTAAATATAATGAGATGTTCGGTGAGATCCAGACCGACTGTATTCTGACTACAACCACGCAGGAACATGGAGTACTTAAGGTAAATCCCGCTGCCTTTTCTCAATATCATATCGGGGATGTGATCCAGATTTTTCCGGTGCATTCCTGCCTGACTGTGCAGGCGATGGGAGAATATCTGGATATTCGGACCGATAATTATCTATCTACGATGGTCATAAAAAAGAACAGCTGATGAAAAGCTGTTCTTTTATGTTTTCCAAGAAGCTACCCGTATAAAATAGTGATGGGTACCGGAATGAAGATGAGAATGAAGATGATGATCACCAGAATACCGAGTGCCTTCCGCTTCTTGTCCAGTTTTGTGATCTGATCCAGCGGTTCTGCATAGTTTCTACCCAGCATCAGAGCCAGCACCGCCCAGAACCACCATACATTCCAGAAGAATCCCAGCAGTACCAGCCCACAGATGATAAAAGGGAGCAGTTTTTTCGATGTTTTTGTGCCAAAAAGAGCCTGAATGATATGACCGCCATCCAGCTGACCGATCGGGATCAGGTTCAACATGGTCACGAACAAGCCTGCCCAGCCAGCCCAGGCAACGGAACTCAGCATTACATCTTCTCCTCCCAGAGGAATGGGATTCCCGGTGAAGAAGTATTTTGCCCAGAAAAACAGCTGGTAGAGACCGCTGGTGTTTGCGGGAGCAGGGAGCAATTTTCCGAAGGAAATGAATTTTAAAAGAAGGTAAAGCAGTGAATTTCCTTCCATTTGCAAAGCCGTATCGGCGGGTATTTCAAGCGGGAGCGTATAAACATCTGATAGATGCAGTCCGATCAGCAGCACGATGATCGATACCACCAGACCGCTCAGCGGACCTGCAACGGCAATATCGAAAAGCTGTTTCTTGTTCTTCGGGATGGAACGCATATTAATGAATGCGCCCATGGTGCCGAACGAGTTGAAAGGAAAGGGGATGAAATAGGGAAGGGTGACATCCACGCCATGTTTTTTCCCCATAAAATAATGTCCGAACTCATGGGTGCCCAGAATGGCGAGCAGAGAAACAGCAAACGGCCAGCCATTTTTCAAGATCATCACTATTGCCTGCCAGGTGTTTTGTGGAAGGGTGGTATCCAGACTGTACAAGCCGCCTGTAAAAAGCACGCTGAAGAGCGTGAAGAGGAAAAGAAGCAGGTTGATGTGCGGTTTCGTTTTTGTCGTTTTTCGGTTGATCTCTGGAACCAGAAAGATAACCTGCTGTTCACCTTCCATGCGGAAAACTGGTAGTAGTTTAAGGGGTTTCAGAGCGCTTTCAAGAGCGGCATAAGCGCTTTCACTATCAGGGTTACTGAGTTCTCCCGTGAATTTTGCGATGTAAGGGGTGTTTTGAGTGGGTCCGTAGGCAACGTCTTTGATCGTGAATTCTTTTGCGACTATCTCGTAGTATTTCAACTGGTCATTTTCCATAAGACTCTATCCTGTGTGTATTGAGTATATTCTACTAATGACAGAAAAGGGGAAGCATAAGAAATTCCTTAAATTCAGCGGGAATGGATGGGAGTCGAACCCACCACGGACTGCCTGACAGCCCATCACCGGTTTTGAAGACCGAGGGGCCCACCGGGACCCTGCCATTCCCATTTAAAGGATAAACCATTGCCGGATGATTGTAAAGAAAAAATTTATTCATTCAGCAGAGTAAGTTTTTCTACACCTTTGACCTGAGAGAAGGCTGCCCCCTGAGCAATATATTCATGAACCAATACGGGATCTATCACACGTACTCCTGCCAGGATATCCAATCCGAAGTCGAAAAGGATGGGAGTCATGGGAGTACTGGGACCCATCATGATCTTCAAGGCATGCTTGCTGCATAAAGAGAGATATTTCTCTGCCCAATTGTTAATGAGTGTATTGGCAGTCATAGCAAGGATATCAGCCCGGGGGATTAAATTCTCGGCTTCGGAAGGGGGATATTCACCCTCGGCTGGCTGCAGGTCTATAATCCAGACGGTTTTTGCCACCTGTTTTACCTTTGAAGCGAATGGAAAATGCCCGATGAAAGCAACATTTTTTTCTCTGCCTTTTTCCATTAGGACGTCAGCGATATTCATAACCTTCCGTTGTGCTGCAGGAGGGGGATCGAGCAGGGAGTTCATGGCAGCCAGGGCAATGCTTACTTCAAGCGTGTTCTGCGAGGAATGCAGGGCTGACAGTTCAAGAGCGCTCTTTTTCAACAGCGATCCGGCATCGGAAACGAGCTGCTTTCCATGTGGTTGGCAGCTTACTACCGTAGAAGCCATGCCGCTGTAGCGGCTGGTGACCAGGGTCCAATGCGCACATACCTCGATCATTTTCACGGGTTCATCGTGCTGTAAAGTAGAAAAGATTCTGGATAGGATAGCATTCATATCAACGATCTCACTAACTTGATTTTAAAACAAAAGACCTCCTTTAGGGAGGTCTTTTCTGGTTATTCCGCTAGTACGATTTCCATCGGAGTGGTGTGCATGAGATTATCGGAAATGGGGCAGCGACGATCCACCTCTTCGATAAAAGCCTGCTTTTCTTCCTTGCTGAGGTCGGCATCGACCTTCATGGCAACTTTGAAGGATTTGAAACCAGCGCGATCTTTATCATCCTGACCACGCAGAACTTCCAGGTTCAATTCCCCTTCCACCTCAACCGAGACATCGTGTAATATGATGCGCTTTTGATTTGCAACGATCTTGGCAACGGTGATCAAACAACCGGCTAAGGAGATGAATACATAGTCAAGTGGGGTTGGTCCTTTATCAGTACCGCCCATTGCCGAGGGCTGATCAACATAAGCAGTATGGGCACCGGCTTTGGTTTCGATTAAGAAATTTTCCAAGCCTTTCGCAGTAACTTTTACAGTTTTGTTGGTAGCTATAGTAATCCTCCTTATTATTTTAATTTCTATTATAACAAAGATGAAAAAACGAGCCTACTGGCTGGGAAAACGTGCAAATACTTTATAGAATTGAACACAAGGGATGACCTTCTGTGCAGATGGAACACGGTTTTAACGGAAAAATACCCAGGGCAAAATAGAGTAAAAGAAAGGCTGCAGCCAGAGCATCACCAAACCGAGCAGGATACCCAGTATCCAACCGGCAACAACATCGCTGAGGTAATGGACGCCAAGGATCACCCGTGCAAAACTGACCAGGAAGACCCAGATGGTAAGGATGATGGCAAGTGGTGTAAGGTGCAGCCCCCATACGATCACAGCCAGCATGGCGGCGCGGGTGGCATGCCCTGAAGGAAAGGAGTGCGGGTCACTGTTGCGGTAAATGGCTCCCCATTCTCCAGCCGGTCGACTACGCTTGATAAGGAATTTAATTGCCAGAACCAGAGCTGCCTGGATCAAGATAGATCCTGCCAGAAAGGCGGAATACGTGTGCCAGCTGGAGTAAGAAAATAGCCAGATCAGGAATAAAACCAGCAGCCAGTACCAGGAATCTCCGGAATGCGCAAAGAGGGATGCAAAAAAATGGATCGTTTTATTTTCATCGAGCGTTCGCAGCCGTTTCGATTCCGATACATCTTTACCAAGAATAATTTTAATAAATTTCTTCATGCAGCAACAAGTCCCTTCAATAAACTGCGCCCATTGTAGCATGATTCAACCAGGAGAAAAGATTGAAATAATCGTTTACAATAAAAAATCCAAAGGAAAGAGGAGCAGTCATGATCAAACTATTTCAAGTAGATGCTTTCACAAGGCAGAAATTTCATGGAAACCCTGCTGCCGTTTGTTTGCTGGAAGAGGAAAAACCAGATGCATGGATGAAGGCACTGGCGCTGGAAATGAATTTATCTGAAACCGCCTTCCTTTTGAAGAAGGAAGGACGCTATGGATTGCGCTGGTTCACTCCCGCTGCTGAAGTAAAGCTGTGCGGGCATGCTACGCTGGCAAGTGCCTGGGTATTATTCAGCGAAGGTCTCTTCCCGATCGATCAGGAGATCCGGTTTTCCACGCTTAGCGGAATTTTGACCGCGCGTCTGGAAAAAGATGCGGTGGTGCTGAACTTCCCCGCTTTCTATGAAAAGCAGGAGATCAAGAAACCGGCTTTGCTGACTGCATTAGGGCTGGAAAATGGAAGGATCTGGCAGGTAGGGGATTACCTGCTTGTTGAAGTTGCAGGCGGGGAAATCGTACGGAATCTTCAGCCTGATTTTCTCAAGATGCTGGAACTGGGTAATGGCGAACTGGCAGTGACCAGCCTCTCTGATGACCCGGATTACGATGTGATCTTACGCTTCTTCGCTCCCATTTTAGGAATTGATGAAGATCCGGTTACCGGCTCGGTACACTGCGCCATCGCACCTTTCTGGATGGAAAGACTTCATAAGAATTCGCTGCGTGCTTACCAGGCGTCTGCGCGCGGCGGCAGTCTTGTGGTGGACGTACAGGCAGACCGTGTGGAATTACATGGTAATGCGGTGACCGTTTTCCGTGCTGAACTGGATGAATAACAGATAGCTCTACTTCAGTCGATGCCAGACCCCGGTCCATTCGGGGACGATCTGCCAGCTTTTTTGCTCGATATCGTGGGCGAGTTCTTCGCCAAAGAAGAAAGTGGTTTTTTCTTTGGCATCGCTTATGGAATTGAATTTATAATCAGTGCGGATGATCTCCCGCTGGAAGCCCCATTTAGATTCAATGTGCTCGTAATAAGCTTTCAGTGTGGAATTGGGGGGAGCCGGGGTTTCTCGACCGGTGCTGAATGTTTCCATAATAAAGAGTGTTCCGGAGGGTTTGGTTACCCGCAGCATTTCCTGAACAAAACGATCGATCTCTTCCTGCCAGCTGTCGGGATACCAACCGCAAAAATGCCCTGCAGCCCAACCGGCAGTGGTCACATCTGCCCAGGCATCACAAACAGGAAGTATGCGAATATCTCCCTGGGCAAGGTTCCAGGTTCCCTGACTTCTCTGCATTTGAACTTTTTGTTCCAGCAGCATGGGGAGGTTGATATCTACCGCTACCAGATCGGGTTTGAATTCTTGAAAGAGGAGGGGAAGTCTGCCCGATCCGCTGCCCAGATCGAGAATACGCTGATCGGCAAGCACGGTGAACTGCAGGATCGTTTTCAAAAGATTGTTTTCATAGTCTTCTGCATCGATCATTTGATGGTAGGCTTGTGCTTGATTTTGATAGATTTCGTGAAAATGATCCATTTTGTTTTCCTTTATTGATTATTCGATAATTTTGAATGTGCCAGCATTTCAAGGATGCCGATCACAGCAGAGTTATCCATGTCCTGCATCCCATTTTGAAGCATAGCCTGGTACAGTTGTGCGGATACGGCGGTCATTGGCAGTGGAACGCCAAATTCATGAGCTGATTCCATAACGATATTCAAATCTTTTGCCTGCAGGCTTGCTTTAAACCCGGGATTTCGGTTTCCGGCAAAGAGCCGCTGCGGTTTGTTGTCCAGGGTCCAGCACTGCGCGGCGCCGTTTTGAATAGCCCGTATCACTTTCTGCGGATCTACTCCGGCTTGTTGCGCGAAGACCAGCAGTTCTCCCATAGCTACCATTTGCGCTGCCACCATGATCTGGTTCGCCGCTTTCGCAACCTGACCGGCGCCGTTATCGCCGACGTGGGTGATCGTTTTTCCAATAGCGTTGAGAATTGGAAGAACCTTATCCAGGGCAGCTTTGGGTCCGCCGACCATGATCGCAAGGGTGCCGTTGATGGCACCGATATTCCCGCCGCTTACCGGGGCATCCAGACTCAAAACACCTTTTTCTTTCAACCGGTCGGCAATTGTGCGCGCCACCATGGGCTTGATGGTCGAATTATCCACATAGATCAACCCTTCATGCGCGCCAGCCAGAATGCCGGTTTCTCCCAGCACTACCTTTTCAACATCCGGAGAATCGGGTAAGTTGGTGAAAACCACGTCTACCTGCTCTGCGACTTCCTGCGGAGAAGCGGCGCTTAATGCCCCCTCCTTTACAAGTTCCTCGACAGATGCCTGGCTGCGGTTATGAACTACCAGAGGAAAACCATGTTTAAGGATGTTCCTTGCCATGGGCTTTCCCATAATTCCTAATCCGATATACCCAACTTTCATATCATTCTCCTATGAAAAATTCCCATATAATATATGTTCATGGGGTAGAATTCGATAACCATTATAAATTGAAAGATGTTTAAAATGCATACACACGAACATACTCATTCCCATTCTGCGAATAATACGCTTGGGAATATTAAACTGGCATTTTTTCTGAATGTAATATTTGCGTTTTTAGAATTCATTGGTGGAGTGTATATCAATTCTGTTGCTGTTCTCTCAGATTCACTGCACGATCTGGGAGACAGTATTTCACTGGGGCTTTCATGGTACTTTGAGCGCTTATCGCATCGCAATCGAAATGGGAAATACTCCTATGGATTCAGAAGGTTTTCTCTACTCGGCGCGGTGGTTAATGCAGTGATCCTGATCATTGGTTCTTTTTTTATCATCCGCGAAGCAGTGCTGCGGATAAGCGATCCGGTTCAAGCAAACGCACAGGGTATGGTGATCTTTGCGATCATTGGCGTTCTGGTAAATGGATTTGCGGCGTTCCGGATGCAGCAGGGAAAGAATATGAACGCTAAAATGTTAACCTGGCATTTACTTGAAGATGTATTGGGATGGATCGCCGTCTTGATCGTTAGCATTGTGATGATTTATAAGGATATCCCTATACTGGATCCGATTCTTTCGATAGGGTTGTCTGTGTTTGTACTCTACAATGTGGTGGCAACTTTACAATCGACGATCGCGCTTTTCTTGCAGGCGGTCCCTGCAGAAGTGGATATTGATGAGATTGAACGCCGCATCAAGCGGTTGGATCGGGTAGAAGATATCCATCATACTCATGTCTGGTCTCTGGATGGAGAGGAAAATGTCTTAACTACCCATATTGTCCTGGCTGAAGGCTCGAAAAGCCCTGAAATTCGCGAGATCAAGAACTCAATTCGAGAAATTGCGCGAGAATTTCACTGTGAACATACCACTGTTGAATTCGAGTATCGAAAAGAGGATTGCTCCATGCCATGCTGAGAGTTTTGACTTTTCTCTGCTCACGAACAGAAACCATTTACTTGATTCTACGTATATTCTAGAAAAGCAATGGAATTAAATATACAGGATGGTGTATGATGGCAAAGAAAGTAATAGATGTAACACCGCTTGAAAAAGAAGAAAAGAAAGCATCACCTGAGAAAGATGAAAAAGTGGTTAATAAAATAGAAAAAAGCAGCGAGCAGAAAAAAGAGCCCGTGCAGAAACCTGTTGAAAAACAATCCGCATCTCATGGACCGTTGGTGATGGGTGCGGCTTTACTGCTGCTGGGTGTGGTTCTGCTGGTCGGTGAACTCCTTCATTTTTCCTTTGGCTCGGTCATGTGGACTTTCATCTTTATCATCCCGGGTGCAGTGCTGTTCTTGAGCGCAATTTCATCTCAGGATTCTCACGCTGAAGGGCTGGCGATCCTTGGGTCGATGATGATGGCGCTTGGTGTGATCTTTTTAGTGCAGATACTTTTTAATATGTGGGCAAGCTGGGCATATGCCTGGGCTTTGCTGGCTCCCACATCGATTGGGATCGCGCAGGTTGTGTTTGGAAAGCAGCATGACCGCAAAGGTCTTGTGAAAAATGGAAAACGATTGATCGATGTCGGCTTAACCATGTTCTTTTTCTTCTTTGTATTCTTTGAAATCCTCTTGAATATAAGCAGAAAGAATCTTGTTCCCGATATACTACCGGCGTTTCCCACAGCATTGATCGTACTGGGTATCTTTGTGATCTTGCGGTCAGTCATTCGCAAAAAGTAAAAAAAAGCCAATAAAAACTGCTTTGTGTTTATTTCCTTGGAACAAAAGCATATAATTGAAGAATATACATTGTTCATGGGAGATCTGGAATGAATTGGATTTACCTCGTTATTGGTATTGCGATGTTGATCTTGGGAAGAAAATTCTTCTGGCTTTTTACCGGGGGAATCGGATTTTATATTGGCTATACACTGGCACCGAAGATTCTGCCCAGTCAATCAGAAAATGTGATCCTGATCGTGGCAGTGGTATTGGGCTTATTAGGTGTTTTTCTATCGATTTTAGTTAAAAGTGCCGCGATCAGCATCGCGGGTTTTGCTGCAGGTGCGTATGTCGTGTACTCTTTACTGCCGATGATCAATTTCGACCTTGGTAACTATTACTGGCTGGTCATCATCATCGGTGGTATTTTAGGCGCTGTTCTGGCAGGCACCATGTTTGATTGGGCATTGATCATCCTCACAACAGCGTGCGGTGCCATGCTTATTTCCACAACCCTGAATTTGACATTCCCGCTTTCGGCGGTGGTATTGGTGGTTTTGTTTTTGATCGGCTTGATCGTTCAGGGGAATATGAAAACAAAAGATTGAAAAATTAAATCACCTTGGTAGAATAAAAAAGAATCAAGGAGGGTAGAATGAAAAGGAAAAGTATTCTTTCATTTTTATGCTTTGCATTGATTTGTCTGGTGATTTTTTCAGCATGTTCATCTAATACTGGTGCAGTTGAAGAGTCTCAAGAAGAAGAGCAAACAGGGGAAGAATTAGAAAAGGGAGAAGAGTCTGTGGAGATTGCTGCCCCCGATGGCTTAGCAGAAGACAAAATCGCTATGGAGATCACTACATCGGATGGAAGAATTCTGGATGCTGCTTTTTATCCAGCTTCCAGGCTCAATGCTCCGGTAGTTGTTTTGCTGCATTGGGCGGGAGGTGAAAAAGCAGATTGGGAGCAGATTGCCTACTGGCTGCAAAATCGAGATCTGGCAGGAGCTGCCGAAAGCGCGAACGGCAGCATTCCCTGGCTGGATCCGAGCTGGTTTCCTGAGATGCCGGCTGATCGCTCCTATAATGTGTTGACCTTTACATTTGAGGGCTGTGGAAGCGGTGGATGTCAATCTTTTGAGCGAGAGAAGTGGCTGTTAGATGCGCAGGCTGCTTTTGCGACAGCCAGGACATTGGAGGGGGTTGATCCAACTCGCATTGTCGGTGTTGGGGCAAGCATAGGTTCTGATGGAGCAGCTGATGGATGCCTGTACCTTGATTCAGAATACCCGGGCACCTGCAAGGGCGCTCTTTCGCTTTCTCCCGGAAATTACCTTACACTGAATTATGCAGATGTTGTTGAAGAGTTATCAGCAATGGAACCAACGGTGCCAACACAATGCTTTTATGCTGTTGGAGATTCAGAATCAGCCACTGTATGCCAGGCTATTCAGGATATAGAAAGTTTTACTGCAATAGAATATCAAGGCTCTAATCATGGTATGCGGCTTATCATGCCGGATTTAGACCATGATACGTTGACCCTGATCATGGAATTTATCAGTGATACCGTTGGAGCAAATTAGGGTTATATAAATATGAAACTTGCATAAAGAAAATTCGTATATTCAATATACAAATATAAAGGTGGTGCAGCAAATGGCAAAGCCGAGAATCTTCGGAAAGATTTTGAACCCAATCATTCAATCGATATTAAAATCACCACTCCACCCATTGATGAGTGAACATTCTCTGGTGATCAAATATACAGGGAGAGAATCCGGAAAAGAGCATTCTTTCCCGGCATACTATCATCTGGCAGGGAGCTCTCTACAGGTGCTGATAGAAAAAACTGAAGATTGGTGGCGCAGTCTACGGAATGGTGCCAATGTGAAAGTGATCGTGAAGGGGAATGAACTGCGCGGCTGGGCAGAAGCTGTCCAGGATCCTCAAAACATGAAAGATGATTTCTATAAGCTGCTGGATTTCATACCGGAATTATCAACGGAACTGAATGTTCGTCGTGATGAGGATGGTTCTTTTTCAAGTGAGGATGTTAAAAAGAATCTCCAACAACTTGGCTTATTGAAGATCACTTTACAGACGAATTAAGCATGAACATTTTTCATATTACTCCCTTAAAGGTTTGGCGAGAGGCATTAGAAATGGGTTCTTATGATGCTGAATCGCTTGTGAAGGAAGGTTTTATTCACTGCTGTACAAAAGAGCAAATTGAAGGCGTACTGCAGGAGTGGTTTCAAGGAATGAGCGATTTGCTTCTGCTGGAGATCGATTCGGATTTACTCTCAGCAGCGGTGAAATATGAAGATTCAAAGGGAACCGGGGAACTTTTCCCTCATATTTATGGTCCGCTTAACCTGGAAGCGGTGATCAAAGTTACAATTTGTGCATAGAGGTGCCCACAATGAAACGAGAAAAAGTAGAGATCGCAGAATTTAACGAAAATGTATTTTCGATATGGGAAGACCGCTGGTTTTTATTGACCGGCGGTGATTTTTTTAAAGGTGAGTACAATACCATGACGGTCGGATGGGGCAGTATCGGAGTGGTCTGGGGCATCCCCTTTGTGCAGGTCTTTGTGCGACCTACTCGCTACACCATGAAGTTCATGGATCAATATCCAACTTTCACATTATGTGCGTTCCCGAAAGCCTATCGGGCTAAGTTGAGTTATCTGGGTTCTATATCGGGAAAGGATGTCGATAAGATCGCAGAAAGTGGGCTTACCCCCACTGCGTCACAGATCGTTGCTGCCCCTTCATTTGAAGAAGCAGACTTGTGCCTTGAATGTGAAAAGATGTACTGGCAGGATCTGGACCCGCAGAAATTCCTGGATTCTAAGATCGAGAAAAACTATAGTTTGAAAGATTATCACCGAATCTACTATGGAGCGGTTAAAGCGATCTATCAGGAAAAATAAAGAAAACAGCCCTGTGAAACTCACAGGGCTGACTTTTTATAAGGCGTTGATCTGGTCTTTCAACTTTTCAGCAGTATCTTGAAAAGCAGATAGTTTTTCGCGCTCTTTTTGAACGACAGCCGGGGGAGCTTTTTTCGCAAAATCTGAATCTAGAAGCTTTTCCAGACGATCGATCTGGCTGGAGATGCCCTGCAGTTCTTTTTCAAGCTGAGTGCGCTTTTCTATAGATGATTTAGAAGTATCAACATGAAAGATAATTGTTGATCCTGAAGAAGGCAAGGTTATGGATGGATATTTTTTAGAATTCTCACTTTGAGGAATTTGAGTAGTTTTATGAATATCCGAGATACCACATAATTCATCAATGAGAGGATTAAGAATATTTTTCTTTTTCTCTTTCATTGCATTTTTCATAACCCAAGTTATTTCAAATGCATTACGAAATGAGATTTTATTATCAAGCCGAAAAGTACGGATTGCTTTCACAACATCAATTACTTCAGTTTGAAATTCCATTATTGCAGATTTTTCCCAACTTTCTTCAAGAGTACTCTTAGGCCAGGAGGCTACGATCAAGGCTTTTGCCCAATCGCCTTCTACGGTAATGCTGGTGCCGCTTTCTTCCACTGCTGTCTTTAGATTTTGCCAGAGCTCTTCGGTAACGAAGGGGGTGAAGGGATGCAGTAAACGCAGGCATTTTTCCAATACCCTTACAAGAGTTTGCGCGGTGTAAAAAGCGCGATCTCTGCCTTCTTTAAGCTGCAGCTTGGCTATTTCAATATACCAGTCCGCGAATTCACTCCAGAAGAAATCATAGATCTGGCGTCCTGCTTCACCGTATTGGAAATTATCAAACAGGTAATTCACGCTGCGTACAACCGCGCGCATACGGGCGTGAATGAATTCATCCGCGCTGGTCCACTGCGGTTGTGCGGTAGGTGAAGAAGGCAAATTCTCGAGCGCGCTGATCACGAAGCGACCGGCATTCCAGACCTTGTTGGCAAAGTTGCGGTTTGCTTCTACCTTTTTAATGCTCAAGTTGGTATCTTTGCCGGGAGTGGAACCGACCAGCAGGGTAAAGCGCATGGCGTCCGTACCCAGGGTATCCATGACGGTTAGCGGATCGATAACGTTGCCTTTGGTCTTGCTCATCTTCTGTCCCTTTTCATCACGCACCAGACCATGCAGGTAGACGATCTCAAAGGGTGGTTTTCCCGTGAATTCGATGCCGTCCATGATCATACGGGCTACCCAGAAGAATAGAATATCGTAGCCGGTTTCAAGGATTGTGGTGGGATAGAAATACTTATAATCCGGCGTCTCTTCAGGCCAGCCCAGGGTTGAAAAAGGCCATAAGCCGGAAGAAAACCAGGTATCCAGTACATCTTCATCCTGATGAATGTTCGTAGAACCGCAGTGCGCACAGCGGTCGGGATCCTGCCGGGCAACGGTCACTTCATGACAGTCATCGCAATACCATACCGGAATGCGGTGACCCCACCACAGCTGGCGGCTGATGCACCAATCCTGGATGTTTTCCATCCAGTTGTAGTAAACCTTGGTGAAATGGTCAGGGATGATACGAATTTGTCCATCCTGCACAGCTTTTAGTGCCGCTTCAGCCAGTGGCTTGATCTTGACGAACCACTGTGTGCTGATGAGGGGTTCCACGATCTCCCCTCCACGCTGTGAACGCGGCACGCTCATACGGTAGGGTTCTTCTTTGATGACCAGGTTTGCCGCTTTCATGTCTGCCCATAATTTCTTGCGGCATGCAAAGCGGTCTAAGCCCTCATAGGATCCGCCGTTTTCATTGATGGTGGCATTTTTATTCAGAATGTTGATCACTTCCAGATGGTGATTGATACCGATCTCATTATCATGCGGATCATGGGCAGGCGTGATTTTCAAAGCGCCGGTGCCGAATTCTCGGTCCACGTACTCATCTGCGATAACGGGAATAGCTCGATCCAGAATGGGAACCAGCACCTGCTTGCCTACATATTTCTTATATCGTTCATCTTCCGGATGGACGGCTACTGCGGTATCGCCCAGAATGGTTTCAGGGCGGGTGGTTGCAACCGGGATAAAATCACCGGAGCCATCTGCCAGGCGGTACTTGAAATAATACAAAGTACCGTTTTCATCGGAGTATTCCACCTCAAGATCAGAAACAGCGGTGCGCAGGTTGGGCGACCAGTTGATCAGGCGGGGACCCCGATAGATCAATCCCTTTTCATAAAGACTTACAAAGGCTTCTCTCACTGCGATCGAAAGACCTTCATCCAACGTAAAACGTTCGCGAGTCCAGTCGCAGGAAGCACCCAGCCGTCGTATCTGCTGTTGAATGTGTCCGCCGTATTCCTCTTTCCACGCCCAGGCTAATTTAACGAATTCATCCCGTCCAACATCATCGCGTGTTTTTCCTTCTTTTGCCAGCGCTTTTTCAACTTGAAGCTGGGTGGCAATACCGGCATGATCGGAGCCGGGGACCCATAGGGTAGGGATGCCCTTCATGCGTGCATGCCGGATCATCAGATCTTCCATGGAGATGAACATAGCATGTCCGAGGTGCAGCTTGCCTGTTACGTTCGGTGGGGGGATGGAAATGACAAAAGGTTTTTTGGTTGGATCAAAGTCGGGTTTATTGGGGTCATTGGTGGGTTGAAAATACCCGGCATCCTCCCAGAACTTGTAGATCCTCTTTTCGGTAGCTTTAAAATCATACGCTTTTGCCAGTTCAAATTTTGTCATACATGCCTCCAGAAATAAAAAATCCTTTCATCTCAGAGGACGAAAGGATATGCCTTGCGCGGTACCACCTCACTTCGCAAATATTGCGCTCTTTTACGGAACCATCATTCCGCTTCTGCTGTAACGGGCTTACCCGTGCTGTTCTACTCTCTATTTGATTTCTTCAGCAAATCCCGTCAAGCGACTTCGATTCGTTCAATCCCGCGGAGGCTTTCAGCCGGAGCGCTCCTTCTCTACCGGAATGCCTGAATTTACTAATCTTGACGACCTTTTCACGATTATACAGGGTTCAAAATGGAATGTCAATTGAAAAGAAGGAAGTGCAAAGAAGAATTTATACTGATAAGATTATTCCATATGAAAAAGTTGATACGAATTCTATTTCTGGCTGTCTTTTTATTAACTGCCTGTGCAACACAAAATGTGGCAATACAGGAAACTGCAACTGCGGTTGAAAATACCAGCACTGCTGTTCCAACCATTACGGCAGCGCCAACATCCACCCCTAAAGTTAGTTCAGAACAGCAGCTTACTTTCTGGCATCCATGGACGGGGACGAAGGCTGCCAGTATTGCCGCACTGATCGAAGAATACAATGCGAATAATGAGGATGGGATCATCGTGGATGTGGTTGCGGCAGGAGATGAAGATTTTCTTATTTCAAAGGTAGATGCTGCCATTGATAGTGGAGAAATCCCTGATCTGGTGGCGGCACCGGCAGATTATCTAAGAACTTTATATACCGGGCAGGATATTCTCGCTGCTCTGGATGATTTTGTGAATGACCCTGAAAATGGGATTACAGAAGAAGAACAGAAAACGATCCCCACGGCATATTGGAGTGAAGATATCCTCAATGGGGAACGATACGGCATCCCTGCGGAGTATAAACTGCATTTTCTTTTCTACAATCAAACATGGGCGCAGGAATTGGGTTTCGAAAGCGCTCCTACCAGTTCGGAAGAGTTCCTGAACCAGGCTTGCACAGCTGCCAGATACAATGCAAATGATGCGGATGATGGAAATAACGGCACTGGCGGATGGATCTATAATACCGATCCGGTGACCCTGTTGAGCTGGATGCAGGTGTTTGGAGGGGGGGAGATCCCTACCGATACAACGCGTGGATTCAGTTTTAATACTGCAGAAAATCAAAACGCGCTGGAATTTTTACGCACCATCTATCAGGCGGATTGTGCCTGGACAGGAAAAGAAGAGATCCCCTACCGTTATTTTTCAAAGCGCTATGCCCTTTTCTACAGCGGCAGCACAGCGGATTGGGAACGGCAGATCACCATGGATGGGATCGAAGAAAATGAGGATGATTGGACGATCATCGCCTACCCCGGAAATGATGGAACAACCATCGTAAATGGGGAAGCTCTTTCTTATGGCATCTTCCAAACGGATCCGGAAAAGGAACAGGCTGCCTGGAACTTCATGCACTGGTTGCTCTCCGAAGAAGCGCAGCAAAGCTTGAGCGAAGAAACCTACAGCCTGCCGATCAGTTTATCGGTAGTGCAGAATATGGGTGATTTCCTCGCTGAAAATGCCAGGTGGCAGCGTATACTGACCTATTTACCGCTCTCCAAGCCAACCCCCGTAAGCAGCAGCTGGAAATTGATCAAAAATTTACTGCAAGATATGGGCTGGCAGCTGACCCTGTATACGATGAAAGCAGCGGATATCCCCACCATTCTTGAAGATCTGGAAAATATGGCAAACGAAGGTATCAATGATAATTAAAGAAAACAACGAAGTGCTTATCTATACGGATGGCGCCTGCGATCCCAATCCCGGAAAAGGCGGCTGGGGAGCGATCATTCTGGAAGATGGAAAAGAAAAGATACTGAAAGGATCAGAAGCAGAAACAACCAACAACCGCATGGAACTGACCGCAGCCCTGAGGGCGATTCAAGCGATCAAAGAAAAGAAGAAGATCACCATTTATACCGATTCAAGGTATTTGCAGCAGGGCATTGAAGAATGGATGCCCAACTGGATAGCGAGAAACTGGAAGCGCAAGGGCGGCATTCTGGCGAATAAAGACCTCTGGCAGGATTTGTCGGCGGAGATCGCGCACCGCACCATCAAATGGAAATGGGTACGCGGGCATGCCGGGCACCGCTACAATGAGCGTGTGGATAGAATTGCACGGGAAGCAGGCAGATACGGAAAATAAAAAGTGCCGATGAAGATCAGCACTTTTTCAAAGGCGACGACGGGATTTGAACCCGTGATGAGGGTTTTGCAGACCCTTGCCTTGCCAGCTTGGCCACGTCGCCATATTGAGGTAATCAATTATAAAGGGACGGGGGTCGCTTTGTCAACGAACCCATAGAAAGATATATCTGAAAAATAAAACGCAGAGGGTTGGCTCTGCGCTTTAGAGCGGGCAACGGGAGTCGGACCCGTAAACCTCTTCCTTGGCAAGGAAGCGTTCTACCAATTGAACTATGCCCGCATAGGTAGAACGATTATATTCGGCTTTAAAAAAGTTGTCAACACTTACAGGTAAATTTGGGGCAGGTCCTCTTTAGTTTTTCCTCCAGCACTCTTATAATTACCATATTGGAAAAGTTTGGGGAGTATAAAAACTTACTTGGGCTATTAAACTCAAATCGAGAGAATAAAAGGAGCAAAACATTATGAAGCACCTGCGATATCTTATAAGCATTGGCATCATGGCAGTTTTAATAACAAGCTGCCAAACACAACCACCGACCGAAAATTCTGCTCTTGAAAGTCCAACTGCTGCTGTGATTCCTGCTGAAGATGAAAAATCTCCAACAAATGAACCCAAACAGGAGCAAATCTCATTCTTAATTTCGCCTGAAAACTGCGGCTTATCCAATGGTCCATTGCCTACTTTATCCAATCCTGAACTAACTTCGATACGTTCGGTGGAGAATTCTCTGGGGGGTGGAGTAGTGCAGAGCAAGGAATTCACGATGGAATTGCTTCTATATTGTGATCCTGCTTTCAACTCGGATGCTGATCAACCTTATTTCAGCGATATCGATGGTTTGGCAGTTTACCATAACTGGAAATATGACGCATCCTATGATAGCGGGCTTATCAATGTATTTTTTGGAATCGATCCTGATATTCAATTGCAAAGCGGGGAAGGACCTACGACCCACCAGGGACATGTATCACAGGGGCAGAGCACAGGCATCGTTTTCCCTGCGGATGCTTCCTATGATTTTTCTACTCCAACGCCTTTGCGCTTCATTTACATCATACGAACCCAATCCGGTCAATTATCCGGTGCAGTACTTCAATTCGATTTACAGAAAACCTCGGATGGTCTTCAACCAACGAATATTTTTGTACAATCCATATCAGATTCCGAATTTACAAACTATGAAGAAATTCTACCAACAGTCAATCCATAGAGAGTATTGTAAGTTTTCCTTTTTCAATGAATACTCCGGGAACGATGATCTTTTACACCCCTTTTTATATGTATGAAGAGTTAGAGATTGGGAATGAGATTTATCATTGGTATGTTGTGTAAATACTCAATACTGCATCTGCGTAACGGTAACCCACATCAATGGGACCGTAATGATAGAGCGCTTCCTGCTGACTGCCATATTTTTCAATCAATCCTGCCAGCATGCGCGAACCATAATTGATATTGAAAGCCGGGTCGAATAATTCCTGCATGGAAGGGCGGCTGCGGAAACAGGGTAGATCATCACAGAGGAAGCTTTCCGCGATGCCGTCGGAGGGCATTACCTGCATCAAACCCACAGCACCGCTGACCGAATAAGCCTCCGCGTTTCCGCCGCTTTCCTGCAAGATGACAGCAGCGATGAAATTCGGGTCAAGCTGGTAGCGCTCCGCGCTTTCTGCGATCAATCCTTCCCACTGTAGAACGCTTTCGGGATAGGTTCGGGAGAGTACTGCTGTAGGAGAGGTATTTGCTTCCTGTACAGGCGCACCAGAACTGCTGGATGCCAGGGTAACGCGCGGAGTGCTGACCAGGCAGACCAATCCGATCACCGCGCCGCAAATCACTAGAATACCGGGAAAGAAATATTTACTTGGGTTCATATCCCCATAATAGAACAAATGTACTATATTGTCAAGAGGATGATAATAAAAAACGGAGCGTTGCGCTCCGTTTTGGTTATTCCATGCTGATCACTTGCGATTCCCAGCGGTGCCAGCCGCCGAAATTGCTCTGCAAGATACTGCGCCCTTCGCCGGGGCAGGGAAGCCCCTGCAGTTCGAGGTCGGCATCCACCATGATGCGCACCAATTCGTGGAACTTGACCTTGGGTTTCCAGCCGAATTTCTTTTCTGCCTTGGAAGGATCGGAAAGCAGGTAATCTACTTCGGTGGGACGGAAGTAGCGTGGATCGATCTCCACGTAGTCTTCGTAATTCATTCCGGCATAAGTAAAAGCTTCCTGTAAAAATTCTCTCACGGTGTGTGATTCACCGGTGCCGATGACGAAATCATCTGCCTTGTCTTGCTGCAGCATCGTCAACATGGCTTCTACATATTCCGGGGCATAACCCCAGTCGCGTTTGGCGTCCAGGTTGCCGAGATAAAGCTTCTTCTGTTTTCCAGCTTTGATGGCGGCTAAAGCACGCGTGATCTTGCGGGTTACAAAGGTTTCACCGCGGCGCGGACTTTCATGGTTGAACAGGATCCCATTGCAGGAATAGATGCCGTACGCATCACGGTAGTTGCGTGTGATCCAGTAGGCATATACCTTTGCGGCTGCGTAAGGGCTTTGCGGTTCAAACAGGGTATCTTCATTCTGTGGTGGTTTGGCAGCGCCGAACATCTCGCTGGATGAAGCCTGATAGAACTTAGCTTGTACTTCTGCTTTTCGCACCGCTTCCAGAATGCGCGTGGTGCCCAAACCGGTCACGTCACCGGTATATTCCGGCATATCAAAACTTACCCGTACATGCGATTGAGCAGCCAGGTGGTAGATCTCATCCGGTCGGATGTTATAAACCATATGCTGCAGCGTTTCACCTACAGCAATATCGCCATAATGCAGATAGAGATGGATCTTATCGCCATTATGGGGATCGTGATAGATATGGTCAATACGGCGGGTATTAAAAGTACTCGCCCTGCGGATGATCCCGTGCACTTCATATCCTTTAGAGAGCAGAAGTTCTGCCAGATAGGAGCCATCCTGACCGGTAATTCCTGTGATTAATGCTTTTTTCAAGCGCTTCCTCCAAAAATTGGATTAATGCCCAAAGTATAGCCCAGCCACTCGAAGATTGTCAATCGAATTAACAGCCTGTAAAATGCTGTATTTTCTCCAATTGAGTTACGCTTTAGTGAAAGTCAGGCTTTTCCCATCTTCTCCAAGGTCGATTTTTACCTTGTCTCCAGATTTGAAAGTTCCTGAGAGCAGGTCAACCGATAGCGAGCTTTCAATATATTTCTGCAGGATGCGCTTGAGTGGTCTGGCGCCGAAGTTAGGATCAAAGCCTTCTTTGGCGATCCACTCGCGGGCTGCCTTTGAAAGCTGGATCTGCAGTCCCTGTTCTTCAAGTCTTTCCTGGATTTCTTCCATCTGAAGGTCGACGATCTTAAGCATTTGTTCTTCATTCAACTGCGAGAAGATGATGATCTCATCGATCCTGTTTAAAAATTCAGGGCGGAAAGTGCTCTTGAGCGCTTTCTCGATCTTTTCATGCGAGAGTTTTTCTTCATCACTGCTGTCGGGCTGCAGGAATCCCAGTGTGCCGCCGTTGTGGATGAATTCTGTGCCAAGGTTGGAAGTCATAATGATAACCGTGTTGCGGAAATCCACGATCCTTCCCTGTCCATCGGTCAAGCGACCATCATCCAGTATCTGCAGCAGGGAATTCCATACTTCCGGATGGGCTTTTTCGATCTCGTCAAACAGGATCACTCGGTATGGACGCCTGCGAACGGCTTCTGTGAGCTGCCCGCCTTCTTCATATCCGACATATCCGGGAGGGGCACCGAAGAGTTTGGAAACGGTGTGCTGCTCGCGGTATTCGCTCATATCCAGGCGGATCAATGCGTCTTCATCGTCGAACATGAATTCAGCCAGCGCTTTTGCCAGCTCGGTTTTTCCAACGCCGGAAGGACCGATGAAAATAAAGGAACCTACCGGTCGTTTCGGGTCTTTCAAACCGGAGCGGGCGCGCCGAATCGCATCCGCGATCGCAGAAATTCCCATATCCTGTCCAATTACCCGTTCGTGGAGTTTTTCTTCCATGTGCAGCAGGCGATCAGCTTCGGTCTGCATGATCTGGTTGACAGGGATGCCCGTCCACTGTGCGATCACTTCGGCAATATCATTTTCATCCACGACTTCGTCGAGTTTATGTTCGCTTTCCCATTTATCACGCTTGGTGTTGAATTCTGATTCCAGTTTCAACCGTTCTGCTTTCTTGCGGGCAGCGGTTTCATAATCTCTCTCTATGCCGGCGTGTTCTTCTTCTTTCAGGACCTTATCGACTTTGTTTTTTAATTCTTTCAGGTCAGATGGGAGCGAATATAAAGCTACCCGCAGTTTCGCGGCAGATTCGTCCATCAGGTCAATAGCTTTATCGGGTAAAAAGCGTTCCGTCACATAACGTGCGGATAATTTTGCGGCGCTGACCAATGCCTGATCGGTGAAATGTACTTTATGGTGCGCTTCATAACGGTCACGCAGCCCCTGCAGCATGGAAATGGTATCTTCAATCGATGGTTCATCCACATATACCGGGGCAAAGCGTCTTTCGAGCGCGGCGTCTTTTTCAATATATTTCTGATATTCATTCAGCGTTGTTGCCCCCACGCACTGCAGTTCGCCGCGCGAAAGGGCTGGTTTGAGCATGTTGGAGGCATCCATGGCGCCCTGCGCCGCCCCTGCTCCGACCACCGTATGCAGTTCATCGATGAAAAGGATAATCTCACCGGCAGAGCGCTGGATCTCTTCGAGAGACGCTTTGAGGCGCTCTTCGAATTCACCGCGAAAGCGGGAACCGGCGATCATGGCACCCAAGTCCAAAGAAATCACTTTCTTACCGCCAAGAATTTCAGGCACATCGTTATTGGCGATCTTTTGTGCCAGACCTTCTACAATGGCAGTTTTCCCAACGCCTGCTTCACCGATCAGTACCGGGTTGTTCTTTGTGCGGCGGGAGAGTACCTGGATAACACGCAGGATCTCTTTATCGCGACCGATCACCGGATCCAGCTTATTTTCACTGGCAAGTTTGGTGAGATCGCGAGAATATTTTTCGAGTGTGCGGTAGCGGGTTTCTGCTTTTCTATCCGTCACTTTCTGCCCGCCGCGCAGTTCATTAATAGCATCTAGAACACGCTCTTTGGTAACGCCGTTATCTTTCAGCAAGCGGGAAGAGGGGGTATCTTTTTCCTCCACGACCGCCAGAAAGAGGTGTTCGGTAGAGATATATTCGTCTTTCAATTTTGTTGCTTCTTGATTGGCGACTTCAATGATCCTCTTGACGCGCGGGGTGATGAAAACCTGCCCCGTGCCGCCGCCGTAGATGCTGGCTTTGGGGCTTTCCCGCAGCATCTCGTCCAGACGATCTCTTAGAACGTCCACATCAACAGACATGTTTTCAAGCAGTTGACTTACCACACCCTGGGGTTGTTCGATCAATGCCAGAAGAATATGTTCTGTGTCTATCTGATTATGTCCGTAACGCTGAATGATCTCGGCTGCTTTCTGGGCAGCATCTTGAGCGCGCTCGGTGAATCGGTCAAATCGCATCATAATACTTGTCTCCTACGTTAATCGGCATTATAACATTTGCCAATAGAATGATATACCAAAGCCATAAAAAGAATATTAGAAAAACCGCTGATAGAATAATTAAAATTTTATATGATAAACAAAAAAATTCGCCCACTCAAAATATCTACGGATCTCAAGCAGATCGCTGCGCTTTTGGAGATCTGTTTTTCCGATTCAATGGATGAAGATGGAAAACGTTATATCGCCTACCTACGAGAGTTTTCACAAACCATTCTTTTCACGAAGA
Organism: Anaerolineaceae bacterium; assembly: GCA_963674975.1. Classification (GTDB taxonomy): domain Bacteria; phylum Chloroflexota; class Anaerolineae; order Anaerolineales; family Anaerolineaceae; genus UBA4781. The sequence continues at coordinate 2,366,654 of OY771913.1, forward strand.
TTGCTGAGAAAAACCCGGAAAAATATTCGCTTCCCGCTGAAGGATTTGTCTATGAGGATAAGGGAAAACTGATCGGGAATATCACGCTGTCTCCTATGAAATATGGAGAAGAAATCGTATATCTTGTTTCGAATGTTGGAGTACTGCCACAGCACAGGGGGAAGGGAATTGCTAAAATGCTGACCAAAACAGCGCTGGAATATATCGAGTGCCAGGGGGTAAGACAGATCTGGCTGCAGGTGAAGCAGGAAAATCAAGCTGCGGTTGACCTGTATCGGCAGTTCCAGTTCCAGCCTTTTATGACCCGCACAACCTGGATCGGAAAACGTGAAAATCTTTTCCTGAAAAAATATGATGAATATTCATTACGGAAAAGAAAAAATGAAGAATGGAAGACTCAGAAGGAACTTCTGGAAAGGGTCTATCCGGGGGAATTAACGGCTACGTATGGGTTTGAAACCGCCTCGATGCAGCCCAAACTGCATAATTTCGTTAAAAACTTCGTACGCGGAAGGATCACCAACCATTGGGCACTCAACATTGACCAACAGGTTGGTTTTGTCAGCTATGATCTCTTCCCGGATCAGAATTATGTGAATTTATGGCTGGCTGTTCCACAAGAGTTGGAACCGAAATTCATTCAGATTATGCTGCCTACCGTCCAAGCTCGTATCTTCAATGAAATACGGGTAAATTATCCGGAAAAAGAGTGTTCAGAATGTTTTCTGGCGGCAGGAATGCAGGAATTGAACACTCTTCAATGGATGCGTGCCTATCTCAGTTGAGATCAGGCAGGGTGTACCCGTAGACCATATTGCTGGCTGCATCGCTGACCCACATGGTCCCGTCTTCTGCAAATTCAATATCAACCGGCATGGTAATGGTGTCATCAGATAATCCGCGGATATCGAGCGCCTGCAGCAGATCTCCGGAAGGAGAATAGACAAGGATCAACGAACCTTCGGGATCGGTGATGAAGATATTCCCATCGCCATCAACAGCAATGAACGGTTTATTATTGGTAGACTGCCCGTACCAGCCCTCGATACTCCAGCTTGAAACAGTGGTGGAGGTCTTTAAATCAAGGTCAGGTGCGATAACCTGAATGCGGGAATTCCACGTATCTGCAACGTAGAGCAGATTGTCTTCATCTAGAGCAATTCCTACCGGCTCATCGAACTGCCCGAAATCGGTTCCACCCAGTCCGATCTGGGTGATGAACTGATCGTTTTTATTAAAAACCATAATGCGTTTATTCCCGGTATCGGCAAAATAAACATTTCCATCTTCATCCACGGTGATCCCGCGTGGACCCCAGTAGCTGAGAGTAGAGCCGTCTGTGGCAAAGTAGCCCCACATCGAGATGAATTCTCCATCTTCTGTAAATTTCTGAATACGGTGGTTCCATGTATCAGAAACATACACGGTCCCATCAGGGGCGGCAGCCACATCCCAGGGTTCGTAGAAAGTTCCTCCCCCGGTATTGGCGTTTTCATCCGACGCACTCCCAAAACTGCCCCAGGAATCCAGCAGCGTGCCGGTTGTGGAAAAATGCTTGATCTGATTGTTTTTGGAATCTGCCACGTAAATAGAGCCATCCGGCGCAATATCAATCCCGCGCGGTTCATTGAGAATACCATCTCCACCGATGAATTGTACCGGTGTCAGGGTGGTGGTCATTGAAGCGTATGCATCCCCTGATGGACCCTTGATCAGAGCATCCTCTGAAAGCAGATCCCATACTTTTTCTGCCACGTCCTTGCGAACATACATACGCATTTTTTGACTGGGCAGCCAGGAATCTGTTTCAAGGTACTCATTGTTGTTGAGCTGAGCGTAGAGAGAATAATCACGGTAGTACCAGATATCGAAAAGAGCCTGCCGCATATCAGCGGATTTCAGCATCGTCGCGATCCTGTTGAAAGTAAGGTTGAAATAATCCTGATTAGGCCACCATAAGCGGTAGTATTCGAAGGTATAGAAATTTTTCCGTGTAATTGGTTCTATGGAGTCATAGTTTGCCTGTCCTGCCAGGATGATGGGGGCATCTTCAAGGCTGCGGGTGATGTTTTCTAAAAAGGAAATTCGATTGGGGTAATCTCTAAAATACCACCAGTAAGGGTAGAGGGATTCATTATCATAGGCAACCTGAATATCCAAACCTCCGGTAAGGCGGCGGGAGATCTTTTCGACCTGATCCAGTATTTCTTTCGGTCCGGGCGCCGCATGCGCATAGACCAGGTATTCGGTGGCATAGTCATAATTGACGAAAGCTGCGCGCAGCGCCGATTGACAGGTGATAGCTGCTAGCAAAATGAAAAAAGCCAGAATAAAGGTTTTTGACTTGATGACCTTTGACCAACCTTTGAGATAGGTGCGGTGCAGGAAAAGCAGCCCTGCCAGCAGAAGAAGGCGGAATAAGAACAAATAGGTGGTCTGCAGCTGCTCCTGAGTCTTTCCCTGAAAGGGCAGGTTGCTGCCGAGCAGTGTAACGCAGATCGCACAAAAATCGACCACGATCAGCAAGCTGATCAGAATTCCAACTGCCTTTTCTTTTTTTGATTTTTCTTTCCACGGGATTGAATCGATGTAGGTTCCCAGAGCTGATCCTGCCAGTGTTAAGAATGGAATGGTGATTTGCACGGTCAGCCACGGCATTTTCTCACCGGCAATACTGAATGCGATCAAACTGGAAATACCACAGAAAAGAAGAAGCGTGTTGATTGAAAGCGTGTTTTTTAGTGGTTTGGGTTCAATCTCTTCTGCAGTTTCTTCAAGCTTTATTTCATCAACGTCTTGAGATGGTTTCTTCTTGAAAACAGCCATGATCACTGCTAGAAAAGAACCCGCCAGGGCGAGAAATTCATAGAAAGGCATTTCCAGTAGAGCATAATAATATAGGGGTTGTCCGCCTCTATTTACATCCTGCTGTGCTAACCAGTATCCAAGCGCGCCCACGGTTCCAGTTAGCATACCCGGCATATTTGTAAAGAAAGTTGTATAAAAGACAAAGAAAATGGAATAAAAAAGGCAGGCTGCTTTCCACCAGAATTTTCGCTGCCATGTGAAACCAAGGATAATGGAAATACCGCCTAAGAAAGCGAGGTATATCAGATCAAGCAGGTTGCTGGTGGTGCTTGTATAAGCGGTCGGGTCAAAACCGCAGAATTTTACCGGGAAAGCTGCCAGCAGAGGCAGCACCAGGGTGGTTATCAGGATGAAAATATTGAAAGCCGGTGAAATAGATAAACGATCCCACTGGAGATATTTCCTTACAGAAAAAATAACCACGAGTCCGATTGCCAGGGGGATCAATCCTGGAAGAAGGACTTTCAGGATTTCAACAGTATAGTAGAGCTGTGAGCTGAAAGGGATCGATTCGCCGCTTTGAAGGACCATTGCATTGTTGTCGATGGAGCTCAGATCAAGCTGGCGGTATATAAAGACCGATCCGAATAAAGATACTCCCAGTAGAAGAATTAATAAAAAGTTGATCAGAAGAACACGAGAATGAATGATTTTGGCATGAATGATCTCGGCAAGCATTTTCATGAAGAAAAAGATCATCATAATAGCCGTGTGAATGTAAGCTGTCTCTTTGCAGGTGAAATAAAACGCCAGTGTTGTGGTCAGTAAATAAAGGGATGAAAATTTTCTTTGATCGAAGTAGCACATGAGCGCATAAAAAATCAGGACCAGGAATAGACCGATAAATGCTTCGTTGCGGGCATATCTTCCATAAAAAAGAAGAAAAGGAGAGATCAGGAAAAGCGTGGCGGTGACGAGTGATCCGGTTTTACCGAAATACTTGCGGTATGCGAAAAGGATAAAGAGAATGGTGGCAATACTTGCCAGGGCATGTGGAAGGCGGGAATTGAAATCATTATCTCCAAAGAGAAAATACAATAGGGCAATGAAGTGAAACTGCAGTGGTCCGTGTGAGACGGGGTTATGAGAATACATTACCCCGCTATACAGGTCATAAGAAGGAACGACATGGTTCGTTTCGTCATGACTCATGACGCGGTCACCCAGGTTGATGAAGCGGGTCAATAATGCGGCGATGATAATGAAAATTACAGCGGCGGTGTACCATGTGAATTTACCAAAAGACTTTTGTAAAGAAACATCATTTTCTATTGATAGTTTTTTCATTGGTTCCTTCAATCAATTTTTCATTTATTCTAACCAATAATTATAATTCCTGCGTTATAATCAATAATTCATTATTTGATAAGGAAAATTGCTTGACCAATAGTGGCATAACTGATAAAATTTCTGTTTGCCAAATGGTTGGTATTTCGTTGTATTTAATTAAGAATTAATCAGCAGGAGAGATACATGGGTCTTGAGATGCCTGAAAAGAATTATTCGCGGATTCCGAAAGTTCTTGATTTACCCAATTTAATACAGGTTCAAAAAGAATCATTTGATCGGTTGTTGAAAGATGGTCTTGTCGATCTATTCGATGAGATCTCACCAATTGAATCATATAATGGTGGCGTAAAGCTGTATTTTCCCGGTAAATCAAAAGAAAGTAAAGAATGGGGGTTGAAGTACTGGTTTGAAGAACCGAAGAACTCAATGGAAGAATGCGCAGAAAAAGATCTCACGTATTCAAGCCCGCTGTATGTAAAGGTTCTTTTAGCCGGATCAGAGGTTACTGAACCGATGGTTGAGGATATCTACCTGGGTGAGTTCCCCATGATGACGGATAACGGTACCTTCATTATTAACGGTACTGAGAGAGTAGTAGTATCGCAGTTGATCCGTTCCCCGGGCGTTTATTTTGATGCTCCCATTAACCGAGCAACCGGTAAACGATTGGCAACGGCAAAATTGATCCCGGATCGCGGCGCCTGGATGGAATTCGAAACAAGAAAAAATGATTATGTCATTTTGAAATTCAATCGAAAGCGCACTGTACCAGTGACCATTTTCTTACGAGCTCTAGCGGCTGTGGATGATGGTTTAAAGGATTCTCCCTTGAAGTTTGGTACAGATGAAGAGATCCTGTCGCTATTCAGTGATATTGATACTGACCAGGATCGTCTTTTTATTTCGACCACTTTCAATCAAGAACCAGAGTGGGATCTTTCCAGCGGGAAGACCATTGCTGAATTGGCGCTGCTGGAATTTTTCCGCCGCATGCGTCCGGGTGATCCTGCGACGATCGATAATGCGAAGGAATTTCTTGAAGAACAGCTTTTTGATCAGCGCCATTACGATCTGGAAAGCGTTGGTCGTTATAAATTAAATCAAAAATTAGATATCAAAAAACATGTATCTATCGATCATCGAACCATTACAAAATGGGATATCGTCTATCTGGTACGACGCATGATCAAGATCAACAATGAGCTCGAAGATAAGGATGATATCGATCATCTTGGAAACCGACGTGTCAAGACAGTTGGCGAATTGATCCAGAACAAGCTGCGTATTGGAATGCGGCGGATGGAACGGGTTATTAAGGAAAGAATGTCAATTCGTGAGCAGGACAAGGTCGATCCGAAAAACTTGATCAATATTCGCCCGCTGGTAGCAGCTTTACGCGAGTTCTTTGGCTCGAGCCAGTTATCGCAGTTCATGGATCAAACCAATCCGTTGGCTGAATTACGCCATAAGAGAACACTCTCTGCGCTGGGTCCGGGTGGACTGCGCCGTGAGCGTGCTGGTTTTGATGTTCGTGATGTTCACCATTCTCACTATGGAAGAATCTGCCCAATTGAAACCCCGGAAGGTCCAAACATTGGTTTGATCGGACGCCTGGCATCTTTTGCGACAGTAAATCAATATGGCTTTATTGAAACACCATATCGCAAAGTACTCTTTGAACTGGCAGCTGATGATGAACGCCTGCTGAATAAAACGGTATCAGACTCTATTCGAAATCTAAAAACGGATGAAATTATTCTGCGAAAAGGCACCAGGATCAAGGAAGAAAACCTGTCTGATTTGAAAAAACTGAAAAAAGATGTTGAGAGCATACCGGTGGTTGGTTTTGTGTCGGATGAGATCGAATATCTACCTGCAGATGTGGAAGACAAATTTATCATCGCTCAGGCAAACACCTTATTAAATGAATATAACGAATTTGTGATGGATCGTATTTCGTGCCGTTATCATTCTGATTTCATCTTCTCTTCACCTGAAAGAATTCAATTCATGGATGTCGCTCCCAACCAGATCGTTGGTATCAGCGCCGCTTTGATCCCATTCTTAGAGCATGATGATGCAAACCGCGCTCTGATGGGTTCGAATATGCAGGCGCAGGCTGTTCCATTATTAAAACCGGACCTCCCGCAAGTTTCGACAAGCATGGAAGAATATGCAGCGAAAGATTCAGGGCAGGTCTTGATTGCTGAAGAAGAAGGAGATGTGATCTCTGTAACCGGAGAAAAGGTCATCGTCCGTTCCAATAAAGAAACGCGCGAATACCAGCTGAAAAAATATCAGCGTTCTAATCAGAGCACTTGCATCGATCAGCGCCCGCTGGTTAAAAAAGGACAGCGAGTGAAGAAAGGTGACATTCTGGCAGATTCATCCTCGACGGTTGAGGGCGAGTTGGCTCTTGGACAGAATGCGGTTGTTGCGTTTGTTTCATGGGAAGGTGGAAACTACGAGGATGCCATTCTGATCTCGGAGAGAATGGTGCAGAAAGATAAGTTCACCTCCATTCATATTGAGAAATATGAACTGGAAGCCCGCGATACAAAATTGGGTCCCGAAGAGATCACCAGAGATATTCCCAATGTTGGTGATGACGCTATCAGGGATCTGGACGAGAATGGAATTGTTCGAATTGGCGCAGAAGTAGGTCCCGGCGATATTCTGGTTGGAAAGATCACTCCGAAAGGTGAGAAAGAACTTACCCCAGAAGAACGGTTGCTGCGCGCAATTTTTGGAGAAAAATCACGCGACGTACGCGATACATCTCTGCGAATGCCTCATGGCGAACGCGGAAAAGTTGTTGAAGTAAAGATATTTACTCGCAAAGAAAACAGCGATCTGCCTGCAGGCGTTGATAAGATGGTGCGCGTTTCGGTTGCACAGCTGCGAAAACTAACTGCCGGCGATAAAATGGCAGGGCGGCACGGGAATAAAGGTGTTGTTTCTAAAGTGGTTCCTGTTGAAGATATGCCTTTCCTTGAAAATGGACAACCCGTAGATATTATTCTGAACCCGCTGGGTGTTCCCGGTCGTATGAACATCGGGCAGGTTTTGGAAACACATCTTGGTTGGGCTTCATTGCGGTTGGGATTCAGAGCCCTTACTCCTGTTTTCGATGGAGCAGATGAATTCGAGATCGAAGCAGAGCTGGCTCGTGCCTGGATGATGGATGAAGCCTGGAATGAAGTGGGTGAAAAATCATGGGAGTGGATCAAAGAAGGCGAGTATTCTGCGGAAATGCTGCAGGATGACGATGAAGTTCGACTCCTTTACGTTGAGCAGTGGCTGGCAAAGAAAGACATCGATGTTTATCGTTTGAAAATCGATCAGATCTATGCCAGAAAGATTGTTTTAACCGAGTGGCTGCGTGAAAAGGGTTACAACCCTGATTCCATTCTGGCATTCGAAAATAATGAGATCGGAAAGCCACGTGACGAGGGGAAAGACAATCTTGCCATCAATGTATGTCTGCGCATCTGGCTGGAAAAGAATGGAAAGAAGACTGAAAAGATTGAAGATGAAGCCATTCTTGATGCCGCTCAGAAATTCATGGAAACAACTCAGATCCCGATGCCTATCCTAGGGAAGCAGGTTTTGCGTGATGGGAATACGGGTCTGCCGTTTGACCAGCCGGTAACTGTGGGTGTGATGACGATCATGAAACTTCACCACCTGGTTGAAGATAAAGTCCATGCTCGCTCGACCGGTCCATACAGTCTTGTAACCCAGCAGCCGCTGGGTGGGAAGGCGCAGTTCGGCGGTCAGCGGTTTGGAGAAATGGAAGTATGGGCGCTGGAGGCATACGGCGCGGCATATACGCTGCAGGAAATGCTGACGATCAAGTCGGATGATGTTCAGGGAAGAGTTGCTTCTTATGAAGCAATTGTTAAGGGCGAGACGATCGAAGAACCCAGTTTGCCTGCCGGTTTCAGGGTCCTGGTAAAAGAGTTGCAGAGCCTTGGTCTGGCAGTTGAAGCAGAATTGGATTCAGGCGATGTCATAAAGTTTGGAAAGGATGAAGAGAAGATAAAACCACCAAAATTACCCACCGGTCTGATGGGACTGGGAGAAAAATTCGGTAATTTTTGATAACTCACGCATTGACTCTAAAATTGCGGTGTGTTATACTCGCACTTTGGTTTTATCAAGAATGTAAATTTATCGGAGGCTGTATAAAGTGCCAACAATTAATCAATTGATTCGAAAAGGACGAGAACAGAAAAAAGCTAAAAGTAAAGCGCCAGCTTTGCTATACAATATGAATCACCTTAAACAACGAAGATTGCGGCAGGGGATTGGTTCTCCACAAAAACGCGGTGTTTGTACTGTGGTTCGTACGATGACTCCTAAGAAACCGAATTCGGCTTTACGTAAAATTGCCCGTGTTCGTTTGACAAATGGTTTGGAAGTCACCGCTTATATTCCAGGTGAAGGACACCAGCTGCAGGAGCACTCGGTTGTAATGGTCCGCGGCGGTCGTGTAAAAGATCTGCCTGGTGTTAGATACCATGTGGTGCGCGGAGCGTTGGATACGACCGGTGTCGCAGTCAGAAATCAAGGTCGCTCAAAATATGGCACCAAGCGGGCGAAATAAGTTTGAAACACAAGTTGTGGAGATAGTTTAATGCGAAGAACAAAACCAGAAAAACGAAGAATTGATCCCGATATCCGATTTAACAGCCGCAATGTGCAGGTTCTCATTAATAACATTCTTAAGATGGGAAAAAAGAGCACAGCGACTCGTATCGTATATGATGCCTTAGAAATCATTCAAGATACTACCAAAAAAGAACCAGTCGAAGTTTTGGATGCTGCATTGAAGAATGTCGGACCGGTCATGGAAGTTCGTCCCCGTCGTGTGGGTGGCGCAACCTATCAAGTTCCTATGGAAGTTGATCCTGAACGGAAGCTTACATTATCAATTCGGTGGATCATTGACGCATCAAATGCACGTGGCGGAAAAAGCTATGCTGAGAAATTAGCAGGCGAAGTCATGGATGCGGCAAATGAACAGGGCGCAGCGATCCGAAAGCGCGAAGAAACTCACAAAATGGCGGAGGCAAACCGGGCTTTTTCACATTTCCGGGTTTAATACCTTCATTTTTAACTTGAACTTTAACAGGAAACAATATGACGCGAGAATATCCTTTAGAAAAGTTACGCAACATTGGGGTTATTGCGCATATTGATGCAGGAAAAACCACAACCACTGAGCGAATTCTCTTTTATACGGGTAAAACCTACCGAATTGGCTCAGTGGATGACGGCACAACCGTTACTGATTGGATGGAACAAGAACGAGAACGGGGAATCACCATCGTTTCCGCAGCTATAACTACCAGCTGGCGGGATTACCAGATAAATTTAATTGATACACCAGGACATATTGACTTCACCGCTGAAGTACAGCGTTCATTACGCGTATTGGATGGCGGTGTTGTTGTTTTTGACGGCGTTCAAGGGGTAGAACCACAGAGTGAAACTGTTTGGCGGCAGGCGGACCGATTTAATGTTCCGCGTATTTGCTTCGTCAACAAATTAGACAGAGTGGGCGCTGATCTGGATTATTCTATTCAAACTATCAAAGATCGGTTGGGTGCGAATCCTCTTCAAATGCAAATCGCAATAGGCAAAGAAGCTGATTTTATAGGGGCGGTTAATTTGCTAGAAATGAATGCTGTAATCTGGAATGATGATCTTGGATCAAAACCAGAAATCAAAGAAATACCCGCAGACCTGCAAAAAATTGCTGAAGAAAAACGTGCAGAACTTGTTGAAAAAATTGCTGAATCAGATGATGCACTGATCGAAAAATTCCTCAATGAAGAGGAAATTTCGATCGACGAGTTAAAAGCCGCTCTTCGCAAGGCAGTGCTGGCGAATGAAGCAACCCCTGTTTTTTGCGGTTCTTCTTTAAAAAACAAAGGTGTACAGCCGCTGCTGGATGCAATTATCGATTATTTGCCTTCACCGATGGATATTCCATCAATAAAAGGAACCGATCCGAAAACTGGTGAAGAGGTGATTCGAAACACAAATGACTCTGAGCCAATGAGTGCACTGATCTTCAAGATCGTTTCCGATCCGTATTCTGGAAGAATGGCATATTTCCGCGTTTATTCCGGTACGATCAAACAGGGCTTAATGGCTTACAATCCAACTTCAGAGAAAAAGGAAAGAATTGGGCGTTTGATCCGTGTATATGCGGACCACCGGGAAGACGTTGAAGAAATGCATGCGGGCGATATCGGAGCCGTTCTTGGGTTCAAGAGTATCGTAACCGGAGATACCATCTGCGAAGCACATCATCCTATCGTGTTGGAAAGAATATCATTCCCGGATCCTGTTATTTCGGTGGCAATTGAACCGAAAACCACCGCAGATAGCGAAAAGATGGCAAAAGCACTGCAAAAATTGGCAGAAGAAGATCCTACTTTTCGGGTTCATGAAGATGAAAATACCGGGCAAACGATCATCGAAGGAATGGGCGAGCTCCATCTGGAGATCATTGTTGACCGAATGTTCCGTGAATTCAATGTGCAGGCGAATGTTGGCAAACCGCGGGTTACCTATCGTGAAACGATCACAAAAGAAATCTCAAAAGTGCAGTATAAATACGCCAAACAATCCGGTGGTCATGGTCAATATGGTGAAGTGGTATTCAACTTCAAACCTTTACCGCAGGGGAGCGGAGTCGTCTTTGTGAATGAGATCAAAGGCGGGACGGTTCCTCGTGAATACTTTAATGCGGTAGAAAAAGGTGTTAAAGAAGCTGCCGAGGCAGGAGTTCTGGCGGGTTATCCAATGACCGATCTTCAGGTGAACTTTGTTGATGGTTCCTATCACGAAGTTGATTCTTCTGAGATGGCTTTCAAGATGGCGGCTACTTTCGCTTTCCGTGAAGGTGTTACAAAAGCACGACCGGTTTTACTTGAACCGATCATGAAGGTCGAAGTGAATATACCGCAAGAATATCTTGGTGATGTTCTTGCACAGTTGAACTCACGTAGAGCGGAAATCGAAGGGCTTGAAATGATCCATGGAAATGCTCAAATTGTAAGGGCATTTGTGCCTCTATCTGAAATGACAGGGTATGCTACAGAACTGCGTTCTGTTACACAGGGGCGTGGTGTGTTTTCAATGGAATACGATCATTACACACCCTTACCTGAAAATATTGCAAGCGATATCTTGCATTAATATAAATAAAGAAAGGTATATATAAGGAGAAGAAAATGGCAAAAGAGGTATATGATCGATCAAAGCCCCATTTCAATGTAGGGACAATGGGACACATTGACCATGGGAAGACCACCCTGACAGCAGCCATCACAAAGTACTGCAGTCTGTTAGGGATGGCAGATTTCATGGCGTTTGACAAGATTGACAACGCGCCAGAAGAGAAAGAGCGCGGCATCACGATCAGCATTTCACATGTGGAATATCAGACCGCCAAGCGGCATTATGCCCATGTAGATATGCCCGGACACCGCGACTACATCAAGAACATGATCACTGGTGCGGCACAGGTAGACGGCGCCATTCTGGTAGTGGCAGCTCCCGATGGGCCCATGCCCCAGACCAGAGAGCACGTACTGCTGGCGCACCAGGTAGAAGTACCCAGCATCATCGTTTTCTTGAACAAAGTTGACATGATGGACGATCCGGAACTGCTGGAACTGGTTGAGATGGAACTGCGCGATATGCTGACCAGCAACCACTTCCCCGGCGACGATATTCCCATCATTCGCGGTTCAGCCCTCAAGGCACTGGAAAGCACTTCCACTGACCCCAATGCACCCGAATACGCCTGCATCAAGGAACTGCTGGATGCGGTCGACAATTATTTCCCCGATCCGATCCGCGCCACCGACAAACCGTTCATGATGCCCGTGGAAGACGTGTTTTCCATCAAGGGACGCGGCACGGTTGTCACCGGTCGTATCGAACGTGGTATGGTCAAAGTTGGTGAGAATGTTGACATCGTTGGTCTGCGCGACAAGAGCATGAGCACGGTTGTCACCGGTGTGGAAATGTTCCACAAGACCCTTGAAGAGGGTATGGCTGGCGACAATGCAGGTCTGCTGCTGCGCGGTGTGGAGCGCACAGATGTGGAACGCGGTATGGTCATTGCCAAACCCGGAAGCATCACCCCGCACACCAAGTTCAAAGCAGAAGTGTACGTTCTGCGCCGTGATGAAGGTGGTCGTCACAAACCGTTCTTCAGCGGTTATCGTCCTCAGTTCTACATCCGCACCATGGATGTAACCGGCAACATCAACCTTCCGGCAGATGTCGAAATGGTCATGCCCGGCGATCGAACCAACATGGAAGTCGAACTGATCATCCCCGTGGCTCTGGAACAGGGTTCTGACTTCGCTATCCGCGAAGGCGGTCTCACTGTCGGCGCTGGCAAAATCACTGATATCTTGGAGTAAAAGGAAAACTTTTAATATGGCAAAGCAAAAAATACGCATTCGATTGAAAGCCTATGACCATCGAGTTCTTGATCAGTCTGCCAAGAGAATTGTGGAGACTGCCGAAAGAAGCGGCGCAAAAGTTGTTGGTCCGGTACCTCTGCCAACAAGAATAGAGAAATTCACGGTAAGAAGATCAACCTTTATTGATAAAGACTCACATGAACATTTCGAAATTCGTACGCACAATCGAATTATTGATGTTTTGGAACCAGATGCCAAGACAATTGACATGTTGATGCGATTGAATTTACCGGCTGGCGTTGATATTGAGATAAAAATATAGTCTGTTGAACTGGTAAATTAATAGGTTTTATGGTATAGTAATTCGGTTTTGGGCAACACCCAAATGGGTGGTGCAAGAATTTTCTTATTGGCGACCGGAAAAGAAAATGGTTTGCCGTGAGAGGATTGACTGTGCCACTGAAAGATGATGCAGCTTTGCCCAAGCTGACAGTCTTGAAAACAGATATAAGGAGAAAACAAAATATGTTTAAAGGGCTTATTGGGAAAAAGGTTGGCATGACCCAGATTTTCGACGCGGAAGGAAATGCGATTCCGGTTACACTTATCGAAGCTGGGCCATGTTTTGTTACCCAGATTCGAAAAGTTGAACGAGAAGGGTACTCAGCCGTTCAACTTGGTTATAGTGGAATAAAAGAAGAAAAACTGAGTAAAGGGGAAATGGGGCATCTCAAGAAAAAAGAAATTCCAGCTGTACGTTATCTACGTGAATTCAGGGCAAAAACAATTGATGTAAAAGAAGGCGACAAAGTTGATGTCGGTCAATTTGAAATTGGAAGCCACGTGGATGTTGTTGGATACAGCAAAGGACGTGGTTTCGCGGGTTCGGTAAAACGCTATGGCTTTAGAGGCGGACCGAAAACACATGGTCAATCGGATCGTTTGAGAGCGCCAGGTTCAAGTGGCTCAGGAACAACTCCCGGACGCGTTTACAAAAACAAACGCAGACCAGGACGTATGGGAAATGATCGCGTGACCTCGCAGAACGTCGAAGTGGCATTTGTAAGTGTGGAGAAGAACCTTCTAGGGATCAATGGATCTGTTCCGGGACCCAAAGGTGGTTTGGTTGTTATTAAAGAGGCTAGGAAACAATAGCGAAAATTCCGGAACAGTAGATTCCGCTTAAATGGAGCCAATGATGAAGGTAGATGTAATTGATTTCAAAGGAAAGAAAGTAGGCGATGTAGAGCTTCCAAAGAGTGTTTTTGAAGCTCCAATCAATGTCGATCTGATGCATCAAGCCTATGTTCGCCAAATGGCAAATGCCCATCTGGGGACGCATGAAACAAAAACGAGACATGAAGTCGCTGGCGGTGGGAAGAAACCGTGGAGACAAAAAGGCACCGGTCGTGCGCGACAGGGTTCTACACGTGCTGCACAATGGGTTGGCGGTGGAAAGATTTTCACCCCTCATATGCGCAGTTACTCAAAGAGGATGCCGCTTAAAATGAGAAGAGCAGCACTGCGATCAGCATTGACCGTGAAAGCGAACGATGGTGAGATCGTTGTTGTTGAGGACGTGAGCTTGGAGCAGCCCAAGAGCAAACAATTAGCCCAGGCTTTTGAAAAGTGGGTGGGCGAAAATTCAGCTCTACTGGTAATGCCCGATAAAAAGAAAGAGAGCATTTTTATTTCAGCGAAAAATATTCAGGATGTAAAGGTTCTGCTTGCTCATTACCTGAATATCCGTGATCTCCTGACTTATGATCGCCTGGTCTTGGAAAAATCATCCATTCAAGTGATCGAAGATTATCTGGGAAAAGGAAAATAGGATGAAAACGCCATACGATATTCTTAAGCGACCATTGGTTACTGAAAAAACGGCTTATCAATCCCGAAAATTACATCAATATGTTTTCGAGGTGCAGGGGAGTGCTACAAAAACAGATGTAAAGACCGCGGTTGAAAAAGCATTCGATGTTCGTGTCGAAAAGGTCAATATTATCAATGTTCCGGCAAAACGTGGCAGAAGAGCACGCAGTCGACGAGTTGCTATCAGAAACTCAGCCTATAAAAAAGCAATTGTTACTCTTAACGCTGAAGATCGAATTGCAATGTTTGAGGGAGTTGAAGAATGAGTATAAAGGTATATAAACCAGTTACTCCCGGTCAGCGCCATCGAGCGGGAGCGACGTTTGAGGAAATCACAAAGACAAAACCTGAGAAATCGCTGGTCGTATCTCGAAGCAACAAATCGGGACGCAATATGTACGGTCGTATCACGGTACGACATCGTGGCGGTGGAAATAAGACCAAAGTTCGTGTTGTTGATTTCCGAAGAGAAAAAGAAAACATTCCCGCAACCGTAACTGCCATTGAGTATGATCCAAATCGCTCTGCGCGTTTGGCTTTACTCACTTATGCTGATGGAGAAAAACGTTATATCGTTGCTCCGTTGGGATTAAAAGTTGGCGACAAGGTAATGTCAGGGAAACAGGCAGAAATCAAAACAGGAAACAGCCTGCCGATCGCGAATATTCCCGTAGGAACTTTAGTTCATAACGTGGAATTAACCGAAGGGCGGGGTGCCCAAATTGTTCGCTCCGCCGGGGCAGCAGCCCAGTTGCTGGCTAAAGAAGGCGAATATGCCCAGCTGCGTCTCCCTTCAGGAGAAGTTCGCCTTGTTCGTCAACAGTGCATTGCTACCATTGGTCAGGTTGGGAATCTGGAGCACAGCCAGATACAGCTTGGGCGAGCCGGTCAAAAACGACACAAAGGAATTCGTCCTTCCGTTCGTGGAAGCGCGATGTCACCGCGTGATCATCCCCATGGCGGTGGTGAAGGTCGTACTCCGATTGGTATGCCTGGTCCTAAATCTCCTTGGGGTAAACCAACTCTGGGTTACCGGACAAGAAGAAACAAGAAAACAGATAAGTACATTGTTCGCCGCAGACACGCTGCGAAGCGATAAGGAGCAAGGAATATGTCTCGATCTCTTAAAAAAGGACCTTTCGTGGATCCGAAGTTGCTGAAAAAAATTGAGGAAATGAACACCAAGAATGAAAAGAAGGTGGTGCGAACATGGAGTCGTGCAAGCACTATATTCCCTCAAATGGTTGGCCATACGATTGCGGTTCACGATGGACGACGCCATGTACCGATTTATGTTACTGAGAATATGGTAGGGCATAAGTTAGGTGAATTTGCTCCAACACGGCATTTCCGTGGGCACATGGCAGAAAAAGCGACAAAGAAGGAATAAGGACTAACCATGGACGTACGTGCTGAATTAAAATATTGCTCAGTTTCCGCTCAAAAGGTTCGCCTTGTTATTGATCTGGTACGCGGGCAGCCGGTAGAAAAAGCAATTACCGATCTGAAGTTCCTGCATAAAGCTGCATCCGAGCCGGTACGCAAATTGATCGAATCGGCAGCAGCAAATGCTGAAAAGAATTTTGGGATCGATCGCGGTAATTTGTTTATCAGTGAAATATTCGCCGATGAAGCTCCCACTCGAAAGTGGCGCAGATTTGGTGCTCGTGGCAGATTCAAGCCGATCTTGAAACGTTCTTCTCATGTAAAGATCGTTCTGCAGGAAAAGGCATAAAGGAAAGAGTAGGAGATATTATGGGTCGAAAAGTTCATCCAATCGGTTTCCGCTTAGGGATCAACCAACCATGGGAAGGTCGTTGGTATGCCGAAGGGCAAAATTATATTGATCAGCTGCATCAGGATTTAAAAATCCGCAAGCTGGTCAGGGATATGGCTGGAAAAGCTGGTGTTTCTTTCATCGAAATCGAAAGATATCCCAGCAAGATCAAGATCGTTGTGAATACGGCAAAACCCGGCATTCTTATTGGTAGAAAAGGTGAGACGGTAAAAGGTATTCGCAAGAGCCTTGAAGATTTGACCGGAAAGAAAATTGATCTTGAGATCAAAGAAATTGTCAATCCGGATTGTGATGCTCGCCTGGTTGCAGAGAATATTGCCAATCAAATAAACCGCCGTATCAGCTACCGCCGCGCCATGAAACGCGCAATTCAGCAGGCTATACGCCAGGGCGCTGAGGGCGTAAAGGTTGAAGTGGCTGGACGGTTGAACGGTGCTGAAATGTGCCGGACCGTTTGGCTGCGTGAGGGACGTGTTCCTCTGCAAACACTGCGCGCTAATATTGATTTTGCACGTGACCATGCATTGACCACATATGGGCAGATTGGTGTCAAAGTTTGGATTTATAAAGGCGAAATCATGCCTGGAACGGAAGAAAAACCCGAAGAAACAGAAGGCGTTTACGTTAGTGAATAACCTGACGTATCGTATCGGAAAGAGGAAATTATCATGTTGATGCCAAAACGTGTAAAGTATCGCAAGCAAATGCGCGGACGAATGAAAGGGAAAGAACTGCGCGGCGTTGAGATTTCTTTTGGTGAGTTTGCCTTACAAGCATTGGAGCCAGCCTGGATATCAGCGAGACAGATCGAAGCATCCCGCCGCTCTATCGTCCGTAATCTAAAGAGACGTGGAAAAGTGTGGATCCGCATCTTCCCTGATAAGCCTATCACAAAGCGTGCACCTGAATCCCGTATGGGTAAAGGAAAAGGGAATGTCGAATTTTGGGCTGCTGTAGTAAAACCCGGTAGAGTTCTTTTTGAGGTCGGTGGCGTGGACGGAGAAACTGCAAAGCATGCGCTGAAGCAGGCTTCATATAAACTGCCGATCAAAACAAAACTAATTGCACGTTCGGATTTTAGTGGAGATTAAAGATGAAGATCGAAGAAATTAGAAAACTCTCAGATGAAGAACTGCAAACCAAGATTTATGATGCAAAACGAGAATATATGGAAATGAGATTTCAGCATGTATCCGGACAGTTAAGCGATACCAGCAAGTTGAAATTAACTCGAAAAGATATTGCAAAAATGGAAACCATAATTCGAGAACGAAGTATGAAAAAGAATGAAGAAGGTGAGAAATGACCGCAAGAAGAAGATTACAAGGTGTTGTCACCAGTGACAAAATGATGAAGACCGTTGTGGTCGAAATCTCACGCACCTACCGACATCCCCTTTATCAAAAAGTAGTTCATTCTGCAAAACGGTTTATGGCACATGATGAACTCGGTTGCAAAATCGGTGATGAAGTATTGATCGTTGAAAGCAAACCACTCTCTCGTAAGAAACGCTGGGTTGTTGAAGAGATCTTGAGTAAAAGCGAAGAAGAAAAAGAGATTGTGAAGGAAGGCTGATACCATGATCCAACAAGAATCTCGTTTAAAAATTGCTGATAATACCGGCGCTCGAGAAATATTAGTGATCCATGTTATGGGTGGGTCGCGTAGAAAATATGGGCGCATCGGTGATATTGTGGTCGGTACCGTAAAATCTGCTGCACCTCAGGGCGGTATCAAGAAAAGTGAAATAGTGCATGCGGTGATTGTTCGCTGCTCAAAAGAGTGGCGCCGGACTGATGGTTCTACGATTCGATTTGATGACAATGCGGCTGTGATCCTGGATGGTGAAACCAAGAACCCCAAAGGAACCCGCATTTTCGGACCTGTAGCGCGCGAACTGCGTGAACAGGGTTATGTGAAAATCGTTTCACTTGCACCGGAAGTTATCTAGGTCATACTGTGTAGGAGATGGGAATGAAGTTAAAAATAAAACATGGCGATCAAGTAGAAGTGGTCACCGGCCGAGCTGAAGATAAGGGAAAACGTGGTGAAGTGATTCGTGTCTTCCCGAAAAACAACAGGGTCATGGTACAGGGCTTGAATATTCGCACAAAGCACCAAAAACAGGTTCAATCTGAGGGTCGAAGCATTAGTCCTGGGATTGTTAAACTTGAAGCGCCGATAAGCATATCCAATGTGATGCTGGTATGTAAGAAATGCAATAAACCAACTCGTGTTGGCTTTATTCGAGAAGAAGGCAAAAGCATCAGGGTTTGTAAAAAGTGCGGCGCAAAATTAGATTAATGCAGCGGAGAATAGAATGAATGTATTAAAAGAAAAATATAAAAAAGAAGTTATTCCCGCCCTGATGAAGGAATTTTCTCTATCCAATGTTATGCAGGCACCAAAATTGGAGAAGATTGTGCTGAATATCGGTTTGGGTGAGGCACTTGATAATCCAAAGGCTTTGGATGCAGCTGCAGCAGATATTATGGCAATCACAGGGCAGAAACCTGTCATCATAAAAGCGAAGAAAAGCATTGCTAACTTCAAACTGCGTGAAGGTAGATTGATCGGAGCAAAAGTAACTCTACGCGGAGAAAAAATGTGGGCATTTATCGATCGCTTGATCAATATTGCACTGCCTCGTTTGCGTGACTTCCGCGGTGTGAGCAGAGATTCCTTTGATGGAAGAGGGAACTATACACTTGGTCTGGCGGAACAGTTGATCTTCCCTGAAATCGAATACGATAAGATCGATAAGGTCAGAGGAATGGAAATTACTATTGTAACAACTGCTCCAAATGATGAGCAATCAATGGCAATGTTGAGTATGATGGGAATGCCCTTCAGGAAGGTATAGAGATGGCAAAAAAGTGTATGCAGTATCGTGAAATGAGAAGAGAATATCCAACGCAGGTTCGGAATCGCTGCAAAATTTGCGGCAGACCCAGAGGGTATATGCGGCGATTTGGAATTTGTAGGATTTGTTTCCGGGAATTATCCCTGAGTGGGAAGATTCCAGGTGTAACAAAATCATCATGGTAAACCATCCGGAGGTATTTGAATGAGCGTAAATGATCCTATTGCTGATATGTTGACTCGCATTCGGAATGGTTTATCAACGAACCATGCCGTTGTTGCGATGCCTGCTTCAAAAATGAAAGCAGAAATTGCGAGAATTTTAAAAGAGGAAGGTTTCATCTCAGGCTACGAAGTCGTTGATGGTCCGAAAACTCCTCAAAAAATTCTACGCGTGAATTTAAAATACATTGGAGATCGCCGAGAACGAAAAGCTGTCATTACCGGGTTGGTCCGTATAAGCAAACCGGGACGCCGGATCTACACCCATAAAAAGGAAATTCCCTGGGTGCGGTCGGGTATGGGTGTGGCAATTATTTCTACACCAAAAGGCATTATGACCGGTCAACAAGCCCAGAAGAATGGTGTGGGCGGCGAAATCTTGTGTAAGGTATGGTAGGAGGATAACAGTGTCACGAATTGGAAAATTACCAATAACTATACCCGCAGGTGTACAGGTTGATCTGGATGGGTCAAACGTTTCTGTAAAAGGACCTAAAGGAGAAATGAAATATACATTCTCCAACCTTGTCGAGATCAAGAAAGAGGATGATCAGATCGTCATTACCCGATCTTCTGATGAAAAGACTGTACGTGCTTTACATGGAACGACCCGCGCAGTTCTGGCAAATATGATCACAGGTGTTCACACAGGATTTCAAAAAGTCCTTGAAATAGCCGGTGTGGGTTATCGTGCTGAAAAATCAGGTTCAGATATCACCGTTCATGTCGGATTTTCTCATCCTGTAAAGGTCACTCCTCCTGAGGGCATTAGCTTTGAAGTTGACGAAAAAGCGAAAACCATAACCGTTAATGGTTATGATAAACAGGTGGTTGGGCAGGTTGCTGCTGAAATACGAAAACTAAGACCACCGGAGCCCTATAAAGGGAAGGGCATTCATTATATGGGCGAGCGTCTGCGTCATAAAGCTGGTAAATCTGCAAAAGTTGGCGCATAGGAAACTACTCCGGGAAGGCTATTATGGCAAATAAATCAAGAAATGAAGCAAGAATTAAAAGACATCGCCGGGTTCGAAAGAATATCTATGGCGTTGCTGAAAAGCCGCGTATGTGTGTATTCCGCAGTTTATCTGATATCTATGTTCAGGTGATTGACGATGACAAGGGAGTTACCCTCGTATCTTCTTCAAGCCTGGATAAAGAGTTGAAGAGCAAACTGAAGGGAAAAACCAAGACTGAACAGGCTGTTGAAGTTGGAAAATTGGTTGCCAATCGCGCAAAAGAAAAAAAGATCAGCACGGTTGTATTCGATCGCGGTGGGTATCGATACGATGGAAGAGTGAAAGCACTCGCAGATGCAGCCAGAGAAGCTGGTTTGAAATTCTAACAACAGTATTGGCGAAGAATAGGAATAAAATATGGCATATCAATCGGTTGAGAAGGAATACGACGAGCGAGTAGTTGAGATCAAACGTGTTGCTAAGGTTGTAAAAGGCGGACGTAGATTTCAATTCCGTGTGGCTATTGTTGCCGGTGATAATAACGGCACAGTAGGTCTTGGAGTTGGAAAAGCAAATTCGGTACCTGATGCAATGAAAAAAGCCACTGCTCAGGCGCATAAAAATATGCATAAGGTCTCATTGTACGGAACAACGATTCCGCATGAGGTGTTCGGAAAAACCGGCGGCGCGCGTGTGCTGCTGAAACCTGCTTCACTGGGAACAGGCGTTATTGCAGGTGGCGGCGTTCGTGCAGTTTTGGAGGCGGTCGGCGTTCATGACATTCTCACAAAATCTCTGGGGAGCGCAAATATCCTTAATGTTGTGAAAGCAACCTTCAATGCTCTCAGCCAGCTGTACTCACCATCTGAAATGGCAGAGATGCGCGGGAAACCCGCAAAGGAATTGGCACCTTTCTGGGAGAGGAAAGAAAATGGCTAAATCAGGAAAGTTATTAAAAATTACTTTGGTGCGAAGCCCAATTGGAAATACAACAAGGCATCGTGATACATTACGAGCGTTGGGACTGCATCGTATTGGACAAACCATCGAACAAAAAGATTCCCCAACAGTGAGGGGTATGCTTGCAAAAGTAAATCATCTTGTGAAAATTGAAGTGCAGGAATAAAAATGAAATTACATGATCTAAAACCCAATCCCGGTTCGAAAAAGGACCGAACTCGTGTTGGTCGCGGTATTGCAGCTGGAAAAGGAAAGACTGCTGGACGTGGAACCAAAGGGCAGCGTTCTCGCTCAGGTTTTGGCGGTCACCTGTATCGTCAGGGCGGCAACCTTCCTTTCTATCGTCGGCTGCCTTTCAGACGTGGTGAAGGATTTACTCCGCCAAACCAGGTTGAATATAATGAAATCAATGTAGAAACTCTGGCGAAAGCTTATAAAAAAGACGCAGAAGTAACCCCTGAGAATCTGGCGGCTAACAATCTACTGCACAAAAATCAAAACCCCGTTGCACTGTTAGGGCGCGGCAGCATCGATAAACCCCTGACCGTAAAGGTCCATCGAGCAACGAAGTCAGCTCGTGAGAAAATTGAAGCTGCGGGTGGAAAAGTAGAAATTGTTGGTTAAGAAGCTCATAAAGGAGTTCTAAGATGAAGAAATCAGCATGGCGCTACCTGTGGACATCAAAAGATATTCGTAAAAAGCTGCTTATTACATTATTTATTTTGGTATTGTATCGATTTGCAGCGAATATCCCTGTTCCGGGTGTAGATCGCACTGTGATCGCGTCTATCTTTACCTCATCCAGTGCAGCAGGGAATTTGCTCAATGTCTTTGATTTGCTTTCTGGTGGAACACTATCTAACTTTTCCATTCTCGCAATGGGTGTTTATCCTTACATTACAGCACAGATCATTATCCAATTACTGGTTCCGTTAATTCCCTCATTACAGAAAAGAATTCAAGATAACCCTAAAGAAGGGCGAAAGCTTACAGAGAGATATACTATTTTACTGACGATTCCCCTTTCTGCATTGAGTGCATTTGGACAGATTCAAATCTTCCGCCAATTGGTAGGAACTGCTTCATTATTTAACTTTGAATTCGGGTTGAGTGGAGCAAATCTCTTCCCAACGTTGACCACGATCATCAGTATGATGGGCGGTACAATGCTGGGCATTTGGCTGGGTGAATTGATTTCTGAATATGGAATTCCGAACCAGGGTCTTTCTTTGATCATTTTTGCGGGTATCGTTGCCAGAATACCGCGGAGTGTTTATTCGATCATCACCTCTGGAGAGAATGTAGTATTACTGCTCTCGATCATGATCACGATTCTGGTGGTATCGATCTTTGCTATCGTATATGTACAAAAAGGGCAGAGAAAAGTACCGGTGATCTTCCCCGGTCGTCGTGTAGGCAATCGTATGTCGATGCCCGTACGAAGCAACATACCCTTGATGATCAATATGGCTGGAATGATCCCGTTGATTTTCGCGCAGACCATTTTGTCTTTGCCGGCAATCGTGGCACAATTTTTTGTGAACTCAGAAACTGAATGGCTGGCAAAACTTTCATCGGGAACGATCAATATCTTCAATTCTGGAAGCGTCTGGTACGTGGTCATTTACTTCCTCATGGTTGTCGGATTGACCTTCTTCTATACGGAAGTTCTATTCGAGCAACAAAACTATGGAGAAAACCTGAAAAAACAGGGCGCTCAGATTCCAGGTGTGGTGCGCGGTGAACCGACACAGCGGTATTTATTAAAGGTGCAGCGCAGAATCACTCTGGTAGGAGCATTATTCCTGGCAGTAGTCGCCACGGCTCCTTATGCAACACAGCTGTTCCTTACCGAGGGAATTGCATCGCAGTCAGGATTGTTCCTGGTAACAACCTCAGGTTTGCTGATTGTGGTTGGAACCGTTAGCGACACATTCAACGTAATTGAAACTGAATTGAAGCTGCATGGATATGAAGATAAGCTGATCAAAGGTTAATAAACTATAGTATGGCTATTTTTATCGTCTTATTAGGACCTCCCGGAGCGGGAAAAGGAACACAAGCTGAAATTATTTCAGAAAAGCTTTCTATTCCCCATATCTCTTCCGGCGACCTGTTTCGAGAAAACTTGAAAAATGAAACAGAGTTGGGGAAGAAAGCCAAAGCATTTATGGACAGCGGGAAACTGGTTCCTGATGAGATCACCATTTCTATGGTTGAAGATCGCTTATCGAGGAAAGATTGCGAAGCAGGAGCACTGCTGGATGGTTTTCCACGGACGCCGTTTCAAGCACAGGAACTGGATAAGATCTTGAAGGCGAACGGAAATACGATCAGCGTTGTACCTTATATTGTGGTATCCGATCAGATTCTGCTTGAACGTTTAACAGGTAGATGGACTTGCAAGGCTGCTGGACATATCTACCATGAAACGTTCAACCCTCCAAAGAAATCTGGTTTTTGTGATATCGATGGGTCTCCCTTATATCAGAGAGATGATGATAAGAAGGAAACCATCGAAAAAAGGCTGGCTGTTTTTCATGAACAAACCGCACCTTTAATAGAGTATTATCGTGAAAAGGATCTTCTCGCTGAGATTGATGGAACGCAATCGATTGACGAGGTAAGCGAAGCCTTAATGAAGACCGTTCGAGCATTTGCATAGATGGACGGGATAATGATTATTGAGTATAATAAAAACTTTGCTGAAATAAAGGAGTTTTAGATGAAAGTATCACCGTCTATTCGTAAACGATGCGCGAAGTGTAAAATTGTAAAAAGAAAAGGCGTTTTATACGTGATTTGTGAAAACCCGAAACATAAACAAAGACAGGGATAAAAAATATGGCAAGAATTGAAGGTGTTGACTTACCACGAAATAAACGGATTGTAATTGGTTTGCAGTATGTTTACGGCATTGGTCCCACAACTGCAAAAACGATCCTGGAAGCTACAAATATTAGTCCTGATATTCATGTAAAAGATCTGACGGAAGGCAATGTCAGCAGTCTTCGTGAATATATCAGTAAGAATTTTAAAGTAGAAGGTGATTTGCGTCGCGAAGTGCAGATGAATATCAAACGCTTGGTTGAAATTGGCTGCTATCGTGGATTACGCCATCGCCGCAGTTTACCTGTACATGGTCAACGGACGCGCACAAATGCTCGCACACGGAAAGGACCGAAACGCACAGTTGCCGGTCGCGGTCGCCGTCGTGGAGCTACCAAGAAATAAGGTAGAAGAAAAAGGAATTAAGAGGAATTATGGCTCAAGCTTCAAAACCTTCACGCAAATCAAATGTAAAGAAAACAAAGCGAAGTTTATCTTCAGCAACAGTACATGTCTTTGCATCATTCAATAATACGATTGTTACCGTTACTGATTCGCAGGGGAATACAGTCTGCTGGTCAAGTTCAGGCGCTGTCGGCTATAAGGGTTCAAGAAAGAGTACACCTTTTGCAGCCAGAGTGGCGGCTGAAGATGCTATGAAGAAAGCTGTTCAAATGGGCATCGATCAGATTGACCTTATTATCAAAGGACCTGGACCAGGTCGTGAATCTGCGATCCGAGCAATTCAGTCCATGGGGTTGAAAGTTACGTCAATCGAAGACATTACCCCGGTACCCCATAATGGATGCCGACCGCCAAAGAAACGACGCGTTTAGTTTAGGAGATTAGAAGAATGGCTCGATATACTGATTCAGTATGCAAGTTATGTCGCCGGGAAGGCGAAAAATTATTTTTGAAAGGCGAACGGTGCTATACGCCGAAGTGTGCTATGGAAAAACGTCCTTATGCACCGGGTCAGCACGGTCGTGCATCTCAGGCACGCCAGGGTCGCCAATCTGATTACAGCCGCCAGCTGCGTGCCAAGCAAAAGGCACGTCGAATTTATGGCGTTTTGGAGAAACAATTCCGCCGCTACTTCTCTGTAGCAATCAAGAAACGTGGCTTGACTGGTTTGAATTTACTGCAAACCCTTGAAATGCGCCTGGATAATGTGATCTACCGTATGGGATTGGCAGAAAATAGACCGCAGGCACGTCAAATGGTTTCACACGGGCATTTCGTCGTAAACGGCAGAAGGACTGATATTCCTTCAATGCTTCTAGAGCCCGGTGATGTGATCACCGTTCGACCACAATCGAAAGATAACGGCTTATTTAAAGATCTCGCAGAAACAGCTGAGAAGAAAAATTGCGTTTTATGGATCGAAAGAGATCTGAAAACTATTACTGGTAGAGTATTGCGGTATCCAGAACGTGGCGAAATCGATGGAAACCTGGATGAACAATTAATCGTTGAATACTACTCACGGTAGAACGATCGATTAAACGGAAAGAGGGAAGTACTGTGGCTCATACAAAAATGGTTACTCCAATTTTGGAAAGGGAAAAAGAATCCCGAAATTACGGTCAATTTTTAATCAGCCCCCTGGAACGTGGTTATGGGGTCACGATTGGAAATGCGTTACGAAGGGTTATGCTTTCATCCTTGGAAGGAGCTGCAATTACATCAATCCGCATTTCTGATACGCTGCATGAATTCACTGATATACCGGGAGTGCGCGAAGATGTACTGCAGTTTATGCTGCAGGTTAAGCAGATACGGATCATTATGAATGAGGATGAAATTTCTCATTTACATCTGGATGTAAAAGGGGAAGGTGTGGTTACCGCAGCAGATATTCAGGTTCCTTCTGAAGTAGAAATAGTGAATCCTGAACTTTATTTATTCACAGTTGATGACCCGAAAGCGGAATTATCAGTGGAAATGACTGTTGAAAGAGGACGCGGATACTCACCTGCTTCAACAAGAAGCAGCGACAAATCAATTGGAGAATTACCGGTTGATGCGATCTACAGCCCGGTTCTTAAAGTTGGTTTTGATGTTTCCAACGCCCGTGTTGGACAAAGCACGAGCTATGACAAGCTGGTTATGGATGTTTGGACGGATGGAACAATAACCCCCGAACAGGCAGTTGGAAGTGCATCAAAAATTTTGATGGAACAGCTGAGTCTTATTTCTGGAATAGAAGAAGAATTATTAGAGATCTCCAAGGAACCAGAAATTGCCGAGGTGGATCATTTACGCAGTGAAGCTGCTGATACACCTATTGAGAATCTTGATCTATCAGTTCGCGTTTTCAACTCATTGAAACGCACGGGTATCACCAGTGTGGGTGATGTGCTGGAACTTTTAGATAAGGGCGAAGAAGCAGTGATGTCCATTCGTAATTTTGGAGAAAAGAGCTTAACAGAACTGCGCGATAAGATGGTTGAAAAGGGTTTCTTGCCCGATGAAAATGATGAGGAATCGGAGAATTAAAAATGCGACATCAGGTTGCTGGTAAAAAACTAAATCGAAATTCAGGGAATCGCAAAGCATTGCGCAGTACCTTGATCAAGCAATTATTTACGCACGATAAGATCAAAACAACCCGCGCGAAAGCACAGGCTGTTCGTGGTGAAGCTGAAAAACTGATTACTGTTGCAAAGAACAGCAGTAAAGGTTCAGATATCGATAAAGTAAATGCGCGCCGCTACGTGGCAGCAAAACTTAACAATGCGGATGTTGTGAAGCGTTTATTCGATAATATTGCACCTCGTTTTGAAGATCGCAATGGCGGTTACACCCGTATGATAAAACTGGGTCCCCGCAAGGGTGATGTAGCAGAAATGGTTCTGCTGGAACTTGTGGAAGACGAGAAAAAATAGTATGTTGTGGTTAGTCCCGTAAGGGAATGGAACATTACCAACTTATTCTTGCTTATGATGGTACTGACTATTGTGGCTTTCAACGTCAGAATAGACCCAATACCATTCAAAGCGAACTTGAATCTGCGCTGAGAAAAATCGGCTGGCAGGGGAAGGCAATTCAAGCTGCTGGAAGAACTGATTCAGGAGTACATGCAACTGGTCAGGTCGTAGCTTTCTACCATGAGTGGCAGCACTCACTGAAGCAAATGAAAGCAGCGTTGAATAATTTTCTTCCAAAGAGCATAGCGATACAGGCGGTCAAAATAGTTACGGATGATTTCCATCCGCGCTACGATGCAGTAAGCCGTGAGTATAAATATGCTGTAACTGTCGCTGAAGATCGTCAACCGGAAAAAGAGAGATATATGTGGCGGATCTATGGTCAGCCTGATTGGAAAAAGACCAGAGAAACAGCCGCTCTATTTCTGGGGAAACATGATTTTTCTCAATTTGGCAGAGCGCTGAAGGAAGATGGGAGCACAGAGCGAGAAGTACTGGTTTCCGAATGGGTGCAGGTATCACCCAGGGATTATGAATACACGATCTGTGCCAATGCTTTTCTTTATCATATGGTTCGCAGGATTGTCTTTGTACTGATAAAGACCGGAGAAGGAAAAATTGAGCAAAATGTTATCGAAAATGCTCTTGCAGGAAAGAAAGAAAAGATAACAGCAGGAATTGCGCCAGCCTGTGGATTGACTCTGACCAGAGTCAATTATGGCGAAACTAAAGACGAAAGAGAAATTTAGGAGATAGAAAAAGTGGAAAAAACCTTTGTTATAAAAGGAAAACCGGAAGCCGAATGGGTGCTGGTTGATGCCGAAGGGCAAAGCCTTGGGCGTTTAGCCGGTGATATTGCCAGTATGTTGCTAGGAAAGAATAAACCTACTTTTACTCCTGGTGTATTAATGGGAGATTATGTTGTGGTGATCAATGCAGAAAAGATCGCTGTCAGCCCAAAACGAATGGAAGAGAAAGTGTATTACTCTCATTCGCAATATCCGGGTGGGTTAAAAGCTGTTCCGATGCCTGATATGTTGAAGAAGCATCCTGAACGTGTGCTAGAAAAAGCGGTTTGGGGAATGATTCCTCATAACAAATACGGTCGAGAGGTTATTAAACGACTACATGTTTATACAGGAAACACACACCCGCATACCGGGCAGAACCCTAAACCATTGAAGTGAAGGAGAGATAATAATGTCGGCTCAGTATTATGAAGGAATTGGACGTAGAAAAACTGCAACCGCACGTGTTCGAGTCAGTGCCGGTTCTGGAAATTTTGTAGTAAATGAAAAGAGTTTGGAAGAATTTTTCACCCGCTACGGTGATACAGAAACGATCCTTGCTCCATTCAAGGCTACAGGCGAAAACCAGAGCCAGTATGATGTAAGTGTGATCGTATCCGGCGGCGGCGTAAATGGTCAAACTGATGCGGTACAGCTTGGTTTGGCACGTGCTTTTGCCAAGATGAATGCAGATTATGTATCCGTCTTGAGAAAGAACAGACTGCTTACTCGCGATCCTCGTGAAAAGGAACGCAAGAAACCAGGTTTGAAGCGCGCCCGCAAGGCTCCTACTTACACAAAGCGTTAAACCACTTTATCTCTTTTATGAACAATTACTACCCGTTTTATGATGTCATAGAACGGGTAGTATAATTTTCCGCAAAATCCGAATTAATAAGGTTCCTCATGCCAGATACCGAACTTCTGAAATATATTTTACAAATATCAAAAGAGCAGGTTGTGATCCTTCCCATTGGAAAAGTACTGGGGAGCCATTATCCTCCTTTTTTCAGCAGCCAGAACGTACTGATCATACTTGATCGGTCAGAAGAAAAAAATATTCAATCTATTTTCTCACTTCTCTTGAAGATTTTTCCAAAGGAGCATCACATTACCTTTTTCTACAAGGAATTGGGCAGCGATGGAATTCCATCTCATAAAGAATACTCATTAGATAAAGCCAACCAGGATGGCAGTCTGACAGATACAGAAGCGATCTTTATTCCTGCACTGGAAGGAAAAAATACAGTTCTTGATTTTCTGGAACTGATCGCCCATTTACGGGCTCCCGAGGGCTGCCCGTGGGACCGCAAGCAGACCCATCAAAGTTTACGACCTAACTTGCTGGAAGAAACATATGAAGTACTGTATACCATTGATGAAAATGATATGCCCGGTTTACAGGAAGAATTAGGAGACCTTCTCCTGCAGATCGTTCTGCATGCGCAAATTTCCAACGAGAATGGCGATTTCAACTTTGAGGATGTAGTAACCGGGATCGAGCAGAAACTGATCTATCGACATCCACATGTGTTTGGTGAGAAATCTGTCTCTGGTGCTGAAGAGGTGATCAAAAATTGGGAAGTACTCAAGGCAAAAGAAAGAAAAGAACATCATAAATCAGATCGACTTTTACGATCGGTACCGAAGATCATGTCTGCGCTTTCTCTGGCGCAAGCCTACCAGAAACGGGCTGCCCGTGTTGGCTTTGATTGGGAAACAATAGAACCAGTAAAGCAGAAAATATTCGAGGAACTCAAAGAAGTTGAATCTGCCGCGAATGATGATGAACGGGCAAAGGAATTAGGGGATGTGTTATTTGCGGCGGTCAATCTGATCCGCTGGTATGGGTGTGACGCCGAATCTGTCCTGCGCGAAGCGGCAGAACGCTTTGCCGAACGCTTTGAATATATTGAAGATTGTGTAAAACAGCGAGGGAAAACCTTCGCAGATTTTACCCTCGCTGAATTAGACCAATTCTGGGAAGAAGCAAAAAAGCAGTAATTCTCCCTGGTTTTATAAAGGCGCAAATTTAGCCGTGAAATGCCTCAGCAGCTGCGGTTCGTATGTTATACGGAACCCGCGCAGGTCATCCCGGCGTTGTGCAACTTTCTTGAGAATATCTACCACATAATCCAGATGGCTCTGCGTGTAAACACGGCGGGGTAGGGCAAGTCTTACCAGTTCCATATTGGGATAGATGATCTCCCCGGTTTTTGGATCGGGGTGGGCGAACATCACCGAACCAATTTCAATCCCACGAATTCCACCTTCCAGATAGAGGGCGGCGCCCAATGCCTGCCCGGGGAATTCTGCATGGGGAATATGAGGTAGGAAAGATCCCGCATCGATATAAATAGCATGTCCTCCAGTCGGTTCTATGATGGGAATCTCATTTTGAATGAGCTGTTCGCCGAGGTATGCGGTTTGACCAATGCGGTAGGCGAGATAATCTTCATCCAGCCCTTCGCGCAGCCCAACTGCCATTGCCTCCAGGTCACGCCCAGCCAAACCTCCGTAGGTGATAAATCCCTCACGCAAGATCAATTCATTGGATATCTTTTGAAAGAGACCCTCATCACGAACTGCGAGAAAACCGCCGATATTTACAATGGCATCCTTTTTCGCGCTCATAAAAGCGCCATCTGCGGTTTGAAAGATCTCGTTCGCAATTTCAAGCAGCGATTTGCGTTCATTACCCGGTTCACGCATTTTGATGAAATAGCAGTTTTCCGCGTAGCGGCAGCAATCAATGAAGAAGGGGATTTGATATTTATGATACATCTGGCTTGTTTCGCGGATATTCTGCAAAGAGACGGGCTGCCCGCCGCCAGCATTGTTGGTTATGGTGATGCAGCCAAAGGGGATGTTCTCAGGTCCTGTTTCCTTGATCAATTTTTCCAGTTTATTGAGGTCCATATTCCCCTTGAAGGGATTGGATGATTTGGTCACGAAGGCTTCATCGATCACGCAGTTTGCCGGGTCACCGCCTCTTGCGCGGATGTTTGCGTCGGTTGTATCAAAGTGCATATTGGATGGGATGATGGCTCCAGGTTTGATCAAAATGGCAGAAAGGATGTTTTCTGCAGCCCGCCCCTGATGGGTGGGAACGAAGTATTCGAAACCAAATATCTCCTGCATGGTTTCTTTGAGGTGATAATAAGACCGGGCACCTGCATACGATTCATCTCCTTCCATGATCGCTGCCCACTGCGCCTGGCTCATGGCTCCTGTCCCTGAATCGGTAAGCAGGTCAATGAATACATCTTCTGCTTTAAGTGCAAACAGGTTATATCCGGCTTTCTGCATGGCGATTTTCCGCTGATCGGGGGAGATCAAACGGATGGGTTCTACCATTTTAATTCTGAATGGTTCTGGGGGATGTTGCGGCATGAAAATTCTCCTTGTAAATGTGATGTCAGTGTATCAATTTATTTGTTATACTGCCTGTGTAAAAAATAACAATTATACCTATGGTAAATAATGAAAAAGAATATTTTCTTGTGGCAAATTGTATCAGTACTTGTGTGTTTGGCAGCGGTTATATTCCTCATTCTTCCCGGAAATGAGGGGAATATTCTTTCGGAAACCTATGACTTTCCGGAAGAATTCATGGGCGTTGTAGAAGATGCAGCCTGGATCGTTCAACTGGGTGAAGCGCTGCAGAATTACCAGCTCGAACTACAGTATCCTGAAAGCGTTTGGTTTGGCAGTACCTTCAACATTCAGGTCTCCTTGATCGTTCGTGAGGGGATCGCGGATCCCGTGCCAACGATGGATGAATTAGCACCATTTATAATGGAATCACGACTGGTGATGGATGATGTCAGCGCCAACCCGGGCAAGAATGTACTGGTGCCTGTACAGCTTCCACATACAATGTTTCTGCAGTACACAGTTTCTCCCCAAAACAGCGCTGATAAAAAAGGCAAGATCTGGATCTCGATCTATCCAACCTCTGAAGAGGGGGATTCAGTACCCGTATTCGTTTTGCCTGTTGAAATACAGGTGCACAGCTTTCTTGGAGTGAAAACAGGCATCTGGCAGGGTATCTGGGCATGCATGGGAGCTGGCGGGATAGTGGTATTGATCATCACCGGCAGGAAGAAAGAAAAAAATTAGGATGATATAATCAGCCGTTATGAAAGATAATGAGAAAAACCCCAGTCAAAGTATGGATACAACCCGAATTATGAAAAAACAGTACTTGATCTCCGTCCTTGTTTCCATTGGGATCACGGGAGCAGCGATTGGCATAGGATACCTACTCGACCTGTGGCAGGATAGTTTTCCCACCTATATCGTGATCGGGTTTGTTGTCTCCGGTCCGCTTTCGGTTTGGGCGAATTACAGCCTGCTCAAGAAAAGGCTTACCGAAACAACGAATGTGGTTAAAAATATCGAAAAGAAATAATCTCCATGAATTCATTAAAAACAGTTGAAGAAATTGTATCTTCCTGCCCGGGGATCCTGAATGCCCCGAACCATCTTTCGCAGGAGCAGGCTGCTGGTGTGGAATATGATTCCCGCAAAGTAGATAAGGGACACATATTTGTTGCCATAGAAGGGGAATATCATGACGGGCATGAGTTTATCAACGCTGCACTGGATAAAGGAGCATCTGTTGTTATTGGTACTCAAAAGAAATGGTGCGATCTGATACCTGAGAAATATATTCAGGTGCGGGATGCTCATACCGCGTTAGCCTATCTGGCAGCCGCGTATTATGATTTTCCCGCTCGCAAGATGACCGTGATCGGGGTGACCGGAACGGATGGAAAAACCACCACCACCAATTTGATCTTTCAAATATTGAAGCAGGCTGGATTGAAAGCCGGAATGGTATCAACGGTGAATGCGGTGATCGGAAATGAAACCATCGATACCGGGTTTCACGTTACCACGCCTGAGGCACCGATGGTGCAGGAATTATTAGCTCACATGACAGAGCAGGGATTAACCCATGTGGTTCTGGAAACAACCTCACACGGGCTGGATCAGCAGCGAGTCGCTGCCTGCGGGTATGATATTGGCGTTTTTACAAATGTGACGCACGAACACCTTGATTATCATAAAACATACGAGAATTACGTATTGACTAAAGCACGCCTGATCAAATATTTGGCTGAAACACCAACCAAGACCGGTGGGAATTATCGTCTTGCGGTTTTAAATAAGGATGATCGTTCTTACCCACTGCTGCAGGAGTATCTGGAAAATGACGCCCTGGCAGCGGTGCACAAGATTACATACAGCCAGAATGAAAAAGCGGATGTATTTGTCTTAAATAAAGAACAAACCATAGACG
Organism: Anaerolineaceae bacterium; assembly: GCA_963674975.1. Classification (GTDB taxonomy): domain Bacteria; phylum Chloroflexota; class Anaerolineae; order Anaerolineales; family Anaerolineaceae; genus UBA4781. The sequence goes on from OY771913.1 coordinate 2,399,796, forward strand.
GTCTGAAGGTAGAAATACAGCTGCCCGCTCATACTCTTACGATTGAGAGCAATCTGGTGGGGGAATACAATATTTCTAATATTCTGGCAGCTGTCTGCGCTGCAGCGATCGGGTTGAAGATCGAGCCAGAGGTGGTCAGCGCCGGGATCAAGAATTTGCCGGGAATTCCTGGCAGGATGGAAAAGATCGATATGGGGCAGAATTTTCTTGCAATTGTAGATTTTGCCCATACACCCAATGCCATGAAGGTTACCCTTGAGACCGCCAGAAAGATCAGCAGGCGTCGTGTGATCGCTGTTTTTGGCTCTGCAGGGCTGCGGGATCGTGAAAAAAGGAAGATGATGGCTGCCGAAGGTGTTAAACAGGCGGATATCTGTATATTTACGGCAGAAGACCCCCGTACAGAGAAGCTGGATGATATCTTGATGGAGATGCGGCTGGCTGCTGAAAAAGTAGGCGGTGTACTCGGAAATAACTTTTTTATAGAACCTGACCGGGGAAGCGCGATCAGAATGGGAATAGAATTCGCGGAAAAGGATGACATGGTGATCGCGTGCGGAAAAGGGCATGAGCAATCCATGTGCTTTGAAACGACCGAATATGCCTGGGATGATCGAACGGCAGTGAGAGCGGCGCTGGCAGAATTGCTGAAAGTAGATGGACCGGATATGCCGTTCTTACCCACAGCGGAAAAATAAAAAAAAGAGCTGGTTTTTCAATAACCAGCTCTTTTACTTTTTAAGAATTCTTAGCTTCTGCGATTGTTGCTGCTGCGATTTCCACTACGGTTGCCGCTTCCGCTTCTTCTGTCTCCACCTTTGTTGTTCGGTTTATCATGTTCGCGGGCTTCTTCCACAGTCCAACCTTCCAATACTGCTACATGCGAGAGGCGGATCTTTCCAGTGCGGGGGTCGATATCGGTGATCATCACGGAGAGTTCATCACCTTCCACCACAACATCCTGGACAGATTTCACGCGGTCTACGCTGAGTTGTGAAATATGTACAAGTCCTTCCGTTCCAGGCAGAACCTCGACAAATGCACCAAAGTCAACGATCTTGGTGACCTTGCCGGTATAGATGCGCCCGATAACAGGTACTTCGATCATCCTCTCGATCTGTGACCGTGCATTCATTTCATCCTGTTTATCGACAGCAGCGATAAATACGGTTCCGTCTTCTGCGATATCGATCTGGGTTTTGGTTTCTTCTTGAAGACTGCGAATGTTTTTGCCGCCCGGACCGATCAAAGCGCCAATTTTGTCAACCGGGATCTTCACAGTAGTGATGCGGGGAACGAAGTCTTTTAATTCCGGACGTGGTTCAGAGATCACTTCGGTTATCTTGCCTAGAATGAACAAGCGGGCATCTTTTGCCTGTGCGAGTGCTTCGGACATGATCTCGGGAGTAATACCCTTGATCTTGATGTCCATCTGCAGGGCTGTAATGCCTTCGGTTGTCCCGGCGACCTTGAAATCCATATCGCCAAGATGATCTTCCAGACCTTGAATGTCGGTAAGAACGACATATTTATCTTCTTCTTTGATCAAGCCCATTGCGATACCTGCTACCGGTGCTTTAATGGGTACGCCGGTATCCATGAGTGCTAATGTGGAACCGCAAACCGATGCCATTGAAGTAGAGCCATTGGAGGAGAAAACCTCAGAAACAAGGCGCATGGTATAGGGGAAGGTATCCTGATCCGGTAAAACAGGGATCAGTGCTCTTTCTGCCAGTGCTCCATGCCCGATCTCACGTCGTGAACGACGCAGGCGCTGTACTTCTCCGGTGGAAAACGGCGGGAAGTTGTAGTGATGAATATAGCGTTTGGACTCGGTTGGGGTCAGGTCGTCGATCTCCTGCGCCTGCTTGGGTGTACCAAGTGCTGCCAGGGTCATTACCTGAGTTTCACCGCGTGTAAACAGTCCCGAGCCGTGTGCTCTTGGGCTGGTGTTCACTTCACACCAAATGGGGCGAATTTTCTTTGGATCTCGACCATCCGGACGGATCCCTTTTGTGAGAATGCGGGTCCGCACAACCTTTTGATAGGCATCATGGAAAGCTTCTTTGACATCTCCAAGCAGTGCTGCATTTTCTTTGTCGTCTTCATTGGTGTAAGAAGCCAGTAAGTCTTCTTCGATGTTGTTGATCGCTTGATCTAATTCAGCTTTAGTATGGGGTTTTTCGAGTGCTTCGGTGATCTTCGCTGCCACTTTTTCATAAACCTGATCGATCAGGGCAGTATCGAGCACATCCAGCGGGACTTCTCTCTTGGCTTTCCCGATTTCCGCAGCCATTTTTTCTTGAACTTCAATGATGGACTGAATGGATTCATGTCCAAAACTGATAGCCGCGATCATATCATCTTCATTTACTTCATTTGAACCGCATTCGACCATCAGGATGGCATCTTTTGTGCCTGCAATTCGCAGATCGAGGTCGGAAATTTCCATCTGTTCAAAAGTTGGGTCAATGACAAAGTTCCCTTCAATTCTTCCAACCCTTACAGCTCCAACAGGACCTGCCCAGGGAATGTCAGAGATGATCAACGCTGCGGATGCGGCATTGATCGCCATGATATCCAGCGGATTTGCGCTGTCCGCGGAAAGGGGGAACATGATGATCTGCACTTCATTACGCATGGCATTATTGAAAAGGGGTCGGATCGGGCGATCTGTCAAACGTGCGATCAGCACGCATTCATCGCCGGGTCTTCCTTCTCGGCGGAAGAATCCACCGGGAATTCGACCACCCGCGTACATTTTTTCTTCATACTCTACGCTGAGCGGGAAATAATCCAACCCTTCGACCGTATTATTAGACATGGTGGCAGATGCAAACAGAACGGAATCACCGACCTTTAATGTAACGGCGCCGCCTGCCTGACCTGCTAATTTGCCGGTTTCGAATGTAAATTCGTGGGTACCGACAGTACCACTAAAGCTAAAAGCTTTTTCTTGCATTTTTACTCTCTTTCTCCCCGCATAGTCAGGAACTGAGAGATGAAGAAAACTCTTTTTCATCATCTCTCAATGCCCAACTTGCGGGATTTTTCCCTAAAAAAAGAGTAGATGGTTTTTTACCATCTACTCCAGATGGGGCTTTGCTTATTTCGTGCGAATATTTAGCTTCTCGGTGATCGCAAGATATTTTTTATAGTCTTTCTTTTTCAAATAGGCTAAAAAACTTCTGCGTTGACCGACAAGCTTGAGCAATCCGCGTCGGGATGACTCATCGTGCTTATGTATTTTTAAGTGTTCTGTAAGTTGGCTGATGCGGTTGCTGAGAAGTGCGATCTGCACTTCTGTTGAACCTGTGTCATTATCGTGTTGCTTGTAACTTTCAATGATTTTTTGTTTGTCTTCTTTTGTCATTGTCATGACGCTGCTATCTCCTTTTCTAAAGCAAGTCTCCTCTTGTGCAGTGCGCAACAACCGCAGAAGGGACTAGTCATAGTACTAATTATACCAGATAGTAAATCGTCAAAAAATCAAGTCTTAATTATTTTGAAGTACCTGCAGAAGGTAGGTTTGGTTTTCTTCTGAGAAGAGGGGAATGACCTTGCGAATATATTTCTGCGCTTTTTGGCTGGAAGATTGCGTATAGAGATCACATAAAAAAGAGGTGGTTTCAATTTCAGATTTTTTGATCAATGCTTTCATGACCGCATTTAATTCTCTGTATGTATTAATAGAAGCTTTCTCAAGGAAAGGAGTTATCAAATTGAATACCCAGGGAAGGTCAGAAAATTTCTTTTGCTCAATGACTTTTGCGAGTATGCGAAAAGCAAGGCTGCGTAGATCAGTTTCATCGGAATGGATCAATCTTTCTATGAATATGCGTAAATTCTTTGCTGTCGCTTGATTAGAAAATGGGAACTGCGCGAGAATGACACTGTGCAGTATTCCTTCATCCGTAGAAGTGATCCACAGCGGAAGGCGTTGATTGACCGCATCCGCCTTTTCTGCTGGAAGATTTAATAACAGATTGATCGCCAGGATCTTAAATTCCAATTCTTCTTTACCCCATAAAATATCCAGCACTGAAAGTGCGTTTTCCGGAAGCTCATTTGCCAGAGCAGGGAAGGTTTCGATCACCTTTTCAAGTACCAGGTTGGATACATTCAAACGGGGTAGAAGAGTCTGGAGGGGGATGTTTTCTCCCAGTTGAATTTTCTTTGAAGAATACATACCTAAAAGATCTTCCAGTTTGTCTATATACGTCTCGGGATTATTTCGATAGAGAGACAGAGACTGAAGACGGTTGTTAAGAGCGGTTAGATCGACTGCAGGCATTGGTTATTAGTATGCTTTTGCGAAATACGCTTTCGTTGATGTTTCTTTACCGCAAACCACGCATTTCCCTTTCTCATGTTTCTGATCGAAAGGAATGCAGCGTGTGGTGGCTTTTGTATCTTCCTTGATCTTTGCTTCACACTCTTTTCCTTCGCACCAGTAGCTGTATGCCCATCCATTTTGTACACATTCTTTAAGTTCATCATAGGTCTGGGCATTATGAATATGTTCATCCCTAAAAGCAGTTGCTTTTTGCAGCAATGATGCGTGGATCTCTTCCAACAGTGAAGCAGCTTTTTGATGAAGAGCTTCAAGATCAATGATCTCTTTTCCGGCTTTCCCGGGAATATCCCGGCGGGCAATGACCAGTTTATTGTTTGCGACATCGCGGGGACCCACTTCGATGCGCAGGGGAACCCCACGCATTTCCCAATCGTTGAATTTGAAACCCGGAGTGAGTTCGGAACGATCATCCAGCTTTACCCTGAAATCAGAAAGGTCATCCGCGACTTTTTGTGCATACTGCAGAACGGTTCCCTGTTCATCTTCATTATGGTAGATGGGTACGATTACGATCTGAATGGGTGCCAGTCGAGGGGGCATGATAAGCCCCTGATCGTCACCGTGGGTCATGATGATGGCGCCGATGAAGCGTGTTGACAAACCCCAGGAGGTTGTCCAGCAGTACTGCAGGGTATTTTGCATATCCAGATACTGGATGTTGAAAGCCTTGGCGAAATTCTGACCCAGGTTGTGCGAAGTGCCTGACTGCAGGGCTTTGGTATCTCCCATCATTGCTTCAATAGTGTAAGAGTGAAGCGCACCGGCGAATTTTTCGGTTTCACTTTTCATTCCGCAGATGACCGGGATGGCGGCTTCGTTTACCGCAAAATCTTCATATACATGCAGCATACGCAGGGTTTCTTCTTCTGCTTCTTTGGCGGTGGCATGGGCAGTATGCCCTTCCTGCCAGTAAAATTCGAGTGTTCTCAAGAAAAGGCGTGTGCGCATTTCCCAGCGCACCACATTTGCCCACTGGTTGATCAATACAGGCAGATCGCGGTATGATTTGATCCATTTAGCGTACATATGCCCGATGATCGTTTCAGAAGTGGGGCGTACCACCAGAGGCTCTTCCAGTTCCTGCCCGCCGCCGTGAGTAACAACTGCCAGCTCGGGAGAAAATCCTTCAACATGCTCCTTCTCTTTTTCAAGAAAAGACATGGGAATGAAAAGAGGAAAGGCAGCATTCTGATGACCGGTTTCTTTGAAGCGTTTATCGAGAGCTTGCTGGATATTCTCCCATAATGCCCAACCGTAGGGTTTGATGACCATGCATCCGCGTACAGGCGCATAATCAGCCATCTCGGCTTTTTGAATGATCTCGTTGTACCAATCTGAATAGCTTTCTTTTTGGCTGGTTAATTTATCATTTATCATAATTCCTCATCTATCTATAAAACCAATTCTATGAAATATTGTTTAATTCTGCTACTGCATCTTCAATAGTGCTGCAAAAACGAACATAGGATCGTACAGAAGCCGGAACAAGTTCAGGCATTTCTTGATAGAACTCTGTGATCACATTCTTCCACGCACTGCCTACCAGGATCAGATAAGGGACCGGAATAGAATTCAGGATGATCATATTCCAGGTCAGGGAAATTTCTGCCAGGGTTCCCACGCCGCCGGGCAGGGCAATGGCGGCATCACAATTTTTGATCAAACCGCTGATCCTGCCGATCAGATCTTTGTTGTGCATCACCTCATGCACCCACTGATTCGGTTTCCCGTTGCGGTATTTTTCGATATCATCGCAGGTAACCCCGATCACATGCCCGCCGGCTTCTGCGCTGCCCCTGGATACCGCTTCCATGGTTCCCACGTACCCGCCATTAACGACGATATGTCCTTTTTCTGCCAGTAATTTTCCCAACTGGTAAGCTTGAAGATACCCCTCATCGCCCGGTTGGGGATGAGCACTTCCAAATACTGATACTTTCATGGATTAATCCTTATAATAAATAGCAAGATGAAGTTTGATTATACATTACAAGATCAAACATCCTGCAATTGAATTATTTTACTAGATTTCTTTTCTTAAATAAAAAAGGAGTTGATAGGCTCAACTCCTTTTTTTCAATTGAAGGGTTAAGCTTCTTTTTCAGCGTCTTCCTGGGTTTTCTTTGCCACAATGTCTCCGGTAATATGTGACGGTACCACTTCATAGTGGGAGAATTCCATATCGAAGATACCGCGACCGCCGGTGATGGAACGCAGATCGGTGGTATAGCGCTGCATTTCTGCCAGCGGCACATCGGCTGTAACAGTGGATAAACCTTTTTCGGTATTCATACCCTGTACGCGAGCGCGGCGGGTGTTCATATCACCCAGGATATCGCCCATATTCTCTTCAGGGACGATCACTTTTGCCTGCATGATGGGTTCGAGAAGCACAGGGCTGGCATCTTTAAACGCCAGTTTAAAGGCTTCACGACCGGCGATCTCAAATGCGATCGGTTTCGAATCCACGGGATGCTCTTTCCCATCAAAAACCTCAACTTTAATACCGGTAACAGTGTACCCGGCGATGATACCCTCTTTCATGACATTCTTGATGCCTTTTTCGATGGCAGGCATGTAGCTTGAGGAGATTGCGCCTCCGAAAATAGCATTGACGAATTCGAAAGAATCACCTTCCAGGGGTTCTACACGCAGATGAACTTCTCCAAATTGTCCTGAACCACCAGACTGCTTTTTATGCCGGTACATTGCACTGGCTTTCTTGGTGATGGTTTCTTTGTAGGGTACTTTGGGAACGGCTGTTTCCAAATTCACCTGGAATTTGTTGCCCGCACGACGAATGGCTACATCGATATGCTGATCGCCCATCCCTTTAAGAATCGTCTGATTGGTAGCCGGTTCCTGGTGCCAGGAAAGGGTCATATCTTCTTCGCATAATCTGTTCAGGGTTGGGCTGATCTTGGCTGAATCTGCCATTGTTTTGGGGAAGATCGCAACCTGAAATAGGGAGGTAGGATATCCTGGAATGCGTACTTTTACGGGGTGACCCTTATCGCATAAGGTATTGCTGGTAGCGGTAACGGTCATTTTCGGGCAAACCCCGATATCTCCACTGTGAATAACCTTGACCTGGATATTTTCTTTTCCCCGCGGGACGTAAATATTCCCCAATCGTTCTTCGGTTTCTTTCGAAGAATTCCATACGCGGGAATCGGCACTGATCATGCCGGAGAATACACGAAAATAGGTTTGTTTACCCACAAACGGATCGGCTGTGGTTTTCCATACATAAGCTGCCAGCGGTTCGCTGTCAACGGCTTTCAGGGTTTCTTCTCCATTCGCACCATCGACCACTTTACCATCGACCTGATCGGGGGAGGGGAACATGCCAATGATTGCGTCCAGGAGCGGGAAGATGCCGATTTCTTTTTCACCGGCGCAGATAAAGACAGGGATGAAATCACCTTTGCGAACAACAGCGTTGAGACCTTTCACGATCTCTTCTGGTGCAAGTTCGCCTGATTCCAGATATTTCTCAAGCAGCGAGTCATCACCTTCTGCAGCGGCTTCTACAAGCGCCATATGTGCTTCTTCGGCTGCGCTCTTCAGATCTACCGGAATTTCTTCGGGGGTTTTTCCATCGCCTTTCAATGCTTTCATGGAAAGCAGGTCAATGACGCCCTGGAAATCCTGTTTCTCACCCCAGGGAAGCTGTATTTTGATCAATCGGGTGGGGGAATGTTGTTCGATGGAGGCAACAGATTTGGCAAAATCCGCGTTTTCACGATCCATTTTATTGATCACAACAAAACGGGGGAGATTGAATTTATCACAATTCATCCACGCGATTTCAGTACCCACTTCGTAACCGGATACCGCGTCAACTAACACAATAGCGCCTTCAACAACGCTAAGTGCTGAGATCATTTCGCCGACGAAATCGGTGTATCCGGGAGTGTCGATAAAATTGATCTTGGTGTCTTTATACTCGATGGGGACAACGGATGAGTACAGAGAAATACTTCTTCGAATTTCTTCTTCATCGAAATCACTGACCGTGGTTCCCTCATTGATTGTTCCAATTCGAGTGGTAGCACCAGTATCGTGAAGAAATGCTTCGGTGAGAATGGTTTTCCCTGCGCTGCTGTGTGAAACAAGAGCGATATTTCTTATGTTGCTTGTGCTATATTCTTTCATTAATTTGACCCTTTAAGAGAGATATGATAATAACCAATGTATTTTAAGGGGAATTTTGTCAAATGTCAAAGATATCTAACTAGTTAGGTTATTTTCTTCATTAATATGTTACATCCATCAAGATAATTAATTACCGTACTCTGCAAATAGTGACATACTGACCGAGCTTTTTTGCGATATTATCCAGGTCGATTTCGTTTATCGGGGAATTTTGATCGGCTGTTCCTTCTTTTTGAATCGGATTCGCTCTTTGCAGATAGTAGCGGGCTGCTCCCCGGATGGCTTCTGCAATTTGAAGCAGGTCATCTTCATTCAGCAAAGACCAATCCACCGTCGTCCTGAATTCATAGGCGGTTCCAGAGTTCATGAGAAGGTGAATGCTTTTCTGGATGGTTTGACCGGAAATAGAAGAGCAGGTGACCTCCGGATATTTTTCCAGCGGAGCTTTTATATCCATGGCAAAATAATCAACTTTATCGGTTTTGATGATCTCCTCAAGCCTGTGTGGATCGCTGCCGTTTGTATCCAGCTTCACCAGAAATCCCATGCCTTTTATTTGCGAAATGAGATCGATCAAATCTGCATGAATGGTGGGTTCTCCACCGGTGATCGTAACCGCATCCAGCAGCCCCTGCCGCGTTTTCAGGAACGATAGGATGGTTTGCAGCGGTATTTCCTGTGCAAATTGATCGGGATAAACCAGTTCCGGATTGTGGCAGTATGGACAGCGCATATTGCATCCCCGTGTGAAGATAATTGCGCATAGCTTCTGCGGGTAATCAATCGCCGAAAATTTTTGGAAACCGCCAATGACCATGAGCTAAACCTGTATCCTGACCTTCTTCCTCATTTCAAATTCAGCTTTTTTCCCGTCATTCCATTGTTCGATTGGGCGCAGGTAGCCAACTACTCTGGAATAGATCTCGCATGATTCTCCACAGATATCACAGGTCGGTTTCTCACCGGTTATATAGCCGTGATTGGGGCAGATGCTGAAGGTTGGGGTGATGGTGAAGTAGGGCAGATGGTAGGTTTCACATACCTTTTTGACAATTTGCTTCGCTATGGCTGGCTCCGATATTCTCTCCCCAAGAAAAAGATGAATAACCGTGCCGCCGGTATACTTTGTCTGCAGAGAATCCTGCTGGTCCAGGATCTCAAAGATATCTTCGCTGTAATTTACCGGCAGATGGGTTGAATTGGTGTAAAAAGGATGCTGTACTGCGTCCCCTTTTCCATTTGCGAATATGCTGTTATGCAGTTTCTGTTTATCAAGCAGTGCCATGCGGTATGAAGCGCTCTCTGCTGGTGTGGCTTCCAGATTGTAGTTGTTCCCTGTTTCATCTTGATACTGCAGTAAGCGGTCTCTCATATAATCGAGCACTTCTTCGGCAAATTCTTTGCCCTCTTCCGAAGCGATATTCTTACCGAAAAAATTCAACAGGGCTTCGTTCATGCCTACGATTCCGATGGTGGAGAAGTGGTTTTTCCAGTATGTACCGCTCTGCAGCTTTATGTTTCTCAGGTAGAACTTGGAATACGGGAAAAGATTTTCTTCAGTATATTTTTCCAGCACCTTTCTTTTTATTTCGAGGCTGTCTTTTGCCAGGTCCATGAGTTCACTGAGTTTTTCAAAAAAGCCTTCTTTGGTTTTCCATTCGCAACCTATGCGCGCCAGGTTAATCGTGACCACACCAATAGAGCCGGTCAGTGGATTGGAGCCAAAAAGTCCTCCTCCCCGTTTACGCAGCATACGGTTGTCGATTCTCAAACGGCAGCACATGGAGCGGGCATCTTCCGGATTCATATCCGAATTGATGAAATTGGAGAAATAAGGCAGTCCATACTTTGCAGTTGCTTCCCATAATAGGTCGATCGTTTTGTTATCCCAATCGAAATCTTTTGTGATGCAGTAGGTCGGAATAGGGAAGGTGAAGACACGCCCTTTCGAGTCACCTTCTACCATGATCTCCAGCAGCACCTGGTTGAGCAGATCCATTTCATGTTGAAATTCGCCATATGTTTGAGATTGGGGAATGCCCCCGATGATCACTGCCTGATCCGCATAATAGGAAGGCACGTTGAGATCGAGCGTGATATTGGTGAAGGGTGTTTGAAAGCCGACCCGGGTTGGAATGTTGATGTTGTAAATGAATTCCTGCATCGCCTGTTTTATTTCGGTATAAGATAGGTCATCGTATCGAATGAAAGGCGCCAGTAAGGTATCAAAATTGCTGAATGCCTGCGCACCTGCCGCTTCTCCCTGCAGGGTATAGAAAAAATTGACGATCTGACCTAAAGCAGTTCTGAAATGTTTGGGCGGTTTGCTGGATATTTTTCCTTTTACCCCGGTAAAACCAACTGTTAAAAGATCAAATAAGTCCCATCCGACGCAGTATACCGCCAGAAGGTTCAGGTCGTGGATGTGAAAATCGCCGTTGATATGAGCCAGGCGTACTTTTTCAGGATAGATGACATTTAGCCAGTAGTTTTTGGTTACTTCTGAAGAGATATAATAATTCAATCCCTGCAGAGAAAAGCCCATATTACTATTTTCTTTTACCTGCCAGTCCGTTTTCTGAAGATATCCTTCGATCAATCCATCATGGATTTGATCATGTATGCTGCGGATCTTTTTATGCTGGTCCCGATATAGAATATAGGCTTTTGCTGTTTTTTTGTAATGTGAATCTAGAAGAACATCTTCAACGATGTCTTGAATGAATTCAACCGTGGGAACTTCATCATGGATTTTGTTAGCTGCGACGGAAACCACTTCATTCCCCAGCTTTATGGCTATATCTTCACTAAACTCATCACAAGCATTGCCTGCTTTGAAAATTGCTTGAATGATCTTGTTTTTATCAAAAGATACAAGCTGTCCATCCCGCTTAATGATTTTCTCGAACATGATTTTCTCCTTCAGAAATAAAAAACACCTGGCCCTTCAGCCAAGTGCAAATTTCATAAATAGCTTGACGCGAGCCGGAGGCACAAATTTATGAGATCGGACTGTAACCGTTGCGCGACAGTGGTGGATTTTCGCCACGCTTCACCATAAAATTGTATGATTTATTGAAATAATATTAGCATGGATGTTCGAAATAATATCGATTTAAGCTTAAAGAAATTGAAAGTTTAATATTAAGAAATGGAAAATGCTCTTACTTCTTGATCAGCTTTAACGAATGTAGAATGGTTTGTAAATAGCTTTCTTCTTCAGAGCGGGAAATGATCTCTCCATCGATCCATGCATCGGTTAATTTCTGGAAAATTTCTTTATAAATAGGTCCGGGCTGCACACCCAACTCTTGAAGGGTTGTGCCATTGGTATAGGGCTTTATTTTTTTCCATTCCTGAATATAAAGATCCAAGGTTTGGAGAATTTTTTCTTGATTATAGAAAAAGAAATGAACGGCATAAAGAACATAAGACGGTGCGTCTTTCAAGGCTGCATAGATCTGACTGGGTTTTTTATTTACCAGGTTGGGCAGTACTTCGAGCAGCTGGTGAGTTTGATAGATGCTTTTCTGGGTCAATCGGGGTAGTTTCAACCGTTTGCAGATCTTTGAAATACTTTCTTCGGATTGCTGACCGAATAGAATACAGCAGCTGATAGCTACTTCTGTAGAAATATTTCCCACTTTTTGCGGCAGCTGCCATTTTTCATCCGGCTTGGTTTCAATAACCGACTGAAGCAGCGCCGCTTTTTTCATGGGAAAATTGAAATCCGGATCGATGATTTGCAGCAGTCCAAGCGTCTCCAACCGCTGCAGGATATCCACCGCCAACCTTTCTTTCAGGATCAGGTTGAGCTCATGCCGTATGCGATCCCCCGAAACCTGCTTCAAGAGCGGTTTGGCTTCAAGCAGCAGCTCCTGTGTGCGTTCTTCGATCTGGAATCCAAAGCGCTGTTCAAAACGCACTGCCCGCAGCATACGGGTTGGATCGTCAACAAACGATAGAGAGTGTAAAACACGGATGATCCCATCTTTCAGATCGCTTAATCCGCCCCAGTAATCGGATAGGTTCCCGTAATGCTTTCCATCCAGCTGGATTGCCAGGGTGTTGATCGTGAAATCACGCCGCAGCAGATCCAGCTTGATGCTGCTCAACTTCACGGTTGGCAGCGCGCTGGGGTTTTTATAAAATTCGGTGCGGGCGCTGATAAGATCTACCGATTTTAGCGAGCTGATGCTTTGAGAGGCGGCTGCAGCAGAGGGTATTTTTATATCTTCAAGGAACCATTTTGCTGTTCCAAATTGTTTGTGGCTGGTGGCTTTCCCTCCGTACAGGTTAGTTAATTTTTCTGCCAGTTCGATGGCGTTTCCCTCCACGACAAAATCAATATCATACAGGGGGGTATTCAGCAGAATATCTCTGACCACTCCTCCCACCAGGTAAACGTGCATTTTCATATCGTAGGCAGTATTGGCAATGACCTTGATAAGTTCTGCCTGTTCGGGGTTTAGATTCTTTTCAAGAGTGGATGCAAGGTTCATCTTTCCATTTACAGGAGACTGCAACCCTGAATATGCCTGCAGTAGATCAGTGCGGGTAACGATGCCGATGATCTTTTTCGATTGCCTGTGCATGACCGGGATCTGCCCCCAATTTGATTTTGCCATCAGCTGGTGCAGTTCTTCAAGAGAGGTTTCTGGATAGACAAAATAGTTTCCTGCTTCCATCAGGCTTTTTGCTGGCAGATCCAGCTTGTGGGCTATTGCCCGGTCCACCGCGCGGCGTGTCAGTAATCCCAGCACATTATCTTTTTCTACAACCGGGAATCCCTCATAACCGAAGCGCTGCATGAACTGAAGCGCTTCTTTTGCTTTCACGTGAGAATCGAGCAGCAGGGGATTCTTTGACATGATCTGTTTGACGGTAATAGAAGGATTGACGAAATCATCAAGGGATTGGATGAATTGTTTCTCCAGTTCCGGGATATTGAACTTATTATGATCTATTTGTTTGATCAAAGCGGCTGCAGCCCGTGGATGACCTCCACCCCCGTATGCTTCTGCAATGGCTGCTACATTGATGCGATCACTGGTCGAACGGGCTACGAAGCGGATCCCTTCTTTTGTTTTTACAAAAATAAAAAGGGCATCCGGATCATACAGTTCGCATAATTTATGCGCAATGCTTGAAACTTCTTCTTCGAGAAATTCAGCATTCGCAGTGGAGATCATGATGCGCAGTTTTTTGCTTTCCACTGTCTGATAATTCTTGATCAATAAATCCAGCACTTTTTGCTGGTCTTGCGAAAGCGAAAGATTCAAATATTCCCCCACGATCTTCAGACTGGCTCCCTGCGAAAGTAAATAGGCTACAGCATGCGCATCTCGCGCGGTGGTGCTGCTGTACATCAAAGAGCCGGTATCTTCATAAATGCCGAGCAGCAGTAAGGTAGCATAGATGATCGGGAGTCTTTCATTCTGCTCTATCAGGTATTCGATAAAATAGGTTGAACAAGCCCCGGTGTTGGTGGGTGTAAAAACCCATTCCGGGTTGAATCCATCTTTTTGTTTATGGTGATCTATGGAGCATATCTGGGTGTTTTTTGTAATACCCTTCAATGTAACCATCGATTGTGTATCAACCAGGGTTATCGAGTGGACCTTTTGTTTGGGCAGAGCTTGTGGAAGGATGAAAGGCAGCTCAGAACAATAATCGTTGTAAAATTTTTGTACGTTTCTATTGAGTGTGTTGGGTAGAAGTGGAATTGCATGATCGCTAAGGAGATAAGCACCCAGGATTGATGCAAAACCATCGAAGTCGGTTTGCTCATGGGTCATTATAATGTCCATATTGTTATTCTAATCCTTTTCTTACTAAAAGAGCATTGCACTTCTACTTACCTGACAATACAATACCTGTAAGGAAAAATTATGGAAGAGTTGGATCCTACAGAGAGAGAACGATATCAGCGCAACCTGCGCATTCCTGCATTTGGAGAAGAAGGGCAGCTCAAGCTGAAGCATGGATCGGTGCTGGTTGTGGGCGCCGGGGGGCTTGGTTCCGCGGTACTGCTGTATCTGGCTGCCGCAGGAGTGGGGAAGCTGGGTATTGTTGATCCTGATGAGGTTGAGCTTTCAAATTTACAGCGCCAGATAGTTCATGATACCGATAGTTTGGGTAGGCAAAAAACAGATTCGGCATTTCAGCGGCTGCATAGGCTGAATCCGATGGTGAAGCTTGAGCTTTACCCAGAACGTTTTGTGGAACAGAACGGCAGACAGATCATTCGTGATTACTCCATTGTCATGGATGGGACGGATAATTTCGAGACCCGTTTCCTGATCAATGATCTCTGTGTTCAAGCAGGAAAAACTTATGTTTATGGAGCCATCAATCAATTTCATGGGCAGGTGGCAGTGTTTGATGCCAAACAGGGACCGTGTTTTCGCTGCCTGTACCCCAATATGCCTTCCGATGAAGTCATTGCATTGAATAGAGGAGTGGGGGTGATAGGCGCGGTTCCGGGGATTATCGGTTCTATTGAAGCATTGGAATGTATCAAAATCCTTACCGGTTTTGGCAGCCCTCTATACGGACGAATGATCTTGTTGGATGGCGAACAGATGAAGTTTCATGAAATTCAAATAAGAAAACGTACGAACTGCGCTGTCTGTGCAGAACAATGAGGAAATCATGACGGATAAAAAGAAAATATTGATCGTTACAGCACACCCGGATGATGAAACCTTTGGAATGGGTGGGACGATCGCAAAATATCAGGCGGAAGGGAAAGAGGTTTCTGTCATCTGTGCTACCAAAGGAGAAGTTGGAGAAGCAGATGCCGATCTGTTGGCTCAATATCCTTCGATGGCTGCGTTACGGGTGGCGGAAATGCGCTGTGCAATGCAGGTTTTGGCAGTGAAAGAGCTTCACTTTTTAGGGTACCGGGATTCCGGTATGCCCGGCACACAGGATAATGATCATCCGCAGGCATTCATTCAAGTCCCTTTGGAAAAAGCTGGAATGGATATTGCTTACTATCTGCGCAAAATAAAACCTGAGATCGTTCTTACCTCTGATCCCGCAGGGGGTTACGGGCATCCTGATCACATCCATGTTTACAGATCCGTGGAAAAGGCAATGCAGATCGCAGCAGACCCACATATAAATATAGAAGGACTGCCGCCTTTTCATCCTGAGGGAGTGTATTTACATACCTTTCCGAGAAAATTCATGCGCATGGTGGTGAAGTTGATGCCGCTGGTTGGGAAAGATCCCACGAAATTCGGGAAAAATGGTGATATCAATTTCCTGGAGATTCTAAAAACTGATTTTCCCATTCATATCCGCGTCCATTATCGAAAGTATGCTGCTGTCCGCGAAAAAGCTTCTGCTTGCTACCGCAGCCAGGGTGGAGACCGTCAGAGCGGTTTTTTCATCACCTGGCTTGAACGGCTTTTTTCATCTACGGAATCATATATGCAGTATTATCCCGAACCGCAAAATTCCAGGATCCGTAAAGATTTTTTCTGTGATTGATCGCAGGATTCCACTCAGTCTCTTTTGGGAGTTTCAAGAAGTGCCGTATCCAGATCGACGCCTTTTCTGAACATGTAGGCGAATTCATCAGGCAAATTGTATCGTTCGACCGCTCGAATTATGATTGAAGTGTCGTAGGGTACGCGGTAATGATGGAGTCGGACGGATTTTCCAATTGTCAGAAGCACGTAAGATGCACGGGGATCGCGATCGTCCTGTCTGCCAACGCTGCCGGGATTGATGAAGGTTGTATCCTCGACTTTCGTTTTCCAGTAGATATGGGTGTTTCCGATGACCAGAAAATCGCTCTGTGCGAGCTTTTGATTGTTCAACAGATCTTTCCGTGAAGTTCGCGGACCAAGATGGATCTTTGTATTGAGCATTGAGCCGTGGGTCAGATGGATCTTTTTCTCTTCCAGGTCAAGCGTAGTATGCTGAGGCAGGTCTGATAAGTATTGAAAATTCCTTACAGATAGCTGCTCGTAAGTCCAGCGGAATGCTTGAACTTTCAGCATATGCTTCTTTTGGATATAGATGTTTTTTTTCTTGGGAAACTCGAGTACTTTTTGATCGTAATCCCCTTTTACGCTGACTATTTTTCTCAGTCTGATGAAATCCAGACACTCATTTGGAAAAGGTCCGTACCCCACACTATCACCTGCGTTGAGAAACAACTGTGCTCCATGTTTGGTTGCATGTTCATACACTGCTTCGAGTGCGGGTAAATTTGCATGGATATCGCTGATCAAAGCAATAGTTTGAATTGAATGAGATTCTTTTTTATTTCGATATAACATCTTTCGAATCGTTTCCCCCTGAAATTGTATTGGAGTTCTGAATTGTTTGTGTGCAGGGTATTGTAGCTTGTAAAATCAATTCTCGCAAGTTCAGCCATATTTCATCAGATTTCCACTGCTGCCATTTTTTTTGAAAATCATTGTAGATCCTGTTTCGTTCTGTTTGACGGTTTTGCTGGATGAATTCGAATCCGGGTAATAGGCGCTGAGTTGGCGATAAGCGACCATAATACTTTCTGATCTTCTTTTTTTCCAATTGAATGAATTCTGGAAGAAAAGCGATCCAAACATCACAATCATGGATCGATCCTAACTTTTGCTGGATTGATTTCATGGTATCAAGATAGGCATCCAGTTCCCCATGATAAAGCGGTAAAAAAACTTCGAGGGTGTAGCGCAGATTTTTTGCTGCGATGCGCATTAAGTGCAGTTCATGGATCTTTTCGGGGTGGTAGAGGAACACTTCGTAATATAAGAACCGGTCAAGTGCGGTATTAATAGTAGAAAACGCCAGTTGATATAGTTCCGGGGGATATTCTTCATCACTCTCGGTTTGAAGAACAGCCTGCATGGTTTTCTGCATGGTAAACAGGTTCTCATTGTTGAGCAGGTTATCCGAATGTTTTTCCACCTTATGGTCGATCCTTTTCCTTTTTTGAGTCAGACGTAAGTGAATGCGCAGTATTCCCGCCCGGGTGCGCCGATCGGCAACCGTCGAGAGCAGTTTTTCAAGAAAATCGATCTGGACGTCCAGGTCTCTGGTCTTTCCAAAATTTCGGGTGATCGAGCGGACCATATTATGCCAGGTTTTCCCTTTTTGTTTGGGAAAATAATCGGCGAATATGGTTAATGTGGTGCGAATACGCCGTGAAGCTACCCGGAGATCGTGAATATCTTCAATATCGTTGCGACGGCTTTGTAATTTTTCAAGAAGCGGTAGAATATTTTGTGTATTAGCAAGGATATTGGCGGAAGCATATTTCTGAATTCGGATATCCTTGGTTCCCTTCATAGAGAGTCCTTTATTTTTTCTTCTTTGCTTCCTCGTTTGGGGGGATCAACTCTTCAACCAGAGATTTTACGTCTTCGAAAATAACTTTCACAGAGCGGTTTGCATCGACTACCTTGAATTTGTATTCTTCAGCCATCTTGTCGAATTGTTCGATCATACATTTCTGATACTGCACAAAACTATCAAAGAGATCCTGCTCTTTGATAATATCCATTCCAGATTCCCAAAAATTAAAACCGCGCCCGTGTACGATCCTTGTTACCAGTGATGGAATATCCGCTTTTAAGTAGATCACGATGTCTGGGACCAGGGCAAACCCGTACAAACCTCTGGTCCATTGTGGATTCAACCCGCGGACGACATCTCGAGCCATGATCGAGTAGAAATAGCGATCGGAAAGCACATGAAAACCTGCACGGAGAGCGGGGATGATCTGATTCTCAAGCCGATCTGCAAAATCGGTTGCATAGAAAAGGCTGAGGGTGGTGGGTGTCAATGTGTTGCCTTTTTTTGCTCTGTCCAATCCGGGCTGCGTGAGGGGAGAGCGGCGCAATCCGGTATCAGATACTGCGAAGCTGTTTTTTTCAAGCCATTTTTTCAACATGGCTACTTGTGTTGAGCGTCCAACGCCGTCGGTCCCCTCCAGGACGATCAATTTACCCTTCATTGTTTCTTTAGGCATATATGGAAAGCCGCTGCCGTAAAATTTCATTTTTGTCATGATTTACTTCTCCTGTACGGCTTTCGCTTGACGTAATTTTCTTTCATATCTTTTTGCCGATAGGGTTGGATTGGGAAGCCCCTGCCATCCTCGCAGGACGGAGTCTACCAGTCTACGGATCTCTTTTTGCTGATTTTCGACAGGTTTTTTTGCATCGATTACCTCGAAATTAAATTCCTTGATCATCTTTTCATATTCATCCAGAACTTTTCCCTGGAAGAGTCTGAAACTTTCTGCTTTGCTGCTTGCAAGCTTCAGATCCATCCCTGCTTCATAATATTTTATTTTTGCTCTGGATGTGAGGATGCGTTCCACCGCGGTATCGATATCTACCCTGAAATATAGCGCCAGGTCGGGCTGGACGGCAAAAGAATAAAGGTTGCGCACCCATTTGGGATCTACTTCCCGTGCTACATCTCTGGCAAAGGCTGTAAAGGCGTACCGGTCTGCAATGACGATGACACCGGCTTTTAATAGGGGATAGAGATGATTTTCCCAGCGGTCAGCAAAATCGGTCGCCTGGATCAGGCTGAATGTAGTGGGTGTAAATAAGCGCTGTTTCTTTCCCAGTCTTGTAGTGCTTTTTACCAGAGGGGAAGAATTCCATTCGCTGAAATAAACAGATTTTCCTTTGTCCTGAAGCCATTTGTAGATCAGATCGATCTGGGTGGATTTTCCACTTCCGTCAATACCTTCTACAATGATCAATTTGCCATCGGTTGTATTCGGTTTTAACATTCCATTTCCATTTCTAGAGCTATTTTTTATATTATTGTATATTCTTATCCCGGGAATTGCTATGAAAAATATCGGTGCATTCCTGAATTAAAGCTGGATAGAACTAAAATCATTGAATAATGAGAGAATCATACGTCCTGGTTTTATCGGAGGGGAGGGTTACTTTTCAGATAGATATTCCTCATCGTCATTGGTATTCATTTCCATCAATTCCCCGGTTGTGATGAAGATTGTCCGTTCACAAATATTGGTCACCCGATCTGCAAAGCGTTCCAGGTTGTGGGCGATCCATAGAATGTCATTGGCTTCATCCATTTGTGTCGGATTGGCAATAGCATATTGGATCGTGTTGCGGTAGATCTTTGTGTACATCTCATCCACAATATCATCTTCCTGTGGAATGGCTGCAGCCAGATTTGGATTTTGCTCGATGAATGCGCTTAAACTGCGGTGAAGCATGCTGACGCTCTGTTCTGCCATTTTTTGAAAATCACGTACTGGAATATCGATGTCTGAACTGCCGAGTTTGATGGTGATCTTGGCAATGCCTTTAGCGTAATCTGCCATTCTTTCCAACTCATTTACTACCAGCAGCATAGCTGCCAGCAGTCGAAGATCTCTGGCAAATGGCTGCTGCGTTGCCAGCAGGATGATAATGGCATTTTCCAGCGCAAACCGCTTTTCATTGATAACGGAATCTTCTTCGTAAATACGTCTTGCTTCGTCAAGGTTTCGGGTTTTCAGGGTATTGGTTGCGTCCAGAACAGCCTGCTCAACCATACTTCCAAGAAGATAGATCTCATTCTTTATCTGTGTTAATTTTGTGTCCAGAGTTTCACGCGGCATTATATTCACCTCTATGGTTTCTATCCAAATCGACCGGAAATGTAATCTTCGGTGATTTTCTCTTGTGGATTGGTAAAGATCTGACTGGTTTTTCCGTATTCGATGATATAGCCGGACCGATCAGGGTGCATGTTAAACACCATAGTGTAGTCAGAAGCACGGGCAGCTTGCTGCATATTATGTGTGACTATGACAATTGTATATTCTTTTTTCAAATTTTGGATCAACTCTTCAATTTTCAGAGTAGCAATTGGATCCAATGCGGAAGCAGGTTCATCCATCAGGATGACTTCCGGTTCTACTGCCAGCGCACGCGCGATGCATAAACGCTGCTGCTGACCGCCGGATAGCGCCAATCCTGATTTGTTCAAATTGTCTTTTACTTCATCCCAGAGGGCAGAATCGGTGAGGCTTTTTTCTACGATCTCTTCAAGAACTGCCTTGTTTTTCAATCCATGTGCGCGGGGTCCATAGGCAACATTATCAAAAATAGACTTGGGGAATGGATTGGGTCTCTGAAAGACCATCCCGACCCTTTTCCGAAGTTCTACAACGTCCTGTGTGTAGATATCTTCATCATCGAGGTAGATGCCCCCATCGGTTTTTACACTGGGGATCAATTCATTCATTCGATTGATGGATCGCAGAAAGGTACTTTTTCCGCAGCCGGATGGTCCGATGATCGAGGTGATGGCATTTTCGGGAATATCTACATTGATATCCTTGAGAGCCTGAAAATCTCCATAAAACAGGTTAAATTTCTGTGCGTTGATTTTTAGATTTTCATTTGATAGTAATGACGGCATTCTTCCTACTTTCCACTCAATCGTTTCTGAAAATATTTTGATGAGAGATTGATTGCAAGGTTTAAAATTATAATGATTATGATCAAGATGGCTGATGTTCCCATGGCTTTGTCAAACGCCCTGGTTTCTGTAGCCAGCATGTAAACGTGCAGTGCCAGTGTTCTCCCTGACGACAGAAGGTTTTGTGGAAGACGATAACTACCACCAAGTGTAACCCAAAAAATTGCCGTCTCAGATATGATTCTACCAACACTCAATACAATTCCGGTAACAATTCCCGGAATAGCTGCCGGCAGGACAACCCCGGTAACAGTCTGCCATTTTGTGGCTCCCAACCCCAGCGAGCCTTCACGATATGATTCGGGAACCGCCAGCAGCGCCTCCTCGGTGGTGCGGATGATGACGGGCAGCACCAGGCAGGCTCCGCTCAATCCGGCAGAAAGCAGGGAGAAACCAAGCTTCAGGTAAGAAACAAAAATGGCAAATCCAAACAAGCCGAAGATGATGGACGGCACACCGGCGAGAATTTCTACCCCGGTGCGTGCAGCTTTGATCAGCCAACGGACAATTTTATTGCGCGCTTGCCCTTCGTTGGCATATTCCACGAAATATATTGCTGCACCAATTCCCAGAGGAGCCGCAATGGCAAGTGTGAAAATAACAAGATAAACGGTGGTTACAATGGTGGTGGAAATTCCTCCTTCTCCATCAAAACCACCAGCCGGGCGGGTGGTAAGAAATTCCATGTTAATAGAGGGGAATCCTTTGACAAATACATAAACAACGATCCATATTAGGACAGCAATGGTCGTAAAACCCATGATCCATAAGAAAGTGAAGGCGAGGCTCTGAATTAGCCGGCGCTTGCGGATGTTCGGTTTATGGTTGATCTTCTCTCTGGCAGCAGCCATTCTTTGCTGTTTGGTTAGAGAATTATTCATGATGTCTTTTTCTCTTTCATGATATGGTTTGCCAGTCGGTTAATGATCAGCAGGAAAAGGAACAGCAGCACACCCGTGAAGAAAAGGGCAGATCGATGCGCTCCGGAAGCATAGTTGATCTCGACGGCAATATTCCCTGTGAGGGTTCGTGCGGTGGAAAAAATGATCGAAAGGGGATTGTCATTGATTGGTGAGGGAATCGCGATCGAGTTTCCAATGACCATGATCAGAGCCATGGTTTCGCCCAGCGCTCTGCTGATGCCCAGAATTACCGCAGCGATGATGCCGGAATTCGCCGCGGGAAGTACCACATCTTTGATGGTCTGCCAGTGTGTGGCACCCAGTGCGTAGGATGCTTCACGATAACTTTGTGGAACAGCCCGGATGGCATCTTCGGTAATGTTTGTTACGGTAGGAAGGATCATGATAGATAGGATAATGGATGCGTTGAGGATGCCGAACCCTGTAGTGTTTCCTTTAATAGGTATCATACGGATCAAAGGGGCGATCACAACCATGCCAAATAAACCGTACACAACCGAAGGAATGCCCGATAAGAGTTCGATGGCAGTTCGGAATATTGTGCGGATAGATTGGGGGGCGATTTCTGCCAGCAAGATCGCTGTGCCAAACGAAAGTGGGATCCCTATGATAATGGCGCCAATGGTGCTGTAGATGGAACCGATAACCATCGGGACCAATCCAAAATGGGATTCATCCGTACCGATGATAGCCCCGGGGCGCCAGATCGTGCCTGTCAGGAGTTCTTTTAAACCGATCTCCGAAATGGCTAATTCTGATTCTTGAAAAGTAAAAACAAAAATGAAAATCACAATAAGGATGGAACTGAGCGCAGTGCCCAGTAAAAAGTTTTTGACCGTATGATCAAATAGGTGGCGCTGTCTGGGGGTTTCTGAAAAGATCTCATCGCATTTGTAGAGAAAATAAAAAAGAATTCCCGGTATGCTCATGTACAAAATTGTTCTCAGAAAATATTTTCCGATGTATTTTAAAATTTCACCGATCGATAAAACCTGTTTCCCTGCAAAAACGATGCTTGAAAATTCGAAGATGATCTTTACAAGCAGGACAAGAATGATAAGGATAAGAATGGATAACAGGGTGGTTCTTGCCCAGTTTTGTAAAGTATAGAATCCTTTTGCGAGCAAGAAAAAAGCTGTTGATAAAATAATGCCTGTAACCAACGCTAATACCTTATTGATAGATAGGTCGATGACGGAGAAAAAAGATAAAAAACCGGTTGTCAGAAAAGCAGCAGATATGAATAATGAGAATAATG
This sequence comes from Anaerolineaceae bacterium, assembly GCA_963674975.1. GTDB lineage: Bacteria > Chloroflexota > Anaerolineae > Anaerolineales > Anaerolineaceae > UBA4781. The sequence goes on from OY771913.1 coordinate 2,422,972, forward strand.
CCAAAAATTTTGGAAATATGAACTTGCTTTCAGGTTTTTGTTGGTTGTTTTGTGTGATTTTCATAATATTCCGATTAAAAATAAGTGAGAAAATGGGGCGCATTTGAATGCGCCCCATTTCTTTCTTTTTACTGTTTGTGATTACTTTACGGTGATATAGTCTTCTGCTACGATTTCCTGTCCAGCATCTGAGAGGATGTAATCAATGAATGCTTTTACAAGACCTTGCGCTTCACCATTGGTGAGCAGGTTCAGAGGACGGAAGATGCTGTAGCTGCCGTTTTTAACATTTTCAACGGTAGGAGCAACATTATCGATAGAAACACCTTTGACTGCATCGCTCAAGTAACCGAAGGAAAGGAAGCCGATGGTATTGGGTGTGGTGGAAACGATAGTTGAAACCTGACCATTGGATTGCTGCAAGAGAGCGGTTTCGGTAATGGGTGTTTCTACAGCGTCACCATTTGCATCTTTGTAGTTCATAACCAGTTCTTCAAACGCCGCACGGGTGCCGGAGCCTTCTTCACGAGAGACAACAACGATCTCTGCATCAGGACCGCCAACTTCGGAGAAGTTTGTGATTTCGCCTGAGAAGATACCACGAACCTGTTCGACTGAAAGCGTGGCGATATCAACATCAGGATTCACAACGATGGCAATACCGTCATAGGCAATGGTATATACGTTGAGATCCGGGTAGGTTTCCATTTCACTGGATTTGATCTCACGGGATGCGGAACCAATATCAACTGTTCCATCTCCGGCAGAAGTAACACCAACGCTTGAGCCACCACCCTGGATCTCGATCACGACATCAGGATTGGCATCCATGAAGGTTTCAGCCAGAGTTTCGGCGAGCGGCTGTACAGTGGTGGAACCTGCTATCTGGATTTGACCAGACAGTGCTTCGTCAGAAGCTTCTTCCGCTGCGGGTTCTTCTGCGGGGGCGGCAGTTGGTTCGGCGGCTGCTGTGCTGCATGCGCCTAAAAGAAGAGCACTCAAAATTACAATACTTAACAAACCAAATAACTTACGCGACATTCTTTCTTTTCTCCTTGTTTAGTTTATGAATTAGATGATACCCAACCGCTTTTAACAAGAAGTGAGAGAAAGGTTAAGAACAGGTTAAAGATTGAGATTCCTATTTTGCTGTGGGAATTGAGAAATAAAAGGTACTGCCTTTATTGACGGTGCTTTCCACCCATAACCTGCCCTGGTGTGCCTCGACGAGATGGAGAGCAATGGATAGCCCCAGTCCGGTCCCACTTTTGGAACGGGAGCGGTCTGTTTTATAAAAACGTTCGAAGATACGCTCGATATCTTTGGCTGGGATCCCGACGCCGCTATCTTGCACCGCAAAGATGACCGCACCTTCTTTTTTTTCTGCCGAAACATGGATTCTACCGCCTGGAGGGGTAAACTTGATGGCGTTGTGGATGAGGTTGATCAGGACCTGTTCTAATCTTGCTTCATCAATGTGAATAGTGGGAAGTGCAGTAGGGCAGTCCCAGGTAAATTCCAAACCGGCTCTTTCCGCTTGAACCTGCATACGGTTGGCAGCGTTTTCTAAGAATACGCAGGGCGCGACATTCTTCTTCTGCAGCGGTACCAGACCGGATTCGATGCGCGATAATTCCAACAGCTCCTGCACCAGCTGTGTCAGATTGTCTATCTCTTTTTCCATTTGCCCCAAAAAACGCTTTTGAGCTGGCGGATCATCCATTGCGCCGTCATTCAGGGTTTCGGTGATAAGTTTCAAAGAAGTAAGCGGAGTTCGTAGTTCATGCGAAACATTGCTGACAAAATCGCGCCGGACGATCTCAAGCTGATGGAGTCGTGTGACATCCTGAAATAGGATCAGAATATTGCCTTCTTCCTGCGGTTTCAGAGGTGCAGCGATGCACTGCAGGTAGTTCCTTTCCAGCGTGGTCTCGATCTGCATGGTCTGCTGAATACCTTTTTCCTGGCAAGCCTGCCACAATTCTTGAACGCGATGGTGGCGGATGGTTTCGATCAGCGATTGCCCGCTTACGGCATTTTCAGGAATATCAAACATACGTTTGGTGGCTTGATTGATGATGCGGACAATGCCGTTCTTATCCACGATGCAGATACCATCATTCAGGTTTTCCAGAATGCTTGCCAGATAGCGCTGCTGTGAGATCAGGTCGGCGATCATCTGCTCTGATTGGGAGGTTATTTTGATCACCGTGTTTGCCAGAGCGCCGACCTCATCCGAACGGTTGATGAACTTTTCGATATTCGGTTTTGAAATATCTTCTGCCTGTAAATAGTCGCGGATCTTTTTAAGTGGTCGCTGACTCAGCCAGTTGATGAACAACGCAAGAACAGCTTCCAGTATCAAAATGAAGATGATCTGAGGGTAAGCATTCTGCAGAAAATTCGAAAAGGAAAAATTTGAAAAAAGGGAAGAATTAAAAATGATTACGGTCAGTGCTGTGAGGAGGATAAAACTGCTGTATAACAGCCAGAAAACCTGAGACATAGGCGTTATCCATCAAAACGATATCCTGCGCTGCGTACCGTGATGATACGCTGAGGATTCGCAGGATCGTCCTCGATTTTTTCTCGCAGCCAGCGTACATGCACATCTACCGTGCGGCTGTCGCCAAAATAATCCCAACCCCATACATCTTCCAGCATCTGCTCACGGCTGAGAACATGCCCCTTGTTTTCAGCGAAGTAGATCAGCAGATCATATTCTTTAGGTTTTAATTCCAAGATTGAATCGTTGATTTTCACTTCTCGACGTTCTTGGTTGATGTAGAGATTATTGTAGGTATAGCTTTTCTTTTCCGTGCGTTTTGTTGAACTGCTTTCCTGGATGAGACGGGAGCGGCGCAGCAGTGCTTTTACCCTTGCGATCAATTCCCGCATACTGAAAGGTTTGGTAAGATAATCATCTGCGCCCACTTCCAGACCTACCACGCGGTCTATCTCATCATCTCGAGCGGTTAGCATGAGTATCGGGGTTATTAACTCTTTTCGCACAACACGGCATACTTCAAAACCATCCATGCCGGGCAGCATGATATCCAGCAGAATGAGATCTGGTTTTTCTGTTCGTGCTTTTTCAATCGCGCTGTTCCCATCCGCTGCAGTTGCAACCGTATAGCCCTGATGGCTGAGGTTGTAAACCAGTGTTTCTTGCAGGGTCAGGTCGTCTTCGACAACCAATATCTTTTCAGACATTTTTTTCTACTACCTTTTGAAATACTTCTAAAAGCTGTGCGGCGGTTTTTTGCCGGTTGAAATGCTGTTCTACATATACTCTACCACGAAGTCCCATTTCTTTGCATTTTTGAGGAGAAGCGTGCAGGGCAAGGACAGCCTGCGCCAGGGCTTGCGCATCTCCGGGCTGGGTGAAAATCCCGCAGTTGGCATCTTCTATCACCTTGCGGATGACTCCATCGATCACCAGAACAATAGCTTTAGCGGCTGCCATGTAATCAAAAACCTTATTGGGGTAAGTGGTTTTGTACAGCTCAATGGGCTTTAAAATGGCGATGCAGCAATCTGCAGCAGCCAGTGCCTGCCCGATCTCCTTCTTTTCAATTGGGGGAAGAAAGGAGATATTATCCAGTTTCTTTTTTTGCGTCATTTCTATCAGATTGGCTTTTTCTTTTCCGGCACCGATAAACACAAAATGAATGTCTTTTTCATCTTTCAACTGCTCTGCAGCTTTGATGACAACTGGCAGGTCGTTCGACATGCCGTGTGCGCCGGTGTAAAAAACAAGAAATTTCTTCTGCCACTGATGGCTGGTGCGAAAAGCAGTTCCATCTTCATCTGTGGGGAACATGGCGGTATCCACACCGTTGGGCACCAGGAATACATTTCTCGCTCCGCGCTGGCGTACATGTTCGATATAGCCGGGAGAATTAACGATGAGCGCATCGGCATGACGGTAGAGGAATCTTTCCAACCAGCGTGATAAAGCGATGAGAAATTTATTCTTGAGAACACCTACTGCTTCGGCAAAGGCAGGCCACAGATCGCGCACTTCAAAGACAAATGGAACTCCCTTCAGGCGGGCTACCAGCCAGGCAGTGATCCCCTGAAAAATGGGCGGAGAAGTGCCCCACACCAGGTCGACTTTGCGTACCTTTAACGCTCTGAAGAAGGAAGAATTCATAAAAGAGATAAAACTGATGATGCGGTGAAAGAAACTGCGGTGAAGTGCTGGATAGGTATAGGTGCGGTAGATGGTGACGTTCTTTTCGCGTACAACTTTTTTCCGTTCAGCACTGGTTTTGCCGGTCAGATAGCTGATGGGGCTGGCGATGATGGTTACCTGATGCCCCTGCTGAGCCAGCGCGCGCGCCATTTCATGATGGCGTGTGCCTCCGGGTTCGTCGATCGCCGCAAAAGCTTGATGAATGAGCAGAATATGCATATCTCGATTTTACACTGTTCTGGATTTTTTCTTGGGAAAATTCCACTCAGTGAGAAAGCAAAGTGACTGTTCAGTTTCTGCTGTATAAAGAATAGAAAGTGCCGCCCGCTTCACGGCATAGGTAGGGGAAAACCAGCCGTAGATAGCGGTATCCTTATTAGGGTGACCGTATACAACAGCACCTGCGCGAATGATCTGCAGATTGGCTGGGAGATTGGAATCATTGCTGAATTGCAGGGAGAATTCCGGCTCTGAAAAATAAATAGTATTGTTGTTAAAAGTAAAGGGAAGATCAGGTAAAAGCCAGTGCAGGGTGATCTGATGTCTGTCTCTGCCGCAGAAGAGTGCTTTATCTTCGATCTCCCAGCCGGAAGAAATTAACCGCAGGGTTCTTTGATGGGTTATCCCGAGTTTTTGATAACCATCATGCTGGGCGCAGATAGCATTTGCATCTGAAGATAGGACCTGCGCGTTTGCCCAGTCCAGCCACATAAAGCGGCTGGTAGGCAGCATTTGGTCCAATCCATCCACATTGAGGGTATTGTGAACGCGTGTGGTACGAAGTGCGTTGCGCCAGGGTTCAGGAGCGTTATACAGATACGTGCCGGCGTCCAGCGCCAGGTTCTGGCTGTTGTGCCAGATCTCTACTTGCAGCTGATCGGCATGCGCGGGGCGAGTGTGGAACTGAACAACACGCATGCTTGCCCAATCCTTATTGCTGCCTAACCGTAGCGGATCTGTCTCAGGATGTTTTTCTTTCCCCTGTTTTTTAATTCCCAGCCAGGCTGATTTTTCATCCCAGGTGCCTGTTGGGAAAAGATCTTTTTTCAAGAATATTCTGCCAGCTGCTTGCAGGGTGGAGCGGTAGTCCAGATGGTCTGCATTTGCCAGGGGCAGTACATTCGAACCATCCTGATGCCCCAGATTGGGTGCCTGACCTGAATCGGGATCAAGCATGGCGTACAGGTATTCGGTAGAAACTGCCAGTTTATGATTGACAGTATCAGGCAGCGTTTCTTGAGCATATTCGGCAAGGGCTGTCATCCAGATGGCTTCATCCAGCATCAGGCGGTGGTAGTTAGTGCTGTGCTGAATGTAGGTTCCATCAGCAGCAATCTGGTCAAGAATTGCCTCATTGAATAGCTTCCATCCGATTTTCTTCCATTTTCCTGCAGGGGCGTACCCTTCGAGCAGCAGTCCCGCGGTATATAATCCCACTGCCTCACTGATGAGATGGTTGTTGCGCTGTGAACGCGCATAATTCAGGGTGGGGGGAATGCGGGCAGCATTTTCTGCGATAGCCACACGCACATCCAGAAGCAGTCTATTGGGAACGGATGAGGATTGTGAAAAGATGTGATGGGCGAAGCTCAAGGCGATGATGCGCAGCGCTGCTTCCTGCCCTGAGGTCCAGTTTGCCCCCTGATATGCGGGGTTCTGCCTGTTGAAAGCATCCAGATATTTCTGGAAAGCATCCAAATAGCGGGTATCTCCGCTCAAATGAAAGGCTCTGGCAAGGGTGAACGCCCATGAAAAGCGCGCCGGTTCCCAGATGAGTTTGATATCTTCCTCAAGCGGGAACTTCCCGCGTTCTATTTCGCTCCAGTGCAGCAAGGGGGTATGGGGAGCCAGATCAAGTTGGGCAGGTAGCCCTTCAAAAAGGATGATCTTCCCATCGATCAGATCGTCCGCAGCCCGTATGAGCCGTGCGATTCCGCTGCCAATACTTTTCTCTATTTCCTCTCGCGGAATAACTGGCAGGATTGTTTTCTTAGAGTCTGAAAGAGCTGCTTGTAGAGCAGCTTTATTCTCCGGTTTTGGATGGCTTTGAAAGTACCCGGAGGAAAGTCCGAATTTATAAAGAGCATAGTTTGAGACAGACTTCCACCCCAGAAGGGAGGATGTTGCCAGCAGTACTTTCAACCGACCGGGTTTCTGCATTTTATTTTTCTATTTCGATCCTTGTTTTTTCTGCGGCTGCTTTCCCCGCCAGAATAGCAGTTTTACTGACTGCCATGAGCTGTGTATATGGAATGGGGGCTTCTGTGCCATTTTGCAGGGTGTTTACAAATGCCGCCCAGGCAGCCTGATGTCCTTTATCCTGACGGAATGCAGAACGGTAGGTCTTTTTTCTACCGCCGGAGATCAATTCAAGCCTGCGGTAGTCATCCAGAACTGCCACTTTTCCGGCACAGAAGACCTCGACCCGTTCCTTTGGAAAGCTTTTATCTCCATTTGCCAGATATGCAACACTGCCGATCGAACCATCACCGAATTCCAGTGTAATTTGCATATTATCCTGGTGATATTTTCCGAGATCGGGTAGGGCGATCGCTTCAACAGCGGTAGGAAGCAGCCCGGTTAGCCAGGTCAGAAAATCAATGAAATGACAACCTTCTCCGATGATCCTGCCGCCGCCCTGCACGGCATCATGCAGCCAATGATTGGAAGGCAGAAAGCCCGCGTTCACGGTGTAATGCGCATAGAGCGGTTCAGAGCGGTTTGCAAAGAATTCCTGCAAATGAATCGCAAGCGGGGCGAAGCGGCGGTTGAATCCCACAGTCAGAATGGGAGTTTTTGGCTTACCGAGTGTGCTTTCGATTTCAGCCAGCGCTTCAAGATCGAGAGCCAGCGGTTTTTCGCAGTAGACATGTTTTCCATTCTTGAGAGCTTGAAGGACCAGCTCTGTGTGTTCATCGTGGCGGGTCATGATGACCACGCTGTTGATGTTTTTATCCTTAAAAATCTCCTGCGCAGAAGAAGTTGCGTAGTTGAAACCGAACTTCGAGGCAGCGTGCTGCGCGTTGACTCCATTGATGGAAGCGATGCCTATGAAATTGGTATCCCTGTTCTTGCGCATAGCCGGCAAGAAGGTGGCTTTAGCGTAGTTCCCGGCACCGATCACACCTACATTGGCTTCTTTAGAATTGATCGATCTATTTTGAATAGAAATACGGGCTGCAGCCTTTTTCCCGGTCTGAGGGTAGGTGAGTACGATTCCCACGTAAGGTTCTTTCAGTTTTCCGGTAATAAGTTCATATGCCTGTGCGGCATTTGCTATTTCAAACTGATGAGTGATCAGATCAGAAACCTGCAGTTTCCCCGATTCAAGCAGGTTCACAAACGCTTCCAGATTTCTTCCTTCCGTCCAGCGTACATAACCTGGCGGGTAATCATGCCCTTCTTCTTCATACTGTGGGTCATACCGTCCGGGACCGGAGGAACGCGATACCTGAAAAAAGAGCTCTTTTTCGTAATAGGGTTTGCGGGGAATGTTCAAACCAACCACGCCCAGAGAGATAACGTGCCCGCGATCACGCGCAATTTCGCCAGCCAGCTGAACCGTATCATCACTGCTGGTGGCTGCGCAGATCAGCACCACATCAAATCCGCGTCCATTGGTCAGAGAAGCTGTTTTTGCGGGAATCGAATCGCGGCTGTAAGCGGAAATACCGATCTTCTTTGCAAATCGAATTCTGTCGGGATCGGTATCGACCCCGGTGACCAGACAGCCATTAGCTTCAACCAGACGGGCGGTCAACAGCCCCAGCAATCCCATACCGACCACTGCTACCCGGCTTCCGATCTCCGGATGTGCCAGACGGATGCCGTTCAAAGCAATGGCTCCCAGGGTCGCGAAGCAGGCAGATTCAAAAGGAATATCATCGGGTAGGTGTGCCAGCAGGTTTTGCGGGACGATGGCATATTCAGCATGCACAGCGTGATTTCCACCTGCGCATACCACCCGATCTCCAACTTGAAAACCTTCCAGCCCTTCTCCTATTTCAACGATCGTGCCAGCAGAAGAATAGCCGAGTACCATGGGTTGGTCAAGCCGGTTGAATGCGGAATCGAGGGTGGTAAGGATGCCTTCCCGTTTTGCCTTGTTCATAACCTGCTTCACCAGATCAGGGCGGGAGGAGGCTTTTTGAACCAGATTCTTTTCGGCGAATTCCACCAGAGATCGTTCTGTACCGGCAGATACCAGAGAAGCAGCCGTTCTCACAAGAGCGGTCTTTTTCTGTACCTGGGGAATGGGAACCTCTACAATTTTTGTTTCTCCCGTATTCATATACTGTAGAACCTGTTTCATAAATACCTCACATGGTTTCGATGATGAAATTATAACTATTTAATCCTGAATATCAAAAAGAAGCTGATCTGTTATTCAGCTTCTTTTTGATCCAATAGGATGGAAAAAATGATTATTTTGTATCTTTGGATTTCTGTGTTTCAGGGGTGGGCTGTTTTAATTCAGGGTGTGATTGTGGACCCTTTCTATTCCCTTTATCCTCAGTCTTGCCGAAACGGCTGATGATCACGCCGCCCAATCCGTAGCACCCGGCGATCATGGAAATGGGAATCCCGAGACACGGGATCAGATTGATAAGACTGATAACGATAGAGAGCAGCAGGGCACCGACCAGAGTTTTTAGAATAACGGACATCTTCAAGTACAGCCAGTCATTGAATTTCTCGCCGATGATAAATGCCAGTGCGATCCATCCATATATGATTGCAGCCAGAAACGCTACCAGCAGAACCAATGCAATGGGGGAAAGACAGATCGTTATGGCTAGAATCGCCGCAAAAAATGGGATCACCAGGGCAACCAGTAACCCAACACCCCAGGCAGTCCCCGGCTGGTTCTTGATGGTATTGACACAGTTTTGAACCGGTTTGGGCAGTAAATAGATAATGAGACAGGCAATAAAGCAGAAGATCGCTGATCCAATCAGGCTGTTCAGCAGCACCTGACCCGGATTGGTGAGGTAGGGGAAGATCATACCGATGTTGGTCCATAAACCGGAAAATGCAAAGGGATTGGAATAGGTAGTAATATCTCCCGAAACACTTACTCCCGGAACCAGTTCTAAGTTGTGGAACATCTGATTAAAGTCGCCATTGATCACAGCAGATGAAGAGAGGGTTGTAGATCCACCCATGGCAAAAATATCACCATTAACTTCGCCTGAAATTTCTGCAGTACTTCCAATGAGGCTGATATCACCATTGACAACTGCGCCTTCTTCGATATCAAAACTGGAGCCGACCACAGCCACATCACCATATAGTGTTTTTCCGCTTTCCACGGTATACACTTCTCCGATCACCAGGGTACCATCCCCGCCGAACGACTCAGCGCCCTGGGTTGAAGTGCAGCCTGTGACCAAAAGCAATGTCAGAAAAGATAAGAGAAGAATGTTTCTAGTCTTGCGCATAAATATGTGCTCCCTGTACTTCTTTGTGGTTCCTTCTTGCTTTCCATATCAGATAGCTGAGCAAGATGATGAACATATTGGCAACACCCATCATGAAGATCCCAATAGACCAGCGAAGGATGGATGGGATTTCATTGAAGAAAAGGGACAATTCTGAAAGTCCTCTGGTGATAAAAAGGATCACCTGCGCGCTGATCGTGATGAGATTCGCCAGAAAAGCGGAGAGAGAACCGGAAAGGACAATGTAAGCTGCTGATGCGAAGAGCATAAAAAGAACGCTGCTGAAGAGGATGATCCGGTTTCTGACGATCCTTTTCCGCCTCTGCTCTTGCTGGATCTTGATCTGCCAGCGAGAAGCAAAACCCGGAGCCGGTTCATGCTGTTCACTGGATTGCATCAACTGCAAGCTGTTCTGCCAGCCTTTTTTCAATTTTCGACAGTTTTCGCAAACTACCAGATGTGCATCAAGCAGCTTCCTTTCTTCTTCGCTCAGAGGTGAATCATTTAGTATCCATTTTTCATATTGCTTGTGGCTCATGCTGCCTCCCTTTTTTCTGGGAAATATCTTCTTCTTCGGAGTTCCACTGCTCTGCCATATGCTTTCTTGCTCTGTGCAGTCTGCTTTTTACAGCGCTCTTGGTTATATCGAGAGCGCTGCTTATTTCTTCTTCAGAGAACTCATACCAGTATCTTAAAATCAAAATCATTCTATCCTTTGTTGGCAATGCTGCCAATTTTTCTTGAATGAGTTCATTTTCTTCGTCATTTGCGATCGCACTTTCAGGGTTGGGGGAATCATCTGTGATCCCGAATTCAATGATCTCATCCAGATCTACCGAAAATAAATGCCTTTTCCGCTGTTGGTCGATGCAGTAGTGGGCTGCAATGGAAAGCAGCCAGGTAGCAAATGGTCGCTTGGAATCGTAGCGGTGAATGTAGCGGTATGCTCTGATGAAGGATTCCTGCGCGGCATCTTCAGCTTCTTGCGGGGTGCCCAACATACGATAGCAGAGATTATAAACAGGTGACTGAAAATGCTCGACGATGTCTGTGAAGGCATCCTCGTTCCCATCGAGAACCTGCTGTATGCATTCTGCTTCCACGAAGCTGGTTTCCAAGTGCGGCTCCAAAGTTGTTTTATTTATACCCATATACGAATCCACGCTGGAAAAGTTGCATCCATATTATTGAAGGTGAAATGTGAAGATTGTACCTGTTTTCATCGGGATGATATTGAAATTTTGTTCTCATCCATTATAGAATACTTTATACATAAAAAGGAAACTAGCATGTGGCGAGATTATTTCCATGTTGATCCGCTGCCGGTTTTATTATCAGCTCAGAACGCCGGATTGATTTTTCATATGGAGCGAGATCTGTTGAACCAGCAGGTGCATCAGATCAGTCGTGTGTGGGAGAGTGAACCGGTTTTAAAGATATTACAGAAGCAGCAGTCTGACGGGAGCTGGCGTTTCAAAGGAAATCGACCGGGAGATGAGTTAGGGGAGAACTATGAGCTGGTGGAAACCTGGAAAATGCTGCGCCTGCTGGTAGGTAAATATGCTTTTGATCGCAGCCATCCCGCCCTGGAACGGGCAGCGAATTTTGTTTTCTCCTGTCAGAGTGAAGAAGGGGATATCCGCGGTATTCTCAGCAATCAATATGCACCCTACTACACCGGCGCTTTGCTCGAACTGCTGATCAAAGCTGGCTACAAAGAAGACAGTCGGGTACGTCATGGGCTGGATTGGCTGCTTTCCGTGCAGCAGGATGATGGGGGGTGGATCGTCCCGATGAACATGTTCAAGCAAACGTATTACTACGAAGCTGCTTTCAAAGATCCCATCCCGCCCAGGAAAGAGCTGCCTGCTTCCCATATAATTACCGGAATGGTACTGCGGGCTTTTTCGATTCATCCTGATTACAAGAAGAAAAAAGAGGTTTTGAAAGCCGGAGAATTTCTTACAGGGCGTCTTTTCAAAAAGGATGCCTTCACTTTCCGGCAAGCGGCGGAATACTGGTTCAAACTGCAGTATCCCTTCTGGTGGACGAATTTACTCTCAGCCATACATACTCTGTCTGCCCTGGGTTTTATTAGCAGTGATCCCCGTGTTTGCAAAGGATTGGAATGGTTCTGCGAAAATCAAAAACCGGATGGAACCTGGACCTCCAGCTATGATGGTAAGGATCCCGAAGCGGATCTATGGATCACCTTTGCAGTCTGCCGCATGGTAAAGGCTTTTCTTGGTTGAGAACTGCCTACCAGATACCCGGGAAAAGGCGATAACGGACTTTTTGTGTGTATTCTTTATAACCGGGCAATTCATTTAGAAGGGCATTTTCTTCCAATCGTATGCGTATGGAGAGGATCAAGATAACCAACAGGATTGGAATAAATGCCCATGTGGAATTGAGCAGAAATCCGCAGCCAATATAGAAACAGATCCCTCCCAGGTATCCCGGATGGCGTACGATGCGGTAAGGACCCTGATCTACAACAGTTTGCCCGCGTTCAGATTGGATGCGAACGGTGGATGAAAAAAAGGCATTGGAATACATGGCGGTTGTTGTGATCACACAGGCTAAAACCATGAATACTATTCCCACTCCAATGAAATACGCCGGTAGAGCGCTCCATTGGAAGCGTTCATCGTAACTGGCGATGATCAGCACCATATAGCCGCTTATTCCATAGATAGGGAGTAGGATCGCATCCCATCTTTTGGTGTTGTTGTGCTTCGCTCCGCGTTCATTGTAAAGGTCAGGATTGGGTCTCACCACGAGTAGATGGATCAGGATGATCGAAAGCAGCGCAAAGAAAAGCATGATCCACGCTCCCAACCAGTTCCAGTTACCGGAGATGAAGAAGAGCATCAACAGCATAACCACACGGGAAAGATATTCGCGAATGATCATCCTCCGACCGCCGCTGTCTAATTTCTTCCAGGCTTCTCGAATGCTGTTTTTCTGCATGAATAATTCGATACTTTACTTGTTAAACACCATTTCTTCTTTTCCAGCCAGTTTATCCTGAATGCGGTTGATGACCAGGTCAAGATGTTTTTTCTTGTGAACAAAGTCGAGGTTGTCGGTATGGATGGTAAGGACCGGACAGAGGTCGAAGGTCTGCATCCAATCTTCGTAGAAGGATTCGAGCAGCGCCAAGTAATCGGCGGTGATGCCGCTTTCCATATCCCGCCCGCGCTGGTGAATACGCTCCATCAGGGCTGCTCCGGGGCAATGCAGGTAGATGAGCAGATCAGGGGTGGGGAGGGTATCAACCACCAGGTGGAAAAGCTGCAGGTAAGTCTGGTAATCGAGCTCATTCAGGTTGCCCATACGGTTGAGCGCGCGGCAGAAAATAAAGGCGTCTTCATAGATACTGCGGTCGATGATAGCAGAGCGTGGGTCGGCAGCCATTTCTTCATGCTGCTTGGCGCGGTGCCCGAGGAAGTAGACTTGAAGATGGAAAGCCCACTTGCGCATGTCTTTATAGAAATTGGGCAGGTAAGGATTGTTGACCACAGATTCATAGGCGGTGCGCCATCCTAACTGCTCCCCGATGCGCTCGGTGAGAGAGGTTTTTCCGGATCCGATATTTCCGGCTATCAGGATCAATTTCTTTGCCATGATTTCTCCGATACTGCCATAGTAAGACTCTTACTGATCTTTTAGCACTCGCTGTACCCGCAGGCATAGCACTTGCGGCAGCCCTCCTCGTTCACCAGAGCCGCCTGCCCGCATTCGGGGCACAGATCGCCGATCTTGAGCGCGTACTGGTCTTCTTTAGGCTTTTCCGGTGCTTCTTCTTTGGGTGCCTTGGTATCTTTGAGCAGGTCATCCAGGCGCATCGGCTCTTCGAGGGCGATGCGTTCAGAGCGCTGTTCCATGTATTCTGCTAGAACCTGTGCCACGCCATCCGGTAGGGAGCGTACGCGGGATGGACCGAAACCGAGCGGTCTACCACCGCCAAGCCCGCTTAACTGCCTCCATATCTCCTGGAGGCGCTGGCTGGGTTCGACCGGTGATGAAAGACGCAGAACGTATGAGATCAGGCGCGCCATGGCTTCTGAATCCGCTGCCACATCGGAACCCGCCTTGGCGGTATTGATGAATACTTCAAAGGGCTGGTTGAAACCTTTCTCATTGATGGTAATAAAGGTTTTTCCAACCGGGGTTTTGATGCCATAGGTCATGCCGGCTAAGAAGCGCGGGCGCGGTTTCTTTGGTTCACTCCACAGGTTGGGCTGATCGATGTCATTCTCGGTCAGCCAGACCGGAGTTAATGGGTCGTTGCTGGGTTCTACCATTTCGCGTACTTCAGAGCTTTGGCGTTGACTGCGGGTGGAGGCGGTTTCAAGCACCACGTGTTCGCGTGATCCGGTCACATAGACGGTGATGCCTTTGCAGTTCATTTTCCATGCCAGTGAAAAAGCATCCGCAATTTCATCTTCCCTGGCACCGGCAGGGAAGTTGATGGTCTTGGAAATGCTGTTGTCAACAAAAGCCTGGAGCACTGCCTGCATGCGCACGTGTTCTTCTCCGCTGATATCCTGAGAGACCACAAAAACGTCGCGGATAGTTTCCGGGAGCAGGTCAATATCCTGGCAGGAGCCCTTTTCAAGGATTTCTTTTACAATTGCCTCGCGATCTTCCTCTGAAAGATCACATTTATCCAATTCAGCCTGCAGGATCGGGCTCAGGTAGGTTAGCTGCAGATCTTTCCCGCCGTCATCCACATGGCGGACATATGCCAGCGCAAAAACAGGCTCACAGCCGTAACCCTCACAGCCGGCTACGGTGGAGATGGTGCCGGTGGGGGCGATGGTGGTGAGCGCTGCATTCCGAATGCCGTGCTGGTGAATTCCATCTACAACCAGGTTCCAATCAATTTCAGGGCGTCCCCAATCATGCGTGTAGTCGATATGCGCTTGAGGAGCCTGCCAGGTGATCTGATCGGGGTTAAAAATGCTGTCTTTAATAGCGGGGAAGGGGAAGAATTCTTCTGCCAGTTCGACGCTGGTTAACATGGCATGGTAGCGGATGAATTCTATGATCTGCGAAGCAAATTCCTGCCCTTCTTCTGATCCATAGCGGATACCGCAAATGTACATGAGGTCAGCCAGACCCATGAACCCCAGCCCAATCCGGCGGGCACGCAGCGCATGTTCGCGCAGCTGGGGAACGGCTGGTACATATTTATTTGCATCCACCACATCATCCAGAAAACGCACAGCCAGTTTGACGCTGCTGCGAATGGCATCCCAATCAACACTTCCGTCTTCCTTAAAGTGTTTGGAAAGGTTTATCGAACCAAGGCAGCAGTTTTCATAAGGTCCAAGCCACTGCTCGCCGCATGGATTGGTCGCTTGTAGGCTGTAGAGACTGGGAACGGGATTGGAGCGGTTTGCCGAATCAACGAAAAGCATGCCGGGTTCCCCGTTGTGGTGTGCCTGGAACACGATCAGATCGAATAGGTCGCGCGCGCGCACCGTTTTATAGGTAACAATAGGAATGCCCGCTTTTTCGGCATCTTCAATTGTTCCTTCAAAACTGCGATAGAGCGGATGATTGACATCCGGGAAGCGCAGATCCCACATGGCATCATCTTCTACTGCTTGCATGAATGCGTCAGTGATGCTGACGGAAATGTTGAAATTCGTGATGGCGTTCTCACGGGTTTTACAGGTAATGAAAGATTCGATATCCGGATGATCGATGCGCAGTACTGCCATGTTTGCTCCGCGCCGGGTACCGCCCTGCGCAATCTCGCCAAAGGATTGGTCAAAGACGCGCATAAAGCCGATAGGACCGGTGGCTTTACCGGCGGATGATTTCACCAGTGCGCCGGAGGGGCGCAGGGAAGAAAAGGAAAAACCATTTCCTCCGCCGGTCTGCTGGATGAGCGCTGCATCGCGCAGGGTCTGAAAGATACCGCTTGACCGTTTGCCCATATCATCGCTGATGGGCAGTACAAAACAGGCTGCCAGCTGACCCAGTGGAGTTCCAGCTCCGGTAAAGGTGGGGGAGTTGGGCAGGAATTTCATGCTTGCCAGAAGCATATAGTACTGTTTGGCAGTCTCGATGATCTCCCTTTCCTCTTTCTGTTCAGCTGCCGCAATATGATATGCAACTCGCCAAAAAGTCTCTTCAGGAGTTTCGGTTAAATGCCCGTCATCTCCTTTGCGGACATATCTCTTGATGAAAACCTGATAGCTGTTTTCACTGAACTCTACTTTAGGCAAACCTTGAGGCATTTCAGCGGTAGGTAAGATTTTTTTGGGCGGCAGGCTTGCAGAATTTGAGGTCATGAATTTTCTCCTTTATTTTCAAGTAGGCGGTCGATTTCATCACGTAAAGCATTGAGATTTCCCAACGGCAGGTATACGCTGGCAAAGCGAATGTAAGCTACATCATCGATCTTTCGCAGCCCTTCGGATACCATGTCGCCGATCACTTTAGAAGGAATTTCCAGTTTTGTTGATTGCTGCAGCCTGGCTTCGATTTCCCCTGCCAGAAGCTCTATATCTTCGGCTGAGACGGGGCGTTTGGTGCATGCCAGACGGATCCCTTTCAGCAGCTTTTCTTTATCAAATTCTTCGCGTGTATTATCGCGTTTGATGATTAGTGGGGTAGAAAGGATGGGGCGTTCATAGGTGCTGAAACGATATTCACAATCTTCACATACTCTTCTGCGTCGTATTCCCCCTTTTGCATCGTGGGTGGTATCAATAACTCTTGTGTTCTCACTCTCACAATGTGGACAACGCATAAAATACTCCTTATTTAATTGTTGAAGGGTCCCCGATTTGCTTTCTACGATGCAATTCTTTGAAAAATCCCCCATATGTGGGGGATTAATGGCGGTATATGTATATCAGTGGGGTCATTCTAGCACAAAAAAAATACCTATACAAGTAGGGTGAGAGAAATTATCTTAAATAATCGAATTTTTTAATACTGAAAAAGGAAACCGGACTTAAATGGAATGACTTTACGTCTTGAAGGTGGGGTATGAGCCGGGTGAAAGCTCATACCCCTTGCAAAGGAGAAAAAGGATTCCTTTGATCTCAACTATTCGTTTTCACGGTTGCGAATAAAGGCAGGAATTTTATCGATATCTTCAGTATTGTAGACCCTTGGCTTGAAATCATAATCAGTCCGGGGTCTTTCCTGTTGTTCCTTTACCGGTTGAACTCTTGGATTTGGTTCCTTATTCCACTTTTCGTTTAATTCTGTTATATGGCGAAGACGTGAGCGCATTGGTGCCTGGTCAAAACCCGTGGCAATTACCGTAATGCGTACTTCGTCACCCATACTGGGATCGATCACTGCACCAAAGATAAGATTGACATCAGGATGCGCGGTTTCTTTGATGATGGCTGCCGCTTCATTCACCTCAAAGAGGGTCAGGTCGGATCCGCCGGTTACATTGAAGAGAATGCCGTGTGCTCCATCAATGGTGATGTCAAGCAGGTTGCTGGAAATTGCTTTTTCAGCAGCCTCGCGCGCGCGGTTTTCGCCGCTTCCGTGACCTACTGCCATCAGAGCAGCGCCGCCTTCTGACATGATCGTGCGCACATCGGCAAAATCGAGGTTGATGCGACCGGGTACCGTGATCAATTCTGAAATACCCTGAATGCCCTGGCGCAGAACATCATCCGCTGTTAAAAAGGCTTCTTCAAGTGAAGCGCGCTTATCCACGATCTGCAGAAGCCGATCGTTGGGGATGACGATGAGGGTATCAGCCTGTTCTTTGAGTTTTGCGATGCCCATCTCGGCTGCCTGCATGCGCTGTGCCCCTTCAAATGTGAAGGGTTTTGTGACCACGCCGATGGTAAGTGCACCCACTTCTTTGGCGATCTGTGCGATCACCGGGGCAGCGCCGGTTCCGGTGCCGCCACCCATGCCTGCGGTTATGAATACCATGTCGCAGCCTTTCAGAACCTGATAGAGTTCCTCTGAAGATTCTTCGGCTGCCTTGCGCCCAACTTCGGGCACTCCGCCGGCGCCTCTTCCACCTGTGACTTTATCGCCGATGCGCACGCGCGTTTCTGCTTCTGAGTAGAGCAGAGCCTGCCCATCGGTATTGATCGAGATGAATTCGATCCCGCGGATCCCTTCGGAGATCATGCGGTTGACTGCATTGCAGCCGCCTCCGCCTACTCCTACTACTTTGATACGTGCAAATGATTCACCTTGTTGATACGAATTAGCTTCCATTTTTTCTCCTCCGATCTGCATCTTTCTTCTAAAAAACAATCCTTACGGCAAGAAACGCTTTACGAACTCTTTCACCCGTTCCAGTAAGCCGATAGGCGGCAGTCTGCGAGTGCGGGTAGATCGTTTCACCGCACGGGTCAGAATGCCTGCCCACTTCAGCAATCCCACACTGGTGGAATATGCTGGTGAGTACAATTGATCCACAAGACCGTTCAGGTCATCTGGTTGGGCAACTCGCACTGGCAAACCCAGAACATTGCTTGCCAGGTCGCGAATTTCCGGTAATAAACTTGATCCGCCGGTTAATACCACACCGGCAGGCAGAAGTCCGTCATATCCGGAGCGCTTCAATTCCTGCAGTACAAACTGAAATATCTCTTCTGTGCGCGCTTCGATAATATACGCCAGGTCAGCATAGCGGAATTCGGTGGCTTCTTCTTCTCCAAATGCGCGGATGCTGAAGGTATCGTGTTCGTTGGTCGATGATTCTCTGGCATGTCCGTATGCAGCCTTCACTTTTTCTGCGTCCTGCAGAGAAAGCCTCAAACCATAGGCAATATCCGAGGTGACCAGATCACCTCCCATGGGAACAACGGTGGTGTACCAGACATTATTATTGATGTAAACCGCCAGGTCGGTTGTTCCGCCGCCGATGTCGCAGACCATGACCCCTAATTGGCGTTCCGCATCGGTTAATACCACTTCTCCAGAAGCAAGCGGGTTCAGCACAAAAGCTTTCACCTTTACACCCACGGTTTCAACGCATTTACGGATGTTTTCAACGGATGCAGCGGATGCCGTAATAATATGGGTTTCCACTTCCAGGCGGTATCCATGCATATCCAGCGGCTCGTTGATCCCATCCTGTCCATCGATCGTAAAACCACGTTGAATGACGTGCAGTACCTCACGGTCGTGCGGGATCGCAACCACCTGGGCTGCTTCCAGAGCACGGTTGATATCTACTTGGCTTACCACCCCGTTGGTTATTCCAACGGCGCCGCGGCTGTTGATCGAGGAAACATGCGAACCGGCAATGCTTACCAGTGCCGAAGTGATCTCGTAGCCGGATGAACGCTGTGCTTTTTCAATAGATTTCGCAATGGCATTGGTTGTCTTCTGCAGATCGATGATCATTCCCTTGCGCATTCCGGAACAGGGTTCGATACCCACACCAAGAATGCGAAAAGACTCATCCTCTTCCACACGAGCGATGAGGGTGCAGACCTTTGTTGTTCCTATATCAATGCCTACGATGATCTCTTCTTCCATTTTCCTAGTCCATTCGATAATATGGTGCGTTGATTTGCTCCACACTGATAAGAGTGGGGGCGATGGCGGCTTTGATAAGCGTTTTTACGATATCTTCGATCATGTTCATCTTAGCTGTGATGTTCTGCAGGTTGTTTCCTACATACACCTTGAATCCACGGGCGTCATTCCAACCCAATCCCCTGCGGGCATCATACAGGATGGTGCCCTGATCTGGGAGCAGTTGATTGAGTTCTTCGATCGCCTGGTAGGTTATAGGGTCGATCTTTTGATACACATTGAACAGAGCTAAAGTATCGTTATCTCCTTTCGCAACGACTGTTTTTCTCAGCCGTTTTTCACCCTGCAGAATAATGTTCTCCTCTGGAATATAAAACGGAGGTTTTACCGTTGAATCAATCGTGAGAACAATATCTGCAGTCCCTCTTACAGGGAGCAGATATCCTTCCGGATCGATCCACAGATTCTTTCCCTCGTAATTCCAGATCAAATATGGTTCTCTTTCTTTGACGCTCAAAGTCACCTGGGCTGGGAAAGATAGAGAGACCTGAACATCATACAGTTCAGGGAAATCTTCCGCGATGGTTTGTTCGATCGCAAATGGCGAGAGGAGAAAGATGCGCTGCTGATCGATATCGAGCACTGATGTGATCTCCTCTTTTGTTATTCGGCTGATCCCTTCTACCTGGATATCCGTCACGCGGTAATCTGCTGAACGCCAGGCGCTGGATAAGAGCAAAACACATACCAGCACAACGGCTGCGCTCAGGAACCGCCAGCTGAGATGGATCTTGGGAGAGGTGTAATCTTTATCATCGATGGCAATATGCGCCAGCGGATTCTTTTCATCGCTCAGCGGTCGAAAATCATGCTGGTTTTCTTTGTAGGCTTGTGAAGCGGGGCGCGCAGCCATATGCTCCGCACGGGAATCAACCGTGTGCAGCCAATTGCTTTGCTCTTCCTGACGCTTCTGCCGTAGAATGTCTGCCCGTTTCATGGGTTCAGCATGATCTTTCTTCTTCATAATTAAGCCGAATACTTCCTTTCGCTGCGGTTCCTCTCAGTTTTTCGTTCAAAAGCCAGATTCACCAGTTCGTCAATTAACTTCTGATACGACAGTCCGCTGGCTTCCCATAATTTTGGATACATACTGATCTTGGTAAAGCCTGGAATGGTGTTTACTTCGTTGATGAAAATCTGGTTCGTTTCACCGTTCAATAGAAAGTCAACACGAGCCATTCCGGCACAGTCGATAGCTTTATAGGTGCGAATAGCAATATCCTGCATCTCCGCGATCATCTCTTTAGAAATGGGGGCGGGGATTAGCAGTTGAGACCTGCCATCAAAATACTTGGCATTGTAGCTGTAGAATTCATCTGATGGTTTGATCTCGCCCGGTAGAGAAGCTCGCGGGAATTCGTTTCCCAGCACGCTGATCTCAACTTCACGTGCGTTTTCCACACCCTGCTCGATCAAGATGCGGCGGTCAAAACGGCATGCCTGCAGAATGCCTTCCAGCAGGTCGGAGCGGTTTTTGCATTTGGTAATGCCCACGGAAGAGCCCATATTGGCAGGTTTGATGAAGAATGGATAGGATCCCAGCGTCTCGGTTTGCTGAATGAGTACGTCGATGTCCTTTTCTGCATCTTTGCGGGAGGAAATGATCCAATCTACAACCGGGATATCATTGGAGCGCATCACATCTTTAAAAAGTCCTTTATCCATTCCAACCGAAGAACCCAGTACACCAGCGCCCACATAGGCGATATCAGCCATTTCGAAAAAGCCCTGCAGTGTGCCGTCTTCTCCAAAAGTGCCGTGCAGCACAGGGAAGATCACGTCCAGCTCGGTCAGCGCTTCCAGAGAACCATTTTCGTGCTTGTAAAGAATGGTTTTCCCGGGTTCAGGGATGAGCAGCACCCGATATAAGTCTTCAACCGAATTCTTCTGGAACTTCTGCCAGGTATTGTTTCCGCTCCACCATTCTCCAGTGTGTGTAATACCAATTTCGGTTATCTCGTATTTTTGAGGGTCCAGAACTGAAAGAACGGACTGGGAAGACATAAGGGAAACTTCATGTTCTCCAGAGCGTCCCCCAAATAGAATACCGATACGAATCTTTTTCATGCTTTCTCCTGTGATGATTGGTATTTTTCAAGTTCTTTCAAAACCTTCACATCCCAATCGCCGATCAGCTGTATTTCAGGATGCAGGTAAAAGCCATACTTGTGATAAACGGCTTTTTCGATCATCGCGATCAGATTCCAAACGTTCTGAGCGCTTCCACCAGAAGCGTTGATGATGAAATTAGCATGCTGGTCGCTGATCTCTGCCCCTCCAAGCATTTTTCCTTTCAACCCAACTGCTTCGATCATCTTTCCGGCTTTGTCCTTCTGCGGATTGCGGAAGATCGAGCCGATGCTTGGACCGGGAGGCTGGGTTCGATGCCGCCGTTCTTTGTAGGTTTCGACCTTTTCCATCATCTGGTCGTAATCTCCCGCCTGTACGGCGAAGCTGGCGTTCAGAATGACATTTTCTTCCGTATTGCGTTTGAGAATACTGGAACGATATTCGAAAGCCATATCTTCTTTTGAATAGGTTATCATTCCATTTTTTCGGTGCAAGATTTCTGCCTGAATAAAAGCAGTGGATGTTTCTTTTCCAAAACAACCGGCATTTCCATATACTGCGCCGCCTATCGTCCCGGGTAGAGTGGCTGCCCATTCCAATCCCGATAGATGCCGGTTGATAGCCTGCCTGGCTGTCTTCGACATCAATGCTCCTGATTCAGCTTTCACGATGGATATCCCTTCGCTTCCGTGAATGGATATATTATGTGCATGGTTGATGATGACCACGCCCCGTATTCCCGTGTCGCTGACCAGAATGTTTGACCCGCTGCCTAATACGAGCAGGGGCAGATCCAATTCCCATACTCCCCGGGTGAACTTTTCAAGCTCATAGGCATCCTGTGCAATAAGTAATGCATCTGCGACGCCGCCGGTTTGCATGGTGGTGTAATTCTTCATCAAAACATTTTCTTGAAGATGATTTCCAAATTTCTCGCGCAGGTATTTCAGATCAAGATCAGGCATGTTCTCTCCTTTTATGCAGGGAGGAAGATACTTCTTGATTGATCTGATTGGCATCTCCGGCAGAGAGGATTACAACGACGTCCCCGGCTTTCAATTCCTTCAATAAAAATGCTGTTACATCTTGCAGTTGAGCAATAAAATGAACATCTGGAGCATGGATTTGAGAAGCGATAAGAGCTGCAGAGTAATCTTGCGGCTTTTCTCGTGAGGCATAGATCTCTGTAACGATGACCATATCGCATTCGTTGAAAGCGTCCAGAAAATCATTGAATAGTTCCTGCGTTCTGGTATAGGTGTGCGGCTGCCACACAGCGATAATGCGCTCGCGGGGATATTTTCCGCGCGCTGCCTGCAGGGTGGAGCGGATTTCGGTGGGGTGGTGTCCGTAATCATCGATCAGGGTGATTCCCTGAACCTCATCGACAATATCAAAACGCCTGCCTGTGCCGCTGAAGTTTTTTAGAGCGCGAGAGGCTTGTTCCGTGGAAAGCCCCATTTGATCGATCAGGGCGAGCACTGCCGCCGCATTCCATGCATTGTGATTTCCCGGGAGGGAAAGGGTTTGTTCTACTTTTTCTCCATTCGGCAGCAGCAGATCGAAACAGACGCCTTGTTTTTCAACTTCGCGGATGTTTTCAATACGGTAGGCTGCATCTGAAGTGGAACCGTAGAAAAGGACCTTCTCAAATTGCTCTGCCCATTTCCCAAGTTCGCAGGTTTGTTGATGATTGGCATAAACCAGCAGGGTGCTGTCTGCTTTCATTTTCAAGATCAGCTTTTTAAAAGCAGCCACGTATGTTTCATGGGTGGGATAGCAGTCGGGATGGTCGTATTCCACATTGGTGAGGATGAGATAATCGGGAGCCAGCCCAAGGAACATGAAATCATATTCATCCGCTTCGATGACAAAATATTTTCCTTTACCGGCATGGGCATTGCTATTCAGGTTCTTGGATGTTCCACCGATGATATATGAAGGGTCTGTATCAAACTGATCCAGCACCCAAGCTGTCATGGCAGTGGTGGTGGTTTTCCCGTGCGTTCCCGCCACAGCGATCAAGATATAGCCCTGTGTCAATTCCTGCAGAAAATCCACCCGCTTGAGAACGGGAATTCCGGCAGCTTGAGCTGCTTTCACTTCTACGTTATCGTCTTTGATCGCGGAGGAACGAATCACCATATCGGCGCCGGAAACCTGCTCAGCTTTATGACCGGCATATACGACAGCACCCAGGCTCTGCAGTTCCTCTGCAAGCGGGGAGATGAGCAGATCAGAACCGCTGACCGTGTTCCCCTGTTCCAGAAGAACGCGGGCGATTGCTGAAAGCCCTGTGCCGCCAATTCCGATAAAGTGATAGTGTTTTCTCATATAAACATCACCAGTACAAAGATGAATGAAATTGCCACAGCATAATAAATGGTTGGAGAAGTCAACCAAACCGGAGGAAGATAAGGGATCAATGCAAGCGCAGATTCTCCTGCCGGTGTTCCTGCGATGGGTGCGATCATGATCTCGAATGGATAATTTGCATCTGCCAGAAAATGCCAGATGGATCCGAAGATCAAATAGCCGTTGATGCCGCCGATGATCAAACCAAGCAGGATGTCCTGCAGCCTTCCGCGCGCCAGACGTTCATCTCCTGCAAAGCGAGGGATATTTGGTGTTTGGTACCCAAAAAAGATGAGTACTGAAAAAACGATGATCCGCAGCCATACCTTGGATGTGACCGGATTTGATGCCAGGTAGGTTTGAACGAAGGGAACATAGGTTTCCAGGACGTTGATCGCAAAGATACCCATCATGGCGCTGAAAGTGACCAGGATCTCTTTTGTCCAGCCTCGAATAGCGCCAATAAGTGCAAATAGGATCATAAAAATCCAGAATAAAACTCCCAGACTGATCATGCGGGTGCTCCTTTCTTTCCAGTAGACGCAGCATCAAGAATGATCTTGGCGATCTTTTCAGCTGCATCAGGAGTAGATGCTTTTCGCATAGAATTTTGCATGTCCTGCAAGCGTTGGGGATCATTGAGCAGGTCAAGTATGGTAGATTTCAACATAGTTGATAAGTCCTCATTGCGTAAAATGATAGCTGCCTCTGTTTTTGCCAGATGATCGGCATTTGTCTTTTGATAACGCCAGGCATAAGGGTAGGGGACCAGAATGGCAGGCAGCCCGAAATAAGGTAGTTCACCCAGAGTTGATGCTCCTGCGCGGCACACTACCAGGTCAGCCGCTCCTAATGCGGCACCCATGGTTTCGTGCAGGTAAGGGAAAGGATGGTAGTTCTTTTGTGATACCTTCGACAAGTTCCGGGCATTTTCCTGTGTTTCATCCCAATTATCGGTTCCGCTGATATGCACAATCTGCGCTGATGGAAGGATCTCGGGCAGCAGGGGGTAAACAGCTTTATTGATGGATTGTGCTCCCTTACTGCCGCCATAGATGAGTAGCACCGGAAGATCGTTGGAGAGATCAATTTCTTTCCGCGCGGTCTTTTTATCCCAGCGGGTAATTTCTTTACGAAGCGGGTATCCACAGAGAGAGATCTTCTCTTTTCTAGAAATGAATTGAGCTGATTCTTCCGTGCTGGTAAGAATGTGATCTGCAGAACGAATGATCGCTTTTAGCGCCATTCCCGGTTCTACATCGGGGATGAATACAACAGAAGGGATACGTCTGGCAGCCAGAGCAACCGGAACGGATAGATATCCACCGGTTGAGAAGAATACGTCGGGTTGAAAAGCACGAATGATATTGCGTGCTTCCTGATAACCGCGTATCAATTGACGTACATTGCCGGGTACCTTTTTCAAGCCCACACCGTGCAGTCCGGCTGCGGGAATGGATTTAAAGGGAATACCGAGGCGGTTGATCAATTCATTCTCCATTCCGCCTTCGCTGCCGACCCATAAGATGTCGTTCTTTTTTTCAGTGAGCGTTTGAAGAACGGCGAGAGCGGGATACACTCCGCCACCCGTCATTCCGGCGCAGATCAATAATCTCATCGATGGGTCTCCCTTCTTCTTTATTTTTCTGGTTGGCGGTTGCTCTTGAAACATTCAAGATGAAGCCAACCCCGGCTAGAACGGTAACCATGCTGGAACCGCCTGCGCTGATAAACGGCAGAGCGTTTCCGGCAATAGGAATGATATTCACCATTACGCAGATGTTGATAGCTGCTTCCACAAATATCCAGAGGGTTACTCCTGAGGCGAGCAGTTTGCCAAGCAGGTCAGGAACCTGATCTGCGATGTACAGCCCTCTCCAGAGGAAGAATAGGTAGAGGAGCACTAAAATAGATGCTCCAAATAACCCCAACTCTTCCACCACTACCGCAAAGATCGAGTCGGTTGGTGCGACCGGCAGCCCGGTAAACTTGGTGGTTGCATGACCAATACCTGTTCCCCAAAAACCACCTCTTACGATGGCTTCGATGGAACGCTGGGTTTGATAGGAAGCGTTTTGCGGATCCAGTATGCCTGCAATGAACTCACTGACACGGCTGTGAGCGGTGGGGTGCAGGAAAATGACAAGCGTTCCAAGCAGGGCAACGATGATAAGGATAACGATGATCTGGCGAATGTTTCCGCCACCGATGAAAAGCATGATGCCGCCCATCAAGATCACCGTGACCACTGCCGAGATATCTGGTTCTGCGAAGATCAAGCCGGCGATCAACCCCAGAATACCCGCGAGGGGGAGCAAGCCAAGCTTCAATGAGTGCAGAACTTCCTGTTTAGAATACAGCCAGAAAGCCAGATAGATCACAACTGCCAGTTTTGCAAATTCAGAGGGCTGGACAGAACCTGAGAATAGTGCACGCCGTGCGCCCAAACGGGTTTCACCGTATACGAACGAGACGATGACCAGCAGGATGATTACAACTGTCATCATAGGGAAGAGCAGTTTTTTAAAGCGATGATAATCAATGAAATAGATCAATATTGCGGCTACACCACCAAAAAAGACAAAGCGAAGCTGGCGGAGGAACAGGTAATCAGGTTCTTCTCCCAGAGTTGTCATAGAGTATTCCCATCCTGCGGAGTAAACCATCAGCAAGCCAATAGCCAGCAGGGCAATAACGCAGACGAGGAAGGGCACATCGATGCCAAGGTGGAGAGAACGTTCTTTCTTTTTCATTTTTGCCGGTTTGGCGTTCATAGCAGTTCCTCCACGGTTTTTCTGAACAATGCTCCTCTTTCCTCAAAATCTTTGAAAGCGTCATAGCTGGTACAGCCGGGAGAAAGCAGAACCACATCACCTTCCTGTACAAGCTGAGATGCTGCTTGAATCGCTTCCGTCAGGGTGCTGACTTTTTTCAACGTGTAGGGGAATTGGTGCTGTTCGTAAGAATCGAGTGCATGGTAGATAAGGTCAGCAGCTTCTCCAAATAAGACAATATGATCTACACGTTGATGTACTTCGGCAGCCATGTCGCCCCAGGGCAGGTGTTTATCTCTGCCGCCCAGCAGAAGCACCAGCGGCTCATGGAATGAATGAATGGCAGCCAGGGTGCGTTCAGGTGTGGTGGCGATGGAATCGTTGTACCAGTCTGCTCCGTGCCAGCGGCGCACAAATTCCAGCCGGTGGGCTATTCCGCGCACTTCTTCGATCCCTTGTTGAATGGTATTTATCGGAAAACCGGCTGCGGCAGCGACCGCACAGGCTGCCAGCGCGTTGTACAGGTTATGTGTTCCACGCAGGTGTACCGAACTGACCGGACATATTGCTTCTTCGTGGTTTCCATTTTTCAGCCAGAGGGCATCATCACGCAGGAATGTTCCGGGATGATCTCCAGCGAATTCTTTTAGTCCGAATGACCATAATGTGCCCTGAACCTTCTCACACAGATCCCAAGATCCTGCGTTTTCCCGGTTCAAGATAGCGGTATCGGTTGACTTCTGAAAATCAAGGATGCGTGCTTTAGCAGCTGTATACGCTTCCATCGTTCCATGGCGGTCCAGATGGTTGGGTGTGATGTTGGTAATAACAGCGATGGAAGGCGATATAGTCATTAATTCCAATTGAAAACTGGAAAGCTCCAATACTACCAAATCGCGGCTGTCAATTTCCTCGATATATGGGATCAGGGGAGTACCGATATTACCACCGATCCAGGCTTTTTGCCCCTGACGGCAGGCGTTTTTAGCGATCTCGCCGACCATGGTAGTGGTCGTTGTTTTTCCGGCTGAACCGGTGATCCCGATCGTTTTGGCTTTACAGCCCTCGAAAAATATCTGTGAATCGTTTGAAAGCGGAATTCCCCGCTTGATGGCTTCCTGAATGATGGGAAGACTCAGCGGGACTCCACCTGAGATACAAAGGAGATCGCATCCATCTAAAAGATCAAGAGGATGACTGCCGAAGCAGGTCTGGATATGTTTTTCGGATAATTCCGGGATGATCGTAGAGAATGTTTCTGCCGGCTGGTTGTCATTGAGCGTGACGACTGCCTTCTTTTCGGAGAGGAAGCGTGCAAGGGCAACACCCTGTCGGGCGCCACCTAGAACAATCACGTGCATTCCTCTAAATTCTCTCATTTTCATCTCACCATACTTATTGCGATCCCGATAAGCGTAGCCAGGACATTAATGATCCAGAAACGCTGGACGACCTGTGTTTCACTCCAACCGTATAATTCAAAATGATGATGTAGTGGAGCCATTTTAAACAGCCGTTTTCCGCCAGTAAGCTGGAAATAACCAACTTGCAGTACCACGCTCAAGACCTCGCTGACGGGGATGATGGCGATCAAAGGCAGCAGCAACCAGTGACCGGTCATCAAAGCTACCGTTCCAAGGGCTGCCCCCAGTGCCAGAGAACCGTTATCTCCCATAAACAACTGTGCCGGATGGACGTTGAACCATAAGAACCCCAGCAGCGCACCAATGATGGTGAAGCAGAAATTTGCCAGAAAGGTTTGTCCCTGTATCAAAGAAATCACACCATAAGCGGTAAAGGCAGTGATGGAAATCAAGCTTGCCAGCCCATCCAGCCCATCGGTAAAATTCATTGCGTTTGAAAAACCGACGATGATTATGACGGCGATCGGAATGTAGGCGCCACCCAGGGAAATTGGATCCGGATAGCCGGGCCAGTAGAGCTCAGGAGAATGCAGCCCGTACTTCAAGAGAAAGGCAGTGATTAGGGCAAAAATGGTCTGCATCAAGAATTTCGTTTTTGCAGACATCCCTAACCCTTTTCGCGGACCGCGGATTCCTTCCCAATCATCGATCGCACCCAGCAGGCTGAAGATGATCATCACCCCGAGAGGTACGAGTACAGATAAGCCGGAAATATCAAAACCAAGTACTGAAGCAGCATTGAGCAGCAGGGTTAAAATGAAAACCGGCAGGATAATAATGAATCCTCCCATGGTGGGGGTTCCCAGTTTTTCGATATGGCTTTCGGGACCATCTTCACGAATGATCTTGCCGATCTTGAAATGACGCATGAGTTTGATCAATGGACCGCCCCAGATCAGGGACAGCACAAAGCTTAAAACCACCAGGACGATCGATACGCTAGTTTCTCTCATTGTGCTTTCTCCAACGCAGCAGAAATGGTATCCATACGTAAGCCATGTGAGCCTTTGATCAAGACCACATCTTCTGCTGTCAGATTGTATTTAAGGATTTCCACTGCTTCGGCTGAATTATCCACCGAGGTTATTTCGGTTTCAGGCATTCCAGCCTGTGCAGCGGTTTGAGCGATGATGCGTCCTAATTTTCCAACTGTGATCAGATGGTTCACCACCGCCGCTGCCTTTTCACCTACCTGATGATGTCCGATTTCTTCATAGGCACCCAATTCGAGCATGTCACCCAGCACGGCTACTTTGTGCCCTTTCAGCTCATCCAGCAGGTCAAGGGCTGCCAGCATGGATTCTGGTGTGGCGTTATACGTATCATCTAGAATAAGTGCTCCGCTTTCGGTACGCACGGCTACCAGCCGCAGCTGGGTATGCCCTCGCTGCAGCCCGGAGATGATCTCATCCCAGGTCATGCCCATTGCCAGACCGGCAGCGGCAGCCCGCAGGATCGTCTGCACCGAGTGACGACCGAGCAGGGGAACCTGTACGTGATAGCACAATCCTTGATAATGAATATCAAAGGTGATCCCTTTCAGCCCATTGCTCTGGATGTCGTCTGCCCACAGATCCGCAGCGGATGAAAGCCCATAGAACAGCACTTTTGCGCTGGTCTTTTCACTCATAGGGCGGACGAAAGGATCATCATAGTTCAAGATCGCAAATCCGGTTTCCGGCAGCGATTGAACAAGTTCTGATTTACCTTCGGCGATTTTTTCCTGTGAACCTGCCCGTTCGGCATGTACTGTACCGATGTTGGTAACAATACCCACTTCAGGAGCAGCGATATCGCATAAGAATTTGATCTCTCCCGGATAGTAGAAGCCCATTTCAAGCACAACACAATCCTGTCCATAACCGGTGTTCATCAATGTAAGCGGAAGTCCGATCTCATTGTTATAATTGCCCGGATTTTTATGGGTTGCAAAGTGAATTCCAAGAACTTCTGCTGCCAGTTCTTTCGTAGATGATTTCCCAACGCTGCCTGTAATTCCAATCACCTTCATCTTCCGTGTTTTTCGCTGATAGGCAGCGATCTGCTGCATTGCCTGCAGCGTATTTCCTACTTTGATCCCAAAGGGAACCGCCGGGATGCTTAAGGGAGTGTTCCGATCAATGGTTTCAAGGTCGAAGATCGGAAGATCGATATCGATTTCCCGATCGATAATCACAACCTGCGCACCGGCAGCAAGAGCTTGCGGAATGTAGTTATGCCCATCCACGCGTTCCCCCTGGAGTGCGAAAAAGATAGAACCCGGGATCACACCCCTTGAATCAATGACTGCTTCTGAAAGGAAGCAATCCTTGTGATCTGCCAGTTCGATATCAAAAGAACCAAACAGGTCAGTTAATTTGATCATTTTCACTGCTCCCAGCTGCATAAAGCGATTGACGTACTAAATCGGGGGGAATATTCAGCATGACAACCAGTTCTTCAACAATGTCATGAAAAACCGGTGCTGCCACATAAGAACCCCAGTAACCAATTTCAGGATCCGGCTTTTCGATCCATACATATACCAAGAATTGTGGATCATCCACTGGACCCCAGCCCACAAAAGAAGCATTGGATAAGTCTTCATCATATCCACTCTCAGTGGGAACTTCTGCTGTTCCTGTTTTACCGGCAATGCGGTATCCATCTACCAGCGCCAGGGAACCTTCTCCACCTTCCAATGATTTAGCCAGCAATTCGGTCATGGTGGTGGCGGTTTCTTCACTGACGGGTACGCTCAACACCTGCGGGGTGGTTTCATAGATCTCGCCGCTGTCAATAATGGCTTTGACCACATGCGGTTTCATCATCTTTCCACCGTTTGCGAGTGCAGAGGCGGCGGTTGCCATCTGGATCGGGGTAACGGCTACACCCTGTCCAAAAGAGTTGGTCGCCAGGTTGATAGGATACCAGTCGTCATCCCCCGGCATACTCAAAGGCCAGATCTCTTCTCCGCCAAGGTCGATATTGGTGCGGCGACCGATACCGAAAGCCTGCATGTATGAATAAAAATCATCCGCTTCCAGCTTTTCTACGGCAATTTTTGCCAGGCAAACATTCAATGAATTCTGCAAACAGCCCAAAACATCCTGATCCCCCCATGATTTACGGTTCCAGTTGTAAATAATACTCCCGTTCATATCGTAGTACTGCCCGACGCTGAATTTGTCGTCGGTTTTTACTTTCCCTGAATCCAATGCAGCTGCCATGGTTAATATCTTGAAAACCGAACCTGGTTCATAGGTTTCGGAGATAGCCCGGTTGAACGGTGTGGTATCTTCCAGTTCATCCTCATAAACCCAGTATTGATTGAGATTGATGCGCGGCTGTGAAGCCATAGCCAGAATTTCACCATTACTGGGATCCATGATGATGATCGTGCCGGATTCTGCTTTATAATGCTCTACAGCTTCGTCCAGCTTCTCTTCCACCATTGCCTGAATTTCCCGATCAATGGTGAGCACCAGGCTTGCTCCTGAGGGCAGGGTGGGAGTTTCCTCGATCATATAAGGATCAAGAGGTATTTCTACCGTCACAGGTGGACCGGAAAGGATGTCATTGTAGTATTCCTCCACTCCATAAAATCCTTCACCGTTCTTTCGATCACGAAACTTGTAGAATCCGATGATATTTGCCGCCAGTGTATTTTCAGGATAACTGCGCTGCAAATGGGGATACCAGACCATACCCCGCAAGCTGGGTAGGTCTGGATTTTCCCCTTCCGGATTCAACGTTTCGTATTCATCTTTAATAGTTGATAATGCTTCAATAACACCCGATGGCAAAAAATCGGTGATGATGCCGTAGATGCTCTTCCCTTCTTCATATTTGAGGGAAGCCGTTTCGAGTGCTTTCTCATGATCTACACTGGGAATTGCAGAGAGTGTATCAACAATGGTATTGGCGTTTTTTACGTATTGCAGCAGCACACCAACTTCATAAACTTCTTCGTTACCCGCCAGTAGATGTCCCCAGCGGTCGTAGATGTTCCCTCTTTCCGGGTAGACGATCTTCTTTTCGTAGGTGTACAGTTTATCTGCCCGTTCGCTCACTTTGATGAACTCATTTGTGTTTTGAATGCGGAACATCTGGAAGATGATCAAAATGCAAAGAAATGAACAAAAAGCTTTGATGAGATTCAGCCGGGCATTGAATTTATATTTCATGGCTCAACCTCCTCATTGGGGGTTGAGAAAAGAAGATTGCCCAGAAAATCTGCCAGCGATTCCTGGTAGGCAGAGTTCAAAACTACATCTCCTTCGCTATCTGTACCTGGGGCAGGAGAAGTTAATTCAAGAGTGCGACCAGGGTAAGAGGGAAGCACCATATAAAAAATATTGTCCGTTGTGATCTGGCTGAATCCTAATTTTTCGGCGCGATTTGTCATATTGGTATTTGAAAGCAGCCAGGCTAGCTGCGTATTTTCATTCGCTATGGTTCGCTGCAGCTCTTCCTGTGTGTCAAGATAAGCCCGAATTTCAAGCCCAGCAGCGGCTGCCTGAGCGCTGAAGATCAGGTACAGGGTAAAGACGGTCCCGATGGTGATCACAGGCAGCACATACAGACCCAGTTTCTGGATCTGCTTCCGGCGGGGCGTTTGTTTGTATGCCTGTATCAATTTCTTAGCCATCTTCTTATCCGATCTTCTGTGCAACTCGAAGCTTTGCACTGCGTGAACGGGGGTTTATTTTAATCTCATCCTCTGATGCAGTGATAGGTTTTTTTGTTAGGATGGTCAGGCTTGCCTTATGACCGCACGTGCAGGTTGGCTGTTCCGGAGGGCAGATGCAATCTTTTGATTCTCGTTTGAAGATTTCTTTCACGATCCTGTCTTCAAGAGAATGAAAGGAGATCACGGCGATTTTTCCCTGAGGCGCAAGGTGCTTTATTCCCAAAGCCAGCCCTTTTTCTACTCCATCCAATTCCGAATTCACGGCAATACGGATCGCTTGAAAAGTGCGGGTAGCAGGATGTATCCGTGATTTCTTCCCGTGGTAAACCGCAGAAATCACCTGCGCCAGCTGGGTGGTGGTGTGAATGGGGCGGGCTGCACAGATAGCTTTTGCGATAGCGCGCGCTTTTGGTTCTTCGCCATACTGCCAGAGAACTTCGGAGATCTCTTCTTCCTTCCATTGGTTCACCAGATCCGAAGCGCTGAAATCTTTCTGTTCGTTGAAACGCATATCCAGTGGACCCTCTTTGTTGAAGGAAAAACCGCGCTCTGCATCATCGACCTGCATGGAAGATACGCCAAGGTCAAATAAGATCCCATTGATCTGATTCCAGCCGATCTCCTGCAGGCAGGCTTCCATTTCAATGT
The DNA here is from genome assembly GCA_963674975.1 of Anaerolineaceae bacterium. GTDB lineage: Bacteria > Chloroflexota > Anaerolineae > Anaerolineales > Anaerolineaceae > UBA4781. Next base: position 2,456,109 of record OY771913.1, read on the forward strand.
AAGAAATGTTAAAAAGAAATGTTCTGGATGAATATTTCTGCAGTCGTTCGGAAGCAATAGTAATTGCCCGGGGATCGATATCCAATCCGACCAGCATTCCATCTGGTTCACTGGCAGCCAGGATTGCTTCAGCGTGACCGCCGGCGCCTGTTGTTGCATCAAGATATTTCTCCCGGGCGGCGGGCTTAAGAAAGCTAAGAACTTCCCGTTTGAGAACTGGGGTATGGGGATACAGTTGATCGGTCGCCATCATGACTCCTCAAATGTAAGATCCAGGTTCTCAAATCTCTTGTCCTTTAGATCGGAATTTAGAAGTTGATCGGATTCAGCATGCCATTGTGAAGCAGACCAGATCTCAAAATAATCTCCGGCGCCATTGATGACAACATTTGATTCCAGTTTGATTGCGTCCCTCAGGTTTTGAGGGATAAGGATGCGCCCCATTTTGTCTGCTTGAACCAAAGTCGCGTAAGAATAGATCATGCGGCGCTGTTTACGAACGTCTTCATTCATGATGTTATGTTGACGAATTTTGTGAGATAATGACTCTAAATTATGTTGATTCATGCCTATCAAGTTATTGTCAAAACCCACGGTGATATAAGTGCCATCGGTAAGTTCGTCACGAAAGCAGGCAGGGATGGTCAATCTCCCTTTATCATCAATAGTGTGTTCGAACTGCCCAAAGAACATCTGTTCTACCTCTTGATATAGCCAGAACGCCGGTTGATACCGGCGTCCCACATTCACCCATTTTTCTCCATTTGTTCCCACATTATATATGATTTAGGGGTAGATTTCAAGAACCTGAATGTAAATTTGGGTTATCATTTAATGATAAAAAAGGGAGAAAAGATGTACTTTGACCTGCCATTAGAGCAATTGAGACAATATAAACCTGCCCGGAAAGAACCTGCTGATTTTTCCGAATTTTGGGATGAAAGCATCCGGGAAACAAAAAAACATCCGCTCGATCTGAAAATAGAGCCGGTAGATTTTGGATTATCCCTTCTGGATACGTTTGATGTAACCTATGCCGGTTATGGCGGGCAACCCATTAAAGCGTGGTTTATCCTACCCAAAATAAGAGAAAAAGACATCCCGTGTGTGGTGCAGTATATTGGGTACGGTGGAGGGAGAGGATTCCCGCAGGATTGGTTGATCTGGCCTGCATCGGGTTTTGCCACCCTGGTAATGGATGCCCGCGGGCAGGGGAGTTCATTTATGAATGGAGATACACCGGATATCCCTGATTGCGGCTCCAGCCATCATTATCCTGGTTTCATGACTGTCGGTATCCTTGACCCGAAGCAGTACTACTATCGGCGCGTGTTCTGCGATGCGGTGCGCGCTGTTGAAGCGGCGCGCAATCTCTCGCCGGTTGATCCACGGAAGATCGCTGTTTGCGGAAAAAGCCAGGGGGGTGGAATTTCTCTGGCAGTGAGCGGTCTGGTGCCAGGTCTGATTGCAGTCATGGCTGACGTCCCATTTTTATGTAATTTTAAACGAGCGGTGAGTGTTACCGATGCATTTCCTTATAACGAAATTACCCAGTTCTGCAAAATCAATCGAGATAAGGATGAATGTGTTTTCGAAACACTTTCATATTTTGACGCAATGAATTTTGTCTGCCGGGCAGATGCTCCGGCATTGTTCAGCGTTGGGTTAATGGACTTAACCTGCCCGCCTTCAACGGTGTTCTCCGCTTTCAATCATTATGCTGGTGAGAAACAGATAGAGATCTATGATTTTAACGATCATGAAGGCGGGGGCTCGCATCATGATATCAAGAGAACTTCATTCTTCAGGGACCAGGTAAATAAAAAGAGAGGTGAATGATCTTCACCTCTCTTTCTTAACTGCCTTTACCTTTATTCAAAGCAGGTAGATGGCTTGATGCTGCTAGAACGGTTTCCGCAGAAGCCAGAACTGCTGCTGAGACGCCCGGTGAATGTCTCTTCCGATTCATCCATATACATATAGAAGTTTCCGGATGTACCATCTGTGTTTTCCCAGTCTCCAATAATGGTTGCCCCATCTTCTTGAATTGTACCGATGAAAGAAATGGAATTACTTCCGGTCACAGTAGAACCGCTGATCTTATCTCCCTGAACAAGGAAGTCAATCGTATAGCTCTTTGTGCTGTCTCCCATCCAGATAGTCCATTGACCATCCCAATCCACATCCATTGCAACAATGGCTGTTGGGGCTGGAGTGGCAGTATCAGCTGCTTTATCTTCTGGTTCTGCAGTTACAATCACGGTAATCACCTGGGGAGCCAGTGTGGGGATCACAATTTCTTCTTCACTGCTCTGGAAGAATGGGAAGCTGCAAGCCATCGAAATGACAGCCAGACAGCAAATTGAAATAATTGCGAGCATGAGGGGTTTTCTCATTGGGTTCCTCCTATCCATTCATTATAATTGTATGTAAAAAGGCAAAAAATTCAATATTGTTTCCTTGCTATTCTTCATAGGAATGAACTGGTTTCATTCCCTATTTAAGCATAACAGATTAATCATTTTCTATGTAGGTCTATTCTTCAATAGACTTCTTCATGTTAAAGGAAACTCATCTCAGATAAAACTTTGTGTATAGAATTATAGTCACTTTGAGACAATTCACCAAACGGTCCCCGAGTTCTTCCGCAGGGAATACCGTGCATTGCTAAAATTGCATAGAATGCTGCCATTTTGGGATAGTTTTTGATCAAAGCTTTTACCGATTTTATCTTGTTCTGGTAAAGCTCAATATCTTCATTATTTCCTTTTTCTAGTGAATGGACTAGAGCAGCAACTATCTCTGGAAAAGCGTTCGAAAGCCCTGAGATGCAGCCTCGAACCCCGAGTTCATATGCGGGTACAAACAAAGACTCTGTTCCCACAACATAATCGCACTGCGAAGCCGGGATATGCTGCATCCGTTCCTGTATGGCATCCAGGCTGCCCGTTGTGTCTTTAACCCCCTGCACACCAAGGGCGATCAATCTTTCAAAAAGATCCAGATCTATTTTTCGATTTGCATAGGATGGATAGTCATAGAGATATACAGGAAGATCAGTACTTTCCAGCAGCGATCTGAAGTGAAAGAGAATCTCAGCATCTGTATGAGGATAATAATAAGGTACCAGGGCAGCCAGCATCTGGGCACCGTGTTCCTGTGCATGGTTTGCCAGCTCAATGGTTGACACAGTGCTGGTAGTTCCTACATGGGCAATGATCAGCTTTTGGGGATCATCATTTGCCTGAATGATCAATTCCAGTGCTTTTTTTCGTTCAGAAAGCTCCATCATCATTCCGGACCCAAAACTACCGCAGACAAAATATCCGCTTGTATACTGTTTCGAAAACCGGAGAAGTGGGGGAAAAAGTTCTTCTGCTACTTTCCCATCATTAGCAAACGGAGTTAATAAGGGCGTAATTAAACCAATAATTCTATTCATTTCATCTTACCGTTTTAGAGATTAGAGTAAGTATACTTTCTATTTTTTCTACATTTGTTCATCTTGTTTCTCAAACTGGTGAAATATATTTTCTTAAATTATATGATTGAGAGCTTTTTTATGAACTTTTTTCTTTACAAGAAGTTTAAGAAGTAATTATTGAAGGATGAATATCGCAATAAGCATATGTATAATGAATGAAAGTGATGGATAATGAAAAATAACGATCAATAATCTATTTGCTTTTTTACCTATGAAAAAAAGAAATGATCGATCTAAGAAAAGTGTTGGATCAGAAGGGGAAGTGGCAAAAATTCGTCAAGAGAAAAAAAATAAAATAGAAACACAAAAACCAAATTCTTTTAATTCGGGCTCAGATATTTCCGATTATGATCTCTTTTCTCATGTTAAAAGCGGGATAGCTGTTTATGAAGCGATAGAGGGGGGAAAAGACTTTATTCTTAAAGATTTCAATGCAGCTGCAGAAAAAATAGATCACAAATCACGCAAAGAGATAATTGGACAAAAAGTAACAGATATATTCCCTGGTATTCGAGAGATGACATTATTAAAGACCTTCAAGCGTGTTTGGAAAACAGGAATACCTGAAAATCATCCTGTCGCTTTGTATAAGGATAACGTATTAACTGGCTGGCGTGAGAATTATGTTTACAAATTGTCTACTGGAGAGATTGTTGCTGTTTATAACGATCTTACAGAACAGAAGAAAGCTGAGATCTATGAGAAATGGCTGGCATCTTTCCCGGAGATCAATCCGCTTTTGGTTTTGGAAATTGATGAAGAATTGAATATTATCTATATCAACCCGTCAGTAAAAAAACAATTCACTGATATAGAGACAAGCAGTGCCAGCCATCCATTTCTTACTAATATACCAAATGCGATCAATGTTCTCAAAAAAGAGAATAAAGAGAATACAACTGTTGAAATTCAAGTTGGAGATCGGTGGTATTCACAAATTGTTTGCAGCGTCTCTACTAGTAAAAATTTCCGTATCTATGCTTATGATATTACTGAAAAAAGAAATGCTGAATTAATCCGAAAGATATTATTTGAGATTATTCAGGCAGCCGTTATGACACAGGGCTTGCCTGAATTTTTCAAACTTTTACGGGATTCAATTGCAAAAGGATTTTATGCAGATAACATTTATGTGTTTCTTTACGATGAAAAAAAAGCAGATTATTCGGTTATCTATACCTCAAATGTTTCCGAATCTTTATATCCAATTTTGCAGATGAAAAAGTGTCTTTCCGAAGAAAGATTTCATGCTAAGCGAACCTCTTTACTTACTAAAGAACAGCTGAAGAAATTAAAAAGATCCGCAAATAAGAATGATCCATTACCTGTTTCTGGAATTTGTATTCCTTTGAAAACACCAGATCAGGTTATGGGTGTTATTACTCTCTTTGATTATGAAAGAGAAGATCGTTTTGAAAACAGCGATCTCATATCGTTTGATTTGATCGCCGGACAGGTCGCGGAGATCATCCAAAGAAAACAGACTCAGGATTCTTTGATTAAACAAAACCGGATGCTGCGGATGCTTAGCGCAACAAATCAAGCATTGATCCACATTAATAATGAAAAGGAACTCATTGAATCAGTTTGCGAGATCATTGTTAATGAAGGTGCTTATCGCATGGCATGGATTGGTTATGCAGAGCAGAATGTGGGAAAACGTGTCACTCCGGTTGCACAAAAAGGTTTTGAAGAAGGATATCTTGATTCTATAAAGATCAGTTGGGCAGATACTAAATTCGGGCAGGGTCCGACCGGAACTGCAATCCGTACAAATAAGATCTCCATAGCGCGGAATATTCCAGATAATCCGAATTATTCTCCGTGGAGGAAAGCTGCAATTCAACGAAACTATCGATCATCAATTGCCATTCCTCTTTCCATAAACGGAAAAGCTATTGGAGCAGTGAATATCTATTCTAATAAGATCGATTCATTTAACGAAGAAGAGATCGAATTGCTTTCTGAAATGGCTGGCGATCTTTCGTATGGAATTGAAGCGTTGCGCACAAAAGAAGCACAGGCGTATGCTCAAAAAACATTGCTTGAGAGCGAAGAAAAATTCAAGTTCGTTTTTGAAAATTCGGTAATTGGTAAATCTCTAACCTCTACTTCCGGTGAAATTCATGTGAATAAGGCTTTCTGTGACATGCTCGGTTATTCTCCTGCAGAATTACAGAATAAGCGATGGCAGGATATCACTCATCCGGATGATATTGAAAAAACCCAAAAAGAAATGGATTCTCTTCTCACGGGTAAAGAAAAATCGGTTCGCTTTATAAAACGCTATATTAAAAAAGATGGCTCTTTTATATGGACAGACATACTTACATCGTTGCGCTGGGATGAAGACCATAAACCCATGTATTTTATCACTGCGATTGTCGATATAACCAGCCGAATCACTATGGAACAAGAGTTAAAGCAAAGCAATGATTTTCAGCAATCTCTCTTTGAAACCACTTCCATGGCAACCTCGATCCTTGAAAAGGATATGACTATTTCAAGGATCAATCATGCTTACGAACAGCTAACCGGTTATTCTAAAGAGGAAGTGGAGGGAAAAAAGAAATGGATCGAGCTTGTGCATCCTGATTATCTTGAAATGATGATGGATTACCACAACCGCCGGCGGACTGATCCGACCAATATTCCAAAACACTATGAATTTCGCCTGGTTACAAAAAATAATGATTACAAAGATATATTTCTCACGGTTGACCTGATTCCGGGTATGCAGAAAAGCGTTGCTTCGTTTCTTGATATAACTGAACGAAAGAAGAGCGAAAAAGCACTGCGGGAGGCAAATACGATCATCAATCGCAGTCCGGCGGTGGCATTTCTATGGAAAAATGAACCTGACTGGCCAGTTGAGTTTGTTTCGGAAAATGTAGATAGATTGTTTGGCTATACTGCAGAAGATTTTGTTGAAGGAAAAGTCTCCTACATTAAGTGCATTCATAAGGAAGATCTGAGTAGGGTGGTTGAGGAAGTTTCCAAAAACAGTAATATTGCAGGTTTGAGTTCTTTTGCACATGAACCGTATCGAATTATTACGAGAGGAAGTGGTTTTCGATGGGTTCAAGATATTACATTTATTCGTAGGAATAATGAAGGGAAAATTACTCACTATGAGGGAATCGTTTTTGATATTACAGAGAAGATAGAAATCGCAGAAAAATTACAGATCAGCCAGAACAACTACCGTTCGGTGGTTGATTTTGCTCCACTGATCATTAGCAACTTCTTACCGGATGGAACGATCACTTTTGTAAATAAAGCATATTGTGATTTCTTTGAAAAAGAAATTCCGACAGTCCTGGGGACGAATGTATTTTTGACCATTTCTAACCAGGATAGAGTATCAATGAAAAAAAACCTGGCTGCCTGTACAAAAGAATCCCCGGCTATTGTGATTGAGAATCGGGTAAATAAACAAGGGAAACTGCATTGGATACGCTGGACAGATTGTGCTTTCTTCGATGAGAATGGAAAGATTGCATATTATCAATCATATGGACAGGATATCCATAATCAACGGCACATGGAGCAGTTACTGCAGGCGCTTAACCGTGCGGCTATTTCTATGGAAACCGCGCTCACTGTCCGTGATATTTTTGATGCTGTTGCGGAAGAATTAAAGAAACTTGATACCACCTGTATGTTTTTACCTATTGATGACGAGCAGGGAAGACTTTTTACGAAGTATTTATATTACGATTCAAAACTGCTGAACAAAGCTGAACAGATTGTTGGATTGCAGCATGAGAAATACTCTTTCCCTATTGAAAAGGTGAAACCATACGATGAAGCGATCCGAAATAAAAAAGTCATATTTATTAAAAATACAGAGCCACTTTTTGATCAAATTCTGCCATATTCTGCAAAAGTGTTTGCCAAACAAATTATTCGCTTCTTGAATGCCTCCAGGAGTATCGCCGCACCATTAATCGTTGCGGGAAAGACGATTGGAATTTTTTCTGTACAATCTAATTTCCTTACAGAAAATGATGTCCCAATCTTTACTGCTTTCAACGATCAATTGGCTGGTGCCTGGAAGCGGGTTGAATTACTGCAGGATTTGAAAAAGACTATCGATGGAACGATTCTGACGATCGCTGCTACTGTTGAAATGCGTGATCCATACACCGCCGGGCACCAAACCAGGGTCGCTAATCTGGCAGCTGCAATTGCACGGGAAATGAATCTTTCACAGACGCAGATCGAAAGTGTTCATATGGCTGGCATTATCCATGATCTGGGCAAGATCAATGTTCCGGCTGAAATTCTCAGTAAACCGGGAAAGATTTCTGCCCTCGAGTTTGAAATTATTAAAACTCATCCTCAGATTGGGTATGATCTGTTGAGAAAAATCCAATTCCCTTGGCCGATCGCACAGATTGTTTTGCAGCATCATGAAAAGATGGATGGTTCAGGATATCCGCAGGGATTAAAAGGGGAAGAGATCATGATCGAAGCCAGGATTATTTGCGTGGCTGATATCGTTGAGGCGATGTCTTCTCATCGTCCTTACCGTCCTTCAATGGGTATTGATGCGGCACTGGCTCAGATCAAGAAGGATAGAGGAAAATTGCTTGATCCGCAGGTTGTAGATGTTTGCTTGAATTTATTTGCTAATGGCTATCAATTTGAGGATGAAAAATAAGCGATCTGAATGATTAATATTTTTAGAGATCGTTTTCTTTAAAATGATCGTGAATATATTCCTTTAGCAGCTTGCTTACTTTAGCGATCTCTTCATTAGAACCATGTGGAGCTTGCGGCCATTCATCCACTTTTGAACCCCAAAATTCTCTTGGAGCATTGGGATATCTACCGATCACATGTTCATGGAAATGGGGAACCCCATCACCAATGACAAAAGAATATACATGTACCATTCCCAGCGTATCCATAAGCGCCCGGGAAATCCTTTGTCTGTAAATTCCAAGCATCTTTGTCTCATCCGGAGTTAACTGCGCTAAGTCCGCGACATGTCTTTTTGTTTCAATAAAAATATGTCCCAGATAATGTTCTTTTTCATCCTTATATAGCAATGCATGCGAGATGAAGATCCAATCATTTTCGAAGATCGGACCTCCAGGAATGGGGATGATCCCCTGGTGTTTTTGGCAGATTATGCAGTCATTCTCTGGGATTAACATCGTTTTAATAATTATATATGAGCTTGATTGGCATCAAAAACCGGTATATCCTATTTATACATTGCGGGTTGAAATTATTTTAGGAGGAATGATCATGAAAGCACTTGTTATCTACGATTCGGTTTTTGGAAATACGGAAAAAATTGCACAGGCAATTGGCAATGCTGTGGGTGCAAAGAAAGACGTAATGGTTAAGCGGGTGATAGATGTAAACGAAAAAGACCTGGAAGGGCTGGATTTGCTGGTGATTGGTTCCCCTACGCGTGGATTTCGCCCAATAGAATCGATAAGCAAATTTCTAAAATCTTTACCTGCAGGCTCCCTTCAGAGGTTAAAAGCGGCAGCTTTTGATACCCGCATCCCGCTGGAGAGTATTCACTCGAAAATATTCCGGTTTATAGTAAAAACAGGTGGTTACGCCGCACCGCTTATCGCCAAGGAATTGGGGAGAAAAGGTTCTACTGTAATTGCTGAACCCGAAGGTTTCTTCGTCGAGGAATCGGAAGGTCCGTTGGTTAACGGTGAATTGGAGCGAGCCGCGAAATGGGGAAAACAATTAAGCAGATAAGACTCGTTTGAATCCTTTCGCCGCTGGTTTCTACACATACTGCTAATTTATCAAGATCAGGGGATTTGTCTTTTGGATAGTTTCCGATAGTTTTTTCAATTAAGATACATGAAACCGAATTGAAAAAAGGAATTCGAAAATGAAACGATATTTACCCTATACGGCTTTCTGTGCTGGACTGGTATTCGACTTTCTGTTTTTTGGAAAGATCCCCGGTATTTCTTTCACGATTTTTATTGTGTTCTGCCTGATCCTTGGATTCTGGCTGCTCCACCGGCAGCAAGTCCGACCATCACGGAACAGCTTCATCCTTTTATTCCTGATCCTGTTCTTTTCTATCATGACTTTTTTACGAAAGGATCCTTTCACTGCGTTCATGAATTATGTGCTTGCCTTATTTTTTGTAGCAGTTCTGGGAATGACATTTGAAGGCGGGATGTGGAAATCATTCAATTTACCTGATTATCTCCTGAACTTTTTTCAGTTGATTGCCAGTTTGTTTGTCCATCCGAAAGAGCCGGGTGGACCGGCAGATTCTCAGCCGGCAGCGGGAAAAAAGGCAGAGAAGAAAGCCTTCCCCCTTTCTGTATTGCGGGGCATCCTTCTGGCGATCCCTGTGCTTATTCTTTTTACAATCTTGCTTTCATCTGCTGATTTAGTCTTTGCTCAAAACCTGGATAAGCTGTTTGGAGCTCTCCAGTTTACGAATATAAAAGAATACCTTTTTCGTGGTTTTCGTGTGTTCTTGATCGCTTATCTCTTTGCAGGCCTGATAAAGCATGCAGCGTTTCGCAGTAAACAAGAAAAAGTTTATGGGAATGAAAAGCCGCAACGCAAATCAATTCTGGGTTTTACAGAATCCACCATCATTCTGGGAAGCGTGCTTCTTTTATTTGGTATTTTTATCGCGATCCAATTCCGGTATTTATTCTTTGGCGAGAGTAATATTACCTTCACCGGCTTTACCTATTCCGAATATGCCCGCCGCGGTTTTGGAGAGCTAGTTGCAGTGGCTGTTCTCAGTCTGCTGCTGATGCAGGGATTATCTCTGGCTGTGAAACCCGAATTAAAGCAGCAAGGGGTTTTCAATGGGCTGTTGGTCGGATTAGTGTGTGAGGTTCTGATCATGCTGGTGTCTGCTTATCAGCGGCTTCTTTTATATGAAGCAGCATACGGCTTTTCACAGTTGAGAACCTATGCTCATGTCTTCATGCTCTGGTTGGGGATCCTGATTGTTGCGGTCTTGATATTCGAAATAAGAAAACAGCCGCGGTTTTTTGCTAGTTTAGTTTTAATCGTGCTGGTAGGATTTACTGTATCTCTAAATCTTATGAATGTGGATGGCTTTATCGTCCGTCAAAATATCAAGAGAGCTGCAGAAGGAGAGCAATTGGATGTTTCCTATCTGGCAGGTCTTTCTGCTGACAGCGTACCGGTGCTGGTAGATGCCTATTCAGCGTATGATATTTCCCCTACCTTACAGGAGAAAATAGGTGCCGCACTGGTATGTTATTCCAGTCTGAATGAAGGCAAGGAAACACAATGGCAGTCTTTCCACTTTTCTGATTGGCGTGCGGAACGTGCTCTCCGATCAATTCAAAATGAGTTGAGATCCTACACGGTTTTGGAGAATAATGGATTAACGATGATTATCAGCCCCAGTGGAACTGATTTTAGCTGTTACGATACAATCTGGATGGATTGATAGATAAGCTTTACATCATTAACATCTGCGGTCGATACTGCAGCGCTTCTGCCAGGTGTACGCTGGTGATCTTTTCTTCACCAGCCAGATCGGCGATGGTGCGTGCCAGTTTGAGTATGCGGTAGTAAGCGCGCGCAGTAAGCTGCATTTGATGCATGGCGGATTCCATTAACTTTTGTCCATCCTCATCAAGGGCGCAATATTTTCGGATATCAGCGTTTTTCATATCTGAATTGGAAAAGAGGGTTTTCTGTCTATCGCTTTCAGAATGTTGAAAACGTTCCTGCTGAAGAGCACGTGCATTCTCTACCCGTTCGCGAATAACAGAGGAGGCTTCTCCCATACGCATCTCGCTCAGCTTTTGATATTCCACTCGCGGCACCTGAATATGGATATCAATGCGGTCAAGCAGTGGTCCTGAAATGCGTTTTTGATATTTCATGATGCTGGATGGGGAGCAGGTGCAGGGTTTACTGGCATCCCCATAATAACCGCAAGGGCAGGGATTCATGGCAGCCACCAGCTGAAAATTGGCTGGGAAGGTGAGCGAGCCGCGCGCCCGACTGATGGTGACTATCTTATCCTCCAGCGGCTGGCGCAGAACTTCCAGCACTTGCTTGCTGAATTCGGGGAGTTCATCCAGAAAGAGCACACCACGGTGTGCCAGAGATATCTCACCGGGGTGCGGCCAATTGCCGCCTCCAACCAGACCGGCATGAGAAATGGTGTGATGCGGCGCACGGAAAGGACGGGTCTGGATGAGCGGTATCTCTTTAGGCAGCAGATCGGCAACGGAATAGATGCGCGTTACGTCCAATGATTCCTGGATGGTCATGGAGGGTAGAATAGAAGGAAGGGCGCGTGCCATCAAGGTTTTCCCCGCTCCGGGCGGACCGATCATAAGAATGTTGTGACCCCCAGCCGCGGCGATCTCCAGCGCACGCTTTACATGTTCCTGCCCTTTGATCTCCTGGAAATCTGTCAGCTGCCAGGCAGGGAGAGAGTCGTTTTCTGAGGTTTTTTTTATTTCGATTTTTGTTGTACCGTTCAGAGCCTCACAGATCTTTTCCAGATTATGAATCGGGATCACTTCCAGATCAGGGATCAGCGCTGCTTCTGGGGCATCTGCTTCGGGCACCAGAACACGATGAAAGCCCTTTTCTGCAGCCAGAGCTGCCATGGGCAGCACTCCGCGCACATGCCTTACCGAACCATCCAGAGATAACTCTCCTACTACGAGAATATTCTGCAGCAGGTCAATGGGAATTTGCTCTGAAGCAGCCAAAATACCCAGTGCAATGGGAAGGTCATAGGAAGGTCCTTCTTTTCGTACAGACGCGGGTGCCAAATTGACACGCACATGTTTTCGGGGAAAAAGTAGTCCGGAATTCTTGATGGCAGATTGCACGCGTTCACGGCTCTCTTGAACAGCAGTATCGGGCAGCCCTACGATGATTACCCCCGGTAATCCATTTGCCAGGTCTACCTCGACTTCAACGATGACTCCATCCAATCCCAGGACGGCACAAGAAAAGATGCGTGCCAGCATGGGGTTAAGTGTAATGGATTTTCGAATGAAAAGCTAATAATAAAAAGAATTCAATAGAACGTATCAGAATTCTATAATTGCTCATTTTAAGGAAAAGGATTGAATTAGCTAAATAAAAAGGAAATTTTTTATATAAATTGTTAGCTTGTTAAGATTATATGGAAAAATGAATAAAAACTCTATATACTAAAAAGTGATGATAAAAAAGAGGTTTGATGGATATCCATGATTTTCTTGATAATGCTGCTCTACTTTTAGCACTGAGTATCAGTCAGAGTTTTATTCAACATCATTGGATTCGCAATTCAACATGGGAAAAAGTGGTTCGCGGTTTGTTGTATGGGGGAATAGCAATAGGTTGCATGCTTACACCTGTAAATTTTTCTGAGGGGATCATCTTTGATGGTCGTTCTGTAACTTTGTGTATTGGCGGTCTGTTTGGTGGTCCCATTGTGGGTGTCATTGCAGGTGTTCTTGCAACGGCTTATCGTATTTACCTTGGGGGTACAGGGATGCTTACGGGTGTTGGCGGGATAATTATCACAACAGTTGCAGGTCTTACCTATCGCTCGTTGATAAAAGGAAAAGTCCAGGATCTAAATTTCTTGAAGCTTCTCATTTTCGGTTTCATTTCACATGTGATTATGATGTTATGGTTCATAACTTTGCCGTACGATGTCTTTCTACTTGTGATTCAAACGATCACCGTACCATATATTAGTCTTTACTCATTGATGACTGCAATTGTGGGAAGTGTTATCGTTGATCAAGAGAAACGTATCCTGGCTGAAGAGAATTCGCGGGTTAACGAACAAAAATATCGAACTTTGATCGAAACAGCGCCGGATTTTATTCTAACAATTGATCGCCAGGGTTTTATACAATTTATTAATCAAATTCCACCTTTTTTTAATGAAGAAGAGGTTATTTCTGCAAGTATTTACAAATTCCCCGAAGTTTCTTACAGAAAAAAAATTAAAAAGATCATTGATCAGGTCTTTTTAACTCACAAGAAAAATTATTATGACTTTTCAGTTATCCGCCCGGATGGGACAAAGGTTTGGTACACTACCAGCATTGCATATTTGGAGGACAATGAGAAAAAAGAACTTGCGATAATTATTGCCAAAGATATAACCCAGCAAAAGAATGACTTCGATGTCATTCAAAAGAGAAACCAAGAGATCAGAATTCTATATGAAATTAATCAATCCATTCGTAATAGTTTGGATTTGGAAGAAATCTATGATGCTTTTTCTGAAGGAATTAATAAGATCATTCCATGCAATGGGGTAACTATCTATTCTTATTCTATTGAGGATAAAAAACTTCAGTATGAATATAGTCGTTGGGAGTGTAAAAAGAAAAAAGCAAAAAAGAATCCTGAAGTCCCCTTGAGTGAAAATGAGTTAGAACAAATTATTAAGGTAATTCAAACCGGAACTCCTTTACCGATCACTGAAGCTTTCAATCCACCTCGTGATTTTATGGATCCTCAAAAGAAGGGATCTGGGTTCTTAATTCCGATCATTTATGAATCTGTTGTTGTGGGGATCATTGAAATCTTCAATATAATTCCTGATAGCAATGCTGATACAGAACTACATATTTTTCAGGCAATAGTAGCTCAAATCGCTATCGCTAGTAATAATGCAAAATTATATAGGGAGCTGCAATTATCCAATAAGGACATACAGCTTGCTTATGATAAAACACTGGAAGGTTGGGGGAAAGCACTGCAAATGCGTGAAAAGGAGACAGCCGATCACACTCATCGGGTAGCGGAACTGACCATGAAATTGGCAGATGCAATGGGAATACCCGAGGAAAAAAAGGTCCATATATGGCGGGGAGCTTTACTGCATGATGTTGGGAAACTGGTTATTCCTGATAAGATACTTCTTAAACCAGGACCACTGGATGATAAGGAGTGGGAAATCATGCGTAAACATCCGGTCTATGCGTATGAATGGTTGAATCCCATCGAATATTTACTGCCCGCATTGGATATTCCTTACTGTCATCATGAATGGTGGGATGGTTCAGGATATCCGCGAGGCATTGCGGGCGACGAGATTCCATTAGCTGCGCGTATGTTTGCTGTGGTTGATGTGTACGATGCCCTTACATCCAATCGTCCCTATCGGAAAGCCTGGTCTCACAAGAAAACAATTCAATATATTAAACAGCAATCTGGTACGCATTTTGATCCCAATATTGTAGAGGTCTTTATGAAATTATTTTCTAATTAAATTTACTTTTGTTTGAATAAAAGCAAGAATGTACCAAAAACGATACATTTCTTGATTTTTAAATCACTATCTGTATAATGTTTGTAAACAGCGCAGTAGTTTCTGTTTGCATGAAGGGTCCGCTGTTTTTTAATTAAACTATTGAGTCAATAGTAAATACAATTTTCTGGAGGGAAGATGGAATCAAAAAAACAATCGATTCTAAAGCCGATTTTGATTTCAGTATGCAATCTCAATTTTCTGGGAATCGGGTACCTTTTGATTGGGAAGAAAAAACGTTGGATGATCGCCTTTGGTGCTTCGCTGTCTGTTTTGCTGATAGCATATTTCGCAAACGCATCGAGAAATCCATGGCTGTGGGGCTGTATCTTCCTGGCTGCCATGCTTGCAATGGCTGTGGATATGTGGCTGCTCCTGAAAAAGGAACCCACACTCTGTGATGGGATATTAAAAGATAATCTAATCCGATTGATCGTCGCGGCATCACTGCTGGTTATTCTGACCGGCGGGGGATTCTACTTCTATCGCTGGTTGGGATCAGATCTCTACTTCCAGGGTGTGTTGGCGTATCAAGAGGATGATCTGGATACGGCTTTTAAAGATTTCTATTCCGTCTCCTATTTATACCGGCTTTCTCTTAATCCAGTAGTGCTTGAAGCACAGGACCTGCTTGGTGAGACCAGCTTGATCATTGACAGCCAGAATCGTGTAGCGGCGGGTGATTTTGTTGTCGCTTCGGATATTGTGGAAAAATTCGAAGAGTTCTATTCAGACTCACCTAAAATAGAAAAAGTAAAAAATATCGGGGTGGATGCTTATATTGGTGCTGCGCAGCAGCTTACCGCTTCTGGAGAATATGAAACCAGCCTTGAGAAGATACAGACGGTTCGAAAAATCCTCCCTGTTCAAGCTGAAGAACGAAAAGCAGAGATTGATGGGGTTCTTGCTGCTAATTACCTGGCGTGGGGACAAAGCGAGTATGGTCAGGCGAATTATGAGACTGCAATAGAAAAATTTGAGATTGTGGTTTCGCAATACGCCGAAAGTGAATCGCTGGAAGATGCCTATGCTGGTGCAGCTTTAGCGCATTTTGATTATGCGGTTGAGTTCGAGGATGCAAAGGAATATGATTCTGCATGGGAACACTACACTAGTGTTATAGAAAATTACAAAACCTCAGAAGAGTATCAGGAAGCAAAAACTCGTACCTCTTCTATGCTTCTTGCCTGGGGAAAAGACCTTGTATCTGATGACCATTTCTTGCTGGCGATGGAAAAATATGATCTGATCAGTGACTACAGTAAAGAAGCAACGCTCCTTACTCAGGCTGAAGAAGAAAAGCAGGCGACCATTTTATTGCTGGCTAATGACACCGGAGAAGATGGAAAGAGTGTTCTCTCTGCTGCGAAATCTCTTGCGTGTTCAGGGGAGACTGTCACGGATCCTTCGGTGGCTATTTTTGAGGATGAAGATCCAAGATACATGGCTTGTTCCGTATATGATGGCATTTATCTCGATGATGACCTCCTTGCCGATAGACCGGGAAATCTTTTTTATGTCATCGATCGTGTTGATGATGATCGGCGCGTGCAGAGCTGTGATTATGTTACCTCGTATGATGTACGGACACTGGAACGCTGGCAGGATTATGCTGTGGTTAGCGTAATTGATATACGTACCGGGAAAACAATATACGAGAAAACATTCTACGGATCCGCTCCTGAATCGTGCCCTTCTACATATTGGTTTGGTGGTATGACAGAGTATCTCTATGGCGATTCTGTAGATGATGAAAAGATTAATACCTGGTTGGATGGAGTACTGCGATGATAAAGAATTCAATTATTAAGAAGATTTCTCTGGTAATTCTGCTTATAACAATGGCTGGCTGTATTCCAATGAGCGAGGCGGCTGTTGATAAGAAAGCAGCATCTGTTGCAGAAAAAACAATTACACAAAAAGAAAGAGAAAAAGAGAAATTAGCGGAAGAAAGAAGTAAAAAGAAAACGAAGGATTATAAACTGGCAGATGAACAGATCCTTCATCTAAGCGGTAGGGATTTCTTTTCTCTTGATCCGAATTATGGATATCCCAGTTCGTTCAATTTACTGAATATGATATTTCCGGGACTGACCCGCTATGATGCGGAATCAGGAGATTTTCTTCCGGGTCTTGCTGAAAGTTGGGAATACTCGGAAGATATGACGACCTGGACTTTTACACTGTATGACGATATCGCCTGGGTTTCGTATAATGACGAAACAAAAGCGGTTGAACAGGTGCTGGGAGAGGATGGAGAGCCTGCTTATGTGACATCCTTCGATGTTAAAGCCCGTATTCTCAATATTCTGAGTTCTTACTACTATGCTAGCAATTCCTATATATTGAGATCGATTGTTGGGAGCGAAGAATATTACGATTATGGTGATGAAGAGGAACTGCAAATAGAGACGCCTTCGGATACGGAACTCATCATTCATCTGAATGAACCTGATTCGGGTTTGCTTGCCCATACTGAATTGACTGCGTTTTCTGCGTATCCTTCATGGTTTGGCACCGATGGATTTGGTGAAACCTTATTCTATGGTCCTTACATACCAACTACTTCTTTTGAAATTGCTGAAGAAACATATTCGATTTCGTTGGTCAAGAATCCATTTTGGATGGGAATCGGGGGCTTGAGCGAACCATACCTGGATGAAATTATCTTTGATCTATCGGATGATACAGATGTTCTTGAAGCATTCAAGGATAATAAATTGGATGCGGTCGAGTTGACCTATGATGAATACCAGCTGGCACTGGAAGACCCTGAACTATCCGATTATCTGGTCGATGCAAACAGCAGCAATGGATATTACCTGTTCTTCTTTAATTCCGATCTTGAACCTTTGGATGAACTGGATGTGCGGGCAGCTATAGGGAATATGATCGATAGAGATGAACTGCTCAGTGCCTTGCCAGAGCTTGATGGTATCTCGAACACCGGCATAATTCCTGATTTCTTGAGAGTGGAGTCTTTCAGTAACGGGCTTTCTGGTACCGTAGACAGTGAACTGGTAGATGAATATGGTCTGCCGACTTTAGATTTCACTTGTTTTGAGGGAGATACCTGCAGATCGATCTACGAAGTTCTCAATGCACAGATCGTGGATCAGAGTGGTTGGTATTTTGAGCTGTGGGAACAATCGTACTCATCTCTCTTTGATGTTATGGAGGAGGGTGCAATGGGTAATCCTGGATTACTTCTGCTGGCATTCTCCATTGATACCAATGATCAAATGAGCCTGTGGGATAATCTTATCGATTCCATCGCTTTTATCGATCAGCAAAATAATAGATGGGTTAATAAAGAGTTTGAATACCTGTACGAACAGGCAAAACTGGAACCGGATAAAGGAAAACGCGCTGGATTGTTCAATCAGATGGAGGCGATTCTGGTGAACGGGGATGTTATGGTGATTCCTCTATTCTGGAGACAGGAGCACTGGTTGGTGCGCTTCGATGTAGGAGCAGATATACAGCCGCTGTATCAACAGCTAGAAAATTGGGCGCGCATCATTCCATAGGAAAGCTGTAAACAAACAGAAGCCAGAGGTTGAATAATAATTTACCTCTGGCTTTTTTATTTCCCTAATCGTGAGAAGGAAAAAACCTTCTACTTGAAGCGTCGATCCGAACGACGATTCTTGACGTTTTGGGCGCTATCTTTAAGCCATCCAATTCTAACTTCTTCAACGCTGTCAAAATCAGGGATGTAAGGCTTGATATCCAATAGTGGGGTTCTGTCTAAGATATCGACATTTTCAATATAAAGAATATTCTCTTTAATTGAGATCAATTTAACAATGGAAATTCCAATTGGGTTAGGGCGTTTGGGCGCCCGGGTGGCGAATAAGCCGTGCGGTTTGGTATCTAGAAATGGAGTGGGCTGCAGTGATATTCCTTTAACCATATGGAAATGATAGATCAAATAGATATGTGAAAAACCTTCCAGATCAAGAAGAGCGGATTGATATTGAGAGAATAATTCAATTGATCCGTTAACTCCAACTGCACCACCGGGTTGGATTGGCATATTTTCAAGGGTCTTAAATGGACTGTGAATGAAACCTATTGGACTGTATTTTACGTATGTATTCATGGAACTGCTCCCTGCATGATTGGTGTCACAATCATTATACAAAATTGTGGTCCCATTTATTAACACCTATATAAAGTGAAACAATATATTGACAAAAGTAATATAATACAACTGAACTATTGATATAATTTATATACGTATTAATATTATCAAAATAAAATTGAATAATAAAAATAATTGGAGATTTTCATGGCAGAAAACGTAGAAAATAAAAACTGGAAGAAGAATTTCTTTCCTTTTTGGACTACCCAGATGCTTTCTTTACTTGGAAGCTCTTTGGTGCAGTTTTCTCTGGTTTGGTGGCTGACCAAAGAAACCGGATCAGCTACCGTGTTATCGCTGGCAACAATGTTCGCTGTTATCCCTGAAATATTGATCCAACCTTTTGCGGGTGCGATCACCGATCGAATTAATAGAAAAACGGTAATCATTCTTTCTGATGCTTCTATTGCTCTGGCAACTCTAGTTCTGGGTATCTTTTTCTATCTTGGTAACGTTCAAACCTGGTACATCTACGTGATCATGATCATCCGCAGCATCGGTGGAGCATTTCATTATCCGGCAGAACAGGCTTCGGTATCACTGATGGTTCCCAAAGATCAATTAGCCAGGATTGCCGGCTTGAATCAGGCGGCGAAGGGTGTGATTAATATTGTCGCGGCTCCTCTGGGTGCACTGGTGATGGATCTGATCGGAGTGGAAGGATCATTAATGATCGATGTGGTTACCGCGATCCTCGCTGTATCTATAATCACCTTCATTTTTATCCCACGGCAGAAAGATCTTGAGAAAAAAGATGGTTCGTGGTTCAGTGTGGTCATGCACGACATGAAAGAAGGTTTTCATTACCTGGTAGGTTGGAAAGGGATCATGGTACTCACCGTGATGGCACTCATCTTCAAGCTTGCTCTTTCGCCGGCTTTTTCACTAATCCCGTTGCTGGTAAGCGCGCATTTCAATGGCGATGCTGCCATGTATAGTATGGTAGAAGTGGCAGCCGGCATCGGCATTATTATTGGTGGAGCTTTGCTGGGAATATGGGGTGGTTTCAAGAAAAAGGTCTACACCATGACAATGGGAGGTCTCGGTGTTGGTCTGGGAATGATCGTACTTGGGCTGATCCCATCCAGTGGGTTTTACTACAGCCTTCCTACCATGTTTGTACTTGGTTTTATGATCCCTATGGTAGATGGTTCACTGATGGCGATCATGCAGGAAAAAATTGATAATGAATATCAAGGCAGGGTTTTTACGATATTTGGCAGCCTGCTTTACCTCTCTACCCCGGTTGGATTGGCGGTCGCCGGACCGGTATCGGATAAAATGGGAATTCAATTTTGGTTTGTCCTGGCTGGTGTGCTGGTTGTTCTCTCAATTATTAGTGGATTTTTCTTCAAATCATGGCGGAATATCGAAAGCGATCCGGTCATCAATCCAAATAAATTAAAAATGCCAGCCTCAGATGAATAAAACTGGGTAGAATAATCCTTACTATATAGAGTAAGGATAAGAAACGCGATTTGAATAAGAAACGCTTGATTGTAATTGGCGGCGGTCCTGCTGGTTTGCTGGCGGCTGGTACGGCAGCTCAGCAGGGTTGTTCTGTTCTGCTGCTAGAAAAGATGAATCAGCCTGCTCAAAAACTACGCATCACCGGGAAAGGGCGCTGCAACCTGACCAACCAGACCGAGCTGCGTATCTTCATTTCTCATTTTGGAAAGAATGGGTCGTTTCTATATCAGGTATTCTCACGCTTTTTTGTTCAGGATCTACTTGAATTCCTGAATCATCTGGGTGTAAAAACCATTGTCGAGAGAGGGGGGAGGGTGTTTCCTGCAAGCGAGAATGCACATGAAGTTGCAGATACCCTGATTGATTGGGTAAAAAAACAGGGAGTGGAAATACGTACGCATACCGCTGTACGGGCGATTCTTGTAAAGGATGATACAGCACAGGGTGTTATTTTAGACAATGGACAGAAAATATCCGCGGATGCGGTCATTCTGACTGCGGGTGGAGCATCCTATCCGGCAACCGGTTCGAGTGGGGATGGATATGATATGGCGGAAAAAGTGGGGCATACCATTATCTCCATCCGTCCTGCCCTGGTTCCGCTGACAACAAAAGGAAAACTGGCTCAGCGGATGCAGGGTTTAAGCCTGAAGAATGTGCGTGCGAGCATCCTTGTGAATGGCAAGAAAAAAACTTCCGAGTTTGGAGAGATGCTGTTCACCCATTTTGGCTTGAGCGGACCGATCATTCTTACTTTGAGTGGGCAGGTGGTAGATGGATTGCGCATAGGCAATAAGGTAGAAGTATCTATTGATTTGAAACCTGCCTTAGATGAAAAAAAATTGGACAATCGACTTCTAAGGGAACTGGATGCGCATGGAAAGCAGTATTTCGGGAATATGCTGAAAACGTTATTGCCGCAGAAAATGATCTCTGTTTGCGCAGAACAGGTGGAGATCAATGAAAAGAAACCCTGCAATCAGATCACCGCTGCAGAACGCAGTACTTTGCTTCACTGGCTGAAAGACTTCCGATTTTTGATCAGAGGGAGTTTACCACTGGAAGCTGCTATCATCACTGCCGGAGGGGTAGATCTGGAAGAAGTGGATGCGCGAACCATGCAATCAAAGTTAGTTAAAGGATTGTTCTTTGCCGGTGAAGTGCTGGATTTGAATGCCGACACGGGCGGCTATAACTTACAGGAAGCTTTCTCAACCGGCTGGCTGGCGGGCAGCGTTGCTGCTGAATAAAATGTGAAAATTATGCTTGCGGACTTTTCTTGAAAAATGACCAGAATACCAGGATGAATAAAAAGATGAAAGAAGCGCCAAGACAGATCCACTTCATCAAGGTAAAGAAAGGTGCCAGCATACTCACAAAAGAAAGATAATCGGGGTAGCTGGAAAAAACAAGCGAAGTACTTACGTTCTCCAATAAATCAAAAAGCATAGCAAGTAAGGGTAAGATATTGCCTGTTCGGAGTTCACTATCTTCTTTAAGAACCTGCTTTTCAAACCAGCTAATGCTGACGATCAGGAAAAATGTGTAAATGATTGGAAAAGAGAGATCAAAGGTCCAGCGTGCATGAATATATGTTGCACGCCCTTCTGCACCGTAGGTTTCAGCCATTTGGTAGAGATCTGCAGGAGTATAGAAAAGAAAGGTATCCGGAGAACCTGCTCCGGCAGAGTAGGCTTCAGCAATGGCATTCTGCCCCGGTAGAAAGAGCATCGAAAATGCGAGAAAGAGAACAGCTCCCAGGATCGTGAGTTTTTTCGAACTGAATGCCAGGAGTTTTTCTGAAAGATTTGTAAACATATGGTTTTGGTCCCTGAAAATATTTCTGTTGATATTCTTTATAATAACGCAGAAATCCAGATTATTAAAAATATTCAATTACATCTCACTAACAATGAGCTATATTCCAAAATGAAGTATAAAATTAACTGTAACATTTTCATTTCAAAGAGGATGCATGCCGGTTGACAAGATCTATAGAGAGTTCGATAGTTCTGCCATTAATTTGATCTCCGCCTGGGAAAAAGTTCAGGTCATTCTTGAGGGAAAAATCCCTACTCCTGAGGTGGTGGAAATATTTCCTACCAATTTCTGCAATTATCGCTGCCCGCACTGCCGGTTCCAAACGGTTCATGGAACGGAAGTATCTTTCATGCCATTTGATGCCATTTCAAAACTTCTCTATGAATTTAAGGATAGACAGGTCAAATATATTGAACTTTCAGGAGGAGGGGAACCACTGCTTCATCCGGATATTGATAAGATTATCGACCTGATAATAAGCCTCGACCTTAGAGTTGGGTTGATCACCAATGGATCGATGTTGATCAACAACGATAAGCTTTTATTAAAGCTTTTGAAATGCTGCAATTGGATTCGATTCTCTATAGATGGTTTTACCGAAGAAACCTATCGGAGAGTCCACGGTTTGGAGGATTTTGATATCGAGCTTTTATTTAACACCATATCAAAACTTGTTCAAAAAAAGAATGATTTGCCTCGTATAGGACTGAAGATATTGGTATCGAACTTGAATCAGAGTGATGCCATCCCTGCCATCAGGAAAGTGAAGGAATTACAGGTGGATTACCTGCAGCTAAAATATTTGAGCTTTCCACAAGAATTGGTCTTATCGGATAAGAAACAGAGCAGCATCACGAAGAAGATCAAGGAGGAAATAAAAAGAGGTTATGAAGACATAGTGGTGGATCTGGTTCCTGCATATAAAGGATCCCCACCTTTAAGACAAAAATGTCTGATGACTTTTCTTCATCCCCTTATCGATTGGGATGGGCAGATCTATATCTGTGCCTTTTTTAATCACAGAAAGAAACAGCATTCGATAGGAAATATTAATGAGGACGGTTTTTTCAAGCATTGGGATTCTCCTGATCATATGGAGGTTTTTCAAGCCATTGATCCGATGACCTGTATACCCAACTGTCCCATGCTGCGTTATCAACCGGTGATCGAGTTCATTCAGAGTGATTGGTATCGGTTTGGATTTATATAATATGACCGGGATAAAAAGAATTCGCATTGATCCCGAAGGATTGATCCTTCAGAATTCCCACGGAATGATGAGCCGTATTTCTCTGCAGCCAGTAGATGTTGATGATTTGGTGGAGATGGATGATGCAGCTCGCATTGAAGTACTGAAGCAGGAAATCCCTCAAGTTGAAGAATTATACAGAGATGATTCGGATGTTCAATTGGATTATTCCCCCGAAAAAACCTACTGCTTGAATCGTCCACTGCGTATTTATTATGGGATCGAACCGCGCTGCAATCTTCAATGCAGTTTCTGCGGACCAAGGAATTTGCATAACGCTTTAGAGCCAGATTTCGAAAAAGAGGAATTCTTGATCGATGAAATAGCCAGAAGCGGAGCATTTCAGATCCAACTGACCGGCGGGGAGGTATTTTATCGGGGGGAGGATCTTTTACGGATTCTTGAAAAAATAAAGACAAAGCGATTGGCGGTGATTCTTGCTACCAATGGCGTTTGGAATTGTGTGCGGGATAAGGACGAATTGATCCGGAGATTGAAAGGTTTTAATAACATTATCCAGGTGAAGATCAGCATTGAAGGAACGCCTGATTTTCATGATTCGGTGCGCGGAAAAGGCTCGTATGAAAAATCGGTGGATACTCTTGAAAAGCTTTCCAGGAATGGTCTGAACCCACGGATCAGTACAACGATTTTTCATTCATCCTGTAATAGAATGCAAATTGACCACCTGGTAGGTCTTGCAGAAACATATCAGGCTGGCTTCCAGCCGATCCCATTACGAATTGTGGGCAGAGCCACTTCATTGGAAAAAGAAGTTCCAAAGTTAAAAGAACTTTATGAATATACAAAGTACCTATCAGAAATTAGAGTGGTCAAAAAACTGCCTATCACTTTCAATTTTGACATTTTCCAACCCTTGAGAAATGTGCCGCGCTTCGATGTAAAAAATCCAATCTCTTGCGGGGCTCCCCAATGGGGAGTTCACATTACCCATCTGGGAGATATCTATCCTTGTGGTTTTACTCAAGAAATAGAAGAAGGAAAAACTTTTCAATGTGGTCGGATCGAAAAAGAAGGGGATTTAATTTCGATCTGGCAGAATAATAAACTATTGAAAAAGATTAGAATTTCCGAGAAGTCAGAGAAATGCAAGCAATGTAAAGATTATGGAACCGGTTGTTGGGGAGGCTGCTGGGTTATGGCATGGCTGTATACTAAAAGATTCGATGGGATGGATCCATATTGTATCTGTGGGGAGAAAAAAATATTGCGATAAAAATCTTCCACTTAATTGGTAGAGTTGATTTCTTTAATTAAACATTCATAATATGCAATAGTTTATTGGGACTTTCCTTTCAATATTAGTATAATTGTCGAAGGTTCTGTATCTGATTTTAGGTGGATATTTATTATGAAAAAGAGTCGTCAAAAATATTCTTTGTTGTTTTACATTGTTCCATTAACTCTTACATTTTTTATCCTTTACGACCGATCACCTTCCATATTTCGACAGCTTTATATCCAGATGCGTTATGGTTTTACTCTTCCCGCAGTCTTGATTTCTGTCTTTATTTTTCTGATTCTTTGCATTAAAAAAGAGCATCTCAAAGATTTATTGCTTTTTACAGCGATCCTTCTATTTTTTAGTATGTCTTTGGCTGGCGTATGGGCAAGTGGCAAGTCAGAGCCGACCATGATCAGCGGATTGATCCCTATCGTTGATGGTGAGAATTATTACACCGATGCATTGCGCTGGTTGAATGGAGGATTTTTTTCTGCTTATTCTGCAAAACGCCCAATTTTTACTGCTTTTCTTTCTGTACTGGCAAAAATATCTGGTCAAAGTATTCAGATAATACAGACTCTGCTTATGTTCTTAATTGCAGTGGCTTGCTTCTTTGCAGTCAAGGAAATATCTAAAAAACTAAATCCCTTTGGGACTGCACTTTTTCTCCTCCTCATTTTCTTTTTTGCAAGACAATACATTGGATGCTTCCTAACTGAAACGATAGGATTGATCTTTGGATTGTCAGGATTTGCATTGTTGATTACATCAAAAGATGATATGGATAGCTGGCATTTTTACTTATCCATCTTTCTTATTACCCTTGCTCTTGTTGCAAGAGCGGGGACATTTTTTCTCCTTCCTCTCTTATTAATATGGATTTATAAGGTACAGATAAAGAACAGGAATCGCTGGAAAAAGGTATTCCTGGCATTTTCCTGTATGCTTGCAGCATTCTTACTTAATGAATTAATGATCCGACATTTTGGAAATAGTGAAAATATACCTTTCTCAAATTTCGCGTATATACTCTATGGATTGGCACGAGGGGGATCAGGATGGTCGCAAATTATGACGGATCACCCGGAAATATTTATTCTTGACGAGAATCAATTAGTAAAAGAAATATGGTCCCTTACGCAGCAGTTGATTCGACAGAACCCACAAAACTTTATCTCTGGCATGTTGAAACAGTATATCTATTTAGTTGATTTCTCTAATCAAACAAAGAGTGTTTTTTCATTTATGAATTCTGAAATACCTCTGATCTTCATAACTATGCAGTGCCTTTTGTACCTGGCTAGTTTAATAGGGTTCTTTTCTCTTCTAAAAAGAGAAAAGAATTTTGCTTCATTGATACAATTCTCAATGGTAGGGATATTAATTTCTGTACCTTTTGTACCGGTCCAAGACACTCTATATATGCGTGCTTATGCAGCGACCATTCCATTTATTATTTTTATTCCTTGCCTTGGAGTTGATTTTATTACAAAAAGAATTGCTTCGCCGATACCATCAGAAGAGAAAGAGAAAACGAATTGTTTTTATGTTTTTATTGGATTGATATTAATAATTACTTTAATAATTCCTTTTTTCATCCATGGAAAGAAATTACCTTCAACCATAAACAAACTTGATTGTGAAAAAAATCAGGAAAATATTATTTTTTCAATTAACAAAAATTCTTCAATTCGAGTGCACCCGGAATCCGAGTTTTTTCTGGATTGGGCTCCTGATTTTCACTTAAGTCGCTTTTATCAAAATATAAGAACTTATTCCTTTTCAGACTTTGTTGATCCAATATCTGAATTCGATCCACCCTTTGAATTAAGAGTTGGAATCAATCTATTAAATGATGAGGATGTATATATCCTTTTCCCTGGAGAGGATTTCATAGAAGAATCTGGTATCTATGAGTTGTGTGCCGTAAAACAGCAATATTCTGAATCACCATGGATGAGAGAGTTAGCGAAGTTATATTTTGTACAGGATTATCAAATTTTAGAAAAATATTAAATAATTACTCTTGCAGTAAATATATTGTGGTACCTCTTTTTACAGGTTTACTTGTTTTTACTGCGACCAGATCCCCTTTGGCTCCCTGTTGAATGGGTTCATTTTCGATCTGCATCGAGACAATTTCCTGCTGAAAGTCGCTGCCGTGACCAAGAAAATGTACCGAATCGCCGACTTTCAAAGCCGAACTAAGATCAATGACTGCAACGGAGATGCGATCGTAGAAATGAACAACTTCCCCTGCTTTTTTCCCGTTCATGGTCTTTCTCCTGTGTCTATGGGTTAATTATAGTTTCAAAATTGTGAGTTTGATTATATAATATTGAACACATGTCCTATAATTTTCTTCTTTAAAATACGTTATATTAGACATACTATTTTATTTACTAAAAGGATCTTATGAGTGCTATAGAAGTTTCTAATTTACAACGAGATTTTCAAACCACCATTGGCGTATTCAAACGGAAAAAGAAAACCGTAAAAGCGGTGCAGGGTATTTCTTTTGAGATCGCGGATGGAGAGTTGTTTGGTTTACTGGGTCCGAATGGCGCAGGAAAAACCACGTCCGTAAAAATGCTCACCACCTTGTTGATCCCCACCGGAGGTACTGCTCGCATTCTTGGATTGGATATCATCAAAGATGCTGAACTGGTGCGCCCCCGTATTGGATTCATTTTTGGTGGAGAGCGCGGCTTGTACTGGCGCTTGAATGCGACTGATAACCTGCGTTATTTTGCCAGCCTGTATTACATCGATCCGGCAGTATCGAAGAAACGCATTCCTTCCCTATTAGAGATGGTCGGATTAAAGGACCGTGCTGATGAGAAGGTGGAAGGGTATTCGCGTGGAATGCGTCAGCGGCTGCATATCGCGCGGGCGCTGCTGCATGATCCGGAAGTGCTGTTCCTGGATGAGCCCACCATGGGATTAGACCCGGTGGGTGCGCGGGAGCTGCGCCAGACCGTGCGCAATCTGCAGAGTGAAAAGAAGACTATTTTGCTGACTACCCATTATATGTTCGAAGCGGATGCGCTCTGTCAGCGGGTGGCAGTGATCAATAAAGGGCAGATCGTTGCCCTGGATACGCCGGCAAAGATCAAGGATACAGTGAATGATCTCTCTGTGGTGGAGATCGAAGTTTTTGGAATTCCTCAAGAAACCTTTGAAAGGGTTAAAGCTCTACCGGTAGTAGAAAGTGCCAGTGTGGAAAACCGCGATCAACGCCAGCTATTACTGGTGCATACTTCAAAGAATGCAGAAGCTATTCCATTGCTCATCGCTGAACTGCAGGGGTTGAAAATGGGGAAGGTGACTGCGCGCGAACCGACCCTGGAAGATGCTTACGTGCGTTTGGTAGGAGGAGAGTGATGAGTTTACTGGAAAATGTAAAGAGAAATCTCCATGTTATCTTCATGGCATTTGAAATTGAATTTCGTCAATCCTTTACCGATGCTTTTGTTTTGTTTGGCATCATCGTACAGCCAATGATCGTGGCTTTCATGGCGCTCTGGATGTTGAAGGATCAGGTAGCCGATTACGCGATCTTCGTGGTGGTGGGGAGCGGAATGACCGGATTATGGACTACCCTGCTTTTTCAGGGCGGCAACAGCATCACCGGAGAACGCTGGACGGGAACCCTGGAACCGTTGAGCTGTGCCCCGGCGCCTTTGCGGGCAGTTGTATCCGGAAAACTGCTGGCGAACATTTCCCAGTCTTTGCTTTCGATCGTCTTTTGCTACACCTTTATTTCTATCATTATGGGGCTGCCGGTCAGCATCGCCAAACCATGGCTGTTTATCGGTTCGATTCTTCTTACGGTGGTGGCTTTTATTGCCTTCGGTTTGATCATTGGATCTCTGTTCATCTTGAACCCGGATGTGCAGCGCTTTCAAAATGGATTGGAATTTGTGGTTTATATCTTTTCCGGCTTTTTATTCCCCATCGCACTGCTGCCCATGTGGACCACTCCCCTCAGCTATATTCTTACCCCTTACTGGGCAGCCCGCGCAATGCATGCGGCTGCCAGCGGGTCAGGCAGCAACGGTGAGATCTATTTCTGCTGGGCGATGCTGATCGCGTTCAGCGTGGTGTATGCCATTGTTTCCAAATTCCTTTTTAAATCTATCCTGCGTAAAGCACGGGAAGATGCAACTTTAAATATGCAGTAATTATGGAAAAACTAAAATTAAACATAAAGATCTTTTTTGAAGGTGCTTATTTATCGTATGTCGGATTGTTCCGCTGGCTGCGCCCCTCCACGTATCTGGCAACCCTGATATTCTCTCCCTTGACGCAGATGCTCTTTTTTGTACTGATCGGCACCTACGCTCAGGGCAACGATAAAGCCTATTTCTATGTGATCGGGAATGCGTTGATGAATGCAGCCATGAGTGGTATCTATGGAGTCACCATGAGCATTGGTGGCGATCGCTGGGACGGCACTCTACCGTATCTCTTCGGCGCTCCAGCTAACCGCATGACGGTCTTTCTGGGAAGAGCTTTTATGCACATCTTGAATGGCATGATCGGTGTGCTGACTGGGTTGATGTGGGGCTGGCTGCTTTTCCATATGGATTTTTCTGCCACAAATCCCTGGGCGCTGCTGCTCACCATTCTGGTAACCACCTTCAGCACGGCAGGTTTAGGATTGTTGATGGGTTGCATTGGCTTGATCACCCGCAACGTGATGTTCGTGAACAACACGGTCTATTTTGTGCTGCTGGTTTTTTCAGGAGCCAATCTTGAGTTATCAACCCTGCCGAAATGGATGCAGATTGTCTCCAACTATCTGCCATTGACCCGCGGCATTGCATCGGCGCGGGCTATCATTGCCGGGCATGGCTTGGCGGATGTGTCGCAACTACTTATTGAGGAATCCGGTATCGGTCTATTCTTCGCACTATTAGGATATACTTTATTTCGCTGGTTTGAAGTTACAGCAAAAAAGCGCGGGACGTTGGAAGTATTCTAAGGTGAGACATGCAAAAACCGGTTTATCTGGACTATAACGCAACTACTCCGATCGCTCCTCAGGTTGCGGAGGCAATGCGTCCATATATTTATGAAAATTTCGGCAATCCGTCCAGCAGTCACGCCTACGGCAGTGCTGCAAAAAAAGCAGTGGAAAAAGCGCGTCGACAGGTAGCAGAGATGCTGGGCTGCCAGCCTGATGAGATCATTTTTACCAGCGGGGGATCTGAATCAAACAATCTGGCGATCAAGGGAGCTGCCTTTGCCAATCGGGAGAAAGGCAATCACATTATCACGTCGGCTGTGGAACACCCGGCTGTGCTGGAAGTGGTGGAATACCTGCAGAAGCAGGGTTTCCGCATCACGATCATCCCGGTAGATGAATATGGCATGGTTGATCCGCAGGATGTGGAAAAAGCCATTACGCCTGATACCATCCTGATCAGCGTTATGCATGCCAACAATGAAGTTGGCACCATTGAACCGATACAAGAGATCGCCGCTATCGCGCATGCGCATCAGATTCTCATGCATACTGATGCGGCTCAATCCGTGGGAAAGATTCCGGTCAATGTAAATGATTTGGACGCTGATTTACTCTCTATTGCGGGACATAAGCTGTATGCTCCCAAAGGAATTGGCGCCCTGTATATCAAACGTGGTGTGCGGCTCGAAAAGATCATCCACGGCGCAGAACACGAGATGAATAAACGCGCCGGTACCGAGAACGTGATCGAGATCGCTGCGTTGGGGCAGGCTTGTGAACTGATCAGCAAAAACCTTTCAAAATATCAATCGCATATGCAAGCCATGCGCACCCGGCTGGAAAACGGATTACGGGAAACATTTCCGAATTTGAAATTCAACGGGCATCCAGAAAACCATCTTCCCAATACTACCAATGTAAGCTTTCGCGGGTTGGAAGCCAATACTATCCTTTCGGAACTGGATCAGGTAGCCGCTTCTGCCGGGGCAGCCTGCCACGCGGATGAGGTGGATGTTTCCCCCGTCATCACTGCCATGGGTATTCCGGTGGAATATGCCATGGGAACCATTCGTCTTTCGGTGGGACGCAATACTACCGAAGAAGAGATCGATTTCACGTTGGAAGAAATGAAACGCGTCATTGGAAACCTGCAAGAGCAGGAACAGCCTGCTGCTGTATCCGCTTCTAGCGCCGAGATCAAGCTGACCCATTACACACATGGCTTGGGCTGTGCCTGCAAACTGCGCCCGCAGCTGCTGGAAGAAGTACTGGCAGATTTCAAACCTTCCACAGATAAACGCATTCTGGTGGGCACCGAGACCGGTGATGATGCAGCCGTTTACCTGATCGATCCGGAAACTGCTGTTGTACAGACGGTGGATTTCTTCACCCCTATTGTGGATGATCCCTACCTGTTTGGCGCCATTTCAGCTGCCAATTCTTTGAGCGATATCTATGCCATGGGTGCCACTCCCTTGTTTGCCCTGAACATTGTGGGTTTTCCAAGCAATCGCCTTCCTATCGAAGTACTGCGCGAGATACTGCGCGGAGCACAGGATAAAGCAGCCGAAGCTGGTATCTCCATAATTGGAGGACATACCGTGGATGATACCGAACCGAAATACGGCATGGCGGTTACCGGTATGGTTCATCCCGATAAATTGATCACGAATGCAAAAGCGCAGGCAGACGATCACCTGATCTTGACCAAACCGATCGGTACGGGTATTTTAACCACATCCTTGAAGCAGGGATTATTGGATGAAACACAGGCGAAACGGCTGGTGGATACCATGGCGATGCTGAATCAAAAAGCCGGTGCAGCCATGCAGCAGTTCCATGCACACGCCTGCACCGATGTGACCGGATTCGGCTTGCTGGGACATTTGCTGGGAATGATGAAGGCTGCCAACCTGACTGCGGTATTGGATTTTTCTGCTGTTCCGGTTCTGGAAGATGTGTATGATCTGGCAGCCGCGGGCATCATCCCGGGCGGCAGCCGCAGCAATCATGCTTACACAAAACCATTTGTGGAATATGCGGAAAAATTAACGGAAATTCAGCAGATCATCCTGAACGATGCGCAGACCTCCGGCGGGCTTTTGATCGCTCTGGAAGCGGATCAAGTTAAGCCGATGATAACCTTTTTACAGAAAGAAGGCGTTTCCGCAGTTGAGATTGGGTCATTGATCAAAAAGAAAGATCAAAATTACATCCGGGTAAATGAATAGACATTTTCCCTTGTAGCGATCATTCCTCTTTTTCTTTTCCCTCGTTTTCCAGTGCTTGAATATAAGTATCCGGATCAGGAATTGGCTCGGGATATTTCATTTTTAAGGATTTCAATGTATCAACGATCACCGTACCCACACACAGGTTGCGGTACCAGTTGCGGTTGGCTGGAATGGCATACCAGGGCGCCCAAGGGGTGCTGGTCTTGTTCAGCACATCTTGATAAGCTGCCTGATAGTCTCCCCACAGCTTTCGTTCTTCCAGGTCATTGGGATTGAATTTCCACTGTTTCTTTGGATCGGTGAGACGTTCCAGAAAGCGCTGTTTTTGTTCTTCCAGATCGATATGCAGGTAGAATTTCAAGATGGTGATGCCTTCTTCCGCCAGCATCTTCTCAAAGGCATTGATCTGTTCGTAGCGTTTTTTCCATACTTCTTTTGGTACTAATTCGTGCACCCGCACCACCAGCACATCTTCGTAATGAGAACGGTTGAAGATCACCATCTCGCCTTTGGCAGGGACTTTGGGATGCACCCGCCACAGATAATCATGTGCCAGTTCAATGGGGGTGGGGACTTTGAAATTGGCGATCTTTACACCCTGCGGATTCACTTTCTCCAAAAGAGAACGAGAAGTACCGTCCTTTCCTCCGCTATCCATGGCTTGAAAGATCACGAGGACTTTATGCTTCTGTTCGGCATACAGCACTTCTTGCAGTTCAGCCAGTTCTTTCTGCAGAGTAGCAAATAATTTTCGAGCCTCTTTCTTTTTCCCTTCCCAATCCCCTAGATCGTTGGCGTCCAGTTTCTTGAGTTTGATCGGTTTTTCAGGGTCAATTTTATAGCGCTGCATGATTTCTCCTTAGTTCTCCAATTCTTGCAAGATCCTGTCTAGCATTTCTTTATCATCCGGGAAGAATCCGGCGGCAGGCAGCCGCTGCAGTGCTTCTGACCAATCTTTATTTATTTTGAAAACAGAGTGAAAAATAGGCAGGGCTTCCTGCAGATGACCGTTGGCTGCCATGGTAACTGCCTGCCAGAAAGGGAGTTCATCAATATCAGGAGCCAGACTGGCACCCAGGCTGTATTCTTTCATCGCTTCGGGCATTGCATCTTTTACCAGGAATTCATCCCCTTTATTCATGTGTTCGTAGGCGCGCTGGATATGAAGGAGTCTTTCCAGTTCTACCAGCGGCTCGGGATGATCATCCACGCGCAGATTCACGAGGATATGCTCATATGGTTCTTCGCTGCGGACGCCATCAACCACGAGCATGGCGGCGCTTTGTTTCCCGCGGATATCTCCGCCTTCGGCTTGAGCTGCCTGCAGGGCTGACAGCATGCGTTCTGCCAGATCGCCCTGCGCTTTCTGGAATGCTTCCGCCATTGCTCCCCAGACAGTGTCATTCTTCATCATATTCGC
Organism: Anaerolineaceae bacterium; assembly: GCA_963674975.1. Lineage (GTDB taxonomy): Bacteria > Chloroflexota > Anaerolineae > Anaerolineales > Anaerolineaceae > UBA4781. The sequence goes on from OY771913.1 coordinate 2,489,430, forward strand.
CTGCACGGAAAAGCCATTGCCTGCTACATGCCCGGCTTTGGTGATACAGCAGGTTCCGGTATGTACTGCCGCGTTTCCGTGGGCATCCACCATAGCGACCTGCCGGTTTTCTCTGCCTTCATCTTCTGCCAGCAATGTTTGCAGTGCTTCACGTGCGCTTTTCCCTTCGCGCATCAGCTTCAGCCCCTGTGGACCGTAGCTGACCTTTACCGATGATTGGGTGGCAACAGCGCCTACTCCTGCCTCTACCCAGGGGCAGAGTGAGCCGACATTGAACCAGTGGGATTGTACGGCTGCGCCGAATTGTCCGCTCTTTTCATCTCTGGCAACGATGGAATAGGTATGTAAGAAAGCTTCCATATTTTCCTCCGTAAAGCTTACTTTTTCCATAGGGCATAGATCGCCCGTGAAAGATATCTCTGACTGCTGGTTTCCTGCTGCACCAATTCACCGGCGCTGATGGTTCCACCCCGGTTTTGCAGTTTTTCCTGTGCGGCGCGCAGCAGGGTAAGAGCTGAAGCTTTCACCGCGTATGCTGTCAGCAGTAAAAATGAAGCCTGCGGGCTGAGAATTTCTTCGCAGGCTTGCAGCAGATTGGGTAGATACTTGTAAAACTCCCACACCTCACCGTTGGGACCGCGTCCGAATTTTGGCGGATCCAGCACGATGGCATCATAGGATTTCTGACGGCGCGCTTCACGTTTGACAAATTTCAAAGCGTCATCCACGATCCAGCGAATGGGTTTTTCCTGCAATCCGGATAAATCTTGATTGACTTTTGCCCAACTCACTGCTTTTTTTGAGGCATCCACATGCGTGACCTGCGCACCCGCATGCGCAGCAAAGAGAGTCGCCATACCGGTATATCCGAACAGATTGAGCACTTTCATGGGACGTTTGTTTTTCATGATGTGGTTATGCAGCCACTGCCATTGTGGAAACTGCTCTGGGAAAAGCCCGATGTGGCGCGAGCTGGATAGCTCGATCTTGCAGCGAACGGCGCCGACTCCGATATCCCAGGACTTGGGAAACTGCCGGTTGAATTTCCAGGTACCGTTTTCATCCTGTGAGGGGGAAAGATAGACAGCATCTGCTTTCTGCCATTCCTGTTCAGAAAGACTCTTCATCCAGAATGCTTCGGGTTCGGGGCGAGATAGGACGACCTTTCCGTAACGCTCTAATTTCATCCCATCCCCACTGTCTAATAATTCATAATCTTCCCATCCGTGTGCGATGGTGATTGGAATTGAATTTATGGAATCGAGTTCTTTATTGTTCATTTGTATCCTGTATCATTCTTAAGTTAAATCGCTTACCAGATCATTCTCTATCAATGCTTTTATCGTATCTTTTTTATATGCCTACGTCAAACAATTTAGAACGCTGTCTATATCTTAAACGAACACCTTAAAAAACCCTACTTGTATGGAAATCCGGGATGAATATCATTCTAATTATTCTATAATTTATTGATGATTTACAAATTGACCTCATGTACAGTATATATTCGAATGTCCCTATCTGTATATGAGTAGTGATTTATAGGGATGGAAAAAGCCTGATTTCATACAAACAAAATTAATTCAATGAGGAAATAACTATGAAAAGAAAAAAATTTATGCTTGCGATCACACTCTTATTTTTGCTCTCAATATTATTGGCTGGATGTTCCGAAACTGCTGGAGCAGTACCAGAGACAACAGAAGGACAATCTGTAGAACCGTCTGTTGATGAAGAAGAAGTTACCCCTGAAGCAGAAGAAGCACTTGTGGATAGCCAGACCTGTCAGGCAATCAAATTACCGGATAGTTTTACGCTTAAAGAAACGCAAGATATTGTCGTTGGGTATGTAAAGCGATTTGAATGGAAACCACAGCAAACCGCTGATTTTCAGCAGGCTTGCAATGAACTTGGCATTCAATGCGTTTATGGAGATGATATATTCCAATTGATTGACCAGGGAGTGAGTGCGATCGTTCAAGACGCGGACTACATCAGTGTGGAGGGAATTACCAGTGATATTGATCGCGCCTGGCAAAGTGGGGTTCCTGTTTTTGTATTGAATGCAGCTCCATCCGGGATGGTTCATGCATATACTATCGCAATTGATTATAACCAGTGGGCAGCTATCAGCCTGGAATGGATGGCAGAGAACATGGATGGACAGGGTGAGATGATTCTTGTTTATCCCGGAGAGAATCCTCCATACATGGAAGCGATCGAGGAATTTTTTGTAAAATACCCGGATATTGTTGTGGTGGAGCAAAAAACCGGGATGTATAATGCACACGATGAACTTCAGCCAGATGTTGTCAATTTTATAAATACCTATCCGGATTTGAAAGCTATCTGGACTACTGAACAAATGGATCGTGTTTATTGGGGGTTGAGGGATGCCGGAATTGCTGCTGAAGACTATCCGCTATTGGTCACCGGTGCAAATACCGAAGGATTGGATATGTGGGTTTTTAAAGTGGAAGAAGATCCAAATTTCGAAAGCATAGCGGTTATCGATCCTTCCGGGGTTGCTTATGATGCGGTTTATGCGGCGTATTACCTGCTTACTGGCTATTCGATCAATGATGCGGCTCTGGGAGGGGAAAACTGCACCACACTTTCTGTCCCTATTCCTGTAGTAACCAGCGATAATCTAGAGGAATGGTGGGCTGCATATGAATCTCAAGGGGTCAGTTATGATATCTGGCTGGATGAGTTCATGACACCGGAGATGATCCTGGAACAATGGTTCCTTGAGAAATAAAAGATATTCTCCTTTTTCAGAAGGACTTGTTTAGAAGTATTCATAAAACGGCTGATTATCAGCCGTTTTATATTTAATTAAAGAAGATTCAAGTAGAATAGGGGTGTTTATGAATCGAGGAAAAATGGCATACAATTTTGATATCTCAATTGATCGAAGACACAGCGATTCAGTAAAATGGAATATATATCCCGAAGAGATACTGCCCATGTGGGTGGCGGATATGGATTTCTATTCACCTCCGGCGGTGATCGAAGCGCTAGAAAAGCGAGCCAAACATGGCGTTTTCGGCTACGCTATAGAACCGCCTGACCTTGATGAAATTGTGATCCGGTGGATCGCAGAACAATATAAAATGCAGGTCGAGCCGGAGCACATTATATTTATCCCGGGTGTGGTAACGGGGCTGAATTTAGCAAGCCGCGCTTTCCTTTCCCCGGGAGATGGCTTGATGTTCCAACCGCCCATCTATCCACCTTTCTTCAGTGTGGGTGGTCCAACCGGTTTGGAGAATCATACGGTGGATCTGGTTCAAATTTCTGATGGCTCTTATCACATAGATTTTGACACACTGGAAAAAGGTTTGAAGAAGAATACAAAAATGTTCCTGCTGTGTAATCCCCATAACCCGGTGGGGCGTGTTTTCACCAGAGAAGAATTGACCTGTATTGCAGATTTCTGTCTGCAGCATGATCTGCTGCTGTGTTCGGATGAGATCCACTGCGATCTGGTCCATCAGGGAAATATACATATCCCGGTTATGTCATTGAATGAGGAGATCGCACAACGTACCATTATGCTGATCGCGCCCAGCAAAACATTCAACATTGCCGGATTGGGCTTTTCTGTGATGATCATTAAAAATAAAGACCTGATGGAGCAGATGAAAAAATCGCTGCGGGGCATCTTGCCGCATCCCGATCTTCTGGCAGTACAGGCAGCCCGCGCAGCTTACCTCTATGGAAAAGACTGGCTGCAGGAATTGATGGTTTATTTGCAGGGGAACCGTGATTTCTTATTTGATTTTGTAAGATCAGAATTGCCCGGTATCTCCATGACAGCGCCGCAGGGTACTTTTCTAGCCTGGCTGGATTGCCGGAAAACATCCTTTGCAGAGGATCCCTATTCTTTCTTCTTGAATGAAGCAAAAGTAGGGTTGAACAATGGGGAAGACTTTGGCGCAGTAGGGAAGGGATTTGTGCGCTTGAACTTTGGCTGTACACGAGCAAAACTAGAAGAGGGATTAATCCGTATAAAACAAGCAGTGAAAAGTATCTCCTGAAGGAAATTAATTCTGGTAGGATTGTAGAAAAGATGAATGAGAAAATAGAAAAACAACACGAAAAGAAAAGCGGTTTTACACGCTTTATCCTCATTGCCGGTACATTGTTTTGTTTCTTATTTTTATTAAGAGCCTTGGGCTCTTATTTGATCGTTTCCAGCGAGCTTGAGTATGCCAATGCCATCGTGGTCCTCAGCGGCGGTGATGAGAGCCGCATGCAGGAAGCGCTGGAACTCTATAATGATAAATATTCACCACTGATCATTCTCACGGAAACCGGGGACGTGGTGGAGGGTTATGATTACCTGCACAGTTTCGATATGCGTATCGAACTGCTGAATAACGGTATTCCCAGTGGAAATATTTTGCTGACCGATCAGAAAGCCACCAGCACACAGGAAGAGGCGGAAGCGGTGAAGCGCTTGCTTACTTCTCGCCAGTTGACATCCTGCATCGTTGTCACCGATCCCTATCATACCCGCCGGGCATACCTGATCTTCAGAGACGCATTTAAGGATACGGGTATTAAAGTTATGATCCATCCGACTTCTCCCCATTGGTTCAATGCGAACACCTGGTTCTTGAAATTGAATGGTTGGCGCTTCGTTGTTCTGGAATACATCAAGCTTTTTACATATAAAGTAGGGCTCTAGCTGCAATTTTTTCTGGAAGGATAGCTGCTGGTTCCATGGGTTGCCATGTATAATTAGTCATCAAGGAAACTTTCATGCGCAGTAGAGCAACTATTTATCTGATTTTTATTCTTTCATTTTTATTATCAGCCTGTTCGGTGAGTTTTCCATCTGACCATCAATCGGGAGAACTGTTGATGGTGGATGATTTTTCTTCCCCGAATCTCGAATGGAATGTTTGGAAACGGGATGATGGGTCAACCGTGGGATACTATCAGGAAGGGCTGGTATTTATCATCAATTCGCCCAATACTGATTACGTCAGTGCAGCGAACAGCGTTTATACCAATACGCGTACAGAAGTAATTGCCAGCAATCTTAATGGATTAATGAATAATGGGTTCGGTCTTGTGTGCCGATATCAGGATGATTCCAATTATTATGCATTTATAATCTCTTCCGATGGGTATTACGGCATCGTACGTGTGCTGTATGGTGGATATACCGTGTTGAATGGAGGAGAGCTGCAGTATTCCGAATTCATCCATCAGGGAGAAAGCACCAATCACATTCGGGCGGATTGCAGCGGTAATCAGCTTGCTCTATTTGTGAATAATATCCAGCTTGCCCAGGTTCAGGATGATGTGTTTTCAGAAGGTCAGATCGGATTGACCGCCAGTTCTTTTGCAGAATCGGGTGTGGCGATCTTGTTTGACGATTTTCTCGCAATTTATCCATAACTATGAAGGTTTTTTTAGGTTCTATCGGCTGTCGACTTAACCAGAGTGAACTGGAGATTTTTGCTGCTGAGCTGCGGGCTGCCGGACATGAAATTGTCGGGGATCCAGAAGAAGCTCAAGCGGCGGTTGTAAATTCCTGTACGGTTACGGCGGCGGCTGAAGCTGATTCACGCCAGCTTGTGCACCGCCTGCAGCGTCTGGGTGTAAAGAAAATCTATCTTACCGGGTGCTGGGTTTCAGTGGATGGACAGTCAGGGGAATTGGATTCGATGGAAAATGTAGTGATCATCCCCAACCATGCCAAAATGGATCTGGCGGAAGCTTATTTTAATAACGGGGAAAGATTACGGCAGGAAAAAATTGCACGTCTGCCGCTGCCTGGTAAAGCCAGAAGGACACGTGCTTTCATTAAGGTACAGGAAGGGTGCGATTATCACTGTACATTCTGTATAACCCGTATCGCCCGCGGGAAAAGTATCAGCCGCCCGCTGGATGAGATCATGGATGATATCAGGTCAGCACTTGAAGCGGATGTGAAGGAAGTGGTACTGACCGGTACGCAGCTGGGCGGGTGGGGGAAGGATCTACCTGGAGAAAAAAATATTGCGTTCCTGGTTGGTACAATCCTGAAACAGACAGACATCCTGCGCTTAAGGTTGAGTTCTATTGAACCGTGGGATATCAAGGAAGATTTTTTCCCATTCCTCACTGATGCTCGCTTCTGCAGCCATCTGCATTTGCCACTGCAGTCCGGTTCAGCCGTTACCTTGAAACGGATGGCAAGAACCATGCCGCCCTCTGCATTCTTAAAGTTGCTGGAAAAGATCCGTTCTTTCGATCCAGATATTGCTATCACCACGGATATTGTGGTCGGTTTTCCCGGAGAGAGCGAAACAGATTTCGACGAGAGTTTACAGTTTGTAAAAGAGATGGAGTTTGCCGGAGGGCACATCTTCCGCTATTCACCGCGACCGGGCACACCTGCGGCAGGATATTCTGACCAGGTTGATGGTCTGGAAAAAAGAGAACGGTATGAGCGCATGCATATGGTATTGAAAGAATCGGCTTCTCGCTATCGCAACGGCTTTCTTGGAGAAGCGATCCCTATTCTCTGGGAAAAGGGGGAAAAAGTGAAGGATGGTTATTGGCTTATGGATGGGCTCTCAAGTAATTATCTGAGGGTACAAGCTGAGGCGGTAGAAAATTTATGGAATACCATCTCTATGGTTCATCTGGAAAAGGAGCAAATGAAGGGACTTAAAGGTGTGATAGCAATTGAGTCTTGACAAAACATTTACAAGAAACTGATTACTCCTTATGGTATAATTTTCCCGCTATATCAAAAGAAAGAAATTAATCGTTAGAAGAAGAGGATATTACACATGCCGAAAAGGACATATCAACCACGTATACGAAAGCGTGTTCGTGTTCATGGTTTCAGAAAACGTATGGCTACTGCTGGTGGAAGAAACGTGTTAAAGAGACGAATTGCACGTGGAAGACACAGCCTTGCAGTGACCAAGAACAACCATGTGAAAAACGTTCGCTGGTAAATTCAGCATAATTCTAATGAAAACTATTTCACCGAGTGGTGAGTGAATCGAAAATTTCGACTTACGAAGAGCGCGGACTTTAAAAAAGTAAAAGACTCGTGCGCTGCTTATTATCACCCGATCGTGAAAATGGCAATTCTTCGCAATGAACTACCATGTTCTCGATTTGCAGTGATCACCGCTAAAGTTATTGGAAATGCAGTTGAGCGAAATCGCTGCAAACGAAAGCTACGAGCGGTGTTAAATATATTAAAAAGCAGCTGTGAATCTGGATGGGATATAGTTTTTATCGTCCGAAGAGGTTTTTTACAATCAAGTGTGTGCGAAATACAAGCTGTTGTTGAAGATCTATTTCTTCAAGCAGGCTTGTTGAAAAACAAAGAAAAAAATTTATGATCGCTAACGAGAGTTGCCCTCAAGAACCATCACTGCGTGATTTTAAAATTACGATCTGGTCCTTCCCCCGCTTCATCGTATTGCTCTTAATTCGCGCATATCAAAAAATAATATCCCCAGCACTACCGGCAAATACATGCCGTTTCTATCCCACCTGTTCCCATTACGCTTATCAGGCATTTTATCGATATGGAATTTGGAAAGGTGGATATCTGGCAGTCCATCGTTTGCTTCGCTGCAATCCCTTGAATGAAGGTGGATATGACCCAGTCCCATAAAAAGGAATACTTAGGTGAAAAAATGAAAAAAAATGTAATAATCGCGGCATTATTAAGTATTGTTATTGCGGCTAGCGTTGCTGGTTGTACTTCTTCTGTTGGAACATCGTCTAGCTGGCCGGGACTTGCTGTAGGCGATAACCTTGCAGTAATTTCCTATGGATACCAGCTTTATGCATTGAATGCCCAGAATGGCAGCAAAGTCTGGGTTTTCCCGGCGGAAAAAGATTCGAAGGTTATTTTCTATGCTCCTGTTGAATTTACCGATAGTACGGTCATTGCGGGAGATTATGATCACAACCTGTATGCTGTAAATGTCAGCAATGGCTCATTGAAATGGTTGTTTGATGACGCTGAAAGTCGTTACGTTGCCAGTTCTTTCTATAAAGATGGACTGATCTATGCTCCCAATGCGGATGCAAAATTGTATGTTTTGAATGAAAACGGCATCCTGCAGTGGGTTTTTGAGACCGGAGGTCCAAACTGGTCAAAGCCGACAGCAGATGATCAAAACCTGTATCTGGCTTCAATGGATCATCATGTTTATGCACTCGATCTCAATTATGCAGTTTCTGATCTGACTGCCGGAGATGGTGGTGAAAAGAATATGGTGAAGGAACCGGTATGGAAGACCGATCTGGAAACCGCTGTTGTATCAGATCCACTGCTGGCAGACGGCGCTCTCTACGTAGGTACCATCGATGGGAAGATGTTCAAGCTTGATGCAAATACAGGGAACATTTTGTGGACTTATGAAGGAGAAACCAAGATCAAGAGCGTCTGGACCAAACCTGCTATTATCGATAATGTTCTTTTCTTTGCTACCGAAGATGGATATATTTATGCATTGGATACTGAGACCGGAAATTCGGTATGGAATTCTCCGGTAAATACAGAATCACAGATCGTGGCAAGTGGTGTTGTCATGGAACAAACGATCGGATTTGGAACTCTGGATGGAAATCTGATCATTATAGATAAAGACCAGGTTACCTCACCCTCCATCAGCCGTGAGGGAAGCATCTACACTGCACCAATTTTCCAGGATGGAAAACTCTACTTGATGGTGGTTGGTGGAGATAAATTGATATATGCCTTGGATGAAAATGGTCGTGAATACTGGGCATTCTCAGACGAAGACTAAACAGAAAAGGAAAAGAATATGTGGGATTCACTTATCATAAAACCCTTTATTAACACACTGCTGCTGATCTACAATTTAACCGGAGAAAGTTTTGGTATTGCCATCATATGCTTTACCGTATTGATCAAAGCTATTACCCATCCATTGATCGCCCGCCAGATCAAGAGTTCCGCGGCTATGCAGGATCTCCAAAAGGATGAGGAATACCTGGAGATGCAGAAGAAATATAAGAATGACCGTGATCGCATGGCGCAGGCGCAAATGGATCTATATAAAAAGAAAGGCATCAAGCCCTTCGCGTCCTGTTTGCCGACTCTGATCCAGTTCCCGATCATTATTGGTCTTTATCAAAGCATTATCCAGACCATGGGAACTGCTCCGCTGCAGGTTTTCAACCTGGTATCGAAGATCGGTACAGGAATGGCGAATTTATTCTCATTCATCCCGGCGGTTAAGAATCCATTTGCATTGATTCCATTGAACAACCAATTCTTATGGATGGATCTCAGTCAACCTGATCGTGTTTATATTCCGGGTATTTCTTTTGGAATTCCTGTATTGGCGATCTTTGTTGTAGTTACCAGCTTCATTCAGAACAAGTTGATCAGTCCTACTGGTGGTGACGCGCAGGCGAATCAGGCAACCGGTATGATGAATATCTACATGCCGCTGCTGATGGGGTGGTTTGCCTATTCATTGTCATCAGGTTTAGCGTTATATTTTGCGATTTCAAACATGATCAGCCTGATACAGTATGCTGCATTGGGACGTGTGAAAATAAAAGACCTGTTCAAAAAGAAAGAAACGCCAGTAAAAAAGCCGTCCGCCTAACAGGCTTGATCATCTGACGTTATCTGAAGAAAGCATCTAAGAAAATGCTTTAGAGGTTTCTATTCAATTTCGAAGGAAATAGAAATGGAAGTTTTGGCACTAATGGATTGCAGCCGATTCCATCCAGTGTTCAAGACTCTATCGTTCGAATTTCCTGGAAACCCCTGAAGCGCTAGCTAGAGAAAGGAAGAAGGAAGATGGAAGGACAAGCGATAGACGAAAAAGTACCAAACCAGATTCATTCCGATCTCGCTGATAGCGAGGACAGGATAGAAAAAGCACAGCAGTTGGTTTTTGAGATCATTTCAGAACTGCTTGAAAAAATGAACGTTGAGGCAAAGGTAGTTACGAGAATTGTCGATCCTGAAGACGATCGAGATCGTCCTATTGTTCTGGCAGACATTTCAGGGAAAGATCTCAGCATTCTCATTGGTCGTAAATCTGAGACTTTGAATTCTTTGCAGTACGTTACCAGCCTGATTCTTTGCAATGAAATGGGAGGGTGGATCCCCCTTGTGGTTGATGTTCAGGGATATCGTTTCCGCCGTGAACGTCAATTACGCCAGCTTGCTAGACGAATTGCTGACCAGGTTGTTCAAACCGGACGAACTCAGGTGTTGGAGCCAATGCCAGCCAATGAACGACGCATTATTCACCTTGAACTACGTTATCATCCTTTTGTGACCACAGAGAGCATTGGAGAAGAACCCAACCGAAGAGCCACTATATTATTGAAGCCGCGAGAATAAGAACAACACATTTGCAGGAGGGAAGTATTTATGCGTGCAATTGATGTGATTACCCGCAAGCGGGATAAGCAGGAGCTCTCAAAAGAGGAACTGGATTATTTTGTGGCGGGTATTACTGATGGTTCGATCCCTGAATATCAAATCTCTGCCTGGGCGATGGCGGTTTTGCTGAACGGTATGACCCCGCAGGAAACAACACACCTTACTCTGGCAATGGCAGAATCGGGTGATGTGCTGGATCTTTCTTCGATTGCACCACTGGTAGTGGATAAACATTCATCGGGCGGGGTGGGTGATAAAACCAGCCTGGTGGTTGCGCCTATTGTGGCATCCTGTGGGTTGCCGGTAGGGAAAATGTCGGGAAGAGGGTTGGGTTTCAGCGGTGGAACTCTGGATAAGATGGAATCTATTCCGGGGTACCGCGTTAATCTGACCGAAGCGGAATTCATGAAGCAGCTCAAAGAAATTGGTATTGTACTGACCGGACAGAGCAGTGATCTGGCTCCGGCAGATGGTATTTTATATGGGCTGCGTGATGTAACCGGCACAGTACCCTCAACCCCGTTGATCGCTTCATCCATCATGAGCAAGAAAATTGCATCCGGTGCACAGGCGATCGTGCTGGATGTAAAGCTTGGATCAGGTGCTTTTATGAAGGATCTGAAGCACGCTGAAGAACTGGCTCGATTGATGGTAAGAATTGGAGAGCTTAGCGGAAGAAAAGTCCGTGCACTCCTTTCGGATATGAACCAGCCTCTGGGAGAGGCGGTTGGAAACGCTCTAGAAGTAAAAGAAGCGATCGCAACACTGCACGATGGCGGTCCTGCTGATTTCAGGGAACACTGTTTTACCGTTTCAGCGCATATGCTGCTGCTTGGAGAAAAAGCAGACGATCTGGAAAAAGCTCACAATATGGCTGAAGAAGCCATCAAATCCGGAAGGGCATGGGAGAAATTTGTTCAGCTGGTAAAAGCACAGGATGGTGATGTTTCATTCATTGAGCATCCTGAGAAATTACCCACTGGTTCTATAAAAGATGAGGTCACTGCCGAGCAGGATGGATATCTCTGCATGGTGAACGCGCAATCGGTAGGTGAGGCTTCTGTATTATTAGGCGCCGGGCGTGAAAAGAAAGGCGATCCGGTGGATGCTGGTGTTGGGATTACAGTACACTATAAGGTTGGCGCTTCTGTAAAGAAAAGTGAGCCCCTGTTCACGGTTTACGCCAATGAAACTGAGCGCCTGGAAGCAGCGAAAGCGAAGTTATCCAGTGCTGTCAAGATCGCAGGTGAGAAATGCGATGAATTGCCGCTCTTTTATGGCGTGCTCTAAAGCTGCTGAATTGATAAAAAACTCTATTTATGAGATAATCAAAATCGAAAAGCGATAATGGAAACGAGTAAATTCAGGAACTGTTTTCAGCGAGCCAGAAGAACGTGAAAGCCTGGTAGACATCCTGGATCGAAAATCCTTCCGGAGCTGCGATCTGAACGTGGCACTTGCCATCAGTAAGAAAGCCGGTTGCGCTGACCGTTAGAACGGCGCGGGAATCTGCAAAAACAGGCTCCTGTTAAGTGCTCTCAAAAGAGAGAATGTGGGTGGTACCGCGGGTAATACGCTCGTCCCTGAAAAGAGGCGAGCTTTTTTATTGGAGGTGTTATGTTTAAACCGGTTTCTTCGAAGCTGGAAATTAAGGAACAGGAAGAACAAATTCTTGATTTCTGGAAACAGAACGAAATTTTCAAGAAAACCCTGGAAGAAACAGAAGGTGGACCGGAATATGTTTTTTATGAGGGTCCTCCTACTGCAAATGGCTTGCCGGGTGTGCATCATATTCTTGCCAGAGTTTTTAAAGATATCTTTCCCCGCTATAAAACTATGCAGGGCTACCATGTCGATCGACGTGGCGGCTGGGATACGCATGGACTGCCGGTAGAGATCGAAGTAGAGAAAAAGCTCGGTTTCACCAACAAGCAGCAGATCGAAGACTATGGGATTGAAAAGTTCAATAAACTTTGCAAAGAATCGGCTTTTTCTTACATCAAAGAATGGGAAAAGCTGACCGATCGCATTGCCTACTGGGTCGATCTCAGCAGGGCGTATGTAACCTACCGCAACGAGTACATCGAATCAGTCTGGTGGATCTTGAAGACCATGTGGGAGAAAGACCTGCTTTATCAGGGCTTCAAGGTGGTGCCTTACTGCACGCGCTGCGGTACGCCTCTTTCCGATCACGAAGTATCTCTTGGATATAAGGATGTGACCGAAAATGCCATTTTCGTGCGTATGCCGCTGCTTGATGAAGAGGATACTTCTCTGCTGGTCTGGACGACCACTCCCTGGACTTTACCGGGAAATGTGGCGGTGGCAGCCGGAAAAGATATCACCTATGTCAAGGTTGAACGCGAACTGTCTAATGGCAATGGGAATAGCAAAGAGAAGCTGATCCTGGCAGAGCCTTTGCTTGAAAAAGTATTTGGAGATGAAAAAGTAAAGGTGCTGGAAAAGTTCAAGGGTAAGCAGTTGAAAGGAAAACGCTACCAGCCTTTATTCACTTTTCTACCGCTTGAAAAACCTGCCCACTATGTTGTTCTGGGAGATTTTGTCACAACGGAAGATGGTTCGGGTCTGGTTCATATTGCCCCGGCTTTTGGCGCTGATGACATGAATGTAGCGATGCAGGAAGATCTGCCTGTTTTGATGACCGTCAAACCGGATGGCACTTTCATCCGTGAAGTGGATCAATGGGCTGGCAGGTATGTGAAGGATGCCGATCCTTTGATCGTCGATCATCTCGATTCACGCGGTCTGCTTTTCAAAGTGGAGAAGCATACTCACTCTTATCCTTTCTGCTGGCGCTGCGGCACTCCGCTGCTGTATTATGCCCGCTCAACCTGGTATATCCGCACAAGTATGAAGAAAGATCGCCTAGTTGCGTTAAATAATGAGATCAATTGGTATCCGGAACATATCAAAAACGGGCGCTTCGGGAACTGGCTGGAGAATAATATCGATTGGGCGCTGGGTCGTGAGCGTTATTGGGGTACCCCGCTGCCAGTCTGGCAGTGCGAGGATTGCGGCACCCAAACCTGTGTGGGTTCGAAAGAAGAGCTTTCAAAACTGGTCGGTCATGATCTGACCGGGCTGGAGCTGCACCGTCCGTATGTGGATGAAGTGTTCTTCGAATGCCCGGAATGCCATGGGAAGATGAAGCGTGTACCGGAACTGATCGATGTATGGTTCGATTCGGGTTCCATGCCCATTGCGCAGTGGCATTATCCCTTTGAGCATGAAGAAGAATTTAAAAAGCAGTATCCGGCAGATTATATTTGCGAGGCGGTCGATCAAACGCGTGGCTGGTTCTATTCGCTGCATGCCATATCTACTCTTGTGTTTGACCAGAAATGCTTTAAAAATGTCCTCTGTCTGGGATTGATCCTGGATGAAAATGGGCAGAAGATGTCAAAATCTCGCAAAAATGTGGTCGATCCATGGGAAGTCATCGATAAAAATGGCGCAGATGCCATGCGCTGGTATCTTTACACAGCCAGCCCTCCCGGACAGGAAAGGCGTTTCTCAGCCAACCTGGTTTCCGAGGTTATTCGCAACTTCATGCTGACCTTGTGGAATACCTATTCTTTCTTTGTAACGTATGCCAATCTCGATAACTGGCAGCCGGATGCGCAGAAAAATGATGTTGAATATTCGGCGCTGGATAAATGGATTCGTTCTGAACTGCACACCCTGGTGAAAGATGTTACAAAGGCATTCGAAAATTACGATGTGATTAATGCTACCCGACCTATTGAAGTGTTCGTAGATCACCTTTCAAACTGGTATCTGCGGCGTTCGCGCCGGCGCTTCTGGAAGAGTGAATCGGATGGTGATAAATATGCCGCTTATGCCACTTTATACGAAGCGTTAGTTACGGTAAGTAAGCTGATCGCACCTTCCATGCCGTATATGGCAGAAAACCTCTACCAAAACCTGGTGCGTTCCGTTGATCCGAATAGATCACTCTCGGTGCACCTGACCAAATGGCCCGAGTACGATGAAAAGATCATCGATGCTGATCTGAACCATGAAATGAATGTGATCATGAAGCTGGTTTCTCTGGGGCATGCTGCCCGCAATAAATCAGGCATCAAAGTACGCCAGCCTCTGGCAGAAGCTGCTTTTACCCAAAGCACTGCGGATGATCCTGGCATTGTTAAAAGATACGCTGATCTTCTGGAAGATGAATTGAATGTGAAAAAAGTGCGCTTGTTGAGCGCAGCCAACGAAGCAGTGGCGTATGAACTGGTTCCCCTGCCCAAACAGCTGGGGCAGCGTTTCAAAAGCGATTTCCCGAAGGTAAAAGAGGCTATTCTAAAACAGGATGCGGAAAAGACCGCGGGATTGATAATGAATGGAAAGTCATTTCCTGTGGTTGTGGATGGAGAAGAAGTATCTATCAATCCGGATGAAGTTGAAGTTCATGTGCAGGCAAAAGAGGGATTCGAGGTAGCATCTGATGGAGCGTATCTGGCAGCACTGGTTACTACTATGAACGATGACCTCGTATATGAAGGATTGGTGCGCGAGTTCATCCGCCGTATTCAAGAATCACGCAAACAAGCTGGATTCGAGATCGCAGATCGCATTAAGCTGTTCTTTACCGCTTCGGATAAGCTGGCAAAAGCAGTAGAGCAGTATCGTGACTATGTCATGAATGAGACTCTGACGGTTGAGATGGATGCTGAAAATCACCCCGGCACGCTGCCCAATGCAAGCGATGATTTCGATGGAGAGCAGGTAACCATCTGGTTGGAAAAAGTGTAGAAAAAGATATAAACGGATAAGGGACTAACGAATTCTGGTTAGTCCCTTTTTTATTATTCTCTGATGAAATGGGAAACCTCTTCAGGCAGCTCGAAACTGATCTCTACCAGACCGGCATAATTTCCATTTTCAAAATACGGAGTCTGGTAGATTAATTTTTTTACACCCTTCTCTTCAATGGTATAAATATTGGCTTGTGTATCTTGCGTGAGCTGACGGATCTTTTCCTGTGACTGTACCGAATGGCAGTCCAGCAGCTGTCTGCCGATGAGCGCTTCTCCACCGCTCTTTTTAAATGTGGCTGCTGCTTTTTGGTTCATATCGATGATGATCCCTTCGGCATTGGTCACCGTAACAGCAGCAGGAATTTCTTTCCACCATGAAGCATTGGACATGGATGAACCTCCAAATATATTGGTTATTCTTGATATATTGACCAAATCCTATTATAGTCTTTACCATAGGCAGGTTCGAGAAAATAGACTGAAAAGAGATTCTCTATTACAATCATGGGAACTTTACTGTGGAGCAGCTAATTGAAGAAAAATTTTAAAGCATATGCTTTTCTATTGATCCTGGCTGGCGCGGTCATCTTACTGGATCAATTTACAAAAAACCTGGTACGGGCAAATTTGGAGTATGGTGAGGTATGGTCCCCCTGGTCGTGGCTTATGCCGTACGCTCGCGTGGTACACTGGTACAACACAGGCGTGGCGTTTGGTATGTTCCAGAACATGGGATTGGTTTTCACATTCCTTCCACTGATCGTTGTCATTCTAATTTTTATTTTCTATAATCGGCTGGCCGGGGAGAACTGGTGGATCCGGCTGGCTATTGGATTGGAATTTGGCGGAGCGATCGGCAATCTGATCGACCGCATCACGATCGGTCATGTGACTGACTTTATTTCTGTGGGCAGCTTTGCTGTATTTAATGTAGCAGATGCTTCGATCACGGTCGGTGTGGCAGTTCTGTTGATTGCACTCTGGCAGGAAGAGAAGAAGAATCAGAAAAAGCCTGATTAATAATATGGTTTCTCAAGGTGAGACACACGAATTTGCTTTTTCCGAAAAAACTCCTGTTCGGCTGGATAGATATCTGGCAGGGGTTCTGCCGCTGCAATCTCGTTCGCGTTTACAGGAACTGATAAAAAGCGGGTTTGTAAAAATCGATTCGAGTGTGATCACGAAAGCAAGCACTCAGCTAATCCAACCCTGTCATATAGAGATCGAAATACCCCCGGTTCAATCATCTCTGTTAATCCCTGAAAACATTCCACTGGATATTCTCTATGAAGATGAAAATGTGATCGTGGTCAATAAACCTGCTGGAATGGTCGTGCATCCGGCGCATGGGCATCCGACCGGAACGATGGTGCAGGCACTGCTGGCACACGATCCTTTTCTGCAGGGAATCGGAGGTGTTCAACGCCCCGGCATTGTTCATCGTCTGGATCGCAATACTTCGGGGGTAATGCTGGTGGCGAAAAATGAACAGGCTCACCGTTGGCTGCAGAACCAGTTCAAATCACGGAAAGTGGAGAAAATATATTATGCGCTGGTTGATGGACATCCTCCCACACCAACCGGTAGGATCGAAGTAGGCATTCAAAGGGATCCACGCGACCGGAAGAAAATGGGAGTAGCCTATGGAAAACAGGGAAGGGCGGCAATTTCTGAATATAAGATCCTGCAGGAGTTCAAAGATCACACACTGCTGGAAGTAAAAATCTTGACCGGACGAACGCATCAGATCAGGGTTCATATGGCATATCTTGGCTGCCCGGTGGCAGCTGATACCGTGTATGGGCGCAGGCACCCATCTCTGCCGCTTGAACGGCAGTTCCTACATTCTCGCTTGATTCGTATCACTTTGCCCGGTGAAAAAGAAAAAAGAGAATTCGTTGCAGAACTTCCCTCAGATCTTCAAGAGGTTCTGGATACTTTATCTTAATGGAGCAGTGAAAAGATGGAACAGGAAATGAACTTTATCGATTTGCGCTCAGATACCGTTACTATACCAACTCCTGCCATGCGGAAAGCAATGGCGGAAGCAGTTGTTGGGGATGATGTATACGGTGAAGACCCAACCGTAAATGCGCTGGAAGAAAAAGCCGCTGCTATGCTGGGGAAAGAAGCTGCGCTTTTTATATCCTCCGGAACGATGGGAAACCTGCTGTCGGTCCTGGTGGCATGCAGGCGGGGAGAAGAAGTGCTCATGGGGCAGTCAGGGCATACTTTCCTTCACGAGGTGGGTGGAATTTCTGCCCTGGGAGGGATTTTTGCCAGCACACTGCCCAATAAAGAGGATGGTACCCTTGATCTTGATCAGATCGAAGGTGCGGTGCGTGGAGATGATATTCATGAGCCGCGCACTAGAATGTTGATCATTGAAAATACACAGAATCAGTGCGGCGGTATCCCGATCGAACTGGAGTATATGCAGAAGCTTGCGGGACTTGCAGAAAAACATGCGCTGTTCCTTCATGTAGATGGCGCACGCATTTTCAATGCTGCGGCGGCACTGGGCTGCTCCGCGCAAAATCTAACCAGTATGGCAGATTCCGTCACATTCTGTTTGAGCAAAGGATTGTGCGCCCCGGTGGGTTCTGTGCTATGCGGCTCAAAAGGTTTTATCCGTGATGCACGGCGCTACCGCAAAATGCTGGGGGGAGGGATGCGTCAGGCTGGTATTCTGGCAGCTGCCGGCATCGTGGCGCTGGACAGTATGATCGATCGACTGGCAGAAGATCACGGGCATGCTGCAAAGCTGGCAGAAGCTTTATCCAGGGTACATGGTTTCTCTTTAACCAAGGGAGAACCTCGCTCGAATATGGTTTTTCTGGGAGTAGATCGTGCTGTCTTCCCTGATTTATCAGCACTTGAAGAAAAATTAAAGCAGCAGAATATCCTGATCGGGTTTTCAGGACCTGATGAAATACGCCTGGTGACCCATTACTGGATCCGTGGCGAAGATGTGGACAGGGTAATTCGATGCTGGCAGGAATTGTAGAGATACAATATAAAAAAGGGAAAATAAATTGCTTGTTATAATTTATGTCTTACGAGGTGAATAGATGAGTGAATTTGTTTCTATGGACCAGATTAATACCGCCGTTGCAGAAATACAGAAGAAGACACAGCAGAAACCCAAAGTTGGATTGATCCTGGGATCAGGATTGGGTGATCTGGCTGAGTCGGTTGCCCCGGCAGATTACATTCCATACCGTGAAATTCCCGGCTGGCCTGTCTCCACCATCGAAGGACATAAAGGGCGTTTGGTGATCGGAGATCTTGAGGGGGTTCCCGTGCTGATTATGCAGGGAAGGGCTCATTACTATGAGGGATACCCGATTGGGCAGATCGGATTTCCCATTCGTGTGATGCGGAAGCTGGGCATCGATACACTCATTGTTACCAATGCGGCAGGCGCTATCAATCCTGATTTCAAACCGGGAGATGTGATGGTGATCACTGATCATCTATCTTTGATGTCAATGGGAGGTGAGAACCCCCTGCGAGGTCCAAATTTGGATGAATTCGGACCGCGTTTCCCGGATATGAGCCAATGCTACACGAAAGATTTGATCACACAAGCCAAAGCGGTCAGTGCCTCGAAAAATATCACAATGCATTCCGGGGTGTATGTCTGTCTGGCAGGTCCCTCGTTTGAAACTCCTGCTGATCTGCGTTTTCTGCGTATGATCGGGGCAGATGCGGTCGGGATGTCAACTGTACCCGAAGTGATCGTGGCAGTGCATTCAGGTATGCAGGTACTGGGGTTCTCGGGTATCAGTAATAAAGCGAATTTGGATGGGAGCACGGTTACTACACATAAAGAAGTGCTGCAGGCTGGTAAAGAGATCGCCCCAAAACTGGAAGCGATCATTCGTGGACTGCTTTCTACCCTTAAATAGATTGATTGGAATTATCAGGTATATGAAATGATAGGGCTGCTTCGTTTTCTTAAAGAGTTTGAAGGAGGAATTTACCTTCTTCTGCTGGTTTTAGTGCTTGTTATGGGAAGCCGCCTGATTTCAGCAATCCAGGAAAAGAAAAAATCTGCTTTCGGGCTGGAACAAGAGGTGGTTCAGAAGCGTATCAATTCCACAACAGCCTATCTTGCAGTTATTGTTCTGCTTTTTATTGGGCAGATTCTGCTGGTTTCGGTTGCATCGGTGCGCTATCCTGGTATGTACACTCTGACCACACCGACTGCAGGGGTTTTACCAACCCCAACCGATTTTTTCCAGGCTATGCTGGCAATGGAAGAAACTCCTGAAGGATTAGAACAAACGCAGACTGCGGTAGCCATGACGGGCTGCATCCCACAGCAGATCGAATGGAAGTCCCCGACATCGGGAGATGAAGTGACTGGTTCTGTCACTCTTTCAGGTACGATCAATGTTCCTAACATGGGGTTCTATAAATATGAGTACCGCCAAAAGGGTCGTGAAGATTGGACACCAATTGCAGCCGGAAATAAAGTGATCATCGAGGGCGATCTGGGAGGCAGTTGGAACACAAGCGAATTAGAGCCTGGATTATACGAACTGCGTATTGTTGTTTCAGATAATCAAAATAATCTCTTTGAGCCGTGTGTAATTGAAGTTAAGGTTGTATTATAAGGGGGAGGAAAGAATATGGCTGAAGTGATGATTCGTACGGTTGTATCTGCTGATTTTTCGATTCTTTCCAGTTTTAAGCACTCCGTGGAGACAAAAATCGTCTGGCAGATGGACCAGGAATCTGAGAATGGAGATATTTCCATCAATTTTCGGGAATTGAAATTACCCCGTTTGATGAAGGTAGCTTATCCGCGATCATCTCAAAGCTTGTTTGACCGCTGGAAGGATTTTTCTGTTATTCTGGTAGGTTGTGTCGATGCAGTGCCGGTCGGATATATTTCTTCATCCTCCATACAAACGACCTCCAATGTTTGGATAAAAGATATTGTGGTGCATGAACGCTGGCGTCGACAGGGTGTGGCAACGTCCCTGGTGAAAGCGATCGCCACCTGGGGCGAAGAAAGAGGGTTGAAAAGAATGACCCTTGAAATGAGCTCAAAGAATTATCCCGGTATCTGCCTGTCAAAAAAAATGGGTTTCGAATTTTGCGGATATAACGATTACTATTATGAAAACAATGATATTGCTATTTTCTTCGCTCGTTTGATCAGATAGGGAATGAGAAAAGGTTGATGAACGGCGTAAATACCACTTATGATATGGTTGCTCTTTTTAAGACTGCCAGTGATGTTCTCACGGCAGGTCTGGCAATTACGACGTTCTCTTTATTCTTATATTCCTTGACCTTCAAGATCCGCGACCGCTTAACGAATATCTATACAACTATTCTATTTGCCTTGATCCTCATTTTTGGGGCAGATGCATTTGGCGCAGTGATCACCGATAAAGAAACACTGCTCGGCATATTGAAAGTTCACTGGACGGGATTGGTTTTCATTCCAACTCTATATTTTTTATTATCTGATGCTCTGCTCGCGTTGACTGGCAGACCCAGCCGCGGGAAACGCAGAATATTGGGTTTCATCTTAATTGGATGCAGTATTGTTTTAGCGTTTCTGCTGTTTACGGATAATTTACTGGGAGAACTGATCATAGATCAGACGCCTGCTCCTTTCTTTGTAAGGACTGGGATGATGGATCTTTATATGCTGTTCTTCTTCTCAACCATTGCATTGTCCATCTATAATTTCTTTCGTGCTATCCAGCGTACCAATTCACCTACCAGCAAACGACGTATGATCTATCTGGTAGTGGGTGCTATCGGTTTATTCTTCGGGCTGTTTCCCTATCTGGTTTTTCAATCATCCATCGGTATACTCAATTCCCTGATTTTCTGGTTTTTATCCTGTGTTCTTTATCTGGGGAGCTGGATCTTGCTGAATTCTATGACGTACGCCGTTTCTTTCTTCGGTTTTTCTGTACCTGACCGTGAGATAAAAAGCCGTCTTTTTCATTGGATCTTCCGCGGACCGCTTACTGCTATTGTGACGCTGGGAGCGACCACTTTGATCCGCAGGGTGGGAAACAGTATAGGTGTCGATCTGATCATGCTGGAGATCCTTGCCATGATAGCCTGTATCGTACTGCTGGAACACTCCTTTACATTATCCTTCCCTAAAATGGAAAAGATCCTTTTCCGTGGAAAAGACCTTCATGAACTGGAACGGATTCGGATGCTGGAGGAAAGATTATTTACCAAGAGCGATTTCAATCAATTCGCAGAGATCATTCTTGCGGCTTTATGTGATCGTATTCGTGCTAACAGCGCCGTGCTTTTTTTGAAACAGAATGGTGGATATGAAAAAGCTGTCGAAATTGGAGATCCGAACCATATCATCGAAAAAGCAGGCAGAGCTAATTTCAAATTCACAGAGGGTTGGGAAGACAAGATTTTTCTATGCTGGAATGGAATTGTGATCATTCCTATAAAGACGATCAGAGAGCAGAAGCGCTATAACCTTGGTTTTATCGGGTTTGATCGATTGAAGCGGGAAAGCCTGGATCCTGAACAGGTGCGGGCGGTGAATCTGCTGCTTACCAGGTTGCTGACAGCGATCGAAGATTATCAGCAGCAGCAGAAAATGCTGATCTCACTTGAGCTGCTTGAACCTCAAATGGACGAGATCCAGAACCTGCTGGCTGCCGGGCGATTTGCTTCCATGAATATGCAGATAAACTTGGAAGATATGGAACTTTTAAACAAATGGACAAAAGACGCTTTGTCCCATTTATGGGGTGGTCCCAAACTGTCTGGAAACACATTGATCCAGATGGCAATTGTTCAACAAAAGGCGGATGAAACAGGTGAAACATTGACAAAAGCATTGCGCGGCATCCTAGAAGAAGCGATAGTTTCCATGCGACCTGAGGGTGAACGTCAATACACAAATGATTGGTTGCTTTATAATATTCTTGATTTCAAATTTAATGAAAACATGAAAATGCGTGATATTGCAAAACGGTTATCGCTCTCAGAAGCGGATCTTTATCGGAAACAACGAATAGCAGTTGATGGGGTTGTAAAAAAATTAGTGGAAATGGAAACAACTTATCTACAAAATCAGGCATATAAATAGGAGGGAGAGACAATGGAATCTAGAAAAAAGGGGAACATGAATGAATCAGGACCGGTAATTGATGATTCCTGGTGGAGTTCATTGCTTGAAACTGCCAGTAAGTATCAGGGTGTGGAAAAACTCGAAGAAAGTCCATATGCTGAAAAAGAAGATATGGACATTGATTGGGACCTCATGAAGAAATTTTTTCGTGATGATGAGGTTTTATCAGTTCAGGTTAGCGGCTACAATAAGGGCGGCTTACTAGTATGTGGCGAGAATATCAAAGGATTCATACCCAATTCTCATCTGAAAGAAATTTCAAAGATCCAATCAGCAGTTGACCGGTTTCAATCACTAAAGCAGTATGTGGGGCGTGAAATGCAGGTCAAAGTGATCGAATGTGATCCTGAATTAAAAAAACTCATCTTTTCAGAACGGGCAGCAGAAAATGCACCCGGTCGTAGGCTGGATGTTTTCGAGGATATATCTATTGGAAGTGTTGTCGAAGGAGAAGTGACCAATATTACCAAATTTGGTGTTTTCCTTGACCTCGGTGGAATAGAAGGGCTTATTCATGTATCTGAAATATCATGGGGAAAAGTCAATCACCCTGCTGATGTGGTCTCGATCGGGGAAAAAGTAAAGGCGAGTGTGATCTCTATTGATAAAGATAAAATGCGCATTGCATTGAGTATGAAGCAGCTGCTGCCTAATCCATGGGTCGAATTCAATGAGCATTACATGGTTGGAGATGTAATCACTGTAATTATTAAACGTATTGTTGGCTATGGAGTATTTGCGGATATCGAAGACGGGATTGAGGGGCTGGTGCATATCTCGGATATTCAATCAAAAGATTCCAATATCAATCTGGATGATCTACAAATTGGAGAGAAGATCGTTGTTACCATTAAAGCCATTGATGTTGATAAACGCCGCCTGAGTATGGGTTTTGTCAGTAAATTTGAATAGAATTGCATTATGATTAGATATCTATGAAAAATAAAACAGACAATGCTGCAAAATTACTGGAATATTTTCAGCGTTTTTTCAAAGATATCATTGGAATATTTTTAATCTCCATTGCAGTGATTTCCCTGCTGGGTTTTTTTAATCTATCGCAGGGAAGATTTTTAAACAATCTGTTGAATACAATAGAGCAGGGTTTTGGGTGGGGGACATTATTCTTTCTGGCTTCTCTTTTTTATGTAGGTGTGATGATCCTTTTTCGGCGAGTCGAGAATTTCCCTGTCCTGAATTTTAAACGTTTGCTGTACCTTGAATTATTTTTCTTTTCAGTATTAGGTTTCCTGGCGATCTTCGGTGGAAATTCTCTGGTTCGGGCTGCCGATGGAAAAGATGGTGGCGTGATCGGATGGGGGATCGCCAGAATGCTCAGTTCAATTCTCCCGCTGCAGATTTGTTCGATCATCCTTTTTTTACTGGCTTTGATCTCATTATTGATCGCTGCGGGGATCTTGAAGAAGATCGTCGTTTCGGTGCAAAACCGGGAATTCGTCGGAAAGAAACCTGAAAAACGGAGTACGGGGCAGCAAGATGGGCTTCCCATTCATCATCAGGCGTCAGTTGAACCGGAGCCTGTTGAAGCAGCCCAACCGGTAGAAAAACGTTCAAGAAAATTACCACCGCTGTCTATTCTGGTGGACCCTAAAAGCTATGCAACGGATGAAGGCTATATCCAGCAGAATGCGGGTGTGATCGAAAAGACTTTTGAGGAATTCGGCATTCCGGCAAGCGTGGTGGGATACCGTATTGGTCCTACCGTTATCCAATATGCGCTGGAACCGGGATATGTAAAGAAAACCGGAGATGATGGATCGATCACCCGGCGGAAAATTCGTGTATCACAGATATCTTCTCTGCAGCATGACCTGGAATTATCACTGGGTGCGGAGCGTTTGAGGATAGAAGCTCCCATTCCCGGATACTCTTTTGTAGGAATTGAAGTACCAAATCGCTACAGCAGTATGGTGCGCCTGAAGAGTGTGATCAACAGTGATCCTTTTCAAAAGATGCGTTCAACCTTGCGGCTGGCGTTAGGGCTCGATGTTTCTGGAAATCCGATCGTGGCTGATCTTTCGAAAATGCCGCACCTTCTCATTGCGGGTACCACCGGATCAGGGAAATCGGTGTGTATCATTTCTTTGATCTCAAGTTTGGTAATGTGCAATACTCCTGATGACTTAAAACTGGCAATCCTGGATCCCAAATGGGTGGAACTTTCGATTTTCAATGGAATGCCGCATTTATTAGGTGATGTAGAGACAAAACCAAATCGCATGCTGGCTGTTTTAGCGTGGGCGGTTTCAGAAATGGAACGCCGCTATAAAATTTTTGAAGAGATCAATGCGCGAGATATCGGTGTATACAATGTCAAAGCCGATAGACGCGGTTTGCCAACGCTGCCGAGAATTGTCATCCTGATCGATGAGCTTGCCAGCCTTATGCAAACCACTCCCGAGCAAGCGGAAGCGCATCTGGTGCATCTGGCTCAAATGGCGCGTGCCACCGGTATTCATCTGGTGGTCGCTACCCAAAGACCAAGCACTGATGTTGTGACCGGTTTGATTAAAGCAAATTTCCCTGCCAGAATTGCTTTTATGGTTGCTTCTGCGGTAGATTCGCGGGTAGTTTTGGACATGAATGGCGCCGAAACATTATTGGGCAAGGGTGACATGCTTTTCCTTGATCCGGATAATGGAACCCCCAAGCGTGTTCAGGGGGTTATGGTGGATGATGCGGAAATTCGAAACATAGTGGAATACTGGAATTCTGTTTACCCGCCGGAGGAAAATACAAAACGAGAAATTCCATGGGATCGATTTGTGCTTGATCAGGGTGAGGAAGGCGATGAATTGATCGGTCGGGCAATTGACCTGCTGAAGGGGGAGGGACGCGCCAGCACATCCCTGCTGCAGCGGAAGCTTCGGATTGGATTCCCAAGGGCGGCAAGATTGATGGATGATCTGGAAGATATGGGTATCATTGGACCTCCTGAAGCAGGCGGTAAAGACCGCGAGGTTCTTCTGGATAATGATATGGATGAAGAACAAGAAGGTTATTACTGATCGTGCTTGACAGGATTTTCAGGAAAAGATAGGATTGTGCGGTACCTCAGAAATGGATTGTCAATGACTCTTACAGATCGACTTCGTCAAATTTTCAAAGATTTCCTGGAAAACATCGGGAAAGCTCTTTTTCATCTGGGGATCTCTGCAAACACGATCACGCTGATCGGATTGATCGGAAATATCGCTGCATCCGTGCTGCTTGCGAAAGGCTGGCTCCTGGCAGGTGGAATAGTGATTCTCTGCATGGGTCCTTTAGATGCATTTGATGGAGCGGTAGCCCGGGTGCAGGGGAAAGAAACGCCATTCGGCGCTTTTTTTGATTCGATCACCGATAGATATTCGGAGATTTGTATTTACATGGGGCTGCTCCTGTTCTTTCTTGATGGACAAGATATTGAAGGGATCATTCTAACCTTTATCGCAGCTGCCGGTTCCATGCTGGTTTCTTATGCAAGGGCAAGAGCACAGGGAGTGGGTATTGATGTAAAAGCAGGCATTTTAACGCGGGTAGAGAGATACCTGGTGCTCGTTCCGGGGATCATTCTTCAATACCCAAAAGTATCATTGTGGATCATCGCAATTCTTGCGAATATTACGGCAGTACAACGTATCTGGATTGTCAGAAAACAAACGAACAAAACAGAAAAGGAGAAATGAATTATGTCTGATGGTTTTTATATTGGACCTGTTTATATTTATTATTACGGCGTGCTGATCATGTTGGGGGCTCTGGCAGCTTTATGGCTTGCGATCAAAGAAGCGAAATATCGCAAACTTGATTCTGAAATTGTTTGGGATGTAGTACCCTGGATATTAATTGCAGGAATTATCGGTGCGAGGATCTGGCATGTACTTACTCCATCCAAATCAATGGGAGTTGGTTTTGAGTATTACTTCCAGAATCCTATTGAGATCTTGAAGGTTCGCAAAGGTGGGCTGGGTATTCCGGGTGCGATCATGGGTGGTTTAATAGCGCTGATTATTTACTGCCGTTCGAAAAAATTGAATTTTTTCATTTGGGCAGATGTGATCGTGCCTGGTGTGGCGCTTGCACAGGCGATCGGACGCTGGGGTAATTTCATCAATCAGGAATTATATGGCGCTCCAACCGATTTACCCTGGGCGATCCATATTGATGCAGCTAATCGTCTCCCCGAATACGCTCAATATGAGACCTATCATCCGCTGTTTTTATATGAATCTCTCTGGAATTTAATGAATATGTATCTGCTGATCGTTTTGGAGAGACAATTTAAAGACAAACTGATCCCGGGTGATTTGCTGTTCACTTATTTGATTGTTTATCCCCTGGGCAGGTTCTTACTGGAATTCTTGCGTATAGACATTTCCATGGTAGGTGGGATCAATATCAATCAGATCTCCATGCTGGTGGTGATGGCTTTCGCAATCGTCATGCTGGTACTCCGGCATCGGAATCATAAAAAAGCTGCCGAACAGGTGGTTGAAGTGGAGCAGGTGGAAGAAGAACTAAAAGACAAATAAAAAAAATTTTCGGTCAATAAAAAAGGACTGCAGATCATTTTTGCAGTCCTTTTTTCATTACCAACCTTTCAAAAAAGGTTCCCAATCATTATTCTGCAAGAGCTGTTTTCCAAAGATATACTCCATTGCAGCGGGTGGTGCTTTAGGTTCATGCAGTAGATGCATGTTGGTCATTTCAAGCGTTCGCCCGCCTTTCAGGTGGTTGCAGCGCGGGCAGGCGGTGACGATGTTTTCCCAAACCTGCTCGCCTCCTAAATGCTTGGGGATGACGTGATCGATGGTTAGTACATCACTGCGCTTTCCACAATACTGACAGGTGTAGTTATCACGGCGGAATACTTCTTTGCGGGTTAGATGGATTTGCGGTTTGGGGCAGTGCACCATGTTTTGAAGTCTGATAATAGAAGGTTTGGGGAATTCTTGACTTACCGTGCGGATGATCCCTCTACCATTTAAAACTAAGCTCGCTCGCTCAAGAACGATCAATCCTACTGCCCGGCGAGTACTGCAAACATTTATGGGTGCGAAATTCGCGTTCAACACTAAGACGTTTTCCATAAACCCTTGGACAGGATTATAGCACGAGAAGAAAAGATAGAAATGTTTCTGCTGGAAAAATCAAAGAAAATGAAAGGACTGGTATAATGCTTGCAATTTCATATCCGCTTACTGGAGGTTATTGTGAAAATTGATGAACAGGTCGCCCTTCTAATGCAGGGAACGGAATACGGGGATAATGACATTAAGAGGAATATGGCGGCGGAACTCAAAGAACGGCTAATTCAGGCAGAAAAGGAAAAGCGTCCTTTACGGATCTACTGCGGATATGATCCTACCAAGGCTGATCTGCATCTGGGTCATACGGTTACCATGCGCAAACTACGCCAATTTCAGGATCTGGGGCATCACGTCATTTTTTTGATCGGTGATTTTACCGCTCTGATTGGTGATCCCAGCGACAAGGATGTCACGCGTCCTATCCTTACCCCCGAGCAGGTGGAAGAAAACGGACGCACTTATGCCGAACAGGCATTCAGGATCCTTGATAGAGATAAAACCGAGATCCGGCATAATTCTGAATGGCTTTCAAAATTAGGCTTTGCAGATCTGATCAAGATCGCGTCGAATTTCACGGTGCAGCAGTTCCTTTCACGGGAAAAATTCAAACTGCGCTGGGAAAAAGGTGACCCGATCTATTTACATGAAACTTTCTATGCTTTCATGCAGGGTTATGATGCTTATATGCTGGATACCGATATCCAGGTGGGGGGAACGGATCAATTCTTCAACATCATGATGGCAGGGCGCAAGATCATGACTGCCATGGGCAGACAGCCCAATATCGCTATTACGGTTGAGATCCTGCCAGGTACGGATGGTGAGATCAAGATGAGTAAATCACTTGGCAATCACATTCCAATTTCAACCACCGCTGAAGATATGTATGGAAAGCTGATGAGCATTCCTGATAAGGCAATGCCTCATTATTTCCGTCTGGTAACTCGCTGGACTCCATCAGAGATTGAAGCCCTGGAAATGGGCATGAAAGACGGTACGATCCATCCGCGAGACGCCAAGATGAAACTGGCTTATGAAGTGACCGATACCTTTTATGGAAAAGAACAGGCTGCCCAGGCACAGGATGATTTCATCCAGACATTCCAGAAGAAGGGACTGCCGGAAGAAATCCCCGATTTTCACATTGCAGCTGATCAATCCTTACTCGATGTGATCATTGCCGCGGAACTTGCCCCATCGAAGAGCCAGGCAAGACGCCTTTTTGAGCAGGGAGGAGTTTCACTGGATGGGAATGTTATCAATGAGTGGAACACTCCTGCACATTCTGGTACTTTACAGGTTGGCAAGCGTAGATTTTTAAAGCTTATTGCTTAATTAGAGCTTTGCTGCACAAAATCAAAAATAGTGTTGCTGATAGAAACTGCCTGTGCAGAGTCAGCGTTTTCAAGAACGATCACCACGATCGTTCTTTTTTCTTGTGCTTCTGGCAGGCTGCCTTGAATTGCCCATTGGTAAATTCCGTTCCTATCTTCCGAAATTCCACTATACTGCCAGGCATCGTTTTCAGTCCTTAGAACATGTTCCAGCAGGAATTGAATTAGTTCAGGAGAAGCAGAGGGAAATTCTTCCTCTACTTTTATGGTTGAATTCTGCAGTTGCGCTGCACCAGGGCTGAGTATCAGAGATGGATCGATGGATTTCCCTGGATTGCTTATTATCAAAGCTGCTTTTGCTGCCATAAAAGGAGAAAAACGGATCTGACTGCCGCTAACAGAATAATGAAGTGAAAGATCTAAAACTTCTGGAAAGACCGTTTCTGAAAGCGGCAATCCAATCGATGGAAGAGAATAAAATCCAAACTCGGATAGTTTTTCCTTGATCTGTTCGCCTGTTAGATTTCCGGTTGTACAGAAAATGGCGGTTTGACAGCCATTTTGGATCAAGTCTTTGAATGTCATCTCGGGTTCTTGAAAGAGCACACAGGGACCAGAAGAGTTTTCACCCGGCAGTTCGTTGAGGACAGGATTTGGAATGAGCTGCTGCCACAGGTCTTTATCCATCAGAAATGGAATGAGGACGCTTCCTGCAGGATACGAACCCTGCATGACGCGATTTAGAAAAGGAGCGTTTTCATCTTGATCCAGAGCTGGCCAGTTCAAGTCCAATGCGTTCGCATCAAAT
Source organism: Anaerolineaceae bacterium (assembly GCA_963674975.1). GTDB lineage: Bacteria > Chloroflexota > Anaerolineae > Anaerolineales > Anaerolineaceae > UBA4781. The sequence goes on from OY771913.1 coordinate 2,518,998, forward strand.
CCGGGCAGAGATGAACTTGCCAGGATTTCTCCAGAATCGGCATCCATCACAATTCCGGCTCCTTGAAAGCCCTTCATGAGAGTATCCAGCTGACGCTGTATATCCAGGTCGAGGGTAAGCTGGACATCGACGCCTTCAGGTGGCTGGTCGTAAACCAGATAGGAAAACCAGGTGGTGGCTTGAGGGTAACCTTCAAAACCACGCAGGTAGGAATTCAGGTATTCTTCGATCCCGGAGTAGCCATATCGGAAATGGCTGAAACCGATGGTTGTCGAGAGTGCTGGATAGGGATATACACGATAAAGAGCCCCGACTTCGCCCTGTGTAAACGCGAGCGGGTAGTAATCCCGGTCATAGATCGTACCTCTCGGCACGTAGAGATTGGCATAGATCAAGCGTGGATTATCTGACCTATTCTGCAGTCCATCTGCTTTCACATAACTCCACCAGAAAAGAGTCCCTTCGATCAGCATGATTGTTATGAGAAACAGAGAACCCAGAACCAGCAGTGGTTTCTTGATCAGGTCCTTTTGCTTTGTTTTTTTCTTTGAACTCTTTTCCGGTAAATCCATGCAGAAGAGCATGGAAATTGCTAAAAAAGCAGATACATAGGAAGATCCGCCATAAGATACGAAAGGCAGTGTAACTCCGGTAATGGGCAGCAAACGGATATTTCCGCTGATGATCAGGATAGCTTGTGTGATCAGGTAGGTTGTAACACCAGCGGCAATATAACTTTGGAAAGCGGTGTTTGCTTTTCTGGCAATTTTATAACCCCGCACCAGCAGCAGTGCCAGGCAGATGATGAAACAGGAGGTTCCAATGAGCCCTGTCTCTTCGGCGATAGCGGAAAAAATGAAATCTGAATGTGCCAGAGGGACAATGTTGGGAAATCCCAGACCGGGACCCGTGCCGAGCACACCGCCTGAAGCGATAGAAAGAATGGATTGAACTACCTGATATGCTCCACCGCTGGAATCCTGCCAGGAAGATAACCAGCCTGAAATGCGTGTAGAAAAAATATCGAAGAAATGATACCCAAGCCCCCCGAGCAGCAAGAAGGCGAGAACGAAAGAACCAAAAACGCGTTTTTGCCCGGTGTAGAAAAACAGGTAGGTCGCATAGATCACAACAAAGATCATGGTGGTTCCGAAATCATTTTGGTATACAAGAATTCCACAGATTATTAGAAAAACCACCAATGTGGGGAAAATGGTTTTTAGCGTCTGGTCTTTCCCTTGTTCCTTGGCAAAGTAAGCTGAAAGAAAAAGGATGAAAAAAAGTTTCAAGAATTCAGAAGGCTGAAAGTTTACTCCCAGAAAGTTCAACCAGAGTGAGGGACCATCTCCACCGGGGAAAATGCCCCAGATGATGGTAGCTGCTAATAGACCCAACCCGATGAAAAGTCCTGCCAGATAATACTTCTGCAGAAACTCCATAACGGAGTGTTTTCTTGTAACCAGATACCAGGTTAGAAACAAGCTGGCTGTGATCCACAATGTTTGCCTGAACCCATAAGCTACCCCCAACCTGAAAATGGTCAGTAATCCCCACCCACTGATCAGGTAGATTATCGGCAGTAAAAATGGGTCAACATTTCTTCCGCATTTTTCCAGTGTGTATTGTAGAAAGAAAAATCCGATAGAGATCAGGATAAAACCAAACCAGTGATACCAGCGCAGCTCAACTTGCCAGGAGCGATATTTTACTGCAGGAGAGAGGGTGAGAATTACCGCAAAGAGAAATAGAAAGAGAGCAGCCAATCCCATCAGGTGCTTTTGAATACGCATAGTTTTTCTCCCTTTTTAAGGGTTCCTAATTGAAGAGTATCTTCAGTTTCTCTTGCGTGTCTTCAGGGATGCAGTTTTTGTCGGTGAGGACTGCATTTTTCAACGCATCCCAACATTCGCAATGGGTAACGGGAGGCAGGATCTCGATTAGATTCTGAATTGCTTTTTGCGCAGTGGTAATGTTTTTCTTTGAAGTATGAATTACCATTTCTACGGTGACCGGTTCTTTGTTAACATGCCAGACGTCGTAATCGGTTACGTGTGCCATAGTAACATAGCACATACCGGCTTCACGGGCAAGAAACGCTTCAGGGCAGGCGGTCATACCAATGATGGACAAGCCCCATTCGCGGAACAGATTTGATTCAGCTTTTGTGGAAAAACGAGGACCTTCGATGGTGATGTAGGTGCCCGCATCATGTACGGTTGCATTAACTTGTGCAAGAGATTCAACTACCTTCTCCCGCATGGTTTGGCAGTAAGGTTCAGCGCTGCCAATATGGGCAACACTCCCATCTCCAAAGAAGGAATACTTTCGCTGCTTGGTGAAATCGAATAACTGATTGGGAATGACAAAATGACCTGGTTCGTAATCTTCTCGCAGTGAACCGCATGCAGAGATGCTGACGATTCTTCTAGCACCGATCTTCTTTAGTGCATAAATATTCGCGCGGTAGTTTACTTCTGTGGGTGTGTAAATATGTCCGATTCCATGTCTTGCAAGAAAAGCTACTGTTTTCCCATCGAGAGTTCCTGTAACAATGGGGGAAGAAGGTCTCCCAAATGGAGTATCGATTTCAACAGATTGAACATTTTTCAAGGCGGGGAATTTATAAACGCCAGAACCGCCGATCACTGCCAGAAAAGGTGTCGAGTTCATTATTCATTCTCCTTTTGTTTCGATGACGATGTTTTCTTCTTTCTCATACTTTTTTCACCGCGCAGGTCTTTCCATAGGATGTAAAGTGCAAAGAATGTAAAAGCGACCAGCGCAACTGCCATGAGCCCCCGTAAGAATAAAACCAGTACACCACTGAATTCCATGTACTCCTCCAAACGATTTTCTATTGTACCCGACATTTATTCTTTTTACTTCCGATGGGTATAATGGATTTAACAGTATGACCACGAAACAAGGTTTCAAAGAAATCGAGCATACGGCAGATGCTGCGCTGCATGTGTGGGGAACAACATTAACAGAAATGTTCCAGCAGGCTGCCCTTGGCATCTATGCAATGGCAGGAGCGCAGGCAGATGATTCTTCGCCTATCCATCGTTCTATTCATTTAGAAGCTGATGACCTTGAAACACTTATGGTGAATTTTCTATCGGAACTTCTTTTCTTTCTGGATGAAGGATTTCTTTTTCAGGTAGCTGCACTGCAGATAAACCAAAATAAACTGGATGGAGAATTGTCTGGGAGCCGTGTTGTACAGATTCAGAAAGAGATCAAAGCAGTTACCTTCCACGATCTGCAAATCATTCGATCCGAGAATTGCTTTCAAACGAGTATTGTATTGGATATTTAGGAGGAAGAATGATCAGACTGACTGATATCCAAAAGTTAAGCGATTTTGAATGGATGATCCCTTCTACATTTCGGCAGGGAATGAAAGCAAATGTACACATTATCGCATCCGGTTCGATCCTGCAGAAAAGCCTTGAGGATCAGGCGCTGGAACAGGCAGTGAATGCAGCGTTCCTGCCCGGGCTGGTAGGGGAAGTACTGGTAATGCCGGATGTTCACCAGGGATATGGATTCCCGATTGGAGGAGTGGCTGCCACCAATGTTGAGAGTGGTGTGATCTCTCCTGGTGCGATCGGATACGATATTAATTGTGGTGTACGGCTGCTTGCTTCTCATGTGAATATCCGGGATGCGGAAGCATCCATTCATGAATTGCTGAATGCTCTCTATTCTGCTATCCCCAGCGGATTGGGCAGGGGTGGATTGTCGGGGCTTCAAAGAAAACAGCTGGAAAAGATCATGCAGGAAGGTTCAAGCTGGGCGAAGCAAAATGGGTATGCCGAATCGTCTGATCTTGAATTGACGGAAGATCTTGGCAAAATGGGAAAAGCTGATCCCTCGAAAGTAAGCCCTCGCGCTGTAGAGAGAGGGCTGCAGCAGGTAGGTTCACTGGGAGCCGGAAATCATTTCATCGAAGTAAGCAAAGTGGAAGAGATCTATGATCAGGATGCTGCCAATGTGATGGGGTTATTTAAAGACTGCCTGTGCATCATGATCCATTCCGGCTCGCGCGGCTTTGGACATCAAATTTGCACCGATTATGTGCAGAAGTTCCAGCAGATATCAAAGAAATATGCCTTCAGCCTGCCTGATCGTGAATTAGCCTGCGCGCCGCTGGCATCTGCAGAAGGACAGGCATATCTGGGAGCCATGTGCTGCGCGGCAAATTATGCTTTCTGCAATCGGCAGGTAATGGCGCATCTGGCACGCCAGACATTTGAAAGAGTTCTTACAAAAAACTGCAAGCATCCATATCTATATATGGTTTACGGCTTGGCTCATAATATCGGGAAACTTGAAGAGCACCGGGTGGGAAACGAAAAGATAAAGGTATGTGTCCACCGCAAGGGGGCAACGCGTGCTTTTGGTCCGGGTGAGCCGGAAGTGCCGATGAAATTCAAAAAAATCGGGCAGCCGGTGCTTATTCCCGGCAGTATGGGCACCTTTTCATGGGTGCTGACAGGCACTGCTGCTGCCATGCAGAAGACCTTTGGTTCATCCTGCCATGGCGCAGGGAGAGTATACAGCAGGAAGGGAGCGCGGAAGCTTTTCAGAGGGGAGCAGCTGATGCAGGAACTGCAGGAGAAAGGGATCGATATCTTTGCGGGTTCGATGCGAGGGCTGGTAGAGGAAGCCCCTCAAGTTTATAAAGATGTGGATGAAGTCGTTGAATCGGTTGTGCGGGCAGATATTGCAAAAAAAGTGGTGAAGCTGCGTCCGATCGCAGTTATCAAGGGATAAACCTTATTGACGAATCCTTCAATTGAAAGGTATAATCGTTCTGTTACTTTGCAGGAGGTAAAACCGTGGAACGTTATTTTCAAATCGCTCTCATGATTACATCTGTTGCCTTGATTGTAAGCATAGTAGTACAGTCAAAAGGTGTCGGATTGGGTGGTCTGACGGGTATTGATGTTAATTCCAATATCACAACCCGACGTGGACTTGAAAAAACCATGTTCAAGATCACAATTGCTTTAGCAGTTCTTTTTATCGCATTGGTACTTGGCACGATTGCTGTAGCAAAATAATATCTCTTTTGTATCTTAAAATGGGCTACTCTGATGGAATTGGAGTATGCCCATTTTTATGCTAGAATTCTCTTCCGATGAAAAATATTCGATGGCAGTTAATTATTATCCTTGTTACGGGTTTGGTGATTGGGATACTCCTGATCAGCGAGCAAACAGGGTTTACGATTGATCGAACTGTTTCAAACAGAGGTGGAACATATACTGAAGCGATCATTGGCAACCTGCAGCGGTTGAATCCGATCCTTGATTACTATAATTCCGCAGATCGCGACGTGGATGAATTGATCTTCAGTTCATTGATCAAATATGACGAAAACGGGCTTCCTCAAGGGGATCTGGCTGCGGATTGGGGAATTTCTTATGATGGACTTTCTTACAATTTCGATCTGAATCCTAACGCCACCTGGCATGATGGAACCCCGGTAACCAGCGCTGATATCACTTTTACTATTGACCTGATGCGCAGCGCTGAATCGGTTTTGCCGGATGATCTGAAAGAATTCTGGAATACCATTCAGGTTATTCCATTAGGAGATCAGGCGATCCAATTCCGGCTGCCTGAGGCATTCTCTCCTTTTATGGACTACCTATCCTTTGGAATACTACCCAAGCACTTATTGGGCGATCTTTCGTACCAGGAGATCCTGAATTCATCATTCAATCTCGAACCTGTTGGGAGCGGACCTTATAAATATGAACGCCTGATCACGGAAAGTGGAGCGATCAAAGGGGTGGTTCTCAGCGCTAATTCTTCTTACTACGGTGGAGAACCGCTTATCAGCCAGGTCGTTTTTATGTACTTTGATGACGCCGCAACGGCATATACCGCGTACACCGAAGGAACGATCCAGGGTATCAACAAAGTCTCTGATGATATATTGACCGAGGTGCTGGATAATCCGGATCTCTCGATATATTCTGCGATTAAACCTGAAGTTTCCATGATTCTTTTGAACTTAAGCAACAACAAGGTGAAATATTTGCAGGATGAAAATGTGCGAAAAGCACTGCTTCATTCGATCGACCGGCGGCGCATGGTTGATTCTGTTTTATCAGGGCAGGCAGTGATCTCAAATATTCCGTTGATCCCATCCAATTGGGCGTATTATGATGGAATCCAGAATTTCGAATACGACACTCAAAAAGCCACCCAGTATTTCAGCGAAGCCGGGTTTACACTTGATACAAATACTTCCACTCTTGTTGATGAGGATGGTACGGTTCTAAAGATTCAGCTGGCATATCCTGATGATGAAACGCATGCAGCCGTTGCTCAAACCATTCAAACAGACTGGCAAAAAATGGGTGTGCAGGTAGAACTGGTAGCAGTTCAATATGATGTATTAATTCTGGATTATCTGCAGCCGCTTACCTATCAGGCTGCGTTGATCGATTTGAATTTCGACCGTTCTCCCGATCCTGATCCATATCCTTTCTGGGATCAATCTCAACAGAGCAATGGGGAGAATTATTCTCAATGGGAAAATGCCGTGGTCAGCGAATACATTGAAGAAGCGCGGATTTCAGTAGACCAGGAGGAAAGAGCGAAACTGTATCGCAATTTCCAGGTGATGTTCCAGGATGAATTACCCGCTCTGCCGCTATATTATCCTATTTATAACTACGCGGTAGATGATGGTGTGAAAGGTGTTCGCATAGGATCATTCTACGATACCCCCGATCGATTCTACTCGATTCTCGAATGGTATATGGTAGCGAAGACTGAATAGATTTGAAGGATGAATAATGCCAGAAAAACCGGGGAAGAAACATACCGGATTTACTGATTCGCTGGGTGGTTCAAACATGAGGAAAGATCACCCGATGATTGATCTTGTGGGGGAAATTGATGAGTTAACTGCCTGGATCGGTTTGCTGCGCGCTGAGATCCCTAATGAAGTTCTCGATACCATTTTGCAAACAATTCAAATACATCTTTCGTTGCTGATGTCTATGGTAAGCTCATCCGAAACAGAACTACCGGTACCTTCTTATGATTTTGACCAGAATTTAAAGGCATTGCTTGGATGGATCGAAGATTATAAAAAAAGCACGAAATTTCCACATACATTTCTTCAAGCTGGCAGTACTAAAAAGGGAGCATTGATCAATTTAATACGGACGGTCACCCGGCGGGTGGAGAGGAAAGCCGTGTCTGCTCTCTATTCTGATGATGGCGGCTGGTTCATGGTTCTTCAGTATTTGAATAAACTTTCCACTTTTTTCTATATTCTCTGGATAAGGGCGGAAAGTAATTAACCGGATTCTTCTTTTTTCACCTATAACAAATTCATAAATTCTTCATACAGCTCTATGAAAATAAGATCATTCTATTTCAGGAGCTAATAATGAAAACACGTACTTTTTTTTCACAAGAAACACAGAGACGCTATTTTCTCAATGCAGTTATGTTTTTACTGTTGATCGGCGTTGCCGCATCCAGTTTATATTTCCTTTACGTCCCTGCCGGTTACCAGGGCGGAAGAAATCCACGCTATAACATGCAGATCATATTCTCTCGAGAAACCTGGGATGAAATTCATGTATGGACCAGTTTCATCCTTTCGGCAGTCCTATTCATCCATTTGATTTTCCATTGGTCGTGGTTGAAGAATTCATTCTGGCTATCGGTAAAGAATATGAAAAGGAATCTGGTAAAAAACAGAAAGGCATTCTTCAATATCATCGATGATATTCTTGCTGCCCTGTCTTTTCTTGTCTGTCTTGCTTCGGGATTGGTATTGTTCTTTATCCCCGGTGGAAGAGGAACCAGCACACTTCTCTTTATGAATATTACTCGCGAAGTGTGGAAAACGATCCATATCTGGTCAGGAATTGGAATGCTGGCAGGAGTACTTTTCCATCTCGTCATTCACTGGGGTTGGGTGAGAAAGGTAAGCCGCAAGTTATTCCGTAAAACAGAACCGGCTGTACAGAATGTGGCTGCTTAGGAATGAATGGGAAATTGGAGAATCGGAAACGATTCTCCAAGATAATTAAAACCAACCCTCTGATAGAGGTGGATGGAGCTATGGTTATCGTACTGTGTATTTACGGTGATCTGGCGGATCCATGGTACGGAAAAATGGCGGAGCATGTTGCTCACAAGATTGACTCCAATTCCCTGATTGCGGAATTCCGGCAGGACCGCCAGCCGGGTAAGGTGCGCACGATAGAGGTCTGCATTGCTTATCTGAAATCCGACAATTTTCCCTTCCAGTTCAGCCACGGTCGAATAGGCTGATTGTTCAAAGGCGAGGGTGATGGTTGAGGTAGAAAACTTCCAGCATGAAGCAAATGAGAGATCGTCGATATGAACAACGGTAGAAAGATCATTCAATTTCATTCTGCGAATATTCAGATTTTTCTTTTTAATTTCTTTTGGAGGAAGAGAACCCTGCCACAACAAAACGATCACTTTCTGCGCTGCTTCCCATCCGGTGGTCTTCAGTAAAGTTTCCATCCAGTTTTGATAGCAGAGCGTTGAAAGCAGGTCGCTTGAGGAAAATGAATAATTTTCAAGGATAGAGTTGAATAACTGATCCCAGATGGATTTGTAATCGGAATTTTTAAGCGTACTGAAAAAACGCACCCAGTGCAGGTGAGGTGAATCTGACGGCAGGCTGAGAACGCCGATCACTTCTCCCTCTTCGTGAATGATCCGGGATGGAGATTTTCTAAGCCATTCAACAGGACTGCGCCAGTCTAAATGGGCGTGTGTCCGATTTTGTTTTTTCAGAAAGTCATTGATGGCTTTTGTATTATTGAAATCTACAAAATCACAGATGCTTTCAAGAGAAGAGATCATTGATTCTCTGTATTCTGTTTTGGTGCGAGATTCTGCTGGATCAATTGAATCGCATTGACGATCGTTTCCATATCTTTGGGTTGTAGACTTTTCAATGCCTGTGCTAATTCCAGATATGGTTTGTTGTCAGGACTGCATACAAAATCTTGAAGTTCAGTTGACAATGTAAGAAGAGATAATATCTTTTGTTGATCTTGCTGCCAGATACCGATGGGGCTGTTCATATCCAGGAAAATATCAATATCTATTGAGAGAAAATTAGCCAGTTTTAGCAGATCGTCTAGCGGAATTCCCATTGATCCAGACTCATAGCTTTTCAACCTTGAGCGTGGGATCGCGCAGAGTTCTGATGTTTCTTTTAGAGAAATGTTCTTTTTTTCTCTTTCAATTTGCAGTAAGGTGCCGATCACACTGTCTCGGATTTCTAGAAGATGTGCTGAGCTGCTGATATCAGGGTTTGTCAGACTTTTTTCTTGATCAGTGATGATTTCGAAAAGAGAAATATTTAGAAATGCAGTCAGCGTTTCTAATTCTGGTAAAGTGGGTTGGATCTCACCACTTTCAATTTTCTTATAATGATGATTTGAAGCCCCTATTGCTTCAGCGCAATTATTTATGGATTTTCCGCATTTTATTCGGGTGCTGTGAAGTTTTTGAGCGACTGATTTCAGATCAATTCTGCGTGATTCCATTTGTAAACCTCTTTTAACAATTCTTTATTGTATTATAGCGTAGGTTCATTTTTGGAGAAAAGCAGGACCATTCCAAACGAATTTCCCTCCGACCATGGTGGCACAGGGTTCAATATCCCGCAGACCGTTGGATGGAATACAAAAAGGATCATCAGAGAGAACGATCAGATCTGCCAGTGCTCCTGCCGCGATCATTCCAGAGAGCTGACTGCCCATAAAAATGGAACCTGGTGAACTCGAATATCCTTTAAGAGCAGATGTAAGAGAGATAGATTGCGAAGGGAACCATGCTTTACCGGTGCGGCTGTTCTGTCGCGCGACACAGGCATGAATTCCCAAAAAAGGATTGGGGGATTCTACCGGTGCATCAGACCCGAAAAGGAGAGGGATGCCGGCTTTTTCAATTGAATTCCATGCATAGGAATATGCGCAGCGGTTTCCCCAATATTTTTCTGCAGTTTCCATATCAGAAATAACATGAATAGGCTGCATGGATGCCAGTAAACCTAATGATGCCATCCGCTGAATATCATCCGGGTGAATGATTTGGACGTGCTCGATCCGATCGGGTACTTTCTCTCTGGATGGAGGAATGGTAGAGCGTATTTGCTCAATTCCATCCATTACGAAACGAATGGCTCGATCGCCAATGGCATGGACGGCAAGGCTTATCCCATTGCGGGCTGCCAGTTCTCCTATTTCAACGAGTTCTGCAGTAGAAAGCATCAACATGCCATACTGATCGGAAGAACCCGCAAAAGGTTCAAGCATGGCTGCTGTTTGCGGACCGAGTGCTCCATCCATGAACAATTTCAGCCAGCCAATCCGCAGATCGTTATTTCCCATCCCCGTAGTGATCCCATCAGCAATGGCATCTTGAAGATGGGTAAAGGGTATACTTTTCACCATTCTCAGTGGAAATTCATGCTTGATCTTCATTTTCCGAAGCAGCGGATAAATACTCCACTCATCCACATCATGCACCCCGGTTATGCCGTATTTAAAAAGCTGTGATTGTCCTTTGAGCAGTGCGTCTTTTTTCTGGCGGTCATTGGGTTCAGGGATGATTTGTTCAACCAGTACAGATGCTGATTCCAATAAAATACCGGTGGGTTCCCCCTGTGCGTCTCGTACGATCTTTCCGCCCTCCGGATCAGCAGTGTTTTTATTGATCCCTGCCAGCGCAAGCGCTTTACTGTTTGCCCAGCTGGCATGCAGTGATTTGGCTGCCAGGTATATCGGGTGTTCGGTGCTGATGGCATCCAGATCTTCTTTTGACCCGATCCCATCTTCCCAGATGTTATGATTCCAACCCTGTCCCTGGATCCATGCTCCGGCAGGTGTATTCTGTGCTTTCTTTGAAACCCTGCGCAGGCAATCCTGTTTACTTTCTGTTTCGCAATCGATATTCGAGAGTTTTAGTCCATACTGCAGAAGATGAATGTGTGAATCGAAGAGACCGGGCAGAATGGTTTTCCCCTGGAGGTCAATGATTTCACTTTCACGGTTTGCCAGAGAGAGAATATCTTCGCTTCTCCCGATAGCATAGATATGGTCCCCTTGAATCGCTAATGCATCCCCAATGGGCTGTGAACTGCTGGCTGAATGGATGATGGCGTGATGCAGGATCAGCATCGGCTACGAATCCAGTATTTGGTTGAGCAGATTTTCTAATTCTTCTTCGGAATAGTAGAAAAAAGTGATCGATCCGCCTTTTCTGCTGTATTTGATATTTACTTTCGTCCCGAATTGAGTGCGAAGCTGCCTTTCGGCTTCTTTTACTTCGAGGGGAATTAGCTTTTTCGATGCAGGAGACGGGCTTTTGCGTTCAGAAAGCTGACGGATCAATTCTTCTGTTTGTCGGACGTTCAATTGACCCTTGATGATGCTTTTCATTGCAGCGATTTGCGCACCGGCATTATCCAGACCGAGCAGCGCGCGACCATGCCCCTCGCTGATCTTTCCTTCGGCGATTGCCTGGATCACGTCTTTCGGCAGTTTAAGCAGGCGGATAGTATTGGTAACTGCCGTGCGGCTCTTTCCCACCCGAACAGCGATATTCTCATGAGAAAGCCCGAATTCCTCCGCCAGTTGCTGATATGCTTCTGCGGCTTCGATGGCTGAAAGGTCTTCACGCTGCAAGTTCTCGATCAGAGCCAGCTCCAGCTGCTGCTGGTTTGTCATGTTTTCTTTGATTAGAACAGGTACCGATTCAAGCCCGGCTAATTTTGCTGCGCGCAAGCGGCGTTCTCCGGCAATGAGAGTGAAGTCGCCGGTATTGCTGTCATCAGCAATGACGATTAGAGGCTGGAGAATTCCATGTTCTTTGATAGAGGCACATAGTTCATCCAACCCTTCATTTTTGATTTCAGTTCTGGGCTGATAGGGGTTGGGACTAATTCGATCAATAGGTATATAATTTACCCCTTCTGAAAAAGAGGTGCTGGAGAAATCTGCTCCTGGAATGAGTGCATCCAGACCTTTTCCTAAACCTTTTCTTTGTGCCATAATTTTTCCCTTAAATACTTTTAGTCATCTGTTTCTGAGTCTTCAACGTCAGGTACGGGTTTTCCATCTTGCTGCAGTATCTCACGAGCCAGAGCATCATACGCATTCGCTGCAGATGATGTAGGTGCATAAACGGTGATGGGCAGACCATATGAAGGGGCTTCTGCCAGGCGGATGCTGCGTGGAATGATCGTCTGGAAAACACGATCGGGGAAGAATTTGTGTACTTCCTTCACGACATCCATGGCAAGTCTTGTTCTTCCATCATACATGGTTAAAAGGACTCCACGAACGCTTAATTCGGGGTAAAGAGATCGTTTGATGCGCTGCAGCGTATCGGTAAGCTGCCCCAATCCTTCCAATGCAAGGTACTCGCATTGTACGGGGATGAGAACACCATCTCTGGCAGCCAGCAGCCCATTGATTGTTAGGATACTGAGAGAAGGAGGGCAGTCAATGAGGATGTAATCATAACGGCTGATGACCGGTTCAAGCATTTGCCGCAGCCTGAAATCGTGTTTCTCTATATTTCTCAATTCAACTTCTGCGCCAGCCAGGGCGGGGGAGGAAGGAAGAATGGAAATTTTCAAGCGCGGATTATGTAAAATGCTTGGTCCTACCGGGGTCGATCCGATCAAAACCTCATAAGTCCCCTTTTTTACGGTCATCTTATCGATCCCAAGGGAGGAGGTTGCATTTGCCTGTGGATCGATATCCACGATAAGTACTTTTTGATCATAGTGCCCAAGAAATGCACCCAGGTTGATTGCAGAGGTTGTTTTACCAACCCCTCCTTTTTGATTAACCAGTGTATATATCTTCGCCATCGTGTCTCTTTTTTTATTTCATGATCTCAACCATGGATTGTTGAATATCCTGTATGGTTGGAATACCCTGTAACCCGATTTTACTTACCGAATGAGATGCTAACTGCACGGCAATTTTTGCAGATTGCCATGCATCTCCTGTGGAGAACAGCCTGGAGAAATAAACTGCAGCAAAGATATCTCCGGCTCCCGTTGCATCTATTATGGTAACGTTCGGCGCTGAGAAGTAGCGGACGTCTCCATTCCAGTAAACTCGTGCACCATCTTTTGCTTCTGTGACTACCAATATATTACTCAATCTTACCATTTCAGCAATCATTTTTTCATCCCCCTGTACATCTTCCGCACTGATGACAACTGCTTTCAAGTACGGCAATACCTGTTCTGCCCGATCCCAGTTAATGGGGTGGACAAATCCTTCTTTATCCCAGCTGCGCATCCACCCCTGCGGAGTTGCGCATAGGAAAGGATGCGTCTTGAAGAGATCTACCGTTTCCTGAGGAATCTCTTGTGCAACTGGTCCGATGTGAACAATATCAGATTGCATCCATTCAGATGGTATGACATCTGATGTCAGCGTTGTTGCCTGACTGTAGCAGTACTGTTTTCTGCTTCCATCCTGCATGATGTTTTCATATTGTGTTGCTTTTTCTGAGTCCACACAGTGAAAGGATAGGTTTTTAATAGAAGGAAAGGGGAATTTCTGGGGGAAGGCTGTTACCATCCGTACTGAATGTCCAAGTGCGCAGGCTGTCAATCCTGAATATGAAGCAGTACCGCCCAGATGTATCTCTGATGGAGACACATCCTGGGTTATATGACCGAGGATGAGATAAGAAATTTCATTTGATGACATGCAACCATTGTTGTTAGAACGTTTATCAAGTATCGGTAAAATTATAGCATTAAGTACTTTCCACAACGATGATTGACAGTTTTCAGGATATTTTATTTATAAAAATTGGGTCAGTACTATAATTTCTTGGAATAAAAAAATATAAAAAAAGAGGGGAAGGATGAAACGGATCAACGACCTCCCACTGGAAGAACGTCCGCGAGAAAAGTTCATAAAATTTGGAATGAACAGTTTGAGTGATGCGGAACTGCTGGCAATCTTATTAAGAGTAGGCGTAGAAGGAGAGAGCGCGGTAGCTCTCGGAGCTCATCTGCTGGAAGAATTCCAGAGTATTGCCGGGATTCATGCTGCGGAAATTGAAGAGTTGTGTGCTGTGCGGGGTGTAGGAACAGCAAAGGCTGCACAAATAAAAGCGGCGCTGGAGCTTGGTTCTCGGCTGCATCAAAAAACGATGGATGAAAAACCCCTCATCGATAGTCCCGAAAAAGCTTATGAGGTGCTTAAATTTGATATCATCCAAAATGATCGGGAAACCTTATGGCTGCTGGCGTTGAATACGCGTCATCGCCTGATCAAGAAAAAAAAGCTTTATCAAGGTACACGCACATTTTCTTCGGTTAGGGTAGCTGAAATCTTTGAATTTGCCATTCAGCAGCATGCTTCGGCAGTGATCCTGGCGCACAATCATCCCAGCGGAGAACTGCATCCATCACGTGAAGATCTGCACATTACACGGGAGATCAGAAAGGCGGGGGAGCTGCTGGAAATTCCTTTACTCGATCACCTGATCATTGTGCCAGGGGCATTTCGATCATTACAGCGAGAGCAAAAGGGAATATTTGATAGTGCTGTCAGACATTATTCTTGATTAGCAAATATAATTGAAATTGAATAAAAGAAGTGAGAAGAGAAGTCAATCTCTTCTCACTTTTATAATCCACGAAGTATTATGGAACTAAAAAAGTTAATAGGTTGGAAGAATCTGATGAATCAGGAACTTTTATAAGGAGATCGTCAAATTCAAAACGAGCTGTTACGCCTTCTCCTGTCCAGAATGTCAGCGCGATTGCTGTACCCGGGATATCATTCGCATTATAGTCATTTACAAATTCACCATTAATATAAAACTGGTAGAAGCCATTTGAAGCAACAATGGTAAGTTCGTTTTCTTCATCCCATATAATTGCGCTGGACGATCTTCCAGAAATTGGGAAAGTCTGATCTCCGTCGTCATACTTGGTCAGGTAGTAAGTGCCGTCACGATTACCAATCATAAAAGCATGGAAATTCATATAATCTTTTTCATTGAATATGATTCCCCATGAAACACTTTTAAAACTGGAAAAAACATCCCCTTTTAGGGTCATAACAAAATCTTCTGAAGTCAAGATTGGTATCCACTGGATCACACCACTTAAATACCCTGAAGTTGCTTTTCCGGTAAGGTCAACAACGAATTTTCCATCATCAATAGAATAAATTGAACGGGATAGATCACCAGAATCATTCCCCAGATCCCATCCATTGCGATTGTCATCGAAGGTATCGCAAAAAACTATTTCCCAATCTTCCTTGAAAGGTGTGTAGATCTCGCAATCTGGATATTCGGGTTCAGGTGTTTCTTCAATGATCTGTTCTTCTGCTGTTGATTGCTGTCCCTGGGCGGCTTCGGTTTTTGCGATCGCAGTTTGAATGAGGGAATCAGGTATTTGTGCTTCTGCGTTTTCTGTTTGTGCAATCGCTGTTTGGACCGCTTCTTGAGAGGGACTGGAGCAAGCACATAATATTACTAGTAATAAGAAGAAAGCCAGGCGTTTTTGTGTCATAAAGGATCCTCCACGTGAAATTAAAACCAGTATATCAATATATTATTATTTTTCAACTAGAATGTAGTTCTCAGAGATTTTTTTAGATTAATTGTTGTTTAACTATCCAATTCTGTTTATTTACATATATGCTATACTAATGTAAATATTTATATATAAGTAATACTGATAAAGGCAAAATCTGCGAAAGCAGACGACGCAAAGCCGCGAGCCTAAGGTCCAATGGATTATGGTAGTCGGGTTGCCGGTATAAAAACCGGACAACATAGCCATCCGGTTTTTTTCGTTAAGGTGGCGTATGGAAAAATTACTATTACTATACCTTCATAACAAACGTGGTGCGCGCGTTTTATTTCTCTTTATCATACTTTTACAGATAATAATTGGCTTTTTCTTTTATAAAAATCCTTCTTATGAATCCAACTTTACGCATTTAATGTACGTTGCTATTACTCTTTCTGCTTTTTTCTTCCCCATTGGTATTGCTGCTGGGCAAAGCATTATTTCCGGGATTATTATGGCGATCGTTTTTGTGTTAACCAATGGGAGCAGAAATGGTGATGTAAATAGTTATATTCTCTTAACTTTAGGCTATTTTATTTCTGCGACACTGATCATCGGATTTTTAAAAAACAAAATCGTAAATTTCTACTTGCGGAGAGAAGAAATTTTCTATATTGATGAATACACCGGGCTTCGGAATTTATCAGCATTATTCCGTGATATTAATCTTTACATTAATGACAAAGATGTTGAAATTGTTCAATTCTTACTGGTAGAGATAGTAAACCAGAGAGAGATCAGTGCGGCATTCGGAATACAGTCGTATTACAAATTACAGAGAGCAATGGTGCTCAGTGCCCGTGAATTCTTTCGATCTGAGATTCGAAGTTATCAAGTGCGGATGGGTACGGTAGCGGTTCTTTTTCCTCCTAATGAAAGAATTGATTTTCGTGCATTACCTGAAAAACCGACACAAACTCTTCTTGTTGATAATATTCCTATTTTTTTTAATACCATGATTGGTGAATGTGAGATACCACGTGATGGAAAAACAGCAGAAGAAATTTTCCAAAAAGCGTTCATGGCTTTACATGAAGCATACAGGAGAAATACAAATTATTGTAAATATACCCCTGATATAAAACCACCTTCAACGGTTCGCCTTTTAGGGCAGCTGCAGGAGGCGATGGAAAATCAGGAGATAACTTTTTACTATCAGCCTATTCTTGGAAAACAGGGCTGTGTTCATGATATTGAAGCTCTGGTGCGCTGGAACCATCCCCAACTGGGAATGCTGCTGCCTTCTACTTTTATCACCGATCTGGAGTTAACGGAAATATCAGATTCACTGGTTGATTATGCCTTGGAGTACAACCTGCACAATTTGAAGCAATTGATCAGTGAAGGATTCGATCTTCATATTGCGATCAATGTGTCGATCAGAAACCTGGAAAAGCATTTATTTTCACAACGAGTGCTCTCTTCTCTTGAACGTTTTCACTTATCACCATCTTCCCTTGTTTTAGAAATTACCGAACGCGGCTTTTTGGCTGATGCTGAAGAAAGCAATCGGAATATAAGTGAGCTTTCCCAAAAAGGCGTTTCATTTCACATTGATGATTTTGGTGTGGGTTTTACCAGTCTGGGGAATTTGAGAAAGTTTGGCATACGCAGTATAAAAATAGACCAATCGTTCATATCTAATATGAAAACAGATAAGATCAACCGCGCATTGGTTAAAAGTGTAATTGGAATGGCTAAAGCAATTGGAATTTCAACGGTTGCCGAGGGTGTGGAATCTACAGAAATGCTTAAGGATCTTAAAAGGATGGGCGTTGATTATTTTCAGGGGTATGCTATTGCCAGCCCGATGCCAATGGAAGATTTGCGCAATTGGCTAAATAAATTCGATATGGAGAGCAGAAAGGAAGCAGGGTAAACGGTTAAACAGAATTGTGAATAATTTAAAGGTAATACCACGAATACGGATGTGAAATATGATCAGAAAATGATAAACATGATAGATTCTACACAGAGATAGATATCCAGGAGTTTGTAGGCAGCGTTTTAGCAGGTTATTTCATAATATCGTCGTCTGCATCGGACTCTTTAGAACGTTTATGTTTCAACATTATTGCAAAATCGATCAAAAGCCGGCGATCCTGTTTGTCTAAGGAGTGGTACAAGTGCTCGAGAAGCAGAAAATCCGTATCTTTCCCAATATCCTCTTTCGAAATGATCTCAGCTTTTTCCAGTACAAGAATAATGGGAATGTCTAATGCTTCAGCAATTTTTTCACAGAAATCGAGACCCGGATTTCTACTTCCCCCCAAAACATGGCTGATCGATCCAGGCGAAAGTCCTGCGAGGAGCGCAAGCTGTCGTTGGCTCATATTGCGTGATTTTAATTCTTTATAAAGCCACTCGATGAATTTATCGTTCACAGTACTAACATTATCATCTCTAATATATACTCTGGTAAAAGTTATTTATACTCTAGACAACAGTCTCATAAATTCATATAATGATACGAAGGTCATGCTATGTATCTTCATAGAACCCGATTAATTGGAAAAATTACTTCAGAAAAAAAATCAATATACATTATTACCATTATCCATCTTGTCATGGTAGGAATTGTATTATTAATTGCGTATCTGCTGCTGTTGGGAAAAATTGAGGAAAATAGAAAACTCTGTATTTATTGTATTTATGGATATATCCTTTGTTCATTATGCTTGATCTATTTTGTCCATTTACAATGGAGTGAGTATTCTTCGCATACAGAGGAATATTTTTATACTGATGAATTAACACATCTTCCCAATGTAACTGCCTTTATAAGGGATTTTGAGCAGTATAAAAATAAAGATGATATCTTTTTTATGAAAATGATTTTAGTAGAAACAACCAATCAAAATGAGATCAATGCAGTCTTTGGACTATCAGCAGTGTATGAAATGCAGAAAGAAATTGCTCATTATTTTCAAGATCTACTGAAAATTCAAATAAAAATATATAAGATTGATCTGAATGCTTTACTAATTTTATTCCCTCAAAATTATTTATTTGATTTCTCACAGACACAGAAACCAAAACAAATAATTAAAATTAATGATATTCCCGTTTATTTTGAAATCACTTGTGGAGAATGTGAATATCCACAGGATGGGGAAACAGCTCTAGATCTGCTGCAGCGAGCAAGTTGTGCTGTTCAGGAAGCGAAAAACGAACATACGATATTTTATAAATATGAACATAAACAAGAAAGATCTCAAAGGATTGTATTGCTAGGGCAGCTGCAGGAAGCGATCAATTCTCGCGAGATAATTTTTTATTACCAGCCTATTATAGATATAAATGGCAGTATAACTGAAATGGAAGCGCTGGCGCGCTGGGATCATCCTCAATATGGCATGCTTCCTCCTTCCAGTTTCATTAATGATCTGGAACAAACTGGGATCAGTTCCTTCATGATTAACTACTCTCTCGAATACAACCTGCGCAATCTTCGGAATTTGCACAGGGGGGGATTCAAACAAAAAATGGCGATCAATATATCGATCATGGATCTGCGGCAGGATCATTTCAGTCAAATGGTTCTAACACATTTAGATGAGAATGATCTCAAACCATCTGACCTGATCCTGGAAATTACCGAACGGGGCTTTTTAGCAGAAGATGAAAAAATCAACAGGAATATCAATGAACTCTCGCAAAAGGGGGTCTTTTTTCATATAGATGATTTTGGGGTCGGTTTTGCCAGCTTTGGGAACTTGAGAAAAAACGGAATCCGCAGTATTAAAATTGACCATTCTTTTATTGAAGATTTATCTCAGAATGAAACAAATCAAGCGCTTGTAGATTGTTTGGTCAAAATGGCTAAAAAACTTGGAATTTCAACTGTCGCTGAGGGAGTTGAATCGAAAGAATCGATCGAACAATTGAAGAAAATGGGTGTTGATTACCTGCAAGGTTTTGCCATTGCTCGACCCATGCCATTTGATGAGTTGTTTGATTGGATGAAACAATATCAGAATTAGAAAACAAGTTGTTTCTCTATTTTCTGATTTCTCTTTACACGATATCGTGCACATGATAAAATACTTGGCACCTGGCGAGGTAGCTCAGTGGTAGAGCAGGGGACTCATAAGCCCTTGGTCGTGAGTTCAAATCTCACTCTCGCCATTTTGTCTTTTAATTACCCAGTTAAAAATTTTATTAGCGTAACCGGTATCGGTCACATTCTTCTATCATGAACACACTAATGTGTTAAAAAGAACGCACCGATATGGAGCGTTCTCTCAATTTGTATCAAGCACTGCGCTTATCTGTGGTAGATAGTAAGACTAGATAATTTTGGCTGCCGAAGTCTTAGGAGAGTTTCTCGATTGCGTTAATGCAAGCCCTCATTACTTCAAAACTGGATGTTGTACTTTGCAATTTTTCTAATGCGGGAACAATACTTTTATCTTTTGTAATACCCAATCCTTTTACCGCTGCTTCTACACGCATCCAATCAGATGAAAGAAGTTCACCTCTAAGAATAGCAAGAGCTTCTGTCTTTGCATCCTCATCCTCCTCCAACCTGGCAACTATTCCCAAAGCCCAATGAGCGTGGCTGGATAAATGCAATGCAGAAGATAAAGCCGGGATTGATATTTTTCCTACCTTTCCCAATACGAATGCCGCATTATCACTGCGGTACGAATTATCTGAATCGAGTCTGGTCATGATATCTCTGCCCATTAAGCCTACCAAAGCTTCGCAGGCAGAATTACCAATCTCACGGCAAAGAGAAACAGCTTCTTCGGTTTCCTCATTTTCTAGCAGTGAATATTTCCCCACCAGTTCAACAAGCTTATCTACTTTTTCCTGGTTTAAATTTTTATCAGTTGAATTCATCTTTCTCCTTATTTAATACCGTTCATTTATTGCATTTAACTTTAAAAAAGAAAAAGGACCTATCTTTTTATCAAGAGATCGATAACTTGAGATAATGGTGAAAGATTCGCGAGTGCATCATCACAAGCTCTTATTAAATCATAATTGGATGTTGTACTCTGCAATTTCTTTAGCACAGGAATAATCTTCTTGTATTTTGAATAGCCAAATCCTTTTATTGCTGCTGCTGCCCGCATCCAATCAGGTGACATAAGTTCAGTTTCAAGAATATTGATAGCTTGTTTCTTTGCAGTTCTATCTTTCCCTGAACCGGCGACTAATCCTAAAGCCATGTGAGCATAGCTGGAAATTCGCACCGCAGAAGACAATGCCGGGATTGACATTTTCCCAACTTTTCCCAATACGAGTGCTGCGTTAGTACTTGTATGTGAATTATCAGAATCAAGTCTGGTCATGATATCTTTCACCATGATACCTGCCAAAGCTTCGCAAGCAGGATCGCCAAGCTCTCGACAAAGAGAGACAGCTTTTTTTGTCTCTTTGCTTCCCAACAATGAAGTTTGCCCCACCAATTCAACAAGCTCATCTATTTTTTCTTGATTCGATTTTTCATTTGATGAATTCATAATTCTCCTTATGGTTCAGTGAATGTTCCTCTGAATTTATAGTATCGGAAATCACATTGTCCTTTGGCATCAAGCCTACGCTAATCCTTACTTATACGATTCTTTTATATATTTAACCTTTTCTTATTTTTCCCTGAATAAATGTAATCCTCTCTCCGGTACAATATTTGATTTATCGAATCTTAATCTATTTTCCTTGACAAATAATTATGCTATAAATTTCAATCGCGTTATGTTCCAATTCTGTTACAAAGATGAAAAGTCATATGAAAATCAGATCGATATTAGGCTTTACACGGAAAACATTGCACCCAATTTGATAACAAATGTATTAAATGGAAAGAAATGAGTAATGATTATTAATGCTCAAACCAATCTCTTAAATAATTCTGACAATCAAACAGCTTAAATTCTGAAATTCGATATTCCTGAACACCTGCTTTAACCAGTGGATCATCACTGCAGAATTTGTTGATGTCCTCACATTTCACAACAATAATGCCACCACCTGTTCCGACTTTAGGACCGGATACGAGGATTGAGCCATCATGAAATCCAATTTTTAGATATTCAAGATGTTCATCAATCGCTTTTTGCAGCTCAGTTTTATCGGTGAGGTTTTTTACAAATGTGCCTTCCAATACATAATATTTCATAACTTTTTATCCCTTCAAATTTCTATTTATTCATTATATAAATTCTATACGTACGATTCATAATATTTATTTTCTTTTAATACAAATTTTATTTTCATTGAGAGTGAAACAATTCAGATTATATATTGATGTGGTGATTTCCTGGTGCAACCTGCGGCTTTTGTTTAAAATATCAAATGATAAAATGAAGAAATTAAACAAATACAGGGAGTTATGCAATGAAGATCCATACATTTCGATTACATCCCGGGCAAGATCTCAAATTGGAAATTGATAAATACACTGAAGAACATAATATAAATGCTTCTGTGATAGTGTCCTGTGTGGGAGCTTTAACAAAAGCCACTATCCGGATGGCGGGTGCCAGGATCATTAATACTTATGAAGAAGATTTTGAAATAGTCTCACTGGTAGGTACGGCGGAAAATGGGTACAGTCATCTCCATATCGCATTTTCAAGTGAAGAAGGAGAAACAATCGGCGGACATTTAAAAAGCCCATCCATTGTTGGAACAACTGCCGAAGTGGTAATTGGAGAAATTGAAGATTTATCATTTAAAAGAGTATTTGACAAAGATACAGATTGTAAGGAGCTGGTTATTAACAAAATATCGAGATAGCTCAGCGGTTAATGCTTTCTTCAAAGAATTTCAGTAATAGTAAAAGATAAGTATTTTGTTATTGCTCAAGTGAGTTTTGACAAATTTCTCCTTATTCTTTTCGATAATGTATCTTTTGTCTGAGCATTTAGCGATGAAAAGACTTCAGTTAGTAAAGCTTTTGTTTCTTTATCTAATTTTGAATATTTTATAAGGATGTTCTTAATTTCCTTTAAGTTTTCAATGGGATCAATAGTCCTTCCTTCTGAAGCTCCCAGTATTTCAAATAGAACCTCACCAAACATTTTCCGTTTAGACACCGGGAAATCTGCGAGCCAGCTTTTCAATGTTTGCTCTAATAATTGTGTTATTTTGGACATGTTCCCCCGGACAAATTTTGATCGTTTTACTTTCCAATTTAAAGCATTATGCTGATTGATACTTCGTGCAGAACTGGAAATCACTATTCTCTTTCCAACTGGTTCCAGCAGCATTCCTACGATGGATTCTTCGGGAACATAATTGCACACCTTATCTTCGCAATATGAAAATGAATCATGGGGAACGATAGAAAAATCAAAACCGGGTCCATCAAAATTGATGATCCTGGATAATTTACTCCGACGCATTGAATTTACATGGGAACAAGCATAGACAGCTAAATTTCCGCCTTTAGAATGACCACATACAGTAACTTTACTTGAAAGGATATCGATTGTACGATTCAGGTATTGGGCGGCAGATTCTTGCGCTGGTATTTTATCCATGTATGCCATTTTAAAATCCTCTTTCCATCCGATCATAGAATTATCTGTTCCACGAAACGCGACAACTTTTTCATTTTTTGAGTCAGGTAAAAGGAAAGTTACAGCGCCAAATTGCTCTCCAACCACAAAATCTGTGTTTTCTATATACCTGGAGAGCTTGATATCTTCGAATCTTGCGCAACCGGCAGTCTCTTTTAATAATCCCAACAGTTCGGAGTCAAGAGATGGGCTGGCTGTGGGATTGATATGAGATGGCTTGGTTTTATTCTTATGTACCGTTGAGAAATACTGTGTGGAAGCATCTTTAAGAGAAATGCTTTCATTGGAGTCAATTCCCGGAACGATATCTTTAAATGGCAAATAACTTAGCATGGAAAGGATCAATAGATCAACATCATTAAAAGCATCTTTTGAAAAAACCAGGTCTCCCCGCCAGTCAAGATATTCCATTATTGTTCCCATGTTGGCACTCCTTCAATCCTACGTATATTGACCTCATTGTACTGAAATATGATGGCTGGATTCAAGTTAAAAGTACGAAATACTCATAATGAATTCCCTTGTCTTTCATAAAAAGAAGGACGGTCGAAATCGACCGTCCTGTCAGGGTCTTACCGTTTTTCCCAAAATAAATACGGTACTACGTGATGGATGCCTCGTAGATCACTTTAATAGATTGAGCCAGCATGGCGTTGAATTCTTCATCTGTTTGGCTGGCGGTCAGTCCCTGCAGCAGGGCGCGCGAGAAACTGGCGATCAAGCCGTGATTGCATACCAGCTTTTCATCTGCTACGCTGCGCGTGTACCCGCCCGATAAAGCGACCACTCTTACCACATGCGGGTCTTCCATCAGATCGCGGTAGAAATCATTTTTGGTTGGTATGGTCAACTTGAACATCAGCTTAACATCTTTATCCAATGCAGACAGCTTATCCATGATCCCTTGTTTCAACAGCTTTTCCGATTCTTCCTTATCCGTACTGTGGATATCGACTTCGGGTTCCAGAATAGGGACAAATCCCGCTGCGGCGATCTGCAATCCAAGATCGAACTGCTGCTCCACGATCTTTTTGATCCCGATGGGATTGGCTTCTTTGATAACAGAGCGCATTTTCGTGCCGAAAATATGTTTCTCAGCTGCCAGCTTTAAAAGACCGGGCAGATCGGAAAATGGCTTCATAAGCTGGACTCCATCTGCAAGCCCGAGCATGCCTTCGTCGACCTTCAAAATAGGAATAATGCCTTTTTTCTCCCATAGAAAATCGGCGGTGGGTAATCCCTGGATGGTGCGGTTCATGG